>NZ_JAFEMB010000010.1 GCF_016892705.1 Microvirga pudoricolor
GTCAGCGCCGGACTGCTCATCGTCGCCATCATCCTCCTCGTCCTCGCCCTCCTCCCAACCATCCGAAAAGGACGGGATACCGTGTTTGTCGAGGATTGAGACGAGAACGCGAAGCATTGATGCCGGCATCGGCAAACCTAGCGCGATCGTCGACAACAATGGGCATCACGACAGCCCAGTAAGGATGGACCGCAACTGGCTGGCAAGTCTGCCGGCCAAAGACATGCGGTCGTCCAGAAACTTAAATGGGCTGGAGATCGAGAGCTGACCAAATCCGATCGACCATCTCAATAAACCTGATGTCCTTGCGCAGAACCTTCGGATCGCGCGGTCGCTCGAAGTCGACGTTGACATCAAGCTTGACCCGGCCGGGACGAGCGGACAAAACGACGACCCGGTCAGACAGTGTCACTGCCTCCTCAATGTCGTGCGTGACGAACAACACCGATCGGCGGTGCTCCGTCCAGATCCGGAGCAGCTCTCTACCCATGGCGCTCTTCGTTTGAGAATCGAGAGCCCCGAACGGCTCGTCCATCAAGAAAATCTCCGGCTCGTATGCTAAGAGTCGGCCAAGAGCGACGCGCTGGCGCATGCCGCCAGACAATTGATGCGGCAGGTTCTTCTCAAAACCCGCCAGTCGCAGGAATCCGATCAGGCTCTTCACCCGTTCGGCGATATACTGAGGCGGGATTCGGGCAAGCTCGGCGCCGACAAGAATATTTTCCTCGGCGCTCGCCCAAGGCAGGAGCGTGTCTCGTTGAAACATGAAGCCGACGCGGTCTTTGGCATGTGTGACGGGATTTCCATCGACGAGAGCGGTGCCGCTTGCAGGTTCAAGCAAGCCCGACAGGACGCGCAGTAGAGTCGACTTTCCGCATCCGCTCGGGCCAACGATCGATACGAACTGCCCCGGAGAGACATCTAGGCTCACATCCTGAACAACTTTGACAGGCGTGCCATCGCCCGATGGATAGGTCACACTGAGGTTACGAAGGGAAATTTTTGGAACATCGTGACCTGAACTGGCGTGGCCATCGAGTTTTTGCGGATTGACCGGTTTCGTCATCAGGGCCTCCATCCGGAGAACCGCGCCTCGAGGCGAGCGACAAGAATATTTCCGATTGTGGCCAGTACCGTGAGCATGACCAAGCCGACAAAGACGCCCGTCGTGTCAAGCCGACCGGCCGACTTCTCAATGTACCATCCCAGCCCGGCGCTCGCTCCCAGGAGCTCGCCGACCACGGCGCCCACAAGCGACAATCCTACGCCGATCCGCAAGGACGCAATGATCCACGGCACGATCCACGGAAGCAGAACTTTTCGTGTCATATAGGCCCTTGAGGCCCGCATGGTCCGGAACAGGTCGATAAGGTCGCGGT
Organism: Microvirga pudoricolor; assembly: GCF_016892705.1. Taxonomy (GTDB): domain Bacteria; phylum Pseudomonadota; class Alphaproteobacteria; order Rhizobiales; family Beijerinckiaceae; genus Microvirga; species Microvirga pudoricolor. The sequence continues at coordinate 1,380 of NZ_JAFEMB010000010.1, forward strand.
CCATTGTCTTGAGGCCCTCATGAACGTTGAGCATGAAGATGAAGAGGACCGTCGAAAACGCCATCATCACCTTGGAGAAGAGATCGATGCCGAACCAGATGATGAAGAGCGGCGCAAGAGCCACGCGCGGCAGACTGTAAAGGCTCATGATGAATGGCTCGGCTACGGCATTGGCATATTTGTAGCGCGCCATGGCAATGCCGATGGGAACACCCACCGTGAAGGCAAGCGCCAGACCGAGGGATGCTTCGACGAGAGTCCGTTGCGTGTTCCGCCAGAGTTCACCCTCCAGCGTCAGGCTCCAGAGGCGCTCTGCGATGAGAGAGGGACGGCTGATCCAGATGGGGTCGACGGCGAACTGGCCGAGCATTTCCCATACTGTGAGAATGACCGCAAGCGTAATGAGCCTATCCCTGACGAGCCGCCAGGAGAGTTCGGGTCGCCGCGCTCCCTTTGCTGCGTCGGAACCTGTTCGTTCAGTGCCGGCCGGGGTAGAGGGGCTTTGCGTCAGTGCTACCACTTGGATCTCCACTTCAAGCACATGGGGTCGCTCAGCCAGGGCTCGCCCCGGTCGCGACGGGACGCGACGGATCGGCGCTCCAGGCAGACCAAGAGCCTGGGAACAGAGCTGCCTCGATCCCTAAGCTCGCCAGCGCCAGCACCTGATGGGCCGCCGCGACGCCTCCCCCACAGTAAACCCCGACCGTCCGCTGCCCGTCGATGCCGAGCGCGGCGAAGCGCTTCCGAAGCAGGCTGGGATCTGTCAGCAGGCCCGCTGCGTCGAGATTCTCCGTGGTTGGTGCGCTGATGGCACCGGGGATATGCCCCTCCGGTTCCTTCCCGGCTTCGCGTGGACGACCGAGGTAAGCTTCCGCACCCCGCGCGTCCAGAAGAATGGACGAGCGTGCAAGGGAGGCAGCCGCATCCGCATCGAGGACAGGCAGGTGGCCTCCGGCGAGGACGACGTCTCCAGGCGTCGGCTGCGGCACATCGCGGGTGACGATTCCCCCGGCCTCCTTCCAGGCGGCAAGGCCACCATCGAGAAGGCGTACGTCGGTCAGACCGGCCCAGCGCAGAACCCACCAAGCTCGGGCCGCCTGGAGGCCGCGATTGTCATCGTAGACGACGACCGTGGAATCCGGGTTGACCCCCCATTGGCGGGCATCGCGTTGCAGGTCGGAGATGTCCGGCAAGGGCCGGCGGCCGCTAAGCCCTCTCGACGCTCCCGCCAGTTCGGTCGGCAGATCGACATAGACCGCACCTGGGATATGCCCTGCGAGATAAGCCGGACGTCCATCGGGACTGTCGGGTCGGAAACGAATATCCAACAGCACGAGATGCTTGCTCTTGGAAACAGCTTCGAGCTCGGTCGTGGAGATGAGAACGGACGTTCGAGTAGCATGCGAAGTGAGCGTGTTCATGGTACGCCCTCACGCTGCTTCGGACGAGTTCTGGCGGCTTCGGGCCTGAGCATACAGGTTGGCCGGGCGCGTCAGGCCAAAGTGATCGCGGAAGGTCTTGCCCTCGTACTCGGTTCGGAACAGCCCGCGCCGCTGAAGCTCCGGAATGACCAACTCGACGAAGAGCTCCGCCGTCCCGGGAAGGTACGGAGGGAACAGGATGAATCCGTCGGCGGCTCGCTCCTGGAACCATTCCTCGAACCGGTCTGCGATAGCCTTGGCATCACCGACAATTTCCGCACCGCCTCCGCTACGGCGGAAGTACAGGAAGACGTCGCGAAGGGTGACGCGGTCCGTTCCGAAGCTGCCTTTAGCCTGATCGATGATCCGACGGGCAGTCGTGCTGGGGCTGGCCAGTTCCTCTATGTCTGAGACCGGTGTATCGAGGCGATAGGCTGTCAGATCAATCCCGAGAGCACCGGACAAAGGCCCAAGATCGTAGTTCGTAACCGTCAGGTCCTGAATTTCGCGATACTTGTCGTGCGCTTCTCGGGCCGTGTGTCCGACATAGACGGCGATCCCCGTTACGAGGGACTGATCGTCCGGATTTCTCCCATATGCAGCCAGGCGGCCCTTGATGTCGGCATAATAAGCTTTCGCGGGCTCCAAATGTAAAGCAGTCCCGAAGCGGACGTCGGCAAATCGCGCTCCAAAATCCTTGGACCGTTCGGAAGCTCCTGCGGTGAGAAGCGGAATCTGTCCCTGCGGTGGCCTGGCGATGTTAAGCGGACCCGCGACGGAATAGTGGTCGCCTTTGTAGTTGATGCGATGGACCGCTTCAGGGTTGATGAAAAGACCAGATGCTTTATCGCCTACAAGAGCATCGTCCTCCCAGCTATCCCAGAGACGTTTGACGATCTCGATGTATTCAACAGCGTTATCAAAACGGTGGTCCGTGCCCCAATGCTCCGAGCGGCCAAAATTCGCCGCGGCCTCTGGATCCCGGCCCGTCACGATGTTGAAGGCAAGGCGTCCGCCGCTGAGGTGATCCGCCGTCGCGGTCGCGCGGGCAACATTGAAGGGATCCGAATAGGTGGTGTTGACGGTCGTGACGATACCAATCTTTTTCGTTACGGCGGCCACGTAACTTGCGAGGGTGAGCGCTTCAGGGCGCAGGACGAGATTGGGGTGCTCCGCCTGCGTTTCAGGGAGACCGACGACTCGGTCTCCGATGAAAAAGAAGTCCAGTTTCCCACGCTCTGAGAGCTGCGCCATCCTCGTCAGAAAGCGTGGGTCGAAGGTGCCGTCGACACGGGCCTCCGGCAAGCGCCAGCCTGCCGGATGGTATCCGGTGGCCCAAATGGAGAAGCCGAGGCGGATGTGTTTGCGGTTTTCGCTCATGATCTCAACACTGGTAATGATGAAAGGGCAGCTGGCCGATGGGAGTTACGATCCAGCCTTCTTAAGAAATGTGTCGGGATTGCCGACCTTGAAGTCGACACGTCTGAGCTGCGGCTCCAACTCAACGAGATCCTTCTGCAACTGCTCCCAGGCGTCAGAGGTATAGAGACCGTCCCGGCTCAGGCGATTGGGCAAGCTGTCGGCGACCTCGTCGATGACTTTAGCGTCGAGTTCCGGATAAAGCTTGCGAAGTCCCGCAACGGCGATGTCACGGTTGTCGAGAAGAAGGCGCTGGGCCTTCAGCGTTGCCTGCGCCACAGCCCGCGCGGCGTCCTTGTTATCGTTCAACCATTTTTCACGGGCGAGCAGCCCCAAGGACGGGATGGTCTGGGTTCGCCAGTCGAAAACAACCCGATAATCCTCATGACCGAGTTGCAATGCGTTGATGGTCCCAAACATGCCGGCTGCGATCCGTCCGGTATCAAGAGCGGCTTTCTGGGCTGCGCCGACACCAGCACCAACAAGTTCCAGGTCCTTCTTGGCATCGAGACCCGAACGTTTCGCTTGGAGGCCGATCAAATTTTCGGTGAGGCTGCCGGATGAAGTGATGCCAACGCGCTGCCCCTTCAACTCCTCGAAGGATTTGATGGGTGAATCCTTGCGCGTCAAAAGAGCGTAGGTGTGCTTCGTGTCGAACGCGAAAGCCACAACGCCATCGATCCCGCGATCACGCAGACGCACCACGTGCTCCGGAGCGCAAATGCAGTACTGGATGCCGTTGCCGACCAAGGCCTGTACCGCTGGCGCCCCGCCTTTGAAATCCACAACCTCTGCCTCGATACCGCTTTCCTTGTAGTACCCGCGCTCGATCGCGACATGAATTGCCAGCGACGCATCGCCGAGATTGCCCGCGGTGCCGAACAGAACCCTTGTCTGGGCCTGCACGCTGGAGGACAGCAGCACGGTAGCCATCAGCACGGCCCCGAAAGCCCCGGTCCGGTGCAGTGGGCGTGCATCCGCGACGCCAGACCAAGAAGTGAAGACGGTAGAGAAGGATTTCGTCATCGGACGGCTCCGCGCATGGATGAATGATCTGCAGATCAGGCGGCCTGATGGCCGACAGTTGACGCTCGTGCCTGCAAGGCAGAGACTGCCTCGTTGACAAGGGTCGTGAGACGACCCTGGATGGCTTGGTCTTGAATGCGGCCATCAATGAATGCTTTATCAGGAACGAAGACACCCGTTGGCAGGGTATGGGCGTTGAAAAATCCGAACAGCGGGCGAAGCTGATGCTCGATAACCAACGCGTGACGGTCGGATCCGCCGGTCGCGAGAAGTCCTACCGGAATGCCGCTCAGGGCCTTGTAGTCGATGAGATCGATAAAGTGCTTGAAGAGGCCGGTATACGATCCTTTGTACACGGGAGTGCCGACAAGAAGGAGATCCGCCCGCTCGACGGACAGCAATGCTTGCGTGACATCCAGAGAGACATCATCGCGCGAGCGAGCGATCAGGCCGGACAGCAGTTCCGCAATGTCAACGATGCTCGCCTCTCCTGAGACGCGATGGGCGACGCGTTCCTGAACATGAACGACAAGGCTCCTAGTGCGTGACTGAAATGAAGGACTTCCGACGACCGCGACAATCTTCGACATGAGCACCCTGCACACTGAAATGCAGTCATTATGGTTCGTTAAAACGGCGAACGATGCAATAGTAAGTTCTTTATAAAGAACGGAGCGATGATAGATGAAATCCCCGAACCAAATGAGGTCCGGGAGAAAATATTGCCTTTCGAAAGATCGTTACAAGCGTTGTCGCGATTCTCTCCATCCTTTGATCTGCAGACTTTCGGATGCCGCAGCGATACCGATCGCCAGTCGAGCATGCTGTTCAAATCCGGATCGCTCTCTTTTCTGGATGGGTGCAACAGCCGCGGGTCGGGCCTGTTTCGTCAGTCACAGTCGTGCTTTCCCCTGCATTTGAGGGGCCATGGTTGGTCTAGGTCGGACCTCGGTAGCGTGGGAAATTCGAGGACGGCTCAATAGAACCAGCGGGCGGGAATCATCACCAGATCAGGAAACACGACCATCACGAACATGACGGCGAACTCAGCAGCCATGAACGGGATGACCCCTTTCGTCACGGCATCCATGCTGATTTTTCCAACACCCGCCACCGTGTTGAGCACCACGCCCACCGGAGGCGTGATGAGCCCGATCGCATTGTTGATCATGAACAGAACCCCGAAATAGACCGGATCGATGCCTGCCGCTTTCACGAGCGGCATGAGGACGGGGGTAAGAATCAAGATCGAGGGTGTTAGATCCAGAGCCGTGCCGACAATCATCACCAGAACCATGATTGCCATCATCATCAAGGTTGGTGAGTCGATCAGCGGTTCGAGCAGGACGACGACCTCGCCCGGGATGTTCGCGACCGTGATCAGCCATGCGCTGACGGCCGCCGCCGCTACCAGAAACATGACGATCGCACTTGTCTGGACTGCTCTCGCAAAGACCCCATAAAGATCGGCGATCTTCAACTCACGATAGACCAGGGTCGAAATGAGCAGAGCATAGACGGCTGCGACCACGCCCGCTTCGGTTGGAGTAAAGACGCCCATCTTCAGCCCGACGATGATGATGACGGGCAGGACGAGGGCCCATGTGGCCTCTCGGATGGCTGTAAGCAGATCCCGCAGGGATCGACGCGGAGGGCGAGCGAATGTCTCGTTCCGAGAGATCCACCACCAAGTCGCGCAAAGCGTCGCCGCCAGCATGATGCCCGGTACGATGCCGGCCATGAACAGCCGTGAGATCGACACGTTGGCTGCGACACCGAAGACGACATAACCGATGCTCGGCGGAACGACAGGGGCGATGATGCTGGCCGAGGCGATCAGTCCCGCCGAGCGCGCCTTGTCGTAGCCTGCGGCCGCCATCATCGGCAAGAGGAGCGCCGACAAGGCTGCGGCGTCGGCAACCGCCGAACCCGACAGAGCCGCCAAAAGAAGAGCGGCGAAGATGGTGACGTAGCCGAGCCCGCCACGCACGTGGCCGAACGCTATCAGGGCCAGATTGACGATGCGGCGCGACAGGCCGCCGGCGTTCATGACTTCTCCGGCCAGCAGGAAGAACGGCACCGCCAGAAGCGGGTAGCTGTCGGCTCCGTGGATTACGTTTTCGGCTAGGATCTGAGCGTCGAACATGTCGAGATGCCACATCAGCGCCGCACCACACACGAGCAACGCGAAGGCGATCGGGATGCCAAGAGCCATGGCGCCGATGAGCGAGCCCAGGAAAATCGCGATCGTCATGCGCGATCCTCGGATTCCTGGATGATGATCAAGTCACCCTCGTCGGCGCGTCCGGTCAAAAGCCGAACCAGTTCAGTACCCAGGATGGCAGCCGCGGAGACCGAGAAGGCCACGCCCGCCGAGTAGAACCAACCGAGAGAAAGGCCGCTTGAGGGCGCCGTCACGTCCCAATTGAGCCGGGTTTGCTCCAGGGCGCCGTCGAATAGAAGCCAGCACACAAGCAGCATCAGGCCGTAGCCGATGGCAAGGCAGGCCTTCCGCCCTCGAACACCCAGCCGCCCCACGAGGAATTCGGTTCCGAGATGGCCACGGCGATAGAGCGCAACGACGCTTCCAAGAAACGTCACCCACACGAACATCCAGCGGGATAGCTCCTCCGTTTCGGTGATACCGGAATTGAAAAGGTATCGCAGGACGACGTTGCCGAAGACGAGGACCACCATCAAGCCGAGCAAGGCGATGGTGATCATCTCGATTCCCTTGCAATAGGCGGAAAGCATTCGGGTCATCGCGTCGCTTGACCTTTCTCCGGATCGGTCGTTAGGCAGCCAAGTCGTGTGCGGCCAAGCTGTATGAGAGGCGATAGATCGACGAGACCCTGTTTCCCTGCGCACCGCTCGCGGTCAATGCCTCCGGCCCAAGACCGATGGCCTCGATGCGTTCGAGAGCATCTGCGTCATAGCCCGACACAAGGATCATCCAATCTGCAGCCGCGTCCCCTCCCCTGATACGCTGCTCCGTCGTTTCGGCAACTTTCGGAGCCTCGTTTCGTAGGAGATGGCATCCGGTGACCCCCGGATGCCGGGGCAGTTCTCGCAGCGCTTCCCTGAGTGCTTCACGAAGAGCCTCGTCTCTCGAAGGAACCGGTGAGAGACGTATAGTGAGCATGCAGCGTCCGATGCCGCCACCGAAGCTTTCGAGCACACGGCACTGGCTGCGCACCATGTTGCGATGATGCGGCATCATTCGGGTCGACCATGGAGTTGGGTCGTTCAGGCGGGACACATAGACCGGCGACGCAAGAGTGGCGTGGTCGTCCAGCTCATAGAGCACGAAGAAACCCTCCCCTCCTTTCCTGTCAGCCCAGCGCGAGCCGCGACGGAAGCCCGGGATGCTCATGCGTTCGGGAAAGTGCTCGTGGGAGTGCCAATCCTCGAACTCTGTCCTGATGGACGGAGCGATATCCCACCACATGGCGAGGGCAGCGGATCCGAGCAGCGGCATTGCAAGACCTCAGTTCGCGCGAAGGCGTGCCAGTTCATCGCTCACCTGTTTTGAGAGCGCTTCACCAACCTCGGAAGAAAACTTTTCGACCACGGGGCGAACTTTTTCTTTCATTCGCTCCAACTCGTCAGGAGCGACTTCATTGACCTGCATCACTTTGCGAAGGCGGTCGATGGCTCCGGCTTCCTGGCTTTGGAGAGCCTGACGTTCTTCGACTTTCGCCTCATCGGCTGCGGCCTGAATGACGGATCGTTCCTCCGCGGAGAGAGCATCCCAGGTTTTCTTGCTCATCATCAGCGGCATCCCCGTATACAGGTGCCGGGTCAAGGAAAGGTACTTCTGGACCTCCGCGAACTTTGCCGACTCGATAACAGCAACAGGGTTGTCCTGACCATCGATGGCGCGGGATTCGAGCGCACCATAGACTTCACCGAACGTCATCGGGACCGGGTTGGCGCCAAGCGCCTTGAAGGTCTCGATGTAGATCGGCGACGCAATGACTCTCAGCTTCAATCCGACGAGATCCTCGGGTTTGGCGATCGGGCGTTTGCTGTTGGTGATGTTCCTGAAGCCGAGATCCCAGATCCCGAGGCCGACGACGCCCTGGCTGTCCAATTTCGCAAGGAGAGACTTCGCGATTGGTCCGTCGCTCAAGGCGTACGCTTCCTTGAAATCTCGGAACAGGAACGGGAAATCGAAGACCATGAATTCCTTGTTCAGGCCTGCGAGTAGGCCTGTGGCCATGATGGTGAAGTCCAACGTCCCGCCACGAACGGCCGAGAGGTTCTGCGGGTCGCTTCCCAGAACCGCGTTTGGGAACAGGTTGACCTTGAGCTTTCCTCCGCTCTTGGCGGCAACGAGATCCGCGAATTTCTGGGCCCCGATGCCGATGGGGTGGTCTTTCGCCAAGCTGAAGGCAAACTTGAGCGTTCGATCCTGGGCCTGCGCCCCGACGGCTGCAGTGAGCAAGGCGACACCGGTCAATAGACCGAGCGCTCGCCGGCTAAGCGAAGTGACTTTCATGGTTCCTCCCGGAGTGCAGGACGCGCTTGGCGCCTCATGTCATTTTCGATACGTCTTCATAACAACGTTTTTCTAAATGGTCCACATATCCTGAAGGTCGTAAATAAGTTGAACATCATTCAAATAATTGACGAGTTTGTATGATAGGTATATGTCTGGATCTAAATCGGATTGAGGAATGAGCGGTTCTCTCGAGAAATCACTAGCGATTCTGGAATACTTGTCCTCGCGCCCGGACGGTGCGGCCCTGGCCGCCATTGCGGACGATCTGGGTCAACTTCGTAGCGGCTGTCATCGCACGCTCCAGGAATTGACCCGCTACGGCTACGTGCGAGCGCTTCCGTTAAAGGGCGATTACGCTCTCACCACCAAACTCGCCTCGTTGGGATTGAGTTACCTCAGCAAATCCGGGGTCGTGGACATCGCGCAGCCCATCATCGATCGCTTGGCGCGTACCACCGAGGAGTTGGTTCGGTTGGCCATTGTCGATGGGGAGCGGCTGACTCTCGTGGCGAAGGCGCAAGGCGCGCGATCAGGTCTTCTCTATGACCCCGACATGGGTATCGACCTTCGCCTGTCTTGCAGCGCGGCCGGGCATGCGTGGCTGATGACCCTATCGGAGGAGCAGGCCCTGGAGGCCGTTGCACGACAGGGTTTCGGACAGCCTTCGCACTTTGGGCCGAGGGCGCCCATCACGATCAAGGCCCTGCTTGCCATGCTCCAGGAGGCTCGCGAGCGCGGATACAGCATGCTCCAGGACGTCTATGCGCCCGGGATGAGTTCGATGGCCGCGCCGATCCGACAATCTGGTGAGGATGCGCAAGGTGTGATCGTCATCGCAGGTCCCTCCATGCGCCTGACCGAGACCCGCATGCTTCAGTTTGGAGCGCCTTTGCTAGAGGCGGCGTCGGAACTGGCACAAGCCGGAAGCGCGTCACCCTTGCTGAAGGCCGCCAACCAGGGAACATGGGGAAACAGGCTCGATTGAACGCGGATAGCGTGAGGGGCGACATGGGTCATGCTCTCCCTTTCAATCCCTACCCGGCCGATCGTGTCGAGCGATTTCGGGCCTGCCGAAAAGTCGGTACCCTACCGGCAAGAAAACCTTTTGTCTCCGAAACGCGCCCTCATCCGACATTCCAGTTCTAGCGTCGGTCGGATCCACAGCCTTCCGGGCAGGCCCTGAACAATCTACTCACGGCCTACACGATATTGCGGGAAGCCTGCCGCGAGGCAATCTATGAGCGCGCGTACGGCTGGTGGTAAGCCGCGCCGGGTGGTGAACACAAGATGGATGATACCTTGACGACCATCCCACTCGGGCAGAACATGCACGAGGCGGCCAGCCGCGAGGTCGTCCGCGCATGTATGATCTGGCAGAAGCGCGACGCCCAACCCGCTGACCGCGGCATCGCGCACGAAGGCAAAATCACCGCACGCGATACGAGGTTCATGGCGCACCGTGTGCAGCGTGCCATCGTGTCGTTCGAGCGTCCAATCGACCATTGTCACACTATCGCTGGTACTCAAGGTCGGAGCATCGTCTAGGGAGGCGACATCGTCCCCTAATCGGCTCGCCAGTTGCGGACTGGCAACCAGAATGCGCTTGGAAGTGCCCAAGGAGCGCATGGTCAGGGCCGCATCGCTCGTCAGGTCAGTCCGTACACGCAATGCGATGTCGATTCGCTCCTCGATCAGATCTACGGCTCGGTCAACGGCGAGCAGCTGGAGCTGGACCCTCGGATACCGCGCCAGGAATGCCCGAAGCGTACCGGAGATCACCTCGACGAGGCCGGTCGGACAGCTCATGCGAATCCGGCCATAGGGTTCGGTCTTCGCCTCGGCTACGAGGGCCTCCGCCTGCTCGGCTTCCAAAAGCAGGATGCGGCAGCGCTCATAGAAAGCCTGACCGACATCTGTCACCCGGAACCGGCGGCTCGATCGCTCGATCAGCCTCACACCCAGCCGGCGCTCCAACTCCGCGATTCGACGGCTGAGCTTGGACTTGGGCTGCCGAAGCGCTCGGCTCGCCGCGGAGAAGCCCCCATGGGTAACCACCTCAGCGAAATAAACATAGTCGTTGAGATCGGGATGCACCATCGTTCCTCTCATAGAACGCAATGTGTCACAAATGCCGTCTACACGCATCAGCGTTCCATTGTCATGTCTCAACTCGACAGCGAAAAGCTGCCGACAAGGAGACAGACAATGAGCGATAGGTTCATCAACAAGGTTGTCGTGATCACGGGCGGCACGAGCGGGATCGGCCTCGCCACAGCCAAGGCCTTCTCGGCCGAGGGCGCCTCTGTGTTCATCACGGGCCGGCGCCAGGAGGCGCTCGATGCCGCCGTCGGACAGATTGGCGGCCGGGTGACGGGCGTCCAAGCCGACATGAGCCAACTAGCCGATATCGACCGTCTCTACGATGCGGTGCAACAGCGGCACGCCCAGATCGATGTCGTCTTCGCGAATGCAGGGGGCGGCGACTTCGCACCGCTCGGGTTGATCACCGCGGAACATTACGAGCGCACCTTCGACACCAACGTGAAGGGAGTGCTCTTCACAGTTCAGAAGGCTTTGCCCATCCTCAAGGACGGTGGAGCGGTGGTACTGACCTCCTCGACCACAAGCCTCTCCGGCACGCCCGCTTTCAGCGTTTACTCGGCGACCAAGGCGGCCGTGCGCAGCTTTGCCCGCAACTGGATCCTGGACCTCAAGGATCGCCGCATCCGAGTGAACGCCGTTAGCCCCGGCCTCACCGAGACGGCTGGGTTGAACGAACTCTTTGGCGGCGGAGATCAGGCACAAAGCACGAAGGACGTTCTCACAAGCCAAATTCCACTGGGCCGGATCGGGCAGCCTGAAGAGATTGCCAAGGCGGTTCTGTTCCTGGCATCGGAAGACGCCGGTTTCGTGAACGGTGTCGAGCTTTTCGTCGATGGGGGGCAGGCCCAGATCTGACCGGCCGGGCAAGCTATGGATCCCGCGGGGCCCTCGCCTCAACGCCTCCAAAAACGAAAATGTACAAACACTGTATCGAAACATCCGCCGGTCTGGAGCGATGCGATTGGCCGTCCCGCTCGAGGGCAGGATGCCATGGGGTACGTGCCGTCAGGGATTGGGCAACTCGGGTGGTCGTCAGCCGAGAATGCTTTTGTTCCGAAGTGAGCTATGAATTCCATCAGGAGTGGCCTTCGCTGCAGTGCATGTAGTCCTGGAGGTTAGGATCTGCTCGGATACGAACGCGCCGCTCGACGAATCGGCGCCGGTCCATGACCCGGGAGACTCACTTGAAACACGGTCTACTGCCCAGCTTCGCTCTCGCCGCCCTTCTCTCAACCGCCGCCCCCGCATTCGCGCAGGCACCAGCAACGGATGCAGCCACCATCGAGCGGATCGCGGACCTGAAGAAGCGCGCCATCGAGGGTGTCGAGTCCCGCGCCAAGCTCGCGCAGGAGATGAACGACTCCATCTTCAGCTTCGGGGAACTTGCCTTCCAGGAATTCGAGACATCCAAGTACATCACCGATATCCTGGAAAAGAACGGCTTTACCGTGCAGCGGGGTGTTTCCGGCCTGCCAACCGGCTGGGTCGCCAAATGGGGATCAGGTGGCCCCGTCATCGCGCTCGGCAGCGACATCGACTGTATTCCAAAGGCCTCCCAGAAACCCGGCGTCGCCTATCACGAGCCCATGATCGAGGGTGCGCCTGGCCATGGCGAGGGGCATAATTCAGGACAGGCCCTGAACGTCGTAGCGGCCCTCGCTCTCAAGGAGCTGATGGAGAAGGAGAACATTCCCGGTACCATCATGCTCTGGCCAGGTGTCGCGGAGGAGCTTCTCGGCGGCAAGGCCTACATGGTACGAGATGGTGTGTTCAACGGTGTGGATGCCGTTCTGTTCACCCATGTCGGCAACAACCTCCAAACCTCATGGGGGCAGTCCAACGGTACGGGCCTCGTCTCCGTGGAGTACACGTTCTCAGGCGAGTCCGCTCACTCCGCCTCGGCGCCCTGGCGTGGGCGCAGCGCGCTTGACGGCGTGGAACTCATGAACATCGGCTGGAACATGCGCCGGGAGCACCTGAGGCCCGAGCAGCGATCGCACTATGTCATTTCGGACGGCGGCGACCAGCCCAACGTCGTGCCGTCGACGGCAACGGTCTGGTACTTCATCCGCGAACAGGATTTCGAGAACATCCGCAAGAACTTCGATATCGCCAACACGATCTCGGAGGCGGCAGCGAAAATGACCGATACGACCGTCAGCCGCCGGATCATCGGCACGGCTGCGCCTCGGCACTTCAACAAGCCGATGGCCGAAGCGGCCTATGTGAACATCCAGCAGGTCGGGCTGCCGCAATGGACGGGCGACGAACAAGCCTTTGCGAAGGCCGTTCAGAAAACGTCGAAGGGCAAGGAGGACGGTCTGGCAACAGAACTGAGAAAACTTGAGCCGCCGCTCGACAAGCCGGAGAGCGGGGGGTCCGATGACATCGGCGACATCTCGTGGACGGTGCCGACGATTACCCTGAACTATCCGGCCAACATCCCCAATCTGCCGGGCCATCACTGGGCCAACGCCATGTCGATGGCAACGCCGATCGCCCATAAAGGTGTCGTAGCTGGCTCAAAAGTGATTGCGATGACGTCAATCGACCTCCTGCTGAAGCCGGAATTATTGGCGCAGGCGAAGGCGTATTTCACCAACGAGCAGCAGAAAAAGCAGAAATATGTCCCGATGATCACGGCCGCGGACAAGCCTCAGGTCCAGATCAACGCCGACATCATGGCCACGTATCGGCCGGAAATGAAAAAATATTATTATGACCCGACGAAATACGCGACTTACCTCGATCAGCTCGGCATCAAGTTTCCGGTGCTGGAGAAACCGAAGAACTGAGCCTCTCTCGATATTGAAGGCGCTGGGGCGGAAGTGTGTCTGCCCCAGTGCAAGCTCCGGCCACGTCGAAGCGGATCGTTGGAGGGCAGGTTCTCGCTTCGAGGCCGAGATCCCGTTTGGACAAACAGCGTCTTCGCCTGAATTCATGGTGGGGTCATACCGGCTGGGATCATGCGCGCATGGTTTCGATCACCGCGCGCAGACCGGCAGAGATATACTTGCGCGTCGGGTAATACAGGTAGAGCCAATCCTCGGGCGGACTCCACTCGTCGAGGCAGCGGATCAGACGTCCATCCCGAATATGGGCCTCAGCCCTGTCCTCCCAAACGTAGGCTAGACCCATGCCCGACAAGGCAGCCTGAACCAGAAGATCGTGATCGTCCGAAGAGAAGAGGCCCGTCGGCTGAAATTCCATCGAACGGCCTTCCTTCTCGAAATACCATGGGTATCGCACACCCGACGGGTAGAGGTTCTGGAAACACCTGTGAGCCCTGAGATCGGCCGGCGTCTTCGGTTCTGGTGCAACGTCAAAGTAGTTTGGAGAGCCGACCACCGCGAGGCGTAGACGCGGACGGATGCGCACCGCCGTCATGCCCTCTCGCAGACTTTCGCCCAAGCGAATGCCCGCGTCGAATCCGTCCTCGACGATATCCACCAGCCGGTCGGTCGTGACGACCTCCAACTCGAGATTGGGGTTCGCACGCATCAAGTCCCCCAGGATAGGGCCGAGCACGAAGGGTGCGATGGACGTGGGAGCGTTGATCCGTACCTTTCCGAAGGGCGTGTTGCGGAACTGATTGAGCCCGTCCATGGCCGAGCCGATGTCGCCGAAGGCTGGCGAAAGGCGCGACAGCAGCATGGCTCCGGCATCCGTCAGCGACACGCTGCGGGTGGTGCGGTTCAGAAGGCGAATGCCGACCCGTGCCTCCAAATTGCTGACAGCATGACTGATGGCAGAGGCCGTGACCCCCCGCTCTTCTCCAGCCCGCCGAAAGCTCTTGTGCCGCGCGACGGCGTCAAAGGCGGCAAGTTCTGAAAGGTCGGTCGCTCTCATTGATGAAATAAACTCATCATTCATTGGACGATTTTCAATCTAAACGAAGATCTCCAAAAGGCGCAACTTTTCTCCCAAGCCGGCTGGGCTTAAGGCCGAGCCGGTCAAGAGAGGAGATATCTGATGCCGGATTTCATTGCGCCGCCCCGCAACACCGCCTCGACGTTCGCGGATATGCGCGGTCACCATGTCGCGGTCCGCACCCCTAGCCTCGCAAACGCTAAGGCATTCTACGTAAACAAGCTCGACTTCCGCGTAGTGGCCGAGTGGACTTATGCCGATGAGCAACTCGCCTACCTTGCGCCGCCAAACGACGACCACTTTTACGTCGAAGTTCTGGGTGGCGGTGAACCTAGCCCCACTGAGGTTCGACCCTACACGGATCTCGGCGACAGCCTGAAGTATGCGGGCTATCACCATTTTTGCCTCAACGTGAACAATGTCGACGACACCATCCTGAAACTGCGCGAGCGTGGCGTGACCATCGTCAGCGAGCCGTTCGTGCTGGAAGCCATCAGCCGCAAGCTGGCATTCTTCCACGATCCGTTCGGCAACCTCATCGAATTGGCCGAGATCCTGCCATGAGCGGGAGCCTCCTCATCGTCGGTGCCGGTCCTGGCATCGGGGAGGCGACCGCATTGCGGTTCGGTCGCTCAGGTTGGACCGTGACTGTCGCCAGTCGCAGCCCTCGAACCATCGACCCTCTGGTCGCCCGTCTCGTCGGCAATGGCGTGGCCGCACATGGATTAGTGATTGACGCCACGAACCCTCTAGCGCTCCGAGCCGGGGTGCGGACAGCCGATCGCATGTCCGGGGGTTTGACGACAGTGCTCTACAACGCCGCCAACGTCCGCCGCCAAGATCTTTTCAGCATGAGCGATGCAGAGATCGAGGCTGACCTTGCCGTCAATGTCGCCGGGGCTTTGCACACGATCCGCGCCGCGGTCGGACTTTTCGAGGACCAGGGCGGGACCATCTTGGTGACCGGTGGCGGTCTCGCACTGGAGCCGCAGCCCGATTATGCCAGCCTCGGCCTCGGCAAAGCGGCCTTGCGCAATGTGGTCGAGGGCCTCGCATCTCCGTTGAAGACCCGCGGCATTCGCCTCCGCATGGCCACGGTCGCCACTCTCGTGCACCCAGGCTCGGCTGAAGCCGCCGAGGTCGCGGAGGTGATGTGGGCTCTTGCCACTGATCCAGAGACTGGCTGGGAGCGGGCCTACCCGACGGTCCCATTGTCCAAAGTGCTCCCCGGAAGCGCTCGGGCCGCCTCAAGGGAGGTTTAGGAGGATAGGTATGATAACGTCAAAGGCTGCCCAGGCCGTCATCACGGCCGGCTTGAAAAAGGCCACCGAGCTCGGGGTGCGAGCCAATATCGCCATCCTCGATGAAGGGGCTCACCTCAAGGCTTTCGTTCGTATGGACGGTGCCGTCCTCGGCTCCATCGACCTTGCTCAAGGAAAAGCTCGAACCTCGGCCCTGTTCGGGGTCACCAGCGAAGCCGTATGGGACTACTGCAAACCCGGAGCCCCGGCCCCGGGTCTGGAGCGCAGCAACAGCGGCTTGATGCCCTTTCCGGGCGGTATCCCACTCACCTCCTCCGACGGCACGCTCATTGGCGCGGTCGGCGTATCGGGCGGCACTCCCGCACAGGATGCCGATATCGCCAGGGCCGCTGCAGAGGCCGTTTAACCACCTTGCCTCTTCAATCCAACTAGAAGGATCAGCCAAATGACCAAGACCATCCTCATCACGGGTGCAGGCTCGGGCTTCGGAAAAGCCGCCGCCATTGGCATGGCGCAGAACGGTCTCACCATCATTGCCACCACGCAGGTGTCGTCACAGGTGACACCCTTGCGGGAAGAGGCCGCCAAGCTTGGGCTCAGGAACGTCCGGGTCGAGCGTCTCGACCTGACCGACCCCTACGATATTGGCCAGGCCCAGCGATGGGACTTCGATGTACTCTGGAACAACGCGGGCATGGGCGAGGCTGGCCCCGTCTGGGAAATTCCCGTCGATCTCGTGCGCAGGAACTTCGAAGTCAACGTCTTCCTGCCTCTGGAACTGACGCAAGGCGTCGTGCGCCGTTGGGTTTCGGAGGGCAAGAAGGGCAAGGTCGTATTCACTTCGTCCATGGGCGGTCTCTTCACACCAGCCAATTGGGGGACCTACGTGTCCACCAAGCACGCTCTCGAGTCCATCGCCGAGGCTTTACAGCAGGAGTTGTTGGCCCACGGCATCAAGGTGCAGACGATCAATCCGGGAGCCTACTACACGGGATACAACGAAACCATGGCGGACAATCCATTTCGCTGGCTTGACGATACGAAGCACGTCACCAAGCGTGCAGACCTGCGCAAAAGCTTCGACGACTTTTTCGCCACCCCGGAAGGCCGCATGGACCCGCAGGACATGATCAACCGGATGATCGAGATCGTTCCGTCCGATGACGGCAAGTTCCGCAACGTGGTACCGAAGACAATCGAGGACATGCTCAGGCAGCACCAACTCCAGGCTTGGGACAGACGCATCTAGACCTCCAACGACTGCGCAATCTCTTCCCTAAGCGGAACGGAGATCGCACCACTTATTCCATCTCCTGGGAGATCATCATGCGCGCCGCACTGATTGCAGCCAGTCTCGCCCTCACGCTCATCACCGGAATATCCACCATGGCACAAGCCGATACCACAGAGACACGCAACAAAGCCGTCATCGCCCAGGCCTTCGAAGCTTGGCGAAACGGGACCGGCGGGCCCTATGATCTCTTGGCCGAAGATGCACGGTGGACCATCACGGGCAATTCCCTGGCAGCAAAGACCTATCCGAGTCGAGAGGCCTTCCTAAGTGAGGTGATCCGCCCCTTCAACGCGCGGATGTCCCAGCCATTGTCGCCGAGAGTTCATCACCTTTATGCAGACGGAGACACAGTCGTCGCTCTCTTCGACGCCAGCGGCACCGCACGCGACGGACAGCCCTATGTCAATACATATGCGTGGTTCCTGCGTTTACGGGACGAACGGATTGTGGAAGCTCACGCATTCTTCGATGCCCTAGCCTTCGACGATTTCTGGCGCCGGGTCACTCCCGCGACCAAATGATCTCAACTGCGGCTAAGTCTTTCGATGAGCGGGGAGACGGAGTAGAGTCTCCTGTTCATCCTGAAGGTATTGCCGAGGTTGCCGTCAACCCCCAGCAATTTCTAGACCCTCGGGTGTAGATGCATCGTTCCTGAGGGACTTAATCGAACAGCCCATTGAGGACTCGGCCACTCGGGTCCCCAGTCATCCTTCACCTTAAGGCTGAAGAAGCAAGCCCGCCAGAATGGCGTATGGCGCGGCGCAGGACCCGGGCCAACTCATCGGCCGCATAGGGCTTATGCAGGAGTTCGAAGCCGTGCCGGCCTTCTTCTGCCAGTACATGGCTATAACCGGACGTGAGGATCACGGGCAGGCCAGGATACCGGCGTCGAATCTCCTCGCCAAGTTCCACGCCGCTCATGCCAGGCATCACGACATCCGAAAATACCGCATCGAAGTCGTCCAACTTGCTCAAGAGCTCGAGCGCCTCGCGCGCATTCGCGGCCCAAGTTGTAACATAACCGAGATCTTGGAGGAGTTGCGTAGAGAATCGCCCTACCTCAATGTTGTCTTCGACGACGAGCACCCGCCGACCCTGCCCCTCCGCCGACGCCGCCGTCTCGTTGAAAGTCGTGCTGCGTTCTTCTGAGACCTTTTCGACCTGCGGCAGATAGATCGTGAACGTGGCACCCTGGCCCACCTCGCTCACAACCGCAACGTCGCCACCTGATTGCTTGACGAAGCCATAGACCTGCGACAAACCAAGACCTGTTCCCTTCCCGACCTCCTTGGTGGTGAAAAAGGGCTCGAAGATCTGGGATAGCTTCTCAGCCGGGATGCCCGCTCCCGTATCACTAACGGACAGCGCCACGAAAGGTCCCACGCTGCCGGCATGACCTCTCAAAGGAGGCAGCACAGGGATGCTGCGGACCGCTACAGTTAACTGGCCCTCGCCATCCATGGCATCTCGCGCGTTCACAGTCATGTTCACCAAGGCTGTCTCGAACTGACTCACATCCGCCTGGACGAAACAATCCCCAAGGGCGAGCTCTGTGACGATCTGGATCCGCGAACCCACGACGGTGCGCAGCATGTCGGTGACGACTTCCACACGTTTGGACACATCGAACACCTCAGGCTTCAACGCTTGCCGACGCGCAAATGCGAGGAGCTGTCCGGTCAGCTTCGACGCTCTGTCTACCGTATCCGAGATCGCATCCACATAGCGTCGCCTTCGCTCCTCGGGCAGATCGGGGCGGCGCAGGAAGTCGGTGGAACTCTTGATGATCGTGAGAAGATTGTTGAAGTCGTGGGCGACGCCACCGGTCAACTGACCCACTGCTTCCAACTTCTGCGATTGCCGCAATGCCTCCTGCGCCACGGCGAGTTCTTTCTCCCGCGCTTTCATTACGCTGAGATCGCGGCCCACGGCAATGAAGTTGATACCGTCGGCCTCAGGCGCAACCGTCCACTCGATGGGCTTCCAGCCGCCGTCTTGGGTCGCAATGCGGTTTTCAAACCGCGTCGGTTGACCGACTTCGCTCATGCGAGCCAGCGCCGCCAGGGTCGGGGGCATATCGTCCGGATGCATGAATGTCGCATATGGCCGCGCCAGAAGCTCCGTCTCGGTCCATCCCAAAACGCGAGTCCAAGCTGGACTGACCGCCGACATCATGCCCTGGTAATCGGCGCGTGCCAGCATGTCTTCGGACAAGGTCCAGAGACGGTCGAGCTCGGCCTGACGCTCAGCGAGTTCGACCGCCTGCTCCTTTTCCACTGTCACGTTGCGCCCGCTGCAGTAGATCTCCTCACCCTCGGGAACGGCGACCCAGGAGATCCAGCGATATGTTCCGTCTTTCGCACGGTAGCGGTTCTCGAACCGCAAAACCGGTTCTCCGTGCCTGAGCTTGTCGAAAGCGGCGTTTGTCGGCCCGACATCGTCTGGGTGAAGCATTTCCCTGAGTGGTATCCGGGCGATCTCGTCCTGAGTCCATCCAAGCGTTTGCTCCCAGGCCGGATTGGAACTCGTGAAGTAACCTTTGGGACTTGCGACGCCTAGGAGATCGGGACTTACCTGCCAGGTGCGGCTCCGCTGACGCGTGCGCTCTTCCACCTCTCGTTCGAGATCTGCATTGAGCGCGCGCAAGCTGGCCTCGCTCGCGCGCAGGGCCAATTCGGCCTGCTTGCGTGCTGTGACGTCCCGAAATACTACTGCGACCTGACGACGGCTGGCGGGCTCGACCCGAAAAGCTGCCAACTCAAGATAGCGTTGAGTGGCGACGAGCTCCCGCTCGAACCGCGTGGGTTCACCCGTCTCCAGAACGCGGCGGTAGAGAGCCACCCAGGCCTCGGCCTCGTCTGGTACCATCTCACGAACCTTCTGCCCCACCACGTTCTGGATTCCAGCGTGTATGGCATAGGCGGGGTTCGCTTCGACATGGATATAGTCGCTTGCGGGACCATGGGGTCCATCGAGAAACTCGATGATGGCGAACCCTTCGTCGATGTTCTCGAACAGGGTTCGGTAACGTGCTTCACTCTCGCGCAAGGCCTCGAGGCGTGCGCGGGCCTCATATTGTCGCCGCCGCGCGCGCAGCGCTGTATCGGCAAGGCTGACGAGAGTGGTTGGATGGAAAGGGCGCTCCAGGAAAGACACATTTCCGAGTACGTCGAGAAAGCGTCTGGCGGTTGGATTGCGCTCAATGCCGCCGCCTCGCATCGTCAGAACGATGAACGCCAGATCAGACCATGGCGGTTGCTGGTCGATCCAACGGGAGAGGTGCTTCAGGTCTGCAGTGCGAAAGGCCTCGTCGGTCACCAGTACGAAGCCCACACCCCGTTCGATCTCGCGTACCAACATTGGAAGGTCGACACATCCTTCGGCCTCAAAGCCTGCAGCGTGTAGAATGTGTGTCGCAACAGTCGCATCCCGCCCGTGCGGTGCGAGAACGAGCGCTCTTTCGGAACCGGATCGGGAGGGGTCGCTCATGCTCAGCGGTCTTTAAGCAGCCGGGTCCGATCGCCATCGGCTAGGACGGGCGTGCCGCGAAGGATCCCTTGGAAGCCCTCCAAAGGCTCCCCGATGGCGAGGCCTCTGCTGTCGATCCGGATTTCGCGGATCGTGTTCTCATGCTCCCCAAAGCGCTTCTTAATGATCGAGATCGCTCGGCGCACCTGACCGAAGGCTTCGAAGTAGCGTAGCAGAATGATGGTGTCGGCGAGATAAGTGACGTCGACCGGAGACTTCATGTCGCCAACAAGTCCATGCTGCGCCAGCGTCAGGAACGTCGAAGCGCCTTGCCGGTTCAAATACTGCAACAGCTCATGGATGTGGAGGATCAGGAAGTTTTCCTCCGGCATTGCCGACTGGTAGCCGTTCAGGCCGTCGATCACGACGGTCTTGACACCGCTGTGATCGACCCTTGACCGCACTTTGTGTGCAAACTCTCCGGGAGACAGCTCAGCCGCATCGACCTGCTCGATGAACAAATTGCCACTGGCGCGAAGCGCGTCGAGGTCGATGCCAATCAGTTTGGCGCGATCTATGAGGAGGCTAAGCTCCTCGTCGAAGATGAACAACGCCGCTTTCTCGCCCCGAGCTGCGGCGGAGACCGCGAATTGGACGGTCAGAAGGGACTTTCCCGATCCCGCCGGCCCCATGACAAGCGTGCTGGAGCCCTGTTCGATGCCGCCGCCCAGGAGAGCATCCAGCTCCCCGATGCCGCTGGTGAGCACATGGCGGGCAAAGCCGGTTCGATGCTCGCCGGAGACCAACCGCGGAAACACCTGAACACCGCCTTTGGCGATGATGAAGTCGTGAAATCCGCCGCGGAACGATTGCCCCCGGTATTTGATGACCCGAAGGCGGCGCCGCTCGGAGCCATAGCTTGGGGTGAGTTCCTCCAAACGCACCACACCATGGGCGAGGCTATGAACGGTCTTGTCGTTGCTGTCTGTGGTCAGGTCATCCAGCATCAGCACAGTCGCGCCGCGCTGCGCGAAGTAGTGCTTCATCGCCAGAATCTGGCGCCTGTAGCGGAGAGAGCTTTGAGCCAGCAGCCGAATTTCGGATAGGCTGTCGATCACGATCCTGGCCGGCTGGCTTCGGTCGATGGCTTGGAATACGGCTTTGGTGGTCTCACCGAGCTCGAGATCCGACGAGTAGAGCAGGCTCTGCTGGTGCTCGTCGTCGAGAAGGTTCTCGGGCGGCACGAGTTCGAACACATGAACTCCATCGCCGATCTCCCAGCCATGCGAGGCAGCTCCATCGCGCAACTCGCGCTCAGTCTCCGACATGGTGATGTAGAGGCCAACCTCGCCGGCTTTGGCTCCTTCGAGCAGGAACTGAAGGGCGATGGTGGTCTTGCCGGTGCCGGGGGAGCCTTCCAGCAGGTAAACGTGGCCGGGCGATAGGCCCCCGATGAGAATGTCGTCCAGTCCTACGATCCCGGTCCGTGCTTTTGGCGGATGTTGGGGCTCAGCGGCCATGGCGAAGTCCAATCTCGGCCTGAAGAGGTGCCGGCAGGGTATGGGCGGGAATAAGTCCCAGCACCCCAGCCAGCGCCTGTTCGGCATACCAGAGGTCGTGCTGTTGCTGCAGATCGAGCCAAACGTGAGGGTTCGTACCCGACAGCCTCGCCAAGCGAGCAGCCATTTCGGGACTGACCGAGGCCGTGCCGGCCAGAACACGATGAAGAGTCTGACGCGCGATGCGGAGCTCGCGGGCAGCTTGGCTGATCGACAGACTGAGACCAGGAAGGACCTGATCGCGCAGGAGCCTCCCCGGATGGGGCGGCGGCGCTAGAAGCGCGTCTCGAGAAGGGGTCATGCGCTTACCTTGGGCTCAGCCGACTGTAGCGTTATGGGCGACAGGGTGCGAAAAGCAAGGGCCGCCCCCCGATCCCGTTCAGCGGCCAAGCCGAACTCAGGCCTCGGCCAAGATTTCGGTCGGCACCCCGGGCCGGGGCTTAAACTGGAAGGATTCCTCGCTGGCCCCGGAGGAAGGGCGGCCGCCATCTCCTCGGTTGACGAGAACGGGGACGCTTCGCGCGCCACGTCCTTGACCTCGGTCCTCTCGCCCCCGTTAGGCCTCCCATCGACGGAAAGCTGAGGCGCGGCGCGTCATGTCAAAGCCTGCGGAATCGCTCTGTGAGGAGAGAGAAGAGACAATGCATTTGCTCGTCCATCTTTGAAGGCGGGTCTGCCCGCCCTAATCTCCGGCGATCCGGATCCGTGGAGAAAGCTACATGTCGGACGAACTCAAAATCCGCCCCGTCCTTGATGACGAGACGATTGCCTTCGCCGGAAGGGTTTTTCAGCTCACCCGAGCGGGCCAGGCCGACGAACTCGCCGAACTGCTGGCGATGGGATTACCGGCCAATCTTCGCAACGAGAAAGGGGACAGCCTGCTCATGCTTGCCTGCTACCATGGCCATGCAGGCCTCGTGCGATTGCTGCTGGAGCACGGGGGCGACACGGAACTCACGAACGATCGCGGTCAGACGCCCCTCGCAGGGGCCGCCTTCAAGGGCGATTCTGTTATCGTCCAGTTGCTCCTTGACCACGGCGCAAAGGTGGACGGCTGTGGCGAGGATGGCCGAACCGCGCTTATGACGGCGGCGATGTTCAACCGGGTCGAGATTGTCGATTTGCTGCTTAACCAGGGTGCCGACCCCAGTCGTCGAGACGTGGGAGGCTTGACGGCGGGAGACGCAGCCCGTGCCATGGGTGCGGCGGAAACGCCTGACCAGATTGCAGAAGCAATCCGGCAAACGGAGAGGCTCGGTTGAGCACGGCTTGGATTCACATGAAATTTGACGCGAACGGACCGATCGCAAGCTTAGCCATCGGCACGAACCGGTCTGAGGTCGATGCCCGCCTAGGCGCAACGCATCAGAAGCCCCCAAGCAGATGCCTATGCCGTGCGACGGTTCCTTCGTTCCCATGATCGGACCACCACGGCGAGAATCCTGTGGCAGCGCGGATGTTCTCCAGATTGCTTGCTCAACAGTCTGGCGCCCCAGGCAGCGAAGGCGGATCCTGCCCGGCGAACGACTCGGGAGGGACGCCGAGCGCCGCATGAGGCGACCCACGGTATTTGAATGTCTTAGGAATCTTTAGTCTATGCTTCGCACCTGGATTTAGCGCTGAAACTGCGCCTGAGGGGCGGCTGTCATGATGGGCTACGACGTTCTGCACCTTGGCATCGCGGCATTGGCGGGCCTCGCCTGCGGGTTCTTCAATGCCGTCGCGTCATCCGGATCGGTGGTTTCACTGCCGACGCTGATGTGGATGGGGCTCCATGCCATCGATGCCAACGCCACCAACCGCATTCCCGTGTTGATTGGCGGGATTACGGCCACGATCGAGCTCGCCAGGAACGGGAAGATCCCGTGGAAGCTCGCATGGCAGACTAGCATTCCGGTGACCTTGGGTTCAGCCTGTGGGGCCGGCTTGGCCGAAATGATCCCGAGCCACGACTTGCGCATCTTTATTACAGCCGCAGTGCTAGCAGCGCTTGTCCTCATACTTACCAAGCTCAAGGATGTCATCAACGCCGCCGCAGCCGGAACGACCCGTTATGGCCTGAGGGAGAAGTCACTGTTCTTTCTTGTGGGGATCTGGCTCGGTTTCATCGTGCTCGATGGAGCAACCTACCTACTGCTGGTGCTCGTCCTCGCCGTGCGACTGCCCTTGATTGAAGCCAATGCCATCAAGAATTTTCTCTCGGTACCGACCACGATCGTGGCGATGGTGATCTTCGCCAGCCGCGGCAGCGTTGACTGGACGCTTGGTGGCATCTTGGGAATAGGAAGCATTGCAGGCAGCTATTTGGGAGCACGCCTGGCTCTGTCCGAGAATGCGAAGCAGTGGATTATGCGGCTGCTCATTTTCGTGATCGTCGGTGAACTGCTGCATCTCGGCATCCGCTACTATCTTCGGGTGCTTGGCTGAGCCGGATATGAAGAACGGTTCATACAGGCCCTCGCTCTCGTTCCCGAGTTGACATTTGAAATCCTCTGACTCGGTGTCACTCTGTGCAGCGATGGATAGAGACCAGCCTTTAGGGAATGCCAGTCCGGTTCAATCGACGGTGTGCTGTCGAGCACAGTCATTGCTGCCTATGAGCCGTACGATCAAACAACCTTTTAGGGAGGATTTCATGTTGTCTCCCACCGACTGGCAGAGGGTCTACGATTTCTGGTTCCCAGCCAGCCTCTCGCGCGCGGACGCAGCAAGCCAATGGCGCAGGCTGGAATGGTGGATGCGTGGTGGCGCAACACCAGAACTGCCCCCATTTATTGATTTGGTTCAGGCGGCGCGGTCCGATGTTTTGGATCGTTGGCTTGAGGTCCCCCACGGACGCCTATGCTTGATTATACTCCTCGACCAATTCCCGCGAGGTCTTTTCGGCGGCACGCCGGATGCCTTTGCGTCCGACACGGATGCTCTGCGGATTGCGGAGGAAGGTTTCAGGAATGGGCATTTTGAGGCCCTCGCCGACCCCTGGGAGAGGTTCTTTTTCTTCCTGCCTCTCGCTCATGCGGAAGGTCCGGACCATCTGGACCGTATGAGACGTGTCGTCGTCATTTCGGAACGCGTCGCCGACCAAGCCCCTGAGAACCTAAGGCCGATCTGGGAGTTCTCGTTGAAACAAGCCCGGGACAACTTCACCGTAATCTCCAAGTTTGGGAGGTTCCCGCATCGCAATTCAGTGCTGGGGAGGCTATCCACACCAGCGGAAGAGGTTTATTTGGCGAAGGGTGACTTTGTTCACCAACGCGAACTGCCTACCTTTGCCAGCGAGTGAGCCTTCAAGCCTCACGTCCAAGGAGCGTGCGATAGCAGACATGGACAGAGCTTCACGCAAACTGCGACTGGGCCTGCTTCGGACACCGTAGTGGCACTCCCTCGCTGATCGAAACGCCCGGTTTTCCTTCGTTGAGAGCGGACATCGCCTGCCATTCAGGACGGCCCCGGAACCGCTGTCATGGGTCGGCGGAGCTTGCATGCTCCGAGCGCCGGAAGATGAGGCTGAGATTGTTGGCAGGCATCGGCACGCGTTCTGCTAGAAGCAGTCCAGCGCAACGGGCACAGCTTGCGACGGCCTCAAGGTCTCGGAGACCCTAATCCGGATTTCGGCGCCTGAGGTCAACGTCGAAAGCCTCATTGCTCACGGCCGTGTGAGACCCATTCTCCGTATACGCTCCATAAAGGTAGAGCACGCCGCCGGGCGAAAGCAGCCGTCCCGCTCCAGCCATCAGCCCTTTCGTCGCTTGCCAAAAGCTGATGTGAACCAAGTTGATCGCCACGGGGGCCTTCCTCGTCCCGTCAGACCGGCCAGGAGCATGGCCGCTACCGGACCCCAGCCGCTAGCACGCCGAGATGGCCGCGCTAAAATTGGAGGAGCTGCGCCAGGCCTCCCGAACCCGTGGCACCAGGGCTTGTTTCCGAGTGAGGTTGATCTCTTGGTGTTACCGCGACACAGAACTTGTCACCAGGCAGAAGGACTACCGCTGTGCTGCTGACATGAGGGGCTCGATCCACGGGCATGGCGCCGACCCGATCATCTCCGACGATTCCAAGGAAGTTTATGTGCTCCAGGCCGGGGAGGTCCTGCACGTGGCGTGCGAGCCGATGGCTCTGCTCTTGCGGATGCGCCGCTCGCAGGGCGGACGACCTCCTCGGCCCGGCACCAGCAAGCTACCGGTCCGGCAGGATCGAGGACGTCAAAGCGAGCGCTTTCCAACGCGGCACTTGGTCGAAGTCACTGAGAGACTCTCTTGGCTGAGATAGGATCCTCAGGGCTGACCTCATATTCCGGTTCCTGCCTTGAGGTTCGCCGGCAGGGGTGTGATGTAAGGCGTGCGAGCGGTGCGCTCCTGAAGGTCGCGACGGGCGGCTTCGACGAGGGCTGGCGTTTGGATCAACTCGATCGCGCTTGCCGCCAGTGCCTTGGCGGTTTGCACCATTCCCTTATGGGCCATGGGTGACTTGCCCTGCGCGGTCAATTGCCAAGAATGGCCCGGCGTGCCGATCGCCTGCGTCGCACCTGAGATTTGTGCGAACGGCACCACCCAACTCACATCGCCAAGGTCTGTCGAGCCGAGCATCGGCACACCTCTTGCGTCCAAGGGGACGATCAGGTCGCAGAGCGGCGACTCGCTTTGCGGGACGCCAGCGGAAAGGAAGGCCGCTTCGATGTCGTCGGCGGAAAGCGTAGCCTGCATGCTTCTTGCGAAGGCGCGGTCCTCGCTGTCGAATGACGTTGGACCGAGACGCTCCATGTTTCGGTGCAGCAGAGCTTCCAGCGTTGGGTTGTCCAGAACTTCCGACATGGCGGTTACAACGGACGATTGGACCGTCGTTTCAGTCATCGTCGCGGCCCCTTCAGCGACCTTCCTGACCCTCTCGATAAGCTTCTCCATGTTAACGCGCTTTAGCGCGCGAACAGAATATCTCACTGTGGCTTTTGCCTGCACGACGTTGGGCGCACGGCCTCCGCTATCGAGGACTGCGTAATGGATCCGGCTGTCGGATGGAACATGCTCGCGCAGATAGTTGACGCCTACATTCATCAGCTCGACCGCATCCAAAGCGCTGCGTCCAAGATGTGGGCTGACGGCAGCATGTGAAGCACGGCCTGTGAACTCGAAGTCAATCATGGTCACGGCAAGCGTCAATGGCGGGATGATTCCGTTGAAATGCATCGGGTGCCAAGAAAGCGCGACATCCACATCTTCGAAAACGCCGTCCCGCACCATGAATGTCTTAGCCGCTCCACCCTCTTCCGCAGGACACCCATAGTAGCGGACGCGTGCCTTGGTGCCGGTTTTCTGCAGCCAATCCTTCACGGCTGTAGCTGCCAGAAGTGAGCCAGCACCCAGTAGGTTGTGGCCACAGCCATGACCGTTGCCATCGGGCTCGACCGGCTCAGGTCGGTCCAAACCCGCCTTCTGGCTGAGGCCTGGAAGCGCGTCATACTCACCAAGGATCGCGATGACGATACCGCCTTCACCGGCCTCGGCCATCAGCGCTGTTTCGATTCCTGCAACGTTTTCAGTCACGCGGAAGCCCTGCGCTTCGAGGGCCGCCTTGTGTGAGGCTGCCGATCTGTGCTCCTGATAAAGAGTTTCCGGTGTGTCCCAGACGGAATCGCTCAGCGCAATGAAATCACTCTTTTTAGCGTCGACAAGATCCCATGCCTCGTGACTGTTGGCGGGCTTCATGAGATCGCTCCTTTGTTCTTCTCGTTCACTGCTCACAATGCGTGGTGGCAGGCTACGCGTCCTTTATTGACTGGCTGCATCGCGGGTACGCTTCTGCGGCAGACTTCAGTGGCAAGTGGACAGCGTGGATGGAAAGCGCAGCCTGGTGGTGGGGAGATTGGATCCGGTATCTCACCGATAGGGATCGAAGCCTCACGGCCGAAAGCATCCATGCGCGGCGCAGCTTCGAGCAACATGCGTGTATAGGGATGCTTGGCATCCGTGAAGAGCTCCTCGACAGGAGCCTCTTCGACCAAGCGGCCGAGATACAGCACGCCAATCCGATCGGCCATGTGGCGAACGACTGTCAGGTCATGGCTGATGAAGATATAGGTCAGCCCGAACTCATCTTTCAGGTCGCTCATCAGGTTGAGAACCTGTGCCTGGACCGAGACGTCGAGCGCGGATGTAGGTTCATCGCAGACGATCAGCTTGGGGTTGGACGCGAGTGCACGGGCAATCCCTATCCGTTGGCGCTGTCCGCCGGAAAACTGGTGCGGGAAAAGCTTGGCGTCGTCGGCTGAAAGGCCGACCTTTTCAAGAAGTTGCTCTGCGATCCCCGTAGCCTTGCCGCCTTGGGCAACCACGGGTTCGGCAATGATATCGCGGACGCGCCAACGCGGGTTGAGGCTGGCATAGGGATCCTGGAAGACCATTTGGACGCCACCTCGCCGACTGTCCGGACCGGACCTTTCCCCATCAATGAGAACATTGCCAGCGGAAGGTTCCATCAGCCCGACGACCATGCGCCCGATCGTCGTTTTGCCGGAACCGCTCTCTCCAACCAGAGCGAAAACGGTGCCGCGCTCGACGTTGAAGCTCACGTCGGTCACAGCCTTCAGTGTGCGCTTCGGCAGGCGCTCGATCAAGCGATTGAGAAATGGAGGCGACACGTCGAAGGTGCGGCTCAAGCCGAGCACGCTAACCAGTGAATCGGAAGCTCGCCGGTCTTTCGGCACCGTGAATTCGGAAGGCGTTCTCATATCGTACCCTTCAGAGGATACCAGCAGGCTGCTCGGCCATTTGGATCATCGGATAAGGTCGGGGTTGGATCAACGCGGCACCGTTGGGTCGCTTGCTCGCAGCGTGGGTTGAAAGCGCAACCCTGGGGTAGACGCCCCAGCCGGGGCATGGAGCCGGGGATCTGGCGCAGGCGGCGCATCCCAAGGGAGGCGAGAGGAGTAGAGGCCATGAGTCCACGTGCATAGTGATGCGCGGGCGTCAGGATGACATCCCTCACTGATCCGATTTCGGCAAGCCGACCGGCATACATCACCGCAACCCGATCGGCCGCCTCGGCGATGACGCCCATGTCATGCGTAACGAGCATTACGGC
Source organism: Microvirga pudoricolor (assembly GCF_016892705.1). Taxonomy (GTDB): domain Bacteria; phylum Pseudomonadota; class Alphaproteobacteria; order Rhizobiales; family Beijerinckiaceae; genus Microvirga; species Microvirga pudoricolor. The sequence continues at coordinate 30,383 of NZ_JAFEMB010000010.1, forward strand.
CACTCCGCGCTCACGGCAAAGCCGTTTCAACAGACCGATGATCTGAGCCTGAACGGATACGTCCAGCGCGGTGGTCGGCTCATCGGCGATCACGAGGCTCGGTTCCGCACTGAGTGCCAAGGCAATCACAACCCTTTGGCGCATTCCTCCGGAAAACTCATGCGGGTAGCTGTCGATACGCTCGGCGGCAGCCGGAATACCCACCTCCTGCAGTAACTGGATCGAGCGCTGGCGCGCTTCCTTCTTGGACACGGCGAGATGCTCGAGAATCGTCTCGGTCAACTGCTGGCCAACCGTCAGCAGTGGATTGAGAGACGTTAGCGGATCCTGGAACACCATGCCAATGCGCCTGCCGCGAATGCGCCGCTTGGTTTCCGTCGCAAGCGTGTCAATACGCTGCCCCATCAGCCAGACTTCGCCGCCGCTGATATGAGCCGGTCTCGCCAACAATCCGATCACGGCATTTCCGGTCATGGACTTGCCGGCACCACTTTCACCGACCACACCCAGGATTTCTCCTGCGGCGATGTCGAAGCTCACCCGATCAACAGGCCGCATGACGCCGTAGCGCGACGGGATTTCAACCGAGAGATCACGCACGGAAAGAACGGGAACAGGCATCTGGTCAGCTCTTTAGGCTGGGGTTGAGCGCATCGCGCAGCCAGTCACCGAGACTGTTGACCGAAAGAGCCAGCATCAAAAGCGTCAATGCTGGGAAGAACAGGATCCACCACTCACCAGAGAGCGCGAACTCCTGACCAACGCGTATGAGAGTGCCAAGCGAAGGCTTAGTTGGCGGCGCCCCGACTCCTAGGAAGGACAGGGTAGCCTCGGCAATGATGGCCAGCGCCAGGCTGATTGTCGCGATGACAAGGATCGGACTCATGGCGTTAGGCAGAATGTGCCGGAACATGATCGTCATCGGTCCCTGCCCCGCGAGCTTTGCGGCGAGCACGAAATCCTTGTTCTTCTGTACCATGGCAGCGCCGCGGACAACACGGGCGAAGGGCACCCAGTCCGACAGGCCAATTGCCACAATCAGAACCCAGATCGCCACCTGGTCTCGATATTCGATGGGAGCGACCCCCTTGGCGATCCCGAATATCAGCATAGCAATGAGGATTGCCGGAAAGGTGAGCTGGATGTCGGCAGTTCTCATGATGATGCTGTCGACGCGCCCACCGACATAACCTGCGATCAGGCCTAACGAAACCCCAAGCACAAGACCGAAGGCCACTGCCAGCACACCGACCATCAGTGAGATACGTAGGCCGTATAGAATCGTTGAGAATACGTCGCGACCCTGGTTGTCCGCGCCAAACACAAAGAAGTCGTTTGTGAAGGGATTCTCCTGAAGTGGCGGCGAGAAGCCGTTAGCGAGGTTGAGCTCGCTTGGGTCGAACGGGTTCTGCGGCGTGATCCATGGTGCAAACAGTGCTGCCATCAGGAGAACAACGACCATGATTGCCGACAGGATTGCAACCGGAGAGCCACGAAACGACCACCCGATATCGGAGGCCCAAAAACTGGAGATGCGGGAAATCATCCCTTTCCTCCCGATACCCGCAGGCGTGGATCAACAGCGAAGTATAGCATATCAACCAGGAGATTGATGGTGACGAACACCAGCGAGATCAGCATCAAGTATGCGGCCATGACCGGAATGTCGACAAACTGAATGGCGTTGACGAAGAGAAGTCCCATGCCTGGCCATTGGAAAACCGTCTCGGTAATGATGGCAAAAGCGATAATCGATCCGAGTTGGAGGCCTGTAACGGTAATCACGGGTACAAGCGTGTTGCGCAGTGCATGATTGAAGTTGATCGACCGCTCCTTCAATCCTCGGGCCCAAGCGAAGCGGATATAATCCTGCCGAAGAACTTCCAACATCTCTGCCCGAACGAGCCGCATGATCAGCGTCATCTGGTAGAGACCCAGCGTAATCGATGGCAGAATCAGTGCGATCAAACCTGACCGCGTAAGAAATCCTGTTGTCCAACCGCCGATTTTCACTGTTTCGCCGCGCCCAAAACTTGGCAGGAGCTCAAGCTTCACCGCAAAGATATTAATCAGCGCGATGCCGATCAGAAACGTCGGCAACGACACACCAATAAGCGAGGCAGTCATGATGCTCTTGGCGATGAAGCTGTCGCGCTTGATCGCCGTGTACATGCCGAAGACGATGCCGAAGAACAGCGCGAGCGCTCCCGACACCAGCGCGAGTTCCAGCGTCGCCGGGGCACGTTCGGCGAGAACCTCGATCACTGGACGACCCTGGCGATAGCTCACGCCAAAGTCCCCTTGCACGGCCTTTTTCAGGAAGATCCCGTACTGCGTGAGGATTGCGCGATCGAGCCCGAGTTCGACGCGCATGCGGTCGACATCCGCCTGAGTTCGCTCCTGACCAAGCATGTTGTTGATCGGATCGCCCACAAAGCGGAACATGGAAAAGGCTACGAGTCCTACGATGAGGAGGACCAGTAACGACTGTCCGAGACGCCGAATAAAGAAGACGATCATAGGGCTGGGATGCTAACGCTTTCCTGCCTGGCAACCTTGTGTTCAAAGTGTCCACGGCGTGGATAGTTTTCGGAACGTCGGTTGGGCGATGTTCGCGACGAACATTTACCCGCTCCATTTGGGGAAGGCGGACGTGCGCACTGACACGCCCGCCTTAAAGTTCCTTAATTTATACTGAAGTACTTAATCCGGGCCTGATTGTCTGGATCCACGGTGACCGTGTACTTGCTCTTCATGGCCCAGTTGAGCATTTGGTGATGAATTGGGATATAGACTGCATCCTTTTTCACTGTCTCCCACATATTCTTTACCATGGCGTCGCGCGCTTCCAGATTGACTTCGGCCGCGATCGCCTTGATCTGACTGTCGAGCTCGGGATTCGAATAGCGGGTGCTGTTCCAGCTTCCGTACGCGTCGGATTTGGTGTGGTAAAGGAAGTTGAAAATGTACTCCGAGTCGTAGCTCGGTACACCCCACCCCAGCATAAAGAAGTCCGTCTCGAGCTTGCCGATCTGGGGGAAGAACAACGCCTTCGATGTTGCGTTCAGGTTCACCTTGATCCCGACCTGCGACAGCATGCTGACAGCGGCTTGGCAGATCGCCTCGTCGTTGATGTAGCGGTCGTTCGGGCAATCGAGCTGGATGGAGAACCCGTCCTTATATCCGGCATCCGCCAGCATAGCCTTGATCTTCGCGACATCTGTCGGCGGATATGTGTTGAGTTCCTTACTCCATCCCCTGACAAAAGTGGGCATGATGACCCCAGCCGGCACCGATTGGCCCCGCATCACGACCCTCTGGATGGCATCGCGATTGATCGCCATGCTCATGGCCTGTCGCACACGCACATCTGCCAGCGGATTCTTGCCGTTGATGTTGCCGCCATGCAGTTTATCGGAAACATTCAGCCCGAAGAACACAGAGCGGTTCTCGGTTTGCGTCTCAATTTTGAGCCCGGCATTCGACTTGACGCGCTGGATGTCCTGGACAGGCACATCTTGGATGAAGTCTAACTCACCGGACAATAGAGCCGATACACGGGTCGCCGCATTCTGAATCGGCGTGAAGACGACTTCTGTCACTTTGACTGGGAAGGTTTTCATTCCCCAATAGTCGTCATTGCGCCGCATCACCGTGCGGTTGTCCTGCTCCCGCGAAACGAGTTTGTAAGGACCAGTCCCGTTCACGTTTGTGGAAGCAAACGTGACCTCACCCGCAGCGACGTTCTGAGGCACAGTGGCCTTGTTCGCTTCCACCCATGTTTTGTCGAGCATGAAAATACTCGTCATAGCCGCCGGCAGTATCGGATTGGGACCTTTGGTCTTAATCTCAACCTCGTGGGGACCAGTAGCCTTGACTTCGGCGATCGATGCGATCAGGCCCTTCATCTGACTGGCCTGCGATCTCGCGCGATTGAGCGAAAACACGACATCTTCACTGTCAAAGGCCGCGCCATCGTGGAATTTTACACCCTCACGCAGCTTGAAGACCCAGACGGTTGGGTCGGCTTTCTTGATAGCCCACTCGGTCGCCAGGGTCGGCTCAAGTTCACCATTGGGAGCCCGAGATACGAGAGGCTCCATCATCTGGGACTGGAGCATGATCGTGACGCCCTCGTTCTGGGCGTGTGGGTCTAGCGTCAACGCGTCGCCTGCCAAGCCCCATCGGAGCGTTTCGGCGCCAGCCGAGCTTGTCATTAAGGCGACTGCTGCGGCGGTAACCAACAGAGGCTTTTTCAAAGCGATCCCTCCCATAAGATCCAGATCTGGCGAAATGTCGTTTTTTGCGAACTTATGTGCGCTATGTAAACTAGGCGTAGAAGTTTTGCCAAGCGATAAATTCTTCGGCTTATCTCCCTATTCAACTGATCTTGTGAGCAGCGCGGGAGAGGCTGGAGAGGACGCGAGGCCCATGCTCCTCCAAAATGACAATATCCTCCAAGCGGATACCAAACCTACCGGGCAGGTAGACGCCGGGTTCGATCGAGAAAACCATCCCCGGCTCCAGCACGGTTTCTGATGTGGACGTGACATAAGGGGGTTCGTGCACCTCCAGGCCCAGTCCGTGCCCAGTCCTATGGACGAAGTACTCGCCAAACCCTGCTGCCGTGATCACGTCACGAGCGGCTTGATCGACCATGCGCGCGGCCACGCCTGGACGCGCTGCCGCCATGGCGGCCTGTACGGCTTCTTCGACCACCGAGTGCACATGCGCGTAGTTATCTGGCCCCTCACCTACAATCGCCATTCGCGTCATGTCGCTGGAGAAATGATCCAGCGAACCGCCTATGTCGATGACGATCGCGTCGCCTTCGGAGATCGGCCGATTGCCGGTGGAATGATGCGGAAACGCTCCATTGGGGCCGCTTGCAACGAGCGCGAAAGAGATCGACACACCGTTATCGACGAAGGCTTGGCGGATGACAGCCGCAACCTGGCGCTCCGTCATGCCTGGCTTGATGATAGCCAGCCCGGCTTCCATCGCCTTGTCGGCCACAGCAGCCGAGCGAAGGATTTGATCAAGTTCACTCGCATCCTTCCGCATGCGAAGCACACCTACGGATTCGGACGCGAAGTGGTAGTCGGAGATGTCTAAAGCTCGCATCAAAGGTAGCACAACATCGGCGCGAGCCGTTTCGTCGAGAGACAGCTTTGCACCCTTGCTGATCCCACAGGTGGACAGCGCCTCGTTCAATGCGTCGACCGGGCCGTTCTCATCCTTCCAAGAAAAACACGGCAGGTTGGTATGCGCGCGCATGTCCTGCTCGTTGACTGAGGGGACAAGAACAGCAGCGCTGTCATGGGAAACGAGCAGAAGTGTTGCTCGCTCATCTGGGTGGGGATGATATCCGAGAACCCAATGCATGTGGGCCCCTGGCGCAAGCGCTACGAGATCAATCTCTTGATCCGCCATGATTGACTGCAAGCGTTCCAACTTATTGCGCATGATGGTTATCCTTGTTCATTTTCGCACACTCGTGCGCTATGCGGACGTAATTTCAAAGATCTGGAGGAGGTGGGGTCTCTCTGCCGCCCCGCTGACATCGTCTGGATCCACGAGGATGGTCGGTGGAGCCGGTAGGGGCCACTCACTCTCCCCTTGCAGGCCGCTTATCCTGTGTCATGAGATCGAAATCGGTGGCACTGTGACGCTCATGAAGTTGTTCAGAGAGCTCACCGGAGGTGCGGTTCACGATGCGCCCCCGGATCACGGCTGAGCGTTCGCCGATGGTGTCGGCCCAGCGCCGCACATGCTGGTAATCCCGTACCGACAGAAATTCTGTTGCGTCGTACAAACGCCCCTGGATCAGGCCACCATACCAGGGCCAAATAGCCATGTCGGCAATCGTGTACTCCGTCCCCACCACGAACGTGTTGTCCGCCAGCCGCCTGTCGAGCACATCAAGCAGCCGCTTCGTCTCCATCGTGAACCGATCAATCGCATACTTTATTTTCACCGGTGCGTAGGCATAGAAATGTCCGAAGCCCCCTCCCAGATAGGGCGCGCTTCCCATCTGCCAGAACAGCCACGACAGACACTCCGCACGCTGGCTGGCCTCCTGCGGCAGGAATGCCCCGAACTTCTCCGCGAGGTACATCAGGATAGCGCCGGACTCAAAGACGCGAATTGTTTCCGCGTCCGAGCGATCCACCAAAGCTGGAATCTTTGAGTTCGGATTCACGTCGACAAAGCCAGTACCAAATTGCCCACCCTCATTGATCCTAATCAGCCAAGCATCGTACTCAGCCCCGGCGTAGCCCAACTCCAGAAGCTCTTCCAGCAGGATGGTCACCTTCTGGCCGTTGGGCGTTCCTAGAGAGTAAAGCTGAAGGGGGTGGCGGCCAACAGGCAGCTCCTTAACGTGCGTAGCGCCTGCTACCGGCCGGTTGTGGCTTGTGACGGGGCTTGCAGCACCTCCCTTGTCCCAGGTCCAGACCTTCGGCGGCACGTAATCAGAAGAATTCGTCATTCCAGCTGCTCCTGACGATCGCGGCTCTTATTCAGCTTTCGACATTACAAAGGCTCACGTACGAAAGCGGTCCATCCATCCAGCCGACGGGCGGACGTAGTCATAGACAAGTACGTCAATCATCGCTCAACTCCGGGATGACGAGATCGCCGATCGGACCTGAAAGGTGAAGTGTGGCACCGGTTTGCGCCTGCAAGTCTTCCAATGAGAGAGCGGCGAGTTTCTCACGCAGGACGAAATGTCCATCTTGGATGTCGATGACAGCTAAGCTTGTATACACCCGTGTGACGCAGCCGACACCTGTCAACGGCAGCGTGCAGCGCTTCACCAGTTTGGGCTTGCCATCCTTGGTGACATGATCAGTAATGACCGCTACGCGCTTTGCACCATGCACAAGGTCCATCGCCCCACCGACGGCTGGTACGCCCTTGGGACCCGTGCTCCAATTCGCCAGATCGCCGTTCTCCGCAACTTGGTAAGCGCCGAGGATCGCTACATCCAAATGTCCACCTCGCACCATGGCGAAGCTGTCCGCATGATGGAAGAATGCCGCGCCGGGTTTAAGCCCAACGGCCTTTTTGCCGGCATTGATCAAGTCCCAGTCCTCGCTTCCTTTCTCCGGCGCTTCCCCGAAGTTCAGGATGCCGTTTTCGGTGTGAAATATCGCATGCCGTCCAGGAGGCTGGTATTGGGCGACCATCTCCGGAAAACCAATCCCGAGGTTGACATAAGCGCCATCAGCGATGTCCTGCGCGGCGCGCCAAGCGATCTGGGCGTTGGAAAGCTTGAGGGTCATGGATACTGCGCTCCGGCGCGGTTCAGGAGCTCTTCCTGCTGGGGATCAGCCACCTCGACGAGTCCCTGCACGAAGATCCCTGGGGTTATAATGTGCTCTGGATCGAGTGCCCCCGGCTCCACAAGACGACTAACCTGAGCAATCGTCACTACCGCTGCCATGCACATGAGCGGATTGAAGTTGCGAGCAGCCTTGTTGTAGGTCAGGTTTCCATGACGATCGCCCATATGGGCTTTCACCAGGGCAAAGTCCGCTTTCAACCAGCGCTCCTGAACATAGTAACGCCCGTCGAACGTCGCGATGACCTTGCCATTAGCAAGTTCGGTGCCATAGGCGGTCGGCGTATAGAAGGCCGGGATGCCGGCACCGCCGGCCCGGATGCGCTCCGCGAGAGTGCCCTGAGGGACCAACTCCAATTCGATCTCTCGCGCCAGATATTTTTCAGTGAACACCCGTGGATCCGCCGATCGCGGGAACGAGCAGATCAGCTTCTTCACCATGCCGTGCTCGATCAAAGCCGCAAGTCCCACATGGCCATTGCCGGCATTGTTGTTGACGATCGTTAGGTTCCTGGGGCTGCCCGTCGCGAGAAATCGATCGATCATAGCATGCGTCAGCTCAATCGGAGCGCCGGAGCCTCCGAAGCCGCCAATCATGACCGTGGCTCCATCTTCGATGCCTGCCACAGCGCCCGACAGGCTGGCGAATGCTTTATCCATTGGGCGTATGTCCTCTAGCGCCAAAGGTGGGGTCAATCTGTCCCTTGATAAAACGAATAGCAGGAGCACGCTGGTCTTCAACGGATGATGTGCGCTATAAACGTTTTGTTACGATAGCGAACAGCGAGGGCAGCAATGGCGGTCCAACGGCATGAGACAATGGGCGGCTTGGCAAAAGGCCTCGCCGTGATCGAGACCTTCACGGCCGAGCGTCCACGTCAATCCATTTCGGAGGTCGCTGCCGCATCAGGCCTTGACCGTGCGACAGCACGGCGTTGCCTTCTCACTCTCGCTCAACTCGGCTACGCGGATTACGATGGCAAGTTTTTCACGCTCATGCCGCGTGTTCTACGCCTCGGCACCGCGTGCCTGGCAACCATGCCGCTGCCCCAGATCATGCAGCCATGGCTGGACCACCTCTCGGATGAGCTAAAGGAAAGCTCTTCCGTATCTATCCTTGACGGAACAGAAATCGTCTACGTCGCCCGCGCTGCTCAGAAAAAGGTAATGTCGATCAGCCTGATGCCGGGATCTCGCCTACCGGCTTATTGCACATCCATGGGCCGCGTTCTGCTTGCCGCGCTCCCACAGGGCGAAGCCGCTGGCATTCTCGATCGAACATCACGGCTTGCGCGCACTCCTCATACAATTACCCACATCGACACCCTGATGGAGGAATTGGATCAGGTTCGGAAGCAGGGATATGCCGTAATCGATCAAGAGGTTGAGCTCGGCCTCCGATCGATTGCCGTTCCGCTTTACAACCTGCGAGGCAAGGTGGTCGCTGCCCTTAATTTTGGACTTCCCGCGGCGAGCGTTGCTTGTGACGACATGGTTCCCCGCTACCTGCCATCTCTTCGGCATGTGCAGGATGAAGTGAAGCGGGTGCTGCGCTGAAACCCGCTTCCTAACCGGCCCGCCGCTTTGTCAAGGCAATGGCCGGACAGTCGAGCCGACTGCCCGGTGTGATCGCATTTCCGGAGGTTTAATCGCTCCTGGAATAGTCAAAGACCGCCGATGCAGGTATATTTGGTCTCCAGATAGTCATCGATACCCTGCCAGCTGCCTTCTTTGCCGAGGCCGCTTTCCTTCATGCCGCCGAAGGGCACTTCCGGCGCAACGATCATGACTTCGTTGATACCAATTAACCCATATTCCAGCTTATCCTGAAGGCGGAACGCCCGCGCAAGGCTCTGGGTGTAGGCATAAGCCGCCAAGCCATACTCGGTGTCATTGGCCGCGCGAATGGCCTCGTCTTCGTCATCGAAACGGTACACGGGCGCGACGGGGCCGAAGATCTCCTCCGTGCTGAATCGCATCTCCGGCGTCGCGCCGCCGAGGACGGTCGGCTGGAAAAACAGACCGCCGCGCTGGTGGCGCCCACCGCCTGTGATGACCTGAGCTCCTTTTGCCAGCGCATCGGCGATGAAGTCTTCCATCTTCTCAAGCGCTGCCGTATCGATCATGGGACCCTGCTCAGCGCCAGTCGTATCACCCGGGGCGACTTTGAGAGCAGTGACCTTCTCGGCGAAGCGAGCGATGAACCGATCATAGATGCCCGACTGTACGTACAAGCGGTTCGTGCAGATGCATGTTTGTCCAGCATTTCGGAACTTGGCGACTATCGCACCGTCAACCGCGCGTTCGAGGTCGGCATCGTCGAAAACGATGAACGGCGCATTCCCGCCCAGCTCCATCGAAACTCGTTTGACAGTGCCCGCCGCGTCGCGCAGGATCTGTTTGCCGATCTCGGTTGAGCCCGTAAACGTGATCTTGCGCACCTGATGATTAGAGACGATTTCTCCGCCGATCTCACGCGCCGATCCTGTCAGCACATTCACGACCCCTTTCGGAAAGCCCACCTGCTCCGTCAGATGGCCCCAGACGAGACCCGAGAGCGGCGTCGCCGTTGCAGGCTTGACAATGACTGTGCAGCCCGCAGCCAAAGCGGGGCCAAGCTTGCGAGCAAGCATGGACGAAGGGAAGTTCCACGGCGTAATGGCGGCTACGACGCCAACGGGATGGCGCGTCGTCATAAGCCTGCGGCCAGATACAGGTGACGGAATTACCGCTCCGTCCGTTCGGCGAGCCTCCTCAGCGAACCATAGGACATAGCCGGCCGACGAGGTGACCTCGCCCTTCGACTCAGCAAGAGGCTTTCCCTGCTCTGCCGTAAGCAGTGCGGCCAAGCCGTCGAGATTATCCATGATCGCCTGATGAAGCCGACGCATCAGCAAAACACGCTCATTGAGCGAAAGGCCCGCATATGCAGGAAATGCAGCATAGGCTGCAGCGATGGCGCGGCGCGTTTCAGCCGCGCCAGCATTGGGTACACGTGCGATGACCTCTCCAGTGGCAGGGTTCGTCACGTCGATGGTACGACCCAGATCGGCGGCGACCCATGCGCCGTCGATCAGGTTGGCCTCACGAATGAGATGCGTGTAGGACATATGCCTCTCTTCAAAAGCTGGGGGCCTGAGGCCCTGGAGAAAAAACCGCAGATGCTTCAGAAGAAGCGCACGGCACATTCAACGACGGCAAAGTCAACTCGACTGGCCAAGAACTTCATGCACAGCATCTTGCAGCACGTCCGCAAGACGATCAGCCTCGCTCTTTGTCAGGCATAACGGTGGAGCAAAGCCGATGATGTCACCCTCCGGCATCGGGCGCACAATAACTCCACGCCTCAACATGGCGGCCGCGATTTTCGGACTCACGCTCATGGGCGGAGAGAACCACTTCCGCTGAGCTGGATCCTCCATGAACTCGACCGCCGCCATGAGGCCGACGCCGCGGACTTCTGCAACATTCGGATGGCTCCCGACGGCCTCGCGCAAACGGGCCAGGAGGTGGGGACCTGTCGTCTTGGCATTCTCGACGAGGCCCATGCTGTCGATCAGCTTCAACGTGGCGACACCCGCCGCGCAACTGACCGGGTGAGCGGAATAGGTCCAGCCATGGGACAGGACACCGAACTCATCACTGCCCTTCATGAGCACATCGAAAACGCGCCGAGAAATGATCGAACCCGAAAGCGGCGCGTAAGCGCTGGTGAGACCTTTCGCGATTGTGATGAAATCGGGCTTCAGGCCGTAATAGGTCGAGCCGAACATTTCTCCCGTTCGTCCAAATCCGGTCACCACCTCATCCGCGATCAAAAGAATGTCATGGCGATTCAACACTTCCTGGACCCGCGGCCAATAGCCCTCGGGGGGTGGCAGAATGCCGCCAGTGCCCATCGCTGGCTCACCGATGAAGGCGGCGATCGTGTCGGCACCCTCAGCCTCAATCAGCGCTTCGAGGCGCGCGATCACATGATCGAGATATTCCGCCTCGGTCTGTGCACCGTCCTCGCGACGAAGGTAATGAGGCGCGTCGGTATGGAGAAAGCCGTCGAGCGGAAGGTTGAAGCGGGCATGATAGCCTTTCAACCCGGTCATGGACCCCGACACGAGACCTGAGCCGTGATAGGCACGCCAGCGGCTGATGATCTTTCGCTTCTCCGGCTTGCCGCGCAGGATATTGTAGTGCCATGCGAGCTTGACGTTGGTCTCGTTGGCATCCGAGCCTGAAAGTCCGAAATAGACCCTTGCCATATGATCCGGCGCGCGATCCATGATCATCTTAGCCAGGGTGATCGAGGGTTCGTTGCCTTGTCCTGCGAAGGAGTGAAAAAACGCTAGCTGGTGCGCCTGCTCGGCCATCGCATCGGCTATCTCAGACCGGCCGTAACCAGCATTGACGCAATAGAGCGCCGCAAACCCGTCCAGAAAGGTGTTGCCATCGCGGTCGGTGACATGGCTACCGCTGCCGCCCATAATGATACGGCCGGGAACATCACCTCGGGCGTGATTGGCGGTGTGCGTGGTCGGATGCAGGAGATAGTCGCGATCCCACTGGGCCAGAACATCGTTGGTGAGGGTCATATGATGGTTTCCAGCCTTGTGTTGCTGATGAATTCCGGCACCGAAGCCTGGTTGGGCAAGCTTAGGATAAAGCCGACCATCGAGGCCACTGTCTCAGGCCTAAGGCGATCAGCTTTCGGTGTTGCTCCTGGAACGTCGGCGATCAACTGGGTATCGATCGCACCCGGACAGAGAGCCGTGGCGCGCACACCGTCGTCCCATGCTGCAAAGCGCACGGCCTGTGTCATGGCTACCAAGGCATGCTTGGTCATGGAGTAGCCGACAGATGTGCCTAATCGAAACCGTTTGCCATCCGTTGAGGCGATGTTGATCACCCGGCCTGTGCCCGTTGCCCTGAGGTGGGGCAGCGCTTCACGGATTAAGCGAAAAGGCGCCTTGACGTTAACGCTCCACAGTTCATCGAGATCCGCCTCGGTGCCCTGCGAAAAATCAACCATCCGCAAGATGCCAGCATTGTTTATCAAGGCATCGATGCGTCCGAAACGCGCAACGGTTGTGTCGACCCAGGCTTTCGCGGTGTCAGGCTGGTTTGCATCGAACTTGGTCGCGGAGACCTTTTCAGAATGCTCAACCTGGGATGGATCACGAAGGCCAAGCGAGAGTGTCCAGCCGTCGGCCTGCAGACGCGCTGCAATTGCGGCGCCAAGACCCCGCCCGGCGCCGGAAATCATAGCGACTTTCATCAGAACAATCCCTGATAAACACCGCCGTCGTTGACGATGTTCTGGCCGGTCATGAAGCCGGCCTGCGCTGAACAAAGAAAAGCAATCAGGTCGCCGCATTCGGAAGGATCGGCGATGCGCCCCGCCGGGCACGATTCCAGGCGGTTCTTTACAATTTCCTGATAGGTCGTATTCCCGCGCTTGGCATGCGCATGCAGGTTGGTGTGCAGCGCATCCGTGTCGAATAGGCCGGGACACACCGTGTTGATAGTCACATTATGTAGGATCAGCTCTCGCGCCATGGCGGCGACAGCTCCAGACAGAGCCAGACGGGCGGCATGGCTGTGCGCGAAACCTACTTGCGGGAACTTGATGAAGCTCACGCTCATGTTGACGATACGGCCGAAACGCCGGCTCTGCATGCCGGGAGCAACGGCGGTGATCATCTCCACAGACGAGAGGAAGTGAACCTCAAGCCATTGCCGCCAGTCATTAGGGGTAATCTGGGCATAGGGGGTGGGCACCTGGCGGACGCCGGGGTTGTTGACTAAAATGTCGACATCGCCCGAGGCTGCTAGGATTGCAGCGCGTCCTTCAGCCGTATTGAAATCCGCTGCCACGGCGGTCACCGGGACGCCGAAATCAGCCCGGATTCCCGCTGCCGCTGCTTCCAAGGCGTCAGACGAGCGCGCGTTCATCGTCAGAGCGACACCCTCGCGAGCTAGAGACTTGGCCGTTGCAAGACCAAGCCCGCGGCTCGCGGCCGTTACGATCGCCTTGCGGCCTTTCAAACCGAGATCCATTCCCCGACTCCTCAGGCGACCTTGGCCGGCAAGGCCAATAGGTTTCGAAGCCCTGCCTCCAGTCCTACCTGCGCTGCACCAGACAAACGCCGCAGGGGAGGTCGAGGCACGCCGCCGCCCGGCAATCCGAGGAAATTCATGGCCGACTTCGTCGAGGGATAGAGAGTTCTCTCGCCGCTGGTGAACAGGTTGGTCAACGCAATGCCTGTCTCCTGAAGAGCCCATGCCTCATCAAGCCGCCCGGCACGCGTGGCATGCCAGAGATCAAGACATCCCTTGTCCCACACATTGGGGAAGCAATCGATCAAGCCGTCTGCTCCCGCCAGGGTTGCGGCAACGCCATAGACGGAGGAAGGCCCGCAGAACACGAGCATGCGGTCGCGCACGCGGTTCAGGGTGGCGTGGAAGTTGGTCCACGAACCGCTGCTTTCCTTGATGCCTACAACCATGTCGAGACCGGCCAACCGATCGGCGATGTCCGGCGTGATGGCGTTCCCCGCGTTACCGGGAATGTTGTACAGCAGGATCGGCAGAACCGACTTTGCATTAACGGCTTCAAAATGGGCGATGATCTCGGCATCGGTCAAGTGAGCGAAGAACGGCGGCATCACCAGAACGCCATCGGCGCCGGCTTCCTTGGCTGCATGAATCTGCTCGATCACATCCTCGGGGCGGATGGCGCCCGTACCGATGATGGCAGGTCCACGGTTTTTGCAAGCCTTCACGGTCAGTGCGGCGACACGTGCACGCTCGGCCATGCTCATGGCCCAGAACTCGCCCGTGCAACCAACCGCAACCATGCCAGTGGAGCCAGCGGCGAAGAGCCTGTCGATATTCGCAACGAAGGCTTCTTCGTCTAGCGAGAAATCTGGGCGGAAGGGGGTCGTGATCGCAGGCATCGGCCCCGACCAGTTGATGGAGTTACGGTCCAAGTTCTGTCTCCTGTAAGTCTCAAAGAACGCTTTGTAGGTTTCGAAAGGAAGTTGCCCGCCTTGGTGCATTCAGCCGGCGTCCAGTTGGCCCATCCGCAAAGTAATGAGCCGCTTCGGCGTTGACGCTGAGTGGGATCGTTTCGCCCATCCGCCAAACTTGGTTGCCAGAAGCGCGACCCGTCAGGCGAAGGCTCTGACCGATCCGAACCACGACGATGTTTTCGTGACCTGTCTGCTCAACCAGTTGAACGACGCCAGCCAAGGGGCCGGAGCCCAGGGTAATTTCCTCAGGGCGCAATCCCAGGCATGCAGGCCCGGAAACGGCGCTGTCATCAAGCATGTCTGCGAAAATCTCGAGACCGTCTGCCTGGAAGATCCAGCGCCCGCCGTCCTGCCTCAAGGTGCCGTCGACGAGGTTCATCGAAGGTGTTCCGATAAAGCCAGCCACGAAGCGGTTCGCAGGCTCGCGGTAAACCTCCTGAGGCGGCGCAAACTGTTGGAGCACGCCGCCATACATGATGGCGATGCGATCCGACATGGTCATGGCCTCGAGTTGGTCATGGGTCACATAAACCATGGTGCGACCAAGCTTGGCATGGAGCTCAATGAGCTCGGCGCGCATATAGCCGCGCAACTTTGCATCAAGGTTCGACAGCGGCTCGTCCAGAAGAAACACCTTCGGATCACGCACTAGCGCCCGGCCGAGAGCTACACGCTGCTGTTGGCCGCCCGACAACTCGCGGGGCTTGCGAGCGAGAAGGGGAGTCAGCTGCAGCATCTCGGCGACCCGCGACACTTTTTCAACGATTTCGCTCTTGGAAGCGCCGCGCTTCTTGAGCGGGTAAGCGATGTTCCTCTCGACCGTCATATGAGGGTAGAGAGCGTAGGACTGGAACACCATGGCGATGTCCCTTTCGCCGGGCGGAAGATCGTTCACGACACGGCCGCCGATCAGGATTTCTCCGGAGGTCGGGAACTCGAGGCCCGCCAGCATGCGCAAGGTAGTGGTCTTTCCGCATCCCGAGGGACCGAGGAGGGAGACGAACTCTCCCTGACGGATCGACAGATTGAGGTTCTCCAAAGCTGTAAAGCCTCCAAACGCCTTACGGACATTTGAGAAAACAACATCAGCCATGAGATTAACCTTTCACGCCACCGGCGCCAAAGCCCCGGGTCAAATAACTTTGTAGGAATGCAAAGGCGATGATCAGTGGAACGCTCATCATCACTGATGCGGCCATCAGTAGCGACCACTCAATATTGAAGGATGAAATCAGCATGTTCATGACGCCAGTGGTCAGAGGGCGCGTATCGTCAGAGTTTACCAGCACCAGAGCGTAGAGGTACTCATTCCACGACAGGATGAATGTGAAAAGCGCAGTCGATATGATGCCGGGCAAAAGCTGGGGCAGAATCACATCCCGGAAGGCCTCCATTCGGGAAGCACCATCCACCAGGGCTGCCGACTCTATGTCCTCCGGAATGCCTGCCATGAAGGACCGCAACAGCCAAAGGGCATAGGGTAGCGCAAACGTGGTGTAGGCAATTACGAGACTGAAAATCGTGTTGGAGAGACCGAGCCGTACCAGCATCAGATAGAGCGGAAGGATCAGGACGACCGATGGCAGCAGGTAGGTGAAGAGCACGAGGAAAGCCAGGGTCTCACGGCCCCGGAACTTGAAACGCACCAAGCTGAAGGCACCTAGCGTTGCCACCCCTACGACGACGACTGTTGTCATCACGGACAGAATGATTGAATTCCGGAAATAAGACAGGAAGTTCGTTTCCCACAGTAACTTTGCATAATGCTCCAGCGTCAAGGTCGCAGGCAGGAATGTCGGAGGACGGCTAAACAGTTCCGATTGCGGCTTAAGCGAGGTGACGACCATCCAGAACAATGGGAAGGCGACGATGAGAATGACGATCCAAGCGCAGATATTGAAGACGGTACGGCGCATCATGCCGACTTCTCCCGTGTCTTACGAATGTACACGATCATGAAGAAGAGCATGATCGCCATCATGACGACGGCATAGGCGGACGCCATGCCCAGTTGATTGAGCGCAAAAGCCTCCTTGTAGACCATAAGCGGCAATGTTTGGGTCGAGATGATCGGTCCACCTCCCGTCAGCAGGAAGATCAGGTCGAATTCCTTGAAATCCCAAATGGCTCGTAGCATCACGATCACCACGAGAACTTCCCGCAGTTGCGGCAGCGTCACGTCGAAGAAGCGTGCGACAGCTCCAGCGCCATCGATCTTGGCGGCTTCATAGAGTTGATCGGGAATCGATTGCAGGCGTGCGAGAACGGCAATGACAACGAACGGGAAATATTTCCACGCACCCACGAGAATGACCGAAATCATGGCATTCGGCATATCGCCGAGATAATCTATCGGCATGTCGATCAAGCCTGCCGACATCATCAAATGATTGAGGATGCCATACAGATCGTTAAACAGCCATTTCCACACCAGAACCGCGACGACTGTCGAAATGAAATAGGGGAATAGGATGAGGCTGCGGGCAAGGCTCCGAAACCATATGTTTTGATGCAACACCAGCGCCATGCCAATGCCGAAGACGATCTGAAGCGTGAGGGTTCCCACGGTCCAGATGAGATTATTGAGAAGCGACCACCAGAACTCAGAAGCACTCAGAAGCTGAACGTAATTATCCACCCCCACCCATTTTCCTTCGAGGGTTGGGGTGAAGATCGAAAACAGGCTCATGTAGATTGCTGAGATCAGCGGATACACGATGACTGCACTGAAGATGAGCACGGTAGGCGCAATCAGCAGCAGGCCCAGATGAGCGTATCGGCGCTCAAGGCGGGTCTGCTCGGCCCGCATCGAGACCGATGAAGCTTGGGAGAGTGTCGTCATTCCATTCCTCTGGCACGAGCGGCAGGCTTGAGGCCTGCCGCCCATGAGGGTCTTCAGGACTTCATGATGCCTTCGATGGTCTTGGCAGTGTCGCTAAGCGCCGCATCGACGTTGTCGCCGTTCAGGACGACACGTTGGACCAGGGTTGCGATGGCGCCACTTGCAACGACCTCGCCACCCTTTGCATTGGACTTATGCTTCTTGGACTCGTAGCCGAGGTTGAAGCCTCCAGCCGCTGCCGACGACATGAGTTGAACTTCGGCATTATACTTCTTGATGATCGGATCTTCGAGATACTGCGGGTTGGACCCGATCGACTTCAGCACGGGCAGCACATGTCCAGGGGCAGCCAGAAGCTGCTTGATGTAGCCCTCCGGATTAAACAAAAACGCAGCGAAAGCCTTTGCTGCTTCTTTGTTCTTCGACTGCGCGGGGATGAAAACGGAGGGAAAGTCATTGAAGGTCCAGGGTGCCACATCCTTCGAGATGGTCGGATAGGTGACGCAGGTGATTTGATCGGCAATGCTCGGGTTTTGCTTGACCACATTTGCAAGTACGCGGCCCGCATAGAGGCCGGTGGCCGTTGCGCCGCTCACGAAGGCCGTAAGGCTCTCGCCCCAGCTGTAATTGGCGGCTCCGGGCGGGCACAGCTTGCGCATGGAACCATAGAATTCCAGGGCTTTGCGGGTCTCGGGGCTATCGATGGCCACCTGCAGATCGGGGGTAAACACCTGGCCGCCCGCTTGATGAATGAAGCCGATGAAGACAAGGGATGTCATCGAGTTCCGACCGTAGGGAAGCGGCGCACCGTAGATGCCGCCGCCCTGCATTGATTGCGCGGCTGCACGAAGTTCGTCCCATGTTTCGGGAGCTTTCGTGATGCCAGCCTTCTGCATCAGGTCCTTGCGCAGCCACAGCATGTTTGCGGCGGAGTTTCCTATGCCCGTACCGATGTAGCGGCCGTCGGGAGCTTTGAACACGTCATTGGCGCCGGGGTAGAAATCATCGGCCCCAATGGCTTTGATCACATCGTCGAACGGCTCTACGAGGCCCTTCGAGTAATAGCTCGCCACTGAGAAGGAGGGCAAATGCGTGACAATGTCGGGAACTTGGCCGCTGGAGAACGCCGCTGCCAGCTGGGCAGCATAGCCCTCGTCGGAGCTCGCCTCGAACACGACTTTGATGCCGGGGTTCAGGGCTTCGAATTTGGCGATCTGAAACTTGTAGGCCTCGACCTGAGCCGGCGAGCCCTGCGGCGACCACCAGCGCAACGTGATCTGCTTCTGCTGAGCGAATGCACCAAACGGCAGAGCTGCGGCAGCCGTGCCGACTGCCAAGCCCTTCAAGGCGCCACGCCGTGTCAGGTTTGGTGTCTTGGATCGCGAATTTGTCATCCGTGGTCTCCCTCTTTTTATCCGACGAGTTCACATAGCGCACTTTTGTTCGATATAACGCTAGGGACAAGGAGTTTGGCAAGGACTAATTTTGTAACTTTTCAATTTCCTGAGATAACTGGTTTGTGTTACGCACGAAGTGCTCTCTAGGCATTCATCGGCACAAGGACATAAAAAGGAAGAACAAATGTCGGATGAAGACGACAAACATAATATCCTCCCGCCGAAAGCTCCATCGCGCACAGGCTTGATGACGGCTTCACTGGACTTGAGCGACGATAATGAGAAGAACGGTCTCAATCCGCGCGATTATGTCAGCAGCCTAGCCCGCGGCCTCGAGGTATTACGTGCGTTCAACCGGACGCGGCGGAAAATGACCTTGTCTGAGGTTGCTGCGGAAACGGGAAACACCCGGGCAGGCGCCCGGCGCATTCTTCTAACGCTCGTGCATGAGGGATATGCGGTGGCGGACGGCAAGTTGTTCGACCTGACACCGCAGGTTCTCGAGCTTGGCTATTCGGTCCTGTCCTCGAAGGGGGCCTGGGACATTGCGCGCCCCTTCATCGATCACCTCGCCGAAGAAATCCGGGAATCTTGCTCTGCAGCCGTGCTGGACAAGTTCGACGTCGTCTATGTCAGCGGCACGCAGTATCATCGCGTGATCAGCGTTGGGATCAGCGTCGGCTCTCGATTCCCTGCGCATGGCACGGCAACAGGCCGTGTGCTGCTGGCGGCCCAGCCTGAAGAGATGTGGCCCGGCATCCTGCAGAATATTCCTCTCACGCCCCTGACCAACCGGACGGTCACCAACCGGCTGGAGTTTCGCAAGATCCTGGAGGATGTTCGGGATAAGGGCTGGTCCCTGGTCGACCAGGAATTGGAAATCGGCCTGATGTCGATCGCCGTCCCGCTTCGCAATTCGATGGGTGGACTGGTCGGCGCGATCAATGTGGGCGTCCCGACCGTGCGCATGACGGCGGAAGAGATGAAAGATTACATCCTGCCGCGTCTGCTGGAGACGAGCTCGAACATTTCTCAGGCTCTCAAGCACTGAAGCAGGAGGATCAGGCGGCGAACCGGGAAGGGCCGTAATTCGCGATCTCGAAAGATGGCGGCTGCCCTGCGGCTATCTCTGCGGCAGCGCGCCCGACCAGTGGTCCCAGCGTGTAGCCGGCATCTCCCGGGACGGCGACAATGATGTTGGGCGCAGCCGGTAAGCGGCCGATCACGGTCTTGCCGTCGACGGTTGTGTTCATGCCGGCCCATGTGCGCAACACCCGCAACCGGCTGATGGATGGCACCAGGCGCGCCGCCAAGGCCACATTACCAAGCATGGACGCAGCCAGAACACTCGGCACAGAAGCATTGCCCCGGTCGTGTGCCGCCCAGCCTCCACCGATTACGATCTGGCCGGTTCCGAACTGCTTCAAGGTGATCGAGCGCTCCGCGTGCTGGATGAGGTGATTGATTCTCACTTCACCGGGTTCCGTGATATTCATATGAAGAGGTTCGGCGCGGCTCGGTACAGGTGGCCCCCACCCTTTCAGCAGAGGCCCGCTGCCCCAGGCCGCGGCAACCACAGCCTGCTTTGCTGCATGAACCTGACCGCCCT
Source organism: Microvirga pudoricolor (assembly GCF_016892705.1). GTDB lineage: Bacteria > Pseudomonadota > Alphaproteobacteria > Rhizobiales > Beijerinckiaceae > Microvirga > Microvirga pudoricolor. The sequence continues at coordinate 50,601 of NZ_JAFEMB010000010.1, forward strand.
GCCCTTTTGCTCGAACAACAGCCCCATCGACGTGCAACGAAACCACCTGATCGCTTAAGAATTCGACCCCGAGCCTGCGCGCCTCGGCCCGCAGGCGCACATTCGCTGCCAGCGGATTGAGCTTTCCCTCATCTCGGCAGAGTTCGGCTCCCATGATCTGCGGACCAAGCCATGGCGCCAGGGCGTCAAGCTGGCGCCTGTCGAGAATTTCTACGCTCAAGCCACGCGCCTCCTCGCGTCGAGCCTTCATCTCCAGAAAGCGCAGTTGATCCTCTCCCTCGGCCAACATGAGCCCGCCTTTGCGCACGAGGTCGAAAGAGCCGAACAGGGCGTCGAGTCGCTCCCACTCTCGCACCGCCTGAAGATAGAGGGGCAGCGACGCTTCGACATTGGGAGCCTGATCAGGGTAGAGGCGGATGAAGCGGCTCTGCAATTGCACATGCAAACTGCCCGCATTGGCATTGCTGCCGGCATTGATGCCCGCATCGACGATCAACACCCGCGCGTTCTGCCCAGCGGACGCAATCGCAGCCGTTAAACCAACGATGCCGCCTCCAATGACCAGAACGTCATATCTGCCCATCCAGGGCCTCCTGCGCGGCAAGAATGGCCGCGATGCTGATCGGCTTGATCGGCACGCGAGGCGCGAAGTAGCTGTGATCGCGCAGAGGCTGCCCAGTTTCTTCCGCAACCAGCCGGGCGACAACAGGACCGCAATATCGTCCCTGACATCGGCCCATGCCGGCGCGCGTCGCACGCTTCATGGTGCCCGCATGTCCCGGCTTGTCGGTCAAGCTCTGTCTTAACTCGCCAAGCGTGACCTCTTCGCAGCGACAGACGATCGTCTCATCGAGAGCCTCCGTCAGAGTTCGCGGCGCAGGACTATGCATGCGCCAGAGAGCGGACTGAAATGCCCTGTGGCGCCTCAATTGAGCGTGAAGACCTGATATGTCGCCCAACGCCTCGTCTCGACAGGAAGCGGCCGCGGCACGGCCAGCGATGCGCCCCTCGACGGCGGCGGCGGGCGCTCCGCCGAGCCCTGCGCAGTCGCCAACGGCATAGAGACCTTCGACCGTCGTCTCCATAGTTTCGCCGCGCCTGCACCGCAGGTGGCCGAAATCCTGATCATATGCCATCTCCGCACCCAAGAGGCGCAGGATCTCATTCTGCGGCTCGAAGCCGTCATTCATGCACAGCGCATCCACTATGGTCTGATGGGTACCGGACGAGTCGCGATATGTCACAGCGAGCCTTCCGTCCACTTGCTCGACACCCACCAGGTTCGCCTCGTAGTGGATCGGGATGCGTCGATGCCTGAGGCCAGCCAGCATCATGACGCCTTTGAGCGCAAGTGTAGCGTTTGCTTTGATCAGTGCGATACCTGAGGCAATGTTCCGCGTCGGTTTTGATGCTGCTTCTCCAACGGCAGCGACTTCGGCGCCACCCTGTGCCAGCTCCAGGGCAACCTGGATGTTCAACGGCCCAGTTCCGAAGATCGCAACGCGTTTCCCAGGCAATGTCCGGTAGCTGCGCCACAAGGTCTGCGCCGCACCGGTCGTCATGACGCCGGGCAATGTCCAACCGGGTGTCATGCGCGGACGTTCATAAGCGCCGGTCGCCACGATCACCTTCCGCGGACGTATCACGAGCGCTCCACCCTGGTGCTCTGCGAGAAACAGCAAGCCGTCGAACGCTCCCCAAACCTCGACACCGCCGGTCATCTCGACACCGGCCGCTCGTGCGGCCGAGACGAGTTTCTGTCCCTCGGCCTGCTGCACGTCGAGTGGCTCGTCTGCGACCGCCGACTGCTTGAGATACTGGCCGCCGGGAACCTTGCGTTCATCCAGAAGCACAACCTGCGCTCCCGCCTGGGCGGCTGCGATGGCAGCGTTTAAACCGCCGATGCCGCCTCCGATGACGAGAACGTCCGGAGAGATCTGGCGGGACGGCGGCGCGCGGTCCAGCGGCGGCGCATCCATGAGCGGCGCCAGCGCAACCTGCGTCGACACCTGCATGCCGTCATGGGCGAGTGTCATGCAAGCGCGCTGATTTGGGGCGCCATCGACGGTGACAAGGCAATCCTGGCAGATACCCATACCACAGAAGATGCCACGGCTGCTGCCCTTGGAAGTCTCCCGGAACGTTCTTTGCCCGGCTGCGGTCAGCGCTGCGGCGAGGGATTGTCCCGCTTTGATGGGAATAGACATTCCATCGAAGTGCACAATAGGCTCTCGTGCCATCCTAATCTTCCATCAAACGGTTGCGCTCCGCCACAAGCCTGGCGACAGCACGAGCGCGCCATGCGGTGCGGGCGGGCAGATCTTTGGCGTCAAGCATCGCACGCCTTTCCTTCTCGACGCGAGTGACGAGATCATCGCTCCAGTCGCATCCCCTCTCCCCCCGCGCCTCGCCCATTGCCTTGTAGGCTGGCCCCATGCGCGCGGCGTGAGCGCGAATGCCACCCGGCGTGTTCAACTCTGCTGTTTCGAAGGGACCAGACAATGCCCAGCGGGGGCCGAGCCCGAGTCGCATGACAGCCTCCAGTCCCGCGACATCGATGACTCGTTCATCGACAAGCCGGTAAGCCTCTCGCAGCACCGCTCCCTGAAGACGATTCAACACAAAGCCTTCAACTTCGTGGCCCAGGCGTACCGCTTCGAACCCGGCTGCTGAAAACAGGGCTGCGGCCATCTCTATGGTAGACGAGAGTGTTTGGGGCGCAGGCACCAACTCGATCAGCCTTAGGACAGCGGGAGGATTAACCGGATGTGCCACGAGGCAACGCGCCTGAGCTTTCGGATCTGGCAGGATGCGCGACATAGTGATCGCAGAGGATGCCGTTGCCAGCACGGTGCCGTCACCGCTGCGCGCCAGAAGATCCGCGAAGATGGCCTGCTTCGCATCGAGACGTTCAGGGCCTGCCTCGATCACCAGCGCCGCCTCCTTGAGGGCATCCCCGGGATCGGCAACACATTCGACCGTTCCTTCGCGTCCGAGAGTCAATCCGGCCAGAGCGATGCTTTTGTTCTGAGCATCAACTCCGGCAGGTGCGGCCACGCGGCGACCTTCATCCGGCTCGGACAAAGTGACGCTAAAACCCGCATCAGCGAAGACGGCCGCGAAGGAAACGCCTATCGACCCTGCCCCTAAGATCACTACCTTACTAGCCGGTTGCATCTTAGCGCCTGCCCCTCTACGAAGTACGTGCGAATTGCGCACATTTGTGCGCTGACCGTTGGATATACTTTGTTGGAGGGTTCTAGGCAACATGGCACAAGAACAAACACTGTCAGGTCGGCGCGCGGTTGTGACGGGGGGCGCCGGTGGACTTGGCCGAGCCATTGCCACGCGCCTGGAAGAGGCAGGGGCCGCGATCACCATCATCGATCATGGCGCGAGCCTTGCCAACGCGGAGGTCCCGTCGGACTGGCACATAGAAGATGTCGATCTCTCCCGGCTCGATTGCCAGGACCGGATGCGGGGTATCGCATCAGTCTTAGGATTAGTGGATATCGTTGTCGCCAACGCTGGCGTCGTTCCGCCATGGCGCGGGATGGATGCCCTCGATGCGGACGAATGGCAGACAGTCATGGCGATCAATGTCTGGGGCGTTGCCGCGACTCTCGGAGCCTTCGCCGGAGCCCTGGCGCAAACGGGACGCGGCAGCGCCGTCGTAATGGCCTCGCTCAATGGGTACAAGGCCCATCCGAAACAGGTGCTCTATACGGCATCGAAACACGCAGCGATCGGCATCATGCGAGCCGCCGCTCAGGATATGGGCCCCGCGGGTACGAGAGTGAATGCCCTGGCTCCCGGACCGATCATGACCGATGCCCTGCTCGCCAGGATCGCCAGGCGCCATGCGGCAGGCGGCCCCGCGCCAGAGGACGCTCTGGCGGCATTGGCGAAGGAAACGGCGCTCGGTAAACTGGCCACCATCGATCAGGTGGCCAGCACTGCCTACTTTCTCGCTTCCGACGCATCAGCGGGGCTGACGGGGCTCGTGGTCCCCGTCGACGGGGGCCTTGCTTAAGCCAGTGGCTTCCAGCCGCTCTTGGCGAGGATCTCGTGGCTGGCACGGATGTCCCCATCCGGGTCAGCCCCGGGCACCATGGCGTCGGTGATGATCTCCATCACGGTAGCGCCGGTATAGCCGATATCGCACAGTGCCTCGTAGACCGGACTGGGATCGACTATGCCAGTGCCCAGGCGGTCATGCTTGAACTCGCCGTAGCCGGAATCCGAGATGTGGACATTCTTGACGAGATCGCCGAGCAGACGGACGGCTTCCGCCGGGTCTTCCTTGATGTAAGCCGAGTTGCAGATGTCGAAGTTCACACCGATGGACGGGTCGATCAAGGCCGCCGTATCCTTCATGTCCTGCGCGGTCGGCAGGAACGTGAAGGGTACGTTCTCGAGCAGAAGCTGAACGCCCGTTCCCTTGGCATGCGCTAGAAGCTGCTTCATGCCTTCGACGAACCAATCGAGCATCCACTGCTTTGGCGGATTGATGAGGCTGCTGACGGGCCCCGGGATGCAGACCACATACGGGCAGTTCCATTCGGCCGCGAGGTCGATCGCCTCGCGATAGCGGTCGAGCGTGTACTCACGCATCAGCTTGTCGACGCTGTTCGGATTGTTGTCCAAAAGCGGGTAGCAGAATGAGGTGAGGCTGGCTCCCTCGCCGTCGAGCCAGGCGCGATATTCCTTCCGCTGCTCGGCCGACAACTCACGCGGCCAGCAGTGCGGAGGGAAGATCATCATCTCGAAGCGGTCGTATCCTAAACCGCGCAAATGCTTCAATGCATCGAGGCCTGTGTGAGAATAGAGGAAGGGAAAGGTGCTGGCAGCAACATCCAAACGGTTCATCCTAGGTCCTTTACGCTTGTCAGATCAGACGAGGCATGTTCAAATTGCGCACAAAAGTTACTATAACGCACGGAATAGGCGGAGCAACCGTTATTGCGCCTCCGCAGCCGAAAAGGACCACCGGTGGCCAGCCTTCTCTTCTCGCCTATCACCCTTCGAGATCTGATGATTCAGAACCGCATTTCCGTCGCCCCGATGTGCCAATACATGGCTGTCGATGGCGTGCCGGGTGATTGGCACTTGGCCCACCTGGGTCAATTCGCTCAATCTGGGCCAGGTCTCATCATCGCGGAAGCGACCGGTGTCGAGCCCGAGGGACGCATCACGCCGTCCTGCCCAGGCTTGTATTCCGATGCCTCCGAAGCGGCCTTCGCACGAATCGTCAGCTTCTGCCGGTCCGTAGGCGCGAGCCGCATGGGAATTCAGCTTGCTCATGCAGGGCGCAAAGCCAGCACGGCGGCTCCATGGGACGGCGCCGGGCACGTACCGCATGACCGGGGCGGTTGGACGGTGTCTGCACCGTCCGCCCTCCCCTACCTGCCCGAATGGGCGACCCCTGTGGCTCTCGACGAAAAAGGCCTCGACCGGGTTCGTGCGGCTTTTGCTCAGGCTGCTATGCGAGCCGAGCGAGCCGGTTTCGACCTGGTGGAGATTCATGCGGCTCACGGCTACTTGCTGCATCAGTTCCTTTCACCACTGACGAACCAGCGCGGCGACTCCTACGGTGGATCTTTGGAAAACCGAATGCGGTTTCCGCTCGAGGTCTTCGAAGCCGTGCGAGCTGCATTTCCCGCCCATAAGCCCGTCATCGTCCGCATTTCCGCTACCGACTGGATTGAAAGCGGCTGGGATCTTTCGCAGTCGGTTGGCTTCGCGAAGGAACTGAAGGCACGAGGCTGCGACTTGATCCATGTGAGTTCAGGCGGTCTCGACCAGCGCCAGAAGATCGTGACGGGTCCCGGATATCAGGTGGATCTCTCCGCGACGATTCGGGCGGATGCACAGATTCCGACCATGGCCGTCGGGCAAATCACAGAACCCATGCAGGCGGAGAGTATCCTCAGAACAGGCCAGGCCGACATGATCGGTCTTGCCCGGGCCATGCTCTGGAACCCGCGTTGGGCCTGGCATGCGGCACTCGCTCTGGGTGAGGACATTGCGCCGCCGGCACCTTATGCGCGCAGTCATCCGGCCTTGCGCGGCAAACCCTTTATCACTCGCACATAGGATCCGATTTCATGACGCAGCTGGCCGGAAAGACCGTTCTCGTAACGGGTGCCTCGAAGGGGATCGGAGCAGCGACTGCGGCAGCCATGGTCAAAGCGGGCGCGACGGTGCTCGCTCACTACGGTTCCGATCAGGATGGAGCCATGGCGGCGCTGGATGGCGCGGCGCAGGATCAGGCCCATCTCATCCAGGCGGACTTGTCTGAAATGGCTCAGGTCGATGCCCTGTGGCAGCAGGCGCTGGCTGTGTCGGGCAAGGTCGATGTGCTGGTCAACAATGCCGGCATCATGCGCCAATCCGGAGGCATAACCGATCCCATTGAGGAATGGGAGCAGGTCTGGGACGAGGCGCTTACCGTTAACGTGCAGGCTCCGGCGCGGTTGATGCGCCAAGCCGTGCGGAGCTGGCTGGAATCAGGCCGGGCCGGCGCTGTGATCGGGATCGGCAGTTGGGTGACGACGCGTGGCTCGTCCAATCCCGGAGCGATTGCCTATGCGGCCTCGAAAGCCGCCATCGCTGCGGCAACCAAGACCGTTGCCCGCGCCTACGCGGCCCAAGGCATTCTCGCATACGTGATCGCACCCGGAGTGGTTCGGACGCAAATGTCGGAAAACTCGGCCGCCCGGACGGGTGGCGAGGCCGCCGTCACGGCCACCCTGCCCATGGGCGAGTGGGTGCCGCCGGCGGAGATCGCCGATCTTGCCGTGTACCTGGCAGGCGGAACTGCGCGGCATTTGACAGGAAGCACGATCGACATCAATGGGGCAGCCTATATCCGATGATAGCCCGGCTTTCCTGCCTTGAAGGCTCGGAAGCGGAAGCGGGCACGGATTTCAGCCGCACCCGCGGGATTGTCTTATTCGGCCGCCATCGGCGCGCGGGCTTCGATGCGATCCACGATCGCGTCGAGTTCCTTCATCAGCGGCACCATCCGCGCCACGCGCTCACGCCCCTCTTCGCCGAGCGATGCGAATGTGGTAATCGGCGCCCGCACATCACCGACCGGGTACCCGGCTGCAGCAGCCAGCGCCTTGGAATAGCACTGATGACCGTAGAGCGGGTGGCCTTCCGTGATGATAGTGTCAAACTTCTGAATCACGCTCTGCACGGCCCAGACATCGTCCCACCGACCCTGCTCTGCCCATTCCACGAACCTGGCGGAAGCGCGCGGTATGTAATTGCCATAGGGATTGACGTAGCCCTTGGCGCCCATTTTGTAGCTTTCCAACACCTGCTGTCCGGCCCAAACGTTCATCAGACCCTCGGACTCCACGATGATGGCATGGATACGTTCGATGCGCTGGCTGGCTTCCTTGATGTAGCGGATCTGTTCGAAGCTCTTGGTCAGGCGTCCGACCAGCTTCGCGCTCATATCCACATTCGAGGTGAAGGGATTGTTGTAGAGCATGATCGGCAGATTCACCGCCTCACAGATCGCCTTGTAATAGTTGAAGATCTCGTCTTCGGTCGGGGTGTAGTAGTAGGGCGGGATGATCATCAATCCATCTGCGCCGAGATCCTCGGCCTGCTTGGAGTAACGCACGGCGTTAGGCGTATAGGCGTTCATGCTGCCGACCAGAACCGGGATACGACCAGCGATGTGCTTGACTGTGGCTTCGATGAAAGCGCCCCGCTCGTCATCGGTCAGCGTCAGGAATTCGCCGGTCGTGCCGAGAATGATGATGCCGGGAACTCCGCACGCCAGTTGCCAGTCCAGAAATCGCTTCCACGCCGGGTAGTCGATGGCGCGGCCACCTTCGGTGAAAGGCGTGATTGTAACCGTGTAGCTTCCCGAAAAGTGCTTTGGCATTGATAGATCCTTTTCTTACGCCGAATTAGCCCGGCGATTTCTGTTCAGAGGTGACGATGAAAACGGATGTTCTGGTGGTCGGTGGCGGCATCGCCGGTGCGGCGGTCTCCTACTACCTCGCCCAGGAAGGCGTGGATGTGGTCTTGATCGAGGCACGAGATCTGAACACGCAGGCTTCCGGCACCAACGCTGGCTCGATACACGTCCAGATTCAGCATCCCGAGTTCGTCAGCATGGGCGCTGGCTGGGCACGCTCGTACGGTCCCACCCTGAGGCTTCTGATGGCGTCCCAGGCCCTGTGGCTGGGATTGAGCGACGAGCTCGGCGTCGATCTCGATGTTCGACTGACCGGTGGGTTGTTGGTGGCAACGACCCCAGCGCAGATGCAGGCCATCGAAGCCAAAGCCGTCATCGAACGCGGCTTCGGTGTCGATATCGAGATGCTCGACCGCGACGCCCTGCGGCAGCGGGCCCCGTATCTCACGGCCGATGCAATCGGCGCCGGCTTCTGCCCTGGAGAGGGAAAAGCCAATCCTCTGAAGGCCACCCGCGCCTTTGCCGCCGCCGCGCAAAAAATGGGCGCGAAGATTATCACCGAGACGCGCATGACGGCTCTTGAGCCGACGCGGGGCGGGTATCTGGCCCAAACCGAACGCGGCCCGATTGCTGCGCGCCGCGTGGTCAACGCCGCTGGCGCTGCCGCAGCCGACGTGGCCCGGATGCTGGGCTTGAACATCGAGCTGCAGGGCTTTCCCCTGCAGGTAACGGTGACGGAGCCTGTCGCCACGATGATTCCGCACCTGGTCTATTCGGCGGCCGGCAAGCTTTCCGCGAAGCAAGCCTTGAACGGCACCTGCCTGATCGGTGGAGGCTGGCCTGCACGCCTCCGCGCGGACGGCAGCTTGGCAACCGATCCGGCGAGCCTCGCGGGCAACATGGTCAATGCCGCCCGCGTGATTCCTGCGCTCGCCCGGGCCAGGGCCGTACGCAGTTGGACCGCTGTGGTCAATGGCACGGCTGACTGGCGTCCGATCATCGGAGAGGCGTCCGGCCAGCCCGGCTTCTTCCTGTCGCTCTTCCCGTGGATGGGCTTTTCCGCTGGCCCCATGACCGCCCGGCTGACAGCAGACTTGGTCGTCGGGCGTGCCCCTCGGCTTTCGCTGAAGGGCATTTCGGTATTGGCGGATTGAATCGGGCGTCATTTCGTGCCGGTGTCGGCTTGCCGACCGGCCGCCGCCTTCTTGCGCTGGTAGGCGCGCCAAGTCATTGCCCATTTTGCCGGATCCTCGAACGCATCGCCTTTCACCTGCGCGATGGGCTGATTGTGAGGAGCGGACTTGACCAGTTGCGGGTTGTCACGCGCCTCCTGGGCGATCTGGGCGACCACGGCGATCCAGTGATCGATATCCTCTTTTGACCACAATTCGCCGGCTTCCGGAGTGAACGGCTCAGCCACGATCCAGGGCTCGTGGCTCATCCACCAGGGATCGATGCCGTAATCGGCCATTCGGTTCGCAAAATCCACCGTGCCGACGCCGGTCTCCTCGGCCAAGGGAGCCAGCGACCAGCGCGTCATCTCCATGCGGCGTGCGTTGATGTGTGGATGGGAAATGGCAAGTCCTGGGATCTCGGACAGCTTTTTGTCCATGTAATTGTTGGCCACGACCGATATGTCGGACGCGAATTGGATGCCCTCGGCTCCCATGGCGCGGGCCCAAGCGTAGGCCTTCACCACCTGTGGGATGTTGCCCCAGAACTCACGGATCTTGCCCGACGATTTCGGACGATCATGATCAAGAGCATAGCGCTCCCCGCTTTTGACGACGACCGGCGCCGGCAGATAGGGAGCCAAATCCACCGTGCAGCCATAAGCGCCGACAGCCGGGCCACCGCCCGCCTTGGGCGCGCCGAAGGTCTTGTGCAGCATGAACATGCATGCATCGAAACCCAATTCTCGCGCCGACAGCTTGCCCATTACGCCATTGAAATTGGCGTGATCATAGAAGCAGAGTGCGCCAGCCTCCTTCGCGACGCGGATCCATTCCTTGATGTCAGGATTATAGATACCCATGTCGTCCGGATTGTTGATCATCAACAACGCGGTCTTTGGGCCAACCGCAGCCTTGAGAGCCTCGAGCGACGGATAGCCGTTCTCTTCGAGCGGCAAGTTGACGACTTTGAAGCCCGCGGCCGCCGCCGTGGCGGGATTGCAGGGATGTGCCTGGATGGACGTAACCATCTCCGTGCGCTCGTGTAGCAGGCCGCGATCCGCCCAGTAGGCGCGAGCGACGGCAGCCATGGTATAAGCCGCGTCGGCGCCTCCGCCGGCCTGGAAGATGAACTGATCCATGCCCGACAGGCTGCGCAGGATTCGGTCGAAATCGTGAATGATTTCGAGCACACCCTGAAGCGTGTCGGGGTGCTGGTAGGGATGGACTTCAGCCAGTTGCGGACGAAGTGTGGCGTATTCCGAAGTCTTGGAATTGTACTTCATCGTGCAGGTGCCGAAGAGGCTGACACCCATCATGCCCAGCGTCATCTGTGACAGATGAAGATAGTGGCGCTGTGCCTCGAATTCCGTAATTTCGGGCAGAGCGGGTCGATCCTTGCGCGCCACGGCTTCCGGGATCTGAGCGCTTTTGATCTCGGGCTCCGGCGCCGGGAAGATCTGTCCGCGAGCTCCAGGGCGGCCAAGTTCCATGACCAGAGGCTCATCCCATTTCGCGGCATGGAATTGCGGAAGTTTCATTTGCAGATCTCCTTCAGAGCATCGGCCAGACGGCGGATATCGGCGGCGCTGTGTATTTCTGTTACACAATAGAGCGCGGCCTGACCCAGACCGAAGTCTTCACTCGAGATATCTTTCCCTCCGAAGATGCCGCGTTCGCGAAGGGCATCGTTGATATCGGAAACGGTGTGGCCGGTGTCATCGAAGTTCACCACGAACTCCTTGAACGTCGTGTCGGGCGCATGGATTCGCACACCAGGAATCTCCGACAGGAGATTCGCCGCATAACGCGCACGTGATAGGATCAGTTGTCCTACTTCGCGAAATCCCTCAGGGCCTAAAAGGCTCATGTAGACAGCGCCCGCGACAGCCCAGAGATAAGTGGAATTGCCGGTCCAATCCTTGCCGTGCTCACGGGAGCCATATGAGTTCTGGTGCGCCGCCGCGAGGCCGAAGCCCATTTGGCCCGGCACGACCGTTTCGGCGATCGAGACCAGAAAGCCATTGTACTCGCGTACGTAACGTTCTTCATCGCGAGAGGCGATGAAACCGCCGACACCGCCGCCGCAATTCATGTGAACGCCGAGCGGTTGAACCGGTCCGGTCACGATGTCCGCGCCGTAGTCGCCTGGCGCCATCATGACACCCAGGCTCAGGGGATCGACGCCGACAATGGTCTCGGCTCCGGCTGCCCGCGCCATCTCTGCGATCCGGGCAGCCTCGGTCTCGATCGTGCCGAGATAGGCGGGGTTTTCGAAATAGACCGCGGCCACATCCGGCCCCAGCTTCCGGGAAAGATCATCCAGATCGAGACGCCCGTCCCGATCCGCCGAGACGAGAACGACCTCGATATGTCCCGACATGGCCGTAGGCTGGCAGTAGGTACGGATCACGGACATGCGCTCCGGATCCGACAGATGGGGCACGAGCACCTTCTGCCGCCCCGTCAATCTTGCAGCCATTCGGATCGCGTGGCCGATGGCGCATCCCCAGGAATAGACTGGGAGTTGCACCACATCGAGATTCAGCAATGCGCCGAGCTGGCTCGAGAATTCGAACCAAGCCTGGTTTCGTCCGTGGTCCGATTGATACGAGCCCCACACATTGGTGGCGAATTCGGTGCGTCCGACAATCTCATCGACGATGGCGGGGACATGGTGTTGCCAAACGCCGGCGCCTAGAAAGCTCAGATTCGTTTCACAATCCAGGTTTTTCTTGAGCTTCGTCAGGAGGTCGCGTTTGAGCTCCATCTCCGACGTCAGCGCGGCTGGGAGATCGAGCGGCACTTTGCGGAGGTGATCGTCCGGGATCTGCTCGAAAACCTCCGAGATGTCCTTTGCCCCAATCTCGGCTAGCATTTCCTCCAGAACACCGGGCGCGGAATTCGCCATCCATGGGTGGGCACGTCTCTCAACTGCCATATCGTCTCCTTGCGAACCACTGGTCACAATTTTCGCACAAAGGTTCGCACAACGCACAGCCGGTTTCAACCGCTACCGAGCCGGATCATCATGAATTTATTGGCGTCCGTACGCACCCGGACAAAGCCAGCCAAGTTAGCATCGAGATCCGGCTCCCCTGTATCGACCCATAGGCGCGGCGTGGCGAGCGCGGAGAGTTTTTCTTCGGTCGCAAGGATTATCAGCCCATTGAGGCCAGCGCGGCGTATGAGGTCAGGCGGAATCTGCTGATTGCCACGCCCAAGCACGAAGCCCTGCTGTCCGGTTACCCCGAGCACCAGTTGTACCTCGCCCTCCCCGGCCAATTCCCGCAGCATGCCGGCCGTGGCATCTCGCGCCACCATTTCCCGATTTCGGATTGCGTCTACTCCCAATACCGTAGGGGTGAAGCCGAGCGCCTTGGTGACAGCGCCGGCACTGCTGCCGGGTCCCACGATGTAGAGAACATCCTCTGCCATTTCAGACACTATGGCCTGGGCGGCCTCCTCCAGCGCCGCTGCGGAATTGCGACGCGCACCCCCCTTCGCCGCCTGCATGCGCGTGCGAGCTTGAGGCACGCGGGCATACCCGTAGAGGTGCGGCGAAAGATGACCGGCCCGCAGGGCTGCCTCATCGATATCCATGATCTCGGCATCCTCACGCCACTGGATCCGCTCGGGAGCCGCCAGCAAACCGGCCAGTAAGTGGCCCGCGCCCTCTGGTGAGAGCGCGAAAACGCCCGAATGCATCTTGACCCCGCAGGGGATGCCTAGCATCCCAGCGCCCTCAGGCAGGGCGGCCGCCACGTCCCGAGCCGTGCCATCTCCTCCGGCAAAAAGGATGAGGTCCGCTCCCTTCATCGCCGCAACGGCCTTTCGGGTATCCTCGGCCGTAAAAGTGGGCTTCCCAAGCTCAAGAATGTCCGCAGCAAGCGGCAGATCGGCGACTTGCGCCGCCCCCATCTCGCCAGGGGCTACGACAAGGTGTGCGCCTGGGTTCGACCTCGTCAGAACTGCCACCGCACGTCGGGCCCGCGCGCCCGCTTGAGCCACCGCCCCGCGGCGCAGCGCCTCGGCGACCGTTTCGCGGCCGTCCGTTCCTTTCAAACCTACCGATCCGCCAAGACCGGCCACAGGGTTGATGACTAGACCTACTCGCATTGACATTTCATCGCGCACACATGTTCTATATCCGCACTGAATTTGCGACACCTTCAAGGCTTTGAAGCCTCCGCAAGACCCCGAAGGGTTAGTCCGCCGATCAATTCCCCAACCGAGGGCAGTCGAAGAAACAGAGTTGCCTTACGTCGCATAACGAACATATGTTCATTATACGCACGTTCTTCTTGACCGGTTGCGACATCTAAATCAACATCGATGCGAGGCAAGACGATTGCCTTCCAGGAAAAGGAACGCCGGCATGAAAAAGCTGCTTCATGCGTCTCTCGTGTTGCTGGGGCTGACAGCCGTCTCAGCCGAGGCTCGCCCACTCAACGAAATCATCTCCAGTGGCACGATCCGTGTTGGAGTAAATCCGAACTTCCCCCCCATGAGTTCCTATGGGACCTCAAACCAGCTCGAGGGCTTCGATGTCGACATCGCCAAGAAGCTCGCAGATGCCCTTGGCGTGAAAGTGGAGCTTGTACCGACGGAGTCGCAACAGCGCGTGCCATTCCTGGTCTCCGATCGGATCGACATCTCCATGGGCGCGCTGACGCGCACCGCCGAGCGCGACAAGGTGATCGATTTCACCGTGCCGCTGCATACGGAGGCCATGGCAACTCTCACGACAGAAGCCGTGACCGCCAAGACGTGGAAGGAACTCAACACACCCGACATCACTCTTGCCAACATGCGAGGCAACTGGTCGGTCGATTTCCTGAAGGAGAAGCTCCCGAACTCCAAAGTTCTGCTCGTCGACACCATCGCAGACACGGTGCGCGCCGTTGCGCAGGGGCGTGCGAACGCCATCGTCGAGAATATCGACTTCTTCATGAAGTTCACCGAGAACTACAAAAACGTGAAGTGGCGCGTCATCAACGACACCGTGTTCGTGGCCTATTGCGGCATCGGCGTCTCAGAAGGCAACGATGGCCTGCGAAAGTTTCTCAATACCGTGCTTTATGATCTGCATTCTTCAGGCACTGTGAATCAGACCTGGGAAAAGTGGTACGGCGCGCCGATGCTGAAGCCAGTCGAAGCGCAGCCCTTCTTCTAACACCTCATCTATAAGCAGGCCGTGTGTTGCGGCCTGCAATCTCGTGGGCTTCGATGGCTTACACCTTTCAATTCGGGCAGGCCTTCATCCATCTGCCTTATCTGCTCGGTGGCGCGCTCCTGTCCCTCGAGATCGCATTCATCGCCTTCTGGGGTGGAACGGTTCTCGGCTTGTTTGGGGCTTACACGCTCGTTTATGGCTCTCGGCTTCTTCGCTCCATCGTTCAGGGCTATGTCACGTTCTTCACAAACACGCCCGCGGTCGTCCAGATCTTCTTTCTCTTCTATGCCTTGCCAGAAGCGGGGATCATGCTGAGTTCGTTCACCGCCGTCACGCTCGGGCTGGTGCTGAACTCTGCCGCGTACCTTGCCGATATCCAACGCGCAGGGTTTCTCTCCGTCCGCCAGACCGAGCTTGACGCGGCTGAGACGCTTGGGATGTCAAGGCTGCAGATGCTGCGGTACGTGATCGTTCCTCACATCGCCCGCACCATTTATCCGCCATTGTCGAGCTTCTTCATCTGGCTCGTTTTGGGATCGTCTATTGGCGCCCTCTATGGAGTCGAGGAGCTGACCGGACGTGCGCTCAACATCGCAACGTCCAATCTGCGAACCATCGAGATCTTTCTTGTTGTCGGCGGCATATACATCGTCATGACTTTGGCGGCGAGCCTCTCCCTCGGCCTCGTCGGCCGACACGTTTTCCGCGTGAGAGGGGGGCTGCTCAGATGATCGAGACGATCCTCTCTGAAATTCCTCGCTTTTTCACCTGGCCCAACCTTGTATTCTTGGGCGAGGCGGCAGGGCGGACCCTTATGCTGTCCGTCGTGGGATGCCTGATTGGTTTCACGCTTGGATTCGTGCTGGCCTGCATCCGCCAAACCCGCAATCCGTGGCTTGCTCCTTTGAGAGTGGCGGCCATAGCCTATACGGAAATCTTCCGCCGCATCCCGTTCCTTGTGATCCTGTTCCTTGTGCTATTCGCGATCCAGGTGGTAGCTCCGAACGCCTCGCTGTTCGCGATTGCACTGGTTAGCGTAACCATTGTCTCGACTGCCTTCCTCTCGGAGATCGTTCGAGCAGGCTTCGACTCCGTCCCACGCCAGCAGGTCGAAGCTGCCGAGGTGATGAACTTCAGCCGTTGGCAGATCATTCATATGATCGTGGCTCCGCAAGCCTGGAAGGTGATCCTTCCGCCAGGGTTCGCGTTCATGGTTATGTTCATCAAGGACACTGCACTCGCCTCTCAAGTCGGCGTGGTCGAGCTGACTTTTACCGGAAAGATCCTTTCGAACCGTGGGTTCTCTGCTACCCTCACCTTCGGCACCATTCTTCTGGCATACTTTATCCTGTCCTATCCGCTGACACGACTTGGGCGCTATCTGGAGATACGTCTTGCCTCACCTCGCCATTGATGGCCTCAACGCTAGTTATAAGAACCTGAAAGTTCTTCACGACATTTGCTTAGATGTCGAACGCAGCGAGGTCGTTAGCCTGATCGGTCCATCCGGATCCGGAAAGAGTACGCTTCTGAGAACCTTGGTTGGCGTCAACAAGCCAACAAGCGGCAAGGTAACACTCGCGCAAAGGACGCTCGACTACAGCTCCGCCTCCAGCCTCAAGCAGGCACGCGATTCCATGGCCATTGTCTTCCAGCAGTACAATCTCTTTCAGAACATGACGGTTATCGGCAATGTCACCATCGCACCGCTGAAGATCAAAAAATGGCAGCGCGCAGAAGTTGAGGAGCATGCTCACTCGCTTCTGCAGAAAGTTGGCCTTGGACACAAGCTGAAAGCCTACCCCGATGAATTATCGGGAGGTCAGCAGCAGCGGGTGGCCATTGCCCGAGCACTTGCCCTTAAGCCGCAACTGCTTCTACTCGATGAGATAACTTCCGCACTCGATCCCGAATTGGTGGGTGAAGTTCTCGACATCATCCGTGGGCTGGCGCGTGATGGAATGACCATGCTGATCGTCAGCCATGAGATGGGTTTCGTTCGAGAGGTCTCCTCACGTGTGGTCATGATGGATCAGGGCCGCATCGTGGAGATCGGGACTCCACAGCAGATCTTCGATGCTCCGAAAGAAACCCGCACTCGAGACTTCACGGCTCGCGTCCTCTCGCACTAAGCCGACGCACCAAAAATCTCACTACGATCCATCAGAGACCATCACTATGCGCATTCTTATCCTCGGCAGCGGTGTTGTCGGCGTCACATCCGCGTACTACCTTGCCCGTCAGGGTCACGACGTGACGGTGATCGATCGTCAACCCGCCGCCGGCATGGAAACGAGCTTCGCGAATGCGGGACAAGTCTCACCTGGTTATTCCTCTCCATGGGCTGCACCGGGAATTCCGGTCAAGGCACTCAAGTGGCTTTTGATGAAGCACCGCCCCCTCGTTCTCTGGCCGCGTGCGGAACTCCGCCTGTGGGGCTGGCTGGCTCACATGCTGGCGAACTGCACTGAGGATGCTTACAGGCGCAACAAGAGTCGCATGGTCAGCCTCGCGGAGTACAGCCGAGACTGCTTGAAGGAGCTCCGAAAGGAAACGGGCATCACCTACGACAATCGCGAGAAAGGTCTTCTTCAACTGTTTCGCAGCCAGAAGCAACTCGACAGCATTAGGGACGATATTTCGGTTCTGGATGCCTACGGCGTTCCGTATGAAGTTCTCGACCCTGCCGGCTGCGTGATGGTGGAGCCTGCCCTAGCGTTGGTAAAGAACAAAGTCGCCGGCGGACTTCGACTCTTGGGGGACGAAACGGGAGATGCCCACCTTTTCACCCAAAAGCTCGCAGCCTTAGCAGAAGCCCTTGGCGTCCAGTTCCACTATGGAAAATCGGTCGAACGACTTTTAGCAGAAGGCGATCGGGTGACTGGCGTCGAAGTCAGTAGCAGGGAAATCCTCGTCGCGGATACGTATGTTGCGGCGCTGGGAAGCTACACGCCTCGTCTGCTCCAGCCATTGGGCATTCAGCTCCCGGTTTATCCGGTCAAAGGGTACTCGTTGACGATGCCGATCACCAATCCGGATGCCGCCCCGACATCTACAGTCATGGATGAGACGTTCAAGGTTGGCATCACACGCCTTGGCGACAGAATCAGGGTAGGTGGAACGGCTGAACTCGCCGGTTTCAGCCAACGGTTGCGAGCACCGCGCCGAGCGACCCTAGAGCACTCCGTCATGGATCTCTTTCCACAAGGCGGTGATATCAGACAGGCAAGCTTCTGGACAGGTCTCCGGCCCATGACTCCGGACGGAACGCCCATCGTTGGAGCAACGCGTTATTCCAACCTTTACACCAATACCGGGCACGGCACGCTCGGCTGGACGATGGCGTGCGGCTCGGGGCGCGTGCTTGCCGACCTCGTATCCCGCCGAACCCCTCAGATCGACCACATGGATCTAGCGGTTGGGCGCTATAGCCGATCGGCAGCATGAGGGTGCATTCCTGCGGCCCCGATGCACACATAGCGAAGTTTGCGCCTCGTCATGCTTTAAGGTGTTCAGGAACGGTCCATCCCGGTGGAGGAGGCCTTCTCTCTGCGGGGAATATGCCGATCGGAAACGCGGGTTCGCTGCCGTTCATTTCCTGCCGTCGGTGGTAGATCCGCCAGCCCTTCGCTGTCCCGATCAAAGCGTCACGGTAAAGCCCGTAGAGTATCGCGGTGGTTCCATCATCCCGCTGGTGCCAAGCGAGTACATAGCTCATGGCCGAGGCTCGATTATCCCCGAGCAGTTGCACTTCAACATTGGAAAGGTGATGGGCCGTTCGCCTCCAGCGCCACAAGCGGGAGAGCTTTTCTGCCAAATCGGCGGAGCCGCATGCGTTGAGCCTTGCATCCGGCCCGAACTCCACAACGCAGTCCTCCGTGAAATAGGCATCGACCTCGTTGAGCGCCATGGTGTCGAGCATCCTGCAATACCCTGACAATAGCTCGCTGATCAGGATCTTGTCCGCAATCTTTTGCAACAGCACTTTCCATTCCTCTCCACGCACCTGGTTTGTGCGCGATACGAACATATGGTCATCACACGCACAATATTCTTGACGCGTAATGGTAAAGCACTCACGCTCCCTTTGAAGCTCTGACTTCCTGAAAAGCTTCCAACGCGTGCTTCAATAATCAGAAGGGGACCCTGATGAGGCGTATTTACTCCGTTTACATACTACCCTGTCTCGCCTTGCTCATGATGATTGCAGCCATCGTGCAGTCGGGCCATGCGGTGGCGCAGAATAAAATCGTCTGGCGGCTTCAGAACCAGTGGCTTCCTGGAAATCAGCTGACGGAAGTCGTCGATGACTGGGCAAAGCGCATGACAGCGATGTCGGGCGGGCGTCTTGAAATCCAGATGCTTCCGGCCGGATCGGTCGTGCCGCTTGCGCAGTCGATCGAAGCCATCAAAGCAGGCGTCCTCGATGGGCACGTCTCCTATCCAACCCTATACACCGGCATCGATCCCGGTTTCGCGCCACTCGGCGACATTCCTGGAGCATTCGACTCTCCCTACCAGCTCGTAGAGTACTGGTATTACTACGGCGGCCTAGATCTGCTGCGCGAGGCATATTCCCGCTTCAACATCTACACGATCGGCGTTGGAACGGGTTCCTTCGAAGCTATTCCCTCTCGCAAGCCGCTCAACAAGCTTGCCGATTTCAAGGGCCTCAAAATGAGAAGCCCTCCCGGCATTTCGAGCATGATCTGGGAAAAGCTTGGAGCAGTGCCGGTCGTGATGCCTCTGACGGAGGTGTTCTCCGCTCTTGAAAAGGGCGTCATCGACGCTGCTGATAACGGCACTCTTTCCTACAACGATCAGACCGGCGTTTATGCGAACGCTAAGTTTACATTGCTCAACAGCATGCATTCGAACGGGGCCTTTGACATCTCCGTCAATAAGGCCAAGTGGGATGCCCTCCCGGCCGATTTGCGCTCGATGCTTGAGCTTTCGATGCGTGACCTGATCGTGCGATGCATCGTTCGCGTCCAGATGGATGATGCCATCGTCCACGCCAAGGCGGAAGCTCAGGGCTTGAAGCTGTCGGAACTGTCCGATGCCGAGAAGGTGGAGTACAGGAAGATGGCCGTGCAGGCTTGGAGCGAATGGGCGAAGAAAAGCCCGCTCGCCGATAAGGTCATCAACAGCTACACATCGTATCTGAAGAAGACCGGGAAGCTTTAGTCCGCATACCTAAGGGGCCCGTGCAGAAGCCGGGTCCCTTTTTCATATGAGGCCCAACGTGATCACACGGTTCAATCGCGCGGTCGGCGATCTTTTTTCGTACGGCTACATCATAGTGTTCCTACTGACTTTCTATGAGGTTCTCGCTCGATACCTCCTGAATGCGCCGACGCAGTATACACTTGAGATTACGCTCATCTTGGCGGGTCTTCATTACCTGCTGTGCGGACCGCAAGTTTCGGCGGATAACGGACATATCGCCGTCACAACGATTACAGATCACCTGTCACCCCGGTGGCAGGAGCGTCTCAGGCGCGTAGGCCTCGCGGTCTCGCTGGCTTGCTGCCTGATCCTCATCTGGGCCTCGTGGAACCAAGCTGCCTTCGCGATCGAAGTAAACGAGCATTCGGGCACGATCTTCAACTCACCGCTTCCGATTATCCTCAAAGTCGCTCTTTTCGTTTCATTCGTCCTCATGGCCCTCCAGTCGTTCTCCTACCTCATCGAGAAGAAAAAATGAGCCCAGAACTCGTTACAGTCGTCACTTTCGGGTTACTATTCGGGCTTGTCGCTATCGGCATTCCTCTCGCCTTCGCAACTCTGGCTACAGCGATTGTCATTGGCTTTACGATGTTCGGGCCTCAAAGCACGATCATTATCGCCAGCAGAATATACGACAACGCGAACAACTACGTGCTGATCACCGTCCCGTTGTTCATCATCATGGGCATTCTGCTGGAACGAGGGGGCATTGCGGCAAGGATTTTCAGCGTTCTTCACCTCTGGACCGCAAGACTACCAGGCGGCATGGCGATCGGCGTCGTGCTCGCCGGCTCCTTGATGGCGGCTATGGTCGGCGTCGTGGGAGCGGAGATCATCACACTGGGTCTTGTCGCCCTGCCTACTATGCTGAAGCGCGGCTATAATAAGAAAATCGCATTGGGCACCATCATCGCGGCAGGCTCGCTAGGCGCGATGATTCCACCAAGCCTGGTTCTAGTCTTCTACGCTCTCATTGCCAACGTGTCGATTGCTGAGCTTTATGCCGCCGCTCTGCTACCGGGCCTCCTACTCGCGTTGCTGTACGCAATATACATTTTCATACGCTGCGTCATCGATCCTTCCCTGGCTCCCCCGCCGCCCGCCGAGGAATTGAATCTGCCACTTAAGGATAAAATCCTGATGGCCAAGGATCTCTTTCTCCCGATGGCTGTGGTATTTGCCGTTCTCGGATCCCTGTATTTTGGTATTGCGACACCGACGGAGTCGGCGGCGATTGGCGTCGCCGGGGCACTGGTTGCAATTTGGATCAATGGAAAGTTCCGCCTTTCCGATATGCGTGACATCGTGCTGGAGAGTGGACGCGCGATCGGCCCTGTGATGTGGATCTTCTTCGGCGCGACGGCCTTCGTCGGGATCTATACATTTACAGGCGGCATCACTTACCTCACTAACCTGATCGCAGGACTTCCCCTGCCTCCGATCGGGATCCTGATCGTCATGCAGATCATCCTGATCCTGCTTGGTCTTCCCCTCGATTGGATTGGGATCGCCCTGTTGACGATGCCGGTTTTCGTCCCCGTCATCAAGCAACTGGGATATGATCCGCTTTGGTTTGGCGTCCTGTTCTGCATCAACATGCAGATCGGCTATCTGTCGCCGCCCTTCGGTCCATCCTCGTTCTACCTCAAGAGTGTCGCTCCTCCGGAAGTCTCCTTGCAGGATATCCTTAAGTCAGTGTGGCCCTTCATGGGGTTGCAGTTGCTGGGGCTGATCATTGTCATGATGTTTCCGGAGATCGCCCTCTGGCTGCCGAGCCTGATGCGATGACGGTTTTACCTTGTGGTGACGAAGTTCTCGTCACCGGTGCCTCGAGTGGAATCGGAGAGGCCATTGTTCGGCAGCTCCGTCGTCTTGGGACAACAGTCCATGCCGTCGCGAGAAGCGAGGCGAAACTGCATACCCTGGCGGCGGAAACAGGCTGCATTGCGCATGTGGCCGATGTCCGCGATCACTCCACCATGACTGCATTGCTCGTTGCCATCGATCCAGATGTTCTTGTCTGCAATGCCGGCAGTAATTTTGGGGGTTCGATTGGTGCGGCATCCGAGGAAGATGTCGAGAACCTAGTCGATCTCAACCTATCAAGTACGATGCAGATCGTCAGGTCAGCCCTGCAAGGCATGAAGCGTCGTGATCGGGGTCATCTGGTTTTCATTGGTTCGATCGCGGGCCACCACGCCCTCACAGGCGGTAACGCAGTCTATCATGCGACCAAGGCTGGCATCGCAGCCTTCGCCAACCAGCTTCGCATCGACCTTTGCGGTCATCGAATCCGCGTCACCGAGATCGCGCCTGGTCGGACCCGAACCGGAATTTTTGCCAAGTCTGCGGGCGATCCGATCTTAGCCCAGCAGCAGTTCCTCGACGGCTATGAAGTGCTTGAGCCAGACGATGTCGCTGGTATCGTTTGCTATGCGCTCATGGCACCCGCCCATGTCAATATCGGGCATGTTGAGATTACGCCGACACTCCAGGTGATTGGCGGATTGACCACGGTTCGGAATGACCAGACCAAGTTCAAGCGTTGATCTAAAGGAAGCAGCCGTGACCGACCTCAGCCAGAAAACCATTCTCCTCACTGGTGCATCCAGTGGCATCGGAGCGGCGACAGCACGCGTTTTGGCAGGGGCAGGCGCGTACATCATAGCTCATCACCGCAACGATGCCGACCGTGCGGGTGCGGAGGAAGCTCTCGCCGACATCGATCAATCGAACAAACTATTTGTCGCCGCGGATTTCAGCGACCTTGAAGCGGTCGAGGCGCTCTGGAAGAGAGGATTAGCTTGGCGCGGTCGGATCGATGCACTGGTGCTCAATGCCGCGACTCTCGTCTGGGGTGGCGTCGACGACGATGATGCGACATGGGATCGATCCTGGACCGAGCAGTTCGAAGTCAACGTCCTGGCGCCAGCACGGCTGTTGCGCGCCGCCGTTCGGCAATGGCGCGGAGAAGGTGGCGTGATTGTCACGCTTGCAAGTTGGAACGCGCAACGCGGCTCGACCAACCCCGCTCAGATTGGCTACGCTGCCTCCAAGGCAGCAATCAAGGCTGCAGCTCAGACCATCGCGAGAGGCTACGCGCGTGAGGGAATCCTGAGCTACACGATTGCACCAGGCATCGTGCGAACGAAAATGTCGGAAGACTTTGCCGCACTCCAACCTGGCGGCGAGGAGGCTGTGACAGCCTCGCTTGCCATGGGTGAATGGGTTCCTCCCTCCGAGATCGGTGAGTTGGTGGCGTTTCTTGTATCAAGCAAGGTCAAGCATCTCTCCGGAGCGACGCTTGACATCAACGGCGCTACTTACGTGCGATGACCTCACTTGAGGCTGTGTTGTTTGACCCAGGCGGCCACTTCGGCGTGCGTACCGAACCACACGCCGTGCTTCGACTTTGCATGCTTGATGACTTCGTCCAGGATCCAGATCCGAGAGCGATATCCGATGACGAAAGGATGCATGACGAGTTGAAATATGCTGCCAGCGTCATAGGCGGCATCGAGCTCACGAATGAAAATGTCCAGGACCTCACGAGGCGGAGTATAGGGGCGAGTGACCGGGTTGCGGCTGAAAAGGAAGTAGACAGCATCGTCTCGCAACCATTCGACTGGGATCTCTACGAGTCCCGACGGCTCTCCGTCGACACAGAGTTCATAGCATTCCTCGTCGGCCATCAATGACGAATCGTAGAGAAAGCCGAGCTCTTTCACGAGTGAGATTGTTTGAGGACTGAGGTCCCACTGAGCGGCGCGATGTCCGACAGGCATTGTTCCCGTAACGTTTGCAATTCTGTCGCGAGCGCGGATCATGAGATCACGCTCGACTGGCTCGCTGAGAAGCGATGTATTCTCATGTATCCAGCCATGCACAGCCACTTCATGTTTCTCATCCGCGATCCGTCGAACCTCGCTCGGATCGATCAGCGTGACAACGGCGGGCGTGAAAAAAGTAGCTTTCACGTCATGCTTTGCGAGAAGCGAAAGAATGCGGGGCACACCGACGCGCCGCCCAAACTCACCCCAGCTCAACCGACCGACAGCAGTACCGCCCCCACCAAGTTCGAACGTTTCATGATCGCAGTCGAATGAAAGAGCAACGGCACACTGGGCATCATTAGGCCAACGCGATGGAGCAAGACGACGACCAGCACGAACGCGCGAGATCGCTTTGCGCCAATGATCTTCCGGCCACTCCCAAGGCATCAACGGTGTCGCTGACTTCAAGACAGCCTCCTAAATTCGTTCCGGTAGTTTCGATACTTTTATACTGATATTTATCGACCATCTCAAAGCATTCCGAATCTATTTTGTTTGACCTTATTCACTTCAATGCGACATAAATTAAAGATGAAAAATATACGGATGATGCGTTGTATGGACCATGACGCGTTGCAAACTGAAGGCAGCCTAGCAGGATCGGATTCGTCGAATGCTGAAGTACTATTTCAACTTATCTCCAAACCCTATGAAGGTTGCCCTCCTTCTCGAGGAGTTGGATCTCCCTTATCAAGCGATCCCGGTGGATACCCGCAAAGGCGAGCAATTCAGCTCGAGTTACCTTTCCATCAATCCCAACGGCAAGGTCCCAGCCCTCGTTGACGGGGACGCCGTGATTTTCGACAGCAACGCAATCCTCCTGTATCTGGGAGACAAGACAGGTCGATTCACGCCTCTGCCTTCCGATAAAGCCAGGGGTGAGCTTCTGTCCTGGATGATGTTCATCGCAAGCGGCATGAGCCCTTTCTCTGGCCAGGCCGTTCACTTCCGTCACTTCGCACCTGAGACAGTTCCCTATGCTCAGAACCGGTACTCCTATGAGGCCGAACGCCACTACCGCGTTCTCGATGACCGGCTGAAGGATCGGCGGTATCTCGTTGCCGAAACCTATACGATCGCCGATATGGCCATGTGGGGATGGGCCAGGGTTACGCCCTTCGTCATGGGTGACGACGCGTGGTCGAAGTTTCCGAACCTGAAGCGTCTCGTCGACGAGATCAACGAGCGCCCGGCAGCGATAAGAGCGGTTGGCCTTAAAGACAAGTACAACTTCAAGGCCGAACTTGACGAAGAGGCGCGTCGCATCATGTACCCGCAAAACATCCGCCTCTATCCGAATGTGGCGCAGTGAGGCAGCCGCGCTCTATACAAAAGGCTGCAGATCCAAACCTGCAGCCTTTTTGCACTTCAGTGAGTCCTGCAATCTTTAGGATCGAGCGTTTCTACTTGAGGAAGCCTGCAGTGCGGGGAAGCGCCAGTACCAGCTCTGGAATGTAAGTAATGAGAAGCAGGACGACCGTCATCACCGCCCAAGGCCAATAGATGTGACGGGTCACGGCGGAGATCGGTCTTTTCGCGACGATAGCCGCCACGAACAGCGTCCCTCCGAAAGGCGGCGTGATCATACCGATGACGCTATTGAAAACGAACACCGTTGCCACGTGAATCGGGTCCAGGCCGTAGCCGATACCAGCCTGAATGACGACCGGACTGAGCAAGAGCACCATCGCGATGCTTTCCATCGGCATCCCGAAAATCATCAGAAATATGTTGACGATGAGAAGGAATGTCCATGGACTGCTGACTGTCGCTTGAAGCCAGCCTGCGACCATGTCCGGCAATCCTTCAACAGCCATCAGCCAATTGAAGACGGTCGCCCCGCCGACGAGGATCATGATGCCGGCTGTGAAGCCGCCGGCTTTGAGAATGATCCCGGGTATCACGCTCAGCCTTAGATCGCCGTAAACGAACTTGCCGATTAGGATGGTGTATAGAACAGCCACGGCAGCCGCCTCGGTCGGCGTGAACATTCCGCTGAAAATGCCGCCGCTGACGATGACACCCAGGCTTAGGGCCGGCACCGCATAGAGAAACGTGGAGCCGAGCTTGGCGAGACTGAACGACTCGGTGGCTCGATACTGCTCTCCACCGCTCCTCGCATGCCACCAGGCGAGAAAGAGTAGGCCTGGGACCACAAGCAGACCGGGAATGATGCCAGCGAGGAACAGCGCTCCAATCGACAGATTATTGAGCACCCCGATGAGGACCAGCATCATGCTGGGCGGGATAATTTGAGCGAGCGTTCCAGCCGTCGCTATCAGCGCGGCTGAGAAATCCACATTGTAATTCCGGCGCTTGAGCTCAGGCTGCATCACGGCAGATACGACGGCCGTGTCCGCGCTTCCCGAACCAGACATGGCGGCAATGACCGTCGAGGCAATCACGGACACCATCAAGAGGCTTCCGGTCACCCATCCCAACAAGGCATGCGCAAAGTCGATGATACGCTTGGACAGCCCGCCTTCGTCCATAAGCATGCCCGCCAACAGAAAGAACGGAATGGCCATCAATGTGAAGTCGTTTAGGCCTGCATAGAAGCGATGGGCAATGACAACGAGAGGAAGATCGGCAGACCAGACCGCGATGAGAGCGGATATGCCGAAGACGAAAGCGATAGGTACGCCGATCAACAGAAAGATGAAGAAGCCTGCGCCAAGGGCGATCATAGGAGCTCCTCCTGGTGCCCCTCGAAAGGTCCGCCCCACTTTTCGAAGACCTGCATTACGATTTCAATGCCTAGAAGGATCATCCCGATCGGGATCGAGATGAATATGGTCCACATGGGAATCAGCAGTACCGGCGATGTCTGGTG
This sequence comes from Microvirga pudoricolor, assembly GCF_016892705.1. Classification (GTDB taxonomy): domain Bacteria; phylum Pseudomonadota; class Alphaproteobacteria; order Rhizobiales; family Beijerinckiaceae; genus Microvirga; species Microvirga pudoricolor. The sequence continues at coordinate 76,786 of NZ_JAFEMB010000010.1, forward strand.
GAAGCCCTGTTCAGTCAGGAGAATCCCGCCGTAGATCATGACGACGATGAACGCCATGTTGATGACGGCGATAAGTATGCTGAATACCCTTGCCATAGCGAGATTCAAATGCCGTGTCAGCGTGTCCACGGCAAATATCGCGCCGTGGCGGAGGGCAACGCTTGCCCCGACCGCCGTCAACCAAACTTGTGCATATGTCGAGGTTTCGACAGCGTTTCCGGTATGGAGACCTGGGATGTATCGACCAGCGACCTGAACGACAACAGCAAGCACCATGTACGAGTAGAGCAGAATTACAGCTGTATCGACCGCGCGCCTGATAGGCGCGATCAATCGCATGGTGAGGCTACCGCCGGCCAGTGTTGTCATAATGCTGCAATCAGCCTGCCAGGATAGCGGAGAGGATTTGCTTTTCCTTTTCCGTCTTCAGAAATTGGTCGTAAATGCCTTTCGACCGCTCGCGGAAGGGTGTCGCATCAGGCTGCGTTACTTTCACTCCTTTTGCCTTCAGCTGGTCAAGAATCTTGGCGTCGCTCTCAGCCCAGAGCTTCAAGTGCTCCATCCCAACTTCTCGACCGACACTCATCAAAGCCTTTTGCTGCTCGACCGGAAGACGCTTGAACTTGGCTTCGGACATGACAATGCCGTTGGAGTAGTAGAGCCAGCCGATCTGCGCCCAGTTGTTAGCCACTTCATAGAATTTCTGCGTGTAGTAGTTCGTATTGGCGGCGTCGGCCCCGTCGACGACCCCAGTTTGCAGGGCCGCATAAACTTCGTTGTAGGCAATGGCTGTTGCGTTCGCACCGAAAGCATTGAAAGCCGCCACATGAACGGGATTCTGAACAGTGCGGATTTTTCGACCTTTTAGATCATCGATCGCATTTACCGGCTGACGCGTCATGATATGGCGCACGCCGGACGTCATGAAGCCGAGGAAGCGAATGTTTTTCGCAGCCGCCGCTTCGACGATTTGATCGTAGAGGGAGCCATTAAGAACGCGGGTGTAATGATCCCAATCCCGGAATGCGAACGGCATGTTCAGCACGTTCATTTCCGGGATCCAGTTCGCCAGCACGGCGCATGATGGGGGAGCCAGATCGATTGTGCCGAGGAGTATACCCTCTACGACGTCGACCTCACCGCCTAGCTGCGAGTTAGGAATAACAGAAACTTCAAAAGCACCGTTTGTCGCAGCCTTTAATTTGTTGGAGAAGTTCAGAGCGGTGACATGATTGGGGTCATCCGTGATCGAAAAGTGGGCGAAGCGTAGTCGCGTCGCGGCTTGAGCCGCGCCAGGGAGCGAGGCTGCTGCGGCAGCTGCCGCGGCACTAAGCAAAAAATCTCGACGCTGCATCAGTACCCCCGTGCGTTTTCCGAACATTTGTCCGCTATACGAATAGGAGCGCCGAAAATCTATGTTGTCAAGCAATCTACAGGCGAGATTTTGCTCATCGATCCTAAGAATTACGTTGCTACATGGGGATGGAAACGAACATAAGTTCGCCTACCGGCCACGTCGGCGGTCGTTAATTTACTCCGTGGATGACTTGGGTCGGCACGGTCAGTATAAAGGCTTCCCTCCCGCCGCCTGCCATTCGTCATGACGGAGGAATAATTTGGTCGATATAACGGGCCTCCGTTACAATATATCTCTTGACAATCAGCCACCGGCCCTCGACCCGACGATATTCGTCTTCATACCTGATGATAAAATTGTGGCTCAAGTCGAAGGGCAAGCGCCCGTTCTGATGCGCGTCCTGGTAGATGTGATAAGCAACGCAATATACTTCACCTGTCGCCTCATCTCCGTTGACGGTGATGTTCTGCGTTGTGACGGAGTGCAGTGTTCTTTTGTACCGATTGAGCTGATCGACAGGAATCTTCATGATCTCGGCATACCCGCGTGGCGCGGCTGAGGGGCTCTCGACGATCACGTCTTCTGCGAACAGTTCTCCCCACTCCTCAAGATCACCTTTATCCAGCGCCATCGCATAGCGATGCGAGAGTTTGCAGATCTCGAACTCATCCAGTAGCGCGGTCAGACCTTTATCATTCATGGGAGCACTCTTCTGTGAAATTCGCATGAGCTTAGCGCGAGACTCTTCACGATAACAATATGATCCTAAAGCATGTGCGGACCTTCTTTCGCCAGTCTCCTATGTAGGTTTCATACCAAAGGTTCGTGGAGAGGCGTGTTGATTCCCAATGCTGAGAGGCCCACCTGAGTGCTCCTTGTGAGAGAGGCCGCTTTGAGACCCAATGGGCAACGCCAGCAAGACTACTGAGCCCCGCCCGCCGCCGCATCTGCGTTGATCCCGTGATCGCCAAATACGGCGTATCGGAACGGCTGACTTGCCGGTTTCCGAGCCAGAATTGCTCTACCCAGCGAATGACCGGCGTGGCTTGGGTAAATCGTGAGCTGTTCTATCTGGGCCCTCAAACAAGCCTACGTGGAGGTCGCCTCGCGGGCTCGTCGCGTACTTGCGGCTAAGGTCAACCCGGTGACAATAGCTGACATCCCTCAATGCTGGGAGGTCATCAGGCTTTTTCGCTTAGATTAAAACATCGAACGTTCATGAAGTGTCACAGACCTGCGATGCAGATGTATTTGATCTCAAGGTATCCCTCGATGCCGTATTTCGAGCCCTCCCGGCCCAGGCCCGACT
>NZ_JAFEMB010000011.1 GCF_016892705.1 Microvirga pudoricolor
CTGCGACAGGTCCCGCGTCAGATACAGCGCAAGACCCGACAAGCCCAACAACAAAAAACCACCCGCAATACTTTGAGGTGACCGCAGGAACCCAGACGGCTTCGCGGCGCCGGAGCCCTCGTGAGGGTTGGACATGGAAAGCCTCCCTTTCGGCGCTTTGAGCGCCTGTCCCTTGTTCAGCCCAAGTCATGCCCAAGCCTGACGCCGGGATCAACTGCGCCAGAGGAGTTTTCAAGCTCAACGGTTCGGAATTGCGACTAGACTATCGGTCAAGACGGAGCCGAAGCGGCCCTGGACCGAACGCCCGCGCGCCCGAATGGACGCGCTCGCCGATCCGATTCCTCCCGACCGATAAAAGCATGTTGGCGAATGGACGGCCGCGTGATACCCGACATTTCGCATTTCGGACAATTTCGGCGGGCGCGGCCGGCCCCTCCGCATCCGGAGCCTGCCTGAGCCGCGCTTTTCCTCGTCCTGAGACAACGCCAAGGCCCTCCATGGACTATTTTCTCTCCACGACGTTCCTGTTGTCCCTGCTTCAGGTGATCTGGATCGACCTTCTCCTGTCAGGCGACAACGCCGTGGTCATTGCGATGGCCTGCCGATCCCTGCCCGCCCACCAGCGCAAGCTCGGCATCCTCCTGGGCGCCGGAACGGCCGTGGCCCTGCGCATCCTCTTCGCCTTCGCGATTTCCTATCTCCTCGGCGTGCCCTACCTGCGCATCATCGGCGGCGTGCTGCTGCTGTGGATCGCCCTCAAGCTCATCCAGGGCGAGGACGAGGGGGGCCACAGCGTCGAGGCCAGCACCAGCCTCTGGAAGGCGGTCCGCACCATCGCGATCGCGGATGCGGTCATGAGCCTGGACAACGTGGTGGCCATCGCGGCGGCGTCCCGCGGCCACCCGGAACTGTTCGTTTTCGGTCTCCTCCTGTCGATCCCGCTCATCATGGTCGGGGCCACGCTCATCACGAGCCTCATCAGCCGCTTCCCGATCTTCGTCTGGGCCGGTGCGGCCCTCCTGGGCTACATCGCGGCCGAGATGATCGTGACCGATCCGGTCGTCCTGAACTGGCTCAACGGAACCGCCTGGGTCCTGCCCGATCCGGAGCATCTGCCGCTCGGTCTCAAGCCGTCGCCCACGATGCTGTATGGCGCGGCCGCCATCGGCGCCCTCTTCGTGGTCGTGGCGGGGTACATCCTGGCCCAGAGGGCCGGACGAGGCGCGGCCAAGACCTAAGCCGACAAGATCTGATCCGCCGGAGCCCGTCTCGTCCGGGCTCCCTCACGGCCTCGTCCCGGCGACACCTGAATCTGCCGCATTCCAACCCTCGCGGCAGATCGATTGACGCGGGGTGGGATCGCGGGCACAGAGCCTCGGCACCACGTCGGCTTCCATGCGCTTTCTGTCCCACCATCCCCTGACCCTCGACGGCTGCCGCCGGGGCGCGCGCATGTCCCTGGCGGCGTTTCCGGGCTTCATCGTGTTCTCGATGGCCTTCGGGGCGGCAGCCTCCCAGAAGGGCCTGACGCTGGGACAGGTGCTGGGGCTGAGCGGCTTCGTTTACGCGGGCGCTTCGCAGATGGTGGGGTTGGAGATCTGGCAACAGGTCTGGTCCCCATCCACGATCCTGACCATCGCGACGGTCACGGCCGTCATCAATGCCCGCCTCATCCTCCTGGGCGTCACGGTCCAGCCCTGGCTTGCACGGGAGCCCAAACCGCTTTCGGCCGTCATGCTCTTCTTCTTGGTCGAGGCGAACTGGCTCTATGGGACCCGGTACTACCAGGAGGGGGGACGCGATCTCGGGGTGTTCATCGGATCGGGCCTCACCCTCTGGCTCATCTGGTTCCTTTCCACGTTCATGGGCTATTTCGCAGGCGCCCTCGTGCCGGAGCCGCGCCGTTTCGGGCTCGACTTCGTCATGCCGGTCTTCTTCTGCTGCCTTCTGGTCCCGCTCTGGAAGGGGCCGCGCCGGGCCCTGCCCTGGCTGGCGGCGGGCGTGGCCTCCTATCTGACGCACGTCCTGGTGCCAGGCTATGCCTTCATCATCGCGGGTGCTCTCGCAGGCGTGGTCACCGGCATGATCCTCGATGAGTGACGTCCACAGCCTCGCGGCCGGTCCCTGGGGGGCCGCCATCACCATCCTGATCATGGGGATCATCACCTATCTGTGCCGGATCGGTGGCGTCGTGCTGATGAGCCATATCCGGCTCACGCCCCGTGCGGAGCGCGGCCTGCGGGCCCTGCCCGGCTCCATCATCGTCGCCACCATCGCGCCGGTGACCGTGGATACCGGCCTAACGGCCTTCGTCAGCCTGGCCGTGACCGTCATCGTCATGGCGCTCACCCGCAAGGAACTGATCGGCCTAGCGGCCGGGCTCGGAACCCTGTCCCTGATCCGGGCCCTCGGCTTTTGACGCGCCCTTGAGCCGGGTCCTGATCCGGTAGATGAGCCCGTCGCGGACGTCGCGATAGGCGTCGAGGCGCTGTTCCCGGGAGCCCTGCACCAGGGTCGGATCGGGGGTGGGCCAATATTCCACGTCCGCCGCGATGGTGCGGGTCAATTCCAGGGCGGCGTGGTGGGCCTGAGGCGCCAGCGAGATGATGAGGTCGAAGTTGAGCCCCTCCCACTCTTCGAGCTCGTCGAGGGTGCGAGGCTTGTGCTTGGTCAGGTCGATGCCGATCTCGTCCAGTACCGCCACCATGAAGCCGTCGGGCTCGCCCTTGCGGACGCCCGCCGACTGCACGTAGGTCGTCTTGCCGAAATAATGCCGCGCGATCGCCTCCGCCATGGGTGAGCGGACGCTGTTCATGGCGCAAACGAAGAGGACGGATTGGATGCGCTTGGGACCCTGGCCCGTATCCAAGGGTCAACCTTTCCAATGCAGCGCGAAGATCAGCGTGAAGATCCGCCGCGCGGTATCGAAATCCACCTCCACCTTGCCGTCGAGACGCTCCACCAGAAGGTCCGCGGCCTCGTTGTGCAGGCCCCGCCGTCCCATGTCGATGGCTTCGATCTGGGCCGGAGAGGCCGAGCGGATAGCCCTGTAATAGCTGTCGCAGATCATCTCGTAGTCCCGGATCACGCTGCGGAAAGGCGTCAGCGAGAGGTGATGGGTCACGAGAAGAGCGCCGTCTTGGGCATGGATCTTGAAGCAGAGCTTCCGTTCCACCAGGGACAAGTGGAGCAGGTAGGGGCCGCCGTCGTACCCGGGCAGGGCGAAGCGGTTGGCCTCGACGATGTCGTAGATCGCAATGGCGCGCTCATGCTCCTGGTCGGGATTGCCGCGCCCGATCGATGCCTCGTCCAGCGTCACGGCGACGAGGCGGCAGCGCTCGTTCGTCTCGCCTCCCATATCGCCTCCAACCCCTTACATGTTCAGGCGGATCGCCACCGACCGGGCGTGCCCTTCCAGGCCCTCCGAGCGCCCCAGCACCACGGCGGCCGGGCCGATGGCCCGCAGGGCGTCGGGGCTGCATTTCAGGATCGAGGTTCGCTTCATGAAGTCAAGCACGCCGAGCCCGGAGGAAAACCGGGCAGAGCGGGCCGTGGGCAGAACATGGTTCGGCCCGCCGACGTAATCGCCAATGGCCTCCGGCGTATGGCTTCCCAGGAAGATGGCGCCCGCATTGCGGATCCGGGCCGAGAGCCCGTCGGCATCCTCGGCCTCGATCTCAAGATGCTCCGGAGCGAGGCGGTCCACCAGGGGGACTGCGTCCTCAAGCTTGCTCACGAGGATGATCGCCCCGTAATCGCGCCAGCTCGCGCCCGCGATCTCGGCCTTCGGCAGAGTGGTCAGCTGGCGCTCGACGGCCGCCTCGACCGAATCCGCCAAGGCGGCGCTGTCCGTGATCAGGATCGCCTGAGCCACCGGATCGTGCTCCGCCTGCGCCAGGAGGTCGGCCGCGATCCAGTCCGGGTTGGCGTGAGCGTCCGCCAGCACCAGCACCTCGGACGGCCCCGCGATCATGTCGATGCCGACCTGCCCGAAAACGCGCCGCTTGGCCGCCGCCACATAGGCGTTGCCGGGCCCGACGATCTTCGCCACGGGCTGGATGCTGGCGGTCCCATAGGCCAGGGCCGCGACCGCCTGGGCACCCCCGACGCGGAACACCTCGTCGACCCCCGCCAGGCGCGCCGCCGCCAGGACCAGGGGATTGGTGTCGCCCCGAGGCGTCGGCACCATCATGGTGATCCGGGGCACGCCGGCGACCTTGGCCGGGATCGCGTTCATGAGCACGGAGGACGGATAGCTCGCCCGCCCTCCCGGAACATACAGGCCCACTGATTCGAGTGCGGTCCAGCGCCATCCGAGGGTTACGCCGGCCTCGTCGGTGGCGAGGTGGTCCTGTGGACGTTGCGCCCGGTGATAGGCTTCGATCCGGTCCCTGGCGAGATGCAGGGCCTCCAGGGCCTCGGGGGGGCATTGCGCCCGGGCCGCCTCGATCTCCGCATCCGAGACGCGCAGGGTATCGGGCGTCAGGTCCAGCCCGTCGAAACGGCCGGTGTACTCGATCACGGCCTCGTCGCCCCGCGCGATCACATCTTCAATGATCGTGCGCACGGCCTGATCGACGTCCTCCGAGACCTCCCGCTTCGCCGACAGGAGCGCGCGAAAGCTCTGCGGGAACGAGGATTCCCGCGCATCCAGTCTCTGAACCATCAGCGACGTCCCGACTGGATGGCCTCGAGATCCTCATGGGCCGGGCGACTTTCGGCGGCCCACACCGGCCCCAGGTCCTTCATCTGCATTTCGATGCACTCCACGTCGATCTGGATCGCCCCACCCTCGGCGAAGATCAAGGTGGCCGTGCCCGACGGCGCCTCGCCCGGCTCGAAGGCGACCGCCAGAAGATTGAGCACGGCCTCCTTGTCGCCCTGATCGATCCCGCGCACCCGGACGTTCGTCACATGCTCGAAATGAAGGCCCGCAAGGCGACGCTGGGGCTGCTCGGCTTCCCAGTCGTATCGCCGCGCCGCCAGCGCGAACCGGCGCTCTCCCGGCAGGTAGGCGATGTCGCCGACACGGATCACCGCATCCTGCAGATGGGCCGAGATGACGGCGAGATCGTCCGGATCGAGGGCGACGAGTTTCAGGAGATCCATGGAAACGCAACCTGTTGTAAGAGCTTGGTTGGTAGGTAGAGAGCCTGCCCCCCAAGCGCAACCTTTCCCGAACGCCCGGTATTCCCCTTGAGACCGGCCGCGCCTTCGGCAGAATGGCCGGGTGTCCGGATCGAGGAGCCCAGAGGAGCCCTATGAGACGTTTGGTTTTCGCCGCCTTCGCCCTGGCCGCCATGGGCATGCCGGCCTCGGCTCAGTTTTATTACGAGCGCCCCTACCCGCCCCCCGGTTGGGGTGAACCGCCTCCCCCGCAACCGGGATGGGGACAGCGCTACGACTACGGCCCGCCGGCCTATGGGTCTCCCGGCTACGGTCCTCCGGGCTACGGTCCACCTGGATACGGCCCTCCCCCGGATCCGCGCTGGCGCAGGCCGGCCCAGCGGGTCCAGTACGGCAGCGTCTGCGTAACGTCGCGCGGCAATTGCCAGTACGGGCAGTCCTTCCCGCGCAACACGCCCTGCAGCTGCGACATTCCCGGTTTCGGCCCGAAGCGCGGCGCGATCGGGTACTGACCCTTCTGCGGGCGGCGGCGACCTCGTCGGCAAGCCGCCGCCCGCCAGCTCGGCAAAGCACATCCAAAATAATCAAATGATATTTTCTGAGCTCAGATCGACGAATACGTAAAATGGCGTTGGATTAGACTGCCTAAAAGGCAAGTGGTAATTCGTTAGTCAGATGCATATTCCGGTAACACCAAATTGCCGTCCTGATTTGCTGCAAATCGCCATAGGATCGACCACGAGTTACCTTCTTGAGGCGAACATCCATGGCAATTGCACGACTAACTCCACAATTCATCGCACGCGACCCGGTGACGGGAACAGGAGTCTGGGGCATCGACCTCGCGAGCAGCGGCCTTACTTCGATCAAATCCCTGACTATCCAGGACGACAATGTAATCTCGGGCAAGGCCGGAGCCTCCTCCGGCTTCGATATCGATTTCATCAACATTAGGGCTGCCCCTGAGCAAGGAGCTTCCCCTATGGCAGACGCCGGCGTATTTCCCGCCGTTAGCCCTTTCAATTTCAATACTGGCGTCTTCTTCAGCCCGGGCTACCTACAACCGTCCGATGATGGCGCAACCGTCCTGAACGGCACAATCAACAACGTTTATGCACGCGATCTGTCGACTCTGTACAAGGCGGATGGCGCCCGTTTGTCGCTCGGTGAATCCGGCTATGTGACCTTCGAACTCCGCGACTACACTCCCTCCAATGGGAACTGGCTCTACTTCGGTGACAGCGGCGGCGGGCAGGACAATGCCGTCGTCTGGGTCTCCGACACCGTCGGCGGCGTGCCCGGCGGCACCAGCGGCGGCGGGACAGGCGGCATTCCTGGGGGCAGCACCGGCGGCAATACCGGCGGCGTCGTCGGATCCGGCGGCGGCGGCGGCGGAAGCGGCGTGGCGGGAATCAGCCTCGTGGGCACGGGCAAGGCCGATACGATCCGCCTTGGCGTCGGCACCAACGCGCATCTCGGCGCCGGTGACGATGTGATCAAGGGCCTCGGCGGCAACGACTGGCTCGCGGGCGCCGGCGGCAACGACCGGCTCTATGGCGGCGCGGGCAACGACCGGCTCTATGGCGGACCGGGCGACGACCGGCTCTATGGCCAGCAGGGCAAGGACAATCTCTACGGCGGCATGGGCAAGGACGCGTTCGTGTTCAACACGAAGCCGGGCGCGGCCAATGTCGACACCATCAAGGACTTCAAGCCGGTGGACGACGCGATCTGGCTCGACAACCGGTTCTACAAGGCCCTGGGCCGCGCCGGGACCGAGGATATGCCGAAGGCCCTCAAGAAGGCGGCCTTCTGGACCGGCGAATCCGCGCACGACGCCAATGACCGGGTGATCTACGACAAGAAGACCGGCACGATCTACTACGACGCCGACGGCACGGGCGCCGCCGCGCAGGTGGAGGTCGCCAAGGTGAAGGCCAACACGGCCCTGACCTTCAAGGACTTCTTCGTGGTCTAAGGCCCTCTTGGAAGTTCCACGAACGAAAAGGCCCCGGTCCTGCGACCGGGGCCTTTTCGTTCATCATGAGAGCATCAGCCTTTCACGCGCTCGATGTCGGCCCCGCAGCGGCTGAGCTTGGTCTCCAGGGCCTCGAAGCCCCGATCCAGGTGATAGACCCGGTTGATGGTGGTCTCGCCCTCGGCGGCCAAGCCCGCGATCACGAGGCAGGCCGAGGCCCGCAGGTCGGTGGCCATCACGGGCGCGCCCTTGAGACCGTCCACGCCGTCCACGAAGGCGCCGTCCCCGTCGAGGCGGATGCGAGCCCCCAGGCGCGCCAGCTCCTGCACGTGCATGAAGCGATTCTCGAAGATGGTCTCGCGGATCCGAGAGGTGCCGCCCGCCCGCGTCATGAGGGCCATGAACTGCGCCTGGAGATCGGTTGGGAAGCCCGGGAACGGGTCCGTCGTGACGTCCACGGGCTGGATCCCGTTGCCGTTGCGGTAAACCCGGATGCCGTTGCCCTCGCGGGTGATCTTGGCGCCCGCCTGTTCCAGCACGTCGAGGGCGAATTGCAGCAATTCAGGCTTCGTGTTCTCCAGCAGGACGTTGCCGCCCGTCATGGCCACCGCCATGGCGTAGGTTCCGGTCTCGATCCGGTCCGGCAGCACATCATGGGACGTACCGTTCAGCTTGGGCACCCCATGAACCGTGATTTCGGATGTACCGGCGCCCTCGATCCGGGCGCCCATCTTGACGAGGCACTCGGCCAGGTCCGTCACTTCCGGCTCCCGGGCGGCGTTTCGGATGACCGTCGTGCCGTCGGCAAGGGCCGCGGCCATGAGGGCCACGTGGGTGCCGCCGACCGTGACCTTGGGAAAGTCGATCTCGCCGCCCTTCAGGCCGTCGGGAGCCCGGGCCACCACATATCCACCGTCGATCTCGATGGTGGCGCCGAGCTTTTCCAGGGCCATGATCAAAAGGTCCACGGGCCGGGTCCCGATAGCGCAGCCGCCGGGCATGGAGACCCGCGCCTCGCCGAAGCGGGCGACGAGGGGCGCGATCACCCAGAAGCTCGCCCGCATGGTCGAAACGAGCTCATAAGGCGCGAAGGTGTCGACAACGCTTCCGGCGGTCAGGCGAATCGTCTGTCCGGTCTCCTGGGTCTCTCCGGGACGTCGGCCCGCGATCATATGGTCGACGCCGAAATTGCTCAGGATCCGCAGCAGGGACGCAATATCGGCCAGACGTGGCACGTTCGACAGCTCCAGCGTCTCCTCGGTCAGCAGGCTCGCGATCATGAGGGGCAGGGCCGCGTTCTTGGCGCCCGAAATCGGAATCGTGCCGTTGAGGGGCTGGCCGCCCCGGATGCGAATGCGATCCATCGAAATCCCTTTGGTCTGGTTGGGTGGCCGCCTGACAAGCTTGGCCGTCTAATCGGAAGTCTTCTCGGGCCTACCCGGTTCCACCGAATCGGATGCCCGGTCGGGATTCCCCGCCTGCCGCCCCCGAGCTTGAGCCTTGCGGCGTTTAAGATTCTCTTTCAAAGCCGCCTTTAACCGATCGGCTTTGGCTTGCGAATTGGAATCAGCCATGGTTCACGCGACCCATCGTCGCCTTCACGAGATAAAGACTTCGCATCCGACCCTCAACCGGAATAAGAAAGGCCAGGGCGATTGACCCAGATCAATGCTCTGCCCGGTTCCTGTGCTAAGGTGATGCCTGTCGCGTTGCCGTACCCGGTGAGATGATGGATTACCAAGCCTTTTTTACGTCGGCCCTGTCGCAGCTCAAGGATGAGCAGCGTTACCGGGTTTTTGCGGATATCGAGCGTGTTGCGGGCCGCTATCCGAGCGCCGTATGGCACAGCCCTGCGGGGCCGCAACCGATCACGGTATGGTGCTCCAACGACTATCTCGGCATGGGCCAGAATCGGGACGTCACCCGCGCCATGGTCGAGGCTGCCTGGCGCATCGGCACCGGTGCTGGCGGGACCCGCAACATATCGGGCACAAGCCATCCGGTGGTCGAGCTTGAGGCGGAACTGGCCGACCTGCACGGCAAGGAGGCCGCCCTCGTCTTTACGTCCGGCTACGTCTCCAACCAGACCGGCATCGCCACCATCGCCAAGCTCATTCCCGAGTGCCTCATCCTGTCGGATGCCTTCAACCACAATTCCATGATCGAGGGCGTGCGTCAGTCGGGCTGCCAGAAGGCGATCTTCCGGCATAACGACCTCGCCCATCTCGAGCAGCTCCTGCAAGAGGCTGGTGAGCGGCCCAAGCTCATCGTCTTCGAGAGCATCTATTCCATGGACGGGGACGTGGCCCCCATCGCGGCGATCTGCGACCTGGCGGAGCGCTACGGGGCCATGACCTATGTCGACGAGGTCCACGCGGTGGGCATGTACGGCCCCCGAGGCGGAGGCGTCGCCGAGCGTGAGGGCGTCATGCACCGGCTCGACGTGATCGAGGGCACCCTCGGCAAGGCCTATGGGGTCATGGGCGGCTACATCACCGGCTCTCAGACATTGGTCGACGCGGTGCGCAGCTATGCGCCTGGGTTCATCTTCACCACCGCTTTGCCGCCTGCCGTGGCGGCGGCCGCGACGGCCTCGGTTCGCCACCTCAAGACATCGGCCGCCGAGCGGGAGCAGCAGCAGCGGCAGGTCGCGCGCACCAAGTCGGTCTTGAGCGGGGCCGGGCTTCCGGTGGTGGACACGCCCACGCACATCGTGCCGGTGATGGTGGGGGATGCGCAGGCCTGCAAGGCGGCCTCCGACCGGCTTCTGGAGCGGCATGGGATCTACATCCAGCCGATCAACTACCCCACCGTCCCGCGGGGCACCGAGCGGCTGCGCATCACGCCCGGGCCGTCTCACACCAACGCACATGTCGACGCACTGGCGCACGCCCTCCTGGAAGTCTGGGCTGCGCTGGGCCTCACGCTCCACCAAAGCACACAGGCCGCAGAATAAATTTGCACTTCGAACCTTGCGCCCGGGGCCGCCCTGTGGCAGTAACCGGCCGCTTCCTGAAAGCGCGCTGCCGTAGCTCAGTGGTAGAGCACTCCCTTGGTAAGGGAGAGGTCGAGAGTTCAATCCTCTCTGGCAGCACCATTCCCCTTCTTGGGACATCGGTGTCGAATGCGCTAAGGGCCCGGCGCCGCCCCTGCCCACACTTCTCAACGCAAGAAAGCCCGCACGGCTGAACCGGCGGGCTGACGATACTCGGGAGAATTCAATGCAGAAATGCTGTTTCCTGGTGCGAGAGAACGGTCCCGGCCATATAGGCTGATTCCATGCCCGCATAATCCTTGTCCAGGCAGGCGATCGCCAGACGGGCTTCCATACGGAAAACATCCTTCAACTGTTCGGATGCCTCCTCCCAGAGCCCATCGTCGTACTCGGCTCGGAAAAACGCTGAGGCGACGGCCTCAACCTCATCATCAGTCATCAACGGGCCCCCACCAGCCATGGATCGAACATCACGTTCCTGTTGAAATTCGTGACGAGCCGAAGAATAGCCGAGAGCGTGGCCGTTTGAAGGCAGAATTTTCAGATGAAAATGATTTTTGCAGTTTTGCTTAAAACATCGAATTGCAGTGATCGGCCTACGACGAAGGTGTGACGAAAAGATTATTATCTTAGACGCGCTTATTACTACGATGATCAGGCGCAAGTTTCGCGATCTCTTCGATTGTCCTGCCTGTAAGGGCGCAATCTGGCGCAATGTTTCAACCCAGAGCTACACGGAGCCCGGTCCTCCAGTTCAGTTGGAGAAATCCTCGACCAGGAAGAAGCTGAAAAAGGGAACGGCACCCGGAGGTGCCGTTTCTGTTGCTAGGCTTTCCCGAGCCCCGGATGGTTACGCCGCGAGGCGAACCGCACCCATGTCAACGTTGTCGTTGGCATTTGTGAATTTGCACTATCAGGGCCGTAGCTCAGCCCAATCGCAGCCTAGCCTTTATTGCGCCCAGTCGAACCCAGGACGCCCCCATCAAAAACGCATCTGTCGATGCGCTCATGGTGGAGGCGGCGGGAATTGAACCCGCGTCCTAAACGCCTATTCCACTCTGCCTCTACGATCATAGTCAGGTTTCCCTGACAGGCCTGATATAGGATGGCTTTCGGCAAATTGCTAGCGTGGCCTGAGAGACGGATCGGGAAATGGCGCGTTGGGGCCGGACGGGCCATGGTCTCAGGCTCACTTCGTGCGGCCTTCGACACGAATGACCGTCCGTAGGGGTCCGTATCCGGTCATCGTACGAGCGTCGAGACCGACCCGGCCCTCGGAGCGTTGGCCGCCACGGGCCCTCGATGTCACGAACTCCGACCGAACCCGCCCCGAGACCTTCACGCAGGTGCGCGTGCCCGATAGGACGGCGAAACCGGGCGGGCATGATGCCATCGAGGCCTGGGACTTCGATGGAGCGTCCAGCGGCGACGCGGCGGCCGGCTCCGAAAGCAAACACGCGGCGCACAGGACCATGGTGGAAGAGAATCTCATGGCAGACGTCCCAAAACGGAGCTTCCGGCGTTCAGGAGTGTGGATCGGTCTTCGAACCCCGCCAAGGGGTTCCGGCGCTCAATCTCTGGTGCTCACGGAAAATAGCTCGTAGCCGGCTCCATTGAGCAAGCGAACCGTTTCCACCCGCGGTCCCGTCGATTGGGGCCGGCGCGCTTTGGCGAACACCCTCAAGGCCCGATCCTTCGCGGCGTCCACGGAATCGGCCCGGATCAAGGTGCGCCGCACGAGGCCGCCCCCCTCCGTTTCGGGTCCGATAGTTTCGATCCTGTAGGTCTCGTACACCCTCTGTCACTCCAGGGTCTCGGCGGGAATCGCCTACATAAGCCGCCAGGGAGATCCTGGCCATGGCCGGCACCCCGGAAGTTCCCCCAAGCGCTAGAGCATCTCGAGCCGGACGCGGCGCCCCGGCGGCGGAAAGGCTCGGTCCAGATCGGAGAGATCGTCTTCGGTCAGGTCCAGGCTCGCGGCGTCACGGTTCTGGCTCACGTGATCGAGCCCAACGGCCTTCGGAATCGCGATCACACCCGGTTGACGGAGCACCCAAGCCAGCGCGACCTGGGCGGGACTGACGCCATGACGCCTTGCCACAAGCCCGAGGGTCCCGTCATCGAGGATCCTCCCCTGTTCGATGGGCGAATAGGCCATGACAGGGAGACGGCGCTTCCGGCACCAGGGAAGCAGATCGAACTCGATGCCCCGGCGGCTGAGATTGTAGAGCACCTGATTTGTCGCCAGATCGGACCCGCCCGGCCGAGAGACCCATTCCTCCAGATCGTCCACGTCGAGATTGCTCACCCCGAAAGCCCGGATCTTGCCGGCTCGCCTCAACCGTTCGAAACCTTCGAGCGTGTCCTCGAACGGCACCCCACCGCGCCAGTGGAGCAAGTAGAGGTCGATCCGATCCGTACCCAACCGCCTGAGGCTGCCCTCGCAGGCCCGGACGACCCCGGTCCGGGATGCATTGGAGGGGAGGACCTTACCGACCAGAAAAGCAGTGTCGCGCTGCCCGCGGATCGCCTCGCCCACGATCTCCTCGGCACCCCCGTCGGCATACATCTCCGCCGTGTCGATCAAGGTCATGCCGAGGGCGAGACCGTGTCTGAGCGCCTTCACCTCGTCACTCCGCCGAGAGGCCTTTTCACCCATGAACCACGTCCCCTGGCCGAGGACTGGAACCCGCCTTCCGTCCGGGAGTTCAATGTCTCTGATGATTTGGGACACCATGGGCAGTCTTCTCGTCGAATAGATGCAGCAAATCCTGATCTGGTCCCAGCTTGGACTTTATCAAGTTCAGTCTTCGCGCGCGACTCAGCGTTCATGCCGCAATCTGACAGAGTTTTTATTCTCATCGGTGCGCTTCGTAATGACATGCACTTGGTTTTTCCGACCAATCTTGAAGAGAGAGTGTGGGAAAAACTGGAACCTGGCTTGAAGCGATGCGTTTGAGTTCCAAACCGCAGGAGCGAATGATGAAATTACTTGCTGTTACCTTGGCGGCTGCCACCCTGCTCGGTGCGACGGCTGCTTCGAGCCAGTCGATTCAGCTTGGCCCGAACGGACCGAGCGTCGATTTCCGCAGCCAGGAGCAACGTCAGCGCGACGAGTGGCGCGAGCAGCGCGCACGCGACCGCGCCTATCGGACCTATGACCGTGACACCACGGGCACGATCGGCCGCCGCGATTGCCGCGAGGTCGTCGTGCGCGAGCGTGACGAGTTCGGGAATACCGACACCCGTCGCGAAGTCCGCTGTCGCCGCTGAGCGCATATCTAGCGATTTAAGAAGGCCACCTCCACGGTGGCTTTCTTGCTATGGGGCTCGGAAAACTTGACAGGTGGGGCGCCTCAGACCCGCAAGGGCTTCGTGCGCCGTTCCCGCAGGGAGTCGGATACCTGGTAGCCCCAGTACGTCAGCTGAGCGGCGACCCGGCCCAACGGGCCACCATTCCATGCGAGGCCAAAGGGTTCGAACAAACGGTACCGGTCGCCGCGACCCGCAATGGCTTCGGCCAGAAGACGACCGGCCAGCGCGGTGGTGTTCATGCCATGACCGCCAAAGGCGGTCCCATACCAGACGCCCGGCGCATGGCGCCCGATTTGCGGCATGAGATGGCGGGCATAGGACATGAGACCCGACCAGGCCACCTCGACCCCAAGGCCTCTCAGTTGCGGATAGGTTGCGACCATCTCGCGCCTCAGGCGCTCCGCCAGATCGCGCGGGTCGCTCGTGCGGGTCGTGATCCGTCCGCCCCACAGGATGCGCGCGCCGTCATCGACGATCCGGTAGTAGTCGCCCGCCCGCCGGTCGTCGAGAACCGCCGCGCGCGTTTGGATCGCGCTCTCGACGAGGGATGGCTTTGCCTCAGTGAGCAGGACATAGGTCGCTATCGGCAGGAATGCCCGATGGAGAGCAGGCAGGAGAGCACCCGTGTATCCGCCCGTCGCGAAGACGACGTCACCGGCGACGATCTCGCCGGTTTCGGTACGGACCCGTTTCTGGGCGGCACCGAGATCCACGGATGTGACCGGTGAGCCCTCGAACAGCCTCGCGCCCAGGCGCTCGGCTTCCGACGCCAGCGCCCTGGCATAGTTCATGGGATGGAAATGAAAGGCATCCCGATCGAGCACCGCTTCGCGGTATTTCGACGTCAGGAGAACATGTCTCAGATCTTCCCCTGGCACATGTGTCAGATCCAGACCGAAATCGCGCCGCATCTCCTCGGCGCTGCGGCTCAGCGAGCCCCGTGAATCGTAGCGGACGGCTTTGTAGATGCCATCCACCGGGGAGGCATCGTCGATTCCGAGATCCGCGATATTGCGGCGAACGATGTCGACGCCCTCCAGGGACAGTCGAAAAAGCTCTTTGGCCTGATCGAGGCCCACGCGCCGCGCGATGGATGCGAGGGACGTGGCATACCCGGCGGAAACGAAGCCTCCATTCCGTCCGGACGCGCCCCAGGCGAAGCGCTGAGCCTCCAGCAGGGCCACGGATCGGCCGGCGCGAACGAGTTCCAGCGCGGTCGTCAGCCCCGCGAGCCCGCCGCCGATAATGCAGACCTCCACGTCCAGCCGAGCGTTCAGCGGCGCTCGGCCGTCTCCCGTCGCCGTGCGGCTGTAAAATGTGTCCGAATAAGCGAGAGGCATCGGCGACATCAGGACGAACGGAGATCGCCCGCCGGGGCCTCGTCCGACTGCTGGGCAGCCTCAGATCGTCCCAGGTAGATGCGGAACAACCGATCATCGGGGGCCGCTTCGACGAGATCGCGCAGCCGATCGGCCGCACCGCGCCAGTCGCCCCCCTCATAGGCCTCGAGGGCGGCCTTCCAGTCCTCGAGTGTGTCAAGTCGGTCCGGATGCGGACGCAGTTCCGGCTCGTCTCCGACGGTCGTGCCGAGAAGTTCGTAGATGCCGATCGACTCATGAGCGCCTTCAGGCACCACGCGGTCGATGAAGCGGAGAATGAAGCCGTCGCCGGCAGCATTCTTCACGGCCTCGCTCACGAGGAGTGTCGTGCCGTAGCGCTTGCTGAGCTTCTCGATGCGCGACGCCAGGTTCACCGTGTGGCCGAGGGCGGTGTAGTTCATCCGGTCGACGGAACCGACATTGCCCACCACGGCCTCGCCCGTGTGAACGCCGAACCGCGTATGCATGGGCAGCCCGCCTTCCGCGATGAACTCCGCGTTGAGGCGCTCAAGCCGGCGCGTGGCGCGCAGCGCCCCGAGGCAGGCCAGCGCGACGTGATCCTCGCGGGGCTCGGGCGCGTTCCAGAAAGCCATGATGCTATCGCCGATATACTTGTCGATGGTTGCGCCGGATCGGACGAGTTCCTGGCCGATTTCACTGAAATAGCGGGACGTCTTGGCCATCACGGCTTCGGGTTCGAGCGCCTCTGCAATGGGGGTGAAGCCGGCGACATCCGTGAACAGCACGGTGATGGGCTGGCGCACGCCGCCCAGCTCAGACGAGAAGCGACGGCCGATGATGCCGCGCACCAGATCGATCGGCACATAGCGCATGAAGTTGCTCAGCGCGAGTTCGAGCGTGTCGAGGGCGCGGGCGAGTTCTCGAATCTCGACGATCCGCGATTGGGGCCTCTGAGCGTGCCCGAACTCGAACCGCATCACGCGCCGGATGTCCTCGGCCGCGACGCGCAGGGGCGCGGCCAGGTAGCGTGACGCGAGCCAGACGATGACGAGGGCGACCAGGACTGAGGCGGTACTGATGACGAGCAGGCTGAACTGGATCTGGTTTGCGGGCCCCATCATGGCTTCGTAGGGGATGGCAAGGCTGATGTAGAAGTCGTTGACCCCCTCCCCGACCTGCTCGGTCCGTCCGAAATACTGCTCGTCGTGAACGTCGAAGGACGTGCTCTGCGTCTTGTCGCCGCTCAAGCGCTGGAAGGCAGCGTACATCCGGCTCAGGACGGTATCGTCGAGATCGGTAACCTTCAGGAGCCGGTTCTCCTGGTTGGCCAATTGAATCGACCGATAGGCATCCCCGCGCGGATGGGCGATCAAGGTTCCGTCCTTGTCGAAGATCACGAGTTCCAGCTCGGGCGGGAAGCGCAGCCGGTCGAGATAAAGGTCGATGGTCGCCAGCGTCATGTCGATGCCGAAGACCGCGTCCGTCTGCTGGCGTGCCCGGCGGGCGAGCGTAATGCCGGCCTCCGGCACGTTGGCGAAGCGATAGGGCGCGGTCATGTACGGCGCATCGCTGTTCAGGCTCGGATAATACCAGGGGCGCCGCCGTGGATCGAAGTCGGTCGGTTGGGGCGGCATGCGCTTCATTTCGCGGCCGTCGGCGTCCGCATAGATCCAGGTGGCCATCTGGCCACTGGGGCTGGGCTCGACCAGCATGAAGGCGTAGACGGCGCCCTCCGGCACGCCTCCGATTTCGGGAGGCTTGCTGTCCTTCAGGCTCTGGACGACCACGTGTGAGCCGTCCCCACGTCCCACGAAGACGCCCATCACGGCCGGGAGCGTCCGGTCGACGTCCTTCAGGATCGAGGTCAGGATCCCGGCGAGCCGCTCCAGCGGGAGGTCCGGATCCACCGTCAGGGACATCGTATCGAGGACCGAGCCCACGAGCCTCAGGCCGCCGGCCACCTCGCCGCGGACGTTGATGGTGATGCGCCGGAAATCGTCCTCGGCGTCCTGGATCGTCAGATCCTTGAGCTGGCTGTGGTTGAATCCGATGAGACTGCCGGAAATCGCCAGGACGATCAGCGTGAAAACGAGGGCCACGACGCCCTGAAGGCTCCACAGGAAAGGTGTGGCGCCGCCCTTCTTCATGATCTTACGAGCAGGTTTCGCCGAGAGCCGCCCGAGCGGCACCCGTCGTGTGGCGTGGAGGAAGCGCGGTCGGCACGGTCCTGTTCCCTGGGTCGATGCGGTGAGATCGGTCTCGACCCAGGGTTAACACGACGCGGCAAGGGTCAAAAGACCCCGGACATGGGCGCCTCAAGATCAATGGGACGAGATCTGTCCGCCGTCGACCCGCAGGATCGAACCCGTGGTGAAGGAAGCCCGCTCGCTGGCCAGGAAGACCGCCATGGCGGCGAATTCCTCGACATTTCCGTAGCGACCAGCCGGGATCCCGGCCTTGGCGGAGGCCTCGACCTCGTCCATGGAACGGCCCGTGCGCTGGGCATTGGCGGTGTCCAACTGCTTGAGACGATCCGTGGAGATCCGGCCCGGCGCGATGGCGTTGACGGTGACGCCGTGGGAGGCCACTTCCGCCGCCAGGGTCTTGCCCCAGCCCACGAGAGCGGGCCGGATGGCGTTGGAAATGGCCAGGTTCGGGATCGGCTGGATGACGCCCGACGAGATCACCGAGATGATCCGGCCGAATTTCCACTCGATCATGCCCGGAAGCAGGTGATCTGCCAGCCGGACGAGGTTGACGAACATGGCGTCGAAGGAGGCCCGCCACTGGTCGGACGAGACGCCCTGAGCCTTGCCGGGCGGGGGACCGCCGCTGTTGAGCACCAGGATGTCGACGCCGCCGAGCTGGGCCTGGACGTCCGACGCCAGCGCATCGATCTGGTCCGCATGGGCGCTGTCGCAGGGAAACGCGAGGGTGCCTGACCCGATCTCCCCGGCGGCGGCCTTCGTGGCGTTCAGGTTGCGGCTCGCGATGGCGACGCGCACGCCCTCATCGGCCAGGCCCTGGGCGATTCCACGGCCGATGCCCTTGCTGGCACCGAGCACTAGGGCGCGCTTGCCCTCCAATCCCAACTTCATGCGATCAACTCCTTCAGGTTCGCAAGCATTATAGGTCCGTCCCGGCGAGCAGGATCCGCACGAGCGTCTCGCAGCCCTCCCGATCCTCCTCGTCGAACCGGTTCGGAATCGGGCTGTCGAGGTCGAGGACGCCCCAAATCTGTCCCCCGCTCATCAGCGGCACCACCAGCTCCGAGCGCGAGGCACTGTCGCAGGCGATGTGTCCCGGAAAGGCGTCGACATCGGGCACCACGACGGATTGCCGGCGCTCCGCCGCCGTGCCGCAGACGCCCCGCCCCAGGGGAATGCGCACACAGGCCGGTTTGCCTTGAAAGGGACCGAGCACGAGTTCGCCCCCTTTGAGCAGGTAGAAACCCGACCAGTTGAGATCCGGCAGCGTGTTGAAGATCAGAGCCGCCATGTTGGCCGTGTTGGCGATGCCATCGCGCTCGCCGTTGAGCAGGCCTTCGAGCTGTTGGGCGAGGGAGCGGTAGAGTTCCGGCTTGTTGCCGGTCGCGATCTTGGCGATTTCGAACATGGGCTTTCCTTACGGGAGCAGCACCGTCCCGTCCAGGGCGCACCTACTCCACCCGCACCACAACGCTGTCCGTGGTGCCCCGCGCGTCCATGACCGAGAGGCGCACGAATCCGGCCCCGTCCGGCGTCCACGACGCCTCCCGCCGGAGCGATCCCGCCTCGACGGGCGCGCCGTCCACCATCCAGGTCAGGGGCGGCACCCCACCCGAGGCTTTCAGGCGCAGGGCCGAACGATCCTGCGCGGCCTGGGAGAACCCCAAATCGAGTCTGGAGCCATCCAACGGAAACGCGATCCTCAGCGGGGCCTGAATTGTGGACAGGATCGTCTTGGGCACGTCCTGGCGCACATGGCGAAGCGGCGGAGGAAGGGTGGCGGTGGTGGCCTGGAGGGTGAAAGGCGGCATCGGCAGCGCTTCGGGCTCGCCTCCGAGACGTCCGAAGGCATCGAACAGCACCGGCGCGGCCACGGTCCGGCCGACGAGGCCGGGGACCGCCGTGCCGTCCGGTCGGCCGATCCAGACCCCAACCGTGTAGCGCCGGTCGTAGCCGACCGCCCAGGCGTCGCGGTAACCATAGGACGTGCCGGTTTTGAAGGCGATGCGCCCGGCCAGGGCGTTGTCGGGGGGCGGAGCCCCGCGCAGGATGTCGAACACGTACCAGGCCGCGACCGGATCGGCGATCCGGGTCTCCTGATTCCCGGCGCCCGCCTCCCCGATCCGTGTCACGAGGGGCGGGATGCCGCCGCCCCGCGCGAGGCCGAGATAGAGCCGGGTCAGGTCCTTGAGCGTGATGCCGAGGCCGCCCAGCCCGATCGCGAGGCCCGGGGCTGCCTCCTTGGGCATCGCGAAGGGAATCTCGGCCTGCTTCAGCCGCGCCAGCAACCTCGGAGGACCCAGCTCGTTGAGGAGTTCCACGGCCGGCAGGTTCAGGGAGAGCTGGAGCGCCTTGCGGGCCGTGATGGTGCCCTGGAAGGCGAGATCGAAGTTCTCCGGCTGGTAGGCCCCGTAGCGGGAGGGCCTGTCGTCGAGGAGGGTCTCCGGGTGAGCCAAGCCGTTCTCGAAGGCGAGCGCGTAGATGAAGGGCTTCAGGGCCGAGCCGGGCGAACGAATGGCCCCCGTCATGTCGATGGCCCCGGCCCGCTCGCGGCCCAGATAGGCCGGGCTTCCCACATGGGCGCGGACTTCGCCCGTGGCGTTGTCGATCACCAGGATCGCGGCGGAGAGCCGGGCGTCGATCTGGGCCACGCGCTCCACCGCGAGGGCTTCGAGGTTGGCCTGGAGACGGCCATCGATCGCCAGGCGGTGGATGGGCTCCGCCGGCCGCTGGGCCACGGCGGCTTCGGCCGCGTGAGGCGCCAGCATCGGGAAGGGATTGCGCCCCCCCGGGATACGTTCTGTTTTGGCGGCGTCGGCCTCCGCTCGCGTCAGGACGCCGCCCTGCACCGCGCGGTCCAGCACCCGGTCGCGGGCCCGCCGGGCGGCGGCAGCGAACCGGTCGGGGCGTCGGGTTTCGGGGGATTGCGGGAGCGCGACGAGAAGGGCCGCCTCGGAGAACGACAGCCGCTTCGGCTCGCGCCCGAAATAGGACAGGCTGGCGGCCCGAACGCCCTCCAGGTTGCCGCCGAATGGCGCAAGCGTGAGGTAGAGGCGGAGGATCTCGGGTTTCGAGAACCGGCGTTCGATCTGCACCGCGCGGATCACCTGACGCAGCTTCGCCCCGAAGCTGCGCTCCTCGCGCGGCTCGAGCAGGCGGGCCACCTGCATGGTCAGGGTCGACCCGCCGGAAACGACGTGGCCGCTGCGGACGAATTGCCACGCGGCCCGCAAGGTCGCGAGGGGATCGATGCCCGCATGCGTCTCGAAGCGGGCGTCCTCGTAGGTTGTCAGCATGGCGAGATAGCGCGGATCGACGTCATTCGTCTCGATGGGCAGGCGCCAACGTCCTTCCGGCGTCGCGAACGGCCTGAGCAGTCGACCGTCCCGATCGAGCACGACGGTGGAGCGGCGCTCGGCCATGGCCAGATCGAGTGGCCCGAGCGTCTCGACGTATTGCTGCAGGGCAAGTCTCGGCACTGTGACGAGGCAGGCGAGGAGAAGCGTGCCCGCGATCCATCGCCGCCCGCGCGTGCCCCTGCGCCCGTCCTCCGTCACGGCCGTGCCGCCGTGACCTCGACCGAGCCGTAGCCGGTGCGGCCGAAGCGTTCGGGACGATACATGTCCTCGATCTGCGAGGGCGGATGCACGTAGCGGCCGGGAGAAACCGCCCGCACCGTGTAGGCAATGCTGAACGAGGCGGGCTGGCCCGGTCCCCTGTCGAAGGCCGCCACGAGACGGTCGTCGCGATACTCCGTGTGAGCGGGTTCGACGTCCTTCGTGAGCCAGGACAGACCCGACACCGTGTCGCTGTCGACAAGGCTCGGATTGTCGATTTCGAACCCGGCTGGAAGACGATCGACCAGAAGAACGCGGGCTTGCTTGGCCTCAGTCTCGGTCACCTTGATCACCGTCACGAGGCGGTCGTTCTGGCGCACCCGGTCAGGCTGAATTTGGGCACCGTCCAGGGTGTAGTAGCTTCGCTCGACGCCGTAGCCGCTGGAGATAGCGGGTTCCGGCTCGATGGGATGGCCGGTGACGGTGATCACGGCCTGCACAGGGTCGCGGCCCGCATTGGCGAAGGTGACGGATCCACGGGCCATGTCGGTGTCACGATACGTCCCGTAGAAGGCACCCTTGTGCTCAGTTCCGTCGACCGTGAGACGCATGGCCTCGGCGTTGCGCGCCACCGCCTGAGCGGCGAGAACGAGCCAAGCCTCCTCCTGCGTGCTCGTGCGCCGCGTGCCGCGCTCCTGGTCGATCACGGCGGATATGGGGCGCAGGACATTGGCCACGTTGTCCGTCTCGGACGCCAGGGCCAACAACCCTGCACCGTCCCGCAGTCGCGAGCCGTAATCGGGCCGATACTGCCCGTTGTCGCGCTCGCCCTGCAGGCTCTGGACGGCGCTCGCGAAAGCCGCCTGGGCCCGGGCCCGGTCGCCCAGCAGAGCGAGCGCCGCCGCGATCTGGCCCCGCGCCAGGGGCGACGTGAAGGCGTTCATCTTGGTATCGGCCAGATAGCGCAGGTCGCCCATGACCGGACGGCCGTTGCGGGCCAGCACATAGCTCGCATAGGCGATGTTGGCGGAGTTATCCTCCACCTCCGTCGTGTTGGCCACGAAGTTCCGCAGCCGGTCCAAGGCGATGTTGAACGCCGATTGCGGCACCGCGAAGCCGCGCTCCCGGGCCCGGGTCAGGAAGTCGGTCGTGTAGGCATCGAGCCAGATGTCGTCGCCCCCGACGCCCCACAGGCCGAACGAGCCGTTGGAGTCCTGGCGCGCCAGGACACGCTCGATGGCGCCCCGCACGCGCTCATCCGCCTTCTCGTCGAGAGACAGCTTCTCCTCCTGGGCGATGCGGTTGACATAGAGCAGCGGCAGGGCGCGGCTCACGGTCTGTTCCGTGCAGCCATAGGGATACCGGTCCAGGGCCTTGAGGAGGCCTGGAACGTCGAGGGACGACAGGGGCGAAACCGAGACGGACACCGCGCCGGTTCCGCTCAGGATGTCCGCCACGAGATCGTTGGAGAGGGTGACGGCTCCGCCCGCCGGAAGAGGACGGACCGTCCGCCGCACGAGGGACGAGGTACCGGGCTGCACCGCCACCGTGAAGCGCTGGGTCATGGGCTCGACATTGGGACCGCCCAGCGTCACGTCGATGGTGGCGATCCCGATACCGGCCGCCGTGACCGGAACGGCCACGCCGCCCTTCGCCTTCGCGTCGAGCCGCACCTTCGTGCGAAGCGCGTCGGCATCGACCACGATCGGGCCGCGCGGATCGAGGTCCACCGTATACTCTCCCGGGGGCGCCTCCACGTTGTCCAGTTGGATGTATAAACGGGACCGATCGCCGATGGACAGGAAGCGCGGCAGCGTGCCCGCCAGCACCACCGGGTCGCGGATGATCACGTCCGCGGTGGCGCTGCCGACCCGGTCCTTCGACCATGCGACGGCCATGACGCGTACCGTGCCGTTGAAAGCGGGTACCTCGAACGTCACGTTGGCCGAACCGTCCGCCTCGACCTTCACCACGCCCGAAAAGCGGGCGAACGGTTCCTGGGTTGGAGGAATGTCGCTCAAGGCCGGAGCGCCGCCGTCGCCGCCGGACCGGATGGCGCCGCGGCTGCCCTGCATGCCGTCGATCAGGTATCCGTAGAGATCGCGGATGTCCGCCGGAAGGCTCTTCTGTCCGAAGAAGTAATCGGAGGGTTTCGGGGCCTCGTAGCGCGTGAGATTGAGGATGCCGACGTCGACCGCCGCCACCGTGATGCGGGCCTCCTCGCCAGGCTGCAGGCCCGCCACCTTGATCGGCAGCGTCAGGGTCGAGCGCGGCTTGATCTTGTCGGGTGCGTTGAGGCTCACCTCAAGCGTGCGCGCGCCCTGATCGATGCCGAACCAGGCTGTGCCGAGAGCGCGGCCCGGCATGCGCTTGGCGGCGCGGTCCAGGGGTCGATGCGCCAAGCCGACCACGTAAGCGCCCGGACCCCACTCGGCCTTGACGGGAATCGTGACCTCGGACCCCGATGCGGCGACGTCCACCACGCGGATATCCTGGATCCGGTCGCTCACCACCGCCAGGGTGGCCTTGCCGGCAAAGCGCGGGTTGAGGCGCACCCGCATGGTCTCGCCGGCCTCATAGCTGGCCTTGTCGAGGTTCATCTCGAGGAGGTCGGGCGTCTCCGCCGTCTGATCGCCGGACCAGCCGACCGTGAAGGACACACTGGTCTGCGCCGTCTCGCCGAGATCGGGTGCGGAGACGTCGAGCCTGTAGGTCCCCCATTCGACGGGCGAGGTGATGCGTGCGGGCGCGTTCGCCGTGACGGGAAGCGTACCATCCGCGATCCGGCGTGTATTCCGGACAGGTTCGTAGCTCCACGATCCGCCGGAATTGTACCATTGGTAGCGCCGCTCGACCTTGGACAAGGTCCATGTCACGTTTTGCGCGGCGAGCCTCGTTCCGTCAGGCCGGGCCAGCACCACGTCGAAAGCCGCATTGGCACCCTCCGCGATATCCTCGCCGAATAGCTTCCGAACGCCGACGACCGGTCCCTTCGGCAGGATCGGGAGCGTCACGCTGCGCTCCACCGCCCGGCCGCCGGGCTCCGCCACGCGAAGCGTAATGCGCGCTTCCGTTGGGCGCGGCGCGGCCACGTCCTGGACGGGAACTTCCATGGAGACCCGGCCGGCGTCGTCGGTGACCGATGTCTCCTCGATTTCCGCCGTGGAAGCCTCTACGGATTCGTCCGCCAGCCCGACCTCGTAGGTCTCGAGCCCCTTCACGCCGTTGCCCTTGGCTTCCGCGACCGTGACCTCGCCGGAGACATCCAGCCCGGAACCCGGGGCGCCGTAGAGGTAGCGCGCGCTGACGTCGATCATGGCGGGCTGCTCGGGCTGAAGGGCTTGGGCCTGCGGGGTCAGGGTCAGTTCCAGCCGCTCGGGCACGTAGTCTTCCACCAGGAAGGTCGTCTGGCCGACCGGGGCGCCCTTCGGATCCGTATAGGCGGCGATCCGCCAGGTACCGCGCAGGGAACCGGGGAGGATCGGCAGGGAGAACGCCCGGCCGCCAAGCCCCTGATCTTCGACCAGAGCCCGGCGGTACTCGACGCCGTCGGGCCGGCGCACCACCAGCGTCAGCGGAAGATTCGGCAGGGCGATGCCGCGAGCGTCGCGCAGGAGGGCGGAAAGCTGGACGGTCTCGCCCGTGCGGTAGACGCCGCGTTCCGTGTAGAGGAAGGCGTCGACGTTCGTTTCGAGGCTACGCCCCTTCACGCCGCGATCCGAAAGGTCGAAGGCGGCGGATTCGAGATTGAGGAAACCGTAATCCTGACCGACCGTCGCGACCGCAAGGCCGGGGGCGAGACCGCCTTCGCCCCGCGCGAGGCCGGGATCGAACGATACGACGCCCAGCGCGTCGGATGTCTTGGTGGCCAGAACCTCGTTGTTGCGTGCCACGAGCCGCACCTCGACGCCGGGCACCGGCGCCGCGCTGGCGAGGGAGCGCACGAAGACCTGGACACCGGTCTTGCCCGTGAACGCCGTCAGCCCGAGGTCGGACACCACGAACCACTGCGTGGCGATGTTGCCGCCATCGTCGCTGTCGTTCTCGTTATCGATGGGCGAGCCGTCATGGGCCTTGGCGGTCATCACATAGACACCCGGCTCCATACGGCCGACGGCCTCGGTGACCGGAAAGGCCGTGACGATATCCTGGTTGACCGTGGAGGCGGTGTCGAGGGTGCCGTTCCAAACCTTGAAACCTTTCTCCCGGCCGATCTCTGCCGCCGTGTAGCGCCCGATCTGGCCCAGAAAATCGTAGCCCCGCACGGTGGGGCCGAGACTGCGGTCGCCGATGCGGTAGATTTCCACGTCCACCTTGGCGGTGTTGACCGACACGACCGGGATTCCCTCCTGGCCTGTGCTCGGCAACACGTAATTGCGGCCCGTGAAGCGCACCTGCGGCGCCCGGTCCCGCACATAGACCTCGTAATCCGCCGACTTGAGAAGGCTCTCGTCGACGTTCGACGGCAGGCCCTGGCGCAGCACGAAGGCGTAGCGCTCGCTGTGCTTCAGCCCATCGACGCAAAGCTGCGACCCTTCAGCGGTCACGGCCGCATTGGCGGCGCCGGAGACGGCGACAAAGGGCGTGAAGTCCACTTTCGCGGCGAGCGGATCGGAGAACTGGAAGCAGACACGAGGGGATGCGGCGTCCGAATCGACCTTGAAGTCCGTGATGCGAAAACCGTGCTCGGCTCTCAGCGCCTCATAAGTGGCGCGAATATTCGGGTTGGCCTGCACCTTCAGACTGGCCGCGTAGGCATTCAGCGAAGGACGCCAGGACTTCTGGGCCGCGTAGACCTGTCCCAGGAGAGCCAGCGCGGCGGCCTCGTCGGCCGGGTTCGTGGCTTTTTGGTACGCCACATAGGCGGCCGTCACCCTCTGATTTTGAAGGATGTAGCGCACCCCCCAATCGTTTCCGGGATCGTAGGCCAGATTGGCGCGGACATAGCCTGTCCAGTTGGTCGGGTTGCCGGGTTCCGCCGCGATCGCGGCCGTGAACGAGCTCATGGCGTTCTGGGCCAGGCCCCGAGACAGGAACATCTCGGCATCCCGCCGCAGTTGCGCCGCGCTGCGTCCGCCGATATTCGCGCTCCCCTCGGACTTGAAGGTCTGCTCCAGACGCACGCCGCGACTTGCCAGGTCGTCGATGACGAAGGCTTTCGGGGCCTGGGCTTGGGCGGAGCCCGCGACCAAGCCTAAGGTCAGCAGCGTCGCCTGCAGCATTTGACGGATCATGGGCCTCTCCCGGCGGGTACGACGGTCTCGGTAACAGCCTATCATCGGCTGGCCGAATGACCAGGGGACCTTAGCGCAAAGCTTGCCGATTTGCGCCCGCCCTCGAACAGCCCCATCGGGCCAGAGGCGCGGACTCCGGCATCGACGAAACCGGGTCCCTTTTTTCCTCCGATGCGCTAGGCTTGTTACACTATGCCGTCGTAAGGGGTTTCATGAGTCGTTCTCTCCTCTCGCCCCACATCACCCTCATGCTGGCGCTGATGCTTCCGACCCTAGGCCTCGCCCAAGGCCTTCCGGCCGCGCCGGCGACCAATTCACCCCTGGACGCGGCGCGCGGCGGGTTCGAGGCCCTCGCGGATCCCGACAGGAAGGCGGTTCAGGAGGCCCTCATCTGGACCGGCGACTACAGCGGCATGGCTGACGGGTCCTTCGGGCGCCAGACCTTCGAGGCCATCGGCAGCTTCCAGCAGCGCAACCGTCAGCCCGCTACCGGGATTCTCAGCTCATCGTCCAGGGCCGCGCTGCTCAGCGCCGCCCAGCAGGCGAAGGCGGCGGCCGGGTTCACCGTGCTGGACGACCCGAAAAGCGGGGCGCGCATCGGGATCCCGACGAAGATTCTCCCGAAGCAGGAGGCCAACCAGAGCGGAGGCAGCCGTTGGCAGAGCGCCGACGGCAAGGTGACCCTCGACACCCGTGTCGCTCCGCCCGACGCGACGCTGCAGGCGATCTTCGACCGAAACATCGCCATCCAGGCGCCGGGGCGGGTCGTCTCCTACAAGATCATCCGGCCGGATTTCTTTGTCATCGCCGGCGAGACCGCCACGGGCAAGTTCTACACCCGCTATGCATCCGGAGCCTCCGGCCTTCGGGCGTTCTCCATCGGCTACGACAAGGCGCTCGCCCCTAGCATCGACCGGATCGTGGTGGCTGTCGCCAACAGCTTCGTGCCTTTCCCGCCCGCCGTGTCATCCGGTCCGGCGATCGTCGCCCAACCCTCCCCGGCACCGGCCCCCGCCGCGCCGCCAACAGCAGGCCCACGGCTGCTCGGGACAGGGCTCGCGACCGGGCCTCGACAGCTCACCACCACCGCGCCCCTTCAGGGATGCGCCAATCTCCTGGCCGGAGGCCTCAAGCCCTCACGCGTCAGCGGCCAAGATGCGGTCGTGATGGAGTTCGCGACGGATCTCAAGGCACAGCCGCGACCGCTCTCCGAGGGGACGATGACGGACGGCGCCGACGTGCTGATCCTAGCCTTCACGCAGGCAGATGGCGCGCCCAGGCTGACGGTGGCTCGCGGCACAGCCTTGGGTGAGCGCCGGTTCAGCGCGCCGCTGCAGCCGGGAGCCTCCGGCGCACCGGTTCTCGACGCGGCAGGCCGCCTGATCGGGCTCGTGGCTCCCCTCTCCGGCGATCCACGAAGGATCGCCGGAGTCGTGCCTGTCGCCAGCTATGGGATCGTCCCCGTTCCCGGCGCGACCGGCGCGGGCACGCCGCCCCAGGACAAGCGAAGCACCGCCGACATGGTCGACGGTCTTCGTGGCGCCCTGGTGCCGATCCTGTGCAACTAGGCCGTCGTGACGGCCGTTCGACCCACAGGCTGTTCGGTGAACTCCATGCCCTGGTGGTCGCAGAGCCGGCGGTAGAGCCCGCCCTGGCGGTAGAGCTCGGCGTGGTTGCCTTCCTCCACGATCCGGCCCTTTTGGAACACGATGATCCGGTCCAGCGCGCGAACCGTCGAGAGACGATGCGCGATGACAATGGACGTCCGGCCTTCCATCAGCCGCTCCATCGCTTCTTGGATCAGCACCTCGGACTCCGAGTCGAGGGCCGACGTGGCCTCGTCGAGGATCAGGATCGGAGCATCGGCCAGGAACGCGCGGGCGATGGCCACGCGCTGGCGCTCGCCCCCGGACAGCTTGACGCCCCGTTCGCCCACCAGGGTCTCGTATCCTCGCGGAAGATCCATGATGAACTCGTGCGCATTGGCGAGCTTCGCGGCCCGCTCGATCTCCTCCCGCTTGGCGCCGGGGCGTCCATAGGCGATGTTCTCCGCAAGAGTGCGATGGAACAGGACCGGTTCCTGCTGCACAATGGCGATCTGCGAGCGCAAGGAGGCTTGCCTGACCCCCGCGATATCCTGTCCGTCGATGAGCACACGGCCCCCCGTGACGTCGTAGAGCCGCTGGATGAGCTTGACGAGCGTCGTCTTGCCCGATCCCGAAGGCCCGACGAGGCCGACGCGCTCGCCCGCCCGGATCGTGAGGGACAGATCCTGGTAGAGCGCGGTCTCATGGCCGGCGTAGTGAAACCGAACGCGATCGAACACGATTTCGCCGCGGCCGATCCGCATCGCGCCGGCACCGGCACGATCCTCGACGCCGAAGGGCTCATCGTAGAAGGCGACGAGTTCTTCCATGTCGTTGACGGACCGGCGCATGTTGTTGATGTGCATGCCCATGTCGCGAAGGTAGCCGTGAATCACGAAGTACGTCGTGAGCACGTAGGCGACGTCGCCGGCCGTCGCGCGCCCGTTCCACCACAGCCACAGAGCCGTACCGATGATGGCGGCGCGGATCCCCAGGAGCGCGACGAGCTGGATCGTGCCGCTGTTCGTGGCGCGCATCCATACGCGCGCCGTGCGGCTGCGCCACTTGGCCAGGACGCCGGCCAAGCGCGCATCCTCCCGGGCTTCGGCCCCGAACGCCTTGACGACCGCGTTGCAGCTCAGGGCATCGGCAAGTGTCCCGCCCATCTTGGTATCCCAGGCATTGGCGAGACGGGCCGAGGGTGCCACGTAGACGATGTTCAGGAACACGGTCATGCCGATATAGACGACCGTCCCGACGGCGATCACGACGCCCATCACGGGCCAGTTGAGGCCGAGGAGGATCATCGACCCGATCAGGACGACCACGGAGGGCAGCAGCGCCAGCAGCACCGTGTCGTGCAGGAGATCGAGCGCCCACATGCCGCGGGTGACTTTGCGCACCGTGGAACCCGCGAAGCTGTTGGCATGCCAGTCCGACGAGAAGCGCTGCACCCGCGCGAAGGCATCCTGCCCCACCTTCACCATCACGCGCAGGCTGAGCTCGACGATTCCGTAGAAGGCGATGTGCCGCAACACCACGAGCGCGAGGCCGAGCCCCGTCATCACCAGGAATGCGTTGATCACGGCGCCGCGAGCGGCCTCGCGATCCGCGCCGAATTGAGTGATCGCGTCGACGAGCCGTCCCGCGTAGAGGGGCATGAAAACGTCAGCGAGCGTCGAGGCCATCATGGTCACGATGACCCAACCCAGCCAACGGGGCTCCTTGGCCCAATGCCGGAAGGTGAATCGAAGGACGTCGCGGGTGGAATCTCCGCGCTTGGTGGTTCTGGCGGTCATGGTGTCGATGCGGCAGCGCAGGGCGCCAGCCGTCCTCGTAACGATGGCGCACACGGAATGGCTGCCGCAGGGGCACCGATACGCGTCGCCTCAGTTGGAAAATGTATCCGGGATAATCGGAAATAGGGGCCGTACGGGCCCGCCGGTCGCGCCTAGCGCTTCGGCATGCCGAGGGGAGTCGGCAAGCGTAGATCTGTCATGCAGCCCTCCCTGGTTCGGCTAACGGACCCCAGCGATACTGTATAAGCGACAATTTGGCAATGGGGTCGCGTCGAGCGGGCGGGCGTCAGAGAACCGTCAGGTCGACCGTGGTCCATCCACGCCGTTCCAGCATCTCGGCCAGGATCCGGCGATGGCAGTTCTCGGGTTCGCGTTCGAAACAGAGGAGGCAGATCGGCCTCGTTTCCGCAAGGGCGGCAAGCTCCTCCAGGGCTTCATGGGCCGGCTCGGTGGCCAGCACCTCGTCACAATAGATCCGCCGCATGAGGTTGCCGTTTCCGGCGCGGGCGGCCTCGCGTCCGGATTTCGGCGTCCCGAGCTGAACAAAATGGCGATAGCCGATCCCACCGTTCTCAAGGGAGTTACGAAGCGCCGTCTTGGAATAGCCGCGCTTGCGCGAAAGAGCGACGGCGCGAACATCCGCAAGAATCTCCACGCCGGCGTCCTTCAGGGTCGTGAGGAAGCGGTCCGGGTCCGCTCCCTCGTAACCGATGGTGTACAGAGTCGGCTTCGTCATCACACCTGTCTGACTGGCGTCGGCACGGTCGCGGACGTGTTGTAGGGGCGAAGCGGCTCCGGGATGCGGAAGTCGCGAGGAACCTCGAAATCCCTCGCGGCCCCGTGGGCCCGGTTTGCGCCCTGGGGGTAGCCGCTGCGTCGGCTGTAATCGCGGCTGGGCCGCGCCGAAAGCATGCGGTGTTGCTGCGTCTCGTCGGTGAGCGCCTTGGCGCAAAGCACATCCAGGACCGTGACACCGGCAACAGCTCCCAGGGCGAGCCCGACCCGATCCTGCTCCGTGCTGTCGTCGGCCAATCCGGCACCCAAGGTCGCGATGTCGAGGGCGTCCCCGCCCACGCGTGCGTAGATCCAGGGCGTCGGATCCTTCGCCGTGAGGATGCCGATGCCGGTGGCGATCTCCCGCGCCCCATAGGCCCGAAGGAGCGTCTCGTGCTTTTCCATTCCGAGCCAGCGGGCCAATGGCTTGGCGGCGAACAATTCCAGCGCCCCGAGAGCGAGACTGAAGACTCCCAAGCCTTGTGCGAGAGCGTGAGCGCTCTCGGACCGGGCATGACGTGAAGGGTTTCGCGAATGAGCCATGGTGAACCTCAATTGGGCTTGAGAACGACCTTGATGCAGCCGTCCTGCTTGTCGCGGAACGTCTTGTACATCTCGGGCCCTTCGGCGAGGTCGACCGTATGGGTGATGACGAAGGACGGGTCGATCTGCCCCTCCTCGATCCGCCGCAGGAGATCGTCCGACCAACGGTTGACGTGGGTCTGTCCAGTCCGGATGGTCAGGCCCTTGTTCATGACGGCGCCGAACGGGATCTTGTCGAGGAAGCCGCCATACACGCCCGGAACGGACAGCACGCCCGCCGGTTGGCAGACATACATCATTTCGCGCAGCACATGGGGCCGGTCTGTGCCCAGCATCGTGGCCTGCTTGGCCCGATCCACGATGGAATCGAGCGTGGCCGTCGCGTGGGCCTCCATGCCGACAGCGTCAATACACTTCTCGGGTCCCCGGCCCCGGGTGAGCTCGTTGAGGCGCTCGACGACGCTTTCCTCATCGAAATTGATGGTGATGGCGCCGCCAGCCTTCGCCATGTCCAGGCGCTCAGGCACATTGTCGATGACGACCACCTGCTTGGCACCCAGCAGGACGGCGCTGCGGATCGCCATCTGGCCGACCGGACCGGCGCCCCAGATCGCAACCGTGTCGGTCGGCTGGATGTCGCATTGCACGGCCGCCTGCCATCCGGTCGGGAAAATGTCGCTCAGGAACAGCAGTTTCTCGTCCGGGATGCCGTCGGGAACCTTGATGTGTGTGGTGTCCGCATAGGGAACGCGCAGGTACTCGGCCTGCCCGCCAGGATACCCCCCCGTCAGATGGGTGTAGCCGAACAGGCCCGCCGTGGTATGGCCGAACGCCTTGGCGGCCACCTCCTTGTTGCGGTTGGTGCGCTCGCAGACCGAAAAATTGCCGCGCTTGCACTGCTCGCACTCGCCGCAGATGATCGTGAACGGGATCACGACCCGGTCCCCGACCTTGAGCTTCTTGTTGTCCCGGCCGACCTCGACCACCTCGCCCATGGTCTCGTGACCCATGATGTCGCCGCTCTTCATGCCAGGCATGAAATGATCGTAGAGGTGTAGATCCGAACCGCATATGGCGCAGCTCGTCACCTTGATGATGGCATCCCGACCGTGCTCGATCTCGGGATCTGGAACGTTGTCGCACCGAATATCCTGGGTGCCGTGCCAGACAAGCGCTCTCATGAAGACCTCCTGCGGATTGGGTTCCAATGGCCGCGCTTATGCGCTGGCCCCCGTTGTCCCAGGTAGACTTTTGACGAGTCCGCATGTTCCCCTACGAGAGGAAAAAATGGCCCAGGCCATATGCAACTCGATGAGTTGGGCCTTGTCCGGCAACGTTCTTTAGACGATGAAGAAGTCGGACATATGGAGCTTCGATCCTTGCTTGATCTGAGCGAATTTGATGGCGGAATGATCTGTACCGGCGCCATCGGCATCGTAGGACAAGGCCCCAGACTTCTTGTTGTAGATGATCCGGTCGTCCTTGGCCTTAGCCTTCAGCCCCAGATGAAATTCCTTGCTTGACAGATTTCCTTTCGCTGAGAGGTCCTTGAATACTTTCTTCGAGAGATGAATGCGGTCTTGGCCGGAGACGAAGTCGACGATCCGGTCGATATTGCCCGCTCCCAGCTTCGTATCGAACACAAAGGTGTCGTCCCCTGCATTGCCCTTAAGCGTATCTCGACCAAGCCCGCCGTTCAGCACGTCGTCGCCCTTGCCGCCCGTCAGCTTGTCAGCCTTGCGGCCCCCATTCAGGCGAAGGGATGGGGTGCTGTCATCGGCAACCGATGCGACGCTTTCCACCTGGCGAGGCGTGTTGACCTCCCCGTCCCTGGAGTCAGTATCACTGATGCCGATCGTGAAGGACCGGCTCAGGTGAGCGCCTTCGCTGTCGGTGACCCGGACGGTGACGGACAGGCTCTTGGACGAGCCGTCGACGCTCTTGGCAAGGATCAGTCTATCGCCATCGATGGCGAAAGTGCCCCCCGCATTGTCGAGCAACGCGTAGGAGAGCTTTTGCCCCTCCGGGTCGACGCCCGTGAGAATGCCCACGACTGCGCCGACCGTCGCCCCACGCTCGACGAGCTTGCTCGATAGTTCGAGGGATGAAGGGGCGTCGTTCGTTGCCTCATGAGACCCTAGTTCGAAGGTGCCGTCGCCAAACTTCAAAACTTCGATATTGGAGAGGTAATCAAGGCCTTCCTTATCAGCTCTCCTGTCCTGCACAGAAACAATGCCGTCGCCATATTCCATGATGATGAACTGAGCCATATCTCCATCGAAAACAGCTGTGTCCCGACCCTCACCTCCATTGAGATTGTCATCACCTGCGCCACCAATAAGGGTGTCGTCGCCTTCCATGCCTATCAGGGCATCTGCACCGCCATAACCCGCGAGCAAATTTGCGGCCTTGTTTCCAGTGAAACAATCCTGCCCATCAGCCCCATTGACGTTCTCGATGTTGCGCTGCTCGACCCAGGTGTCCTTACCCGTCCTTTGCTTGGCGGTGTTGCGTAGGTCAATGGAATTTTCTGATGCGGTCAGCCAGATCGTATCAATGCCGCCGCCGCCATCGATAAACTTGCTTCCACCGCAATATTCATCGCCATCATTGACGCCGACACTGAAAATCTCTGAGTGCTTGCCGCCAATCGCTAAATCGTCGCCCGAGTCCAGAAGGATCATGCCTGTAACGACACCATCACTACCATAATATTGATCATCGCCGTAGCTCAGCCAAAGCTCGCCGTTGATAGTACCCTTGTTGACGATGTGGTTCGTTCCAAGCAACGCGGCAAAAACACGACCGTTGATCGTGCCGCTATTGTCCAGCCTAAAAGTCTGCTCTTCACTCCACAATCCGGCAATAATAGCATTGCCCGATTTACTATTTGAAGCAATGATTCCCGAGTTAACCACTTCCGCATGGAGAACATCTTTGATGTCTATACCTTGAGATTCTCCGACTATCTGCCCCGCGTTATTTACATAGCCGTCTCCACCATGGAAATAGACTCCAATTTCCCCATAGATCGAGCCGGTGGTGGCGATAATTGCCTCGCCACCCATATAGATCCCGTCACTCTTCTCAGAAATCACACTACCTTCGATGTAGATGTGGCTCTCATCATAAGCGAAGATGCCAAATGCAGCGCCGCCAGAGGTTTTAATTTCTGCACCCGCCTTCAGAATAACCGTGTCACCCGGCTCATCGGTCCAGAATGCATCGTGACCCCAATCCGTTGTCGGTGGCACAGGATTGTTTTTGTCGATTACGAAAATGGTCATGATAGCTCTGCAAGGTTCCTGATCCTTGATGTAAATAAAATGTTATATTGTTTTAATCAAGCATCACTTCGCCTGAACCATACATTCCATACGTCTTTTCAAACACTTACCGCAGGGTCAGCTACTTTTCCTGGCAACTGCCGGATCAGCCCCGCCAAGGCCGGCTCCAGCACCTGATCGGCGGCCTCCTGCGCCTTGAACCAGCGCGCCTCTCGCTGCCCCTTCTCTTTCCATCGCTTGAGCTGCTTGGAGACCTCGAGTGGGTAGACGTCGACGCGGCAGAGGTCGAAATGGACGAGGCGGCGCTTCCAGTAATCGTAATGGCCCAGAGGCTTGTCGGCGATCTTGCCCTTCACGCCCGCTTCCTCCTGCGCCTCCTGGGCGGCCGCCTTGTGGGGCTTCTTGCCTTTCATGGGCCAGCCCTTGGGGATCAGCCAGCGCCTGGTCTCCCGCGAGGTCACGAGCAGCACCTCGATCTCCCCGTCCACGACACGGAAAGGGAGCGCACCGACTTGGTTCAAACGGAGCTTGTCAGCTTTCAGGAATTTGGGCTTGAGCAGCTTCGCTTTCAGAAGCTTGGGCTTGATGTGCTTGGTCATTCTTCGAAGAATCGGGATCTCCATGGGCCTGGACGCGATCCAGACGTGTAGCCGGCTTATCAAAGCAGAGTCGGCCGCGTTTGCAAAGCCCAATGTAATAAAACAGCGACGCGACAGTCGTGTGACGGCTCAAGTCCTTTAGTGCCAAGGGTTTGAGGCGTTGGGGCCCGGCCGTTCCAGTTCGTTCCGCCCCTCATCCTAAAGGTTACTTTCCCAGCCCGACCCCACTAGGGCATAGAATGGAACTTAGCCGACCAACAACAGCCGGATTTGCACTCAGGGAGGATGCTTATGAAATTGCGGAAGAATCTCGTTGCCGCCACCATGCTGGCCGGGGCCGTCACGGCCCTTTCGTTCATGTCCGCCGGCGCCGCCCAGGCTCAGGGCGCGCTGGTCATGTATTGCGGCGTCCAGGAAGAATGGTGCCGCGCGATGGTGAACGCGTTCGAGCGCGAGACCGGCATCAAGGTCTCCATGACCCGCAAAAGCGCCGGCGAGGTCTTCGCCCAGGTGAAGGCCGAGGCCGCCAACCCCCGGGCGGACATCTGGTGGGGCGGCACGGGCGATCCCCACATGCAGGCCGCCGAGGAGGGCCTGACGGAGGAGTACAAGTCGCCCAAGATGGCCGAGCTGCAGGATTGGGCCGTGCGCCAGTGGGAGCAGTCGAAGGGCCGCACGGTGGGCATCTACTCCGGCGCCCTGGGCTTCGGCTACAACACCGACCTCGTGAAATCGAAGGGCATCAAGGAGCCCAAGTGCTGGGCTGACCTTCTGGACGTCAAGCTGAAGGACGAGGTCCAGGTGGCCGATCCGAACTCGTCGGGCACCGCCTATACGCTCCTGGCTTCCATCGTGCAGATAATGGGCGAGGACAAGGGCTTCGACTATCTGAAGGCCCTGCACAAGAACGTGAACCAGTACACCAAGTCGGGCGCGGCTCCGGCCAAGGCCATGGCGCTGGGCGAGACCACGGTGGGCATCGCCTTCATGCACGACATCGTCACGATGGTGGTCGACAAGGCTCCGATCAAGGTCGTGGCGCCCTGCGAGGGCACAGGCTACGAGATCGGCTCCATGTCGCTCATCAAGGGCGCCAAGAATCTCGACAACGCCAAGAAGTTCTACGATTGGGCCCTGACCCCGGCCGCCCAGAAGCTCGGCGCGGAGGCGAAGTCCTATCAGGTGCCGTCCAACAAGGCGACGCCGATCCCGCCGGAGGCTCCGAAGATGTCGGAGATCAAGCTGATCAACTTCGACTTCGGCAAGTACGGCTCCTCGGCCGAGCGCAAGCGCCTTCTCTCCAAGTGGGACGCCGAGGTCAAGAACCTGCCCAAGTAGCCGGAGCGCCGCCGCAGAGCGGCTCGCCTCCCCTCAACCCCTTCGCGGCGGAACGTCTGATCGCTCCGCCGCGAAGCTCTTCACGCAGCTCCGCCGGACCGGGGCCATAGGAACGGATATGTCACGAGCGACACTCGGTTGGATCGTCTTGGGGTGGATCGGCTTCGTGCTCCTGCCCTGGTACGGCTTCGATAGCGCCGCCTCGCCCACGATCGGGGATTATTTCTTCACGGGTTCGGGCCTGGTCGAGGGTCTACGCGGCGCGTGGTGGCTCCTTCCGATCCTCATCCCGCTCCTCTTGGCCCTTCGCCCCGCCATCGGCGCACCACGCGATTCGATGGCGCTGTGGCTCGTCGCAGCCGGCATCGTGGGCCTTGCGCTCATCACGCTCCAGGGCTTCACCATCGGCTTGAACGGCTGGACCATGGACGGGCTCAAGGCGTTCAGCGATCCCGGCCCGAAACAGGCCGGTATGGGCTTCGGGGCCGCGCTGACGGCAACGGCCTTCCTGATCATTCTATGCCACGGCCTAGCGGCCCATGGCTGGTGCCGGGGCGACGCCTTCGTGACCTCGTCCATCGGCGTCGTCATCGCGCTGATCGCCGTCTTTGTCTTCTTTCCGGTCAGCACCATCCTGGCGAGCGCATTCGCGGACAATGCGGGCAATTTCGCGCCGGGCGAGTTCGTTGCGAAGTTCCTCGACCGCTCGATCTGGGGCCTGGACTGCGTCTACAGCGATCTGCGCTGCGGTGTGGCGTGGAACACCCTGTTTCTCGGCCTCGCGGTGGGCGTCGGCACCACCGCGCTCGGCCTCGCCTTCGCGCTCATCGCTACCCGCACGAGCTTCCGTTTCAAGAAGGTGCTGCGGCTGATGAGCGTCCTGCCCATCATCACGCCGCCCTTCGTGATCGGTCTCGCGCTCATCTTGATGTTCGGCCGCTCTGGCGCGGTCTCCAACGTTCTGTGGGAGTGGTTCGGCGTGCCGCGCTCCCGCTGGATCTATGGATTTCCCGGCATCTTCATCGCCCAGCTCCTCGCCTTCACGCCCATCGCCTTCCTCGTGCTCATCGGCGTCGTGCAGGGCATCAGCCCGACCCTCGAGGAGGCCTCGCAGACCCTTCGGGCCAAGAGCTGGGTCACGTTCTGGACCGTGACCCTGCCGCTGATGCGTCCCGGCCTCGCCAACGCCTTCCTGCTGGGCTTCGTGGAAAGCCTCGCGGATTTCGGCA
Organism: Microvirga pudoricolor; assembly: GCF_016892705.1. Lineage (GTDB taxonomy): Bacteria > Pseudomonadota > Alphaproteobacteria > Rhizobiales > Beijerinckiaceae > Microvirga > Microvirga pudoricolor. Next base: position 36,909 of record NZ_JAFEMB010000011.1, read on the forward strand.
ATCCCCTGGTGCTCGGCGGCAATTACGAGGTCCTGTCCACCAAGATCTTCTTCGCCGTCGTGGGCGCCCAGCAGGACCAGGGACGAGCGGCGGTCCTGTCGCTGGTGCTCCTCGCCTTCACCCTCGGGGCCTTCTGGCTCCAGCACGCCTGGCTCGGCAAGAAGGTCTACACCACCGTGACGGGCAAGGGCGATGCCGGCATCCCGCTGCCGCTGCCCCGCCGGGTGGCGATGGCGTCCTACCTCACGGCCATTCCGTGGGCGGTTTTCACCCTCGTGATCTACATCATGATCGTGGTCGGCGCCTTCGTGAAGTCCATGGGCCGCGACTACACGCCGACCCTTGAGCACTTCCTCACCGCGTTCCGGATCGAGCGGACGGATTTCGGCCTCTACTTCTCCGGCTCGGCCTGGAATTCGTTCTGGGCCACCGTGAAGGTGGCGGCGCTCTCGGCCCCGCTCACCGCCGCCATCGGGCTCCTGACGGCCTACCTGCTGACGCGCCAGCGCTTCTCGGGGCAGCGCGCGTTCGAGTTCGGCACCCTCCTGAGCTTCGCGATCCCCGGCACGGTCGTGGGCGTGTCCTACATCCTGGCCTTCAACGTGCCGCCCATCGAGATCACCGGCACGGGGTTCATCCTGGTCATGTGCTTCGTGTTCCGCAACATGCCCGTGGGGGTGCGCTCCGGTATCGCCACGTTGAGCCAGATCGACAAGAGCCTGGACGAGGCCTCTCTGACGCTAGGGGCCGGTTCGGCCACCACCATGCGCCGGGTCGTGCTGCCGCTCCTGCGGCCCGCCATCGTGGCCTCGCTCGTCTATTCCTTCGTGCGCGCCATGACGGCGGTGAGCGCGGTCATCTTCCTGGTGACGGCCGAATACAACATGGCCACGACCTATATCGTCGGCCGCGTGGAGGCAGGCGAGTTCGGCCTCGCCATCGCGTACTCGACCGCCCTTATCGTCGTGATGCTGCTTGCCATCGTGGCCATCCAGTTCGCGGTGGGCGAACGCCGCCTCGGGCGGCGCAGCGCCACCGCGAACGCAACTCCCATGGCCGTTCAGGCGGCTCCGTAAATGACCATGACCCGACCCATGAACCAGATGACCTCCGCCGCCACGATCAGTCGGGGCACCTCCAAGAAGCAGGCCGCCTCGGTCGAGTTCCGCAACGTCACGAAGCGCTACGGCGACGTGAAGGCGGTCGACACGGTGTCGTTCAACATCGAGCCCGGCACCCTCGTGACCCTGCTCGGCCCCTCCGGCTGCGGCAAGACCACGACCCTGCGCATGATCGCGGGCCTCGAAATGGCGAGCGAGGGCCAGATCTTCATCGGCGGGCGGGACGTGACCCGCCTGTCGGCCGCCGACCGGGACGTCAGCATGGTGTTCCAGTCCTACGCGCTCTTTCCCCATATGTCCGTGCTGGAAAACGTCGCCTACGGACCCTCCGTCCAAGGCGCGTCCAAGAAGGACGCGGAGGCCATGGCGGTGGAAAAGCTCGGCCTCGTGGGCCTGTCGGGTCTTGAGAAGCGGGCGCCCTCCGAACTCTCGGGCGGCCAGCAGCAGCGCGTGGCCGTCGCGCGGGCCCTGGTGCTGGAGCCTCAGGTGCTCCTCTTCGACGAGCCTCTTTCGAACCTCGACGCGAAGCTCCGTCGCCGGGTTCGCGAGGATATTCGGGAACTGCAGCAGAGCCTCAATCTCACCGTCGCGTACGTGACCCACGACCAGGAGGAGGCCCTGGCGGTCTCGGACAAGATCATCGTCATGTCCAATGCCAGGATCGCCCAGACGGGCACGCCGCGCGAGCTCTACGAAGAGCCGGCCGATCTCTTCGTGGCCGACTTCATCGGCGACGCCAATATCCTGGGCGGCCAGCTCGTGGAGACCGACGGCGCCCGCGGACGGGTCAAGATCGATAGCTTGTTCGTCGATCTCCCCCACCGCGGCGTCGGCCAGGGCGCCGTCAAGCTCGCCGTGCGGCCGGACGCGATCTTCCTCAACGAGGGCCCTGCGGGCGAGGGCCTCGCCGGCTCGGTCAAGAAAGCGTCCTATCTGGGCACGCAGGTCGAGTACGAGGTCGACACTCCGATCGGTGAGCTGTTCGTGGTCCAGTACGGCAGCCGCGACATGATCCAGCCTGGCACGCCCGTCTCCATCACCTTCGCGCCCCAACGGGGCGTGGCGATCATTCCGGGCGCTTGAGGCCGGTACCGGCCCGGCCAGATCGGGCTCGGTTGGCGCCCTTCAGAAGCCGTCCCCGTCATCGGGAATGTTCAGGATCGTGCCGCAGGCCTTGCAGTGCACCGCATCGGGCTCGTGCCGCTGGAGGCCGCAGCTCGGGCAGGAAAACCGCACCTTGTTGGGACGAAAGAGGACCTGGGCCAGGCGGAGGAAGAGCGTCACGCCGCAGATCATGACGATGACGGAAATCATCCGGCCCAGGGTGCCCGGCAGGGTGATGTCGCCGAACCCCGTCGTGGTCAGGGCCGTGACCGTGAAATACAGGGCGTCCGCATAATTCCCGATATGCGGGTTGGTCCAGTGCTGGGTCTCGTAGACGAGCCCCGTCATCACGAAGATGAACACCAGGAGGTTCGTCGCCGCCAGGATCACCTCCTCGTTGCGGCAGAAGAACCGGCTGTCCCGGCGCAGTCGGGCCAGGAGTTCGTAGGACCGCAGGAGGCGCACCGTTCTCAGGATCCGCAAGAAGGCCACGCCCTCGCCGGCCAGCGGAACCAGGAAGGATGCGATCGCGGCCATGTCGGCCCAGGTGACGGGGTGGAGAAAGTCTCGCCACCGGTTTCGGCTGATGAGGATCCGGGCCGAGAAATCCGCCAGCACGATCAGGCCGAGCCCAATATCGAGCCACTCGACGGCGTTCATGCGTTCGGTCGATCGGGGCAGGAACGACGTCACGATGATGAACAGAACCGTGACGATGTCGAAGACCACGATGCCGTAACGGAACCGATGAGCCTCGGGGCTGTCCCCCTCATAGAGATGCCGGAGGGTCCCGATAAGGCCCTTCACGGCTGCCGTCCTGGGCCGGATGCAGACTTTCGGGGTGGAAATGCAGGGCAGGAATGCGGGCGCATCGACAGGTTCGATTTGACGGACACGATAGCATCTATATTCCAGGGACGCGGCCTCAAGATCCCGGAGGGCCGCAATCGGTACGATGAGAGATTTTCGATGCTCAAAGCCCTGATCTTCGACATGGACGGCACGCTCACCCACAGCGACCCCGTGCATCTCCAAGCCTTCGCCAGGATCCTGGCGCCCGAGGGCGTGACCATCGACGAGACGATCTACCGCTCCACCATCATCGGCCGCACCAACGATGCGATCTTCGCGAGCCTGCTGCCGCACAAGACCGTGGAGGAGCACGAGGACTTCGCCGACCGCAAGGAGGCGGCCTTCCGGGAAATGGCTTCCGACCTGAAGCCCCTGGACGGGCTGGGCGAGCTGTTCGATTGGGCCGACGCGCAAGGCCTGAAGCTCGCGCTCGTGACCAATGCGCCACGCCTCAACGCCGAGCACATGCTCGACGCCCTTGGGATTTCGGACCGTTTCGTGGTGAAGATCACCATCGAGGACGTGGCCCGGGGCAAGCCCGATCCGCTGCCCTACCTGACGGCTCTCCAAAGGCTCGGAGTTTCGGCCGACGAGGCCCTGGTGTTCGAGGACTCGCCCTCCGGCATGCGAGCCGCAAAGGCCGCCGGCATCTTCGGCTTCGGCATCCTCACCGGCCTTTCCGCCGAGGAAATGCGGGAGGTCGGGGCGGACCGAGCCATTCCGGACTTTCACGATCCGGCGCTCTGGGACATCCTCAACGCGCGGCTCAAGGCAGCGTAGGCCCTCGAAAGGCGTTCCATGCCGGATCCGTCAGGCCGTCATTCCCCTGCGAAGGCGGCACCGGAACCGCAATGGACTGAGCGCGGCACCCCAGCCTACCGCAGGATCAGCCTTGCGCTGTTCCTGGCGGGCTTCTCGACGTTCTCCCTGCTCTATTGCGTGCAGCCGCTGCTGCCGCTCTTCGCCGAGACCTATCGGGTGAGCCCGGCCGCCAGTTCCCTGGCCCTGTCCCTGTCCACGGGGCTGCTCGCCCCGTCCATCCTGCTGGCGGGCGGCCTGTCGGAGAGCATCAGCCGCAAGAACCTGATGTTCCTCTCCCTGTGCGCCGCATCCCTCCTGAACCTCGCGGCGGCCTTCGCGCCGAATTGGCACGTGCTGCTCGCCCTGCGAGCCGTCGAGGGCGTGATGCTGGGGGGCGTCCCGGCGATCGCCATGGCTTACCTTGCCGAGGAGATCCATCCGCGCGGCCTCGGGTTTGCCATGGGCCTCTATGTGGGCGGCACGGCCTTCGGCGGAATGCTGGGGCGGGTGATCACCGGCTTCGTGGCGGAGGAGACCTCCTGGCACGTCGCCTTGGGTGCCATCGGGGCCTTGGGCCTCGCGGCGGCCATCCTGTTCTTCGCTCTGCTGCCGGCCTCGCGCAACTTCAGCCACGGCCAGGGCCTCGATGTCCGGCGCCAGTTCGAGGCGTGGGGGTCGCACCTGCGCCATAAGGGGCTGCCCTGGCTCTTCCTGATCAGCTTCCTGCTGATGGGGAGCTTCGTGACCGTGTACAATTATTCCGGCTTTCGGCTGCTGGCCCCACCCTACCTGCTGAGCCAGTCGCAGATCGGGCTGATCTTCACCTCCTACATGCTGGGCACCCTCGCCTCCTCGCTGGCGGGGGCCCTGGCCGACCGGGTGGGCCGTGGCCCCGTGCTCATCGCGGGGGTCCTGTTGTTCGTTCTGGGGGTCGGCCTGACCCTCCTGGCGCCGCTCAAGGTGGTCATAGCGGGCATCGCCTGCCTGACCTTCGGGTTCTTTACCGCCCACGGGGTCGCCAGCGGATGGGTCGGCCGCATGGCCGCGCGGGACAAGGCCCATGCGGCCTCCCTCTACCTCCTGGCCTATTACCTTGGATCGAGCCTCATGGGGTCCCTGGGAGGGTGGTTCTGGGCGGGAGGCGGATGGGTGTCCGTCGCCGAGTTTGTGCTGTCCATGCTTGCCCTGAGCCTAGCCGTCGCGGTCTACTTGACGCTGACAAGTAGAAGGCTCGGCAAAGCATAGGGGCGTTTGCAGCCTCGCTTCCGCGCAGCGGGTGCAGCGCCGGACTTCCAAAGCCAAAGCGGAAGACGATCCCGGGCTCCGCTGACGCGGCCCCGGGATGGCGCTTCAGGAAGCCGTTTCAAACACGCCCGGCCAGAGCGTCCTCGTAGAGCTTGCGCGCGCTCTCTTTCGTGATCGGCACGGGATTCCCGCCGGCTGTCGGATCATTGGGAGCCATGTCGGACATCTCGTCGAAGCGAGCCGCGTCGATCTTGAGGCCTTCCAGCGTGTGCGGGACCCCGAGATCCTTGCGGAGCTGCAGAACCCAGGCCAGGAAGGCGTCGAAGCTGCGCTCTAGGCCGAGATAAGCGGAAAGGCGGGCGATCTTCTCTTCGATGGCGGCGCGGTTGTAGACCAGCACGTAGGGCATGAAGACCGCATTGGTGAGGCCGTGATGGGTGTCGTAGAGCGCGCCCGCGGGATGCGACAGCGCGTGGATGGCCCCGAGCCCCTTCTGGAACGCCGTCGCGCCCATGGCGGCAGCGGACATCAGGTTCGCGCGGGCCTCGAGATCCTTGCCGTCCTTGTGCGCGCGCGGCAGGAAGTCCTTGACGAGGCGGATCCCCTCCACGGCCATGCCGTCCGCCATCGGATGGTAGCCCGGCGCGCAGTAAGCCTCCAGGCAGTGAGCCAACGCATCGAGGCCCGTTCCGGCCGTGATGTGCGGCGGCATGCCCACCGTCAGCTCCGGATCGCAGATCACGATCTTGGGCATCATCAGCGGATGGAAGATCACCTTCTTGGTGTGGGTGGCCTCCTGGGTGATGACGCCCGCGCGTCCCACCTCGGACCCGGTGCCGGCCGTGGTGGGCACGGCGATGATGGGCAGGATGCCCTTGGGGTCGGCGCGGGTCCACCAGTCGCCGATATCCTCGAAGTCCCACATCGGCCGCGTCTGGCCCGCCATGAAGGCGATAACCTTGCCGGCATCGAGCGCCGAGCCGCCGCCGAAGGCAACGACGCCGTCATGGCCGCCTGCCTTCAGGGCCTCGAGGCCCTTGTAGACGTTGGTCTCCACGGGGTTCGGCTTGATGTCCGAGAAGATCCCGGCCTTGAGGCCCGCGCCCGTGAGCTGATCGAGAGCAGCCTTCGTCATGGCCTGCGTCGCGAGGAACGGGTCCGTGACGATCAGAGGAGCCGCCATGCCCACGGAACGGCAGGCTTCGGCCAGTTCCGAGATGCGTCCCGCGCCGAAGCGGATGGGGGTGGGGTAATTCCAGTTGGAGCGGGGAGATGCGGTCATGGTCGAACTCAAAGCGTGTGGCGCAGGTGGTAGGATTTGGGGCGGGTCAGCGACTCGTAGGCCAGGCGCGACAGACTCGCGCCCCGGCCCGTATCCTTGACGCCGGTCCAGGCCAGGGCCGGGTCCAGGTAGTCGCAGCGGTTCATGAAGACGGTGCCGGTCTCGAGCTTGTCGCCGATGGCCTCCGCCGCATCCACGTCGGAGGTCCAGATAGCGGCCGAGAGACCGTAGGGGGAGTCGTTCATGAGGCGGATCGCCTCCTCGTCGCCCGAGACCTTCATGATGCCGACAGTCGGCCCGAAACTTTCGTCGCGCATCACGCTCATGGAATGGTCCACGTTCGTGAGCACCTGCGGGGCCAGATAGGCCGTGCCGCCGGTATCAGCCGCGAACTTTTTCGCGTCGATGTGAGCCCGAGCTCCCTTGGCGACGGCTTCCGCGTTTTGCCCGCGCACCAGATCGGCGAAGCGCTTGTGCGCCATGGGGCCGAGCGTCGTGGCCTCGTCCAGGGGATTTCCGAGAACGTACCCCTTCACGAGATCGACCGCGCCTTCGACGAACCGGTCGTAATGGGTCTCGTGCACGTAGATGCGTTCGATGCCGCAGCAGCATTGGCCCGAATTGAAGAACGCGCCGTCGACAAGGTTCTCGATGGCGTGATCGATATCCGCATCGGCCCGCACATAGGCCGGGTCCTTGCCTCCGAGTTCCAGGCCCAGCGAAGTAAAGGAGCCCGCCGCGGCCCGCTCGATGGAACGCCCGCCCGAGACCGAACCCGTGAAATTGCAGTGGTCGACGAGACCGCTCCCCAGAATTCGGCCCGTTTGGTCGTGGCTCAAATGCAGGTTGGTGAACAGGCCCTTGGGCACCCCGGCCTTGTCCATGGCGGCCTGGAAGCGCTCGCCCGCCAGCACGGTTTGCGAAGCGTGCTTGAGCAGCACCGCGTTTCCGGCCGCCAGCGCCGGCACGATGGCGTTGATGGCCGTGAGATACGGATAGTTCCACGGGGCGATCACCAGCACGAGGCCCACCGGCTCACGCTTGATCATGCGGCGGAAGCCCGGTTTCTCGTCATCCGCCGGGATGGGCGTCAGGCTTTTTTCGGCGATGCCCATCATGTAGCGGGCCCGCTCCTCGACGCCCCGGAACTCGCCGCCGTAGCGCACCGGACGGCCCATCTGCTGGGCGATCTCCGGCACGACCTCCTGATTCATGGCAAGCAGCGCGTTCAGGAAGGCGTCGAGCCTCGCGAGACGTTCGGAAACAGGGACGTGGCGCCAGGATTTCTGCGCCTCGCGCGCAGCCGCCAGGGCCGCGTCGATGGCGGCCTCGGACATGATGGGACGGCGGACGAGCTCGCGTCCGTCGATGGGGGAAATGCAAACGATATCGGTCTCGGCCATGGCGGTTCTTTTAGATGATCTCGAAATAACGGGCGAGTTGCCAGTCGGTGATGGCCTTTCGGGCCTCGCGTTCTTCCCATTCGCGCGTGGCCGCGTAATGGTCAACGAAGGTGTCGCCGAAAAGCGCGCGCGCCGCTTCCGAGGCTTTGAGCCGTTCCGCAGCCTCGCCCAACGAACGCGGCAGGGCCCGCTCCCTCGGGTGTTCCACCGCATAGGCGTTGCCCTGGATGGGATCGCCGGGCTCGATCCGGTTCTCGATGCCCCAAAGCCCCGTGCCGATGGCGGCCGCGAGAGCGATATATGGGTTGATGTCGGCCGCCGCGACCCGGTACTCGACCCGCTGGGACTTCTCGGAGCCCGGGATCACGCGCAAGGCCGTCGTGCGGTTCTCCACGCCCCAGGCGGAATCGGTCGGGGCCCAGAAGCCTGGGATCAGCCGGGTGTAGCTGTTGACCGTGCAGGCCACCATGGCAAGCGTCTCGGGCATGAGCTGCTGCTGGCCGCCCACGAACCAGCGCATGGTATCCGACATCTGGTGCGGTTTCCCGGCGTCAAAGAACGCGCCCTTGCCGGACTTGACGTCTCGCAGGGATGTGTGGAGATGGCCCGACTGTCCGGGCCAATCCTTCGACCATTTCGCCATGAAGGTCGCCATCCAGCCCCGCTTCTGGGCCAGGATCTTGGTGAAGGTCTTGAAGAGCGCGGCCTTGTCGGCGGCCTTGAGGGCATCGTCCACGCGGATCGCGGCTTCGAGGACGCCGGGGCCCGTCTCGGTGTGCAGGCCCTCGATCTCGAAATCCATCTTCAAAGCGAGATCGAGAAGCTCATGGTAGAAATCCGAGTGAACGCCCGAGCGCAGCATGGAATAGCCGTAGAAGCCCGGCGTGATGTTCTTGAGATCTCGGTAGTTTTTCTCCCGGACGGAATGCGGCGTTTCCTCGAACACGAAGAATTCGAACTCGGCCGCGGCCGACACCGCGAATCCCATGTCCTCGGCCTTCTTCAAGACCCGGCGCAGCACGCCGCGCGGACAGGCTCCTTCCGCGTATCCGTCGAACTCCGCGAGGAAGAACGGGATGTCGTTCTCGAACGGGATGAGCCGCATGGATTCCGGGATCACCCGCACCGGCGCATCCGGGTAGGCGGTGTGCCAGCCCGTGAGCGTGGTGTTGTCGTAGAGCTGGTCGTTCGAATCCCAGCCCAGCACCACGTCGCACATGCCGAAGCCCTTCTCGAGGGCGGATTCGAACTTGTCGCGGGCCATGTACTTGCCGCGCATGACACCGTCGACATCGACGATTCCCACCTTCACGAAAGGCAGATCGCGGCTTTTCACGTAAGCCGCCGCGTCGGCGGCGGTCTTGATCCTTGGAGCGTCCATGCGGGGAACCTAACAGAAGATGTGGGGAGCGCGCGGGACGCGCGCTCCCGGACGGCGGACTAGTGGGTTTTATACTCGGTCTCGCCCTTCGACACCGCGAACTCTTCCTCGGGGGAGAGGATGAGCTTGTGACGGCCGATGACGAGGAAGTAAGCCATCATGATCACGTAGTACACGGCGACGCCGAAGACCGCGGTCCGGAAGACCGGATCGGTGAGCTGGAAGTAGAGCGTCACGGCCGCGATCGCCATGCACACGACCGCGCCCGCGATGCCGAACGGGCTCTTGTAGGGCCGCGGCAGATGGGCGAACTTGGTCTTGAGCACGATGTAGGACATGCCCTGCATGAAGTAGGCGAGCATCGCGCCCGCCACCGCCATGTTGAGCAGCGTGCCGCCGATCACCGTCGCACCCGCCTCGGCGCCCCGTGCGAACCAGATCACCATCATGACAGCGAGGCCGATGACCGCGCCCGCGATCAGCGCCACATGGGGCGATTTGCGGGTGCCGTGCGTGACCGACAGGAAGCCCGGAAAATAACCCGCCCGCGACAGCGAGTAGATCTGCCGCCCGAACGCGAAGATGATGGTGTGGAACGAGGCGATGAGCCCCACCAGCGCCAGGGCCGCGAGGATCTTGGCGATGTCCGTGCCGAAGAGAGTGCGGAAGCCGTCCAGCAGGGGCTCGCCCGATTTCGCCACGGCGAACGCGCCGGGCGCGATGCCGGAGTTCAGGAACAGGATCAGGAAGGCCGAGACGATCAGCGTCAGGATGCCCGCGATGATGCCCTTGGGCATGTCCTTCTGCGGATCGTGGGATTCCTCGGCCGCGAGCGGAAGCTGCTCGATGGCGAGAAAGAGCCAGACCGCGAAGGGCATCGAGGCGAAGATGCCGGCCACGCCCATGGGCAGGAACGCGCCGCCGCCGTTGGGAAGCTCCGCGCCGTCGGGCCCGATGTTGAGCGCCCAGCGGTTGAAGTCGAACTGGCCGGAGAAGATCACGGAAACGTAGAACGCCACCAGGACCGCGAGCGCGAGCAGCGTGACCGTCACGGTGACCCGGAAGGAGAGCTCCACGCCGATGACGTTGAGCCCCACGAAGATGATGTAGCACGCAATCCAGTAGACCGGCTGGAAATCGGGGGACGTCCCGAAGATCGCCGACAGGTACGAGCCGATGAAGAACACGATCACGGCCGGGGTCAGCACGAACTCGATGTTCTCGGCGATGCCGGTGACATAACCCGCCCAGGGGCCCATGGAGGTTCGCGCGAACGAATAGGCGCCGCCGGTATGCGGCAGGGCGGGCGACATCTCGGCCAACGAGAAGGTGAGGCCCAGATACATGATCGCGATGATGATCGCGGCGAAGAACATCGACCCGAAGCCGTTGCTGAGTCCGAGATTCCAGCCTGAGTAATGGCCCGAGATCACCGCGCCGACGCCGAGCGCCCAGAGCGACCACACGCGGGCGTAGCGCTTGAGGCGCCGTGCCTCGAAATAGGCGTCGTCGACTTTGTTATAGGTGACGCCGGCGGAGCCCTGGGCTCCGACGGGGGCCTGCGAGCCCGCGCTGCCTTGTCCAACTGACATAATATCCCTCCACGAAGTCACTTCGTCATCAATGGCCATGGAAACCGGGCTCCATGGGTCCGCTCGCGGCCTACCCCTCCCTCAATAAGGGTGCGAGACGGTTCGCCCACGACGCCTGCCCGTCTTCCGTGCGGATCAGGTCGTTGCGGATTTCGATCATTAAAGGCACTAGGCCGCGCCTAACGGCGTGGCGTTCCAGGGTGTGGAACACCCGGTCGGCCGGCGAATAGGGCTGGTTCATGCCGATCACGAGCGCGGGGTCGCGGGCAAGCCCCGCCTCGACCCGCTGGGCGAAGCTCGCGTCCGCGTCGAAGATGAGGCCGATCTGCCAGGGGCGCGGCACGTCGCGATAGACCGGTGTGAACGAGTGGACCGACACGACCGACGCGAGGAGCCCCCGCGCCATGCGCGCCTCGACGAAGGCGTCCACGGCGCCGTGAAAGGCGTCGTAGACCTCCCGCACCCGAAAGGCCCGCTCCTGCGGATCGAGGTTCTCGTTGGCGGGAATCGCGGTCTTCTCGCTCAGGGTCCAGATCGAGTCCGGCGCGGTCGGCTCCCGGTTCAGGTCCAGCACGAGACGCGAGACCGTCGCATGGATCAGCGGGGCGCCGAGGAGCCGCGACAGGTGCCGTGCCACCTCCAGGGCGCCGGGATCCCAGGCGATGTGGCTTTCGAGCTCCGCGGGACCGAGGCCCAAGGTCCCGTAACGGGGCGGCAGATGATTCGATGCATGTTCGCAAATGAGCAGGACCGGCGAGCGCCCCTCCGGGTTCTCGACGCAGGCAACGGGATGCGTGATCCCGCTCTGGGATCCCATACCGGACTTGGGCCGGCTCGATTGCGCCATACGTCCTCCAATGGGCCCAAGGCCCGATCCCCGGATTTTGAACGCTTGATACGTCTCTCGTCGTTTTTCCCGCTTTGAAATTTTTGGTACAGCTTTATTGTTGCGTCAAGGCGTCCTGTGGATAGAGGCGCCCGACGAGGGACGGAATGCTCGATTCAAGCCCGACGGCGGCCCCAGAGCCGCCAAGCCTGGCGGAGCGCATCCGCCACGAGATGGCTCATTTCACGCTAAGCGAGAAGCGGGCCGCCCATGTCCTTCTGAGCCACTACCCTTTCGCCGGACTGGACACCGTCGCCGAATTCGCCGCCCGCGCGGGGATCTCGGCTCCATCCGTCCTCCGCTTCGTGACCCGGATGGGCTTTGCGGGCTTTCCCGACTTCCAGAAGCACCTGCGGGAGGAGCTGGAGGCCCAGCTTCTCTCTCCCCTTGCCAAGTCCGATCCTATCGAGAGGGGCTCCGGCGCCCCAGCCCTGCGCTCCTTCGCGGAGGCGGTGATCGCCAACATCCAGGCCACGGTCGAGAACATCGCGCCCGCCGAGTTCGAGGCGGTGGTGGCGCTCCTGTCCGATCTGCGCCGCCCGGTCCACTTCACGGGCGGCCGGTTCACGGGCGCGGTGGCGCGCTACGCCGAGAGCCACTTCCGGATCGTTCGGGGCGGGGTCTCGCTCATGGAAAGCCAGCCGGCGCTCTGGCGCGACCGCATGATCGAGATCGGGCGCCGCGACGTGGTCGTGGCCTTCGACATCCGCCGCTATCAGGAGGACGTGATCGCCCTGAGCGAGACAGCCGCTGCCCAGGGCGCAACGGTGGTCCTGCTCACCGATCCCTGGCTCTCCCCCATCGCCCGGGTGGCCAAGCATGTCCTGCCCGCGCATGTCGCCGCGCCGTCGAACTGGGATTCGTCCGCAGGCCTCCTGCTCTTGACGGAAGCGCTCGTGGCGGCAACCACCAAGCGGCTGTGGGAGACGGCGAGGCCCAGGATGGAAGCGGTGGAGCGGCTGCGAGACAGCGAGCGAAACTAGGACGTTCTGGAACCGCTCATCTTCTCACAGAGCAGCCGCCAAGCCTTTGAGATCACCTCGTCCGCTGGCGTATCCGCCATACGGGACGGCTTCGCTTCCGGCACAGCTTCCAGATATGCGGCAACCATATGGTACCCGATCGTATAGCCTGTCCATCGCGGAATGGGCTCAGCATTCCCGAAGCCTTGCCCTCCGAAAAACCATAGGCGATGATCGTAGTGCTTCGTCTGGAGTGCGTCTTGGGCTCTCCGTAACATGGACGGCCATTGCTCGCTCGACAGCGCGTGATTCCAGATCTGGCCATTGCCGCCGTTCACCTCCCGGTCGAACTGGTCGGCAAGTCCTTCGCTCACCATGGCTTCGGGAAGCGTCATCCCATACCCTACGCCGTGGTGTCTAAGGCAATGGTGAAACTCGTGGGTGAGCGTTCTGGAGAACGCGTCCGCATTCATGCTCGCCTCGAAGTTCGGATTGTTTGGGTCGAGGGTGATCGCCAGGCACCTTCGACGAAGCGTCATGCCCACGATCCCTAGCTCAGGAATGACGGGTCCGTGCATCCGTTGCACGACGATGTCCACTGGTGGCATTTCAATATCGTGTCCGAGGCAACGCTCGATTCGCCAAAACGTCTCGTGGGCCTCGTCAATGAGACGATCGCGCCACGCCGCAAGGCTGCCCTCGGCTTCGAAGAAATGCAGTGTCCAATTCATAGGGGACTTCACCTTCGCTGGCGGTTGAGAAAAAAGTTTTTTGAACGGTATATCGTAGTGATGAACAGCCGTCGGTCGCAAGTCCAATATTGAGACTCGAGAGGGTTCGATCAGTCGGTCGACGTCGTCAGACCGACTCCGATTTCGGCGGATCGTTCCGTTGCAGCCAGGCCACGATGAACGGGACCGTCACGCCGATTCCAATGAAGCGGACGAAGTGGTGGATGCCCACATAGATCGGGTCGAGGCCCAGGATCAGGGCCAGGATCGTCATGGCCTCCAGCCCGCCCGGCGCGAAGGCCACGAGGGCGTTGGCGAAGCTGACCTCCGCGACCCAGGCGGCCACGCCCGCGAAGGCCACGGCCGCCCCCATGCCCATGGTGAAGGAGCCGAGCCCGGCCAGGATCGTGCGTGGCAGGGTCGCGTAGTCGAGCCCCCGGAAACGGTCGCCGATGAAGACGCCGATGAGGATCAGCCCCGCCGTGGCCAGGATGGGCGGCATGACGCCGGTCATCCACCCCGTGGCATGGCCCAGGGTGCTGACGAGGGTCGCGCCGAGAAGGATCGGGGCCGCCATCCCGAGGCGCGCGAGAACCAGTCCGACCGCATAGCCGCCGCCCAGCACCAAGGCCATGTCGCCCGGCGTGAGCGTCGCCCGTCCCTGGCCCAGGAGAGTGCCCGACACGGTGCCGCCGCCGGTCAGCACCACCACGCTCGGCAGAAGGGCTATCAGCACGATGAGGCGGAGGTTCTGCACGATCGCGATGGGCGCCACTGAGGCGTTCCGGTCGATGGCGACCGCCATGACCGTGGAGAGGGCGCCCGGCACGGACGCCAGCACCGCATCGTCCCGGCGCCAGCGGGATACGAAGACGAGCCAAAGTGACGAGGCCATCGAGATTCCCGCCACGCCGATCACCAGGACGAGAAGGCTCAGGGGATAGCGCCCCATGGCCGCGATGGCCTCAGGCGTGACTGCCGCCCCCATGGTGGCGCCCGACGTGAGCATCGCAAGATCCGCGAGATGGCGCGGCATCGTCGGACTGAGGCGCGTCAGCCCCCACAGGATGGTCGCGATGGCGGCGCCCGACAGCCACCCGCCGGGGACCCCGAGCCAGAAGAACGCGAGCCCGCCCAGGGCCGCGACGGCGAGCTTGATGAGGTGGGCCGGAATGGTCGTCACGAGTGGCATGGCGCCCCGCTCATGAACGGCCCGGCGGAAGGGGTCAAATGACTCATGCGCAGGGATGCCATGCAATCCCCGGGGCGCAGGTCACCCTGCGACGATGGCCGGCAGCGCCGCGTTGATGCGGTGCACCGCCTCTTCCAGGTCCTCCGGCTTGCGGGCGTAGCATAGGCGCAGGTAGCCCTCGCTCGGCTGGCTGAAGGCCGAGCCGGGCGCGAGGCCGACAGCGGCCTCGTCCACGAGACGGACTGCGATCTCCGCGGAGGTCTTGCCGCCCTTCACCTTGAAGAACGCGTAGAACGCGCCGGGCGGCATGGGCATCTCGACGAGCCCGGTGTCCCGAAGGCGCCCGACGATCTCCCGGCCCCTCCGGGCCCGGTCGATCTGGTGGGCGACGAACTCCTCCCCGCCCTCGATGGCCGCGACCCCTCCTCGCTGGACGAAGACGGGGGTCCCGGACGTCTGGTACTGGACAAGGTTCTCGATGACCTGCCCGAGAGCCGGAGGCGCCTCGATCCAGCCCAGCCGCCAACCGGTCATGGCCCAGTTCTTGGAAAAGGTCTGAAGGAAGATGACCCTGTCGGCGGGCTCCATCACGTCCCGGAAGGATGGGGTGCGGGCACCGACGGCGAGGCTCGGCTCATAGATAAAGCGGCCGTAGATCTCATCCGCCACGATCCAGAGCCCGTGCTTGCGGGCCAGGTGCAGGACTTGACGCAGGTCGTCGTGGGTGGCGGTCCAACCCGTGGGGTTGGACGGCGAGTTGAGCACGATGGCCCGGGTCTTGGGCGTCACCGCCTTCTCCAGACGGTCGAAATCCAGGGTCCAGCCCGTCTCGCCGATGTTCATGGGAACGCCGACCGGCTGGGCACCGGCCGTCACGAGGGCGCCCATGAAGTTCGGCCAGGCCGGCGTCGGGACGAGCACATCGTCCCCGTTGCCGGCGACCATTCGCATGACGATCTGCATGGCGGGCATCCCGCCCGAGGTGACGAAGATTCGCTCGGGGTCGACCGGGTTGCCGTAGAGGCGCTCGAGATAGCCCGCAATGGCTTGGCGCAGCTCGGGAATGCCACGCTGGTAGGTGTAGAAGGTCTCGCCCGCCGCCAGGGAGCGTGCCGCCGCATCCGTGATGAAGGACGGCGTCGGCAGGTCCCCCTCCCCGACCCAAAGCGGGATCAGGCCGGGCTTGTTCCGGCCGTAGTTGAACACGTCGACAATGCCGCTCGTCGGCGCGCGTTCGGCCTCCGGGCGGATGTTCAGGACGGACGGGAGCGACACGGAGGCGTTCATGGGAGCCGGAGCCTTGTCAGAATGGGGTCGGAACAGGCGGAAGGCATGGCCCGTTCGCCCGCTCAAAGCAACCCTGTTCGCCGATACATGACAAGAAGCCGTCGGTCCCATCGGCTTTGGTGATGAGTCAGACCGGGCGTTGCTTGAGGATGTCCCGGATCTCGGCGAGCAGCTTCACGTCGGCCGGCTGCTCGACGGGCTTGTCGGCGCCCGCCTTGGCGTCCTCCTTGCGGCGCATCCGGTTCATGCCCTTCACGACGAGGAACAGGATCCAGGCGATGATGATGAAGTTGATCGTCACCGTCACGAAGCTGCCCCAGGCGATGACGGCCCCTTGCGCCTTGGCCTGGTCCAGAGCGGTGGCGTTCACATTCTCCGACAGGGGAAGGAAGTAGTTCGAAAAATCGAGCCCGCCGGTGATGGCCCCGATGATCGGCATGAAGATGTCGCCCACGATCGAGTCGACGATCTTGCCGAAGGCCGCGCCGATGATGACGCCGATCGCCAGATCGACCACGTTGCCGCGCAGGGCGAATTTCTTGAATTCTTCGAGCATGGATGACCCCTTCCCCGACCCGACGCCTGAGGGATCTCCCGGTGATGTCGTCCCTGTCCACCTTGGGAAACACGGCGCACGGAAAGTTTCAGAGCCGCGCCCGGCGGGCGCGGCTACGAAAGACTTGTGCAGGTCAGCCCAAACGTCAAGCTTCCCGGCTGTCCAGCAGGTTCTGAAGGTCGAGCCGCCGGGTGACCATTTGGATCCCGCCCTCCGGCGTACGGGGCCACTGGTCCTCGGGGCGGTCCCAATAAAGTTCGACGCCGTTGCCGTCGGGGTCGCTCAGATAGAGGGCCTCGCTCACGCCATGGTCGCTGGCGCCCTGGAGCGGAATGCCGGCTTGCGTGACGCGCACCAAGGCATCGGCCAGCTCCGCCCGGGTTGGGTAGAGGATCGCCAGATGATAGAGGCCGGTGGTGCCGGGCGGGGGCGGCGACCCGCCCTGGCTCTCCCAGGTGTTGAGACCGATATGGTGGTGGTAGCCACCCGCCGAGATGAAGGCCGCCTGGTTGCCATACATCTGCTGGAGTTCGAAGCCCAGCACACCGCAATAGAAGCCGAGCGACCGGTCGATATCGGCCACCTTGAGATGGACATGGCCGATCCGGACGCCGGGATGGATCGGGCGCGCCGGGGAAACCCCGGCGGCTTGGTTCTGGACGGGTGCGCTCATGATCAGGCCCTGCGAACCGACAGGGGGGCTCCGGCGGGAGCGGCCGGCTGGATGGCGAAGGCGCCGTTGCCGAGCAGCGCCTGGGCAACCAGGGCGACGATCCAGAAGGCGAGATATTCCCAACCACCCTTTGGGTTGTTGAAGAAGAAGCCGGCCGGCCCGTGGACGGTCACGATGGCGCCCAACAGGATCGGGATCAGCGCCAGGGCGACCCACCGGGTGTGGAAACCAGCGATGAGAGCCAGCCCGCCGACGGTTTCGGCCAGAATGACGAGGTAGGCCAGGGCGGGAGGCAGGCCGAGGCTGCCGAAGAAGCCCGCGGCGCCGGCAGGCGTGAAGACGAAGACCTTCAAGCCCGCATGGGCCAGGAACAGGATGCCGAGGGTGACGCGCAGGATGAACGCGGCGTAAGGGGCCGTACGGTGGTCGATCATGATGAAACTCCAAGATGAGGTGGCCGCACTATGACCTCAAACTCTTGTTGCGATAATGCGCGTGGTGGGAATATCACTTCACACCCGTGGAGGGAGATGAGCCGATGTTGGATCGCGTGACGGGTATGCAGGTCTTCAGCCGCGCCGCCGGGTTGGGATCCCTCTCGGCTGCCGGACGGGCCCTGCACATGTCGCAGACCATGGTGACGAAGCATATCGGGGCGCTGGAGGAGCGCCTCGGGGTCAAGCTGCTGCACCGCTCGACCCGCAGGCTCACCCTCACCGAGGCGGGTCGGACCTATCTCCAGGCTTGCGAGCGCATCCTGGCCGAGATCGAGGAGGCCGAGGCCTCCGCCGGTCTCGACCGGGTCGAGCCGCGCGGCCGCCTGCGCCTGAACGTGCCCCTCACCTTCGGGTTCCGGGAAATCGCTCCCGCGCTCGCGGAGTTCAGCCGCCTTTATCCGGCCGTCTCGGTGGAGCTTGGGCTGAACGACCGCATCGTGGACCTGATGGAGGAAGGCTGGGACCTTGCGATCCGCATCGCCAAGCTCAAGGACTCGAGCCTCGTGGCCCGGCGGATCGCCCCTTGCCGCACCGTCGTGTGCGCCTCTCGGGACTATCTGAAGGAGCGTGGCATTCCTCGCAAGCTGGAGGATCTGGAACGTCACAATTGCCTGGGCTACACCCTCGGGACGACCATCGGGGCCGACCATTGGGGCTTCGGGCGGGACGGCGAGACCATGGTCAGGGTCTCGGGCAATCTGAGGGCCAACAACGGCGACGCGCTTCTCAGCGCCGCGATCGCTGGGCAGGGACTGATCTACCAGCCCACCTTTTTAGTGGGGGACGCCCTGCGGGGCGGCGCGCTGATCAGGGTTCTGGCGCGGCAGCCCACCTATGAGCTCGGCATCCACGCGGTCCTACCCTCGGGGCGGCAAGCCCCCGCCAAGGTGCGGGCCTTCATGGATTTCCTGCACCGCCGGTTCACCCCCGTGCCAGCCTGGGACGAGGGCCTCGCCTAGCGCCGCAACGGTGGCGTTCGCGGCGTCGAGCCGCTAACGTCCCGTCAGCGTTTCGTTCAAGGATCTTGCCATGGTCGCCGGCTGGGCGGTCGTCCTCACGGCCTTCGTCTACCTCTGCCTGCTCTTCGCGGTCGCCCACTGGGGCGATTACGCGGGCCGGCGCATCATGCGGGGCAGTGCTCGCGCCACCATCGCGGCCCTGTCGCTGGGGGTCTATTGCACCTCGTGGACGTTCTACGGCTCGGTCGGCCTCGCCACCCAGTCCGGGCTCGACTTCCTGGCGATCTATATCGGGCCGATCCTGGTGATCGGCTTCGGCCACGCCCTGGTGGCCCGCGTGGTGCGGGTGGCCAAAACCCAGAATATCTCGTCGATCGCCGATTTCGTGGCGGCTCGCTACGGCAAGAGCGAGCGGGTGGCGGCTCTCGTCACGATCATCGCCCTCGTCGGCTCCGTGCCCTACATCGCCCTGCAGCTCAAGGCCGTCTCCAACTCCCTCGACGTCTTCCTGACCGCCGCCACCGGCACGGCGTCGCTCACGGTCCCGGTGCTGGGGGATCTGGCCCTGGTGGTGGCTCTCGTGCTCGCCTTCTTCGCCGTGGCCTTCGGCACCCGTCACACGGACGCGACCGAGCATCAGGACGGCTTGATGATGGCGATCTCCATGGAGTCGCTCGTCAAGCTCGTGGCGTTCCTGGTGGTCGGGATCTACGTGACCTACTTCATGTTCGGCGGCATCGACGCGATCCTGTCGAGCCCCGCCATCGGCGGCATCGGTCCGGCGATCATCGACCGCACGTCGGGATTCGGCAGCTACATCACGCTGATCCTGCTCGCCTGCTGCGCATCGCTCCTCCTGCCGCGGCAGTTTCACATGACCGTGGTGGAGAACCGCGACATCGGGGACATCAAGCGCTCCGCCTGGCTGTTCCCGCTCTATCTCGTCCTGATCAACATCTTCGTCATTCCCATCGCGCTCGGCGGCATGGCGGCGTTTCCGGCAGGCGCCGTCGACCGCGACATGACCGTGCTGGCGCTTCCCCTCTCCAACGATGCCGGCACCATGGCGCTCATCGCGTTCCTGGGCGGCTTCTCGGCCGCGACCGCCATGGTGATCGTGGATTCCGTCGCCGTCGCGGTGATGATCTCGAACCATCTCGTCATGCCGGTGGTGCTGCGCCGCCGGGATACCGCCAACGACGATCTCGGCAACTTCGTGCTGGTGGTGCGCCGCATCTCCATCGTGGCCGTGATCCTGCTGGCCTACGTGTATTACAGGGGCTCGGGCCACGCGGCCCTCGCCTCCATCGGCCTCCTGTCCTTCGCGGCCATCGCGCAGATCGCCCCGGCTTTTCTCGGCGGCCTGATCTGGTCGCGCGGAACCGCGCTCGGAGCCTGCGCGGGCCTCATCGTCGGCTTCGTGACCTGGGCCTACACGCTCCTGCTGCCGAGCCTCGTGTGGGACGGCATGTTCTGGTCGGACGTGGTGGTGACGGGCCCGTTCGGGCTCGCGGTCTTGAAGCCCACCGCCCTGTTCGGCGTCGATCTCCCGCAACTGACGCATGGCGTGGTCTGGAGCCTCACCCTCAACATTCTCACTTATATCGGACTGTCCCTGTGGCGGCCCGTCACCGCCATGGAGCGGATGCAGGCGACCGTCTTCGTGAGCGAGCCCGACGTCAGCGCGGCACCGAGCTTCCGCCTGTTCCGGGCAAGCGTCACGGTGGATGAGCTTCGCGCCACGGTCATGCGCTATCTCGGCGAGGAGCGCACGGCTCGCTCCTTCGAGGGCTTTGCCCATAGCCGGGGGCAGGCCCTGGAGGGCAAATCCGAGGCGGACATCCATACCCTTCGCTACGCGGAGCACCTGCTCGCCTCGGCCATCGGCACATCGTCGTCACGGCTGGCGCTCTCGCTGCTCCTGCGCCGTCGCACCGTGTCGACCAAGGATGCCCTGAAGCTCCTGGACGACGCCTCGGCGGCGATCCAGCAGAGCCGCGACCTGCTCCAGCACGCCATCAACTACGCCCGGCAGGGCATCACGGTCCTCGACCGGGACCTGCGGCTGCTGGCCTGGAACCAAGCCTTCGTGGACCTCTACGAGCTGCCCCCGAACCTCGTGCGGGTCGGGGTCGGCATGGACGCGATCATCCGCTTCAACGCGGAGCGTGGATCCTACGGGCCCGGCTCCTTCGATCACCACGTCTCGGCCCGCATCCACTCCTTCCTGCACGACATGGAGCCCGTGCGACTCAAGCTCTACCCGTCCGGCAAGGTCATCGAGATCCGCTCGAACCAATTGCCCGACGGAGGTCTGGTGACCACCTACACGGACGTGACCGACACGGTGGCGGCCGAGGAGGAGAGCCGCCGGGCGCACGAGAACCTCGAACTGCGCGTCCGCCAGCGCACGGAGGAGCTGACCCGCCTCAACGAGGCCCTGATCGGCGCCAAGGCGGAGGCCGATGAGGCCAATATCTCCAAGACGCGATTCCTCGCCGCCGCGAGCCACGACATCCTCCAGCCGCTCAACGCCGCGCGCCTTTATGCGACCTCGCTCGTCGAGCGCGACCGGGACGCGGGCGACGCCACCCTGGCGGAGAACATCGACGCCTCGCTGGACGCGGTCGAGGAGATCCTGACGGCTCTGCTCGATATCTCGCGCCTCGACACGGGCGCCATGAAGCCGCAATGGTCGAGCTTCCGCATCGACGAGATCTTTCGCCAGCTCCAGCGCGAATTCGGACCCGTGGCGCGCGAGAAAGGACTGAAGCTGGTCTTCGTGTCTCCCTCGCTCACGGTGCGGTCCGACCGCCGCCTCCTGCGGCGTCTCCTCCAGAATCTCGTGTCCAACGCCATCAAGTACACGCCCGCCGGGCGTGTGCTGGTGGGCGCGAGACGGCATGGCGGCCGCCTCATTCTCGAGGTCTGGGATACGGGCCTGGGCATCCCGCCCTCGAAGCAGCGCATCGTGTTTCGCGAGTTCCAACGGCTGGACCAGGGCGCCAAGGCGGCGCGCGGCCTGGGCCTTGGACTATCCATCGTGGAACGCATCGGCCGCGTCCTCGCGCACCCCGTGACGCTGACCTCGGAGGCAGGGCGCGGCTCGGTCTTCCGGGTCGAGGTTCCGGTGGTGGCGGCGCTTCCGGCCGAGGCGACCGCACCCGAGCCTCCGCGAGCGCCCGTCACGCCCCTCTCCGGCCTGCGGGTGCTCGCCATAGACAACGAACCCGCAATCCTGGAGGGCATGCGGCTGCTGCTGACCGGATGGGGCTGCGACGTCTGGACCGCCTCGGACTTGGAGGGGGCTCAGCAGACCATCCGGTCGCACAAGGGCATCCCGGATGTCATCATCGCGGATTATCACCTGGATGACGGCGATGGGCTCGACGTGATCAAGTCCCTGCGCTGGAAGACCCAAGCCGACACCCCTGCCGTCCTCGTGACGGCGGACCGGACCCCGGCGGTGCGCGACGCGGCGGCGGCCATGAGCGTACACCTGCTCAACAAGCCCGTGAAACCGGCCGCCCTGCGGGCGCTCCTCACCCAATGGCGCGCCAGCCGCATGGCTGCGGAGTGATCGTGCAGGACGCGGCTGTGTTCTTCGATCGGGTGGGGCTTCAAACGTGAGAACGCCCGACGCGGGCGTCGCAAAGCCGGCGCTGTCCTACTCCAGAGGAGAGGTCCGCGCCCTCGGCGGTCCCGGCCGGGGCTACCCGTCGCCCAGAGACCGCTCCACCGCCGCCACCGCGTGGATCGTGGTCGTATCGAAGAGAGGCACGGCGCTGTCCTCCGCCGAGACCAGCAGCATGATTTCCGTGCAGCCCAGAATGATGGCCTGCGCGCCCTGCTCGATCAGGCGGGCGATGATCGCGCGATAGGCGGCTTTGGAAGCCGGGTTGACCCGACCGGCGACGAGTTCCTTGTAGATGACCTCGTGCACGATCCTGCGGTCTTCAGCCTCCGGCACGATCACGTCGAGGCGATGTTGCTCCCGCAGGCGGCCCTTGTAGAAATCCTGCTCCATGGTGAAGGCCGTGCCGAGCAGGCCAACGCGGCGGTATCCAGCCTCCTTGATCCGCTCCGCCGTCGGATCGGCGATGTGCAGAAGCGGGATCGCCACGGCACCGGAGATGTCGTCCGCCATGCGGTGCATGGTGTTGGTGCACAGAACCAGGAAGTCGGCGCCGCCGCGCTCCAGGCGGCGCGCCGCATCCTTCATCGCCTCCGCGAGCCTGTCCCACTCGCCGTCGTGCTGGAGCCGCTCGATCTCGCCGAAATCGACCGACCACATGAGGCTGCGGGCCGAATGCACGCCGCCCAGGCGATCCCGTGCAGTCTGGTTGATGATCCGGTAGTACTCGGACGAGCTCTCCCAGCTCATGCCTCCGATGAGGCCGATGACGGCTTGGTGGGGCACGGGCTGATCAAGGGTCCGGCTTGAAGGAGGGGCGGCGGCTGGTGAGGGCGTCGTCGAGAAGCTCGAGGCGGTCCTGCCCCCAGAAAACTTCACCGTCGAGCACGTAGGCGGGCGAGCCGAAAACGTCGGTGGCGACCGCGTTCTCGAGGTTGAGGGCATAGATCGCTTCCGTTGTCGTACCCGAGGCGATGTCCATGAGAGAGGACGAGTCCAGGCCCGCTTCCTCCGCCAGTTGCGCGAGAACCACCGGGTTGCCGAGGTCGCGCTCCTCCTCCCACACGGCCGAAAAAGCCCGGCGCAGGAACGGATCCGCGCTTTTCCCCGAGGCCGTGACCGCGATCACGAAGCGATCCGCCAGGTTGACGTCAAAGGGCCAATGCTTGGGCTTGAGGTTGAAGCTGAGCCCCCGCTTCTCGCGCCATCTCTGCATTTCCACCAAACGGTAGCGCTGCCGGGCCGGGTGCCGCTGGGCCAGCGGTAACCCACCGGTTTCGGCGAAGACCCGGCCCAGGAAGACGGGCTTGTAGTTCACCTCCACCCCATGGCGACCGGCGATCTCCATGAAGGGCGCATGGCCCATATAGGCCCAGGGACTCACAAGGGAGAAATAGTAGTCGATGAGGCGGGGTTCGGCCGAGGAGGAAGCGGAAGTCGTGGAGGCGGTCGGATGGGAGGACATGGGGCGATTCACGTTGGAGCTCGAAACCGCACCCTATCGCGGATTGCGTTCCGATCAACCCGCGAGCTTCAGAGTCTCTTCGGATGCCAGAAAGGCCGCGACCTCCGGCGGCGGAGCCGGGGCCTCGGCGGCCGGGTCGATCCCGCCCAGAAGCTCGGACACCGGCACGAACCGCCGGGCCTTCCGGTCATAAAGGCCCGCCCGCACCAGGGCGACCGCGGCCAGGATGGGTTCGCCGCTCCGTGATGCCGTGACGATCCTGTGCTCGATGACCACCCAGCCCTCCGACCAGGTCACGATCCGCGATTGCAGCTCGAATGGCCGCAAGAGGCGCAGCTCGCGGCGGAAGCGGATCTGGCCCGCGCTCACGACCGGCACCCACCCGTTCTTCAGGACCGAGCGCCAGAGTCCGGAGCGGATCATGATGTCGGTGCGGCCGAGATCCATCAGGGACCAGTAGCGGCCGTTGTTCATGTGCAGGGACGTGTCGAGGTCGTGCGGCCACACGCGGAAGCTCAGGCGCGAAACGTCACGAAGCGGATCGAGCCTCGGACGGACGCACGATGCCAGAATCAGGTGGAGCAGGCGCAGCCACAGGTTCATGTCATGCCGATGCCGGTCTCGCGTTGGAGGAGCAGCAGATCCAGGGACGGGGCATTCCGGCCCATGCCCGTGAGGATCGCGTGGGCTTGGCCCCGGTGATGGGTCTGGTGATTGAACAGGTGCGTCAGCCCCGACCAAAGCGGCTGGCGGATCGGTGTCGGGTTCGAAATGGTCTGGTAGCTCACCATGCCGGCAAGGTCGTTCTCGTCGAGCCGGTCGATATAGGCGACGATTCTCAGGTCCTCGCGCTCCCGCGCGGCGCGCAGGTCGGGAAGGTCCTCGAACAGGATGGCGTCGAGGCGGTTCGGCGCCTCCCCCTCCCCCGTGAAGCGCTTGAGCCAGATGCGGTCCGTCACGAGCAGGTGATTGAGGGTGCCGTGCAAGGACTTGAAGAAAGCGCCCCGGTCGGCCCGGTACTCCTCGTCCGGAAGGGTGGCGGCGGCATCGTAGACGCGCCGGTTGGCCCAGGCGTTGTAGGCCGCCATCATCACGTAATTCGGCTTCCTCATGGTGATGCTCCTTCCTTCTCCAGGGTGCCGGCCTCGCGCCGGGGCACCCCTGCCGTGGCTACTGAAACGCCAGGAAGTCGGGAGCGGCCGGGTCAAGCCCGGCCGCGCCTCGTCAGGCGGCCTTCCTGGAGCCCGCGCGGCTGTAGAAGGTGTCCCCGGACTCCGCCATGTCCAGGAGAATCTTCGGCGGCGCGAAACGGTCGCCATGCTTCGCCTGCAGGGACCGGCACAGCTCCACGAACCGCTTGACGCCCATGAAGTCGATATAGGACAGGGCCCCGCCGGTGAACGGCGCGAAGCCGAAGCCGAGGATCGAACCCACGTCCGCCTCGCGGGGATCGGTGATCACGCCCTCCTCCACGGTGCGCGCGGCTTCCAGCGCCTGCGTGACGAGGAGCCGGTGCTTCAGCTCCGACATATCCAGCGTCTCGCCATCGACATGGGTCGCCTGAAGCTCCTTCAGGCCACCCCACAGGCGCTTGGGAGCGCCCTCGGGATAGTCGTAGAACCCCTTGCGGTTCTTTCGGCCCAGGCGCCCGTCGCCATCCACCATCCGGGTCAGCAGGGCCTCCTGCCCGGGGATCACCGCCGCATCGCCGAGCTGCGCCTTCGTGGCCCGGAGGATCTTGAGCCCGAGATCGACGCCGACCTCGTCGTTGAGGGAGAGCGGACCCACCGGCATGCCGGCCTGCTTGCCGGCATTCTCGATCATGGCGGGCGGCACGCCCTCGATCAGCATCAGGTGACCTTCGAGAATGTATGCCAGCACGCAGCGGTTGGCGAAGAAGCCACGGGAATCGTTGACCACGATGGGTGTCTTCTTGATCGTCCTCACGAAGTCCAGCGCGGTGGCAAGTGCCGTGTCGCCGGTCTCCTTGCCCATGATGATCTCCACCAGCATCATCTTCTCGACCGGAGAGAAGAAGTGGATGCCGATGAACCCGGCCGGGTTCTTCGATGTCTTGGCGAGACCGGAAATGGGAAGGGTCGAGGTGTTGGACGCGAAGATGCAATCAGGCCGGATCGCGGCTTCCACCTTCGCGATCACCTCCGCCTTCACCTTCGGATCCTCGAACACCGCCTCGATGACGAGGTCGCAATCCGCGAGGCTCTCGTAGGTGGCGGAGGGGGTGATGCGCGCGAGCAGCGCGTCGCGATCCGCCGTCTTGGCGCGGCCCTTCATGATCTGGTCGGACACGAGCTTATGGGAATGCGCCTTCCCCTTCTCGGCCGCCTCGATGTCCTTGTCGATCAGCACGACCTCCAGGCCGGCATTCGCGCTCACATAGGCGATGCTGGCGCCCATGAAGCCAGCGCCCACGACACCGACCTTCCTGATCTTGGTAGGTGGCACCTCCTTCGGTCGGCGGGCGCCCTTGTTCAGCTCCTGCATGGACACGAAGAGCGTGCGGATCATGGCCGCTGCCTCCTTCGAGCGCAGGATCTTGGCGAACCAGCGGGACTCGACCTTCAGGGCTTGGTCCATCGGAAGCTGCAGGCCCTGATAGACGGCTTCGAGGATCGCATAGGCGGCCGGGTAGTTGTCCTGCGTCTCGCGGCGGTAGATGGCGTTGGCGGCGGGCCAGATCTGCATACCGGCCGCCGAATAGACCTTGTTGGAGGGAAGCTTGAAGCCCTTGGCGTCCCAGGGCGCGACGGCCGAGCCACCACCCTTGATCCATTCCTTGGCAGCCTGAACCAGGCCGTCGCGCGGTGCGACTTGGTGAGCAAGGCCCATGTTGCGGGCCATCAGAGCGCGGACCTGCTCACCCTTGAACAGCATCTGCAACGCATCACCCGTCTGCATCAGGCGCGCCACGCGCTGCGTGCCGCCCGCGCCGGGAAACAGCCCGACCTTGATCTCCGGCAGGCCGACGCGAGTCGCGTCGGAATCGGATAAGACGCGGTGATGGCAGGCGAGCGCCAGCTCGAACGCGCCGCCGAGGCATGTGCCGTGGATGGCGGCCGCGAACGGTTTGCCGCAGGTCTCGAGCCGCCGATAAAGCAGCGAGAGCCCCCGTGATTGCTCGAAGAAGAAGCTCATGGCTTCTTCTTCGCCTTTCTCCTTGGCGAGCTTGTCGTATTGCGCGCCCAGGCCCTGAAGCATGGTGAGATCGGCACCGCCCGAGAAGGTTTCCTTGCCGGAGGTGATGACGCAGCCCTTGATCGCCTCGTCCGCTGCAACCTTCTCGACGATGGCCGACAGCTCTTCCATCACCTCGGGGGTGATCACGTTCATAGAGCGGTTCGGCATGTCCCAGGTCGCGACCGCAATGCCATCGGAATCGACCTCGAAACGGAAATTGGTGAAATTCGTCATGTGATCCTCCCTGGGAAGTCCGTCATCCCGGCCGCAGCGCAGCGGAGAGCTGGGATCGTTCCCACATATCTTTCAGGCGATCCCGGACTCCGCTACGCGGCTCCGGGATGACGACTAATCTCAAACCCGCTCGATGATCGTCGCGGTGCCCATTCCGGCGGCGACGCAGAGCGTCACGAGCGCCGTCTGCTTGCCGGTGCGCTCGAGCTCGTCGAGAGCCGTTCCGAGCACCATCGCGCCCGTCGCGCCCAGCGGGTGGCCCATGGCGATGGCGCCGCCGTTGACGTTCACCTTGCCGGGATCCAGGTCGAGAGCCTGCATGTAGCGCAGCACGACTGCCGAGAAGGCCTCGTTGATCTCGAACAGGTCGATATCGTCCTTGGTCATGCCGGCCTTCCGGAGGACGAGCTCGGACACGTCGACCGGACCCGTGAGCATAAGCGCGAGGTCGGATCCGATGGACGCGAAGGCCTTGATCCGGGCGCGGGGCTTCAAGCTCGCCTTCGCGCCGCCTTCCTTCGAGCCCACGAGCACGGCGGAGGCGCCGTCCACGATGCCAGACGAGTTGCCGGCATGGTGGACGTGGTTCACGGCCTCCACATCGGGATGGGCCGCGATGGCGACCGCGTCGAAGCCCGCCATCTCGCCCATCTGGACGAAGGCGGCTTTCAGCTGTCCGAGCGACTGCATGTCCGTGGAGGGACGCATGTGCTCGTCCCTGGCCAGGAGCGTCAGCCCGTTGATGTCCTTGACGGGGATGATCGATTTCTCGAAACGGCCCTCGTCCCAAGCCCGCGCGGCACGCTTCTGGGACTCGACCGCGTAGGCGTCCACGTCATCGCGGGAGAAGCCGTATTTCGTGGCGATGAGGTCCGCCGAAATGCCCTGGGGCAGAAAGTAATTGGCGATCGCCACGCCCGGATCGACGGGCCAAGCGCCGCCCGAGGCGCCCATGCCGACCCGGCTCATGGATTCCACGCCGCCGCCGATGGCAAGGTCCTTCATGCCGGTCATCACCTGGGCGGCCGCAAGATTCACGGCGTCGAGTCCCGAGGCGCAGAATCGGTTGATCTGCACGCCAGGCACCTCCTTGCCGTAGCCTGCCTTCAACACCGCCGCGCGGGCGATGTCGCCGCCCGCCTCGCCGACCGGATCGACGCAGCCCAGCACCACGTCTTCCACGTGGATCGGGTTCAGATCGTTGCGCTTGCGGATGGCATCCAGGGTCGTGACGGAGAGATCGACAGACGTCACCTCATGCAACGAACCATCTGGCTTTCCGCGTCCGCGCGGGGTGCGGACGGCATCGTAGATAAAAGCTTCGGCCATTCGGGCCTCCCGGTCATGTTGTCATCTCGGACGCGAAGCGATCCGGGATCGTTATCAGAATATCGTGCTTCTCGCGTATCCATATCCCGGCTTCTCGGCCGGGATCCCAGGCACGCGATCAGAACGCTTCCATCGGCAACGCCATGGTGGTGTCGGCGCCGGTCGTGATGCGCGCGAGCCGCGTGGCTGTCTCCGGCAAGGTGCGCTCCATGAAGAACCGGCCCGTTAAAATCTTCGAGTCCATCCTGTCGGCGACGCCGTTGCCCTGAGCCTTCCTGGCCAGAGCGGCCTTCGCCATCTTGGCCCACATATAGCCCATGGCCACGAGGCCGAAGAGGTGCATGTAGTCGGTGGCGCCGGCTCCCGCGTTGTCGGGCTTCGCCATGGCGTTCTGCATGAACCACATCGTGGCCTGCTGGAGGTGTCCGAGGCCCTGCTGGAGCGGCGCGACGAAGCCCTTCAGGTTCTCGTCTCCGGCATTCTCCTGGCAGAACGCCCCAACCTCGTTGAAGAAGGCCATGATCGCGCGACCGCCGTCCTTGCCGAGCTTGCGGCCCACAAGGTCCATGGCCTGAATGCCGTTGGCGCCCTCGTAGATCATGGTGATGCGGGCATCGCGCACGAATTGCGACATGCCCCATTCCTCGATGTAGCCGTGGCCTCCGAACATCTGCTGTGCCTTCACGGCACAGTCGAAGCCGAGATCCGTCAGGACGCCCTTCACCACAGGTGTCATCAGACCCATATGGTCGTCCGCCTGCTGGCGTTCGGCCTCGTCCGTGGACCGATGAGCGATGTCGCTCTTCAGGGCCGTCCAAACCAAAAGCGCACGGGCCGCCTCGTTGAAGGACTTGATGGACAGGAGCGTGCGGCGCACGTCCGGATGGACGATGATCGGATCGGCGGGCTTGTCCGGGAATTTCGGCCCGGTGAGCGCGCGGCCCTGGAGCCGCTCTTTCGCATAGGCGACCGCATTCTGGTAAGCGACCTCGGATTGCGACAGACCCTGGACGCCGACCGCGAGGCGGGCCTCGTTCATCATCACGAACATGGCGTTGAGGCCGCGATTGGCCTCGCCGATGAGCCAGCCCCGGGCGCCGTCGTAGTTCATGACGCAGGTGGCATTGCCGTGGATGCCCATCTTGTGCTCGAGCGACCCGCATGAGACGCCGTTATGATCTCCCAGGGAGCCGTCCTCCCGCACCAGGAACTTGGGCACGACGAAGAGCGAGATGCCCTTCGTACCCGCAGGTGCACCTTCGATGCGGGCCAGGACCAGATGGACGATGTTCTCGGCCAGGTCGTGTTCGCCCGCCGAGATGAAGATCTTGGTTCCCGTGATGGCGTAGGATCCATCGCCGTTCGGCACCGCCTTGGTCTTGAGCAAGCCTAGATCCGTGCCGCAATGGGGCTCGGTCAGGTTCATGGTGCCGGTCCAGGCACCCTCCACCATCTTCGGCAGGTAGGTGCGCTTCTGCTCGTCGGTGCCATGCACCAGGAGCGCCGCCATCGCACCCTGGGTCAGGCCCGGATACATGCCCAGCGCCAGGTTCGCCGAGGAAATGAACTCCTGCATCAACGTGTTGAGCGTCATGGGCAGGCCCTGGCCGCCATACTCCTCCGGCACGGACAGGCCCATCCAGCCGCCGCCCGCATAGGCTTGGTAAGCCTCCTTGAAGCCCTTGGGGGTCGTCACCGATCCGTCGGGATGACGGACACAGCCTTCCTGGTCGCCCGACAGGTTGAGGGGTGCGAAGATGTCCTCGCAGAGCTTTGCGCCCTCGCCCAGGATCGCCTCGACCATGTCGGGCGTGGCCTCGGCGAAACCCGGCAGGTTGTTGTGGCGCTCGATGGGGAAAACATCGCTCAAGAGGAACATCACGTCCTCGACGGGTGCCTTGTAGACCGGCATGGGGCTCCTCCGAGATAGACCAGCGACCGCCTCAAGACCTCCCTGGACCAAAGGCATCTGCCGCGAGATAGTTCATATATAAACTGTTAGGGGCGGTTCGAAAAGGGGTGGCGCGGATTAGATGGCCAAGCTTCGCGAAGGTCCAGGACATTTTTCCCGCACGGCCTGGGCCGCTGCTCGAAAGTGGCCGGAGCCAGGTTCGCGGGCTGGTGCGACTGGGCGCATCGGGGGCCAGGGCGCCGGATGTAACGGCTGATGGGCCCTTGGGACACCCATGGGCCTAGCGCCTGGGCGGTCGAGCGTTAGGTCTCGGCCGTCACGGCCGATGTGCCGATCCGAAGAATCGCGTCGGTGCCGCTGGCGATATCCGGCCGGTGAGCGACACTGATTCGGGTGATGTTGAGGCTGCGCAGGCTCTCGTTGATGTAGCGCTCGTTGTCCGTGTCGAGATGAGCCGTCCCCTCGTCGAGGAACAGAATGCGGGGCTTGCGGTACAGGGCGCGCGCCAGGATCACCCTCTGCTTCTGCCCGCCCGACAGCGAGCTGCCCATGTCGCCGATGAGGGTGTTGTAGGCCATGGGCATGGCCATGATCTCGTCGTGAATCCCGGCCAGCGAGGCGCATTGCGCCATCAGCTGCGGATCGAAGTTTGGGTCGAAGAAGGAGATGTTGTCCGCGAGGGAGCCGGACAGGAGCTGGTCTTCCTGCATGACGGCGGCGACATGCTCCCGATAGGCCTTGGGGCCGATCCTGGAGAGAGGAACTCCATCGATGAGAACTTCCCCGCCCGTGGGCTCCAGCAGGCCGAGCATGATCTTCATCAGCGTGGTCTTGCCCCCTCCGGACGGACCCATGATCGTCACGAACTGACCGGCCTCCACGGTCAGGTTCACGTTGTCCAGCACGAAGGGCTCGGTCTCGGAGTATCGATACGAGACGTTTCGCACTTCGATGCGGCCGTCGATGCCTCGGGCGTAGGAGGCCGGTCGGTCGTGGCCCTTCTCGAGCGGCGACAGCGCAATGTCGGCGATGCGCCCGAGATGGAGTTCGAGGATGCGGAACTCCAGGATCTCCTCGACCAGCATGACGGCCTTATCGGTGAAGTTGGCCTTGTAGCTCATGAAGGCGAAGATCATGCCGACGGTCAGGACGTTATTGAGAGCGAGCCGAGCAGCCAGATAGACGACGAGGATGTTCTCGATCCCGAAGATGATCATGTTGATCGTCTTGAAGCTGATCTGGGCGCGGCCGAGGCGCACATTCGCGTTCACGACGCCCGCATATTGGTTCAGCCAGAAGCTTTCCCGCTCACTCTCCCGGTTGAAGAGCTTGACCGTCTGCACGGCGCGCATCGTCTCGATGAACGTGGACATCTCCCTGGCTTTGACCTCGATGGCCGCTTCGCTGAGCGAGAGGAGCCACCGGTAGAGCGAGAACCGGACGGCCGCATAGAGAATGACCGCCCCCACGACGATGACCGCGAGCTGAGGGCTGTAGATGAAGATCATGGCCAGGGTGATGATCGCCATCAGACCGTCGATGACGGCCGCGACCATGCCCTCCGCGATCTGGTTGCGGATCGGGTCGATGGAACTGAACCGGGACAGCACGTCACCCATGTGGCGCTTCTCGAAAAAGACGAGCGGGAGCCGGATCAGGTGGTGGAACAGCCTCGCGCCCATCTGGAAATGAAGCGTGTTCTGAAGAATGAGAATGATGAACGACCGCAGGGCGTTCGTCGCAACGCTAATGACCATCAAAAGCCCGAAGCCCAGGGCCAGGACGAGCAGAAGATCGACGTCGCCTTTGACGAGCACCTCGTCGATAACGATCTGCATGTACAGAGGAGCGGCGACGACCAGGATTTCGAGAATGATGGAGAGGACGAAGATTTGCACGAGCGCGTGCGGCGCCCCGCGGATATGCCCCCAGAACGTCGAGAACGGCAACCGCGTTCTCTCGTCCTTGCGGGCGAACTCTTCCGAGGGCGACAACTCCAGGCCGACTCCGGTGATATGGTGAGACGCCTCCGCCAGCGACATGCGCTGCTCGCCTGTGGCCGGATCGTGAAAGACGATTCCCTTGGACGTCACTTTCTTCAGGACCACAAAATGGTTCATGTCCCAATGGAGGATGGCGGGCAGGAAGAGCTGGCGGAGATGTTCGATCTCGAAACGGATCGGCCGGCAGGACAAATGCAGATGGCTTGCCAGCCGCACGAGGCCCCGCAGGCTTACGCCCTGCAGCGACACCGGAAAGCGCCTGCGCAGGGTGTTCAGATCAACCTTGTGCCCATGATAGGACGATATCATCGCAAGGCACGCGAGCCCGCATTCCGCGGCCTCCGTCTGAAGGATCACCGGAAGACGCCCTCGACCGCCGAAGCTCAAGAGATTTTGCACGGCCCCACCACCTAAGTGCCCCGTTGATCTTTCGCGTCCGCGGTCGCTGCGGGGCGGCGCAGCAACCCGAGTTCGGCCAGATGGGCGGCAATCCAGTCGCGGCCCTCTCCCAGCGCGGCCAGCCATTGGGACACCATCTGGCCGAAGCTCTCCATGTCGATGATCTTCCTGGCGCCGAGGAGCGGGTCGAAGAGCCACGTCATGATCGAGCGTTTTTCGAGAATGATGTCCGCGCTCAGCAGCATGTCAGCCTGCAGGGGCACGACTTTGTCGTCGATGCTCACCGTGTTCCGGGCGAGCGAAACCGTCGCTTTGTAGGAAGGCTCCTTGAGCACGACAGGTCCTGCGACATCGGATCCCACGAGAACGGTTTGGGACAATTTGACGATCCGGCCCCGGTAGGTGCCGAATTTCTGGTAGGGAAAGGCTTCGTAGAGGAGCCGGACGTCCTGCCCAACCTCGACCAGACCGACGGCCCGTGTCGGAATGAACAACTCGGCCTGGAGCGTGCTGTTCGAAGGAACGATCTCGAGTTGGAGGCGACGCGTGTCGACGGCTTGGCCCACCATGGATTGAAGCGTCGAGACGGTTCCGGCCGCGGGTGATCGAATCACATAAGCCCGACGGCTGTCGATTTCCGCCATGCGCTGCTCCGCCGACGACAATTCGTTGCGCAAGGCCTGCACCTTCTGGGCCATGACAGTCGGGAGTTGCGCCAGGGAATATTGCGTCTCGGTCCGCTGGTTTTCGCGGACCGATAGCTCTTCTCCCAACGTGCTCAGGGTTTGCTGCTGTTCCAGAACGATTTGCTGCCGCCGCTTGATTTCGATGTCGGCGGTGTAGCCTTTCGTGTTCAGCTGGATCCCCGACGCGACGAACGCCTTCGAAATCTCGATCCTCTCCGACTGGAGCTTGATGGCGTTGTTGAGGTGCGAGATCTGCAATTCGAGGCCGCGCACCAGAGCCATGAGGCGGTCCCGCTCCGATGCGACCCTTCGCTCCTCGGCGGCGACCTGCTCGCTCAGCAAGGACCGTTGACGGGCCAAGTTCGCCAGGATCGAGGCATTGACGTCCTGGCCGTCGGTGGAGACCTGCGCCGTTTCCACGGTCAGGAGCGGCTGCCCCTTCTGGACGGTGTCGCCCTCGCGCACATGCACCTCGCTGACCGTGCCGACCTGCGGCGCAAAGATCTTGGCCGTGCCAGTCGTCGGCGTGAGGTAACCGGCGACGGTCTCCTTGCGGGCGTATTGAGCGATGCAGAGGAATGCCACGATGAGGCCGATCGCGGAGGCCAGTGACCAGGACAACACCTTGGTGGGCACGGGCTGGAGCAGAACGATGCCGCCCCACTCGCGCTGGTGCTGCTGGAATTCGACGACTTCCTGCCGGAAGAGCTTTTCGGGAAGGGCCACGGCAGACCTCACACCAATGGCTTTGTTGCGATCACCGGAGCTTCCGGATGATCGCCGTCTGAACCTCCCGGCCCAGATGGGCCGGGAGGCTGGTCGGTTTCATAGGTCTTGGACGCGCGTCTCAGAGAGACTGGGTTGCCGTTCCGCCATTGCCGCCATTGCCGCCGTTGCCACCAACCGCGACGGCCCCGGACACGGCGATCAGGCCCAAGGTGATCGTCTTCTTGTTGACCGCGACTGCATCGCCGCCGCGTCCGCCGTTACCGCCATTGGCGCTGTTGTTGTTGTAGAACTTGAAGGATAAACCACCGGAACGAGTGCCACCGGACACGGCATCAAGCTCTGCATCGGTCATCGTGCGAACATCACGCATATTTTCCTCCATCAATGTTTATTGGGGCGACACCAACAGACGTAACCTTGGCGTGTGCTGATCCCCCCACCTGGTCAATGCCCGCCTCGGTTCGGAAAGATTGCGGCGGACACGAATTTACTAATCCGACAGCAACCCAATGCAAATCGCGAAAGTTAATTATGTATTCAACCTGCATCTGTATAGTCATCATTCCTTACCGGTTCGCTGCCTACAATCGTTGCATCGTCTGTCAATTATTACTTACAAGCCGCCTACTGTAGGTTAGGCATTCGACATCAGGACAATGAGTCGCGACGACCTTCGTGTCCAGAACCGTGTTTCCAAATGCCCGCTCGGCGCTCGATCGCCCATTGAGCGGCATGTGCAACCAAGCGTATTCCAACTGAGGTTCATTTCGAGAGGAGGAAGCAATGGAGTTCATTGTCAGCGCCCTCGGCGGGGATGGCGGAGACGGCGGGGACGGCATGACCGGAGCACCTGGGCTAAATGGCGCCGATGGCGCCAATGCCATCGTCATCTCAAGCGGCGGCGCGATTTTTGACGGTGCAGGGGTCTTCGAACACCTCTTCGAGCCCGCACCGACACCTGTCCCCGCAGACCTTGGTCTCACTTCCCCAGCCGCACCAACGGATTTCTGGATCCTTTGAACCGGCAGGTCGAGATGTACCCGGTTCGGCCCTGGCGTTGAGACGGTCTGCGCCAGGGTTGCCGGCGCCACTGTCTCGGATATCAAGGCTGTCTTTGCCAGTACGATGCCTGACCGGCACCGTGCGCAATGCCTTTCGTATTCGAAAGATGCAGTGGAGCAACTCGTCCACATTCCTAAATCATACCAACGCATTCCTAATATAACTCCAAGTAGGTAACGCGGGCATTCAATTAAAATTTGAGATTTATATTCCCAATCAATTTGACCATTTTCGAAGTTGCTCAGGCGAGGTGCCAACTCAACACTCTTCTTTATCACTCATCTCTCCGCTTCGCCCACATCGATGCATAGAAAGTGGATGCGTATGGCCGCCGGCCTGTCACCGCATCCGCAATGGGAGGAGACAGTCACATGGCGGAAACTTCGTCCACAGATGCCCCCGAAACCCTCACGGGTACCGAAGGTGCAGATCAAACAGTCACTCAGGCTGCCGTCGTGGAAGATACGACGGAGGCGGAGAGGCGGCTCAAAACCGTGGAGACGGTGGTGGCTGCGGACGCCCGGCAATGGGACACCAGCGAGCACGACTATCGCGGCTTCGCCCAACAGGCACTCTTCTACGCGACCTCCCAGGGCGGCCTGGGCGGTGACGGCGGGCGCGGAGGCGATGGCGAAAAGTCCGTCAATGCCGCCAATTACGGCAACGGCTCCCATGGAGGAAATGGCGGGGACGGCGGAGACGCGGCGGCCTTCCTTCTGGAAACCTCGATCCTGACCTTAGACGGCCGCGACAAGATCAGCCTGTTCGCGACTTCGGCCGGCGGCGACGGCGGCAGTGGCGGCAATGGCGGGAACGGCGGCTTCGCATGGAAATCGATCGATTCCGGCAACGGCGGCGATGGCGGCAACGGCGGCAACGGCGGGGCGGCTTGGTCGCTCGTTGACGACGTTCTCGTCACGGCGGGCGGCGGCAACGATCGGATCAGCATCTTCTCGACCGCCATGGGCGGGGCAGCCGGCGATGGCGGCTTCGGCGGTCACAACGGCAATGTGAAGGGTTCGATCAACTCCGGCAATGGCGGCGACGGGGGTGATGGCGGGAGTGGCGGCGATGCCACGTCACGCCTGTCCGACACGACCGTCTACGCGGGAACGGGCCATGACCAGATCTCGCTGGCCGTGACCGCCTATGGGGCAAGCAGCGGCAAGGGGGGATCGTACGGCAAGGGCGGCAGCTCGAAATACGGATCGCATTCGGGCGCCGCTGGGAGCGGCGGCGACGGAGGCGATGCGCGCGCCGAGATGGTGAACGTCAAGGTCTTTGCCGAACAGGGCGACGACAGCATCCGCATCAGCCTGTCGGCGAGCGTCGGCTCGCAGGGCAAGGGAGCGGCCAACCTCAAGGCGTTTGCCAGTATCACGCTCGTGAACAGCACCTTCGACGGCGGAGAAGGAAACGACAGCTTCGCGCTGGTATCAAAGACCAACAAGGGGTCGGCGGTCTTCAATGTCTCCGGCAATATCTTCGACGGCGGCGTCGGGATCGACAAGATCGACTTCAAATCCTGGTCAAAGGCGATCAGCATCGAGTTCGGGACGGAGCGCCTGGATCTCGGAAGCGGCTTCACGAATACGATCCGGAACTTCGAGACGGTGGTCGGCACGTCGTCGGCGGACAGGTTCGCCTTCTCGCAATATGCGGCGGGCTTGAAGGTGACGGG
The DNA here is from genome assembly GCF_016892705.1 of Microvirga pudoricolor. Classification (GTDB taxonomy): domain Bacteria; phylum Pseudomonadota; class Alphaproteobacteria; order Rhizobiales; family Beijerinckiaceae; genus Microvirga; species Microvirga pudoricolor. The sequence goes on from NZ_JAFEMB010000011.1 coordinate 73,765, forward strand.
CGGATCCGGCGGGGACAGCTTTCTGCTCTCGGTCCAGGCGTCGGATGCCGGATGGGGCACGATCACCGATTTTTCGGGGAAGAAGAAGGGTGGCGACAAGTTCGTCATCGACGATGCCGCATTCAGCAACCTCGCCGTCGGCTCACCCATCAAGATCGTCGAGGCGAGCGACATCACGCAGGCCAGCAGCAGCGGCAACAAGGGCTATTTCATTTACGATAAGTCCGGCGCCGATGCGGGCGGCCTGTTCTACGACCCGACGGGCGGCAACGGATCGGACGCGTATGATGTCGTGATGCTGGCCGGCAAGCCGCACCTGTCGGCCTCCGACTTCTACATCGTCTGAACGGACGAAAGCAAAGAAGGCCCGGCGGAGCACCGGGCCTTGTCCATTCTGGAGGTTGGGCTCGTCACATACCTGCGATGCAGATGTATTTGATCTCAAGGTATCCCTCGATGCCGTATTTCGAGCCCTCCCGGCCCAGGCCCGACT
>NZ_JAFEMB010000012.1 GCF_016892705.1 Microvirga pudoricolor
CGGAGGCTGGATTGTTGGCCGATGGAGTCGTGGCACAATCCGTCGCGGATTCGCGCGCGTTCTGGGCGATCCGGGACGCGAACTCCGAGTTCGCTTCGCATTGCGGGCCTTGCGTGGATTTCGACATCGGCCTGGCCGTGGGCGTCATGGATGACTTCGCTCGTTTGTGCGGACAGTCTCTCGCGCAGCGCCTTCCCGGATGCGAGAGCTTCTTCTTCGGCCATGTGGGCGACGGTAACCTTCACATCATGGTCTCGACGCCTGGCGGCTACGATACCGACAAGCCGCTGATCGAGGAGACGGTCTACCGGCTCGTCGGGCGGTTCGGCGGCACGGTTTCGGCGGAGCACGGCATCGGGTTGACGAAAAAGCCCTGGCTGCATCTGGCCCGCTCCGATCAGGAACTGGCTCTCATGCGAGCGATCAAGTGCGCGCTCGATCCCAAGAGCCTCCTCAACCCGGGGAAAATCTTCTAACCGACGAGCAGCGGCGCAAGCGCTTGACGCATCTCATCCGGGATCGGGGTCGGACGTCCCGTGACGCGGTCCGTATAAACATGCACGAAGTGGCCTTGCGCGGATGCTTCGTCCGCGTCGCCGCGGAAGAGACCGATCTCGTAGACGACACTGCTGCGTCCCATCCGGCCGACGCGCAAGCCCGCATGAACCTCGTCGGGAAAGGCAATGGGGCTGAAATACTCGCACCGCGTCTCGACGACGAGGCCGACGACGGGGCTGTTGCGGATATCCAGGCACCCGGATCGAATCAGGAAACGATTCACGGCGGTGTCGAAGAACGAGTAGTAAACCACGTTGTTGACGTGGCCATAAGCGTCGTTGTCCATCCACCGCGTGGCAATGCCGAGGAAGCTGCGGTAGGCCGCACGTCGTTCGGGCGGAACCCGCATGGCTAAAGCGCCCTCTCGTAGATCGCCAGGACATCCTCCAGGCGGACCTCGCGAGGGTTGTTGACCAGAAGGCGGGTCTGCTTCATCGCATCCTCCGCGAGGCCGGGCAGGTCGCCCGCCCCAATTCCCACATCCCGCAGGCGCGTCGGCAGGCCGAGATCCCCCGGGAGGGTCTCCAGACGATAGAGGACCGCCTTCACCCGGTCGGCGGCCGAGCCGTCGACGTCCGGGATGAGGGTCGAGGCGAGTTCCGCGTAAAGCTCCTCGGCGGCGGGGGCATTGAAGCGCATGACATGGGTCAGGACGAGGGCGTTCGACAAACCATGCGGAACATGGAAGCGCGCGCCGATCGGGTAAGCCAAGGCGTGGACGGCCGCCACGGGAGCGTTGGCGAAAGCCATGCCGGCCAGCATCGAGCCAAGCAGCATGTTGTGGCGCGCATCGCGATTCGCGCCGTTGCGGCAGGCCTCTGTGATGTTGTCGCCAAGGAGTTTTAGCGCTTCCCTCGCCAGGGAGTCCGAAACAGGGTTCTTCAGCCGCCGGCTGGTATAGGCCTCGATGGCGTGCACCATCGCGTCGATTCCCGTGGCGGCCGTGACGGATTGGGGCAGGCCAAGGGTCAGGTCCGCATCGAGGACCGCCCAATCCGGCAGGAGAATCGGCGAGACAACGCCCTTCTTCTCCCCTGCCCCGGTCGTCACGATGGAAATGGGGGTGACCTCCGATCCAGTGCCGGCGGTGGTGGGCACGAGAACGAGGGGAAGCCGTGGCCCCTTGGCGAGGGCGACGCCGTAGATGTCGTCGAGCCGGTCCTGTCCGGCAGCCAGGAGAGCGACGAGTTTCGCGACGTCGAGGGAACTACCGCCGCCCAGTCCGAGGACGCCGTCGACCCGATGCTCGGCCACGAAGGATACCGCCGACCGTATGACAGCTTCCGGGGGATCGGCCACGACCTGATCGAAGATCGCCGTCGCCATGCCCTTGGACTCGAGCCCTCGCAATGCGGGATCCAGGAGACCGGCGTTGCGGACGCCGCGATCCGTCACGACCAGAATGGACTTGCAGCCGAGATCGACGAAAAGGTCGCCAACTCGTCCCGATGAGCCGCGCTCGACGAGAATCGAGCGGGCGGTCTGGAAGGTGAAGTTCTGCATCGGACCTCGCACGGGACGATCGGCACCAGGCCGATGGGATCCCGGGACGATACGCGAAGCCATGCCCTGGGCAACAGGGCCGAACCCTTCGGACAAAAAGAAAGCCCCGGTGTTTCCACCGGGGCTCCTTCAACCGGATCGGGTGAACCGATTAGAAGTCGCGCTGGACGCGGACGCGGCCTTCGACGGCGTCGGACGAACCGACCGTGCCGAACGGGGTCGCGATGCGGCCACGCGGATCGATCTTGGCGTAAATGACTTCGACGCCGAGGTCGAGGCCAGAAACCGGCTGCCAGAAGATGTTGGCGCCGACGCGGTACTCGTTGAAGTCGACGAGACCGATCGTGGTGCCGGCAGCCGTGATCGCCTGAGCGCCACCGCCGTAGTTAGCCCGCAGGTACGAACCGAAGAGGTTCGAACGCAGTTGCGGGGTCCAGTAGTGACGCAGACCACCGGCGATCGACCATGCACGGGACTTCTTGAGGTCGCCGGACAGCGGGTTGATGTAGCCGTCGGTCAGCAGGATGTTGCTCGAGCCGAACTCGGTGACCGGGCTGATGATCGTGCCGGCGTTGCCGCCGTTCAGGTAGGCCGGAGCGCCGTCGGCGTAGGTGGCGGCAACCCAGAGGGCATCGCCAGCGCCGAGCATCGGCAGGTTCACGCTACCAGCGAACGCAACAGCGAAGCCGTACTCGGTATCGGCGTAGTCAGAGAAGCCGTTGATCGTGTACAGGTTGTTGCTGCGAACCTGATGGATCGCGCCCGAGAGCTGAGCGGTACCCCAGGTGCCGGTGTACTTGATGTTACCGACCACGTCCGGAACGCGCTGACCGGCATAGGTGAAGGCCAGGGCGTTCGGGCCGCCGGGGATGAAGCCGACGGAGCGGCGCTCGAGACCGTCTTCGATCGACAGCGTGGCCGAGAAGCCGTTGCCGAAGGTGAAGGTGTAGGCCAAGAGGTCCACGTCCGGCGCGTCGTCGAAGCGCAGCGTGCCCATGTGACCGGTCGGCAGATCCGAGTTCGAGAAGAACGAGGTCACGCGACCGGCGGTCAGGCCACCGAACTGAACGAAGGCCTGAGCCACGTTCGGCGAGGTGCCGATGGCGCCGGTGTTGCCGAACGGCGTGGCCGAGCTGCGGGTGATCTCGAAGCGGACCACCGAGCGGAGCAGGCCGTAAGCGGTAGCCGTACGAGCGTCGAGCTGGATACGACCGCGAGCGCGGAAGCCGACGGCGTCCGAAGCGCGGGTCTGCGGGGTGTTGAAGAGATAGTCGGCACGAACGCGGCCGGAGACGCGCAGGCAGGTATCCGTACCCGGGATATAGAAGAATCCAGCACCGTAGGTGGAGCAAACGCGAACGTACTCAACCGGAGCCGCCTTAGCGACCGGAAGATCCGCAGCGTAAGCGCCTGCAATGCTCATAAGCCCCGTTGCCGACCCGAGGAGAAGGCTCTTAACGAGCTTCATTAGATGACCTCCCACTTTCTGTGTTGCATCATGATGTCCTGCATCCCTTGTAAGGAAAAGCACGGTCAATCTATGAAGGATCCGCAGAGGAAAGCTATGGCTTAGCCGCAACACCTAGGAATTTGATGCAGTTGAGGCAAGAACCTGAATACAAGTTTACTCATTGATTTCTATGGATAATATGCAATATATGCTTCAATGTATCAAATAAAAAATATCTGATTTGTTATATTATATCTCGTTAACCTTCTCTTAAGCTTTTGTTGACGCGTCAGCAGATGTGTGCGGTAGATATCATGTTTTCGGCCTGACCTCCGAAGACAACGAGACTACTTCACCCTGCCTTCGGGCAGGGTTTTTTCTTGTCAGAACCTATTACTGCTTCGCTTCGCGGGCGCTTCCGCAGAGGCATATACATGCCGCTTCGCAATTCGAACCTTCGCGGCACGTCGGACGCGGGGCGGTCCGTGGCCGGCTGGCGCCTGCGGTACAACCGATCATCCGCATCGCTGCGGACTGCGCCCAGGTGAAGCCGCCTCAGCGAGTGGGCTTGTTCGAACGACCGGCCGGACGAGGCCCAGCCCCCTCGGTCTCGCCAGGCCCGGCGTCCGAGTGTCGGCCGCCCAATGCGCGATGGAGCTCGAAGAGGTTCTCGAACGCGCGGTATGCCAGGGGGTATAGTTCAGCATCCGTGACGATCGCGGCATTGCCCGCCAAACCGTCGTCGACAGCTTTCATGAGAGCGGCCGCGACCCGGATCGCCTCCCCGCGATCCGCTTCACGGACCCGAGGCGCCTGGCCCGAAGCGCGAAGATCGCTCAGGCGCTCCTGGCGCGAGAGTTCGATATCGTCTTCGGAATCAGGATAAGGCATCGGTCGTCCCTCGTTCGCGCCGTTCCAGAAGCAAGTGGGTCCGGAGTTATGCCGTCACCGCTGCGTTCAAACCGTGACCGGGGACCGATGCGGGATCCCTCGAATCACACTCCTCCGCCACTTTCGGATACAGGTCCGAAAACAGGAAGACCGGCCGGAGGGCGGTCTGCATTCATATCGTCTGAAGAGATCGGCGATGGAAACGGGCTCCACCGAAACTGTCTCCACCGGCCCGGCTCTGCTCTGAGGGAAATCCCCAGGCAAGACAAGCCCCATGATCAAGGCCCGGTCGGCTCATCCACATGTGGCCTCGGATCCCCGGAGGAGCGCGAAGATCAAAACCTGCACCGACATTAGGCGTGTCTGGCGCAGGCGGGTCTCGACTGACAGGCCTTGAAGGTTCTAAGCTGAGGTGTGCCCGATCGCGGCCCAGTCGGCCAGACAGTCCAGGATCATGCGCTCACCGACAACAAACGGCTTTCGCCACACGGTAAGGCTCAAGAACACGATGACGGACACAGATATGAGCGAGGAAGAGATCGAGACCGTCGCGCGGGAACTCGCCAAGGTCGGCGGCACCTCATGGTATCCGGGGCGCCCGAAGGGTGCGGTGCTGCGTCGCGTCGGCGACCGCTACCGGGATCAGGCCCGGGCCGTGATTCAGGCCTATCGGCGCGCTCACGGGGATGTGGCGCCTGAATCCGGAGGCCAGGCGTCTCAGGGCAAGCGGGACGCTGAAGGACCCCGCTCGGATCTTCGGGTGGGCGACATCGTGGTCTATCGCCGTGACGGTGAACTGAGGGCGGAGCCCTGCCGCATCACGCAGATCGAGAACGGCAGGGCCTATCTGACCCCCGTCGCCCCCCAGGCACCCGGCTGGGTCCCCCTCCCGGACGAATCGCCGGCGGTGGGCTCCGGCAAAGCCTAGACCAGCATCGGGCTGGTCCAGACAGAACCTGGGCCCGGGCGTCACGGGATCCGAACATAGACCCAATGGGGGGACGAGGATGCGGGGTGTGGGTCGGACGGCGCGTTATCGGGCTCTGCTGGTCGGCGGCTTCGTCGTGATCGGCACAGCCGCCTGCACCACCCCGGCACCCCAGACGTCCGCAGGCTTCCCGGAGCAGCCTGGCAACGTGGGAGACGCCAAGCTCGCGGCGGCAGCTTATCGACGGAGCGGAGACTACGACCGAGACCTTTCGGCGGTCGCCTCGAGGGCCAGTGCCTGGCTAGGCGAGCGCATCCCGCACGTCAGCCGCGCGGCCGTCGTGTTTGATATCGACGACACCGCCCTCACGAACTGGGAGGTGATCAAGGCCAATGATTTCGGCCGGGTCTTCGGAGGGCCGTGCCGCACGCTTCCGGAGGGCCCGTGCGGCTGGGTCGCCTGGGATCTGCTGGGACGATCCCCGCCGATCCCTCAGGCTCTGGCGGTCTTCCGGCAGGCTCGATCGCTGGGCGCGGAGATCTTCTTCATCTCGGGCCGGGATGAAAGCCAGCGGGCCGCGACCGAGCGGAACCTTCGCGCTGCGGGCTATGACGGGTATCGCGGCCTGATCCTGACCCCGCGCGGGAGCCGATTCGCCTCGGCCGCCGATTTCAAAGGCCCGCAGCGGGCAGCCATCGAGCAGGCCGGATACACGATCGTGGCCAATATCGGCGATCAGCCCTCCGACCTGGCGGGCGGTCATGCCGAAAGAACCTTCCTGATGCCTAACCCCTTCTATCGGATCCCGTGAGGCTCCACGCACTACATCCGCAGGATCTTGCGCGGCAGGCGGCGAATCCGCCTGCGGTCAAGGGCACCGATCGAATACGGCGGGCCGTGGAGCAGCGCCCCGGCCCACCAGCGATCGGTCGATCAGGCGCCCATTGATGAGTTGGAGATGGACCTGGGCCGTTTCCGAGGCGGCGCCCCGGGAGCACAGAGCCGTTGTCCGCCAGCCATCGGCGGCCCGCTGGAGGGGCGGATCGAGACGGCACAAGGCTCCGCCCGCCTCGATGCTACGGGCCGTGACCGAGATGCGACCCACTCGGTTGGGATCCGCGCAAGTGCCGGGATCCTGGGCCCAGTCGCCGAATGGCGTGAGCGTCGCCGGGACGAGGGCGGGCCGCCTGAGCGCGTCCTCGACGGTTGCATCCCAGAGATCGTTGGGCTCGAGCCCGTTGGCGACCTTGAAGTCGGTAAGGGCCGACCGAGAGGCGATGCCCCAGACCCCGTCGCCCTGCTTACGATAGTAGCTCAGCCGGTTCAGATAGGACTGGATGGCGGCCGCGTCGTTGGGATTGAGAGGATGCAGGCTCGCCCCAGGGCTGGGTGCGAAGGGCCGGAACAGACCTGCGGCGGTGTCCTCGTTGAAGGGTGGCTGATAGCCGGCCCAGGCGGCCTGGGACCGGTCGTCGAACAGGGCCGCCTGAGTTTTGACGTCCCAGGCATCGTCGAATCCCAGGCCGTTGTTGCCCTTAAACCGTCGTAGAGCGATTCGTGACCGCGGTCCCCACACCCCGTCCACCAAGCCCTGAAAATAGCCCCGCTCGTGCAAGCGCCTCTGAACCTGGCCGGCGACATCGAGGCTCGCGAGTTCCATCGGCCGAGGCTGCGCCGGGGCCGCGTCCGGCTGCCCCTGGGGATTCGTCTGCGGGTCTCGGGTGGGGGCCGGAACCCGAAGCTGAAGTGGTGCGGGACCGGACGGCAGACCGGGAGGCTCGGCCCGCATGGCCGTCGTGGACGGCGGCAGGGGAACCGAGAACTCGGAAACTTGGATTCCAAGGACCTCCGCGTCCCGAAAACTGAGGGATTTGGCTTCGTCTGGGCCTGCCTGCGTAATGTACACGATGGCATTATCCCGCAACCCGAGGGAATAGAGATAGGCACCGACCAGGGCGTTGCCGCTGCCGGTCTCCACCTTCTCGCCGTCCTTGAGCATCCAGGCGGCGTGGAATGCGATGTGTGACCTCGGCCCGGCATACCGCGTCTTGCCCCCGAGCCACGCAAGAGCGCAGGCCGAGGCGCATGTCTCGTCATTCATAACCAGGGTGTTCAACCCCGCATCCCGGATGGCCCGTCCGATGCCGAGACCGGCCAGCAGGTTGCCGCCGAGGCTGTCGAACACGACCAACCCGCCGGTCCAGCCCGCGACCTTCTCCCGGAAGACGCGCTCGTCCCCAAAGTCCAGCCGGCCTTCGACCCGAACGAGACTCGTCCGATCGCCTGGGAGAACCGTTATACTGGCCGCCCGAGCACTCGCACTGACGCCAAGAAGCATCAGGACGCAAAGACACTGCTTCAGCCAGTTCATGGAAATCGCTCGACTGTTCGGCCAAGTCTTATCCTAAGTGAAGGTCCAGCCTCAGATCCATGCACACTTCGGTTGTACCCTTTTTATACTTCCGGGGGTGGTTCGGGTCTGAGACTATCGAATCGCCAGGGCGGTGCCGTAGAGGCCAAGCCCGAAGACCAAGTGCCCAAGGATGTTGAGAAACCGGATCTGGCCCGCATTCGGCCGTTTGCTGGCCGCGATCCCCGCCCCCATCCCGGGCTGGAGCACGAACCATCCCAATCCGACGGTGGCCAGGCCGACGGCCAGAGGAGGCAGCAGAGTGGGGTTTGCCAACCATTGCGCGGAGGTCATTGCCAGGAGGAGGACGGCGAACAGGATCCCGACCAGATAATGGCCAACCCAACCGGCAACTCGTTCATGGGAGAATGGGTCCGCTAGGGAGATGTCGTCGTGGAACGCCCTGCCCTGGAACAGGTGGCAGAACCAGCGCCCGACCATACCCCAATTGGAGAGCGGCACCCCGAATGCCCGGTTCAGGAACAGTCCCCAAAGATCGAAAATCAGCGTCGCGCCGATACCGAGAAGAATCGCGTGATAGAGAAATTCGGCCAAATCGGCTCTCCCCGGAGGCTGGCTCGTTGAACCCGGGACGGTTGTGTGATGGGTCCGCCACCGCTCCCATGTCCTCGGGGCCGTCCGCCCGATCTCCATTCCCTCAAACACGCATGGGCGATCTTTGTCGAGAGAGACGAAGGCAGGATGAGAGCCGCGCGGCGATCAGCGCCTTGAGTGTGGGCGGCCGAGGGCTGACCGAATCATGAAACCGATGAGGAGGCCGCAATGAGAACGCATCGAAGCCGAAGATCCGGGCGAGGTCATGCGACGGTCCTCGCGGGGGATGCAATGCCTTTCTGGAGACTCCAATGCGCCCCGAGTTCGGCATCGAAGCTGGCCGGATGGTACCGAGCGTAACCCGACGCCGGGTAGAACGTGGTCTCCCCGAAATAGACCCGCTCATGGACCTCATAGAGATCGACTCGCACGAAGGTGAAAGACGACCCGATCGCCTCCACGATCCGCTTCATCTCGTCGAGCCGGGATGGACGATCGATCCGCTGAGGGGTGTCGGGGAAGGACGAGCGCACCTGGAGCCTGCGCCAGTTCGGATCGTAGATCGCACGCTCGCGGCCGTCGCCGAATCGCTCGACATCCACCTGAATGAGCTGCACCGCTCCATGGAACACGAAAAACTTGTAATCGGCCGGTGCCACGGTTCCGTCGCCGATCATCGACTCGATCATGATCGCGGGCTCGATGCGCTCATACAACCATTCGCGCGTCCTCGTGCCGTAAACGTTCTTGAGCCAAGAGCGGCACTGCGACCGGACGCTCGCCCAATCCATGGACTCGCCGTCGCGAACGAAGATCGTCTCGCCGCAGGAGTGGGTTGGCTTGATGACGAACGGTCGCTTGAACGAATCGAAATCCAGGTCGTCGATGTCGCGCCCGGTCCATAGGGTCGGAATGACGTATTGGGACCCGACCATGGCTGAGACCAAGTGCTTGACTTTCGCCTTGTCGGCAAAGACTGGCAGGCGCGGATCCCGGTCGTAGAGCTTCCGATGCTGCACTTTCTCGGTGAACGTCATCGGAAGCGTCAGATTGGGCAGCCGGCCATGAGCTCTGAAGTATTGCAGCTGAACGGCCAGCTTATCGGGTAACAGGTTCCAGACAGACTGCTTGATCGACGGAATGTGCAGCATGTGCTGGCGGTCTCCGATTGTGCTCGCTTGGTTTGTTTCGGCGAAGGCGATGTTTCTGCGCCACGATCTGCAACTCAGAGGTGGATGAACTCAATTGGATTCGCCGATTTCGGTTGTGGCCTTGGCAAACGAGCTGACCTGCGATCGCGCCTTACAAGATCCACCGCGCTCAGCCATGAATCGATGCGGTGGAGGCTCCTCGACGACGCCCATCGTCTCCGGCATCACGAACGTCTCGCTGATCGGGCAAGGTGCGTCGTGCGGCGAATGGTCCTTGGCCGATTCCGGTACGCTGTACAACCTTCGCTCGACCCCGATGGTTCGTACGGCCAACCGCAGAGCATGATCATTCATCGCCAAGTCCACCTGCCTTGACGCTATGAACGTTGAGGGCGTCAGGTTTATTCCGACTACCTTTGGACGTCTATCGAGCAGCGGCTTCACTGAGACGATTCGTGCTGCCGGTCTGCACCAGCGCGTATTTCGAAACTAGCCCTAACAACGCTTAGCTCGAAAAGTTCCTACCCCTCCAGGCCAATACACAGACGCTAGCGCTTCATCCTATAACCCATGTCAATTTCCAGCCCCGGAAGCCTAATCCATTCGAGCTGCGCGCAAGCAGCGGAGGTTCAGACGTGTCTCTCTCGTTCGCCGATACCCAAACCGCCAAACCTGTTCACCCGCAGCGTGTCGGGCTGTTCATGAAGACCTCCTTGGTCAAAACGGGCCTTTCCTACATCATCGCGAGCCATGGCTTCGACGTGCTGCCGGACGATTGCGATCTGCGCGCGGCCCAGCCCGACATGGTAATCGTCGAAGCCGAGAGCGATCTCGCTCAGACCGCGGCCTACCTCGATCACATCAAGGCCATGTGCCCCCACACCTTGGTCGTCGTCCTGGCGGAGACCTTCGACCGCCTAGGACTCCTCCAGCTCCAGGCCGCAGGAGCCGACGGCTTCTGCCTGACCATGATGAGGTCCGAGGTTTTGATCAAAGCCCTCGAGATCGTCCTCTTGGGACATATGTTCGTTCCCAGCGGCATTCTCGACCGCCTGCTCGAGGAGAGCGCATCATCTCCGGCCAGCTTGCCGGAAAAGCGGGAGAAGCGAAGCGACGTCGACCATCCTTCGCTGCACAAGTTGTCCCAGCGGGAGGCCCATATCCTACGAATGCTGATGCGCGGAGACGCCAACAAGGTCATCGCGAACAAGCTCGACATCGCCGAGGCGACCGTGAAGGTTCACGTGAAGGCCATCCTCCGTAAGATCCAGGTCTCCAACCGGACTCAAGCCGCCATCTGGGCCAGCGAGCACCTTGCTCAGGACACGATCGACGGACATACACCGGCCGGTCTTTCGAACCGCTGACCGCGCGTGATGAAACGGGCGGAAGCCCGGAACAGCAAAAGGGCCTCGCAGTGCGCGCGAGGCCCAGGGCCTGATCCCGACCTAACTTCACTTGCGCGCGGATGAGCCAGTCTTGAGGCGCCCCTCTCGTGACCATCGCGGCGGAAGGAGAGTTTCACCCCAGCCTCGCCCGAAGGCCTTCTCCGAACCTACTGGCGGCGTTTGCGTTTGATGCTCCCGGTTGTGGTGACGTCGGACGAGGCAAGCTTTCCGCCGTTTCCGAGATGGGCCGTGCTCCAGGCGATATTCTCCCCGGGACGGAGTTGAGCCGCGAGCTTGCGCGTCTCCTTGGATGCGGTTTTGTCCTGCGACACCGGCCTGAAGCTCGCCATGGTATGCCGGCTGCCGGGCGTCCCGACGAAGACGCGAAGTCCGTCGGGGAACATGACCATATCGCCAGGCCGCAAGGTGCTGTCCTTGAGCAGAGCCTCGACGGGATTGTCGATCTCCCCCAACGGCCGGGGCACAATCGGAAGCTTAATGGCGGGCGAATCGACGCTTGCCGGTTTTGGAGCGACTGGGGCCCGTCGCCTGGGCCTCTCGAGTCCCGGATCGGGGATGGGGCTGAACACGGGAGACGGCGGGGGCGGAGGAGAGAAGAGCCGGAAGAAGCCGAACAGGCCCTCGGCATGGGCTGGAAGAGCCGTCAGCCCGAGGGACAACGCCGCAATGGAGGATAGCCTCCTAACCCAAGGTTGTCCGCTGCCCCTGATATTCATGATTGCCTCCGCCGATTGCCAAGCAACGCAGCGAAATCGTGATCGTTCCTGACAATTAAGGGCGAGCCTACGCGGTTGCTCCAAGACGATCAGGCCCATCTCGTTGAATCCCGGCTGTCCAGTTTGGTTCAATCTAAACATCTATTCCTATCGAATGGTCCAATCGCGAGAGCTTGACTGGACTCGGGGCGGCGAAATCTCTGCCGTGGAGGTTGAAGACTGCGCGCCCGTGCCATCCGCTTCCGAGACCGAAGCGTTGCACTGAGTCGTTCCATCTTGGGCAACTGAGCGAGCATGCGAGCCGTCGGGGTGGCCGTGGCGGCCAAGGGCGTTAAGTCCCACCTGTGATTTTGGAACGGTGACGATGGAACGGCTGAAGCGCGACGAACTTGAGGATGTGGTGAGCGCCCTCACCGAAGGCGTCATTTTCATCGAGCCGGACCAGCGCATCACCTATGCCAATCCGGCCGCGCTCACGATCCATGGGGTCGAGAGCCTGGAGGATTTGGGGCGGACGGTGGATGAGTACCGCGCCCGGTTCCTTCTGCGCTACCGCAATCACCACTCGCTGAAACCCGAAGAATATCCGTTCGAACGCGTCCTGGCTGGGGAGGTTTTCGATCAGGTCGTCGTCGAAGTCGAGAGGACGGGCGATCCCGACCAGGCCTGGACGCATCGCATCCGAAGCCTCGTCGTGACGGGACCGGACGAGAAGCCGAGTTACCTGGCGCTCGTGATCGCGGACGTCACGGAGCAGTTCGAGGCGCAGGACCGGTTCGAACGCACCTTCGCGGCCAATCCTGCCCCGGCTCTGATCTGCCGTCTGGCGGATCAGACGTTCGTCAAGGTCAATGAAGGCTTCCTCGAGATGACCGGGTATGCCCGAGAGGACGTGCTCGGGCATACACTGCGCGACATCGATGTCTTTCAACAGGCCGACCGTCGCGATCTGGCTCTCGAGAGAATGAATGCCGGCGAGACGATCCCTCAAATGGAAGCCAATCTGCCGGTCTTGGGCGCAAGCGATAAGCTCGTGGTCGTCGCGGGGCAGCCTCTCGAGGTCCAGGGCGCCGCGTGCATGCTGCTGACATTCGCGGATTTGGAACCGAAGCGACAGGCCATGTCGGCGCTCAAGCAGCGCGAGGAGCAACTCGCCAAGCTGTTCCGCCTCGCCCCGAACCCGATGTCGATTTGGCGCAAGAAGGATCGAATTTTCCTCGACGTGAACGAAGCCTTCTGCAGCGTGACGGGTTACACGTCCAAAGACATCGTCGGACACTCCTCGGCGGAAATCTCCCTGACGGATGAAGACAACCGCATCCGCTTCCTGAACGAGCTGGAGGCTAAGGGGCGGGTATCCTCGTTCGAGACTCGACTGAGGCGCAAAGACGGAGACGAGTTGATCGTCCTGATCTCGGCCGACAGCGTGATGATCGACAGCGACGAATGCCTGCTATGCGCCTTCCAAGACGTTTCCGCGCGTAAGCGCACCGAGGCGGAACTGATGCGCGCCATCGAAACCGTGATGAGCGACGCATCCTGGTTCAGCCAGGCGGTCATCGAGCGGCTGGCCGTTCTCCGCGCGCCCTTGCAGTCGAAGGAGGCCCCAGGCGGCACGGCAGTCTCTGACCTGTCCCTTCGGGAACGCGACGTGCTGGAGCGACTGTGCCGCGGCGCGTCCGACCCTCAGATCGCGGAGGATCTCGGTGTATCGCCCCATACCATCCGGAACCATGTGGCGAGCCTGTTTCGCAAGATCGGCGTGAATCGGCGGAGCGCCGCCATCGTCTGGGCCCGAGACCGCGGGATCGGCGATGGGCAGCCCGCGCGGGCCAGGAGACGGCGGCGCTAGTGCGGGCCTACTAGTCGCCGTAGTAGCAATTCATCATTTGGAACCTCCGCTCGGAGGGCGGGTTAAGCACGTGTTTTCGGCACCCTGTCCCAGCCGAAACATCAGGAGTTTCAACGATGAACGACGATCAGATCAAAGGTACCGCCAAGCAGGTCAAGGGCTCCGTGAAGGAAGCCTTCGGCAAGATCACCGGAGACACCAAGACAGAGGCCGAAGGCAAGGCCGAGAAGGCCGCCGGCAAGGTCCAAGACGCCTACGGAGATGCCAAGGAAGACGTGAAGCGCTCCGTCGACCGCACCTGAGCGACACCACCCTACCCAAGATGAGCCGCAAGCGTCTGCGGCCGGTGAGCGCCGCAGACACTTGCCTGGAGTCCGGCTGAACACGAATAGGAGCGTTTCATGAGTTTGCCTGTAGGGTCCGATGCCGGACCGGTTCGCGGCGCATACGGCCTCTCGCCCGTACCCGCCAGCCCTTCAGAGGCGGTTGTCGGAACCGTTCTGATCAATCGCGTGTCCTGGGGCGCCGTTCTGGCGGGCGTCGTCATCGCTCTCGTCGTGCAGCTCTTGCTCAACATGCTCGGTGTTGGGATCGGAGCCGCGACCCTCGACCCTGGAACGGCCGATAACCCCTCGACGGCGTCGTTTTCCATCGGCGCGGGCATCTGGTTCCTCGCATCTGGCATCGTCGCCTCGCTGGCAAGCGGCTATGTGGCAGGACGCCTGTCGGGCCAGCCCAGGCGCTCGACGGCCGGATGGCACGGCCTCACCGCATGGGCGGTCACCACTCTGGTCATTTTCTACCTGCTGACATCGGCCATCGGCGGCATTATCGGAGGCGTGTACGGCACCTTCACCCGAGCCGCCGGCAGCGTCGCTTCGACCGTCGGAGCGACGGCCCAAACGGCCGCTCAGGTCGCCGCACCCAACCTATCGGCCCTGGCCGATCCCTTCTCGTCGATCGAGCAGTCGATCCGAACGAACGCCGACCGGACGGATCCGGCAGCACTACGGGATGCGGCCGTCTCCGCCATGCGGGCACTGGTCACCGGTGACGAGGCGCAGGCCGCCCAGGCACGCGATCAGGCCGCACAAGCCATCGCGGCCGCCCGGAACCAGCCTGTCGAGCAGGCCCGCGCGGATGTTCAGCGCTATGAGCAGCAATACCGCCAGACCGTCGACAACGCCAAGAGGCAGGCGACTGCCGCGGCGGAGGCGACCGCCAAGGCGACGTCGCGGGCCGCCTTGTTCGGGGCTCTCGGGTTGATCCTCGGCGCCCTTGCCGGTTGGCTTGGAGGCCGGATGGGAACGATCCAGCCCGGCCTGCATCCGTCGAACTGATATCGCTTGCGCCAACCGACCGGATCACCGCGAATCCGGTCGGTTGGGACGATAAACCGGAAACGGTCCTCACCGCGAAGACTGCGCCCCCATGGGCGTCCAACGCCATCGCGTTTGTCGGACACCGAGAAGATCTCGGCTTGGGCTCGGTTCGCAGCAGCCGAAACGCGAGCGCCCGGCAGTCAGGGTGATCAACCGTCAATATTCCGCCCATGAGCGCGGGCGGATTTATTGAGGGACGAAGGGCCCCTCATTCTCAAGGCTGCCCAAGGCGGCCTCGACCCGGCCATAGGCTTCCTGCGATAGGGGCAGAATCGGGCGCGGCGGCGCGATCGTGGCAAGACCAAGAAGCTCGGCCATGGCGTGCATGACGCGGAAGCTGCCGAACTCTCTGAAGAGGGCCCAGAGCGGCTCGAAGGAGGCGTTGATGGCCATCGCCTTCGGACCATGGCCGCCTTGCGCCGCGCGCGTCAGGGCCAGGGCTGGAGCGGGCAGCAGGCCGGCAACCACACTGTACCAGGCATCGCAACCTGCCAGCAGAGCGTCGGCAGCGCCCCAATCCCCGCTGTAGCCGATGGCGAAGCTCTCGGGGGTGATTGCCCGCAGACGCTCCATCTCGCCCGAGAAATCGCCGTCTCCCGGCAGCGGCATCTTCACGGCTGCGATGTGTGGCACGTCCGCCAAACGCGCGATCAGCTCGGCACTGAAGGTGAATTTTGTCGTGCTTGGATTGTTGTAGATGCACAGAGGCAACCCTCCGGCCTCCGCAACGGCACAGAAATGCGCGAAAACCTCGTCGTCAGTCAGGGGCGTGTAGGACACCGGAGCAAGCAGCAGGCCATCGGCGCCGGCAGCCTTAGCGTCCCGTGCGAGCGCCACGGCCTCGTCGGTCCGCAATGCACCGACTCCGACGATGACCGGGATCCGACCGCCAACGCACCCCACCGCCACGCGAACAGCCCGCTGCCGTTCCTCTCTGCTCAGATAGGCGTAGCCGCCGGTACTGCCGAGCAGACCGATGGAATCGGCTCCCGCCTCTTGAATACGCTCGAGGAACCGGCAGAGCACGTCCTCCTGGAGATGTCCCGCCGCATCCGTCGGCGTCAAAGGGAAAGCCGAAAGGCCGTGGAACAATCCCGACGCGTTCTGGACGGTCTTCATGGGCGTGCCAGAAGCAGGCGCAATCCCGCCAAGCCGAACACGACCGAGAGAACGCCCTCGATCCATCGCCGGGCTCTGCGGTACACGCGAACCATCCGCGCCGTCGAGAACAGTAGGGCATAGCCGCCAAAGATCGTCACGCTCAGGACGGCGCATCCCCCGAGGACCGCAGCGGCGCCCTGCCAGGATGCTTCGGTGCCCAAACCCAACGTCACCAGGGCGATCCATGCCAGAACCGATTTCGGGTTCCCGAGATGCATTAGCAGACCCTGTCTGTAGAGCGCTCCCCTGGACACGACCGAACGGGGTCCTTCGGAGGCTTGCTGATCGGCGCTCAGGGCGGCCCGTCCGGCCTTGAAGGCGAGGAACAGGAGATAGAGCCCTCCGAGGATCTTGAGAACCGTCATCACTTGGGCATAGCGGGCGAGAAGAACGGAGATCCCCGTCGCTGCCATGACGCCCCAGAAGACGGAACCGGTCACGACTCCAGCCGCCAGGGTCAGCGCCGCCGCCCGGCCCTGGCGCATCGCCACACCCATGATGCGCATATTGCTTGGGCCTGGACTGCCGGCCGCAATGACGTAAGTCGCGTAGACAAGCAGGAGGTGCTGAAGTTCAGCGCTCATCGAGATCATCCCCCGGGTCGCCGAGTCCCGGACCCCAAGTCGCTAACCGCAGCGAAGACCATCAGAATACCGGCAACAGTGTTCCGCGCAATTGACAATCTGCCTAGATGACTGAGCGCGACCTAGAGGCCAGACGCGCTGCCGTCTTGGAGCTTCGACATCGACGCCTGCGCGAATTGAGGAAATGTCCCAGGAACTCAGAACCGCCTCATCGATGGAAAAGCCGAGCGATCGAAGTTTCCGAGAGAATATCGCGGGACAGAACCTCGGCGCAGTCAACCCAGACAGGATGAGCGGGCCTCCGTCTCTGGAACGCTCGAACAATGATTTACCAGAGCATCTTGCAAATAAAACTCAAGCATCTCTCCAATGACACCAGCTGCAATACTACCGACCAAAGGGCCGCAGCATTTTAGAGCTATTCCAATCGATGTTGTTTCGCTCAAACCTCCTTGTTTCCGAAGCCTGAGGTGCGATAAAGGCAGGCTCCTTCCCATTTTTAAGACGCGGGCGTTCCCATGAGTATTTGGTCGGCATTTCGAATTCGTATCGGCATCTGCGCCGGATTCGCTCTTGGGGCGACGTCGGCGTTGGCGGCTCCGACGCAGTACCCGCTCACCATCGACAATTGCGGGGCGAAGGTGACGATCGAAAACGCACCGAAACGCGCCGTCGGACTTGGTCAGAACAGTGCGGAGATCCTACTTATGCTCGGCCTCCAGGATCGGATGGTCGGAACTGCCTTCTGGCCGAGCAAGGTCCTGCCGCAACTGGCCGCGGCCAACGCGAAGGTCAAACTTCTCACTGTGGAGTTTCCGACCTTCGAATCGATCCTCGCGGAAGATCCCGACTTTGTGGCCGCCGCTCTGCCCACCCTTCTGGGCGAGTCCAGCAAGGTGGCCAAAAGGCAGGACTTCGAGAAAGTTGGCGTCTCGAGCTACCTCTCGCCGAGCACCTGCCTGGAGCGCAAGGAAGGCAACGATGCGTATGGCAGCCGCGGCTCGCTGTGGAACATGGATTCTCTCTACCGCGAGATCGATGAGCTTTCGCGCATCTTCGACGTGGCCGACCGTGGGCAGGCTCTGATTGCGGATTTCAAGGCGCGCGAGGCTTCCCTTCGCACCCGCGTTCCGGCCGGGGACAAGAAACTGTCCTACGTCTTCTGGTTCTCGAGCCCCAGCCCTTCCGCGGACGCCTATCTTGGCGGCAAGAACGGAGCGTCGGGTTTCATCGCCGATCTGCTTGGGGGGCGTAATGCCATCGACACCGAGGCCGAGTGGCCGACCCTTGGTTGGGAGAGCATCATCGCGACAAATCCCGACGTGATCGTCGTCGCCAGCCTGGATCGCAACCGCTGGGAGCTCGACAAGCCCGAAGCCAAGATCAAGTTTCTGACCACGGATCCGGCGGTAAGCCAGATTCCTGCTGTGAAGAGCAAGGCCATTGTGGTCATGGACGGCCAAGCTATGAACCCGACCATCCGCACGATTTATGGAGCGGAACAGATAGCCGACCAGCTTAAGGCCATCGGTCTGGTGAAGTGACCGCTTCGCGTCATCTGGCAGGGCAGCTTTTCGTCCTTGGCGCTCTGCTGCTGGCCTCTTTGGCGGCGATCGGGGTCGTCGTTGGAATAAGCGTCGGGATCGGCGATCTTCCGATCCCGCTTGCAACCACGTTGTCAGCTGTGACCAATCGGCTCGGATGGACGACAGCCGAACTCAATCGCATCCACGAGACGGTCATCTGGGACTACCGGTTGAGCCGCGCCCTTGTCGCGGCATTTTGCGGTGCCGGCCTTGCGCTGTCGGGAGCGATCCTGCAGTCCCTCCTGAGAAACCCGCTGGCCGAACCCTATGTGCTCGGGATTTCGGCGGGAGCGTCCACTGGAGCCGTCGCGATTGTCATCCTCGGCGTCGGCTCGGGCGTCCTGTCACTGTCGGCGGGCGCCTTCGCAGGCGCCTTCGCGGCCTTCCTGTTCGTCGCGCTGCTATCGAACGGGACGCGCGGCGGAGCGGATCGCACGATCCTCGCGGGCGTTGCCGCTTCTCAGCTCTTCAACGCAGCCACCTCCTATATCGTCACGACGTCGGGCAATGCTCAGCAGGCTCGCGACGTGATGTTCTGGCTCCTGGGCAGCTTTGGCGGTGTTCGCTGGCCCGAGTTCACGCTCGTTTCGGTCATCGTCGGCCTCGGTCTCATAGCCTGCCTGTTCTATGCCAGAGTGCTGGATGCCTTCGCGTTCGGCGACGAGGCGGCGGCCGCGCTCGGGGTGAATGTGGGCGGCGCGCGAGCCGCACTGTTCGCGCTCACGGCCATGATGACCGCCACGATCGTGAGCATGGTGGGCTCGATCGGCTTCGTGGGGCTTGTCGTACCGCATGCGGCGCGCTTCGTGGTCGGGCCACTTCATAGCCGCCTGCTCCCTGCCTGCGCCATCGCTGGCGCGATCTTCATGGTCATGGCCGACATCGCATCTCGGATTCTCATCCCAAAGCAGGTCCTGCCGATCGGCGTGGTCACGGCTCTCGTCGGTGTACCCTTCTTCTCCGTTATTCTCTATCGGATCCAGCGTCCGTCATGAGCATCAGGACCGACAACCTGATCTGGAGGATCGGCAGGAAGACCATCCTCGATGGTGTAACCTTCCAGGTCAAACCGAACGCAATGCTGGGGTTGCTCGGCCCGAACGGATCGGGCAAGACATCGCTCCTGCGGCTCCTTGCCGGCCTGAAGCAACCGCATTCAGGTCACGTCATGCTGGACCGAACCGATCTCAAGTCCATCAGCCGGCGGGACATTGCACGACGCGTTGCCTTCGTGGAGCAGCACGCCGCGACCAACTCCAACCTACGGGTGGTCGACGTCGTCAAACTCGGCCGCTTCCCGCACCGCTCGATGTTCTCGGGCTGGACCCCGGACGATCAGCAGGCGATCGAGTACGCCCTCGAGCGTGTCGGGATGGAGGACAAGCGCACTGAGCGTTGGCAAAGTCTCTCCGGCGGTGAGAAACAGCGCGCCCATATCGCGAGGGCACTGGCCCAGTCACCCAAGGAATTGCTCCTCGACGAACCGACGAACCACCTCGACGTCCAGCATCAGATCGGACTGCTTCGCCTCATTGCCAGCCTGCCCGTTACCAGCGTTATCGCCCTCCATGATCTCAATCATGCGGCTATGTTCTGTGACGAACTTATCGTATTGAGCCAGGGAAGGATCGTGGCAGCAGGCACGCCTGAGGATGTCCTGACGGAGCCTCTGTTAAAGGACGTCTTCCGGATCGAGTCTAGGGTCGAGACCTCGCCTTACCATGGACGGCCCCACATCCACTACCTGCGCTGAGACGGTGGAAGCACATTCTGGATCGTTCCGGAATGATGATGGTTCCCTTTCAGCCAGCGTTCGCGGCCATGAGCATAAGTATAGACCATTCGGCGTCGTTCATGCTGGTAGCTCTAGCAGACTCGTCTACTCCCCTTGTCGTAGAGACCTTGCTGTCGATGGGCGGTCTTTACTTCATCAACCAGCTGGCATGTCACCGACACGTTCTCGAGCTATCAGACGGCTCGGCCTCGAGCCTGTCATGACGAGCGTTTCGGACAAGTATTAGCACGTTGTCTCAATCACGCTGACAGACAGGTTGGAAATCCAACTCCAAGCGCTGCCCGCATGTGGACCTACGTCCACATCAAGCTGCCGCCGACATTATGGCTCCGTTCCTTGCGATCACTTTCCCATTTTTGAGTACCAATTTGCGGGGTCGGCGGCTCACAACGGCTTCCGGAAGGGTTTCGCCTTCGAGCAAAACAAGGTCGGCTTTGCAGCCGACCTCCAAGCCATAATCAGCGAGATTCAACATCCGCGCTCCGCCGAAAGTGCAGATGTCAAGAGCTAAAGCGACCTCGTCGTCGCGGCGCAGGTTGTTGCGCAGCCCGATGAGTACAGCCCGCTCAAGCATGTCGGGATTGTTGTAGGGCCCCCAGGTATCGCGTACGCCATCGGAGCCTGCCGCAACAACGATACCGGCTTCCACCAGCCGCTTGACCGCTGGTGCCGGCCGCGAGGCTGGTGCCGTGGTCAGGACATGGATCTGCGTCTCAGCCAGAGCGTCGATGAGGGCTGCGACGTAGTCTTGATCGGTCATGCCAAGGCAAAATGCATGACTGATCGTCACTCTTCCCTGAAGACCCAGGGCCTTCGTTCGTTCAGTAATGAGCTCCATGGAGAACGCGCCCAGTTCCGCCGGTTCATGGAGATGGATGTCGACCGGAACACCATAACGTTCGGCGAGATCGAACACGACATCGAGGTGGCCCTTTGGATCGCGGTCGATCCCGGCCGGATCGAGTCCACCGACAACCTGAGCGCCGAGTTGAAGAGCCTTCTCCATAAGATCCACGGTACCGGGTCGTATGAGCATACCGCTCTGCGGGAAGGCCACGAGTTCAATCTCGACCAAATCCCGATGTCGCTCCCGTGTTTCCAGAACTCCCTCGATCCCGGCAACACCGACCTCCGTATCGACATCGACGTGTGTTCGGATATGCGTCGTGCCAAGGGAGGCTGCGAGGATGGCCTGCCGAGCGGACTGGCGAGCGGGATCGATCCCGAGAACACGCCTTTGCAACCTCTCATTATCGATTTTGGCGAGCAAGCTCGGACCAACGTCATTGCGATACCAGTCCATGCCGAGGAGCGTCTTATCCATATGCGTATGGGCCTCGACGAGCCCGGGGATCAGGATACCTCCGGCGCCGTCCAGGATCTCCGCCCCCTCCGAGACTTCCTCACCATAGCCTGAGATCCATCCGTCGCGGATGATAATGGACGTCGGGTCTCCACCCATCGGGCGAACGTTGCGGATCACCAAGCTGTTCATCTGCGTCCTCAAGGCTCAGGTTACGATTGGGCAACATATCAAGCCAGGTTGCCAAGACAAGCATATTGTATACAATGAAGCATACAAAACGCCAGCCAAATTCGTGTCTTCCCTGTTAGTCAAACTTGTGGAACACAGTTCGCCCCTCGATATCTTCAACAGTATTTCCATGAACGCGCCAGTGAGAAAGCCTAAGTCAACCGCCGGTACCCGGAGCGATTCCGTTTATGCTGGATTGCGCCGCGCCATTATCGAGCAGGCGCTCATGCCAGGGGACAAACTGACGGAGGACGTCATCGGTGATCGGTTCGGCGTCAGCCGAACGATCGTCAGGACGGCTCTGGCGCGTCTCCACGCGGAGGGCTTGGTCGACACGCGACCCAACAGGGGCGCCATGATCGCTCAGCCGAGCTTGTCCGAGGCACAGGACGTTTTCGAGACTCGGATGTGCCTTGAGCGCCAAGTCCTTGCGAGGCTTGCGGAAAAAATTACAACTGAGGAAGTCGAGCAACTGCAAAGGCATGTCCATCTTGAAGTGAAGGCCAGTGGGCACGATGGACCAGCAGGTATCCGTCTAGCTGGCGAGTTCCATATTCTTCTTGCCTCCCTCTCCGGCAACAAAGTTCTGGCCCGCTATGTCGACGAAGTGGTCTCCCGCTGCTCGCTCATCCTGGCGCTCTACAGCCGACCTCACTCTTCCGATTGCTCGATCAACGAGCATCAGCAGATCATCGATGCTCTCAAGGCGGGGAACAGCCAAGCTGCGATCGATGCCATGGATCACCATCTTCGGGCGGTGACCGATCGAGCACTCCTGTCCTCGTCCGACAAGCACCGAGATATCCGGTCCATTCTCGACCGCTACACGTCCTGAGACCGAGGCTTCGAACTCCTTCAGCGATCCGGCACAGCGAGCTGCATACACACCCACTCGAGGATCGCGGCGACCAGCGATTGGCAAAAGTTACCAACGCGCATTGACGCCTCTTTTTTTGTATGCAACTTTTTCTTCCAATTGTATCCAATAATAAAATTCCAGAGGAAAATTGGAGGCCGAAGATGAAAGCTCGACTTGCTGCCAGCCTGATCGTCACTGCCAGCACCCTGATCGGAATAGGGGCAGAGGCCAAAACCCTGAGATGGGCCTCGCCCACGGACATCACCACGCTCGATCCTTACGCTCATACGGAGAGCTTCACGACGAGCATGTTGCACCATGTCTTCGATCCCTTGGTGCGACGCGGTCGTAATCTGGAGTTGGAGCCCGCTCTGGCCGTCAGCTGGAAGACGGTGAATCCTGAGACGTGGCGTTTCGAACTGCGCCGAAACGTGAAATTCCATAATGGGAATCCCTTCACGGCGGACGATGTCGTCGCATCGATCAGCCGCATCCTCGATCCAAGCGCTCGGGCTCGTGGAAACCTCGCGACGGTTGTCAAAGCGGAGAAGGTCGACGACTTCACGGTCGACATCGTTACGAAGGGTCCCTACCCGCTCCTGCTCAACGATCTCGCCGGCATCTACATTCTCGATAAGGAATGGATGGAAGCCAATAACGCCCTCAAGCCGGGCAATATTGCAACCGGCGTTACCACGGCGGCGTCCACTACAGCCATCGGCACAGGCCCGTTCAAGGTCGAATCCTACAAGCCGGACGCTGGCACGACATTCGTAGTCAATTCCGATTGGTGGGACAAACCTCAGCACAATCTCACTCGCATCGAGTTCAAGCCGGTGAAGTCGGATGCTACCCGCGTTGCGGCTCTCTTGTCAGGCGAACTGGATCTGATTGCCCCTGCACCTCTTCAAGATCTTCAGCGGATATCATCATCCCAAGGGTTCAAAGTGGTTGAAGAGCCGTCTCTGCGCCTGATCATGCTGTCGCTCAACTTCCGCCCGGAGTTGAAGGCGATGCCGGGACAGAAGAACCCGCTGTTGGACGAAAAAGTACGCCAAGCCATGTGGCATGCGATTGACCTTGAAACCATCAAGAAACGCGTGATGCGCGACAAGTCGCGGAATACGGGTACGCTTGTCGCTCCGCCCGTCCCCGGCTACGCAAAGGAGAACGACGTTCCGCTTGCCTATGATCAAAGCAAGGCGAAACAGCTCCTCACGGAGGCCGGCTACCCCAATGGTTTCAAGACGAAGCTGAATTGCCCGAACGATCGCTACATCAATGACGAGCAAACCTGCGTCGCCATTGCATCCATGTGGGCGAAAGTCGGCATCCAGGCAGAACTTCAGACCGAGTCCCGTGCGACCTACTTCCCGCGCCAGGATAGAGGAGAATTCGACGTCTCCATGGTGGGTTGGGCTACCTTGCCTCCCATGGATGGGTTCAGCGTTCTCTCGTCGTTGCTAACGGAGCAGAAGGACGGCTACGGAGGCTCCAACGCCGGCACCTATAGCAACCCAAAGGTCGAAGAACTGACGCGCAAAGCGGCCGTAGAACTCGACGAAGCCAAGCGTCGAGCGATGCTTGTCGAAACGCTCAAAGTCGCCCGAGACACTGTGGCATACATCCCGCTTCATCAACAACCCGTCGCCTGGGCCGTTCGGGACGGGGTCGACGTCCCGCAATTTCCCGATGAGTACGTCCGTCTGTGGTTCGCTAACGTGAAGTAAGATTGCAGGAGGAGAGCGGCTCGCCCAATTGTGGCGGCCGCTCCGGAATCGCTCATGTTGAAAGTCCCTCTCTCCCGGTTGGGTCAAGCTGCCCTCGTCATGCTCGTGGTTTCGGCGGTGTCATTCGTGATGTTCCGGTACGTCGGCGATCCCGTAGCGACCATGTCGCGTGAGAATGCGTCGATAGAGGAAAAGGCGGAGCTTAGACGCTCTCTCGGGCTCGATCAGCCATTACTTGTCCAGTATGGTCGCTTCCTGACGCGTACCCTCAGCGGTGACCTAGGGATCAGCTATCGCAACCAACGTCCCGTCACGCAGCTTATCGCCGAAAGGTTGCCCGCAACGCTGGAACTTGTGATCGTTGCAACGATATTGTCGCTCGCTATCGGCATACCGCTGGGCGTTCTGTGTGCGCTCAAGCCAGGAGGTATCGCAGCACGGCTTGTGCAGGCTGTCTCACTCATCGGCATTTCGACACCGACTTTCGTGACCGGCATCGTTCTCATCCTTGTCTTCGCCGTGTCCCTCGGCTGGTTACCGTCGTTCGGACGCGGTCAGGTGGTCGATCTCGGCTGGTGGTCGACAGGGTTTCTCACGATCAGCGGCTTGAAGTCGCTGATCCTGCCAGGAGTTACACTCGCTCTCTACCAGCTGACGCTAATCATGCGTCTGGTGCGAGCCGAAATGATCGACGTTTTGTCCAGTGATTATATCCGCTTCGCCAAAGCCCGAGGATTGCCGACGCACTACATTCACTTCCGGCTAGCTCTTAGAAACGCCCTGATGCCGGTCATAACCGTTACCGGGCTGCAGATCGGCTCGCTGATAGCGTTCGCCATCGTGACAGAAACCGTCTTCCAGTGGCCAGGCATGGGACTTCTTTTCATTCAGGCTGTGAGCTTCGTCGATATCCCGGTCATGGCGGCTTACCTGTTGTTCGTCGGACTACTTTTCGTCCTCATCAACACGGTCGTCGACATCCTATACGCCGTGGTCGATCCACGCCTTCGCGCGAGGTCTGCATGAAAACGCTCGCCCCACCTCCTAGTCTGCTCATTCGGCTTGGGGCCCCGATCTCGGTGATCCTTGCCGCTATCCTGGCTTTTGTTTTGGTAGCTTGCGCTCTGCTGGCACCATTCATTGCACCATACGATCCGACCGATCTGGCTTCTTTTGAACTTATGAACGCCGAACTGCCGCCTGCATTCACGGCAGATGGTGATCCGCGTTTTGTCCTTGGCACGGACAACCAAGGTCGAGACCTTCTTTCAGCGATGCTCTACGGCGCACGTGTCTCGATCGCCATCGGTGGCGGCGCCGTTCTCCTGGCAGCCTCCTTGGGCGTCACACTGGGTCTTCTTGCCGGATTTTACGGCGGCAAGGTCGATTCCGTGATCATGAGAGTAGCCGATGTCATTCTGAGCTTTCCAACGATCCTGCTCGCGCTTCTGGTTAGCGGTATCGCGAGGGCACTCCTCTCCGGAGCATCAACGGCAGAATGGGCGCCGATCATTCTGATCTGTGCGATCGCTATTCATGAATGGGTACAGTATGCACGCACTGTACGGGCCGCCACAATGGTCGAAGCGGCGAAGGACTATGTGAGGGCAGCTAAAGTCATCGGACTCCCGTCTCGGCGAATCATGCTGCGGCACATTTTACCGAATGTCATGAGTCCGGTTCTCGTCATATCCACCATCAATCTCGCAGCTGCCGTGCTTACGGAGGCAACCTTATCCTTCCTCGGGGTTGGCATGCCTCCAACCTACCCCTCGCTCGGCACTCTGATTCGGATCGGAAACGAATTCGTGTTCTCAGGGATTTGGTGGATCGCTCTCTTCCCGGCACTTGCTCTGGTCATATTGGTGCTTGCAGTTAACATCGTGGGCGACTGGCTGCGCGACCGCTTCAATCCCAAGCTGAGGGTGAAACGATGATCGCTCCATCCGCGTCCGTTCTCGCTATTGATCGCCTCCGGGTCGAGTATCCGCTTGCGAATGGTACCACTTTTACAGCCGTGGAGAACGCCAGCCTCACCATTCAGCCCGGTGAAATCCATGCCTTGGTGGGAGAGTCGGGAGCCGGCAAGACGACGATCGGAAACACGGTCATGGGCTTGCTTGAGACGCCTGGACGTATCGCAGCCGGAAGTATTCACATTGACGGCAAGGAATTTGACCCTGTGAAGGGTTCAGCCGCTGGCATTGTGCTCGGCCGCGATGTCGGAGCCATTTTCCAGGATCCTATGACGAGCCTGAACCCACTTTTTACAATCGGGAGCCAATTGATGGAAGCAATGCGCTTCCACCTCAAACTTGATAGGATTGCGGCAGCGGCACGTGCTCTGGAACTCCTCGAATCCGTGGGAATTCCTGAACCGAGAAGGCGACTCAAGGCGTATCCGCATCAGCTATCGGGCGGTCAGCGCCAGCGGGTCGTGATCGCGGCTGCCTTGTCATGCAACCCCAAGCTCCTGGTCGCCGACGAGCCGACGACGGCGCTCGACGTGTCGGTTCAAGCACAGATCCTCAAACTCCTGCGCGATTTAGGCGACAAGCGCGGCATTGGGATCCTGCTCGTCACTCACAACATGGGTGTCGTCGCGCAAATAGCCGACCGTGTCACCATCATGCATCGCGGCCAAGTCGTCGAGTCAGGGGCGACGGAAGAGGTCTTGCGCCGCCCCAAAGCTCCTTATGCCAGGGCGCTGATCGGAGCCGTGCCGCGGATCGATCAACGGCTCGATCGGTTTCCGGTCCTTGGAGCAGAGGGCAAGGGTCGTGCGGAGGAAGCGCGCGCTGAGCTTCGCACGATAGCGGAGCGCTCTGACCCTTCGGCTGACGTGGAACCTATCCTGTCAGTCGAGAATCTCTGTGTCGATTACACGACAACAGGTTGGCTTCCAGGCTCGAGAGGTCATCGGTTCCGAGCGGTCAAAGAGGTATCGTTCACCATACGCAGCGGCGAAGTATTCGGCCTCGTAGGCGAATCCGGTTGTGGCAAGACCACGATTGCCAATGTCGTGTCTGGTCTCATAAAGCCTACCTCAGGCCGTGTGCTCTATCGCGGGCAGACTATCGCAGGCGAAGGCGCGACACGACGGATCGGGCCATTGCGTCAAGCAATCCAAATGATTTTTCAGGATCCTTACTCATCGCTCAACAGCCGCATGCGCATTGGCCTGATCCTGTCAGAACCGATCCTGTACTATCGCCTCGCCAATTCTCGAGCTGAGGCGGAAAGCGACGTAGCCCGTCTCATCGAAGCCGTTGGCCTCGAGTCGGAGGCCGGCCAACGTTTTCCACACGCTTTCTCGGGCGGCCAAAGGCAGCGCCTCTCCATTGCAAGGGCGCTCGGCGCGCGTCCGAAGCTGATCGTTTGCGACGAACCAACTTCGTCCCTTGATGTTTCGGTACAAGCACAGATCCTGAACCTGCTAAAAGATCTGCGCGACGCCACGGGGCTGACTCTTCTGCTCATCAGTCATGACCTCGCCGTGGTGCGCCAGATGTGTGACCGCGTGGCGGTCATGCGGCAAGGGCAGCTTCTCGAGGAGGCTGATGCCGCAACGCTATTCGACGACCCGAAGCATCCTTACACGAAAGAGCTGTTGTCGCTCGTTCCGACCCTCGATCGCATCCGTGGCGAAACTCAAGCTGCCTGACCGACTGGAGTACACTGCATGGCTGATATCATCATCACCAATGGCGTCGTTGTGACGATGGATCCGCAACGTCGGGTCATCGAGAACGGCGCTGTCGCCATCGAGAAAGACCGCATCCTCGCGGTTGGAACAACCGAGGAGATTCTTGCTGCTCATCAGGCACCTACGATCATCGATGCCAGCCATAAAATTGTCATGCCGGGTCTGATCGATGGACACGCGCACGCGGGTCATGGCCTCATCAAAACCATGGGAGGCGGCGACAGCATCGCGTGGTATGAAGCTTGCCACATGGCTTATACAGTCGCATCAACGCCGGAGTTCTGGCGTGCTGAGGCCCGACTTGCCGCACTTGAGCGTCTGCGCTTCGGCGTAACCACTGGGGTCTCGCTTCTTGGTGGCGGCGACACCATTCTTCGCACCGATGAACCCGTTTACGGTGACGCTCACTGTGAAGGCGTGCGCGAGGTCGGAACACGGTCCGTTGTCGCGATAGGCCCCACACGCCCGCCACACCCGCGAACATACGCGCGCTTCACGGACGGCGTGGCTACGGAGTATCCCGTGACCTTCGAGCAACAGCTCGAGACCTGCGAAACCATCATCGACACTTGGCACGGTGCATATGGGGGCCGCCTGAACATCGCCCTCATCACACCGACGCTTCGTGCGGAGCACGTTGAGGAGTTGGGCCAGTCAAACCTCGAAGAAGCAAGACGCCAAACCCGCTTGATTGCGGATCTTGCCCGAGAAAAGGGACTCGTTTTCACTCAGGATGGGCATACCAAGGGAAGTGTCACGTATGCTAAGGAACTTGGCATTCTTGGAGAGAACGCACTTCTGTCTCATTCCACGAACCTGTCACCGGAAGAGATTCGGATCGTAGCCGACACCGGGACGAATATCGTCCACAACCCAAGCGCGATCGCATCGATCCTTGGACGCTGTCCCGTCCCAGAACTATTGGAAGCAGGCGCGAATGTATGTCTGGGCTCCGATGCGACGGCTCCAGATCGTTCGGGTGACATGTTCCGCCACATGCAACAGTGCATGCACTATCATAGAACATACTTCAAGGATCCGACTTGGTTGCCGCCGGGACGAGTGCTCGAAATGTGTACGATCGATGCTGCGAAGGCGCTCGGAGTGGAGAGCGAGATCGGATCTCTCGAAGATGGCAAGAAGGCAGATGTCGTTCTGTTGGATCTCCGCCGCCCGCATCTATACCCATACAATATGCCTCTGTTTAGATTGATCTATTTCGCCAACGGGAATGATGTCGATACCGTCATTGTAGATGGACACATCGTCATGCAGAACCGCAAAGCATTGCTTGTCGATGAAGACGAGATCCTCGATGACGCTCAGCGCGAGACTGAGGCGATGCTCGACCGAACCGGGTTCCGTCATATGCTGAACACCCCCAAGATGTTCTGGCGTCACGTGAGAGCCACCGACCAGATCGAAGGTTGATAGGCGGAAGGCGCCCGGTCCCTGCCGATACTGTTTTTGGCCGCTGTTACGACTGAGGCGGTGGCTTCCACACGGCCGGAAGGGCAGACCATGCTGACTGCACCCAAACCAAGTTTGATGGACAAACAGACGTCAAGAAACGGCATCCACACGCCACAGATCTTCGATGGATTCATCGTGGCTGGTGTTGTTGTCGCTGCGGCCAATCTTCGTCCCGCACTCACCTCCATTGCGACGATGGTGTCCGAAATCCAAGCGAGCTTGGACCTAGGCGGAATGGAGATCGGTATCTTGACCACTGTGCCGGTGTTATGCTTTGGCGCGTTCGGACCACTCGCGCCCTATTTATCGGCTAGAGTAGGCCTTGAGCGGGCTGTCGCGGCGATTCTCATGCTCCTTGCGGCCGGGCTTGCTCTCCGGGCGTTGCCATTAGGTCTTGCACTTTTCCTCAGCACATTGATTGCAGGAGCCGCCATCGGCATGCTCGGCGTGCTGCTCCCAGTGGTCATTCGTGGGCGTTTTTGGAGCCGAACCGGTCTGATGACAGGGCTTTATACGATGGTCCTGAGCATCGGCGGCGCCAGTGCTGCAGGATTGACGCCCATTCTCCAAGAATCGTGGCACTCTTGGAATTGGGCACTGGCGGGTTGGAGCCTTCCTGCGATGGTCGGCGGCTTCATGTGGACGGTTCTCGTCAGAACCGAGCCACGCTCCGTCCGCATCATGCACCTGCCGCGTTTCTCCCTTCTGATACATGATCCTGTTGCTTGGGCGGTCACGGCCTTCATGGGACTGCAGGCCGGGTTAGCTTTTATCGTCCTCGGATGGCTGCCGAAGCTGATGCAAGATCGGGGGCTCAATGTACTTGACGCAGGTGTCGTCACATCTGTCTCGATCCTTTCGCAAGCCGTCACTGCTTTGCTGGTGCCGTGGCTCGCCACGCGAAAGTCGTCACCGCACCTGCTGGTCTGGATCGTTCTCCTAGCAACCTGCACAGGATTCCTTGGGCTGCTTTACGCGCCGCTTGCGTCCCGGTTCCTATGGTCTTTCGTCCTGGGTGTTGGACAAGGCGGCCTGTTCGGTCTTGCGCTTCTTTTTATATCCTTGCGCTCTCCAAACGCAGAGGTTGCGGCGATGCTGTCGAGCATGTCCCAGAGTTTCGGTTATCTCGGAGCATCGCTTTGTCCATTCGCAATCGGCGTTGCACGTAGCAACAGCGGCGCTCTATCGGGACCTGCGATCATGGTGGTTCTCATCACGATCGCTTGTGCGTGGGCTGGCCAACGGGCGGCTGGGCCAGCCTATGTGCTTCCAAACTCTACGAGGGACTGAAGGAGCTCTCTTCTTCAGTGTGAGCCGGAGCAGCATAAACCGACACGTCCCGGGCCAAGATACGCCCTCCCCCCTTGGTGCCGACAACGCGCCCGTCTTCGGCTACGACCTGCCCGCGCAGTAGCGTCTTTACAGGCCAACCGGTCACCTCAAAGCCTTCCCATGGAGTATAGTCGGCTCCATGATGAAGAATCTCCTGGCGGATGACCTCGCGGCGGTTCGGATCCCAAAGGACGATGTCCGCGTCGAAGCCAATCCCGATGGAACCTTTGCGAGGATAAAGCCCGTAGATCTTGGCGTGATTCGTGGATGTCAGTTCCACGAACCGATTGAGCGAGATCCGACCCTTCGAGACCCCCTCTGAAAAAAGGATCGGCAAGCGGGTCTCGACGCCAGGTATTCCATTCGGCACCCATCGGAACGAGGTCTTGCCGTCCGGGTGGAGCTTGCCTGTTGGGCTGTCGAAGCGGAATGGGCAGTGGTCGGACGAGAACGTCTGAAATACGCCTGTTCGCAGTCCTTCCCAGATGGCCGATTGGCTCTCGGCATCCCGAGGTGGTGGCGAGCAGACATACTTCGCGCCGCTCATGTCCATGCCAGGACCTTGCAGATCCTCAGCGGTGAGCGTGATGTACTGCGGGCAGGTCTCGGCATAGACCTTCAGGCCACGGGACTGCGCCCAGCGAATCTGTTCCATGGCCTCTCGACCGGACACATGGACGATCATAATCGGTACATCGACTAGTTCCGCGTGACTAATCGCCCGGTGTGTGGCCTCACGCTCGACGATCTCCGGGCGTGAGACCGCATGATAGTACGGCGCGGTCCGTCCCTCGCGCTCAAGACGCTCGGTCATGTATCGGATCGCATCATATCCCTCGGCATGAACCATAACGAGCGCACGCTCACGGCGCGCGACCTCGAATACATCAAGGAGTTCTCGGTCTTTGAGCACAAGATCGTCATAGGTCATGAAAACCTTGAACGACGTATAGCCGTCCTTGAGCAATGCGGGGAGTTCCTGCCCTAGGACCTCGGGTGTCGGGTCGGATATGATCAGATGGAAGGCTGTATCGACATAACACTCGTTCTCGGCTTTCTGCCGGTACTCCTCGACGCAAGCGCGAAGAGATGTACCCCGCTGCTGAAGCGCAAACGGCAGAACTGTCGTATTCCCACCCGCAGCAGCGGAAGCCGTCGCGGACGCGAAGTCATCGGCCATCACGACGCCGGGGCCAGAAGGCTGGGCGATGTGAACATGACTGTCGATGCCTCCGGGAAGAACGAGCAATCCAGTCGCGTCGATCTCCCGCAGTGCGCGAAGGTCTTCACCCAGTGACACGATTCGGCCGCCCTTGACGCCAACGTCGCATCGGATCGTGTCGGATGCGGTGACAACGGTACCGCCTCGGATCGCAAGATCGAGTTCCATCTCCAACTCCTCAGGCAAGTGCTCTGTCAAGGCTCTCGATCAACCGGTCGACTTCCTCAGAGGTGTTATAGTGCACCATCGATACACGCACGACGCCACTCCCTTCGGCGAGCCCCAGGCGTTCGATCAGACGTCGAGAATGGAAGTCCCCGAAACGGATGCCAATCCGATCCTTCTCGGTCGATCGCACGATTTCAGCCGAGTCGCGTCCGTCAACCTTGAAGGAGATGGTTGGCACGCGGCGATGCGTTTCACTGTCACGACGTCCGACGATCGTTACGTCATTTCGATCTCTCAGATAAGCAAGCAGCCTCTCACTTAAGAGCGTCTCATGCGCCGCTATCCTATCGAAGGCTAGGTCAATGGCGGTACGGTCTCCGGTCTCACCACCGAGGGCGTCCATATAGTCCACAATGCCAGCCGATCCCCAAGCGAGCTCGTAGTTGGCGTTGCCGGGTTCGAGCTTCATTGGGACTTTCTCGCGACCGTAGAAGTAGTGATACAATCCATCGAGCTCGAGGAGTTTCTCATACTTGCCGTACATGACGGCGAAGTGTGGTCCATATGTCTTGTAGAAGCTGAAAATATAGTAGTCGACGTCCAGATCCGTGACGTTCACTGCTCGGTGGGGCGCATAGGCAACGGCATCGACGACGATTTCGGCGCCATGCTCGTGAACGCGGCGCGCGATTTCCTTGATCGGGTTGATCGTACCCAGAATGTTTGAAGCATGGGTCACCGCAACGAGCCGCGTCCTTTCTGTCATGAGGCAGTCCAATTCGTCCAAGTCAATCTCATAGGACTCTCGGTCGATGGACCACTCCTTGATGACGATGCCCCGCTTCTCCAAAGCACGCCACGGGCCGATGTTGGATTCATGATCAAAATCCGTGACGATGATCTCGTCGCCAGGTTGGAGGCTGTTTTCCATAGCGCGGGCGAGAGATTGGGCTAGAACGGTTGTCGAAGGCCCCAGGACGATCTCCTCCGCTCGCTGTGCACCTAACAGCTTTGCGATCTTGCCTCGGGCTTCCATCAGTCGGCTCGTCGCCCGCTGGGAATGCTCGTAACTGGCGCCAGTCTGCACGCTCGTTGTGAGAAGGTATTCCGAAATGCGGGCGGCAACGTTGCGCAGAACCAGTGAACCTCCAGCATTGTCGAAATAGGCAAACCCATCCTCAAGGGCGGGAAATTGGGACCGAACATAGGAGATATCGAGGGACATGGTTGCACCTATTCTACACTGATTTGGGGTGTGCCAACGACGAGCGGCTCGGAAAGACGATGGAGAATGCAATCCTCGGAGGACCCGCTCTCCCACATGAGCATGAGAAAGTCGCCTTCGGGACCTATCGCGGCGATCGGCGCGTGCCATAGGTTACGTGCGTAGTTTACGCCCTCACCCCGGTGTCCGACGAAGGCTTCAGCTCTGGAAACGTCTGGCCCTCCCGTTCGGTCCTGTGGCGCAACGACAATCATGAATGACTCGACTGATAGGGCCACGAAGGCCTGTGACGACAGCGGATGCCGCTCGA
The DNA here is from genome assembly GCF_016892705.1 of Microvirga pudoricolor. GTDB lineage: Bacteria > Pseudomonadota > Alphaproteobacteria > Rhizobiales > Beijerinckiaceae > Microvirga > Microvirga pudoricolor. Next base: position 33,491 of record NZ_JAFEMB010000012.1, read on the forward strand.
AGATCACCAGATTCATAGGAAGAAGTGCACCTTGGGCCCGATACACCGCCAGCACAGGCTCTTCACCGAGGACTGCATGGTCGAAACGACTGTCGGTGTCGGAGCGCAACGCTCTTCCATCGTTGACCAGGCGGCTTCGGCTCGGATCGAAGAACAACACGTCGCCGAAGGGGCTAAAAGCTGATCGCGTCAAGCGTTTGGGGACCAGTGTCTGCACGGATCGATAGCCTAGTGAGACAAAACGGCTTGAAGGAAGCTTCTCAGACGGGGATCGCGTGGTGTTCCAAACATCTCGTCCGGATGTCCTTCTTCGACCAGCCGCCCTCCATCCATGAACACCACCCTGTTGGCCACCTTGCGGGCAAATCCCATCTCGTGCGTGACGACGACCATGGTTACCCCAGTCTTAGCGAGTTGCTGCATCACCTCGAGGACCTCCCCAACCATCTCCGGATCGAGCGCCGAAGTCGGCTCATCGAATAGCAGGACCTTGGGTTCCATGGCGAGCGCCCGGGCGATCCCTACCCGCTGCTGCTGTCCGCCGGAGAGTTGCGAGGGATACTTCGCCGCCTGGTCTGCAAGCCCGACACGGGTCAGGAGACGATGGGCACGCTCCTCCGCCTCTCGCCAGGACAGGTTACGCACGCGCACAGGACCCAACGCAACGTTGCGGAGCACCGTCATATGAGGGAAGAGATTGAAACTTTGGAACACCATGCCCACTTCGGTGAGCACGCCGCGGTTGCATCTCGGACCGACTTCGTGTCCGTCGACGATGATCAATCCGCCGTTGTGCTCCTCAAGTTGATTGATGCAACGGATCAACGTGGACTTCCCTGAACCGGACGGTCCGATGATGACGACGATTTCACCTTCCTTCACGTTGAGATCGATGTCGCGCAGTGCCTGGAAGTGGCCAAACGACTTGACCACGCCTTTCATCTCGATAATTGGGCGCGTCATCGTCCCCTCACTGCAAGCCGCTTTTCGAAAACTCCGACGAGACGCACAAGCGGGAGAAGGATCAGGATGTAAATGACCGCAGCGCCGATCAGAGGGGTCGGATTTGCAGCAAGCGCCTGCGCTTGCGTCGCCTGCTTGAGCAAGTCAGGCATCGCGACCACGGACGCGAGCGCAGTGTCCTTCATAACGTTGATGGAATTGGATGTGATCGGCGGGATGACGATTCGAATGGCTTGCGGCAGAACCACGTCGCTCATGAGCCGCCAGGGACTCAGGCCTATGGCGTGAGCAGCCTCGAACTGCCCCTTCGGAACCGCCTCGATCCCTGCTCGGAAGATCTCCGCGGAGTAGGCGGCAGAGACGAGACTCAATGCAGAAGCAGCCGCCCCGAAAGGAGAAAGCCGCAGCCCGACAAAGGGGAGCGCGTAGTAGATGACGACGAGCAGGACCAGGATCGGTATGGATCGGAAGACGTCTATATATGCGATCGCGATCTGCCTCAAAGGTGCCCTGGCATAAAGACGAGTCAGCGCGAGGAGGAGTCCTCCCAGGAAGCCTAGGATGATCGCCGTCACGCCTAAGGTTAATGTCGTGCTCAGGCCCGACAAGAGCAGGGGAAGAGTTTGAACGAAGACCTTCCAGTTCAGGAAGGTGTCGAAGATGGACATGACGAACCGCGCCTCAGCAATGGTGATCACGCCGAGCGCCAGTCTTGATGCCTGGCGCTCGGCGTGTAGGGCTCGTCAAAGCTTCGGCATGTCCATGATCTTGACGGTCGTCGAATTCGGCTCGGCCTTTGCGCCAAACCACTTCTCATGGATCTTCGCCAGTAACCCATCCTGTTTCATCTTCGAGATCTCCGCGTTGACCTTTTCCGCGAGAGGACTGTTTTTCGCAAACATCATGGAATACTGTTCGCCAGTCAGGATACGCTCCACGACTTGGTATGCTGGCTTGTCCTTGATGTAGTACTGGACGGCTGGAATGTCGCTGATGTAACCGTCGATGCGACCCGCTGCTAGGTCTAGCATGGCGGGCGCTAGGCCTTCATAGCGGCGGATGTCGGAGAATTTGTATTTCTGCTGGTTCTGCGTCGACCACATGTCACCGGTGGAACCTGTATCCACGGCGGCGACCTTGTTCGCCATGCCATCCAGGTTCTTGATACCTGAATTCGACCGCACGGCCAGGGATTGGTCGCTGTCGTAATAGGGTTGAGCGAACGAAACCGACTCAAGACGCTTCTTGGTGATGGTGATTGAAGAGACGGCGGCATCGACTTGGCCTGACTGCACGGCAGCGAACAGACCGTTGAACGGTATGTTAACGAACGTCACGTTCATGTTCAGGCGCTTGCCGATTTCCTTAGCGAGATCGACCTCGAAGCCGACGATGTCGCCTTTCTCGTCTTGAAACTCCCAAGGAACGTTACCGACATTGGCGCCAACTTTCATATCGGCTGCGAACGCCGGGGTGCCTATCGACGTTGCCAGCATGGCGGCAAGAATCGCTCCGGCTGCATGGCGCCGGGTAAGCTTCGCTCTCATTCGGTCCTCCATCTTGCACGCCGGATCCGAGACCGACGTTTGCTTCACTGGTTCCATCCGGTAGCCGGTCGTTCCACAAATTCCGGAAGCCGATCATATTGGACAAACTGGTCTTACCAATCTGACCAGTTGATCGTGCAGCTGTCTTGACGCATGGTCAAGGCCCATCTTGACTGGAGATGATCAAAATAGAGGCCTTGAGGTTTGATCTGAGGCAAAGGGAGCAGTCGATATGAGAGTCGAATTCGGGAGCGGCGATGTCGAGTGATCCAGTGGACCTGTCTGAATTGGAGCTCTCCGACCGCACTCCAGTCCCTCGCGTCATCGTTGATCATATCCAGCGCCTGATCCTGAGAGGTGGCTTGAAGGCGGGTCAACGTCTTCCGTCGCAGCGGGAGCTCGCAGAACAGCTCGGCGTCAGCCGGCCGTCGGTTCGAGAGGCGCTCACGGTACTCGAGACGATGGGTCTTCTGACAGTTCGGGCAGGGAGTGGCGTTTTCGTCGCGAAAACGACGAATCGGAGACCGTTGTGGCGCTACTCGGACCGATGCACGCCCGCCGATGTTTACGAGGCACGCCTGGGATTGGAGGGCTATGCCACAAGGCTCGCCGCGGCCCGGGTCGACGAGCCCTCAGAGGAACTCCTCAGACGATGCACAACGTCCATGCGGGAATCACTGCGGACAGGCGACCTGATCGGTCTCGCCGTCAACGATACCGAGTTCCACGATCTGATCTTCGAGATTTCCGGAAATCCTGTGCTTGCGGCAATGTACCGGCCCGTGCGTGAAATGCTCATCGAGAGCCAAAGGCTTCCCATGGCTCAGCTCGACCGCCTGAGCGAGACCGTGCGCGAGCATGAGGCCATTCTGGAGAGTGTAGCCAAGCAAGATCCTGATAGGGCAGAAGCGGCCATGCAAAGCCATATTCGTTCCGCCGCGGGCCGATATGGCATCCGGCTCTGAGGCGCACATTCTCAGGATCGAAATAGGCGGACGTCGCGGATCCTGGGCGACCGAGGCTCGGTAAAGCTCTGCAAGGGGACTTGTCACGGACGCTGAGACTGGCCGCCCGATAAGGAGCCAGCTTCCCGGTCCGCCACACTCTTCCATGTGCCCAGCAGCATCTCAAGGAACCGTTCGGCTGCGGGAGCGAGGCTGCCGCCGCGCCGCCGCACCACGCCGATCGTCCGTGCCACTTCCGGGCTCTTGATGGGCCTCGTCACGATGATGGGATGGTCGGCCTGCGGCGTGGCGAGTTTCGGCAAGACGGAGATACCCAGGCCTGCCTCCACGAGCCCGAGGGAAGTCGACAGGTGCGTTACCTCGTACGACCAACTCAGCCTCACCCCTGCCCGCACTAAGGCGGCGTCCAGAAGGATGCGGTTGCCACTGGTCCGGCTCACGGCAACAAGCGGCTGGCCCTCAAGGTCGGACCACAGCAGGGTGTCGCGCTCCGCCAGCGGATGGTCTCGGCGACAGGCGAGCACGAAAGGATCCTCGATCAGCGGTTCGAAAGTCAGATCGGGGTCGGACGTGCCGAGCAGGTTGATGCCAAATTCGACCTCGCCTCGCGCTATACTCTCGAGCCCTTCATTCGCAGATAGGTCGAGGATCCTGAAGCGGATCTTCGGATACTGCTCGTTGAAGCGCCCGATGACGGATGGCAGAAAGTAAAAGGCCGCCGTGGGCACGCAGGCCAGCGTGATCAGCCCTCCCCTCTGCCGGCCGACCTCTCGCATCGCGAACAGCGAAGAATCGAACTCATCCAGCATCCGTCGCACGAGGGGCAAAAATTCTCGTCCGACGTTCGTCAGCGCCACCCGCCGGGTGGTGCGCTCAAGCAGCGTCGCTCCCACGGCCAATTCCAGTTTCTGGATGCGGCGACTTAGGGCCGGCTGGGACAGGTTTAGGGCCTCTGCCGCCCGGTGGAACCCCTCAAGGTCCACGACCGCAACAAAGGCGCGCAAATCGAGGGCTTCAAAATTAATGCTCATATTGCATTAATATCATCGATCTTTGCATTTCAAAGTAGTTTTAAGATTTGAGATGTTCCTCGGGCAATAACCGATGGATCATTGCCGTGCACGCCCCCATTGCCACCACCGTCTCAAGTGCCCTGCGGGTCCCCTGCGTCCTCATGCGAGGCGGCACGTCTCGCGGTCCATTCTTCCTGGAGGCCGATCTCCCGGCCGTTCCGGCGGAGCGAGAGCGCTTTCTGATTGCTGCGATGGGGTCTCCCCATGCGCTTCAGGTCGATGGCATCGGCGGCGGCAATCCCATGACCAGCAAGGTGGCGATCGTCAGCCCCTCGTCTCGGCCCGGAGCGGACGTCGATTATCTTTTCGCGCAAGTCTCGACCGACCAAGCGTACGTGGACTTCAGCCCGAACTGCGGAAACATGCTGTCCGCCGTAGCGCCTTTCGCCATCGAAGCCGGATTGATTACGGCCCATATCGGCGAGACTACGGTGCGGATCTTCAACCGCAACACCTCCACGACAGTCGAAGCCGTCGTGCAGACGCCAGCCGGCATGGTGGAATATGATGGCGCAACGTCGATCGACGGCGTTCCCGGCACGGCGGCTCCGGTCAAGCTGACCTTCCTTGATGCACTTGGGTCGAAAACAGGGGCGTTCCTGCCGACGGGACTGGCCCGCGAATTCATCGAGAACACGCCAGTCACGCTTGTCGATTATGCAATGCCGATGGTCTTGCTGCGGGCTTCCGACCTCGGCCTCGTGGGTGATGAGGAACCCGACGCGCTGGAAGCCAATCTGGCCCTCTTGGAGCGCTTGGAGGCCATCCGCGGGGAGGCTGGCCAGCGCATGGGCCTCGGCGATGTCTCAGGGAGCGTCGTGCCGAAGGTTGGCATCCTGTCGACCGCCCGGCACGGGGGGACGCTCACCTCACGCTACTTCATGAACGCGAAGCGCTGTCACAAGGGCCACGCCGTGACGGGCGCCCTCTGCATCGCGGCGGCCTCACGCCTCCCCGGCAGCGTCGCGCACGACCTCGCCACCCCGGCCCTCACGTCATTGGTGAGCCTCGAGCACCCGAGCGGCCGGATCGAGATCGACCTGAGCTTCGACGCGTCAGGACATGTCTCGCGGGCAAGCCTTGTCCGTACGGCCCGCAGAATCTTCGAGGGTAACGTCATCGTCCCGGCAAGCGCTGTTGCGGCGCCCCTGGAACAGATAGAAATAGGAGGAGACCTCACATGACCATCACACGCCGCCTGCTCTGCTGCGCACTTCTGGCAGCCTCGACCACTCTCGCCGCTCCAGCCGGTGGTGCGTTCGCTCAGGACGCCTTCCCGACGCGCCCGATGAAACTCCTGGTCCCATACGCCGCCGGTGGCGGGACGGACGCGATCGCCCGCCTCGTGGCGCAGGGCGTGGGCGAAAAGCTAGGACAGAGCCTCGTCGTCGAGAATAACGGCTCCGCCGGCGGCAATGTCGCCACCCAGCAGGCCTCCAAAGCCGACCCTGACGGATATACGGTGTTGATGGCCAACCAGGGCCCAATGGTTGTCAACCCGCACCTCTTCAAGAACGTTAAGATCGATCCTTTGACTGTGTTCGATCCGATCACGCTCATCACGGCCGCGCCGTTGGTGGTGGTTGTGCCCAAGAGCTCTCCGCACAAGTCCGTCAAGGACCTTGTCGACTTCGCGCAGAAGAACCCAGGTAAGCTGTCCTATGGTTCGGCCGGCAATGGGTCTGCAAGCCATCTTGCGACGGTCCTTCTCGCCCAGGTCGCCAACTTCCAGGCAACCCACGTCCCCTACCGCGGCGCAGGACCCGCCCTCAACGATCTCCTCGGGGGCCGTATGGATTTTATGGTGACCACCGTGCCTTCTGTCCTCGGCCTGATCGAGAGCGGCGATGTGCAGGTTTTGGCGGTCACCGGCAAGCAGAGGGCGAAGAAGTTCCCGCAGGTCCCGTCGGTGGCCGAGAGCGGCTGGCCGACCTACGAAGCTACAGCGTGGTATGGCTTTGCGGTTCCCAAAGGGACGCCGAAGGATATCGCCGACAAGATTCGCAAGGCGACGATCGAGACCATTACGACGGGGGTCGTGAAAGAACGCCTCGAGAATGAAGGTGCGGAACCGATTGGCAACAGCCCGGACGAATTCGCAGCAATGATGAAGGCCGAATCCGCCCGCTGGGCCGATATCATCAAGAAGGCGTCGATCTCCGTCGACTAATGGCTAGGACATGGCCTGGACGCTTCCGCGCGAGCGTCCAGGCCGCGGTCGCGCTTGCGACAGCGGTTCCTTCGGGAACGCGACGCTCAAGACCTGCGGATAGCAGGCACAAGATTTTGGGATGAACGCCGTGCACCCGCCGGTGCATTGGGTAGGTGAAATCATGTCGGACATATTGCCAGGACAAGATGGGCAAGGACGGGCTGGCTACGCCCGCTCCTCTCAAAGTATTGCGGGTGGTTTTTTGTTGTTGGGCTTGTCGGGTCTTGCGCTGTATCTGACGCGGGACCTGTCGCAG
>NZ_JAFEMB010000013.1 GCF_016892705.1 Microvirga pudoricolor
CAATACGTATTAACGTAAATAATTAAGCGCCGACCTTGCCCTTCACTCCCTCTCGAAAGCCATAGGACGCTGGTCGCAGGCGCGAGCGGTGCGGATTAGGTAGTGGGGGTGCCGTTTCCCGGCCCGCCTATACGCGGGCCGGAACCGCCGCAGGGCTGCGTAAGCAGCCCGAACAGCGGCGACCGCTTATGTTTTGCCTCTTAGATAAAGATCAGATGGGGATTCAGTCTGGTTATCGGACTCACGTTTCATGAAGTTTTTCGCCATGCGCACAAGGGCCTGTCCTAGCGGGCTATCGCCGGCGTCGATCTGCGTTCGCTCATCGAGGGGCAGGGTGGTCTTGTAGGCGTCGATTGCCTCGCTCCAAGCCCGCTGATCCTGTCCATGATCGGCGGGCGGGGGTGGAGCCTTGCCGAACCGTCCAAGGAACTGCCGGGCCTTCTCCGGCAGGGACAGGCGATAGGCGTTGCTGGCCTGCTGCACCTGTGGGCCGCGCCCTTCGTTCCCGGTCGGCTCATAGCGCCGCAGCCAGTCAATGAAGCCATGCGCCCGCAGATTCTTCAGCGCCCGCACGATCGTATCGCGCGACCGGCCTAGCCGATCCATGATCGTGGTGATTGACGGCTCAAGCCGGCCGGTGCGGAAGTCGATGAGATTGACGAACAGCCGCAGCACGTCCAGCGCCACCGATCCTAGCGGCCCGCTGCGCTCGCCCTTCTCGTGCAAGCCGGCCTCGTTGTAGATTTCGGCCGCCTTCAAGATCGCCTGCACGTCCTTGCGCGTCGTCGGCCGCCATATGCGGCCCTCCGATCGTCCCCGGATATGGCTATGCCGGCGAACTGGTGTCGGGCAGCGTGGGGCAGGGGGCGGAAAGATCAACCCTAGCGCGGTCTGTCCCGATCCCCGCAGGGCGGCCCGGCGCTCATGGGCGAGCGTCGTAAGCTCGCCGGCCTCGTCGTCGGTGAGCTGGCCCGCGCCGTATCGAGTCCAAACCTCCCGCATGATTTCATCAAGCGCGTTCCCGCGCGCGCAGCCGATCGCGGCCGCGTAGTGCGTCCTCAACATATGCCCTCGTCCTTCCTTTTGAAGGACATGACAGCGCGGACGGCAGGCACAGCTTTCCCCGTTTCCGCAAGAATCAATCTTGCGAATTGGAGTGCTCTAGCGTAGATAAGGGGAGACTTTGATGGCCCCGGCTCTACGGTGTGTCTGACGGCCTATAAAACGCTCGACCGCGCCAACGGTCGGGCGTTTTGCCGTTATGTCCCTTGCTTCGCTTCGATATAGAACCTCAACGCTTCCTCGATGATCGGCGCGCGCCCTCGCAAGCCCGCGTCGTCCTTCAGGCGGTCAATCGCCGCGACCAGCTCGCCGGGCAGATCGGCCTGCACAAGAATCCGGCCCTCCGCGCGCCAACGGGCGCGCAGGTTTCGGACACTTTCCAGCTTAACTTGTTCTCGGGTGCGACTCGCCATGTCTACATGAAGAGACGAAATCGCCCGATTCTGCAACCCTTTGCGTAAGGGGGCGAGAAAGGCACTACTTCTAGGGCCGGGCGACTAAACGTAGTTGCGTCAATGCGTATCCACGTCAATGCGTTCTATGGCCCGGTAGAGGGTAGAGCGATGCACACCCAAGAGCCGGGCAACCTCGGCCGGCTTCTTGTCCTCGCTGATGAGCTGGCGGGCGTGTGCGATCTGCTCGGCCGACAGGGCAGGGGGGCGGCCGAACCGAACGCCCTTCGCCTTCGCCGCCGCGCGGCCGGCGCTCGTGCGCTCATGGATCAAGCTGCGCTCGAACTCGGCAACGCCGGCGAAGAAAGTCAGCACCATGCGCCCGGCCGGCGTCGTCGTGTCGGCCCACGGCTCGGCCAGCGAACGCAAGCCGGCCTCGGCGTGGCCGATCCGCTCAGCAATGTCGAGAAGATCGCGCGTCGATCGGGCGAGGCGATCAAGCCGCGTCACCGTCACCACGTTCCCGGGCTGCAAATGGTCCAGCATCTTCGCCAGCTCGCGGCGGCCGCGCTGCGCGCCGGATGCCTTTTCCTCGAACACGCGCTTGCAGCCGGCCGCTTTCAGCGCCGCGCGCTGCTGGTCGAGAGTCTGGCCGTCGGTCGAGACGCGGGCATATCCGATAAGCAAGGGCAGGGGCTTCCTCGTGGGCGACATGCCCGGAATCTACCTCGTGCAAACCGTCGCGGAAATCCCTATTATGCGACAAGAAAGCTGTCGCGGGTTTTGGAATTTTTGCGACAACGCAGCATCATCGAAATTGGTTGAACAATGAAGTCGCCTGAACTCCACATACTTGAGAGAATAGAAGCCCTCCGCGCCGAACTCGCACGTCCTGTTGTCGTGGCGCTTGACGGGGGAAGCGGCTCCGGTAAGTCAACGATTGCGGCAAGGTTGGCGAAGCTGACCGACATAGCCTTGGTTACGCTCGATGATTTCTATCAAACGCAGGTTCCCGAATCCGAGTGGCCTCACAAAACCGTGGCGGAGCGGTTGAATCGCGTTTTTGAGTGGGACCGCGTTCGCGAGGCAATAGAGCCTCTACGCAAGGGGGAACCTGCACAGTGGCGAGCTTTCGACTTCATGCAGGGACTAGGCCCGGATGGCACTTACAGCCTCAAGAACGAATTTACCGAAGTCGCGCCAGCGCCCACGATTCTGCTCGAAGGAGCTTATTCCGCATCTCCGTTCCTTCGGGATTTGATCGACCTCGCCGTGATCGTGGATGTGCCGACCAAAGTGCGGCATGAACGGACTGCTGCGCGCGAACAGGGCGCGGAGGGCTTTTTAGCCGCGTGGCACGCTGTTTGGGACGATGTTGAAAGCTACTATTTCGAGCGCGTCTGCCCGCCAAGGTCTTTTGATCTGGTGATCCAGAATTAAATTCCTTCGCGCCCCTTATGTCGCGCAAATCCTGATTTTTGCGACAAAATCGCCGGCGCTGATTTTGCAGGGAAAAATCTGTCGCAAAAATCAGGTGCGAAAGTCAAACTTGTGCGACTGACTTTCGCGACACGTCGCGGCCCGGATTCCGCGCCGCTGCGGACGTGGTGCAGGTTTCAGGAATTTCGCGACAAATTGATCGCGCCCCGGAATGCGAAGCCCCGCTGTCGGCCATTGTCTGAAGTTCCTCACGGGCAGGCGCTTGATACTTTACTAACTTGTCTGTAAAGTTTGGCTACTCTCACTGAATGGTGCTATCATGCCTGCCGCCCACTCGAACCGCTGGGTTCTTCTGGTGACCGTCGCCGCCGGTCTCCTGCTTATCGTTCTGGACAATTCGGTCCTCTACACGGCCCTGCCTACCCTGACGCGCGAGCTTGGCGCGACGGCAACGCAAGGGTTGTGGATCATCAACGCATACCCCCTCGTCATGGCCGGCCTGCTGCTCGGCACCGGGACGCTGGGTGACAGGATCGGTCACCGGCGCATGTTCCTCATCGGCCTCGTGCTGTTCGGTGTCGCGTCGATTGTGGCGGCCTATTCGCCTACAGCGGAAATCCTGATCGGGGCGCGGGCCTTTCTGGCGGTCGGCGCGGCGGCGATGATGCCCGCGACACTCGCCCTCATCCGCGTCACCTTCGAGGATGACCGGGAACGCAACATCGCCATTGCGATCTGGGGGTCGTTGTCGGTCGTCGGCGCTGCGCTCGGACCGATCATCGGCGGTTTTCTGCTCGGCCATTTCTGGTGGGGGTCGGTGTTCCTCATCAATGTGCCGGTAGTGGTCGCTGCCTTCATTTCGGCGCTGATCGTTGCGCCGAAGGTGGCCGGCGATGCGACCAAGCCTTGGGACGTGGTGTCGTCGTTTCAGGCATTGGTGGCGCTGTCGGCTTTTGTGATCGCGATCAAGGAATCTGCCCATGCCGGGCAGTCGTGGGCCGTCCCCGCTATTTCGCTGCTGGTTGCCATCCTCGCCGGAGCGCTGTTCGTCCGCCGGCAACTGCGCCTGCCGTTCCCGCTGCTCGACTTCTCGATCTTCCGCAATGCCGCGTTCACATCGGGCGTTCTAGCGGCCGCGTTCTCCCTGTTCGCCATCGGCGGTGTTGAGCTTGCTACGACGCAACGCTTCCAGCTCGTTGCGGGCTTCACGCCGCTGGAAGCCGGGATGCTGGTTTCGGCGGCGGCGCTCGGATCATTGCCGACTGCGCTGCTCGGTGGTGCATTCCTGCATCGTATTGGCCTACGTATCCTTATAGCTGGCGGGCTTGCGGCGGGATCGCTGGCGGTCCTGCTTGCGACATGGGGCATCACTCATGGCCTTGGCTGGCTGATCGCCGGTCTGGCGCTGACCGGTGCCGGCGTAGGTGCAACAATGTCGGTGGCATCAACGGCTATTGTGGGCAATGTGCCTGTGCATCGCGCCGGCATGGCGTCGTCGGTCGAGGAAGTGTCCTACGAGTTTGGCAGTCTGTTCGCTGTCACAATTCTCGGAAGTCTTTTGGCCTACCTCTATACGGTCAACGTCGTGTTCCCCGCCGGAACCTCGGAAGCGGCCCGCGACAGCATGGCGTCGGCGCTGGTCTTTGCCAACGAGGCGGGGGCCGATGGTGTTGTCGTGCGTCAAGCGGCAGGAATCGCATTCGACCACGCCTATACGGTCGTCATGTACGTGGCGGCGGGTGTTCTGGCCGTGGGTGCCCTGATCACCGGCATCCTGTTGCGGCGCTACGGTCCCGGCTCGCAATCGTCAGCCTATCCCACACAACACTAAGGAAGCCGACATGGCGAGAGCCAGCAAGCGCCTCGAAGTGCTTGAAGCCATTGTGAGCATCATCGAGCGTGACGGCCTCACCGCCGTCACCCTCGACGCCGTAGCGCTCGAAACCGGCATGACACGCGCCGGCCTTCTGTATCATTTCCCGTCGCGCGAAGCCCTGATCCTCGCCACCCATGAGCATCTGACTCGCTCATGGGAACAGGAGCTGGAAGCGAGCGCCGGCAACACCTCGGACAGGGCGACAGACGCCGAACGACACGCCGCCTACATCAACACCTGCGCAAGAGCTGCCCGGCGGGTCGAACTGCTGCTCATGCTGGAAAGCTCCGACAATCGGCAGCTTGGCGATCTGTGGCAACAGGTCATCGACCGCTGGGCACCTCCTGCGCCGATTGGAAACGACGCTGCCGAGTTGGACAGGTTCATTTCGCGCCTTGCCGCCGATGGGCTGTGGATTCACGAGGCGCTGTCGTCGCGCCCGCTCCCCGAGCAACTGCGCAAGCGTATCGCGGCGCGCCTCGTCGCGATGGCCGCCGGACCTGTTGAGGCGGAAGAAAACCTCCCGAAATAACTGGTGTCCCCCCACAACCCTACTGCGCCGGTGCTGCCGGCGCTTTCACGGTGATGGTGCATTGCTGATCTGAACCGGCCGTGCGCGCGGCCTCGGCGCATTGCCCGATCGCCTCGGCATTGTCGCGCACGAGCTGCGAGGAATCGGCCACGCCGCGCCAGCTTCGGGGATCGGCCACCCGCATCATGGTGACGCCGGCGTTCCATCGGTCCTGACCTATGACGGTCGCCGCAACATGGGTGTCGGCCGAGAAGGGCAGGAAACGCGGCAACAGCAAAATCAGGAATATGCCGACGAACAGCCCGACAAGGCCGGCCATCCATATGCGGAAATCCTGACTTTTCCGGTCGTAGGCGCTTTTCGTATGAGCGGCGAGGTTCCGGCCGGCGCGCTCGAGGTCGGACGCCTGCCGCTCGAGCTGCTGCGCGGCGGTGCGTATCAGGGCCTCGCCGCTGCGCTCGAGGAGCGCCGCATAGTGTGTCGCACCCTGCCGGAGAATAGGCGATTGCTCTACGCCGTGCAGCCGCTCCGCAACATTGTCGAGCGCCTGCACGAGCTGGGCGAGCTGGGGCTTGTAGTCCTGCGCCGGCTCGATCTTTTCGAGCTGGTCGAAAGCCGCTTCCAGCCCGCGCCGCATCACGGTCATTTCCGCGCCGATCTGCGCGCCCTGCGTCTCGATCGTGCGCCGGAGCGCGTCGAACGCGGCGGCCGGGTCGCCGGCGTCCTCGTCCAGTGCTTCCGGCTCGATTCCTTCCCTGTCGTCGTCCAGCTCCGCCATATTCTCCGTGCCTACCTTCCCAAACCGATGCCCCGGCTAAGTTGCCGGCTGCGTGACATTTCCTCTTGCAGCTCGTGGGCGATGCTCTGCCCCCGGCGCTGCTGCTGCCCGATTCCGAGTTCCTGACGGCGATTGCGCAGGATGGAATCTACCTGCGGGTCACGCTCAAGGCTCTTGGTCATGCCGTTCATCTGGCTTTCGACCTTGGCGCGGGCATCGTCGTGCTGCCAGCCGCGAAGCTCCCGGCGCTGGCCCTGTAGCTCCTGCCAGCGTTCAACGAACCGCTCGGCCCTGATATTCGGGTCTTGCAGCGCCGCGTTTTCGCGCTTCATCCCGTCGATAACCTGCGCGACACGCTCCCGGCCGGAAAGCTCGGTCATGGCGCGCACCGTCGCCGGGTCGTTTTGCAACGTCGAGCGCAGCAAATCTTTCATGCCGCCCTGCACCTGGTCGAGCTGCCGGCCGGCATCGCCTATTTCCTGCCGCTGCATGTCGAGGACCGGCAAGCCCTCGCGCCGGTGCTGGTCGATCGACTGATAGGCCCGCGAATAGCGGTCAACGGCGGCCTCAAGCGGCGACTGCCCCCGCGCCCGCTCGGCCAGCCGGTCGGGCGCAGGCGCCTGCCGCAAGCTCCCTTCCCTTTCCGGCCGCTCTGTGCGCTCCTGTGAGGGGGCAGGACGCGCATTGAGCTTGAGGCCGGCGAACATACCGCGCCGCTGCTTCTCGGCCTGCTGCGGCCGTTTCTGGTCGATCTGCGGGCCGTCCGCGCCGGCGCGGTCTGGCTCGCGGCTCTCGGGCGCGGCGCGGCGGCCGAGTTTCAGGCCCTCGAACGGCCGTTGGCGCTGCTGTCGATCGCCGGCGAGATCCTCGCGCGGATCTGCACGAAGATCCTGCGCGAGATCCGCGCGAACTTTTTGCGAGGATCTCCGATCAAGGGCATGATCCCCGGCCGTCGACTCCCGTTCCGCACGTAGCCCGGTGCGCTCGGCCGGAATCTCGATCTCGCTGCGGACGCCCATTTGCTCCGCGATCCCGCGCCGCTCGGCAAAGTCGCGGGTATAGTCGAGCGTCGTTTCCTTCACGCCCGACCGCGACAGGCGGCGCTCTAGCTGGCTATAGGCCAGCTCGCCGGCGTCCTGAACCTTCCATGTGTTGCGGTGCGTCTGCGTCCCATCCGGCAAGGTGACGGGGGTGGAACCCTCATGCTGTAGGCCGATCTTCTCCCCGATCTCGGGCGCGGCCTCCTTCATGGCGCGCTCAAGATCGACGCCCCATAGGGTGCGCTGCTCGCCCTTGTCGTTTTCCAGCGTCACGAAATAGCTGTCGGACTTCTGCGGGTCATGCTCATAGGGCGCGGCCCCATGCTCGACCAGCCGGCCGGCATTGGTGAACTCGTCCTGTGCCGCGTAGAGCTGCACCCCGTCACGATGCCGGGTCATGGCGACATAGGTTAGATGCCGGTCCATCGTCCCCGACGCCATCACATAGGCGCGGTCCACCGTCGCCCCCTGATTTTTGTGAATCGTCGTCGCATAGCCGTGGTCGATCGCCTGATAATCGCCCATCGGCACGGAAACACTATCGCCGCCCCGGCCGTCGAGCGTGGCAATGATGCGGCCCGGCTCGACATGATCGACCGTGCCTAGCATCCCGTTTTTCACGCCAAGGTCGCGGTTGTTCTCCAAGAACACGATGCGGTCGCCGGGCGCGAACTCCCGCTTGCCGTCATTGGTCTGGAAGGTCAGCGCGCCGGCGTCCTCGCCCTGCGCCAGCTCGCCCCGGTCCTGTAGCTCGGCCCGGATCGCGTCGTTGATGGCGCGAACATCGGCCCGGCGATGCGCCATCGCTACGCGGGTGCCGTCCGGGCGCTCGTCGCGATCGGCAAGGTAGTCGCGCACGATCTGGCCCCGCGCGTCCTCGCCGGTTTCGGCAAAGCTGATATTGCCGCGATCCCGATAGGCCGCCAGCCCCTCGGCCGTCCGGTGCGTGGCGAAGTCAACCGACGCCTCCCGCTGCCAGTCCACGCGCTGCCGGCGAATCTCGGACAGCTCGGCATGGCCGATTTCCTCCGTGATCGCCCTAAACGGTGCGCCCGCCCCGATCGCCTGCAACTGCTCATGGTCGCCTACAAGGACGATCTTCGCCCCGCGCGCCTCGGCCTCGCCAACGAAGCGGGCGAGCTGGCGGCTCCCGACCATGCCCGCCTCGTCGATCACGAACACGTCGCCGCGGCCGAGTGTGCCGCGGTCGTTCTCCCAACCGCGGGACCATGACGCGAGGGTGCGGCTCTGGATGCCGGAAGATTCCTCCAAGCCCTCGGCCGCCTTGCCCGACAGCGCCGCGCCGTGGACCTGATAGCCCTCGGCCTCCCACGCCTCGCGCGCGGCCGCGAGCATGGTGGACTTGCCAGCGCCGGCATAACCGACAACGGCCGCGATCCTCTCCGGCCCGGTGATATGCTCGATCGCCCGGCGCTGCTCGTCCGACAGCCGGGCGGAAGCATCGCCGGCGCTGCGCTGAATGGCGGCGTCCTGCCGATCTATCGCCCGCTCGACATGCCGGCGATCGACGCCATGACCATGCGCGCCGTGCATCCGCTGCGCGCTCTCGATCATGCCGGATTCGATCTCGACCATTTCCCGCGTCGAATACCGCGCAAGCTCGATCTCGCCCGTTGCCGGGTCCGCGCGCTCGGGCTGCAACTCGACCAGCGCCGGCGAGGCCATCACCTTCGCAAAGGCGCTCTGGAACTCCTGCGGGTCGTCGTTGATGTAGCGATGCAGCGCCCGCGCAACGTCGTGCCGGTCGAACACGCTCTTTTCGCCGGTGATGAGGGTTAGAACCTGCTCGGGCTTCTCTCGGATCAGCTCGGCATTGCGCCGGGCCGCTTCCTCGTCCAGCCGCGACCGCGACACGTCGAGGCCGCGCCGCTCCATCTGCGTGGCATGGACGCCCATATGCTCGGTCGGCGCGATCTCTAGCCCGCGCTCCATGTGCGAACGATGGTCAATGCGAATATCTAGCCCGGCCATCGCAAGGCGCTCGTTGGCGATCCCCTCCCACCTCTGGCGAAGGTCGCGGAGCTGCATATCGGTCGTCGGCAGGTCGTGCGCCAACAGCCATTTGTTTTCGCGCTCAAGATAGGTCTTGTCGCCTAACCCGCCCTCCGTCACCTGCCGCGTGGTCATAAGCAAATGGGCATGGTGATTGCGAACGTCGCTCGCCTCGTGCGGCGCATGAATGGCGAAGTCCACGGCCGCGCCGTAGCGGTCGGCCAGCTCCTGCGCCATCTCCCGCGCCGCCTCTAGCCGCTGCTCGGCCGAAAGCTCATGCGGCAAGGCAATCTCGAACTCCCGCGCAACGCGAGCGTCCTTCCGCTTCTCGGCAAATTCGGCGGCGTTCCACAAGTCCGACCGATCCCGCGCCCAATCGGCGTTCACGCCTTCCGGCAAGACGATCTCGGCATGTTCAACACCCTGCTTGGCCGTGTAGTCGTGCGTGATCCCGTCGCGCTCGTTGGTCAGCTTCTCCCCGGCACGATAAGCCATTGAGGCGACGGCGCTACGGCCACCCGCCCGCGAAACTGGCTTCATGCTGAAATGGTAGATTGCCAACCCGTTGCCTCGATCCCGTTTCCGCCTTTCCCGCCAGCCTCCAAGCTGGCGGCGCGCTGAGTTACGCAGTAACTCGTAAGTGCGCCCTTCTCAACTCAATCGCTACGCTCTTTCGCTGATCGGTGTGGCGCTCGCGGCAAGGTCGATGCAATGAACTGAGGCCGGAATTGTGCTGCAAAACCGCTGAAAACTCAAGCGCAACAGGCAAACGCTGGAAAAGACGGTCGGGAATGATAGTCTAGGCGAACAACCGGAAAAGGAGATTTGAGGAATGGCGCGCAAAACGATCGAACAACGCTTGGCCGAACTGGATGCGCAGCGCGCCACGCTCAAGGCCCGTCTGTCGAAGCAGGAACGCGCCAACGACACGCGCCGCAAGGTGCTGCTCGGCGCGCTCGTCCTGCATCGCCTCGAACACGGCAAGGATGAAGAATTTTCCCGGCGCTTGGGCGAATGGCTCAAGCGTGAGCTGCCCGACTTCCTGACGCGCCCCGGTGACAAGGAACTGTTTGCCGACCTGATCGACAACGCGCCGGCCGGGGAGACGACAGGCAGCGCCGGGGGGACGGCCGCATGAGTCAGGCGAGACTTGCATGGGGTGCGTTCAAGAACATGGTGCGGCAGGCCGCGCGTGATCCGCTATGGGCGTTCGTCGCTCTGCTCGCCGCACCTTTCCGCATCTGGAAACCGCTTCTCGGGCTTCTGTTCCTCCTTGTTATCGTCCTGTTCGTCGTCGGCTTCGGCGGCCGCTTCGCTCTCGAACAAATCGGCTTTCGCGTCGGCTCGGTTCCGGTTCTCCTGCTCGATCTCGTCACGCTGCTGGTGCTGCTGGCGCTCGCCTTCCGCTTCCTCACCAATCCGCTGATTATCCATTTCGGGGATATGGACGGCGAAACCCACGGCTCGGCCCGCTTCGCCACCGACAAGGAAACCGCCGCCCTCGCCCGCGCCGATTCCGGCCTGCTGATCGGCCGCGACGGCAAGACCGGAAAGCTCCTGCGCTATGACGGCCCGGCCCATCTGCTGACGATGGCACCGACGCGCACCGGCAAAGGGGTGGGAACCATCATCCCCAACCTGCTCACCGCCGACCGCTCCGTGATCTGCATCGACCCCAAGGGCGAAAATGCCAAGATCGCCGGCCGCGCCCGCCAGCAATTCGGCCCGGTCCATGTCCTCGACCCCTTCGGCGTCACCGGCCAGCCCTCGGCCGCCTTCAATCCCCTCGACCAGCTCGACCCGGCCGGCCTCGATGTCGCGGAAGATGCAAGCACCTTGGCCGACGCCCTCGTGTTCGATGAACCGGGCATGGCCGGCGAAGCGCATTGGAACGAGGAAGCCAAGGCGCTCATTGCCGGCCTGATCCTCCATATTGCCGCCAGCGCGCCGCGCGACAGGCGGAACCTCGCCACCCTGCGCGAATATCTCACCCTCGCCCCTGAAGCCTTCGCGGCGCTCCTGAAGGACATGCAGGCATCAACGGCCGCCTCCGGCCTGATCGCCCGCGCTGCAAACCGCCACCTCGGCAAATCCGACCGCGAGGCGGCCGGCGTCCTCTCGGCCGCGCAGCGCCATACCCATTTCCTCGACAGCCCGCGCATGGTCGCCGTCCTCGACCGATCCGATTTCGGCTTTGCCGATCTCAAGCGCCGCAACGTCTCGGTGTTCCTCGTCCTGCCGCCCGATCGGCTCGCCACCTATTCCCGCTGGCTGCGCCTGCTCGTCGCGCAAAGCCTCACCGACATGGCCCGCGATCCCGCCAAGCCGGCCGTGCCGGTCCTCTATCTGCTCGATGAGTTCGCCGCCCTCGGCCATCTGGCCCCCGTCGAGCGCGCAATGGGCCTCATGGCCGGCTACGGCGTCCAGCTCTGGCCGATCCTGCAAGACGTTCACCAGCTCCGCGCCACCTACGGGCAACGCGCCGGCACCTTCCTGTCAAATGCCGGCGTCCTACAGGTGTTCGGCGTCAACGATCACGACAGCGCCCGGCTTGTCTCCGATCTGCTCGGGCAGGAAACCGTTGTGTTCCAGACCATGAGCCGGGCGCTCGATTCCGATAAATCCGGCATCTCCTACGGCGAGCAACACACGGCCCGCCCGCTGCTGACCCCCGATGAGGTCCGCAACCTGCCGCAGCATGTCGAATTGCTGTTCCTCGCCGGGCAACGGCCGATCGTCGCCGGCAAGCTCGCCTATTATGCCGATGCAGAGTTCCGGGGGCTGTATGACGCTGCCTGACGTGACAAGAAGCGGACCCGGCGCATAGCGCCGGGACTTTGTTACGAACGGCCCTCCGGCTCTCTACGGCGCTATTGGGGAGCGCGTTCGCCTCCGGGCCGGCGCGGCTTGCGCCGCGATCCACCCGCCGACCTGGTGCAAGCTCTATTCAGGGAAACGCCACGGCCGCGACGATAGCCCCCCGGCCGGCCCGCTCTCATCATCTAGGGCCGTAGGGACGGCCGGGGGGCGGGCCACGCGCGCAAGCATTAGCGTATTTAGCTATTTACGTATCAACGTGCATAAGGCTCGATCGGCGGCAATCCGTGCTGTGCCAGAACCGCCGAAAGCCCGGCCTCGGCCATCGCCTGAATTGTCGTTCCCTCTGCATCCGCGAGCTGGCGAAGGCGCTGCCAGTCCGATCGCCGGACCTTGACCGTAAGCGCGACAGTCTCGCCCCCTCCCCTCTTTCGCCTCGGCGTCGGGATTTCCACGGCCGGGCGATCGTCCTCGATCGCTGCAAGGCTGGTGGCCTCCGCGCCGGCCTTCGGGCGGGTGAAGGCCGCGAGGCCGGTTGCTTTCTTTGCCATAGGTTTCGCTCCTTCAATACGCGCTTACGTATTTAGCTATTTACGTTCTAACGTGCCTTTAATCCACGCCCACAAAGCCCGGATTTCCTCCGCTGCTTTCCCTTCGGCCTCGAACTCCGTCACGGCGCTGCCAGTCGTGACGGCGCGGGCGAACGCGCGCCGGTCGGTAATCTCGCCGGGAACGATCGGCAGTCCGTAGGCTTCCAGCGCCGCGCGCGTCTCCCCGATCTCGGGCGCACGGAACGGGCAGGCAGACAGGACGAACGCGCCGCGCACTTTCGCGGCCGCCACGATCTCGACGGCGGCCGGGACCGCAGCGAGGTCAAACGCGGACGGTCTGACCGGAATCAAGACCAGCTCCGACCTTCGGGCGATCTGGCCGGCCGCCGGGGCGGCATGGGGCGGGGCGTCCACTACGGCCAAGGTCATGCCCTCGCCCTCGGCCGCCCTAAGCGCGGCGTCCAGCTCCCCGGCCTGCGCCGTGGCGACGATCGGCGTTCCGGCTTCCCGCGCGCTCGCCCATGCGGTCGCGCTCTCCTGTGGGTCCGCGTCGATGACGCAAACCCGTTCGCCGGTCGCCTCGGCCGCCACGGCGGTATGAACCGAAAGCGTGGTTTTTCCGCTCCCGCCCTTCTGGCTCAAAAACGCAATGACGTTCATGCGTCAATCCTTCTTTGCGTGAATACGTATTGAAGCATATAGCTAAGGACGTTACTACGTCTTTAAGCTAGTGCGGCCATTCCTCGGCCGGCCAGTCGCGCGACGTGTGGATGACGCGCACGATCACGACGCTTTCCCGGCCCCCCACGTCCCGCAGCTCATAGGCGATGATGTAGGGATGACGGGCGAGGGACTTTTCATAGGTTCCGCTCACCCGCCCCGGCCGGCCGGTCGCAAATTCGCCGAGCTTGTTCCCGGCGTCCTCGATCGCATCCACGACCCGTTCGGCGGCGAATGGGTTGTCCTCTGCGATATAGCGCAGGATTTCGAGGTTATCCCGCTGCGCCTCAATCGACCAGACAACCGGCCTCATCCGCGCGCGGCTTTCCGGCGCTTCGCTTCCTCGATAACCTCACGCATTTCCGCGACGGCCTGCGCATGGGGGATCACTCGGCCGGCCGCTGCATCAGCCATGCCGCGCTTGATACCGTCGATGATTTCAAGCTCGCGATCGACATAGGCGGCGACGGCCTCGCCGGCGAGGAAGGATTTGCTTCGCTGCGTGTCGTTCGCGATCCGGTCGAGCTTTTCTTTCACATCGGGCCTAACCCGAATCGTCATGGTGGTGCTGGCGGTCATGGAATCGCCTCCGTGTGTTGAATTGTGTACACTCTAGCACGTTTTCCCGGCCGCCGCCATCGCCTTCTATCAAGGTAATACGTTTACACGTCAATACGTATTAACGTAAATAATTAAGCGCCGACCTTGCCCTTCACTCCCTCTCGAAAGCCATAGGACGCTGGTCGC
>NZ_JAFEMB010000014.1 GCF_016892705.1 Microvirga pudoricolor
CTCAAAGTATTGCGGGTGGTTTTTTGTTGTTGGGCTTGTCGGGTCTTGCGCTGTATCTGACGCGGGACCTGTCGCAGGGCTCGCTGCGCTCCATGGGACCGGCCATGCTGCCCGACTGGCTCGCCTACGCGGTCGGCCTGTGCGGCCTGGCCCTCCTGGCCGGCGGCCTCCTCAAGCCCGGCCACGCCCTCGAAGCCTGGAGCCTGCGCGGCCCCGCCCTGGTCATCCTGGCCATCCTGGCCTTTGCCGTCACCATCCGGCCCTTCAGCCTCGGATCCCTCACCCTGCCAGGCCTCGGCCTCGTCGCCGCCGGCCCGCTCGCCATCGTCATCGGCGGCTACGCCACCCCCGAGGTGCGCCTGCGCGACCTGGTCATCCTGGCCCTCACCCTCACCCCCTTCTGCATGGTCCTGTTCGGCGACCTGTTGAACCTGCCCATCCCGATCTTCCCCCAAAGCCTGGCAGGCCTGTTTCCCGCCGACTGGTCCCAAAAAGCCATCCTGCGCGCCACCGCCGCCGCCCTGCTCGCGGCCGCCGCCGTCCTCTTCCTCCTCGGACGCGCCCGCTCCCCCCGCCGCATCGACGTGGCCGATCATTCAGGACAGATCTGATGGGCGATTTCGTCTCCAACCTGGCGCTCGGCTTTTCCGTCGCCCTGTCCCCCCTCAACCTCGGCCTGGCCTTCCTGGGCTGTTTGGTGGGCACCCTCATCGGCGTCCTGCCCGGCGTCGGGCCCATCGCCACCATCGCCATGCTCTTGCCCATCACCTTCGGGCTCGATCCCACCGGCGCGCTCATCATGCTGGCGGGCATCTATTACGGGGCGCAATACGGCGGCTCGACCACCGCCATCCTGGTCAACATCCCCGGCGAGGCCACCTCCGTGGTCACCGCCCTCGACGGCCACCAGATGGCCCGCCAGGGCCGGGCCGGCGTGGCGCTGGGGATCGCGGCCATCGGGTCGTTCTTTGCCGGCACCGTGGCCACCCTGGTGATCGCGGCGCTCGGCGCGCCGCTCACCGGCCTGGCCCTCATCTTCGGGCCGGCCGAGTACTTCTCGCTCATGGTGATGGGCCTGGTCTTCGCGGTGGTGCTGGCGCGCGGATCCATCCTCAAGGCCGTGGCCATGATCCTGGTGGGGGTGCTGCTGTCCACGGTGGGCACCGACCTGGAGACCGGCGAGGAGCGCATGACCTTCGGGCTGCCCTTCCTGGCCGACGGCATCGACTTTGCGGTGCTGGCCATGGGCATCTTCGGCGTCGCCGAGATCCTGCGCAACCTCGACCACACCGAGAGCCGCGACGTGGTGCGCCAGGCCATCGGGCGCCTGCTGCCCAACCGGGACGACTTCAAGCAGGCCTACAAGCCCGTGATCCGCGGCACATTGATCGGGGCGATCCTGGGCATCCTGCCGGGCAACGGGGCGGTGCTGGGGCCGTTTGCGTCCTACACGGTGGAGAAGAAGATCGCCCGGGACCCCAAGCGCTTCGGCCGGGGCGCCATCGAGGGGGTGGCCGGGCCCGAGAGCGCCAACAACGCGGGCGCCCAGACCTCGTTCATTCCGCTGCTGACGCTGGGCATTCCGCCCAATGCCGTGATGGCGCTCATGGTGGGCGCGATGACGATCCACGGGATCGTGCCCGGCCCGCAGGTGATGACGCGCAACCCCAACCTGTTCTGGGGCATGATCGCCTCGATGTGGGTGGGCAACCTGATGCTGCTGATCATCAACCTGCCCCTGGTGGGGATGTGGGTGCGGCTGTTGAAGGTGCCCTATCGTCTGATGTTTCCGGCGATCCTGATGTTTTGCTGCATCGGGATCTACTCGATCAACTCGCTGCCCACGGACGTGATGTTCATCGGGCTGTTTGGGCTGGTGGGGTATATGCTGATCAAGTTCGGGTTCGAGCCGGCGCCGATGCTGTTGGGCTTTGTGCTGGGCAAGCTGATGGAGGAGAACCTGCGCCGGGCGCTCATCATCTCGCGCGGATCGCTGGCCACCTTCCTCGAGCGCCCCGTCAGCGCCGGACTGCTCATCGTCGCCATCATCCTCCTCGTCCTCGCCCTCCTCCCAACCATCCGAAAAGGACGGGA
>NZ_JAFEMB010000015.1 GCF_016892705.1 Microvirga pudoricolor
CCTGAGGCCAAGGGCGAGGTCTTGTCCAATGCCTCCTACATCGAGTGGTTCGCGGAAGAAGCCAAGCGCATCGACGGCGACGTCATTCCTCAGGCTCGGCCGGATCAGCGCATCGTCGTGCTGAAGCAGCCTGTCGGCGTGTGCGCGGCCATCACGCCCTGGAACTTCCCCAACGGCATGATCACCCGCAAGGCCGGTCCGGCGCTGGCGGCCGGCTGCACCATGGTGCTCAAGCCCGCCGCCCAGACGCCGCTGTCGGCTTTTGCGCTGGCGGTGCTGGCCGAGCGGGCCGGGATCCCCAAGGGGGCCTTCTCGGTGGTGACGGGCGAGGCGAAGCCCATCGGCGAGGAGTTCTGCCGCAACCCGAAGATCGCCAAGATCACGTTCACGGGCTCGACCCAGGTGGGCCGCTGGCTCATGAAGGAGGCGGGCGAGGGCATCAAGCGCCTGTCGCTGGAACTGGGCGGGAACGCGCCCTTCATCGTGTTCGACGATGCCGACCTGGATGCGGCGGTGGAGGGCGCGATGATCTCCAAGTTCCGCAATGCGGGCCAGACCTGCGTGTGCGCCAACCGGATCTACGTGCAGGAGAGCGTGGTGGAGGCCTTCACGCACAAGCTCATCGAGAAGGTGCGCGGCCTGAAGCTGGGGCAGGGCACGCAGGCGGGCGTGACGCAGGGGCCCCTCATCGACGGGCGGGCCGTGGAGAAGATGGAGGAGCACGTGCAAGACGCCCTGGAGAAGGGGGGACGGGTCCTGGCGGGGGGCAAGCGTTCGAGCTTAGGGAGCACGTTCTTCGAGCCGACGGTGATGAGCGGGATCACGCAGGCCATGAAGGTGGCGCGGGAGGAGACGTTTGCGCCTCTGGCGCCGGTGATCGCCTTCAAGGACGAGGCGGAGGTGATTGGGATGGCCAACGACACGGAGTTTGGTCTGGCGTCGTATTTTTATGCGAGGGACATGGCGCGGGTGTGGCGTGTGGCGGAGGCCCTGGAGAGTGGGATGGTGGGGGTGAACACGGGTTTGATCGCCAACGAGATGGCGCCGTTTGGCGGGGTGAAGCAGTCGGGCCTGGGCCGGGAGGGCTCGAAATACGGCATCGAGGGATACCTTGAGATCAAATACATCTGCATCGCAGGT
>NZ_JAFEMB010000016.1 GCF_016892705.1 Microvirga pudoricolor
CCGGCACGCTTTCGATGATGTCCTTCTTGCGCTGCCAATCCTCGTTGGCGCCGATGAGGTGATCGAGGGCCTTGTCGGTCTGGGTCAGTTGATGATCGAGCAGCCGCAGATGATCCTGAATCTGGCTGAGGATCAGGCGGGAGCGGCAGCGCTGGCAGCGGTTGATCTCCTGGGTGCGGGCCTGCAGCAGCTGGCGTCTGCGGGCACACAGAGCCTGGAAGGTTTGCGCCTGAGCGTCGGCGGGCTTGGACGGCGGCGGCTCCATCCGGGCCCCGTAGAGCGCGATCAGGCGGGCATCGATGGTGTCGGTTTTGGCGCCCTGGCCGCAGGCTCGGGCGAAGTCGCGCATCCAGCGCGGATTGATGCGCGCGACCGGATAGCCGGCCTCGTCGAGGGCGAGCAGCGCCGGCAGCTCCAGGCCGCCGGTGGCCTCGATCACGACCAGGGCGGGGGCTCGCGGCGCGAGCCAGGCGAGCAGGGCGGCAATGCCGGGTTCGGTATTGGCAAAGCGGGCGCTGCATCCGGCCGGATGCAGCGCGATGTCGAGCCAGGCTTTCGAGGTGTCGATGCCGGCGACGCAAGCGGTTGCAGAGGTCATGCTGGTGGTCCACAATCAAGCAACCCGGTCTTGTGAATGCGGTCTCTGGCGACCGTGCGACTGTTCGGGTTTTGGTGGCGACAAGCAGGTGGAGAGCCGCGCTCCCCGACGGTGTCAGCAGCACCGAGTTAAAAGCGGTCTTCCACCTGCACGCCATCTTGCCGCATCTGCAAGCAGCGCTCCAATCAACATACAAGTTGAGAAGCCGCCTGTAGACGACCGCGATGACCTTTAGGCTTTC
>NZ_JAFEMB010000001.1 GCF_016892705.1 Microvirga pudoricolor
TCAGCGCTCCGGGGTGGGGTGGCAACGCGACATTCCCGGACATGGCGTTTCCCACCCGCTCCCGGCCCTCCGGGCCGACCTCCCCCCTCAAGGGGGAGGTGGATGCGTCCGTCGTCCCATTCTGACTCATCCCCATCACTCCGCAGCTGCCAGCGGGCCGCGATGGCCAACGATGCGCGTTGCGCCCGTGCTGTCATGGGCGATCTCGCTTAGGGCCTTCAGCACCAGGTTGCGCGCCACCGTCGCGCGGTAGGATGCGGAGGCCCGATGGTCGTCGAGGGGCTGATAGTCTCGGGCCATGGCTTCGAACGCATTTTGCCAAGAAGATGAGTCATCAAACGATGCGCCAAGAAGTGCAGCCTCCGTTTCGACGGCGCGCTTGGGGATCCCCGCCATGCCGCCGAACGCGATGCGGGCCGATGCGATGCGGCGGCCGTCCAGTGTAAGGCGAAAGGCGCCCAGCACGGAGGAGATGTCCTCGTCGAAGCGTTTGGAGACCTTGTAGGCCCGGAACACCTCGCCCGACCTGAGCTTCGGCACGAGAAGGCGCCTCACGTATTCGCCCGGCAGGCGATCCTGCTTCCTGTAGGCGATGAAGAAATTCTCCAGCGGCAGCGTGCGCACCCCGTCGCCCTGCCGAAGCTCCAGGGAAGCGTCGAGGGCGATCAGGGCGGGCGCGAGATCGCCGATGGGCGAGCCGTTGGCGATGCTGCCGCCGACGGTGCCGGAGGCCCTCACCTGAACGGAGCCGAAGCGCCGCATGATCTCGCCGAGGTCCGGGTCGATCCCGGCCAGGGCGTCAAAGGCCCCCGCATGGGTGACGGCGGCGCCGAGGACCAGGGTCTCGGGGCCGTCCTCGATCCGGTCGAGCCCACTCACGCGCCCGAGCCAGATGATCTTGCGGATGTCCGCGAGGCCCTTGGTGATCCACAGGCCCACATCGGTGCAGCCTGCCACCAGGGTCGCGTCCGGGTGCTGCGCATACAGCGCCGCCAGCGAGGCCTCGTTGGCCGGCGCGGCGAAGAACTGGGAGCCCTCGCCGACGAACACGTCGCGGCGGTCTTCGTCCAGGGCCGAGACGTGGCGTGCGCGGGCAGCCTTTTCGGACCAGAAGACGTCCACGGGGCCGCTCGCACAGGCCTCCAACGCCGCGTCCATGATGGGGCGGTATCCGGTGCAGCGGCACAGGTTGCCTGCCAGCGTATCGTTCACGGCTTGGCGGGACACGGGCCGCTCGCCCTCGTGGTAGAGCGTGAACAGGCTCATGACGATGCCCGGCGTGCAGAACCCGCATTGCGAACCATGGTGCTTCACCAGCGCCGCCTGAACCGGGTGCAGGCCCTCGGCGCTCGCCAGATCCTCCACGGTCACCACCTCGGCGCCGTCCACCTGCCCGAGGAGCAGGATGCAGGCGTTCACGGGCTCGTAGACGAGCCGGCCCTCCCGGACCCGGCCCACCGCGACCGTGCAGGCGCCGCAATCGCCCTCCGCGCAGCCCTCCTTGGTGCCCAGGCTGCGCTCCTGGAGCCTCAGATAGTCCAGAAAGGTGGTTCGGGGGTGGAAGCCTGCGACCTCGATCTCTCGTCCCTGCCGCCGGAAGCGGATTGTCTTTCGTGCCACGCATGCCTCCACCGGATCGTCCGGCTCAACCTCCAGGCTAGCATGGCCGAGGAACGGGCTTTCGCCAACAGGGTCGTTGTCGCGGCGGCCCCGCGACAACACTTCGCGCGGGACGGCCTACCAGGTGCCCGTGTTGGGCATCGAGGCCCAGGGCTCCTGCGGGGGCTTCGGCTCGCCGCGCTGCAGGATCTCGATGGAAACGTTGTCCGGGGTCTTGACGAAGGCCATGTTCCCGTCCCGGGGCGGGCGGTTGATCGTGATGCCCGCGTCCATGAGCTTCTGGCAGAAGGCGTAGATGTCGTCGACCCGATAGGCCAGATGGCCGAAATTGCGGCCGCCTTTGTACTCCTCGGGGTCCCAGTTGTAGGTCAGCTCCAGAAGCGGGGCCTTCGTGTCCTTGGCCTTGGCCACGTCCTCGTCGGCGGCCAGGAAGACCAGGGTGAAGCGGCCCTTCTCGCTCTCCGTGCGCCGCACCTCCACGAGGCCGAACTTGTTGCAGAAGAAGTCCAGGGATGTGTCAAGATCCGTGACCCGGATCATCGTGTGCAGATATTCCATCGTGTCCTCTTCTCCGGCGCCCCAAGGGCCTGCCGGTCACTCGTGCATCGATCTCTTGCTAGGGTCTCCTGCCTCGTCTTGGGGCATCGGTGCGCAACGTCAAGAGCTGGGGCGGCCTGCATCGTCGCCCCCTTGGCATTTGCTGGGGACGGCCTACCATCGGGCGCCATTTCGTGCCGCCGGCCGACGCATTCCGCCGGGCACGCCATCACACCGTCAGGAAGAACAACATCCATGCGAACCGATACTCCCCAGGTTGTCCGTCTCGAGGATTATCGCCCCAGCGCCTACCTGATCGACCGGGTGGACCTCGACGTGCGCCTGCATCCGACCGCGACCCGGGTCACGGCCACGCTGGCGATCCGACCGAACCCGGCCGTGCCGGGACAGGCCCCGCTGGTGCTGGACGGAGACGAGCTGGTTCTCAAAGCCCTCGCTGTGGACGGACAAACCCTCAAGACCGGTGAATACGAGGCGTCGCCTGACGCGCTGACAATCCCCCACGCTCCGGCACGCCCCTTCACCTTGACGGTTGAGACCGAGATCGATCCCACGTCGAACACCCAGCTCATGGGACTCTATCGGTCGAGCGGCAATTACTGCACCCAATGCGAGGCGGAGGGCTTTCGCCGCATCACGTATTGTCTCGATCGCCCGGACGTCCTGTCCGTCTACACGACCCGGATCGAAGCCGACCGGGACGAGGCGCCCGTGCTGCTCGGGAACGGCAACCCCGTCGAGACCGGAGAGGTCGCCGGAACGAACCGGCACTACGCGGTCTGGCACGACCCACATCCCAAGCCGTCCTACCTCTTCGCGCTGGTCGGCGGAAAGCTCGGCCACGTGTCCAAGCGCTTCACCACCATGAACGGCCGGGACGTGGCGCTCGCGGTCTACGTGGAGCCCGGCAAGGAGGACCGCGCGGATTATGCGCTGGATGCCCTGGAGCGCTCCATGCGCTGGGACGAGCTTGCCTTCGGCCGGGAATACGACCTCGACGTGTTCAACATCGTGGCCGTGTCGGACTTCAACATGGGCGCCATGGAGAACAAGGGTCTCAACATCTTCAACGACAAATACGTCCTGGCGAGCGCCGAGACGGCCACCGACACGGATTACGCCAACATCGAAGCGATCATCGCCCACGAGTATTTTCACAACTGGTCGGGCAACCGCGTGACGTGCCGCGACTGGTTCCAGCTTTGCCTGAAGGAAGGCCTGACGGTTTTCCGAGACCAGGAATTCTCGTCAGACGAACGCTCGCGGCCGGTGCATCGCATCTCCGAGGTGAAAGTGCTCCGGGCGCGGCAGTTCTCCGAGGACGCCGGCCCCCTCGCCCATCCGGTCCGCCCGACCCAATACAAGGAAATCAACAACTTCTACACCGCCACGGTCTACGAGAAGGGCGCCGAGATCGTTCGCATGCTCAAGACCCTCATCGGCGAGGAAGACTTCCGGCGCGGCATGGACCTCTATTTCGAGCGTTGCGACGGGACCGCCGCGACCGTCGAGGATTTTCTGGGAGCGTTCTCCGACGTCACGGGCCGCGATCTGTCGCATTTCGCGCAATGGTACGCTCAAGCCGGGACGCCCCGCGTGTCGATCGCGGGACACCACGATCCGGAGGCGAGAACCTACAGGCTCGACTTCACCCAGGAAACCGCTCCGACGCCGGGCCAGCCCGACAAGGGCCCGATGGTGATTCCCGTCGTGCTTGGCCTCGTGTCGCCGGACGGCGAGCCCCTTGCGATCTCCTGCAATGAGGTGCGGGAGGACGGCGTCTTCGTGTTCGACAAGACGGCTGAGAGTCTCACCTTCTCGAACGTTGCCGTGAGACCGGTGCCGTCGGTGTTCAGGGCCTTCTCGGCGCCCGTCAAAGCTTCGCTCGACCTGACGACGGACGCGTTGCTGACCCTCCTGCGCCACGACACGGACGCGTTCAATCGCTGGCAGGCCGCGCAGACCGTTGCGATGCGGATGCTGGCGGCGGCCAGCGGCGGGGCGCCCTTCAACGAAGCCGAGAGCGTGAGCCTGACAGGAGCCTTGCGCGCGTTCCTGGAAAGGGACGCCGAAGCCGACCCCGCCTTCGCGGCCCTCGTGCTCACCCTGCCGTCTGAGGCCGACATCGCCCAGGAGATCGGCAGCGACGTCGACCCCGACGCCATCCACGAAGCCCGCACCGAGTTGCGCCGCCGGATTGGCCGGCATTGCGCGGAGCCGCTCGAGCGGCTGCACGCTGGCTTGGCCTCGACAGGCGCCTACAGCCCGGATGCTGCGAGCGCGGGGCGGCGCGCCCTGCGCAACGTCGCCCTGGACCTGCTGACTGCGGGCGATGCCGCCCAGGGCGAGACCCTCGCGCTCCGGCAATTCGAAACGGCAACGAACATGACGGAAAGGCTCGGCGCCCTGGGCGTCCTGACGACCCTGCCCGGCCGGGCCCGCGAGGACGCATTGTCGGCTTTCGAACAGAGCTACCGCGACGAGCCGCTGGTTCTGGACAAGTGGTTCACGCTGCAGGCGGCGATTCCCGAGGCCGGGACGCTGGACCGGGTGCGGCGTTTGATGAAGCACGAAGCGTTCTCTCTCGCCAATCCGAACCGTGCCCGCGCCCTGCTGGCGAGCTTCGCCATGCTCAATCAGACCCAGTTCAACCGAGCGGACGGCGCTGGGTACGATTTCATGGCCGACCTCATCATCAGGATCGACGACCTGAATCCGCAACTCGCCGCAAGACTCCTGACCGCCTTCAGCGTGTGGAAAATGATGAAAACTTCGCAAAAAAATGCCGCCTGTTCGGCCCTTCGAAGGATCGCCGGAAAGCCCAATCTTTCCCGTGACGTAGGGGACATCGTTCAACGCTCTCTAAACGAATAGGTGCCAGGCTAACCAACTGATGATAAAGAGATTTCGATTTGCAAACGAAACCTCAACAGATGGTTAAATTATTTGCCCGGCGCAGCTCTCAGGTAGCTAGACAAATCACCTGTGGATGATTCTATTAACAACGATTCGGAGAGATGCGGCACATCCTTCCGGTGAGGGGCGTTAAAGGATTCCAAAGGGGGCCAGCATGGCGGGGGCGACATCCGCGTGCGTACCTGCGCGTGCGGGTACGATTCTAGGTGTAACGCGATCAATCGCAAACCCCGCTTTCCGCCGTCTCGAACAATATGAGTCCTTGTTGCGCTTGGCCGTTCCGGCCCTGCTCGCACTCTTCCTGATCACGTTGGCGACGAGCGCCTGGGTGCAGGTTCGCGACAGCCGCGAAGAGACCGTGATCGACGCTATCGGCGACATCGACGTGATCGCGTCCCTGGCCGCCTTGAAGCTGGACCAGCGCGCCGCTCCCAACAGCGCGAAGGCAGCGGCCCTCCAGCTCTCGGAAATCGCCCAGTCCATGCCGTCGAGCGTGCTGCTGCGCAGCCGCGTGCTCCTGCTGACCGACATGAACGGCAACGTGCAGGCGACCTACCCCGCAGGCGTCGTGGCGCCTGCGACCTTGGGCGAACTTCTCGGCGAAGCGCAGCCCCTGACCGTGTTCGCGGATCGCGCGGGCGTCATGACGATCAAGCTCGCGGACGGCGACCAGGGCATCGCCACGGTCCGGTCGATCGCGAGCTCCGGCGGCCAGCTCGCCGTCGTGCAGCCGATCCCGCGCGTCCTGTCGGGCTGGTGGGCCCGCACCATCGGACAGGTATCCCTGCTCGGCGCCGCGACCGTCGTGCTGCTCGGCATCGGCCTGGCCTATGTGATGCAGGCCAACCGGGCGCGCTCGGCCGACGAGATCTGCGAGAAGGTGCGCGACCGTATCGATTCCGCGCTAAGCCGCGGCCGCTGCGGCCTTTGGGACTGGGATGTCGGCAGAGGGCGCATCTACTGGTCCGACTCGATGTATGAGCTGCTGGGTTACGAACGGCGCGACGAGTTCCTGTCCTTCGGCGAAGTCAATGCGATGATCCACGCGGACGACGAGGATCTCTACACCATCGCCGAGCAGCTTGCCTCCGCGCGCACTTCGCTGCTCGACTACGAGTTCCGCATCCGCAGCGCCAACAACGACTGGGTCTGGCTGCGCGCCCGCGCCGAACTCATGAGCGATCCGGACGACGAGACGAGCCACTTGGTCGGCATCGCGGTCGACGTGACCGAGCAGCGCAATCTCGAAGAGAAGTCGGCGCGCGCCGATGCGCGCCTGCACGATGCCGTGGAAGCTATCTCGGAAGCCTTCGTGCTGTGGGACGCCAACAATCGCCTCGTGCTGTGCAACTCGAAATTCCAGAAACTGCACGAACTGCCGGCCAACGCCGCGCTTCAAGGCAAGTCCTACGCCGAGGTGATGGCACTGGGCCGCCCGCCGGAGGTGCAGCACCAATTCGCCCGCGGAGACCGTCAGGATGCGGATGCGCGCAGCTTCGAGGCCCGCCTCAACGACGGCCGCTGGCTCCAGATCAACGAGCGCCGCACCAAGGACGGCGGCTACGTGTCCGTCGGCACCGACATCACGGCGCTGAAGCGTCACGAGCACCGCCTCGTGGAATCCGAGAAAGAACTGATCGCTTCCGTTCTCGACCTCAAGCAATCCCGCCAGAAGCTTGAGGCGCAGACCCATCAGCTTGCGGACCTCGCGGAACGCTATCTCGACCAGAAGGCTCAAGCCGAAAGCGCCAACCGGGCCAAGTCCGAATTCCTCGCCAACATGAGCCACGAGCTCCGCACCCCGCTCAACGCGATCATCGGATTCGCCGAGGTGATGCAGAGCGGGATCTTCGGTTCGCTCGGCTCCGAAAAATACGAGGAATACTGCCACGACATCCGCTCCAGCGGCGAGTACCTGCTCTCCGTCATCAACGACATTCTCGACATGTCGCGCATCGAGGCCGGCCGCACGACGCTGACCAAGGTGCCGATGGAGGTGAACGGCGCCGTGCAGCGTGCGCTCCGTCTCGTCAGCGAACAGGTTCGCGCCAAGAACCTCACCGTGACCGTGGACGTGCAGCCGGACGACATCGTGGTCCCGGCGGATGAGCGCGGCCTGCACCAGATCCTGGTCAACCTTCTGCAGAACGCGACGAAGTTCACCAACGACGGCGGCTGCATCACCATCCGCACCCGTCAGGCCGGCAATGCCGTCAACCTCTACGTCGAGGATAACGGCATCGGCATTCCCGACCATGCGCTCCAGCGTCTGGGCCGTCCGTTCGAGCAGGTCGAGACCGAGTTTTCGAAGAGCTACAAGGGCTCGGGTCTCGGTCTTGCCATCGCCCGCTCAATCGCGGAGCTGCATGGCGGTTCGCTGCGCATCAAGAGCCAGGAAGGCGTCGGCACCATCGTGCTGGTCCACCTGCCGCTGACGGAGGCCACGAGCGCCGACATCGCACTCGCGGACGCGGCCGCCTAAGCCAGCACGCGACGGTAGATCTCGACAACGCGCTTGCGTGTCTCGTCGAGGTGCGTGAGCAGAACCTTCGGATTCGGCAGCCCCGCCGCGCCTGCCAGGCGTTTCATGATGGCGGGAGACACGGACGCCGCGTCGAAACGCCCTTCGATCGTCAGGCGCTGCCATTGGAAGACCGACGCGAGAAGACGATGGGCGTCGATCAAGGTGTGCGCCTCGTCCTCGCTCAGGATCCCGACGGCCTGCGCCTCGGCGAAGGTCGATTCCGGCGCGAGGCCGGCAAGCGACGGATGCGCCCGAGCCTGAGACAGGATCAGCGCCTGGGCGATGAAGTCGAGATCCGTCAGCCCGCCGCGCGCCAGTTTCAGATCCCAGGGGTCGTCGTCGCCCTTCTCCTGCGCGATGAGGTCGCGCATGGCGCGAACCTCCCTGTTGACCCCGGCAGGGTCCCGCTTCGTGGCGACGATGTCCGACACCGCGGCCTGTACGTCCGCGCAGAAATCGCCGTCGCCCGCCATGACGCGGGCGCGGGTCAGAGCCATGTGCTCCCAGAGATCGGCCTCGCTTCGCTGATAGGCCAGGAAGCCCCGAAACTGCGACGCGACCGGTCCTTTGCCGCCTTGCGGGCGAAGGCGCAGATCGACCTCGTAGAGCAACCCTCGCCGCGTCGGCACGGTGAGGGCCGCCACGAGGCGCTGGGTCAGGCGTGTATAATAGACCACCGCATCGAGCGGACGCGGGCCTGAGCTCTCGCGATCCTCCTCATCGAAGTCGTACGTGACGACGAGATCGAGATCGGATCCCGCCGTCAGTTCGCGCGTGCCGAGCCGCCCGAGGCCCAAGATCGCGATCCGGCCGCCGGACACCCGTCCGTGCTCCGCTTCGAACACGGATCGCACCTGTTCGAACGAGGCGCGGATGACGGCGCGGGCGATGGCCGAATACGCCTCGCCGGCCTGGGCGGGCGACAGGATGCCCGACAGCATCTTGGCGCCTGTCGCGAAACGCATCTGCCGTGCGGCGTCGCGCGTCCGGTCGAGAAAATCCTCGTGATCGGTCGGTCGTCCGATGGATTGGCGCACCTGATCCTCGATGGAGGCATCGTCGGTCAGCGGCACGACGAAAGCGGGATCGATGAGCGTGTCGAGGACGTGGGGTGATTGCGCCACCATGTCCGCAAGTCGCGGTGCCGTGCCCAGCAGGTCGGCGAAGAGGAGGCGAAGCCGGTCATGCGATTTCATGATCGTGAGAAGCTCCGCGGCGGCGGGCATCCGGGCGAAGGCCCGGTCGAGCGCCGCGAGAGCCCCGTCCGGATCGGGCGTTCCGCCGAGGGCTGTCAGCAGGGCTGGCACGAGTTCCGTCAGAACCTCCCTGGCGCGCTGGCTGGTGATGGCGGCGCGGCGTCCGAAATGCCACCCCCGCACGGTCTCGGCCACCTGCTCGGGCTGGCGAAAGCCCAGGCGCTGCAGGGTGGCCAGCGTCTCGGGGTCGTCGGTCGTCCCGGTAAAGACAAGATTGCCCGCATCGGAGGCAAGCTCGGGGCCCTCCTCGAAGAGGAGAGCGTAATGGCCCTGGACGATCTTGGCCTGCTTGATCAGAGCCTTGGAAAACGCCGCGAAGCTGGAAAAGCCGCAAAAGCGGGCGAAACGCTTGAGCTGATCCTCATCGACGGGAAGCCGCTGCGTCTGCTCGTCGGCCACCATCTGCAGGCGATGCTCGACCGTGCGAAGGAACCGGTAGGCATCGGACAGCTCGTCCCGCGCCCCGGCGGTGATCCAGCCCTCCTGGTGCAGGGCCGCCAGCATGTCGAGGGTGCGTCGTCCGCGCAGTCCGGGCCTCCGACCGCCGAAGACGAGCTGCTGCGTCTGCACGAAGAACTCGACCTCGCGGATCCCCCCTCGCCCGAGCTTGATGTCGTGCCCCGCCACCGCGATCTGGTCGTGGCCTCGCACCGCGTGGATCTGCCGCTTCATGGCATGCACGTCGGCGATGGACGCGAAGTCGAAATACTTGCGCCAGATGAAGGGTCTCAGGTCGGCGAGAAAAGCTTCGCCGAGACCGAGGTCGCCCGCCACGGGTCGCGCCTTGATGAGAGCGGCCCGCTCCCAGTTCTGTCCGACGGTCTCGTAATAGGTGTAGGCCGACGGCAGCGCGACGGCGGTTGGCGTCGAGCCCGGATCGGGCCGCAGGCGATAATCGACCCGGTGCACGTAGCCGTCCGACGTGCGCTCCTGCAGGAGACGCGCGAGCCCCTGCGCCACGCGGGTGTAGAAGGTGGCCGCCTCGGAGGGATCGGGCAAGGGCGCGGTTTCCGGATCGAAGAACACCACGAGGTCGATGTCGCTCGAATAATTGAGCTCGCCGGCGCCATGCTTTCCGAGCGCCAGCACCGTGAAGCCTGAGCCTTCGCCGGGCTCGTCCGCGTTCGCGAGCGTGATGCGCTTGAGCGACGCCATCTCGGTGAGAACGACACCGACGCCGCCGCGCACGGAAGCGTCCGCGAAATCGGACAGGGCCTGCGTGGCCTCCTCCACGCTCCAGACCCCGCCCATATCGGCGAGGGCGACGAGCAGCGCATGAGCGTTGCGGTTGCGACGAAAGTGGCGGGCAACCTCATCCCGGCCGATCTCCCCGTCACGGAAGCGACGGAACAGGCCCGCTTGGTCCGCCGCCAAGCGCGCGTGGACGTCCTCCGGAACGCCAGCGGACAGTTCCGCGACGAGTTCCGGGCGCCCTGCGATGACGTTGGACAGGAATGGCGAGTGGTCGGCAACCGCCAGAAGAAGGTCGCGCAAGAGTCCTCCCGCGAGGGAGTCCAGAAGAGCCCTGTCGGCGCCGGCTGCCTCGACCCGCTTCAGCCAGTCCGCCATCCGAGCCTTGGCGCGGCGCGCGTCGGAGACGAGGGGTGCCTTCGTCAAGCGGGCCTGAAGGGATCTTGCATCTGCGGCCATAGGATCGTCCAACCCAGCGGAAAACGTCGTCCTGAGCCAGGTCCCCCGTGTCGTGAGGGAGGGCTCCAGGGGCTTCTGGACGCATCCGTCACGGCAGGCCGGCGGCTCTCGTCAGGTCGAGATCGGGTTTACGACGTTGGAACGTCTTTCAGGGGAATTGCAAGCACGGCCTTGAGGCCTGGCGCATTGTCCTCAAGTTTGAAGGTGCCGCCATGCAGACGGGCGACGGCCGAGACCAGGCTGAGCCCCAGGCCGAATCCTGGGCTGGAGCGGGCGCTTTCCAGGCGAACGAACCGCTCGACGACCCGAACCCTGTCCGTCTCCGGGATGCCCGGCCCCCGATCCGCCACGGTGATCCGCACCATGCCGTCAGCCTTGGCGGCCGTGAGTTCGATCCCACCTTCGAGCCGATCGCCTCCCCGGCCGGCCCCGTACTTGATGGCATTGTCGAGCAGATTGGCCATGGCTTGGCCCAACAATTCGCGGTTGCCGTGGACCGGCAGATCGTCGTCTACCGCCAGGGTGAGCGGAACGCCCGCGTCCTCCGCAACCGCGTCGTAGAGCTCACCCACGTCGCGCACCACGTCGGCGGCATCGAAATCCGCCAGCACCTCACGGGCGCCGCCGGCCTCCAGGCGGGCGATCATCAGGAGGGCGTTGAAGATGCGGATGAGGTTGTCGCTCTCCTCGATATTGGCCTCCAGGGCCTCGCGCAGCTCCTCGGGAGTCTTGGCGCTTCGCAAGGCCTCGTCGGCCTTGTTGCGCAGCCGGGTGAGCGGCGTCTTGAGATCGTGGGCGATATTGTCGGACACCTCCTTCATGCCCACCATCAGTTCGCCGATCCGGTCGAGCATGGCGTTCAGGTTCTGGGCGAGGCGATCGAGCTCGTCGCCCGTTCCCACGACGCGAAGGCGTCCGTTCAGGTCGCCGTCCATGATGGTGCGGGTCGTCTCCGTCATGTCGTCCACGCGCTTGAGCACCCGCCGCGTGATGAACCATCCGCCCGCGCAGCCGAGCACGCCGATGAGGATGATCGAGTAGCCGAACGCGCGCTGGATGACCTCGCGCAGACGGGCCCGCTCCTCCACGTCGCGTCCGACCATGAGACGGAAGCCGCCCGGCAGCATGTAGACGCGCACGATGGCATGGCCCGTGGGAGCATTGGCCTCCTCGGTGCGGGCGTAATCGGTCTCGTACTGGCCCGGACGGTCGATGATGCCCGCAGGCAGCGCCCCCACATTGCCGGCGATGCGCTCGCCCGTATCCGTCGTCACGAGATAGAGGGAGGCGCCAGGCATTCGGGAGCGGCGGTCGACGATGGTGACGAGGCGGCGGATGCCGCCCGTCCGATATACGTCGGACAGCCCTGTGATCTCGGCCTGAATGGTGGAAATGAACTGGTCGTCCAGAACCCGCCTCGCGTTCCAGGCCACGTAAGACAGGGTCCCGAATGCGAAGACCGTGAAGACCAGAAGATACGCGAACGAAAGCTTGAACGCGGTCGTGCGGACGAGCTTGCCGAGCGCCGACATGGGGCGTCCCGCGCGCCAGCTCATGGCGGCGCTACTCGTCATCGCCCCGCGCCCCCTCCTGGCCGACGCGCACCGTGTAGCCCGCGCCCCGGATCGTATGGATGAGCGGCCGGTCGAAGCCCTTGTCCACCTTGGCGCGCAGGCGGGATACGTGAACGTCGATCACGTTGGTCTGCGGATCGAAGTGGTAATCCCAGACATGTTCGAGCAGCATGGTGCGGGTCACCACCTGTCCGGCGTTCTTCATGAGATATTCGAGCAATCGGAACTCGCGGGGCTGCAGCACGATCTCACGTCCCGAACGGGTGACCCGGTGGGACAGCCGGTCGAGTTCGAGATCCGCGATGCGGTAGATCGTGGGCTCGGCACTGCCCCCCGAGGACCGTCGCCGCGACAACACATCCACCCGCGCCAATAGCTCGGAGAAGGCATAGGGCTTGGGCAGGTAATCGTCACCGCCGGCCCGCAGGCCCTTCACCCGGTCGTCGACCTGGCCGAGAGCGGACAGGATGAGAACGGGCGTCTCGACCTTCTGCTCCCGCAGCGAGCGTATCAGGGACAGGCCGTCGAGCTTGGGCAGCATGCGGTCGACCACCAGCACGTCGTAATCGCCGGATTCCGCCATGGCATAGCCGTCGAGGCCATCGGCGGCGTGATCGGCGACGTAACCGGCCTCGCGAAAGGCCTTGACGAGATAGGAGGCTGCCTCGCGGTCATCCTCGATGATCAGAATACGCATGGGCATGATCTTAGAGCCCTTTTTCCCGGAATGGCATCCGGCCCGCGCCCGAAAAGCCAGGATGGTAAAAACAAAAGCCGCCTCCACCGGGGCTTGTGGTGGAAGCGGCTCAAGGGCTCGGGGCCGGTTACGCAAGGCCCGCCGTTCGAATGCAGGACAACAGGGACGACGGAGGGCTGTGCTGTCGGGCCGCTTGCCGATGGGAGCCCAACGGCAGGCTGGTTTATGGAGGGGGAACCAGCCTGCCGAGGGCAGGAGCGCCGGGCCCGCTGGGGGGCGATTGACGAGAAAGGCCCGGCGTCCAACCTTTGAACCGAGGGTTTTAGGCCTTCGGCTGCGATCCGACCTCGAGGGTCACGGTCCGCTCCTTGCCCTCGCGATAGAGGGTGAGCGAAACGGACTTGCCCGGCGCGACCGTGGCGATCTTGCGCGACAGGTCCTTGGCCTCGCCGATCCGCTCGCCGTCGACGGCCACGATGGTGTCGCCGGTCCGCACGCCTGCCTTGGCGGCGGGGCTGTCCTTCATGGCCTCAGCCACGAGGGCGCCCTTGGGCTCCTTCAGGCCGATCGCCTCGGCGATCTCCTTGGTGACGGGCTGCATCTGCACGCCGATGAAGCCGCGGGTCACGGAACCCTTGTCCTTCAGCGAGGTCACGATGGAGTCCACCGTCGAGGCCGGGATCGCGAAGGCGATGCCCACGTTCCCGCCGGACGGCGAGAAGATCGCGGTGTTCACCCCAACCACTTCACCGGCCAGGTTGAAGGTCGGTCCACCCGAATTGCCCCGGTTCACGGGAGCATCGATCTGGATGAAGTCATCGTAGGGACCCGCGCCGATGTCCCGGTGCTGGGCCGACACGATGCCGGCCGTCACGGTGCCGCCGAGGCCGAACGGGTTGCCGATCGCCATCACCCAGTCGCCGACACGGGCCTTTTGGCCGGCCAGCCGCACATAGGGGAAGTCGCTCCCGCCATCGACCTTGAGCAGGGCCAGGTCGGTCTTGGGATCGGTGCCGACGACCTTCGCGTCGTAGGACTTGCCGTCTTCCATCGTCACCTGGACGCTGGCGCCGTTCTCGACCACGTGGTTGTTGGTCACCACATAGCCGTCGGCCGAGACGAAGAAGCCCGAGCCGAGAGACTGGCCGAACTGCTTGGGCTGCTGGCGCTGGCCACGCTCGCCGCGCTGACCCGGCTGGCCGTCACGGAACTGCTTGAAGAAGCGCTCCATGGGGTGGCCCGGGGGCAAGTCGGGCATGGAAAACTGCCCGCCGTCCTCGTCGTCGTCGCGGCTGGCCACGTTCTGCACCTTGACCTTGACCGACACCACTGCGGGCTTCACCTTCTCGATCACGTCGGCGAAGGAAGGCAGGCCCTGGACGGGCTGGCTCATGGAGCGAAGCTCGGCATGGGCCTCGTTGGGGGCGATGAAACCGGTCTGCACGGCACCGCCGGCGATCAGGGCCGCCACGGCGGCTGCACCGAGCCACTTGGCGGTGCGCTTGCTGGCCGAATTGGAATTCGTGTTCGTCATCAGATTGACCTCCGCAAACCCCTCTGGGGGTTCGTCATGAGATCAAGATGGGGGACGTCCCGTTACGGTGCTCTCACGGCCAGATGAATTGTTCGTAAGGTTGGGCAAGGCGGGAGAGTCGTGCTCAACCTGATCGTGAGGAGCTGACTAGCGGCTTCTCGATGCCCCTCGACCTCATCCTGAGGGCCCGCGAAGCGGGTGTCTCGAAGGATGGCTCCAGCGAGGTGTTTCCGGCGCCAACTGGACCATCCTTCGAGACGAATTGCTCTGCAATTCCCTCAGGATGAGGCGAGGGCCATTCAAACCTCTTTCCGGCCTTGCCCTTTACCTCTGAGCAACTCCTCAAGCGCCGACTGCTCCGTCGCATCGAGCGGGACCGCTGGCTGGACCTTGCGCCTTCGCATGGAGACGAACACCCCGATGCCTCCGACAACCAGAACCGCGAAGGGACCGAGCCATAGCAGGAGATTGTGGCCGCTGAAGGAGGGTTTCAGAAGGACGAACTCGCCATAGCGCTGGACGAGGAAGTCGCGCACCTGAGAATCGCTGTCTCCGGCCGTCAGGCGCTCGCGCACGAGAACGCGCAGGTCCTTGGCGAGCGGCGCATCCGAATCGTCGATGGACTGGTTCTGGCAGACGAGGCAGCGCAAGCCCGACGAAATGCCCCGCGCCCGCTGCTCGAGGGCCGGATCCTTGAGCACCTCGTCAGGCTGAACGGCAAGCGCCGAGCCGCCGAGGCCGAGCGCAAGAATCAGGGCGAGCGCGGTCCGCATGGCCTACTCCGCCGGAGCCGGCATGGCCTGTAGACCCTTGGCCCGCACCGGCGCGCCGACGCGCAGGCGGCGGTCGCTCAGGGACAGGGCCCCGCCCGCCGCCATCACCACGGCGCCGAGCCAAATGAGCAGCACGAAGGGCTTGTAAAACAGGTGCAGGCCGACCGATCCGTCCGCCTGGATCTCGCCGATGCTGGCATAGACTTGGCTCAAGCCGAACGTCATGATTCCGGCCTCGGTGGTCGGCATGTTGCGGGTCACGTAGATCCGCTTCATCGTCTCGACATGTCCAAGCTCTCGTCCACCTGATGACACCAGGAGGGTCGCCACCTCGTCGCGGTAATTCGCTTCGGCACGGGGCACAACCCGTTCGAG
Organism: Microvirga pudoricolor; assembly: GCF_016892705.1. Taxonomy (GTDB): domain Bacteria; phylum Pseudomonadota; class Alphaproteobacteria; order Rhizobiales; family Beijerinckiaceae; genus Microvirga; species Microvirga pudoricolor. The sequence continues at coordinate 15,478 of NZ_JAFEMB010000001.1, forward strand.
CTTGACCTGATAGGGACCGGCGCTCAGCGTGTCGCCGACCTTCAGGATGCCGAGCTCTTCGGCGTTCCAGGCTGTCGCCGCGATGCCGATGACGGTGAGACCGACGCCCGCATGAGCAAGGCTGGTGCCCCAGGCTGAACGGGGCAAGCCCCGCGCGCGGCGCAAGGCTGCGGAGAGGTTCGAGCCCTTCGCCCAGGACCGCGTCAGGATCTCGTTGAGCGAGCCCAGGACGAGGAACATCCCAAGTCCGATGGCGAGCGGCGCCAGGACCGGGCCGCCAAGGGTGAAGGCATAGACCGCGAGCGTCACCAGGATCGCGATGCCGATCACGGCGTAGAGTCGCTGCGCCGTACCGAGAAAGTTGCCGCGCTTCCAGGCCAGCGTCTGGCCGAAGGGCAGAAGCAGCAACAAAGGCAGCATCAACGGCACGAAGGTGAAGTTGAAGAACGGAGCCCCGACGGAAATCTTCTCGCCCGTGACGGATTCGAGCGCCAGCGGATAGAGCGTGCCGATGAACACCGTCGCGCAGGCGGTGGCCAGGAACAGGTTGTTCAGCACCAACACGCCCTCGCGGGAAACCGGCGCGAAGATGCCGCCCTGCTGCAGCATCGGCGCGCGCCAGGCGAAAAGCGCGAGCGAACCGCCGATGAAGATCATCAGGATGGCCAGGATGACGATGCCGCGCTCCGGATCGACCGCGAAGGAATGCACCGAAGTGAGCACGCCGGAGCGCACCAGGAACGTGCCGAGGAGCGAGAGCGAGAAGGTCAGGATGGCGAGCAGGATCGTCCAGACTTTGAGGGCGTCGCGCTTCTCCATGACGACGGTGGAATGGACCAGGGCGGTGCCCGCGAGCCACGGCATGAGCGAGGCGTTCTCCACCGGGTCCCAGAACCACCAGCCGCCCCAGCCGAGTTCGTAATAGGCCCAATAGGACCCCATGGCGATGCCGAGCGTCAGGAAGGCCCAGGCGCCGAGGGTCCAGGGCCGCACGATCCGCGCCCAGACCGCGTCGATGCGCCCGTCGATGAGGGCCGCGCATGCGAAAGCGAAGGTGATCGAGAAACCCACATAGCCGATGTACAGGAGCGGCGGATGGATCGCGAGGCCGAGATCCTGCAGCAGCGGGTTGAGGTCCTGGCCCTCCAGGGGCGCCGGCACTACGCGGGTGAAGGGGTTCGAGGTGGTGAGGATGAACAGCAGGAACGCCACCGTTACGGCGGCCTGAACGCCGAGCGTGTTGGCGCGAAGCCGCAAGGGCACGCTTCGGCGGGCCCCCGCCACCACGGCCCCGAACAGGGTCAGGATGAGGATCCAGAGCAGCATCGAGCCCTCGTGGTTTCCCCAGACGCCGGAAATCTTGTAGATCATCGGCTTCGTCGAGTGGGAGTTTTCGACCACGTTGAGCACAGAGAAGTCGGAAGTCACGTAGGCGGCCGTCAGCGCCAGGAATGAGGCCAGGACGCAGATGAAGACCGCGATGGCGGCGGGCGGCGCCACGTTCATGAGAACCGGATCGTTGACCCGCGCGCCCCAGAGCGGCACCCCGAACTGGATCAGGGACAATCCGAGCGCCAGCGCGAGCGCGTAATGTCCGGCCTCGACCAACACCGATCAGCTCCCTTAATTTTGTGCCTGTTGTGGGGCTTTTGCCTCGCCCTGCCAATGGCCTTGACGCCGCAGAGCATCGGCCACCTCGGGCGGCATGTAGGTCTCGTCGTGCTTGGCCAGCACCGTATCGGCCCGGAAGACGCCCGACGGCTCCAGCATGCCTTCGGCCACGATCCCCTGCCCTTCCCGGAAAAGATCCGGCAGCAAGCCCTTGTAGTGAACGGCGACGGTGCTCGCCATGTCGGTCACCTCGAAGCTCACGAGCTGGTTCTCGTCACGCCGCACGGTGCCTTCCTTGACGAGGCCGCCCAGGCGGAAGCGCGTGCCGGGCTGCACGTTCTTGGCCTGGATGTCCGACGGCGCGTTGAAGAACACGATGGTGTCGCTCATGGCGAAGAGCACGAGGCCGAGCGCCAGCGCCAGCACGGCACCCGCTGTTCCGATGAGGGTCAGGCGTCGCTGCTTGCGGGTCATGGCTTCGTCGCGTCGTCGGTCAGTTGGAGGTCCTGGGCCATCGCGTCCACCATTTGCAGGCCAGCCCCATCCTTCGCAAGGGCCTGGCGGGCGCGCCGGGCGGCATCCTGTGCTTTGTCGCGCTGTCCCAGCACCATGTAGGAGCGCATCAGCCGGGTCCATTCCTCGGCCGAGCCGCCCTGGGACGCAAGGCGGGACGCGAGCCCGTCCACCATGCCTTGGATCGCAGCGGCATCCGGCATGGGGCTGTCTTGAGCGGGTGCGGTCCCGTCGAGGCGGGCGAGCTGGTCCTTCACCACGGGCACCCAAGGGGCGTTCGCCGGTGCGGAGGCGAGAAGCGAGGTGTACTCGGCCCGAGCCTTGTCGGTCTGCCCGTCTTGCGCGGCCGCCTGTGCGAGATAGAACCGGGCCCTCGGGGACGATCCGTCGAGCTTGATGGCCTCGTCGAACGCAGCCTTGGCCTGGGCGGTCACGATGCCGCTCTGGGCGAGCACGAGAGCCTCGCCGTAATTGGTCAACCGGTTCGCATCCCGGCCGAGAAGCCTGAGGGCGGTGGCGTAGGCGTTCACGGCGTCGTTCACGCGGCCCATGCGCAAGTAGACCGGCGCAATGATGTCCCAGCCCTTCCCGTCCTCCGGGCTCTTGGCCAGGTGGGCCTCGATCTGGCCGACGGCGGCGGCGAGGTCGATCCCGTCGGCGGCCTTGGCCTGCGGGGCGGGCCGCGCGACCGGCAGGTGCGGGGACCCGTAGGCGCCGTAGACCGCCACGGCGAGAATCGGCACCAGGGACAGGGCCAGGGCGGAGACCGCCCGGCGGCGGCGCAGGGCGGGCTCACCCACGGCGTAGGCGGCCGCATCGGCGCTGGCTCCGGCCCGGATGAGGCGGCGCGCCGCCTCGGCCTTGGCGGATTCGGCCTCCTCCGGCATCAGCATGCCCCGGGCGCGGTCACGCTCGATCTCGGCGATCTGCTGGCGGTAGAACTCCGTGTTCGGATCGTCCCCGGCAGCGGCGGATTCGTGGCGCGACAGGGGCCACAGCACCGCCATCACGGCCGCGGCCGTCATCACCAGCAAGACAATCCAGATCACCATGGGGGCCTACTTAACGCGCGCTGCGGTGAAGCACGACGGTGGCACGGTGTCACGCACGAATGATGCGCCCTCAGCCGCCATCCCCCGGAAGTTCCAGCCGGGCCCGCAGGCCGCCGGAGGGAGACGGCTCCAAGCGGAGGCGCCCGCGATAGAGGGCCGCCAGATCGCTCACGATGGACAGGCCGAGTCCCGAGCCCGGTTTGGTCTCGTCCAGGCGCCGCCCGCGCTTGAGCATCTCGGTCCTGGCCTCCTCGGGCAGGCCGGGACCGTCATCGTCGATGAGGATGTGCAGCCACGGACGGTCCAGGTCCTCGACCCGGGACGCCGTCACGCTCACGTGGGAGGCGGCCCATTTGGCGGCGTTGTCGATGAGATTTCCGGCCATCTCCTCCAGGTCCTGCCGCTCGCCCCGGAACTTCACGCCCGCCAGGCATTGAACCGCGATATCGAGGTCCTTGTCCCGGTAGATCTTCACGAAGGTGCGGGACAGGCCCGCCAGGACCGGCTCGACCTCCGTCAGGGTGCCGAGCGTCCCGGCAAGCGCCGCCGCGCGGGCGCGGTCGAGGTAGTAGTTCACCTGGTCGCGCATGAGGGCGGCCTGCTCCCGCACCTTGGCGGCCACGTCCTCCGGGGCGCTCTCGGCCTCGTTGACGATGATGCTGAGGGGCGTCTTGAGGGCATGGGCGAGGTTGCCGACCTGGGTGCGGGCCCGCTCCAGGATCTCGCGGTTGGTGTCGAGGAGCAGGTTCAGCTCGCTCGCGAGGGGCGCGATGTCCCTCGGGAACTCGCCCGGGATGCGGTCCGCCTCGCCCCGACGAATGGCTGTCAGCGCGCCGCGCAGCTTGATGAGGGGCTGGAGGCCGAAGCGGATCTGCAGCAGGGTCGAGGCGCCGAGCGCGACGCCCAGGGCCGCGAAGGTGACGAGCAGCGCGAAGGAGAAATTGCGGATGCTGCCTTCGATCTCGTCCGCCGGACCGGCGACGCGGATGATGAAACGCCCCTCTTGGCCCACATCGATGTCCCGCTCCACCATGCGCAGGCCCCGCTCGTCCGGCGCTTGGCCGTAGCCGCGCCGGATTTCGCCGAAGCGCGGCGTCTGGCCTTGCGGCACGAGGCTCGGCAATTGTCCGCCGAACAGCGATTTCGACAGGCGGATGTTCTGCTCCCGCGCGTTCGGACGCACCACCTCCCAGTACCAGCCCGACAGGGGCAGCTCGAAGCGCGGATCGCCGATGGGGCCGAGATCCCGGTCGGGATCGCCCGGCGCCACGAGGGCGGACGCCAAGGTGTTGGCGAAGACGAGAAGCCGCTGGTCGAAGGCGCGCTCCGTGTTGTCGCGGTAGACGGCGGACAGGATGAGGCCCGCGATGAGGAGGATCACGAAGCTCCAGAACACCGAGGAGACCGCGAGGCGGACGGCGATGGAGCGCCCGGCCAGAGGCTTCCAGAATCCGGCCGGGACGGTCTTCCCGAGAGGTTTCGCCAGGGCCCGCAGGCCTGTCACGCGGGGGTCCGCGAGGCTTCGAGAAGGTAGCCCAGGCCGCGCACGGTCTGGATGATGTCGACGCCGAGCTTCTTGCGAAGGCGGCCGATGAACACCTCGATCGTGTTTGAATCCCGGTCGAAATCCTGGTCGTACAGGTGCTCGGTCAGTTCCGCGCGCGAAACGATCCGGCCCGTATGGTGCATGAGATAGGACAGCAGCCGGTACTCGTGCGAGGTGAGCTTGACCGGGTTGCCGTCCACCACGACGCGGCCGGAGCGGGTATCGAGGCGCACGGGCCCGCAGGCGATCTCGCTCGTGGCATGGCCCGTGGCCCGGCGCAGAAGCGCGCGAACGCGGGCCAGGAGCTCCTCCATGTGGAAGGGCTTGGTCACGTAGTCGTCCGCCCCGGCGTCGAAGCCTTGGACCTTGTCGCTCCAGCGGTCGCGGGCGGTCAGGATGATGACGGGCATCTTCCGCTCCTCCCGGCGCCAGGCATTGAGCACGGACACCCCGTCCACCTTGGGCAGGCCAAGGTCGAGGATCACGGCGTCGTAGGGCTCGGTCTCGCCCAGAAACTGCCCCTCCTCGCCGTCATAGGCCTGATCGACGGCATAGCCGGCCTGTTCCAGGGCGGTCACGATCTGGCGATTGAGGGTCTGATCGTCCTCGACGACAAGCAGGCGCACGGTGGCGGTACTCCCTAGTGAACGGATTTGACGGTGCCGGACGATCCGTCCACCATCACTTGCACGATCCGGCCGTCACTCTGCAAGGCCATGATGACATAGACGAGGCCGTTGTCGTTACGGCATAGGCTGGCCCGCAACACGTCCGCGTCGGGCACCCGCCGCCGGGCCGTCACCACCGCCGCCACGGGGGCGACGACGCCCTTGTCGGCCACTGCCTGACGCATCTCGCGAGGCGGCAGGCAGTTGAGCGGGACAGCTTCAGGGCTCTGGGCGTGAACCGCGCCGCAGAGCCCGAGCCACAGGAGGATGGGCCCTAGGAAACGCATGGCCGCACCGTGCCGGAAAGGCCGTGAATAGAGCCTGAATGACGTTTCATCCGCCCTCCGGTCAGTTCCGGATCTGCTGGGTGGCCAGGATGCGAAAGAGCGTGGAGGCAATGAAGCTGCCGGCCGCGACGATCTGCACGATGGCGTCCGCCACCGCGCCGGAATCGACGCCTGACGCATCGAAACCGAGCACGCCCGCCAGGACGGCCAGCAGCCCCAGGAGGTTGGACCAGACCGTACGGCTGGCGAGAATGGACTTGGTATCGGGCATGGGGATCTCCTTGAGGGCTTGGGGCACGAGGGCGAGCGCGGCGCGTTCCACGGCGAGAACCCGCCGCTTCCAGCCGCGCCCGAAGAGCCGCCATGGGCCGAGCCGCTGCAGGAAGCCGAGCCGCTTGCGGGTGAGGCCGCGGATGACCTCTTCCGGGTCGGCCGCGGCGGCGGCGAGCAGCGTCTCCCGTCCCACCCGGCCATCAGGCCGTACGCCCAGGAGGCGCTGAAGCGCGCGAACGGATCGGGCGGGACCGGAATGGACGGCGAAGTCGAACAGCGCGAGGTCGATTCCGGCCGGCAGGCCGTCGGCCCGCACGGCATCCCAGTAGAGGCGGCGGTAGATAGCGCCCGCTTCCGGCGCCGTGAGCGCACGCACCTCGTCGACGGTGACGGGTCGGCCCCGGGCGCGCGCCAGGGTGCGCTGGGTGATGCCACGATTGGTGGCCCCGCCCGGATCGCCGGGATGGCGCACGAAGCCGCCTTCCAGGTCCAACACGGCCCGCAGGGCCGGCTCGAAGGAGCGGGCCGTCATGGCTCGGCCTGCAGGGCGATCGCGGCGCCGCCGCCGAGGTGCAGGGTGCCGTGAGCGCCGGCGGCGCCTCCGAAGCTTCCGGAGGCCTGGACGCGCAGGATCGCCGCATGGGTGCCGGGCGTGCCCGCCAGGGACGCGCTCGGCGTGCCCGCGATGGAGATCCAGGACGAGGTGGCGCTGTCGAGGAACGCCATCTGGCTGCCCGAGGGCGCCCCTGCCGTCCAACCGAAATAGGTGGCCGTCAGGACGGCGCCCGTCCGCATGGCGACGGGCAGAAGGATCGGGGCTTCGATCATGTTGGCGGAGACCCTCTGCGCCAGGACGCCCAGGGTGCCCGTCGTGGTACCCGTAAAGGGAAGCCGCTGGTAATAGCGGCGGCACCGCGCCTCTTCCGTGTCGAGGGCGATGCCGGCCCAGGGCGTTGCGGCGCCGCCGGGTTCGAGCTTGAGGCGCCGGAAGGCGCAGGCCGAAGCGGCCTGGAGCCGGAAAGTGACGGATCCGGTCTCCCCCGGGCCCAGCGTCAGCGTCGCCGAGCGGCGGCCGGATCCGGCCGGGATGACGCCCGACGCCCCACCGAGGGACACCGTCAGGGCGCTCGTGGGGTTCTCGACGGACAGGGTGTAGGTTTGACCGCCATAATGGGCGGCCCCCAGCAGGGAGGCCGTCAGGTCGACGTCGAGCACCTGCTCGATGGTGCCGGTCAGGGTCGCGGTGCCGTCGGCCGCGCGGCTGAGCGTCGCGTTGCCGGTGCCGGCGCGCCAGCGGTCGAAGCCGTAATAGCCGACCGCGAGCGATCCCCCCGGAAAGCCGCGCTGGTTGACCAGGAAGGCGGCGTTGTGGAGCAGGTTCGGCCCCGGCAGGCCGGCCAAGCCCGCGAGGCCGCTGGGGAAGGACACGATCCCGGTGTTCCGGTCGATCGCGAGGGCGTCCCGCCACAGGCTCCCGTCCGCCGAGACGCGGATGCTGAAATCGTCGCCCCCGATCAGGCCCGTCTCGGCGCGCCCGCTATAGGCGCGCTGGTAGAGCTGGGACACGACGTTGGCGGTCTCGCTCTTGTTGAGGGAGATGCGCAAGTTGCCCGTCCCGCCCTCGCCCGCCGCGCGGGCGGTGAAGAGGGCCGCGTTGAGCTTCGCGGCAAGGCGGTTGACGTCGTCCGCGACGGTTCCGATGCCGAGCCGGTCCAGGTTGTCGAGGTCGCGTCCGTAATGGCCGAGGTCCTGCCAGTCGGCGCCGTCGAAGACGATGACGCAATCCTCGGCCTCCACGTAGGCGTGCCATCCGGCGCGGGGCACGAGGAAGCGCCAGATCCCGAGATCGAAGAACGCGACCTCGCCCGGATGGCCGGCGAATGCGCCGGTCGCTTCGCCGCCGACGAGATAACGGGCGCCCTCCGCGGGCGCGGCGGGCGGAGCGGCGCGGTTGCGTTCGATGACGGCCAGATGCACGAGCGCATCGAGCGTCGCCAGCGCCTCGTTGTGCGTGACGTGCTTTTGCGCCTGCGCGGCCGCGAGGAGCGGCAGGTCGAGATGAGGGGTGTTGGTCATGAGGGCCTTAGGAGTTGGCGAATGATGAATGGCGAATGGTGGCTGGCGCCGTGACGCTTTTCACATCACGTCATGCGGATCGTGACGATGCGTTCGAAGCCGCGCCCGACCGAGGCGCTCAACTGGACCACGCGGATCGTGAGCTGCGTTTGCGGGGAGCCGAAATCGGCCAGTTCGAGGGCGGACGGATAGAGCAGCGAGGGTTCACCGGTGATGATCGTGCGCTTGGCGACGCCGCCGGACAGGATCTCTGTCTCGTAACGCTCGGTGGCTTCGCCGAGCGGCACGTCCAGCGGTTCCCAAGGGTCGCCGTCGCGCCGGGAGCGGCGCGTCCAGGTCAGGCGGATGCCGCCCGGTTCGCGCCGCGCCGCGACGTGAACGGGGCTGAAGGGCTTGAACGCTTCCAGGGTGGCTGTCGCGGTGAATTCGACCGCGGACGCGTCCGCGTGATCCCGTCCCGACGGCGCCACGCGGTAGCGCCACGGAATGCCGAGATCGGCCATGTCACGGGTAAGCGGCACCACGGCTTCGTCCAGGCGAACGATCAGCGACCCGGCCGGAACGTCCCTCGCCGCTTCAAGCTCCGTCCCGCCGAGGCCCCGCAGGAGACGTGACAGGCGATAGGTTCGCTCGCCGATCAGTTCTGCGCGCGCCACGGAAACGATCTCCCAACGGCCGTCGCCGCCCTGGACCGCGAACAGATTCGCGCCCGCCAGCGCGGACTCGTCATCCACGGACGCGACCGCGCCGGACGAGAGCACGACGTCGAACGCGGCGCGCGGGTCCCAGCGCCAGAGCGGGCCTGGAGCGAGCGCCGATTGCGTCCGGCCGATCACCGCCGGCAGGTCGAGGACATGGGTCGGCGCAAAGCCCAAGCCGTTGCCGGAGCGCCAGACCGTGACCGCGCCGGGCCAGGGATCGGCCGCGACGGCGATGTGCTGGAGCACCGTCGGATCGGCCCCGGCCGCCGGCAGGTCGAGCACCACGACCAGGGGCTTGCCGGGCACGGGCGGGGGCTTCCTCGGCGGTTTGGGCAGGGACAGGCCCGGCATCTCGAAGATCGCCGGTTCGACCGCCCGCGCATGAACCTTGCGCGTCGCGCCGTCCGCGATGCGGGTGATGCGATGGAGCTTCTCGCCCCCGTCCGTGGGCAGGCGGACCACATCGCCGGGCTCGAGGTCGATGCGGCGCGGCGACAGTTCGAACTCTGCCGTCTCGCGCGCCGCCCACAGATCCTGGAGCCAGGTATCCGCGAGCCGCTGGGCCTCCGCCCGCCGGGTCACGATGGCGGAATCCGCCCGCGCCTCGCGGCGGCTCGCGCCGGACAGGCGCCGCGACGCGACGGCGGCGCGGCGGTATTCCCCATCGCTGTCCGTAAAGCCCAGCTCGACCTGCAGCGGCAGCTCCGTCTCCTGCGAGCGGGTGAGCCGCAAGGCGGGCGTCTTCTCGTCGAGGACGAAATCCTCCCGCGCGAGGCCCTCCACCGCGCCCCCTCCGCGCCCGCGCCAGACGATCTTGCCGCCGCTCACGACGGCGTCGAACCCGAACAGCCGCGACAGCGGTTCCAGCGCGGCCCGCGCCGACATGGGCCGGTCGATCACGTAGCCGTCCATGAAGCCGTCGACCGGGATCGAGAGCGGCGCATCGAGACCGAAATCGCGCAGGATCGTGCGAATGAGATGATCGAGCGGCGCCCCCTCGATGCGCCCCGTGATCCAGTGGCCGGTCTCCCAGTTGGCACCGTCGGCCCACACGGTGTCGAAATCCGGAAAGGCCGGGAACGGACGCGCATCCCACGCCCACACATAGACGTGGCCCGGATCGACCATGCGCCCGCCATAGACCGTGGAGACCGGATTGAACGCCGGCTCGAAACCGTGCTGCGCCGGATCGAACCGCGACAGGATCGCCTCGAGCCCCCGCGCCTGGGACAGGTCGTCCCGCGTGCCGCGCGAGAATGGCGGATAGGCCGATTCGGACGATTTGGGATCGGGAAATACGTTCGGTCCGTTCGGTCCCTTGTCCACGGCCGGGATGCCGATCTCGGTGAGCCAGATCGGCTTCGATTGCGGCAGCCAGGGGGTCGCCGTGGTTTCGCGGCCGCCGACACGCTGGACATGGCGGCTGGACCACCACGACACGAGATCCTTCGCCCGGTAGATCCAGGCTTTGCCGTAAGCGCCGTCCGTGATCGGCCGCCGCGTCTGGGCCGCCCGTTCTGATGCGTTCGCATAGTAGAAATCGAACGCTTCGCCGCTTCCGAGCCGCTCCCGCAGATAGTTCACATCGTAGGGACTTCGCGCCACGGCGCGATCCGCGTGGTCCGGACTGTCCCGCCAGTCGGAGATCGGCGGGTAATAGTCGATGCCCACCGCATCGATGTCCGCGGAGGCGAAGAGAGCATCCAGGGGAAAACGAACTTCGTCGCCGCCGTCGAGCACGTGCGCGCCGTACTCCGTCCAATCGGCCGCATAGACCAGCTTCGTTCCGGCGCCGAGGCGGGCGCGAACATCCGCCGCGAGCCCGTGCAGCTGCGTGACCGCCGGATAGACCCCGGAAGCAGAGCGGACGCGCGTGAGGCCGATGAGCTCGCTGCCGATCACGAAGGCATGCACGCCGCCCGCATCCCGCGCCAGGTCCGCGCAATGCAGGACGAGGCGTCGATAGCCCCAGTCACGGGTGAACCAGCTCGAGACCTGGGCGCCCGCCACCGCGGTGCCGTCCGGCGATCCGCCCATGCCCGGCGCCGGATGGCAGGTGATGCGCCCGCGCCAGGGATAGGGCGGCTGACCCGTTCCGCCGTAGGGGTTCGGGAGCGCGTTGCCGATGGGCACGTCCATCATCACGAACGGATAGAGCACGACCTCAAGCCCGCGTTCCTTGAGGTTGCGGATGATGCGCACGACGGATTCGTCCGAGGGCGTTCCGCCATAGGCCGGCGAGCCGTTGACCTGCGACACCGGCCTGGCGCCGGCCCGGCTCAACCCGTCAACCCTCCAGACGGCGCCGTCCGTCTCCTTGTCGTTCACGTCGACGCGGGGCGTGATCGTGCAGTTGCCGGCGCGCAGGTCGTCGCCGAACCAGCTCACCACCACGGAGACGCGGCGCAGGTTCGGGCACAGGGCCTGGAGCGCGTCCAGGGAGGCTCCCACGTCGCTCGCGCGCTGGAACTGGTGGACGTTCTCCGGCAGCGACCGGCCGAGGCCGAGCACGCGCATGACCGTGCGCTGGTCGTAGCCGAACTCGGTCGCGCCGGGGATGAGGCACACGGCGCGCACCATGCGGTTGAGCCCGTCCACCGGCCGGATGACCTCGAAGGAGAATTGCGGCACGCGATTGCCGAAATCGGCAAGCGGCAGGCGCTCGAACACCACATAGGCCAGCCCCCGATAGGCCGGCGCGTTCTCGGCCCCCTCCTTCGCGACGACGAGCGGATCGGCCACCTGGCCGGGATGGCCCGCGTGAATCCGCATGGTGAGCGTCGAGACGTCGAGCTCGCGTCCATCCGCCCACACGCGGCGCACATGGGCGATGGCGCCCTCGCACAGGCCGACCGCCAGGTTGGCGAAGTAGGAATAGGTGACCGTGGTGGTCTTCCCGCCGGCCGCCGCCCCGCCCTTTCCGCCCTGCTTGTCGGAACGCTCGGTCTTGGTGTTCACCACCTCCTCGAGCCGCGTCGCCCAGATCAGCTGGCCGCCGATGCGGGCGCGGCCGTAGACGCGGGGGATCGGCGCTCCCTCCGAGGAGGTGAGACCGTCGATCTCCTTCAGGCGCGGGCCTTCCACCACCTTGCTGTCGCCTCCCCCGAGAAGCGAGTTGTCGATCGCGGCCCCCGCCAGCCCGCCGAGCGCGCGGCCGGCCATGGCGCCGAGCGGGCCCGCCACAATGCCGCCGACCACGGAGCCGACGGTCTGAAGTACGAGGGTGGCCATCAGATCAGCTCCGGAAAACGAAACACATGGGTCAGGTGCCGCCGCCACCAGGGCCCGATCGCGACCTCGGACACACAGGCCCCGTCATGGGCGTGCACCATGGTGCGGTCGGAGGTCGCGATGGCGCAGTGCTTGGCGGGGAGGCTCTCCCGCCACCTGAACAGCAGCACGCAGGCCTCGTCGAGCCCGCGCGGATCGGTCTCGACGAGATGACGCCGCGCGGCCTGCAGCAGCGTATCGGCGCCGGCCTCGGCCCAATCGGGCGTATACGGAGGCGGCAATTCGGGTTCGACGCCATACACGCCACGCCACACGCCGCGCAGAAGGCCAAGGCAATCACAGCCCACGCCTTTGAGCGAAGCCTGATGGCGATAAGGCGTGCCGATCCAGCCGCGCGCCGTGGCAACGATGAGGGAAGGAGTCATGAAGAAAGCCGATGGTGAGTGGCGTATAAGGAAGGGCGCACAGGATAAGGCGCCCTATCCTCCCCTTGAGGGGGAGGATCGGCCAAAGGCCGAGGTGGGGTGGAAACACGACATATCTAGGCGTGGTGCCTCCCACCCCATCCCGCCGCTTGCGCGGCGACCTTCCCCCTCAAGGGGAAGGTATAAAGTGGCGCCTCAGCGGAAGAAGCTGCCGCCGTCCAGGCCGGGCTCGCCGGATTGGGGAAGGCGGATGATGAAATCGTTGCCGGGCATGTGCGGAAAGCCGCGGAAGTTCACGGCGTTGTTGAACTTGGCGCGGCAGGTTCCGTGGGTCTTGTCGCAGCCCGCCGTCACGCGGAACGTATCCCCCACCGCGATGGGCTGGGGCGCGCGCTGCCAGAGGTCTAACTCCGAGGCCGCGCCGTTTCTGCGATGCACCTTGATCTCCACGGACACGCCCCTGTTGGCGCCGCCCGTCCATGTGAGCTTGCCGCCCGTGCAGAAGCCGTCCGCGAAACCGAGAGCCGTTGCGGCGATGCCGAGCGCGCCGTCGGTGCGCGACACCGTGCCCGTATCCGTAAAGGCCGGGAGCGCGACGCCGCAGGCCGCATCACCCAGATCCGCCGAGCAGGTGGCGCGGTAAAGCCGACCGCGTTCTTCGTCGAGGCGGTGCATGATGCCGCGCACCTCGGCCACGAATGCGCCGTCTTGGCGGCGGATCTCGCCGATGGTGCCGACGTCCAGCAGGATGCGCTCGGATGCGTCGCTCCAGTTCACGAGCCAGGTCTCGACGCTGGCATCGTCGTAGAACCCGGACGAGATGTCATCCTCCGTGAGGCCCGCCGAGAGCAGAGCGCCCGATACATCGCCGCCGCCCACCGCGAAGCCGAGCTCCGCCGTCGCTTCCGCGGCCTCGAGCCCGGAGCGGGCGACGAACAGGACGCCCCCGAAGGACAGGTCGCGGTCGTGATCCGTGAACCCGAAGATCCTGCCGTCCCGGCGGATCAGTTTCCAGCAATGGCACAGTGACGTCGCGCCGTCTGTGAGATGAGCGGAGAGATCGGCCGGGATGGCACGCATGGGAGCCTCGTCGAAGATGGTTTCTTCCGCATGGGGAGAGAGCGTTGCGTTCAGGGAACGATTTCGATGAGCGGAATCTTCGGAATCGCGCCGGCGTCGAAGGCCGACAGGTCGATGTCGAGTTCGTCGGTGTCGAAGCGGACCGGCACGTCGAAGGCGAAGCCCGCCGTGATCGCCGCGCCGGCGGGCGGCGGCGCCGCGAAGGTCACGAGGCCCGTCGCGGGATCGCAGTTGAAGCCGGATCCGACGGGCTGCTCGGCCCCGTTCACCCCCGCCCGCACGCTGCCGCCCACCGGCTTGGCGATGGCGCGCAGGTAGGGCGCGAAGCCGCCGCCATAGGTCTTGACGAGGGGAAAGGCCAGGCTCGCGCCGTCGCCGGTTCCGATGCGCTGGTCGAAGGGCCCGGGCGCCTGGGAGGGCGGGCCCGAACGCCAGTCGGTGCGGTCGCGGAAGCGGAAGCCGACGAGGCGGCCGCGCCGCTCCTCGAAGAAGGCGATCACCGCATGGAGCGCGTCCACGCTGCGGACGCCCAGGCCTGCGTCGTAGCGCCGGCGAGATGCGGCCCAGCGCGCGTTGCGGTGCTCCCGGCCCGAGGCCAGGGTGACGATGTCGGTGCGCCGAACCGGGCCGCCCGCCCGGCCCAGACCGATATCGAGGGGGAACAGAACTTCATGGAAATCGGCCGCCATGGCGGAGAACCTCGCTGGAATGAAACGACACGGGTGCCGCCGCGTTTGTGATGGGAAAGGAGTCCGACGATGAGCAGCAATCCCAACGACCTCGCCTCCGACTTTCCGGGCCGCGAGGAGGAGATCCACCGGCTCAAGACGAGCAACAACCGTTTCGCGCGCCTCTATGACGAATATGACGAGCTCAACCGCTCCATCCACCGCGTCGAGACGCGGGTCGAGCCCAGCACCGAGGATGTGGAGGAGGAAATGAAGCGCCGCCGCGTGCGCCTGAAGGACGAGATGATGGCGATGCTGGACGGCGGCGACTGACGGATCACATCCCGCGCTGGCCCCGCGCCACGGCGCGCGCCAGCGCGGCGGAGACCTGGGCCTCGGAGCGCCGGAAGCTGTCCGCGTCCGGCGTGGCCACATTCACGGTGACAGTCATGGGGCGCCCTCCCCCGCCGCCGCGCACACCCAAGCGCCCATCCGGCCCGCGGGCCAGCGGCATCACGGCCTCGGCGCCGCGCTCGCCCATGAGGCCGAGCCCGCGCCCGAGCGGGAAGTAGGTTGGCGCGCCGACGACGCCCCCTTGGGCGAACGGCATCACCATCCCGCGCGACATCACGCCCCCCTGCGCGAAGGCCGCGCCGCCTCCGCCGAAGAGGGAGCCGAGCATTGAGGTCAGCCCCTTGCCGAGCCCGCCCAACAGCCCCCCTAAATCGAGAGGTGCGCCGCCAGGGCTCGGAGTGATAGAGCTCTTCAAGCTCTGACTGAGAGCGGTTTGAAGAGGCGCAAGTGCAAGTCGCAACCCTCCCTCCACCAATGACTGGCGGATCGACTTCAGAACGTCGTCGAATTTTTTTCCCTCCGACACGTTCTTGGCGAACGCGTTGGCCAGAGAGTCGCCGAATTTGTCGGAGAGTGAGATGAGCGTGTTGAGCTGGCGCTTGCGATCTTCAGCAGCAACTTCATCTTGCCGGGAATTTGGTGGGCCAGGGTTCTCATTTATCTTCAAATTCATTGCATTTCTCGGCGTTTTGATCGCTGCGGGCTGCGCTGATAATTCAAAGTACAATTTGACTTTCGATGTAGGGAAAAGATCTGATCAAGAATGGAGCATCATCGACAAGACTTGCCATTACGAGGCCGTAAAAGCTGTTGCGGCTGTAACTGTGGATTCACAAAGTACTTATGACAGGATCTATGTTGCGTGCGTCGAAGCGAAAGGTATTCCTTATGTTGGCAAAACTCGAAAGGGAGTGCTCATTCGTGATGCACCCATATAACTTGAAGTTTATATTAAAGCTGATGAAGCAAAGAACGTGTTGAGCTGGCGCTGACGATCCTTGGATGAAATGTCTCACCCGTCCGGAAACGCCTCCATCATCCGCATCAGATCACCCCGCCCCGCAGGCTCATGACGAGTTCTTCCGACCAAGCTCTCGTAAGCGGCGCCGAGTTCGCGCGGGGTCGCGCGCCAGAACGTTTCCGGGGTCCACCGCAGGATGCCGAGAGCGAAGGCGAGAGCATCCTCCCAAGGAAAGGTGTTCCGGTGGGACGCGTCGCGCTCGACCCGTTCGTCTATCGATCCTGCGGCGCCGGAGGGTTTGCGGGTGTGCCTCCGAACGTCGCGAGCAGCAGGGCCGCGATGGCGGCGGCCAGCGGCTCGATGCCGTCCGCGAGCGGCAGGCGCGCCACCTCGTCGTCCGTCATGGAGTGTCCTCCGCCGCGCAGGCCGATGCCGAGGATCGCGAGCAAGTCTCTGCTCGACAAACGGCCCGTGCCGAAGCGTTCGGCGAGAGCGGTCAAGTCCTGCACCTGGAATGCGTCTTCCAGTTCGGCCAGCGCGCCGAGCGTCAGGCAGAGCGTATAGGTTTGCGCGCCGAGGATGAGCGGGACTTCCCCGCGCCTTGCATTGGGCATGTGCGTTCCTTCTTCGGTGGTTCAGTTGGTCGGCTTGGCCGATGCTTCGTTCTGAAACGGCATTCCCTCACCCCTGCCTCTCTCCCACACGGGAGAGGGGTTCTAGAGCGCCGCGAAGGTCATGGAGCCGGCGGATTCGAAGGCCATTTCGAAGGTCACCTCGCCCGCATGGTCGCCCCTGTATTCGAGGCTGGTGAGTTGGAACGGGCCTTCGATGCGGCCGAAATCCGGGATGACGATCTGGTAGTTGAGAATGTCGCCGTCGAAGAACACTTGGCGCATGCGCGCGTCGGAGGCTTCGTCCTTGAACACGCCGGAACCGGTGACTCCTGCACGCCGCACGCCGACACCCGCCAGTAATTCGCGCCAGCGCCCGGCGGATTCCGAGTGCGTCACGTCCACGGTTTCGGCATTGAACGCGATTTGGCGCGTACGCAACCCGGCAACGGTCGTGAAGCCGGAGCCGCCGTCGCCGATCTTGATGAGGAGGTCTTTGCCTTTCTGGGCTGGCATGGGGATTCCTTTGAAAGTTTCCGTCCGGGATGGAAAATGGAAGGTGCGTGAGAGGATGTAAGAAGCCTACCTGCGCCGGTGCACGACAGGCTCTCTCCCCACTTGGGGGGAGAGATGGAGAGAGGGGGGTGCGGCGCTGGTCCCAATAGGGGAGGAAGTCAGGTCGAGTCACTCACATCCTTATCTGACAGGTTCTTCCCTCACCCCTGCCCCTCTCCCACACGGGAGAGGGTGAGATCCGGCACGTCAGATCACCTCCGTCACGGCACGCAGATGCAGCGTTGCTCGGATGAGGTTCGTGTCCTTGTCGCGGGCCGAGACGAGCCTCGTCACCCGCAGGTTCACGAGGCGATGATTGTCGAGGACGAGAGGCGCGTCGTGGAGGATCGCGGCGAAGCGTTCGGCGGCCGAGAGGCCGTCGCGGGCGCTCCCGGGCCGGGACCAGACCACGAGGGTCAGGTCCTGTTCATGGCCGCGATCCGTATCCGTCGACCAATCGGACGCGGTCACGTCGCCGAAGACCGCGTAGACCGGCTCGGCGTTGCGCGGCGGTTCGTCGTGGAGGCGCAGCGCGCCGCCCATGAGCGCCACGAGTTCCGCATCCGCTTGTGCCGCCGCGAGGATCGCGCGGCGCAGTTCCAGGACAGGGCTCGTCACGGCTTCATCTCCTCGACGAGGCAGACGAGCTCGCGCCGCGACCCGTCCGGGTCGGACGCCGCCCGGATGGCGAAGCGGCGCAAGCCCAGGACAAGCCGCATGGCGCCCGTCACACCGTCGCGATAGCGCAGGGTGATCCGGTGCGTCAGCGTCTGCTCGGGGCGGTCGGCCCGCACCCGCTCGCGGCCGGAGAGCATCTCGACGGCTCCCCAGACCTGCGGCCCCGGCGCGTAGGACCGAATGGACCCGCCGAAACCGTCCGGGGATTCCAGTGGCAGTTCGAGCACGAAGCGGCGCGCCCGCGCGCCGATGGAGAGGGTTTTGGTCATGGCGACGGCTTTGATAAAGAGATGAAAAGATGATCGAAAAACCTCACCCTGAGGGCCCGCGCAGCGAGCGTCTCGAAGGATGATGCAGTTGGCACAGGAAACACTCTGCTGAAGCCCGCCTTCGAGACGAGCCTGCGGCTCCCCCTCAGGATGAGGTCGAGTGAAGATGAGGTGTCGAGGCGAAGTGCCGCTTACATCCGGATCCGCTGGAATGGCGCGATCAGCGCCAGCGCATCGGCGGGCAGGGTTTGCAGGCCTTCCATGTCGCCCCGGTGCTCGAACCAATGCGCCACGACGAGCTTGACGGCGAGAGCCAGGGTGGCGGGCACGTCATGGGCGGAGGCCCCGTATCCGCCGCGAAGATCCAGGGCGATGCCGTTGCGCGGCCGGGCCGGGCGCGGCGCGCCCCGCACGATCACCTGCGGCGGGTCGGATAGGAGATCGGCCTCCACGGCGCCGGGATCGACATCGACCATCGCGCCGCCCTCGCCTGCCACCCGCACCGCGTCGAGGGCGATGACGGGTGAGACCGGCAGCGACAGGACGCCGTCGAGCGGCCAGGCGTCCAGGGTCACCCGCCAGGCCTGCTCGATCAGGAGACGCCGGGAGGCGGACTCGACCATCAGACGCCCGGCTTTGACGAGACCGGCGATCAGTTCATTCTCGTCCTCGCCGTCGACGCGCAGATGCGCTTTCATGTCAGCGAGCGAAACCGGCTCGACGGCCGGGCCGCCGATGAGTATCGGATTCATCGAAACAGGATTCCTCTCATGAACAAGTTCATCGTCAGCCTCACGCTTCTGGGGCTTCTGGCGCCCGGCGGCGCGGGCGCCATCGTGGGCGGAGCGGCCGATAGCGGACCGCTCAGCCGGTCGGGCATCATGCTGGTGACGCGCACGGGGATGTGCAGCGGCATCGTGCTGGCGCCGGACGTGGTGCTCACGGCCGGCCATTGCGTGGCGGGAGACCGGGACTATCGGGTGCATTACCGCAACGGTCGCGAACCCGTTCTGCTGGTTCCGGCCGCGCGAACGGTGCACCCGGGCTACAACGCCAAGGCGGTGGAGAACCGTCGGCCCTCCGTGGACCTTGCCCTGGTGCGCCTCGCCGACCCGCTGCCGGCCTCCTTCGAGACCGCCACCCTGGCATCGGCGCCGCCGCCCAAGGGCGCGGCTCTCACGGTGGGCGGTTACGGCGTCGCGGAAAGCGACGATCCGCGCTCAACGGGAACCTTCCGGATCGCGGCCGCCACCGCCATCGAGCCCTACGGCCCGAGCCGCATTCTCCTGTGGGGCGAAGGCCGTCGGGCCGGCGCCTGCCAGGGCGATTCCGGCGGGCCCATGGCGGTGGGCCACGAGGTGGCGGCCGTGACGATCTGGTCCTCGGCCGCCAACGGGCGCGGCTGCGGCGGCCTCACGCAGGGGATCCTCGTGGGCCCGCAACGGGACTGGATCGACAGGACGCTGGCCGGTTGGGGCCGCGCCGCGCAGTGGCGCTGACACGTCCGCCCTATCCCGTGACGGAACGAACGTGATCGGCAAGCCACGAGATCCATGGAGAGGATGAACGCGCCTTATCGTGCCGACATGCTCCCATAACGCACTCGTCATCCCTCCTTCACCATTCCGCGGGAACCATCGGCGTTCGCCAACGCTTGCCTTGCGAAAACCCCTGCCAGGCAGCACACTCCCCCCATGCGCGTTCTCTCCCTCCTGTCGTTCCTCGCCCTCGCGTCGCTCATCGTTCCGGCCCAAGCCGTGATGCGGGGACAACCATCCCGTCATCCCGACGGGCTTCGCCAATCCGTCGTGTGGATCGAGAACTCCGAGGGCGAACTCTGCTCCGGCGCGCTCATCCGCCCCGATCTCGTGCTCACGGCGGCGCATTGCATGATGGATCAGGCATCGTACCGCGTGGTCGCGCTCAACCGCGCGTTCAAGCCGCAACGTCTGCGCGTGGTCGCGGCGGCGGTGCATCCGCAGTTCATGCCCGGCACGACGCCGCGCACGCAGCCGGGCGTGGATCTGGCGATCCTGAAGCTCGAGCGCCCTCTCACGGACGGCTTCGTGCCCTTCAACCTCAGTGCGATCGGTCAGCTTCAACCGGGAGAGCGCGTGACGATCGCGGGTTATGGCATCGTCGGCGAAGGACAGCGCGGGTCGGCGCGAACGTTGCGCCAGACCGATCTTGTCTCTCTCGGACCCGTGAAGATCTCCAACCGCGTACACATCGTGGCCGACGAGAACCGTCTGGCGCAGACGACGGGCGCGGGTGCGTGCCGGGGCGATTCCGGCGGGCCCATCCTGGTGCCCACGCAGGCGGGCTATCAGCTCCTGGGCATCGTGAGTTGGTCGAGCGGTGCGCTGCGCAGCGCGCGCAACTCCGCCTGCGGCGGGTTGACCGCCGTCACGCCGGTGTCCGATCACCTCGCCTGGATCAACCAGGGCGTCGCGTCGCTGGACGGCCTCCAGGGCCATTGGGCGAGGCAGTAGGCCGCCTCGCCCATGAGACCCGAGGGCTCGCTCAGGCCGAGAACTTCAGCAGCTTGATCGCCGCATAATCCTGGACGCCGCCGCCCACGCGCTTGGTGGTGTAGAACAGCACGTAGGGCTTGGCGGAATACGGATCGCGCAGGATGCGCACGCCCGCCCGATCCACCACGAGATACCCGCGTTTGAAGTCGCCGAAGGCCAGCGGGCAGGTATCCGCGCCGATGTCGGGCATATCCTCGGCCTCGACGACGGGGAAGCCCATCAGGGTGGCGGCCTGGCCGGCGCCCGTGGGAGGCGCCCAGAGATACTGCCCGCTGTCGTCCTTGAAGCGGCGGATCGCGCTCTGCGTCCTGCGGTTCATCACGAAGGCGGCGTTCTGGCGATATCCCGCCTTCAGGGCATAGACCAGTTCGATGAGCGTATCGGACGGGTCGTCCGCCGGGAAGCCCGTGCCGCCCGTATGCACGGCGCCGAGCGAGCCCCACTCCCAGATCTCGTCCTCGACGGTCTTCTCGGCCAGGAAGCCCTTCGGCTTGTCGATGCCGTTGCCGCTGACGAAGGCCGCGCTCTCCTGCTCGGCGAAGGCGGTCTCGACCTCCTCGGCGATCCAGGCGTCGATATCGACCACCGCGTCGTCCAGGAGGGTCTGCGTGGCGGCCGGCATGGCGTAGAGCTCCATGGCCGGGAAGCTCATCTCGGTGAGCGTCGGCGAGGCGCTCTCCTCGCGGGCCCCGGTCTCGCTCACCCAGCCGGCGGCCGGGCCCTTCGTGGAGAAGGCGCGCTTGTATTGGCCGCCCGAGATGATCCGCACCGACGAGATGGCGCGGATCGGCGACACGCCGGACAGCCGCCGCAGCACCTCGCGCTCCACGTTGTCCGGTACGAGATACCCGCCGTCGGGACCGGAGCCCGCCGACAGGGCCTTCTCCTCCAGCCGCTTGAGGCCCGGGGCCTCGCCACTGCGCATATAGGCCCGGAAGGCTGCCTTGTGTTCAGCCTGGGCCGGATCCCGCGGGGCATCGCCGCCGCCCAGGGGCGGACGGGACCGGTCGAGGGTGAGCCGGTCGAGGCGGCCCTTGGCGGCGTCGAGGGCGGCGTCGATGCGGGCGAGCTTCTCGCCCGTCACCACGTCGCTCGTCAGGCGCGTCTCGATCTCGCCGAGGCGCGTGTCGTTGGTGTCCTTGAACGCCTCGAACGCGCGGGCGAACTCCTCGAACGCCGAGGCGACGTCCTCTTGAGAGGGTTGGGCGTGGGATGATTTGGTTTCGACAACGGGGATCATGGCAACTCGATGGTTGGTGCAATAAAAAAGCCCGCCATGCGGCGGGCCCTGGTGGTATCCCTGAAGGGGGAGTGGAGCGGCTCTCAGCGCCTGCGGGCGCGCTGGGTGTTGTTCTGGACGGTGCTGGACACGGCCGGGCCGGTGGCCGCGCCGACGGCGCCGCCGGCGATCGCGCCGACGGGACCCGCGATGGCGCCGACGCCCGCGCCCACGGCCGCACCGCTCACGCGCTCCTCCGTGGTGGTGCAGGCCGCGGTTCCGAGGGCCAGGAGCGCGACGAGAGCAAGTTTATGCATGTGGAAAACTCCCTGCGGACGGGTAAGGATGGCCCGGGACGGCATCGTCCCACGCGTCGCCCGCACCGTTCCGATTGCGGGTTCGATTCCTAACGCGCCGGCTGGAGCCAAGGTTTCCGGGCCGGACCGGCATCCGCCGGGAACAGGCGGCCGGCCGCCGCCTTGATGCGCGCCGCGAGGCCCGCCGCGGCGCGCTTCACGCCGTCGATGCGCGCCCCGGGCAGCATCGGGAAGGTCACGATGGAGATCTCCCACAGGTCGAGCCTTTCAAGCCGCCGCAATCCCGTGGGACGCTCCGCCCGCGCCCGCTCGACGCGAAAGCCGATGGACAGCCCGTCCACCCCACCTTCCCGCATGAGGGCGTGCACGTCCCGCGCCCGCGACACCGCGAGGTTGAGCCGACCGCGCACCCGCAGGCCGCGCCGGTCCTCCTCGATGGCGAGCCATCGCCCGATGGGCTCGGACGGGTCGTGCTGCCACAGGAGCCGCACGCCCGAGGCGCCGCGCCGCGAGAGCGAGTCCGCGAAGGCGCCCGGCACCACCACGTCCTTGCCGAGGTCCGGCACGCCGAACAGGCTGGCATAGCCCTCGAAGATCCCGGCCTCGTCCACGTGGGTCAGGGCCTCGGGCAGGAGCTTCATCTCGCGGGTCAGACCCGGATGAAGGCCGCTCATCGGTGGGCTCCGGGTCCCGGCTTGGGCTCCGCGACGGACAGCTTTTCGAGCTGGCGGACGAAATCGCGAAAGATCAGCGTGGCGCGGTTCCGCGCGGCGCGGGGCGTCGCCTTCGGGGCGACGGATCCGGCGCGGCGGGCCTTCGCCTCACCGGACGGGGTCTTGGTGCGGCGTGATGATGTTTTCATGGTGGCTTCCGGTCTGACGACGGTTGAAGAGGGAGAGTTCGCGCACGAAGGCGTCGAAGCGCCGGTTCGCGGCGAACAGGTCGCGCAGCGTCATGGCAAGCATGGCGGAGGCTCCGCTCGCCCATGCGAACAGGGCGAGATGGGCCAGATCCCCACGCCGGATGACGGCCTCGGCGATCTGATCGAGCATGGTCATTGTGGGTTCCAGTCGCGGTTTGGGGCGCAAAGGAGGATCGGCGTCTCCGTTGAGGGTTGAGTGTGGTGTGAGGCCCGTCTCATCGTCCCCATCGCAAGTCGGATGTTTCCGACTTGCGCCTTGGGAATCGGACATAGGGCAAGACCTATGTCCGTGGGGAGGACGGGCCGCGCCCGTAGCCCACCGCCTCGCGCTTTTCGTCGTCGCTGAGGAACGCCGCGCCGGACACCCGGCGCCACAGGCTCTCGCGCTCGTCGGCCAGGGCCTCGATGGCATCGAGGTCCGGGTCGAGGCGGAGCGTCTCGCCGAAGGCGGGCGAGAGCCAATGCGCCAGGGCCTCCGCGGTGCGTCGCACCAGCGGGATCACGGTCTGGCGGTAGAAGGCGCGGTTGGCCTCGGCGTAGTTGGCATGGGTGTTGTCGCCGGAGAGTCCCAGCAGCAGCGGCGGCACCCCGAAGGCCAGCGCGATCTCGCGGGCCGCGATGGCCTTGGCCTCCACGAAATCCATGTCCTTGGGCGAAAGCGAGAGCGGCTTCCTATTGTCAACTTTAGACGCTCATTTTTTTGAGGACTCCGTCACATCGGCGTGAGGACAACCGGTTCTGCTTGCCCCGGAAATCTTGCCGTGTGACCCAACTCTTGAGTTTGGAGGCTGCATGATTTCAACCGGTAACCGTCCCCGTTCTGCACTTAGGTCCTTTCTCGACAATGAAGCTTCTGGCGGTCTTGTCCTCATGGGGGTTGCGGCGCTCGCTCTCGTGGTGGCCAACTCGCCCCTGAGCAGCGCCTATTTCGGGGCCCTCCACGTCTACGTCTTGGGCCTGTCTGTCCTGCACTGGATCAACGACGCTCTCATGGCGGTGTTTTTTCTGCTCGTCGGCTTGGAGATCAAGCGCGAGATGCTGGACGGCCAGCTCTCCACATGGTCCAGGCGCACCCTGCCGGGGGTTGCGGCGCTGGGTGGCATGGTGGTGCCAGCAGCCATCTATCTCGTGTTCAATCTGGGCTATGGCGGGCACCCGAACGGCTGGGCCATTCCGTCGGCCACCGACATCGCCTTCGCCTTGGGCGTTCTGTCCCTGCTCGGGCCACGGGTCCCGGTCTCGCTCAAAGTTTTTTTGACGGCTCTGGCCATCATCGACGACCTGGGCGCGGTGGTCATCATCGCCTTGTTCTACACCAGCGACCTCAACATCTACGCCTTGGGCGGAGCCATCTTCGTCTTGAGCATGTTGAGGGGCCTCAACGCCTTCGGCTACACCGACCTCAAGCCCTATATGGCCCTAGGGGTCGTCCTGTGGGTTCTGGTCTTCTTGTCGGGCGTCCATGCCACGCTGGCCGGTGTGGCCCTGGCCTTGACGATCCCGCTGCGGGTCTCGCCCGGCAGGCCGGAGGACGTGACCTCCCCCCTCCACCGCCTGGAACATGCTCTCCAGCCTTGGGTCGCCTTCCTGATCGTCCCAATCTTCGGCTTCGCCAATGCTGGGGTCTCGTTCGTGACGATGTCGTTTTCGACCCTCCTGGAGCCGGTACCGCTCGGGGTGGCGCTTGGCCTCTTCGTCGGCAAGCAGGTGGGCGTCTTCGGCTTCGCCTGGGCAGCGGTGCGGGCAGG
Organism: Microvirga pudoricolor; assembly: GCF_016892705.1. Classification (GTDB taxonomy): domain Bacteria; phylum Pseudomonadota; class Alphaproteobacteria; order Rhizobiales; family Beijerinckiaceae; genus Microvirga; species Microvirga pudoricolor. The sequence goes on from NZ_JAFEMB010000001.1 coordinate 39,777, forward strand.
CTGGGCTGACCTCCCGGCCCATGCGACGTGGGCGCAGGTCTACGGCGTGGCGCTCTTGTGCGGGATTGGCTTCACCATGAGCTTGTTCATCGGCCTTCTGGCCTTCCCGACCTCCGAAGGGCTCCAAGACGCGGTGAAGTTGGGTGTTTTGGCAGGTTCAGGCTGCTCAGCGATCCTCGGAGCTTTACTTCTGCGGATGACAAAACCTGAGCCGTGTTACGAAACGGCCTAAGCCGCCAGCACTAACGAACGACAACGCGGAGAAACATTATGCAAATGGGGATTGGGATCGGCCTGCTCGTGGTTGGCCTGGGCTTGCTGATCATCGCCTTGCCGAAGAACGGTGAGGACTACAGGCCGTTCATGGGCGGCACGTTGATGCGTCAGCTTTACCCGGCACTACTTCTGACCTTCTTCGCAGCCGGTGCTGCGCTAACCCTATCGAACCTGTAGGGCGTCCGGAGATGCGAAACTTTTCACGCTCTCTAATCCTTGCTGCCCCGGTTGCGGGTTCCGTAACTCTGTTGCTCATACTTTCTATGGGTGCCCCTGCCGGGGCTCAGGATCGTCCCTCCACTTGGCAGGACCCAGAGACCCGCTGCACCTACTTGAAGGTCGGCGAGACGTTGAGCTTGCGCTATCGCCGGGATGGCTCCCCCGATTGCGCTAGCGTCCCACAAATGACCCGGCAGGCTGAGGTGACGCGGGACGACATCAGAGACATCGTCCGCGCCGTTGAAGGGCTACGCCGAGACATCAGCGGTGTTAGGCGAGAGCAGGACAATCTCAGAAGGGAACTTGAGGCCCGTCGCTAATGCTGTCTGTCCACTGGATCACTGAATGATAAGGCCAATCCCGAAAGCCGTTTGGCTCGTGCTACGGGCTTATGAGTCCCTATCAAGGAGAGGGTATAGGAATTACTGATAGAGGCGAAGTTAAGAGGTCGTGGTTACGATCCCCCTTAGCCCAGTCCTCGCGAGGAACACCTCCTCCATGACCTCTCTCGTGATCTTTTCCGCAGAGGCAGGAACGATCACCGCATCATGTATGGGAAGCCCCACGACCTCCTTGGCCTGGAGGCGCAGAAGAACCTCCACCATAATTTCACTCTCTCGGTATTGGAGGTGATGACCGATCCCTGTCTCGAAGTAATTAGCAATCGGCTGGTGAAACTCACGGAGGCGCTCGACAAGGGTCTTGATGTTCTCCTTGGGAAGCAAGCTCTCGGTGTCCTTGGGCTTCCGCTCCAGAGGCTTCTCGGTGAAGAGCAGGGAGTTGAGGAGCTTCTTGAAGCCATCCCGGTATCGAGCAGGGTCTGTCGTACCTGGAACAAGGTAGGCATCCGTGCCAGGAGCTTCTGCACCAGCCATGCCGTACAGGATGCGCGGGGTCATCTGGCCGTAGTCCAACTCGACGACGTTCTGCCCGTCAATCTCCAGCTTCCCCAGGCGGTCCTGCTTGCGAATAGCCTGCCATCGACCTCCAAAGAGGCGTCCACCCTTTTCAAAGGAACCCTGGGTGAAGACCCTGCGGAGGCGGCGCTCCTGCTCTCCGAGGTCGCTGATCGTTAGGCTCCGCTCATCCGTGACGAGGATGTCCGCTTGGTCGATCCACTCGTTGATCTGGCGAAGGCGAGAGCGCAACAAGTTCGTGGTAGGGGTGTCTTCATATTCAATCCACTCCCCCGGGTCCCAGTGGTCTTCCTTGGCGGCCTTAAGGACGATGGTCTCCTCATCCATCGACCACCCAATGTCGGCGAGTTCGAGGCCGCTCTCGATGATGCGGGACCTGAGGCGTGGACCAGGGGTGATAAGCGTCTTCTGGTTTCGGTTCGCTATCGGGTTGCGGTGGCCGAGAGACTGTTTGATGAAGGCCATCTCTGGGGCCCGCAACAGGTCGAGAACCTCAGGGAACTTCTTACCGAGGATGGGCGACCGGTATCGAGACCGCACCCCAAGCTCTCGGTTCGAGCGGCTCACCGCCAATCCTCCCTCGTGTTTGGTCAGGAAGGCATGGGCCAGATCGCAGACGATGGCCGCGATTGTGGCCTCGAAGACTAGTTGATCCCTCTGCTTCCGCTGCCGATCGCGGGGCTTTCGGTGACGCTCGTAGCTCTCCACTTGCCGGGTGACATCAGCCACCAGTGCTTTCGCCTTGGGGGTTCGTGGGGCTCGCCACGGCTCGAAGAACCGATCATCTTCGAGTTTGATTGGGGCAGCGTCCCCCGCGTTGATGTCGTCCCACGGGGCCTTGGTCTGGCTTGCTGATGTCATCAGGTGAGGTCCGATACTGCTTTGTAGAATGATCTAATCTCCTGCTGCCGAGCGTCCCACTCGGCCTGCTCCAGCTCGACCAGCTTGAGGCCGATGCCACCCAGCATCGGGATGAGCCAACCCGCGATCACCTGAACGACCCGAGGAGGGAGTTCTCGGTAGACCCTACGGGTGCGCCCGCTCTTGTCGTCGTACCACTCGCCGACATTCACGTCCGACAGCCCACGAACGCGCCGCACCAGTTGGGTGGTGAAGGCGTCATCCGACTTGAAGCGCCTCGGTTCTTGGTAGTGCATGAGGAACATCGCGAGGGCCGTGACGATGACCTCATGAGGCTCCACGGTGTCGCCCTTGAGGGTTACAAGAGTGATCCCGGCGTTCACGATCATGAGGAACGTCCCTTGGGCGTCGAGGATCGCCTCGCGAGAGATGCGGTCAAGGCTCTCGACGAGTAGGAAGCTTCCCGCTGGAATGATGTCCTCCTCAACGGCATCGAGGAACAGCTTGAGGGCCCCCCGCTTCTTGTTCCTGCCAGAGAAGGCGGAGACGCCGAGGTCCTCGAAGCTCAAGCTGCGGTCGAGGTCCAAACCCCGCGTCCGCGCATAGTCCTCTGCGAGAGCGAGTTGGCGGCGATAGCTGTCGCCCTTGGCCTGATCGGCGGTCGAGAACCGCAAGTAGCTGTAGGCCTTTGGTTTCTTGTCGCCGACTTCCATACCCATTTCTCCTCGCTGGCTGCTTACCAACGACGTCTTTTGTTCACAAGTGCTTCCAGTCGAGCCCGCCCTCGAGCAGCATCGGACGCCCCGCATTGGCGGCGCCCTGGTAATTGCCGTCCAGTTCGGCCTTGAGGCGGTTGAACTGCATGTCCGTGAGCGTGCCCCCGCCCATCACCAGCGCGCCGGACGGCCGCGCGGCGTTGTCGAGCAGCGCCTTGTTCCACGCGCCCGCCGCGTTGTGGATGTCGAGCGCCGTGGCGGCCGCCTCCATGGGCGAGAGGCCGTAATGATCGTCCGCCGGATGAAACAGCGTCAGGTGCAGGATCGGCGGACAGGCGTCCCCTTGCGCGAAGCGGATCGTGCGGCCGCCGACGGCGTATTCATAGGCGGCGGGCCACCCGTCCGCCCCCGGCACCACGCGCATCCGGTCGGGCCGCAGCGCGTGCAGCTCGCGGGGCGTGCCGTCGAGGCCGACCGCCTCCACGTAGGCGTTGCCGGACACGAGGAGGTGCCCGTACACGCTCTCCAGAAAGCGCTGCCCGCCCTCCCGCACGTTGGGCCGCGCGAGGAGCGCCAGCAGCGCATGGTCCGAGAGCGCCGCGCCATCGTGGAGGAGCGTGAGCGGCAGCGACGCCGCCGCTTCCGCCACCAGGCGCACGGCCCGGTGCACGACGGCGTTCTTCTGGAAACCCTCCCGCGCCAGGGCGCCGTAGTCGCGAGGCGTCCAGACGGCCTGTCCGCCGAAATACAGCGCGACAGATGCAGCCGCGCGGGAAGCCTTGGCCTCGGGCGGCGCCCGAAACCAACGGGTAATGGGATTGAGCATGGTGGAAGAACTCCGGCCCTACGGGCGGATGTTGAAGTGTTCAAAGGAAAATCGTCGTGTGTATTCATCCTTCCCTCTAGGGGAAGGTGGTAGGCCGGTGCCTCACAAAACCCGGATCCGGGGCTCGTCCCGCCGGAGCATCAGCTCCGTGAGCGCCCAGACGAGGGCGTCGAGGCGGTCGGGGGAGCGGCCGGAGGCCAGCCCGGACGGGCCGAAATCGCAGAGCTCGTCCTCCAGTTCCGGCAGGGCGCCCACGTGGCGCACCCTGCCCTGGGCGTAGAGGACCGAGACCGGCTCCGCCCTGAGATACTTGCCCCGCGTGGCGCGCACGCCCGTGACGGGCACGGTGGGATCGACCTCGCGGAGAACCGCCGTCGCCATCTCGCCGCCCTGGTTGGTTTCCACCAGCAGCGCGTCGGCCTGGAGGCGGCGGTAGAGCGCCACGGCCCTCGCGGCCCATTCGGGCGGCTTGAGCCCGGACGCGCTGGAATCCTCCAGCACATAGGCCATGCCCGTCTCGTCGAGGCCGGCGGCCACGATTCCGCAGGCATCGGCCCGCTTGGAGGAGGTGGCGGGCGGGTCCACCGCCACCACGATGCGGGCGAGATCCGGCGCCGCCGCGACGCGCGCCGCCTCGATGAGGTCGCGCCGCCACAGGGCGTCGGGCCGGTCCTCGATGATCTCGCCGTCGAGCTCCTGGCGTCCGAGCCGCGTGCCCGCATAGCGGCCCACCACCGTCTCCAGGAAGGCGGGCGCGAGGTTGTCGGCGTTGTCGGCGGTGCGCAGGCGCGACACCGCCACGTGCGGATCGACCAGGAAGCGGCGGATGAGCGCGATGGGACGCGGCGTCGTGGTCACGAGCTGGCGCGGATGCGCGCCGAGGCGCAGGCCGAATTGCAGCATGTCCCAGGTCTCGTCCGGGTGCCGCCACTTCGCGAGCTCGTCGGACCAGGCGGCCTCGAATTGCGGGCCGCGCAGGGAATCCGGATCCTCGGCCGAGAAGACCTGCGCCACCGCGCCGTTCGGCCATTCGAGCTTGCGCAGGGTCGGCGACCAGACGGGACGCTCGCGGCGCGCATGCACCGACAGGATGCCGGCCGGGCCTTCGACCATCACGTTGCGGGCATCGGCGAAGGTCTCGCCCACGAGCGCGATGCGGCCGAGTGCGGACGTTGCAAAACCCGGAAGCCCGAGCGCGAGGCCCCGCACCCATTCGGCGCCCGTGCGGGTCTTGCCCGCCCCGCGCCCGCCCAGCATGAGCCAGATGGTCCACGGGATCGCCATGTCGGGCGGCCGCTGCTCGGGCCGGGCCCGCAGAGGCCAGTAGCGCAAGGCCTCGGCGACATCAGCCTTCGACCAACCCGCCGTCGCCTCGGCCAGACGGCCCCGGCGCCACAAGGCGCTCAAGGTGTCGAGCAAGCTCGGCGTGGAGATCGCGCAGGCTGCGGGGCTCGTCGTCGCGGGCTTCGTCATCGCGCACCTCGTCGTCCCGGCGCAGCAGGGCTTGGGCGGTGGTCAGGGTCTTGGCGTAATCCGCCAGCAGGCGGGCGGCCTTGTCGGGATCGGCGATGCGCCCCGCCCTCTGGTCCGCCGCGAGCGACCGGAGCCGCGCCTGGGCGACGCGCGCCAGGGCCGTGGCAGCGTCGCGGATGGCGGCGCGGGCGGAAGGGTCCGGGCCGCCATTCGCATCGTCCGGATGCGGATCGTTTTGCAGGGGATCGGCCGCCGGGCGTGCATCCTTCGCGACGGCGCGAGGCCTGCGGCGAGGCGAGCCGGCGCCAACCTGCGCCTGCAACGCATCGAAGAGCGCCTGCCGGCGATCCTTCCAGCCCCAGGCCCGGCGGTAGGCCGTGAAGGTCTTGACCGTCACGCCCACCTCGCGGGCCATCTCGACGAGCGTGACCCTCGGCTGATGGTGGTAGCAATCGTGGATGCGCGCCTTGACGGCGGCCGGCACGCTAATTTTGAACGTCATGAAAAGGAACCAATGAAAAAGCCGCCCGGAACGGATCCGAGGCGGCTGAAGCGACCGGCGATGGAGAAACGGCGCGGCGGCACCCCCCATCCACACTTCGCCAGTGTTCTTGTTTTGTACTCTATCAGCGGGCCGCTGTCAAGCTCGTTCATGCAAGCCGACGAAAATACTTTGCCAACGGGCGGCTGGATGGCCCCCGCGCTCAGCCCTCGTGCCGGGGAGAGCTCGAGCGCGCCTCGAACACGCGCCCGCCGCGATTGAGCGCCGCGCGAACGCGATCGAGGAGATCGGCGCGGCGGTACGGCTTTCCGAGAACATCCATGGTCGGGGTGCCGGGCCCTTGGGCGACAAGCTCCTCGGTGTACCCGGTGGTGACCAGGATCGGCAGCTCGGGCATCATCTCGTGCACCTGTTCCGCCAGGACGAGGCCGTTCATCCCGCCCGGCATGACGAGATCGGTGAAGAGCAGGTCCACGTGCGTGCCGCTGTTCAGGACGGCGAGCGCGTCCTCTCCGCTGCGGGCCGCAACCACGGCGTAGCCGCTATCGGCCAGGATGGCCTCCGCGAGATCGCGCACGTCGTCGCTGTCGTCCACCACGAGGACCGTCTCGACCCCGCGGCGTCCGCTCGTCTCGGGCTCGGGCGCGGGCTCCGGAAGGTCCTCGACCTTGTCGGATGCGACCGGGAAGATCATCCGCACCGTCGTGCCCTTGCCGGGCTCGCTGACGATCTCGAGCCGCCCGCCGGACTGCTGCACGAAGCCGTGCACCATGGCGAGGCCGAGACCCGTGCCCTTGCCGGGGCCCTTCGTGGAGAAGAACGGCTCCGTGGCCCGCTCCAGCACGTCCGGCGTCATGCCGGAGCCCTGGTCCGACACGGACATGACCGCATAGTCGCCGGGCTGGAGATGGTGGGCCGGCGCGTTGCCGTTCAGGTGCAGCGGCTCCGTCGACACCGTGACGACGCCGCCCTCCGGCATCGCGTCCCTGGCGTTGATGAGCACATTGAGCAGCGCCATCTCCATATGGGTCGGATCGACGGTGCAGGCGGGGGTGCGCGGCTTGAGGTCGAGGCGCAGGTCGACCGAGCCGCCGAGCGTGCGGGACAGCATGTCGCTGAAGGCGACCACCAGGGTGTTGAGGTTGGTGGGCCGGGGCTCCAGCCGGGTCTTGCGGGCGAAGGACAGGAGCTGCTGGGTCAGCTTGCTGGCCTGCTCGGCGGCCCGGTCGGCGCCTTCGAGCGCCTTCGCGAGGCGGGCGCGGTCGCCGTCGATGTGCTGGCGCGCCATATCGACGTTGCCGGCCATCACCTGGAGCAGGTTGTTGAAATCATGCGCGAGGCCCGCCGTGAGCTGGCCGATGGCCTCCATCTTCTGGGCCTGGCGGAAGGCCTGCTCGGAGGTCCGCCGCCGGGTCACGTCGAGCTGGGACGCGAAGAAGTAGATGAGCTCACCGTCCGTGTCGAAGACGGGGCCCATGAACAGGGCGTTCCAGAAGGGCGAGCCGTCGCGCTTGTAGTTCAGGATCTCCACCGCGATGGCGCGGCGGTCCCGGATCGCCTCGCGGATATCCGCCACCACCTGTCGGTCCGTCTTGGCGCCCTGCAGGAAGCGGCAGTTGCGGCCGAGGATCTCCTGCTCGTCATAGCCCGTCAGGTCGAGGAACGCCCCGTTGGCGAACACGATGGGGTTGTCGTCCTGTTTCGGGTCCGTGACGATCATCGGCATGCGGGTCATCTCGACCGCCGCGAAGAACACGTCGCCCCGATCCTCGAGGCCCGGCCGGCTGATATAGCTTTTCTGCCAGTGCAGTTCGGCTTTCTCGCCCGTCGGGCTGAAGCTGTGATGATCCGGCATGCCCCTGGCGACGACACCGAAGCTCTGCCCGTCCCCGGCGCGTTCCTGCGTCTCGCCGGCCGCGTCTTCGGTCTCGGGGTGGCTGTCGTCCTTGTCTGGTACCATCGTCCATTCCGCTGCGGCCCATCCTCGGGCGCCATTCCGTCGGTCCGGTCCGGGCGACGCCGGCCGGCAACCGGTGGGTTATAGGGTGGCCGGCCCCTGTCGTCACCGCCCGATGATCCGTTAAGAACAACAATAATCCCACCGATTTAGAAACATCGTTCGCGTTGCGGGACTATTTTCTTGTGCTTATGGTGACGCCCGGATCGACACCCGCGCGGCCGGATCCTCCTCGGCGAAATATTTCGTACTCCCGAGGAACCTGGACCGTAGGACTGAGTTGATTTGCGAACTGCACACATTCTTCCGGGGAGAAGGCCCATGATCGTTTGGGCTGCGGTGGTTGCGCTCGTACTGGGCGGATTGACCTACTTCTTGAGCGAGCCGTCGATGCTGCTGCTCAATCTTGCGGAGCTTGTCGGCGTCCTGTGCCTCTTCGCCCTCGTCTGCGCGGCCGAAGCCTTCAACTGACCCCTCCCCTACGCCAAAGCCTCCCGAGACCTTGAGCTTATTGCGCGCCGTCGCCTCGTGTGACTATGTTGCGCCATGACAGCGTCGCAGACCCTTCCCGCCGCCTTCGATCCGCTCGGCCTGGCTGAGGCGCTGCGCGCGGCCGGAAAAGCCGCCGTGCCTCCGGGGTCTTCGAGCGACGCCGGGCCTCGGCTTGGTGCGGATCCGCGCCTGGGACAATTGCTCGACGGGATGGGCGAAGCCTTCTTCGCCCTCGACACGGATTGGCGCGTCGCCGCCGTGAACGCGCGCGCTGAGGACGTCCTGCGCCGCCCACGGGACACCATGCTCGGTCGGCCGATCTGGGAGATCCTTCCGGGGGGCGCCGAGGCGGAGCTGAGAGCCTGCTGCGAGACGGTCCTGGCCACCGGCCGGGCCGCTGCCTGCGAGGTGGCGCCGGACGGCATCATGGTCCACCTCTTCGTGTTCGGGGACGGCGTGGGCGCGCGCTTCCCGGACCGGGCGCCGGGCCGGGAGGCCGAGGCGGAGCTGCGCGAAAGCCAGGCCCGCTTGGCGGCCTTGGCCGACAACCTCACCCTGGGAATGGTGTACCAAATCTCGGACTCGCCCGGGCGGGACGGGCGGGAGATGCTCTACCTGTCGGGGAGCTGCGAGCAGCTCATCGGCATCCCGGCCGAGGAGGCGCGCCGCGACCCGAGGCGGATCTACGAGCTGGTGCTGCCGGAGTACCGCGCCCTCATGCCCATCCGGGAGCGCGAGGCGTTCGAAGCGCGCAAGCCCTTCGACATGGAAATCGCCATCCGCCACGCGATCACGCGCGAGATCCGCTGGCATCGCCTCGTGGTCACGCCGCGCCAGGGCGCCGACGGACGGTGGATCTGGGACGGCCTTCAGGTCGACATCACCCAGCAGAAGCGGGCCGAGGAGCACCAGCGCCTCCTTGCCAACGAGTTGAACCATCGGGTGAAGAACACCCTGTCCATCGTCCAGTCCCTTGCCCAGCAGAGCTTCCGCGACCTCGGCGACGCGCCCCTCGCGCGGGATGCGAAGATCGCCTTCGAGAACCGGATCCTCGCCCTGGCCCGCGGCCACGACGTGCTGACCCAGGAGAGCTGGGACAGCGCGAGCCTGGACGACATCGTGGCCCAGGCCATCGCGCCCTACAGGGATCTCGGCGGCGGCAGCGCCTTCCGGGTCGAGGGCGAGAGCCTGCGCGTCTCGCCCGCCATGACGCTGGGTTTCTCCATGGCCCTGCACGAATTGTGCACCAACACGGTCAAATACGGCGCCCTGAGCCGACCGGGCGGCCAGGTGCGCCTGGCCTGGGCCCGGCACGACCGGGACGGCGGCGCGGCTCTCGTGCTCACCTGGGAGGAGCGGGGCGGGCCGATCGTGACTCCGCCAGGACGCAGGGGGTTCGGGACCCGGCTCATGGAGCGGATTCTCACCCGCGAACTGAACGGAACGCTGCGGCTCGCCTATCCGCCGGCGGGCGTCGCCTGCACGCTCGAAGTCCCGCTGGGGCCCTGATCCGGACCGTTCCGGCCCCTTGGAGGTACCTGAAAATCAGCCTCATCCATTGGTCGCAAGGGACTTAAATTCTGTTGCACAGCTTCCCACGCTTAGTGTCAATGAAGCCCAAGTGACTCTGTCACGAACCAGAGGGAGAACCACCATGAAACGCCGGCAGTTTTTGCAGGCCGCAACCGTCGGAGCCGCCAGCACGGCCGTGGCCGCTCCGGCCATCGCCCAGTCCATGCCCGAGATCAAATGGCGTCTGCAATCGGGCTTCCCGAAGTCGCTCGACACGATCTACGGCGCGGCGGAAGTCATCGCCAAGCAGGTGTCCGAGGCCACGGACGGCAAGTTCCAGATCCAGCCCTTCGCGGCCGGTGAAATCGTCGGCACGCCGCAGGTGGCGGACGCGGTGGGCAACGGCACGGTCGAGATGGGTCATACCTGCTCGTATTATTACTTTGGCAAGGACCCGACCTTCGCCCTCGGCACCGCCATGCCGTTCGGCTTCAACGCCCGCCAGCAGAACGCGTGGCTGTACCACGGCGGCGGCAACGACATGCTCAACGAGTTCTTTGCCAAATTCAACATCTACGGCATGCCGGCCGGCAACACCGGCACGCAAATGGGTGGCTGGTTCCGCAAGGAGATCAAGACCGTTCAGGACCTGCAGGGCCTGAAGATGCGCATCGCCGGCATCGCCGGCCTCGTGATGGCCAAGCTCGGCGTCGTTCCCCAGCAGATTCCCGGCGGCGACATCTACCCGTCCCTCGAGCGCGGCACCATCGACGCGGCCGAGTGGGTCGGCCCCTACGACGACGAGAAGCTCGGCTTCGCGAAGGTCGCGCCGTTTTACTACTATCCGGGCTTCTGGGAAGGCGGCCCCACGATCCACCTGTTCATCAACCAGGGCAAGTGGAAGGAGCTTCCGAAGAACTATCAGGCCATCCTGGCCTCCGCCGCCGGCTACGCGAATCTAGACATGCTGGCCAAGTACGACGCCCGCAACCCGGCCGCCATCCGCCGCCTCCTGGGCGCCGGCACTCAGCTGCGCCCGTTCTCGCAGGAGATCATGGAAGCCGCCTACAAGGCCGCCGGAGAGGTCTACGAGGAAACCAGCGCCAAGAATGCGGACTTCAAGAAAGTCCACGACAGCATCCGCGCTTTCCGCAACGAGGAATATCTCTGGTTCCAAGTCGCAGAGTACGCCTACGATACGTTCATGATCCGCGCCCGCGCTCGCGGCTGATCATAAGCTACTGTCCCGAAAGGGAAATTCCGAACGATGTTGCAGAAAGGGCGGTCTCAGGATCGCCCTTTTTGTATTGGAGAACGGCGGCAAAGCGCTTATGGAAGCCCGCCGCTCGGCTTCGGGCCGCGCCTCGCCCGCCCCTGCCGTTCGATTCTCCTGATTCATGATGCGTTGGACCTTCCGAATCTGCCTTCTCCTGCTCGCCGCCTGGATCGTCTATGCGGCCTCGCCCTACGTCGCCCTGTACGGGCTGTCCCGGGCCGTGGAGCGGCGGGACGCGGACGCGATCGCGCAGCACATCAACTTCCGGGCCTTTCGACTCTCCCTGACGAAGCAACTCGTCGGCGAATATCTCGACCGCACGAACCGCACGCGGGACCTGAGCGCGTTCGACAAGAAGCTGGCCTCTGAAGCGGGCGCGACGGTGGCGGATCCGATCGTGGCGCAGCTTCTGACGCCCGCCACCCTGGTGGACTTGCTCAATGACGGCTGGCCCCAGGAGGTCCTTCAGGAAGCCCCCGACGGTCCAGCGCCCGCCCCCGCCCCCGCGCTGGGTCCCGCCTTCTCGTCCATCGGCAAGGCCTTGCGGCTCTACGCCTCCTCCGAAGCGCACGGCTTCCGGACCATGATCTTCACGGTGCCCGTCGATGCGGCGCCACAGGACCGCTATCGGCTGCAGATGCGCCTGAGCGGGTTCCGCTGGCGCCTGAGCGGGGTCGACCTGCCGGCCTCCCTCCTCGAGAAGCTCGCCGACCGCATCCCGCACCGCTGAGCGCGACAACCTTGAAAAAGGTGGCCACACCTTCGGGTCCCCACCCTCCCGCAAGCAACGGTCAAGTTTTTCGGAACCCATTGCGGGCCTCCACGTTCGAATAGGCAGTCAAGATTGAACGAGGAGATGAAGATGCGTCGTATTCTTCTTGCCGCGTCCGCGGTTGCACTTATGTCCCTGCCCGGCGTTGCTTCGGCCCAGGAAGGCACGGCGGCCGGCGTGGCCACCGGTGCCGTGACCGGCGCCATCGTCGGCGGCCCGGTTGGCGCGGCGGTGGGCGCCGGCGTCGGCGGGATCGCGGGCGGCATCGCCGAGCAGAACGCCAAGACCGCAGCACCGCCCGCCGGTGTCGTGGTGGTGGATCCGCCGGCTACGGGCGCTATCCGTGAGCAGACCTGCGTGACCGATGCGGTCGGCAACCAGTCCTGCCGCGAAGTCATCCGCTAAGACCAGACCAAGCAAAAGCCCGGCAGATCATCTGCCGGGCTTTTCTTTTGCGGAATTTAGACTTGAGCGACCGAGATCAGCCCAAGCAAAGACCGCTCAATGGCCGAAGATCATCCAGCCGACGAGTGCGACCGGAAAGACAGCGCCAAGTATAAATGAGATGAAACTCGAAGCCATGGGACTAAACCTCTCTACGGATCATTAACTTTGTTTTTGCAATAGCGTTCCACGGCCCGGTGACCAGTTCGCCCCGCTGATCGCGATGTCCGATCAAAAGCGCGCGATGAAAGGTTAATTGACGTTAAGAAATATCGTTGCAAGAGTCAACAGGAACGAGAGCGGCTGGAGGAACGAATTGAGGCCTCATGACTTCTCAGCTTTGCCGGGCCGCATCGTTTAGACCGATCCCGACCGGGGAGGCTTGAGCGACCATGATGATGTCCGACCGTGAATTTGTCCGCAAAGTCCTCATCGTGGTCGGGATCGGGGTGCTTCTGCTGGTGTTCTGGCAGCTCAGCGGCGTATTCATGCTGGCCTTCGGGTCGATCCTCGTGGCGGTGATCCTCCGGGCTTTCGCCGAGCTGCTCGAGCGTTACGCCCGCGCGCCCGAGCGCTGGAGCCTCGCCCTGGCGAGCCTCATCATCTTCGCGCTGATCTGCGCCGTGCTGATCCTGTTCGGGACCCAGATACGGGCCCAGTTCGTCAATATCAGCGACCGACTGCCGACGGGCATCAACAGCCTGGCAACCCGCCTCGGCATCGAAGACATCTCGAAGCTCATGCCGGACTTCGACCTGCAGCAGGGAAGTACCCTGCTCGTCCGCGCGATCGGCGTGGGCGGGGCTATCGCCAACGCCGTCGCGGACTTCTTCTTCATCGTCATCGCCGGTCTCTACATCGCGGCCTCGCCGAGGCTCTACCGGGTGGGCCTCGTGAAGCTGTTCCCGAAGAGCCAGCATGAGCGCATCGACGATTCCCTTGCCGCCTCCGGCCAAGCCCTGAAGCTCTGGGTCGCCTCCCAGCTCATCGCCATGACCTGCGTGGGGAGCCTCGCGGCGATCGCCTTCTGGATCATCGGCCTGCCCTCCCCCCTGGCGCTGGGCCTCATCGCGGGGCTTCTGGACTTCATCCCGTTCCTGGGCCCGATCCTGGGTGCCCTACCGGCGGTGCTCGTGGCCTTCAGCGTCAGCCTGGAGACGGCCTTGTGGACCATGGGGGCCATGCTGCTGATCCAGCAGATCGAGGGCAACGTGATCTTTCCCCTCATCGGCAAGCGGGTGATCCAGGTGCCGCCGGCGCTCGCGCTGTTCGCGATCCTGGCGGGGGGCGTCCTCTTCGGCATCCCGGGCCTGATCTTCGGCTTCCCGCTCTCCGTGGTGGTCTTCGTTCTGGTCAAGAAGCTCTATGTGCGCGAGACGCTGGGCGAGCAGACCCCCGTGCCGGGCGAGGACCCCGCCTGAGGGTCGGTCAAAGAAAAAGGGCCGCCATGTAAGATGGAAGCCCTTGATGATCGTCGGCATGAGCCGCAATCGGAGATCCGTCGTAAGACGGCGAAACGGTTTCAATTGTCGGAGACGCAGTCTAACCCTGCGGAACGGCCCTGATCCCGCGGACCTAGACTGTTCGCTTGCTATCCGGTGGAGTCATTATCTTAGCCTCCATCTTTCAAGGATGAGGGAGTGTGTGCCTGTTCGGCCTGCCGGTCAAGGCCGAAGACGTCCTCGTTGGGCCAGTCGGTCACGCGCCCGATCAGCTCCCGCACCGTGAAATCCTCCTCCGGACCCGCCACCCGGTCCCGCACGGAGATGCCTGCCGCGTGCACGGTCTCGCGATCGCCGGACACGAGATGATGCCACCAGTACAGGTCACGCCCCTCCGCCACGAGCCGGTAGCCGCAGGTGACCGGCAGCCAGGACAGGGAACGGACGCTGCGCGGCGTCAACCGGACGCAGTCCGGCACCTTGGCTTGGCGGTTAGGATAATCCCGGCAGCGGCAGGTCTGGTCGTTCAGGAGGGTGCAGCCGACATCCGTGTAGTGGATATCGCCCGTATCGTCGTCCTCGAGCTTGACAAGACAGCAGCGACCGCATCCATCACATAGGCTTTCCCATTCGTCAGGTGTGAGGGCTTCGAGGCTCTTGGTTTTCCAGAATTCGGTCGGGTCGGTCACAGGGTTTCGGCTCGGATGATCTTGGCTCGGATGAGTGGACGAAAGGTGCCCTCCGGCCCGGTCTAGTCCGGGTTTGAGGCGCTTTCGGGATCGGCGTTGAGTAATGGGAGCCAAGGCGGGAAACAAGTCGCGAAGACTTGAACCCAAAACGCCCCCAGGGAGTTATTGAAGCTAGGCCACGCGAGGCGGATATTCTTCAGGGATCCGCCTCGTCGTGCGGGTTTGAACAGTATAAGATCAATCGACGGAAAAATTCCGCAGCTCAGGGATCACCGTGCGCAGCTCCCCATCGATTTCCTTCTGGACGCGGATCAAGCGTGCGGCCCTGGCCTTCGACGCCTGGCTGAACTCGTCCCTGTTCCAGGGCGGGCGCGGGCTGGCGGAGGCCTGGGAAGGGTATTCGAACCGCATGCGTTTCTTCCGGGTCCGGGGCTTCCCGCGCCTGGTGCTGGACCTGACCAGCGAGGCCGTGACCCTGAGCGTGTTCGGCGGCATCGTCATGGTCGGCCTTGCGATCCCGGCTTTCCGGGAGACGAACGACGACTGGCTCAAGACCCAGGACATGGCCGTGACCTTCGTGGACCGCTACGGCCAGGAAGTCGGGCGCCGGGGTATCCGCTACGACGATTCCTACAAGCTGGAGGATTTCCCGGACTACATGGTGAAGGCCGCGCTCGCGACCGAGGACCGGCGTTTCTACGAGCATTGGGGCATCGACCCCATCGGAACCTTCCGGGCGCTCACCGTCAACGCCAGGGGCGGCGGCGTCGTACAGGGCGGCTCGTCCATCACCCAGCAGCTCGCCAAGAACATCTTCCTCACCAACGAGCGCTCCATCGAGCGCAAGATCAAGGAAGCGTTCCTGGCCCTGTGGCTCGAATTCCACCTGACCAAGGACGAGATCCTCAAGCTGTATCTCGACCGCGCCTACATGGGCGGCGGCACCCACGGCGTGGTGGCGGCCACAGAATACTATTTCGGAAAGTCGGCCAAGGACTTGACCCTGGCCGAGTCGGCCATGCTGGCGGGCCTGTTCAAGGCGCCGACCAAGTACGCGCCCCACATCAACCTGCCGGCGGCCCGCGCCCGCGCCAACGACGTGCTCAACAACATGGTCGAGGCGGGCTTCCTCACCGAGGGCCAGATCCAGACCGCCCGGCGCAATCCGGCCACCCCGATCAACCGCACCCGCGACCCCACCCCGGACTTCTACCTCGACTGGGCGTTCGAGCAGGTGAAGACCCTGGCGGCCGAGGGCAAGCTCGGCAGCGACCGGGTCCTGACGGTCAAGACCCCCCTCGACACGCCCACCCAGCGCCATGCGGAGCAGGTGCTCGAAGACATGCTGCGCCAGCATGGACGCCAGTACAAGGCGGGCCAGGGCGCCATCGTGCTCATGGACGTGGACGGGGCCGTGCGGGCCATGGTGGGCGGCCGCGACTACGGCCAGAGCCAGTTCAACCGCGCCACCGACGCCCTGCGCCAGCCGGGCTCCTCGTTCAAGCCTTTCGTCTACGCGGCCTACCTGATGGACAAGCCCGACAAGCGGCCCACCTCCGTCGTGGTCGACCGGCCGGTCTGCCTCGGCAATTGGTGCCCGCAGAATTATGGCCGCTCCTTCTCGGGCTCCATGCCCATGGTGTCGGCCCTCGCGCGCTCCATCAACTCGATCCCGGTGATCATGTCGGTGGAGCTGGGCGGCAAGGCCCAGAATGCCGCGAAGGCCGGCCGCGCCAAGATCATCGACCTGGGCCGCAAGATGGGTCTGACCCATCCGCTCACCGATTCCACTTCGCTTCCCATCGGCGCCGCCGAGGTGACGGCCATCGACATGGCTTCGGGCTATGCGGTGTTCGCCAACGGGGGCAAGAAGGCTCCCGCCTATGCGGCCTGGGAGGTTCGCAACTCGCAGGGCGACGTGATCTACCGGCACGACAGGGACGCGCCCCAGCCGCAGGTTCTGACGCCCCGCGTGGTGCAGGACATGAACTTCATGATGAACAAGGTCGTCGAGGAAGGCACCGGCAAGCGCGCTCTCCTGGACGGCATCAAGGCGGCCGGCAAGACCGGCACCACGAACGCCTACCGGGATGCGTGGTTCGTGGGCTTCACGGGCAATCTCGTGGCGAGCGTGTGGTATGGCAACGACGACCACTCGACCATGAACAACATGACGGGCGGCACCTTGCCGGCCATGACGTGGAAAGAGGTCATGAGCTTCGCCCACCAGAACCTCGAGCTGCGCCCGCTTCCCGGCGTGGAGCCCGAGAAGGGCCGCGGCGGTGCGGTTGCAGCCTCGCAGCAGAACAACGGAGGACAGGCCGCCTCGCAGACCATGCTGACCGGCACCCTGTCCCGGCGCTCCTACGACATGCTCGAGGATCTGGGCGACCTGTTCCGAGGCGTGGGCAGCACGGCCTCGGTGCGAACCTCCGCCAACCCGGCGCAGAGCCGGCTCGCGATGCCCTGACCATGAACGCCCAGTCCCGAACGGTCGAGGCCGCCGCGTCCACGCCCGTCGCGTCGCCCCTGCGCCCGAGGCGCCGAGGCCTGCTCGACCGCCTGTTCTCGCCCTTCACGATGACGGTCTACGCTCTCGCCCTCGGCCTGGGCCTCGGCCTCGGCTCGGCCTACGAGGTGATGCGCGGCGAGTATCCCTTCGGGGCGGCGCGGATCGGCCCCTGGCACACCTGGCCGGATCTCGGGTCCGGCCGGGCGGACCCCTACGCCCGGGCCATCCTGGCCAAGCGCGGCGACATTCCGCTGGCGCTCGGCGAGGGCCTTGCCCTTCGGGCCACGCAGGACAGCAAGGGCCAGCCCCTCGACGCGGCCTGCACCTATCGCATCGGCGCCCTGATGCCGCCCACCCGGCTGTGGACCCTCGCGGCGTATGACGGCGCGGGCCAGCCCGTGCAATCCGAGCTCAGGCGCAGCGGCTTCACGTCCGCGGAGCTCTTGCGCAACCCCGACGACACTTTTGCGGTGGTGCTGTCGCCCCTGCTGCAGCCCGGCAACTGGCTCAAGCTTCCGGGGAGCGGACCCTTCACGTTAAGCCTGCGCCTCTACGATATGCCCGGCGTGGCGGGAGCCTGGAAGCTCGGGGCGGAGGCGATGCCGTCCATCGAACGTCTGGAGTGCGGCGCATGAGCCGGTGGGGACGCTTCCTGATCGCAACCCTGTGCGGCCTCGTCCTGGCGGCCGGAACCCACATCGTCGTGATCTTCGCCAGCCCCTTCATGGCGGAACGGGACGCCTTCGACCGCCTGCGCGCGACCCTCGACGCCGACAAGGCCCAGGTGATCGCCGGTCTTGGCGGCACCGGCACGTGGCTGCCGCAGCCCGACCCGGCGGTAGCGCTGGCGGCCTGCGCTTTCAACCTCGCGAACGGGCCGGCCCGGATCCTGATGAAGACCACGCCGCTCTTCGAATCCCTGTCCTTCCACGCCAAGGCCACGGGCGTCTTCTACGCCGTCACCGACCGCGCCGCCGTGCGCGACCAGCTCGACATCGTCGTGATGACGCCGCGCCAGCTCGACGAGGCCCGCGCCGCCGAGGACGATGCGGAGCCCGTGGGCCAGCAGGAGGTGCGGATCGTCGCGCCGGAGAACCAGGGCTTCGTGATCGTGCGCACCGTGTCGCCCACGCCGAGCCAGAACGCCGCCGCCGAGAGCGCCGCAGGGTCGGTCTCCTGCACCATCGACGAGGAAGGTTGAGGCACCCGATGCGGTGGCGGCCCATGCTCCCGCGGGACCTCGACGCGATGGCGGCCGTGGCGGACCGGGTTCATCCGGGCTTCCCGGAGGATCGGGCCGTTTTCGCCGAGCGGGTTTCCCTCCATCCACAGGGCTGCCATGTTCTGGAGCTGGGCGCGCCGCAGGGCGGTGAGGAAGCGATCGCCGGCTATGTGCTGAGCCATCCCTGGCGGTGGGGCGAGCCGCCGGCCCTGAACAGCCTCCTGGGTGTCCTGCCGCCGGATCCGACGACCTACTATGTGCACGATCTGGCGCTTCTGCCCGAAGGCCGGGGACAGGGCCATGCCGGGGCCATGGTCGATCACCTCTCGGCGCTGGCGGCCAAGGGCGGCCTGGACAGCCTGTCGCTGGTGGCTGTCAACGACTCGAAGGGGTTCTGGCGGCGGCTCGGCTTCGAGGATCAGCGCTCGGAAGCTCTGGCGCGCAGGCTCGCGAGCTACGGGCCGGATGCGGCCTTCATGACCAAGCGCGTCGGCTGACCGCCGGATCCGGACGTCACGGCCGACGGCGACGACCGGGACCGCCCGACAAGGCTGGTGGCACGTCGGATCGGCCGGGACGTTCGTAGCGGATACCGGTGAAGAGCAAGAGCTGGCCGCGGGGCTCGCTGGGGTCCGGTTCCGGACGGATCGGCCGCAACGCATTGGCTGGGAAGGCGATGACAACCCCGGAGGGCCGTGTCCAGATTCCGTCCATGTCCGTCTCCATGCGTCCGATGCGGTTGCCGCATCGCCGTCTCGCCCACAAGAAAGCGGTATGGTTAACAGACCGTTTCCCCGGCCCTGTCTTCGCCGGGAGGGCTCTGGCGGGACATCAAACCAACCTCGACAGTGGGGCCGTTGTTCCCGCCAAATCGACCGGGTCGCGGGCGGCGGGATGCCAATCGTGTGATGACGCACACGGCGCCTCGTGCAGGGCCACGCGGCAGGGCGAATAACGGATTCGGTTAATGGTGCGCTAACGCTCGGTCTGTAGGATCGGGGGCGCTGGGTTGCGTTCGAGAGAGTTGCGTATGTCGTCGCCGGCTTGGACCGAAATGCCGCTGATCGGGACCCCCGATCCCCCTCCCGATGCGTGGACCACGCTGCTCACGGTCAATGCGGAGATGTTCATCGCCGCGCCGACCCGCGACCGGGAGACGATCCGCACCTTCGAATCGCTGGCGCTCGGGTTCCTGCCGCGCATGGACCACGTCGCCCTCGTGACCCTGGCACGCCTTCTCGCCCCGTGCGAGGACACGCCCACCGCCATCCTCGACCACCTCATCGGTCACTCGCCGGAGACGCGCGACATCGTGTTCGCGCTCTCGCCGCGCATGTCGTCGAGCTTCGTCAGGCGCTTGCTCGGAACCCCGGAGGGACGCTTGACCCTCGCCCGGCGCGACACGCTCGATCCACCGACCGTGACGCGCCTGCTCGTGCTGCGCGAGACCGGCGTGGAGGATGCGCTCGCGGCCAATCCGTCCCTTGATTTGTCGCAGTCCGGGGGCCGGGAGCTGATGCGCCTCGCGCGCGGACGCCCCGGCCTCGCGCGCATCCTGCTGCAGCGATCCGATCTGTCCGCGTGGGATGAGGCCGCGCTCTACCTGATGGCGGATGCGAGCCGGCGCGCCGGGATCCGCGACCGCGTGGCGACCGACGAACGGTCTGGCGAAACCGAGCCTCGCGGCCCGTTGACCGAGGCCGATCTCGGCGCCCTCTTCGCGCTCGCTCTCGAGGGCGATGCGGCGGGTTTCGAGCGCCGCCTGTCGGCGCTGTTTTCGTTCGCGCCCCATACCGCCTGGGAACTCCTGGCGATCGGACGACACGACCTGCTGCCGCTGTCCCTGCGGGCGCTGGGTCTCGTGGAGAAGGAAGCCAAGCGGGTGCTGATGACGCTCCACCCTGCCCTGTCCCACCACGTTGCCGTCACGAACGCGCTGGTGCGGGTTTTCAACGAGGCGTCCGAGCCGGTGGCGCTCGTTCTCGTCGCGGCGATCCTGGACGCGCGAGCGCTGCCCTGACGGGTTCCCTCAGCCGGCCTCCGGCGCGAGATCGAGAAAGTGCCGGCCTTGCCGGTCGTCCACCTCGACCAGCCAGAGATCCGGATCGAAGGAGGTCTCGCGGCGAACCTTGTCCTCCACGTCGAGTGGCATCACGTCCTGAAGGACGGGCGTGAACCGTCTCTCGCCGCTGTCGTCCACGAGGGATTGCGGCGCGGGTCCGTAGAGGCTCGCGGTGCCGTCGAGACGGTCCACCTTCACGAAGATCGCACCCGCCTCCGCCGCTCCGCGTCGCCGCAGGGCCGCCTCCACGCCTTCGACCCCACAGCGGCGGAGATAGGCGGATACCCAGAAATCGGATCTCAGACGGGACACGGGAGCCTTCCGGACGGAGCTTTTGCGGACGACAGGCTCTATTGAATCGCGAGTCCGGACAAGGCCGAGAGTTCGCGCATGGTCTTGGGGCCGAGTTCGCCCGTCACGGCAAGACGCCGGTCGCGCTCGAAGGACTCGATGGCCTGTCGCGTGCCGGGCCCCGCGAGCCCGTCCACCTTCACGCTGTAGCCGAGCTTGACGAGCGCCCGCTGCGCCGCCGTCACGCGATCGTCCGGCTGGCTACCGACATTCGCGGGCGGGACGGGCACGGGTCCGCCCATGCGGATCATGTCGGCGATGAGATCGGGCGCACCCGTCCTTTGGGGCGCAGCGGCGGGGGCCGGTCGCGCGGGCGCGGGAGGCGGAACCTCGCCGCCGTTGCGGATGAGGTCCCCGATGGCGCTGCGGCCCGCGGGTTTCGGCGGCACGGGAGCCACAGTGGTCGCCGCCGCGACGCCGGAGGGCGGCGCGGGCGGAACGAGGGGCTGGGCTTGCGTCGCCAGCCGTTCGGGCGCCGTGAGCGCGTCCGCTGCCGCCTCCTGGGCGGCGCGATGCGGCGGGAGCGGCGCGGCGGATGCCGGGGCTGCGGGCATCTCCGTCACGACGCTGCGGAAGAGCGGCGCGGGGTGATGGGCCTTCTGCAGCACGAGCGCGTTGTAGGCGATGAAGCCGCCGCAGCCGGAGAGGAGGAGCGTCGCCAGGATGGTGCCCGGGCGACGCAGGACCGCCATGAGTGCCGTCGCGGCAAGGCCGGGCTCGTCCCGTGCCGGCTTGGCCGCCGCCTTCCGGCGACGCGCCTGTCGCACGGGCTTCTCGACGATGAAGTCGTCATCGGAACGGGCGGCGAGGGCTTCACGCAAGGCTGGCTATCCTGCTTTCGAAATCGATGGACGGGCGGACGGGCCGCCCGAGGGATGCGACACGATCGTCCGGTCGACGGCGGGCACGAGATTTTCGACCGGGGCTGCGTCGACCTCCATGGCCTGTCCGGGCCGGGACGGCAGGCAGACCTCCACGGAGGTGCCCGCGCCGTGGGTGCTGTCGATGCGCAACCGGCCGCCATGGAGGTCGACCAAACCGCGCACGACGGAGAGCCCGAGGCCGCTGCCCTTCGCGCCTCCGCCCTTCGCCGACCCGCGATAGAAGGGCAGCCCGAGGCGATGCAGCTCCGTTCTCGGCACGCCGACGCCGTTATCCTGCACCGTGAGGAGAACGGCCTCGCCCTTGGGGCGCAGGCGCACGATCACCTGGCCGCCTTCCGGCGTGAACTTGATCGCGTTCGACAGCAGGTTGAGAAGGATCTGACGGCAGCCGCGCCGGTCGGCATGCAGCGCCGGAAGGTCGGACGCGATGTCCTCCCGCAGCCGGACGCCGCCGCGCTGCGCGGGCAGCGCCATGACGGCGCAGCATTCCCGCGCCAGCGCCCCCATGTCGACCCGCTCGAACGCCATTTCGTAATGGCCGGACTCGATGGTCGCCAGGTCGAGGAGCGTGCTCACCACCTCCAGCATATGCTGCCCGGACTGGTGAATGGTCTGCGCGTAGCCCAGGCGCTGGTCGGGCGGGAGCGCCACGCCCTTGGCGGCCATGAGTTCGGAATAGCCCAGGATCGCGTTGAGGGGCGTGCGCAGCTCATGGCTGACGGTGGCCAGAAGCTGCGTGCGATCCGCATTGGCTTGGACGGCCTCCCGGCGCGCGTCGTTGAGCGCGCTCATCTCGCTTCGGAGCGCCGTCACGTCGCGCAGGACGCACACCACCGCGCAGCGTTCGTCCGATGCGGCCCGGAACGCGTGGGCGCGCATGTCCACCCAGAGGAAATCCGGGCGCCCGTCCCGCGCGGCGGCCCGGGGCTCCGGCGGAAAGCCCGATTCGCCCGTCTTGAGCCGGATCTGCGCCGAGACGGCGCGTCGGGAATGGACGGCGTCGCTCAAGGTTTTCAGGTAGGTCGGGCGATCGCCCACATGCACCCGCGTGAACAGCCCGCTGCCCGTCAGCGCCGCGGGCTGGACCCCGAGCAGGACGGAAGCCGCCGGGGTGGCGCGCAGCACCGCGCCCTGCGAATCGTGCCAGGTCACGAGATCGTCGATGGCGTACAGCGTTCCCGCCTCGCAGCTCTCGGCGGAAAGCTTTAGGTCGCGCAGGAGACGCTGCATCCGGCGATCCGCGAAGAGGAGCGAGGCCACGTGGCCGAACGCGAAGGATACGGCGATGAGCAGGGCCTCGCCCCAGGGCAAGACCGCGTCCCCGGTCCCCGCGATCCCCGGTGTTCCGGCCCCCTGCTCCATCCACGCCGCCACGATCCAGGCCGAGACCGCAAGGACGGCCGCAAAGGCGGTCATGCGTCGGGACGGGAAGGCGGCAGCGTCGGCGACGACCAGAAGGCCCGCACCCGCCACCGCCGCGAGAGGAACCGGCGCCGTCAGGGCGGCGCCGAGGATGCACGCCGTGAGGGCGGCGGACACCAGACCTTGCGCAAGGGCGATCCGGCCCGTGCGCGACAGGACGAACACCGCCGCCAGAGGGGCCAGCGCCGTCAGGACGACGGCGCACTCGATCGCGAGCGGGGCGCGCGCGCCGATGAGCAGGAGCGGCAGCGCCACGAGAGCCGCGAGCGCGGTGGCCGTCCGGGCCACCGCGAACCGTTCGCGGCGCGCATCGTCCACGGAGCGGCCCGGCGCGGGCAGCAGGCCGGAGAGCCAGCCGTCCAACCATGTCCATGTGAGATTCGTCTGCAAGGCACACCCGTGGCGGCGCATCGGCCGATTCCGAAACCGCCCCAACCCTGCCGGACCCGCCATAAGCGAACCCTTAACGCGGCGCGCCGGCAGCCGGACCGTGCCCCCGGCCCGGGGGCTCGCGCCACTTTCCGAACATAGAATTTAACAGGAGCGGCAAAGATTTATCGCGCTTTAAGACTTCGTTCACGCTGTTCGCACATCCGGCCCCGCCCGCCATGCGCAAAGCGTCCCGGAGCCGCTATGATGCGGGCCGGCCGGTTTCCGGCGCGCATTGTTGACTGCTGATGTTTTGGTTGCTGCGAGCCGCCGTCATTGTCGGCGTCATCTTTTATCTCTCTCCCGTGCGCCAGGGCGGCGATCCGCTCGCGCTGGCCTCGGCGGCGCTCGGCTGGATCGGGATCGTGCCCGCATCCGGATCGCCAACACCCCACCCGGAGACGGGCGCGAAGCTCGAGACCCTGTGGAAGGCCCTGCCGGACACGGCCAAGCAGGCGGTGGTCGACGAACTGGTCAACCGGTCGGGCCTCGCGCCCGCCCCGAAGGGCGCGGATACGCTGCACCCCGGCGACCGCAAGCCCGCCTGGCGCGGCGAGGGCCATAAACCGCAGGGCTGAAGCGATCCCCGCATATCGCCTGCAAATTGATTTCAAATCATATCGACTGTCAATATTATCGATCTTGAGATTTATACTTCCGATTTGAAGCATCCGAGAGTAAATTCGCACGGTTCTACATGGCGCGAGGTTGGTCCATCATGTCCCGTGCTCCCGCTTTCGTCCGCTCGAACCTACCCGATGAGACCCTGCTGCGAGGAACCGGAGCGCGCGACCGCCTCACGGGCGGCCCGGGCGCGGATGTCCTGCTGGGGCTCGGCGGGGACGACCGGCTCGAAGGCGGCCGGGGCAGCGACGTCCTCCTGGGAGGCGACGGCGACGACCTTTTGTCCGGCGGACCGGGCGGCGATCACCTCGTGGGAGGCGCAGGCCGCGACGTCTTCCGGGACAGCCTCGGCGCCAACGTCATGGCGGGCGGGGGCGGCGACGACCTTTTCCTGGGAGCGGGAGCCTCGGCGCATCAGGACGTTCTGACGGGCGACGCGGGGCGGGATACGTTCGCGCTCGGCGCGGCCCTGGATCCGGGCTCAGTGGCCGATGTGGTCACCGATTTCGCCGCCGGGCCGGGCGGGGATCTCAACGATCTGGCCGGCCTGCTTCCGGCCCTGCGCATGGAGCCGCTCGCGGGGGTCAATCCTTTCGCGACGGGGCATCTCTCCCTGGAGACCCTGGGCGACGGGACCGCCCTGGTGGCGAGCGCGTCGGGAGGCCTGTTTCCCGAGGACGCAAGGGTCGTTCTCGTGCTCCAGGGCATCGATCGCGCCTCGCTGACGGCCGACAACTTCACGCCCGCCTATCCACCCTTGCGCGCCACGCCCAACGGGACGGCGCAGGACGACATCCTCGCGGGCATGGACGGCGGCCACCCGATCTGGGGCTATGGCGGCAACGACACCATCTGGGCGGGCGCCGGCGACGATCATCTCATGGGCGGCCCCGGCCGGGACGTGCTTCTCGGCCATGGCGGCGCCGACACCATCGAAGGCGGCGTGGGCAGCGACTGGATCGATGCGGGTGCGGGGAACGACCTGATTTTCGGCAACGAGCACGACGATACGATCCTCGGCGGCGCAGGCGACGACGTGATCCACGCGGACCCGGACTGGCGCGACGGCAACCGCTACAGGCCCGCTCCGCCCGGCGGCAGCGATTTCATCGATGCGGGCGACGGCAACGACGTCATCTACGATTGGCGCGCGGGCAACTACGACCACGGCAACACCATCCTGGGCGGCGCGGGCGACGACCTTTTCTATTACACGTCCGGGAGGCCCGACATCCTGGCCTACGAGTTCTATCCCATCGAGGGCGTGGATCGGCTCACCGGCGGCGCGGGCCGCGACACCTTCCGGCTGGAGAACATCTTCGATTCCGTCGGCGACGTCGTCACCGATTTCGAGGCGGGGCCGGGCGGCGACATCATCGACTACACGCCCCTTCTCAACGATCTCGGCGGGGGCGATCCCTTCCGCAACGGCTACCTGTCCTTCGAGCAGGCGGGAACCAGCACGCTGATCACGGGCCTCCACCCCTGGCTCGGGATTCCGACCGTGTTCCTCACCCTCGAGAACACCCGTATCGAGGATCTCACGCGGGACAATTTCGTGCCGCCTTTCGACCCGCAGGCCGACGGGATTCTCCCGCACCCGCTCTGGACCGCCGGGACGGGCGCGGAGCCAACGGAGGGCGTTCCGGAGCATCCGGACTGGAGCCCCGCGGATCTCCTCGGCAACGCGAGCCGCCATGGCCTGCCCGACTTTTCCCCCGACGATGTCGATCCCTATGGCTGACCGGTCGCCAAAGGTCCGGGCCATGCCTATATGAGGCGTGTTCACCGATGCCTGGAAAGCCATGCTGCCGCCAATCGACGAGATCGTCGCGAATTTCGAGCTGATCGATGACTGGGAGGAGCGCTACCGCTACCTCATCGAGCTCGGCCGCCAGAACGAGAAGCTGCCCGAGGAGGCTTATAGCGACACCAACAAGGTCCAGGGCTGCGCGAGCCAGGTCTGGCTGGTGACGGATTTCGAGCCGCAGGGCGACCGTCCGGTCCTCCACCTGAAGGGCGACAGCGACGCCCACATCGTGCGCGGCCTCATCGCCCTCATCACGGCGCTCTACCGCGGCAAGACGCCGCCTGAGGTCCTGTCGACGGATGCCATGGGCCTGTTCAAGGAATTGGGGCTGTCCGAGCACCTGACGCCGCAGCGCTCCAACGGCGTCAGGTCCATGGTCGAGCGGGTCCGTCACGACGCCCAGGCCGCGATGGCGGTCTAGAGCCGGCGCCCTCGCAAGGCGGGCCGGAACTCGGACCCGGGGGCAGGCGCTAGCGTTGCGTCCGGCCGCCCTCGATCACCACCGCCTGCCAGGCTCGGATGCCGCGCGAGGCTGCGGGGCCACGGGCCGAGGCCTCCAGACCGTAATGCTCCGCCAGCCGCTTGAGGGCGAGCCCGACCACGACCTTGGCCGAGCGGGGTGGCCAGCGGCGCTCGCGTTCGATGAGTTCGAGCCCCTTCAGGAACCCGCACAGGTCTGTCAGCAGGTCGCCGAAATCGGCGCCCACCGCGTCGAAGGCGTGGCGGACACGCTGGCGCGCGGCGATCATCCGGTCCGTGGCCTCCCCCGGCGCGGAGGGACCGGCCGCGCTCGGCGCCTCCCAGCGCGAGGTCACGCCGGGCAGCATGCCCGCGAGGGTGATGTCCACCCGCAGGCGCTCCCCCGCCTGGTACGAGGCCTCGTCGATGAGGCTCTGGCCGTCCCGCCCCTTGCGGCGGCGCAGCCATTGGAGCGGGCTCTCGTGCTGGTTGGCCAGGAGGTAGCCCCGCCCCTCCTCGGTGAGCACCACCATCGGCTCCAGCCTTCCGTGCTGGGCCCGGTAGGAATCCCCCTCGGGATCGCGGTCTGAGGCGGCGCGGCGGCGCAGATGCGCGCGTCCGGCCTCCATGATGCGCAGGGTTCGGGAGGCCTCCCCCGTCCACTCGACCAGATTCCGGCGCTCCAGCAGGGATGCGTCGGCTGTCGGGAAGCGGCCCGCGCTGACCGACAGGCCCGAAGCGGCACGACTCACGAGCACCGCCCCCTCCTCCACCGGATCGACCCGGCCCAGACCGCCCTCCTGCCCCAGTGCTCGCAGAAGCCTGAGGGCGCCCTTGGGCAGCGGACCGGAATCGCCTCCCCCCGCCCCACCGCCTTTCCCGCTTCCATGGCTCGGACGGCTCTTCCAATCCTGAGCCTTACGGTCGCAATCGCCATTTTTGTTCATGTTTTGTTCTCTATAAAACCAGAGCGGGGACCGAGTCCCCGGGTCGCTTATCGTGACGCATGGCGTTCGAGAGTCAACCAAGGGTGGGCGTTGTGGATAAGGCTGTGGACAGGGTGAGCTCTTGCGGATCGCGACGCCGGCGGGACCTCTGCCCTGGC
The DNA here is from genome assembly GCF_016892705.1 of Microvirga pudoricolor. Taxonomy (GTDB): domain Bacteria; phylum Pseudomonadota; class Alphaproteobacteria; order Rhizobiales; family Beijerinckiaceae; genus Microvirga; species Microvirga pudoricolor. The sequence continues at coordinate 67,031 of NZ_JAFEMB010000001.1, forward strand.
CCCGCCGAGACCCGCGGAGAAGCGGCCGACGTGGTCGGCTACGGCCCATGTCAAGTTCGCGGCGGGCTTGTTACGGCAGCAGACCAGGCCAACAAAAAAGCCGCCCGGAGGCGGCTCTTGTCGGGCGCCGGAGCGCCGAAGAGGGCTCGATCAGCCGCGCGCGGAGCGGCGCTTGCGGCGCTGCTGGCCGAGGCCCATCTCCTTCGCCAGCTCGGAACGGGCCTTGGCGTAGTTCGGGGCGACCATCGGGTAATCGACCGGCAGGTTCCATTTCTCGCGGTACTGCTCAGGCGTCATGTTGTACTGCGTGCGCAGGTGGCGCTTGAGCGACTTGAACTTCTTGCCGTCCTCCAGGCACACGATGTAGTCCGGCGTGACCGACTTCTTCAACGGAACGGCGGGCTTGGGAGCCTCTGCCGGAGCCTCGACGGTGCCGCCACCGACACGCAGCAGGGCCGTGTGAACATCGTTGATCAGCATCGGTAGATCGGCCGACGGAACGGAGTTGTTGCTCACGTAAGCGGATACGATGTCGGCCGCCAATTCAATGTAGTTCGAGGTGGCGAGAGAATCGCTCATAATAATAGTTTTCCTTTCTGATCCCTACGACGAAGCGAATACCGGCGCCGACATGAACTTCGGAAGTCTTTCCGAACGTCGCGCCTGATTTCCATTTCGGATCGCCGCAACAGGTGCAGTACGCAGCTCTGAAATCGTGATCGAAGCCTGAGTTATGTCAATTTCCGTCTAATTACAAGACGGCAACCGCGAAAACTTTGGAAAACTGTGCATCAACTTGCGCGATCAAATAAAAGCGATCAATCCCGCAGCCCGGCGCTTCCGAACGGGAAGAGTTGCCGTCCCTCTGCGAGGCAGCCATTCTGCAGGAACGTTCTTGAGGAATATTGTGCTTTATTGTTGAACCGCGCGCTCGGCAAGCATTAACTCGTCCGGTAGGCTTCCTTTCGGGTCGCCCGCCCTATTTCGAATGCTTGAACCGTAGCCGGACATCCTTGATGAAGCTTGAATCCCTGCCCAATCCGCCTCTTCCCGACGCGCCCGCCGCTCCAAAGCATCCCCATGTCTTCACGGCTCACGGCGTCGAGATCCATGACGACTACGCCTGGATCAAGGCCGAGAACTGGAAGGACGTCCTCAAGGACCCGGCCGCCTTGCCGGCGGACATCCGGGCTTACCTCGAGGCCGAGAACGCCTTCGCGGCGGCTGCCTTCGCGGGCCAGGACGGCCTGCGGGACAAGCTCATCGCCGAGATGCGGGGACGGATCAAGGAAGACGACGCTTCCGTGCCCGAGCCGGACGGGCCGTTTGCGTATTTCACACGGTATCGTGAAGGCGGACAGCATCCCCTGGTCTGCCGGACGCCCCGGGCGGGCGGATCCGAGCAGGTGATGCTGGACGGCGACCGCGAGGCCCAGGGCCATGCCTTCTTCGATCTCGGGGGTGCCGAACATTCCCCCGATCATCGCTTCATGGCCTGGGGATGCGACATCAAGGGGTCGGAATACTTCACCATCCGGGTGCGCGACATCGAGGCCGCCACGGACCTGCCCGACGAAGTGCCGGGCAGTTCTGGCAGCGTGGTCTGGCAGAGCGATTCGGCGGGCTTCTATTATATCGAGCTGGACGAGAACCACCGCCCGGTGCGGGTCCGGCGTCACCGGCTCGGGACGCCCCACACGGACGACGCGGTCGTCTACGAGGAGAAGGACCCCGGCTTCTTCGTGAAGGTGGGCAGCACCCAGTCCGACGCCTACGTGCTCATCGAGGCCAGCGACCACGAAACCTCCGAGGTCTGGCTTCTCGACCGCCGCGACCCCACCGCCACGCCACGCCTCGTGGAGCCGCGGACCCCGCGCCTGCAATACGACGTGGAGCATCACGGGGACGACCTGATCATCCTCACCAACGCCGACGGGGCCGAGGACTTCAAGATCATGACGGCGCCCCGCGAGACGCCGGGCCGGGAGCACTGGCGGGATCTGGTGCCCTACAAGCCGGGCGTGATGATCCTCTTCGCGATGCCCCTCGTGCGCCATCTGATCCGGCTGGAGCGGGAAGACGCCAAGCCGCGCATCGTCGTCCGGGATTTCGAGACCGGCCGGGAAACCACCGTAGCCTTCGACGAGGAGACCTATTCACTCGGAATCGACCCCGGCTACGAGTACGACACGACGACGATCCGCTACCGCTACTCGTCCCTGCGCATCCCCAGCGAGGTTATGGATTACGACCTCCTGACGGGGGAGCGGGCTCTGCGGAAGCAGCAGGAAGTGCCGAGCGGACACGACCCCTCCCTTTACGTCACGCGCCGCTTGTTCGCGACCGCGCCGGACGGCGAGCAGGTGCCGATCTCCCTGCTGCACCGGCGGGAGGTTCCCCTCGACGGCTCCGCCCCTTGTCTGCTCTACGGGTATGGATCCTACGGCATGTCGATGCCGGCCGGGTTCCGCACCAGCATCCTGTCCCTCGTCGACAGGGGCTTCGTTTATGCGATAGCCCACGTGCGGGGCGGAACCGAAAAGGGATGGCGCTGGTACCTGGAAGGCAAGCGGGAGCGCAAGCCGAACACCTTCACGGACTTCATCGCCTGCGGCGAGACGCTCATCAAGGCCGGCTACACCGCCCGCGGGCGGATCGTGGCCCATGGCGGCAGCGCCGGCGGCATGCTCATGGGGGCGGTCGCGAACCTGGCTCCGTCCCTCTTCGCTGGCATCGTGGCGGAGGTTCCATTCGTGGACGTGCTCAACACCATGCTGGACGCCGAACTGCCCCTCACGCCGCCCGAGTGGCCCGAATGGGGCAACCCGGGCAGCGACGAGGCGGCCTTCCGGACCATCCTGGCCTATTCGCCCTACGACAACGTCAAGGCCCAGAATTACCCGGCCATCCTGGCGCTCGCGGGCCTCACGGACCCGCGCGTGACCTATTGGGAGCCCGCCAAGTGGGTGGCGCGCCTGCGGGACACCATGACGGGGGGCGGTCCCGTCGTCCTGCGCCTCAACATGGATGCGGGACACGGGGGCGCGGCGGGACGCTTCGACCGGCTGGAGGAGGTTGCCCTCGCGTATGCCTTTGCTATCAAGAGCGTGACGGGCTTCCAGACCTAGATTCCAGAGTTGGATTCCAAACCTGGAATCCTCGTCCGGCGGGCCCCGCCGCTGGAACAAAGTCACGAGGGCGCTATTTGGACCCTGGAAGACCGGAAGAGCTGAAACGATGATCCACCGGAGCGAGGCGCCCGAGGCCGGCGGCACTGTTTCTGCGGAAGACGACGAAACCCGTGGCGATTCCGCTCCCTCGGCGCGCCCGTACGACAGCCAGGACGCCGTGGAGGACGTCTCCGGGATCGCCTCGCGTGGACCCTCCGGCGAAGCCTCGACGGACATCTTGGAGGAGTCCCTGCGCCAAACGACCGAGATGCTGCGTCTGGCCATGGCGGCTGCCAACCTGGGCACGTGGGAGCGCGACATCCGCACCGGCGAGATGCGGTGCTCGCCCACCTACCTGGCCAATCTCGGCCTGCCGCCGGACACGAAGCTGACCTTCGACCGCCTGATCGCGATGCGCCATCCCGACGATGTCGAACGGGTGAACCGCACCGTCGAAGAGGCCATCGCCAAGCGGCACGATTACGACGTCGCCTACCGGGTGATCCGCCCTGACGGGTCCGTCGCGCGCCTCGTGGCGAAAGGAAGCCCGGTCTTCGAGAACGGGGTCGCGACCCGCATGGTGGGCGTCACCATGGATGTGACGGCGCGGGAGAGCGCCCAGGAGGTCCTCCAGACGACCCAACGCCAGCAGGAACTGCTGCTGGGCGTCAACGACCAATTCCGCGAAATCGAGGACCCGTTCGCCATCATGGACGCGGCGACCGTCGCGCTCGGCACGTATCTGAGTGCGGATCGCATCGGCTACGGCGAGGTGGACAAGGAAGCCGGGGAGCTGAGCGGCCGCGAGTGGCATCGGGGAACCGGGGCCACGACGGGGGTTTCCTTCCCGCTTGAGGCTTTCGGGTCCGCCGTCGTGGGAGAGCTGAGCGCGGGCCGCAAGGTCATGATCGACAACCCGTCGAAGGATCGCCGCGTGAGCGGCCGGACCCATGCGTTCTACGTGACCATCATGGAATCGTCGGTGATCCTGGTGCCGATCATCAAGGCGGAGCGCCTCGACGCGCTGCTCTACGTGATCGAGGCCCATGCCATCGACACGCCCCGCAAGGCCATTCTCGCGGAAGACCTGGCCGAGCGAACCTGGAACGCCGTGGAGCGCGCGCAGGCCGAGATCAACCTCCGCGAGAGCGAGGCGCGCCTGCGGGTCATCGCCGAAACCCTTCCGGCCCTCGTCTGGATCATCAGCCCCGAGCTGAAGCTGGTCTATGCCAACCTGCGGTGGACTAGCTTCTCGGGCTTGAAGGAGTCCGAGGCGCTGGGCTTCAGCTGGATGGAGATCATGCACCCCGACGACGTCGCCCGGGTCGTCGGACAGATGCCGGACTGGAAGCGGGACGAGGCGCCGTTCTCCATCGAGCTGCGCTACCGCGACCGCACGGGGCTCTACCGCTGGCACATCATCCGGGCGGAGCCGATCCACGATGCGCGGGGGACGTTCCGGGGATGGTCGGGCACCAGCGTCGACATCCACGATCTCAAGCAGACCGAGGAGGCCCTCCGCCAGAACGCCACGCAGCTGCGCATCGCCCTGCAGGCCGCCCATATGGGCGTGTGGAGCTGGGACACGGCCACGGACGTCCTCACCTTCTCCGACCGCGCCGCCGCGATCTTCGGCCTCCCGTCGGACAGTCCGATGGCCTGGGCCGACCTCCAGGGATACATCAACCCGAGGGACGTGGCCCGCGCCGTCGAGACCATGGAGGAATCCTTCCGATCGGGTGGCCAGTACAATGTGGAGTACCGGGTGCGCCGTCCCGACAACACTCCCGATGCCTGGGTGGCGGTCCAGGGGCAGGTCACCTACGACCCGGACGGGACCGTCAGCGGCATGACCGGCGTCGTGCAGGACATCTCCGAGCGCAAGGCCGCGGAGGAGCGCCAGCAGCTTCTCATCCGCGAGTTGCATCACCGGGTGAAGAACACCCTGGCGACCGTGCAGGCCATCGTCGGCTCCACCGCCCGCACGGCCTCCAGCATCGAGGAGTTCTACCAGGGCTTCGTCGGCCGCATCGTCTCGCTTGCCCGGACCCACAACCTTCTGACCGAAGATCTCTGGCAGAAGGCCTCCCTGGCGCAGCTCGTCGAGACGGAACTCGGCCCCTACGACGACGACAACCGCAACCGGATCGTCATCGAGGGCCCCGAAATCGAGCTGCCGTCCGAAGCCGCCGTTCCGATCGGAATGGCGATCCACGAGCTGACCACCAACGCCGCCAAGCACGGGGCCCTCTCGACCTTCGGCGGACAGGTCGACGTCCGCTGGCGTCGCGACGACGTCTCCCAGCCGCCCAAGCTGCATTTCAGTTGGACGGAGCATGGCGGCCCGAAGGTCGCGGCCCCGACCCGGCAAGGATTCGGTTCGCGCCTGCTCCAGCGGGTTCTGTCCACGCAGCTCCAGGCGGACGTGAACATGGACTTCGACCAGGAGGGCTTACGCTTCACCATGGTCATGCCCGTTCCGGGCGACCCGCCGCTCTTCAACCCGGATCGCTGACCCATGCTCCTGGACGCAGCCCGGTCCCAGCTCCTCGTCGTGGACCTGCAGGAGCGGCTCCTGCCCGCCATCGCGGAGAGCGACCGGGTTCTGCGGAACGTCGACCTCCTGCTGAAGGGTGCCGCGCGCCTGGCCCTGCCGGTCACCGTCACCGAGCAATACCCCAAAGGCCTCGGGACAAGCGTCGCGTCTGTCATGGAGGCCGTGCCGTCGGAGGCCGCGATCCTGCCCAAGCTTGCCTTTTCGGCCGAAAAGGACCCCGCCATCCGGGAGCGGGTGATCGGCCTCTCGAGGGAGGGGCGAGACCAGCTCGTGGTCTGCGGGACCGAAGCGCATGTTTGCGTGCTGCAGAGCGCCCTGGGGTTTCATGAGGCCGGATTGGGGGTGTTCGTGGTGGGCGATGCCGTCTCCAGCCGCTCGCCGCACAGCGTCAGCGCGGCCTGCGCGCGCCTGCTTCACGCCGGCTGCCACTGGGTCACGGCCGAGATGGCGCTCTTCGAATGGATGGAGCGGGCCGCGACGGAGGATTTCCGAGCCCTGGCGCCCCTGCTGAAATAGGCCGATCAGGCTGGTCGATGGCCGCCCTCGCCGCCTTCGCCGCCCGATGCGATGAACTCCTTGAGTTCGTCGAGGGATGCGAAGCGGAAATTGCCCTGCGGGGTCTCGGCCTCGATGGAGCCGTCCGAGAACATGACGTACCGGTTGTCGCCCGAGTTGTAGGTGCCGATCACCGCCGCTTGGGATAGGTCGGCCTCGACGGCCGGCTCGAGCAACGGCTCGCGATCCTCATCGGGCTCAGGCGGTTTCGGGTCCGGGAGCCGGTCCTGCGCGGGCTGCTCGAAGCCGTCGAGAGGACGGTCGAGTTCCGAAAGGTCGATGACCGGGAACGGCTCGGAATCCTTGGCAGCCTCGTCCGGCGTCGGGGACGGGAACTCGTCGGCCTCGGGCTCCTTGATGGCGGGCTCCTCCGGGAGGATCTCCGGCGCCGCCTCCCGCTCCTGCCGGAAGGGAAATGGCTCCCCGAACGCCTCCACGCGGTCGTTTGCGGCCTCGACGGTGTCGCGGTTGCGCTCGAGAAGGAAGTCCGGGAGCTTCAGTTTGGAGATGTCGACATGGTCGTCCGCGTGAGCCGGACGGGCGACGACCTCGTCCTGCTCGATCCGCGCGTCCTCGCGCACGGGTTCGCGGTCCGGCGTCTCGAAGGGCGGCACGACGAAGGGCAGGTCCGGCTGAAATCCGCCGGCCCGATCCTCGGCATCCGGCTCACGCTCGCCCCAGGTGGTGGTCGGGTCGTCCGCCAGGCGGCGGGTCGCGATGGAGGCGGAGGGCTCGCCGAAAGGGATGCGGGCGCTGATCTCGACAAGCTGGGCCTGGACGGCGGCGATGCGGGAGACGGCGGCCGTGATCCCGAGCAGCAAGGCCCCCGCCGAGGCCCCGACGATGCCCGCGATCACCATGGTCCAGCCCCGCTCGACCAGGACGATCTCCCAACCGAAGAGGGCCGAGAGCAGACCACCGACAATCATCGCCAGAGCCAGTGCGAAGAGCCCGATGATCATGTCTTCTCCGTAACGCAACTGCAGTTTCGGCGGAACGCATCAGTCCGCTGTGGATAAGGTCATATATGGCAAACGCCATCTCAAGGGAAGCTTAAGCACGAAAAAGTCGAAAGCTTGGCCGTTGCCCTGGGGGCCTGCCCGCTTTAACTAAGCGGGCAGACCCGATCCAACCCAAGGAGACGTCCATGTCCTTCACGCTGCCGGAACTGCCCTACGCGTACGATGCGCTGCAGCCCTACATGTCGCGGGAGACGCTCGAATTTCACCACGACAAGCACCACGCGGCGTACGTGAACACGGGCAACAACCTGCTCAAGGGCACCGAGTTCGAAGGCAAGAGCGTCGAGGAGGTCGTGAAGGGCTCCTACGGCAAGAACCAGGCGCTCTTCAACAATGCCGGCCAGCATTACAACCACATCCACTTCTGGAAGTGGATGAAGCCCAATGGCGGCGGCGCGATTCCGGGCAAGCTCGAGCAGCAGATCGCCTCGGACCTCGGCGGCGTCGACAAGTTCAAGGAAGACTTCATCCAGGCGGGCGTCGGCCAGTTCGGCTCCGGCTGGGCGTGGCTGGCCGTCAAGGACGGCAAGCTCGCCATCATGAAGACCCCCAACGGCGAGAACCCCCTGGTCCACGGCGCCCAGCCGATCCTCGGCGTCGACGTGTGGGAACATTCCTACTACATCGATTACCGCAACCGTCGCCCCGATTATCTCAAGGCTTTCCTCGAAAACCTCGTGAACTGGGAGCACGTGGAGGAGATGTACGAGGCGGCCGGCAAGTAAAGGCGGCCCAGCGCAACACCTTGGCGGGGTCCTTCGGGACCCCGTTTCGTTTCCGGCATCATCGGGCGGTTGGCCGGGGCACGAGGGCGAATCCCTTCCCAGACAGGAACTTCTCGAACCCGAACGAGGCCAGGAAGGCCCGCTCGGCGGCCCGGCTCTCCACCACGGGGTCGAGGGCGCGCAACTCGTCGTCCACGTAGCCCGGATGGCACATGATCAGGGGTTTTGGCCCCACCCGCTCGAAGGCGGCGCGGATCACGAGCCCTGCATCGGTCTCGTCCTCCAGGGGACTGAAGCCCGAGAAACCCCGGTTGGTCTCGAAACCCGCCACTTCGGCCTCCCGGCGGAACCCGGAGGCCAGCGCCTGGACCGTGAGGGCCTTTCCGGCGCTCACCGCGCGCTTGAGAATGGACGTTACGGCATCGGTTGGATCGCGCAGCCAGACGCGCCCCGGATAGCCTCTCGACACCAGCACCTCGAGCAAGGCCTGCCGGATGCCCGGCAGCACGTGGACGTGCTGGTGGCCGTCCACGAAATCCGGAGCCGCACCGTGAACCTGCTCGAAGGCATCGACCTGCCGGCCGATCTCCTCTTTGAGCTCTGACACCGGAAGACTGCGCAGAAAGGTCCCGCGCAGCAGGCGGCCGAGGGGCAGGAGCGCCCCGCCCGGCGCGACGCCCGGCATGGGCGCAAGAGGTTCTCCTACGGTCAAGTTGAGGTGGAGTCCGATGCCGATCCGGCCTTTGAGCCCTTGCAGGCTCGCGGCATTGCGCCGCCAGCCCGGCATGTTGGTCATGGCCCCCGTGGCCGAGACCCGTCCCCCCTCGGCCAGTTCGACGATGGCGCGGCTGATCCCGTCGGTCAGGCCGAAATCATCGGCGCAGAGGACCACGGGCCGCGGCAAATTCATCGTATTCTCCAAAATCGGGCGCCCCACCACTCTAATGCTCTTGAGCGGGCGCGCAATCTCGGCTCTCAATGCCCCGTTTCGAGAGAGGATGCCTTGCGTGGCGTTGCCGAAGATCAGTGTCGTCATCCCGGTTCACAATGAAAGCGCCAATATCGCGCCGCTTTGCGACGCCCTCGTGCCCGTGCTGAACCGGATCTCTTCCCTTTGGGAAATCGTCTTCGTGGACGACGGCAGCCGAGACGACACCTTGGAGCGGATCAAGGCGCGCAACCGGGAGGAGCCGCGGATCAGCGCGGTCTCCTTCAGCCGCAATTTCGGCAAGGAGATCGCCATCGCGGCGGGTCTCGACCATGCCCGAGGCGAGGCCGTCGTGATCATGGACGCCGACCTCCAGCACCCGCCGGAGATGATCGAGACCTTCGTGCAGCGCTGGCAGGAGGGCTACCTCATGGTCTATGGCCAGCGAACCGATCGCTCCGACGAGACCCGCATCAAGCGCAACTTCGCCCACCTGTTCTACCGCCTGTTTTCCACCTTCGGCGAGGTGCCCCTGCCCGAGGGCGCGGGCGATTTCCGGCTCATCGACCGCAAAGGCGTCGAGGTGCTGCGGATGCTGGGCGAGAAGGCCCGCTTCTCGAAGGGGCTCTATGCCTGGATCGGCTTCAGGAGCACCGGCGTGCCCTTCGTGGTCGGGGACCGGAAGTTCGGGAACTCCAAATGGAATTTCCGCCAGCTGTTCCGTTTCGCCTTTGACGGCATCGCGTCCTTCTCAAGCATTCCGTTGCGGGTCTGGACCTATGTGGGAACGCTGATCTCGATCCTGTCCATCGCGACCGCGCTCTACTTCGCGATCCGCACCCTGCTCTTCGGCACGGACCTGCCGGGCTTCCCGAGCCTTATCGTGTCGGTGATGTTCTTCTCAGGCATCCAGCTCATGTCGCTGGGCGTGATCGGCGAGTATATCGGCCGCATCTTCGCCGAGGTGAAGCGCCGCCCGCTCTACGTGGTGGCCGAGCGCATCGGTGGGGCGGCCGAGATCAGCTCGAGCCTCGTCAACGAAGACTATCAACGCTTCCGCCGGGTCTGACCGTTCCATGTTCCGCAAGATCATATCCGTGGGCGGGTGGACGCTCCTGTCCCGCCTCACGGGGTTCATCCGCGACGTGGTGATCGCCGCCGTGATGGGCGTCGGACCCATCGCCGACGCCTTCTTCGTCGCGTTTCGCATCCCGAACCATTTCCGCGCGATATTCGGCGAGGGCGCGTTCAACAACGCCTTCCTGCCCACCTACGCCAAGAGCCTGGAAACCCAAGGCGACCGTGCGGCCTCGTCCTTCGCGGCCCGCATCACCACGCTGATGCTGATCGTGCAGATCGCGCTCCTGGTCGCGGCCTACCTCGCCATGCCGGCCGTCGTCCGGCTTCTGGCGCCAGGCTTCTCGGAGGATCCCGCGAAGTTCGCGCTCGCCGTCACCCTCACGCGGATCACCTTCCCGTACCTGCTCTGCGTGACGCTGGTCACGATCTATTCGGGCGTGCTGAACGCCCATGACCGTTTCACGGCCGCCGCCGCCGCCCCGATTCTGCTGAATGTGTCGATGATCGCGGCGCTCGCGGTCGCGTTCCTGTTTCCCAATGCGGGCTATGCGGCGGCCTGGGGCGTCACGATTGCGGGCATCCTCGAACTCGGCCTCGTCTGGCTCTCGGCCCGGCGCGCCGGGATCGACCCAGGCTTGGAGCGGCCCCGGCTCGATGCCGTGATGAAGCGCTTCTTCAGGACCCTCGGGCCCGCCGTCGTCGGCTCGGCGGGCGTGCAGCTCGCCATGTTCGCCGATACGATCATCGCGTCGTTCCTGCCCACTGGCGCGGTGTCGTCGCTCTATTATGCGGACCGCATTTATCAGCTGCCGCTCGGCGTCATCGGCATCGCAGCCGGCACGGTGCTTCTTCCCGAAATGAGCCGCCGGATCGCGGCGGGCGACGCTCAGGCCGCCTACGCGGCGCAGAACCGGACGGTGAGCTTCACCCTCGTGATCGCGGCACCCTTCGTGGTCGCCTTCATGGCCATGCCGGACCTCATCATGTCGGCCCTGTTCCAGCGCGGCGCCTTCGACGTGGCGGCGGCGCAGCGCGCGGGCGCGGTGCTGTCGGCCTACGCGGTCGGGTTGCCTGCCGCCGTGCTGATCCGCTCGGCGGTGGCGAGCTTCTATGCCCGTTCGGACACGCTCACGCCCCTCATCGCCTCGCTCACGGCCGTGGCGGCCAACATCGTGCTGAAGATCGCCCTCATGGGCACCTACGGGGTGGTGGGCCTTGCGCTCGGCACCTCCATCGGGGCGTGGGTCAACCTGCTGCTGCTCTTTGCCCTCGCCTATAGACGCGGCTGGGCGGAGCCGAACCGGGTCTTGGGCAAGACCGTGCTGTCCGTTGCCGTGGCGAGCCTATTGCTCGCCGGATTCGCGGTTCTGGCCTACGACCCATTCGAACGCTGGACGTCGGCCCTACCGGCTTGGCGCAGCGAGTCGCTCCTCGCGGCGCTCGGGGCTTGCGGGGCGGTGCTCTACGGTGCGGTGTTGCTGGCGGGGTTGAAGCTGTCCGGGATCAGGCTGGCGCGGCGGTGAACGCCCATCCTCCCCTTGAGGGGGAGGATCGACCGAAGGTCGAGGTGGGGTGGAATCACCACAGTTTGAGAGGTCGCGCTTCCCACCCCATCCCGCCGCTTCCGCGGCGACCTTCCCCCTCGAGGGGAAGGTGGGCGCTCACCTCACGTCTTGATCTTCCAGCCCGTCCTGAAGATCCACCACACCGCCGCGAGGCAGAGCAGCATGAACAGGAGCGTCATGGAGAGGCTCAAGCCCACGCCGACATCCGCCACGCCGTAGAAGCTCCAGCGAAATCCGCTGACGAGGTAGACCACCGGGTTGAACAGCGCGATCGTCTGCCAGAAGGGGGGCAGCATGTTGATCGAGTAGAAGCTCCCGCCCAGGAAGGCGAGCGGCGTGACGATCATCAGGGGCACCACCTGCAGCTTCTGGAAGCTGTCCGCCCAGATGCCGATGATGAAGCCGAACAGGCTGAACGTGATCGAGGTCAGGATCAGGAAGGCGACCATCCACACCGGATGCGCGATGGAGAAATCCACGAAAAGCCGTGCCGTCACGAGGATGATGGCGCCCAGGATCATCGACTTGCTGGCCGCCGCACCCACATAGCCGATCACCGTCTCGAAAGCGGAGATCGGGGCCGACAGAAGCTCGTAGATCGTGCCGGTATATTTCGGAAAATAGATGCCGAACGACGCGTTGGAGATGCTCTCGGTGAGGATCGACAGCATGATGAGGCCCGGCACGATGAACGCCCCGTAGCTGACCCCGTCCACGTTCGCCATGCGTGATCCGATGGCCGAGCCGAAGACGATGAAATAGAGCGATGTCGACAGCACCGGCGACGCGATGCTCTGCATCAGCGTGCGCCAGGCGCGCGCCATCTCGAATTTGTAGATGGCCTTGATGGCATAGATGTTCATGTGCGCTCGCTGACGAGGTTGACGAAAATCTCCTCGAGCGAACTCTGGCTTGTCTGGAGATCCGTAAAATCGATACCGTTCTCGCCGAGGCGGCGCAGCAGGTCGGCGATGCCGGTCTGCTCGCTCTTGGCATCGAAGGTGTAGACCAGTTCCTGCCCATCGCCTGAGAGCTGGAGATTGTAGCCGCTCAAGCCCGCCGGGACGGCGGCGAGCGGGTTCTGCAGGTGCAGGGTCAGTTGTTTCTTGCCGAGCTTTTCCATCAGGACATTCTTGTCCTCGACCAGGATGATCTCGCCCTTCCGGATCACGCCGATCCGGTCGGCCATCTCCTCGGCCTCCTCGATGTAATGGGTCGTCAGGATGATGGTGACGCCGCTCTCGCGCAGGCGCTGCACCATGCCCCACATGTCCCGGCGCAATTCCACGTCGACGCCCGCGGTCGGCTCGTCGAGGAAGAGGATGCGCGGCTCGTGGGACAGCGCCTTGGCGATCATGACTCGGCGCTTCATGCCGCCAGACAGGGTCATGATCTTGCTGTCACGCTTTTCCCAGAGGGACAGGTCCCGCAGCACCCGCTCCAGATGAGCGGGGTTCGCCTTGCATCCGAACAGGCCTCGGCTGAATTTCACCGTGTCCCACACGGTCTCGAAGGCATCCGTGTTCAGTTCCTGGGGTACGAGACCGATGATCGAGCGCGCGGCGCGATAGTCCCGGACGATGTCGTGGCCGTCGGCCAGGATCGTGCCGGTGCTCGGATTGACGATGCCGCAAATGATGCTGATCAGCGTCGTCTTGCCGGCGCCGTTCGGCCCCAGGAGCGCGAAGATCTCGCCCCGGCGGATCTCCAGGTCGATTCCCTTCAGGGCCTGGAAGCCCGAGGCATAGGCCTTGGTGAGGCCGGAGACCGAAATGATCGGCCCATTCCCGTTCGGACGAGGATTTTGCACGTAATCGAGAGGTTTCATGGCGCGCCTGATAGCACGGATTGATGACGAGCAGGAGTCGCGGAATGGTGCCGTTCTCAGCGACGATCGAAGCGTCGGAGCGCTCGGTTGACCGGTGAAGCGCGAACCTTTCTACCGTCATGGCCGGGCTTGACCCGGCCACCCACGTTTTCACGTCATAAGACGTGGGTCCCCGGCTCAAGGCCGGGGATGACGGCGATGAGAGATGGAAGGAGCGTTCGCCCGGTCCTTCCGGCCTCATCATTCCCAAAGCCGGCTACCGAACCGCCCGCTTTCATGCCACAAGCGTCGCGAAACGGAGTTGCGGTGCATGAGGTCGATACCTGACGGCGTTCCACGCCGGGGCGTGCTCGTCTCGGCGCTCGGCATCGTCCAGATCCTGGCCTTCGGAACGACGCTCTATCTCCCGGCGGTCTTGGCCAAACCCATCACGGTCGATACGGGCTGGCCCTTGGCCTGGGTGATCGGCGGGCTATCCATCGCGCTCGTCACGGCCGGGCTCGTGTCGCCCTCCATCGGTGAGACCATCGACCGGCGTGGCGGGCGAATGGTCCTGGCCTCAAGTTCGGTTCTGCTCGCGATCGGGCTGGTCGTCATAGGACTTGCGCCGAACCTTCCCGTCTATCTGGCCGCCTGGGTGATCGTCGGCTTCGGCATGGGCGGCGGCCTCTACGACGCCACCTTCTCGACGCTGGGCCGCATCTACGGCCAGAATGCGCGAGGCGCCATCACCATGGTGACGCTCTGGGGCGGCTTCGCCAGCACGGTCTGCTGGCCGCTGAGCGCCTTCCTGGTGGAGCATCTCGGCTGGCGCGGAACCTGCGGGGTCTATGCCGCCCTCCATCTCGGCCTCGCCCTGCCGCTTCATCTCCGGCTCCTGCCGGGTTCGGCAAGGAAGCCGCCGGAGCAGCCCGAAACCGTCACCGGGGCCCCTGCCCCATCGATCGATCTGCGCGAGCATGTGCCCACCATCCTTCTGATCGCCGCCATCGTGACGATCAGCGGCAGCATCGCATCCGTTCTATCCGTGCACCTCCTCACCCTGCTGCAATTCCAGGGCGGCGGTCTCGCCGCCGCCGTCGCGCTCGGCACCCTTTTCGGACCGGCGCAGGTTCTGGCGCGCTTCGGTGAGATGACCTTCGGGCGGCGCTACCATCCCGTCTGGACCATGCTGGCTTCGGTCGGCCTCATGGCTCTCGGCATCGGCCTCCTGCTGCCCGGCGCCGCCGTCGCCGCCATTGCGCTCATCCTCTACGGCGCCGGAAACGGGATCGGATCCATCGCCAAAGGCACCGTCCCGCTGGCTCTCTTCGGGGCGTCCCATTATCCGGTGCTGATGGGGCGCATCGCCCGGCCGAGCCTCATCGCCCAGGCCATCGCGCCTGCCCTCGGAGCGGGCCTCATCGGCCTCGGCGGCACGGGCGCGCTGCTGCCGGTTCTAGCGGGTTTCGCGATTCTCAACGTGGGGCTGGTTCTAGCCCTGAAGGCGCGCGTCGGACGGTCCGCCTCCTAACGCTGCGCGAAGCGCGAGCGCGGCACCGTGCCGGCAACCTCGTTCAGGAGCTTGCGCCGGGCCGCGAGGGCGAAGGGCTGGGTCTCGTCGGCGATCTCCACAAAGGATCCCGGTCCGCCGATCACGCTCTGGGCATAGTAATCCTCCAGCGACATGCCGCCGGGACCGCCGGGCCTGCCGCCCGAGCGGCGGATCGCCAGAGCGTTGATGGTGAAGCCCTTGGCGAGCGCATCGGCCCGCGCGGCTTCGAGGGAACGCCCGTTCATGTTCGGGCCATCGCCCGACACGTCGATCACCTTGCGGGTGCCGTCGTGCTGGTTGGTCTCCACGAGACGGACGGAGAAGTCGATCGCGTTGGAGATCGAGTTGTAGCCGTAGGCGCCGCGCGGGGCGCTCATGAGCTTGTCGGCGAAGACCTTGGCGCTGGCCTCGTCCTTGATCACGTGCCAGTCGACGATCACAACCTGGGAGTTCGGGCCGCCCCATTCCATGAAGGCCACCGCGATGGAGCCAAGCATGCCGTTGCGGATCGCCGTGAGCACGTCCGGGGTCATGAGGGCGTCGGCCCAGCCTTTGCGCTGGAGCCGCAATTCGTCGTTGTCGATGGAGCCCGACCCATCAGCCGCGAAGACCAGTTCCAGATCCACGGGCTCCGCTTGGACGGGACCGGCGAGAAACATGGCCGCGCCGAGAACGGCGCCCGAGACGCCCCGCCTGATCCATCCCATCTGTGATCCCCCATCGCCCTGTATCGAGGGAGGAATCTAGGGCATTCCGCCCGTCCGTGTCGCGGCGGGCGGATCACAAGCGCTTGAGAGGCCTGGCGTCACGCAGCTTTGCCGAGGCTCCCGCTATGGGCAAAGTCCCAATAGAGTTCGCGAGCCTTGCGGTAGACCGGGCCGGGCTGCAATTCGCGGCTGTCGATGCGCAGGACGGGCATGACCTTCGAGTAGTTGCCGGAGATGAAGATCTCGTCCGCGTTCGCGAAATCCTCGTAGCGCAGGGTCCCCTCCACCACTTGCGTGCCCGCGTCGCGCAGGAGCCCGATCACGCGTTGGCGAGTGATGCCGTTGAGGAACGTGCCGTTGGCCGCGGGCGTGTAGGCGACGCCGTCCTTGGCCATGAAGATGTTGGAGGTGCCGGTCTCGGCCACGTTGCCGAGGGCGTCGCAGACGAGGCCGTTGTCGAAGCCCTTCTGCTTGGCCTCCAGGAGAACGCGGGCATTGTTGGGGTAGAGGCAGCCCGCCTTGGCGTCGGTGGGCATGGATTCGAGAGTCGGGCGGCGAAAGCTCGACTTCATCACCGAAAGGCCGCCCGGCACGGGCATGGCCGCCTCGAACAGGGACAGGCAGAACCGGGTCGAATCCGGATCGGGCGCGATGGTGAAGGGTCCCTCGGCCTCGGCCCAGTACATGGGCTTGACGTAGAGCGCCGTGCCGGGAGCGAATTTCTGGACGCCCTCCCGCACGAGCTCCATGATGGCCTCCGGCTCCATGGTGGGCTTGAGGCCGATGGTGAGGGCGGAGCGGTTCACCCGGGCGCAATGCCGGTCGAGGTCGGGCATGACTCCTTCGAACACCCGGGCGCCGTCGAACACGGAGGAGCCGAGCCAGGAGACGTGCGAGCGCGGCCCGATGATCGAGGGATTCCCCTCGTGCCAGGCGCCGTCGATCCAGTTCCAAGTGTGCGAATACCAAGCCACGGATGTCGTCCTTTTGGTCAGCGATGTTGCCCCATCGAAACGCCTTCGCGGGCACAGCGTCAATCCTGCGGCGCAGCAAATCCGTTCAAGACTTTTGATGGGTTGCATCTCGGACGGTGATCCGGCGACACTCGCCCGACCACCGCCGGGAATCGTCATGCCGTCCCACTCTCTCGCGCCCCAGACCCGAGCCGTGATCTTCGACGCCTACGGCACGCTCTTCGACGTGCATTCCGCCGTCGCGCGGCACGCCGCGAGGATCGGCCCGGAGGCGGCGCGCCTGTCCGAGATCTGGCGCGCCAAGCAGCTCGAATATTCCTGGGTCCTGTCCCTGGCGGGGCAGTATCGACCGTTCTGGGACCTGACCGTCTCGGCCCTGGACTACGCCTTCGCGCGATGCCCCGGCGTCGACCGCTCCTTGAGCCCCCTCCTGCTCGACGCCTACCGGGCCCTCGACGCCTATGACGATGTGACGGACGTGCTGGACGCCCTGCGGGCGCGGGGCCTGAAGACGGGGATCCTGTCCAACGGCGACCCCGGCATGCTGGCGGACGCGGTCGCGTCCGCCGGGTTGAGCGACCGCCTCGACGAAGTCCTGTCCGTGGATGAGGCGGGCGTGTTCAAGACGAGTCCCGCCGCCTACGACCTCGTCGCGGATGCGCTCGCGATGGAGCCCCCTGCGGTCGCCTTCGTGTCTTCCAACCGCTGGGACGTGGCGGGCGCGACCCTGTTCGGCTTTCCCTCGATCTGGGTGAACCGGCTAAACCTCCCGGACGAGTACGAGAGCTTCGCGCCGGTCGCGGTCATCGGCTCGCTGCGGGACCTGGCCCCGTCCGCAGCCCCATGAGACGATCCCCGAATGGCGTCGGGGATCGTCCGTCGCGCCGTTGGGGGCTTATTCGGCCGCTTGCGGCAGCACTTCGCTGGCCGTGAAGCCGAGCTTTCCGGCGACGCCGAGCCCATAGGCCGGGTCGGCGGCGTAGAAATGCGCGATCTGGCGCTTCACGATCTCGAAGGGAACGCCGTGCATCGCGCCCGCGATGTTGGAGAACAGGCGTTCCTTCTCGTCTGCCGGCATCAGGCGGAAGAGATTCCCGGCCTGGGTGTAGTCGTCGTTGCCGGCGCGGTGGTCGTAGCGGTCGGCATCGCCGGAAATCTTCAAGGGCGGCTCGGCGGCACGCGCGGTCTCGACGGGACCGTTGAACGAGTTCGGCTCATAATAAGCGTCGCCCCGGTTCGGGATGTCGTGCAGCATCGCGCCGTCGGCGTGATAATGCGCCACCGTGGAACGCGGACGGTTCACGGGCAGCGCCTCGTAATGGGTGCCAACCCGGTAGCGGTGCGCGTCCGCATAGGCGAAGATGCGCCCGTGCAGCATCTTGTCCGGCGAGAAGCCGATGCCGGGCACGATGTTCGAGGGCGAGAACGAGGATTGCTCGACCTCGGCGAAGTAGTGCCGGGCGTTGCGGTTGAGCTCCAGCACGCCGACCTCGATCAGCGGGTAATGCGCGTGCGGCCACACCTTCGTGAGATCGAAAGGATTGTAAGGCGTGATCTCGGCGTCCGTCTCGGGCATGATCTGCACGCAGACCCGCCAGCGCGGGAAATCGCCGCCCTCGATGGCGTCGTAGAGATCGCGCTGAGCGCTCTCGCGGTCGTCGGCGATGACGGCGGCGGCCTCCTGGTTGGTCCAGGTCTTGATGCCCTGCATGGACTTGAAGTGGAACTTCACCCAATGGCGCACGCCCTCCTCGTTGATGAACGAATAGGTGTGCGACCCGAAGCCGTGCATGAACCGGTAGCCCTGGGGCAGGCCGCGATCCGAGAACAGGATCGTGACCTGGTGCAGGCTCTCCGGCGACAGGCTCCAGAAATCCCACATGGCGGTGGGGCTGCGCAGGTTCGTGGCGGGATGGCGCTTCTGGGTGCGGATGAAGTCGGGGAACTTCAGCGGGTCGCGCACGAAGAAGACCGGCGTGTTGTTGCCGACCACGTCCCAGTTGCCCTCCTCGGTGTAGAACTTCACCGAGAAGCCGCGCACGTCGCGCTCGGCATCCGCCGCGCCGCGCTCGCCCGCCACCGTGGAGAAGCGCAGGAAGACTTCCGTCTGCTTGCCGATCTCGGAAAAGAGCTTGGCCTTCGAGTAGGAGGAGATGTCCTGCGTCACCGTGAAGGTGCCGTAGGCGCCCGAACCCTTGGCATGGACCACCCGCTCCGGGATCCGCTCCCGGTTCTGGTGCGCCAGCTTCTCGACCAGTTGGTAATCCTGCAGCAGCAGCGGGCCGCGCGAACCGGCCGAGAGCGAGTTCTGGTTGTCGGCAATCGGCGCCCCCGCCGTGGTGGTCATGGTCGGCTTCGTCATGAGCCTGTCCTCCTTGTTGGAGGCCTACCCATAGGCCAAGCTTTGAATAAGTCTAATTTGATTGCCTGACCTCGACGATCAGTTTATCTGATGGACATGCTCACGCTCAGGCAGCTCCGCTATCTCTCCGCCATTGCGGAGACCCGCCATTTCGGGCGTGCGGCCGCCCTTTGCAACGTGACGCAGCCGGCCCTGTCCATGCAGATCCAGGACCTCGAGAGCCTACTCGGCCTCCAGCTCGTGGAACGGCGGCGCAACTCTATCGACCTGACCCCGGAGGGCCGTGAGATCGCCCGGCGCGGCGCCGCCATCCTGGCTTCGGTCACGGACCTGCAGGATTACGCCCGCAGCACCAAGCCGGTTCTGGCCGGGCCACTGCGTCTCGGCATCATCCCGTCCATCGCGCCCTATCTCCTGCCCCGCGCCCTGCCGGAGCTGCACGAACGCTACCCGGACCTGGCGCTCCAGATCCGGGAGACCCTGACAGCCGCCCTCGTGGAGGAACTGGTGCGAGGGGACCTCGACCTCATCGTGGCGGCCATGCCGGTCCGCCACGCGGGGATCGAGTCGCTCGACGTTTTCCCGGACAGATTCCTGGTGGCTCGCCAGATCGGCAAGGATCCCGGCAACAGCCGGGTCGACCCGGCGCAGCTTTCCCAGGAGAGGCTCCTGCTGCTTGAGGAAGGCCATTGCCTGCGCGACCAGGCCCTGGGGGTCTGCGGCTTGGTCGCCCCGCAGCTCAACGCGGCCTTCGGGGCGTCGAGTCTCTCCACGGTGATGCATCTCGTGGCCAACGGCTACGGGGTCACCCTGTTGCCGGAGATGGCGGCTCGGACGGAGGCGGTGGAGCGCATCCAGCTCGCGCGGTTCACCGAGCCCGAACCCATGCGCATGGTCGGCCTTGCCTGGCGCGGCTCCTCCGCCCGGCGGCGGGACGCCGAGGCCTTGGCGGAGGTGCTGCGGGAGGTCGCGGCCCCGGCCGAGCCTTGAGGGACCGCAAACGCTCGCGCGGCCCCTACCCCGGGGTCGATCTCAAATCCGTTTCGCCAAGGCGGCGAGTTGATCGGCGCAGGCGCCCCACCCTTCATGGAAGCCCATCTTCTCGTGGGCCTCGCGGTCTTCCTCGCGCCAATGAAGGGCGCGGGCGGTATAGCGGGTCTGTCCGCCCTCGTCCTCGAAGGTGACGACCGCCGTGAAGAAGGGCTTCTCGGAGGGCTCCCACGCGGACGTGTAGGCGTCCGTGACGACGATGCGCTCGTTGGGCACCACCTCAAGATAGACACCCCGGTTGGGATACTCGTTTCCGTCGGGATCGCGCATGACCACGAGGCTGGCGCCGCCCGGCCGCACATCGACCTCCGCCTTGGCGATGGTCCATGGCGCGGGCACGAACCATTGCTTGAGAAGGTCGGCCTCGGTCCAGCACCGGAAGAGCTTGTCCCGCGGCGCATCGATGAGGCGGGTGAGAACGAGTTCGCGGTCGTTCGAGGGCTGGGTCTGGGGGGCGGCGGTCATCGTATGCTCCTTGTGCGGTCCCTCTCAGGACGAATGGGCGCGCGTCGTCCCGACACTGACGTCGAAAGATTTCCGGATTCTCAACCGAGCAGCCAGCGCAGCGCCACGGGCAGGAGGAGCGCGGTGACCAGCGCGTTGAGGCCCATGGCGATGCCCGCGAAGGTTCCGGCGAGCGGATGCACCGTGAAGGCCCGCGCGGTGCCGATGCCGTGGGACGCGAGCCCCGCGGAAAAGCCGCGCGCCCGCCAGTCGCGGATGCGCAGGCAATTCATGAGAGGCGTGACGATGACCGACCCGATCACGCCCGTGATGAGCACCAGCACCGCCGTGAGCGACGGGTCGCCCCCCAGCGTTTCCGTGATGCCCATGGCCACGGGCGCCGTGACGGATTTCGGCGCCAGCGACAGCACGATGGTGCGCGGCAGGTCGAAGGCTTGGGCTATCACGACGGCCGACACGATGGCGGTGAGCGACCCTACCACGAGAGCGGCCAGCATCGGCACGAGCGAGCGCAGCACGATCCGCCGGTTGTCCCAGAGCGGGATCGCCAGCGCCACGGTGGCAGGGCCGAGCAGAAAATGCACGAACTGCGCGCCCTCGAAATAGACCGGATAAGCCGTGCCGGTCGCCCACAGCACGAGGGCGACGATCGCCACCGACAATAGAACCGGGTTGCACACGGGATGGCGGCGCGTCGCCAGCGAGATCCGGTCGGCGGCCAGATAAGCGATCAGCGTGACCGTCAGCCACAGGAGCGGCGTGCGGGTCAGGTACGTCCAGAGCGCGAAGGTCGGCTCACTCATGGGACTCGCCCTCGTCACGCGCGCCCACGAGGCGGGAGACGACCAGGAAGGTGCCGACCGTGGCCACCAGCGTGAGCACGGTCGAGACGACCAGGGTGATGGACAGCCCGAGCCAATGCGCCCCGATCACGTCGAGCCGCTGTACGATGCCCACGCCCGCCGGGACGAACAGGAGGGAGAGGTGCGACAGCAACCCCCGGCCGGTCGTATCCAGCGCCTGCCCGAAACCAGGCAGGACCTGCCCGATGGCGGGCCGCAGGGCAAGCAGGGCCAGCATGACGATCATGCCGAGCACCGGACCCGGGACCGGCCACGCGAGAGTGCGGGCCACGACCTCGCCGACGAGCTGGCAGAGAAGGAGAAGGGTCAGGCTGGCGATCATCGGCACCTCGGCGGAGAGCCGGAGCATATCGAGGCTTCGGACGGGAAGCCAAGCCTGGGTTCATTTGAGGCATGACCCGGTCGCAGGGACACCCACCATGCGCCCTCCACTCTCGCGGGGGGCCCAAGTCGCGAAGCGACCGGGCCGGGGGTGGAGACTTCAGAACAATCGGTCGATCATCAGAGCGCAAACGCTCAGACCGTCATGGCCGGGCTTGACCCGGCCACCCACGCACCCGCGTCGCAAGACGTGGGTCCCCGGCTCAAGGCCGGGGATGACGGCGGGGGAGCGATGAAGGTGGTAGGAACTTGGTGGGCGCTCACCTAGTCGTCCCACCCCATCCGAGCGCTTCGCGCCCACCTTCCCCTCAAGGGGGAAGGAACAGGCAGCGTCGACCGGGCAGGCCCCATAGGTTCGGGAAGGAGCTGGCGGCTCATGTCACAACGAAAAAGCGGCCCGGAGGCCGCTTTCAAACTCTCAGTTGTCCAGGAAGCTCCTGAGCTTCCGGCTTCGAGACGGATGCTTCAGCTTCCGCAGCGCCTTGGCCTCGATCTGGCGGATGCGCTCGCGGGTGACCGAGAATTGCTGGCCGACCTCCTCGAGGGTGTGGTCGGTGTTCATGCCGATGCCGAAGCGCATGCGCAGGACGCGTTCCTCGCGGGGCGTGAGCGAGGCGAGCACGCGGGTGGTGGTCTCACGAAGATTGCTCTGGATCGCCGCGTCGATGGGCAGGATCGCGTTCTTGTCCTCGATGAAATCGCCGAGATGCGAATCCTCCTCGTCGCCGATGGGCGTCTCGAGCGAGATGGGCTCCTTGGCGATCTTCAGGACCTTGCGGACCTTCTCCAGCGGCATGGCGAGCTTCTCGGCCAGCTCCTCCGGGGTCGGCTCGCGGCCGATCTCGTGGAGCATCTGGCGCGAGGTGCGAACGATCTTGTTGATCGTCTCGATCATGTGCACCGGGATGCGGATGGTGCGGGCCTGGTCGGCGATCGAACGGGTGATCGCCTGCCGGATCCACCAGGTGGCATAGGTCGAGAACTTGTAGCCGCGCCGGTACTCGAACTTATCGACCGCCTTCATGAGGCCAATATTGCCCTCCTGGATCAGGTCCAGGAACTGGAGGCCGCGGTTCGTGTACTTCTTGGCGATGGAGATCACGAGGCGCAGGTTGGCCTCGATCATCTCTTTCTTGGCCTGGCGGGCCTCGCGCTCGCCCTTCTGCACCATCATGACGATGCGGCGGAACTCCTGGATCTCCAGGCCGGTCTCGGAGGCGAGGTTGTGGATGTTCTCGCGCAGGTCGTGGATGCCGTCCTTCGCCTTGGCGACGAAGTCCTTCCAGCCCCGGCCGCCGAGCTTGGAGACGCGCAGCACCCATTTCGGGTCCAGCTCCCAGCCCTGGTAGTGCTTGAGGAACTCCTCGCGGGCGACGCCATGGCTCTCGGCCAGGCGCATGAGGCGGCCCTCATGGGAGATGAGGCGCTTGTTGATGTCGTAGAGCTGCTCGACCAGGGCCTCGATGCGGTTGTTGTTGAGCGAGAGGGACTTCACCGAGGTGACGATGTCGCTCTTCAACTCCTTGTACTTGCGCTCCTGGGCCGGGGTCAGCTGCTTGTTCTGGAGGCGCTGCTCCACGTGCTCCACCTGGAGGCGGCGCAGCTTCTTGTAATTGTCGGCGATCGAATCGAACGTCTCGAGAACGCGCGGCTTCAGCTCGGCCTCCATGGCCGAGAGCGACACGTTGTTCTCCATGTCGTCGTCGTCGAGGTCGCCCTCCGGAGGGGTGAGCGGGTCGGCCTCCTCGTTAGCGCCGGCGGCGAGCTGCTCCTCCTCGGAGCCGCCCAACTCGTCCACCTTCGGGGCGCCCTTGCCGTCCGGGCCCGCATAGGTCGCCTCGAGGTCGATGATGTCGCGCAGGAGGACGCGGCCCTCGACGAGCTCATCGCGCCAGATGATGATGGCCTGGAAGGTCAGCGGGCTCTCGCACAAGCCCGCGATCATGGCCTCGCGGCCCGCCTCGATACGCTTGGCGATGGCGATTTCGCCCTCGCGCGACAGAAGCTCCACGGAGCCCATCTCGCGCAGGTACATGCGCACCGGGTCGTCG
Source organism: Microvirga pudoricolor (assembly GCF_016892705.1). Taxonomy (GTDB): domain Bacteria; phylum Pseudomonadota; class Alphaproteobacteria; order Rhizobiales; family Beijerinckiaceae; genus Microvirga; species Microvirga pudoricolor. The sequence goes on from NZ_JAFEMB010000001.1 coordinate 90,848, forward strand.
GTGCGGTCCGTCGGCTCCTTCGCCGTGGTCTCGCGGGTCGCGACGGCGCGGGTCTGGGTGGTCTCGACGAGGTCGCTGCTCTCGGCTTCCTCCTCCTCGGCCCCCTCGGCCTTCTCGCCTTCCTCGGCCTCTTCGGATTCGACGACGTTGATGCCCATCTCGGAGAGCTGGCCCAGAACGTCCTCGATCTGCTCCGAGGAAAACTCCTCGGAGGGCAATACTTCGTTCAACTCGTCGTAGGTGACATAGCCCCGCTTCTTCGCGAGCTTGATCATCCGTTTGACGGCGGCATCGCTGAGATCGAGAAGCGGCCCATCGCCCTGCGGCTCGGTCACTGTCGTCTCGCCTTCGTCCCGATCGGTTGTCTTCGTCGCCATGCTCTATTCTGCTCCGGCGCCCCGCCCGAGCCTGCCGCAGGCCCGACGATACGCAAATGGGCGGCGAAGCGGAGCCTCACCACCTGGATTCTTGTCCCAACCTATAAACAGCAAGTCGCTTGACTAACCGTTACCCACATCGTCCCGCTCAAGCCACAAGGCCACCCTCGCCGCCCCCATTCCCCGTCGCCGGGGCTTCAATGATTGCGATGGACGGATCCGCCGTCCGGATCGGCCTCGGCACCCTCCACCGAAGACAACTGTGTTTGGACCTCCCGCAGCCAGGCGAGATTGGCCTCGTTATCCTCTTCGGCGAGCGCGCGCTCGGCAGCTCGAAGTTCGCTATGTAACGTGCGTGAGCGGCGATGCAAGGTGATGGCCTGGCGTAATGCGTCCTCAAGCCGCAAGAGATCGGCATGAGGATCGAGCATCCAGCGGTCGCCGGGACGGACAACGGACATCATGCGGTCGGTGATCTCCGTCAGTCCTGCCCGCTCGACCCGCGCCTGCATGACCTCGACGCCCGCCGGGTCGCCACTGGCCGCGCCATCAAGAAGCATCCGGCACAACATCTGGGATCCCCTGCCCTCAAATTCAAGCTCCGCAAGGGTTTCCGCGTGATCGTGCAACAGTTCGGGATGCCTCAGGAAGGTGCCCAGGATCATCGCCTCGCGAGGCGAGTCGGCCCCGCCGCCGGTGAAAAGGGCGCTGCGGGCCAGGAGCGGGCTGACGCTCAGGCGGGCGCTCGGAACCGTCGGCGTGGGGCCGCGCCAGTCCCGGCGGCCGCCCCCGCCGCCCCGCTGAAAACGCGCCGGCCGGGTGTCCGGGGAGAGGCTCGAAAGCCGCGCCTCGACCTCCTCCCGGTAATAACGCTTCAAGGTCTCGTCCCGAATCACCCCAAGTGATTCGCGAAGACGCCGGTCCATCATGGCCTTGCGCTCGGGGGTGTCGACGGGCCCCGCCTCCATCTCGCGCGCCCACAGCATGTCGACCAGGGGCCGCGCGCCGGCGAGCACCCGCTCGATGGCGGAGGCCCCGCCGGCGCGGGCGAGATCGTCCGGGTCCTGCCCGTCCGGCAGCATGGCGAAGCGCAGGGACTTGCCCACGGTCAGGTTCGGCAGGGCCGTCTCGAGCGCCCGATAGGCCGCCCGCTGCCCCGCCTTGTCGCCGTCGAAGCACAGGATGGGCTCGTCGCAGAGCCGCCACAGGAGCGTGAGCTGGTCTTCGGTCAGGGCCGTGCCCAGGGGAGCGACCGCGTTGGGAAAGCCCGCCGCCGAGAGCGAGATCACGTCCACATAGCCTTCGACCGCCAGGACCGTGCCCTTGTCGTGCGCCGGGCCGCGGGCCAGGTGATAGTTGTAGAGAAGCCGGCCCTTATTGAAGAGAGGGGTATCCGGCGAGTTCAGGTACTTGGCCGGAACGTCCGCGCTCATGGCCCGTCCCCCGAAGGCGATGACCCGGCCGCGCACGTCGCAGATGGGGAACATCACCCGGTCGCGGAACCGGTCGAAGGGAACCTTCACGTCCTCGCCCGTCACGAGGAGGCCGAGCTCACCCATGACCTCCAGGGAGACTCCCTTGTCCGCCAGGTGGTCCCGAAGGGCGTAGCGCTCCGGCGGCGCGTAGCCGACCCGGAACCGCGCCTGGGTGTCCCGGCTCAGCGCCCGGCCCGTCAGGTAATCCCGCGCCTTGGCGCCGAAGCGGCCCTGGAGCGAGGCTTCGAAGAAGACGGCCGCCATGTCCATGACGTCGTAAAGGCTCCGACGCCGGGTCTCCTGCTGGACGTCCTCGCGGGAAAGCTTGGGCAGCGCGACCCCCGCCTCCCCGGCCAACCGCTCCACGGCCTCCGGAAAGGACAGCCCTTCGGTTTCCATGAGGAAGGTGAAGACGTCCCCGTGCTTGCCGGACGAGAAGCAATGATAGAACTGCTTCTGGTCGTTCACGTAGAAGGAGGGCGTCTTCTCGGCGTTGAACGGCGACAGCCCCTTCCACTCGCGCCCCGCCTTCCTGAGACGCACGCGCTTGCCTACGACCCCCGAAATCGGCAGCCGGGCGCGTATCTCTTCGAGGATGGTGGGCGGGTAGCGCACGCGGCGTTTTCTCCGGGCCTATTCCTTAAACTAGGACAGCTTAACGGGAAACGAAGCATTGAAACTGCACCGGCGTTGCCCTCTGAATCCACAGACTCGAGCCGCGCGGATCCCCCTCCCGCAAGGGTGAGAAGGAAAACCGGTGCGTTACCCCTTCGGCAGCATCTCCTTCACGAGCCCGCTCGCGCGGCCGAAATCCATCCGGCCCGCATACTTGCCCCGCAGGATGCCCACGACCTTGCCCATGTCCTTCATGGAGGCGGCGCCGGTCTCGGCGATGGCGGCCTGGATGGCCGCCTTGATTTCGGCCTCGTCCATCTGCTGGGGCAGGAACGACGAAATGACCGCTGCCTCCTCCCGTTCCTGCTGGGCGAGTTCCTCGCGGCCGCCCTGCTCGTACATGGTGATCGATTCCTGGCGCTGCTTGATCATCTTCTGCAGGAGGGCGAGGATCTCGTCCTCGGTGGCCGGGCCCTTGCCGGTCCCCCGCAGCTCGATATCCTTGTCCTTGAGGGCGGCCTGGATGAGCCGGATGGTGCCGAGCTTGCGCTTGTCGCCGGCCTTCATGGCCTCCTTCATCTCGGTGGTGAAGCGTTCGCGCATGGCTGTTATCCTTGTAAGAAGAGACGCCGAGCGTTGACGGCGGGCGTGCCGCCCCTTAAGTCACCGAAGGTTTTCCCCAAAGTGCCCGAGAGCGGCCCGCCACCCGTGCGGCCCGTTGGGCTGCGACTTACAAGAGATCGGGACGATGCTGCAAGACAATCAAGCCAAAGGGACCTCGGCCGGGCTCTCGGACGGCTGGACGGAACCGCGCGCGACCGCCCTGCTGGTCCTCCAGGACGGCACCGTTCTCGAAGGCTTCGGCATCGGCGCCATCGGCGAGGCGACCGGCGAGGTCTGCTTCAACACCGCCATGACGGGCTACCAGGAGATCCTGACCGACCCGTCCTATGCGGGCCAGATCATCACCTTCACGTTCCCGCATATCGGCAATGTGGGCACCAACGACGAGGACGTCGAGAGCGTGAACGCGGCCGCCGCCTCGGGCGTGCGCGGCGCGATCCTGTCCGCCGCCATCACCGACCCGTCGAGCTGGCGCGCCTCCCGGCACCTGGACGCCTGGTTGAAGGCCCGCGGCATCGTCGGCCTCACCGGGATCGACACCCGGGCGCTGACCGTGCTGATCCGCGACAAGGGCATGCCCAACGCGGTCATCGCCCACGATCCCAACGGGGCCTTCGACGTCGAGGCTCTGAAGACCCGCGCGGCCGCCCTGCCCTCCATGGACGGCCAGGACCTCGTGCCCATGGTCACGAGCTCGCAGCGCTACGGTTGGGACGAGATCACCTGGAAGCGGGGCGAGGGCTTCGCCAAGCAGGACGCGCCTCAGCATCACGTGGTGGCCATCGATTACGGGGTGAAGCGCAACATCCTGCGCCTGCTCGCCCGGGCGGGCTGCAAGGTCACGGTGGTGCCCGCCAACGCCTCCGCCGAGGAGGTGCTGGCGCTCAAGCCCGACGGGGTCTTCCTGTCCAATGGACCTGGCGACCCGGCGGCCACGGGCGAGTACGCCGTGCCGGTCATTCGCAAGGTCCTGGAGGAGAAGATTCCCACCTTCGGAATCTGCCTCGGTCACCAGATGCTGGGCTTGGCTGTCGGCGGCACGACGAAGAAGATGCACCAGGGGCACCACGGCGCGAACCACCCCGTGAAGGACAAGACGACGGGCAAGGTGGAGATCACCTCCATGAACCACGGTTTCGCCGTGGATCCAGAGAGCCTGCCCGCGACGGCAGTCGAGACCCACGTGTCCCTGTTCGACGGCTCGAACTGCGGCATTTCGCTCACCGATCGCCCGGCCTTCTCGGTCCAGTACCACCCGGAGGCCTCGCCGGGCCCGCAGGATAGCCATTATCTTTTCGACCGCTTCGTGAAGCTGATCGAGGAGAACAAGGCTAAGGCCCGGGCTTAACGGAAGTTTTCGCGAGTCTTTCCCATCGGCAACGAAGTCGAACCCGCCGATAGTTCCCATCCGCGACAACAAGGCGCGACATCCGGGAGCATTGTCACCCCCGCCCAAATCGAGTTAACCGGTCGTTAAGCATTGCAATCGACCATAAAAACTTGATTTGGGGGTTCTCGGATGTCCTTTGACGATGAATCGGGCCACTTTGCCCGGCTGCACAACATCTTCACGTTCCATCTCGGCGTGGCCGTCAGCCTGTCTTGGCTGACCTCGCTCTACGCGTCGATGTATGCGCCTTGGGTGCGCAACATCCGTCCGCTCATCGACCCGTCGTATTCGGGTCACGTGGAGAGCACCTGGTCGTTTCTCTTCATCTTCCCCGTGGTTCTGACGGTCTCCTGGCTCATCGCCGTTTTCGGACGCAGCGTCATGCTCCAGCTTCGCATGCTGAAAAACCAGACCCTCGAATTCGCCATCGCGGCCGCCGTGGCCTTCGGCCTGTTCTACCTGTCGGTCGACCGCGCCGTCACGGCCATCCTGATCGGCTCCTAAATCGATAGCCAAGGTCGATCTTTCGTCACGCCGCGACGTTCACTCCGGTTGGGAGGAACGTCCATGACCGATGCGAGAGCCTATGGAGAGCGGCATGCGTACAATGTGCCGCTGGGAACGGAGACGTTCGTGTTCGCGGATGACGGGTTGATCCCGAACAACAAGCTGCCGCTGATCGTGAAGCGGCGCGCCATGTCCCCCGCCGCGTCCGATCGCGCCAAATCCCTGATCGCGACCTTCGCCAAGAACGGTTGGACCGGGGCCTGGCAGAACGGCATCTACGATTACCACCATTATCACTCGACCGCCCACGAGGTGCTCGGACTCGTATCGGGTTCGGCCAGCGTGCGCTTCGGCGGCGAAGGCGGCGATCTGGTCGGGCTCACGGCGGGCGACGTAGTGGTCATCCCAGCCGGCGTCGGACACGCGCTCATCAACGGCACCGCCGACCTGTCGGTGGTGGGCGCCTATGCGGATGGCCGTGAATGCGACCTCATCCGCGACGATGCCGGCGCCATCGCGGGCGCGCGCCAGCGCATCGCCGCCGTGCCCCTCCCGGACGCCGATCCCATCGACGGGACCGACGGACCCCTGATGAAGCTCTGGTCCTGAGACGGTGAAGGCCGCCCAGATCGCGGACGGCCTCCGTCGCATAGTAGATCGCTGGGTTTAGGCCGACAGGGTCACCTGCACGTTGCCCCGAATGGCATGCGAGTAGGGACACACGACGTCGGCGCGACGCATGAGGTCGTCGGCCTGCTCACGGGGCACGCCGGGCAGGTGCGCCTTCAGCTCCACCACCAGCCCGAAGCCCTGGCCGTCGTCGCGCTTGCCGATCCCCACAGAAGACGCGACGGACGCGTCGGCCGGGAGCGCGACCTTCTGCTGCGAGGCCACGAATTTCAGCGCGCCGAGGAAGCAGGCCGCATAGCCGGTTGCGAACAGTTGCTCCGGGTTGGTGCCCGCCGCGCCCGCGCCGCCCAGCTCTTTGGGGGTCGTGATGCGCAGGTCGAGGGTTCCGTCATCAGTCGAAGCCTGACCTTCACGTCCCCCGCCGGTTGCCGTCGCATGTGCTGTGTAGAGGGCCTGCATCGTCGTCTCCTGATCGTTCGCTTTAACAATTGCGCAATTAAATTGTCCGCAATCGATAACTAGGTGTGACATGGAAATGAATTGCGCGCAATTGATAAATCCGACAATCTTCTCGGCGAGGTTGATATGACTGCAAAGAACCCCGCACAGGCTCTCGACAACCAACTCTGCTTCACGGTCTATTCCATGGCGCACGCCTTCAACCGCGCCTACCGGACCATCCTGGCGCCGTTCGACCTGACCTATCCGCAATATCTGGTCCTGATCGTGCTTTGGGCGGAGGATGGCCTGAGCGTCAGGGAGATCGGCGCGAAGCTCTTTCTCGATTCCGGCACCCTCACGCCGCTCCTGAAGCGCCTGGAGGCCCAAGGCTATGTCCGGCGGGCGCGCGACAAGGCGGACGAGCGCCAAGTCAGGATCAGCTTGACGGACGAAGGCCGCGCGCTCCAGGAAAGGGCCAGCGGAGTGCCCCAGGAAATCGGCTGCACCCTCGGCATGGCGGGAGACGAGTATCGCGCCCTGCTGGGGCAGCTTGCGGATCTGCGCGGCAGGCTGCAGGCCTACGAGCCGCAGGCCATACAGGAGGACGAGCCCGGATGAGCTGGCGCGAATACTGGAACCAGGACACGCCGATCTACAGCGGCGAGCGGCACAAGCTGCTCCATTACCGGCTCGTCTCCAACGATATCGTGGCCCTGCTCCCCTCCGCGAACGCCCAGGTGCTCGACTATGGCTGCGGCGAGGCGCTCTTCGCCGAGCGCGTGGCCCGGCAGTGCTCGCACCTCTACCTGTGCGACGGTGCTCCGCTGGTGCGCGACCGGCTCGTGGAGCGGTTCGGCGCGAACGGGCGCATCACGGTCCTGGCGCCGGAGCAGCTCGACCACATCGAGGACGGCTCCCTCGACCTCATCGTCGTCAACTCCTTGCTGCAATATCTCTCGCTGGAGGATCTGCGCGGCCTGCTGGCGATCTGGCGAGGCAAGCTCTCGCCGGATGGCCGGCTGATCCTGGCCGACATCATCCCGCACGACGTCAGTCCCATCACGGACGCCAGGGCGTTGCTGTCGCTCGCGTGGCAGGGCGGCTTCCTGAAATCGGCCCTGCTGGGATTGGGCCGCACGGCCTTTTCCGAATACCGCAAGATCCGCGAGGAGATCGGTCTGTCGCATTACGCCGAGGACGAGATCGAGGAATTGCTCCGGGACGCGGGCTTCGTGCCCCGGCGCCTGGAGCGCAACATGGGCCACAACCAGGCGCGGATGACCTACGAGGCCCGCCTCGCGGCGCCCGATAACGGCGATCCTGTCTGACGGAACCTCCCCGATCACATTCCGTTGATCTTCTGAAAAGCCAAGCTTCAGGAGATCGTGATGTCCCGTATCGTTCCCCTCATGGCCGCGCTCGCGCTGGTCGCGGCCGGCGGCCTGTCGCAGGCCCAGGCCCAGCCCAAGACCCGGGCGGGCGTGCTCACCTGCAACGTGGCGGGCGGCGTCGGCCTGATCCTGGGCTCCCAGAAGGCCACGAGCTGCACTTTCAGGCCGCGCCGGGGTCCGGCCGAAACCTATACCGGCGTCATCCGCAAGTTCGGCCTCGATATCGGTGCGACGAAGTCGGGCGTGATCACGTGGGCGGTCATCGCCGACGGCAGCATGGCGCCGGGCTCGCTCGCCGGAACCTATGTGGGCGGCACGGGCGAGGCCACCATCGGAGGCGGCGTCGGCACCAATATCCTCGTGGGCGGATCCAACCGCTCGATCTCGCTGCAGCCGCTCTCCGTCAGCCGCCAGCGTGGGCTGAACCTCGCGGTCGGCGTCGGCGACCTGGAACTGCGCGCCGGACGCTAGGGCGTATCGGCGCCGATGGAGGCCGGGCCAGGGGCCCGGCCTTCCGCTTTCGCGCCTGCGAGACCGCCCTCTTGCCAAGCCCTGTCCGGGGGCAGACCATCGCGGGCATGCGCCGTTGAAGAAGCGCAGGGTTCGACGCATCGGCGGGGGCGGGAGGAGATTTCCCATGGCACCCAACGGACAGGCGGCACCTCAGGCGAGACATCCTGCGGGTCCTCGATGCTTTGCCATCGTGGGCCCCTTCCAAAGCGGCAAGACCACGCTCCTCGAAGCCATCCTGGAGCGCACCGGCGCCATCAGCCGGGCCGGACGGGTCTCGGACGGCGCCAGCGCGGGCGATTCCAGCGCGGAGGCCCGCGCCCACGCCATGAGCGTCGAGCCCAATGTGGCGACGGTTTCGTTCCTGGGCGAGGCCATGACCTTCATCGATTGCCCAGGCTCGGTGGAGTTCCTGCACGATCTGCGCAACGTGGCCCCGGTCTGCGACGCCGCCATCGTGGTGTGCGAGGCGGACGAGCGGAAGATCCCGGCGCTGGAAATCGTTCTGCGCGAGCTCGAGGAGGCGCAGATCCCGCGGTTTCTGTTCGTCAACAAGATCGATACGGCCACGCGCCGGCTGCGGGAAACGCTTGCGCTCCTGCAGCGCGCCTCCCGCACCCCGCTCCTGCTGCGCCAGATCCCGATCTGGAAGGACGGCATCGCGATCGGCTTCATCGACCTCGCCCTGGAGCGAGCCTTCATCTACCGCGAGCATGCGCCGAGCGAGATCGTGGACGTGCCGGACGGGGAGCTGCCCCGGGAGCGCGAGGCCCGTTTCGCCATGCTGGAAAAGCTCGCCGATTACGACGACGCCCTGATGGAGGAACTCATCTCTGAGATCGAGCCGCCCAAGGACCGGGTCTTCGACGATCTCGCCAAGGAGTTGCGGGGCGGCCATGTGGTCCCGGCGCTCATCGGCTCCGCCGAGCGGGGCAACGGCGTGACACGGCTCCTGAAAGCCCTGCGCCACGAGGCCCCGCTCCTGTCCGAAACCTGCGCGCGGCTGGGCGTGGCGCCCGACGGGCCGCCGCTGGCCCAGACCGTCAAAACGCTCCATGCGGGGCAAGGCGGCAAGCTGTCCCTGGCGCGGGTCCTGCGCGGCGCCTTCCATGAGGGCGAGACCGTGATCGGATCGCGCGGGCAGGAGAGCCGCATCGCCAGCCTGTTTTCCCTGGTGGGTTCGGGCGCGACGCGCATCCAGGAGGCCAGGGCGGGCGATTTCGTGGGATTCGGCCGCCTCGAGGGCATCGCCACGGCGGAAAGCTTCGCCACCGGCAAGGCCAAGCCCGACGCGGTCCTGTCAGTCGTCGTGCCCAAACCCGTCTACGCTTTCGCTCTCAAGGTGCGGGACCGCAAGGACGACGTGCGCCTGTCCAGCGCGCTGACGAAGATCGTCGAGGAGGATCCGGCCCTGTCGGTCGAGACCCGGCCCGAGCTGGGAGAGATCCGCCTTCACGGGCAAGGCGAGATGCACCTGCGGGTCGCCATCGAGCGTCTGGCTTCGCGCTTCCAGGTCCAGGTGGAGACGGCCAAGCCTCACGTGGCCTATTGCGAGACCATCCGGGCGCCGGCTGCCGCACGGGGACGCCACAAGAAGCAGACCGGCGGACATGGGCAGTTCGGCGACGTGGCCATCGAGGTGGCCCCCCTGCCCCGGGGTGAGGGGTTCGCGTTCCAGGACAGCATCACGGGCGGCGTGGTGCCCCGGCAGTACATACCGTCCGTGGAGACGGGAGTGCGCGACGCCATCAGGTGCGGTCCCCTCGGCTTTCCCGTCGTCGACCTCGCGGTTCGGCTGACGGACGGCTCCTATCACAGCGTCGATTCCTCCGACGCGGCCTTCCAGGCCGCCGCCAGGATCGCCCTGGCCGAGGCCCTGCCCAAGGCCAAGCCGGTCCTGCTGGAGCCGGTCCTGTCCGTGGAAATCGCCGTCCCGTCGGAGGCGCTCGCCCGGGCCACGGGCCTCGTGACGGCCCGCCGGGGCCAGATCCTGGGCTATGACGCACGCCCCGGTTGGGACGGCTGGGACGTGCTCAGCGCCTCGATCCCGGAGGCCGAGATGGGCGACCTCATCGTGGAGCTCCGTTCTGTGACGGCGGGGGTGGGCACGTTCTCGACCCGGTTCGACCACATGGCCGAGATGTCGGGGCGGCCCTCCGAGGCGGTGGTGCGGATGAATGCCCACTAGGGCTGACGATATTCGCGGTTGGATAATCAGATCTGGACGGTCATCGGTGTGTCAGAATACCGATGACCTCATCGCATCCCTGAATACAGCCTTAAGGAAGTTGCGAGGTTCCAGGATCTGTGGAAGCGTCACCCCCATTCGGACAAGCTTGACCTTTTCCACAGGAAGCAGCGGAACGGCAGCCTTGTCACGAGGTTCAGATTGGTGGAGCGTCAGCCTCGGTAGGCTGAGCGGCATTGGCTCCCTCATAGGGCGATTCTTAGGACATGATATGACGAAGTCTCTCAAAGCACTGCTGGAGGCCGCTAAAACCGTGGAGGTAACGCGCGAGCATCGCGAGCAGCAAAGGCGCAGCTTCGCTTATGGGAACACCCATTTCGAGAATAGTCGCATCACGCGCAAGATGATTGATGAACAGGCGGAGAAGCTCGCCAGGGAAGAGCATGAACCCAAGCGGCCCTGAGAAGCGGGACAGTAAGGCGTTTGAGCCTGAACTCATCAATGACCCGCAGATAAAAGCGGAGGCGGAGGCTCTCAATGGCCTACGGCAATACGATGCTGGTATCTCTGCCGTACAAAGCGCGCTCGATCGAGGGTCGTTCAAGTTGAGACCGTCGCTCGTATTGGGACTTCAGCGAGAAGCGCTGAAGGGGATCAGCATGTATGCTGGCAACTTTCGGCCTGCCGGAATGGAAATCGAAGGAAGCAAGCACGAGCCGCCAGGGGCACACCTCGTTCCGGAACTGATCGAGGAAATGTGTGATTACGTCAATGAGAACTGGGAGAGTTCAACGCCAATCCACCTTGGGGCTTATCTTATGTGGCGCCTCAACTGGATTCATCCTTTCGCGGATGGCAATGGCAGGACGTCCCGCATCCTCTCTTATGTCGTGATGTCGATCCGGGCGCAGTCCTTGCTTCCTGGAACACCGACGATCCCCGATCAGATTGTTGAAAACCGCGTCCCCTATTTCGATGCCCTGGACGCCGCGGATGAAGCCTGGAGCCACGGTCAGGTCAATGTGTCGAAGATGGAAGCGCTCCTGGCCGGCATGCTCGCCCGCCAATTGGCAGGATTCTATGAATTCGCGGGCGGCAAAATCGATGCCTCGGAGGATTCGTAGTTCATTTCCAGAGAACCCAAGCGCCTGACGCTGGAACATTCCACTCCGGCTTGAGCTTGGCAGGCATTGTCTTGCAACTTGCCTCAGCGAGGTCGAGAATCCTCGCATCCAAGCTTTGCCGCCTCCCCATCGACAAAAGAGTTCCGTCGCGCCACATTAGAGCCATGTAAGGAGACGCCATCTCCAGCGTAACAGCTTCGCGTGCAGCGCGAAGGGAGGATCCATGAACGCCACGCCCCAGGCGGCCACTTTCTCGGCCGGAGCGGATGCTCCATCAAAACCCTGGCTTGCGTCCTACCCGCCCAGCGTACCGCCCGCCATCGACGAGAATGTCGGGACCCTCGTGGACATGCTGCAGGCCAGCGTTTCGGCCTTTCCGGAGCGCCCGGCGGTGGAGAGCTTCGGCTCCCGCATGACCTATACCGAGCTCGGCCGCGCCTCGGACGCCGTGGCGTCCTGGCTCCAGCATCAGGGGCTCGAGAAAGGCGACCGCGTCGCCATCATGCTTCCGAACGTCATGGCCTATCCGGCGGTCATCTTCGGAATCCTCAAGGCCGGCTATGCCGTGGTCAACGTCAACCCGCTCTATACGGCGCGGGAACTCGGTCACCAGATCCAGGATTCCGGCGCCCGGATCCTCTTCGTCCTGGAGAACTTCGCCCACACCGTCGAGGAAGCGCTTCCCTCCCTCAAGCTTGACCGTACCGTCATCGTGGCGCCCGGCGACCTGCTGGGCCTCAAGGGCGCGATCGTCAACCTCGTGTCCCGCCGGGTGAAGCGGGCCGTCAAACCCTACCGTCTGCCGAGCTCGATCACGTTCAAGACCGTGATGAAGGAAGAGGGAAGCTGCAAGCCGAAGGCGGTGGCGGTCTCGCCAGACGACGTGGCCTTCCTGCAATATACCGGCGGCACCACGGGCATCGCCAAGGGGGCCGTCCTGCTGCACCGCAACGTCGCCGCCAACGTGATCCAGACCGAGTTCTGGATGCGGCCGCATTTCGGCGAGCGGACGGATCACGTGATGATCGCGGCGCTGCCGCTCTACCATATCTTCGGGCTGACGGTCTGTTCCCTGCTCGTGGTGAGGATCGGCGGGTGCCAGCTCCTCATCGCCAACCCGCGCGACATTCCGGGCTTCGTGAAAACGCTCAAGTCCCGGCCCTTCACTCTCATGGCCGGCGTGAACACCCTCTACAACGCCCTCGCCAACGCGCCGGGCATCGAGCAGGTCGACTTCTCCCGCATGGTGCTGGCGGCGGCCGGCGGCATGGCCACGCAGGAGGCCGTGGCGCGCAAGTGGAAGCTCATCACGGGCAAACCCATCGTGGAGGGCTACGGCTTGTCCGAGACCTCGCCCATCGTGTGCATCAACCGCCTCGACATCGAGGATTTCACGGGCACCATCGGGTATCCGATCCCGTCCACGGACGTGTCCGTGCGATCCGGTGACGGCACGCCCCTGCCCTACGGCGAGCGCGGGGAACTCTGCATCAAGGGCCCCCAGGTGATGGCGGGCTACTGGAAGAGACCCGACGAGACCGCCAAGGTCATGACCGCCGACGGCTATTTCCGCAGCGGCGACGTCGCCGTAATCGAGCCGGACGGCAGGGTGCGGATCGTCGACCGGATGAAGGACATGGTCCTCGTGTCGGGCTTCAACGTCTATCCCAACGAGGTGGAGGACGTGCTCGTTCGCCATCCGGGCGTCCTGGAGGCCGCCGTGATCGGGCTGCCGGATGAGGCGTCCGGCGAGGCCGTGGTGGCCTATGTGGTGCGCAAGGATCAGGCCCTTCAGGCCGATGCCCTGCGGGCCTTCTGCCGCGAGAACCTGACGGGCTACAAGGTGCCGCGCCGGATCGAGTTCCGGGAGGCGCTTCCGAAGACGAACGTCGGAAAGGTGCTGCGCCGGGCGCTCAAGGACGAGGCCATGGGCGCGGCGTAAAAGGTCGTGCCGGCCTCATGATCGCAGTGTCGTTTGTCTCGAAGCCTCATCCTGAGGGCCCGCATAGCGGGCGTCTCGAAGGATGGTCCAGTTGGCACCGGAAGCACTCCGCTGAATCATCCTTCGAGACGAATGGCTCTGCTATTCCCTCAGGATGAGGACTTGCGCTTTGCCCCCCGGCAATCCTCACATCACCGGACAAGGCCGGCTCGTCACCACCCATGACATGACGTTGATGGCCATCCCGCACTCGGCCACCCGAGGGCCGTCCGGCGTGGCCATGCAGGCGCTTTCTCCTTCGGCGAAGATGCGGCCCTCCATGCGGCAATAGCAGTCCGGCAGCTTGGCTTCGTGGACCTGACCAATCGATAGGGCGGGAGCGGCGACCAGAGCCGCAATCGTGAGCATGATGCGCAGCATGGCGCGATCCTCCGGCGGATGTCCCGGATTCTACGCTCAATGCGGGGGGCTCAAAAGAAAAAAGCCGGGCGCGGGGCCCGGCTAAGTCAAGAGGTCCGACAAAAATTCGTCAAAACCTTCCAGAGGGAACGGCCGACACGACAGCGCTGGGAGGAAGTAGCGGTGCCGTGTGAAATCAGCCAATGCCGATATCGCAAGCATCGTGCTTTTTCGCAATGCAATATGCCTCATGAAAGGGCTGCGCCGCGCGCATAGCTTGACGCAAGGGACGACATAATTCCGTCAAGCTTTGAAGCTTGGCTTTAGGCTAGAAGGCTCAAGAGGCTGTCTGTGCAGGCTTTTCTGCAAAGATGAGTCTAGAACGTCCAGCGCTGGGCCTTGTTGATGAGGAAGTCGCGGAAGGCTTGCACCCGCGCTACCGAGCGCATTTCCTCTGCATAAACCAGATAGCTGTCGAGAGAGGGCATCTCCACGTCACGCAGGATCTGCACGAGGTTGGGATTGCCCACCACCGCGTAATCCGGCAGCACGCCGATTCCCGCGCCGGTCTCCACCGCGATCTTCAAGGCCGTGATGTTGTTCACCACGTAATGATAGGCGCGCGGCTCCTTGCCCTCGCGGCCGGCTGTGGAGAGCCAGTGCACGGCCATGAGGTAGGAGGGCTGCTGGCCGCCAAAGGAAACGATGCGGTGCTCGTCCAGGTCTTCCAGGCTCTTGGGCTCGCCGAAACGCTTGATGTAGTCCGTCGACGCATAGACGTGAAAGTGCACCGTGAACAGGCGGCGCTGGATCAGGTCCGGCTGGGCGGGGCGACGCAGGCGGATCGCCACGTCGGCTTCCCGCATGGCCAGGTCCAGCTCCTCGTTGGAGAGCAGCAGCTCGACCCGCACATCCGGATACAGGTCCATGAACTCGGCGATGCGCTGCGCGAGCCAGATGGAACCGAGGCCGACCGTCGTGGTGACCTTCAGGTCCCCCGACGGGCGCTCGCTCGTCTCCACGAGGCGGGCCTTGGTGGTTTCGAGCCGCATGCGCATGTCACGGGCGGCCCGGAACAGGAGATCGCCCTGCTCGGTCAGGATGAGACCGCGGGCGTGGCGGTGGAACAGGGGGGCCTTGAGCTCCCGCTCCAGGGCGCTGATCTGGCGGCTCACCGCCGACTGGCTCAACCCCAGATCGTCACCGGCGCGCGTGAAGCTGCCAGCTTCGGCGACGGTGTAAAAAATCCGGATCTTGTCCCAGTCCACGGTATTCCCCCGATGACCCTCCCTCTGGAAGCAGGTCGCGTGATCGTCTTACCAATACATGGGCAGACGCAACAGGAATTCCGTTCGAAGGCTTAATTCTCTGTTTATGTGTGGCTATTCGGCAGCTTCGCGGGATTCTTCCAGGGTCGCGAGGTAGCGCTCGGCCTCCAGCGCCGCCATGCAGCCCATGCCGGCCGCCGTGACGGCCTGGCGATAGACGTCGTCGGTCACGTCGCCCGCCGCGAACACGCCCGGCACGTTGGTCTCCGGGGAACCGGGCTTGGTCTGGAGGTAGCCGCCCGCCTTCATGTCGAGCTGGCCCGCGAACAGCTCCGTCGAGGGCTTGTGGCCGATGGCGACGAAGACGCCGTCCGTGTTGAAGTCCGAGACCTGCCCCGTGACGAGGTTCTTGAGACGCACATGGGTCACCGAGGCGGGCCCTTGCGTGCCGCAGATCTCTTCGACGGCCGAGTTCCAGATCACGCTGATGTTGGGATGCTTGTGCAGCCGGTCCTGCAGGATCTTCTCGGCGCGCAGGGAGTCGCGCCGGTGCACGAGGGTTACCTTGGAGGCGAGTTGGGCCAGATAGAGCGCTTCCTCCACGGCCGTGTTGCCGCCGCCCACCACCAGCACCTCCTTGCCCCGGTAGAAGAAGCCGTCGCAGGTGGCGCAGGCCGAGACGCCGAAGCCCTGGAAGAGCGCCTCGGAGGGCAGGCCCAGCCACTTGGCCTGGGCGCCCGTGGAGATGATCAGGGCGTCGCAGCTGTAGGTGTTGCCGGAATCGCCCTCGAGGCGGAAGGGGCGCTGGTTCAGGTCGACCCGGGTGACGTGGTCGGAGATCATGCGGGTGCCCACATGCTCGGCCTGCATGCGCATCTGCTCCATGAGCCAGGGTCCCTGGATCGTGTCGGCGAAGCCCGGATAGTTCTCCACGTCCGTGGTGATCATAAGCTGGCCGCCGGGCTGGAAGCCGGAGATGAGCACCGGCTCCACCAGGGCGCGGGCCGCATAGATCGCCGCCGTATAGCCGGCCGGGCCGGAGCCGATGATCATGAGCTTGGCGTGGATATGGGCCATCAGGGTGTCTCCGGTGCAAGGTCCGCTGCGGGCAAGCCGAGGGCCCGGCGGTGGCGGTTCCATCGTTCTGCGATGGCCGCCGCGATCTCAAGGGTAGCATTTAAGGGCGGGTACGGGTCTCCCACAAGGGAGCCCGTGAAGGGATGCACAATTCCCTTGCCCTTCAGGCCGTTCAGGAAGGCGGTGAACTTGGGGTGGCCGCCCTGGGGCTCGAACAGAAGGATGGGCCGGCCCGTGGCGGCCGCTTCGCCCACCATGTTGGTGGAATCCGCCGTGACCACCAGGGCGTCGGCGAGCGCAAGCATGGCCAGGAAAGGGTTGGGGCCGGTTCCGTCCCAGAAGAAGCCGCCATGGGTCGCGGCAAGGCCTGCCAAGGCCCGCTTCAGGGCGTCGGGGGTGCGGCGGGAGGCCGAGATCATGAGCCCTGCGCCGCCCTTCGCCAGGGTTTCGAGCTGAGCCTGAAACCGCGACACGTCCGCATCCGTGAACCGGTGGTGGCGGCTCGACCCGCCCACCAGCACCGCCACGCGGGGCCGGGGCAGGCCCGCCAGGCGCGGATCCGGCGCCGCCCGCGCGGCCGCGAGACGGCCCGGCAGGATGCCGTGGGGCGGCGTGAGGGTGGCCAGCACGTTGGGGCCGCGCAGCCGGTCGTGCTCCGACACCCAGATGAAGTCGGCCGCCCCCGCTCCGGTGCGCGGATCCTTCAGGAACACCGTGAAGGTGCGTCCGCCGGTCGCCCGCTTGACGAAGGCGCAATAGGGCACCGCCCGCCGGCCGGATGCGATGAGCAGATCCGGAAAAGGCGGCACGATGGGGCTGTTGTGGGCGCCGGGCCGCTCGCGCGGGTCGATGGGTCCCCACGGCATCGCCCACGTGAAGGGCGGACGCGGCCGGACCCGGCGGATTTCCGGCGTCATCCCCAGGGCCGTCGCCACCCCCAGGCACTGGTTCTCGTCCCCGGCCTTGCCGTCCGTGAGCACCCAGGAGGTGATGGGGCCGGGCTCGGTCGGGCCGGCTGGATCACGCAACATTCGATCAAACTGCCTGTGGAGTTCATGAGGATCGTTGCGACTTGAGCGCGCGTCCTCCTTGTGCCTTCCCTCTACACGGTCTAGTCAGCCAAGACGAGCCATTCCCGGAGGTCATGTGCGCGGACGCCTCGATTCCATAGACTGGGCTATCCTGAGGGAGCTTCAGGCCGATGGCAGCATCACGAACGTGGAGCTGGCGCGCCGTGTCGGGCTGTCGGCGCCGCCCTGCCTGCGGCGGGTGCGGGCCCTGGAGAATGCCGGCATCATCAAGGCCTACCGGGCCATGCTGGACCCCAAGGCGCTCGGGTTCGAGATCGTCTGCTTCGCGATGGTCCAGCTCGCGGTCCAGGGCAAGACCGAGCTCGACGGCTTCGAGAAGCGGATCAAGGAATGGTCCATGGTGCGGGAGTGCTGGGTCCTGTCCGGCGACGTTGACTTCATCCTGAAATGCGTGGCGCCGAACCTGTCCGCCTTCCAGAGCTTCGTGTCAGAGCTCACCGCCCTGCCCAACGTGCGCAACGTGCGCACGGCGCTGACCCTGGACCTCGTTAAGGACGAGGCCCTGGTCCCGCTGGAAGACGTGCCGGAGCCCACGGTCTCCTGAGAGCCGTCGAGCCGCTAGGCCTACCCCAGGCGGCGCAAGAGCCTGGCGGGCCCCCGCCGCTCTAGAGATGCGCTGCCCTGGCATCGACCATGCCGTCGATCAGGTTCAGACCCATCAGGCGCTCCGTCGTCGGCTCGAACCGAACCGGCACCAGCGCGGACGGCAAGGAGTCCCGCCAATCCGCCAGCGCCCGGGCGGCCGCCAGGGCCTCGTCGCGTCCCACGGCGCGAAACCGGAGCACGGCGCCGGGCTGCATCCCCGCGAAACGGTCGAGATCGGCACTGATCACGGTGGCGATCTTCGGATAGCCACCGGTGGTCTGCCGGTCGCGCATCAGAACGATGGGCTGCCCGCTGCCGGGCACCTGGACATGGCCCGTGACGATCCCGTCCGACACGATGTTGAAGCCCCTGGCGTGCTCGATCGCCGGGCCGGCGAGCTGATAGCCCATCCGGTCGGCCAGCGGACTGATCGTGAATTCTTCCTCCAGGAAGGTGCGCAGGCCCTCGGGCGTAAAGTAATCGTCCTGCGGCCCGAGCATCACCCGGATCGGCCCGGATTCCGACGGTATCTCGCCCGGGTAATGAAGCGGCTCGCCGCCGGGATCCCCCCGCAGGGGCAGGCGGTCGCCGGCCCTCAAGGGCGCGCCGTTCAACCCGCCGAGCTTCGAGCGCGGATGGAGGGAGCGGCTGCCGAGCTGGGGCGGGAGATCGAAGCCGTCCGCCACCGCCAGATAGGCGAACGCCCCGCCCCGCGTGTGGCTGACCCCTGCGACCTGTCCGTCCCGCAAGAGCACGGCGGTGTTCGGCGGTACGGGAACACCGTCGACGGCGAGGGAGGACGCGCCCGCCACCGCGATGCGGGCGTCTCCCCCGATGGCCGCGAAGGCTCCGCCCAGGTTCATGAACTCGATGGCGGCAACGTCCAGGGCGTTGCCCACGAGAGCGTTGGCGAGCGCCAGCGCCCGGCCGTCCATGGCCCCGGACGGCGACACGCCCACGTTCTGATAGCCGTAGCGCCCCCGGTCCTGGAGGCTCGTCATCGGACCGCACTCCCGCACCAGGAGGCCGCTCATGGATGCACCTGCTCGGCGACGGGTTGGCCTGCCTGCGCGGCGCGCTCGAAATCGTCCCAACGGGAGGGATCGACCGGCTCGAACACCACCTCGTCCCCGGCCGCCAGCAGGAAAGCGGGCTCACGACCCGGATCGTAGCTGCGCACCGGCGTCCTGCCCAGGAGATGCCAGCCGCTCGGGCCCTCGATGGAGCTGATCGCCGTCTGGGCGCCGCCGATGGCGACGGACCCCGCCGGAATCCTGGCGCGCGGCTGGGTCCGGCGCGGGGTCGCAAGCGCCGGATCGAGCCCTCCCAGATAGGCGAAGCCGGGCAGGAAGCCGATCATGTAGATCCTGTAGACCGCTCCGGCATGCCGCTCGATCACCTCGGCGGCGGTCAGCCCGTGCGCGCCCGCCAGATCGTCGAGGTCTTCTCCGAAGGCGCCGCCATACACCACCGGCACCCTCCAGCGGCGTCCCGTGGATTCCAGCGGCGCGACGGACCGCGCCTGCTCCTCGAGGAAGGCCGTCAGGGCGTCGTGATCCGTCGCCAGAGGGTCGAAGTGGACAAGGAGCGAGCGGTAGGTCGGAACCGTCTCGACCACTCCCTTCGGCGCGGCCCGGCGCAGGGCCTCGTCCAAGGCCAGGACCCTGGCATTGAGACCTGGATCGATGGCGTCGCCGAACTCGACCGAGACGGCGGCGTCGCCACAGGGAAGGATTCGAGGAGGGAGCACGGGAAGCCTGTCGGCGGTGCGGGACCGCGTGAGCTGAGAGGGTTGCGACGTGCCCTGCCGATAGGCCAAGTCCCCCGCCCTGTCACCCCTCCGTGACCGCAGGAACGCCATGGCTCACCTTCCTTTCGGGAACGCATCCTCTATCTCCATCCCTGGGCGGTCGGGGCCGGCGAGCAGGAGAACCAGGATGCAGCGCGACGACGAAACCGACATCCAGCCCTACGAGGGTCCGGCAGGCGGCTGGGGCTCGGCGAAGTCCCTTGGCAACATTCTCCAGCAGGAGGAGGTGCCGGTCAAAGGCTCGCGGGTGCTCTGGGCCCAGAACAAGCCGGACGGCTTCATGTGCGTGAGCTGCGCCTGGGCGAAACCCGCCGACCACCACCCCTTCGAGTTTTGCGAGAACGGCGCCAAAGCCACCGCCTGGGAGATCACCGACAAGCGCTGCACGCCGGACTTCTTCCGCGAGCACACGCTGTCCGATCTGCGCGGCTGGAGCGACTTCGCCCTCGAGGAGCAGGGCCGTCTCACCGAGCCGATGAGGTACGACGCCCAGACCGACACCTACCGGCCCGTCTCCTGGGCGGAGGCCTTTGCCGAGATCGGGCGCGAGCTCCAGGCCGTGCGCGCGGCCGATCCGAAGAAGGCCGTGTTCTACGCCTCCGGGCGAGCCTCCCTGGAGGCGAGCTACATGTACGGGCTGTTAGCGCGGCTCTACGGCAACAACAACCTGCCCGACAGCTCGAACATGTGCCACGAGACCACCTCCGTGGCGCTCCCGGAATCCATCGGGGCCCCCGTCGGCACCGTGCTGCTCGACGATTTCGAGAAGACCGACCTCCTGTTCTTCTTCGGCCAGAACGTGGGCTCGAACAGCCCCCGCATGCTGCACGACCTGCAGCAGGCAAGGCGGCGCGGCGCCAACATCATCACGTTCAATCCCCTGCGGGAGCGAGGTCTCGAGCGCTTCACCAATCCGCAATCGCCAGCCGAGATGGCCGCCGGCATCGAGACGAAGATCAGCACGCAATACCACCAGGTGAAGGCGGCCGGCGACATCGCGGCCATCATGGGAATCTGCAAGACGATCTTCGCCCTCGACGACGACGCGAAGGCGGCGGGGAAGCCGCGCGTTCTGGACGTCGAGTTCCTCGAGGCGCATGCCCACGGCCTCGACGCCTTCGAGGCGGCCGCGCGCGCCGCCGATTGGCACGAAATCGAGAAGGCCTCCGGCTTGCGTCGGGCCGAGATCGAGGCGGCCGGGCGGGTCTATGCGCGATCCGAGGCGGTCATCGGGGTCTACGGCATGGGGCTCACCCAGCACCAGCTCGGCGTGCAGACCGTGCAGATGCTCGTGAACCTGCTGCTCCTGCGCGGCAATATCGGCAAGCCCGGCGCCGGGATCTGCCCCGTGCGCGGCCATTCCAACGTGCAGGGCCAGCGGACCGTGGGCATCACCGAAAAACCCGCGCTGGTGCCCAACGAGAAGCTGAAGGAACTCTACGGCTTCGAGCCGCCGCAGGAGAATGGCCTCAACACCGTCGAGGCCTGCGAGGCGATCCTCAAGGGAGAGGTTCTGGCCTTCGTGGGCCTCGGCGGCAATTTCGTGCGCGCCATCCCCGAGACGCGGCTGATGGAGGAGGCCTGGGGCCGGATGCGCCTCACCGTGCAGGTGGCCACGAAGCTCAACCGGAGCCATCTGGTGCATGGCGAGATCGCCTACCTGCTGCCCTGTCTCGGACGGATCGAGTACGACCGGCAGGCGACGGGCGAGCAGGCCGTGTCCATGGAGGACAGCACCACCTGCATCCACGGCTCCTGGGGCCAGGTCGAGCCCGCGAGCACCCATCTCCTGTCGGAGCCCCGGATCGTGGCCGAACTCGCCAAGGCGACCCTGCCGCCGAACCCGAGGATCGACTGGGACGCGTGGGTGGGCGACTATGCCCGCATCCGCGATGCCATCGAGGCGACCTATCCGGATCAGTTCAAGGACTTCAACAAGCGCCTGTTCAAGCCCGGCGGCTTCCCCCGGCCCGTCGCGGCACGCTACCGGACCTGGAAGACCGAGACCGGCAAGGCGAATTTCAAGGTGCCGGAGGCCCTGACGGCGGACGGCATCGATATCTACGACAAGAAGCCGGAGGCCCTGCGCCTCATCACGCTGCGCAGCAACGACCAGTTCAACACCACGGTCTACGGCTACGACGACCGGTTCCGCGGGATTCGCGGCACCCGCGACGTGGTTCTGATGAACACCGCGGACATGCAGCGCTTCGGCCTCGCGGAAGGCGACATCGTCCGGCTCGAGACCGCCGTCGACGACGGGGTGGAGCGCCAGGTGGGCGGCCTGCGCGTGACCGCCTACAATGTGCCCGAAGGGTGTTGCGGCGGCTACTACCCGGAGCTCAACGTGCTGATTCCGCTCTGGCACTATGCGCGGGAGAGCAAGGTCCCGGCCGCCAAGAGCGTCCCGGTGCTCGTCCGGCGCGCGGATTCTCACACCGAAGCCGCCGAGTGACACTCCGACGTGCCGGGCCAAGCGCCCTGCGCGTCCCATCGCGGCGAATTTCATATACGTTATAAAGGCTTATTGTCATTTCGACGTCGGCCGAGGCTGAACGAATTCCTTCCATCGGGCGTTGTCGTGTCGCTGCGTCCGAGCCCCTCGGACCCGAGACAGAGCCATCACCGCATGCTCAGGTTTGCCGCCAGGATCGCCATCGCGGTCGCCTGCTTCTACGTCATCGCCCGCCTGATCCAGCACACCCTGGTTCTGCGTCTGGAGGAGCATCCGGGGCTCGAGGGGCATGTGGAGCAGCTTGGCTCGGCGCTCCTGGCTGGCGTCGCCCTCGGGGTCGGGGTGCCGATCACGGCCGGGCGATGGTTCGTTCCCGCTCTCCTGGCGGTGGGCGGTGTCCTCCTGGCCCTGCACACCTTCGTTTTCTCGGCTCAGGCGGAAATCGCCCACATCGCCATGAACTGGATCGGGGCGGCGGCAGGGCTCCTCATCATGCGGGGGCTGTATCGAAGCTGGACCGCCATGTACGAGCGCCATCTCGTCCCGTGGGGCGGGGCGCACTCTGCGCCCGGCGAGCCGCCTGCCGACGAAGAGGACGAGGATTACCATTTTCCACAGCCGCGCCGGCCCGGACGCTAGCGGCGGATCCGCCTGCCCTGTAACCCTCCGGGAAACCCGTGGAGGCCGGCATGAACGACTGGAGCGCGAACCTCTATCTCAAGTTCGAGGATGAACGGACCCGTCCGGCCGTCGAGCTCCTGGCGCGCGTTCCCCTTGCCGGGGCCTCGCGCGTCACCGATCTCGGCTGCGGACCCGGCAACAGCACCGAACTTCTGTCGAGACGGTTTCCCGACGCCCTGGTCACGGGCATCGACACCTCCCCCGACATGCTGGACAAGGCCAGGGTCCGGGTGCCGGGCGCCCGGTTCGAGCAGGCGGATATCGGCGCCTGGCAGCCGGACGCGCCCCAAGACCTGATCTTTGCCAACGCGGCCCTGCAATGGGTGCCCGATCACCGGACCCTTCTGCCCCGGCTCGCATCCTTCCTGTCCAAGGGCGGCTGCCTTGCCGTGCAGGTCCCGAACAACCTGTCCGAGGCCTCCCACGCGCTCATGCGGGACGTGGCCCGGTCGGGACCCTGGTCGCGGAAGCTTCAGGGGGCGGCCGTCGAGCGCGTAGCCGTCGCGTCGCTGGAGGAGATCTATGCCTGGCTGATCGAGGCAGGCTGCACGGTGGACATCTGGCGCACCATCTACGTTCATCCCCTGGACGGACCGGATGCCATCGTCGAATGGCTCAAGAGCACCGGTCTCAAGCCTTTCATCGATCCGCTCGACGAGGAGGAGCGCCGGGACTTCCTCGCCCGTTACCGCGACGCGATCGCAGGGGCTTATCCGCTGCAGTCGGACGGCAAGGTGCTGCTGCGCTTTCCCCGCCTCTCCTTCGTGGCCAGGAAGGCCTGAATCCAGGCCCCCGTCCGGTCGGGTTGATCTTTGGGCACCGGGGGCGTACGGAGCCTTCGTCGGCAACGGACTTCATGGGCCGGCATCCCGGATCCTCAAAGGTTCTTCGCCCGATGTCGCGCATGGGGAGAGGCTGGTCGGCCTTCCAGTTCGTCGATTTTCGTCTCTACAGCGTGTCGCGTTTCCTGGCGGGCCTCGCCCTTCAGATGCACAACGTGGCGGTCGGCTGGTTCGTCTACGACATCACCCAGAGCGCCTGGGCCCTGGGGCTCGTGGGCCTCGTGGCGTTCCTGCCCGCCATCACCTTCGCGCTGATCACGGGGCACGTGGCCGACCACTTCGACCGCCGCAGCATCATCGCCGCAAGCCATGTGCTGACGGCGCTCGCCTCCGCCGGCCTCTTCACCTGCGCCTACCTTCGCATCGAGGTGATCTGGCCCATCTACGTCTTCGTCGCCCTCATCGGCACGGCGCGGGCCTTCGGTAACCCGGCAAGCCAAGCCCTTGTGCCGAACCTCGTGCCCCGCGAGCATTTCGGCAACGCCATCGCGCTCAACTCGTCCATCAACCAGACCGCGACCATCTCGGGACCGGCGCTGGGCGGCTTCCTCTATGTTCTCGGCCCCACCGTCGTGTTCGCCTGTTCGGCGGCGGCGTTCGCGGTCGCGGCGATCCTCGTCTCCTTCATCAGCCACAGGCGCGCCGACACGGCGCGCCAGAAGATCAGCTGGGAAACTCTCAGCGCGGGGCTCACCTTCATCCGCTCCCGTCCCGTCATCTTCGGAGCGATCAGCCTGGATCTCGTGGCCGTGCTCCTCGGCGGCGCGGTGGCCCTGCTGCCGATCTTCGCCCAGGACGTGCTCGGCGTGGGCCCCTGGGCACTGGGATTGCTGCGCAGCATGCCCGCCGCCGGGGCCCTGTGCATGAGCTTCTATCTCGCCCACAACTCCCTGCCGCGGAAAGCGGGACGCCGAATGCTCGTCGCCGTCGCGGTCTTCGGGCTGGCCACCATCGCGTTTGGGCTGTCCAAAAGTCTTCCCCTGTCCTTGTTCTGCCTTTTCGTGCTGGGCGCCGCCGACATGGTGAGCGTGTTCGTGCGCCAGACCCTGGTGCAGAGCGACACCCCCGACGAGATGCGCGGGCGCGTGGCGGCCGTGAACACGATCTTCATCGGGGCCTCCAACGAATTGGGAGAGTTCGAGTCCGGCGCCCTGGCGGCCCTCATCGGAGCCGTCCCGGCCGTGGTCGCGGGCGGGTTCGCGACGCTGCTCGTGGCGGGCATCTGGAGCAAGCTCTTCCCGGCGCTGCGGGATCGCGATCAACTCGTGATCCAGCCTGACGGCAAAGCCTAGAGCAGCGGGCTCAGCATCCGGCCCAGATTCTCCACGATACGGATCGCGAAGGGACGCCGGCGCCACTCCTCGAAGGTCAGCGACTCGCTGTCCCTCAGGTAGCCTTCCTGGATCGTCACGAGCCTCGCGGCAGAGGCCTCGTCGTAGACGAGCAGGCTGATCTCGGAATTGAGAACGAACGAGCGGATGTCGAAGTTGCTCGACCCGACGAGCCCGATCCGGCCGTCGACGCTCATGTTCTTGGCATGAAGGAGCTTGTTCTTGAACAGGTGGATCCGGACGCCCGCCCGCAGCAGCTCCGCGTAATAGGAACGCTGCGCCAAGCGCACGAGGGTCTGGTCGGCGATCTTCGACACGACGAGATGAACCTCGACCCCGCGCAGAACGGCGATCTTCATGGCGTTCAGCAAGGCGCCGTCGGGGACGAAATAGGGCGTCACCACGATGATGCGCTCGCGCGCATTGTGCACCAGCGCCACGACGAGGTGCTCGATGCCGGTGCCGACGTAGTCCGGGCCGCTGGGGAGAATCTGAAGGACCGCGTTCCCCTCCCGGTCGACCTCCCGTTCGAAATCGTCCGTCGACAGGGCCTGCGTCGTCTCGAGGAACCAATCCGCCAGAAAGGTCGCCTGCAACTGCTGCACGATGGGCCCCTGCAGGCGCACCATGAGTTCCTGGTTCACGATGCCGGGCTTGAAATCGCGGTCGACGATGTTCTGTGAGCCCACATAGCCGTAGCGGCCGTCGATGATGGCGATCTTGCGGTGATTGCGCAGGTCCGCGCGGATGCGGTGCCCGGGCCGGAACCGCACGGGCAGCATCCGGTGAACCGACACGCCCGCCGCCTCCAGGCCGGCCAGCGTTGCCTTGGCCCATGGCCGCGACCCCTGGGCGTCGATGAGAACGCGGGTATCGAGTCCTCGCGCAACGGCCCGGGCCAGCGCATCCGTGACCTTCCGCCCGGCCTCGTCGGACGCGAAGATGTAGAACAGGAGATGCACCTCCCGCTCCGCCGCATCGATGTCGGCCACGAGACGGTCGATGACCGTGTCGTAGTCGGGCAGATATTCGAGGCTATTGCCATCGACGACCGGGAAATGGCCGAGATTTCGGCTCAGGAGAGCCACGGGCTGGAGATGGTCCGGGAGCGGCGCCACGGCCTGAGCGCGGGGCTCGGCCGCCTTGCCCATGATGCCCGGGAACACCTTCGCGAGTTGCCCGAAGCGTTCGTGCCGCCAGCGCGGATAGTCCGGCCGGCCGATCATAAGATACAGGATGAGCGCCGGCCATGGCAGGAACAGGACGAGCAAAAGCCAGCCCCTCGCCGCATCCGGAGAGCGCCGGAACGGGATCACCACGACCATGACGATGCGGATCACCCATTCGGACAGGAAATAGACGAGACCCCAGCTCAGAGCTTCCATGGTTCGAGACCGACCGAGACGGGCGGCTCAGGCCGCCGTCCAGCCGCCATCCATGGATAGGTTCGCGCCCGTGATCTGGCTCGCGGCGTCGGAGCAGAGATAGACCGCGAGAGACGCCACCTGATCGACGGTGACGAACTCCTTCGTGGGCTGCGCTTGGAGCAGAACGTCGTTCATCACCTGCTCCTTGGTCATGTTGCGGGCCTTCATGGTGTCGGGAATCTGCCGCTCGACGAGGGGCGTCCACACATAGCCGGGGCTGATGCAGTTAACGGTGACCCCGAAAGTGGCGAGTTCGAGCGCCGCCGTCTTGGTCAATCCGGCGATGCCGTGCTTGGCCGCCACATAGGCCGACTTGAAGGGCGAGGCCACGAGGGAATGCGCCGAGGCCGTGTTGATGATGCGACCCCACTTTTTCGCCTTCATGCCCGGAATCGCCGCATGCATGGCGAAGAAGGCGGAGGACAGGTTGATGGCGATGATCTGGTCCCACTTTTCGCGCGGGAAATCCTCGATGGGGGAGACGAACTGGATGCCTGCATTGTTCACGAGCACGTCCACCGATCCGAAGGTCTTCACGGCCTCCTCGACCATGCCCTCGATCTCGTCGGGCTTCGACATGTCGGCGGGAGAATAGACCGCCTTGACGCCGAATTCCTTCTCGATGCCGGAGCGCTCGGCCTCGATGGCGCTCCCCTCGCCGAACCCGTTGATGACGACGTTCGCGCCTTCCCGCGCCATCGCCCGCGCGATCGCGAGGCCGATGCCGCTGGTGGAGCCGGTGACGACGGCGGTCTTGGATTTCAAGGTCATGGAATGCTCCGGGGGCAATCGTTTGGGGGATAATGTCAGGCGAGATAATCGTGTAGCACGCGACCGTATGGCAAGGTGAAATCCACCACCTGATGGCGCCCGCCCACAATGCGCTTAACGGGCAAATCCGCCACCCGGCAATTGACGTGCGGGATGAGGTGCAGCCGCGCCGGGCCGTCCCAGGCGCCGTGAACGTGGATGTTCTCGAGATTGTAGCCCACGAGCTGGGCGACCTTGGGTGAGCCGTCCACATCCGGGAGAAGCTTCAGGTTGACGTTGAGCTTGCCCAAGCCCTTCGCGACCTCGGCCGGGTCGAGGGTCACGTGCTTGTAGGCCATGGTCCCCATGGCCACGCGCTCCTCGTCGTAATGGAGCGTCCCGGTGAGCGTATCTTTCATGACCTTGAGGCGCGGGACCCCGTACTTCTTGGGGAAACCCCAGATCTCTCGCCCGGCTGTGATCGGCGGCTCGTCGTCGAGGTACATCTGGACGGAGAAGTTGCAGGGCTCACCCTGGTAGGTCGCGAAGATGCCGCTCCCGCTTTCCTCGTAGTCGCCGAAACCAGTGCTGTCGGGCATCTTCATCCACTCGTAGAAGGCCAGGTTGCCCGGCGCGGGCTCCAGGGGCTCGGGCAATGCCGCCCGGATGGCGTCCGCGTCCGTCTCGTAGGTGACGATCAGGTATTCGCGCCGAACGAACCGGTAGGGCCCGCGGGGATAGCTCGGGCTGAAGGCGGGCATGGATGCGGATTTCAAAATCGCGTCGCGGTTCAAGTCGGACCTCCGGGAGCCTGACGGCTCGGCTCGTGTTGCTGAAGACGATGTCAACGTTCGGTCGCGCGGCTGAAATCGAACGTCGCCACGCCGCTTTCAGGGAAGTTCTGTACGAGCCACTCGCGGTGCTGGAGGGTTCGCTGCATGTCGTCCCGGCCGGCCGCCCAGTGTTCCTGCATCGTGGCGCGGGAGAACTCATAGTCTTTCGAGTGTCCCTCATAGGCCTTGTGACGGTAGATCAGCTGGACCACCGTCACCGAGCTCTCCTGGCTGGCGCAGCGCAGGAGATCCAGTTCGTCCTCCGAAACGAGGCCCGCGGGCAGCGCGTCGATGAGCTTGCGCAAGGCCACCTTCGCGGCGTGCATCCTGAGGCTGTCGTCCGTGTTGAGGCGCGTGCGGCTCGAATACCGGATGTCTTTCTCCCGCGAGGCCGCCTCCGACAGGTTGCGCGGCATCGGCCCGCGCGACGGAAAAAGGTCCACCTGGAGGATCACGAGATCGCGGGTCTTCTCCTCGTCGATCACGTATTGCAGGGGCGTGTTGGAAACCAGGCCGCCATCCCAGTAGAACTCGCCGTCGATCTCGATGGGCGGGAACCCCGGCGGCAGCGCGCCCGACGCCATGATGTGCTCCGGACCGATGCGGTGATGATGGTTGTCGAAATTGATGAAATTGCCCGTCCTGACGTTGACGGCCCCCACGCTGAGCCGGGTCTCGCGGGCGTTGATGCGCTCGAAATCCACGAGCCGCTCCAGGGTCTCGCGTAAGGGGGCCGTATCGTAGAAGCTCAGCGCCTCGACGCTGCCCGGGGGGTGGAAGAAGGGCGGCGGGAAGCGCGGCATGAAGAAGCCCGGAACGCCGTAAGCCGCGATCGCCGTCGCGCTGATGTCGTTGAAGAACGAGCGGATTCCCTCCGGCGGCACCAGGGGGCTCGGCAGGACCGTGGACGAGGCCAGGGCCCAGAACTCCCGCAGGCGGTCCACCCGGCGTCCAGGCTCGTTGCCGGCGATGATGGCTGCGTTGATGGCCCCGATGGAAATGCCGGCCACCCATTGCGGGCAAAGCTCCGCCTCCTCGAGAACCTCGAAGATCCCGGCCTGATAGGATCCGAGCGCCCCGCCGCCCTGAAGGACGAGAACCCGGTCCCGACCGGCCTCCGTCGTGCGGGACCGCGACCCGGAAGCATTCTTCCCGGACGCCTCGGTCCCAGCGGCCCTGGTCCCAGAGGGCTCGTTTCCAGAGGCCCGGGCTTGGGGGGCCCTGCGGTCGCGGCTCTCCATCTCCATTCCGACATCTCCTTCCGGGGGCGGGTCGCCTATCTTGCGTCGAAGCCTCCCGATAGGAAAGCCTCCTAGGACGATGATCCCGTGATGAGAACTGCCCGAAAATCATTCACGTTGGTGAGTGTCGGGCCTGTGACGATGCTGTCTCCGAGGGCCTCGAAGAAGCCGTGGCCATCGTTGCGGGAGAGGCTTTCCTTGATGGCGATCCCTTTCTCCCAGGCCCGCGCGACCGTGTCCGGCGCGACGAGGGCTCCGGCTGTCTCCTCGAGACCGTCGACGCCGTCCGTGTCTCCCGCCACGGCATAAATGCCAGGTTCGCCGTCGAGGGCGTCGGCCAGGGCCAGGAGAAATTCCACGTTCCGCCCGCCCCTTCCGCCTCCCCGGACGGTCACGGTGGTCTCGCCGCCGGAGAGGAGGACGCACGGGGGCGTGAAGGGCTGGCCGCGCCGTGCCACCTGACGGGCGATGCCCGCCATCACGGCGCCGACGTCCCTGGCCTCTCCTTCGATGGAATCCCCTAGGATATGGGCCGCGATACCGTGCCCCGCCGCGACCGCTGCGGCCGCCTCCAGGGCCTTTTGGGGGGTGGCGATCATGCGCAGGTCGGGTTCGGGCAGGCGCGGGTCGCCCGGCTTCACGGTTTCGCCCCGCCCGGTTTCGAGTGCCGCCAGCACGTCGGGCGGCGCGTCGATACCGTAGCGCCGAAGGATCGCGAGGGCGTCGGCGCAGGTGGTCGGGTCGGGCACCGTAGGGCCTGACGCGATGTCCACCGGATCGTCGCCCGGCACGTCCGAGATCAGCAGGGTGACCACACGGGCCGGATGGCAGGCTGCTCCCAGGCGCCCGCCCTTGATGGCCGACAGGTGACGCCGCACGCAGTTCATCTCGCCGATCTTGGCGCCGGATTTCAGAAGCGCACGGTTGACCGCCTGTTTGTCGGCCAGGGTCAGGCCATCCAGGGGAAGCGGCATCAGGGCCGAACCACCCCCTGAAATTAGGCAGATGACGAGGTCGTCGGCGCTCAGACCCCGGACCATGGCCAGGATGCGCCGGGCGGCCTCCAGGCCGGCCTCGTCCGGCACCGGATGGCTTGCCTCGACGACCTCGATGCGCCGGGTGGGAACGGCATGGCCGTAGCGCGTGACGACGAGACCCGCGAGATCGCCCGGCCAGCGCTCCTCCAAGGCCCGCGCCATGGCCGCCGCGGCCTTTCCAGCCCCCACGACGACCGTGCGGCCCCTTGGAGGCTCCGGCAGCGCTCCCGCCACCCCCAGCGCCGGGTTCGCGGACGCGATGGCCGCCTCGAACAGCGATTTCAGGAGGTCCCTTGGGGCGGTCATCGAACTCTCGCAGGGTTTCGGGCCAGCGTCGGGAGGATCAGCCAGGCCAGCTCAACGCGCCGATTTATACGCTCAAACCGCCCGGCATGCCTACCAGGGGCGCGGCGACGGACTCTGAGGAGCTTGGCGTTGGGCCGCCGGAATCGGGCCGTCTGAGAGGCTTGAAACGAGGGAGGCTTGCCTTTTAGATCATTCTCCCAAGTATCCCCTGCGTCAGCGGTTGCCTCCTCGTCATTCTTTGAATCGGCGACTTTCCGCGTGACTTTATCTTAGATCGGGAAACCAGCATGTTCATTTGCACAGGCTATGCCGCCCAGGAGGCCACCACGCCTCTGGCTCCTTTCAGCTTCGAGCGCCGCGATCCCGGCCCGCGGGACGTTCAGATCGAAATCCAGTATTGCGGCGTCTGCCACTCCGACCTGCATACCGCCCGCAACGAATGGCAGAATACCTTGTTCCCCTGCGTTCCGGGCCACGAGATCGTCGGCCGCGTCACGAAGGTTGGCAACGAGGTGAGCAAGTTCAAGGAAGGCGATCTGGCGGGCGTCGGCTGCATGGTAGAGTCCTGCCGGACATGCGCGAATTGCCGCGAAGGTCTGGAGCAGTTTTGCGACCGCGGCTTCGTCGGCACCTATAATGGGCCGGACAAGGATACGGGCCACACCTTCGGAGGCTATTCGAGCCACATCGTCGTGGACCAGGATTTCGTGCTCCGAATCCCGGAGAACCTCGATCTCGCGGCGGTCGCGCCGCTGCTCTGTGCGGGCATCACCACGTACTCGCCTCTGCGGCACTGGAAGGTGGGCCCGGGCCAGAAGGTGGGCGTCGTCGGTCTCGGCGGGCTCGGTCACATGGGCGTCAAGCTCGCCCACGCCATGGGGGCCCGTGTCGTGCTGTTCACCACGTCGCCCAACAAGGTCGAGGACGCCAAGCAGCTCGGCGCGGACGAGGTCGTGATTTCGAAGAATCCGGACGAGATGGCGAAGCACGTGGAGAGCTTCGACTTCATCCTCGATACGGTCGCGGGCGACCACGACATCAACGCCTATCTCAATCTGCTCAAGCGCGACGGAACGATGACCCAGGTCGGCGCGCCCGAGAAGCCTCTGGCGGTGTCGGCCTTCAGCGTCATCTGGAAGCGTCGCAACTTCTCCGGCTCGCTCATCGGCGGAATCGCCGAAACCCAGGAGATGCTGGATTTCTGCGCCCAGCATGGGATCACGTCGGAGATCGAACTGATCCCGATCCAGAAGATCAACGAAGCCTACGAGCGCATGTTGCGCAGCGATGTGAAGTACCGCTTCGTCATCGACATGGCGTCCTTGAAGGATGCCGCCTGATCCGGCCGTGAACGGTCCCGGGGCATCCCTGGACCGTCGCCCGGATAAGGGATAGACAGGCCCTCCCCGGTCCCTTGCGCCGGGGAGGGCCAACGAGGAGATGCCGCCATGCTGACCGCTTCCGCCGCGGGTGTTTACGTGATCTGCCCGACCCCCTTCGAAGCGGATGGACGGGTCGACGTCGCCTCGACGGATCGGATGGTGGAAGCTTTCCTCAAGGCCGGTGCCACAGGCCTGACCATCCTCGGCATCATGGGCGAAGCCCCCAAGCTGACCGGGGAGGAATCCTTCGCCTTCGCGCAGCAGGTCATCCGCACGGTGGCCGGGCGGGTTCCGGTGATCGTGGGCGTGTCGGCCGCCGGATTCGCGGCCATGTCGGGCCTCGCGCGACGCGTGATGGACGCAGGCGCGTCCGGCGTCATGATCGCGCCGCCCTCCTCTCTCAAGACCGACGACCAGATCGTCACCTACTATGCCGACGCCGTCGAGGCGATCGGCGCCGACATTCCCTTCGTGATCCAGGACTACCCGCTCACCACCAGCGTGGTGATGACCCCGAAGGTCATCATGCGCATCATCGATTCTCATGCGTCCTGCGTGATGCTCAAGCACGAGGACTGGCCGGGTCTCGACAAGATCACGACCCTTCGACGCGCGAGCGATGCGGGGCAGACCCGTCGCGTTTCGATCCTCTGCGGCAATGGCGGCCTCTTCCTTCCCTTCGAGATGGAGCGCGGCGCGGACGGCGCCATGACGGGCTATGCCTACCCGGAGATGCTGGCCGGCGTCGTCAACCTGTCCCGGCAGGGGCGGCGCGAGGAGGCTCATGACCTCTTCGACCGGCACCTGCCTTTGGTCCGCTACGAGACCCAGCCGGGTGTGGGGCTTGCCGTGCGCAAATACGTGCTCATGCGGCGGGGCATCATCGGCTCCGACACGCTGCGCAAGCCCGGCCCGAAGCTGACGCTCGAGACCGTCGCCGACGTGGATTGGATGATGGCCCGGATCGAACGGGGAGCCCGCGCCGACAAGGCCGCATGAGGGCGGCCTACGCCCCTATCATCAGCCGAACCTTGTGGGCCAGGTCGTCGATGGCAAACGGCTTTCCGATCATCTCCATGCCGGAATCGAGGAAGCCGCCCCGGATCGCGGCGCCCTCCGCATAGCCGGTCACGAAGAGGATCTTCAGGCCCGGCCGAACCCCGCGCGCCAGCTCCGCGAGTTGCCGCCCGTTCAAGCCGCCGGGAAGCCCGACATCGGACACCATGAGATCGAGGTCCTCCCCGCTCTCGACGGTGAGGAGCGCGGAGCGGGCATCGATCGCCTCGAAGACCCTGTAGCCCAGCTCCCTCAACGTGTCCGCCATCAGCATCCGCACCGCATCGTCGTCCTCGACAAGGAGGATCGTTTCACCTTGCCGAGCCAGCGGCACGAGGGAGAGCCCGTCATCGGCGCGCTCCTCGACCTCGCCGGCATGACGCGGGAGGTAGAGGATCGCTGTCGTGCCGTTTCCTTCCTCGCTGTCGATCTGGATGTAGCCTTTGGTCTGCTTGATGAAACCGTAGATCATGGACAGGCCGAGACCGGTCCCCTGCCCGATCGGCTTGGTGGTGAAGAACGGTTCGAAGGCCTTCGCCTTCACGTCCGCGGCCATGCCGGATCCCGTATCGGCCACGATCAGGGCGACGTAATCCCCAGGCACCATGCCCCTCAGGTGGCGGGAATCGCGCAGGCTGAACGAGATGTTGCGCGTCTCGATCCGAAGGCGTCCACCCTCGGGCATCGCGTCGCGGGAATTGATGGCGAGGTTGAGCAGAGCGCTCTCGAGCTGATTGGCGTCCGTCAGTGCGGGCCAGGTGGAAGGGTCCAACGCCGTCTCCACGGCGATTGCCTCGCCCATCGTCCGACGAAGCAGGTCCTCCATGGAGGTCACGAGCGCATTCACGTCGGTGGGTCGCGTGTCGAGGGACTGGCGTCGGGCGAAGGCCAGGAGGCGGTGCGTGAGGGCCGCCGCCCGAGCGGCCGACGAGGTGGCGGCATCGATGTAGCGCTGAACATCCTGGGTTCGACCCGCAGCCAGCCGGCGCTGCAGGAGATCGAGTGACCCGGTGATGCCGGTGAGCAGGTTGTTGAAGTCGTGCGCGATCCCGCCCGTCAACTGGCCGACCGCCTCCATCTTCTGACTCTGGCGCAGGGCATCCTCCGTCAGCCTCTGCTCCGTGATGTCGCGGCCAATGGCGTAGAATTCGCCGTCGCCCGGTATTCCGGTCCAGGAGATCAGGCGGTAGCTTCCATCGGCGCAACGGAGCCGGTCCTCGAACTGCCGGATGAACTTGCCCGCCGCCAGGGCCCGGATGCTCTCCTTGAGGCTGTCCACATCCTCGGGATGCGTGATCTCGTCGAAGGGCAACGAAAGCAGCGTCTCCTCATCGTAGCCGAGCAGGCGGGACCATGCGGGATTGATGGCCTTGCGGTACCCGTCATACCCGAAGACCGCCATCAACTCGTTGGAGTTCTGCCAGACCAGATCGCGCTCCCGGGTCCTCTGCTCGACCTGCACCTCCAGGGTCTCGTTGAGACGCTTGAGCGCGTTCTGCGCCTCTCGCACGTCGGTCACGTCGTGGGCGACGCCGATGAACCCGAGATGCTCGCCGGAGGGGCCCAGGCGCGGTTGGGACTGGGAATGCAGCCAGCGCCACTGGCCGTCACCGCGCCTGAAGCGGGCCTCCAGGGTGATGGCATCCTCGGACGTGAGGTTCTCCGCATGATTCCTCAGGATCCTGTCGCCGTCCTCGGGATGGAGGATGTCGGTCCAGTCCACGGCGATGGCCTGCTCGTAAGGCAGTCCGATGAAGCTGCAATAGGCGTGGTTGACGAACTCCCGACGACTGTCCGGCCCGCTGACCCACATGGGAACGGGCGCGCTGTTGGCGATGATGCGGAAGCGTTCCTCGCTCTCCTTCAGGGCGGCCTCCGACCGCTTGCGCTCCGTGATGTCGAAGGCGACCCCGACGAACCGCCTCTCGTTGTGCTCGCGCGACAGCATGACCTCGCCGCGCCGCGCGATCCAGCGCTGCTCGCCGGTATCGGCGCGGAGGATGCGATACTCCGCGTAGGTCAACGGATTCTGGTCGGTCATCCGCAACGGCCCCGTGAGGGTGCGGTCGTCCGGATGAACGAGGCTGACGAGAAACGTGTCCGTGACTGGGATGTCGGGTGCGATGCCCCAGATTCTCCGATATTCGTCCGATACCTCGAGCCGCCCCGACGCCGGATACCACTCGAAGGTCCCGATCATTCCGGCCCGCTGCGCGATGCGCAGACGCTCGTTGCTGTGCCGAAGGGCCGCTTCGGTACGAGACCGCTCCAGGGCCTCCCAGGTTCGTTCAGCCACATCCTCGACGAGCTTGATCTCCGCGTGCGTCCACTCCCTCGGCTCGCGGTCGTGCACGTACAACGCCGCGGCCAGACGTTCCTGCTTGAGAAGCGTCACGGTCACGGTGGCAGTCGTTTCGAGGGCCGCGAAGGCCGCTAAACGATCTGGGGTCGCGGTTCGCGGATCCCGGACCACGTCGTTCACGACGAGCGTCACGCCAGACCTCAAGGTAGAGAGCACGTCCGGACCGAACCCGGCAAGGTCGTGCTCGCCCAGGCTTTGGGCGACGGTGCCGTCGGTCCAGTTCCGTTCCACGGTGAAGTGGCGTTGCGTCGCGTCGACTTCCCCATAGCCGACGCGGCTGGCCCCGAGGTGCTTGCCAAGGGCTTCCTCGGCCGCGGCGATCATGTCCAGGGGGTCCGAGATGGTGCGGAGGCGGTCGCCGAGGGCAAGGAGGAAGCTGTGGCGTTCCTCGCTGCGCCGCAGGGCCTGAGCGATCTGGACGCTCCGGGTCGTCTCGATGACGATGGCAAGGCACCCGGTCACCGCGCCATTCTCGTCGAACACCGGACTGCAATCCAGGCTGGCCCAGATGGGCCGGGATCCGCCGGAGCGGTCGAGCGTGTATCGTTGATCCTTGATCGACACCGTCTTCCCGCCGAAGACGGCCTCCAGCGCCCGGTCGATGGATGCGGCGGCATCGGGCCAGGCTTCTGCGGCCGGAAGGCCGAGAAGACCCGGATGCCGGTCGCCCATGAGGGCCGCGTAGGCATCGTTGTAGATCATCACGCCGGTCCGACCCGAGAGCAGCGTCATCGGCACGTGAGCGTGCAGGAGGAGATCGACGGTGAGCTTCAGGCTCTGGGGCCAGGACATGCGAGGTCCCAGCGCTGTCCGGGACCAGTCGAACGCCTCCACGAGCGCCTTCAGTCCCGGTTTGACGGCCATGCCGCCGTCGCCACGCAAGGCGGCCCCTGGCCCGCCATCGGCTGCTGTCGTCTCCTGGCGATTGTGGCGCGGCATGTCGTGCACGGGGTTTGGGCCTCGGGAACCGGTCCGATATTTTTAGACCGTCTGCGACAATCGGCAACATAGGTCTGTCTCAACGCGTCCTCGACGACAACCCTCACCGGCTGAATTGACACGCTCTCCAAGAAATCCGCGGCTACCGATGCCCCGATTGGCTATCTTATTACAAGTATTTCGGGCTGAAACGCTCGGGCGCGGAAGACCAAAATACGCAGGTAGAGGCGGAAAAACATCAAAAGTAACATTATTCCTCTCCGGGCAGAGAGCAGACAGGGTTTTGACCTAGGGGTAGACAAGACGCACCTAAGCAAACCGAAAGCACAACGCCCATGAGCCTCGACCTCAACCTCGATACGATCGGTGCCCTCACGAGCTTCTCCGTCGGCACCCTCGATGGGCGCGACGCCATGATGGTGATCGAAATCTCAACGCCCGAAGGCTTCAGCAGCGGCATCCGCCACCAGATGCCCGTCGCCATGACGCCGGAGCATGCCCGCGAGCTGGGCGAGGCCTTGCTGCTGGCGGCCCGGGCAGCCCATATGGGCGAAGCGCCGTCCCAGACCGTCAACTGAGCCGGCGAAGCACGTCACCGGCACGACCGGAAAGGCCCCATGTCGAAGTGAAAGTGGTCCCGGTGGGCGCTGTTGTAATCGGGGCCCAGCACGACATCGAAGAAGCGGCAAGCTCCATCCCGTACAGCCCTGAGAAAGGCTGTCCGACGCGGATCGCCGCCCTCCCAATCGTCCAGAACCGAAATTTGTCGGCCATCCGCCAGGATAAAGGCGGAGACGTCGATGGCGTTTGCCGTCGCGTGCTGGCTGCGCCGTCCGCCGGCGCTGTGGTTGATGTTGCGGCACGCATAGGTGCCGAGCTGAACCACGCGAACGACGTCCTGGCCGAGATGCTGGCGCGCCGCCTCTTGCAACACATGCGTTTCGAACATCGCCCAAGCGACGGTCAACGGACAGGTCGCGACGAAGCCCCGATTGAACGCGACCTCGGACCGTTCCACGTCAACCCCATTGCTGAGACCGCAGCCGTCGCTCCCAGAGCGATCCGGCAGAGCGCGGTGGACGACCTTGGAGCCGTTCAGGACCGACCGGCATTGTGGTCCGTCGGCTTCCAGTCTTGAAATCTTCATGCGGGTCAGAATGCCGACCGGATCGTCGATCCGGAGGGGCGCGAACGGATTGAGGTAACCCGGCACGGCGAAGACGCCCAACCCCGCCAAGGCGACGGCGGCCAATGCGGCCAGCGCGATCGCCATCGCCACCCGGCCCAGAACAATGCGCCAGAGATTCGGTCGATGCCGTTGACCCGGGGTCGGCTCCATGCGGCCTGATATAGGGTGCCGCCGGAGCCCCTGCTACCGTATCAGGCCCCGACGAAGTCCTCCCGCATGGGTGTGAAGACATCCACGAGGATACCGGCCTCGACCGCGACGGCGCCATGCAGCGCGTGAGGCGGAACAAGAAAGCTGTCACCGGCCGCGAGACGCTGCGTCCGGCCCGATATCGTGATGTCGAAGATGCCCGATTCGACAAGGCTGCACTGCACATGGGGATGCTGGTGAGGCGCCCCGACGGCGCCTGCCTCGAACGCAACCCGGACCATCATGACCCCATCGTCGTATGTGAGCACCTTGCGCCGGATGCCGTCCCCGGCCGCTTCCCACGGGAGGTCTCCATCGACCGCGAATGCTTGGCCCTTGCGTGTCATTGTCTTTCTCTCATGCTCGAGCGGATCAACGGGCGAGCCAGCCGCCGTCGACAGGCAGAACGACGCCGTGAACGTAGGCGGAGGCGTCCGACGCCAGGAACACCGCCGCGCCGCCAAGGTCGGACGGCTTGCCCCAGTGACCTGCCGGGATGCGCGCCTGGATCTGCGCGTTCCTGTCGGGGTCGTCCCTCAAGGCCTGTGTGTTGTTGGTGGCGAAGTAGCCCGGCGCGATGGCGTTGACGTTGATGCCCCTGGCGGCCCACTCGCAGGCAAGAAGCCGGGTCAGTCCCGCCAGACCGCTCTTGCTGGCCGTGTAGGACGGGATGCGGATACCGCCCTGGAAGGAAAGTAGCGAGGCGATGTTGATGACCTTTCCGCCCGCACCATCTGCGATCATTCGACGGGCGAAGGCCTGCGTGAGGAAAAAGACGGATTTCAGGTTCACGTCCATCACCGCATCCCAGTCGGCTTCCGTGAAGTCGATGGCGTCGGCGCGACGGATGATGCCAGCATTGTTCACCAGGATGTCGACGCGCCCGCCGGCCGAGGCCTCAGAGACGATGCGGTCGATGGGCTCCAGGGTGGACAGATCCGCCGAGATGGCCTGGAACGATGAGCCCGTTCCTGCCACCATGGCTTCGGTTTCCGCCATGGAAGAGCGCCCGACCGCGACGATTCCGGCGCCCGCATGAGCCAGCGCGACGGCGATCGCCTGCCCAAGGCCGGTATTGGCACCGGTCACAAGGGCCCGCTTGCCCGTGAGATCGAACATCCCGTTCATGCCGAAAGCCTCTATCGCAACGCGGTCATGGGAACCGGGTCCATGTCGGTGTAATCCTGGTTGTCGCCGCCCATGGCCCAGATGAAAGCGTAATGGCTCGTGCCGACCCCGGAATGGATGGACCAGCCTGGCGACAGGATCGCCTGCTCGTTGGCGACGACGAGGTGACGCGTCTCCTGCGGTTCGCCCATCAGGTGGATGACCCGAGCTGATTCGTCGAGATCGAAGTAGACGTAAGCCTCGGAGCGCCGGTCGTGCACATGGGCCGGCATCGTGTTCCACATGCTACCGGGCTCCAACTGGGTCAGGCCCATGACCAACTGGCACGACCGGCAGATGCCAGGGATGATGTATTGATGGATCGTCCGCTTGTTGGAGGTGGCCTGGTCGCCGAGTTCGATTTTGTTGGCATGATCGATGGAGATCTTGACCGTGTCATAGGCCGCATGGGCGGGTGTGCTGACGAGGTAGAACTTCGCCGGGTGGGACGCGTTCGCGCTCTCGAACACGACATCGCCTGCGCCCATGCCGACGTAGAGCGCGTCGCGAGGGCCGAGGTCGTGGGAATGCCCGCCGACGCCGACGCGTCCCGGCCCACCGATGTTGATGATCCCCATTTCCCTGCGCTTCAGGAAGGCATCCGTCCCGACCGCGCCCGGCGTGGGCAAGTCGACTGGCTTGGTCACCGGCATCGCGCCGCCGACGATCAGGCGTTCCAGGTGGCTGTAGGTGAGGCAGACCTCATCGGCGGCGAAGAGCTGCTCGATCAGGAAATGACGGCGAAGTTCCTCCGTGTCGAAGCGCTTCACGGCCTCGGGGTGGTTGACCTGCCGGATTTCGATGGACATGGGCTTTCCTTTGAAGATGCGCGTGCGCTTAGCGGAAGAGGTTGGGCAGCCAGAGCGACAGGCCCGGAATGTAGGTGACGAGGAGCAGGACGAAGACGCTCGCGCCGAGGAAAGGCCAGATCGTCTTCATGGCCTCGCCAATGGAGATCTTGCCCACCGCGCATCCCACGAAGAGCACGGATCCCACCGGCGGCGTGTTGAGGCCGATGCCCGCATTGAGGATCAGGACGATGCCGAAGTGCAGCGGATCGATGCCGAAGGCCTTGACCACGGGCAGGAAAATCGGCGTGCAGATGATGATCATCGGCGCCATGTCCATGAAGGTGCCGAGGACCAGGAGCACCACGTTGATCAGGAGCAGAATCGCGATGGGATTGTCCGAGATCGCCCGCATGGCCGAGATCGTCGCCTGGGGCACTTGCAGGAAGGCCATGAGCCATCCGAAAGCGCTGGCGCAGCCGATGACGAGAAGCACCATCGCGGTCGTTCGCACGGCGCCAAGCGTGGCCTCGACGAAACCTGCCCAGGTCATCTCCCGATAGACGAACACTGTGATGAGCAGCGCGTAGACCACGGCGATGCACGAACTCTCCGCCGCCGTGAACACGCCGGATCGGACGCCGCCGAAGATGATGCCGATGAGCAGGATGCCAGGGAGAGCCGCGACGAGCCAGTAGCCCACGGTGGCGAAGCCTGGAAACTTCTCGGCGGGATAGCCCCGGCGCACGGCCACGACATACGCGGTGATCATGAGAGCCGCCGCAAGCAGCAGGCCGGGCACGATGCCGGCGGTAAAGAGGTCGGCCACCGAGATGCTGCCGCCAGCCGCGATGGAGTAGATGATCATGTTGTGCGAGGGCGGCACGAGGAGCGCGATGATGGCCGCGTTGACCGTCACGTTGACGGCGTAATCCTTGGCGTAGCCGCGCTTTTCCATCTGCGGAATCATGATGCCGCCCACCGCCGATGCGTCGGCGATGGCGGAACCGGAGACACCGCCGAAGAAGGTGGAGGCCAGGATGTTGACTTGGCCAAGACCGCCCCGCAGGTGCCCGACGAGACCGGCGGCGAACCGGATCAATCGCTCGGCGATGCCGCCTCTGACCATCATGTCGCCGGCGTAGATGAAGAACGGGATAGCGATCATCGCGAAGGCATTCATGCCGGAATTGATCTGCTGGAACACCACGATGGGGGGCAGGCCCATGACCAGAACCGTCGCCAGGGACGCGATCCCAAGGCAGAACGCAACGGGCGTCCCGATGCAGAGCAGCAGCGTGAAGACGCCGA
The DNA here is from genome assembly GCF_016892705.1 of Microvirga pudoricolor. Classification (GTDB taxonomy): domain Bacteria; phylum Pseudomonadota; class Alphaproteobacteria; order Rhizobiales; family Beijerinckiaceae; genus Microvirga; species Microvirga pudoricolor. The sequence continues at coordinate 131,578 of NZ_JAFEMB010000001.1, forward strand.
AGAGAACCCAGAGCTCCATGACGATTATTCCTTCACCGTGACGAGATGCGGCGTGTCGGGACGAACCAGGGGAACCTCCTCGTCGCGCACGATCAGAAGCACGAGCTTTTCGAGGGAGAAGATGGCGATCAGCGCACCGCCGAAGGCGAGAGGCAGGTAGTCCATGCCCTGGGGGATCGGCAGCCCGGCCATGTTGGCGGACCATGTCTCGATGGCGAGCAGCGTGCCGTACCAGGACATGGCGGCCCCGAACCCGATGACGAGAATTTCCGTCACGGCGAGCATGATGCGGCGCAGAGCATGCGGCGCGTAGTGAAGGCCTGTCTCGAACCCGAGATGAACCCCCTCCTTCACGCCGACCGCGGATCCCAGGAGGATGAACCAGCTCATGAGAAGCAATGAGGCGGGCTCCGTCCAACTCGGGGACTCGTTGAGGACGTAGCGACCGAAGACCTGCCAGGCCACGAAAGCCGTCATGGCGACCAGCCCGACGCCCGATATCCAAAGGGCCGCCTGGCTCAAGCGTGACAGGAAGCGCGGCAGCACGGATGCGCTGGTGATCATGTGTCCAACTCCGTTGGGCCGGGGCCCATCGAACGGGCCCCGGTCTGTGGCGCCTCAGTTGGTGGCCTGGATGCGGGCGACGAGCTCCTTGAGCTTCGCGTCCTTCACGTACTTGTCGTAGACGGGCTTCATGGCGTCGATGAAGGGCTGCTTGTCGACCGCATTGACCTGCGTGCCGGACGCGCGAACCTTTTCCTCGGCCGTCTTCTCGCGGGCCTCCCAGAGCTTGCGCATTTCGACGACGGACTCCTTGGCGGCCTCGCGCACGGCCTGCTGGTCGGCGGGAGACAGCTTGTCGAAGCTCCGCTTGGACATCACGAGCACTTCCGGCGACATGGAATGCTCGGTCTGGGAGTAGAACTTGGCGACCTCGGCGTGGCGGAAGGATTCGTAGCTCGGCCAATTGTTCTCGGCGCCGTCGACGACGCCGGTTTGGATGGCCGAATAGACCTCGCCGGCCGGCATCGGCGTGGCATTGGCGCCCAGCGCGTTCACCAGATCGATGAAGAGATCCGATTGCTGCACGCGGATCTTCATGCCCTTCATGTCGGCGGGGGCCTTGATGGGTCGCTTGGAGTCGTAGAACGAGCGCGCGCCGGAATCGTAGAAGGCCAGGGCCACGAGACCGTGCGGCTCGAAAGCCTTGAGGATCTGGTCGCCGATCGGGCCGTCCATGGTCTTGCGCATATGATCGACCGACCGGAAGATGAAAGGCAGTGCCGGTACGAAGGTTTCCGGGATCAGGTTATTGAACGGCCCCATGTTGATCCGGTTGAGGTCGATGACGCCGAACCGGGTCTGCTCGATGGTGTCCTTCTCCTGACCGAGCTGAGCTGAGTGGAAGACCTGAACCTTGTAGCGTCCGTTGGTTTTTTTCTCCAAGGCGCTCCCGAAGGCCTTCACGGCCTCGACCGTCGGGTAGCCGTCCGGGTGAATGTCGGTGGAGCGCAGGACCGTCTGGGCTTGGGCCCCACCCGCCGCGAAGGCGCATAATGCGAGGGCCGCGCCATAAATTGCCCGTCTCGTGATCATGATGTCATCTCCCTCTCGTGTCGTTTGCTTTTGTCCCTCCGGCCAACCGGCGAAGCGTTTGGCCATCAAGGGTTTTGCCGCTAGAACAGGACTGAAATTTTCCCGTTGCGGCGCTGGTCGACACTTGTATGGTAGTGTAGATTACACCGGACGCAATCAGCCAAAGGTTTGAGAGAGCCCTGTGAACAAGCCCTTTCCGGTCCCCCAGGGATCAGCCGCTCAGCGGATCGAGGCGGAGCTTCGCCGGGCCATCGTGGCCCTGGATCTCCCGCCAGGGACGCGCCTGTCGGAGCAGGAGATCGCCGGACGCCACGGCATGTCCCGCCAGCCCGTGCGCGAGGCCATGATCGCGCTGGCGCGGGCCCGGCTGGTCGAGATCCTACCGCAGCGGGGGACCGTCGTCGTCAAGATCTCGGCGCGCAAGATGATGGAGGCCCGCTTCATCCGGGAGGCCATCGAGACGGCAGTGGTGCGCCGGGCCTGCTCGTCCTTCGACCGGCAGAGCCGCCAGCGCATCGACGACCTTCTCGGGATGCAGGAGGATGCCGCCCGCCGCGACGACCACACGGGTTTCCAGCGTTACGACGAGATGTTCCATGTCACCCTCGCGGAGGGCGCCGGTTGCCCGCTGGCCTGGGACACGGTGCAGGACATCAAGGCCCATATGGACCGGGTCTGCCAGCTCAGCCTTCCCGGTGCGAACGCCATGCTGCCGCTGATCGCCCAGCACAAGGCCATCGTGGCCGCCATCGACGCGCAGGACGAGGCCAAGGCCGAGGAGGCCATGCGCTTTCACCTCACGGAAATTCTGCGGGCGCTGCCGAGGATCGAGGCGGAGCACCCGGAATTGTTCGAGTAAGGATCGAAAGCGAAACGCGCGCGAGGCCCTCGGGCGGCCTTGGGCGATTTTTTACGCGGGCAGAACCCGATCCGGTGCTGCTTCAAAATCGATGACCGGCCCCAGCGGCACGATCCCGGTCGGGTTGATGGTGCGGTGGCTCTGGTAGTAGTGCCGCTTGATGTGGTCGAAATCGACCGTCCCGCGGATCCCCGGCACCTGATAGAGTTCACGGGTGTAGGACCAGAGGGCCGGATAATCCACGAGCCTGCGCAGGTTGCATTTGAAATGTCCGACATAGACCGGATCGAACCGAAGCAGCGTCGTGAAGAGACGCCAATCGGCTTCGGTTGGGCGGTCCCCGCACAGATATCGCTGCTTTGACAGGATGCCTTCCAGCCAGTCGAGGCTCTCGAAAAGAGGCGTGACGGCCTCGTCGTAGGCCTCCTGCGTGGTGGCGAAGCCGGCCTTGTAGACGCCGTTGTTCACCGTGTCGTAGACGCGCTCGTTCAGATCGTCGATCCTGCCGCTTTCCGCCTCCGGGTAATAGTCTCCCGGCGCGGCGCCGATGCCGTCGAAGGCGCCGTTGAACATGCGGATGATATCGGCGGACTCGTTGCTGACGATGCTCTCCGTCTTCTTGTCCCATAGGACCGGCACCGTGACCCGTCCGGTATAATGCGGGTCGTTCTTGAGATAGACCTCGTAGAGATATCGGGCACCGTGCAGCCGATCTCCCGTGACGCCCGGCCCCGGTTCGAAGGTCCAGCCGTGATCGCCCATGTACCAATGGACGACGGAGTAATCGACCAAGCCCTGGAGGCCCTTCAACTCGCGAAAGATCATCGTCCGGTGCGCCCAGGGGCAAGCACGGGCGATGTAGAGATGGTAGCGTCCGGCCTCCGCCTTGAAACCACCCTCCCCGGTCGGCCCGGGACCGCCATCGGCCGTGACCCAGTGGCGGAGCTTCGCGTCGTCGCGCTGGAACCGCCCGCTGCTCTTCTTCGTGTCGTACCATTGGTCGCGCCAGACGCCGTCGACGAGGAGACCCATGCTGAAAACCTCTCAATCGACCACCGGGTCGGACGGGACCGGCGGAATCGGGATGGCGGCGATCGTCTTCAGGTCGCGCAGGACATGGCCTAGGGCAACAGCCTCGGTCACGCCGCCGAAGCCGAAATAAAGCGTTCTGTAGATCGCGTAGAGCCGCTCATAGACGTCCCTCGTGGACGGGTCGGGCTCGAACGTGCGAAACGGCAGACCCATGGCGTCTTGAGCCTCTTCCAGACTGCCATAGGTCCCGGCCGCCAGGCTGGCGAAGATGCTGGAGCCGAGCCCGGTCGGAATACCGTCCGGCACGAGAACCGGCCGGTTCAGCACGTTGGCGTAAACCTGGTTGAGCACAGGGCTGTTTTGCGGGATGCCGCCCGCATTGATGACGCGCTTCACGGGAACGCCCCGCTCCGCCATGCGCTCCAGGATGATGCGGGTGTGGAAGGCCGTGCCCTCGATGGCGGCGAAGAGCTCGTCCTGAGCTGTGTGAGTGAGATTCCAGCCTAGGGTGATGCCGCCGAGATCAGCGTTCACGAGCACCGTGCGGTCGCCATTGTCCCAGGTCAGACGCAGCAAGCCGGTCTGGCCCGCACGGTAAGCCTCGAGGCCCTTCGCCAGGTCCCGGATCGAGACGTTGGCGCGCCGGGCAATGGCCTCGAAGATGTCACCCGTGGCCGACAGCCCTGCTTCGATGCCGACGAGACCCGGATCGACGCTGCCGGGCACGACGCCGCACACGCCGGGGATCAGGCCGACTTCGGGCGCCATAGCGATGATGCAGGTGGACGTGCCGACCACGTTGACGACGTCGCCGACGCGCCCGCCCGCCCCGATCGCATCCCAATGCGCATCGAAGGCTCCGACCGGAATCGGGATGCCGGCTTTCAAGCCAAGTTTTTCAGCCCAGCGCTCGGAAAGATGCCCGCCGATCCTGTCGGAGGTCTCGTACGCGCTTGCAAGCTTGTCCCGGATGCCGTCGAAGAGCGGATCCACCTTGGACAGGAACTCCTGCGACGGGAGGCCGCCCCAGCGCGGGTTCCACATCCATTTGTGGCCCATGGCGCAGACACTGCGCTTGAGCCGTCGGGGATCGGTGATTCCCGAGAGGGTCGCGACCACCATGTCGCAATGTTCCAGGGCGGTGACGAGCCGCCCGCGCTTTTCCGGATTTTGGCGCAGCCAGTGCAGCAGCTTGGCGAAGCCCCATTCATGCGAATAGGTCCCGCCACACCACTCGATGGCCTCCAGGCCCTCCCGGTGCGCCAGCTCGGTGATCTCCCGCGCCTCGTCCTTCGCCCGATGGTCGCACCAGAGATAATACTCGCCCAGGGGCTCCAGATTCTCACCCACCATGATCACGCTGGACCCGGTGGTGTCGATGGCGAGAGCGGCCACGTCCTCGCCGTTCACGCCCGCCGCCTGCAGGGCGTCCCGCATGGCGCGCGCCAGGGCGTCCATATGATCCGTGTGCGACTGGGTCGCGTGGTCGGGATCGTCCCGGCGGCGGTGAAGGGGATACTCGGCCGTCGCCAGGCCCAGGGTGCCCTTGCGGTCGTCGACCAGGGTGGCGCGAACGCTCAGCGTGCCGAAATCCACGCCTGCCACGATCGGCATTCGCATCTCCATGTCTTCCGAGGGGTGTCTTCGATGCGCGGGAGCATGCCGCCTCAGCTCTGTCCGTAGGTGGCGGCGGCGCCGTGCTTGCGCTTGTAGTGCCGATCGAGCAACGCCTGGGTAATCCCGGCGCTGTCAGGCTTCAAGGCGATTGTGTGATAGGCCATCCGGGCGACCGCCTCCAGCACGACGGCGTTGTGCACGGCCTCGGCGGGCGTCGCGCCCCAGCAGAAAGGCCCGTGATCGGCCACCAGCGCCGCCGGAGCCTCCATGGGATCGCGGTTGCCGAAGCTGTCCACAATGGCGACGCCCGTCGCGTGCACGTAATCGCCCTCGATCTCCTCGCGGGTCAGCTCACGGGTCGCCGGGATGGGCCCGTAGAAATAATCCGCGTGGGTGGTGCCGAGGGGCGGGATGGAGCGCCGGGCCTGGGCCCATATGGTGGCGAACTCTGAATGCGTGTGAACGACGCCGCCGACGGCTGGAAAGGACCGGTAGAGGTGGAGATGAGTCTTCAGGTCGGAGGATGGACGAAGCTTGCCCCACACCACGGTCCCGTCGAGATCCGTCACCACCATGTCGTCGGCGGTCATCCGCTCGTAATCGACGCCGCTGGGCTTGATGACGACAAGGCCATCCTCTCGGCTGATGCCGCTGACATTGCCGAACGTGTAGAGGACGAGGCCGCGCCGGACGATCTCGCGGTTGGCCTCCAGCACCTCTTCCCTCAGGGATTGGAGCATACCTGGTTCCTAAAAAAGGAAGCGCGCGGCCGCAAATGCGAGCCGCGCGCTCTAAGCACGATCAGCGGGCGGCCGTCCAGCCCTTGTACTCGCCGAGGTTGTCGGCCGTGATCAGCTTGGGCGCCAGGAGGATGACCTTCTGCTCAGGCTTCTTGCCGTTGAGAATGCCGTTGGCGAGTTCCAGGGACTGACCGGCCATCACGTAGGGGTCCTGCGAGGCCGACGCCTTGATCAGCGAGGTGCCGGATTTCAGCTCCGCCTCGATGTCCGGAGCGCCGTCGACGCCCGTGATGATGAACTCGTTGCGGTTGAGCTGCTTGGCCGCCAGATTGACGCCGATCGCCGTCGGGTCGTTCACGGCGAAGACCGCGTCAACCTTCGGGAAGCGGGTCAGAAGGCTCTGGGAGACGGCGAATCCGCCCTCGCGCGAGCCCTTGCCGTCCTGGTCGTCCGACAGGATCTTGATGCCGGGAGCCTTGCCGAAAGCCGCCTTGCAGCCCTTCACCCGGTCGACGATGGACGACACCTGCGGGCCGTTGACGATCATCACGTCGCCTTTGCCCTTCAGGTGGTCGACGATGTACTGGCAGGCCAATTCGCCCGCCTTCACGTTGTCGGTCATCACCGTCACGTCGGCTCCCGCCGCCGCGACGTCGAAGGCCGCCACGACCACGCCGGCGGCCTGGGCGCGCTTCACCGACGGCTCGACGGCCACCGGATCGACCGCATTGATCATGATGACGTTCGTGCCGGCGGCGATGAAGTTGTCGATCTGGGTGAATTGCTTGTTCAGATCGTAGTCCGACGAGGCCGCGTTGACCTTCACGTTCGGGTTCACGGCCTTGGCCTTGTCCTCGATGCCCTTGATCGTGGCGACGAAGAAGGGATTGCCGAGGGAGCCGACCGAAATGCCGACATTCGTCAGGTCCTTGGCATGGGCTGCACCGGTCAGGCCCGCGGCGACCGCAAGTCCAAGGGTGAGATGGGATACTTTCATGGCGTCCTCCTAGCGAAAGGCGAGTGGCGGAACGGTGTTGGGCCGCCCCTCGCCGTTGACCACCGCCCATTCGGGGCGTTGGAACCGGTTGTTTTAAGTGCGAGCGGAGCCCTTCAGTCGGTAGCGGTCCAGCGCCACTGCGCCGATGATGACGAAGCCCTTGATGATGAACTGCCAGATGTCCGACACGCCCACCAGGATCAGGCCGTTGGACAGAACCGCGATGATCAGCGCGCCGATCAGCGTGCCCCAGATCGACCCGATGCCGCCCACGAAGCTCGTCCCGCCGAGGATGACGGCCGCGATGGCGTCGAGTTCGTAGGATTGACCTAGCTGCAATCCGTTTGCCGCGTAGAGGCGGGCCGCCGACATGACGCCGCCGAGCCCGCTCGCGAGGCCCGACATCGCGTAGACGAACAGCAGCACGGCCCAGACCTTGATGCCGGTGAGCCGCGCGGCGTCCGGATTGCCGCCGACCGCATAGATGTGCACGCCCAGCACCGTTCTCCGCAGGATGAACCACGAAATGATGACCACAAGGAGCGCGATGATCACCAGCCAAGGCACCCCGAACAGCGTACCGTTGCCGATGAAAGCGAAGGGAAGCTGGGGGTTGAATTGGGTAGTGTCGGAGCCGAGCAGGCGCGCCAGGCCGCGCACCGCCGTCAGCGACCCCAGCGTGACGATGAAGGGCGGTAATCGGGCAAAGGCGATGAGGGCGCCGTTGACCAAGCCGAGCGCCAGACCCATGAGAAGGGCCGCCGGAATCCCGATCATGCCCCATTCCGGAATCTTGGACCCGATGACCGCCACCATGGCGGCGGCGGCCAGGATCGAGCCTACCGACAGGTCGATGCCGCCCGTCAGGATGACGAAGGTCATGCCTGCCGCCAGCACCGTGTTGATGGAGGCCTGCTGGGCCACGATGGACAGGTTCTGGAAGCTGAAGAACCGTCCCGACATCAGCTCGAAGGCGATGCCCAGGATGATCAGGATCGGCAGCATCCCGACGGCCTGGAGCGTCGTGCGCCACGCAATGGCGCGCTGCGCACCGGCGCGGTCGAGATCGGCTCCCGGACTTTTCGTCGGCGAGCTTTGCACGGATGCGCTCGTATCATTCCCAGGAGCCGTCATGCTGCCGCCTCTTCACTCATACCTGTTGCGATCGCTACGATGTTTTCCTGCGTGATCGGCGGGTTGCCGGGCCCGCCAACCTCGCCCGCGAGGCGGCCCTCGCGCATGACGAGCACCCGGTCGCAGACGCCCACGATCTCCGGCAACTCGCTGGAGATGACGATGACGCCGACGCCCCTGCGGGCCAGCTCGTCGATCAGGCGGTAGATCTCGGACTTGGCTCCGATATCCACCCCGCGCGTCGGCTCGTCCAGGATCAAGACGCGGGGCTTCGTTTCCAGGAGACGGGACAGGAGGACTTTTTGCTGGTTGCCGCCCGACAGCGTTCCCACTTGCACCTTTTCGCTCGCCACCCGGATAGCCAGCGCCTTGATGGCCGCGATGGCGCGGTCCTTGGCGGCGCGCAGATCCATGACCCCGCCCATGCGGGCATCGCGCCCGAGAACGCTGAGATTGACGTTCTCGCGCACGGTCAGGTCGAGGAACAAGCCCAGATGCTTCCGGTCCTCGGTGAGATAAACGAGACCGGAATCGATGGCGTCCTGCGGCCGCCGGATCGAAAGCGGCTTTCCGTCCAGGGACACCTCGCCGGACGTTCGCAGGTCCGCTCCATAGATCAACCGGGCGAGTTCCGTGCGGCCGGCGCCCACGAGGCCCGCGATGCCTAGCACCTCTCCCTCGTGCAGGTCGAAGGAGCAGTCTTGCACCCGTGCGCCGTCGCCCATGCGGCGGACGCTGAGGATGACCTTCCCCCGGCTGCCATGGGCGTCGTGGTCCTTTTTGTAGAACGAGGACAGGTCACGACCGACCATCATGCGCACGAGACGGTCGGCGGACAGCTCCGACCGGTCGAGAGTGCCGACATAGGACCCGTCGCGCAGAACCGTCACCCGATCGGCCAGCTCGTAGATCTCCGCCATGCGATGGCTGATGTAGATGATCGCGAGACCTTCCGCGCGCAGCTGGCGCACAAGGGCGAACAGGGCCTCCGTCTCGCGCGACGACAGGGACGTCGTGGGCTCGTCCATGACGAGGATGCGGGAATTGGCGATGAGCGCGCGGGCGATCTCGACGAGCTGGCACTCGGCCATGGAAAGCTCGCTCACTTTCGTGGACGGCTTGAAATGCACGCCGAGCCGTTGGAGGACAGAGCGGCAGGCCTCTTCCATCGACCCTCGGTCGATCATCGGGCCAGTCTTGTGCTCGCGGCCGAGCAGCATGTTCTCGGCCACCGACAGGTTCGGCGCGAGCGAGAGTTCCTGGTAGATCGTCGCGATGCCGTGTTGGCGCGCCGTCAGCGGACCGTCGATGACCACCAGCTGTCCTGCGATCCGGATCTCGCCACCCGCATCCGCCTGATAGGCGCCCGACAAAATCTTCATGAGCGTGGACTTGCCCGCCCCGTTCTCGCCCATCAGGGCATGGATCTCGCCGGGATAGATCTGAAGAGACACGTCCGTCAGGGCCTTGACGCCCGGAAATGTCTTGGAGATGTGGCGCATTTCCAGAATCGGGGTCTGCGCGCTCACGGCCGACCTCCCGATGGAAAGCCGCATCCAGGGGATATCCGGATCGGGAAGGGCATGGACCCCCGACCGGTAACGCGATCGCATCGGCGCAAAGTCGACCTCCCGAGAGCATCCATTCCGGCCGGACGCCGTATCCTTAGGTCATACGAAAGCTAACGCGATGGCATAGCCTGTCAATCTCAGCCGTGGGGGGCAGACGCAAATTCAGGCTTGAGAACTTTGTAGAGACGGCGATAGGCTTCGATGCGGGGCGCGTAAGCCTCGACGATGCGGGGGACCGGCTCCGTCACGTCGAGGATCTCGGGCACGGAGCAGACCTCCCGCAAATCGCCCGCACCGGCCGCAAGCTGGCCGAGACGGGCGGCCCCGAAGGCTGGGCCCTTGTCGGCTCCCTTGTAGCGGACGAGGGAGAGGTCGAGGACGCTCGCCAGGATCTTCGTCCAGAAAAGGCTGCGTGCTCCTCCGCCGATGACGCCTGCCGTCGGAATGGTCGTTCCGGCATTCGCCAAGCAGGTTTTCGCATCTGCGAAGCTGAATGCCACGCCCTCCAGCACAGCCTGCATGAGCTGGGAGGGTCCCGTCTCGGGTGACAGGCCGAAGAAGACGCCGCGCGCGTGCGGGTCGTTGTGCGGGGTCCGCTCCCCTGTCAGGTAAGGCAGGAACAGGCAGGATCCCGGACCGGTGAAATCCTCCTCCGTCTGCCGGAGAAGACCGGCGAGGTCCCGCCCCAGCAGGTTCGCGGCCCAGGCGAGGCAGCTCGCCCCGTTGAGCATCGCGGCCATCTGGAACCATCGTCCCGGCACCGCGTGGCAGAATGCGTGAACCAGGGTCTCGGGCGCCGGCCGGTACTCCTTCGTGACGACGAAGAGCTGGCCCGACGTCCCCAAGGACAGGAAGGCGGCCCCGTCCTCCACGGCGCCGAGGCCGACGGCGCCGGTGGCCGCGTCGCCCCCGCCGCCCGCGACCACCACGGGATGCGAAAGCCCCCAGGCATGGGCAATGTCGGGCCGCAGCATCCCGGACGGTTCGGACCCCTCGGACAGCCGCGGCATCCGGGACCGGTCGAGGCCCGTGGCCGCGAGGGCGGCGCCCGACCAGGCGCGGGCTCCCTCGTCGAGCCACCACGTTCCGGCGGCGTCGGACATTTCGGTGGCCAACTCGCCCGTCAGCTTGAGGCGGATGTAGTCCTTCGGCAGGAGGATCGTGCGGATGGCCCGGAAGATCTCCGGCTCATGGCGCTCGAGCCAGAGGATCTTGGGCGCCGTGAACCCCGGCATGGGCAGGACGCCGGTGTCCCGGGACAGGCCTGGGTGCCGGGCATTCAGTTCCTCCGCCTCCCGGAAGGATCGCCCGTCGTTCCACAGGATCGCGGGGCGCAGCGGCCGGTCGTCGTCGCCCAGGAGCACGGCTCCGTGCATCTGGCCCGACAGGCCGATGCCCCGCAAGCACGCGAAAGCCTCGGGAGCCGCTTCGCGCAGGCCCGCCACGGCCTCCTCCACGGCCCGCCACCACGCGTCGGGCGCCTGCTCGGACCAAAGCGGCTTGGGACGGGAAATGTCCAGGGGAACGCTGCCCTCGGCGAGCACCGCCTGGCGCTCGTCCACCAGGATGGCCTTGACGGCCGAGGTGCCCACATCGATCCCCAGAAAGGTCGTCACGCGCCTGCTCCCATCGGCGCCGGCACCGGGGCCGGACACCGCCTACTTCCTCAACACGGCTTCCCGGATCTGCCTCGGATCGGGCCTGCGGCTCGATTCGAACCGCACCACCTTGTAGCCGCAAGACGCCAGAATGCGATCCCGCCGCGCATCCTTTCGGGCATCGTGGGTGCGGTCGTCGAGCTCGATCACGGCGACGATCTCCAGATCCCGCGCGACCACCCAGTCGACCCGAGCGTTGGAGATCGCCCGGAAGCCCTTCCAGAACAAGCGGGACGCGTCGCGGGCGTCGGGCCGCACGAGGGACAGGATCGGAATCTGGGGCCAGATCCGGCAATCCGGGAAGGCCCGCTCCAGACGGGTATGAAACTCGCGCTCGTTGGCCGTCATCACGGCGTGCCGCCGGAACCGGGGTTTCCGCCCTGCCCGGAGAATTGCCAGGATGGCGAATGCGAAGATGAGGACGGCCGCGGTAGCGTACCAGGACGCCGCAGGGAGATGACTTCCGAACAAAGGTACCCGTAGGGAATGATTTCCCGTTCCTGTTGATGACATTCGCCGGCCCAATACGACCCGGATACGCACGAAGATGCAAGCGCCGTCGAAACCGGCGCCGCGTCTCAGGTTGAGCGATCATGCTATACTGGGATCGGGCCTGTCGGATCCTCTTGCACTTATGTAACGGCCAACCTAGCCTTGAACGTAAGAACAGTTTTGGAAACCGGCCGATTCGAAACGAGAGCCGCTTCCAGAGGGAGAGCGCACGCAAGGGCTGCCGTTTCCGCTATTCGCGGATGGCTTCCCGGAGTCGCACTCGAAGCTTGCCCGCAGCCGTTCCGGCGGCCTGCGGCTGATGCGGAGAGGACCAGGGCCGATGACGCTGATCGTCGAAGGCGTGAGCAGGAAGGTCGGGGCGGAAGACCACATCCGCGACGTCTCCTTGAGCCTGCTGCCAGGGTCACTCAACGTGTTGCTGGGCGCGACGCTTGCCGGAAAAACGTCGCTCATGCGGCTCATGGCGGGCCTCGATGCCCCGACGAGCGGCCGGATCCTCGTGGACGGCAAGGATGTGACCGGCCTGCCCGTGCAACGCCGCAGCGTCGCGATGGTGTATCAGCAATTCATCAATTACCCGTCGCTGACCGTATACGAGAACATTGCCTCCCCGCTGCGCGTGGCCCGGCTGCCGAAGGCCGAGATCGAAGCGCGCGTCGGGCACGCCGCAAGGCTGCTGAAGCTCGAGCCCTATCTCGACCGCAAACCCCTGAACCTGTCCGGCGGCCAGCAGCAGCGCACCGCCATCGCGCGAGCCCTCGTGAAGCGTGCCTCCCTGGTGCTCCTCGACGAGCCCCTGGCCAATCTCGACTACAAGCTTCGGGAAGAGCTTCGTGAAGAGCTGCCGAAGGTTTTCGCCGCCTCCGGGGCGATTTTCGTCTATGCGACGACGGAGCCGACCGAAGCGCTCCTCCTCGGCGGCAGCACCGCGACGCTGCATCAAGGCGCGGTCACCCAGTTCGGTCCGACCCCGCAGGTGTACCGGCGCCCGCACGACATCACGACCGCGCGGGTCTTCTCCGATCCGCCGCTCAATACCCTGACAGCGCGCAAAGCCGGTGCGACCGTCTCCTTGAGCACGGGAGGCGATGGACACGCCGCCGGCGCCTTCGCGGCCGTGCCGGACGGCGAGTACACGGTCGGGTTCCGGGCGCATCACCTGAGGCTCGAACGCCCCTCCGGCGAACCTCTGGCCATCCCGGCAGCGGTGTCGGTGTCAGAGATCACAGGCTCCGAGAGCTTCATCCATCTCGACGCCGGGAGCCGTCGGTTCGTCGCCCTCGTGCCAGGGGTGAAACGCCTCGATCCGGGCTCTGCGGTGACGGCCTACCTCGATCCCCGGGATCTCTTCCTCTTTGACGAGTCAGGGCGCCTCATGGCGGCCGATTTCGCCAGAGCCGCTTGAGGAGACGGCCGTGGCCCGCATCACTCTCGATCATCTCGCCCACGCCTACAAGCCGAACCCGGAGGGGGCCGGCGACTACGCCTTGAAGGAGATCAATCACGTCTGGTCCCAGGGCGGCGCCTACGCGCTCCTCGGACCGTCCGGCTGCGGCAAGACCACGCTCCTCAACATCATCTCGGGTCTCGTGCGGCCGACGCGCGGACGGATCCTGTTCGACGACCGGGACGTGACGGACCTGCCGACCGAAGCCCGCAACATCGCCCAGGTCTTCCAGTTTCCGGTGGTCTACGACACCATGACGGTGCGCGAGAATCTCGCCTTTCCGCTCAAGAACCGCGGCGTGCCGCAGGACAGGACCATTGCCCGCGTCGAGGAAATCGCGCGGCTCCTCGACCTGGCGCGGGTGCTCGACCGCAAGGCCAGCAACCTGACGGCCGACATGAAGCAGAAAATCTCGCTGGGCCGTGGCCTCGTGCGCTCGGACGTCGCCGCGATCCTGTTCGACGAGCCGCTGACGGTCATCGATCCCCACCTGAAATGGCAGCTCCGCTCGACCCTGAAGGAAATCCACCGGGCTCTCGACATCACCATGATCTACGTCACTCACGACCAGACCGAGGCGCTCACCTTTGCCGACAAGGTCGTGGTGATGCACGATGGCGCGGTGGTGCAGACCGGTACGCCCGACGAGTTGTTCGAGCGCCCCGCCCACACGTTCGTGGGACACTTCATCGGGTCTCCGGGCATGAACGTCCTGCCCTGCCGCGTGGAGGGAGCAGCCGCCTATGTGGGCGAGGGCCGGATCGAGCTGACCCGCGTCTATCCGGGCCTTCCGGAGGGGCGGCGGATCGAGCTGGGAATCCGGCCGGAATTCGCGTGGCTCCGGTCGCGCGGACAAGGCCTGCCGGTGCGCGTTCGGCGGATCGACGATATCGGTCGCGCCCGCATCGCCCGCGTGGAAATGGACGGCAAACCTCTGGCCGCAAGCGTACCGGACGCGCTCGTCATCGACGGCGAGGAGGCGGCTCTCAGCGTCGACCCCAGCCACGTCCATATCTACGCCGATGGGCACCTCATCCCGGGCGAACCGCTGGGTCGGGGAGGCCGCCCATGACGAAGACCGTGAACAACCGAGCCTGGCTCCTCGTCCTGCCCGTCTTCGCCGTCGTCGCCTTCTCGGCGGTGCTCCCCCTGATGACGGTGGTGAACTACTCCGTCCAGGACACGTTCGGCAACAACCAGTTCTTCTGGAACGGCGTGGCCTGGTTCCAGGACCTGCTCGATCCCTCCAAGGAGCTGGGTGGACGCTTCTTCGAAGCCCTGTGGCGCAATCTCCTGTTCTCGGCCATTATCCTGGCGATCGAGATCCCGCTCGGCATCGCCGTTGCCCTCGCCATGCCACGGGAGGGCTGGACGGTCGCGGTCAGCCTCGTGCTGATGGCCTTGCCCCTGCTGATCCCATGGAACGTGGTCGGCACCATCTGGCAGGTTTTCGCGCGGGGCGATATCGGTCTCCTGGGCTGGGGCATCAACCGCCTTGGCATGGACTACAACTACACGGGCGATTCCTTCGATGCCTGGGCCACCATCGTGGTGATGGACGTCTGGCACTGGACGAGCCTCGTTGCCCTCCTCTGCTACGCGGGCCTCAAGTCGATCCCCGATGCATATTACCAGGCGGCCCGGATCGACGGGGCCTCGCGCTGGGCCGTGTTCCGCACCATTCAGCTGCCCAAGATGCGGCGCGTCCTGCTGATCGCCGTGCTGCTCCGCTTCATGGATTCCTTCATGATCTACACCGAACCCTTCGTGCTGACGGGCGGTGGGCCGGGCAACGCGACCACTTTCCTGTCCATCGACCTCGTGAAGCTGGCGCTGGGCCAATTCGACCTCGGCAAGGCAGCCGCCATGTCGCTGGTCTACAATCTCATCATCCTCGTGGTATGCTGGGTGTTCTACACGGTCATGACCCACACGGATGCAAGCCGCGAAAGGGTCGAAGCGTGAGCGATACCGCACTCCTCGGCCCACAGGAAGCCCAGGCCCGTACCGCCTCGGTCACGGCGAACAAAGCCATCGCGAGACCTTGGGTCAGCGGCAGCACCGTCGTCATGGTGCTCTACCTCCTGTTCCTCATGCTGCCGATCTACTGGCTCATCAACATGAGCCTCAAGACGAACCTCGAAATCTCCAGCTCCCTGACCCTCTGGCCCCGCCAGATCACCTTCGAGCACTATCGCAAGATCTTCACCGATCCGAGCTGGTACGGCGGCTACATCAACTCGCTGACCTACGTGGTCATCAACACGGTCCTGTCGATTTCCCTTGCGCTCCCGGCCGCCTACGCGTTCTCGCGCTACCGCTTCCTCGGAGACAAGCACCTGTTCTTCTGGCTGCTCTCCAACCGGATGGCGCCACCCGCAGTCTTCGCCCTGCCCTTCTTCAACCTCTATTCGGCCATCGGGCTCTTTGACACGCCCTGGGCCGTGGCGTTGGCTCACTGTCTGTTCAACGTGCCCCTGGCGGTGTGGATCCTGGAGGGGTTCATGTCAGGCGTGCCGCGCGAGATCGACGAGACGGCGGCCATCGACGGATACTCTTTCCCGCGGTTCTTCATCAAGATCTTCATGCCGCTCATCGCCAGCGGGATCGGGGTGGCGGCGTTCTTCTGCTTCATGTTCTCGTGGGTCGAACTGCTCCTCGCCCGCACGCTCACCACCGTGAACGCCAAGCCCATTGCCGCCACCATGACCCGCACGGTCTCGGCCTCCGGCATGGACTGGGGCCTGCTCGCGGCGGCCGGCGTGCTCACCATCCTGCCCGGGGCGCTCGTGATCTGGTTCGTGCGCAACTACATCGCCAAGGGCTTCGCCCTGGGCCGCGTTTGACGGAGGCTGGGATGCCTGACCTGACCTGGATGGCCTGGACGTGGCAGACGGGGATCTTCTTCATCGTCATCGCGTGCCTGCTGGTTTCGCTGATCGTCCTGGCCCTTCGCTGGCCCGAAACGGAGCAGGTGGGAATCCTGCGCATTCCGACCACACGGGGCGACCGGCTGTTCATCTCCCTGATTGGCGCCGCCTTCATCAATCTCGCCTGGCTCGGGCTCGTCGGCCCGGACCTTTGGCCTGCTCTCGGCCTGTCCCTCGTCTACGCGGCGGGAGTTTTCCGCTTCGTATGAAGGACAGCCCCCACCGCTCTCCGGCTTGAAGCCGAAGGGAACGGCCGGCCCGCCGGTCGCTATAATTGGGAGGAACCAATGACTCTGCCAAAACGACATTTGACCCTTCTGGTCTCGGCGAGCGCGCTCGCGATGACCCTTGGGGCCGGCTCCGCCCTCGCGGGCATGGAGGAGGCCCGCCGCTGGGTCGACAGCGAGTTCCAGCCATCGACGCTCTCCAAGGAGGAGCAGCTCAAGGAGATGGAATGGTTCGTCAATGCGGCAAAACCATTCGCCGGCCAGGAGATCAACGTCGTCTCCGAGACGATTACGACCCATGAATACGAGTCCAAGACCCTGGCCAAGGCCTTCTCGGAGATCACGGGCATCAAGCTGACCCACGACCTGATCCAGGAAGGCGACGTGGTCGAGAAGATCCAGACCCAGATGCAATCCGGGCGGAACGTCTACGACGCCTGGGTCAATGACTCGGACCTGATCGGCACCCACTTCCGCTACAAGCAGGCCATCGCCCTCGACGATTGGATGGCGGGCGAAGGAAAGGACGTCACCTCTCCGACCCTCGACATCGCCGACTTCATCGGCCGCTCCTTTACGACAGCACCCGACGGCAAGATGTATCAGTTGCCGGACCAGCAATTCGCGAACGTCTACTGGTTCCGCTACGACTGGTTCCAGCGCCCGGATTTCAAGGAGAAGTTCAAGGCCAAGTATGGCTATGACCTCGGCGTGCCGGTCAACTGGTCGGCTTACGAGGACATTGCCGAGTTCTTCACCAACGACGTCAAGGAAGTCGATGGCGTGAAGGTCTATGGCCATATGGATTATGGCAAGAAGGACCCGTCTCTCGGGTGGCGCTTCACGGATGCGTGGCTGTCCATGGCTGGCAATGGCGACAGGGGCATTCCCAACGGCAAGCCCGTCGACGAGTGGGGCATCCGCATGGAAGGCTGCCGGCCGGTCGGCTCGTCGATTGACCGCGGCGGCGACACGAACGGTCCGGCGGCCGTCTATTCGATCGTAAAATACTTGGAGTGGATGAAGAAGTACGCGCCACCCCAGGCGAACGGTATGAACTTCTCCGAATCCGGCCCCGTCCCGGCGCAGGGGAACATCGCCCAGCAGATCTTCTGGTACACCGCCTTCACGGCCGACATGGTGAAGCCCGGCCTGCCGGTGATGAACAACGACGGCACGCCGAAATGGCGCATGGCTCCTTCGCCGAAGGGTTCCTACTGGAAGGAGGGCATGAAACTCGGCTATCAGGATGCGGGCGCGTGGACGTTGCTGAAGTCGACGCCGGTCGAACGTCGCAAGGCCGCATGGCTCTACGCGCAGTTCGTGGCCTCGAAGACGGTTTCCCTGAAGAAGAGCCATGTGGGGCTGACTTTCATCCGCGAGAGCGACATCTGGGACAAGAGTTTCACCGAGCGCGCTCCGAAGCTCGGCGGCCTCGTGGAGTTCTATCGCTCGCCTGCGCGGGTGCAATGGACGCCGACGGGCAACAACATCCCGGATTATCCGAAGCTGGCCCAGCTCTGGTGGCAGAATATCGGTGACGCGGCCTCCGGTGCCAAAACTCCGCAACAGGCGATGGACTCGCTCGCAGCGGCGCAGGACGAGGTTCTCGGACGCCTGGAGCGCGCCAATGTCCAAGGCGAATGCGGCCCGAAGCTGAACCCGAAGACCTCGGCCGAGGATTGGTACAAGAAGTCCGAGGCGGCCGGGAACATCGCGCCTCAGCGTAAACTCGCCAACGAGAAGCCAAAGGGCGAAACGGTCGATTACGACACTCTTATCAAGAGCTGGCCGGCCTCCCCGCCAAAAAGAAGCTAAACGCCATAACTTCTTGCCAATAAAGAGGGGCTTAGGCCCCTCTTTTACTTTGATTACCACTTCAATCAAACCAATAAAGGAATTAAAACTTAGTTTGTTTTTGTTCCATAAAAAAATGTGATGGATAATCGTTGCTATCTTCCTAATACACCAACACTCATGAATGAACAGATAATTCGTCTATCCATAGTTGATACAGCACATATTCGGTCTTTCTTCGAAAATTTTCCTGTCGATATTCGTCATCTTTACTGGAAAGACTGCGGGTTATTATTCGATGCGATTAACCCCAATGGGTCAATTGTGGAGCTGTTCACGCGGGTCCATTGTCTCTGCCTGAAGACGAGCCCTTGATCATGAGGCATCCCTACAGGAGTCCTTGATCAATCCGTGGATTGCAGCGACCAACCGGGAGGCGTCCCCGATGCGCTACACGACCCGCCGTCCTTTCCCGCTCATCCGACGGGTTCTCGGGCAAACGCTCCGTCTATGGTTGACCCTGATTTCACTTGCGACTCTTTCCGTTCCGGTCGCAGCCCAGACCAGGCCCGAGAGCGGGGCCGCCAGCGCGCGAGCCGCCGCCGGGGCGATGAATGCCGGAACGCTGGGGGTCATCTCGGGCGGTGCCGATGGAACCTATATCCGCATCGCAGCCGACCTCGCCACCGTGCTGGATGGAAGCGACCTGCGGGTGCTGCCCATTATCGGTCGCGGATCGCTGCAGAACCTGCGCGACATCATGTTCCTGCGCGGCGTCGATATCGGCATCGTCCAGATGGATGCGCGGGAAGGCCTTCGCAACGAGGGACTGGAACAGCAGGCGCTGAACCGGCTGCGTTACATCACACGTCTCTACAATGAGGAGGTCCACGTTCTTGCCAGCAAGGACATCACGGATATTCGCCAGCTCGACGGCAAGAAAGTCAACATCGACAAGGCGGGCAGCGGCACGAACCTGACGGCCCGGCTGATCTTCGAGAAGCTCGGCATCAAGCCGGATCTTGTCACCTACGATCAGGCTTCGTCCTATGAGCGCCTTCGGTCCGGCGAGATCGCAGCCGCCCTCTACGTGGCCGGACGGCCCGTACGAGCAATCTCGGAATTCCAGGGTGACGGCCGGTTTCATCTGCTCGCGATCCCATTCGAAGGCGAGATCGCGGAAAGCTACTTTCCGGCGAAGTTCACGGGCTCCGACTATCCGCGTCTCGTCGAACCCGGACAAGAGATCAACACGCTTGCGGTCGGCAGCATCCTGGCGGTCTTCAACTGGCCCGACAATTCCGATCGCTACCGCCGGGTTGAGCGCTTCGTGAATGCGTTCTTCTCCCGCTTCGACGAATTCACGTTGCCGGGCCGCCACCCGAAATGGAAGGAAGTCAGCCTGACGGCCGAAGTGCCCGGATGGGAGCGGTCCAAGGCCGCCCAGGACTGGCTCGAAAGCGGGCGCTCCGGCGCGGCCACGGGCCGTTCCAACGACTTCAAGGCCTTCATGGATGCGCAGGGAATCATCGCCTCCGCGGCTGACCGCGAGCGCCTCTTCCGCGAGTTCATCGCATGGCAGCGAGACAGGGAGCGCACTCGGACGGGGGCGGCCCGATGACAGTCACTCGCAAGCTGCCATCCGTGGATGCGGGCCCCGATTTCACTCACGGCCCGACACTGTCCTCCAAGCCGCCGAGTATCCCGAATGAGGTCGACCGGATGTTCGACACGGTGGACGAGGAACGGGACGAGCCGCTGCGGCCTTTCGATTTCCGGACGGGAGCCGCAACCAGAGCGTCTGCCGTAGCGGGTCACGCCAAGCTTGAGATTCCCGACGATCTCGATCGTGCCTTCCAGGAATTTCCCGATGATCGCGAGGACGCGGCGCATCCGGGATCCGGCTCCACAGCCTCAGGTTTGGAGCCCCATCTGGCAACGGTGCGCAGGCCGCTCGTCCGCTGGATCATCGCGGTTGGCGTTCTCGTGAGCCTCGGAGCCCTGGCGCCCCTTGCGACCAAAGACCCGTCCCGCGCCTGGGCGTCCGCCCTGCCCCCGTTTTCCTTGGATCAGGCCACGGGCGCCGCCGTCCGGCTACGGGATATGCTGGCTTCCGCCGGGAATGCGGCGCTCGCCGGGGTTCCGAGCCTGAAACAGGTGACGGCTTGGTTCATTCCGGAACCTGAGCCGGACACGATCGCTGCGGAGATGGACGTTCCCTCGCCGCCCGACGAAGCCTCCGGCTTGCCCACCTCTCAAGATTCCTCCCTGGAGACACCGGGGCTTCCCACCTTGGAGCCGGAGCAGACAGCCCAGGCCGAGCCCGCTCCGAACGCCATTCAGCAGCACGAGCCCGCACCCGCCCCGCCGATCCTGGAACCGGCGGCTCCGGTCTCGGAGCCAGCGCAGAGAGCGGAATCGATCCGCACGCAGGCTCCAGTCCAAGACCTTCCGGCCGACACAGCGTCCATTCCCGTCATCCCGCCGGCCGACGTGACGGTGACCCTGGGAAAAACCGACGTTCCGGAGCTGCAAGGCGCGTCGGACAATTCCCTTCCCGATCTGCGCGATTTGGCCCTGAACCTAGAGCGCGAACGGGCCGAGAAGCTAACCGAGGAGCTGACCGAACTGCGCGGGGAGCTTGGGGCCATGAAGGCGAAAACGCTGCAAAGCTGGTTGACGGCTCCGTCCCTGCCGCCGACCCTCCTTCAGCCTCAGCCCGAGACGGTTCCTGAGCCGCAGGCGGTGCGGGACGATGCGGTCGGCACGGATGTGTCGTCGGCGCAAGCGCATGTCGATCTCGCCCTGCCCGATCCGGAACCCAGCGCCCCGGTAACGTTGCCACCTCCTGCAACCTCCAATCCTGCCCCAGCCCGAACCCTGGCCCAGGCCCCCGTTCAATCCACAGCAGGCCCCAGCGAGGACAAGCTGATCCAACGCGCTGAAGCTCTGCTGAAGAACGCCGACATCAGCGGCGCGCGGCTCATTTTGGAACATGCGATGTCGGCAGGCAGCGCGCGGGCCACCTATCTGCTGGCCCAGACTTACGATCCGAAGGTGCTCGCCAGCTGGCGTGTGGTGGGGATCAAGGGGGATTCTGCGAAAGCGCAGGAGCTTTATGCCAGGGCTCTGGCGGGGGGCGTCCGGGAAGCGGGCCAGCGGTAGGTCCAATTGACGGTCCCAAACGAAAAAGAGAGGCCATGGGCCTCTCTTTCGCAACAGGTATGTGGTCGATCCTAATCGAAATCGTGCCCACCCTGGTCGACGAGGATGTCGCGTTTGCCCGCGTGGTTGGCCGGACCGACGACGCCCTCCTTCTCCATGCGCTCCATGATGGAAGCGGCGCGATTGTAGCCGATCTGGAGGCGGCGCTGGATATAGGAGGTCGAGGCCTTCTTATGGCGAAGCACGATGGACACGGCTTGGTCGTAGAGATCACCGGAGCCCAGTCCCATCTCGCCCTCGTCGAAGATGGGGGTCTCGTCCTCTTCGATCTCCTCGTCGTCATCGGCCGTCACGGCATCCAGATAGACCGGCTGGCCCTGGCGCTTGAGGTGAGCGACGACCTTCTCGACCTCCTCGTCGGAGCAGAACGGTCCGTGCACGCGGGTGATGCGCCCGCCCCCCGCCATGTACAGCATGTCGCCCTGGCCCAAGAGCTGCTCGGCGCCCATCTCGCCCAGGATCGTGCGGCTATCGATCTTCGAGGTCACCTGGAACGAGATCCGGGTCGGGAAGTTCGCCTTGATCGTGCCCGTGATCACGTCCACGGAAGGGCGTTGCGTCGCCAGGATCACGTGGATGCCCGCAGCTCTAGCCATCTGGGCCAGGCGCTGGATCGCGCCCTCGATCTCTTTTCCGGCCACCATCATCAGATCGGCCATCTCGTCGACGATCACCACGATGTAGGGCAAGGGATCGAGATCCATGATCTCGTCCTCGTACACGGCCTGGCCGGTCTCCTTGTCGAAGCCGGTCTGGACCGTGCGGGTGATGACCTCGCCCCGCGCCTTGGCCTCGGAGACACGGGCGTTGAAGCCGTCGATGTTGCGCACGCCCAGCTTGGCCATCTTCTTGTAGCGGTCCTCCATTTCGCGGACCGCCCAGCGAAGGGCGATGATCGCCTTCTTGGGATCTGTGACGACGGGAGTCAGCAGATGCGGGATGCCGTCGTAGACGGAGAGTTCGAGCATCTTGGGGTCGACCATGATCAGGCGGCACTCTTCTGGCTTGAGCCGGTAGAGGATCGACAGGATCATGGTGTTGATGGCCACCGACTTGCCCGAGCCGGTGGTTCCGGCCACCAGCAGGTGCGGCATGCGGGCGAGATCCGCGATCACGGGCTCGCCGCCGATGGTCTTGCCGAGACACAGCGCCAGCTTCTGCTTCGTCGTCTCGAAATCCTGCGAGACGAGAAGTTCGCGCAGAAACACGGTCTCCCGGGTCTGGTTCGGCAGCTCGATCCCGATGGCATTGCGTCCGGGGATGACGGCGACGCGGGCCGACACGGCGCTCATGGAGCGGGCGATGTCGTCCGAGAGGGCAATGACACGCGACGACTTGGTGCCCGGCGCGGGCTCGAATTCGTAGAGCGTCACCACCGGACCTGGGCGAACGTGAATCACCTCACCTTTAACGCCAAAATCGCGGATGACTTTCTCGAGTCGGCCGGCTGCCTCCTCCAGAATGTCTTCCGTCAGGATAGGCCCATCCTTCTCGGGCGGCTCGGCCAGGAAATCGATGTCCGGAAACTCGTAACCACCATCCCGTTCGAGGGACCGTACCGGCGCGGGAAGCAAGTTTTGGGCCAGGGCGACGGCGCGGATCTCAGCCTCCGGCGTTACAGGAGGCAGTTCGAGTGTCTCGGCCGTGAAATCGGCATCGATGGGCTCTCCCTCGACCTCGCACGCGGCGGTTTCAGGCTCCACGGGCGGGATCGTCTTCGCCTCGGCTGGCGAGGGTTGAGCCCGAGCGACCGGCAGGCTGTCGGCATAAAGGGATAGGAAGCCCCAATCCACATCGTCCTGCTCGTGGGATGCCGGGGCTTCCGCGACGACCGGCTCGGGAGCGATGTCCACCGGCGTGACCTCGACCAGCGTCGCCTCGACCTCAAGAACCTCTTCGAGCTGCGCTTCGCAGGCCTCGACCGCCTCTTCCGTGCTGGCGACGAGCTTGTCCAGCGAGCCGATGAGGCGGATCGGATCGAAACGGTAGGGGTCCGAGGACCAGGCGAAAGCGGCCGAGCGGATGCTCACCGGTCCCGTAGTCATGGTTTCCTCGGTCTTTTGGGTTTCGGCTTGCAGTTCGGCGGCTGTCTGAGATTTGGCTTTCATCTGACCTTCAGTCCGGACCGCCTGAGCGGCGGGCTTTTCTTGATTTTCGACGACGATGGGCGAAGGCTGTTCGATGGCCTGCGTCTGCATTGAAGGTGTTTCCGGCTTCGCGGTGGCCTCGCGGTCCGCCGCCCTGGCTTGGGGCGGTGCCGTGAACGGGCCCTTCGCCGGAGGACTCTGGGGCTTCGCGCCGAAGGGACCGGGTCCGGGAGCCAGGTGAGCCTTGAGTGATTCGATGCGCCGGTCATTGGCTTCCGTCACGCGCGGGTCCACCACCGGCAGCTCCAGCGGGCGGGCCGGACCCATGCGCTCACGCAGAACCCGGTCGGGTGTTCGCGTGTACCGGACGCCGGACGGGGCCGTGAACACCGTGCGCCAAGCGGGCTCCGACGGGTCGTGAATCGCCGCCTTCGGACCTTGTCCGAGAAGGGTCGGATCCGTCGGATGCGGCCGCCCCTGGGCGGGGGTGGCCGGCTCGGCCATCCACGGCCGCGCTGGAGCCGGCTGCGAGGCCGGAATCGTCGTTGAGGCGCCGTCCTCGGTCGAGGAATGGCGCAAACCGGGAGGGTGAGGAGACCGTCGAGAGGATTGCATTGTCTGTTGTTGGTTGGAGGCCATTCAGCGGACTGCTGACGTTCGCCCCCAATGTGCGGCCGCATTAGTAAAAAGAGGATTAGGAAGCCGGTCCCCCGTCCACTCGCTCGCGTCTCTGGTGCGCCGCGAATCTCTTGCAGATCATACCCTTAGGTCAGCCAGAACGGCTCCAAGCGCCCGAAACCCTGGGCTGCTACGGCCTCGAGGCGATTATCAGGTTTGGCGGCAGTGCGGTTTCGCCGCCTATCGGCGCCCAATGGCGCGGTCGCGGGCGCTCATGATATGCCGGCCCATGGCTTCCGATGCCTTCGCAGGGTCACGGGTCGAGATGGCGCCGATCACGGCGAGGTGCTCGCGCATGGTGGGAATCAGAACAGCGTAATTGAGGCGGGTCTGTTCCTGCTTGATAAGCCGAATCTTCAGGAGATTGACCCTGTAGGCGTCGGCGATGATGGCGTTGCCCAGCGCGTCGATGATGAGGCGATGGAAGCTCCAGTCGATCTCCTGGGCTTCATCCACCAGTTCGGTGGTGATTCCCCCATTGGCTTCCGCCCGCTCGCAGGTGGCGATGATGCTTTCGTGCTGGTCGAGGAGTTGCGCCAGAACCGAATCGGTCGCTTCGGTCGCGAAGACCGCCGTGGCTTCCTTTTCCAGGAAGAGCCGGAACTGGAAAGCGTCCTGGATCAGGTTGAGGTCCACATGGGCGATCTGCATCCCCCGCTGCGGGATCGTCCGCACCAAGCCTTCCGCCTCGAGGCGTGGGATCAGCTCACGAATCGCCCCCAGCGGCAGGCCCGTGATCTCCACGAGCTCGCGCTGGGAGATGAATTGCCCGGCCCGGATGTCCCGGGCCAGGAGATGCCGCGTGAAGCTGTCATACGCGCGTTCGCGAAGGTTGAGCGGCTCGCGCTCGGCCGACGATGGTTTCACGAACGCGGTCATGGTTTCAGGCAGCTTTCGATGCGAAAGCCGCATCATAGGCGGATGCGACGCGGCTTGCATCCGCAGCCGACAGGGCCATCAAAGGCGAGCGGACCCGGAGCCAGCCGTTATCGCCGGTCCGATGAGCGACGAGCGCCTTCACGGCCGGGGTCACGGGGAACTTCAGAACATCCTCGACGATCCGAACCACCTGATCGCTCTCCTGACCCGCCGTGATCATGGGCTTGAGCCGATCCGGGCAGACATTCGCCATGCCGGAGATGGCGCCCTGGGCGCCGATGCGCACGCCCTGGGCCAAGTGACGCTCGTCGCCGATGAGGATGGCGATGTCCTTGTGGGCCGCCAGGAGCTTCTGCGTGTAGGCCCAATCGCCCGAGGAATCCTTCACGCCGGTGATGATCTGAGGGTACGCCGTTCTCAGGCGGGAGATGAGATCCACCGACAGGGTCACGGCGGTCACGGAAGGGATATTGTAGAGGATAACGTCCCGTGCCCTGTCGCCGAGCTTGTCGAAATAGGACGAGAACCATGCGAACAGCCCGTCGTCGCTCACACCCTTGAAGTAGAAAGGCGGCGCCAGGAGGATCGCACGGCAATCCGCATCGAGAAGGATGGCGGTCTGGTCGAGCGCCTCGTGCAGGGAGGAAGCGGCCACGCCGCCCAGGACGCGCTGGCGCAGATCGATGCCTGAATCGGCAATGGCCTTCAGGATCGTCTGGCGGGCCGGAATGCCCAATGACGGCCCTTCACCGGTCGTGCCGAAAGCCGTGACGCTGTCGCACCCCTGGGAGAGAGCCCATTGGACGTGAGCGGCGAGCTTTGCGCCCTCGACCTGCCCGGACTCGTCGAAAGGGGTCGCGAGGGCGCAGGAAAGACCAAAACGTTCAACAGATTGGGCCACGATTCTACCTCAGCATGGCTCATCTCGAGCCGGAAACACGCTGACATGTTAGTACGCTGTTTTTCTGTTTACAAGCGACGCGAAACGGATTTATGGTCTTTGGACGTTGCTGGACCCGGGGTTCGGGTCATGGTGGCATCCCATTCGACAAGCCGGCACCGGATCAGGCAGAAACGCCGTCCGTAAGAACCAGGCGATCACAACCGAACTGACCCAAGGGTGGAAAATGTCTGAGATCATTGGAAAGAACCTGACGCGCCGGAACTTCCTGGCGACGACCGCCGCAGCCGGTGGCCTGGGGCTCATGGGCGTGCGCCCGGCCTTCGCCAACGTGAACTGGAAGAAGTTCGCGGGCACGACCATCGACGTGAACCTCACGAAAAGCCCCCGCGGCGAACTTCTGACTAAGTACCAGAAGGAATTCGAGGACCTGACGGGCATCAAGGTCAATTCCGAGATGACCCCCGAGCAGCAGCAGCGCCAGAAGGCCGTGATCGAGCTGACCTCCGGCAAGCCGAGCTTCGACGTCATCCACATCAGCTATCACGTCCAAAAGCGCCAGTTCGAGAAGGGCCGCTGGCTCGCCGACCTGTCGGGCTTCCTGAAGGATGCCAACCTTACCGACCCGTCCATGGTCGAGAGCGATTTCGCCGAGGCCGGCATGGCCTTCGCCAAGGACCAGCAGGGCGCGATCCGGTCCCTGCCCTTCTCGGTGGATTACTGGATCGTCTATTACAACAAGGACCTTTTCGCGAAGAAGAACCTGGCGTTCCCGAAGACCTTTGCGGAGATGATCGACACCGCCCAGGCCCTGACGGATCCCAAGGCCCAGACCTACGGCTTCGTGGCCCGCGGCCAGAAGAACGCCAACACGCCGGTCTGGACGAGCTTCATGCTCGGCTACGACATGCCGTCGGTCGATCCCAGCGGCAAGCTGATGACGGACACGCAGGAGGCCATCGACGCCGCCAAGATGTACCAGACCCTCCTGACCAAGGCCTCGCCCACGGGGGTCGCGGGCTTCAACTGGGCCGAGTGCCAGTCCGCCTTCCTTCAGGGCCGGGTGGGTATGTGGTTCGACGGTGTCGGCTTCGCGCCTCCCCTGGAGGATCCGGAGAAGTCCCGCGTGGTCGGCAAGGTCGGCTACGGCGTCATGCCGAAGGGCCCCAAGGTCCAGGCGGCCGCCACCACGGGCGACGGCATCGGCGTCACGGAGGCCAGCACCAAGAAGGAAGCCGCCTACCTCTATTGCCAGTGGGCGATCTCCAAGGAAATGGGCGCTCGCCTCCTTCAGACCGGCTCCGGCGTGCCGTTCCGCAACTCCATCCTGAACGACGCGGAAGTGCGCAAGGGCGTGAAGATGCCGGCCGAGTGGGTCGACGCCGTCGCCCAATCGGCCAAGATCAGCCGCCTGACGCTGCCTGTCATCATACCGGTGACGGAATTCCGCGACACGATGGGCGTGGCGCTCACCAACCTGCTCGCCGGCGCGGACGCAGCGGCCGAGCTGAAGCGCGCGACGGAAGAGTTCAAGCCGGTGCTTGAGCGCAGCGAGCGGGCTTGATGACCGCAGTCTCCACACCCGCTGTCCCTGCCAGCGAAGAAGAGGCCCGCCCCCACAAGGGCGGGCACCTCAAGCCATCCTACTGGCCCTTCGTTCTGCCCGCTCTCCTCGTCGTCGGGGCCGTCATCCTGTTCCCCTGGGTCTTTACGATCTGGATGAGCCTGAACGAATGGCGCGTCGGATCCGACACCAGCTTTGTCGGACTTGCGAATTACATCCGCCTCGCCACGGACATGAGATTCCTCGAATCTCTCTGGCACACGATCCTCTACACCGTCCTGTCGGTGGTCGCCCCCCTGATTCTCGGGACGGCGGCGGCCCTGGCCTTCAACACCAAGCTGCCCTTCCGCGGTCTCCTGCGTGGCATCTTCGTCATGCCCATGATGGCGACGCCGGTGGCCATCGCGCTGGTCTGGACCATGATGTTCCACCCGCAGCTCGGCGTCCTGAACTATCTCCTGTCCCTCGTCGGCATCCCGCCGCAGGCCTGGGTGTTCCATCCGGCCAGCGTGATCCCGTCTCTCGTCCTCGTCGAGACCTGGCAATGGACGCCTCTCGTCATGCTCATCGTGCTTGGGGGCCTCGCGGCTATTCCCCAGGAGCCCTATGAAAGCGCCCAGATCGACGGTGCGAATGCGTGGCAGAAGTTCCGCTACATCACCCTGCCGATGATCTCACCCTTCCTCATGGTGGCGGTCATCATCCGCACCATCGACGCGCTGAAGAGCTTCGACATCATCTACGCCATCACGCAGGGCGGTCCCGGCACGGCCTCCGAGACCATCAACCTCTATCTCTACAGCGTCGCCTTCGCCTATTACGACGTGGGCTACGGCTCCGCCATCGCGGTCGTGTTCTTCCTGCTCATCATTCTGCTGTCCCTGGTTCTGCTGCACCTGCGCCAGCGCGCAGCCTGGTCCTCGGGAGACGGCAAATGAACCTCCGCAAGATCGTCCATGGCACCTGGATGGCGTTCTGTGTCTTTCTGCTCGTGTCGCCCGCCCTGTTCTTCTTCATCTGGATGCTGTCGCTCTCGCTCAAATACGAGATCGACAACGGCGCCTATCCGCCCATCCTGATCCCCGAGCGGATCGCCTGGAAAAACTACGCAGGCGTCTTCGAGTCGAACAATTTCCTGCTCTATTTCAAAAACAGCATCATCGTAACGGGCGGCGCTACGCTCCTGGCCTTGATGGTCGGAGTGCCGGCGGGCTACGGCATCGCCCGGATGCGGGCCACCAAGTCCGCCATGGTGATCATGATCGCCCGCATGACGCCGGGGCTGTCGTTCCTGATCCCGCTGTTTCTGCTGTTCCAATGGCTCGGCCTTCTCGGCACCCTGGTGCCCCAAATCCTGATCCATCTGGTCGTGACGGTACCGATCGTGATCTGGATCATGATCAGCTATTTCGAGACGACGCCCCTGGAACTGGAGGAAGCCGCCATGATCGACGGCGCGACCCGTTGGCAGGTGTTCCGCAACGTGGCGTTGCCGATCGCCAAGCCCGGCATCGTGGTGGCGTTCATCCTGTCGGTCATTTTCTCTTGGAACAACTTCGTGTTCGGCATCGTGCTGGCGAGCCGCGAGACCAGGACCCTGCCGGTGGCCGTCTACAACATGCTGTCCTTCGAGCAGGTCAGCTGGGGACCGCTCGCGGCTGCGGCTCTCATCGTCACGCTGCCTGTTCTGATCTTGACCATCGTGGCGCAGCGCCAGATTATCGCCGGCCTCACAGCCGGAGCCGTGAAGGGCGGCTAAGCGCCCTCACCCATCCATTGATAGGCCCTGTCGGGCCAAGAACGAACGGAAATACGCCATGGCCTCTGTCACCATCCGTGACGTCCGCAAATCCTTCGGTGCCGTCGACATCATCAAGGGTGTGTCGATTGACATCCAGGATGGGGAGTTCGTGATCCTGGTGGGTCCCTCGGGCTGCGGCAAGTCCACGCTGCTTCGCATGATCGCAGGCCTCGAGGACATCTCGGGCGGCGAGATCCGCATCGGATCGCGGGTGGTCAACAACGTGCCGCCGAAAGACCGGGACATCGCCATGGTGTTCCAGAATTACGCGCTCTACCCGCACATGACGGTCGCCCAGAACATGGCGTTCTCGCTCAAGCTCAAGCGCTCGCCTCAAGGAGAGATCGACGAGCGCGTGGCCAGGGCGGCCGAGATCTTAGGCCTCAAGCCCCTGCTGGAGCGGTTTCCGCGCCAGCTCTCGGGCGGTCAGCGCCAGCGCGTGGCCATGGGCCGGGCCATCGTGCGCGATCCGCAGGTGTTCCTGTTCGACGAGCCCCTGTCCAACCTCGACGCCAAGCTGCGCGTGGCCATGCGGGCGGAGATCAAGGCGCTGCACCAGCGCCTGAAGACCACGACGATCTATGTGACCCACGACCAGATCGAGGCCATGACCATGGCGGACAAGATCGTTGTCATGCATGACGGGATCGTCGAGCAGATGGGAGCGCCGCTGGAGCTCTACGACCGGCCCGCCAACCTTTTCGTGGCGGGTTTCATCGGCTCGCCCGCCATGAACTTCATCAAGGGCAATGTCGGCTCCAACGGCTTCAAGGCCGAGAGCGGGCAGACCTTCCCGCTGGCGGCTGCTCCGGCCGCCTCGGACGGGCGCCCGATGGTCTACGGCATCCGGCCGGAGCATATCCGCCTGACGGACGAGGGCGTGCCGGTGGAAGTGGTGGTGATCGAGCCCACGGGGTCGGAGACCCAGATCATCGTCCGGCCCGCGGGCGAGCGCGACAAGCCCGTCGCGGACCATTCCAGCGCCATCACCTGCGTGTTGAAGGACCGCATCGCCGCCCGACCAGGCGACGTGATCCGCATCGCGCCCGACCCAAAGAGCATCCATCTCTTCGATGAAAGCGGCCGCCGGGTCTGACGCCGACCTCCCCTAGGACCGTCATACGCTTGGGCGGACCGATCATTCTCAAGGCTTGGGACCCATGGCAGAACCACGACGCGTTGGAGTCGCTGCGCGATACAGCGACCTCGTCATCCTCGGCGATACGGCGCATTTCTCGGGTTACGTACCGGAGAACTCCGAAGGCCTCACCGTGCGCGAACAAACGCAGGATGTGCTCGACCAGATCGAGCAATCCTTGCGCGAGATCGGCAGCAACAAGACGAAGCTGCTCAGGGCGACGATCTGGCTGTCGTCCATGGGTTTCTACGACGAGATGAACGGCGTCTGGGACGCATGGCTCGAACGGGGACACGCTCCGGCCCGGGTTTGCGTCGAATCGCGACTGGCAAACCCCGCCTACGCGCTCGAAATTCAGGTGACGGCGGCGCTCTGACGGCGGGAGCGGTAGACCTCGCCGGCGAGCATGACCTGACGGATCCGAAGATCCGGACCCCACTCCACTTCCCCTGGATCCAGAACGATCCCATGTTTCGCGAGCGCAGGCTGCATGGCGGCGATCGGGTGATCGTGCGCCATCGCGATCGCTTCGTCGAAAGTGCAAAGCCCCCAGTCCACGACGTTGCGGACGGCATCGTCCAGGGTCAGCGACGAACCGGCCAGGTAGGTGCTCCGGGGCAATCTGACGGTGCCGTCGCCGGAGCGTTCCACGACCATGCCTGCGAATGGGTACTCGCCCGGCGGTGCGTAGGCCGCCGCGACCGCGTCCGTGACGAGGATGGATCGGGCCAGCGACTTGGCGCGCAGCATCACCTTGAGAGCCGAGGGCGGGATGTGGATCCCGTCCGCGATGAATGTGGCCACGAGCCGATCTTCGCTCAGCTGAGCGAAAAGCGAATTGGCGAACTTGTGATGAGTTTGCGCGATCCCATTGCCGAGATGGGTCGACAGCGTGGCCCCCGCCGTCGCCGATCGGCCAATGGTCTCCACGTCGGCGGACGAATGCCCGACCGCCACGATCTTGCCGCCCTCCACGGCTGCCCGCACGAAGCTCTCGCTTCCCGCCTGCTCGGGCGCCAGCGTGATCAGCAAAATCGGCCGGCTCAGGCCCGCTTCCACCCGCGCCACGAGATCGATATCGGGCGGGATCATCACCTCGCGCGGATGGCAGCCCGCATAACCTTCCGTGGGGTTCAGAAACGGTCCTTCGAGATGGTAGCCCGGCACCATGCGGGGCCCGAGGCGGCTCTCGCGCACCGCGTGATCGAGCGCTCGAAAGCGTACCGCCAGGGTCGCCTCATCGGCGGTGATCAAGGTGGGAAGGCAGAGGGTCACGCCGGTTTCCAGCATGCCGGCCAGCGCTCTGTCGAACGCTTCCGGGGTCAGGCCGGCATCGTTGAAGTCGACGCCGGCAAAGCCGTTGACCTGAAGATCGAAAAGGCCCCCGGTGATCATCGGCCTCAACCCTCCTGCGCGTCGGCCAGTGTCTCGGGCGACAGGCGCGACGCTGCGGGGCGGTCCAGGAAGACCGTACAGCGGGAATGGGTCTTCAGGATCGACGCCGGATAGTCGGGCGTGATCGGGCCCTCGATGGCGGCCTGGACGGCCACTGCCTTGCGTTCGTCCGGGACGGAGATCACCAGCACGTCGCTCTTCAAGATCTGCTGGATGCTCATGGAGATCGCCTTGGCGGGAACATCCTCGAGGGACGGGAACCAGCCCTCCCCCAGTTGCTGGCGGCGGCAGCCTTCGTCGAGCTCGACGACGATATACGGCGACCGGGTATCGAAATCCGCAGGCGGATCGTTGAAGGCCAGGTGGCAGTTCTCGCCGATCCCCGCGAAGCACACGTCGATGGTCTTTCCGTCGATGGCCCTGTTGAGGCGGACGATCTCCTCGTCGAGATCTTCGGCGTCGCCGGTCACCTCCGTGAAGACCGCCAGGCCGGGAACTCGGGAGACGAAACGCTCCTGCAGATAGCCTCGAAAGCTCGCCGGATGGGTTTTGGGCAGCCCTACATATTCGTCGAGATGATAGGCCGAGACCTTCGACCAGTCGATGCCGGGGATCTCAACGAGGGCGCCAAGAACCTCGAACTGACTGGCCCCGGTCGCCACGATGATGTTCGCCTCCCCGCGCTCCGCAATGGCGTTCCTGATCGCGGCGGCACCTTGCGCCGCGGCCGCCGCGCCGAGAGACTGCTTGTCGTCGAAGAGCCGTATATCCATCGTGTCAGCCAATCCTGAGGGTCAGAGCAGGGCCCGTTCGTCGCGGCCCATGAGACGAAAAGCACAATAGATGGCGGCGCCGCTGATGAGAAGCAGAACCGTGGAAAGTGCCGCCGCCGTGCCGTAATCGCCGTCGTTGATCGCGATGTAGATCCGGACCGGCATCGTGGCGGTGCTGCCGACATACAGCACGAGGGACGAGGACAGCTCGTTGATGGCCGTGACGAAGCTCAGCATGCCGCCCGCGATGATGCCGGGAACGATCAGCGGCACCGTGACCTTCATGAAGGCCTGGAGCGGGCTGTAGCCGAGCGAGATGGCAGCCTCCTCCATGCTCGGGCTGACCTGCCTAAGCGCGGAGGCGGACGACCGAACCGAATACGGCAGACGCCGGATGAAAATCGACAGGATGATGATGAGCGCCGTTCCGGTGATGGCGAATGGCGGAGAGTTGAAAGCGGCCACGAACGCGATGCCGACCACGATCCCCGGCATCACATAGGGAACCATGAGGGTTGCATCGAGAGACGAGGTGTTCACGTTCGTCCGGCGCGCCACGAGGCAGCCGATGATGGTGCCGATGGTCACCGTCAGGAACACGGTCGCGGCAGAGAACACCAGGGAGTTCTGGACCACATCGGCGAGGTTGTAGAGGATCCGCCGGTAGCTATCGAGTCCCAGGCCCGGTTGGAACACCGGCCCGTTCGTGCGCCGGATCGAATAGATCGCCGCGATGATGGCCGGCATCGCACCCGCAAGGGCGATGAAGTAGACCGCCACGTGGGCCACCACGTTCCAGACGCCCGTCAGCTTCTTCTTGACGGGCTTGTTGATGAGGTTGCCGTGGTAGACATTCTTGCGGGACATGTAGCGCTGCCCGAAGACGAACAGCATCGACAGGAGGATCAGCATGATGCTGATGGTCGTCGCCATGCCGAGATTGCTGCCGATCTCCGCCGAGTAAAGCGTGTAGGCCTCGGTTGCCAGCACGCTGAAGCCGCGGCCGATGAGCCGTGGCGTTCCGAAATCCGCGATGGAGTGGATCAGGGCGAGAAGCCCCCCCGCCGAGAGAGCCGGCAGGACCAGCGGGAAGGAGATCTTCATCACGCGCTTGAAGGGCGTCATGCCGAGGCTCTCGGCGGCCTCTTCCAGGGAGCGGTTGATGTTCCCGAGCGCGCCGGATGCCAGGAGATAGACGTAAGGATAGAACTTGAACGAGAAGACGATGAGCACGCCCCACATGCCGAAAATGGGCGGCATGAAGAACCCCCACGACATGAGGGTCTGGCGGACGAGACCGTTGGAGCCGAACAGGACGATCCACGAATAGGCGCCGATGAAGGGCGGAGAGACCAGGGCCAGGATCGCCAAGAGCGACACGAACCGGCCGCCCTTGATCTCGAGCCGGGCCATGCAGAAGGCCATGATGGAGCCGAGGACCAGCGATCCCACGAGACCGCCGAAGCCGACGATGAGCGTGTTGACGAAGGCGGTTCGGAAACGCGGCGTCGTGAAGAAGCGCTCGTAATTCGCCAGGGAGAAGTTTCCGGCCGCGTCCTGCATGCTCGACAACAGCACCGATCCCAGCGGGATGACGAGCAGGACGATCAGGATCAGCCAGGCCAGGATGCTGACGACGGTCCAGAAATTGAGCCGCATCTTATCGTGCTCCGAGGGAAACGCGCGCGCCCTGCTGATCGAACCCCATCACGTGACCGCGTCGGAAGGCCAGTGTCACCGGATGTCCCTGTTCCATCGTCAGCGACGGCTCGGGATCCGCGACTTGCACCACCAACTTCCCAACGGAAGTCTTGGCGGCGATATGGGCCTCTCGGCCGAGATAGGTGTACTTTTCGACCGTGCCGGGCACCCGGATCGTGTCGGCCGGCAGGTCGCCCTCGCCGAGGCGGATATGCTCGGGCCGGATCGCCCATTGGCTCAGGCTGGCTGGAGCATCCTGGAGAATCGAAGCTTCGAGGGCCGGGTCGGTCCCGCGTTGAAGCACGTTCATGGTGCCCACGAACGAGGCCGCGAATAGGGTTTGCGGCGATGAGTAAATGTCCTGCGGCGTGCCGATCTGCTGAATGCGTCCCGTGCTCATCACGCAGATGCGGTCGGAGATGGCGAGCGCTTCCTCCTGGTCGTGGGTGACGTAGATCGCGGCGATCCCGATCTTCTTCTGGATATCGCGGATCTCGTCCCGCAGGTCCACGCGGAGCTTGGCATCGAGGTTCGAGAGCGGCTCGTCCATGAGGAGGAGCTTAGGCCTGATCACCATCGCGCGCGCAAGGCCGATGCGCTGCTGCTGCCCGCCCGACATCGCTGCCGGAAGACGGTCCCGGAAATCTGTCAGGCGTGCCGTCGCAAGCGCCTCGGCGACACGCCTCTGGATGTCGGCCGCCGGGACCTTGCGGGCCTTCAGGCCGAAGGCCACGTTTTCGCTGACGGTCAGGTGCGGAAAAACAGCGTAGTCCTGGAACACCATGCCGATGTCGCGCTTGTGGGCCGGCACGGTATCGAGGCGCCGGCCGTCGAGCTTGATATTCCCGTCCGACAATTCGATGAAGCCGGCGATCGACCGTAGCAGCGTCGTCTTCCCGCAACCGCTCGGACCCAGAAGCGTGAAGAACTCGTCCCTTCCCACCGAAAGAGAAACGCCGTCCAGGGCGCGCGCTGCGCCTCCATAGACTTTAGTTGCATTCTCGACTTCCAGATAGGCCATGCGCCCGCCCTTGAACTTATTGCTGCCCTTGCTTCCTTTACACCATAAAGGTCGATGTTTAGATTGCAACATATGGCCGTTCGTTTTGCGACATTCCTTAACGCAGGGTCACACTGCATCTTCGGTCTTCGGGAGGAAGCGATGAAGACGTTCACGAGTTTGGTTGCGGGCGCCATCGGCGTCGTCGCCCTGGGAGGCACTGCCTTCGCGCAGGGCAAGGTCGTTCTCTACACGGCTCACAAGACATCCCTTGTGCAGAAGCTGGCGCCGCAATTCGAAGCGGAGACCGGCATCAAGACCGAGGTCATTCAGCTCGGTTCGAGCGAAATTGTCCGCCGCGCCCGCGCGGAGATGAGCGCCCCGAAGGCCGATGTGATCTGGAGCATCACGGGCGACATTCTTGGCAACAATCCGGACCTCCTGGAGCCCTACAAGCCCAAGGATTTCGACGCCATCGACAAGCGCTTCGTGAAGAGCGACGCGTGGACGCCCTACACGGCGGTGATCT
The DNA here is from genome assembly GCF_016892705.1 of Microvirga pudoricolor. GTDB lineage: Bacteria > Pseudomonadota > Alphaproteobacteria > Rhizobiales > Beijerinckiaceae > Microvirga > Microvirga pudoricolor. The sequence continues at coordinate 167,367 of NZ_JAFEMB010000001.1, forward strand.
ACGTGCTGATGCAGAATACCAAGATGGTGCCTGATGCCGATACGCCCAAAAACTGGGCCGAGCTCAGCAACCCGAAATGGAAGGGCAAGGTCGCCTCCGCCCGCGCCGACAATTCCGGCTCGGCCTTCCAGCAGATGATGACGGTCCTGTCGGTCTTCGGCGACAAGGGGTGGGACGAGTACCAGAAGCTGGCCCAGAACTTCGTCTTCACGGACAGCTCCGGCGCCGTACCGCGCTACGTGGCCGACGGGGAGGCTCCATTGGGCCTGACTCTCGAGGACAATGCGCTTGAGTACAAGGTCGGCGGCGCTCCCGTGAAGATTGCCTACATCGCGGACGGCACGACCGCGTCTCCGGACGGCGTCGCCCTCATCAAGGGCGCGCCTAATGCTGAGAACGGCAAGAAGTTCATCGATTGGGCCCTGACCAAAAAGACCCAGGAGGCCCTCGTCCAGGAAGGCGGGCGCCGGTCCGTCCGCACGGACGTTAAGGGACCCGGCGACGTTCCTCCGCTGAGCAGCCTCAACCTCGTCACCTTGAAGAACATCAAAGATCTGGGCGGCACGGAGGCGATCCTAAACCAGTGGCGCAAGGCCACCGGCCAGTAAGGCCGACCTGCGACACGAGACCTGAGCGAGACTGATGCGGATCGAAGCGTTCTCCCAAGGCAAGGTTTTCCTGCGGCCGGAAGACAACGAAGACAGCTTCATCGTCATCCCAGGCATCGGTTACGCCGTCATCGACGGCGTAACCGACCACAACGGCACCTATTTCGGCGACGTGAAGGCCGGGCGTTTCGCCTCGCAGACCGTCAAGCGGGCTCTGGGCGAGTATCTCCTGTCTCGGCAGGATTCCGGGTCCCGCCCCGATCCGCAGGATCTTGTCGGCCATCTCTCGAAGCGGCTCCGGGAAGCCTATGAGCACCATGGTCAACTCGAAAATGCCCGCGCGGACTTGAACAGGCGTGCCGGCTGCGCCTTCACGGTCGCGATCCATGCGGGCGACAGCCTCGACATCGTGGCGGTCGGCGACGCGGGCGTCCGTCTCAACGGCCGCGACGTTCACCAGATGGCCAAGCCGCTCGATGTTGTGACATCCCTCATGCGGCGCGAGGCCTGGAACCTGTTTGCCGCCGAAGGTTTCGGCGAGCTGGACAGCGACTCGCTCTCCGCTTCGATCAATCGCTACGGCGTCAACCACCAAGCCGATCCGAGGATCACGGATAAGCGCAAGGCGACAATCCGCGAGCGCGTCCTCCAGGCCTTCGCGGGCATGTTCCAAGGGATCCCGCCGGCGGAGGTCGAGCACCTCATCGCGAATGGCATCGCTCATGGCCAGAGACGATTTTCCAACAAGGCGGATCTCGAACTCGCCTATGGTCTCTTGGACGGCTTCGATGTGCCGGATCAGCATGTCCTCCACCTCGCCTTTCCCGTGAAGGATGTCGAGCAGATCGAGCTCTTCTCGGACGGCTATTTCAAGTGCGGGGACGATTTCGGCGTCGCGTCCTGGGAAGAAGCCTTCCGCGAGGTCGAGAAGGTGGACCCTCACAAGATCGGCCCGTACATGAGCACCAAGGGCACCACGTCATCGGCCTACACGGACGACCGAACCTATCTCGGAGTCCAGCTCTAGGGAGCTGCAGGAGAATGCTGGGGCAAGCCATACTCCTTCAAGAGGCCAAGCTCGACGCCGACGAGCGCCAGCGGCTCATCGTCGACGCCATCGCGAAGAAGGGCGCCATCTCGGTCGCGACCTTCGCCCGCGAATGCGGCGTCACCACCCAGACCATCCGCCGTGACCTCGAGAAGCTCGGAGCCCAAGGATTGATCCAGAAGGCCCATGGGGCGGCCTTTGCGGGTCCGGGAACCGTCGTTCAAGCCTACAAGGACCGCAGCGTCACGCAGGTCGAGGTGAAGCGCAGGCTCGTCCAGAGACTGGCGGAATTCATCGAGCCCGGCGCGACAATCTTCGTAGGTCTCGGCACGACTTTCAATTCAGTGCATGAAATCCTGCGAGACCAGCCGAGAATTATCCTGGCGACGAACAATCTGGGCGTCGCCCATAGCTGCACCTTCAATACCGGCGTGACGCTTTTCGTGTTCGGAGGCTACCTGCGCCGCAACGACACCGCGATCCTGGCCGTCACGGATGGCGGCCTGCACGACCGGTTCAAGTTCGATGTGGCCATCTTCGGGGCCAATGCGGTGGATGAGGACGGCGCTTTCCTGGCCTTTGACCCTCTGGAGGCCGAATTCACGCGGGACGTGATCAAGGCCTCTCGCAGGGTCATCTTCGTGATCCAGGAGGAAAAATTCAACAGCCGGGCCCCGCACGTCGTGGCACATATGCAGGATGTCTCGGTCCTCGTCACCAATTGCGACGTGCGCACCAAGGTGGCCAACCCTGAAATCGTCAAAGGGACACGGCTGATCAATATCGAAGGCTGATGGCGGCCTGGCGGCCCGGCGGCCGGGCCGCCGGAGGATGGTCAGCCCGACCCGGTTGAACCATACTGGATCGGCCTACAGGCCAGGGAAACGTCCATGAAGCCGTCCGCCTACGATATCGACCTCGACAAGAACCCTGCCAATTTCCAGGCCCTGTCTCCCCTCACCTTCCTGGAGAGGGCCGCAAGCGTGCACCCGGACCGGACGGCGATCCTTCACGGGTCTCTTCGGCGAAGCTACCGGGACTTCTACGCCCGATCCCGGCGGCTTGCATCCGCCCTGGCGGAGCGAGGCATCGGGCATGGGGACACGGTCTCGGCGGTGCTGCCGAATACTCCGGCCATGCTGGAATGCCATTACGGCGTGCCGATGGCGGGTGCGGTTCTCAACACCCTCAATACGCGCCTCGACGCCCGTGTCATCGCCTTCTCGCTGGACCATTGTGACGCCAAGGTTCTGATCACGGACCGGGAGTTCTCGGAAGTTGTGAAGGAGGCGCTTGGCCTGTGTCGCGTCAAGCCGATGGTCATCGACTATGACGACCCCGAATATGTCGGCCCGGGCGAGCGACTCGGCACGTTGGAATACGAGCAGTTCCTGGCCGACGGCGATCCCGGCTTCGCATGGAACCTGCCGGCGGACGAGTGGGATGCCATCACCCTCAATTACACATCCGGCACCACGGGCGATCCCAAAGGCGTCGTCTATCACCACCGGGGCGCCTATCTTCTGGCCCTCGGCAACATCGTCACCAGCGGCATGGGCCAGCATCCGGTCTACCTCTGGACGCTGCCCATGTTCCACTGCAACGGATGGTGCTTCCCCTGGTCCCTCTCCATCGTGGCGGGCACGCATGTATGCCTGCGCGCCGTTCGCGCCAAGCCGATCTACGACGCGGTTGCCGATCATGGAGTCACGCATCTCTGCGGCGCCCCGATCGTCATGTCGACGCTCCTGGCCGCGCCGGAGAAGCGGGATTTCAGCCAGACGGTCAAGTTCATGACCGCCGCAGCCCCTCCCCCCGAGGCCGTCCTGGCCGCCATGAAGGAGGCCGGGTTCGACGTCACTCATCTCTATGGCCTAACCGAGGTCTACGGACCTGCGGTCGTCAACGAGTGGCATGACGATTGGAACAACCTGCCGCCCGCCGAATATGCGGCCAGGAAGGCGCGACAGGGCGTGCGCTATCCCGTCCTCGAGGCTCTGGACGTGCTCGATCCCCAGACCATGGTCCCCGTCCCGGCCGACGGCGCGACGCTAGGCGAGGTCATGTTCCGGGGCAACGTTGTCATGAAGGGGTATCTGAAAAACCCAGTCGCCACCGCCAAGGCCTTCGAGGGCGGATGGTTCCATTCGGGCGATCTCGGCGTGAAGTATCCGGACGGCTATCTCCAGCTCAAGGACCGGTCCAAGGATATCATCATCTCAGGGGGCGAGAACATCTCATCCATCGAGGTCGAGGATGCCCTTTATAAGCATCCCGCCGTGCAGGCGGCCGCCGTGGTGGCCATGCCCGACGACAAGTGGGGCGAGACGCCCTGCGCCTTCGTGGAGCTGAAGCCCGGCGCTGAGGCGACGGTGGAGACCATCATCGCCTGGTGCCGCCAGCATCTCGCAGCCTTCAAATGTCCTCGCGCCGTCGTCTTCACCGAGCTGCCGAAGACTTCGACCGGCAAAATCCAGAAGTTCCTCCTCAGGGAGCTGGCTCGGGAGCGGGACTGACTTCCTCTACCGGCCCTTCCAGGTCGGCTTTCTCTTGGCGATGAAGGCGTCGATGCCTTCCGCCGCATCCTCTACCATCATGTTGCAGGCCATGACGTCACCGGCATATCGGTAAGCGTCTTCGAGCCCCATCGAGCGCTGTCGTCCGAACATGGCCTTGCCGGTACGAATCGCCACGGGGCTCTTCGAGCAGATATCGGCTGTGAGCGAAGCCACGGCGGCATCGAGCTCTCCATCCGGAGCCACCCGGCTGACGAGGCCATGGGAGAGGGCTTCGGAGGCCGAAATGAAGCGCCCCGTCACCAGCATATCGAAAGCCTGCTTGGGAGCCACGTTGCGCGACAAGGCCACGGCCGGGGTGGAGCAGAACAGTCCCACATTGATACCCGAGACGGCGAAACTGGCGCTCTCTGCGGCCACCGCGAGGTCGCAGGTAGCCACCAATTGGCAGCCCGCCGCCGTCGCCATGCCATGGACCCGAGCGATGACGGGAACCGGGCACGACACGATGCTCTGCATGACCCGGCTACAGCGGGCGAACAGGTCCTCATAATAGTCCTGGCGCGGATTGGCACGCATCTGCTTGAGATCGTGCCCAGCGCAAAAGGCCTTTCCGGCTCCCGCGATCACCACGCAGCGCGCCGCCGGGTCGTCGGCGATACCGTCCAAGGCTTCCTGGAGGGCGGCCAGCATCTCCTCCGACAGGGCATTGAACTGGCCTGGACGGTTCAGGGTGAGCGTGACCACGCCTCCTGCGTCGTTGCGCAGCAGGATCGGCTCGACCGGATGGGTTTGGGCTAGGCTCATGGGCGGCCTCCATCGCGAGGGCTGGTTCCCTAGACTCTAGGACAGGTTACGGTTCGGCGCCAACCTGACTATGGTAGCCTCCAGATCCCGGAATGAGGCTCGGCCGTTCCCGATGCCTCCGCGACAAGGACCGATATACCCGTGAGCTCGCATCCCATCAGCCGCTTCGACGTCCCCGCTCTGAAGGACCTGCCGGACGATATCCGATCGCGCATCGAGGCCGTTCAGGAGAAGTCCGGCTTCATTCCGAACGTATTCCTCACCCTGGCCCGCCGGCCGGACGAATTCCGAGCCTTCTTCGCCTATCACGACGCGTTAATGGAAAAACCCGGCAATCTCACCAAGGCGGAGCGCGAGATGATCGTGGTCGCGACGAGCGCCGCCAACGAGTGCCAGTACTGCGTCATCGCTCACGGCGCGATCCTTCGCATTCGAGCCAAAAATCCGCTGGTGGCTGATCAGATCGCCGTCAATTACCGCAAGGCCGATATCACGGACCGTCAGAAGGCGATGCTGGCCTTCGCCATGGAAGTCGCCTTGCACTCTCAGGCCGTGAACGATGCCGATCTGGCAGACTTGAGAGAGCACGGCTTCAGCGACGACGACATCTGGGACATCGCCGCGATCGCGGCTTTCTTCGGCATGTCCAACCGTCTGGCCAACGTCACCAACATGAGGCCGAACGACGAATTCTATATGATGGGACGCGGCTGATCCGCCGCACCTGAAGGTGAGCTGGGATCGGGGCGCCGGAGCGGGAGTTCCCGCTCCGGCCGTTTTCGGCTAGTAGGGAACGCGATCAGCTTTATTCTTGTACTTCTTCCAGACTTCGACGGCTTCAGGCTGCATGATCTGCACGCAGGTGATGGATCTCTCGGAGATCGGCTTGCGCAGTTCGCCGTAGATCATCGAGTCGTCGAAATCGCCGTATTCCAGCGCATCGGCGTTAGTCGACGCGTAGTAGACCTTCTCGATACCGGCCCAATAGGCCGCCGCCATGCACATCGGACAGGGCTCGGCGCTGGTATAGAGAACCGCTCCGGGGAGCTTGAAGCTTCCCGCCTTCTTGCAGGCGTTGCGGATCGCTTCGATTTCGCCATGCCAGGTCGGATCGTTCTCCGCCACGACGCGGTTTGCGCCTTCCCCGATGATTTCGCCGTCTCGAACGATCACGGTTCCGAAGACGCCGCCGGCGCTCTCAATGAGTGACGTCTTCTCGGACAGGGCGATGGCCCGCGTCATGAATTTCTTGTCGTCTTCGTTCATATGACCTCCTCTGGAACTCTCACTCTGTTTAGGACGCGTCCCACGATCGTTCGTCGATCATGGATGGTAGAGAAACGTGAAGACGGCGATCTCGATCGCGTAGAGAGCCAGCACCACGGCGAGCCCCGTGGCCTCGGCCTGCGCACGATTGCTCGGCGACGGCCTCAGCCACCACCCGAGACCCGAGACGGCAAGCGCCATCAGGGGCCATGACACGAGTGCGACGCTGAGGGCGTTCCCGATGAAGGTGGCAACGGCCAATGGCAGGGATGCCAGGTAGGGACTGAGAAACCGTATTTCCAGCATGACCACCGGAAATAGGACCAGGAGCACCAGCATGGTCTGCTTCCAAGCCGGGGGCGAGTCGCTGCCGGCGCCTGGGAACCACGCCGCAAAGCCGCTTTGCATCCGGCGGCTTTCCCATGTCGACGTTTCCCGGTCCACTTGAGCCAACAAAGCTTTCCGCTCGTCGGACTCGATCCAGGCGTCGAGTTCTGCCGGCGTCGCGAAGCGGACAAGGGTTGTCCAATACGGCACGTCCTGGGATACCGGTGCCTGGATCAGCGTGCCCATATATCCTGGGAAAGACGCCTGCGCGGATTGGATGGCCTGCGCGAAGGCTTGAAACCGACCTTCGCCGCCGGGTTGCACGGTCGTGGTGACGACCTCCGTTACGAAGGATGTGGCGTGATAATCCGGCGCCGCCTCCTCCACGATATCCGGGTTGTCGCGGGAGAGCAGGGGCAACAACTCCGCGAAGAGGGCGGCACGCTCGCCTCCAGTGCGCCATGCCTGCAAGTCAGCACTAGACTTGAAGCGCTGCGCGACTTGCCATTCGGGCGAGCCCGAATAGATCGGGATCATTTCGATGCTGACGAACCCTGCCGCGCCAGTGGCGGCCCGGCTCAGTTTCGCCTGCCAGCCCGCGAAGGTCTGAGGTGAGGCCTCGGCGAGGATAAAGCGGCTGGTAATCGCGCTGACGCCGGCCGAGGTGAAATTTTTGCCAGCGGGTGACGGCTTTCCCACAGTTGTGGAGGACGCAGTGTCGGCATGGGAGGCGCTCTGCATCCGAAATCCATTATCTAATGATAAAGCTCCCGTAGCATGCGCAGACAGAGCTGGAAACACTTAGGCCTTCGGCACTTTCGTCTAAGGACAGGCGAGAACGGGCAACTGCGCTTTCTCAGCCGTTTGGAACAAGACGGGCACCCGCAAGTTCGCTTGACGGGCATCGGTCAGGAAGCGAACGCAATGAACACGCGTGCTTGGATCATTTTAGGCGTCATCGGTATTGCTGTCGCCGGCTTCTACGTCGCCTTGTACTCGACTCATCTGAGCCCAAGTCAAGCTCCCGCCAACAACCCGAATACCGCCCCGATCACGCGGCAATCACCCAGCCAATAGGCTCCTAGCGGACACGTTCAGGGTCTGACTGTCTCTTTCGCAACGGAGTGAATGTATTGGCAGCGATCCGAATGTCGCTTTCGGAACGATTGCCGTAGCCCAACCCCCGCCCTTCATATATAATACGTATATGAATCATATATAGGGTGAGCGATGGGTATCGTGAACATTGAGGACGACCTGCACGACCAGCTTCGCAGGGCGAGCAAGGTCTCCTTTCGGTCGATCAATGCGCAGGCGGCTTACTGGATCAAACTCGGCATGCTCTGCGAGACCAATCCTGGCCTCAACTTTCAGGAGATCGTCGAGCGCGAGTTGCGGGCAGCCGGCGTGAGGGCTCGGCCATTGATCGAGAGCGAGGCGTGACCAAGCAGCCCTCGGAGCTTGTGCTGCTGGCGGAAGCCGGCCGCTTGCTCGCTTCCGTCTTTGACATGCTGGATCGAACGTCCCTTGCCGGCTTGTCGACCCTCCAGGTCAACGACATGGTCGAGCGCTTCATCGTGCAGGACCTCAAGGCACGGCCCGCGAGCAAAGGCCAGTACGGGTACGGCTTCGTGCTGAACGCGTCGGTGAACGATGTTGTCTGCCACGGGGTGCCATCGGCCACCGCCGTTCTCAAGGAGGGCGACATCGTCAATTTCGATATCACGCTCGAAAAGAATGGCTTCATCGCGGACTCCAGCAAGACTTATCTCGTGGGGCAGGTGAAGCCGGCCGCTAGGCGCCTCGTGCTGGCCGCTTATGAGGCCCTGTGGAAGGGCATTCGCATGGTTCGGCCGGGCGCGCAGCTGGGCGATGTCGGCTGGGCCATAGAGCGGTATGCCAAACAGAGCGGCTATTCCGTCGTGCGCGAGTTTTGCGGCCACGGGATCGGGCGGGAGATGCATGAGGAGCCGCAAGTCCTGCATTACGGCAAGCCGGGGACCGGGCTTCTCCTCCGCGAGGGAATGGTCTTCACGATCGAGCCGATGTTCAATAAGGGAAGGCGCAGCGTCAGAACCGAAGCCGATGGATGGACCGTCGTGACGACCGACGGTTCATTGTCCGCACAGTTCGAGCATACCGTCGCCGTGACGGCATCGGGCTTCTCGGTACTCACGCTCCGCTCCGACGAGGTCGGTTCACGCGCGAGCCGGCAGATCCGAACGCTTTGAAGCGGACGCATTCGACTCCACCAACCTGTCCCGATCCATCGCCAAGCGCTCCACGTGCAACCACCGTTGCCAGTCGGGCAGCATGTTCCAGCCCGGACGGCCGAGGTGAGCCACCGGCAAACGGTAGTGGAACACCGGCCGGGGACCGATCTTCTCGTGCGGGAGAACCGAGCGAACCCGATCGCCGTCGAGATGGGCTAGCAGTGGCAGGAGGTCGAGGGATCGCTTACGGGTCGGATTGGCTAGGAGATAGTCGTTCGTGAAGCCTTGGATGTCGGGCCAGTAGTCCGGGTCCAGTACGCGGCGGCGGTAGGTTGCCGGATAGCGCGGAGGCAACAGAAGTCCTAACCGCACGCTTCGCCCCGCGGTCGCGTCGCGAAGCTCATCCTCGAGAAGGAGAAACGCCTTAAAGTATCGCACCAGCGTTTGTGCATCGAGCTCCGGCGGATCGATGTTGAAATGGAGCCCGAGAGTATCCCACAGCATGGCTCCTCGCCCCCGTGCGCCAGCCTCCTGAAGGGCTCGGACGACCTGATCGACCGGCTCCAGCTGGTCCATTGGCAGGGGGTTAAGCACGAGTTCACGCGGGACGACGGGCGCCACCATGGTCCCAAGCCAAGCCGCGACGCGTGGAGGCAGCGTCAAACCGAGATTGCGGTGCCGCTGAGGGTGAACGTGCCGCAAATCAGTTTCGACCCGCAGGGATCCGATCCCTCTCGCCTCGACCCGGTAGGCATGCGGATCCTCAGCGTGACGGGTGCCACCGAATACCCGCGCCAGAGCATCGGCGGCTACGCGCGCGCTCGGCCCCATGAACTCGATCTCGACGCCGACCCGTCGCGGGCGGCCATCGACCGTCATCAAAGGGAACCCAGGCGGTATCAGGTCTTCAGACGAAAGGATGTCAGCGTCGACCGCCGCGTCGATCCGCATGATCGTCTCCCATCCGTAAAGGGTGGGTCCTGTCCAAGTGTTGTCGCAACAGGCTCATATTGCGCAAATTGGAGCGGTAAAACACGTCCGCCATCCAACCCACGACCGGAACTGCGCTGATGACGAAGTCAATGCCGACGTTCCGAACCATTTTCATGATCGTCGAAGCAGGGACGCCAAGTCGATGAGCCTCCCAGATCAGGTAGGCGGACATACCCTTCGAGGTGAGCAATCCGAATCCCGGCACTAGGTTCAGAATGGCGTCGGCGCCGAAGCGGATGTTGGTGCCTGGCACCCGGAGAGCGCTGTCGAGCAGGCGCGCGAGGGTGTCCAGGCGCGCACGGGTCCCCTGAGCGCGGGATGACGGATCGAAGGAAGATGCGTAGGAAAAAGTCGCCATGGTCGCCTCCCAGATGCGGAGCGACGGCTCCTCAGGTGAGAGAGTCCGACATCGCAGCCTCTAGGAAGGCTGCCAGAGGGACCCGGACCCCGATGGATCACAAATGGGGTCGATGGCTCGCGCCCGCAAGGACCCTTTGCCTCCGTCGATGTCCCGACCGATAACCCTCCTCCCCGTTCAGCTCTCGCTCATGTTCCACGCATCATAATCCCAACATCGACAGCCTTGGAAAGCGCTTGTCGATGGGGATCCGATCGGAGATGTCCACCGGATATGGACCTTAGGTCCGGATTTTGGTGTCATGTGAGGAAGAAATGCCGACTGTGTTGTTCGATGTGCTGCCTTTGATCGGAGCGGTCTCCGTTTTCCTGGCGATCTGCTCCCTGGAAGCGTCGGCCTGAGGGATGGTCAGCGCGTCGCAACCGTAGAGCGACCGGCCAGCCAACTCGCCCATTGGGCGCGGTTCCCCACAAACGCGTTCCTGTCGACGGGCCCCTTGATGCCCGGAACCCGACCCGTGGTGGTGAACTGCCACAAGGTCCAGGTGCGGTTCCGGTATCGCTCCTTCGGGTCGGCGGCGACGCTCCGCACCCAGTAGGGATAGGCGTCAAACTCGCCCTCGAGAACCTCTTCGTGAAATGTGATATCGGTGTAGATGATCGGTCGCTTTCCCGAGTGCCGCTCCATGGCGTCGAGTACCGTCTTCATCATGGCCCGCGCTCGACCCGGCGGGATCTTGCCCGGACAAGTCTTGGGATTTCCATTCCATTCCGCGTCAAGAACGGGAGGCAAGGCGTGAGGGTCCGCAGGCACGTTCCTGGCGAACCAGCGGGCTTGTTCCTCAGCCGACCGGCACCAAACCATGAAGTGATAGGCGCCGCGGGGAATTCCGGCCCGTGCGGCTCCACTCCAGTTCAGTTTGAACTTCGAGTCGAGATGGTCCACACCCTCGGTAGCCTTGATGAAGGCGAATTTCGTCCCGGCTTTGGCGACAGCCGACCAGTGAATCTCACCCTGCCAATGCGACACGTCGATGCCGTGAACCGGCATCTTGTGGACCCGAGCAACGCCTGGGTGACGAGCCGAGTCTCCTTTGGTCGGGTATTCGCTGGCATGAACCTGCCATCCCGACCCCAGCAATGCTGTCCCAACGGCGGCGTATAGGGTTCGGCGAGAAAACGCCCCGAAGGCCTGTATTTCCGTCATGTTTCTGAGCTCGATTTCGCTGCGAAGGGTGACGTCATCCACCCTGCCGCCATTGTCAGGGCGCGACGTGAACAATCCGTTCAATCGGGTCACAGGGTTCCGCATAAGCCATGACGGCCTCGGTTGCGCTTCAGTCCGCGGGGAGTGGGCGCATCTCCATCTCCGGGTTGCCGTCCCATCGGGCCAAGCCCGTGGCCATGTCGATCTCAAGAGTGAAGCGCCGTGGCATACTATGCGTATCCCCACCGCAGCCCTTACCCTGCTTCCGGTGGACACGAACCTCGGCCATCGTGCCGGGGCCATGATCGGCCACGACATACACCGAACAAGCCATCTCCTCCTTCGTCAAAAGACGGCGCTCAAGGATAATCTGCTTGGCCCGGTGGACAACCTCGCTTTGGGCTAGGGCGGCGGTTGCCAGAAGCGAGGACAGGATGACTAATGCAGCGCGCAAGGATTCGAACCTCTGATGACGTTCTTCTAGCTAGCGCATTCCCGGTCAGTCGCGATTCACAGATGCGTGGGGACTTCACGCGAGGATCGTCCCGTGCGGCACAGGTGAGTGCCTCGCCGAGACGATCAAAGGTCTTCATGTCCTGAATTCCGCTCGCGTTCTTGTGAAAGGCAGCGGGCTCGTTCCCGAGCCAGATCAGGAGCCGAGGATCGCCCGATAGGCCCTGGACGCGTCGGGAGCCTTGCGGATTTCCGCGATGGTCACCTCGTCACGCAAGCGCCTGGCGGCGCAGGCCAATACATTGAGCTGGACGCCCCCTTTGGGCATTTGCGGCAGAGCCAGAAAGAACAGGATGTCGACGGGCCTGCCGTCGACGGCATCGAAGTCAATGGGATTCTTCAGCCGGACCAGGATTCCGATAGGCTGATCAGTGCCCATAACCCGAACATGCGGGATTGCGACACCATCGCCCATCCCGGTGGACCCGAGCTTTTCGCGGTCTTGCAGCGCTTTGAACAAGACCTTCACATCTTCGTTCAACAAAGCCGCCGCCCGACCCGCAAGGTCACGCAATGCGGCATTCTTGCCGCCTGCTGCCACGTCGACGATCACGTTCGAAGCCTGTAGGAACTCTTGAATGGTCATGGTGATACGGACGTCCCTCGACGAGCGGAAGGCTCGGCAGATCAATCGGGTGCCTGGAGACGATAGCCGACGCCAGTCTCCGTGTGGATGAGAGCGGGTTGCTCCGGGTCGCTCTCGAGCTTCTGGCGCAACTGTCGGATATGGACACGCAGGTTCTGGGCGTCGACAGGGCCGCCCCAAACCTCGTGAATGATGAAGCGATGCGTCAGAACCTTGCCGGCGTGTTGAACGAGCACTCTCAAGATCTCATACTCGCGTGGAGAGAGCCTGACGTCCTGGTCGTGCACTGTCACTGTTCTTCGCACGAGATCCACCTTGAGGGCACCGACCTGGAAGATCGGACGCTCACCCTGCTGTTGAAGGCGGTGGCGGATCGCCACCCGGAGTCGGGCGATCACCTCCTTCATGCCGAAGGGCTTGGTGATATAATCGTCCGCGCCGAGTTCCAGCGCCTGCACGATTCCTGTTTCGTCAGTGCGGCTCGACAGAATAAGGATCGGGAAGTTCGATCCTTTATCTCGAAGCTCGGCCAGGAAATCCATGCCATTTCGTCCTGGCAGACCGAGATCCAGCAGCATGACGTCGGGAGCGTCCTTCGCGATCGCGTCTAGCGCTTCCTCCACGCTGCCTGCCTCGTGCACCACGTAATCCTGAGTGGTAAGGCCTGCACGCAGAAGGCGACGGATCGGCGGTTCGTCGTCAACGACGAGAACCTTGATGCCTGGTGCCGTCATGCCGCGTCTCCCTCCGCTTGCCTACGATCCGTGAACGGCAGCCTGAGCGTGAAGACCGCACCGCTTCGGTCTGCGCGGTTCGTGGCCACGATGGAACCACCCATAGCCTCGATGAAACCCCGGCAGATCGGAAGGCCGAGGCCTGTACCGGCACGGACCCGATCGCCTTTCCGGGTTCGGTAGAATTTGTCGAACACGCGTTCCAGGTCTGACTCCTGAATACCCTCGCCCTCATCGAGAATCTGGAGAACTATTCCCTCCTCCTCCCAGCCCCTTGCGAGGATTGTCGACCCCGGTGGGGAATACTTGGCGGCGTTGTCGAGAAGATTGAACAGAACCTGCTCGAACAGAACCGGATCGACGGCAATCATAGGTAGATCGGGAGCCAGGCGAACCTCGATCCGATGGTCCGACAGGACATTGCGAGCCCGGTGCAGCGCGGCCCCGAGAATATCGCTCAGGTCGTTGAGCGCGATATTGGGCGCAATCGCTCCCGACTCAAGTTTCGTCATGTCCAGCAGGTTGGCGATGAAACGGTTGAGGCGCTCGGCCTCATCCTCGACCGTCGCAAGCAGTTCATCCCTGGATGTGGCGTCAAGGGCTGTCCAGTAGCCCTTCAGGGTTTCGGCCGCGCCGATGATCGCCGCCAGGGGTGTCTTGAGGTCATGGGAGATCGAGGTCAGGAGGGCGGACCGGAGGCGGTCGGATTCTGCCAGCAGCCGGGTACGGTCCACATCCTCCACCAGCCGGATCCTCTCTGCCGCGAGGGCCGATTGATCGGACAAGGAGTGAAACAGACGGCGCTGCTCGGGCGTCAGAAGAGGACCGGGTCTGTCCCTATCGATACCGATGACGCCAACGGCGCCACGGCTCGTGCGCATGGGAATGAAGAGGCGTTTCGCGCCAGGAAGCGTGTCGGATCCTCGCCCTGTCTCTCGATCATGATCGAAAGACCATTTTGCGGCGCCTAGATCCGCATCATCCATCCGATCCTCGGGGGGATATCCTGACTTCAGTTCCAGTTGCCCGTGCTCCGGCATGAGGACGACGACCCTCACCTTCAGCATCGATGCAATCTGGAAAGATGTCGCCCAAAGCAGATCGTCGATGGTGCCGACGCTCGTGAGCTTCCGGCTGAACAGATAGAGATCCTCCGTCGTCTTCGCCCGTTGGCGGGCCACGATCGCCTGGCTGCGCACGCGTGCGGTCAGATTGCTGGCAATGAGCGCGACAAGAATGAAGAAGAAGAGCGCGAGAACGTTTTCAGGGTCGGCGATGGTGAAAGTCTGAACGGGCGGCAGAAAGAAAAAATTGAAGGCAAGAACGCTCAGGAGGCTAGCGTAAAGGCCCGGCCACAGCCCGAACGTCACGGAGGCTCCCAGGATTGCGGTCAGAAAAACCAGGGCGATGTTCTGGACGTCGAGAAAGCGGTCGAGCACGATCCCCAGCGCGAGAGCCCCCAGCACGAAGGTGGCGCTGATGGCGTAGGAACGAGCGGCCAGCTCGGAACGGGGCGGCTGGAACGACCGACGGCTGGGCGCGCTATCCGAGTTACCGAGCGCAATGACATGAACGCTGATGTTTCCGGCCTGCCGGATGATCTCATGCGTGACCGATCCCCACATCATCTCCTGGAAGCGGGACTTGGCCGGCTTTCCGATGATGATATGGGTCGCGTTGTGCGTCTCGGCGTAACGAACGACCTCCCCGGACACATCGCGACCCGGGATCGTCACGGCTTCGCCACCGAGGCGCTCCGCCAATCGCAAGGTCTCGTTGATCCGGTCGTTTGCGGCCTCCACGCGACGGAGCGAGGCCGCCGTTTCCACGTGCAGCACGGTCCAGCGCGCCTGGAGGCGTTCGGTCATGCGACGCGCATACCGGACAAGGGCCTCGCTGCCGGGGGCATCGTCGATGCAGACCAGAATGCGCTCTCCTGCCGCCCAAGGTCCTGGGATCGCGTTGGCCTGCATGTGATCGAGGAGCTGTGCATCGACTCGTTGGGCAGTGCGTCGCAGCGCAAGCTCTCGCAAGGCAGTCAAATTGCCGGGAGAGAAATAGTGAGTGAGAGCCCGCTGCGCCGTTTGAGAGACATAAACCTTGCCCTCATTGAGTCTCTGGATCAGGTCCTCTGGGGTGATGTCGATCACCTCGATGGCGTCGGCCCGCTCGAGGATGGCGTCCGGAACGGTCTCCCGTACGCGGATCCGAGTAATCTGCGCCACGACATCGTTCAGGCTCTCCACATGCTGGACGTTCATCGTCGTGAACACGTCGATCCCCGCCGCGAGAAGCTCCTCGACGTCCATGTATCGCTTGGGGTGCCGGCTGCCGTCCGCATTCGTGTGGGCCAGCTCGTCGACGAGCACCAGCTCAGGCCGCCGCTTCAGGATCGCGTCGAGATCCATTTCCTCGAGGCGGTGGCCCTTGTAATCGAGTGTCCTCCGCGGCAGAATCTCAAGCCCCTCGACCAGTGCTTGGGTTTCACGGCGGCCGTGGGTTTCCACGACACCGATGACGACGTCGATACCCTCGTTTCGCTTGGCGGCTGCCTCCATCAACATTTCATAGGTCTTGCCGACGCCTGGGGCGGCGCCGAGGAAGACTTTCAGGCGGCCTCGACCCTCCCGCTTCGCGGCGCGGAGCAGGGCATCGGGCGAGGGTCGAAAGGAGTCGAGGATTCGGGTGTCAGCCATGGTGGTTCAGGGTCGGAACGACCGGATGACGGTCGCACCGGTGGCAAGAGGTTACCCGTTAATGCGGTCGAGCGCGAGGTTCAGCTTGAGGACATTGACCCGGGGCTCCCCAAGGACGCCCAGCACCCGCTGCTCCGTATGCTCCGCCACGATCTGCCGAACGCGCTCCTCCTGGAGGCCCCGGGCGGCGGCGACACGAGGGACTTGGAACAGGGCAGCTTCGGGCGAAATATCGGGATCGAGGCCGCTACCGGAGGCGGTCACGAGGTCGACCGGCACAGATTGCCCTCGGTTCTGGGACTTCCGGACGTCCGCATCGCCTTTGATGCGGTCGATCAGGACCTGGCTGGTGGGGGCAAGGTTGGAGCCGCCGGAATTTGCCGCGTTGTAGGGGACGGAGGTCGTCTTGCTCGGGTCGGCGGGATCAGGGCCGACGGTGGCGGACAGACGGCCTTGAAAGTAGCGATCACTCGCAAAATTCTGGCCAATGAGTTCTGATCCGATCACCTGGCCGTTCACCGCAATCAGGCTCCCATTGGCTCTGCCGGGTAGAACGGCTTGGGCGATGCCTGTCATGCCAAGGGGATAAAGGAGGCCTGTAATCACCGTCATGGCGACGATCATCACGAGAGCGGGGCGAAGCTGACGAAGCATGGGGTTGACCTTTCAGGCGAGGCCGATGGCGCTGATGGCCATGTCGATGGCCTTGATGGCGATGAATGGGATGACGATGCCGCCGAGGCCGTAGACGATGAGGTTGCGGCGCAGGAGCGGCCCGGCCCCCACAGCGCGGTACTTCACGCCCCTCAGGGCCAATGGGATCAGCGCGATGATGATGAGTGCATTGAAGATGATGGCGGACAGGATCGCGCTCTCGGGTGTCGCGAGACCCATGACGTTCAGAGCGCCGAGTTGGGGATAGATCCCGGCGAAGATTGCCGGAATGATCGCGAAGTACTTGGCGACATCGTTGGCGATGGAAAAGGTCGTGAGAGATCCCCTCGTCATCAGCAATTGCTTCCCGATCTCCACGATCTCGATCAGCTTCGTCGGGTCGCTGTCGAGATCGACCATGTTCCCGGCCTCCCGGGCCGCGACCGTGCCGGTATTCATGGCAACGCCCACATCGGCCTGCGCCAAGGCTGGTGCATCGTTCGTGCCGTCGCCGCACATCGCCACGAGCTTGCCTTGCGCCTGCTCGGAGCGAATGAGCTGGAGCTTGTCCTCAGGTGTCGCCTGCGCGAGAAAGTCGTCGACCCCTGCCTCCGCCGCGATGGCGGCCGCCGTCATGGGATTGTCGCCGGTGATCATCACGGTTCGGATGCCCATGCGACGCAACTCGGCGAAGCGCTCCCGGATGCCCCCCTTGACGACGTCCTTGAGCTGAACCACGCCGAGAAGGCGTCCGTCCATGGCAACGGCCAGCGGGGTTCCGCCTGCTTTGGCGATCTCGTCTGCAAGGGCCTGAATCTCGCGCACCTGCTCGGAGGTCACCAGTGGCTTTAGGGACTGAGCGGCCCCGCCGTGAAAGACGGGAATCGCTCCGCTCACGGAGGAAAGGATCGAATCCACTGCCCCCTTGCGGATCGATCTCCCTCCTATGTCGACACCGCTCATGCGGGTCTGCGCAGTGAACGGCACGAAGGCGGCGCCGAGTTCGGTCATGTCGCGGGCGCGGATGCCATACTTCTCCTTTGCCAGCACGACGATGGAGCGCCCCTCGGGAGTCTCGTCAGCCAGCGACGCGAGTTGGGCCGCGTCAGCCAATTCCACCTCGCTCACGCCGCGAATGGGCCTGAATGATGTGGCCTGACGGTTGCCAAGGGTGATGGTGCCGGTCTTGTCGAGCAGGAGCGTGTCGACATCGCCTGCAGCCTCCACGGCACGGCCCGACATGGCGAGCACGTTGAAGCGCACAAGGCGATCCATGCCGGCGATGCCGATGGCGGAGAGGAGCGCCCCGATGGTCGTCGGGATCAGCGTGACGAAGAGCGCCACGAGAGATATGATCGGAATGGCGCCGCCGGCATAGCTTGCGAAGCTGGGGATGGTCGAGACGGCGATGACGAAGATCAGCGTCAATCCGGCGAGCAGGATGTTGAGGGCGATCTCGTTCGGGGTCTTTTGGCGCGAGGCGCCCTCGACGAGCGCGATCATCCTGTCGATGAAGGTCGAGCCGGGCGCCGCCGTGATCCGGACCCGGATCCAATCCGACAGCACCTGTGTGCCCCCCGTGACCGCCGAGCGGTCGCCGCCCGACTCGCGAATCACGGGCGCGGACTCGCCCGTGATGGCGGCTTCGTTGACGGATGCCACGCCCTCGATGACCTCACCGTCGCTGGGGATGATGTCGCCAGTCTCGACGAGGACGAGATCGCCAACCTTCAACTCTGTGCCCGCGATGACCGTGTAATCCCTCCCGGAGGCGTGAGTAAGCTTCTTGGCGGTCGTCTCGGTCCGGGTCCTGCGCAAGGACGCGGCTTGGGCCTTGCCTCTTCCCTCCGCCACGGCCTCGGCGAAATTCGCGAAGAGCAGCGTGAACCAGAGCCAGAGGATGATCTGGAACGAGAAACCGAGGCTCTCTCCACCGATCGCCAGATGCTTGACGAACAGGACGCTGGTGAGGATCGCGACGACCTCGACGACGAACATGACCGGGTTGCGGATCATGATCCGGGGATCGAGTTTGGTGAAGGCGGCACCCAGTGCCGGAACAATGATGTGCGGGTCCATGATGGAGGCCTTGGAGGCCCCGCCACGGGTCTGAGCGGTGTTCATCGATGAACTCCTGGATATCCTTGAGCCACCCAGCCCTCAGGCGGTGACGATGCGAGTGATGAGATGGAAGAGACCGACCAGGACAACCATGCCGGCCGTCAGGGTCAGGACGACGGTGACCGGGCTCCAAGGCCTCGGCTTGGGGCGGGAGCGATCGACAGGTCTAGCCATGCCTCAGCCTCCCACCGAGAAGGTCTGGCCTGCGATCATGGAGAGATGCTCGACAATCGGACCGAGAGCGAGAGCCGGGAAGAACGTTAGGCCTCCGACGATCAGGATGACGCCGACGAGAAGGCCGATGAACAGTCCTCCGTGGGTCGGGAACGTGCCCGAGGAGACCGGCACCGTCTTCTTGGCTGCCATGGATCCGGCGATCGCGAGCGCAGGCGCGATGACCAGGAACCGGCCCATGAGCATCGCCATGCCGATGGTCAGGTTGTACCATGGGGTGTTGCCCGACAGGCTGCCGAAAGCCGAACCGTTGTTGGCGGCACCCGACACATACGCATAGAGCACCTCCGAGAAGCCGTGCGGTCCCGGATTGCCGATGGACGCGAGGCCCGCGGGCAGAACCACCGCTAACGCCGTGAAGCCCAGCATGGCGAGCGGAAGGCACAAAATGGCCAGGATCGCCATCTTGACCTCCTTGGCCTCAATCTTCTTGCCGAGATATTCGGGGGTCCGGCCGACCATCAGGCCTGCCACGAACATGGTGAGCACGACGAAGAGGAGCATTCCGTACAGCCCGGCGCCGACACCGCCGATGACGATCTCGCCCAGCTCCATGTTGATGAGCGGGATCAGCCCACCCAGCGGCATGAAGCTCGAATGCATGGCATTCACCGCGCCGCAGCTCGCGGCCGTCGTGATGACGGCAAACAAGGCGGACAAGGCGGTGCCGAAGCGGACTTCCTTGCCTTCCATGTTGCCGCCCTCGACGCCGAGCGCGTGCACCAGCGGATTGCCCGAGGCTTCCGCCCAATATGCGACGGCGACGCCGACGATGAAGATGACGCCCATGGCGCCAAGGATCGCCCACCCCTGGCGCTGATCGCCGACCATACGGCCGAAGACATTGGTCAGTGCCGCGCCGATGGCGAAGATCGACACCATCTGGATCAGGTTGACGAGGGCGTCCGGATTCTCGAACGGGTGGGCCGAATTGGCGTTGAAGAAGCCGCCGCCATTCGTGCCGAGCATCTTGATCGCAAGTTGCGAGGCCACGGGACCGACGGCGATCGTCTGCTTGGCACCTTCCAGGGTTGTGGCGCCCACATAGGCAGAGAGTGTCTGCGGCACACCCCGGGCCACGTAGAACACCGTCAGGACCGCGCAGAGCGGCAACAGCAGGTAGAGGACTGCGCGACTCATATCAGTCCAGAAATTGCCGACACTCTTTGCTGATGCGCGCGAGAACCCGCGGATGAGCGCGACCGCAATGGCGATGCCCGTGGCGGCGGAGACGAAGTTCTGCACCGTCAAGCCTGCCATTTGGACCAGATACGACATGGTGCTCTCGCCACCATAATTCTGCCAGTTCGTGTTGGTCATGAAACTGACGGCGGTGTTGAAGGCGAGATCGGGCGCTACCGCGGCCATGCCCATCGGATTGTACGGCAGAACGTCTTGAAAGCGTTGCAGCGCATAAAGAACCAAGAAGCCGAGCAGGTTGAAGGCCAGCATCGACAACGCGTAGGTCAGCCAGTGCTGCTCTTCGCGCTCACCGGTGCCCGAAAGCCTATAGAGCACGGCCTCGACGGGCCGCAGGACGGGAGAAAGGAGGGTGTGCTCTCCGCTGAAGACACGCGTCATGTACCAGCCCAGGGGCTTCACGAGCGCTAGGACGAGAGCGCAGAAGATGAGGATCTGGATCCAACCGTTGATGGTCATGGAAGCCTCCGTCAGAACCGTTCGGGCCGAACGAGAGCGTAGGTGAGATAGGCGAGAAGCCCGGCCGTCACGAGACCGGCCAGGGTGTAGTCGAAGGTCATGACGGGATCCTCAAAGCCGGTCGCAGGCGGCGGTGTAGGCGACGGCGAGGCCGAAAAAGCCAAGGCCTAGCGCGAGCATCAGAATGTCCATGGGACGGAACTCCATACGGGCGGCCCGCCGCACGGAATTCGGCGCGCCCAGGCCAGAGAGATGCCAAATGTCGTATAAAGGTTCGAGAGAGAGGGGATCGGGCCGGTATAAAATTGTTATAAAGATCAAAGCACTTGCGCCGCCCCGCAGAAGGACGGCACGGCTAGGCTTCCGCCGCCGCATGACGTAGCCTCGGTTCTCGGCTATGGGTAGTGCCAGAGACGACTTCCTTTCACTCGGACATCACCCACGGGAGCGCAAATTATGACGAGGACCACCCGACGCCAGATGCTCATGGCTTGCAGCGCCTTATTGGCGGGCGCGGCCTTGGCGCCTGCCCCCTCGGCGGCTCAGACCTTTCCGGCTCGACCCATTACTCTGGTCGTGCCGTTTGCGGCGGGCGGATCGACCGACGTGGTCGCACGTATCATCGGCCAGAAAATGTCCGAGAGCCTGGGCCAGCAGGTTGTTATCGAGAACGTGGCGGGAGCTGGCGGCAGCACCGGCGCGGCCCGCGTAGCCAAGGCGGAACCAGATGGCTACACGATCCTGATGGGCACTGTGGCGACTCATGCGCTGAATCCGCTCATGCTCAAGCGCAAACCGTACGACGCCGTGACGGATTTCGCTCCGGTGTCCCTCCTCGTTGTGGTTCCCAACGTGCTGGTGGTCCATCCCAGCCTGCCGGCCAAGACTGTTCCGGAACTCGTCGCTCTCCTGAAGGCGGACCCGTCCAAATACAATTACGCCTCCTCGGGCGTCGGCACGCCGCTCCACCTGTCCGGAGAACTCTTCAAGACGATAGCCAAGGTCAATATGCAGCACATCGCCTATCGGGGCGCGGGGCCCGCTCTCAACGATGTGGTCGCGGGCCAAGTGCCGATCATGTTCGACAACCTGCCGTCGGCCTCCGAATTCATCCGGGCCGGAACGCTGCGCGGCATCGCCGTGACGACGAAGGATCGCGCACCATCTTTCCCGGACATGCCCACGATCGCCGAAGGCGGACTGTCCGGCTACGAGACCTATACCTGGAACGCCCTGTTCGCTCCGCCCGGCACCCCGAAGGACGTGGTGGATCGCCTGAACTCCGAAGCGGTCAAGGCCGTGCAGGATCCGGCCGTGCAGGAGCGGCTGAAGACATTCAGCGCGACAGTGGTCGGCTCGACACCCGAGGCTTTGGGAGAACACGTCAAGGCCGAAATCGTCAAGTGGACACCCGTCGTGAAGGAAGCGGGCGTTCAAATCGACTGATGGTGGCCTGAGGCTGAGGAGCCGCCGCAAGCCTGAGGCAAAGGGCTTCGGCGGCCCTCTCGGTGGGCTGTTCGCAACAGATGGCCGCACTGCTACACTTCCGGCTCTGACGGGTAAAAAAGTATCGAAAAATCGAGAAGCAGGGCGCGGGAACGAACATGTCGGGATATCCGGATACATACTATTCTCGCACCCTCAACGACGCTGCGCGTCGTCCGGCTCTGGAGAAAAACCTATCCGCAGATGTCGTTATCGTCGGCGGCGGCCTCGCGGGCCTGACGGCCGGATATGAGTTGGCTCGGGCAGGTCGTTCGGTGGTGATCCTTGAGGCCCATCAGGTCGGATGGGGAGCCTCCGGCCGCAACGGCGGCTTCGTCGGGCCGGGATTTGCAACAGGCCACAGCAATATCGCCCGGATGGTTGGCGAGGAACGAGCTCGGGCGCTGCACCGGCTTTCGATCGAGGGAGTTGAGATCGTCAAGGACAATCTCCTGAAATTTGCGCACGACGATAATCCACAGGTGTATGGGAAGCTCAGCGTGCTTCGCTACCACGACCCGGACGGTCTCGCCCGGCAGCGGGATGTCCTGGCGAGGGATTTTGGCTACGACGTGTCGGTTCTGCCGACCGAAGCCGTCCGCGCGCTCCTACGCACCTCGAAATACTACCAAGCTCTCTACGATCCGGCGTGCTTCCACTTCCACCCGCTCAATTACGCCCGATCGCTTGCAACAGCCATAGAGGCTTCGGGAGGGCGGATATTCGAGGGCTCACCCGCCGTCGCATACGATCCGTCGGCTGGGCGTAAGACCATCAGGACGAAAAATGGCAGCGTCAGTGCCCGCGACGTCGTCTTCGCCGGAGGAGGCTATACCGACAGCTTGGTGCCGGCCATACGCCGAAGCCTGTTGCCCATCGCGACATATGTTCTGCTCACAGACGACGCCAAGGGCCGGATCGAAGATGCCGTCAGAACACCGATGGCGATCAGCGACAACCGAAGGGCGGGCGACTACTATCGCTTGGTCGACGGCGGCAGGAGGCTCCTATGGGGCGGTCGCATCACGACCCGCACGACGGAGCCGCGGCGCCTCGCCCGGATGATGCGGGGTACGATGGTGTCGACCTACCCGCAGCTCGAGGGAGTTGAGGTGGATGTCGCATGGACTGGCCTGATGGCCTACCCGCGCCATCTCATGCCGCTGATCGGGCAGTTGGAACCTGGGGCGTGGTACGTGACCGGATTCGGCGGGCGCGGCATGAACACGACAGCCATCGGCGGCCGGGTCGTCGCAGAGGGCATTCTGGGTCGAACGGATCGCTATCGCATGTTCGAGCCGTTCGGACTGGCCTGGAATGGCGGCCCCTTCGGTGTCGCGGCGGCTCAGCTCACATACTGGCACTACCAGATGACGGATCGCATCAAGGAGCGCCGCGCCGCATCCCGTACAGAGCGATGAAGGCCTTGCGGCTCCGGCTAATCATGCCCGAGACGCGCACGTCTCTCCAGGAAGCGGCTGTAGGCTCCCATGATGTAGGAGAAGACGAAGTAGATGAATGCCGCGAAAACATAACCTTCGACCACCGCCAGTCCGATCCACGATGGGTCCTGCATCGCCGTCCGGACCGTGGAGAGGAAATCCAGCAGACCGATGATGGTGACGAGGGTCGTATCCTGAAAGAAGCCGATGGAGATGTTGACGAGAGGCGGAATGGCGATCTTCAAAGCCTGAGGCAGCACGATGAGACGCATGGATTGCCAGTAGTGCAGCCCCATCGCGTTTGATGCTTCATGCTGGCCCTGGGGTATGGCCTGAAGGCCACCTCGGATGGCCTCCGCGATGTAGGCTGCCGCGAAGATGATGATGGCGACCTGAGCTCTCAGCAGCTTGTCGATGGTGATGCCGCTGGGCATGAACAGGGGAAGCATGACCGAAGCCATGAACAGAATGCTGATCAGCGGAACGCCGCGAATGACTTCGATGAAGACGACAGCGAGAACTCGTATGGCGGGAAGGTTGGAGGCCCGCGCCAGCGCCAGAACGACGCCCAGCGGAAAGCCCAAGGCGAGACCGACTGCCGACAGCAGGAAGGACAGGGGGAGTCCGCTCCACTGGGTCGTGGGCACATGGCTCAATCCCAGGATTCCGCCGCTGATCAGGATGGCCGTGACAACGATCGTCGCCGCCCAGAATCCAAGGAGCGCCCGCGTCCAGAATCTGGGCACCATCGAGATGCCGATCATGCCGAGGAACAGGATCATTGCGAGCGCCACACGCCACTGCTCGTCGTAGGGGTAGATCCCGAAGATCATGAACCTGAGCTTGGCGGCGAAGAAGGGCCAGCAGGCGCCCTGTCCCACCTTACAGGCCTCTGCACCGCCCGCTGTCACGGCGCGAACGATGAGCCAGCCATAGGCAGCCTTCACGCCGAGCCACAGGATCCAGAGACACGCAAGAGTAACAAGCGCATTGATGGGCGTGCCGAAAAAAGGCTTGATGCCCCGGCTCACGAAGCCGCGCCTGGGCCTCTGGCCGCCCCTGATCGGCAGCTTGGATTGCGCTTCGGCGAGGTCGGTTGCTGTCGTCATGACCTAACGCCCCTTCAGCGCGACGCGGCTGTTGTACCAGTTCATGAACAGCGAGATAACGATCGACAAGCCCAGATAGACCATCATGAAAATGGCAATTCCCTCGATGGCCTGCCCGGTCTGGTTCATGGTGGTATTGGAGACCATCACGAGATCCGGGTAGCCGATGGCGATCGCCAGGGAAGAGTTCTTGAACAGGCTCAGGTAGCTGCTCGTCAGAGGCGGAATGATGACCCGCAGCGCCTGCGGGAGGATGATGAGGCGCATGGAAAGGCCGTCGCGCAAGCCCAAGGCCCGAGCCGCCTCCCATTGCCCCTTGCGAACCGACAATATGCCGCTGCGCACGATCTCGGCGATGCCTGCGGAGGCCGACAAGGCCAGCCCGACGAGCAGCGCCGTGAATTCGGGTCGAAGTTGCGCTCCGCCCGTCATGCGAAACCGGCCCTTCTCAGGAAGGCTCACCGTCAGGTCGGGTTGAAACAGGAGAACGGCCAGGACGACCGGCACCGCAACCGCCAAGACGACCCAAGGCCAGGACGGCCGATGCTGGCCCGTGGCGACGCGCCTTGCCGTCGCCCGGCGCCGGACGGCGACACCCATCGCGACGCCGACGCAGAGGGCTGCCAGCGTCAGGCTGTGCGCTCCGGTCCATGAAAGCGATGGGACGGTCAGGCCGCTGTTGCTGAGAAAGACGTGGGGGATCGGCTCCCAGGCCTCCCGGACGGAAGGCAGGGTGGTGACGATCAGCGCGTACCACAGGAAGAGGTAGAGCAGGAGAGGAACGTTGCGAAGCGCTTCCACGTAGAGGAAGGCCAGGAAGGCCAGGAGCGGATTGCGCGAAAGGCGGGCGATACCGACGACGAGGCCGAGGATCGTGGCGAGCACGACACCCCATGCGGACACCCAGACGGTGTTGGCGATCCCGGCCAAGAGGGCGCGCCCGTAGCTGTCCGTCGGCTTGTAGTCGATGAGGGACTGGCTGATGACGAAGCCGGCGTCGCGGCTCAGAAAGCCGAACCCTGTCGCGATATTCTGCTCGGCGAGTTTTTGGGAGACGTTCGAGAAGAGGTAGAGGCTGATGAGAACGATGATGCCAACGGCGACGACCTGATAGAGGATCGCGCGGAAACGAAGATTGTAGAAGAGGCTTGTTCCGCTCGACGCGACGGGGCGCATGGTGGACTTCCCGGTATCCTGTGGCAAGGCAGGCAGGCGGGATCGTCCGCCTGCCTGATGCTTCGATTACCGGAACGGGGGCGCGTAGAGGAGGCCGCCTTCAGTCCAGAGCTTGTTGGGACCGCGTGTCAATCCGAGACGCGTCTTGGGTCCGAGGTTTCGATCGAAGACCTCGACGTAGTTCCCGAGGGACTTGATGATGTTGTAGCTCCACTTGTTGTCCAGACCCAGCATCTTGCCGAAGTCGCCGTTCACGCCCAGAAGGCGCTGGATTTCGGGATCCTCGCTCTTGAGATGGGAATCGACATTCGCTTGCGTGATGCCTTTCTCTTCGGCGGCGATCAGGGCATAGACCGACCAATCGACGATCTTGCGCCAGTTGGGGTCATTCTGCCGGATCGTCGGCGCCAGCGGCTCCTTGGAGACCGTTTCCGGCAAGACGACGTAGGCGTCCGGATCGCTCGCGATGGCGCGCACGGATGCCAGATCGGACCGATCGGTCGTGATGGCATCGCAGCGGCCGCTGAAGAACGCGTTTCGCCACTCGTCCGAGTTCTCGAACACGACCGGTTCGTACTTGATGTTCTTGGGCCGGAAGAAGTCCTCGAGGTTCTGAAGCGTGGTCGTGCCGGGCAGGAGGCAGATGGCCGCGTTGGCCAGTTCCGACGCGCTCGAGACATTGAGCTTCTTGGGGACCATGAGGCCCTGTCCGTCGTAGAAGACCACGGGACCGAAATCGAGGCCGAGCGAGTTGTCGCGCGAGAAGCTCCAGGTGTTCTGCCGCGAGAGAATATCGACCTCTCCCGACTGAACCGCCTGGAAGCGGACATTCGTGTTCAACGGCACATATTCGACTTTGTCAGGCTCACCGAAGACCGCTGCCGAGACCGCTCGGCAAATGTCCACGTCGAATCCGCGGCGCACTCCCTTGTCGTCGGCATAGGAAAATCCTGGAGCCACCGGAGACACGCCGCAAAGAATCTTTCCGCGCTTCTTGACCGTGTCGAGAGTCGCCTGCGCTGATGCGGGAGCCGCGGAGACGAACCCCAAGCCGGCGACAAAGCCGAAGGCGAGCCAGCGGGTCAACGAACGTGCTTTCACCATTGATTTCCTCCAATGCCGCGCCTTATTTGGCCGCTGACACGTGAAGCTATCCCTTCAGCGGTTCAAGTTTCAAGGCCCGTTTTCTCAAAACCGTGCCAATCGCGCTTGCTGACTGCAAAATAGGGATGCACTCTCGCGAAACTGTGGCTGCAACGCCTCTCGTTGAGCCAAACTTTGGTGCAATGCGCAATGCCAGCTCTCCCTTTCGCAGATACGATCCTCACGAACGGCCGCGTCTTTCTCGGCTTGAATGAAGGTGTCGCCGATGCCGTCGCCTTGTGGTCCGGCCGTGTTCTGGCCGCCGGCGCGGCGTCCGACATCGAGCCCTTGGCCGGTCCCGGGACGAAAGTGATCGATCTCAAGGGTCGGTTGGCGACGCCCGGCCTTTGCGACTCGCACATGCACCTCCTGCCCTACGGCCTCATCATGGGGCACGTCGACGTTCGAAGCGCGAGCGCTCCAACCCTGGCGTCGCTGCTGGACAAGGTGCGGGAACGCGCCGCCGCGACGCCGCCGGGTCAATGGATCCAAGGCCGTGGCTACGACCAGTTCAACCTGGATGTCGGACGCCACCCCCTGCGAGAGGAACTCGACGCCGCAGCCCCGGACCATCCCGTCGCGATCGTCAGAGCCTGCGGCCATGTCACGATCTGCAACTCTATGGCGCTGCGGCTCGCCGGCATCGATGAAGGGACGCCGGTCCCGCAGGGTGGCGCCATCGAACAGAAGGACGGCAGGCTCACGGGTCTCCTTGCCGAAACGGGGCGGGATCGGCTCAAAGCCGTCTTGCCCGAGCCGACCGACGAGGAACTCGTCGCGGCGATCGAGGCGGCGGGCCAAGCCTGCCTGTCCTACGGCATCACGAGCGTGATGGACGCCGGTGTCGGAATGCGGGCTGGATATCGAGAGGTGGCGGCCTACCGGACAGCCCAGCGCCTCGGCAAGCTCCCGGTGCGGACAACTCAGTGTCTTCTCGGGGGACCCGGTGGCATCGTGGAGCAGGCGTTCCGGGACGGCGTGGTCACGAGTGCCGGTGACGCGATGCTGCGCGTCGGTCCCGTCAAGATCTTCACGGACGGGAGCGCGGGCGGACGCACGGCCGCGATGACGGAGCCCTATGTCGGGCAACCCGACAACCGAGGTTTGATGCTCCTGCGCGACAACGAGATGAACGATCTCGTACACGACTACCATGCGAAGGGCTACCAGCTTGCCGTGCACGCCATCGGCGACGCGGCCATCGAGCAGACTCTCAACGCTTTCGAGCTCGCTCTCGAAGCCATGCCGGATCCGGACCGGCGCCACCGAATCGAACATGCGGGCTACGCGCGCCCGGATCAAAACGCTCGGATGGCGCGCCTTGGCGTCCAGCCTGTCCCGCAGCCGGTGTTCATCTACGACTTCGGAGATCTCTACGTATCCGTAGTCGGCGAGGAGCGGGCCAAGCCGTCCTATCCTCTCCGCACGTGGATCGACCAGGGTTTCAAGCCGGCTGCCGGGAGTGATGCACCGGTGTGCGACATCGATCCCTTCCCGAACTTCTACAGCATGCTCACGCGAAAGACGTCGCAGGGGACCATCATGTGCGAAGGGGAGACGGTGTCCATCGCGCAGGCGATCGCGGCCTTCACGGAGTTCGGAGCCTATGTGAACAAGGCGGAGACTGAATGGGGACGTCTCGTGCCGGGTCTTGCCGCCGATGTCGCGGTGTTCTCGCGCAATATGCTCGAAGCCAGCCCTGAGGATATTCTGAACGACACCCGCTGCGACCTCACGATCCTCGACGGGAACATCGTCTTCGACCGCTATGGCGAGACCGCCTGAGGCGGAATGCCCTGAACGGAGGCGCATCGATGAGCGCCCTCCGGTCAGGATCGCTCAGCCCGCGATGGGAAAGACCCGCGGGCTCAACTCTTCCATGCGGCGGCCTGCCCAATCGCGCTGTTTCGCCGTGGAAACTGCTTCGGCCTGCCCTCGGCGCAAGGTCTCCACGTCCTCTGCGATGTCGAAGTCGGTGATTTCGCCGTCCTTCACCACCTGCCGGCCATCGACGAAGACATCCTTGATGGCCCGGTCGTTCGCCGAATAGACGAGGCTCCTGATGGGCTCGTAATCGGGCTGCATGTAGGGATTGCTCATGTCGACGACGGCAAAGTCCGCCTTGCATCCCGGCGCCAGCCGTCCGAGATCTGGCCGGCGGATCATGTCGGCCCCAACCGCGGTGGCGGCCATGAACGCGTCCCTCGTCGTCGCTCCCGTGAAGCTTCCCGAGACGATGCGGCCCGCGTAGCAGGCCATACGCAGCTCGTCGAGCATGTTGTGCGGGAAGGTGTCGGTTCCGATGCCGCAAGGAATGCCGGCCCGCATATAGCGGCTCAGCGCGTTCAGGGCGATCCCTCTGCGGGCGAACACCACCGGACAATGGGCGACCCCGGCGCCGCTGTCCCGCAGGCGCTCGAAGTCGTTGGCGTGCGGCCAGTGCAGCCACGGATGATCGTTGAGAAAGATGCAGTGGCCGATGATCGTGTCGGGCCCGAGAGCGCCGATCCGATCGAGCCATTCGATCGGCGTGCAGCCGTAGCGCCGCATGATCTCCTGGAACTCGACGATGCTCTGCGCCGCATGAATCTGGATCGGCTGGCCGCGTTCCCGTGCGGCCTCCAGGGAGTCCCTGATCTGACCCTCGGTGCAGGTGTCGATCTGCGCGGGGCCGAAATATCCCGTAATCCGGCCGCTCGGATGCTTCGATGCCGCGTCGGCGATCTCGATGGCCTCGCGCAGCAGCTTGTCTCCTCGCGCTGGGTCGAGGTCGTACTCGACGGAGTGGCCGTTGCGGGTCTTCCACGGCCCGGAGCGGAACATGCCCCACAGGACCGCCCGGATGCCCGTCTCGGCATACTCGTCCGCCCAGGTCTCGCGCGGTCGCCCGAGATCGCAGATCGTCGTCACGCCGCTCTTCAGTAGCTCGGACGCCGCGATCCTGAGAGCGGGCCGCGTGTATTGTTCGTCGATCTGGAAGACGGGCATGAACTCGTAGAGGGAACTCTGCCCCAAGCGGGGGCTTCCCAGTTCTTCCAGCATGCCCTTCCATCCCGGCTCATGGCCCGGGTGGCTGTGAACGTTCACGAAGCCCGGAATGATCATCATCTGCCGCGCGTCGACTTCCGTGTCGGCGTCGCCGGAATAGCCCGGTCCGACATGCACGATCTCGTTGCCGCGGATCGCGAAATCAGCCTGACGCAGATACACATGCGACCCCGCATCCTGATCCCAGGCGACCAGCCAGTCGCAGTTCCGAAAAACGGTCGTCGATGCTTGATGGGCGTTCATGACAGGTTCCATTGTCCGATGGCGCGGAAGAGTGACGTTCCCGTGAGGCGTTATGCGTGTGAGCCGGACGTCACGACGGAAGGGAGAGCGGGGCGAGGCTGGCGAGGGAGCGACCTTGAGGATCGGCCTGTTCGGCCCGGCGGCTGGCACGCCGCTGGGCATCCTGAAGCTCACGCACCGCCCCCTCGTAGTCGAGGTTGGTCACCCGCCTGTTCTCGAGGATCGTGCGCCCGTCGACGAAAACGTCTCGAACGGCGCGCTCGGCGGCGCAGTGGATGAGGTTGCGCAAGGGGTCGTGGAGAGGCTGCATGGCCGGCTGGGAGAGGTCGACGAGCACCAGGTCGGCCGGCCCTCCCGGCTTGAGGCGTCCGATGTCATCACGCCCGAGCGCCTTCGCGCCGCCCGTCGTGGCCGCGGCGAAGATGCCGCCCGTGTCGAGGTCGAAAACGCTTTTGCCGGCAACGCGCGAGCAGATGAGCGCCTCCCGCATTTCCTCGATCATATTGAAGGGATAGCTGTCCGTCCCGATCCCCACATTGACGCCCGCGCGGCGGTATCCGCCGAGGCTTTCGAGCGTCATGCCGCTCCGGGCGAAGGTGACCGGACAATGCGCGACGTTGGTCCCCGTGCGCGCGAGGCGCCGCAGGTCCTCGTGGCGGCGCTGCCGGGTCCAGGAGTGATGATCGAGGAAGATGCAATGGCCGAGGATGAGATCGGCCCCGAGCACGCCCAGGCGGTCGAGCATCGCCGGCGCGGTTTCACCGGTTCGGCGCAGCAATTCCTCGTGCTCCGCCATCGTCTGCGCCGCGTGGATGGTGATCGGCATCCCACGCTTTCGGGCTTCACCGACGGCCTCGACGATGAGTTCCTCCGAACACGTCTCGATCTGCGAGGGCGCCACGACGCCCCGGATGCGTCCGCTCGGATGCGCTTGCGCCGCATCGACGAAATCGAGTGCGGCCCTGAAACGCTCCCTACCGGCCGCCTTGTTCCAGTCGAAGTCCAGGCGATGACTCCCGGCCATGCGCCACTCCGCCTCCCGGAAGCCGGGCGCAAGATAGGCTCTCACTCCGCTATCCGCCGCAATCGACAGCCATTGCGGATATGGCGAGGCGATGTCGAGACACGTTGTGACGCCGCTGCGGATTAGGTCGCACAGCATCACCGTCTGGCACGCCGCCTTCGCGTCGGCGTCGGCGTCGATCAGCGCGGAGTACTCGTAGAGCGCGTTCCCCCAAAGCGCTTCGGTTCCCACATCTTCGAACAGCCCCTTCGCGATGGGCTCGTCGCCGGAATGGCAATGCACGTTCACGAAACCCGGCATGACCATGGAGGACCGGCCGTCGATCTCGCGCGCCGCGATACCGTCGTAGCGGGTGCCGATGCTGAGGATCTTTCCATCCGAGAACGCGACATCGACGCCGCGCGCGTAGGCGTGTTCCTGGCGCTCCTCGTTCCAAACGATCGCCCAATCCGCCTGACGGATGACCGTGACGTCAGACCTCGAAATATCAGTCATGGATTTGTGTCTCCCGAACCGAAGCGCCGCAGGTCGCGCGAGCACGTGGAAACGTCTTGTGAAGCGGAGTCGAAGTCCGGGGCATCAGGCATATTCCGGGAGCATGGTGATCAAAAAATATGCAATCCATGCCGGGGTCAACGAGACTTTAGGCCTAAGCGGAGTGTTCACGCCCCATCACTGGCTTCGACATCACGACGGCAAGGTTGCAAGACGGTCCTGTCGACGAAGCGGGCGGCGTAATCGAAGCCTCTCAGCATGACGGTGGCCGGAGAACCGGACGTGGCCGTCCAACCGACGCCCTGCCGTGACTTCACACGGTCTCGGCGTTGTCGAGCGAACGGTCCCTCAGCGCAGGATTGAAGCATGCGCCGTTGGCGTGAGCGATGAGACGTTCGTCCGCGTCCCTGGGCATCACCAAGGTCACCGGGACGGTGGAACGCGAGCGATCGGATCCCCGACGATGGACGTCAGGCAGTCGAAAATGGGGTGGTTCACCGGGTGCTGCAGGCTGAGAACCTTGCCGGGCTCTAAGTGCCTGAAAATATTGGTGGGCCCGCCCGGACTCGAACCGGGAACCAGACCGTTATGAGCGGCCGGCTCTAACCATTGAGCTACAGGCCCTTCCGAACCTTCGAGAAGGGTGAGGCGCTTTTAGCGGCAAAGAGGGCCGTTTCGCAAGGTGGGGCTTACGGCTTGAACACCTCCACTCGCTCGTCGAGGCCATCGACGAGGTGGGTGCCCAGGGGTGTGGGGTTGCCCCAGAGGTGGTCCACGAAGGGCTTGGACATGAGAAGAGGCTCGCCCAACTCCTTGTTCAGGTGGGCGATGCGGCTGGCGAGGTTCACGTCCGGGCCGATCACGGTGAAATCCAGGCGCTGGCCGGAGCCCACATTGCCGTAGGCGGCCTCCCCGTGATGGAGGGCGATCCCGACCTGGACCGGGACCGGGAACCGGCCCTCGCTGTTGGCCGTCTGGAGCCGCCGGATGGCGCTGGTGGCCGCCGTCAGGGCCGATTGGGGCGCTCCGCCGGTATCGTCGCCCCGGTCGCGAAAGATCGCCAGGAGGCCGTCGCCGAGGTATTTGAGCACCTCTCCGCCCTCGTCTTCGATGGGCGGCACGAGGCAGTCGAAGTAATTGTTGAGGAGTTCGACCGCCCCTTCCGGGGTCAGGGTCGAGGACAGGCGGGTATAGCTGCGCATGTCGGCGAAGAGGATCGCCGAGCGGATACGGGAGACCTGCCCGCGCAGGATCGCGCCGGACAGGATGGCCCGATGGGGCTCGTCGCCCACATAGATCCGCAGCACGTCGTCCAGGCGGTTGCTGGTGGCCCTCAGTTCGGACACGAGGGCGAAGGTCGGCATGATGAGACGGAGGGCCTTGAGGCTCTGCGTGCTGAAACCTTCCGGCGAGCGGGTCGCGAACGAAACCGCGTTCTCGGCCCCATTGATGAAGCGGATCGGGATGACCAGGTAGTGCCGGAAACCCTCCTCCTTGAGTTCCGGGATGATGCTGAAGCGCTCGTCCGGCGTCTCGCCGAGGTTCATCAACAGCCACTCGCCGGTCTTGTTCACGTAGGCAAAGGGACTGGCCTTGTAGACGACCTCCCGGCGGTCCCCGTGGGGCAGGTAGCGCACCACGGTCCCCTCCTCCGGCGTCCAGAAGCGGCCGATGCCCGCATATTCCGAATGCAGGGTTTCGACCGCCGACGCGGCCCGGTCGATGGGAAGGCCGAGGTTCTTGAGGTTTTCGATGAAACCCGTGAAGACGTCGCTCGGATCGTCGAGGCGCGCTCCCTCCTTCACCAGCCAGTCCCTGAGAGCCAAGACCCCGGCCAGGAGCTCCGGCTCGAGGCTGCGGCCCAAGACCAGTGGGTCGGCTGGAAAATCGAGGAGGGTGTCGGACGCGCTCATACGGCCAAGGTGGGACCTGATGGCCCGGCCCACAAGCGCGGCCGAGCCGGAACCGGACGCGGGAGACCGGAAAAATTTTGTCCGGGCCGTTTCCCGGCCGGCCCCTTGAACCATCTGAGAATGCGCCGCAAGGAAGCGTTCAGGGCAGACGTCGAATCCATCGAAGCGAGCACCAGGGCCAAACCATCATGCAAACCATCGATACGCTTTTCGTCACCAAAGTCTATCGCGCCGAGATGAACGACGAGAAAGCGCAGGGTCTTCTGTCCGAGATCGAGGCGGCCTGCCTCTCCATCGCGGAGGACGACGAGGCCGGCCAGCGCTGGTGCGAGAAAAACGGCTACCCGGGCTACACATCCTATGCGTCCCTGGACGACCTTCCCTGGCGCGTCCCCGTCTTCGGGGAACTGCGCAAGGCCCTCGACAAGCATGTAGCGGGCTTCGCCAAGGAGCTCGAATTCGACCTCAAGGGGCGCAAGCTCGTCCTGGACAGCCTCTGGATCAACGTTCTGCCGCCCGGAGGCGTCCACACGTCCCATATCCATCCTCATTCGGTGATCAGCGGCACCTACTACGTGAGCATTCCCGATGGAGCGAGCGCCCTCAAGCTCGAAGACCCACGCCTCGGCTTCATGATGGCGGCCCCGCCCCGGAAGGCGAAGGCGCGCCCCGAGAACCGGCAGTTTGCCTATATGGCGCCGAAGCCCGGCACGGTCCTGCTCTGGGAGAGCTGGCTCCGCCACGAGGTGCCCGTCAACGAGGCGGAAGCCGAGCGCATCAGCGTGAGCTTCAACTACGCCTGGCGGTGACCGATCCCTCAGGCGTAACGCGCCGGCCGCTCATGGGGCAGAAAGTAGGTGAGGAGCCCGATAGCCGGCAGGAACGAGCAGATCTGATAGACCGTCTCGATGCTCGTCAGGTCGGCCACATGACCCAGAACCGCCGCCCCGAGGCCGCCCATGCCGAAGGAGAGGCCGTAGAACAGCCCCGCGATCATGCCCACCCGGCCCGGAACGAGCTCCGTTGCGAAGACCAGGATGGCCGAAAAGGCGGAGGCCAGGATCAGGCCGATGAGAACGCTGAGGACACCGGTCCAGAACAGGTTGGCGTAAGGCAGCGCCAGCGTGAACGGGAGCACGCCCAGGATCGAGATCCAGATCACGTACTTGCGCCCGATCCGGTCCCCGATGGGGCCGCCCAGCACGGTGCCGGCGGCCACGGCGGCCAGGAAGACGAAGAGATGGACCTGGGCGTCCTGAACCGAAAGCTGGAATTTTCCGATCAGGTAGAAGGTGAAATAGCTGCTGATGCTCGCGAGATAGAAGTTCTTGGAGAAAACCAGCAGCATCAGGATCGTCACGGCCCAGAACACCCGGGCCCGCGAATGCTTGGCTGCGCCCGATGGCCCGCGCGGCTTGGCCCTCAGGGTGGCTAGCCGCTCGCCGTACCACCGCCCAACCCAGAACAGGATCGCCATCGCCAGGAGGGCGACGGCCGAGAACCACGCGATGCTGCCCTGCCCTCGCGGCACCACGATGAAGGCGGCCAGCAGCGGCCCGAGCGCGGTGCCGGTGTTGCCACCGACCTGGAAGACCGATTGCGCCATGCCGTGCCGTCCGCCCGAGGCCATGCGGGCGACCCGGGAGGATTCCGGGTGGAAGACCGAGGACCCCATGCCCACGAGGCCTGCCGCGATCAGCAGCACCCCGTAGGATCCCGCCATCGAGAGCGTCAGGAGGCCGACCAGGGTGAAACCCATGCCGATCACCAGTGAGAACGGCTGGGGCTTCATGTCCGTGAAGTGCCCCACGAGAGGCTGCAGCAGGGAGGCGGTGAGCTGGAACGTGAAGGTGATGAGCCCGATTTGGCCGAAATCGAGGTGGAACGCGTCCTTCAGGACCGGATAGATCGCCGGGATGAGGGATTGAATGAGATCGTTCAGGAGATGCGAAACGCTGATCGCCGCCAGGATGGGTACGGCCACCCGCTCCGGCCGGGTCATGGCGGGGGTGGCGGGGGCGATCGTCGATTTCGTGTCCATGGAACGTCTTTTCTGCAGGCCTGGCGCGGGCCGGGGCCGGAAAATCGACCCATTCCGAGCTGTATAGACCGCTTGGGGGCCTCTGGCATGCCAAAACCGCGCAGGGCTGGGTTGCCCCAGGCACAATCGCCCGCGATCTCCGTTCTGCTATGCGGGGGCTGCCGGGTGGCTTGATCCCCCCCCCCGGGGGCCTACCTCCACGAAATCACCATGCTCCGCACGAGCCGAAAAGGGAATGCGGATCCATCGAGAGGCGCACGAGTTTCATGCCGCAGCCGGGGTGGCGAGAGGTGGTTTTCTCGATCAAGACCTTCGGCGCGGCGGTGCTGGCCTTGTTCATCGCCTTCAAGTTGAGCCTGACCCAGCCCAGTTGGGCGATGCTGACGGTGTTCGTCGTCTCCCAGCCGATTGCCGGCATGGTGGTGGCCAAATCCCTCTTCCGGGTCGTCGGAACGGTGATGGGCGGGGCGACGGCTCTCGTCCTCGTGGGCTTGTTTGCCCAGAACGGTCCGGTCTTTCTCCTGGCGCTCGCCCTCTGGATCGGAGCCTGTACGTTCACGTCCGTCCTGCTGCGCGATGCGCCCGCGGCCTACGGGGCCCTGCTGTCGGGTTATACGGCCGCCATCGTGGGCATCCCTTCCGCCCTCGCGCCCGACACGGCCTTCGACTACACCATCGGACGCTGCCTGGAGATCCTGCTCGGCATCGGCTGCGCGACCCTGGTGAGCCAGCTCGTCTTTCCGAAGACGGCCGGCACCGCCCTCAAGGGATCGGTCGAGGCCACGATCGGGGCGGTCTCGCTCTGGATCGGGGACGTTTTGCGGGGTCGAAGCCGGGACGAGAAGGCTTTGGACGACCAGCAGCGCATGATCGCGGACGTCATCGCCCTCGACGCGCTTCGGGTCTTCTCGGCCTTCGACACGCCGTCCGTCCGTGCCGCGGCGGACGTGGCCCGCCATCTGCAGGGACAGCTGCTCAACATGCTGTCCCTGCTGGTCTCGATCCACGACCGGATGGCCGTGCTCCGGGAGCATGCTCCGGCCAAGGAAGCGGCGCTTCAGCCCCTCCTCGGTCAGGTCGCAGACCTCTTGGACCACCAAGCGTCCCTGTCACCCGGCTTTGTCGCCTCCGTGGAGGAACTTCGCGCCACGATCGCCACCCGGACGCCCCGTTTCGCCGACCTCGTCCGGGACCGCGAGACCATATTGGTCCGCAACATCCTGCTGCGCCTGTCGGACGTTCTGGAGACCTGGCAGCGGGTCCTCGAATGGCGGGACGCGCTCTTCTCTGGCAGGCCCGTAGCCGTCCGGGAGGCGGCGCCCTCGCCTGCGCGGGACCGCGATTTCACCCTGGCGGCGGTGGCAGCGGCCGTGTCCACCACCGCCGTCCTGACGACATCGGCCTTCTGGATCGCCACGGGCTGGTCCCAGGGCAGCTCCGCCGTGATCTTCAGCGGCGTGATCTGCAGCATCCTGGCGTCCCTCGACGATCCCGCGACGGCGGCCGCCAACTTCTTGAAGATGACGATCTATTCGGCCCTTGCGGCCGCCGTCTACGCCTTCGCGGTGCTGCCGCGCATCGACGGCTTCGCGTCGCTCGTCATGGTTCTGATCCCGTTCTACATCCCGTTCGGCATCCTGCTGGCGCTGCCACGCCTCGGCCTGCAGGTGACGCCGCTCGGCCTCAATCTCGTGGCGCTCATCGGGCTGACCAATTCGAGCACGCCCCCGGATTTCGCCGCGTTCGTCAATTCGACCCTGGCCCTGCTCACGGGACTCGTGGCCGGGATCCTGGCCTTCCGGCTCCTGCGGCCGCTCGGCGTGGATTGGACGGTGAGGCGCATCCGCCGAAGCATCCTGCGCGAGCTCCAGGTTCTTGCCGATCCAGGCTCATCCGGTTCGCGCCAAGCCTTCGCCGGACGCATGTTCGACCGGATCAACGCCCTGTTCACACGCCTCGATGGCGCCGATCCGACTCAGCGCGACCTGCTGCGCGGCAGCCTTGCGGCCTTGCGCATCGGCCTGAACCTCACAACCCTGCAGCGCGTTCGTCCAAGGCTTGAGCCGGGGGCCGGCCGTATGGTCGAGCAGTCGCTGAACGCCCTCTCCCGCCATTTCCGGCATCTCAAGAACGGCAAGGCCGCCAACGCTTCGTTGCCGGACATCGACCGCGCCGTCACGGCTCTCCTGTCCCACGGGCCGAGTCCGGCGGCGGAAGATGCACTCACCGCGCTCGTCGCGATCTCCAGCGCCCTGCACCGCCATGCCGGATTCTTCGAGGTGGCGGCGCCCACGATGCTGCCGGCGCCCTTGAGCGAAAGAACGCCCGCATGATCAAGGAAATCGACCTCTTCGGCGTATTCGTGCCGCCACTCCTCGCCTACGCGGCAGCGGCTTTCGCCGTTTGGTACGTCCTGCGCGAGGGCCTGAGCGCCGTCGGAATCTACCGCTTCGTCTGGCATGCGGCTCTGTTCAACACCGCCCTCTACGGCCTCATCCTGTCCGTCATCGTCATCGCGATCTTTCGTTAGGATCCCCTTCCGTGAACCTCTCTCGAACGGCCCGCTTCGTCATCACCAGTTTCGTCGTCGCCCTGGCGGTCGCGGCGGGCTGGTTCGCGTGGCTGACCTACACGAACAATCCCTGGACACGGGACGGCCGCGTGCGTGCGGACGTGATTGAGATCGCGCCCGACGTGTCCGGAGAGGTCGCTCAGGTGCTCGTGAAGGACAATCAGGCCGTCCGCAAAGGCGACATCCTGTTCACCATCGATCCGACCCGCTACCGTTTCGCGCTGGCGCAGGCCGAGGCGGCCTTGTCGGGGCGGGAGGAAGAGCGCGAACAGCGTCGCCGCGAACTGGAGCGCCGTGCCCGCCTGTCGAGCGCAGCCATCACGGCGGAGGCCCGCGAGCAGGCCGAAACCGCCGTGGCCACGGCGGAAGCCGCCTACAACGAGGCGTCCGCGGCCCTCAACACCGCTCGCCTCAACCTCGACCGCGCAGGAGTGCGCTCACCCGTGAACGGCTACGTCACGAACCTGCTGGTCAATCCCGGCGACTACGCCACCGCCGGCCGGGCCTCGCTGGCCGTCGTCGACAGCGATTCGTTCTATGTGGCCGGCTATTTCGAGGAGACCAAGATCCGTAACATCCGCGAGGGAGACCCCGTCACGATCCAGCTGATGGGGTATCCCGACGAGCTGCGCGGCCATGTGGAGAGCGTCGCGCGTGCCATCGTGGACCGGGAGACCGTGCAAGGCACCGCGGACCTCATAGCCAACGTCAATCCCACCTTCAACTGGGTGCGCCTCGCGCAGAGAATCCCGGTCCGCATCGGCCTCGACGTCGTGCCTGAAACGGTGCGCCTGACGGCCGGCATGACGGCGACCGTGGTGGTACGGGACGGCGAACGACCGCGACCGTGAGCCTGAGCCTCAGCGGTCCGTCCGCTCCTTCCACTCGTAGATCTCCTCGGTGCCGTCCTCGTCGGAAACCTCGACCTCCTCGACCTCGCGGAAGATGATCTTGACGACCGGCACCACGTTCTCGTCGCCCTGCTGGATCCGCTCGAATTTCAGCACATCGTAATAGGCGCACCGGGACCGGCCCGGATAGGAGCGGCAGACGCCCGGACGGCCGTGATAGATCGTGCAGCCACGCGTCTTCTGATCGAGGAACATGCAGGTCTCGTCGAAGATGACGTCCTTCACGCGTTTGAGCACGCGCTCGCCCTCGAAATCCTTGGTGTAATCCCGCCTCGCATCCTCGACGGACACGCCGAAATGCTTGGCCAGCCGATTGATGTCGCGCTTGGTGACGGTCACCCGCTCGTAGATCGAGCAGCAGAAGGCCGGACATTTGGTACAATCGAAGTAGGTGCGCGGCTGGTCGTCCTTGATCACTCTCTCGGCCATAAGCGCTCCTTGCCGTCTCTGGTCTATCATGGACCGGCGAGCCGCCATTTCAATAGCCCGAATCCTCCCCGGAAGCCTCGGTGGAGGAAACCTCACGTTCTCGTGGGACTTGGTTGCGCGGCCCGGGCGACCGACCATGTGCAAGGGGACCCGACAGGAGATCCGCCGATGCGCGTCGCGCTTCACTTCGCCTTGCCCGTCTGCCTCGCCCTGGCGCTTTCAGGACCGGCGGCGCTCGCCCAGGACAGGGCCTCGCCCCCGGCGCAAGGCACCGCAAGCGCCGACCCGGCTCGGCTGTCGCCGGTTTTGGAGCGCGCCAGGGCTTTTCCGAGCTTGCGCACCCTCATCATCTCGCAAAACGGCACCGTCCTGACCGAGGAGGTGTTCCGCGGGCCGGCGGCCAACAGGCCGGTGAACGTGAAATCCGCCTCGAAGACGATCCTGTCCGCCCTGGTGGGCATCGCCATCGAGAAGGACCTTCTCGACGGCGTGGACCAGCCCGCCGTCGCCCTCCTCGACAGGAGCGCACCCCCCGATCCCGACCCGCGCCTCGGGCGGATCACCATCGGTCACCTTCTGTCGATGCGGGCGGGGCTGGAGCGGACATCGGGCGCGAATTACGGGCGCTGGATCGAAAGCCCCAACTGGGTGCGCTACGTCCTCTCCCGACCCTTCGTGGACGAGCCTGGGGGGCGGATGCTCTATTCCACGGGCAGCACTCACCTGCTCTCAGCCATCCTGACCCGCGTCTCGAGGGACAGCACCTTGGATCTAGCACGGGAGTGGCTGGGCAAACCGCTGGACATCGACGTCGCGGCCTGGACCCGCGACCCGCAAGGCATCTATCTCGGCGGCAACGAGATGGCCCTGTCGCCGCGCGCTCTCCTGCGCTTCGGCGAGATGTACCGGCAAGGCGGCATGATCGACGGCCGGCGGGTGGTGCCGGAGAGCTGGGTCAAGGCATCCTGGGAACCCCGGACCGCATCCCCGTTCACGGGCGACTCGTATGGCTACGGCTGGTTCATCCGCCAGGCTGGGGACCACACGATCTACTACGCATGGGGCTATGGCGGCCAGATGCTCTATGTGGTGCCAAGCCTCGGCCTCACGGTGGTCATGACCTCGGATCCGACCGCGCCCTCCGGGCGAACCGGCTATGTGCGCGACCTCCACGCCCTGCTCGCGAACGGCATCATCCCGGCCGTCAGCGGCGCGAGAGACGATGCCGCTGCGGCCTCGCCGGCCGGCGGACGAAGCTGATGCGGCCGGGCCCGGCTCAGCGCCGGGCGCGGCTCGACAGGGATTCGGCTATTTCTGGGCCAGCGCCGCCAAGATTCGCGCCCAGCTCCGGGTCCCCTTGTGGAAACTCTGGAGGTCGTACTTCTCGTTGGGCGAATGGATGCGGTC
Source organism: Microvirga pudoricolor (assembly GCF_016892705.1). Taxonomy (GTDB): domain Bacteria; phylum Pseudomonadota; class Alphaproteobacteria; order Rhizobiales; family Beijerinckiaceae; genus Microvirga; species Microvirga pudoricolor. The sequence continues at coordinate 208,344 of NZ_JAFEMB010000001.1, forward strand.
GTCATCGAGACCGAAGCCCACGAAGAGCGTGTCGAGGCCGAGGGTCCGCTTGAAATCGCCGCCCACCGGGATCGAACCGCCCATGCCGATCACGATCGGCTCCTTCTTCCACTCGTCGTGCAGGGCGCCCTTGGCCACGGTCAGCGCCGAGAAATCGTGCGGGAGTGACAGGGCTCGCGAGCCCTTGTGGTGGATGAACTCCACCGAGCAATCGGCGGGGATGCGCTCGCGCACGAAGGCCTGGAAGCTCTCGGCGATCTTGGCCGGGTCCTGGTCCCCCACGAGGCGGAACGAGACCTTGCAGCTCGCCTCCGAGGCGATCACCGTCTTGGTGCCCTCGCCCGTGTAGCCGCCAATGATGCCATTGACGTCGCAGGTGGGGCGCGACTGGATCTGCTCGATGAGCATGCGGCCCTTCTCGCCGGCGGAGTGCTTCAGGCCGACCTGCCCGAGAAACTCCTCCTCCGTGAGGTTGAGTCCGCGCCACTGCTCCAGCATCTGCGTGGGCGTCTCGGGCACGCCGTCGTAGAAGCCCGGGATGGTGATACGCCCGTTCTCGTCGTGTATCGCCGCGATGATCTTGGACAGCACGTGGATCGGGTTCTGGGCGGCGCCGCCGAAGGTGCCCGAATGCAGGTCGCGGTCGGCGCAGCGGACCTTCACCTCTTCGTAGACCATGCCGCGCAGCGACGACGTGACGGCGGGCGTATCGCGGTCCCACATGCCGGTGTCGCAGACGAGGGCCACGTCGGCCTTCAGTTCGTCCTTGTTGGCCTCGATGAATTCGGGAAGGAATTTGGATCCGTCCTCCTCGGCGCCCTCGACCAGGAAGGTGACGTTGATCGGCAGCGAACCCGTCACGGCCTTCCAGGCGCGGCAGGCCTCTACGAAGGTGAGCACCTGGCCCTTGTCGTCGGAGGAACCGCGGGCGCTGACCACCTTGCGCCCGTCGGCCAGGGTCGCGATCTTGGGCTCGAAGGGCGGCGTGTCCCAAAGCTCCAGCGGATCCACCGGCTGCACGTCGTAATGACCGTAGAACAGGACGTGCGGCGCGGCCGCGCCCTTGGCATGGCCGACCACGACCGGATGGCCCTGCGTCTCGCGCAAAGAGGCATCAACCCCCAGGCCCTTCAGATCCGCCACCAGCCATTCCCCGGCCCGGCGGCAATCGGCCTTGTAGGCGGGATCGGTGGAGATCGACGGGATCCGGAGCCATTCGAACAGCCGTGCGAGAGAGGCATCGAGATCCGAATCGATCTTGGCGAGAACTTGGTCGAGCTGAGACATGAGGTTTCGTTCTGTTGGAGGGAATCTTAGGGTCTTGGCGGACGGCAAGGTGCATCCGATCGGGGACTTGGGGCAAGGGGGTGAACGCGACGGACTCTCCTCCCCCTTGTGGGGAGGAGTTGGAGGTGGGGGTGTTGGCACTACGCTGGCTCGATGTGGCCGCTCACACCCCCACCCTAGGCCTCCCCACAAGGGGGAGGGAACGAGTGCAACCTCACCGCCTCAAGAGCCCGCCCAGGGTCCCGCGAACGATGGCCCGGCCGATGGAGCTGCCCTGGCGTCCCCCGATGGACTTGCCGATCCCTGCCGCGAGATTGCCCACCGTCTGGTTCACGATGGTGCGGGTCACCTCGCGGGTGACCCTTTGGGTCACGGTCATGGAGCCCTTGCGGGCCGGGCCGGTGCCGAAGAGGCCGCCCAGCATGTCGAGGATGCCTCCGCCCTCCTGCTCGGCCTGGGCGTCGGCGGCGGCCTTCTCGGCGCGCTTGGCCAGCATCTCGTAGGCGGATTCGCTGTCGATGGTCTGGTCGTACTTGCCCTTCATGGGGCTCGACGCGATGATCCGCTGGCGCTCGGCCGCGTCGATGGGCCCGACCTGCGCCATGGGCGGCGCGATGAAGGTTCGCTCCACCATGGACGGCGAGCCCTTGCCCTCCAGGGTCGAGACGAGGGCCTCGCCGACCCCCAGCTCCGTGATAGCTTTCTCGGTGTCGAAAGCCGGGTTCTGCCGGAAGGTCTGGGCCGCCACGCGCACCGCCTTCTGCTCGCGCGGCGTATAGGCGCGCAGGGCGTGCTGGATACGGTTTCCGAGCTGCGCCAGAACGGATTCGGGAATATCGGCCGGGTTCTGCGTAATGAAGTAAATGCCCACGCCCTTGGAGCGGATCAGGCGAACCACGCGCTCCACGGTTTCGATCAGCGCGCGGGGCGCGTCGGTGAAGAGCAGATGCGCCTCGTCGAAGAAGAACACCAGCTTGGGCTGGTCGAGATCGCCCACCTCGGGCAGCTCCTCGAACAGCTCCGACATGAGCCAGAGCAGGAACGTCGCGTAGAGGCGCGGGTTGTTCAGGAGCTTGTCGGCGGCCAGGATGTTCACGATCCCGCGTCCATCGCGGTCGGTGCGCATCAGATCCTTGATGTTGAGCGCGGGTTCGCCCAGGAACTCGTCGCCTTTCTGGTTCTCCAGAACCAGAAGCTGTCGCTGGATCGTGCCGATGGTGGCCTTCGACACGTTGCCGTAGGTGGTGGTCAGTTCGGCGGCGTTCTCGGAGATGAGCTGCAGCAAGGCCCGCAGGTCCTTGAGGTCCATGAGCAGCAGTCCCTGCTCGTCGGCGATGCGGAACGCGATGTTGAGCACGCCCTCCTGCACGTCGTTGAGATCGAGGAGCCGCGAGAGCAGCAGCGGGCCCATCTCGGACACCGTCGCCCGCACCCGATGGCCCTGCTCGCCGAACAGGTCCCAGAACACGACCGGAAACTGGTCCGGCCGGTAGTCCAGGCCCATTTCGGCGGCGCGCTTGACGAAAGCGTCCTTGGCGTTCCCGGGGGCCGCGATGCCTGAGAGATCGCCCTTGATGTCGGCCGCGAAGACCGGGACGCCCGCGTTGGAAAACCCTTCCGCCAGAACCTGGAGGGTCACGGTCTTGCCGGTGCCCGTGGCGCCCGTGATCAGGCCGTGGCGGTTGGCGAGGCGAAGGTCCAGGTACTCGGCCTTTTCGCCGGCCTTGCCGATGAAGATCTTTCCGTCTTGGAGCATCCTGTTCCTCCGGGCAGCCCTCACCTTTATAGGAGACCCGGCCGCCGGTTTCCATCGGAGGCCCGGACTTGATTTTGAGCCCCCGAACCCGACCTAGTGCGCAACCTGCGAACCACGCATCAGGAGAATTTCATGGAAGAACTACTCGCCCGCGTCACCCAGAAGACGGGCCTCGACGCCGCGACAGCCGAAAAGGCCATCGGCCTCATCCTGGCCTTCCTGAAGAAGGAGGGCCCCCCGAACGAGGTCAACCAGCTCATCGCGGCTCTTCCGGGATCGGAGGATGTCATCGCCCAGGCCGGCAACGGCGGGGGAGGCGGAGGCCTCATGGGCATGATGGGCTCCATGGGCGGCGGCGTGATGGCGCTGGGCGGCCAGCTGATGTCGGCGGGCGTCTCCATGGGCCAGATGCAGCCCCTGGGCCAGGAGCTTTTCGCCTACGGCCGCGAGAAGGCCGGCGAGGACGTGATGGGCCCCATCGTCGGCTCGATCCCCGGCCTGACGCAGTTCGTCTGAGGGCCGCCCCTCGGGCCGCCGTCCGGCCTCCCGCGCCGCGCGCACGACGTCGTCCCCGGATCGCTTCCGGGGACACAGTCCCGAGGGAGTCCGGCCCGACCGGCGCCATCAACCGCAAGTCCAATAGACCTCCGGTCCGTTTGCGCCCATTGGGGGCAGGACACGCCGACGCGATCCCCACAATGAGGCCCCGCATGGACACCCTCCCTCTTGCCGCCGATTTTCCCGATGCGACCCGCGAGCAATGGCTCGGGCGGGTGGAAGGCGTGCTGAAGGGTGCGGATTTCGCCAAAAAGCTCGTGGGGCGGACCTATGATGGGATCGCGATCCAGCCTCTCTATGGGAAGGCCGAGAACGGTGTGCCGACGGGCCGCCCCTGCCGGGGTCCCTGGCTCGTGTCGCAGCGGGTCGACCATCCGGACCCCGCCCAGGCCGGAGAGCTGGCGATTCTCGATCTCGAGGGCGGCGCCAACGCCTTGAGCCTCGTGACCGCTGGGGCTCCCGCGGGCTACGGCTTCGGGGTCGAGATCCGATCCGTCGACGATCTCGACCGGGCTCTGTCGGGCGTGATGCTCGACCTCGTCCATATCCGCCTCGACGCGGGAGGACACGGGCGGCAGGTAGCGGCCCTGTTCGTGGCGCTGGCCGAGCGGCGAGGCCATGCGCCTGCGTCCCTGTCCGTGGATTTCGGCCTCGATCCCATCGGCGCCATGGCGGCCCACGGCAAGCTCTCGGCCTCCTGGGAGGATGTCGCCTGGCGTTGCGCCGAAACCCTGGCGGGCCTGAACGACAAGGGATTCACGGGGCGGACGTTCCTGGCCGACGGGCGGCCCTATCATGCGGCGGGCGCCAGCGAGGCGCAGGAACTCGCGGCCGTGCTCGCCACGGGCCTCGCCTATCTGCGCGCCTTCGAGACCGGCGGGCACTCGCTCGATGCGGGGCGAAAGGGGCTCGCCTTCCTGCTGGTGGCGGATGCGGACGAATTTCTGACCGTCGCGAAGTTCCGGGCTCTGCGTCGTCTCTGGGCCCGGGTCGAGGAGGCCTGCGGCCTGGAGCCCCTGCCGCTCCGCCTCCATGCCGAAACGGCCTGGCGCATGACGAGCCGGCGCGACCCGTGGGTGAACATGCTGCGCACGACGGTGGCGGCCTTCTCGGCCGGGATCGGCGGGGCGGACGCCGTTACGGTTTTGCCGTTCACGGCGGCGCTGGGCCTCCCGGACGCCTTTGCCCGGCGGGTCGCCCGCAACACCCAGCTCATCCTGCTCGACGAGGCCAATCTGTGGCGGGTGTCCGACCCGGCCGCAGGGGCAGGCGGGTTCGAGGCGCTCACGGACGAGTTGTGCGAGAAGGCTTGGGGCCTGTTCCAGGAGATCGAGCGCGAGGGCGGCATCGTTGCGAGCCTTTCCCAGGGGACGATCCAAGACCGGATCGCGGCGGTGCGCGCCGCCCGAGACAAGGCCATCGCCACCCGCCGGGACCCCATCACCGGCACGAGCGAGTTCCCCAACATCCGCGAGACGGAGGTGGCCGTGCTGCTTCCCGCTACCTCCGGCGACGCCAGGGCTCCCGGACCTGCGAGAAAGCGCCCGGAAGGCGCCGCTTCACCCCTCACCGGCTCCGGCCGCCCGGCAGCGGCCGTCCGCGCGCCCTTCGCGTCGCTCGTGGCGGACGCGGCCGGTGGCGCGAGCCTCGCGGAGCTCGCCGCGACCGCTCCCGGTCCCGGTCCGGTCGCCATTGCGCCCCTGACGGCTCACCGCGTCCCCGAACCCTTTGAGCGCCTGCGGGACCGCTCGGACCAGGTGTTCAAGGAGACCGGCCGCAGACCAGCGGTCTTCCTGGCCAATCTCGGTCCTGTCTCGGCCTTCACGGCCCGCTCGACCTTCGCCCGCAACGCCTTCGAGGCCGGCGGCATCGAAGCCATCACCAACGAGGGATTCCCGTCGCTGGAGGAAATGGTCGAGGCCTACCGGGAGAGCGGCGCACGCCTCGCCTGCCTCTGCTCGTCCGACGAGATCTACGCCACGCAGGCCACCTCCGCCGCCGAGGCGCTTCGGCGCGCCGGCGCCCTGGCGATCTACCTGGCCGGGCGGCCGGGCGATCGAGAAGACGAACTGAAAGCCGCCGGCGTGTCGGCATTCGTGTTCGCCGGCTGCGACGTGCTCGCGACCCTGGAAGAGGCGCTTCGCACAGCTTCGTGAGGCCAGGAACGGTCCCGGCGCCCCCACGTTGACCGAGCCCCAACCGCTCACGGAGGTTTTCATGCGGCTCTTGTGCCTTGGCGCGTCGACCCTCGCGCTGTTCGCCATTGCTGCCCCGGCTCTGGCCCAGAACCGCGCTTATGACGGAACCTGGAGCGTGGAAGTCGTGACCCAGCAGGGCAATTGCGACCGCGCCTATCGCTACACCATCGTCGTGGAGAACGGCCGTGCCCGTTATGGCGGCCCGGAGGCCTTCGACATCACCGGCAGCGTGCAGCCCAACGGCGCGGTGTCGGCGGGCATCGCGCGCGGCCAGGACCGGGCGAACGTGAGCGGACGCCTGTCGGGTACCAGGGGCACGGGCACCTGGACGACCTCCGGGGGCCGAGCCTGTTCGGGGCAGTGGAACGCCGACAAGAGAGGCTGACGGGTGCGGCCTTGGTCGAGTAGCATCCGTCGGGTCCTTGCCCTAGAATTGAGGCCATGACACGCATTCCGGATTTTTCGGCCCTCGACTGGGCGAACGCGGCTGCCCAGCCCTCCCCGGCCTCCGAGACCGCCGAGCCCTGGCTGACGCCCGAGGGCATCGCCGTGAAGGCCGCCTATGGCTCCGGCGACCGCGCGGGCCTCGATTTTCTCGACACCTATCCGGGGATCGCTCCCTATCTGCGCGGTCCCTACCCGACCATGTACGTCAACCAGCCCTGGACGGTCCGGCAATATGCGGGCTTCTCCACGGCGGAGGATTCCAACGCCTTCTATCGGCGCAACCTCGCGGCTGGCCAGAAGGGCCTGTCCGTCGCCTTCGATCTCGCCACCCATCGCGGCTACGATTCCGACCATCCGCGCGTCTCCGGCGACGTGGGAATGGCGGGTGTGGCCATCGACTCGATCTACGACATGCGCACGCTGTTCGCAGGGATTCCCCTCGACCAGATGAGCGTGTCCATGACCATGAACGGCGCGGTGCTTCCCGTGCTCGCGCTCTACATCGTGGCGGCCGAAGAGCAGGGTGTGCCCCAGGCCAAGCTATCGGGCACGATCCAGAACGACATCCTCAAGGAATTCATGGTGCGTAACACCTACATCTACCCGCCCAAGGGGTCGATGCGCATCATCTCGGACATCTTCGCGTACACCTCGCAGAACATGCCGAAGTTCAATTCGATCTCGATCTCCGGCTACCACATGCAGGAGGCGGGCGCGACGCAGGATCTCGAACTCGCCTATACGCTGGCCGACGGCGTCGAATACATCCGCGCCGGGATCCAGGCGGGTCTCACCGTCGATCAGTTCGCGCCGCGCCTGTCCTTCTTCTGGGCCATCGGCATGAACTTCTTCATGGAGGTGGCCAAGCTACGCGCGGCGCGCCTGCTCTGGGCGAAGCTCGTCAAGGGCTTTAACCCCCAGAGCGAGAAGTCCCTGCCCTTGCGCACACACTCGCAAACAAGCGGCTGGTCGCTGACGGCCCAGGACGTGTTCAACAACGTCATCCGCACGCAGGTCGAGGCGATGGCGGCGACCCAAGGCCATACGCAATCTCTGCACACCAACGCGCTCGACGAGGCGCTGGCGCTGCCCACCGATTTCTCGGCCCGCATCGCCCGCAACACGCAGCTCTTCCTGCAGCAGGAAAGCGGCACCACGCGTATCATCGACCCGTGGGGCGGCTCGTACTACGTGGAGCGCCTGACCTATGAGCTCGCGCAGAAAGCCTGGGCCCACATCCAGGAGGTGGAGGCGCTCGGCGGCATGGCGAAGGCCATCGAGGCGGGCATCCCGAAGCTGAAGATCGAGGAGGCCGCCGCCCGCACCCAGGCGCGGATCGATTCGGGCCATCAGACCATCGTGGGCGTGAACGCCTTCAAGCCCACCGACGAAGCGTCCATCGACATCCTGAAAGTCGACAACGCCGCTGTGCGCGCGAGCCAGATCGACAAGCTGAAGCGGTTGCGCGGGGAGCGTAACCAAGCGGATGTAGACGCGGCCCTTGACGCGCTCTCCAAGGGCGCATCTTCAGGAGCCGGCAATCTGCTCGATCTCGCCGTAAAAGCGGCACGCGCCAAGGCGACAGTCGGCGAGATTTCAGACGCTTTGGAGAATGTGTGGGGCCGTCACGTGGCCTCGATCAAGTCGATCTCGGGCGTTTACAAGCGGGAGGTGGGAGTGACATCGCCAGCCGTCGAGCAGGTGCGTGTTCTCGTGGAAGCCTTCGAACACGACGACGGCCGCCGCCCACGCATCTTGGTGGCCAAGATGGGCCAGGACGGGCACGACCGGGGCCAGAAGGTCATCGCATCCGCGTTCGCCGATCTCGGCTTCGACGTGGACATCGGCCCGCTCTTCGCCACTCCGGCGGAAGCGGCGCGTCAGGCCATCGAGAACGACGTCCACATCGTCGGCGTCTCGTCGCTCGCGGCGGGCCACCTGACGCTGGTGCCGGAACTGCGCACGGCGCTGGCCGAGCATGGGCGGGACGATATCATGATCGTGGTGGGTGGCGTGATCCCGCCGCAGGATTTCGCGGCCCTTCACGAGGCGGGCGCCGCCGCGATCTTCCCGCCGGGCACCGTGATCGCGGAGGCGGCCGTGAACCTCATCCACGACCTGAACAAGCGCTTGGGCTACGAGCCGAGGCAGGCAGCGGAGTAAGACCCGGCGACGTCGGATCCCTCTATCCCTGCCCCGCTCGCATCGCAACGGTTGCGACACCCGCGCCGATCAGCAGGCTGCCTCCGGTTTTGTTGACGATGCTCATGGTGCGCGGGTTGCGAACCGCGCTTCGCGCCCGGGATGCGACGAGGGCATAGGCCAGCACGTTGACGAAGGCCAGAGTCAGGAAGGTCGCGCCGAAGATCCCGAGTTGCGGAAGAAGCGCCGCCTTTGTGTCGAGAAATTGGGGCAGGAAGGCCACGAAGAACGTCAGGCCCTTGGGGTTCAGCGCTGTCACGAGCCAGGCATGGCCCAGCATCTTGAGAGCGGAAGCCGCATCTTTGCGCGGCTTCGCGTCCATCGCGCCACCCGCCCGCCAGAGTTTCACGCCGAGCCAGACCAGATAGGCGGCCCCCAGCCATTTCAGCGCCGTGAAAAGGGTCGCGGACGCCGCCAGGACGGCTCCCAGCCCCAGGAGAGACAGGGTCATGGCCGTGAAGTCGCCGAGGGCCACCCCGACCGCCATGGGGAGCGCCGTGCGCCAGCCCTGGCCGAGGGCATAGGACACCACGAGCAGGATCGTCGGCCCCGGAATGACGAGCAGGACGGCCGAGGCGGCAACAAAAGCGAGCCAGGTTTCAATGGACATGAAAGAGCCTTTCGTCCGCTCATCAAGCCATAGGCCCGGCCGCTTGTCATCTCCCGGTTCGCGTCAGCGCTGCGCCCGGCGAAAGGCCCTACAGGACCCGCTCGATCGCCCGCTTGACCACCTGCTGCACGTCCGGGTTCGACAGGAACAGGTCGTGGTTGATGCCGATGGAGCTGGAAAACTCCGATGCGTCCGCCACGCGAACACCCAGCGATTCCAGGCGCTCGCGCTCGGCCGCGCCGGCCCGCACGATGCCGCCCGCCAGCCGGCTTGACACGGCCAGGGCCCGGTCGTTCGTGGCGCTGATCACGGTGATTTTGCGGGCATCCGGCCCGAGCCGCTCGAGGCCGCGGGCGAACAGGTCGATGTCGATGTCGGGTGCCGCCATCACCACCGCGCCGATGCGCGACATGGCGCTCTCGCCGCCATCCGCTCGCACCATGCGCAGCGCCTCGAGGGTCAGGAGGGTGCCCATGCTGTGGGCGACGATGTTCACGCGGCCGCCGCTGGGGGACTTGGCGATGGCCGTGAGCAGGTCCTCCATGGCGTCGCGGGACCACATGGCGCTCTCGCGGTCGCTGACATAGCTCAAGGTGGATCCGGCGGACGGCCAGGTGAAGAGGCCCGTCACGCCCCGGAAACCGATGCCGTTGGACAATTGCGCCGCGGAGCTGACGGCGGACGTGAAGCTTTCCCGGTAGCCGTGCACGTAGAGCAGGACGTCCTGCCCCAGGGCCGCCTGGGAGAAGGCATGGGCGGCGTCCGATCGGGTAAGCGCATCGACTTTCCGCACGCCCCAATCGTCCGACACCATGGAAGCTACGCGGGTCATCATGGACGGATCGGTATCGGGCACGTTCATGCGGGCCTTGGCGAAGATCAGATCCGGCGAACGCTGACCCGTGAACCAGGGCTTCTGCACCGGGTCGCCCGCCGGCATGCGGGTCGTGGCCACGAGCACCGTCGGATCGCGGGCGATATCGGCCGTTCGCGACGGCACCAGGGCCCCGGCGACTTCTGGGTCGCCCCCGAAGCAGCCGGCCAGGGACAGGGTGAGGACGGCGGCGGCCATCAAGCGAGCCGGCTGGGAATATCGATGAAACATGACGGGAACGGTCGAATCCAATCGGGCCTGGGCGGTCACGGGACGACGTGACGGGTCTGCTGTCTTGCCCCGGATGATGGCAAGCGCAAGGCAGAGCCGCCGTGCGGGGGAACACCCTCGGCCATCATGGTAAACACTTCATGAGCGGGCGAGCCGCCCGCTTGAAGCGGGGGCGGCCGACCCATACCTTGGAGACGATGGTTCTCGCCGCCCGCATCCTCCTCGTCATCCTCGCCCTGTTCATCCTGCCCCTGGCCACGCATGCGGTCTGGTGGGCCCTGCGCGACGACGTGGCGCCGAACTACCGCAATGCGGATTGGTCGAGCGCCAAGCTGCTCCCCGCGGCCTCTGAAGCGCCCCAGGCCATCGTGGCCGTCTACGCGGCCCGCGTGGGTCGCTGGCGGGGCATCTTCGCCCATCATACCTGGGTGGTGGTGAAGGAGCCCGGCGCCACGGCCTATACCCGTTACGACAAGGTCGGCTGGGGCAGCCCCATCCGCACCAACGGCTGGGTGGCGGACGGACGGTGGTTCGGCAACGTCCCCCACCCTATCGTGTTCATCGAGGGCCGGGAGGCCGAGGCCCTGATCCCCACGATCCGCGCCGCCGTGGCGAGCTACCCCTACAAGGTGTCGGGCGACTACAACGCCTGGCCAGGCCCCAACTCCAACACCTTCGTTGCCCACGTGATGCGCTCGGTGCCGGAACTCAGCGCCGCCCTGCCCCCGACCGCCCTCGGCAAGGATTGGCAGCCCCTCACGGACATCGTCGGCCTCACCCCGAGCCGCACCGGCGTCCAGGTCTCGCTCGGAGGCTATGCCGGTCTGTCGGTGGGCTGGGTCGAGGGCATCGAGATCGACTTCATGGGCCTGACCGCCGGTCTCGATGTCCGCCGCCCGGCGATCAAGATCCCGGCCTGGGGCCGGATCGGCATGAACCCGGTCGTCTGGTAGAGGGGTTCCGGGCTGCGCGGGAATGTCGCGGAAGCGGTCCAGTCCCTTGCCACACCTGCCTTTGCGGCATTCCGAAGCGAAAACTCAACCCTACGATGAGTTGTTTTAATATTACGTAACGTTTATGGTCTCTTCGACAGTAGAGCACAACGCTTCGAGGGGGTAAACCTGTGACGGATTATGTCTTTTCCGCTAGCAACTCCATCAGCGATGCGAACTTGCACGCTTTCGAGACGTCCAAGAACGACAGCGTGACGATCGCGGCCGACGGACTTCTCAGAACGAACAACCCGGTTGGAAATGCCATCAACCTCCGCCCACCCATCAACTCCAACTGGACCTACGTGGTCTCCATCGCGGGTGCGGCAGTCTCCCTGTCGGCGGAAGCCATCACGGCACACGGCAACATCGACCTCACGGTTCTGCCGGGAGGCGTCGTCAGTGGCGGCAAAGCGTCCTACTTCGCAGTTGGAACACACACGATCATGAACGGCGGCAGCATCGTGTCCACGAGCAGCGCAGCCGCGCTCAGCTTTGGGGGTACGTCCAAGGTTCACCTCACGAATACAGGCATCATCAAGAATGTCGATAACACCCTGGCCCTGGATATGGCCGGTGACGGGAACCGCATCGTCGAGAATCGCCTTTTGATCCAGGGCGACATTCTCGTCTCAGGCCTCCTCGCGTCCGCCGACATCCGCAATTCCGGCATCATCGAAGGCAACGTCACCGGCAACGTCAAGGGCGACGTCTACAGTGGCACCGGCACGGTGACCGGGCTCATCGACCTGCGTAGCGGTGACAATCACGCAACGGGTGGTGGAGGCGACGAGAGGTTCAAGTATGACAACGAACCGGTAGCTACTTACACCCCCGAAACTCTCACGAATTTCTTCGACGGCGGAGGTGGCGTGGACACGCTCACGATCAGAAGCCGCGGCATCCTAACGGTCGACCTGCAGAAGGAAACCCAACAAGCGACGGGTCTCGGTCATAAACTCACGGTCAAAAACATCGAACATCTCATTCTCGAAACAATCGATGGGACGTCGGAGGCGAACTTCACCGGCAACGCCAGCGGCAACAAGCTTGTCGGAGGAAAGGGCAACGATACCCTGAATGGCGGCGGCGGTGCCGACACCTTGATCGGCGGAGGGGGCAACGACCGATATTACGTCGATCATGAGGATGACGAGATCAGGGAGACCCCGAACGGCGGCTACGACATCGTCTACACCACGCTCAAATCGACCAAAGGCTTCTATGAGGTCGAGGAAGTCGTCTATATCGGCGCTGCCGATCCCGGCAATCCGACGCCCGGAACGCCGACCCCTCCTGCCACGTCGCCCACGACACCAACCCCCATCCCTGTCCCGGTCGGCAAATCCTACCAGATCGTCGCCGTGCAGAGCGCCAAGGGCGGCACGGTTTATGCGGGCAGCAGCGACTCGCTCCTGCTCGGCAAGGCCGGACGGGACAAGCTCCATGGCGGGGCGGGCGACGACCGGCTCTACGGCAAGGGCGGCCTCGACTGGCTCAAGGGCGGCGCCGGCAAGGACGCGTTCGTGTTCGACACCAGGCCCTCGGCCAAGAACGTCGATACGATCAGCGGCTTCAGCAGCGCCGACGACACCATCGAGCTGGCGAAGTCCGCCTTCGGCAAGATCGGCCCGAAGGGCGCCCTCAAGAAGGCCGCGTTTTACGTCAGCGAGGCGGCCCACGTCGGGAACGACCGCATCGTCTACGACAAGGGGAAGGGCATCCTCTGGTACGACCGAGACGGCGACGGCGCGGCGGCTGCCGTCCAGATCGCCCGGTTCGACAAGAAACCTACCCTCACGCATGCGGACTTCCTGATCGTTTGAGCGGCTGGCGTGAATCCGCGTGGCCCGCTAAAGCTGGCGCATGGATGGGGATGGCAAGCGACGAACAGCTGTGACGGCCGAGGCCGTGGCGAACGGGGACCGCGCCGCGCTGGCGCGGGCGATCACGCTCATGGAATCCCGCCGCCCCGACCACCGGGCGGCGGCGCGGGACCTGCTGCAGACACTCATGCCGCGCACCGGCGCGGCGGTCCGGGTGGGCATCACCGGCGTGCCGGGCGTGGGCAAGTCCACGGCCATCGACAGCCTCGGGAGCCTGCTCACGGCGCGGGGGCATAAAGTGGCCGTGCTGGCGGTGGATCCGAGCTCGACCCGCACCGGCGGGGCGATCCTAGGCGACAAGACCCGCATGGCCCGGCTCGCCACCGATCCCGACGCCTTCATCCGCCCCTCCCCGTCCTCCGGGACGCTAGGCGGCGTCGCGGCCAAGACCCGCGAGACCATGCTGCTCTGCGAGGCGGCGGGCTTCGACGTGATCCTCGTGGAGACCGTGGGCGTCGGCCAGTCGGAGACCGCCGTGGCGGACCTCACCGACTTCTTCCTCGTGCTCATGCTGCCGGGCGCGGGCGACGAACTCCAGGGCATCAAGAAGGGCATCCTCGAACTCGCCGACATGATCGCCGTCAACAAGGCGGACGACGCGGGGCCTCGGGCGCAGGCGGCGGCGGCGGAGTACAAGGCGGCGCTGCACATCCTGACTCCGGCCACGTCCGCGTGGACGCCCCCCGTGATGACGATCTCGGGCCTGACGGGCGATGGGTTGGACGCCCTCTGGGCCAAGGTGCTCGACCACCGCGCCCGCCTCGAGGCCACAGGAGAGCTGGCCGCCAAGCGCCGCGCTCAGGATGCCAAGTGGATGTGGGCCCTGGTCGACGAGCGCATGCATCAGAAGATCGCCACCGACGCCGCCCTGCGGGCGCGCCTGCCGGAGATCGAGCGGCAGCTCTCGGGCGGAATCCTGTCCCCCGATGCCGCCGCCGACGAGATCGCCGTCCTGCTCGGCCTATAGGGACGCGAGCGCCTCGGCGGCGCGCAGGTGGCCGACCTCGATGCCGTTCCAGTTCTTCAGCACCGGGCGGGCCAGGGATTCCACGGTCGCGAGCTGACCGTTCTTCAGGGTCAGGAAATGCCGCAGGAGTTGCGCCATCGCGACCTCGGCGGCCCGGCCCGCGCCGTCGTCGATCTTCAGGGCGATGCCGAAGCCCTGTTCCGGCAGGGCCGCGCAGTAGACGCCCTCGGCCCCGACCTTCACGAAGGCCCGCTCGCCCAGCGATTCCATCAGCACCGTGTCGAAGCGCCCCGTGCCGGCCACCATGAAGGGATGCGCCGCCACGGCCCTGCGGATGCGCTCGGCCGCCGCCCCGGTGGAGCGGGACAACCCGTGGCCCGACCCGAACTTCGCGAAGGCGAAGGCGAGCGCCGGAAGTGGAATTGCGTAGGTGGGGATCGAGCAACCGTCGATCCCGGCGATCTCCGGGCCATGGGAGGCGCCGGTCAGGTCCTCGAGCGAGGCGTGCACCGCCTGCTGAACCGGATGGTCCGGCCGGATGTAGCCCGTGGGATCCTGGCCCGTGCCGCAGGCCAGGCACACGAAGCCCGCGTGCTTGCCGGAGCAGTTGTTGTGCAGGGCGCTCAGCTCCCCGCCAGACCGGGCCAGGGCGCGGGATGCCGCCTCGCCCATGGGCCAGTGGGTGCCGCATTCGAGGCACCCCGCATCCTGGCCCGCCTTGGACAGCATGCGGGCCGCCGTCTCGGCGTGCCTGGGCTCGCCCGAATGGGACGCGCAGGCGAGCGCGATCTCGTCGTCGCTCAGCCCCAGCTTGTCCGCCACCCCGCTCTCGACCAGAGGCAAGGTCTGCAGCGCCTTGACGGCCGAGCGCGGAAAGACCCGGCGCTCCACGTCGCCCAGGCTGAGGACGACGCCGCCATCGGCGTCGATCACGCACACGGCGCCGCGGTGGCGCGACTCGACGAGCGCGCCTCGGGTGACTTCGACCAGGAAGGGATTATCCATACGGAATCTCGTTGTGACCGGCGCCTTTTAGGGAGACCGGGCCGGAAGTCAAATCCCGAACCATCCCTTGCGGCAAACCGCCCGGCCCCTTAAACCTCCCACCTGCGAGAGAGGGATCGTCATGCGCGTAGCGATGATAGGGTCTGGGTATGTTGGTCTTGTGTCGGGGGCGTGTTTTGCGGATTTCGGGCACGAGGTGTGCTGCGTGGACGTGGACCCGGCCAAGATCGCGGCGCTCCAGGCCGGCCGCATGCCAATCTACGAGCCCGGCCTGGCCGAGCTGGTGGCCAAGAACGTGCGCGAAGGCCGCCTGACCTTCACCACCGCCCTGGCCGAGCCGGTGGCTTGCGCCGATGCGGTGTTCATCGCGGTCGGCACCCCCTCGCGCCGCGGCGACGGCCATGCGGATCTGTCCTACGTCCACCAGGCCGCCCGCGACATCGCCGCGGCCCTGCGCGGCTACACCGTCGTGGTCACCAAATCCACCGTGCCCGTGGGCACCGGCGACGAGGTCGAGCGCATCATCCGCGAGGCCCGGCCTGACGCCCGCTTCGACGTGGCCTCCAACCCCGAGTTCCTGCGCGAAGGTGCGGCCATCGCCGACTTCAAGCGCCCCGACCGCATCGTGATCGGGGCCGAGAGCGAGCCGGCCGTGGACGTGATGACAGCGCTCTACCGTCCGCTTTATCTCAACCAGGCCCCGCTGCTCGTCACCTCGCGCCGCACGGCCGAGCTGACCAAGTATGCCGCCAACGCCTTTCTGGCCACCAAGATCACCTTCATCAACGAGATCGCCGACCTGTGCGAGCGGGTGGGCGCCAACGTGCAGGACGTGGCGCGGGGCATCGGGCTGGACAACCGCATCGGGTCGAAGTTCCTGCATGCGGGGCCGGGCTATGGCGGCTCGTGCTTTCCCAAGGATACGCTGGCGCTGATCAAGACGGCGCAGGATTACGCCGCTCCGATCCGGCTGGTGGAGACGGTGGCGTCGGTCAACGAGCAGAGGAAGCGTGCGATGGGCCGCAAGGTGATCGCGGCCTGCGGCGGGAGCGTGCGGGGCAAGCGGATCGCCATCTTGGGCCTGACGTTCAAGCCCAACACCGACGACATGCGCGATGCGCCCTCGCTTTCGGTGATCGGGGCGCTGCAGGATGGCGGAGCCGAGATCCGGGCCTATGATCCTGAAGGGATGGAGGCGGCCAAGGCGCTGCTGTCGGGGGTGGGGTATGCGGGCGACCCGTATGCGTGTGCCGAGGGCGCGGACGCTCTGGTGATCGTGACCGAGTGGGACATGTTCCGGGCGCTCGACCTGACCCGGTTGAAGAGCCTGCTCAAGGCGCCCGTCATCGTCGACCTGCGCAACGTCTACCGCCCCGACGACATGAAACAAAACGGCTTCCAATATCACAGCATCGGACGTCCCGATGCTGCCGAACAGGCGGACGCGGTGAGCGACACCACGGCGCCGCGCCTCATCACGACGCCCTGAACATATCCGGAGTCAGCCGATGCAGACCTTTTTCGTCGAGATCAAATGCAAGCTCGGGCGAACCTACAGCGTGGCGAGCAAGCTCGCCGACCGGGAGATCGCGTCCGAGATCTACTCGACGGCCGGCAATTACGACATCCTGGCGAAGTTCCACGTGGATGACGAGGTGGATATCGGCCATTTCATCGCCGAGAACGTGCAAAGCATCGACGAGATCGCCGACACGCACACCATCATCACGTTCAAGGCATTCTAGCGCCGGTCCTGTTGGAGAGGTCGCGCCGGAACACGGCCTCACGCCACGCTGGATCCTGAGGTCACAGGCCTATTCCACCGACGCGGTCGCTTCCATGCGGCGTCCCGCGAACTGGGACGGAGGAGCGATCCGCAACGCCATGCTGTCGTAGCGGTCGAGGCGGCGGACGATCTTGCTGTCGATCTTGTCGTAGAACTCGGCCAGCGACACCGCGCGGCGGCGCTTGCCCTGCCGCTCCGTGAACAGGCCCTGATTGGCCCTCGCGGCCTTCGGGAAGAGCTTCGACGCCGCGGTGTTGGGCTCCGCGTCCAGGGCCTGCAGGAACTTCACCGCACTGTTGGCGCCCAGGAAATGGGCGATGTAGAGCTCCGTCTCGGCCAACTCGCGCTCGCCGTCCTCGCGAAGGGCCTTCTCCACATCCTTGATCAGCTCACCCGCCATGAGGGCCGAGAAGTAGGGATCGCGGCGCAGGCCCATGACCCAGCCCCGGTCCTTCTCGTTGATGAGCACCGCCTCGCCGTCCACCATCTTGAGGGCGGCGGACGCCGCCCCGAAGCCGTAATCGGCCGCATGGTTGAAGACCGTCTCGAGCCAGGTGCTGTCGATGAACTGGAACA
The DNA here is from genome assembly GCF_016892705.1 of Microvirga pudoricolor. Taxonomy (GTDB): domain Bacteria; phylum Pseudomonadota; class Alphaproteobacteria; order Rhizobiales; family Beijerinckiaceae; genus Microvirga; species Microvirga pudoricolor. The sequence continues at coordinate 225,719 of NZ_JAFEMB010000001.1, forward strand.
GGCCTTCCGCCGACGAGGTGGAAGCCTTGGCGGCCGGCAGCAGGCTCGACTCCACGTCGGCCAAGGTGACCATGTAGGAGGGGTCGACCCCTGTCGTGTGGGCGGCGTTGAGGATGGTGTGCAGCAGCCAGCGCGGAACGTTGCGCCCCCCGAAGGGCACGACCTCGTCCATGTCCAGCATGGAATCCGCGTCCGTCAGCGTCAGCGGCGTCCCCTTCAGGGGAGCAGGCTCGGCCTTGGGAACCTGGCGGATCATCGCGAAAGCGCCGTCCAGGATCGACTCGAACAGGGTGGGATCCTGGCTCAGGGCGGGCTGGAAAAGATCCACCCGGGCCGAGGCCAGGGGATCGCGGTGGACGAAACGGGAGGGCGTCGTGGCCACGGCGGCCGGTCCTGCCGTCATGCCCTGGAAACCAATCATTAATCCCAGGGCGAGTATGGTCTTGAGGGTTCGGCGCTTGGCTGAACGCTTGAGGTGACGTGCGCCCTGCACGGGACGCGGTACCGCGTGAAGCGGCACTTTCGCCGTTGCCATCATCGATTGTCCCGCTCGACCCGTCAGATGGCGGATCGATCCCTTGTTTTGTTCTGGGACCATGGTTGGCCGCAGGATGTGGCCAGAATCGGACAGCTTGACCGTAAAAATCGCGTCAAATTGACGTTTTTTGGGGAAAACCGATAAGAAAAGGCTCCCACGCCGGGGAGCCTCGCAGTCTTTTTAGGACTTTGTTCACATTTCAGGACTTGGCTTGCGCCACGAGTTGGGCGTTGGTGCGCTCCAGGCGGTCGGCCAGTTCCCGCATCACCGCCAGGGCGATTTGCGGAAACTGCGCCAGCAATTCCAGGAAGACCCGTTTGTCGATCCTGAGCGCCGTGGTCTGTTCGGCCGCCATGATGGTGGCGGATCGGGGCGATTCCGACAGGATGCCCATCTCGCCCACGAGGGCATTGCCGCCGAGCTCCGCCACCTTGATCTCACCGCCGGGCGTGTCGAGGAGCACATGGGCGCTCCCGTCGAGGATCAGATAGGCGGCGTCGGACGCGTCCCCTTGCGAGAAGAAGCGCTGGCCGCCGGAATATTGAACGCGCTCGCTCGTGAAGGCCAACAGCTTCAGACGGGCGGGATCGATGTCGCGGAACATCGGCACCTGCCGCAAGGATTGGACTTCGGACTCAAGCGTCATGCTACTTCTCCTGCCAGCTCCGCATCGTCCGCAGGCGCCTTGGCCTTGTCCGACGAGCGTTCGCTTTCTTCTGTCGTAACCTGTCCCCTACGGAAACGCATCCGGATATCGAAGCCTTTGGCCTGCGTTTCGTTCGAAAGAACCATGAATAAGCTGCGATCCTCAACCATTTCGATGAGGAGTCCGATCAGCGCCTGGACGCGTGTCTCGTCGAAGGGCGCCAACGCGCCGTCGACGATGAGGATGTCGGGTTTCTTCACGAGGCAGCGGACGAGGTTGATGCTCGCCCGTTGCTGGGTGTCGAGGAGCCGTCCGGCGGTGCCGACCTGGTAGCCGAGGCCGATGCGCTGCACGTCCTCCACCAGTCCGAGGTCCCGCAACACGTTGGACACCGCCTCGGCTACGCGATTCTGGGCGTTCGCCACGTTGTAGCTGATCCGGCCGAAGAGCAGGTTGTCCCGCAGGGGAGCCGGGGGGCAGATGCGATCGGGATCGTAGAATTCCACGGTCGGGCCGTTCAGCGCCTCCAGGGTCTGGCGCACGATGCCCCGGGCCCGCACGAGGCGGACCTTGAAGTTGTCGTCGAGCAGCCCCAAGCGATGGCGGGTCTCGATATAGGCGAGCGGCAGCGACAGCAGGCGGATCCCATCCTCGTGCGTGCGGCCTCCGGAGGCGTTCCGGCGCAGGATCGCCTCGAAATCGTCGAGCTCGTCGGCGCCGATGAAGGAGAATTGCTGGAACAGGGGATGCCCCGGCGGAATCCCCTCGAAGATCTCCGTCATGGTCTCGGCGATCTGGAGCCCCATGTCGGTCAGCTCTTCGACGAGGCCGGCCCGGTCGAGGGCGCTGCGGAAATACTTGTTCTCGGACAGGTTGCGGCCCACGAAATCATCCGCGACGGGCACCCCGAAGAGCAGGTTCTCGGCGATGGTGGCCTGGTTGTTGTAGCGGCGCGCGTCGAAATGCTCGACGAGGTCCTTCATGCCGTCGGCCTGGAAGGCCTCGAACAGGCGCCGGCGTGCCTCGATCAGGCGCTCCGCCAGTTCCGGCTCGCTCTCGAGGTCCGGGCGTCCGGCGAGGCCGAACCGGTAAAGGTCGTTGCTCAGACCGATCCGGTCGAGGAGCCCTATGAAGATGCCATCGAGCTCCCTGGCGTCGGAGGCGCCCACCGAGCGGTAGTCGATCCAGTCGTTTCCGATGCTCTCGACCGGGTTGCCGGTGCGCTTGGCCTCGGAGATCCGGCGCTCCTCCTCCCGGTCCGCGTCGGCGTCCGACCCCGCCGGAGCCGCCCGCAGGCCATAGACCAGGTTGTCCCGGATGCTGCCGGGAAAGAGCGTGGGGTCGGTTCCCGCATAGGCCATGCGCCGCCCGATGATCCCGACCGGCAGCCGGGTGAGGTCCCGCTCGCCGATGCGGATCTGGCCCGTGAAGGACGGCAGTCGCCCGGCGATGATCCGGGCAAGCGAGCTTGCGGCGGCCGTGCCGTCGGAGATCAGGCCGATCCGGGCCGGCAGGGTCGCCGAGAAGGAAGCGTTGTCGATGATCGTGCCCCCATGGGGGTCCGCCACGTTGATGCCCTCGGCCGTGAGCGGGCCGGTGAGCGGCGCGTCCTCGACCGCGCGCTCCATCTCGTTGAGCGGGATCAGCCGCTCCGGGGCGAAGTGCTGCACGACCTGGTCGTATTTCACCTGCACGTCGAGGCGCTGCTGGTCCCAGTCGATCAGCTCCTTGAGGGGCGGCGGCAGTTCCCGGTAGGCATTGATGACCGCCACGAGCTGACCGATGTCCAGGGTCCCGCGCAGGGCGAAGAAGCCGCCGACCACGTAGAACAGGAACGGCGTCATCTGGGCCAGCAGGTTGTTCAGGAATTTCACCATGAACTTCCTGTTGTAGATCTTCAGGCGGATGTCGAAGAGCCCGAACAGGCGGTGGCCGATTTCGGCCTGCTCCCAGCGCTGCGCATTGTGAACATGCACGACCTCGATGCCGTCGAGCACTTCGGCGATGCGGCCCGCGAGTTCGCGCGAGGCGAGCTGGCGCTGGCGCCCGAGCTTCAGGAGCTCCCGGCGCAGGCGGGGAATCACCGTGAACTGGACCGCGATCATGGCCACGGCCATCAGGCCGAGCCAGACGTTCTGCACCATGATGAAGACGAGGGCCGTGATGGCCTGGAAGCCCAGGAAGACCGGCGTGATGAAGGCATCGCCGATGAAGCCGCCGATGGGCTCCACCTCGTCCTTGATGATGGTGGCGGTCTCGGAGGACTTGACGGTCCGCAGCGCCTCCGGCGTGAAGCGCAGGACCATGGAGAACAGGCTGAAGCGCATGCGGCGCAGCATGCGTTCTCCCAGGGCGCCCTTCGCGACGTTGATCCAGTACTTGAACGCGCCGTTGATGAGAACGAAGACCAGGAAAAGGCAGGACAGACCAACCAGGAGCCCGATGCGGCCCACCTGGAAGCCCTCGAAGATGTTCAGGGTCGCGCCCCCGAGCCAGGACGGGAGCTGGTAGACCATCCGCAGGAAGGGCGCGGTCATCTGCCCGTCCTTGAATGCCTGGCCCTGGATGGCCTCGTTCACGATCTGGCGCGGCAGATCCAGGGACATGAAGTAGAACGGCTGGGACGCCAGAACGACGCCGCAGACGAGCAACTGATCCCTTTTCGAGTGCGTCCAGATATACCGGAAGAGGCTCTTATCCATCAGAACAACGTTACCACCGACGAACCCTTGCGCGATACCTCTTTCCGGTTTTGACTAAGGCCATCGCTGATGAGGTGGGGAAAACCATAGAGGGGGCGTCCCCGCCGTCAATGAGACCCTGGAGCCGAACGGGCGAAACGGCTACCGCGTTGTCATGGAATTGTGAGGCTCGGCAGGGACAAAAAAGCCCGATTCCCGTACCATGCGGGGATCGGATGGGCGTGACGGGGCGGCTGAAACGCCGGCCCGCATACCGAGGATGCAGGTCGCGGATCCGGGAGAGGCCAGGTTTTGGCAGTTTCTTCAACAGGCTTCAGAGAGGGCGTCCGCGTCCTCATCTACAGCCATGACACTTTCGGCCTCGGGCACCTGCGCCGATCGCGCGCCATCGCGAACGCGATCGTGGCCGAATGGCCGCAAGCCTCCGTGGTCATCATCTCGGGCTCGCCCGTCATCGGCAATTTCGAGTTCGCCCACGGGGTGGATTACATCCGGATCCCCGGCGTCACCAAGCTGCCGGACGGGGATTACCGCAGCCTGAACCTGAACCTGCCCCTGGACGGCGCCGTCTCGTTGCGCCAGGACCTGATTCTCCAGGCGGTAAAATCCTTCCAGCCCAACGTCTTCATCGTGGACAAGGAGCCCTCCGGGTTCCGGGGCGAGGTCCTGCCCGCCCTGGACTACCTGAAGCGCCAGGGCTGCCGTCTGGTCCTGGGCATCCGCGACGTGATGGACGAGCCCGCCCTCCTGGTCCCCGAATGGGAGCGCAAGGACGCCACGGACGCCCTGGTGCGCTACTATGACGAGATCTGGGTCTACGGCCTGAAGGATGTCTATCAGCCGCTCGCGGCCCTGGATCTGCCAGCTCAGGCGGAGGCCCGCATCACCTATACGGGCTACCTGCGCCGGGAGGTGCCGCAAACGCCTTCGCTGACGCGCTACCCGAAGATCACGAAACGGCCGTTCATCCTTGTCACCACCGGCGGCGGCGGCGATGGCGACGACATGATCGACTGGGTGATCTCGGCCTATGAGGCCGATCCCACGATCGAGATGCCGGCCGTGATCCTGTTCGGCCCGTTCATCAACCGGGACAAGCGCCGCTCTTTCATGGAGCGCATCGCCCGGCACGACAGGCTCGATGCCATCTCGTTCGACACCAAGATCGAGTACCTGATGCAGAAGGCCGACGCGATCGTGGCCATGGGCGGCTACAACACGTTCTGCGAGATCCTGTCCCTGGACAAACGCGCCCTGATCGTGCCCCGCACCCGCCCCCGGCTGGAGCAGTATATCCGCGCCGTGGAAGCCGAGCGCCTCGGGCTCGCCTGCATGCTCACCGACCATGACGAGCCCCGGACGCCCGAGCGCATGGCCGCCGCCCTGCACCGTCTGCTCGCCCAGCCGCGCCCATCGGAGGTGACGGTGCCGGGTCTCCTCGACGGGCTCGACCGGATCCGCGAGCGCCTGAAGCAGCTCCTGGGACAGGCCGCGCCCTTCGCGCCCTCCTATCAGGCGGCCGAATGATCCCATCATGATGCCCTCCCCCACCGCCCGGCGCATCGCCGTCGTCGTGAAGGGCTACCCGCGCCTTTCCGAAACCTTCATTGCCCAGGAGATCCTGGCCCTGGAAGGCCGGGGCCTCGACCTGGAGATCTGGTCGCTTCGCCATCCGACGGAGCGAGCCGTTCATCCCATGAACAAAGCCATCCGGGCCCCCGTGACCTATCTGCCGGAATATCTCTACGAGGAGCCTCTGCGGGTCCTGCGCGGATTGTTGTGGAGCATGGGCCAACGGAATTTCGGCCGCCTCCTGCGAACCTTCTGGCGCGACCTGAAGCGCGACCGCACAGCCAATCGCGGCAGACGATTGGGTCAGGCCTTCGTGATGGCGCGGGAATTGCCGGAGGATGTGGGCCATCTCCATGTCCATTTCCTGCACACGCCCGCCTCCGTCGTCCGCTACGCCGCCTTGCTCACGGGCCGCAACTGGACGTTCTCGGCCCATGCCAAGGACATCTGGACCACGCCGGAGTGGGAAAAGCGGGAAAAGCTCGCCGAGGCCGCCTGGGGGGTCACCTGCACGTGGCAGGGCGCGAGCCATCTTCAGAGCCTCGCCCGGACGCCGGATCAGGTCTCCCTCGTGTATCATGGCCTCGATCTGTCGCGCTTTCCTGCGCCACCCGAGACACGTCCGACGCGGGATGGGGCGGACGCGACCGATCCGGTGCGCATCGTCAGCGTCGGGCGGGCCGTGGCCAAGAAGGGCTACGACGACCTGCTCCGAGCCTTGGCGGCCCTGCCGCCGGACCTGCACTGGCGCTTCGCCCATGTGGGCGGGGGCGAGTTGGCGAACCATCTCAAAAAGCTCGCGGAATCCAACGGCATCGCCGACCGGGTCGCGTTCCTGGGCGCGAAGGCGCAGCCCGACGTCGTCGCGCTCCTGCGGGAGGCGGACCTTTTCGTGCTGCCGTCCAAGGCCGCCGCTTCCGGCGATCAGGACGGTCTGCCCAACGTCCTGATGGAGGCGGCGAGCCAGGGGCTCGCCATCGTGGCCACGGACTTCGCAGGCATTCCGGAGTTCATCCAGGACGGACGGGACGGCATTCTCGTGCCGCCGGGGAACTGGGAGGCGCTTGCCAACGCCCTCAACCTGATCGCCCGGGAGCCGGAGCGGCGGGCGGCCCTGGGCACGGCGGCCCATGAGCGCCTGCGGCGGGATTTCTCCATGCAGGGCGGCATCGACGATCTGGAGCGGCGCTTCCGGTCGGGGCACGTGCCGGCTCGCGAGAGCGCCCCGGCGTGATCCCGATCGCCTTTTATGCTCCGCTCAAGAGCCCACTCCATCCCTCGCCCTCCGGCGACCGGACCATGGCCCGCCTTCTGATGAGAGCCTTGGAGCGGGGCGGTTTTGCTCCGCACCTCGCAAGCGAGCTGCGAACCCTCGACAGGGCGGGCGATCCGGAACGGCAAGAGGCGCTCCACCGGTCCGGAGAGGACGAAGCGCGGCGGCTGATCGCCCATTACCGCGCGCTTGCGGCGGCGGAACGGCCCCGTCTGTGGTTCACCTATCATGTCTATTACAAGGCTCCGGACTGGATCGGGCCCCAGGTGGCCGGCGCGCTCGGCCTTCCCTATGCGGTCGCCGAGGCGTCCCGGGCGCAGAAGCGGGCGGGCGGTCCCTGGTCGCTGGGCCATGACGGCGCGGAGGCCGCCCTGGACCAGGCCGATCTCCTCTTCGTCATGACGGCCGCCGACCGGCAGGCCCTGGAGCGCTTGCGCCCTCCGGCCCAGGTCCTGGCGGACCTGCCGCCTTTCCTCGACCTCGACGAATGGGGGGCCGTGCCCTCGGAACGGGTGGCCGATCGTGCGCCGAAGCTGCTGGCGGTCGCCATGATGCGCGACGGGGACAAGCTCGAATCCTACCGCATTTTGGCGGACGCCCTCGACGGCCTCCGGGATGTGGCCTGGACGCTCGACGTGGTGGGAGACGGCGATGCACGCGGGGCCGTGGAGGCGGCTTTCGCCCCCCTCGGGCCCCGCGTGCGCTTTCACGGCGAGGCCGGACGGGCCGGTCTACGCACATTCTACGGCGCCGCCGACCTCCTCGTCTGGCCGGCCGTGAACGAGGCCTACGGGATGGTGCTCCTCGAGGCGCAGCTTTTCGGCTGCCCCGTCCTGGCAGGCTCCTATGGGGGCGTGGCGGCCGTCGTCAGGGACGGAACGACCGGCCGCCTGACGCCGCCGGGCGACGTCCGGGCCTTTGGCGATGTGCTCAGGGCGCTCCTGGCCGACAGGCCAAGGCTGCGGGGGATGGGCGAGCGCGCCCGCCGCTTCGTGACGGAGGAGCGGGGCCTCGATCCCGCGGCCAGGAAGCTGCGCCGGCACCTCCTGCCCCTCCTCCAGTCCGAGCGGGGAGCCGGGCCGTGAAGGTGCTCATTGCCGTCACCCACCTGCTCGGCGCCGGCCACCTGACCCGAGCCGCCGCCCTGGCGCGGGCTTTTTCATCCGCCCGTCATGAGGTCGCCTTAGTGAGCGGCGGCATGCCCTCGAGCTTGATTCCCCATGACGGCTTCGCCTTCGTGCAGCTTCCGCCGGTCAAAACCATCGGGACGGATTTTCGCACCCTGCTGGACGAGAGCGGCCAACCGGCCGACGAGGCCTATCGGGCCGAACGGCGCGCCCGGCTGGTCGAGGCCTTCGACGCTCATCGGCCGGATTTGTTGGTCACGGAGCTTTTCCCGCTCGGCCGCCGGGTTCTGGCCGATGAATTCCTGGCCCTGCTCGAGCGGGCCCATGCGGCGCTCCGGCGTCCCGTCGTCGCGTGCTCTGTCCGCGACATCCTCGTGGCGCCCTCGCGCCCCGACCGGATCGCCGAGGCCCATGGGCGCCTGAGGCGCTTCTACGACGCGGTCTTCGTTCATGGCGACCCGGCGCTCGCTCCCCTGGAGGCCTCGTGGCCCGTGGACGAGGATATCCGCCCCCTTCTTCGCTACACGGGCTATGTGGACGAGGGCGGGCCGGCCCGGCCGGTAAAAGCCCGTAACGGCATTCTGGTCTCGGGCGGATCGAGCGCCGCGAGCCTGCCCCTCTATCGCGCCGCCATGGCCGCAGCCGCGCTCCTGCCGGAGCACCCCTGGCGGATCCTGGTGGGGCGCGGCGTCGGCGAGGCCGAGTTCGGGGCCATCCGAGACGCCGCCCCGCCGCACGCGGCCGTCGAACGGGCACGCCCCGACTTCAGGAGCCTGCTCGCTGGGGCCCAGGTCTCCGTCAGCCAGGCCGGGTACAACACGGTCGTTGACCTCCTGCGCACGGGCCCATCCGCCGTTCTCGTGCCTTTCGAGGCCGGTAACGAGACCGAGCAGCGCCTCCGCGCGGAGCGCCTGAAGGCTATGGCCGGGGCCGAGATCGTGCCGGAAGGCGACTTGTCGCCGGAGCGCCTTGCGGCCGCCGTTGCACGGGCCCTGGAAACGAGCCCGGAACCCCAGGCCACGATCGCGCTCGACGGAGCCGCGCGGACGGTCGCCTTGGCCGAAGACCTCGTGCGCGCCACGCCAGCGGTGCATCTCGCCTGGGACTGGGGCCCGTTCCAGGACGCCCTCGACCGCGCGGCCGATGCGGGCCGCCGGCCGACCTTCTGGTGGCGGGACGACGACGCGGCGGCCCAGACCCCGACACTCGACAGGCTGCTGGCCCTCGCCCGGCGGTACGAGGCCGGGCTCGCCCTCGCGGTCATCCCGGCCGACATCGAGCCGTCCCTCCGGCCGACCCTCCGGGGCGCCGAGGGTGTCAGTCTCCTGGTGCATGGGCTGCGCCACGCCAACCATGCGCCTCCACGCGAAAAGAAGGCCGAGTTCGGCTCTCATCGCCCGCTCGACACGCTCGCGGCGGACGCACGCGAAGGGCTCGAACGCGCCCGGCTAGCGCTCGGCCCGCGCCTGCTGCCCGTGTTCGTGCCACCCTGGAACCGGGTCGCCCCGGACATCCTGGAGCGCCTGCCGGCCCTCGGATACCGGGGCGTTTCGACGTTTCGGGACCGGCAGGCGCCCGAGGCGGCGCCGGGTCTGCGGCAGGTCAACGCCCATGTGGACCCCATCGACTGGCACGGGTCCAGAAGCCTCGCCGACCCGGACGCCGTGATCGGCTCCCTGGCCTTGGCCGTGCGGTCGCGGGTGTCAGGCACTGCCGATCTTCGGGAGCCCATCGGGTTCCTGACGCATCACAGGGTGCACGATGAGGCGGTTTGGGCGTTCTGCGAGCGATTGCTAGAGCGCTTGTCGCGCAATACTATCCGGATGAAAGAGGCCGAAGCGCTGTTTTCCACCGATAACGGATCGTCCAGGGACGATGATGCGTTATGGTCGTGACGACGGCCAAGCCGAATGCTGTGCCAACGGAGACGCGAATGGGCGAGACGCTCCTGTCGATCCGCGACCTGAGGGTCGATTTCAGGACCGAGACCGGCGATTTTCGCGCCGTCGACGGGCTGTCCTTCGACATCCCGCCAGGCAAGACGGTGGCGCTGGTGGGCGAGTCCGGATCGGGCAAGAGCGTGACCGCCCAAGCGATCATGCACATCCTGCCGAAAGTGGCGCGGATCTCGGGCGGGTCGATCTGCTTCAACGATCCCGCCGGTGACGGGAGGCCTGTCGACATCGCCGACTACGACCCGGAAGGGGCCGCCATGCGCGCCCTGCGGGGCGGGCGCATCGCCATGATCTTCCAGGAGCCGATGACGTCCCTGTCGCCGCTTCACACCATCGGCGATCAGGTAACCGAAGCTCTCATGACCCATGCGGAAGTCTCCGCCGAGGAGGCGCGCCGGAAAGCCGTGGACGTGTTCGCGCGGGTGGGCTTTCCGGACCCGCAGCGCGCCCTGCGCACCTATCCGTTCGAACTCTCAGGCGGCCTGCGCCAACGCGCCATGATCGCGATGGCGCTGATCACGCGCCCGGCCCTGCTCATCGCCGACGAGCCGACCACCGCCCTCGACGTGACCACCCAGGCCCAGATCCTGGACCTCATCAGGGAGATCCAGGCGGAGACCGGCATGTCGGTCCTGCTGATCACCCACGACCTCGGCGTCGTCGCCAACGTGGCCGACGAGGTGGTCGTCATGTATCGCGGCAAGGTCATGGAAACCGGCTCGCGGGAGGACATCTTCCGCCACGCGGAGCATCCCTACCTCCAGGCCCTCATGCGCGCGGTGCCGCGCTTCGCCATGGCCGAGAACGAACGGCTGACCCCGATCCGCGAGGTCAGGACGACGGCTTTCGACAAAGGCGTTGCGTCATCGCCGACGCAGCCCGCCGGCCCGGTTCTACGGGCGGAGGAGCTGACGAAGACCTATACGCTCCGCTCGGGCTGGTTTTCGGGCAAGACGCGCACGATCCGGGCGCTCAACGGCATCAACCTGGACGTCATGCCGGGCAAGACGCTCGGCCTCGTGGGGGAATCCGGCTGCGGCAAGACCACCGTGTCCAAGATCATCATGCGCGCCCTCCAGCCCGACGGCGGCCGGGTGCTCTTCGACGACGGCTCCGGCCCGCGCGACGTGCAGCATCTCGAGGGCGACGATCTCACGGCCTATCGCCGGAACGTGCAGTTCGTCTTCCAGGATCCGTTCTCGTCCCTGAACCCGCGCATGACGGTCTACGAGATCCTGACCGAGCCCCTGCGCATCCACAACATCGGCACTTCCGACGAACGCTATGCGCGGGCCAAGGAATTGCTCGACATGGTGGGCCTGAGCAAGCAGGCCCTGCGGCGCTACCCTCACTCCTTCTCAGGGGGGCAGCGGCAACGCCTCGGGATTGCGCGGGCGCTCGCGCTCCAGCCCCGCGTCCTGCTCTGCGACGAGCCGGTCTCGGCCCTGGACGTCTCGGTTCAGGCGCAGGTTCTCAACCTTCTCAAGGACCTCCAGGCGGCGCTGGGCCTCACCTACCTGTTCGTGTCCCACAATCTCGCGGTGGTCGACTACATCGCCGACACCATCGCGGTGATGTGCCGGGGCTACATCGTCGAGGAAGCTCCGAAAGCCTCGCTTTTCCGCAACCCGGTCCATCCCTACACCCAGGCGCTTCTGGCCGCCGTGCCGGATCCCGACATCGACCGCCCGCTCGACTTCGCGAAGCTGCGCGCGGACCGGTTCTCGGATCCGGCTCAATGGCCCGAGCCCTATCGCCTCGCCCCCGGCGAGCATGGGCTGATGACTGAAATCGAACCGGGCCACAAGGTGCGCCTCAGCGACCAATCCAGCCGGGAGGCTGCGTGATGACGGCATTTCGACCCCACCGGTACACCCCCTTCATCCTGACGGCCTCGGCCCTCGCCTTCCTGACGGCTCCGGTTCTCGCCGGACCGTCCTGGGCGCAGGGCTACAGCGAGCAGCCCCTGTTTGCCGAAAAGGTCGCCCAGAAGGCGCTGCCCCCCGTGGACCATCGGGTGCCGAAGACGCCCCTCGTGGTCGATCCCGCCAGGACGGGCGGACGCATCGGCCAATATGGCGGCGACGTCATCACCCTGGTGCCACGGCCCCGCGATATCCGTTACATCTCCACCTGGGCCTATACCCGGCTGATCGGCTACGACCGCGACCTGAACCTCACGCCCGACATCCTCGAGAACGTGGAGCACGAAGGCGACCGGATCTTCACCTTCACGATCCGCGAGGGCCATAAATGGTCCAACGGGCAGCCCTTCACGGCGGAGGATTTCCGCTACTATTGGGAGGACATCGCCGGGAACAAGGACCTGTCTCCGGCCGGGGTGCCCGAGTTCATGCTGGTGGACGGCAAGCCGCCGAAATTCGAGGTGCTGGACGAGCGTCGCGTCCGCTACAGCTGGGACAAGCCCAATCCGCGTTTCCTGCCGCAGCTTGCGGGCGCGATGGATCCCAACATCTATCGCCCATCCGCCTATCTCAAGAAATTCCACGCCAAATACGCCGACAAGGACAAGCTGGACGAAGCCGCCAAGAAGGCGAAGCTGAAATCGTGGGCCGCCATGCACAACCGCATGGACGACATGAAGGAGCAGTCGAACCCGGACCTGCCGACCCTCCAGCCCTGGCGCGTGACCAATGCGGCGCCCGCGAACCGCTTCGTTTTCGAGCGCAATCCCTTCTACCACCGGGTCGACACGGCGGGACACCAGCTGCCTTACGTGGACCGCGTCGTGATGGACGTCTCGGCCGGGAGCCTGTTTGCCGCCAAAGCCAACGCGGGCGAAGTCGACCTGCTGTTCCGCGGCCTCAACATGTACGATATCCCGATCCTGAAGGAAGGCGAGCGCGTCCATGGCTACAAGACCCTCCTGTGGCCCTATGCCCGTGGCACGGAGCTCGCCCTCTACCCCAACCTGAATGCGTCCGATCCGGTCTGGCGCAAGCTCAATCGCGATGTCCGGTTCAGGCGCGCCCTTTCTCTCGGGATCGACCGCAAGACCTTGAACAACGCCCTGCTGTTCGGCCTCGGCAAGGAGGGCAACAACACCGTCGTGCAGGAAAGCCCCCTCTTCTCGCCGGAGCTTCGCACCCTCAACGCCACCTACGATCCCGGCGCGGCCTCGCGGCTGCTCGACGAGATCGGCCTGACGCAGCGTAATGGCGCGGGCTATCGCCTGTTGCCGGACGGACGGGAACTGGAGATCATCTGCGAGACCGACGGCGAGAGCAGCCTGATCGTGGACGGTCTGACGCTCATCACGGAATTCTGGCGCGAGATCGGCGTGAAGCTGTTCGTGAAGCCCCAGGACCGGACGGTACTGCGCAACAGGGCCTATGCGGGCCTGACCGTCATGGTGGCCGGACAGGGCCTCGACAACGCCTTCCCGACCGCCATCATGCCGCCGACCGAACTCGCGCCCATGCGCCAGGACACGCTCTCCTGGCCGAAATGGGGCCAGTACATCGAAACCAAAGGCAAGAACGGCGAGGCCGTGGACATGCCCGAGGCCAAGCGCCTGCTCGACCTGTACGGCACCTGGATGAACACGGACGACGAAGCCGTGCAGCAGACCGCCTGGAAGGAGATGCTGATGAACCATGCCGAGAACCAATGGATCATCGGCACCATCTCGGGAGCGATCCAGCCCATCGTGACCCGCAACGGGCTGTTGAACCTGCCCGACAAGGCCCTCTACAGCTGGGAGCCGACGGCGATGATCGGCATCTACCGGGCCGATGAGATGTTCTGGAACAAGGCTGTCGGCAAAGAGGCCCGTCGATGATTCTGTTCCTGTTGCGTCGCCTCGTCACGATGATCGTGACGCTGCTCATCATATCGGCCTTGGTGTTCTTCATCATCAAGTTGCCGCCTGGGGACTTCCTGTCCAACCAGATCGCTGAGCTGCGGGCCCAGGGTGAGGCGGATTCGGTCGCCAAGGCCGAGTTCCTGATCAAGCAATACGGGCTCGATCGGCCGGCCTGGGAGCAGTACCTGGTCTGGATCGGCGTGATGCCCGGCCCCAACGGGTTTTCCGGCCTCCTGCAGGGCGACTGGGGCTGGTCATTCGAATACGATAAGCCTGTGGTCGACGTGGTGGGCGATGCGCTCTGGCTGACGCTGGTGGTCAACCTCGCGGTGGTGATCTTCATCCACCTCGTGTCGATCCCCATCGCGATCTACTCGGCGACCCGGCAATATTCCGTGGGCGACTACGTGGCGACTTTCATCGGCTATATCGGGCTGGCGACGCCCAGCTTCCTTCTGGCCCTCATCATGCTCTACTACGCCAACCGATGGTTCGGCGTGTCCATCGGCGGCCTCTACGACGCACGTTTTTCCGGCGAGCCCTGGACCTGGGAGAAGATTCGTTCCCTTCTCTCCCATCTCATCGTGCCCACGGTCGTCATCGGCCTTGCCGGCACGGCGGCCATGATCAGGCGCATGCGGGCCAATCTGCTCGACGAGCTCGGCAAGCAATATTACGTGACGGCGAAGGCCAAGGGCCTCGCGCCCACGCGGGCGCTCCTGAAATATCCCTTCCGGATGTCCCTGAATCCCTTCGTGGCCGATATCGGCAACCTGCTCCCGCACCTGATCTCCGGCTCCGTCCTGGTGTCGCTGGTGCTGAGCTTGCCCACGGTCGGGCCGATCCTGCTCGCGGCGCTCAAGAGCCAGGACCAGTTCCTCGCGGGCTTCATCCTCATGTTCGTGGCCGTTCTCACGGTCATCGGCATGCTGATTTCGGACCTGCTCCTGGCCCTCCTCGATCCCCGCATCCGGGCCGGAGGCGCCCGATGAACGAGGTCGCTCCCCTCAAGAGGCACTATGTCAACCCGGCTCCCTTCGATCCGGGCCTGACCGAACCGTCGGGCACGGAGAACGAAAGCTTCTATCGAGCCTCTTCCTGGAAGCTCATGTGGTGGAAGTTCCGGCGCCACCGGGTCGCCGTGGCCTCCGCCTTCGTGCTCCTCGCCTTCTACCTCCTCGTCCCTTTCGTGGAAGTGGTGGCTCCCTACAACCAGACCAAACGCAACGGCGACTTCATCTACGCGCCGCCGCAGGGCATTCACCTGATGCACGAGGGTCGCTTCGTCGGCCCCTTCGTCTATCCCTACAAGTTCGAGTTCAACCTCGAAACGTTCCGGCGCGACTACACCGTCGACCGTTCGACGCCGCAGCCGATCCGCTTCCTGTGCCGGGGAGACGCCTACGAGTTCTGGGGGATCTGGACCACGGATTTCCACCTCGTCTGTCCGCCCGAGAACGGCACCATGTTCCTGCTCGGAACGGACCGCCTCGGACGGGACGTCCTGTCCCGCATCATCTATGGGGCGCGCATCTCGCTGACCATCGGCATCGTGGGAATCGCGGTCTCGTTCGCGCTCGGGCTCTTTTTCGGCGGTCTCGCGGGCTATCTCGGAGGGTGGGTCGATCACATCGTCCAGCGCATGATCGAGATCATCCGCTCCATGCCCGAACTACCCCTCTGGTTGGCCCTGTCGGCGGCCCTTCCGCCCAACTGGAGCCCGATTCTCGTCTTCTTCGGCATCACCATCATCCTCGGCATGCTCGACTGGCCGGGCCTTGCCCGCGCGGTGCGGTCCAAGCTGCTCTCCCTACGGGAGGAGGACTTCGTGAAAGCCGCCGAACTCATGGGCGCGTCCAAGCGCCGGATCATCGCGCGCCACCTCATACCGAACTTCATGAGCCACCTGATCGCGTCGGCGACCCTGTCGATCCCGTCGATGATCCTGGGCGAGACCGCTCTGTCCTTCCTGGGGCTGGGCCTGCGCCCGCCCGTCACGAGCTGGGGCGTGCTTCTCAACGAGGCCCAGAACCTCGCCGCCGTGCAGCTCCATCCCTGGCTGCTCTTCCCCATCATCCCGGTGATCGTGGTGGTGCTCGCCTTCAACTTCATGGGCGATGGCCTGAGAGACGCGGCCGATCCGTATCACTGAACCAGCCAGGAAAGCGTCCAGGAAACCAGCCAAGAAAAAAGGCGCCCTGGGGCGCCTTTTTCAATTCGTGCGTCTCACCTCAGCGGCGAGGGCCCTTGTCGAGCCAAGCCACCTGGGCGCCGTCGCTGCGGCCTTCCTGGCGGCGGAAGGGCTGGGTCGATGCGACTGGGCGCGGGGCCGATCCCTGCGGCTTGGCGCCGCCCGAGCCGGGCCTGCCTTGTACGGAACGTTGGGTGTTGGCGGTCTGGCCACCGGCCGCCTGGCCACCCGGCTTGCCGCCTCGGCTCCGCCGGCGCTTGGGGCCGCGCTCGGCTTGCGCGTCGTTCTGGCGGGACGCGCCATGGCCCTGGGGCTTCTGACCGCGGGCGTGCGGCTGAGGGCGTCCGCCGCCGCGCTGCGGGATGGGCGCATCCGCATCGAGATCGCCGGCCGCGAAGCCTTCCGGCATCGGCAGAACCGGCACGGTCTGGCGGGTGAGCTTCTGGATGTCGGACAGAAAGGCTTTCTCTTCCTTATTGCAGAACGAGATGGCCTGACCGGCGGCTCCGGCGCGGGCCGTGCGTCCGATGCGGTGAACGTAGGATTCCGGCACATTCGGCAGGTCGAAGTTGATGACGTGCGTCACGCCCTCCACGTCGATGCCGCGGGCTGCGATGTCGGTGGCCACCAGAACCCGGCAGGAGCCGTCCCGGAAGGCCGCCAGCGCCCGCTCGCGGGCCGGTTGGGACTTGTTGCCGTGGATGGCCGCGCCCGAGATGCCAGCCTTCTCGAGACCGCGCACGACCTTGTCGGCCCCGTGCTTGGTGCGCGTGAAGACCAGGACGCGGTCGATCGCGGGATCACGCAGCAGGATTTCCAGCAGAGGCTGCTTCCGGCCCGTGGAGACGAACATGACGCCCTGCTCCACGCGCTCGGCCGTGGTGGCGACGGGGGTCACGGCCACCTTGGCCGGATTGCGCAAGAAGTCGTCGGCCAGCGAGGAGATCGTCTTCGGCATGGTAGCCGAGAAGAACAGGCTCTGGCGGTCCTTGGGAAGCATGGTCACGATGCGCTTCAGGGCATGGATGAAGCCCAGGTCCAGCATCTGATCGGCCTCGTCGAGGACGAGGATTTCCACGTCGCGCAGGGACAGGGCGCGGCGGTCGATGAGGTCGAGCAAGCGACCGGGGGTCGCCACCAGAACATCGACGCCCGTTGCCATCTCGCGCTCCTGACGGGGGAGATTGACGCCGCCGAACACCACGGCGGTCTTGACCCGCAGATTGCGGCCATAGGTGCGGAAGCTGTCGGCGATCTGGCCGGCGAGTTCCCGGGTGGGGCTCAGGACCAGAACCCGGCAGCCCTTGCGGGGCAGCGGCTTCGGCGTCTTGGCCAGGTGGTTCAGGATCGGAAGCGCGAAGGCCGCCGTCTTGCCGGTGCCCGTCTGGGCGATGCCGCACACGTCGCGGCCCTCGAGAGCCAGCGGGATCGTCTGGGCCTGGATCGGAGTCGGCTTCTCATAGCCCTCGGCGGCGAGCGCCTTCAGGAGGGGCTCGGCCAATCCGAAATCGGTGAAAAGGGTCATTCTTGGCTTTCAAACACAAAGCGGGGAGCCACGAGCAAGACCGCTCACGGGCTGGACATTACCGGGCTCTAGGGAGACGACCCGCGTGATGGGGTGTCAGAGGAAAGCGATTGAAGAAGGGGGCCGGGCCTCCGCTGCCTCGCGGATATCCGTCACGCAGCCCCACTCAAGCGCTTCATTGAGCGCTGACGCTAGATGGCATATGAGGGAGCATGACGCGTTCGTCAAGCCCGGATCGGCCCTGGGAGCTCCCTCGAGGAGGCATCGGGGGAAACTCACGGAGGCCCCAACGGAACCTCCACGGAACTGCAACGGCCCCGCTTGAAGGCACGCATGAGTTGGTTTAGGCGGCTAATGAATTGATGGCGGCCGGTTTTCAGGCTGCCGTTAGGGAAGATCTATTTCATGACAACCACAACCGATCTTCTGATCGTCGGCGGCGGCATCAACGGCGCGGGGATCGCGCGCGACGCGGTGGGCCGGGGGCTCTCCGTGGTCCTGTGCGAGCAGGGCGATCTGGCGGGCTATACATCCTCGGCCAGTACGAAGCTGATCCACGGGGGCCTTCGCTATCTCGAATATTACGAGTTTCGCCTCGTCCGGGAGGCTCTGTTCGAGCGCGAGCGCCTGCTGGCGGCCGCGCCGCACATCATCTGGCCCCTCCGCTTCATCCTCCCGCACGAGAAGGGCATCCGGCCGGCCTGGTTCGTGCGCCTCGGGTTATTCCTGTACGACCATCTGGCCCCACGCAAGAAGCTGCCCGGGACGGAGACGATCCACCTGACCACGCATCCCGCGGGTAAGGGCCTCAAGCCCGGCTTCGACACGGCTTTCGTGTACTCGGACTGCTGGGTGGAGGACAGCCGCATGGTGGCGCTCAACGCCCTGGACGCGGCCGAGCGTGGCGCGGACATCAGGGTGCGCACCAAGCTGGTTGCGGCGCGGCGCGACGAAGACGGATGGGTGGCCACCCTGCAGGATGCCGACAGCGGAGAGACACGGGAGGTCCACGCCCGCGTTCTGGTCAACGCCGCCGGGCCCTTCGTGGCGGACGTGCTGAACGCCAAGCTCGGCCTCAACACGCAGAAGGGCGTTCGCCTGGTCAAGGGCAGCCACATCGTGGTGCCGAAACTGTTCGACACGCCCCAGGCCTTCATCCTGCAGAACACGGACAAGCGCATCGTGTTCGCGATCCCCTATCAGGAGAAGTTCACCCTTATCGGAACCACGGACATTCCCGTGGAGGCCGTGCCGGACAAGAAGGTGACGATCAGCGACGCGGAGGTTCAATATCTCTGCGACGTGGTGAACCATTTCTTCAAGCGCCAGGTGACGCCTGCCGACGTGGTGTGGACCTATTCCGGCGTCCGTCCTCTGTTCGACGACGGCTCGGTGAACGCTTCGGCGGTCACGCGCGACTACGTGTTCGACCTGGACGCCCCTGGCGGCAAGTCTCCCGTGCTGTCGATCTTCGGCGGCAAGATCACCACATTCCGCAAGCTCTCGGAGCATGCCCTCGATGAGCTCAAGCCTTACTTCCCCAACATGAAGCCCTCGTGGACCGAAACCGCGAAGCTTCCCGGCGGGGATATGCCGGACGCGGATTTCGATCGTTTCTTCGCGGGTGTGAGGCAGCGCTGGCCCTTCCTGCCCGAGCCCCTTGCCCGCCGCCTTTCGCGCGCCTATGGCACCAGGATCGAGGAGTTGCTCGGCAAGGCCGCCTCCCTGGCCGACCTCGGAGAAGACTTCGGCGGCGGCCTTACGGCTGCGGAGATCGATTATCTCGTCCGGTGGGAATGGGCCCGGACCGCCGAGGACATCCTCTGGCGCCGCTCTAAACTCGGGCTTCACGTGCCGGTGGACGCGCCCGAGAGGATCGACGCCTATCTGGCGCGCCGCGGGCCCGATGCGGTGGCCGCGCAGTGAAATCAGGCATGGATTGAGCTCACAGGGGCATTACGCCCTGTGACCAGGGCCCGGCAATCAGGCCTTGGCCCGCGTTTTGCCCCCCGCACCTAAGCCAGCGCGCCCCGCAACCGCTCGGCGTGCTCTGCCAGAACGTCCGGTTTTTCCATCTGCCCCGTGTGGGGCTTGAGCGGCTCGCCTTCGAAGCGTGGGATCACGTGGACATGCAGATGGAAGACGACCTGCCCGCCCGCGCTCTCGTTGAACTGCTGGATCGTCACTCCATCCGCCCCAAACGCGCTCTTGGCCGCAAGCGCGACCCTTTGCACCCCCTTCATGAGTTCGCCGAGGCTCTCAGGGTCCGCATCGAGAATATTGCGCGACGGAATCTTGGGGATCACCAGGGTGTGACCGGCCCCTCGCGGCATGATGTCCATGAAGGCCAGCACATGATCGTTCTCATAGACCGTGTGAGCCGGCATCTCACCCCGCAGGATCTGGGCGAAGATGTTGCTGTCGTCGTAGCTCATGAGGTCATCCGTTCCTGACGCGGTGTCTGCTGGTTCGAACTCACTCAACTGGGGAGAGCGCCGGACGTCAACTGCGTCCAAAGCCTTGCTCGCCCCGGCGGCACAGGATTTTAGAACGATTTCACTCTGGAATAGATACCTAAACTCGAGGCTATAGCCAAGCTTATCTGCGTATTCGGATAGTTAATTTCATGTCTGCTTTAAGCGGAACTATCGAATTGGGCATGGGTTGTTGAAAACGAAAGCATTCATCGCCGAGGAGGAAAGAGATGGCGACTGGCAGTTCGACCTCGAAACGCGGTTTCGCATCTATGGATGGTGACCGTCAGCGTGAAATCGCGAGCAAAGGTGGCAAAAGCGTTCCCGCCGAGAAGCGTTCATTCTCGCAAGACCGTGAACTGGCCTCCGAGGCTGGCCGCAAGGGTGGTCAAGCCTCAGGCAGCAGCAGAAGCCCACAGGATTGATGGGCATCGCATAAAGGGGCCGATTTATCGGCCCCTTTCTTTTTGGCAAGAAGGTGATTCAGGCAGCGAAACCCGGATGAGGTCCGACGCTGTCAGGGGCTGAAATGGAAGCGGTTGTATCCGCTGGCGAAGGCGGCACGCTCGGCCTCGGACAGGATCACGCGAGATCCCATGACCGCCTCGAAAGTATCCTTGGTCAAAAAGGCTGTCTTGAAGGGCAGGCTCTTCAAGGAAGCGCAGATATCGTGCGCCAGCGACATGAGCGGCCCTTCGCCAGCGATCCCAAGAGCTCGGCCTGCCTCCAAGGCAAGATCGTCATGGGCCCCATCCGCGGCGCTGATAAGGGTCATGAGGCAGAACTCATCCGCGCTGCCCCACCGGGAATGGAGCGGGCGGAAGTCCAACGGCGTCTCCCGCTTTCGACGCAGGGCAAACCCAAACAGCAGGCTGTCCGAGACGGTTGCTCGGGACGCCTCAGGGCCGATCAGGCGCGTCAGCTCTGCCTCGAGCCCATCCATGGCCGCGACGCTGCCGTGACCTTCGGACGATCCGAAGGTGCGAAACAGATCGATCACAGAGACCGCATGTGGTTCGAATAGGATTGAGACACTTCTTGGGCTTTCACCCATCACTCCGCCTCCATGAGCCCCCGGAGGCTCCCCCTCACCATATTTAGCCAATGCGCGAGGCCGCAAGTGCCAGCGAGTCGTAATGCGAAGGAACGACCAGACGGCGCTGGACCATTAAGGGGCAGATCACCTCATCCCGCTGCCGGGCGGTCACAAGTCCGCTCAACATCGACGCAACCTGCGGATCGTCACTGGCATGGCTCGTGGTCACGAGCCGCAACAGTTCCGTCGGTAGGTCCTGAGTACAGAACAGGGTCCCCAGATCATCCGTGGCTGACATAGCGATCTCCCTGCAATTTTATGACTATAGATGCTCAACGTGACGCTTGGAGCCTGGTTCCGGCCCGGTCAGCATGTCGCAGCCAAGCTCCACCCATTCCATATTGAAATAATATTACTTCTTATAGGCAAAAGAAGGGCGCCCGGCCGAATGGCCGAGCGCCCAAGACGAGGCGATGAGATTACCGATTGGCGGAGGGGTCGAACTTAGGCGCAGCCTGGAGCTCTTCCTTCGTCATGCGCAGCATGACACGTTCCGGATTGTTGAGGGCGGTCGAGCCCGTGTTGGCCTGAGCGTTGTTGGACGCCATCGTGCCGGTGCCGGCGGTGCCCATCGTGCCGGTCGAGCCAGCGGTCGTCGAGCCGGTAGTGGCCGGGCTGTTGGGGGCAGTCGCGTTGGCATTGGCGTTATTCATGGCGCTGACCTGCGCTTCGCTCTGGAACTCGAGCGCGCTGAACGGGACGGCGACATCCTTTTCGCCGATGCCGAGGAAGCCGCCGACGCCGACAACCGCTGCGACGGCCTGGCCGCTGCGGTCCATGATCACATCGTTGATATCGCCGATGGACTCATTGTTGGCGCCCATGACGCGGGTGCCGATGAGCTTGGACGCCATGACCTGATTGGCCTCGGCCTTGGTCATGAACTGGCCGCTGGCCGACGGCATAGCCGAGGAGGCGGAACCCGAGGGTGCCATCGTCGACGAGTTGGCGCCCGGCGTCATGGCAGGCGAACCGGATGTGGTGGAGCCGGAGCCCGTTGCAGCGGGACGGTCGGTCGAACCCGAGGGCATAGTGTTCTGAGCGAAGGCAGGCACAGCAACAGCCGTTACGAGAAGGCAAGCCAGCATATGCTTCTTCAGCATTTTCTCTCTCCTGAAGGTTCGTTTTCAATCATTATCGTGCATGTGACACGTGCGAAGAACGCTCTGTTAACTCTTCGGTTCCGAAGTTTTGCGGTTGAAAAACCTCGACAAAACGCATCGGTGACGCCGTCTGAACAGATGTTCACCTTGGCGGTGCAAGTTCATCGCAAGGCGCAAGCGTTCTCATCACTGTACTGTGATCACTATCGGGAGCTCGATATCGCTTTTTCCGTGCTTCGACGCCGATCCGGCGAGATCTGAAGACTGGGCGGGTCAGCTCTGCGGCTGCGAGTCGGTCGATCTCTGCGAGCGGCGTCGAAAGAGCAGCGAAAAGGCGTGGCGCAGGGCGAATGTTTGGGGCGAGAGCGTCTCGTCCGCCACGAGTCTGGCACCGTCTTTTCGACGGGCCAGAACTAGGCGGCGATTGTGGAAGGCCTCCAGCTCCGGACGATGTCCGACGCTCACGAGCGCGGCATCGGGAAGACGCTTCGAAATGCGGTTGAGGAGCATCTCTTGGGTTTCGGTATCGAGCGCGGAAGTCGCCTCGTCCATCACGATGATGTCAGGTCGCTGGATGAAGAGCTGTGCGAAGGCCAGACGCTGTTGCTCGCCCCCCGACAGCGTCCGCTCCCACGGAACGTCCGTGTCGTGGATGCGGCCCATCAGGTGCTGCAGTCCGGCATCCTTGAGGGCGGCCTGCACGTCTTCGTCCGTTAGACTGTCCGCCGGATTGGGATAGGCCACGGCACGCTTGAGCGTGCCGATGGGCACGTAAGGACGCTGTGGCATGAAGAACAGGCGAGACCCCTTGCGCACGGAAATCTCGCCCTCCCCCCAAGGCCAAAGGCCGGCGATCGCGCGGATCAGCGTGCTCTTGCCGGCGCCGGATTCGCCCACCACGAGGACTTTCTCGCCGCTGTCGATGACGACGCGCGTCTCGCCCACCACCGCTGTCCCATCGTCGAGATTCACCGAGACGTTCAGGAGCTGAAGGGCCGCGCCTTGTTCGGCGTCCGTATGCCGGATGTGCCCGGCTCCCGGCTTCTCGGCGAGTTCGAGCCTGTCGAGCGAGACGATCAGTCCCGCCACGCGATTGGCCGATGCCGTCCAATCCGCGAGCTTCGGATAGTTCTCCACGAGCCAGTTGAACGATTGCTGCACCGTCACGAAAGCGGTCGAAGCCTGCATGACCTCACCGAGCGACATCGTTCCGGCAAGATATTTGGGCGCGCAGAGAATGATGGGAACGACGGGAGCAAGGACGAAATTGCCGTAGGACACGACGGTGGTGCGCAGGTATTGCCCGCACATGGCGCGCCATTGCATGATCACCCGGCCGAGCGCCTCACTAAGGGAATGGCGCTCTTCCGGTTCTCCACCCAGGAGCGCGATGCTTTCACCGTTCTCTCGCAAGCGGGTTGCGGCGTAGCGGAACTCAGCCTCGTACTGGTTCTTGCCCTCGGCCACCTCGACGAAACGGCGGCCGATGAAGACCATGGCGGTCGTGGTGATGGCCGAGTAGATGATCGCTACGAAAACGAGGTAGCCCGGCACCGAGATGGTCGAGCCGTTCAGTTCGAACGATATCGCCCCGCCGACGGCCCACAGAACGCTCGTGAACGTGATGGCGGTGAGAACGGCCGTCGTCACCCCGAAGGCGAAATCGATGGGCGACTCGGTGGCGATCCGCGTGTCGTCGGCGATTCTGAACTCTGGGTTCTGGTGCTCGCCCTGGATGAAATTGAGCTGGTAGTAGCGACCGTTCCGAAGCCACCGGTCGATCTGGTAGTCGGTCAGCCAAGCCCTCCAGGCCCGTTGCGTCGTCAGCCTGCCCCATACCGATGCGACAGTGAGGGCGACCGCGGAGACCGCCAGAGGGACGAAAAAAAGGGCCAGCCATCCGACCAGCGAGATATCCTTCTTCTCCAGAGCATTGAAGAGATCGCGATTCCAGACGTTGAGCCGATACTGAACGTAGAGCTGCGCCAGGATGATCGCAAAAAGCGTCAGGGTGAGGAACCAGGCCTCACGCTTGCGCACACCGGTCCAGAAGCCTGAGGCGACCTGCCAGAAGCGAGCGAAAAGGAGGCGGCGCTGGGTCGCCTGGACATCTGGCTTCACGGATGCGCTTCCACGGGGAGGGGGCAGCCTTCCCGATCAGGAGAGGCGGCCGGTTTCCAAGCTGGCGAGGCAGAGGCTCGGTGTCTTGCTCGCTTCGGACTTTACCAGGGGGCTAAGAGCTCCGAGGCACCCTACCGGATTGCTCTTTCGCTTCGGCTCTTCCAGCGCGTTCTCGCGCTCGACCTTGGGCTCCGTTTTGATATTGACCGGGCGCTGCGCCACGGGGCTGGCGGCCTCTTCCTTGATCGTCACAACCGGAAGGTCCACATCCTTGGCGAAGAAGGTGGTGTTGGACTGAGGATCGGCGCGATAGACAATCTTCCCGGCCTCGTCGCGCAGGATGACGGTGGCCTTGCCAATGCCCACGAGTTCAACCGTCGTGACAGTCGAGCGATCCTCCGCACGAACCGGCTTGGACAGCCGATCCGCCTTGGCGGCCGACATGACCTCCTGAGCCATGCTGGCCTCATGAAGCGAAGCCTTGGGTGGCGCGGAATCGCTCAGGGCATTCTGTGCGAAGCTGACCGCCAGAAACGCCGTTCCGGCAATTCCTAAAAGTGTTCCTGGCATACCGAGCATCTTGGCCTCCCGCTTCTTGCAGCCTGGCTAACCTCGGCAGAACAACGTCATCCGAACTTCGATGGTTCCTCTTCCTTAACCAACCATAAAGATAGCATTAGAGGGGAACTTTAAGTCTTTAGGGCTGTTTTTATAGCACCGGCCTCCTGGTCCTCCCCGCATTCCCCTTGTGCACTGGCCGGCAACTTTTAAGACGGGTCCTCAGCGGCCCGTCTTTTTTCTTGTCACGATCCGAACTAGACAGCAAAACGCCCGGCCATTGGCCGGGCGTTTTGCTTGGTTGCTTGCAATCTGTTCGATCAGGCGACGGCGCGACGGCGGGCGGCTTGCTGGAAGAACAGCGCTTGGCTGATGACCGCCGACACGTTGGCAGGCTGGAAAGGCTTGGCGATGAGGAAGGCCGGCTCCGGGCGCTCGCCCGTCAAGAAGCGCTCCGGATAGGCCGTGATGAAGATCACCGGCACCTCGAAGGCCTTGAGAAGATCGTTCACCGCATCGAGACCGGAGCTGCCGTCGGCCAGCTGGATGTCCGCCAGGATGAGGCCGGGTCGCTTGGTGGCCGCGAGCTTCACCGCCTCGGTGCGGGTACGGGCCACGCCGGTGACGTTGTGGCCTAGGCCTTCGACGAGGGCCTCGAGATCCATCGCGATGAGGGGTTCGTCTTCGATGATCATGATGTCGGTGGCCATGTCGGCCGCGAGTTCGCGCCCGGCCTCGTCGACGAGATCGCGGACGGTCTTCACGTCCACGGAGAGGATTTTGCCGACTTCCTCCTCGGAGAAGCCCTCAAGGCTCGAAAGGAGGAAGGCTTGGCGCGGAAGGGGAGTGATCTGGCCGATGCGAACCTCTGCGGGCAGGTCCCGCTGGATCTGCTCGCCCTTGCCGTTCACGGAAAGCGAATTCCAGATCCGCGTAAAGACCTCGAAGAGCTCGACTTTCACGTTGCCGGCCGCCCCGATGGTTTCCGGCTCGCTGACAAGTGTTTCGAGAGTTGCCGCCACATAGGCGTCACCGGCCATCTGGCTGCCTGTCAGCGCGCGGGCGTAACGACGAAGATACGGCAGGTGTTGGACGACAAGCTGAGCTGTCGACATTCGCTTCCCCTTATAGTGCTTTGACTCGTAGAGATTCCTACGACCGTCTAAACTCGGCCGCAGAGGAAAAGTTCCATTTTTGGGAACCGGAAGCAAGGAGCCGCGTTATGCTTCGAAAACATGCGCGCGCACTGCCAAGCTTGGCTCGAAACGGGCCGTATGCTGGGCGGCAAGGGGTTAAAGAATGACGGGTGATAAAGGGAGCAAGCTTGCCAGGGTCATCCCGGAAGCATCGCTCGACGATAAGCTGTCCTCGGAGCCAAAGCTCGACAAGCTCAGCCAAGGCCGCATCGGCGATCAGCTCAGGGCCATGTACGACGACCTGATGCAGCAGCCGGTTCCAGACCGTTTCAAGGATCTCCTGGATCAGCTCGAGAAAAAGGCCTCCAGCGCCGGGAAGTCCTCATGACCGCAGCGCCCGAGCCGGCCCTGCGGGACGCTCTTCTGGCAGCTGTTCCAAGTCTCCGGGCCTTCGCCATATCCCTCTCCGGTCAGGTCGACCGGGCGGACGACCTCGTTCAGGACACGCTCCTGAGGGCCCTTTCGAACCTGCACCGGTTCGAGCGCGGCACGAACCTCAACGCCTGGCTCTTCACGATCCTCCGGAATCTCTTCCATTCGGAGTATCGCAAGCGGCGACGCGAGGTCGAGGATCCGGATGGTTCCTACGCGGGACGTCTGAACGTGCAGCCCGAGCAGGGCTCGCGTCTCGACTTCGAAGATTTCCGTACGGCTCTCAACAGGCTGCCGTCCGACCAGCGGGAAGCCCTCCTCCTGGTCGGCGCCTCGGGCTTCTCCTACGAGGAGGCGGCGAACATCTGCGGCTGTGCGGTCGGCACGATCAAGAGCCGGGTGAACAGGGCGAGGTCCCGATTGGCCGGCCTCCTGAACGTGGACGACGTGGAGGATCTGGGACCCGACCGGATGACGCGGGCCGCCCTGCAATCCAACTGAGATGCAGCAACTGGCCCATACGCGTCCTCAACCCTCCGCTCGCCGGGATACCTAATAAAAAAAAGCGCCGCTCGATGAGCGGCGCTTTCTCATTTCAGCCCCAACCGGTCTAGAGTGGGTTGCGCCCACGCAGCAGACCGATAACGGCCGAGATGGCGAACAGCACGATGGCTACGAAGAAGATCAACTTCGCGATTTCCACTGCCGTGCCGGCAATGCCGCCGAAACCGAACAGGGCGGCGACGAGTGCGATGATGAGAAAAGTGACAGCCCAACCGAGCATGATGTTACCTCGCAAGATTAAGAACTCGGCCGTAGCCGACGTCGCTTCAACAACTCCAAGCGAAGCATTAGGGTTCCGCAGCCAAGACTCATTTGCACCGTAATGCTTGCGTGAAGGACAGCCCCCAAGCATTCGCCTTAAGGTCTGCTGGAGACCCTTGGAACTCGGCCGCTCTCCATACGTTGGCTTGCACAGATGGAGACAGATGATGAACCGTGAAACAGCACTCCGTGCGTGTGTTCCGTTTTTGATTATTACCGCTCTCGCTGCCATTACTGGGCTGTCGGCCCAGGTCGAACTGGCCGAAGTCGTTTTCCTCATCGGAGCTTCGGTTTGTGCCTTGCTCCTCGTGTCCGCTTTCGCGATGCCGCCCCAGCAGCCCGTACCGGTTCGGATCAGGCGCCGTCGCTGATCCCGATCCTGGTCCGATGCGAGGATGGAAAGCGCCCTTTCGGGCGCTTTTTCGTTGTCAGGACTCGGTGGCGTCGCCACCGTTCGGATGGAGCACGGAGCCGGTGATGTAGGAGGCGTCCCGCGAGGCGAGGAAAAGAAAGCACGAGGCTACCTCGTTGGGCTGCCCAGGGCGCTTCATGGGCGTATCGGCCCCAAACTTCGAGACCTTCTCGGCATCGAAGGTGGCGGGGATGAGGGGTGTCCAGATCGGGCCGGGCGCAACGCCATTCACGCGAATGCCTTTTTCGGCCAGCTTCTTGGCGAGCGACCGGGTGAAAGCCACGATGGCGCCCTTGGTGGAACTGTAATCGAGCAGTTCGGGACTGCCCCGATAGGCGGTGACCGAAGTGGTGTTGACGATGGCCGCCCCTTCTCCGAGGTGCTTCATGGCCGCCTGTGTCATGTAAAAATAGCCGAAGATATTGGTGCGGAACGTGCGATCGAGCTGTTCGGGCGTGATCGCCTCGATCTCCTTTTGGGGGAACTGCTCGGCCGCGTTGTTGACCAGGACGTCGAGCTTGCCGAAGCGATCGACGACCTGCTTCACGGCCGACCCGCAGAAATCCGGCGAGGTCACGTCGCCGGCGATGGTCAAGCAAGCCCGGCCCTCCGCTTCGATCAGAGCCTTGGTGTCCTCGGCATCCTTGTGCTCATCCAAGTAGACAATCGCCACATCGGCGCCCTCGCGAGCGAAGAGCACCGCCACGGCGCGCCCGATCCCGCTGTCGCCCCCGGTGATCAGAGCGACCTGGTCCTGCAGACGCCCGCTGCCTGGGAAGCGTGGCTCGTAATCGGGCCTGGGGTTCATCTCGGTTTCGAGACCGGGCTGGCGGTCCTGGGTCTGCGGGGGCATCGTTTGTCCGGAACTCATGGCCTGTCCTGCTTCTGGAGGAGCGGGCGGGCTCGCATCGAAAAGCCCGCGTTCGACGACCAAACGCGGGCTCGGGGTGCCTGTTCCGGAAGCGCGGTAACTAGAGGGCGTCGGCGCTGCCGACCGGCTCGCGATCCGACGCGTTGTCCCGCAGGAGGTGGTAAAGGGTGATGGCCCCGAAGGTGGCGGTCCCGATCCCGTCCAGGGTGAACCCGCCGATCGTCAGCTTGAAGTTACCGGCGCCGAGGATCAGGGCGACCGCTACCGTGATCAGGTTGCGGGGCCGCGAGAAGTCGACCCGGTTCTCCACCCAGATCCGTCCCGCCGTCGCGGCGATGAGACCGAAGACCACGACGGACAGGCCGCCGAGCACGGGACCCGGGATCGTGCCGATGAAGGCGCCGAATTTCGGAGACAGGCCGAGCAGCAGGGCGATGGCCGCTGCGACCAGGAAGATCAGCGTCGAATAGATCCGCGTCACCGACATGACGCCCATGTTCTCCGCATAGGTCGTCATGCCCGTACCCCCGAAGGCGCCGGACACCACGGTGGCGACGCCGTCGCCCATGAAGGCCCGGCCGAGATAGGGGTCGAGGTTGCGGCCCGTCATGGCGCTGATGGCTTTGATGTGCCCCAGGTTTTCGGCCACGAGGATGATCGCGACCGGTGCGACGAGGCTGATGGCGCTGGCCGTGAACACGGGCGACTGGAATGTCGGAAGCCCGAACCAGGCCGCCTGGCCGACCTTCGAGAAGTCGATGGCCTGTCCCAGGCCCAGGAGGTTCGCGGCGACGAAATAGGCCAAGTACCCGATGGCGCCGCCGAGCAGGATCGGCAATCTCCGCATGACGCCGCCCGAATAAACCGCGATGACACCCACGGCCAGCACGGTGATCAGGGCGATCCAGCGCGCGAAGGCCGTTCCGTTGGCGTTGTCGGGCGTGATGCCGGAGGCGCTGTTGATGGCGATGGGGGCGAGCACCAGTCCGATGGCGGCCACGATGGCGCCGGTCACTACCGGAGGCATCAGCCGCTCGACCCAGCGATGGCCCGCCATCTGCACCACGAGGCCGATGAGGAAATAGAGCACGCCCGCCGCAATGATGCCGCCGAGCGCCACGGGGATGTTCGGGTTCGGAGCCCCCACCGTCGCGCCGGTGGCGACCAGAACCGGGCCGATGAAGGCGAAGCTCGAGCCCAGATAGCTTGGGACCCGGCCGCCTACCATGAAGAAGAAGATCAGGGTTGCGATACCGGAGAAGAAAATCGAGACGTTCGGGTCGAAGCCCATCAGGATCGGCGCCAACGCCGTGGCGCCGAACATCGCGACCACGTGCTGGAGCCCCGCCACGAGAGTCTGGCCCACGGGCAGCCTCTCGTCGGGCATGATCACGCCCTCGGTCTTCAGTCTCCAACTCGGCAAAAATCCGTCGCTCATCGTCGTTCCCCCCGCCTCGATGCCCGGCACCCTAGACTCAGGCCCGAGCGAGGCGCTAGCCCTCCGGGGGATTTATCAACCGGCCTCGGGGCACGCCTGGACTTGAGGGGGCGCCGCCTCAGATAGGCCAGATCACCAGGCAGGAGGCGCGCTTGCGCAAGGATCACACCCATCCCGAAGGGACGGTTCACGGGCTCCACCTTCAGAGCGAGTGCCTGAGGGGCAATCTTCTCGGCGACCCGTCCCGGCGCCGGATCGACGTCTACGTCCCGGCGGGACATGATGGAGGCGGGCTGCCGCTTCTCGTGGATCTCGTGGGCTACACGGCTGGCGGGCCGGCCCATACCAATTGGAAGAACTACGGCGAGAACGTGCCCGAGCGCCTCGACCGGCTGATCGGATCCGGCGCCATGCCGCCTGTCGTGGTGGCCTTCCCGGACTGCTTCACCCGCCTGGGCGGCAACCAGTACATCGACAGCGCCGCCACGGGGCCCTGGGAGACGTTCCTGATCGGCGAGATGCTGCCTTTTGTCGAGAACACGTTCGGCTGTGGCGGCGACGGGCGCCGGGGCGTGTTCGGCAAAAGTTCGGGCGGCTACGGCACCTTGGTTCACGCGCTTCGCAACGGCGGCCGGGTGTGGGCGGCCGCCGCGTCCCATTCCGGCGATGTGGGCTTCGAGTACCTCTATCACCTGGGTGAATTCGCCAACGCCCTGCGCCACCTCCAGAATCACGGAGGTTCGATCGAGGCCTTCGTGCGCAAGTTCGAGGAGGGCCCGAAGGCCAAGGACGCGGACTGGCACACCATGATGGTTCTGGCTCAGGCGGCCACCTTCGATCCGGACCCGAGCCAGTTCTACGGCGTCCGTCTTCCCGTCGATCCGGACACCTGCGAATTGCTGGAAGAGCGCTGGGCCAACTGGCTGCGCTGGGATCCCCTCCGCATGGCCGATGTCGAGGAGCAGCGGGACGCGTTGCGGGGCCTGAAGGCGCTCTACATCGATTGTGGCGATATCGACCAGTACAACATGGTTTACGGCTCGCGCCTGCTCCATCGCAAGCTGGCGGCAGCCGGCATTCCCCACACGTATGAAGAGTTTCCCGACAATCACTCCTCGGTCGATTACAGGATGGACATCAGCCTCCCCCTTCTCGCCAAGGCGCTGAGCTAAGGCTCGCTAGCACGAGCCGTCATGCACCGTCCGGTTCGTCCTCCGTCGGGAGTTCGCAGCGGTTGTGAATGTGCGTGGCGGCGGTGGCGGCGTGTCCCATGCCCAACACGATCTGATCGAGTCCCCGGACCACGTCGCCCGCAGCGTAGAGACCCTTGACGGTGGTCTGACAATGGCTGTCCACCAGCAGCGCGCCGGACTTGTCCTGCTCGGCGCCGAGGGCGACGGCAAGGTCCGACCGGTATTTGAGGCCCAGCGCCGAATACAGGACGTCGAATTGGAACTCTTGCCCCCCGGACCGCAGGGCGGCGATGCGGTCGTCCTGTACGTCGAGGGCCTCGATGGGCTGTTCGACGATCTTGATCCCGTGCTCTTCGAGCTCCCGGCGCTGGCTGTCGTTCAGGTCCATCGGCTGGCCCAGCGTCAAGAGGGTCACGTCGCAGCCATAGGTTCGGGCGATGAAGATCGCCTCGCCCATCCCGTGGTCGCCGTAGCCGATGACCGCGACCTTCTTGTTTCGGGCCTCGAATCCGTCGCAGATCGGGCAGTAGCGCACGAGCCCCCGCTGGACCGCGTTGGGCACGTCCGGCAGGTCGGGCTCGACGTCCACGGCTCCCGTGGCGAGCAGGACCCGGCGGGCCACGATCTGCAGCGACCGCCCGGTCTCCCGGTCGTCGATGAACGCGATGAAGCGATCCGGCTGCTTGCGCAGCTCCGTCACCGTCCCGTCGACCACCGGAACGTCGTACTTGCCAACATGGGCGCGCTGCCGATCGAGGATTTCAGGGCCGCCGATGCCCTCGACGAAGAACGGGATGTTGTGGCTCGTGGGGATCCAGGCCGCCCGCGGCGCGCCGCTATCGACCACGAGAGCCTTGCGCTCGAACCGGGCCAGATAGATGGCGGCCGTGAGGCCCGCGGGGCCTCCTCCGACGATCAGGCAATCCAACAGCTCGTCTTGCGCGCTCATCCGTTCCCGGCTCCTGTGATTTCGCGTCGGGGCCTAATGCACAAGCGTGCTCCAATGATCCTCGTCAAGCCTGCAAAATCGCAAAGGCGCTGGCATGGTTGCATGGTTTGGTGCGACACTGAACCCGACGGATCCGAGAATCGGGAGAGCAAGCGGGTGGCCGGAACAGTGAGATGGGGCGTCCTGAGCGCCGCCAAAATCGCCCGCGAGCAGGTCATCCCCGCTCTCCAAAAGGGCCGCTTCTCGGAGGTGGCCGCCATCGCGTCCCGGGATGTGGGCCGGGGGAGGCAAGCGGCCGAAAGCTTCTCGATCCCCAAGGCCTACGGGTCCTACGAGGACCTCCTGGCCGATCCCGACATCGACGCGATCTACAACCCTCTTCCCAACCACCTGCACGCGCCGCTGACGATCGCGGCCCTGGAGGCCGGAAAGCATGTTCTGTGCGAGAAACCCATCGCCCTGAACGCCGGGGAGGCCAGGGACATCGAACGGGCCCAGACCGCAAGCGGGCGTCTCGTGGCCGAAGCCTTCATGGTGCGCCATCATCCGCAATGGCGGCGGGCGCGCGAGATCGTCCAAAGCGGACGCCTCGGCGATGTCAGGGCCATCCAGACGATCTTCGCCTACAACAACGTCGATCCCAACAACATCCGCAACAATCCCGAGATCGGCGGCGGCGGCCTTTACGATATCGGCTGCTACGCCATCGCCACCGCGCGTTTCATCTTCGGGACCGACCCGGAGCGCGTGATCGGATTGTTCGAGCGCGATCCCGCCATGGGGACCGACCGCCTCACCAGCGCCCTGGCAGCCTTCCCTAACGGAAGGCAGCTCGCCTTCACCTGCTCCACCCAGCTCGCCCCGAACCAGCGGGTCCAGATCAACGGCACCAAGGGACGGCTTGAGATCCAGGTGCCGTTCAACGCCAAGCGGCACGACGCCACCCGGATCGTGTTCGACGACGGACGGGATCATCTGGGCGGTGGCGCCGAGGTGGAAGAGTTTCCGCCTACGGACCAGTACGTGCTGCAGGGGGAGGCCTTCTCGCGGGCGATCCTGGAGGGCGGCCGCCTGGAATTCCCGATCGCCGACGCCGTGGTCAACATGCGCATCATCGACGCCCTGTTCCGCTCCGACCGCTCGAACGCCTGGGAGACCGTCTAGCCGTCCGCCGCCATTCATGGCCGGAATGAGGTTGTGAGCAGAATTCGCTTGCGGCAGGCCACGCCCCCGGCCATGTGGGCGCAGGCTTGAGGAAGTGTAGGAGCACGGTCATGCGATCCCGGACGGGCGGTGAGATTCTGGTGGACCAGCTGGTCGCGCAGGGCATCGACCACATCTTCTGCGTGCCTGGCGAGAGCTACCTGGCCGTGCTGGACGCCCTCCACGACGCCTCGATCCAGGTCACGGTCTGCCGCCAGGAGGGTGGCGCGGCCATGATGGCGGAAGCGCACGGCAAGCTGACGGGCCGTCCCGGAATCTGCTTCGTGACCCGTGGCCCCGGGGCCACCAACGCGTCGCCGGGCCTGCACATCGCCATGCAGGACTCGACCCCGATGATCCTGTTCGTCGGCCAGATCGAGCGTGGCGTGCGCGAGCGGGAGGCCTTTCAGGAACTCGATTACCGCGCCGCCTTCGGAGCCATGGTCAAGTGGGCGACCGAGATCGACGACGCGGCCCGGATCCCAGAAATCGTGTCCCGCGCCTTCCACGTGGCCACGTCGGGCCGCCCCGGCCCGGTGGTCATCGCATTGCCGGAGGACATGCTCACGGAAATGGCGGAGGTGGCCGACGCTCCTGCCTGCCAGGTGGTCGAGACGCACCCTTCGCTGGGCCAGATGGCGGAGCTGCAGAAGCTCCTGCACGGGGCCCGGAACCCCATAGCGATCCTCGGTGGCAGCCGCTGGTCGGAGGCCGCCGTGCAGCGCTTCAAGCGCTTCGCCGAGCGATTCGACCTGCCCGTCGCCTGCAGCTTCCGGCGCCAGATGCTGTTCCCGGCCGATCACTCCTCCTACGCGGGCGATCTCGGGCTCGGGGTCAACCCGAAACTCTTAGGCCGCATCAAGGACGCCGACCTCGTTCTTCTCGTGGGTGGACGCCTGTCGGAGGTTCCGAGCCAAGGCTACACGCTCTTCGACGTCCCCTCCCCGGCGCAAAAACTGGTGCACGTGCATCCCGACGCGGGCGAGCTCGGCCGGGTCTACATCCCGCATCTGGCCATCAACGCCTCGCCGACCGCCTTCTCGGCGGCGCTCGAGAGCGTGCACCCGCCCGCCAGCCTGCCCTGGAGCGAGGCGACCCGCGAGGCCCATGCGGCCTATCTCGCCTGGAGCGATCCGACGACGGTCCGGCATCCCGGCGCACTGCAGATGGGCGAGGTCATGGCCTATCTGCGGGACAAGCTGCCCAAGGACACGATCTTCTGCAACGGTGCCGGCAACTTCGCCACCTGGGTTCACCGGTTCTGGCCCTTCCGGACCTACGGCACGCAGCTCGCGCCGACCTCGGGGTCGATGGGCTACGGGCTTCCGGCCGGCGTGGGCGCCAAGCGGGTCCAGCCGGGCAGCACGGTCGTGGTGTTCGCGGGCGACGGCGATTTTCTCATGAACGGCCAGGAATTCGCGACCGCGGTCCAGTACGGCCTGCCGATCCTCGTGGTGCTGCTCGATAACGGCATGTACGGCACCATCCGGATGCACCAGGAGCGGGAATATCCCGGGCGCGTCTCGGCCACGCTCCTGAAGAATCCCGATTTCGTCGCCTATGCGAGAGCGTTCGGAGGCCATGGGGAGCGCGTGGAGCGCACGGAGGACTTCGCGCCGGCGCTCGAGCGGGCCATTGCCTCGGGCCAGCCCGCGATCCTGCATTGCCTGCTCGATCCGGAAGCCATCACGCCCGCCCTCTCCCTGTCGCAGATCCGCGAAAAGGCCCTGGCGTCTCGGGAGACCCGCGGGCAGCCCGCCGGGTGATCAGGTGGCCTCGCCGGCCGCTTCCCGGACCAGCCAGTCCCGGAAGGCCACAAGGGGCGGATACAGCGCCCGCTCCAGGGGCCACATGAGATAGTAGCGCTCGGCGCTCTCGAGCGGCCGGTCGAGGGCGGGCACGAGTTCGCCCCGGCTCAACTCGCTTTGCATGAGGAAGATCGGCAGCAGCGCCACGCCGAGCCCTGCCATGGCGGCCTGGGCCGCCGTGGCGAACTGGTCGAACATCATCCCGTGCACGCCCTCGTCCGAAGTGCCGTTGGCGCGGAACCAGCGCTCCCAGGCATCGGGCCGGGAGGCCAGGTGCAGCAGGGGCGCGGCGCGCAGGTCCTCCGGTGTCTTGAACCCGAACTGCCGCGCCAGGTCCGGGCTGCAGGCCGGGATGACGCGCTCCTTCATCAGGAAGGCCGATTCCGCGCCGGGCCAGTCCGCGTTGCCGAAATGCACGGCCGCGTCGAAGGATTCCCGCTTGAAGTCGAAGGACTGGATGCGGGTCGCGAGGTTGATGGTGATGCCCGGATGGGCCTCCAGGAACCGGCTGAGCCGGGGCGCCAGCCAGCGGGTGCCGAAAGTGGGCAGGATGGCCAGGCTCAGCGTGCCGCCGTTGGGATTTGCCCGAAGGTTGAGGGAGGCGGTGCTGATCTTGCGCAGGGCATCGCCGATCTCACGCGCGTAGAACTCGCCCGCATGGGTCAGGCGGACCGTCTGGCGCTCGCGCACGAAGAGCTCGACCCCGAGCTGGTCCTCCAGGGCCCGAATCTGACGGCTGACCGCGCTCTGCGACAGGTCGAGCTCGTTGGCGGCGGCCGTGAAGCTGCCGGTTCGGGCGGCGGCCTCGAAGGCGGACAAGAGGGCTGTCGTCGGCAGGAAGCGGCGGGGGATCTTCATGGTCATTCCGGATCAGAATGAGTAAAAGCATAATCGTCATTTGAAATCATCCCCGACCTCGGGCGTGTTTTCGGTACGGAAACGACACCAACCCCGGCACCCACGATGCAGAACGATCCCCGCTCCCACGGTCTCTGGGAGAAGACGGCCCCGCCCGCGCCCGCCACGGGCCCCCTGAAGGGCTCTGTCGAGGCCGACGTGGTGGTGGTCGGCGCCGGGTTCACCGGCCTGTCGGCCGCCCTTCACCTGGCCTCCGAGGGCGCCCGGGTCGCCGTCGTGGAAGCCGTGGAGATCGGATTCGGCGGATCGGGCCGCAATGTGGGCCTCGTGAATGCCGGGATGTGGGTCATGCCGGACGACCTGCCCAAGGAGCTGGGCGAGGAATACGGCAACCGCCTCCTCGACCTCCTCGGCAATGGCCCCAGCCTCGTGTTCTCCCTCATCGACCGGCATGGGATCGCCTGCGAGGTGGAGCGGGCCGGCACGCTTCACGTGGCGCATGGCCCCAAGGGCCTCCAGGAGCTGGAGGAGCGGGCGGCCCAATGGCGCAAGCGCGGTGCTCCCGTGCACCTGCTCGACGCCGCCGAGACCGCCCGGAAGGTGGGCAGCACCGCCTATGCGGGAGCGCTCCTCGACCTGCGCGCGGGCACGATCCAGCCTCTCGGCTACGTGCGCGGCTTGGGCAGGGCGGCCATCGAGGCGGGCGCACAGGTCTTCACGGGAAGCCCGGTCAAGGGCGTGACCCGGTCGGGTTCCCGCTGGACGGTCTCGACGGAGGGTGGCTCCGTCACGGCCGACTGGATTGTCGTGGCCACGAACGCCTATACGGGCACGCCCTGGGCCGAAATCCGGTCGGAGATCGTGCTCCTGCCCTATTTCAACTTCGCCACGAAGCCGCTCAGCCACAACCTGCGCGCCTCGATCCTGCCGGAGCGCCAGGGCGCCTGGGACACCAAGAACGTGCTGAGCTCCTTCCGCTTCGACCAGGCGGGCCGACTGGTCTTCGGGAGCGTCGGAGCCCTGCGAGGCACGGGCCTTCCCATCCACCGGGCCTGGGCCAAGCGCTCCATCAGGAAGATCTTCCCCCAAATCGACGCCGTCGCGTTCGACGCGGAGTGGTACGGACAGATCGGCATGACCGACAACAGCCTGCCGAAATTCCACGTCCTGGCGCCAAACGTCGTCAGCTTCAGCGGCTATAACGGGCGCGGGATCGCGCCCGGCACGGTCTTCGGGCGGGAGCTCGCCCTGCACGTTCTCGGCCGCAAGACGCTGGCCGATCTGCCGCTCCCGGCGAGCGAGGTGACGCCGGTCAAATTCCAGGCCGCCCGGCAGGCCTCCATCGAGGCAGGGGCGCAGCTCATGCACCTCGTCGAGGCGCGGCTCTGAACACGATCAGGACGGCAGCCTCGCCCGCACCCTCTCCCGGTGAGCGGTGTAGAGGCCGCTCGCGATGATGATCACGGCTCCCACGAGGGTCCAGGAATCGGGCAGGTTGCCGAAAACCGCGAAGCCCAGGAGCGTCGACCAGATCAACTGGCTGTAGGAGAACGGGGCCAGCACCGACGCCCTGGCGTGCTGGAAGGCCAGCACGGTCAGCCATTGCGCGGCCGTCGAGGCGGCGCCCGTGACGATTCCGAGGCCGATCTCCCGCCAGCCGGGCGTCGTCCATTCGAACGGGACCAGCACCGACGTGAACGCGAACCCCACCAGCGCCGCATAGGTGAGCGCCACCAGGGGGCCGTCCGCGCTGCTCATCTTGCGGGTGACGATGAGGGCAACGGCCCAGCAGAGCGAGGATGTGAGCGGAAAGAAGGCCGCGGCGTCGAAAGCTCCCGTGCCCGGACGCACCACGATGAGCACCCCCAGGAGGCCGATGAAAACCGCCGCCCAGCGGCGGATCCCCACGAACTCCCCCAGGAGCAGGATCGACAGGGCCGTCACGTAGACCGGGGCGATGAAGGTGATGGCCGTGGCCTCCGCCATCGGCAGGTAGCGCAGGCCCATGATGAACAGGATCGTCGAGCCCAGGACGCCGCAGGCGCGCACGAACTGCAGGGCGGGCCGCTTGGACCGGAAGGCCTTGGCCCCTGCCCCGCTGAGGGCGACCGCACCCATCATCAGGGCCAGGAAGACCACGTAGCGCAGCCAGGCGATCTCGATAGCCGGCATGCTGCCCGTCATCAGCTTGGAAGCCGCGTCCGAGCACGAGAAGCAGGCGAAGGCGGCGACCAGCAGCGCGATGCCCTTCAAGGGATTGTCCGGCTGGACAGCCTTGACGGGCGGGTGGCGAAGCGGCTGATCGGCCATTGTGGGGCACCGGCAGGAGGGAGACGGCGCAACCCATACACGCATCGGCCGGGGGCGTCGACCAAAGGTCAGAACATGCCAGGGCTGCCCTGGGCGTGACCTCGCCGGGCCGGACCTCAACGAAAAAGGCCTCCCGGAGGAGGCCTTCTCGTGGCGGGAGCCGCCTTCGTCAGAAGATGAAGAAGTCGTTGTGCGTCAGGTCCGTCTTCGCCTTGACCTTGGCGAACAGGACCGCGCCCTTTCCACCGAAGCCGTCGGCATCGTAATAAACCTTGCCGGAGCGTTGATCGTAGAGGATCTTGTCGCTCTTCTCCTGGCCCTTGGTCGGGTCGCCGATCTTGTAGAAGTCTTCGGCGTTCAGGGTCTTCTTGTTCAGCGCCTTGAACACGCTCTTCTTGAGATAGAAGGTGTCGTCGTTCCCCTTGACGTTCTTGAAGTCCGTGATCTTGTCGACGTTCTTCTTGGCGTTCAGCTTGGTGTCGAAGACGAAGCGGTCGTTGCCCTTCAGGCCCGTGATGGTGTCGTTGCCGAGACCGCCCGCCAGCTTGTTCTTGCCAGCATTGCCGATGATCACGTTGTTGAGGTTGTCGCCCGCCGTGTTGATGGCCGTCTTGCCGAGGAGCACGACCCGTTCGACGCCGATCGTCTGAGCGGCCGTCAGGGTGACGCTGGTCTGGATGATGTCCTTGCCGGCGGTGTCGGAGATCATCACGCGGGCATCGTTGACGATGTAGGTGTCGTCGCCGGCGCCGCCGTTCAGCGTGTCGGCGCCCGTGCCGCCGCTGATGGTGTCGTTGCCGGCCGTGCCGGTGATGACCTGGTTGAACTCGTTGCCGGTGAGCCTCGTTGCGGTGGTCTTGGTGGAGGTCAGGAATTCGACCTCCACGCCGGCCGCGAGGGTGTAGTCGGCGCTGGTCTTCACCGTATCGGATCCGCCGCCGACGCGCTCGACCACCACGTCGCCGCTGGCGTCGACGAGGAACAGGTCGTTGCCGCCGTTGCCGGTGAGGATATCGTTGCCGGTGCCGCCATCGAGCGTGTTGGCGAGGTCATTGCCGGTCAGGGTGTCGTTGTAGCGGGATCCCGTCAGGCCCTCGATGCTCTCGAGAACGTCGCCCACCGCATGGCTGCCGGAATGCGTGGCGCCCGCGACGAGGCTGACCGTGACGCTGGTCGTGGCGCGGTTGTAATCCGCGAAGTCGATGCCCGCGCCGCCCCGCAGGAGGTCGCCGCCGAGATAGCCGGCCAGCACGTCGTCGCCGTTGCCGCCATCGATGGTGTTGGCCACGTCGCTGCCGCCCATCGTGTCGTTGAAGTTCGAACCGACGAGGCGCTCGATACCCGAGAAGGTGTCGCCCGCGGCTTCGCCGAGGCCCGCGACCACGTAGATCATGTCCATGCGGATCGCGGCGCCAGCCGACGCATAGCTCACCGTGTCGATGCCGACCGCGTTGGCGTCGTCGACCGTTCCACCCAGGAACTTGTCGGCGCCGGCGCCGCCGATCAGCACGTCGTCGCCGAGCCCGCCCTCGAGGACGTTGTCGCCGTCGCTGCCCACGAGGGTGTCGTTGAACTTCGAGCCCAGGAGGCCCTCGATCTCGCTATAGGTGTCGCCCTCGGCTTCACCGCTGTTCTTGAACCCGTAATGCGCGCTTCCCAGCACGGCCACGACGCCCGTGGTCGCATAGGCGTAGGATGCCGCGTCGATGCCGGCGCCGCCGCGCAGCACGTCCGCGCCGCCGAGGCCGCTGAGGTAATCGTTGCCGGCGCCGCCTTCGAGGGTGTTGGCGTTCTCGTCGCCGATGAGAAGGTCGCTGAAAGCGGAACCCTGCAGACCCTCGATCGAGTCATAGGTTGCGCTGATCGCCCAGCCCTGGGACGTCGGAATTCCGTTGGTCGTCGTGCTGGCCGTCAGGCTCGCCACAACGCGTGCCGGAGCGTCGACGAAAGACGCGATGTCGGCGGTATCGGCCGCGGTTCCTTCGAAGTCGAAACCTGTGTCCGTAGCCTTGATGAGTGCCATATTATCCTCGGTTAAAACATTTTGCCTTGGTGATTGCTCTTGCCCCTCGAAAAAATTCGGGAAAGCAAAGACTTGGACTTGAGCGCTTCGAGGAAATCGGCTCTCGGCCTACAGGGACGAACGTTCGCGTTAGAACTGTATTGATCACCCACCCACGCACGAACCGGTCTGTCTCCGTCCATTTGATGGGTGACAGCTAACGATTCGTTATTTCCAATACAATGTTACAAGCAATGTTATCAAGGGGCATTTATGCCGACTTGACGTGCAATAGTGTCGCTACGTCATCCCGCAACGGCAAAGTTGGGCCCGAACTCTTGCATTTGCCTGGAGGCGCCATCGGGGGCATAGGCATGCTCGCATCAGGAAGGCCATCTCATGTCCCCAACCACCGACCGCCTCTGGGTCGACCACGCCATCCAGACCATCGAGGCCGATTTCAACCGGTCGGCGGATACGCATCTCCTGCGGGTGCCCCTGCCCGGCGCTCCCGCCATCGCGCTTTATCTCAAGGACGAGTCGACCCATCCGTCGGGCAGCCTGAAGCACCGGTTGGCCCGGTCGCTGTTCCTGTATGGCCTGTGCAATGGCTGGATCGGGCCGACCACGACGGTGATCGAGGCGTCGAGCGGGTCCACGGCCGTGTCGGAAGCCTATTTCGCCCGCATGCTGGGCTTGCGGTTCATCGCCGTGATGCCGCGCTCGACCTCCGCCGAGAAGATCGCCCAGATCGCCTTCTACGGTGGAGAGAGCCATTTCGTGGACAGCCCCGCCGAGATGTATGCCGAGAGCGCCCGGCTCGCGGAGACCCTTGGCGGGCACTACATGGACCAGTTCACCTATGCCGAACGGGCGACGGACTGGCGCGGCAACAACAACATCGCCGAATCGATCTTCAGCCAGATGGCCCATGAGGAGCACCCCGTTCCGGCCTGGATCGTCGTCGGCGCCGGCACGGGCGGGACCTCGGCCACGCTGGGGCGCTACATCCGCTACCGCCGCCTGCCCACGCGCCTGGGGCTGGCCGATCCGGAAGCCTCCGTGTTCCACCGGCACCTCGCGGACCGCCGCGTGTGCACCGTGGACTGTGCCCCGTCCCTCATCGAGGGGATCGGCCGCCCCCGCTGCGAGCCGTCCTTCGTGCCGGAGCTCATCGACCGGGCGGACGCGGTGCCGGATGCGGGCAGCATCGCGGCGGCCCGGGTTCTGTCCCGCCGGATCGGGCGATCCTGCGGCGGCTCGACCGGGACGAACCTCTGGGCCGTGGCCGGGATCGTGAGCCGGATGGCGGAGAGCGGGGAGAGCGGATCCGTCGTGACGCTCTTGTGCGATTCCGGGGAGCGCTATCGCAGCACCCACCTGAGCGACGATTGGCTCGCCTCGCGGGCCATCGACATCCGGCCCGCGGAAGACGCCATGGAACGCTTCTTCGAGACGGGCCGGTTCGACCGCCCTACGGCCTGACCCCTCCCCCGGAGGTCCCATTGCGGCGGCCCCCGCGCCATGCTCTGATCCGGGCCGGTCGAGCCATTAGTATGACGGAGCGGGCATGCGTCCCAACCTGCGCGAGGAGGATCCGCTCCAGGAAATCACATCCTTCGCCGCCCACCGCCCTCTGGAGACGGACCTCGTCGCCTCCCTCATGCGACGCCACGAGGTTGCGGCGGAGCGGCTGATCGGCTGGCTGAGGGTGATCAGCGGCCTGTGCATCTTCCTGACGGTGATCGTGGCCGACGGCATCATGGACGGTTTCGCGCCGACACCGACCGGCCTGTTCGAGCGCAATGCATGGATCGCCTCGATCGGGTTCCTCGTCCTGGGCGCCGCGAGCATTCTCCTGGCGGCGCCGCAGCGCTGGCGTCATGCCTACGCCTACCTGTTCATGACGCTCGACGTCGGGCTGGTGCTGGGGATCGCCTACGCGGCCGTCGGGGAGCGCGGGCTGCCGGGGAACGCCCTGCCATCGACGCCGATCGCCTGGGCGGCTCCGCTGCTGCTTGCGGTGGGTGCGCTGCGCTACGACGTGAAGGTCCAGCTTTGCTCCATCGCCCTTCTAACACTGGGTTTCGTCGCGATCGCGGTAGGCCTCAACCACGAGCTGATGCTGGGTCCCGGGCAGGGACCCGGCAACGACCCGGCCTGGAGCCGCCTTTTCACGATGCCCGTCAACGTCATGAGATTGTCCCTTTTGGTCCTGGCCGGGTCCGCGACGGCGTTCGGCATCGTGCGTTCGCGCCGGATGCTCGCATCGGCGGTGCGCGACGCGGTCGGGCGGGCAAGCCTCTCCCGCTTCCTTCCGGCCGAGATCGCCCCACGCATCGCGGAGGGCGACGCCGCGCTGCGGCGCGGACGGCGCCAGCGCGCCGTGATCGTCTTCGTGGACATCCGGGATTCGACCTCCATGGCCGAGGGCATGGACCCCGAGCGCCTGTCCCTGTTCTTCACCGCCTTCCGGGCGCGCATCCTCGGCAGTGTGCGGCGCCACCACGGCTTCGTGGACAAGTTCATCGGCGACGGCGCCCTCATCCTGTTCGGCGTGCCCGAGGAAGGCAGCGACGACGCCAACCGCGCCCTCGCCTTCGCGCAGGATCTGGTCGGCATCGTCGAAGCCTGGAACGCCACCAAGGAACTGCCCCACACCGTGCGGATCGGGATCGGCATCCATGTGGGCGAGGTTTTCTGCGGAATCGTCGGAGACGAGGAGCGGATGGAGTTCACCGTCCTGGGCGACGCCGTGAACGTCGCCTCCCGCCTCGAGCAGGCGACCAAGCATTACAGGGAAACCATCCTGGCCTCCGGCGCGGTCGTGGAGGGATCGTCCGGCCGGACGGCCTGGCGGGAGATCGGCCGGGAGCCGCTGGCCGGCCGGCGGGAGCCGGTCGTCATTTTCGCGCCGGCCCTGCGGGACGTCGTCTAGGGGAGCCTCGCGAGAGGGGCCTGCGTGGACTTGACGCTCTTCGTCACGATGTAGGTGAAATAGCGGTCGATCCCGAGATCCTGGGTCAGCAGCCGGTCGATCAGGCGCTGATAGGCATCGATATCGTCCGCGACCACCTTGAGGATGTAATCGACGCCCCCGCCCGTGGCATCGCAGGCTACGATGCCCGGCTCCCCTAGGACGGCAGCCTCGAAGCGCTGGAAGTCCGCCTGTTGATGGCTTTTGAGCATGATCTCGACCAGCACCGAAGTCCGGCGAGCCACGGCGTCGAGGTTGATGCGAGCCGTATAGCCCAGGATGACGCCGCCCCTTTCCAGGCGACTCAACCGCTCCCAGCAAGCCGTCGGGGAGAGGTTCACGGCCTCCGCAAGCCGCAGCTTGGTCATCCGGCCGTCTTGCTGGAGCGCCGCGAGTATCTTGAAGTCGATCCTGTCGAGTTTCATGGCTATCCAGAGCACCGGTAGAATGTCATGATTAAACCAAGACAATCGCCTGAGACAATCCTCCGAGACGACCCCATGCCCGGACCCGGCTCACCTCTCTTCTCAAGCGTCGACACCGACGGCGCGATCATTCTCGCGGATTGGAACCCTGTTCTGCTGAAGCGTCAGGGTGCGACGAAGCACAAGATCCTGACCGAGCGCATCATCGCGGATATCGACGCCGAGATCCTGCCCGCCCGCGCCCGGATGCCGACGCACCGCGACCTGGCGCGCCAGCTCGGCGTGTCGGTCCAGACCGTGAGCATCAGCTACAAGGAGGCCGAGCGCCGAGGCTACCTGCGGGGGGAGGTCGGACGGGGCACCTTCGTGCGCAGCCGGATCACCGAAAAGGCCGACCGCTTCATGCTGGACCGCAACCCCGGTGAGACCATGGACCTGTCCATCGTCCGCGCGGTCTATACGGAAGCGCACGAGGACGCCTCCCGGGCCGTGATGGGCAGCCTGTCCCAGGCCGACAACAGCGCCTTCATGCGCCCCTGCCGCCCGATCGCGGGCCTCGACCGGCACCGGGCCGCGGCGCAGTCCTGGCTGCGAGGCCTCGGCATCGAAGCCACGCAGGACCGCATCCTCATCACCAACGGCACGGCTCATGCGCTGTTCCTGGCGGTGGCCGCCGTGGTGCAGCCGGGCGAGATCGTGCTGACCGAGGGCCTGACGGATCACGGCATCATCGGGCTGTCCAACGTGCTCGGCTTCAGCCTGCGCGGCCTGCCCACGGACCGGGAGGGCATCCGGGTCGACGCCCTGGAGGAAGCCTGCGCGGCGGGCGGCGTCACGGCTCTCGTCCTCGTGCCGACCCTCGGCAATCCCACGAGCCACGTCATGGGCGCCGAGCGTCGCCGGGCCGTGGCGGAAATAGCCCGCCGCTATGGCGTCTTCGTCGTCGAGGACGAGGTGTACAAGCCGCTGCTCGACGAGCCCCTCCCCTCCATCGCGGCCATGCTGCCCGATCTCGGTTTCTTCGCCACGAGCTTCACGAAGTCCGTCATGACAGGCCTGCGCACCGGCTACCTCGTGGTGCCGCCGCAATACGGCATCCGCGTTGCGAGCATCATGCGGGTCACCACCTGGAGCGCCACGAACCTCTCGGCGGAAATCGCCACCCAATGGGTCGAGGACGGCACCGCCGGGAGGCTGGTGGAGTTGCAGCGCCGGGAAGCCCGCGC
The DNA here is from genome assembly GCF_016892705.1 of Microvirga pudoricolor. Lineage (GTDB taxonomy): Bacteria > Pseudomonadota > Alphaproteobacteria > Rhizobiales > Beijerinckiaceae > Microvirga > Microvirga pudoricolor. The sequence goes on from NZ_JAFEMB010000001.1 coordinate 270,491, forward strand.
CCGCCAGGCCATCGTGTCCGAGATCTTGGGCGAGCACGTGGCCCAAACCCATCCCCTGTCCCTTTGCGCCTGGCTGCGGGTGCCCCCGCGCTGGACCGAGGAAGGCCTCGTGCGGGCACTTGCCCAGAATCAGATTGCCGTGACGCCGTCGGACCCGTTCATGGCGGGGGGAACGAGCGGCGGCGGCATCCGGATCTGCCTGGGCGGGCGCCTGTCCCATGCGGCGCTTGCGGAGGCCCTGCGGATCGTCAAGCGGACCTTCGAGCAGCTGCCGCCGGTCTATGATGTAAGCTCGATCGCCTGACGACCAGCGGTCGACCCGTCGGCGAATTGTTTCATGACAATATAAAGATTGACATGAAAATTGGTGCATCCCACCATCGCTTTGTCCTGGAAAACTCCAGTCGGCAAGGGTGGCGATGCTGTCGATCCGTTTGCACCGTTCCAGTCAGTGGGCTCGCCGCGCGGCCGCCGGGAGCGGTCCGGCATGAGCCGGGTCGGCCTCGACAGGATTGCGGCGGCGGCCGAACGCATCGCCGGGCATGTGCGGCGCACGCCGCTCGACCCTTCCCCAAGCTTGTCCCGATCCTGCGGCGTCCCTGTCTTGCTCAAGCGCGAGAGCCGGCAGACCACCGGTAGCTTCAAGCTGCGCGGCGCCACGAACGCCGTTCTGTCGCTGGGAAGCGAGGCGCGGGCCAGGGGCCTCGTCACCGCCTCCACCGGCAACCATGGCCGCGCCCTCGCCCACGCCGCGAAAGCCGCGGGAGTCCGAGCGGTGGTGTGCATGTCGGCACTCGTCCCTGCCAACAAGGTGGAGGCCGTGCGAGCGCTCGGCGCGGAGATTCGCATCGTCGGTCGATCCCAGGACGACGCCCAGGACGAGGTGGACCGCCTCGTCCGCCAGGAAGGCCTGGCCGAGATCCCTCCCTTCGATCACCCGGATGTCATCGCGGGCCAGGGCACGGTGGGCCTGGAAATCGCGGAGGATTGCCCACAGGCCGAACTCGTTCTCGTCCCCCTTTCGGGCGGAGGCCTCGCGGCCGGGGTCGCGGCGGCGATCAAGGGCAAGCTGACCCAAGCCCGCGTGATCGGCGTCTCCATGGAGCGCGGTGCCGCCATGGCGGCGAGCCTCCTGGCGGGCAGGCCCGTCTCCGTGGAAGAGTTGGAAACTTTCGCGGATTCCCTGGGTGGCGGGATCGGCCTCGCCAACCGCTACACCTTCGCCGGGTGCCGCGATCTCCTGGACGGCACGGTTCTGCTGACCGAGGACGAGATCGCGGCGGGAATCCGTCACGCCCATGCCCAGGACGGCGAGGTGCTGGAAGGGGCAGGCGCGGTCGGCATCGCGGCGCTGCTGGCGCGCAAGGTCCCCTTGAGCGGTCCCGTGGTGGTCCTGTTGTCCGGGTCCAACATCGATCCGGTCCGTCACCGGGCTCTCGTGGGCGGCGATGCCACAACCGCAGCGGGGGCCTGGTGATGGCCCAGATGGTCATTCTCACCGAGCCGGATCTGCGCCGGATCGTCAGGCTGGACCAGAGCGCGGTCGCCTGCATCGAGGACGCCTTTCTGGCCCTTGCCACCAAGCCCGTGGTGATGCCGCCGATCCTGCGCCTCGACATTGTCGAGAACCGGGGCGAGGTGGACGTGAAGAGCGCCTATGTGCCGGGCCTCGACGGCTTCGCCATCAAGGTCAGTCCCGGCTTCTTCGACAACCCGAAGATCGGCCTGCCGAGCGTCAACGGGCTCATGATGCTGCTCAGCACGAGAACCGGCCTTGTCGAAGCGCTTCTCCTCGACAACGGCTATCTCACGGATATCCGCACAGCCGCCGCCGGAGCCGTCGCCGCCAGGCACCTGGCGCGGGAGGATTCGCAGAGCGCCGCCATCTTCGGGGCGGGGATCCAGGCACGCCTGCAATTGCAGGCGCTGACCCTCGTGCGTCCCATCAAGCGGGCGGTGATCTGGGCCCGGGATCCCACGAAGGCGGAAGCAGCCGCGCGGGAAGCGGCGCAGGCCCTCGGCATTCCGGTCCAGGCGGCCTCCACGCCCGAAACGGCTTGCCGCGACGCGGACATCATCGTGACGACGACCCCGGCCGAGCGGCCGATCCTCGAGGCCCAGTGGATCCGGCCTGGCCAGCACATCACGGCCATGGGCTCGGATTCCGAGCACAAGAACGAAATCGATCCGGCGCTCTTGCCCCGCGCGACCTACGTGGCCGACAGCCTGGCGCAGACGCGCCGCCTCGGCGAGTTGCATCACGCCATCCGCCTCGGCCTCGTGCCCCCGGACAAGGCCTTCCCCGAACTCGGGCAGATCGTGGCCGGACGGGCTCCAGGCCGCGCGAGCCCGGAGGCCATCACCCTGTGCGACCTCACGGGCACAGGGGTGCAGGACACCGCCATCGCCACCCTGGCCTGCCGCCGCGCCACGGAAGCGGGCGCCGGCAAGGCCATCGACACACTAAAATCTACCGGAGAAACGCCTTGAGCGCCCCCAATCTCAATTTCAGCCGAGCGGAATATGCCGAGCGCCTCGCCAAGACGCGTGGGGCGATGGAAAAGGCCGGGATCGACCTCCTGATCGTCACCGACCCGTCCAACATGCACTGGCTGACGGGCTATGACGGCTGGTCGTTCTACGTCCATCAATGCGTGCTGGTGCCGCCGGAGGGAGAGCCGATCTGGTATGGGCGCGGCCAGGACGCCAACGGCGCCAAGCGCACGGCCTACCTGTCCCACGACAACATCATCGGCTACCCGGACCATTACGTGCAATCCACGGAACGCCACCCGATGGACTACCTGTCCGGCATCATCGCGGATCGCGGCTGGGACAAGGGCACCATCGCGGTCGAGATGGACAACTACTACTTCTCGGCGGCCGCCTACGCGTCCCTCGTGGGTCACCTGCCGAACGCCGCCTTCAAGGACTCCGTCTCTCTCGTGAACTGGCAGCGCGCCGTCAAAAGCGCCCAGGAAATCGAGTACATGAAAATCGCCGGCCGCATCGTGGAGAAGATGCACCAGCGCATCCTCGACAAGGCGGAGCCCGGCATCCGCAAGAATGACCTCGTGGCCGAGATCTTCGATGCCGGGCTTCGGGGGGTCGACCAATACGGCGGCGACTATGCCGCCATCGTGCCGCTCCTGCCCTCGGGCGAGGAAGCCTCCGCGCCGCACCTGACCTGGGACGACAAGCCCATGCGGGCCGGAGAGGGCACGTTCTTCGAGATCGCGGGCTGCTACAAGCGATACCACTGCCCGCTGTCGCGTACCGTGTTCCTGGGCAAACCCACCCAGGCCTTCCTCGATGCCGAGAAGGCCGTGCTGGAAGGCATGGAGGAGGGGCTCGCGGCGGCAAAGCCCGGCAATGCTTGCGAGGATATCGCCAACGCGTTCTTCGCGGTGCTGAAGCGCTACGGGATCGTCAAGGACAACCGCACGGGCTATCCCATCGGACTGAGCTATCCGCCGGATTGGGGCGAGCGCACCATGAGCCTTCGCCCCGGCGACAAAACCGTGCTCCAGCCCGGCATGACCTTCCACTTCATGACCGGTCTGTGGCTTGAGAACATGGGCCTGGAGATCACCGAGAGCATCGTCATCACCGACAAGGGCGTCGAGTGCCTCTCCGACGTGCCGCGCAAGCTGTTCGTGAAGCCATGAATGCCGGGGTGAAGCCTCTGAGGAGCCCCGCCCAGCGCCTCTCTCCCATCAAGGCCAGCGTCGACTTCGAAGCCGATGGGGTGCAGCACGGCTTCCTGCGCCTGCCCTACAGCCGGGACGATTCGGCCTGGGGATCGGTGATGATTCCGATCACGGTGGTGAAGCGGGGGGATGGGCCGACGGCCCTTCTCACGGGCGCCAACCACGGGGACGAGTACGAGGGCCCCATCGCCCTCTTCGACCTCGCCCGAACACTGACCGTGGACCGGGTCCAAGGTCGCGTCATCATCGTTCCGGCCATGAACTATCCGGCGTTTCAGGCCGGAACCCGTACGTCTCCCATCGACCGGGGCAACCTCAACCGCAGCTTTCCGGGCCGCCCGGACGGGACGGTGACGGAGAAAATCGCGGACTACTTCCAGCGCACTCTGCTGCCCCTGGCTGATATCGTGCTTGATTTCCATTCCGGTGGCCGCACCCTCGACTTTCTGCCTTACGCGGCCGCCCATGAGCTGGCGGACAAGGACCAGGAAAGACGCTGTTTCGATGCGGTCGCGGCCTTCGCGGCGCCCTATTCCATGCGGATGATCGAGATCGACGCGGTCGGCATGTACGACACGGCCGCCGAGGCGATGGGCAAGGTCTTCGTCACCACGGAACTGTCGGGAGGCGGCACCGCCACGGCCCGGACGGCGCAAATCGCCAAGCGCGGCACCCTGAACGTGCTCAAGCATGCCGGGATCGTCTCCGGCGCGCCCGAGATGGGACCGACTCGCTGGCTCGACATGCCGTCCGCCGAGTGCTTCCGCTTCGCGGAGGATGACGGTCTCGTGGAGCCTGTCGTGGACCTCGGCGATCCGGTGCGGGAGGGCGACGTGATCGCCCGCGTCCATCCGGTGGGCCGGACCGGGCTCGCTCCCGCGGAATACCGCGCCGCCCTCGATGGCGTGCTGGCCGCCCGGCACTTCCCGGGCCTCGTGAAAACCGGCGACTGCCTCGCGGTGGTCGCCACGGTGGAGGATTGACCACACCCCAATACCGCCAGCGCACGCGCTGCAAGCCGGATCAACCGGCACGCGGATCCCCCAACATCCAGAGGAGAAGACCAGATGAAGAAAACCATCCTTTCCAGCGTCGCAGCCCTCGCTCTCGTGGCAGGCATCGGAGCCGCTCAGGCCCTCACCCTCGACGAGGTGAAGAGCAACGGCTACGTGCAGGCCGCGACCGCCAACGAAGTGCCCTACGGCTACATGAAGGAAGACGGATCTGCCGCCGGTATTGGGCCTGACGTGGCGATCGCGGTGTTCAAGAAGCTCGGCGTCAACGAGGTCAACTGGACCGTGACGCCCTTCGGCACCCTGATCCCCGGCCTCAAGGCCCGCCGTTTCGCTCTGGCGGCCGCCGAGCAGAACATCTCGCCCGAGCGCTGCAAGCAGGTTTCCTTCACGGAGCCGAACTCCAGCTATGGCGAAGGCCTCCTGGTGAAGAAGGGCAACCCGAAGAAGCTCACCACCTACGCGGACATCGCCAAGGACCCGTCCCTCAAGGTCGCCGTGGTGTCGGGCGCGAACAACATCGACTTCTTGCGCGCCGTCGGCGTGAAGGACAACCAGATCGTCGTCATCCAGGCCAACGCCGACGCGCTCGCCACGGTCCAGAACCGCGCGGACGCCTATGCGGCCACCGAGCTCACCGTGTCCAAGCTCGCCGAGGGCGGCGCGAACGTGGAGCAGGTCAAGCCCTTCACCGACCCGGTGGTGAACGGCAAACCTGTACGCAATTACGGCGGCTTCGCGTTCCGTCCCGAGGATCAGGCCCTCCGCGACGCCTACAACGCTGCTTTGGTCGAGTTTCGCAAGACGGACGAGTACAAGAAGATCCTGACCTCCTACGGCCTGAGCGAGGAAAGCATCAAGGCCGCCATGGCCAAGAACGTCGCCGATCTCTGCGCCGGCAGGTAACCCGCCGCATCCCTCGCACCGCCCGGCCCGGACCTTGCATGTCCGGCCGGGCGGAACCCTGTCGGGAAGGAGACGACGATGACGTGGTCGCAATATCTCGTGCCCCTGCTCAAAGGCGCGCAGATCACCGTGATGATCTCCCTGGCCTCGATCGTGCTCGGTGCGATCATCGCGTTCGTGGCCGGCATCGCCCGCACATCCGCCAACCCGGTCATCTCCGGCATAGCCTTCACGTATGTGGTGCTGTTCCGGGGCACGCCGCTCCTGGTCCAGCTCTTCTGGTTCTATTATGCCCTGCCCCTTGTGGGCGTTTCGTTCGATCCCATCACGACGGGCATCATGGTTTTGTCGCTCCTGACGGGAGCCTTCGGGGCCGAGGTGGTGCGTGGCGCTTTGCTGGCCGTGCCGCCGCAGCAGCATGAGGCAGCGCGTGCCTTGAACTTCAGCAAGTCCTATACGCTCTGGCACATCTCCATGCCGCAAGCGATCATCGAGATGATGCCCGCCTTTGGAAACCTGGCGGTCCAGAACCTGAAGGACACGGCCCTGGTTTCGCTGATCTCCATCGCCGACCTGACGTTCCAGGCCCAGTCGTTGCGCAACATCACCCTCGACAGCGCGACGGTCTATACGCTGACGCTCCTGGGCTATTTCATCATTGCGCTCTGCCTCATGGTCATCATGCGCCTTATCGAGATGAAGTTGCGGCGCGGCGCGGCCTTTCCCCGGAGCGCTCATTCATGATGTACGGCTATGAATGGGACACGACCACGACCCTGTCCTTCGCGCTCTCGATTCTGCCCATCCTGGGCATCGGCCTGCTCGTGACCCTGCAGGCGGCGGCGGTGGGTTATGCGATCGCGCTGGTGCTCGGCCTCGTCCTCGCTCTCCTGCGGCGGAGCCGCTTCAAGGCAATCTCCTGGACGGTAGCCTGCTTCACGGAGTTCGTGCGCGACACCCCACTATTGGTGCAGTTGTTCTTCCTCTATTACGTCCTGCCCGATTTCGGCATCATCCTGCCAGCCTTCATGACGGGCGCGCTGGCACTTGGGCTCCAATATTCCGCCTACACGTCCGAGGTCTATCGTGGCGGCATCAACGCCGTCCCGCGCGGCCAGTGGGAGGCCGCGACGGCCCTGAACCTCACCCGGCTTCAGACCTACAGGGACATCGTCGTGCCGCAGATGATCCCGCGCATCGTCCCAGCGCTCGGAAACTACCTCGTTTCCATGTTGAAGGAGACCCCGGTGCTCTCCGTGGTGACGGTGCTCGACATGCTCGGCCTCGCCAACATGATCGGCGAGCGCACCTTCGATTATCTCGTGCCGCTTTCCATGGTCGGCCTGATTTTCCTGCCCATGACCCTCATCTGCTCGGCCCTCATCCACCTCGTGGAGCGGGCTCTGCCCAAAAGCGGAATCCCCCTGCGATGACGACGCCCATCATCCGATTCCAAGATGTCACCAAGCGCTTCGGCGCCCTCACGGTTCTGGACGACTTCAATTTCGATGTCCGCCAAGGCGAGAAGGTAACCCTTATCGGTCCGTCCGGCTCCGGCAAATCCACTGTCCTGCGCATCCTCATGACGCTGGAGCCGTTCCAGGAGGGGAATCTCGAACTCGCCGGTCTCAGCTATCATGAGCCGCAGGGGCGGGGCGAGTTCAAGGCGAGTGAGAAGCACCTGCATCGGATCCGCAGCAATGTCGGGATGGTGTTCCAGAGCTTCAACCTTTTTCCTCATATGAGCGTTCTGCGCAACATCGTGGAAGCTCCCGTGGCGGTGCTGAAGATGAAGCGAGATGAAGCGGAGGGCCGTGCCGTGGAACTCCTGCGGATGGTGGGCCTGCTCGACAAGAAGGACCATTACCCGAGCCAGCTCTCGGGTGGCCAACAGCAGCGAGTCGCTATCGCGCGTGCGCTGGCCATGCGGCCCCGTGTCCTCCTCTTCGACGAGCCGACCTCGGCCCTCGACCCGCAGCTCGTCGGTGAGGTTCTGGGCGTCATCCGTGGGCTCGCCCACGAGCACGACCTGACGATGCTGCTCGTCACTCACGAGATGCGCTTCGCGCGCGAGGTCTCCGACCGTGTCTGCTTCTTCGACAAGGGGCGGATCGTCGAGCAGGGCGAACCGGAGCGGTTCTTCAGCAATCCCGAGCAGCCGAGAACGCGTGAATTCCTCAGTTCGGTGCTGAACGGCTGAACCACGGAGAGTCTCGGTTCGGCCGCCCGAATACCGAGACTTTCTCTGCCTCGCGCTCCGATAACCGAAAGCCTCTCGCCACTTCCGCGGATAGGCTGACGCCACTGGTTTTCAAGGGAGCGCCGCATGAACGCGATGACCGACGCAGCCACGTCCATCCCGGCCAAGGCCGACACCCATCCGGCGCTGAGGGGTCTGAAGGATCCGCGTCTGTTGCGCGAGATGGCCTATATCGACGGCCATTGGACCGGCGCCGAGGCGGATGCCCGCTTCGAGATCCACGATCCCGCCTCGGGCTTGACCGTCGCCCGCGTGTCGCGGCTCGGCGCCCGGGAGGCCGGTCTGGCGGTCGAAGCCGCTGCCCGCGCCCTCCCAGGCTGGAAAGCCCTGCTGCCGCATGAGCGCGCCACGCGCCTTCGGGCCTGGCACGACCTCATCCTGGAGGCTCGGGCGGACTTGGCCCTCGTCATGACCCTTGAGCAGGGCAAGCCCCTGAGCGAAGCGCTCGGCGAGATATCGTACGCGGCTTCCTTCGTGGAGTGGTATGCCGAAGAGGCCAAGCGCCTGAACGCGGAGAGCGTCACGAGCCACCTGCCCGGCGCCGAGATGCTGGTTCGCCGGGAGGCCCTTGGCGTGGCGGCCCTCTTGACCCCCTGGAACTTCCCTTCTGCCATGCTGACCCGCAAGGCTGCGGCGGCGCTCGCGGCCGGCTGCACCGTGGTGGCGCATCCCTCTTCTTACACGCCCCTGTCCGCCCTTGCCCTCGCCGAGTTGGCCGAACGGGCCGGGATCCCGGCGGGCGTCTTCAACATTGTCACCGGCGATGCGGAGCCCATCGCAAACCGTTTCTGCGACGACGAGCGGGTCCGGGTCGTCAGCTTTACGGGCTCGACCGAGATCGGACGCAAGATCGCGGCGCGGTGTGCCGGAACCGTAAAGCGCCTCGTGATGGAACTGGGCGGTCACGCCCCTCTGATCGTGTTCGAGGATGCGAAGCTGGACAAGGCAGTCGAGATTGCCATGGCGGCCAAGTTCGCCACGTCCGGACAGGACTGCCTGGCGGCCAATCGCATCTATGTCCATCGATCGATCTACGACAGGTTTTGCGAAGCGTACGGCAAGCGCATCTCCGGTCTGAAAGTCGGACCCGGCCTTGATGCGGACACGGAAATCGGGCCGTTGATGCATGCCCACGCCGTCTCGAAGGCTCAGTCCCAGATCGAAGACGCCCTGGCCCGCGGCGCCCGCCGGGTGACCGGCCCCGCCATCTCCGCCGGCCCGCTGTATCTGATGCCGACTCTCCTGGCCGACGTTTCGGACGACGCCCTCGTCATGAGGGAGGAGACCTTTGCGCCTGTCGCCGCCGTCACGCCCTTCGACACGGAGGACGAGGTGGTGGCGCGGGCCAACGCGACGGAGTACGGTCTCGTGGCCTATGTGGTCACAGAAAACGGCGCGCGGGCCCTTCGCCTCGGCCGGTCCCTCGAATACGGCATGGTGGCCGTCAACCGCGTGAAGATCACCGGTGCGCCCATTCCGTTCGGTGGCGTGAAGCAGTCCGGAATCGGCCGGGAAGGCTCCCGCCACGGCCTGGAGGCCTTCACGGACCTCAAATATCTTTGCCTCGACATCAACTGACCCGGAGTTTCCCATGCTCGACGAAAAGCAGACCCTCGACAATGAACTCAATGCCTGGGACCGGGACCACTTCTTCCACCCCTCGACCCACATGGCTCAGCATGCGCGCGGCGAGACCCCCAACCGCATCATCACGGGGGGAGTAGGCGTCTACATCGTGGACCGGAACGGCACGCGAAGCCTGGATGCTTTCGCGGGCCTCTATTGCGTGAATGTGGGTTACGGCCGCACCAAGATCACCGACGCCATCGCGGCCCAGGCGGCCGCCCTGCCCTATTACCATGCCTATGTGGGCCACGGCTCGGAGCCGTCGATCCGCCTCGCCAAGATGATCATCGACCGTGCCCCGGAGGGCATGAGCCGGGTGTTCTTCGGTCTGTCGGGGTCTGACGCCAACGAGACCAACCTCAAGCTGGTTTGGTACATCAACAACGTGCTCGGCCGCCCGGAGAAGAAGAAGATCATCTCCCGCTGGCGGGGCTATCACGGCTCGGGCCTGATGAGCGGCAGTCTCACGGGTCTCGCGGCGTTCCACAACCTGTTCGATCTGCCGCGCCCGCCGATCCTGCACACGGAGATGCCCTATTATTTCCGCCGGCCCGATCGCTCCATGAGCGAGGAGCAGTTCTCGCAATTCTGCGCCGACAAGCTTGAGGAAATGATCGTGGCCGAAGGGCCGGAGACCATTGCGGCCTTCATCGGCGAGCCGGTGCTGGGCACAGGCGGAATCGTGCCGCCTCCCGCGGGCTACTGGGACAAGATCCAGGCGGTGCTTCGAAAGTACGACATCCTGCTCATCGCAGACGAGGTCATCACGGGCTTCGGCCGCCTCGGCACCATGTTCGGCTCCGACCATTACGGCATGCAACCGGACCTCATCACCATCGCCAAGGGCCTGACCTCGGCCTACGCGCCGCTCTCCGGCGTCATCGTGTCGGAAAAGCTGTGGCGCATCCTGGAGCAGGGCTCCGACACCTATGGCCCCATCGGTCATGGCTGGACCTACTCGTCCCACCCGCTCTGCGCGGCGGCGGGCGTCGCCAATCTTGAGGTGGTGGACGAGCTCGATCTCGTGAAGAACGCGGGCGAGGTCGGCGCCTACTTCAAGAAAGCCCTGACCGATGCGGTCGGCGCCAACCGCTTCGTCGGCGAGGTTCGCGGCGAGGGCCTGATGGCGGCGGTCGAATTCGTGCGGGACCGTGACGACAGGGTCTTCTTCGAGGCCTCCGAAAAGGTCGGCCCGCGCATCACCGCAGCCCTCCTGGAACAGGGCGTCATCGGCCGCGCCATGCCGCAGGGCGACATCCTCGGCTTCGCGCCGCCGCTCTGCCTCACCCGGGAGGAGGCTGACATCGTCGTGGCGGCTACAAAGAAAGCCGTGGACACAGTCACGGCAACTCTCTGACAATGACAGGGCGGCTCCCGGGCCGCCCTTTTCTTTGAATGAGGGCCAAAGGCCCCGCACCTCTGAGGAAACGCATATGCTGATCGGCGTCCCGTCCGAAATCAAGGACAACGAAGCCCGCGTCGGGCTCATCCCCTCCTCCGTCCACGAACTGGTCCACCATGGCCACACGGTCCTGGTGCAATCGGGCGCCGGGCTCGGGGCAGGCCTTACCGACGACGACTACGTCGCGGCCGGCGCCGAAATGGTCGAGGGGCCTGATCGGATCTTCGCCGAGGCCGAGATGGTCGTGAAGGTCAAGGAGCCGCTGGCGCAGGAGCGCAAGCGGCTGCGGCCCGGCCAGGTGCTCTTCACCTACCTCCATCTCGCGCCCGATCCGGAGCAGACCCAGGACCTGATCGCCTCCAGAGCCGTGTGCATCGCCTATGAGACGGTGACCTCCTCCTCCGGCGCCCTGCCCCTGCTCACCCCGATGTCGGAGGTGGCGGGGCGTCTCGCACCGCAGGTCGGCGCCCATGCCCTCGAAAAGGCGCAGGGCGGGCGCGGGATCCTGCTGGGCGGCGTGCCCGGCGTTCCAGCCGCCTCCGTGGTCATCATCGGCGGCGGCGTGTCGGGCACCCATGCGGCCACCATCGCCGTCGGAATGGGGGCTCGTGTCACTGTCGCGGATCGATCTCCGGAGGCGCTCAAACGCCTCTCGGCGCAGTTCGGCAATGCCATCTCCACGGTCTATTCGACCCGCGCCGCCATCACCGAACTCGTGAAGGAAGCGGACCTCGTGATCGGCGCCGTTCTGATCCCCGGTGCCGCAGCGCCGAAGCTCGTGACCCGCGAGATGATCCGCACCATGAAGAAGGGCGCGGTCGTGGTGGACATCGCCATCGATCAGGGCGGCTGCTTCGAGACCTCGCACCCCACCACGCATTCGGATCCGACCTACGTCGTCGACGGGGTCGTTCACTATTGTGTCGCCAACATGCCCGGTGCAGTCGCACGAACGTCCACATTCGCGCTCAACAATGCGACACTTCCCTTTGTTCTCGCGCTGGCGAACCACGGTTGGCGCGAAGCTTTGAGGCGGGACCCCCATCTGCTTCAAGGGCTCAACGTCTGCGACGGCAGAATCACGTGTGAACCCGTCGCTGCGGCACAGGATCTCGACTTCACGGACCCTTCCTCGATGCTGGAAGGGTAAGACGACGAGCATAGCCGAAGGACGACGGCGACCGGATCTCTGACTCGGTTGACACATACCTACCGGGCAGTAGGTATAATCCGGTACTCCGCGCCCTGGGCCGGAGCGCGGTCGTGCGACGGGATCGGTGCAAGCCGGTCCGCTGTCGCGCGACCGTAACGGGGTGGAGACGGCATGACGGCACTCTTTCGCAATCCTTCGGTAGCCTGTGCGGCGCAAACCGGAATCAAACGCGCGGCGGTCATCGGGGCAGGCTCCATGGGTTCAGGCATCGCGGCGCAGTTCGCCAACGCGGGCGTTCCCGTCGACCTTCTCGATGTCGCGGGCTCCGAGGATCGAAACGGGCCAGCCCGGGCAGGGATCGAGCGCCAGCTGAAGACGGGTGGGTTCATGCATCCCGGCGCCGCGGGTCTCGTTCGGCCCGGCAATGTCGAGGACAATCTCGAACGCCTTGGCGAAGCCGACTGGATCGTCGAGGCCGTGATCGAGCGGCTCGACGTGAAGCGGGAGCTCTACCTCAAGGTCGACGCCGTCCGAAAACCCGGATCCATCGTTTCGTCCAATACCTCGACGATTCCGCGTGGAGAACTGGTCGGGGGTCTCGCCGGAACCTTCGCGGCTGACTTTCTCATCACCCACTTCTTCAATCCGCCTCGCGTGATGCGGCTCGTCGAGATCGTCAGCGCACCCGAGAACCCGGCCGCTCTTGTGGAGCGGGTTAAGGCGGCATCGACATGGATCCTCGGCAAGACGGTGGTGGATTGCCGGGATACGCCGGGCTTCATCGCCAACCGGATCGGCTGCTTCTGGCTGGCGGTGGCGGCTCTCGAGGCACGGAAGGCCGGGCTGAGGATCGAAGAGGCGGACGCGGCCATGGCGGGCCTCGGCATCCCCCGAACGGGCGCGTTCGGTCTTCTCGATCTCGTCGGCATCGACCTGGTGCCGCACGTGTGGGGCAGCCTGATGCGGGCCCTGCCCGCTTCGGACGCTATACAGGCCTACGATCTTCCCGGCGACCCGGTCATCCGCGGCCTGATCGAGGCCGGGCGGCTCGGGCGCAAGGCCAAAGCAGGGTTCTACAGGGTCAATCCGGACAAGTCCCGTGACGCGCTGGACTTGGCATCGGGGCAGTACCGCTCCGAAGCATCGGTCGCGGCCGACGTGATCCCGGGCAAGGGGCGCGATGCCAAAATCCTGCTGGCCTCCCATCATCCCCTGGGAGACTACGCCTGGAGAACTCTCGCGCGGGTCATTGCGTACGCGGCTGAGATCGGTCCCGACATCGCAGCGGACGTCGCGTCCATCGATACGGCCATCGAGCTGGGCTACGCCTGGAAGGAAGGCCCCTTCAGGCTTGCCGACCGCTATGGGGTCTCGGACCTAGCGAAGCGGCTGGCAGCCGACGGCGAAACCATACCGCCTCTCCTCGCGGCAGCCGTCGCGCAAGGCGGATTCTATCGCGATGGCCGTTCCGCGCGAACGGATGGAACGGGACCTATTCCGAGGGGAGAACCCGGCATCTCGCTCTCTTCCCTTACGTCAGCGCGTCCCAAGATCCTCGGCAACCGGGCCGCCTCTCTCTGGGATGTCGGCGACGGCGTCGCGTGCTTCGAAATCCACACGAAGATGAACGCCCTGTCACCGGACGTGTTCGAAGCTCTGGCGCAGACGCTCGAGACCGTAAGGAACGGCTTCCGGGCTCTGGTCATCGGCAACGACGATCCCCGGGCGTTCTCGGCCGGAGCCGATCTGACCTACTTCGTCGACCGGATGCGTGAAGACGACTGGCCTGCCCTCGACAATCTCCTGAGACAAGGCAAGGACCTGTTCCTGCACCTGAAATATGCGCCCTTTCCCGTGGTGGTGGCGGCGTCGGGGCTTGCACTCGGCGGCGGCTGCGAGTTGATGCTCCACTGCGACGCCGTGGTGGCTCATGCGGAGTTGAACGCCGGATTGCCCGAAGCCAGGATCGGCATCCTGCCGGGCTGGGGCGGATGCGCTCAACTGCTCCTCCGTACGCAAGGGGGCACGCTACCCTCACCGCTCGCGGCCTTTGACACCATCCAGACCGGGATCGTCTCGTCCTCGGCGCTGGACGCCCTTGATAAGGGCCTGCTCCGCGAAAGCGACCCGATCGTCATGAGCCGCGATCAGGTGCTGGGATTCGCCATCCGCCATGCCGCAGCGCTGGCGGACGCCGGATACAACCCGCCGGACCGCGCCACGATCAAGCCGCTCGAACCGTCCGAGAGACGGGCCCTCGCGAGGCATCTGGATGAGCGCCTGGATCAAGCCGGGATGACGCCAACGGACGCGCTTGTGGCCGAAAAGCTCGCCTTCATCCTCACCGGGGGTGACCATCCTGCCGGCCAACCCCTCAAGGAAGAGGACATCATGGCTCTGGAGCGTGAAGCTGTCATCGCGCTGGTGCAGAAACCTGCCACGCGCGCGCGCATCGAGCATATGCTTGCAACAGGTAAAGCCCTGCGAAACTAGAACGGCGTCACCGGGCGAGCGCGGCCGCTTCATCTTCCATGGGCCGGTCCCGGTATCCACCGGGCTTGCAGAGCTTCGGGTAGAGTTGAGCCATCTCCCGGATCAGGAACTTCGCCGGAACGTCGAAGTAAGTGCCGTGATGAGCGACGTACTCCATGAATTCCCGCCCTGCCCCATTGAAAGGCTGGAAGAGCGCGTCCGATGCCCCGTCGAATTCGAGCACGGCGACGCCGAGCTTCGCGCAGAGCGTGTCGTTGAAGGTCGGCGTCACCTTGATCCACCGGTCGTCCAAATGGATGTCCACGTATCCATGAAATCCGAAGACATCCGTGCCGACCGCTTCGAGCAGTTGCGGTGTGGCCAGATGGTTGCGTACGTCGGACAGGCCCACTCGGGCCGGGATCCCGGACGCCCGGCACAAAGCGGCATAGAGGGCTGCTTTTCCGACACAGTAACCGTGCCCGGCCGCCAGAACGCTGCTGGCCCTGAACGTGTCTTTCACGGTGTAATCGACATAAGGATCGTACCGGATGCCGTCGCGCACAGCCTTGTAGAGGACGCGCGCACGCTCCACCGGGTCGGCGATCCCGGCGGTCAGCGCGACCGCGTGGGACTGAAGGCGCGGATGGTCGCTGTCGACATATTCGGCCGGGCTAAGGTACAACCGCCGCTCGATATCGTTCATCGCTCTGCCCTCCGTGGCGGCAGCGCCGCAATTGTCTCGCCCGGCACCGTGGTGCGAGCCGGGATGTCGCCCCCCACTCCATGGATCAGCAGATCGATGATCTGATCCGCCAACTCCTCTGGCTTCAGGGGGCCGCGCGGGTCGTACCAGCGGGCGATCCAGCTCAGGGCGCCCGCTGCCGCGAAAGCGGCCATCTTGGGGTCGCAGGTCCGGATCGAGCCGTCCGCGATCCCTTCCGCGATCACGGACCGGAAGCGCTTGTCGATACGCCCCTTGAGGGCACGCAACTCCCTCCGCGTATCCTGCGGCAACGGATCCTCTCCGACGAGGATGAGGCACCGCCCGAAATCCTCCGTGACGATCTGTGCATAAACCCGCCAGAGCGACACGAGGCGGCTGAGACCCGTCTCGCTTGTGCCCGATATCTCCGCCGAGGCGTCCTCCAGGCGCTCAAGCCCGATGCGCACGCATTCGAACAGGATCTGGTCCTTGTTCTTCACGTAATAATAGATTGTCGGCTTGGTCACGTTCAGCCGCTCGGCCACATCGTCCAGGGACGTCTTATGGAACCCGTTCTCGTTGAAAGCCTGCGCGGCGGCTCGCAGCACGGCATCGCGCTTGAGTTCCCGCTCCTTCTGCCGGTCGGCGGTCTTCTTCCAGGGGGAGGCCTTCATGGCTGTCCAGACGGGTTGGGTTTCGGGGCGGACCGGCCCATCGGCCGTTCCGTGTGGTGTTAGACTCGCTCGATGGCAAGCGCGATGCCCTGGCCACCGCCGATGCACATGGTGATGAGGCCAAGTCGTCCTCCGGTTCGGGCCAACTCATAGGCGGCCTTGACGGTCAGGATCGTACCTGTCGCACCGACCGGGTGGCCTAGCGCGATGCCGCCGCCATTGGGGTTCGTCTTCTCGGGGTCGAAGCCCAGTTCGCTCGAGACCGCGCAGGCCTGGGCCGCGAAGGCCTCGTTCGACTCGATGACGTCGAAATCGCCAATGTTAAGCCCGGTTCTCTTCAGGAGGTTGCGCACGGCGGGCACAGGCCCTATTCCCATCTCGCCCGGCTCGACGCCCGCATGCGCATAGCCGACGATGCGGGCCAGCACGTCCCGGCCCTGGCGCTCGGCCATGCCTTCCTCCATCAGCACGACGGCTGCGGCGCCGTCATTGATGCCGGAGGCGTTTCCGGCGGTCACCGTGCCGTCCTTCCGGAACACGGGGCGCAGACCCGACAGGCTCTCCGGCGTCGTCTCCGGCTTCAGATGCTCGTCCGTGGCGAAGGCGATCGTCTCCCGACCCTTGCGGACCTCCACGGGCAGGATCTGGTCCTTGAAGCGACCCTCGGACTGAGCTCTGGCGGCGCGGCGCTGGCTCTCGGCCGCAAAAGCGTCTTGCTGGTCGCGAGAAACCTGCCACTTGGCTGCCACGTTCTCGGCCGTGATGCCCATGATGCCGTTGCCGAACGGGTCCGTCAGGATGCCCGTCAAGTGGTCGACCACGAGCGTATCGCCCATCCTTTGCCCGAAGCGGGCGGAATGGAGCAGATGCGGCGAGCGGCTCATGGCCTCTGAACCACCCGCGACGGCCACATCCGCATCCCCCAGCATGATTGACTGCGCCGCGGATACGATCGACTGCACCCCACTGCCGCAGAGACGGTTCACGGTCATGGCCGGCACTTCGATGGGGATCCCGCCTTCGATGGCCGCGACGCGGCCCAGATAGGCGTCTTTCGGCTCGGTCACGACGACATTGCCGAAGACGACATGATCGACGTCCGCCCCCTCGATCTTGGCCCGGCTCAAGGCTTCCGCCACGCACAAGGCTCCCAGCTGCGTCGGAGAGTGACCGGACAGCGTCCCTCCGAACGTACCGATGGCGGTGCGGACGGCGGACGCGATCACAACATGACGGGCCATGGCAAACCTCTCAATTTCCTCATTCTGCCGCGACAGCGGGGGCACCGTAGAGCGCCTCGATCTCCGCCGCGTATTTCCTGTAGATGTTGGAGCGCCGTACTTTCATGGTCGCGGTCACTTCATCGTCGTCATGATCCAGTTCCTTGGTCAGGAGATGGAATTTCTTGATCTGGGCCACGGGACCCAGCTGACGGTTGGCCCGCTCGATCTCCGCCGCGATCAACTCGCGGACGCGATCGTGTTCGGCAAGGCTCTTGAAATTCGTGAACGGGACGCGGTTCTCCTCGGCCCATTTGCCTGCAGTCTCCGCGTCGATCTGGAGGAGAGCGGTCGGAAACCGGCGGCCCTCCGCGATGACGATGCACTCCTTGATGAAGGCGCTGCCCTTGACGGTGTTCTCGATCTCCGAGGGGCTGAGGTTCTTGCCTCCGGCGGTGATCATGATGTCCTTCAGCCGATCGACGATCCGCACCTGACCGGATTCTATCGCGGCCACATCGCCTGTATGGAGCCAGCCATCGCGGATCGAGGCGCGGGTCGCTTCCTCATTACTGTAATATCCTTCGAAGACCATGCCGCCCCGCACGAGGAGTTCTCCGTGATCGCCGAGCTTCACCTCGGCTCCATATGCCGCCGGACCGACAGCCCCAGGCAACAGGGCGTCGAGACGCTGCCCCGTCACCATGCCGGAGGTCTCGGTCAGACCGTAGACTTCGACCAGGGGGACGCCGAGGGTGCGGAAGAAGCGCACGATGGACGGGGAAATCGGCGCCGCCCCCGTCAGGGCCACCTGGCACTTGCGCAGCCCGATGAAGTTCTGAAGCGACCGGAACACGAGGGCGTAGCATAGGGCGAACGTGACCCGCTCCCCGAGCGAGCGGTCCCGAGGTGCTTTCTCGGCGAAGGGCTCGCACAAGGCCATGGCCTTCTCGAACAGGGCCCGGCGCACTCCCTTCGCCTCGATCATCTTGATATGAATGGAGGAATGCAGCTTTTCCCAGATCCTGGGCACGCCCAGGAAGAGCGATGGCGCGACTTCGCGCAAGTCTTCCTGCACGGTGCGGATCGATTCGCCGAAGCTGACGCATGACCCGACCCTCAGGGGCGTCATCACGGTCAGCATCTGCTCGGCCACATGGCAGAGTGGGAGGTATGACAGGTTCGTGGTGCTCGCGGTGAATCCAAGGCGTTCGATGATCGCCAGGGACTGGGCGGTCATGTTGCGATAGCTCAGCATGGCGCCTTTGGGCTTGCCCGTGGAGCCCGACGTATAGACCATGAGGCCAAGGTCTTCGGGGGTCTGTGAGGCGAGGCAGCCAGCGACCCAATCCGGGTGATGCTTCTCGTAAGACGTTCCAAGCTCCACAACCTCGGCAAAGCTCGACAATCTGTCGCTCGCGTAGTGCCGCAACCCCTTCGGATCGATGACGACGATGCGCTTGATGGCCGGCAGCTCGTCCAGGCATTCGAGGATTTTGTCTGTCTGCTCCTGGTCTTCGCAGACCACGATTTCCGCGTCCGAATGAGCCAGCACATAGGCAACCTCGTTCGCTGGGCTCGTGGCATAGACCCCGATCGCAACGCCGCCGACGAGGCCGGTTCCAAGCTGGGCGATGACCCACTCGGCCCTGTTCTCGGACAGGATCGCCACATGCCCGCGCGGCCTCATGCCCAGCGCCAGGAGCCCGAGCCCGAAATGCCTCGCCTTCTCCTCATACTCCGCCCAAGTGATCGGCTGCCAGATCCCGAAATCCTTCTGACGCAACGCGATCCGGTCGGGCATCCGCTCGGCGTTGTCCCGCAACAGCTGCGGGAGAGTCATGGTTTCGCGGCTCAAGGCTTCCGGCATGGGCGTTCTCATGACAGCCAGCGTTTGCGGCGCTTGTAATGCTTGACGTCCCGGTAGCTCTTATGGGCGCCGCCACCGCCGAGACCGAGATAAAATTCCTGCACGTCCTGATCCTTGACGAGGCGTTCCACCGGTCCGTCGATCACAATCTTGCCCATCTCCATGATGTAGCCGTAGCTCGCTACCGAGAAAGCCACGGCGGCATTCTGCTCGACAAGCAGCATGGAGACGCCCTGCTCCCGATTGATGCGCGCAATGATGCCGAAGATCTCCTCGACGAGCTTCGGCGACAATCCCAGCGACGGCTCGTCGAGGAGGATGAGCTGGGGCTTCGATATCAGCGCGCGGCCAATGGCCAGCATCTGCTGCTCCCCGCCGGAGAGGTAGCCGGCCAAGCCCTTCCGGCGCTCATGCAGGCGCGGAAAATACGAATAGACGAGATCGAACGGCGTCACAGGCAAGCCGCGCCCGGAGAGCGCGAAGGTGGCCGCCGTCAAGTTCTCCTCCACGGTCAGATCCTCGAAGATCCGCCGTCCTTCCATGACATGGAAGAGACCCCGCCGGACGAGTCCGTGCGGGGTCAGCGTCGCGATGTCGGTCCCGTCGAACCGGATCTGCCCGGCCGTCACCGCCCCGTCCTCGAGTTCGAGGAGGTTGGAGACAGCCTTGAGCATGGTGGACTTGCCTGCACCGTTGGAGCCCAGGAGGGCGACGATCTCGCCCTTCGGCACACGTAGGGATAGGCCGCGGAGCACCTGGATCGTCCGGTTGTAGACGACCTCCACGTTGTTCACGTCCAAGAGGAACTCCGCGTCCATGACCGTTACTTTCCGACGCGGATCCAGTCGGAGGCCGGAAGCATCTGCTTCTGCTTCGCGTCGAAGCGATAGATGCGGCCGACCGGCACCGAGTTGCCGGGGATCGAGATCGGAACGCCGAAGATGCCGCCCGTGTCGAAGTCCTTGATGGTGTTGAGCGAGGCCTTCATGTTGGCGCCGGTCAGTTCCTTGCCGCCATCGAGAGTCCGCTTCACGGCTTCCGTCATCAGCATGGCGGTCACGAAGCCCTGCATGTAGCCCGTGGACTGGTAGTCGGGACGCATCTGCCGGATCTTGTCCAGCATGGGCGATGTGCCTTCCTTGTCGTAGTAGTAGCGGTAGGGCATCACGCCCATGAAGCCGTCGGCAGCCTCGCCCATTTGATTGACCGTGGAGTTATCCATGGTCCAGAAAGTGCCCATGAACCGGCTCTGCATGCCCATCTGCTTGGCCTGCTGGATGAATTCCGGGATCGGCGCCAGCACATAGCCGTGGAAGATCGTGTAGTCGGGACGGGCCCGGCGCAGTTTCAGGACTTCCGTCGATACGTCGACGCTGCCGGGCGGCGTCACGATCTTCTCGACCACCTTCAGGCCGAGTTCCGTCGCCAGCTTTTCGCCCGGCACGATGGGATCGCGGCCGAACTCCGTGTCGGAATAGACGAGCGCGATGCTGGCGCCCGGCTTCTCCTTGGCGATATAGCGCATCAGGATGCCGAACATCTCGGTGTAGTCCGGACCCGCCATGAATTGCAGCGGAAACTTCTTCGAATCGTTCAATTCCGACGCGAAGGATGCGCCGGCCATGATCATGGACCCCAGGCGGTCGAGCTCCGGATTGATCGTCTTGGCAAAGCCGGTCGAGTCGCCGTAATAGAGCGACACCTTGTTCTGGCTCGTGATCTTGTTGAACGCGGCCACCGACGCATCGACCTTGTAGGCCGTATCCTCCGCCACGTACTTGACCTTGCGGCCTTTGATGCCGCCCGCGTCGTTGACGATCTTCAGGTAATCCTGAATGCCGGCATGGATGCCCACGCCCGCGAAGGCGAAGACGCCGGTGAGCGGGATCGAGCCGCCGAGCACGATATCCTCGCTCTGCGCCTTGGCCTCCATGGCGCCGAACGCGAGCCCGGCAACGGCCGCTCCGATGAGACTTCTTCGCGATACCGACAGCTTCATGTGATTTCCTCCCTCTCGTCGTTGGAATTTCCGTCTTTATGTTTTGAAGGGCCAAAGGTGGAAGAAGCGTCGGATTCGTCGCCAGATTTCGGCGAGGCCCTGGGGTTCGAAAATCAGGAATCCGACGATCAGGGCACCGAACACGATGGTTCGGATCGGGGCGAGGAGGCTCAGCG
This sequence comes from Microvirga pudoricolor, assembly GCF_016892705.1. Lineage (GTDB taxonomy): Bacteria > Pseudomonadota > Alphaproteobacteria > Rhizobiales > Beijerinckiaceae > Microvirga > Microvirga pudoricolor. The sequence goes on from NZ_JAFEMB010000001.1 coordinate 291,678, forward strand.
CGTCGGGCACCCAGGGCGTGACCCACCCGACGGCGAGTTTCAGAACCTCAGGCACCAGCGTCATGAAGGCAGCGCCCAAGATCCCGCCCAGGATGGTGCCCATGCCGCCGACGATGATGGCCGCGAGATAAAAGATGGAGTTGATGAGCGGAAAGCTCTCGGGCGTCACCACCCGGAAGAAATAAGCCCAGAGACCTCCCGCGACGCCCGCATAGAAGGATGACAGCGCAAAACTCATGAGTTTCGTGCGCAGGAGCGGAATGCCAAGCACTTCTGCCGAGATGTCGCGGTCGCGGATGGCGATGAAGGCGCGCCCGACGCGCGTGCGGAACAGATTGGCGGCGCCAGCCACCATGAGAACCGTCACGGGCACGATCAGCCAATACAGTTCCACCGGCTGATCGAGGGCGATGCCGAACAGGCTCGCCGGGGGCATCGACAGACCTCTCGTTCCGCCGGTCAGTGACCAATGACCGAAAACGAAATGCAGGATCATCGAGGCCGCGATGGTGGCAATGGCCAGGTAAAGACCCTTGACCCGCAGGCTCGGGATGCCGAAAACCGCCCCCACCGCCGCCGTCACGCCACCCGCGATCAGCAGGTTCAGCACGAAGGGCGTCCCAATCCGGATTTCGAGCACCGCGACCGTATAGGCCCCGACACCCATGAAGGCCGCCTGACCCAGGCTGACGAGGCCCGTGTAGCCCGTGAGGATGTTGAGGCCTGTTGCGCTTGCCACGTTGATCGCGACGAGGCAGGCGAGATAGATCCAGTATGGCCCCGCCACGAACGGAAAAAGACCCATCGCGACCGCCAGCACAGCAAGCCAGGCCCACTGTACCCGCGTGTCGAAGAGCGCCTCATCGGCCGCATAGGAGAGCTTGAGAGTGCCGATGCGCATCTAAAGCCTCTCGATCTCGTGGGTGCCGAAGATGCCGTAGGGCCGGATCATCAGGATCAGGACCAACAGGCCGAAGGTGGCGAGGAGCTTGTACTCGCCGCCCAGGAACGAGCCGGCCAAGGCCTCGATCAGGCCGATGAGGAGGCCCCCGATGAGCGCGCCTGCAACGGAATCCAGACCTCCGACGATGACCACGACGAGCACGGACAGGCCGAAGACCCCCATGGTGGGAGAGATACCGCCGATGGACCCGACGATCACACCCGCCCCAGCCGCCGTGGCACAGGCGGCCATCCAGGACAAGGAGAAGACCCGGCCCACATCGATCCCGACCGAATACGCCGCCCCCTGATCGCCCGCAGTGGCGCGCAAGGCGACCCCGCCGCGGGAAAAGCGGAGGGCCGCGAGCGCCAGCCCGATCAGGATCGCAGCCACCAGGGCGCCATAGGCGACTTTCGGAGCCAGATAGGCCTCGCCGAGGAAGATCGGCGCATTCGGGATGAATTCCGGAAGGCGTAAGGGGTCGGCACCCCAGAACAGTTCCACGGCTCCGGCCAGGATCGAGCCGAGGCCGATGGTGACCATGAACACCGAAATCGGACTCTCGCCCAGCATGGGCCGGATCAGCGCCCGCTCCACGACCAAGCCCAGGACCGCCCCCGACGCGACTGTCAGGGGGATGGCGGCCCAAACCGGCAGGCCGAAGCCCGCGACCAGGCCGAAGAACGCGTATCCCCCGAGCATCAGGATTTCGCCGATGGCGAGATTGACCACCCTCGTGGCTTTGTAGATCAACACGAAGGCGACCCCCGTGAGGGCGTAGAGGGCACCGGCTCCAAGGCCCGCAAGGACGATCTCCGTGAGGTACAGCCAATCCATCAGGCCGCCTCCGCCTTGGCGAGCCGCTCGGCGAGGTCGCCGGAGCCCAGATAGGCGCTGATGACCGCAGGGTCGCGCTGGACATCCGCCGGTTCGCCCCGCGCGATCACCTGGCCGAAATTCAGCACCACCACATGGTCCGAGATATCCATGACCATGCCCATGTCGTGCTCGACCATGAGGATGGTGATGCCCCACTCTTCCTTCACGTCGAGGATGAAGCGGGCCATATCCTCCGTCTCCTCGCGGTTCATCCCAGCGACCGGCTCGTCGAGCATCAGGATTCGGGGTCGCATGGCGAGAGCACGGGCCAGTTCCACGCGCTTTTGCAGGCCGTAGGGCAACGCGCTCACCGGGGCGTGGCGGATATGCTGAATCTCCAGGAAGTCGATGATGCGTTCTTCGACTTCGCGGCGGAGCTCCATTTCCTCGCGCCGGGCCCGGCCCCGGTAGATCAGGGCATCGATGACGCCGGTGCGCAGGTGCGCGTGGCGCCCGAGCTTGATGTTGTCGAGCACCGTCATTCCGCGGAACAGGGCGATGTTCTGAAAGGTGCGGGCGAGGCCGCGCTTGGCTCGGGCCGGCGGGCGCTCGCGGGTGATGTCCTGGCCGTCGAAGACGATGCGACCCGCGCTGGGGCGATAAAAGCCGGAAATGGCGTTGAACAGGGACGTCTTGCCGGCGCCGTTCGGCCCGATCAACGCCGTGATCGAGCCATCCTTCACCTCGAACGAAACGCCGGAGAGCGCGCGGACACCTCCAAAAGACAGCGACAGGCCTTCCGCCTGCAGAATGCTCGACCCGGGAGACGGAGCAAAGTCTTGCGCCATGATCTAGCTCCCCTGGAAATGGGCGGGCCGCTTGGCCAGGAAGGCCCTCACCCCCTCCTGGAAGTCCTTGGTTCCGGTCAGGTCCCGGAAGGAATGTTGCTCGGCAGCCAGCTGCGCTGCGAGATCGTTGTCCAGGGATGTCTCCAGCAAGGCGCGGATACGCCCGTACGCGAGCGACGGTCCGGCGGCGAGGCGTGAGACCAGGCGCTCGGCCTCGACCTCGAGATCCGCCAGCGGCACGACCTTGTTCACGAGCCCGATCCTCTGGGCCTCCTCGGCATCGACGGTCTCGGCCAGCAGGGCCAGTTCTTTGGCTTTTCTCAGGCCCACGAGACGCGGCAGATGATAGGTGGCGGAACCGTCCGGGCTCGCGCCGATCCGAGCATAGGCCAGGGTGAATTTCGCGTTGTCGGCCGCGATCGCGAGGTCGCACGCGATGGCGAGGCTGAAGCCGGCTCCAGCCGCCGCACCTTGGACGACCGCGAGAGAAGGCTGTGGGAGGTCGCTCAGGGCCCTGAGGCCCTCGTGAAGCGGCGCGATGATGGCATCGATGGCGGCTTCGCGATCCTCGCCCTCGAAACGCGCTACGTCACCGCCAGCGCAAAAGGCGCGCCCCTCACCTCTCAGGACGATGACGCGAATGTCGTCCCGGGATCCGATGACTCGTACGGCTTCGCGGAACGCGACCGCCGTCGCGGCATCGATGGCGTTGAGCACCGACGGGCGATTGAGCCTGATCGTCGCAACCGAATGGGCGACGGACAGGATGACCGGTTCGAGGGTCTCCACCAACAGCATATCCTCCAGCGGGCGCGCGATCTCTCATCGCTTTCGGTCCCATCGGCCGGCTATGCTCTTGGCGGCACTCGCGGTTCTCATTCTTGGCAGGCGACGGCGGGTGCCGGGACCTACTCAAAAATCGTATTCTTACCCGCGAGTAGATGTCAACACGGCCCATCTTCGCCAAAAGACGAAGGCCCGAAGGCCCGCTCCTTCGCGGCTGCAAAAGGAAAAGCCGGCTCCAGTTCTGGAGCCGGCCCTTGCTGGTCCCGCACGGTCGCGGGCAGGATACAGGACAGGTCGCCCGCAGCCCTACAGGACGAAGTCACCCTTGTCGAAGGCAATGGCCTTCTTGAAGGCGATGGCGAAATCGGCTTTGCCGTCGCCGTTCACGTCACCATACACGTAAGTCGTCGAGCCGCTCTTCTGGTAGCGCAGCTCGCCGGCCTGTTTGTGGAAGGCATCATCGCCGATGAAGGTAAAGGCTTGGTTGCCTCCCTTCCTCACATTCGCGTCAATCGCCTTGAGGTTGATCTTGTCGTTCTGCGCCTGCGAAAAGTCATAGATCATGTCGCGGCCCGAGGCGCCCTTGGTGCTCTCCTTGATATTCTTGAAGATGAAAACATCGCGCCCCGCTCCGCCATAGAGCTTGTCGGCGCCCATGCCTCCGTAGATCTTGTCGTTTCCGGCATCGCCGCGGATCGTGTCCTTGCCGGCTCCGCCGTTGAGGACGTCGTTGCCGGCCCCTCCGCGAATGGTATCGCTGAACATCGTTCCCGTGTATGTGTCGTTCCCCGACGAGCCGATGACGTTGTTCGCTTCGCCGCCAAGAATCTGCTTCAGCATTTCGGCGTTGGCCTGACGCACGTCGCCGCCCGCGCTCCGCATGAAGGACGCGGTGATGTTGTGAAACTCGCCCCCGGACGGTCCGTTGGCGATGGACAGGCCTTTGATCTCGATCGAGGACGACAGGCCCGCGATCCGGCCCGAGCCGTCTTGCATGAAACTGCCGTCGCTCTTGTAGCTGGAGCCGAGGGTCCCGAGCTTGATGCTCTCAAGGGTTCCGCTGACGATGTGGGAACTCGAATTGTAGGCGAATCCCCGTCCATCCATCACGATGGCCTGGGTATTGGCGCCCTGGATGTTGTCCAGCATGACGAACTGGCTCGTGTCGCCGGATCCCAGCATGTAGGGCCAGCCCTGAAAGGCGAAATCGGAAAAGAATCCGTTCAGGAACTTGTCGAAGTTCACGCCGTTCTTCGTGTTCCCGACAGCGTTCAACTGGATGGTGGCCATGATGCTTTCCTTTTTCTCTGAGCGTCAGTAGCGGATGGAGAGGGATGCCTTGGCGGTCATGCCTGGGTTCGGATAGATGTTCAGGTACTGGACGTACTGGCGGTCGAAGAGGTTCTGCACGACAAGTCCGGCCGTGACGTCATCGTTGACCTTGTAACTGGCGAAGACGTCGACGAGCGCGTAAGCGTCACCTTCGAAGCCGAATTCTTCAGCGTCGCGCTTCTCGCCCACCGCCGTGATGCGCGTGCCGAGTTCGAGTTTTCCGTCCAGGGCCCGGAAGCCGATCGTTCCCGAAATCCTGTTCGGCGGGACGGACTTGAGGCCCTCCCGGGTGCGGGTGTTCTTGCCGTCGACCGTGCTGCCGGCCAGCCCGACGAAGAAGGTGCCTGCATCGTACGTCCCCTCGACCTCGACGCCGCGCAGAACCGCCTGAGCGATGTTTTGGTACTGGTATCCGCCGGGCAGCGGGAAGAGGGTGAAAACCTGCTCGATGTAGTCGTCGACCCGGTTGCGGTAGGTTCCGACCTTGAGGCGCAGCTGATCTCCGTCCTGCAGCAGATCATTGAAGCGCAGGTTCACGCCGCCCTCGACGTTGTGGGCGATCTCGGGCTTGAGGTTGGGGTTCGGGAAGAAGCGGCCCGTGCTGATCGGTGGAGGATGGAAGCCGTCGATGAGAGTTTCCACCAATGCAGGTGCCCGGTAGCCCTCCGCATAGGTGGCGTAGAAGGTGATGGGCTCCCAGGGTGTGACGCCCACCGTGATCTTGGGCGACAGGCGCGTTCCCTTCGTCTCGGTGTTGTCGCCCGTCAGCTCATAGGAATCGTAACGCAGCGCACCGATGACCTCGAGCCAGCTCGCATAGTTGACCTTGTTCTGGATGAACGCGCCGGCCACGAAGCGTTCGCCCGAGGGAGTGAGCTGCGCGCTCGTGCCGTAGGAGTCGAACGTCTCCACGTTGTCCTGGAAGAAGTCACCCCCGTAGGTGAGCTGATGTGACAGGGTGCCCGTGTCGAAACGCGACGTGTTGAAAAGATCGACTCCGAAGGTGCCGATGGAGAAGTCCTTGAAGCCCCCGGCATCCCGGCCGGTCAAGGCGCGCTGGCGGACGTCGGTGGTGGTGTAATATGTCTTGGCGCTCAGGTCCCAGAAGCTGGAATCCGGAGGCGTGTAGCGATAGCCGGCCGTGAACGTGTCGGCCACGGCCCGTGTGCCATAGATGGTGGAGAGGCCACCGTCGAATTCGTTGCCGATGCGCAAGGCAGAGAGCGTAATCTCGTGGTCGTCCGCCGGGCGGATGCGGGTCTTGACGAGACCGGATGTCAGGTCCTGAGCGGTGTACGCGACCGTGTTCCCGTTACCGTCCGTGAAGTCTCCCGCCCGCCGCAAGGTGGCGGCGCCCACGATGTCGAACATGTCGCTGGGCCGTGCCGCGACTTCCCCGTGTATGAGCGGCGCCGGGCCATTGGTCTCCCACACGCCCTTCACGCGCCCGCCGAAATGGGTGCCGTCCCTCAGCACGTCCCCAGCATCGATGGTGGTGAAGCTCACGACGCCGCCGATGGCGCCCGACCCATAGACGGTCGAGACCGGACCTCGGGTCACATCCACGGACTTCATCATCTCCGGATCGAAGTAGAACGTGCCGTTGGCGCCGTGTCCCTCACGCTGGAAGTTCTGCCGGGCTCCGTCCACGAGAACGTTCACGCGGCCGTAATCCTGCAATCCCCGCACATTGACGCCGGTACCGGGATCGCTGGCATCCGTCTGCGTGGTCACGCCCGGCACGAGCCGCAGGACGTCCGACACGCTGCCCGGCTGCACCTGCGTCTGCACCTGATCGCGCCCGATCACGCTGGAGCCCGACAGGGCGTCGTAGACGTTTTCGCCCGATTTGGTCGCCGTCACCGTGATCGTGTCGAGAGTGTCGGTATTGCCGTCCGAGGGCGCGCCGCCTTCGGGGATACCTTGCGCCCAAGCGGGATGACCGGCGGCCAGCCCCGCCGACACGAGCACGGAGGACATCAGGAGGGTACGGAATACACGGATCACGATGGTCGAACTCGGTATTGCAAGGGGTCGGGCGCGGCGACCGAGGCCGCCGCGCCGTGCTGTCTCAAAGGATGAAGTAGGCTTTCGAGAGGTTCAGTGCGCCTTTGAGCGCGATGGAGAAGTCTGCAGCGCCGTCACCGTTCACATCGCCTTCCACGTATGTGAATCCGCCTGCCTTCTCGTACCGCAACTCGCCGGCCTTCTTGTGGAAGTCCTGCTTTCCGATGAACTTGAAGGCCTGATTGCCTGCTACCAGAGTGTTGGCGTCGATGTCCTTGAGGTCGATCTTGTCCTTCTGACGGGTCGAGAAGTCGAGAATCGTGTCGCGGCCGGCTGGGTCGACGGTGCTTTGCGCGATGCTCCTGAACACGAACGTATCGCTGCCCGAGCCGCCGAAGAGTTGGTCGGCGCCCGCGCCGCCATAGAGCTTGTCGTTGCCCGCATCGCCCTTGAGCAGGTCGTTTCCGGCGCCGCCCTTCAGGACGTCGTTGCCGGCACCGCCGTGCAGCCTATCGTTGCCGCCCATGCCGTAGAGCCCGTCATGGCCAGCGCCGCCGCGCATGATGTCGGTCCCGATGGCGCCCTTCAGGACATCGTTGCCGCCGGTGCCCGACACCGGGTTGGCCACGTCGATCACGTCGATCCTGAAGGATTTCTGCAAGGTGGCCCCGCCCGCATCCTTGGCTTCGACGACAATGGTGGCGGCCTGCACCTTGTCATAATTCAGCGGCTTTGCGACCTGGAGCTGGTCTCCGACGATCTTGAACGCGTTGCCGGGGTTGCTGGCGAGACTGAAGGTCAGCGCAGTATTCTCGGGATCGAGTCCCGACAGATAAGCGATCCGGGTACCGGCCTCGGCGCCCTCGCGCACCGTGCTGCCCGATAGGAAGACATCGGTCGGTTGCTCGTTCACGTCGCCGACATTGATGGTGACGACCTTCTCGGTCTCGAAGCCGAACTCATCCACCGCCGCAAGGGTGATGTTGTAAGCCCGCCCAGTCTCGTAATCGAGTGCGCTCTTGAGAACGATCTTGTTGCCTTCGAGGGCGAACCGTCCGTCGCTGCTATTCTTGAGCGATACATTCAGGGCATCCGCGATCGCCGGATTGACCATGACGGTCCCGACCACCGTCCCGAAGGCGGAGTTCTCCAAAACGGTCGTCGCCGAAAGACCCAGATCGACCGGTGGTAGCGCACGCTCGATCCCGTTCGGGTCGATCTCGACATCGCTGAAGCGCAGATACTCCACGTTGTCGATCGTCGTCACGCCGCTTCCGGCCCGATCGGTGACCGTGTAGGTGGAGCCGGTCTTCACGACGTCGTAATCGGCACGGGCCTTCGCAAAGATGACGCGGTCGCTGTCGGCTCCGCCATCGATCGAGTCGTTCCCGGCGCTCGCGAAGATCTGGTCATTTCCGGCGCCACCTTCGAAGGTATCGTCGTTGGCCGTTCCTCGGAACTTGTCGGCGCCGCTGGAACCGATGAAGTTCTGCGAGTATGTCGACAGGGTCGAATAGATGGACGAGATGATCTGGTCCTTGGAGAGGCTCAATCCCCCCGCAGTGCCGTTGAGGCGGAGCGCGCTGTACATCATGTAGACGTCGTTCGACGTCGAATTGCCGTCTCCCGGCGCTGATGAAATCCCGAGGCCCGTGATCTTCACATCCGTGATGACATTGGCCATCTCGTTCGGTCCGGCGGCCCCATTGGTCGGCGTGGTCGAACCGTTCCAATATCCGAAAGTCAGCTCGTTGATCGTCCCGGAGATACCGTGTCCTTGGGTCGGTCCATGATGAATGAAGTCGTAAGCGAGCACGCTCGTGCCGGTCGTATCCTCCAGCAGGATCTGGCGTTGCTGGGCGTCTCCGCTAAATCGGAAACCGACCTGAGTGCCGTTCTGATAGGTCGTCATCCCGAAGGCAAAGTCGGCCGTGCCGCCGTAGAACGCCGATGTCCCCGTGTTGGCTAAACCTGCGTAGTAGGACGTGATGTAGCTGGAGAAATCCACGCCATTCGCTGCGCCGCTTGCATCGATCGTAATTGCCATGTCCCGTGACCCCGCTGCCATCCAGGCTGAGCCTGCTATCGATGGCAGGCCGCCGCAGATTTGAGTAATTCCAGAAAAACTTTCGCTCTCGAGCGCGATGCGGCAGGTAATTTCAGCCATGTATTGGTGAGTCAAATGAATTTACGGGATTTTATAAAGATCAGAATGAGTCAAAACTGGTTTAAACCAGTTTCCTTTTTAGACTAACTCTAGGACATGTCTTAACATAGTGCCCTGAATGGGAAAATCCGCCTTACATCTGCTCCAAACTATAAGTTCTAAAATCCGCGCCGCGCACCGGGTCTTCTATGGCCGATGGGCTCGAGCTGAACATTGGCAGCCATGCAGAGACATGTTCCCGAGTCGAAGCATGGTCGCGCGTGATCGTCACGAACAGAAAAGACCGAAACCATTGGAGTGCCGCGACAGTGCTCGGTCGAACCGAGTTCGTCGGCGAAGCTGGGAGGATGGCTGGGGCGCCAGGATTCGAACCTGGGAATGGCGGTACCAAAAACCGCTGCCTTACCGCTTGGCGACGCCCCAATACACGCGGGAAGCGCCGCCTACATACTGGGGACAGGCCAGACTGGCAACCTCGATCTGACGTCCGGCTCCGCCAATATTTTCATGGGTCCGGGCGCTGTTTTGCCCCTTGCAGCCCTGCGAGGTCGTCGCTATAAAGCGGCCTCCCGATGATTTTGAAGTGTCGGAGTGTAGCGCAGTCTGGTAGCGCACTACGTTCGGGACGTAGGGGTCGCAGGTTCAAATCCTGCCACTCCGACCATCAAAATCAAGCACTTAGCCCTTCTGACGAGACCGCCGCCACTTGAGAGCGGATCAACGCCCCACGGGACCGGCGGGCATCCCAGCGGAATGGCATCTCCGCGGCTCCATATCCTGCAATTCTCCTTCGGCATCCGTTCGCTAGGCGAGGTCGAGCGCCCGGCATCCAGATGATCCTCCAGGAACCTGTCCGTTCCTAGCGCCGTCTATCCGCGTCCGTGATCCCATGCGCGCCGGATCGAGCGCGGGCTCGACGTGCCTGGACGCTCGAGAATCACCACCCCCCATCGGCTCGAAGATTTACAATTGATAATCACCGGGCAGGATGTTTCTTATAATAACATCTCAATCGCATATTTACGCATTTGAATTGGTTAACAATACTTGTATAACGAAACAAAATAACCAAAGCGACAAGTCTAAACTGTGCCAAAATCACTATAAGTCAGAGATTTTTGTCCTGCCTCACGTGCACGTGAACAAAAGCCAGCATTTAACATTATTAGAATGGTCCTAAGCGGTGGAGCGCGAGTTGAACTTGCGCCCAGTTTCCGGTGGCACAGAACGAGACTGGGAGAAGAGTGTGAGCGAAGAGGAGATCGAGATCGTTGCCGAGGAGCTGGCCAAGGTCGGTGGCACGACCTGGTACCCAGGGCGTGAGACGGGCCCGCTGATCCGCGTCGTCTCGGACCGCTATCGTGACCGGGCCAAAATCGCCATCGAGGCACTCGAACGCCATCGGGCCAAGGTGGCCGCCGAGGCGGCCCGCCGGGAGGCCCATAGCTTTGCATCGGATCAGATCCGCGTCGGGTCCACCGTCGTTTACCGGCCGCCCGGCGAGCGACGGGCTTATACGTGCCGCGTCGAGAAGATCGATGGGCGCCAAGCCTATCTTGTCCCAGACATCAAGGTTTCCAGCGGCTGGGTCTCCCTCGACGACCTGACTCGCCCGGCAGGGCCGCGCGACGTCGACGGAAAGCATTGAGCAACCCGAAATACCCCATAGACGCGTTTTCGGCTTCCCCCTACCCTCCCATCGAGCGAAGACCAGCCCGGCACCACTGCCGGGCTTCTGGACAGTGTCGCGTTGCAGGCTCCAGGGCCTCGGAGGAAGCATATGGCTGAAGCAGGACGACTCGAACGCTTTCTGGCAGTGCCGACCGATGAGGGAGCCGACATCACCATTGAAGTCGAGGGTCGATCCCCTGTGACCATGAGCGTGACGCTCGAACAGGTCGAGGACATGCTCGATACCTTGGACGAGATCCTGGACGCTTCGGACGCCGACGACGAATACAGCGACGACGAAGACGAGGACGACGAAGACCAGGACGAACGCGAAGAGAGGTAGCCCGACCTCTCGCACCCGCGATCTCGAACCGCGCGGAATTCGCCCTCCCGAGCCGCCCCCTGCCCATTTCCCATGATGCGGCCTTCTGCCCGGGTCCCACACGCGAACCTTTCGATATGTTGCATCGTTATATCGGTGGAAATCGAGAGGACCGGAATGGACCCGAATGGAGAAAAAAGCCCCGCTAACGACCGGTTGGCCCGTGTCCTGAACTGGATCGGACTGACGATTGGGGTCGCGGTCCTGTGGTTCGCCCTGAGGGTGGATATTCTTTGACCCGGCAATTTCGGGCAACCGCCCCAGGATCCCACGGCACCCCACTGGGGCGGATGCCCCCTCTCTTTCGTCACGCCTTAGCTCAAAGGAAACGTTGATCCGGAACACGCCCGGCCCTAACGTGGCAGAAGTGTTCTATTGTTCGGATAGCGCCGTTCCTTTTAGATAAAGACCTGTCAGGCTATGGCCTCCTTGAGTGAATCGACGCCGAGTCGCTGGCGCCAAGCGGCTTCATCTTTCGTCCGCTCCCACCACCTGCTGGCGCTTGCGGTCGCGGGCGTGCTCGTCAGCGGTGGAGCGATGACCTTCAGGGCTCTGTCGCAACCCTGGCCGCTGTCCATCCCCAATAACGACCTCTATCTCGAGGCCCTTCTGACGGCGATCATCGTGCTGCTGTCCCTGTTCGTGGCGCGGCACGGCCTGCACCTGCGCCACGAAATCCGCCGCCGACGTCGGGCCGAGGCGGCTGCGGAACTGAGCGCCCTACAGGATGCCGTCACGGGCCTGCCCAACCGGACGGCCTTCGAAACACGCCTAGCCGAGACCTTGACGGCCCTGCCGAGGGACGGGCGGGCGGCGGTCATCCTGCTCGAGGTCGTGGGGTTGAGGGACCTGATCGACCTTCATGGCTTCGCGGTCGGGGACGAGGCGCGCCACGCGGTGGCCCGGCGCCTTGCCACCTTGAGCGAGAGCATGGTGTTTCGGGCGAGGCTGGAGGGCGACGGATTCGCCTTCATCATGAAACCCGGATTGACCCGCAACCAGCTCGCTCAATCCGCAGGCCGGATCGTCTCCCATCTGTCCCGGCCCTTCGAGATCGATGGCCGCCCCTTCCGGATCGGCAGCTTCCTCGGCATCGCCTCGGCTCCGGCCGACGGGCGCGCAGCGGCCGACCTCATGCGGGCCGCCCATGTGTCCCTGGGACGCTCCAAGATGCTGGGCCTCAACACCCACAGTTTCTTCGATCCGCACGAGGACTTGGCGGTCCAGGAACACGCGCAGCTGCGGGCCGAGTTGAGCGACGCCATCGCGGGCGGACAGATCGTGCCCTACTACCAGCCGGTGGTCGATCTGACGCGCAAAGAGATCAACGGCTTCGAGGTGCTGGCGCGCTGGCACCATCCGGTGCTGGGCGTCCTGTCGGCGGATCGATTCGTGTCCTTCGCGGAGGACATGGACCTGATCTACGACCTGACGCAGAGCATCGTCCGGCAGGCCTGCGAAGAGGCGGCCACTTGGGAAAAGCCCTATCGCCTGTCGATCAATCTCTCGCCTCTCCTGCTGCAGAACGGCGAGCGCATCGCGCATGTGGTGGACCTCGTGAAATCCTGCAGCATCGAGCCCTCGCGCCTCGAGTTCGAGATCACCGAGAGCGCGTTCATCATCGATGCGGACAGCGTCCGGCGCAGCGTCGAGCTTCTGCGTTCCATCGGCGCCATGATCGTCATCGACGATTTCGGCTCGGGCTATTCCAGCTTCTACCACCTGCGGGAAATTCCCTTCGACAAGGTGAAGCTCGATCGCAGCTTCGTCTCCGATGTCTCGCTCAAGCCTCGCGCGGAGCGGTTCGTCCGCGCCGTGATCCGCTTCTGCGCAAGCCTCGATCTCCAGACGACCGCGGAAGGAATCGAAGATGCAGCGGTGGCCGCGAAGCTGAAGGAAATCGGCTGCGATTTCGGGCAAGGCTATGCCTTTTCCGCGCCGGTCCATGCGGGCGACCTGGCCTCCGTCACGGAGTCGCTACGGGCAAGGCTGCCCACATGGAATCTCGGATCCTGAACCCCCTTGCCGATCGGCCCTGGACACGGCCTTAGCCTTCCACGGACCGTATCTGTCGAACAGGGTCCTCAGCGGCGCGGCTTGAGAATGCTCTCAAGGGACACGGTCTGGCCGGTTCTGGGGTCAAGGATCATCATGGTACTCTCCACTCGTTCGACGTGAGACCAACGCGAAGGCCGCCGCTGCGATCCGGACGAGCTGCCGGCGTGGTAAGCAATTCGTTACCGCGCCCTATTCGCTTGCCGCTGGAAAGCCATGTGGGGCCCCTGTAACGAGAGGCGCGCCAATAACAAGGTCCTGCGAAAGGGCCGTTCCACGTTCCTCTAGGAGACCTGAATGGATACCGTCCAATTGAAGACGATCTGGGCACCCAGATTGTTGAGCGTTCTGCGCATCGTTGCTGCCCTCATCTTCTTCGAGCACGGCACGCAAAAGCTGCTGGGCTTTCCGGCCGGCCCGAATCCGGGCGGTCCCGCCGCCCTGTCGCTTCCCTGGATCGCCGGCGTTCTGGAGATCGTGGGCGGCGCGCTTCTCTTTGTCGGCCTTTTCACGCGCCCGACGGCGTTCGTCCTGTCGGGCCTCATGGCCTGCGCTTATTGGATCGCCCACGCGCCGCGCAGCATTTATCCGATCCTGAACGGGGGCGATGCCGCGATCCTCTACTGCTTCGTCTTCCTGTATTTCGTCGCGGCCGGGGGCGGCGTCTGGAGTCTCGATCACTTGCGCGGGAAGCGTTGAGAAAGACCGCTTTCTCATCTGCGGATGCAAAAAAGGCCCCGGTGATGCCGGGGCCTTTCTCATATCGATGTGCCGGGTTCAGATGCGATCGCGGTCGGTTCCAGTCGCACGATCGATGGACCGTTCATCCTCGATCTCGACATTGGTGCGCGTCTCGTCGCCGGTGCTGAAGCTTGTAGGCGTCAATCCCGTGGTCAGTCCGGTGGTGGTGGAACCGGCAGCGCCGATCGGCGGGCCGCCCCATCCGTCGGAACGCCAATTGGCTTGACGGTCTTCCATGTCGACGCGGCCTTCCGCGTCGAGAATGGCGGTGACGCGGTCGGCCTCCGCCTCTTCGGTGCGAACCGTGACGAGGGCGCCGCCGCGCCGAATACCTTCCGCATAGGCATGAGCGTCACGTTCATCGACGCCCGCATGAACGAGCGAACCGGCCAAGCCGCCGACGGCCGCGCCGGCACCGGCGCCGACAAGGGTAGAGACGAGCCAACCGGCCGCAACGATAGGTCCGAGACCCGGCAGGGCCAGCATTCCGAGTCCGGCCAGCAATCCCGCGCCGCCGCCCGCCAGCGTTCCGATCGTAGCGCCGGTTCCGGCGCCGTCGCCATCCCGATCGATTGTTCGGTCACTTATCCGGTCACTTGCCCGGTCGCCCGGCACTGGATCGGGATTCATGACGCTCGTCTCGTCGAATGTGCGGTAAGCGTGCTGTGAGTAGGCGTTGTCCGTGTTGTTCGCCACGACACTGATGCGGCTGTGCGAGATCCCGGTAGCTTCGAGACGCCGCACCGCTTTCGCGGCGTCGTCATAGGTGTCGAAATAGGCGGTGATGGTACGTTCAGCCATGTGCTGTTCCTTCAAGGTTAGAATGGGACCGGAATGGCGCTACTGCGCCGCGACGGTTCCCTTGAAATCGAGGGCGACGCTCGTGCTCTGGCCGTTGCGCATGGCCGTGCCGCGCCAGATGCCCTGATCGTCCTTGCGCAGGTCCTTGATGTCCGAGAAGCCCTGGGCCTCTATTCGAGACCGGGCCTGAGCCTCGGTGAAGCTGTTCGCGCCCGGCTCCACGGAACCTGTGCTCTCCGGGCTGGCCTTGGGCTTCACGGTCACGGCCGGATTGGTCGTCCCCATGGTGCTCGAATCAGCGGGGCCGGTCGTCGGAGCGGTCGTGGCGGGGCTCTGCGCAACGGCGGCCGTGCTCAAAACGGCTGCCGCAACAGTTGCAAGAATGCGACGCATGGCGACTATCCTTTTCTTCGATGCTGCTCATGTTGACCTAATGTGCAGCGGAGCGGCGGGTTCCACCGCGACAAAGCTCAGCTTTATCAAGACTTAAGCCTTTGAGAGCTTTCAGGCTTCACAAGGTGGCGAGTTCGGATGCGCCCCAATGCCGCCTTTCGAAACGTCACGGATTTGCTGATAGAGTCGTCGCAACAGGGTTGCTAAGAAAGGCCGCGTGCGGCGGGGGATTTCGATGCGTCACATCCACCTGGATGACGGTTTCAGATTGCGGTTTCCAGGCCGGAGCGAGGATTTCGATCAGGGGGTCGAGATCGGCATGCTGGCCGTGCTCATGGACTTCAAGACGCCCGAGTTCCGCCGGTGGATCTCCAAGGGCAATTTGAGTCAGGTGCGGGCGCTGGCCACGCAACTCGGCTACCGCGTCATCGAGAACGGCGCGGAGGACGATTGGATCGAGCTGGTCTTCCAGAATGGCCCCGTGCGCTCATCGTTGCGCCTGGTGCATTCGGTCGCCTGACGGCTCTCGGCCCGACATGAAAAAAGCCGCCCGAAGGCGGCTTTTTTTTATTGGCTTGCGCCTCATGCCTCAGCGGCGCGCCAGGGACCAGGCGGCCTGCATGGCAGCAACGGCCAGGGCGGTCTTGAGCAGGGTCGCGAGCATGAAGGGCGCGGCGCCGACGGCCCAGGCCTTGGCAAGCGGCATAATGGTGGCGAGCCAACCGAGGCCGAAGGCGAAGTTGACCGCGTGCCCGATGGCCATCATGGCGATCACGCTGAGCCAGGACCGATCCCAGCCACGCTCGGCCAAGTAGCCCGTCACGACGGCCGCGAAGAAGAAGCCGATGATGAAGCCGCCCGTGGGACCGGCCAGATAGGCCGCGCCCGCCATGGGGCCGGCGAACACCGGCAATCCCGCGGTGCCCTGGGCGATGTAGAGCGCAACCGTCAATCCTCCCAGCCGCCAGCCGTAGGCGGCGCCGATCAGCAGGACCGCCAGGGTCTGCAGCGTCATGGGAACGGGGTAGAACGGCACCTGAATCTTGGCGGACGCGATGAGCAGAGCGACGCCTGCCGCCACGAGCAAAGCGGCCCGGATGACCGCGAAACGAGCCTCGTCCCGCGCGGGCCAGAGGAGCCCGACGAGGGTGGACGGCGAAGAGGGCGACGAAACGCCGGACGACATGGGCAAACCTCCAATGCGCAATCCGCCTTCGACGGCGGTTGATAAAGCCTTATAGGTGGGACGCTCGAAGGCCTCAAGTCGTGACGGGGCGCTTCGGTCGTGGATTTGCCGGAGGCCCAGATTTCATGTCGGACGATCTCGTTCTGGAGACCGGATTCTCGACCCATGCGGATCGGTGCGAGTCGCTGAGCCC
The DNA here is from genome assembly GCF_016892705.1 of Microvirga pudoricolor. Classification (GTDB taxonomy): domain Bacteria; phylum Pseudomonadota; class Alphaproteobacteria; order Rhizobiales; family Beijerinckiaceae; genus Microvirga; species Microvirga pudoricolor. The sequence goes on from NZ_JAFEMB010000001.1 coordinate 308,002, forward strand.
CCTCGTGCGCCGGATCGTGGCGAACAACCCCAGTCCGTTCACCTTCACGGGGACATGCAGCTATATCGTCGGGCGGGGCCAGGTGGCCGTGATCGATCCGGGCCCGGCCCTGACGGAGCACGTGGCCGCCATCCTGGATGCGGTGCGCGGCGAGACCGTGAGCCATGTCGTCGTGTCGCATACGCATAAGGACCACTCGCCCGCCGCGCGCCTGCTCAAGGACGCGACCGGCGCCCGCATCGTCGGCTGCGGCCTGCACCGGAGCGCGCGCCCCCTGTTTCCGAGCGAATCGAACGCACTCGAATCGAGCGGCGACCGGGATTACGCGCCGGACCTGGAGATGCGCGAAGGCGATGCCATCTCGGGTCCGGGATGGAGCCTCACCGCCGTGGAGACGCCAGGTCACACCGCCAACCATCTCGCCTTTGCGCTGCCGGAGGAGGCCTGCCTCTTTTCGGCCGATCACGTGATGGCATGGTCCACCTCCGTGGTGGCACCTCCCGACGGCTCCATGCAGGATTACATCGCGTCCCTCGAAAAACTGCGCGATCGCGGTGAGACGGTCTACTGGCCCGGCCATGGCGGCCCGGTGCGGGAGCCGCAGCGCTTCGTGCGGGCGCTCCTCCACCACCGCCGTCAACGCGAGGCCTCCATCCTCAACCGCTTGGCGGCCGGAGACCGGACGATCCCGGAGATCGTCGCGGCGATCTATCAGGGACTCAACCCGGCCCTGCAAGGCGCGGCTGGCCTTTCCGTCTTCGCCCATCTCGAGGATCTGGTCTCTCGGGGCCTCGCGGCGACGGACGGGGAGCCGTCGCTCACGGGCCGCTACGGCCTGTCGTAATCACTTGGCCGCGATGGCGAGGTTCGACACCTCGTCCAGGAAGGCCCGGATGCGTCGGGCATTGGAGCCGAGATCGTGCTGGCCGATTCGCGAGGCCGAGCGGATGTCGATGCGGGCGCCGTCCGCGCGGGGACGAACGCGCACGGTCACGTCCTCGGGCAGCCGGAGCACGCGGGTGCGGTCCACCGCGTCGAGATGCGCCGTGCCGGTGCGCGCGTTGGGCGCGCCTTCCTCGATGATCGTCCATCCGAGATTCCGGGCGGCCTTTCCGACCAGCGCGAAGGCTTCGTCCGCTCCCATGTCCAAGGACAGCGGCGCGATCTGCTCGTAGGATTCGCGCTGAGCCTCCCGCGCCTCCGGCGGCGGTTCGGGCGGCAGGTAGCCGTTGCGCGCCGCGAGGGCCGTGCGGGAGCGCGAAAACGGCGGCGCGTTATCGGTGTCGGTGGAAACATCCCGGATCGGCGGCAGGGTTGCGGCCTTCACGGCGAACCAGGCCGGATAACCAAGGAGCAGCGCCGCCAGGACGATGCCGCGGACCGCGCTCGACAGGCCCCGGCGTCCCTCCTGCCAAATGCGAATGAACCCCAGCAGCGACAGAACGATCGCCAGCACCCCGAACCCCAGCCCGATCCCCAAGGCCGTGAAGCCCGCCTCGTAATCGATCCTGCCGAAACGGATGAGCAGGGTCGCCATGACGGTCACCACGATGGCGAACCACGCGACCTTGGGCGACCACTGGGCGGGGCGGGAGACAGGTTCTTCGAGGATCAGACGACGCATCCGGCGTTTGTACAAACCCCTTCGGGCCCGCGCCACTCCCGAACGGACAAAATCGGCCGCCGGAGCCGAGGGAAATTCGCCACCACCGGTGGAGCGAATGGGCGGGCATCCGGCTCCGATGGGGATTTGATACAATGTCACGGTTGTACTAGACATGCCTTGCACGCCATCCACACGCAAAGGTCTGACGTGCCAGCGACACGGTTCTGCTGTAAACCATCAGGACCTTTCAGGAGCCCCAGCGGAATGCCCAGCCTACACCACTCCTCCGCACACGATGCCGACCCGTTGCGGGTCTGGTTTCGCTTCATTCGCCTCCAGCGGCGCTCGACGAGCGCCATCTCGGCCCTTCTGAGGGATTTCGGGCTGTCGATCCCGCAATTCGACCTCCTGTCGACCCTCACGGAGCAGGAAGGCCTGAGCCAGCAGGAACTGGCGGAGCGGCTCTATGTGACCAAGGGCAATGTCTCGGGGCTTCTGGACCGGATGGTGGAGGCGGGCCTGGTCGAGCGGCGATCCCCGCCGGGGGACCGGCGCTCCAATGCTCTCTACCTGACCCCGAAAGGCCGTGACTTGGCCGAGCGGGGGATCATGGCCCAGCGGACCTATGTGAACAACACGCTCGGCTCCCTGGATCCGGCCGACCTCGCCGATCTCGAGCGCATTGTTCTCATCTGGCGCGAGCGGGCTCGCCACGTCGAGGAAGCGCTGGCGACCGAACCGGCGGACTGAACCGCCCGGCGGCCGGTGTGCCGCGAGGCGCATCGGGCCGCCGTAAGCTTTGCTTTATGCCTGCCCTTACGGCATCCGCGTTCGCCGGACCGCAAGGGGGTTTCCATGACACCGCATTGGGTTCTTTCCACTCTCAAGAGCCGGGCCACTGAGATCGCGGCCCGGATCGTGCTCACCTTCCCGTATTGGGGCAGCGGCCTGTCCAAGCTGCTGGATTTCTCCGGCGGCATGGCGGAGATGAGTCATTTCGGGCTTGAGCCGGCCTGGCTCTACAACGCCCTGACCATCCTTGTTCAGCTCGGCGGTTCCGCCCTGGTCATCCTCAACCGCTGGACCTGGTTCGGCGCCGGCGCGCTCGGGGTCTTCACGGCCCTGACGATCCCGATCGTGCACGCCTTCTGGCGCCTGGAGGGCGAGCGGGCCGTCACGGCGTTCCACACGGCCGGTGAGCATGTGGGCATGATCGGCGCCCTGATCATCGTCTCGATCCTGGCCACGCGGCCCCGCGCCGTGGCCCCGCGTTGAGGGGCTGCCTTAACGTCTGGCCCCTGCCCTGCCCTTGTCCGGCGGCGGCATGACGCAGGCGGGATGACGCCCCGATGTAATGATGTTAATCTCCGGTTAATGGGATCGGCGGCATGAAAATGTCTGTCGGCAAATGGTCACGGGGCAGCCCAGAAGCTGCCACGAGGACCGCACAACTCAGGATCAGAGATCGATCCCATCGCTGATCCGCCATGGGAGGTAGAAGTGACCCAAGAGAAGAACGCCCAAGAGCTTCGCCAAGAATCTCGACAGCAGGCCCAGTCCGGCACGGCCTTCAAGCCGGTGGCGCTGCCCGCCCTCGCGGCCGCCGTTCATGCATCCCGCAAGCAGCCCCAGCACAAGAAGACGAGCGAGCTTCCGGCCATCCTGCGCAAGGAAGCGCAGCTCGGCTGACGATAAAAGAGCCGCCCCTTACGGGGACGGCCCCTTCCGAGTGTGAACGGCAAGGGAAACGGCGAGGGAGCGTCGCGACGGACGCTCCTCGAAACTCAGCGGACGATCACCTTCGCGTCGACGCCGACGCGGTTGTACAAGTCCACCACGTCGATGTTGCGCATGCGGATGCACCCCGACGACACGGCCTGCCCGATCTTCTCCGGCTCATTGGTGCCGTGGATGCGATAGAGGGTGTCCTTGTTGCCCTCGAACAGGTAGAGCGCTCGCGCGCCGAGCGGGTTGGCCGGGCCGCCCTTCATGGGATGGACGTGCGGCCAGCGCGCCACCATCTCGGCCGGCGGGTTCCAGTTCGGCCACTCGGCCTTGCGGGCCACGCGGGACGTACCGGTCCAGCCATACGCCTCGTCGCCGACCGCGACACCGTAGCGGATCATCTTGCCGCCCGGCAGAACGTAGTACAGGAAACGCTCCCTCGTATCGACCACGATGGTGCCCGGCGCCTCACCGGTGACGTCGCTCATCAGATAGCGGCCATAGCGCATGTCTTCCTGCGCGGTCGGGATCTGAGCCATGTATTCGGCGTCCCGGGCGGAAAGCTCCGGCTCCGGAACCGACTGGAAGGTGCAGCCGGCGAGAAGGGCGGCGCTGGCCGAGAGAAGGATCGACCTGGAAAGAAGCGGCCTAGAGAAACGCATTGGATCTTGCCCCGCTGCGACGCCCTGTCGGGCGCCGCCATGCCATACTGACGAGAGGATCAGCTTCCCTTTGGGAAATCTAACCCGAATCATCGGCACCTTGCCACGAGTTCCATCGAAAGAGTGTTGCAGCACAACAACATGGACAGACGCTCACGCGATTGCGAGGATGACACACCCCTCCGCAACGTAGCCAGCGATGACCACCCTCCTCATCAGTCACACCGCCGCCCTCGACCACCACACCCCTATCGGCCATCCCGAACGTCCTGACCGCATTCGCGCCGTGGAGGCCGCCCTGGAGCAGGAACGCTTCGCCGCCCTCGTGCGCGAGGGGGCCCCCATGGCCGAAATGGAGGCGCTCACCCTGGCTCATCCCGAGGATCACGTGGTGGCGCTCCGGGACGCCTGTCCCCGCGAGGGGCTCGTTCGCATCGACGACGACACGGTCATGTCCCCGGGCACCTACGAAGCGGCCCTGCGGGGCGTCGGCGGGGCTGTCCTGGCGGTGGACGAGGTCATGTCGGGGCGCGCCGCCAACGCGTTCGTGGCCATGCGGCCTCCCGGCCATCACGCCGAGCGGACGCGCGCCATGGGATTCTGCTTTTTCAACAACGCCGCCATCGCGGCCCGGCACGCCCAGAAGCACCACGGCGCCCGGCGCGTGGCGATCATGGACTGGGACGTCCATCACGGGAACGGCACGCAGGATATCTTCTGGAAGGACGGGAGCGTGCTCTACAGCTCGACGCACGAGATGCCGCTCTATCCCGGAACCGGGGCGGCGAGCGAGCGCGGCGAGCATGGCACCATCGTCAACGCTCCCCTCCATTCCGGTGAGGGCAGCGAGTCGTTCCGCGACGCCATGCGGGGTACGGTCCTGCCGGCCATCGACGCGTTCAAGCCGGACCTGATCGTGATTTCCGCCGGTTTCGACGCCCATTGGCGCGACCCGTTGGGGGGGCTGAAGCTCACCGAGACGGATTTCGACTGGGCCACGACCATGCTCATGGACCTCGCCGACCGGCACTGCGGCGGGCGGATCGTCTCCGTGCTCGAGGGCGGCTACGACCTCGACGGACTTGCACGGTCCGTCGCCTCCCATGTCGGCGCCCTCATGGGGCAGTCGGCCTACCGGGCCGACGCCGCCTGAGCGAGGGAATGACTGTTGATTCGGGAGAGCTTGCGGAGCAGCTCTCCCAGGGCCAAGGCGCGCATCCCCGACACGGTGGCGAGCACGACCAGCGCAGCATGGGCCGAGACCTGCAGGGCCACGAAGGCGGCCGCGACGCTGCCGAGCGCCGCGAGGCCGTTCACCAGGACCAGCCAGCGCTGCTGGGGGTAGAGCGCGCATGAATCGTTGAGCGGCGCGGCAAGGGCCACGAAGAGCTGGAAGGTGGCGATCACCGGCACGACTTTCGGCAGGTCCGCGAGTTCGGTGGGGTCGAGCCAGGGATCGATGGCGATGATCGATCCGGCCACGGCCGCGTAGCCGGCGCCCAGGAAGAGGATCAGAAGGACCATCACGTGGCGGCCGAAGATCGCCCCCACGCGCCCGGCCATGGGCCTCAGCCGATGCAGGAAGATGGGCGTGGACGAGGCCGTGATGATCTGCGTCGGCACGTCGAAGATCCGGTAGGCCAGGGCTACGTGCCCGGCATAGACCGCAGCCGCCGAGAGAGGCGCGATCAGGAGCGGCGACATCACGAAGGCGAGGGACAGGAAAGCGCCCGGGAGGTTGTAGAGGGGCAGGCCCTTCCATTTGCGGGCCACGATCCCCAGCGCCAGCCACGACCAGCCCTTCGCCAGCCCGGCGAACTGGTGGCGCCGCCGCCAGCTCAGGTAGAGCACGCCGCTGGCATGTCCGATCACGTCGGCCAGCACGAAGCACAGGGCGTCGTCCTGGAGCGGCAGGGCGATGAGAATCACCAGGGCGGCCGGCTGCACAATGGACTGAACCAGGGAGGCGCGGCCCAGGCCCTTGAAATCGCCGCCCCGGGTGGTGAGCGCGAAGGCGAGACGCAGCATGGCCCTCATGAGAAGCGCCACGGGGAAGAACAGAATAAGCTTGAGGCGGATGAAGCCTCCGATCCCGACCCCCAGGGCGGCAACGGTGGCGACGAGCCAGATGACCGCTCCCACGGCGACGCACAGCCGCAGGGCCACCTGTGATTCGCGATCCGTGGACGCCGCCACGATGGCAGTGTCGTAGCGCAGGAAGATCGCGATCCAGACCAGCGTCGCGCAGGATTGATAGACCCCGAACTCCGCGAAGGCCTCGATGTCCACGAACCAGGCGGCCACGATCAGCGTGACCACGGACATGGCCCGGGCGCCGAACAGCCGGAAGGCGAGCCGGGCGGCGTCGCGCCCCGGCTCGGCCGTGATGAGCCCCGCCGCCAGCCCGCGCACGGCTTCCATCAGGTCCACCAGGCGGGACCGGCGCGGCGCGAGCGCATCCGTCATGGGCATTTGAGCCATGGGCATGTGAGCATCCCCGACGCCGGGGCGCGGTTCCATGGCTGGCTCCCGACCGGCATCACGGTTGATTGGGTTCACGGTGCTAATGCTTAGCTCGATCAAGGTTACGGAACGTTGAAGGCCCGCCCCGGAGGACTTCAAACGTCGATCGTTTCCTGTCCCAGCAGCGAGATGCCGAAGCCGCTCAACCCCACGTAAGAGCGGCTAGATGTGGCAAGATTGCGGATGGAGGCCACGCCGAGATCCCGCAGGATCTGGGCGCCCAGCCCCACCTCCCGCCATTGGTTCATGCGGGCCGCCTCGGAATCCGGCTCGGCATCCACGAAATTGGTGGTCGGCACCCCGGCGGCCCCGTCCCGCAGGTAGACCAGCACGCCCTTGCCCTCCTGGGCGAAGCGCTGCATCACCGCGGCGATCGTCCGGCCGCCCTCGAATACGTCCGCCAGCGCATTGGCGCGGTGGAGGCGCACCGGGATGTCGGCGCCGTCCCCGATGCGGCCGTGAACCAGGGCCAGGTGCTGGACCGGGTCGAACGGGGTCGAATACGCGTAGCCCGTAAACTCGCCCCACTGGGTCGAGACCGGGAAGGTGGCGATCCGCTCCACGAGCTTCTCGCGGGCCTGGCGATACGCGATGAGGTCGGCCACCGAGATTCGCTTGAGCTCGTGCCTCTCGCCGAAGGCGGTGATCTGCTCGCCCTTCATGACGGTGCCGTCGTCGTTGGCGAGTTCGCAAATCACGCCCACGGGGGGCAGCCCGGCGAGCTTGCACAGGTCCACCGCCGCCTCGGTATGGCCGGAGCGCATGAGCACCCCGCCCTCCTTGGCGATGAGCGGGAAGACGTGGCCCGGGCGCACGAAATCGGTCGCACCCATGTTGCCGTTGGCCAGCGCCCGCACCGTGTTGGTGCGCTGCTCCGCCGAGATGCCCGTGGTGAGGCCGTGGCGCACGTCCACGGTCACCGTGAAGGCGGTGCCCAGGGGCGCGTCGTTTGACGGCACCATGGGGTCGAGGCGCAGGCGCCGGGCCTCGCCGACCGTCAGCGGCGCGCAGACGATGCCGCAGGTGTTGCGGATGATGAACGCCATTTTCTCCGGCGTGCAGAGGGAGGCCGCGACGACGAGATCGCCCTCGTTCTCGCGGTCGTCGTCGTCGGTCACGATGACGATTTCGCCCGCGGCAAAGGCTTCGATGGCATCCGTAATGCTGTGCGACATGATCGTCCTATCTGGGCGGCTGGACCGGCGCCGTCTCGCAAGACTGCGGGCCGCCGTGCGGCCCGCTATAGCACCCCTCTAAATGGGCTGGAAGCCGCGCTCGAAAGGCCAGTTGGCCCCGCTGCCCACCTGCCCCCGGTGGCGCAAGACATGGTCCGCAAGAACGCAAGCCACCATGGCCTCGCCCACGGGCACCGCCCGAATGCCCACACAGGGGTCGTGGCGACCCTTGGTGCTCACATCGGCGGCCTCGCCGTGACGGGTCACGCTCGCTCGCGGGGTCAGGATGGATGAGGTGGGCTTCACGGCAAACCGCGCCACCACCGGCTGGCCGGTCGAGATGCCGCCGAGGACGCCGCCCGCGTGGTTCGACAGGAAGGTGGGGGCGCCCTGATTGCCGGGGCGCATCTCGTCCGCATTCTCCTCGCCGCGCAGCGCCGCCGCCGCGAAGCCGTCGCCGATCTCGACGCCCTTCACGGCGTTGATCGACATCAGCGCCGAGGCAAGATCCGAATCGAGCTTGCCGTAGATCGGCGCGCCCAGGCCTGCGGGCACGCCTTCGGCCACGATCTCGAGCACGGCTCCGATGGAGGAGCCCTCCTTGCGCAAGCCGTCGAGATAGCTCTCGTAGAAGGCCGCCGCCTCGGAATCCGGGCAGAAGAACGGGTTGCGCGAGACCTCGTCCCAGTCCCATTGCGACCGGTTGATCGCATGCGGCCCCATCTGGACCAGGGCGCCCCGGACCGTGACGCCGCTCCCGAGCACCTTGCGGGCCACCGCGCCCGCCGCGACGCGCGCCGCCGTCTCGCGGGCGGATGAGCGCCCTCCCCCCCGGTAATCCCGGATTCCGTACTTCACGTCGTAGGTGAAGTCCGCGTGGCCCGGCCTGTAGGAGTTCTTGATCTCGGAGTAGTCCTTGGAGCGCTGGTCGACGTTCTCGATCAGGAGCGCGATGGGCGTTCCCGTGGTGACCTGCCGGCCCGTGGCCTCGTCGACGAACACGCCAGACAGGATCTTCACCTGGTCGGGCTCCTGGCGCTGCGTGGTGAAGCGCGACTGCCCCGGACGGCGCCGGTCGAGCTCTGCCTGGATATCGGCCGCCTCCAGCGGGATCATCGGCGGGCAGCCGTCGATAACGCAGCCGAGGGCCGGCCCATGGCTTTCGCCGAAGGTGGTGACGCGGAACAGATGGCCGAACGTGTTGTGAGACATGACCTTAACCCAGACGCACGCGCGTCTTAGAGCGAAAGCGCCGGGGTGTCACGCCTGCCCTATTGGACGGTGATGCGGTAGGTATAGGTGAGGACGGTCGGCATGCCGCTGTCGTTGCCGGCCCATGGCACGTCGATGGCAACCTCGTCCGCGCCCGTGAACCCTCTGGCCGGCGTATAGGCGTAGAGCAACCCACGCACCTTCGTGCCCGGGCAGGGCGTATCCTTGCCGAGCGTGTGCTCGATCGGGACGATCTCGACCCTGCCACTGGCGCCCTGCCGACGCACCTTGGCGGCAGGAACGGCATCGGCCTGGCAGGTATTGACCCTATAGCTGAAGAAGCTGCCGATGATGCTCCGGCCCCCCGCCTTCACGGTCTTGCTGGCGGTCTCGGCAAGGGCCGGACCGGGGAGAATGGCCAGGGCGGCAAGCGCTAACGCGATACGATACATGGAAGATCTCGTTCAGATACGTTGTTACGTATCTGATGTCTCCCTTGCGCGGACATTTTCAATAGGTCTCGGCGAGGTGGAGATCGCTCGGATCGCTCCCCAGCCGAACCCGGATCCCGAGGCGGGCCGCCCTACGCCCAGCGGTGGTTGCGGTTCTCGATCACCAGCACCTTGCCCTGCCAGATGTCGATGCCCGCCGCGTGGCGGGTCGAGACCCCGCAGGCTACCGACAGGAAGGCCCGGGCCACGCCCCCGTGCGCCACGACGACGGTGTCGCGGGTGAGGTCCGCCAGGAAGGGCCGGACCCGATCGGCCAGCATGGCGTAGCTCTCGCCGCCGCCCGGGGGCGCATAGCCCCACTTGTCCCGCTCGCGGGCTGCCGCGAGCACCGGCTCGGTCTTGCGGACCTCCTTCCAGGTCAAGCCTTCCCAGACCCCGAAGGTGAGTTCCACCAAACGCTCGTCCAGGCGGTAATAATCGGGATAGAGGCCTATGGCGCCGCGCAGGATCTCCATGGTCTCGCGGGTGCGCAGCATGGGGCTCGCCACGTAGTCCAGGTCCTCGGGCTGGGGCACGAGGGCCTGGAGGCGGCGCCCAGCCTCCTCGGCCTGGACGCGGCCGAGATCGTTGAGCGGAATGTCCTTCTGGCCCTGAAGGCGGCCTTCGAGGTTCCAATCCGTCTCGCCGTGGCGGATGAAATAGATTTTCGGGCGGGAGGCTGAAACCATCAGTCTTTGTCGAGGGACAGGTCGGGAGCCTCGGGGTTCTTCATGCCGACCACGTGGTAGCCCGCATCCACGTGCAGGATCTCACCGGTCATGCCCTTGGACATGTCGGAGACCAGATAGGCGGCCGTCTCTCCGACCTCCTCGATCGTCACCGTGCGGCGCAACGGCGAATTGTACTCGTTCCACTTGAGAATGTAGCGGAAATCGCCGATGCCGGAGGCCGCGAGCGTCTTGATCGGTCCCGCCGAGATGGCGTTGACGCGGATGTTGCTCGGGCCCAAATCGGCCGCCAGATAGCGCACCGAGGCCTCGAGCGCCGCCTTGGCGACGCCCATGACGTTATAGTGGGGCATCCACTTCTCGGCGCCGTAATAGGTGAGCGTGAGGAGCGAGCCGCCGTCCGTCATCAGCTTCTCGGCCCGCTGGGCGATCGCCGTAAAGGAATAGCAGGAAATCATGAGAGACTTGGTGAAATTGCCCTCCGAGGTCTCCACGTAGCGGCCCGTCAGCTCGTCCTTGTCGGAGAACGCGATGCAATGGACCACGAAGTCGAGCTTGCCCCAGAGCTTCTCGACCTCGGCGAAGACCGCGTCGATGGTGGCCCCGTCCGTGACGTCGCAATGGCCCACGACGGCGGCGTCGAGCTCCTTGGCCAGGGGTTCCACGCGCTTCTTGAGCGCGTCGCCCTGATACGTGAAGGCCAGCTCGGCCCCGTGCTTGCGGGCCGCCTGGGCGATCCCCCACGCGATGGAGCGGTTATTGGCCACGCCCATAATCAAGCCGCGCTTGCCGGTCAGAATGCCGGGCGCCGTCGTGTCGGCCATGAATCACCTAAATCGTCGTCGAAACCGTCGGAAAGAGCGCTTCTTTAGCCGACGCGGGCCCAGGGGGGAAGACACCCCCGGGACGTTCTTCCCCGGCGGGCTCCCACCCGCCCAGTTCTGAAGAGGGGCGTTTCAAACCTGCCTGGCTGCCATCGGGCCCGCGGCGCGGGATGATCCGGCCCGTAGCAGGATCCGAAGACCTCCCATGTCGAACCGAGACTTGAACCCCCTGTCGAAACCTCTCAAGACCGTTAGCATCTGGTCATGGCTCATCCCCCTCTCTCCGCATTGTCCGCCCCGTCCTGGGACGATCTCCAGATCTTTCTGGCTGTGGTGGCTCATGGATCTTTGAACGGCGCCGCCAAGGCCCTGGGCCAGAGCCAGCCGACGGTCGCCCGCCGGGTCAAGGCCCTGGAGGCCGCCCTCGGGGTCGAGCTATTCCGGCGCGGGCCCAACAGCCTCGAGCTGACGGAAGCCGGCAAGGCCGTTCGCCGGGCCGCCTCCCCCATGGGGCCGGCCGCGGCGGCGGCCGCCCAGGCGGCGGCGGTGCACCGGCCCGACCCCGACGCACCCGTGCGGATCACCACCACGACCTCCGTGGCCCTGTTCCTGGCACTCCATGCGGGACGGCTGGCCCAGGCCGCGCATCCCTCCGAGATCGCCTACCTGACCACCCGCCGCCAGCTCGACCTTGCCAACGGCGAAGCCGACATCGCGCTTCGCACCTACCAGCTCGTCGGGGCCGATCACCTCGTCGCCCGCCGGGTGGGCGCGATCGCCTTCGCGGTCTATAGCCGGGACCCGGAGCCTACGGCCTTCATCGGCCCCTCGGAAGATCCCGCCCTTTCCCGGCAGGCGGCCTATGTGCAGCGGATCGCCGAGGGGCGGCCCATCGTGGCCCGGATCGGGGACACGCCGATCCGCCACCACGCGGCCCGCTCCGGGCTCGGCGCGGCCTTCCTGCCGTGCTGGCTCGGCGATTCCGACCCGGACCTCGTGCGCATCACCGAGCCCGAGGGCGACCTCGTGGAGGACGTCTTCCTCGTCATGCACGAGCGCGCCCGCCGGCGACCTGCCGTGAAGCGGGTCGTCGGCGCCCTCGCGGAGCTGTTCAAGCGGGAGCGGGCCGTGCTGACGGGGATCCGAACAGGTTGATCAGCACGTTCAATCCTGAACGGTATCAGCCTGCTCGCCGACCGGCAGCAGGGCGTTCTGTCCCAGAACCAGCGTCGCTTGACGCTTTCCATTCGATCCCGACAGGGCTTGGAGCACACGCAGGTTCACAAGCTCCGGATTGCCCTTCAGCATGCGGGCCGCATTGGCGAGGGACCGCAATGCCGCATGCTCCCCACGCGCCCGCTCAAGCGCCGCCTGTCCTTCGAGCTTGGCGCGCTCGACTTCCGTGAACATGCGGCGGATCTCGGGTGGGAGGGTGACGGAGACAATCGTCGCGCTTTGGATGGAACATCCTTCCATAGGTTCGGACAACATGGCCATCAGAGACCCATCAAGAGATCCGCGTTCGGTCAGGAAGGCATCCAAACTTTTCTCCGACGCCAGTCGCGTTAATGCTGCCGCAAGGGCAAGCTGAAAACTTTTCTGAAGATCGCTCGCCTCGAAAGCCTTTTGCGGATCAGCCACATCGTAGATCATGACTGCCGAGACGCGGAAAGGAAGCTTTTCCGCACTCGTCACATCGAGGGGGAGAGGCATCTGGAAATAGCTCCGCCTCCTGATTGTGAAAATGTCGCGTCTGCGACCGATACTGAAATTGGTGTACCGTCCAGCAGGAAGGATTTTTGAGAACCTGCCATTGAGATAAAGCAACCCATGATCCCAGTCATAGATGGTCGTGCTCGCTTCATTCCGACCGAAGACAGCCCGCTTCAGGATGCCCCAAAGGATCAACGCAAGACCAAAGCCAATCATAACGGCGAAAACGAGCAGGGCGAGATCGGCCCAACCGATCAGTTCAAGTGGCATGAAGCAATCGCCTCTCTACGGTGTAGACCTTCCGCATCATGACGAACAAGCGGGAGCCCGAAGCTCGCAAGGCTCGAACGGCACCTGCCTTGCGGCGGACGCGGAAGGTCTCTTGGGTACCAACCAGGAAAATTGTCCCCCTTTGAACTGACCGTGCCCGGCAAGGGCATCGCGTCCGAGGAGGACAATTCATAACAGGGGGGATTTGAACCCCCGATACAGAGTTTCATTTCCTCGATGGGTGAGCAATCCGACCCGAATGCATCAAGCGCCGCCATCCACAGGCTTTCGGGATTTGCTAGGTTTCGGCGGGGCCTTCGCGGCCGCCCCCGGCAGATCCCCCAGCGCGTGGGCCAGCACTTTCTTCATCACCCCCGGCAAAGCCTCCTCGGCCAGCGCCTTGCGTGGTGTCCAGCGCATCCCGTCCGGGGCGGGGGTGCTTTTCGAGACCTTGGCGAGGAGCACCGTCAGCTCGAGGGGGAAATGCGTGAAGACATGGCGGACCGTGCCAGGCAGACGCTGCCAGCGCGCTTCGAGCGGCGCGTCGAGCACCGCGCGGGAGGCCTCGTAATCGGCCTCCCAGGCGCTGGTGGGCGGCTCGGCCATGCCGCCGAGGAGGCCCTTGGGCTCGCGGGTACGCAGCAGGATGGTGTCGTCGGCCCGCATGACCACGAAGGCGGCCCCGCGCCGGAGCTGCCCCTCCGTCTTCTTGAGCTTCCTCGGGAACGTTTCCTGCAGGCCCTCGGCCCGAGCCCGGCAGGGCTGCATCCAGGGGCAGATGGCACAGGCCGGACGCCGGGGCGTGCAGATGGTGGCGCCGAGATCCATGACGGCTTGGGCGAAGTCCCCCGGCCGGTCGGGCGGCACGAGGGCGTCCGTGAGCGAGCGAATCAGGGGCTTGGCCTTGGGCAGCGGCTCTTCGACCATGAACAGCCGCGAGACCACCCGCTCCACGTTGCCGTCCACGGCGGCGGCGATCTCATTGAAGGCGATGGCGGCCACGGCCGCCGCCGTATAGGCGCCGATCCCCGGCAGCTTCAGGAGTTCGGCCTCCGTGCCCGGAAAGGCGCCGCCATGCGCCTCCACCACCGTCTTGGCGCAGGCATGCAGGTTGCGGGCGCGGGAATAATAGCCGAGCCCCGCCCAGGCCTGCATGACCGAATCGGCGGGCGCCTCCGCCAGCGCCCCGACCGTGGGAAAGCGCTCCAGGAAGCGCTGGTAGAAGGGCTTTACGGCCGCCACCGTCGTCTGCTGGAGCATGATCTCCGACAGCCAGACCCGGTAGGGATCGGCGGTTTCGCCGGGCCTCGCGCGCCAGGGCAGGTCCCGCCGGTGCCGGTCGTACCAGACGAGCAGGTCCCGCGGGTCGGGCTGAGGAGGCGGCTTGGAGACGCTCGAAGCGGGCGTTAACATATCCCGTGAGATATCCGCCTGGCGCGAAGATTCCAACGCGGCTTTTGGACAGTTCCGATAGGTCATCGCCAATGCGTCCACCCCGATCCCGAACGAGACCCCTCGCGGACTTCATCGATGTCTGCCTCGGCCCGAGTCTTGCGGCGCAAGGCTTTGCGGCCTCGGACGTGATCGTGGCCTGGCCGGATATCGTGGGCGAGCGGCTTGCGGCCTTCACGCAGCCCCTGAAGATCGAGTGGAAAAAGCGCCCACCCCATTCCGATCCCGAGACGCGGGCCGAGCCCGCCACCCTGGTGGTGCGGGTGGAGGGAGCCTTCGCCCTCGAACTGCAGCATCTGGCTCCCCAGGTCATCGAGCGGGTCAACGCCCATTACGGTTGGCGCTGTATCGGCAAGCTCGTGCTGAAACAGGGCGCTGTGCGCCGCGCCGCGCCCCGCAAGCCCCCCGCGCCGGTCTTGAGCGACACGGACCGCCTCAAGGTGGAACTGGCCTCTCAGGCCATCGAGGAGGACGGCCTGAAGGCCGCCATCGGGCGGCTGGGCCAAGCGGTTCTCGGATCCAGGGCCGCCCGCCCAACCACGAAAGCGTGACGTTCGGGACGCTTGCCACCATATCCGTCCCGTTCTACCGCATCATGCACCAGTTTCTCACGGAGCCCACCTCATGATCACACGGCGCCAAGCGCTTCAGCTTCTCGGTTCCGCGGCCGGCACGGCCCTTGTCATGACCAGCCTGCCCGCCTTCGCCCAGAACGTGGACCCCAAGGACCTTGCCGTCCAGGGTCCCATGCCCGACGTCGCCCTGGGCCCCGCGGACGCCAAGGTGACGATCATCGAATACGCGTCGCTGACCTGCTCGCATTGCGCGAACTTTCACAACACGACCTATCCGGAGCTGAAGAAGCGCTATATCGATACCGGAAAGGTGCGCTTCATCCTGCGCGAATTCCCCCTCGACCCGCTGGCGACCGCGGGCTTCATGCTGGCCCGCTGCGACGGCGAGAGCAAATATTATCCCATCACGGACCTTCTCTTCGACCAGCAGAAGAACTGGGCCTTCACGGACAAGCCCCTGGACGCCCTGCGCCAGATGATGCGCCAGGCCGGTTTTTCACAGGAAAAATTCGACGCTTGCTTACGGGATCAGAAACTATATGACGCGGTAAGCGCGGTGAAGAACCGGGGCGTGGAACAGTTCAAGGTGGACTCCACGCCAACCTTCTTCATCAATGGGCAGCGTCACGCCGGAAGCATGTCGATCGATGAGCTTGAGACGATCATCAAGCCCATGCTGGGGGCCTAAGCCGTTTCCCGTTTCAGGGAAGGGTGAGGCGCGTCTCGCCTTTCGATCTCATGATACCGAGGCACGTCGATGAAGCTGACGCGCCTCCGCATCGCCGGATTCAAGACCTTCGTCGAGCCGACCGACTTCCTGATCGAACCGGGACTGACCGGTGTCGTCGGGCCCAACGGCTGCGGCAAGTCGAACCTCGTCGAGGCCCTGCGCTGGGTCATGGGCGAGAACTCGTTCAAGAACATGCGCGCCACGGGGATGGACGACGTCATCTTCTCCGGATCCGGCAACCGCCCGGCCCGCAACCATGCCGAGGTGATGCTCACCATCGACAACGAGGAGCGGACGGCGCCGGCGGCCTTCAACGATTCCAGCATGCTGGAGGTTTCCCGCAAGATCGAGCGCGAAGAGGGCTCCACCTACCGGATCAACGGCAAGGAGGTGCGCGCCCGCGACGTCCAGATCCTGTTCGCCGACGCCGCCACGGGCGCCCGCTCCCCTGCCCTCGTGCGCCAGGGCCAGATCAGCGAGATCATTTCGGCCAAGCCTCAGGCCCGCCGCCGCATCCTGGAAGATGCCGCGGGCGTGGCGGGCCTCCATGCCCGCCGCCATGAGGCGGAGCTGCGCCTCAAGGCGGCCGAGGACAATCTCGTGCGCGTCGAGGACGTGCTGCGCGAGCTCGGCAGCCAGGTCGAGAGCCTGAAGCGCCAGGGCCGCCAGGCCTCACGCTACAAGAACATCTCCGCCGAGATCCGCCGCCTCGAAGCCCTCATGTTCGCCATCAGCTTCGCCGAGGCCCGCGAGGGGGCGGCCGCCGCCGAGCGTCAGGCCGCCGAGGACTTCAAGGCCGTGGCGGACATGAGCGAGGAGCAGACCCGCACGGCCACGGCCCAGGCCATCGCGGCCCACGCGATCCCGGCCTTACGCGAGGAGGAGGCCCGGGCGGCGGCGGCCCTCCAGCGCCTCACCCATGCCCGCAACGAACTCGATTCGGAGGAGCGCCGCTCCAAGGAGCGCCTGACCGAGCTCGAGCGCCACATCGCCGACCTGAACCGGGACGTGGCCCGCGAGGCCGCTGGGCGCCAGGACGCCCAAGGGACCATCGAGCGCCTTCAGGAAGAGGCTGCGGAACTCGCCCAGTCCACGGACGGCGCCGACGACATCCGGGCCGAGAGCCAGGAGCGGCTGGAAATCGTGGAGGCCGAGCTTCACGAGGCGGAAGCGGGACTGTCCGCCCTCCAGGCCCAGGTCTCCGACCTCAATGCCCGCCGCGCCGCGCTGGAGCGCGCCATGCGCGACGAGATGGAGCGTGCGGCCCGGTTCGGGGCCGAGCGCGAGCGGCTGGAGCGCGACATCGCGGCCCTGTTCGCCACGACGGAGGACGGCCCGCCGGTCGATGAGCTGCGGGAGGAGGTGGCGCTCGCCGAGGACATCGTGGCCGAGACCGAAGACGCCGTCACGGGAGCCCGCGAACGCCTGGCCGCCGCCCGCGAGGCGGAGAACCGGTCGCGCCAGCCCCTCAACGAAGCCGAGCGCAAGGCCCAGCGTCTCGAGACGGAAGCCCGGACGCTCGCCAAGCTCTTCGCCAGCACGACCGGCGACCTGTGGCCACCGGCCCTCGACCAGATCACGATCGAGCGGGGCTATGAGACGGCCCTGGGCGCCGCTCTTGGCGAGGACCTCGACGCTTCCACCAACGAATCGGCTCCCGCCCATTGGGCCGATACCGGCCCCGGCGCGGGTGATCCCTCCCTGCCCGAAGGCGTGCTGCCTCTGGCGGACGTGGCCCAGGCGCCTCCGGCCCTGCTGCGGGGCCTGCGCCAGATCGGCGTGGTGGCGAAGGTGGACGGTGCGCGCCTGCGCGGCCTCCTTCAGCCCGGTCAGCGCCTGGTCTCCCGCGAGGGCGACCTGTGGCGCTGGGACGGCTTCACCACGGCCGCCGAAGCGCCCTCGGCCGCCGCCCGGCGACTGGCCGAGAAGAATCGCCTGGGCGACCTGGAGCGCGAGGCGGCGGAAGCGCGCGAGATCGTCGAGCGCCTGCGCCACGAATCCGAGCAGGTCGTCGCCGCCGTGCGCGTGGCCTCGGGCCACGAGACCCAGACCATCGAGGCCGCGCGCCAAGCCCGGCAGGCGCTGGATGCGGGCCGCGCCCGTCTGGCCGCCGCCGAGCGCAAGGAAGCGGAGCTGGGCCAGAAGCGCTCCGCTCTGCAGGAAGGCCTTGCCCGCCTGACCGCCAGCGAGACCGAGGCTCGCGACCGGGTGACGGACGCGGAGAATGCCCTGGACGATCTCGCCCCGGCGCCGGATCTCGACAGCAAGCTCTTGGAGGCCCGCACCCACGTGGCGGAGCGCCGGGCTTCGGCCTCGGAGGCGCGCGCCGCTCTCCAGGCCCTGGTGCATGAAGCCGAGATGCGCCGCCGCCGGCAGGATTCCATCGCGTCCGAGATCCGTCTCTGGACCGAGCGGACCGAGCGCGCCGCCCGGGCCGCCGCCGATCTCGGCGAGCGCCTGGAGCGCGCCCAGGGCGAGCACGAGGCCCTGCTCGAAGCGCCGGACACCTATCTGATGCGCCGCCGCTCGCTCCTGTCGGAGCTGGAAGCCGCCGAGGCCAAGCGCAAGGAGGCCGCCGACCGGCTGGCCGAGGGCGAGGCCGCCCTGGTGGAGGCCGACCGCGCCGCCCGCGCGGCCCTGGAGGGCCTGGCGGCCGCCCGCGAGGCCCGAGCCGGATCGCAGGCCCGCCAGGAAGCCGCAATCCAGCGGGTGGCGGAGGTGACGCGTGCCATCGCCGACACGCTCGAGACGACGCCCGCCGGGCTGATCGAGCTGGCCGGGCTGAAGGACGGGATCGAGTTGCCGCCTCACGGCGAGATCGAATCGAAGCTCGCCTCCCTGAAAGGCGACCGGGAGCGGCTTGGCGCCGTGAACCTGCGCGCCGACGAGGAGCTGACGGAGCTCGAGGGCAAGCACACGAGCCTCGCGACCGAGCGCGACGACCTCGTGGAGGCCATCAAGCGCCTGCGCCAGGCCATCGGCAGTCTCAACCGCGAGGGCCGGGAGCGGCTGCTCGCCGCCTTCGACGTGGTGAACAACCACTTCAAGAGCCTGTTCACCACCTTGTTCGGTGGCGGCACGGCGGAGCTGACCCTGGTTGATTCGGACGACCCTCTGGAAGCCGGGCTCGAAATCCTGGCCCGACCGCCCGGCAAGAAGCCCCAGAGCATGACGCTGCTGTCCGGCGGCGAGCAGGCGCTGACCGCCACAGCGCTGATCTTCGCGGTGTTCCTCACGAACCCGTCGCCCATCTGCGTTCTGGACGAGGTCGATGCGCCCCTGGATGACGCCAATGTGGAGCGCTATTGCAGCCTCCTGGAGGAGATGTCCCGCCAGACCGACACGCGGTTCGTGGTCATCACCCACAACCCGATCACAATGGCGCGAATGAACCGATTATTCGGCGTGACGATGGCGGAGCGCGGCGTCTCGACTCTCGTCTCCGTGAATCTCGAGGCGGCGGAACGCATTCTCGATACGGTATAAGGGTTTGGGCTTAGCCATAGTTCGGCCTCAAAAACCGTGGATCGAAACCGCGAGCCTCGCGCCTGCAGGCTGTTTTTATAATCATTCCAATAGCTTAAGTCTTTCAAGTCCTGCCTTGACAGGGGTAGGCCCCGCCCATATGTTGCGCGCGGCTTTAGGGGCCGGGTTTCCAGACCTTTCCCACACCGCTTTGCAGGAGAACGCCATGGCGAACCCCAATGAGCGGAATGGGGACAACGGCAGAAATTCCAACGGTTCCGACGATGCCGACCTAACGGCGAGAATGCGGTCTCTCGATGCGCGGCTGGATCAAGCCACCGCGCAGAGAGCCAAGACTGAACCTCGCGCCGCCCGTCCGAAGTCCGACTCCACGGCTCTCGGCCAAGCCCTCAGGCTTTCGGCCGAATTCGTCTCAGGAGTGGTCGCGGGCGGGATCGTAGGCTGGCTCGTCGATTACCTGTTGGGAAGTTCTCCCTGGGGACTCATCGTCTGTATCATCCTCGGCTTCTGCGCCGGGATGCTCAATCTGATGCGAGCAGCCGGAATGGTGAAACCTGCCCGGCACGATGAGAAGCGTTGAGTCTCAACCCGACCCGACCGGCCACACGACAGCGACTGACAACAGCGAGTTATAAGAGCGGATCATGGCAAGCCCGATTGAGCAATTCCAGATCAAGCCTATCATTCCTGTCATCAACTTCACCAATTCGTCGCTCTTCATGGTCGGCACCGTCGCGGTGATCGTGGGAGGCCTCCTGCTGGCCACCCGCCACCGGGCCGTCGTTCCGGGCCGCGCCCAGTCGGTGGCCGAGATGCTGCACGATTTCGTGGCCGGCACCCTGCGGGATGCCGCCGGCCAGGACGGCATGCGGTTCTTCCCCCTCGTCTTCTCGCTCTTCATGTTCGTGCTCACCGCCAACATGCTGGGCATGATCCCGGGCTTCTTCACCGTCACCAGCCACGTGATCGTCACCTTCGCGCTCGCGCTCCTGGTGATCGGCACCGTGGTGATCTACGGCTTCGTCAAGCACGGCACCCACTTCCTCGGCCTCTTCGTGCCGTCGGGCGTGCCGGCTTGGCTCCTGCCCTTCATCGTCGTGATCGAGATCATCTCGTTCCTGTCCCGGCCGATTTCGCTCAGCCTGCGTCTGTTCGCCAACATGCTGGCGGGCCACATCGCGCTGAAGGTCTTCGCGGGCTTCGTCGTATCGCTCCTCGCCGCCGGCGGGGCTCTGTCGATCCTGGCTCCGCTGCCGCTTCTCATGGCGGTCGCTCTCATGGCGCTCGAGTTCCTCGTCGCCTTCCTGCAGGCCTACGTCTTCACGGTGTTGACCTGCATCTACCTCAACGACGCGCTGCACCCGGGTCACTAGGTCGGCGCCGAGTTAACCCCTTCCCTCCCGATCAAAGTCAATTCCAAGGAGATCACGATGGATCCGACAGCTTTCAAGTTCCTCGGCGCGGGCCTCGCCTGCATCGGCATGGGCCTCGCCGCTATGGGCGTCGGCAACATTTTCGGTAACTTCCTCTCCGGCGCCCTGCGCAACCCGTCGGCTGCCGACGGCCAGTTCGCCCGCGCGTTCATCGGCGCGGCGCTCGCAGAAGGTCTCGGCATCTTCTGTCTCGTCGTCGCTCTCGTCCTGCTGTTCACCTAATCAGATCGACGCTGATCGGGAGGGTGGAGCGCCTCTGCGCTCCACTTCGGCATAGGTGACGGCGGGACCACCGCCGTCATCTGTTGTTTTGAGGATGCGATCCGGTCCGGAACCATCCACTTCAAGTTTCGCCTTTCCAGGATTCGCTTCATGGCCCAGGCTCAGACACCCAATGCCACGACCGAGGCGCATGGCGGCGCCCACGCGGATGTCGGCTTTCCGCCTTTCGAGACGCAGACCTTCGGCGGCCAGCTTCTCTGGCTGACGATCACCTTCGCGCTGCTCTACATCCTGCTCTCGCGGCTCGTGCTGCCGCGCCTGGGAGGCATCATCGAGGACCGGCGCGTACGCATCTCGTCCGATCTCGATCAGGCCACCGCCGCCAAGACCCGCGCCGACGAGGCCGGTGCGGCCTACGAGAAGTCCCTCACCGAGGCCCGCGCCCGCGCCCAGGCTCTCGCTCAGGAGACCCGCTCGAAGCTCTCCGCGGAGTCGGATGCCAAGCGCAAGGCGCTCGAGAGCGAGCTCTCCGGACGCCTGGCGCAGTCCGAGCAGACCATTTCGGCCAAGAAGACCGAGGCCATGGGCAACGTTCGCGGCATCGCCGTCGAGACGGCCTCCGCAATCGTCGAGCGCCTGACCGGCAAGGCCCCCGCCCCGCAGGCCGTCGAGGCCGCCCTCGATCAGGCCAAGGCCTAAGGAGAACCCCTATGCTAGCCAGCGCGGAATTCTGGGTCGGCGTCGCCTTCGTCATCTTCTGGGGCATCCTGTTCTATTACGGCGTTCCCGGTAAGGCCATGAGCGGCCTCGACAGCCGTGGGAAGCGCGTCGCGGACGAACTTGCCGAGGCTCGCCGCCTGCGTGAGGACGCCGAGAAGCTCCTGAAGGAGTTCGAGGCCAAGCGCGCCGCCGCCGAGCGCGAGGCCGCCGAGATCGTCTCCGTCGCCCGCGACGAGGCCGAGCGTCTTGCCCGCGAGACCGAGGCCAAGATGAAGGACTTCGTGGCCCGCCGCACCGCTTCGGCCGAGGCCAAGATCGCCCAGGCCGAGGCTCAGGCCGCCGCCGAGGTTCGTGCCGCCGCCGCGGACGCTGCCATCAAGGCCTCAGAGCGGATCCTGCGCGACCAGCTCGCGGGCCCGTCCGGCGCCGCGCTGGTGAGCCAGAGCCTCAACGACATCCGCAGCAAGCTGCAATAAGCGGCTTTCTCCTGCAACACCGGACAGGGCCGCCTCGCAAGGGCGGCCTTTTTCGTGGAAAGGTCTCCGATGCTCCTCATCTTCGATTGCGATGGCGTCTTGGTGGATTCAGAGATCCTGAGCTGCCAGATCGATGCCGAGTTGCTCACCGAGCTCGGATTTCCCTACACGGCTCAGGAAATCGCCCGCCAGTTCGTCGGCAGCAGCATCAAGGACCAGATCGTTCGCATCGAAGCCGAACACAACCGGCTGATCCCGGCCGATTTTCCCGAGCGGCTTCACACGACGCTGATGGCGCGTTTCGAGACCGAGTTGCAGCCCATCCCCGGCGTGCGGGATGCGATTCTGTCCTTGCCCTACGACCGGTGCGTCGCGTCCTCGTCGACGCCGGACCGCATTGCCATTTCGTTACGCATCACGGGCCTCTCGGACCTGTTCGACCGCCGGTTCAGCTCTGTCGAGGTCACCCATGGGAAACCCGCGCCGGACCTTTTCCTGCACGCGGCCGGCCGCATGGGCTACGCGCCCGCGGATTGCCTCGTGATCGAGGATTCCCGGTTCGGTGTCCAGGCGGCGCGGGCAGCGGGCATGCGCGTGATCGGCTTCACGGGTGGCGGGCATTGCGCGGACGATCATGAAACGGTCTTGAAGGCTCATGGCGCCGATCTCGTCATTGGTCGCATGAGCGATTTGCGGGACACCGTTCTTTCCCTCCTCGACAGGCGCCCGCACACCTAGCGCTCCCGACCCGAAGTCACGCTCACGAAGATCCCGGTCTTCGGGTGGCCCGCGAGGTCTCAGGCGGCCCTGAGGGCCTTCGCTTTCCAGGAGGGGACCCACGGGAGCGATCTAGAGCGCATCACCCCAATCCGCCCGCCGGGCGCGCTTGAATGCGTCGCCCTGACGTTTGGTGACGAGGTCTTCCCCTGCCGTTCCATCGGCCCTGCAGAGCTTCAACCGGACCTGGCCGCTGGCGATTCGCGGCGGCGCCACGACACGAGCGGCATAAGGCGCGGGGGGCAGCCGAGATGCGGCAACGAAGATGTATTTCTCGTCCTCCCAGGGTACGTCCGCGCCCTTGGTGAGTCGATGGATCCGTGAACGGGCGACCCGGCCCGCGAAGTGGCACCAATCCGGCTCGACCAGCGGGCAGGCTCTCGCGTGGGGACAAGGCGCAACGATACCGGCTCCCGCCGCGATCAATCGGTCCCGCACCGCGAGAATACGCTTCCATCCGGCCGGGGTGCCGGGCTCGATCACCACGAGCGTTCCGGCCGTCAGGGCCCAGAGCCGATCCGTCAGGGACGCGATGGCTGAGGGCGGCAATTCGTCCAGCACATAGGCCAGGGTCACGAGGTCGGCAGCCTGAAGATCCGGAAGAGGTTTCAGCACGTCCCCGGCCCGCCAGCGCACGGTGCTCAAGCCTGATTCGCGGGCCAGTTCCTCGCCCACCCGACGGATGGCGGGGCTCGCCTCCACGAGATCGGCGACATCGAGGCTGGCCCAGCATTCACCTGCCGCCCACAGGGCTGAGCCGGGCCCGGAGCCGAGATCGAGTAGAGTCGCGGGCGCGAAATCCGGCTGCGCCTCGGCCACCGCCTCCAGGCTCTTGCGGATCGCCGTATAGGTGGCCGGCAGCCGGGCCGCCAGATAGGCCTTGGCGGCGAGATCGTCGGAGAGATGCAGCCGCCCGTCCCGCACCTCGGCCCGGTAACGGCGGGACAGGAGATCCGCCGCGCGCTGGAGGTCGGAGAGCGCCGTGCCGTCGAGCATCCGGTCGACAGCCTGCCGGAGGGCGGCGGGAAGCTCCATGGGTCTTGTATCCTGTCCTGAAAGCACAATGCCCGGCATCAGCGCATCGAGCGGAAAAGTGGACCCGGTTTTCCGCTCGAACGATGCGCCTCTTAAAGATTGGAGCGTCGGACCCACTTTTGGTCCGACGCTCTAGGCCGGGCATTGCAGGTTTTAGCAAATCGAGTGCGCTTACTCGGCAGCTTCAGCCAGCGGTGCGGGCGGCGTCCATTTCAGCACCGGATTGCGGGCCGCGCGGGTCTCGTCGAGGCGACGGCGCGGCGCGTGATAGGGCGCGCCCGTGAAGCGGGCCGTGTCGCCGTTCTTCGCCGCCATGGCGAGATCGCGGAGCGTTGCGATGAAGAGGTCGAGGGACGTCTTCGATTCCGATTCCGTCGGCTCGATCAGCATCGCGCCATGCACCACCAGGGGGAAGTACATGGTCATCGGGTGGTAGCCCTCGTCGATCATGGCCTTGGCCACGTCGAGGGTGGTCACGCCGGTATCCTTCAGCCACGCATCGTCGAACAGGACCTCGTGCATGCAGGGCTTGTCGCCGAACGGCAGCGTCATCAGGTCGGACAGACCCGCCCGGATGTAGTTGGCGTTGAGCACCGCATCCTCGGAGGCCTGACGCATGCCGTCCGAACCGTGCGAGAGCATGTAGGAGAGCGCCCGCACATACATGCCCATCTGGCCGTGGAAGGCGGTCATGCGGCCGAAAGGCTTCTCGTCCGCGTCCTCTTCCTGCTCCACCAGCCGAAAACCGTCCTTGTCGACGGTCACGAACGGCACAGGCGCGAAGGGCGCGAGGCGCGCTGAGAGCACCACCGGGCCGGAGCCCGGACCACCGCCGCCATGGGGCGTCGAGAAGGTCTTGTGCAGGTTGATGTGCATGGCATCGACGCCGAGATCGCCCGGACGCGCCTTGCCCACGATGGCGTTGAAGTTCGCGCCGTCGCAGTAGAAGTAAGCGCCCGCATCGTGGATCGCCTTGGCGATCTCCGCCACCTGGTTCTCGAACAACCCGCAGGTGTTGGGGTTCGTGAGCATGATCGCGGCCACGTCGGGTCCGAGCAGCTTCTTCACGTCTTCCACATGCACCCAGCCGTCCTCGCGGGCAGGCACCGGCCTCACCTTGAAACCGATGAGAGCGGCGGTCGCCGGGTTCGTGCCGTGGGCCGAATCGGGCACCAGCACCACGTTGCGGGTTGCCCCCTCGCCCTTGGCTTCGATGGCGGCCTTGATGGCCATCATGCCGCAGAGCTCACCATGCGCGCCCGCCTTCGGGGAGAGCGCCACGGTGGTCATGTTGGTGAGCGTCACGAGGTAGCGGCCGAGCTCGCTCATCAGCTCCAGCGCGCCCTGCACGGTGGAGACCGGCTGGAGCGGATGCACGTCCGAGAAGCCGGGAAGCCGCGCCACGCGCTCGTTGAGACGCGCATTGTGCTTCATCGTGCAGGAGCCGAGCGGGAACAGGCCCGTGTCGATGCCGTAATTCATCTGGGACAGGCGCACGTAATGGCGCATGGTCTCGGGCTCCGAGAGGCCCGGCAGCCCGATGGCCTCCTTGCGCTCAAGGCCGCCGAGGCGGGGCTTGAAATCCTCCGGCTCGTCGAGGTCGACGCCGGTCACGTCGTAGCGTCCGACTTCGAAGATCAGCGGTTCGACCTGGGCCAGCGCCTTGTTGCCCGTGAAGGTCGGGTGGGCGTTGGTGCCGGCTTCGCCGGCGGCGGTGGGGCGTCCCTGGCGGTTCAACATCACAGCACCTCCTTCAGGGCAGCCGCAAGGGCCGCGCGGTCATCGTCGGTATTCACTTCGGTGGAGGCCACGAGCAGCAGGTTGTCGAGGTTCGCTCCCGGCAGGAGGCGCGAGACGGGTACGCCCGCGAGCACGCCCTTGGCGGCGAGTTGCTCGACCACCTCGGCGGCGTTCTTCGAGAGCTTGATCGTGAACTCGTTGAAGAACGTCTTGTTGAGGACTTCGACGCCCTTCACGGCACCGAGGGCGTCCGCGAGCTTCACCGCATTGGCGTGGTTGATTCGCGCCAGACGCGCGAGACCGGCTTCGCCGAGCAGCGTCATGTGGATCGTGAAGGCGAGGCAGCACAGGCCCGAATTGGTGCAGATGTTCGATGTGGCCTTGTCGCGGCGGATATGCTGCTCGCGCGTGGACAGCGTGAGCACGAAGCCACGGGTGCCGTCCGCGTCCACGGTCTCGCCGCAGAGGCGGCCCGGCATCTGGCGCACGTATTTCGACTGCGTGGCGAAGAGGCCCACATAGGGTCCGCCGAAATTGAGCGCGTTGCCGATGGACTGGCCCTCGCCCACCACGATGTCGGCCCCCATGGCGCCCGGCGACTCGAGGAGGCCGAGCGACACGACTTCCGTGAACACCGCGATGAGCAGCGCGCCGTGCTGGTGCGCCTTGTCGGCGATGGCCTTGAGGTCGCGCACGTTGCCGAACACGTCCGGGCTCTGCACGACGACGCAGGACACGCTGTCGTCGATCTGCGCGAGGATGTCCTCGTCCGCCATAACGTCCGGCGGCAGAACGGTGACGTCGTCGCTCGCCATGTCGGACAGGGTCTTGACCACGTCCACGTAATGCGGATGCAGGCCGCCCGAGAGCACCGCCTTGCGACGCTTGGTGACCCGATGCGCCATCAGCACGGCCTCGCCGGTGCCGGTGGAACCGTCATACATGGAGGCGTTGGCCACATCCATACCGGTGAGCGCCGCGACCTGCGTCTGGAACTCGAAGAGATATTGCAGCGTGCCTTGCGCGATCTCCGGCTGATACGGCGTGTAGCTCGTCAGGAACTCGGAGCGCTGGATCAGGTGATCGACGGTGGCGGGCACGTGGTGCTTGTAGGCGCCCGCGCCCACGAAGAACGGCACCGACGAGGCCGATACGTTCTTGGACGACATCCGCGACAGGATGCGCTCGACCTCCAGCTCGCCCTTGCGGCGGGGAAGATCGACGGGACCGTCGAGGAGCAGGCTTTTCGGCACGTCGGCGAACAGTTCGTCCACGTGCTTGACGCCGATGCGGGCGAGCATTTCGCCGCGATCGGTCTCGGAGAGGGGCAGGTAACGCATGTGCTTAACCTTGCGGATCAGTGCGACGGAATGCCCGCCACCACGATTTCCGTGAGCACGGAATTCGCGATGAAGCATTCCTGGTGGGACAGGTGATGGAGTTCGGCGATCTGCTCCGGCGTCGGGCGTTTGTCGCCGGAGAATGCGATCGTCGGGTCGAGGGTGATCTTGGAGACGAAAAGCTTGCCCTTTTCGTTCTTCGTCATGATGCCGACCGCCCGATCCTCGTAGGCGTCGACGATGAAGCGTTTCTTGGCCGCGAGGGAGAGAAAGGTCAGCATGTGGCAGCTCGACACCGCCGCCACGAACGCCTCCTCCGGATCGACAGCATCCTCCCGGGACAAGGGCAGCGGCACGACGGACGGTGACGCCGAGGCCGGCACCGTGATGCCGCCGTCGAAGGACCAGACATGGCCCCGTCCGTAGACGCTATTGGAGAACTCGGCTCCATCCCGCGTCCACGTCACCGTCGCCTTATGCTCGTGCGCCATTCGATTGGTTTGCCTTTTGGTCTCGAACGAAGCCTCATCCTGAGGGAATTGCGCAGCAATTCGTCTCGAAGGATGAGGCGCCTCCAGTGCTCTCTGGACCCTCCTTCGAGACGGACCTGACGGCCCTCCTCAGGATGAGGATAGAGTTGGAAGGACGCTCAATCCTTCTAAAGCGACTTCACGAAGTCCTGGTACTGCTCCTCGGTCATGAGGCCGTCGAGCTCGCCCTGGTCCTTCACCTTGAGCTTCATGAACCAGCCGCGCCCGGACGGATCCTCGTTCACGGTGCCGGGGGTCGCCTCGAGATCGCCGTTGACCTCGACCACCTCGCCGGAGACCGGCGCGTAGATCTCGCTCGCGGCCTTGACGCTTTCCACCACGGCGGCTTCGTCGCCCTTGGAGACGCTCTTGCCGACGCTCGGCAGCTCCACGAACACCACGTCGCCGAGCTGCTGCTGGGCGTAGTCCGTGATGCCGACGGTGCCGGTATCGCCGTCGAGGCGAATGTATTCGTGGTCCTTGGTGTAGCGGGTGGTCATGGTGTGGTTCCCTCTTGAATGTCATCCCGGCCAAGCGAAGCGCGAGCCGGGATCGTTCGACGGTTAGCGATCCCGGATCGGCTTCGCCGTCCGGGATGACGATGGATCAACGCTTGTAACGATGGGGCGCGAAGGGCATGGCCGCGACCTTGGCGGCGAGCGGCTTGCCGCGCACCACCAGATGCAGGTCCGTGCCGACCGCGGCGGCATCCTTCGTCACGTATCCCATGGCGACCGGGCCGTTCACGGTGGGGCCGAAACCGCCGGAGGTCACGATTCCGACCTCGCGGCCGTCAGGCGTGGTGATGACCGCGCCCTCGCGGGCGGGGGCCCGGCCTTCCAGCTTGATGCCGACGCGCACCCGGGAGGCTCCCTCCCTGATCTCGCGCTGGACGCGGCTCGCGCCCGGAAACCCGCCCTCCTCCCGGCGCCGCTTCTGGATCGACCAGATGAGCCCGGCCTCGACCGGCGAGGTCGTGGTGTCGATGTCATGGCCGTAGAGGCACAGGCCCGCTTCCAGGCGCAGGGAATCGCGGGCTCCGAGGCCGATGGGCTTGACCTCGGGATGGGCACACAGCGCCTGCCAGAGCCTCGCGGCGTCCCCGGCCTCGACGGAAATCTCGTAGCCGTCCTCGCCCGTATAGCCCGAGCGCGAGACATGGCACGGGATGCCGTCGACCGTGATGTCGGCGGACATCATGAACGGGAGATCGGCCAGCGCCGGGGCCTTCCCGGCCATGACGGCGGCAGCGGACGGACCCTGGATGGCGATCAACGCCAGATCGTCCTTGCGCCGCAGGCTCACGCTCTTCGGCAGGCGGGCCTCGATATGGGCGTAGTCCTGATCCTTCATCGAGGCGTTCACGACCAGATAGAGCCAGCCCTCGTGGCCCGGAGCGCCCACGCGGGTCACCATCAGGTCGTCCAGGATGCCGCCATCGTCGGCCAGGAGCTGGGAATAGCGCTGCTGGTTAGGCTTGAGATTCACGACGTCGGCCGGGATCAGGGCCTCGAGCGCCCGGGCCACCGTCTCGTGGCTGCCGTCCTCGGCGACCAGGAAGGCCTGCCCCATGTGGGACACGTCGAACAGCCCCGCATGGTCGCGGGTCCAGTTATGCTCGGTCAGGATGCCGGTGGGGTACTGCACCGGCATGTCGTAGCCCGCGAAGGGCACCATGCGGGCGCCTTGGGCCACGTGCTCGGCATGGAGCGGGGTTTGCAGCAGCGGCTCGTCGGCACGGGCGGGCTCGGCCATGGTCTTTCCCTCATAGGACGCGCGTTCATCGGGCTTGGGTCAAGCCCGTTCGTTGCGCCCCCTCTGTCCCATGACCTGAGAGATTTCCCGCAAATCCCGCCCTTTCAAGGCCGGAACGCGGTTACGCCCGTCGGTGGACGCCCCCTTGCGGCGGCGTCGCTTTCCAGAGTGCCAGCTCCCACGCGGTCCTTTGGCCTGAGCGTTTCCGGGGCGGTTGCGCCTTCGGCGCCGGACTCGGGGTCCGGTCTCTTCCGCGGGGATCAGCGGCTGCGATTAGCTCTGGCGATGAATCAGGTTCCTGTCAACAAACCTGCCGCCGCAGCCCCCAGCCGGCAGGGATCGATTGACGCGAGCCCGTCCAGGCCCCATCTTAAGGGTCCTATCCACAGAAGGGGAGACGCGCGGCCTGATCGGGTCGACAGCTCCTGATATCGTTGTTCGAACTGATCATCGCTCTGGTTCTCGTCGTCCTCAACGGGGTTTTCGCTCTTTCCGAACTTGCTATCGTGTCCGCGCGGCGTCCACGGCTCAAGACCATGGCCGAGCAGGGGCGCGCCGGCGCCTCCACGGCCCTGACCCTCATGGAGGATTCGGGCAAGTTCCTGTCCACGGTCCAGATCGGCATCACCCTGGTGGGCATCCTGGCCGGCGCCTTCTCGGGCGCGGCCCTGGGCGCGCAGCTCACGGCGATTCTGGAGGGGAACGGCGTCCCGCCCGGCGTGGCCGAGCCCCTGGGCTACGCCATCGTCATCGGCCTCATCACCTATTTCTCCATCGTGATCGGCGAGCTCGTGCCCAAGCAGCTCGCCCTGCGGAACCCGGAGGCGATCGCCTGCGTGGTCGCCCCCATCATGAGGCTGGTCTCGACGGTCTTCTCCCCGGTGGTCTGGCTCCTGAACGCCTCCACGCGCCTCATCTTCAAGCTTCTCGGCACATCGAGCGAGGGTGACAGCACGGTCACGGAGGAAGAGATCAAGCTCCTCGTCGGCGAGGCCGAAAGCGCGGGCGTGATCGAGGAGGAGGAGCGCCGCATGATCTCGGGCGTTCTGCGCCTCGGCGACCGGCCGGTGCGCGGCCTCATGACGCCCCGCACCGACGTGGACTGGATCGACCTCCAGGACGATCTCCAGACCATCCGCCAGCTTCTCATCGAGACGCCCCATTCCCGCCTGCCGGTGAGCGAGGGCGATTCCGACAACATGCTCGGCGTGATCCAATCGCGGGAGATCCTGGCCGCCCTCCTGTCGGGCGACGAGTTCGACATCCGCCAGCACATCCGGATCGCTCCCATCATCCCGGATACCCTGTACGCCCTCGACGCGCTCTCGCTCCTGCGCGAATCCGAGGTTCCCATGGCCCTCGTCCATGACGAGTACGGGCATTTCGAGGGCGTGGTCACGCCCGCCGACGCCCTGGAGGCCATCGTGGGCGCGTTCCGGTCCGACGCCGAGACCCCCGACCCCGACGCCGTGCGGCGGGAGGACGGGTCCTGGCTGCTCGCGGGCTCCATGCCGGTGGACGAGATGGCCGAGATCCTCAGCATCACCCTGCCCGAGAGCCGAAGCTACCACACGGTGGGCGGCCTCGTGATCAGCGAACTCCAGCACCTGCCCGCCACGGGCGAGCATGTGGAGACCCTCGGCTGGCGCTTCGAGGTGGTGGACCTGGACGGCCGCCGGATCGACAAGGTCCTGGCCACGTCGCTGATCCAGCGGGCGGGCTCCTCGGCGCTGCTGTCGTAACCGCCTGAGACCCCAAAGCGATCCCAGCGTCCCGATGATTGGCCGCGCTGCCAGGGCGGAACGGCTTGACGTCTCCGGCGGCGGCGGCTTTCCTCGCGAGACCGCCGCCACGACCGCTGGAGGCGTGTCTCGTCCGGGAGGACGCCATGAGCCTGGCCGCCCTGCTGGCCTTCGCCGCCATCATGTTCGTGGGCATCGTGACTCCGGGCCCGACGGTGCTGCTCGCCCTCACCAACGGCTCGCGGCACGGGCTGAGGATCGCCGCCTACGGCATGGCCGGGGCGGTCGCGGCCGACCTCACGCTCGTGGCCCTGGTCGGGCTCGGACTCGGGGCTCTCCTGGCCGCCTCCGAGGGATTGTTTCTCGCGGTGAAATGGACCGGGGTCGCCTATCTGGGCTTCGTGGGCGCGGTGCTGATGAGAGCCAGGGCGGAGCCTTCCCTTACGCCAGTCTCAGGCCGGACGGACCCTAACATAAGGGAAGGCTCGCACCGGGGCGCATCGCCGCCCTCGCCCCTCGCCACCGTCTCGAAAAGCTTCGTCATGGCGATGAGCAATCCGAAATACTACCTGTTCATGTCGGCCTTCCTGCCGCAATTCGTCGTGCAGGATCTGCCGCCGCTCCCGCAATATCTCCTCCTCGGCGCCGTTATCGCAGCCCTCGATCTGGTCGTGATGTCCGGTTACGCCCTCTTGGGCTACAAGGCCGCGCGGGCTTTCTCGCACCGGGCGGCCGTCTGGCTCGACCGGCTGAGCGGCGCCGCGCTTCTGGGCCTCGCCGGCTCCATCGCCCTCTACCGCCGCGCGGCCTGACGGGGCCTGGAGTCAGTCCAGGACGAGTCCCGTCTCGCGCCCGGCACGATGATCGGGCCTCTACCGGCGGCTGCTGCGCGCTCCGGCGCCGAGGCCCACGTCGATGCTGAAATTGGTGGCGTCGGCGGCGGAGACCACGATGTTCTCCTCCACGATCGTCGCCCGGCCCTGGGTCTCGCCGCTCGGGATCGCGATCGCGACCCGGCGGGGACGGCTGGCGATCACCTGGTCGCCGCGCTTCACCACGATGTTCACGGGCGCGTCGTACCGGCCCGCGCCGCCGCCGGCGCCGAGCAGCGCCAGCACTTCGACGCCCACCTTGACGCTGGTGGTGCCGTCGGCGTTGCCGGTGCACTCGCGCGCGAGCTCACCGAGGGAGATCTGGCTGCGCAGCCCCGAGGCGTCGCCGACCCGGCCGCCCGAATAGGCCTGGATGGCGGCCCCGCCGTCCGGGATCTGGACCCTGGGGCAGTACACGTCCTCGGTCTGCCGAGTCATGGGGGGCGGAACCGTCGGTCCGGCGAACAGGACCATGTTGCTCAACGTCGAGCCCTCCTCGCCCGGCGCGCCGCCCCCGCAGCCGCCGAGCGCGAGCAGACCCACCAGACCGAGGCCGGTCACGGCCCGCTTGCCATCCACGCGCATGAAAACCCCCTGAATTTTGGTTCTGTATGGCCCGACCAAAGCATCGGACCCAAAAGTGGGATCCACTTTTGGGATCTATTCGATGCATTTGCAAGGACTTGAGCATCGTTGGACGCGGGAAAACCGCGTACACTTTTCCGCACGATGCTCTACGGCAGAGAATCAAATCCTGTGCCGAACCCGTTCAGCGAGACCGGGATTCCGATGCCCTCCTCGGGGGTCTGGAACACGATGAAGGTGGCGGTCTGGCCCGACTTCATCTGGTTGATGAGGGTGTCCTCCATGACGACCTCCGCCACGCAGCCCGTGGTCAGGCAGCGCACGAAGCCGGCCCGGCCGATATCGGTCTGGTCGATCTTCAGGCCGAGGCCGGACGGCAGCAGGATGCCCAGGGGCGCGACGATGCGCAGGAGACGGCTTTTGCCGTCGGCGGTCTTGAGCACGATGATCACCAGCGACATGTTCGGCCGGTCCTCGGCCGCCACGTTCTGGACCAGGGCGCATTGCTCGGCGCTGGCGCCGGCGGGGGTCTCGCAGCGCATCTGCCAGTCCCCGTAGGTGTTCTTCACCAGGCCCTGAGCCTGGGCCATATCAGCTGTGGACAACAGGGCGAGGCCGAACAGCGCGGCGGCGCCCGCACGAATCCATTGTGACACGATCACCGGCATCTCCGTTTTGAATCGTTCGAAACGGCGGAAATACAACCGCATCGCCTGCCGTCGGTGGAGCCGTTGGGACCATGGAGCGCCCCGGAATGTCAAGCGAGCGGGCACGATCCCATGATTTTTCAGAGTTCTTTGGCGGTTATGACGCACGATTTGGAATGCTTCTACCGTTGCGCTTCCGGCGATCCTGTGATCATAGACACGGGATCAAAGGTGATGGCGCAGGCCGGGCACCGCCTTCCGTGCGGCAGCCTCCTTTTCGAAGCCCTGACGGCCGGGGGCCATCACATCAGGTAGGAGCTTTGGAAAACCGATGCGGATCGAGGCCTCAGGATATCGATCGGCGGCTGCCCTCTTTACGGCAGTGATCGCCTTCATGTTGGGCTTTAGTGAGGCATTCGCCGCCCAGCCTCAGCCTTGGGAAGCCACCATGCAGCCCATGGTGACCGAAGTCGGGCGCGACCTGTCGAACTTCCACACCTACCTGGTCTGGCTGGTCACGATCGTGTGCCTGTTCGTGCTGGCGCTCCTCGTCATCATCGTCGTCAGGTTCAACGAGAAGCGGAACCCGACACCCTCCAAGACGACCCACAACACCCTTCTGGAAGTGGCCTGGACCATCGTTCCGGTGCTCATCCTGGTCGCCATCGCGATCCCGTCCTTCCGCCTCCTGCGCCTCCAGCTCGTGGTTCCGAACCCGGACATCGTGGTCAAGGCCACCGGCTATGCCTGGTACTGGGGCTACGAGTACCCGGCCGACCAGGGCGGCGGCTTCAAGTTCGATTCCAACATGGTCGATTCCAAGGACCTGAAGCCCGGCCAGCCCAAGCTTCTCACCGTGGACAACGACATGGTCGTTCCCGTGAACAAGATCGTAAAGGTCCAGGTGACCGCCGCCGACGTGCTCCACTCCTTCGCGATGCCGTCCTTCGGCATCAAGGTGGACGCGGTCCCGGGCCGCCTGAACGAGACTTGGTTCAAGGCCGATCAGGTGGGCACCTATCACGGCCAGTGCTCGGAGCTGTGCGGCAACGGGCACCCCTACATGCCCATCACCATCCGGGTCGTGAGCGAGCAGGACTACGCGGCTTGGCTCACCGAATCCAAGGCGAAGTTCGCCTCCAACGACAGCGCCGCGCCGGTCAAGCTCGCCGACGCCCAGTAATTCCAAGAACCAGGACCACAGGGGTCTAGAACATGGCACATGCCTCTGACGCCGCTCACGCGGATCACCACGAACACATCCCGACCTTCTGGCGTCGGTGGTTCTATTCCACGAACCACAAGGATATCGGCACCCTCTACATGATCTTCGGCTTCATCGCCGGAATCGTGGGCGGCGCCCTGTCCATCGGTATGCGCCTCGAGCTGCAGGAGCCGGGCCTCCAGTTCTTCTCGAACCCGCAGGCCTTCAACGTCTTCGTGACCAGCCACGGTCTCATCATGGTGTTCTTCATGGTGATGCCGACCCTCATCGGCGGGTTCGGCAACTGGTTCGTGCCCCTCATGATCGGCGCGCCCGACATGGCGTTCCCGCGCATGAACAACATCTCGTTCTGGCTCACGGTGGCGGCCTTCTGCATGCTGGTCACCTCCCTGTTCCTGGAGGGCGCACCCGGTTCGCTCGGCTTCGGCGGCGGCTGGACGGTCTATCCGCCGCTCTCCACGGCGGGCCATCCGGGCCCGGCGCTCGATTTCGGCATCCTGGCCCTGCACCTCGCGGGTGCGGCCTCGATCCTGGGCGCCATCAACTTCATCACCACCATCCTGAACATGCGCGCCCCCGGCATGACGCTGCACAAGATGCCGCTGTTTGCCTGGTCCATGCTGGTCACCGCCTTCCTGCTGCTCCTGTCGCTGCCGGTCCTGGCGGGCGCGATCACGATGCTGCTCACGGACCGCAACTTCGGCACCACCTTCTTCGACCCGTCGGGTGGCGGCGATCCGATCCTCTACCAGCACCTGTTCTGGTTCTTCGGCCACCCCGAAGTGTACATCATGATCCTGCCGGCCTTCGGCATCGTCAGCCACATCATCTCGACCTTCTCGAAGAAGCCGATCTTCGGCTATCTCGGCATGGCCTACGCCATGGTGGCCATCGGCGTCGTGGGCTTCGTGGTGTGGGCGCACCACATGTACACGGTGGGCCTCTCCCTGCAGACCCAGGCCTATTTCGTGTTTGCCACCATGGTGATCGCGGTGCCGACGGGCGTGAAGATCTTCTCGTGGATCGCCACCATGTGGGGCGGCTCCATCCGCTTCACGGCCGCCATGCAATGGGCCATCGGATTCGTGTTCCTGTTCACGGTCGGCGGCGTCACGGGCGTCGTGCTGGCGAATGCGGGCGTGGACCGGTACATGCACGACACCTACTACGTGGTGGCCCACTTCCACTACGTGCTGTCGCTCGGCGCCGTGTTCGTCATTTTCGCGGGCGTCTATTACTGGTTCCCGAAGATCACCGGCTACATGATGCCGGAATGGATCGGAAAGACCCATTTCTGGATCTCGTTCATCGGCGCGAACGTCCTGTTCTTCCCGATGCACTTCCTGGGCCTCTCGGGCATGCCGCGCCGCTACGCGGACTATCCCGACGCCTTCGCGGGCTGGAACATGGTGTCGTCCATCGGCTCCTACATCTTCGGCTTCGGCATCATCTTCTTCTTGTTCGGCGTGGTCTATGCCCTCGTCCGCAAGGAAAAGGCTGCCGGGAACCCGTGGGGCGAAGGCGCGACGACGCTGGAATGGACCCTGTCCTCTCCTCCGCCCTACCACCAGTTCGAGACCCTTCCGCGCATCGCCGATACGGGTCACTAAATCGCCAGAGTCGGGCGGTCTTCAAAGGACCGCCCGCTCCTCCCCCGAGGGCTCCACGGAGTCTTCCGGCGAGGAGCTGCAGCAAGACGGAGGCCCAAGCCCGCAGGCCCGGCCTCCACCCCAAACCGGCTTCGAGAGACCCTCTGATGACCATTGCGACGAACAGCCTGACCGAGACCACGACCGAACCCTTCGCGACGCCGGGCCTGTCCCAGGGCGACGTGGCGGACTACTTCGCCCTGCTCAAGCCGCGGGTGATGTTCCTGGTCGTGTTCACGGCGCTGGTCGGCATGGTGGTCGTACATCCGGACGTGCATCCGGTCGTGGCCTTCGCGTCCCTCCTGATGATCGCCATCGGGGGTGGCGCGTCGGGCTGCCTCAACATGTGGTGGGACGCCGATATCGACGCGGTGATGACCCGCACCCGCAAGCGGCCGATCCCGGCGGGCAAGATCGCTCCCGGCGAGGCCCTGGCCTTCGGCCTGTTCCTGTCGGCGGGTTCGGTGATCATGCTGGGCCTCGTGAGCAACTGGCTCGCGGCGGGGCTGCTCGCCTTCACCATCGTGTTCTACGCCGTGATCTACTCCATGTGGCTCAAGCGCTCGACGCCGCAGAACATCGTGATCGGCGGTGCGGCGGGCGCACTTCCTCCCATCGTGGCCCAGGCGGCGGTCGCCGGGCATGTGGGCTGGGAGAGCATCATCCTGTTCGCCATCATCTTCATGTGGACGCCGCCGCATTTCTGGGCGCTGGCGCTCGTGAAGTCCGGCGACTACGCGCGTGCGGGCATCCCCATGATGCCGAACGTGAAGGGGGCCGACCACACCCGCTTGCAGATCCTGGTCTACACCCTGATCCTGGCCCCCCTCTCCCTGGCCCCCGTGGCCATGGGCTTCGGCGGCCTGGCCTACGCGATCATCGGGACCCTCGGGGGCCTGGGCATGCTGGCGCTCGCCGTGCAGGTCTACCGCCTGCGGGAGGGCGAGCCCGCCGCCCGCGTGGCGCAGCAGCTCTTCGGCTTCTCGATCCTGTACCTGTTCCTGCTCTTCGCGACGCTTCTGGCCGAGCATGCCTTCGGCGTCTTCCGTCCGGTCTTCGGGTAAGCGATGGCCCAGCGTCCCGTCCCCGTCCGCCTGACCCCAGAGGAACAGAAGCGCCGCCGCCAGCGTTCGCTGGCGATCGCCCTGACCTTGGGCGGCCTGGTGCTCCTCATCTTCGTGGTGACCATGGCCAAGCTTGGCCCCCAGGTCCTGAACCGTCCGTTGTGAGGCCCGCGATGAGAGATACGGCTTCCCAGTCCCGCAAGATCCGCATGACGGTCCTGTCCTGCACCGGCATCGTCGCCGGCATGGTGGGGCTCGCCTATGCGTCGGTGCCGCTCTACGAGCTGTTCTGCAAGGTCACCGGCTTCGACGGGACGCCCCGCATCGCCTCGAGCAACACGAGCGAGGCCACGGACCGCAAGGTTTCGGTCCGGCTCGATTCCAACGTGGCGCCGGGCCTCAACTGGCGTTTCTCGCCGGAGACGCCCGAGGTCAAGGTCCGGCTCGGCGAGACCAACACCGTGCTCTACAAGGTGACGAACACCGGCACCCAGCCGACCACCGGAATCGCCACCTACAACGTGCAGCCGGACCTCGCCGGCAGCTACTTCACGAAGCTCGAGTGCTTCTGCTTCACGGAGCAGACCCTGCAGCCCGGCGAGACCCTCGAATCCGCCGTGGTCTTCTACGTCGACCCGCGCATCGCCGAGGATTCCGACGTGAAGCATATCGGATCGCTGACGCTGTCCTATACGTACTTCCCCTCCAAGGGGGGCAAACCGGTGGCGCAGGCCGCGGCATCGAAACCTCAACCCATGGTCCAATAACCGACGTGACAAGCCTGGCAGAACGGGTTTAAAGCGAAGACGAGGCACGGAGACGATACGAGATGGCCGAGGCACACGGCAAGAACCACGACTACCACATCATCGATCCGAGCCCCTGGCCCCTCATCGGTTCGATCAGCGCGTTCATGCTGGCCTCCGGCTTCCTGAGCTGGTGGCGCGGCCTCGAGATCGCCGGCATGCATCTGGGCGCGTTCATCTTCGGCGCGGGCATCATCGGCGTCGCCTACACCATGATCAGCTGGTGGACGGACGTCGTGAAGGAGGCCGAGTCGGGCTTCCATTCCCGCGTGGTCCAGCTTCACCACCGCTACGGCATGATCATGTTCATCGCCTCCGAGGTGATGTTCTTCGTGGCGTGGTTCTGGGCCTATTTCGAGGCTGCCCTCTATCCGAACGACCCGCTGCAATATCAACGCATCGAGGTTCTCGGCGGCGTCTGGCCCCCGAAGGGCATCGAGACCTTCGATCCCTGGCACCTGCCGCTCCTCAACACCCTGATCCTGCTCACCTCCGGCACCACGGTGACCTGGGCGCACCACGCCCTCCTGGAGGGCGACCGCAAGGGCCTGAAGATGGGCCTCTGGTTCACGGTCGCGCTGGGGATCATCTTCTCGTTCGTGCAAGCCTACGAGTATTCCCACGCCACCTTCGGGTTCAAGGGCAACATCTACGGCGCCACGTTCTTCATGGCGACGGGCTTCCATGGCGCCCACGTGATCATCGGGACGATCTTCCTGGCGGTCTGCCTGTTCCGCGCCTATCTCGGCCAGTTCACACCCAAGCAGCATCTCGGCTTCGAGTTCGCGGCCTGGTACTGGCACTTCGTGGACGTGGTCTGGCTGTTCCTGTTCGCTGCCATCTATGTATGGGGCTATGGCGGGCCGGTGGCCGGAGGCCACTAGACCGGAGCCGCAAGGATCAATTCTCGCAGGGCGGCCCATGGCCGCCCTTCGTTTTTCGGCCCGCAGGCACCATGTGCCAGGACCGCGCAGCAGCCGCGAACCGACCGGAGGCCCGTTTTGGCCGAGACCCTGACACCCCCCTCCCCCATCGTGGCCGGCCTCACCTGCCGGTGCCCCCGCTGCGGCAAGGGGCGCATGTTCCAGGGCTATCTGACCCTGCGGCCGTCCTGCGAGGCTTGCGGTCTGGATTTTTCGTTCGCGGATGCGGGCGATGGACCGGCCTTCTTCGTCATGTCGATCGTCGGCATCGTGGTGGTGGGACTTGCCCTGTGGGTCGAGTTCGCCTTCGAGCCCCCGATCTGGCTGCACCTCGTGCTCTGGTTCGGCCTGTCGGCCATTCTGAGCCTGGCCCTCGTGCGGCCCTCCAAAGGCCTGCTCGTCGCCCTGCAATATCACCATAAGGCCGAGGAAGGACGCCTGCACAAGTGACCGCGACGACTCAAAGTCAAGGCTGGCGAACGCTGGTCGCTCCCGCCATCGCGGCGCTCGTCGCCTTCGGCATCCTGGTGGGGCTCGGCACGTGGCAGCTCCAGCGGAAGATCTGGAAGGACGGCCTCATCGCGCAGATCGAAAGCCGGTCCCACGGAGAGCCGGGCGCAATCCTGCCCGAGTCCGCCTGGGGCGCCTGGAAGGCCGCCGACGACGAGTTCCGGCGCGTGCGCGTCTCCGGCACCTTCCTGAATGAGTTCGAGACGCCCGTCTACGGCCTCGCTCCCGCCATGCGGGGCGCTCCTGCCCAGGGCTATTACCTCATGGTGCCCCTGCGGCTTTCGGACGGTGCCGTCGTGATGGTCAACCGAGGCTTCGTGCCCACGGAGCTGCGCGACCCGGCCACCCGGCCGGGCAGCCGGCCCCAGGGCGAGACGGCGGTGACCGGCCTCGTCCGCGCGCCGGAAGAGCGCAATGCCTTCACGCCGGCGGACGATCCGGCCAAAAACACCTGGTTCGCCCGCGATCCCGCATCCATCGCGGCCGCCCGCGGGCTCGGTCGGGTCGCCCCCTTCTACGTGGAAGCCGACGCCACACCCAATCCCGGCGGCTGGCCCAAGGGTGGCCAAAGTCGCCTGGAATTGCCCAACAACCACCTGCAATACGCCTTCA
Organism: Microvirga pudoricolor; assembly: GCF_016892705.1. Classification (GTDB taxonomy): domain Bacteria; phylum Pseudomonadota; class Alphaproteobacteria; order Rhizobiales; family Beijerinckiaceae; genus Microvirga; species Microvirga pudoricolor. The sequence continues at coordinate 347,798 of NZ_JAFEMB010000001.1, forward strand.
CGTGGTTCGGAATCGCCCTCACGCTGATCGGCGTCTTCGTGGCCTTCGCCAGGCGCAGGCTGAAGGGATCGGACACCTGACGGACGGGAAGCCGAGACATCCGGTGACCTGGGATGCCCTGCCCGCTCTTGTTCCGGCAACGCCCCGCGCATAATGTCCGGCGCAATCTGAGGATCTGACATGCTTCATGTATCCACCCGCGGCGAGGCCCCGGCGATCGGCTTCACGGAGGCCCTGCTGGCCGGCCTGGCGCGGGACGGTGGCCTTTATGTTCCGGAAACCTGGCCTGCCTTGTCCCACGGCGCGATCCGGGGCTTCGCCGGAAAGCGTTACGCCGACGTGGCCAAGGACGTGCTCGGGCCCCTGGTGGACGGGGACATTCCCCAAGCCGAACTCGGGCGCATGATCGAGGAGGCCTATGCCACGTTCCGGCATCCGGCGACGTGCCCGATGACCCAGATCGGCGACAATCTGTTCGTGCTCGAACTCTTCCACGGCCCGACGCTCGCCTTCAAGGACGTGGCGATGCAGCTGCTGGGCCGCCTCATGGATCACGCGCTGAAGGCGCGGGGCAGCCGGGCCACCATCGTGGGTGCGACCTCGGGCGATACCGGCAGCGCGGCCGTCGAGGCGTTCAAAGGCCTCGATCAGGTCGATGTGTTCATTCTCTACCCGCATGGGCGCGTGTCCGACGTCCAGCGGCGCCAGATGACCACGGTGGGGTCGCCCAACATCCATGCCATCGCCGTGGAGGGCACGTTCGACGATTGCCAGGCCATGGTGAAGGGCATGTTCAACCATGCCCGCTTCCGGGACGACCTGCGGCTCTCTGGCGTGAACTCGATCAACTGGGCCCGGGTGGCCGCCCAGACCGTGTATTACTTCACGGCGGCCGTGAGCCTCGGCGGCCCGGACCGCGGGGTCTCGTTCTCGGTTCCGACCGGCAACTTCGGCGACATCCTGGCCGGATGGGCCGCCAAGCGCATGGGGCTTCCCATCGAGCGCCTGATGATCGGCACCAACGCCAACGACATCCTGGCCCGGGCGCTGGGCTCCGGCTCCTACGAGATCAAGGGCGTCCAGCCCACCGCATCCCCGTCCATGGACATCCAGATCTCGTCCAACTTCGAGCGCCTCCTCTTCGAGGCCTATGGCCGGGATGCCGGCGCGGTGCGCCGCCTCATGGCAGGGCTCGCCCAGTCCCGCGCCTTCCTCATCGATGCCGAGCCGCTGTCCCGCATCCGCGACGAATTCTCGGCCCAGGCCGTGGACGAGCCGCAGGTCGCCGACGAAATGGCCCGGACCTATCGCGAGACCGGCTACGTGATCGACCCGCACACCGCAATCGGCACCCGCGCGGCCCGCGCCCTGCTCCAGGAGCGCCCCGAGGTTCCGGTGGTGGCGCTGTCCACCGCCCATCCGGCCAAGTTCCCGGACGCGGTCGAGCGCGCCACGGGGATCCGGCCGGCCCTGCCCTCGCACATGGCCGATCTCATGGAGCGACGGGAGACTTTCACGGTGCTGCCCAATGACGAGGCCGCCGTTCAGCGCTTCATCCGCGAGCGGGCCCGCGCGGTGCGGGGTCAAGCCGCATGAACCAGCATTTCCGCGAAAAGCAGGTCAGCATCACCCGCCTCGACAACGGGTTCACGGTCTCGACGGAGCGGATGCCGGAGGTCGCGACCGCGACGCTCGGCGTCTGGGTCGCGACGGGGTCCCGCCACGAGCTGCCCCACGAGCATGGGCTGTCCCATTTCATCGAGCACATGGCCTTCAAGGGCACGGCCCGCCGCTCCGCCCGCCAGATCGCCGAGGATATCGAGAACGTGGGCGGCGAGATCAATGCCGCAACCAGCATCGAGTACACGAGCTATACGGCCCGCGTATTGGGCGAGAACATCGACGTGGCCCTCGACGTGGTTGGCGACATCCTGACGAACTCCGTCTTTGAGGCGGGCGAGATGGCCCGCGAAAAGGGCGTGATCCTTCAGGAATATGCTGCCGTCGAGGATACGCCGGACGATTTGATCTACGACGCCTTCATGGAAACGGCCTTCGGACAGCAGCCCATCGGGCGTCCGATCCTGGGCACACCCGAGACCATCAAGAGCTTCGACGAGGCCACCATCCGCACCTATTTAGGCCGCGAATACGCGCCTGGAAAAATGGCCCTCGCGGCGGCGGGCGACGTGGACCACGCGCAGGTGGTCGAACTCGCGCAAAAGCATTTCGGCGGGCTTCCGGCCGTGGAGATCCGCCAGCCTGAATCCGGGCATTACACCGGAGGCGAGCGGCGTCTGCCGAAAAAGCTCGAACAGGCCAACATCGTTCTGGGCCTGCCAGGGCTTTCGTTCAAGGACCCGAACTATTACGCCACGCATCTCTTTGCCCATATCCTCGGGGGCGGGCTCACCTCACGTCTCTGGCACGAGGTGCGCGAGACGCGGGGGCTCGCCTACTCCATCGATTCCTTCCACTGGCCCTTTTCCGATTCCGGCCTGTTCGGCATCGGAGCCGGAACGGCGGGCTCGGACGTGGCGGAACTGATGGACGTGACTCTGGCTTGCGCGCGTCGCGCCACGGAGGATATCGGCGAGGTGGAACTGTCTCGCGCCAAGGCCCAGATGAAGGTGGCGCTGCTGGCGGCCCTCGAGACGCCGGGCGGGCGGATCGAGCGGGTGGCGCGCCAGCTTCTGTCCTGGGGCCGCATCGTCGCGAGCCAGGAGGTGGTCGCGAAAGTCGATGCGCTTACCGTCGAGCAGGTTCGCGCAGCCGGGCGAGCCGTCCTTGCGGGAGCGCCGACGCTTGCGGCCATCGGACCCATCAAGGGTTTGCCGTCCCTGGCCGCCGTCAAGGCGGAACTTCAGGGCTAGACTGTTACCTCATTCCCGCCGCAAAGTAGGCTCATGGGCGCTGAGACCGTCTCTCAGGGGACGGCTCCCGCCCTGTGACTCCTGCGGACAAGTCGAACCGGATGTTTGCTTTGCCTTGCCCTTGGGGGGCCCGACCGATACCAACCCCATCATGAGCTACGGACGAAAGACGGAAGCGTTGCGGATCGTTTCGTTCGCCATCACCCTTTTCCTGGCGAGCTTCCTCTGCGCGGCCTGGCCGTCCGCCGGTTGGGCCGTCGAATCCGTGCGCGTGGATTCGGACACCAAGGCCATCGACCTCACGCCCATGATCGAGCGTTACCGCTCGGACGGGGACGAAATCCGCATCTCGACGGCGCCCGGCCGCGACGGCATCGTGCGCCGCATCGCCGTGAAGGCCCGCGAGGCGGGCACCCGGCCCGACTGGATCGTCTTCGCGCTCACCAACGATTCCGACGAGCAGGTGGACCGTCTTCTCGTCGCGCCGCACTTCCGGCTCACCGCCTCGGGCGTGATCTGGCCGGATCTCGGTTCCTCCCGCATCGCCGCCATCACGGCGAGCCAGGGCATCAGGCCCGAGAAGGACGAGAGCACCACCGATGCGGACGCTTTCCTGATCACCTTGGATCCGGGAACCACGGTCACCTTCGTGGCGGAGCTGCGCACCGCCGACTTGCCGCAGCTGCATCTGTGGAACGCGGACGCCTACAAGGAGCGCGTCAATGGCCTGACGCTCTACAAGGGCATCATCATCGGCATCGCGGGCCTTCTTGCGCTCTTCCTCACCATCGTGTTCGTGGTGAAGGGCGCCCTCATCTTCCCGGCCGCAGCCGCGCTCGCCTGGGCGGTCTTGGCCTATGCGTGCATCGATTTCGGCTTCTTCCAGCGCATCTTCCCCATCACGGAATCGGCGGAGCGCATCTACCGCGCGGGCGCGGAGGCGGTGCTGGCCGCAACCCTTCTCGTCTTCCTGTTCGCCTATCTCAACCTCAATCGCTGGCACGTGCGCTACAGCCACGTGACGGCCTTCTGGTTGACCTTCCTGGGGGCCCTGATCGGTCTGGCCATCTTCGACCCTCCGGTGGCGGCGGGCGTGGCGCGCATCTCCATCGCGGCCGTGGCCGGCATCGGGTTCATTCTGGTCATCCACCTGGCCACCCATGGCTACGACCGCGCCATCATGCTGGTGCCGACCTGGCTCCTGCTGATCGCCTGGGTGACGGCGGCCGGATTCACCATCATGGGCCAGCTCACCACCGACCTGGTGCCCTCCGCCCTCATCGGCGGCCTCGTGCTGATCGTCATGCTCATCGGTTTCACGGTCCTGCAGCACGCCTTCTCGGGCGGTGCCTTCGCGCAGGGCCTCGTGAGCGACACGGAGCGGCGCGCCCTGGCGCTGGCAGGCGCCGGCGACATCGTGTTCGATTGGGACGTCACCTCCGACAAGATTTTCGTGAGCCCCGAAATCGAGCACCAGTTGGGGCTCAAGACCGGAACGCTCGCGGGAGCCGCCTCCGACTGGCTCCAGCTCATCCATCCCTTCGACCGGGATCGCTACCGGGCGGCCCTCGATACCGTGATCGAACAGCGCCGGGGCCGGCTCTCCCAGGATTTCCGCCTGCGGTCCTCGGGCGGCTCGTATTATTGGTTCCGCTTGAAAGCCCGGCCCATCGTCGGCTCAGACGGCGAGGTCATTCGCATCGTCGGGACGCTCACCGACGTCACCGACTCGCGCACCTCGGAGGAGCGCCTGCTCCACGACGCGGTCCACGACAACCTGACGAGCCTGCCCAACCGCCAGCTCTTCTACGACCGCCTCGAAGCGGCGCTGACCCTGGCCAACCAGGATACGGGCCTGCGCCCGACCGTGCTGGTGGTCGATCTCGACAAGTTCAGGCCGGTCATCGAGTCGGTGGGTCACTCGGCCGGGGATTCGATCCTCCTGACCCTGTCCCGGCGCCTCGGCCGCCTGCTGCGTCCGCAGGATACCCTCGCGCGCATCGGCGGCGATGAATTCGCCGTGATGCTGCTCTCGGAGCGGGAGCCGGACCGGATCATCGCCTTCGCCGACATGGTGCGCCGGGCGATCACGACGCCGATCACCTATGCGGAGCGGGAGATCTTCCTCACCGCCTCCATCGGCATCGTGCTCTACGACCCGCAATCGGCCGCGCGGCGCGAGGAGGTCGTGCGCAACGCGGAGATCGCCGTCGCCCATGCGAAGCGGCAGGGTGGCGACCGGATCGAGGTCTTCCGCCCCACCATGCGGTCCGAACGGAGCGACCGATTCACCCTGGAGACGGACTTGCGCCAGGCGGTCGAGCGCAACGAGATGAAGGTGTTGTTCAAGCCTATCGTCCGCCTGGAGGACCGCACCATCGCGGGCTTCGAATCCATGCTGCGCTGGGATCATCCGCGCCTGGGGCGGATCGGCCCGGACGACTTCATGCCGATCGCGGAGGAAACCGGCACCATCGTGTCCCTCAGCGTTTACCTGCTCGAGCAAACCGGCCGCGAACTCGCGGCGTGGCAGGATGCCCTCGAGGTCGATCCGCCGATTTTCGCCAGCATCAACATGTCGAGCCACCACCTCCTGCGGCACGACCTGCTCCAGGACGTGAAAGCCGTGATCGCCCGGACGGGTGTTCTCCCCGGCTCTCTCAAAATCGAGATGACCGAGAGCATCGTCATGGAAAACCCGGAATACTCGGCCCAGATGCTCATGCGGCTGCGGGATCTGGGAGCCGGCCTGTCCCTGGACGATTTTGGAACGGGATATTCGGCCCTATCCTATCTCCAGCGGTTTCCCTTCGACACAATCAAGGTCGATCAGTCCTTCGTGCGCCAGATGGCGAATGGGAAACCCGTCATTCTGCGCTCCATCGTCAAGATGGCGCACGAACTCGGTATGGAGATCGTCGCCGAGGGCGCCGAAACGGAATCGGAGGCCATCGAGCTCTATCAGCTGGGCTGCGAGTATGCTCAGGGGCCCGTCTTCGGCGAGCCGATGTCGACCCACCAGGCCCGTCAGCTCGTGGGCGCCGGAACCCAGGCCGCCTGATCAGGCGTGACCGGCCTCCATGGACAGCATCGCCGGGTTGATGCCGATGTGACGCATGGCCAGCTCGTACCGCGCCTCGATGGGAGCGGTGAAGATCAGGTCCGGGTTGGCCGGGCAGGTCAGCCAGCCATTGGCCTGGATCTCGTTCTCGAGCTGCCCCGCCTGCCAGCCCGCGTAGCCCAGCGCCAGCACCGCGCTGGATGGACCGCGGCCTTGCGCGATGGCCCGCAGGATATCGACGGTCGCCGTCAGGCAGACACCGTCATCGATAGGCAGCGTGGATTGAGCGATGTGGTAGTCCGGCGAATGGAGGACGAACCCCCGGCTGGTTTCCACGGGACCGCCCATCAACACCTGCATGGCCCCCACGGATTTCGGCAAAGCGATCCGCTCCGCCTCGGGAACGATCTCCAATTGAACGAGGAGGTCGGGAAGGTTCAAGTTGGTGGCGGGCCGGTTCAGGACGATGCCCATGGCGCCCTCGGCCGAATGAGCGCACACGTACACGAGCGATCGGGAGAAGGGCTCACCGGTGACGGACGGCATTGCGATGAGAAGCTGCCCTTCCAGGTAGCTCGGCTCTTGGTCGGCGGTTCGGGTCAGCTTCAAGGGCATGGCTCGATTTCTGTTGTTGCCGTTACGTCATCTTAGCCCGCGTTCACGGGAAAGTGGATAGCCGCATCGGAATGAACACCATAAGGGAAGCGCCGCAAGGAGGCAGGAGTTCCATGGCAATCGTGTTGCGCGTTCTCGGAGCAGGGCTTTTCCTGGCGCTCTCGTCCCAGCCCTCGCCGGCGCAGGACGCTTCGCCCTGGAGCAAAGGGCTTCACTCGCAGGTGCGGCTGCTCTCAGGCGGCGAGACCGGGCATAAACGGCTGGCCGGATTGGAGATTGATCTCGATTCCGGCTTCAAGACCTATTGGCGCAATCCCGGCGAATCCGGCCTCCCGCCCCGCTTCGACTGGTCCGCATCGCGCAATGTGGCGGACGTGCAGGTGCTCTGGCCCGCGCCCGCCCGCGTCGAAGATGCCGGCGGGGTCGCCCACGTCTACAGTCACGAAGTCGTGCTTCCGCTTCTCGTGACCCCCCGCGACCCGGCCAAACCCGTCAGCCTCGACCTGACGCTGGATTTCGGCGTCTGCAAGGATATCTGCATTCCGGCTCACGCGGAGGTGGACCTGACCCTCGATGGCGCGGGCGAGAAGGCCGCGATCGACCGGGCCCTGGCGCAGGTTCCGAAGCCGCAGGCCCTGGGCGCGCCGGAGCCCCTCTCGATCCTGGACGTGACGCCCGAGGCTGGCAATCCGTCCGTCTTCCGCGTCAAGGTCCGGGTTCCGGACGGCGCGAGCCCGTCTCTTTTCGCCGAAGGTCCCGAAAACTGGTACCTGTCCACGTCCCGGCCTGACGGCCCGAACGGGTTTACCGTCACGGTGGACGAGAAGCCCGCGGACGCGCGGGACGCACCGGTGACCCTGACCCTCGCGGCGGGCGGACACGCGGTGGAAACGCAACTTCGTCTCGACGGCGCTCCCAAGCCGCGCTAGACCGATGGGGGCGGCCTTCGTCGCCTTCCCATCGGAGCCAAGTCCCATGACGATTCAGGCCGGAGATCGCCTGCCCCAGGTAACGTTTCGCGTCATGACCCCAGAGGGTCCGGCTGCCAAGACCACGGACGACGTTTTCAAGGGCCGCACCGTCGCTCTGATCGGCGTCCCGGGCGCCTTCACGCCCACCTGCCACAAGAACCACCTGCCAGGCTATGTCCAGAAGGCGGACGAGCTGCGCTCCAAGGGCGTCGACGCCATCGCGGTCACGGCCGTCAACGACGTGTTCGTCATGGATGCTTGGTCCAAGGCCTCCGGGGGCGACAACCTCGAGTTCCTGGCGGACGGGAACGGCGATTTCGCCCGCGCCATCGGACTGACGATGGACGGGTCGGGCTTCGGCCTCGGCCAGCGCTCGCGCCGCTACTCCATGGTGGTGGAAGACGGCGTGGTGAAGAGCCTGAACGTGGAGGAAGCGTCCGGCAAGGCGGAACTGTCCGGCGTGGACAACCTGCTGACTTGCTTGGTCTGAGCCCTAACCGAGCTTACGCGACGGGGGGCGCCGCGGGCGCCCCTTTGCGCGTCTTGTAGGGCTGCATGGCGGCGACCGCCAACGCGTCGACGCGAATGTTCATCGGGTCGCTCGCGTGGCCCTTCACCCAATGCCAAGCCACCGCGTGCCGGGACGCCGCCTCGTCCAGGCGGCGCCAGAGATCGTCGTTCTTCACGGGTTTGTTGTCGGCCGTTCGCCAGCCCCGGCGCTTCCAGTTGGCGAGCCAGGACGTGATGCCCTGCCGGACGTATTGGGAATCCGTGTAGAGATCGATCTGGCAGGATCGCTTCAGGGCGTTCAGCCCTTCGATCGCGGCCTGAAGCTCCATGCGATTGTTCGTCGTGAAAGCCTCGCCGCCCGAGACCTCCCGCTCCTGGCCGCGGAAGGACAGGATCGCTCCCCAGCCACCGGGTCCAGGGTTCCCCGAACAAGCCCCGTCGGTGTAGATCGTGACGCGCTCGGTCCCGCTCATGCGTCGAGCCCGTAATCGCGCGCGCTGCGCACGTGCCGATGGAAGGCGAGCTTGCGGTCGTATTCCAGCGGGTCCTTCGGCTTGACCAGCGCGCCGGGCGGCACGTTGAGCCAATCGACCAGGCGGGTGAGCATGAAGCGCAGGGCCGCGCCCCGGCACAGGACCGGCAAGGCCTCGGCCTCCGCGGCGTTCAGGCGCCGGACCGCCTGATAGCCGGCGAGCAGCGCCTGCCCCTTGGTCAGGTTGAAGGATCCATCCGCCTCGAAGCACCAGGCGTTCAGGCAGATCGCAACGTCGTACGCGAAGGCGTCCGTGCAGGCGAAGTAGAAGTCGATCAGGCCCGACACCTCGGGGCCGATGAAGAAGACGTTGTCGGTGAACAGGTCCGCATGGATGATCCCCGCGGGCAGGCCCGAGGGCCACGCGGTGTGCAGGCCGTCGAGCTCCCGCCGCGTCCGCTCGGCCAAGCCCGGCGAGACCGTGTCGGCCTGGGCCTCCGCCTGGGCGAAGAGAGGCGGCCAGCCGTCCAGCGAGAGGGCGTTGGGCCGGGACATCGGGAAGTCTTCGCCCGCCAGATGCAGCCGCGCCAGGGCCCCGCCAAGGGCCCCGCAATGCTGCGCCCTCGGGCGGCGGACCGCCACCCCGTCCAGGAACGTGATGATCACGGCGGGGCGCCCGGACAAGCGCCCCAGCGCCTCGCCGTTTCGGTTATTCACCGGCAGGGGGCAGTTCAAGCCCCTGTTGGCGAGGTGCTGCATCAGCGACAGGAAGAAGGGCAGATCCGTCTCCCGCACGCGCTTCTCGTAGAGGGTGAGGATGTAGGACCCCTCCGTCGTGTGCAGGAAGTAATTGGTGTTCTCGACCCCCTCGGCGATGCCCTTGTAGGACAGAACCGTGCCGATCTCGTAGGTGGCGAGGAACGCCGCGAGGTCCTCGTCGGAGACTTCGGTATAGACCGCCACGGCTTACTCCGCAGCCTGTTCGCGAAGCTCGCGCGGGAGGGGGAAGAAGACGCTCTCGTCGGCCGTGGAAACGCTCTCCACCGTCACGGCGTAGCGCGCCGCGAAGGCGTCGATGATCTCCTCGACCAGGACCTCGGGCGCCGAGGCGCCCGCCGTGACCCCGAGGCTGCGCAGGTTGCCGAACAGGCTCCAGTCGATGTCCTCGGCGCGCAGGATGAGGCGCACCAGCCCGCAGCCCTCCCGCTCGGCGACCTCCCGCAGGCGCTGCGAGTTCGAGGAATTGGGCGACCCCACCACGATCATGGCGTCTACCTGGGGGGCGACCCGCTTGACCGCGCCCTGCCGGTTCGTGGTGGCGTAGCAGATGTCTTCCTTATGGGGGCCGGCGATGGACGGGAAGCGGCCTTTCAGGGCGTCCACGACCTCCTGGGTGTCGTCCACCGACAGGGTCGTCTGGGTCACGAAGGCGAGGTTGTCGGGCTCGGCCGGCTCGAGGGCCAGGACGTCGGCCACGGTCTCCACCAGGGTGACGACGCCCTCGGGCAGCTGCCCCATGGTGCCGACGACCTCCGGATGGCCCGCATGGCCGATCAGGATGATCCGGCGGCCCCGCTTGTAGTGGACCTGGGCCTCCCGGTGAACCTTCGTGACCAAGGGGCACGTCGCATCGATGGCCAGGAAATTGCGGGCGGCCGCGGCCTCCGGCACGGATTTCGGCACGCCGTGGGCCGAGAAGATCACGGGCGCCTCGGTGTCCGGAATTTCATCCAGTTCGCGCACGAAGACCGCGCCCTTCCGCCTGAGGCTCTCCACCACGTATTTGTTGTGAACGATCTCGTGGCGCACATAGACCGGCGCCCCATGGATCGCGAGAGCCTTCTCGACGGCGTCGATGGCGCGGACCACGCCGGCGCAGAAACCGCGCGGGGCGCAGAGCAGGATGTCGAGAGGCGGTTTGGTCATGACGCCCGCGATGTGGCGAGTGGGAGCCCATCCTGTCAAGCGGGAGCGACGCTTATTCGCGGGAATCGGACCCGGGTCCGCAGGGGGAGCATTCTTTCTCAAGAAAGCCTCGCCCTCCGGCGGAAGACCCTCTAGAACGAGAACGCTCGATCCCCCGAATTCCGTGCATTCTGCCATGGCTGCGGCTTCTCACGTCAGTTTCCTGCCCCCCATCCTGACTTTCTGCGGCGCGGCCGTGGTCGCGGTGCCGCTTTTCCGCTTCATGGGCCTGAGCGCGGTGCTGGGCTATCTGGCCGCCGGGGTGATCATCGGACCGTCCGTCCTGAGCCTGGTGGGGGATCCGGCCACCATCGCCACGGTGGCGGAGTTCGGGGTGGTCCTCCTGCTGTTCATCGTCGGGCTCGAGCTCAAGCTGTCCCACCTGTGGGAGATGAAGCGGGACATTTTCGGGCTCGGGCTGCTCCAACTCACCGTCACGGGGCTGGTTCTGGGAGGCCTGTCCGTTCTGGCGGACGTGCCGCCTGTCGGGGCGGTGGTCATCGGCATCTCGCTCGCCCTCTCGGCCACCGCCATCGCGCTCCAGATGCTGGGCGAGCGCAACGATCTCCAGACCCCCTACGGCCAGCGCTCCTTCGCCATCCTGCTGTTCCAGGACCTGTCCATCGTGCCCGTGCTGGCGGCCCTGCCGCTCCTGGCCACCGGCATGGCGGCCGCCAACCTGGCCGCCGATGCGGGACACGGGTCCGAGGGCGGGATCATGGCCGTGGTCAAGGCCGTGGGAGCCCTGGTGGCCGTGATCCTGATCGGCCGATACGGGCTGAACCCCTTCTTCCGGATCCTGGCCCGCACCGGCGCCCGCGAGGTCATGACGGCCTCGGCGCTTCTCGTGGTGCTCGGCGCCGCCCTCCTCATGGAAGAGGTCGGGCTGTCCATGGCCATGGGCGCCTTCCTGGCCGGGCTCCTGCTCGCGGAATCCAACTTCCGCCACCAGCTCGAGGCCGACATCGAGCCGTTCCGCGGAATGCTGCTGGGCCTGTTCTTCATGAGCGTGGGGATGTCCATCGACCTGTCCCTCGTGCGGGAGCAATGGTTCGTCCTCGCGATCGCCGCCCCCGTGATCGTGGTCAGCAAGACGGTCATCATCGCGGTGCTGTCGCGCCAGTTCGGCGCGACGTGGAGCGACGGCTTCCGGTCCGGCGTGCTCCTGTGCCCGGCGGGCGAGTTCGCCTTCGTGCTCCTGCCTGTCGCGACGAACCAGGGCCTCATGCCCCTGGCGATCGCACAGCTCGCCACCGCCCTTGCGGCGATTACCATGCTGGTCGGGCCGGTCGTCGCCACGATGCTCGAAAAGGCGCTCGGCCGACGGCACGCGGACGCCGATTCCGGCCCGGACGCGCTGCCGGGCCATGGGGAAGAGCTGTCGAGCCGCGTTCTCGTGATCGGCTTCGGGCGCTTCGGCCAGATCGTGAACCAGGTTCTCCTGGCGCAGGGGATCGACGTGACCGTCATCGACAAGGACGTGGAGCGCATCCGCGACGCGGCCCGGTTCGGCCTTCGGGTCTATTATGGCGACGGCACACGGCTCGACGTGCTGCGGGCCGCCGGGGCCGAGAAGGCCGAGATGATCTGCGTCTGCACGGACGATCCGGACACGACCCTGAAGATCGTGGAGATCATTCACGAGAATTGCCAGAACGCCCGCAGCTTCGTGCGCGCCTACGACCGGATCCAGGCGATCAACCTCATGAACCATGAGGTGGATTACCAGCTGCGCGAATGCTTCGAATCCGCGATCGCGTTCAGCCGTGCCGCCCTGGAGGAGCTGGGAACGGCGCCGGAGGCCGCCGCCGCCGTGGCCGACGAGGTGCGCAAGCGCGACATCGCCCGGATGATGCTCCAGCGCGACGGCAACACCATGGGCGGCGCTGAACTCATGGTCGGCTCGAAGATCGCCCCGGAGCCCCTGACGGCTCCCGTCGCCCGCGCCCGGGCGCTCAACGCGGAGACCCGGGACATCCTCGGCGAAGGGGCCCTGTAATGGACGAGCCTCAACCGCCCGACCTGTCGAGGACGCTCTCGGAGCCGCCCCGCTTCGTGGTCGGATCCACCATGCGCCACGTCCTGGTGATGACCGGCACGGGGGCGGCCGGCCTCATCGCGATCTTCGTCGTCGATCTCGTGTCGCTGCTCTACATCTCCTGGCTCAACGACCCCCGCATGACGGCGGGCGTGGGCATCGCCACGGTCGTGATGTTCTTCAGTATCTCGCTCAATGTCGGCCTGATGATCCCCATCGGGGCTCTCGTGTCCCAGGCGCTGGGCGCCCGCGACCGGACCCGGGCGCGGCGCCTGGCCACGACAGGCTGCGTTCACATGACTCTGATCGCGACGGGCGTGAGCGTGCTGATCATCCTCGCCTTGCCCTGGATCATGGCGGCCATGGGGGCGGGCGAGGCGGTGCAGCGGGTGGCCACGCACTTCCTCTGGATCTGCCTGCCCACCAACGGGATCGTGGCCCTGGGCATGGGCCTCACCACGGTACTGAGAGCGGCCGGGGACGCCAAGCGCAGCATGTACGCGACCCTGGCCATCGCGGCCGTCACCATCGTGCTCGACCCCCTGTTCATCTTCACGCTCGGCCTTCAGTCCAACGGAGCGGCCCTGACAGTCAACCTGGCGCGGGTCGCCTATGCGATCATCGCCCTGCTCTTCGTGGTTCGCGTACATGGCCTGCTGGCCCGCCCCACCGTTCAAGACGTCCTGGCGGATGCGAGTCCCTTCTATGCGATCGCGGTTCCGGCGATCCTCACCAACATCGCCGCCCCGGCGGCCAACGCCTTCTTCACCGGCGTGATGGCCCGCTTCGGCGACCAGGCCATCGCGGCCTCCGCCATCATCGACCGGGTCACGCCCGTGGCCTTCGGCGGCCTCTTCGCCCTCGCGGGCGCCATCGGCCCCGTCATGGGCCAGAACTGGGGCGCGCGGCGCTACGACCGCATGCGTCAGGCCCTGAAGGACTCGCTCACCTTCACGATCGTCTATGTGGCGGCCGTGTGGGTGATCCTGGCGCTCCTGCGTTATCCCCTGGCCGCCCTGTTCAATGCCGAGGGCCTGACGGCGGATCTCATCGTCTTCTTCTGCCAGATCAGCGGCTTCATCTGGCTTTTCGTGGGCTTGGTGCTGTTGTCGAACGCATCCTTCAACAATTTGGGCTTTCCGCTCCTGTCGACCTTCTTCAACTGGGGCCGCGCAACGCTGGGCATGATCCCGTTCGCCTATCTGGGCGCCCAGTGGGGCGGCCCCCGGGGCGCGCTGATGGGCATCGGGGCGGGCTCCGTCCTGTTCGGCATCGCCGCGGTGGTGACTGCCTTCTGGACAATCCGGCGTCTGGAGCGTCAAGCTAAGGGTCCGCAAACGCTCTGAGGGAGCCCCCCACATGTTCACCTGGTTCGACCTGATGCGTCAGGCCCAAGGCTCCCCGGATCTCGATGCCCTGGCGCGCCAGTTCAACCTGTCCACCGAGCAGGCCCAGAGGGCCATGGCGGCGTTCCTGCCCGCCTTCGCCATGGGGGTGAGGCAGCCGGCGGGCCTCAACGATCCGATGCAGATGTTCCGGGGCCTGCCGGGCACCCCGTTCACCGAGTTCTGGAGCCAGGCCGCCCGGGCGTTCACGCCCCAGGCCCACCAGGCCGGCAAGCAGGTCATCGACCAGTTGTTCGGATCGGACGACACCAGCCGCAGGGTCGCGCACCAGGCGGCCGATTTCGCCGGGATCGGCGTCGAGACCATGCAGCAGATGCTGCCGCTCATGGCGGGGATCTTCGCCGGCACGCTGCATCAGTGGATGGCGGCCCAGGGCCAGATGAGCCAATCCGCCCCGTCCAAGCCCACGTCTTCGAAGCCCTCCGCCCCGCAGCCGCCCGACTGGGCCCACCTGTGGGATGCCTGGCTCGGCCAAGCCTCGGCCGGCAAGGGACAGGCGCCCGCGACCCCCTTCGAGGCCATGATGGCGCCCTTCATGAACCCGCCGTCGAAACCGGAGCGCGGCAACAGCTCCGCCGAGGCGTGGGAGCGCATGATGGGAGCGGGACACGAGATGCAGAAGCAATATCTCGCGTCCCTGCAGGGCATTTTCGAGAGTGCCTGGCGGCAGAAGCCCGGACGCTCCTAGTGCGCCGTTACGCGAGGCGCAGCTCGCGCGTTACCATGGGCACCGCGGGCCGGATCGTTTTTCGCGTCTCCCCCACGCGCTGAGACCGGTGACGACGCTCAAAGGATCGAACCAACACCACGGACGGGTTCTCGAAGATCGATTCCTCGAGAGCTCCCGTTACCTCGCTGCGGGTGAGGCCGATATCCTTGAGCATGCGGTCGTCGAAATCGGCGAGCCGCCGGACCTCGGCGCGGTGCTTCAGAGCCTTGGCGAAACGGACCACAGGCGTGGCCAGGATGAGAGCCGCACGTCCGAAGAACGCCGACCCGAACGACGGAATGACGGAATGAATAGACCGGGCCATGAGAATCACCTTGCTCTGACAGACACCATTCGGCGTGACGAAGCGCAGCCGTTTCGCACCACGGTTGATGCAACGAGGACCGAGCGCCGAGAGCCGAAATCCTTGTTTTTCCAAGGAATAAGCGGAAGCTAGATGATTCATCTCATCACTTGAAGCGATAGTTTGAAATATGTATCATCACGTTAATTGATAAAGGAAACGGCCATGCATCTGCTCGATATCGACCAGCTCCGCACTTTCGTCGCCATCGCCGATACGGGGTCGTTCACCCGCGCGGCCGAGATGGTGCACAAGACGCAGAGCGCCGTCTCCATGCAGATGAAGCGCCTCGAGGACCGGGTCGGCCGGTCCATCTTCGAGCGCGAGGGCCGGCTGTCCAAGCTGACCGACGAGGGCGAGCGTCTCCTCGATTATGCGCGCCGGATCGTTCGCCTGAACCAGGAATGCATGCTGTCGTTCAACGAGAACGAGCTCATCGGCCGCGTCCGTCTCGGCCTGCCGGACGATTACGCCGATCGTTACCTGCCTGAGATCCTGGCGCGCTTCTCGCGATCCAACCCGAAGGCTGAGGTGACGGTGATGTGTGAGCCGACCCACAACCTCATCGAGCGGGTGCAGAACGGCGACCTGGACCTTGCCATCATCACCCATGTGGACCGCCACGGGCCGTCCGAGATCGTGCGGATCGAGCAGTTGCTGTGGGTGACGTCGGCCCGCCATGCGGTGCACGAGGAGACTCCGATCCCGCTGGCCCTGGGACGCCCGAACTGCAACTGGCGGCATTCCGCGACGGGGACGCTGGAGGGTGCCGGGAAGGCGTTTCGGATCCTCTACGTGAGTTGGCATTCCACCGCCGTCGGCGCGGCCGTGCTGGCGGGCCTCGCGGTGTCGGTCCTGCCGGAGAGCGCCGTGCGGCCGGGCATGCGCATCCTGGGCCCGACCGACGGCTTCCCGGCCCTGCCCTCGTGCAAGATCGGGCTGATCCGCGCCCGGCAGGAGGCGAGCCCGCTCGCCGATGCGCTCTGCTTCCACATCAAGCAATCCCTGGACAATCTCGGCGCGGCCCGCACTCTGCCCATCGCGGCGGAGTGACGGCTCCCTTCTTTCGGTCCCGCCGCCGAAGCTCCGGCACACCACGCCCTTGTCGGGATCGAGGGCGATGAGCCGCCCGCCCGCCGTGGGCATGTAGAGCTTCGCTGTTCCGTCGGGGCAACAAACAGGACGGGGAATGTTGCGGGTGGCCGCTCAGGTTCGGGCGGGACGGCTCAGCACCAGCACGTTTCCGGCCAGAGCCGCGACGACGCCCAGGATGGCGAGCGGGGTCCAGACGTAGCCTTCCACGGCCGTCGACACTCCCAGCGCGATGATGGGGAAGAGCACCGTCGTGTAACCGGCCCGCGCGGCGCCGAGCCGGCGCAGAAGCGTGAGGTAGCTGGCAAAGGCCAGAACGGACGCCCCGATGGCGAGATAGAGCAGCGAGCCCACGTATTTGGCCGTCGGCTCGATGATGAAAGCGTTGCCCCGAACCAGGTTGAGGAGCGCCAGGAGGCAGGCCCCGTAGGTCATGCCCCAGGCGCTGGCGGACAGGAGCGGGATGCCGCGCCGCTGGACCAGGGTGGAAATCATGTTCCCGGAGCAGAAGAAAAGCGTTCCCATCACGCAGAAGCCGAGCCCTACGAGAGCCCCCTGCCGCGCGCCGGCCCCGGCGATTTCCGGCCAGAACAGAAGCGCGATCCCGACGGCTCCCAGAAGGCCGCCGAGCGCCACGCGGGCCTCGATGCGCTGACGCAGCACGACGGCGCTCAGGACGAGGTTGAAGATGGACGCCAGGGAGAACACGACGGAGAGCAGGCCCGACGGAACGGTCAGCCCACCGTAGTAAAAGCAGACGAAATTGCAGCAGAACAGGCACGCGCCCGTGCCCAGGAACCGCAGGTGATCGCTCCACGCGAAACGAACCGGGTTCCCAGAGGCCAGCACCCAGCCCCACATGACGAGAGCCGCCAGCAGGAAGCGCCACAGGACGGACATCTCGGGCGCCACGACGCCAAGCTGGGCGCGGATGCCGATCCAGCTCACGCCCCACAGGAACACGGTTGCCACGTAGAGGCCGATCGTGGATCCCTCCACGCGTCTCGGCTCCGCTCCCGGCATCGCATTCACCTGGCTCATCACGCTGCCCTCCCGGCACGCCCCACGCCTACGCCTCGCCGACCATGAGCGCAAATGATGGATTGTGATGGGTTGCAATAGGATCCCTTATGATGCGGGCCCCTCGGCATCCACACCCGTCAACAGGAGGGAATTCCGCGAGCTCGGCAGTAAGCTCCCGTTAAAGGAAGTGGGCTCATGAGACTACGCGTCAGTGAGGTCCGAGAGCCATGCACAGCCACAGCGAACGCAGCGAAGCCCGCACCGTCAAGGTGATCTATGCCACCCAGATTCTCGCCTTCGCGATAAGCGTCCTGATCTACGCCCACTGAGGGCAAGAGCCTAAGCCCGGGAGCGTCGTGGGCTGTCTCACTTCGGGGGCAGACCGCGCCGTCGCCCACGAAGCCGTGAAGGGCATCGGCCGTTTTGCTGAAACCATCCGCTCATCAACGTGTTGTGACGTGGAGAAGGTGGTGCCGCTAGGGCAAACCTGACTGGATGGAGATTATTCATGCGTCGCATTCTCATCGGCACGATCGCAGCCGGTTTCGCTCTCACTTCGTTTGGCGCCATGGCGCAAACGGCCGCTCCCGTTCCGAACGCCAGCGGCTCGCAGGTCACCAACCCGAACTCCAAGGGTTCGACCGCTAACGAGTATCTCGGCAAGCAGGACACGACGCCCGGCGCGGCTGCGGTCGCCCCCGCCGCTCCGCTGACCACCGGCACTGTCGCCCCGGTTCCGAACGCGTCCGGTTCGCAGGTGACGAACCCGGCCGGCACGAGCAGCTCTCCGTCCGTGGTCCCGATGATGCCGGGCACCGCCGGCACCGTGGCCCCGGTTCCGAACGCCTCGGGCTCGCAGGTGACCAACCCGGCCGGCACGGGCTCGACCACGGTCAAGTAATGACCTGAGGCGCCCCGTCGCGGCTTAATCGTCGCCGACCCTTCAAAGTCCCGTGCAGGGGTGATCTTGCACGGGACTTTTCGTTGAAAGCCCGACGATTGAACCACTTTCCGCCGGGCACTGAACCATTTCGACCAAAGCAGGGTTATCACAGAAATCTTTTGGGAAATTCCACGCCATGTCGCCCGCTTCCGCCATCGACGACCAGTTGCGGTCGTTCCTGACGACCTCGCGCTTCGCCGAGAAGGGTGCCGTGATCACGGACCTCGACGGCACGGCCGTTCATGAATTCGAAGGCCGTATCGCGATTCCGGATTCCGTGTCGCACGGCCTCAAGGCGATCACCGAGGATGGGCATCGGCCAGTGGTTCTGAATACCCTGCGGTTCCCCCTCAACGTGATCAAGACGTTTGGGCGCGAGTGGTATGCCATCACCAACGCGCCCTTACCTCTCGTGTCTCTCAACGGCAGCATCACGGGCTACCTGACGGAGACCAGGGACGGCCTCATCGCTTTCGAGGAGATCGACGCCTTCCCGCTCTCGCCTGGTGAGATCGAAGAGCTCCTGGTCGGCATCGAGGGCCTCGTGGCGAATGGAATCGACGATTTACTCGTCTTCTACTATGCGCGGGATTGGACCAAGGGCGAAACGATCTGGACCCCCGCCCCCGATCGTATCCCGCACATTCGGGACAAGTACCGGAGCGCTTCCGAGGTCGTGAGCGGCGCGATCGCCGGCCTTCGCGACACGTTGATGGGCCAGGACATCTGCATGGTCTTCCTTCTCGTCGAGATCCCTCAGGACCAGCGCATGGCATACCAGCAGGGCACTAACCCCACGCGGTTCGTCACGCGCAAGGGCGTCGACAAGCTCTTCGGGGCGCGCTCCGTCGCCGAGAGGCTCGGCTTCGAGCTCGACCAATCCGTCGGGTCGGGCGATACCCCCATGGACACCTTCCTGGCAGGCTGCGGCCTTGCGGTGCATGTCGGACCCATGGATCTGGAGCTGAAGGGGCTCGTCGAGACGGTTCGCATCGAGAACTCACGTGCCTTGGGGGACTTGCTCTTCCGCCTCGCGGACCTTCAGAAGCCTCTTCGGGATTTCAAGCCATGACAGCGGCTCTCAAATCGGCGACGCATGCCTTCGACGAGCGGGACGCCCGCGCCTTCGCGCGCGAGGTCGTGGCTCATCACTTCGGCGGCGCCAAGCCGAAAAAGGTCAATGCCCTCGGAGGAGGCCTGACCAACTTCGTCTTCGAGGTCAACCACGCGGAGGGCGACTTCATCGTGCGCATGGGCACGGAAGCCGCGAAGGTGAAGGAGTATCTCAAGGAGCAATGGGCCATCGCCAAGGCGGGCGAAGCGGGCGTGCCGACCGCCGAGGTCCTGGAGGTCGGCGCGGATCTTATCCCCCTCCCCTACATGATCGCCCGCAAGGTCGAAGGCACCGAGGCGGTTCATCATCCGGAGCGCTTCGCGATCCTACGCGAGATGGGCCGCCTCACGGCCACGATCCATTCGATCAAGACCTCCGGCTTCGGCCACACCTTCGACTGGTCGAACAACCAGCTCTCGCGCAACGAGACCTGGAAAGACTACCTGCATGGCGAGTTGAAGGTTGGCACGCGCCTCGCGATCCTCGAGAAGGAGAAGATGCTCGATCCGGCCCCGCTCAAGCGAATGAAGGCGGTCGTGCGGGAGATGGAGCGCTGGAAGGATCCCAAGCCCGTCCTGAACCATGGTGACATGCGGCTGAAGAACGTGATGGTCGATGAGGACGGCACGATCACGGCCGTCATCGACTGGGAGTTCTGCAGCTCCAACCTCGCTCCCTACTGGGACCTGTCGCTTGCCCTGCACGACCTGTCCATCGACGCCAAGCAGGAGTTCCTGAAAGGCTATGGGCTGAGCGAGGCGGAGCTGCGCGAGATGGCGCCGGTCATCAAGGCGATCAACCTTCTCAACTACGCGCCCTTCGTCGAGCGCGCCGCCGCCGAGGGCGACAAGCCCATGCTCGAGCAGTACCGGACGCGGTTATCCGGGGCGCTCGACCTCTACGCGATCTGAGCGCAGGCTCGTCCGTCGAGCATTTCATGGATGCGGCCGGCCAGGGCCTCCACCGTGAACGGCTTGGTGAGCAAGGCCATGCCCTCCCCCAGAAAGCCCGCCGCCATGGCGGCACTCTCGGCATAGCCCGTCATGAACAGGACGGGCAGACCCGGCTTGTACCGTCGGGCCTGCTCGACCAATTGGAGGCCGTTCATCCCCGGAAGCCCGATGTCGCTAACCAGGAGGTCGATCCTCCGGCCGGACAGGAGAACATCGAGACCGGAACGGCCATCGGCGGCTTCGATCGTGTGGTAGCCCAAGCTCTGCAACGCGTCGACGACCAGCGTCCGGACGACGCTCTCGTCTTCCACCACGAGGATCGTCTCGCCGTTTCTCACCGCAGCGAGGGCCAGAGGCGCGAGCACTTCCGGCTCCACGGGCATCTCGCCGGCGTGTCGCGGCAGGTAGAGCGCGACCGTCGTCCCGGCGCCTGGGGCGCTGTCGATGCGCACGTGGCCCTCCGACTGCTTGCAGAAGCCGTAGACCATGGACAGGCCAAGGCCCGTGCCCTGGCCGATGGGCTTTGTGGTGAAGAACGGATCGAACGCGCGGGCGATCACATCGGCGGACATGCCTTGTCCCGTATCGGCGATGGCAATCCTGACATAGGGGCTGGAACCATCGGGATCGCGGGAGGGCGCGAAGGACGGGTCGAGGCAGGCGTTGTCCATGGCAATCGTCAGGCGGCCGCCCTCCGGCATGGCGTCGCGCGCATTGATGGCCAGGTTGAGGATGGCGTTCTCAAGCTGGTGCGGATCGCAGTGGGTCGGCCAGAGATCGGGCGTCATCCCGACCGTCAGGCTGATCGTCTCTCCCAGGGATCGCCGCAGGAGGTCTTCCATGGAGGTGACGAGCTGGTTGACGTTGACGGGTTTGGGGTCGAGGGGCTGGCGGCGGGCGAAGGCAAGCAGGCGGTGGGTGAGCGCGGCCGCCCGGTTGGCGGAGGACACCGCCGCCTTGGCGTAGCGTTCCAGGGTGTCGTGGCGCCCTTGCGCCATGCGGGTCTGCATCAGGTCGAGGGAGCCGATGATCCCGGTGAGCAGGTTGTTGAAGTCGTGCGCGATCCCGCCCGTCAGCTGGCCCACAGCCTCCATCTTCTGGCTCTGCCGAAGCTGCTCTTGCGCCTGCGCCAGTTTCTCCGCCGCTTGCCGCTCAGCCGTAACGTCACGGCCGAAGGCGTAGATCACGCCGTCCTCCGGGATGGCCGTCCAGTTGATCCAGCGATACTCGCCGTTCCGATGCAGGAGCCGGGCCTCGAAGTTGCGGGTTCGATGGCCGTCCGCGAGGCGCTGAAGCTCCAGGACCGATGTGGCGACGTCGTGGGCATGAACGAAGCTCATGAAGGGGCTGCCCATCGCGTCCTCCCGGCTCCATCCCAAAATCCGTTCGAAGGCTGGATTGACGCTCTCGAACGTTCCCTCGAGGCTCGCGACCACGATCAGTTCCTGGCTGACGTGCCAAGCCCGCTCCCGCTCTCGCCGGCCCTTGTCGATCTCGCTCTCGAGACTGGCGTTGAGGGAAGCGAGCCTGTCCCTCGCAGCCTTCTGGTCCTCGATATCCGTGCAGCTGGCGAGCCAGCCGATGACGCTGCCGTCGTCGGCATAATGGGCCTCCGCGCGAACGAGGTGCCAGCGGTAGGAGCCGTCCGCGGCGCGCAGCCGCGCCTCCGTATCGAGACGCATGTCCGTGGCCTGGGCGCGCTCCCACGATTGCCGCAGGCTCACGAGATCGTCGGGATGGAGCGCACGGGTCCATCCGTGTGGCAGAGCGATGTCGGGATCCTGTCCCGTATACTCGTACCAACGGCCGTTCAGGTAGCTCAGGGCTCCGTCGGGAGAGCCGAAGCCGATGATGTTGGTGGACAGCTCCGTGAGGCGATGGATCTGCCGCTCGCTCTCACGCCTGCGTTCCTCGCTCAGATGCAGAGCGTCCTCGACGTTCTTCACGTCGGTCACGTCCGTGCCGACCGCGAAGATTCCGGTGACGTCTCCGGCCGCGTCCTTGATGGGGTGATAGATCAGGTCGATGTAGCGACGCTCGGCGGGATGGTCGGGCCGGCGACGGATCAGCGCCGGCATCGCGCGGCCCACGAAAGCCTCGCCCGACCGATAGACCTTGTCCAGGATCTCCCAGAAACCTTGGCTCTTCGTCTCCGGCAAGGCTTCTCGCACGGACTTGCCCACGATGTCGCCGTGACCCACAAGCTGGAGATAGGCATCGTTGACGAACCGGAAGATGTGCTCCGGTCCCTCCATCACCACGATGAAGCCGGGCACCTGCCGGAAAAGCTGCCGCCATCCGTCGTTCTCGATGGCCAGGCGGCGGTTGATGGCCGGCTCCCAGGCCTCGACGAGGTTGCAGAACACGCCGGCGACCTGCCCGGCCTCGTCCCTGACGGGAGTCGGCACCACGACGAGGCGATGCCCCTCATGAACCCGACCCGGTATGAGGTCCCATCATGTTTCGTCGAACACCTTGGCGTCCCCATTGTAGAGGCGCGGGAGAAGGGACCGGATGTGGGACCATGAGTCCGGCCGCTCGGATGCCTGGCTGCGCCCGAGGCTCTCACGACGAAAGGGTTCGAGGAGCGCCGCGAAGGGATCGTTGAACAGCCACACGGCCTCGTCGCCCCAGACGATGAAGATTGGATGGGGCGAATTGAGCATCAGGCTGACGGCGCCCTTCAAGGGCTGGGGCCAGTGCCGGGGCTCCCCCAGGGCAGAGTTCCGCCAGTCCCTCTCGCGCAAAAGCAGGCCTGCCTCGCCCCCTCCGGCGAGGCATTCGTCGCTATCGAGGCTGCTCACGCACGTCATGGCGCCCAAATTAATGCTATACTGATGCAATTGACAAATGGAGTCGTGCCACAGGCTTAATTTCAGGCTTTCCCGTCGCGAGGATCCTCGAACGGCTGCGCTTGGGTTGACCCTCGGTGATCATTCCGGCTATCGATATCTTTCGGTCAGCAGTTCACCGAGGCATCGCCCCCGCAAGGGACGCTAAACCTGTCATTCAACCGCCGGACAGCGTATTCCTGTGCCGCGTCGGAACGGCGATCACCGATCATCCCCTGTCGGATAGGCACGTGAACAGGGATCCATCATGTCCAGAACCGTTCTGCCGTTCCAAGCGAACGACATCTCCTCCGTCGCCCGGTCGCTGAAGGACCAGCTGGCCAAGCGCACGTCATCGCCGGATCGTCCTCCGGGGCACGTCGAACTCCTCAATATGCTCGCCCGATCGACCGGGTACCGCAACTTTCAGCACTATCGGGCCGAGCACATGGTGCCCGGGACCATGGACGCGCCTGCGCCGCAGCCTCGCCCCGGCGGCAACGCGGACGGGAAGCCGGCCGTGGGCACGGAGCGCATCGAGAGGCTCTTGCGCTGCTACGATTCCACTGGTCTGCTCGTGCGGTGGCCGCCGAAGCACACCCAGCGCCTGCTGGTTCTCTGGGGGCTCTGGTCTCGGTTCCCGGCCCGGCAGGACTGGTCGGAAGCCGAGGTGAATGGGCGCTTGCGGGCACTCCACGCATTCGACGACCCTGCCCTGCTGCGACGCCTCCTATGCGACAACGGCCTGTTGGAGCGCACCCGCGACGGACGGGTCTACCGGCGGGTCGAGCAACCCGTCCCCGACGAAGCGTCGGCCTTCCTGCGCCGCCTCAAGACCCTGCCGCCCGCCGCCTAGCCGAACCCCAAGGCCATGCCCGGTCGCCGGCCGGGCATGTCTCACCGGTTTGTCATTGGTCGCGAAGGCATTATCCTCCCATAGGATCTCTCCCCCGCTGATCGGATCCCCATGAACGTCCCGCTATGAACGTCCCGCCATGAACGTCCCTCCATGAACGTCCCGCCCTCGGGCCCTCCCGCGCCAGAGTCCCGGAAAGGCCTGCCCCTTCGCGATATCCGGTTGGCGTCGGGACTGATCCTGGGCGCCTTCCTGGTCAGCCACTTCGCCAACCATGCGCTCGGCCTCGTCTCCGTGGAAGCCATGGAAGCGGCGCGGCAATGGTTCAACCGGCTCTGGCGCAATCCGGCCGGGACCGCCCTGCTCTATGGCGCGCTCGCCACGCATTTCGCCCTGGCGCTCGACGCCCTGTTCCGGCGAAGGACCCTTCGCATGCCCCCTCGGGAGGCCGCGCAGCTCGTTCTCGGCCTGTCGCTGCCTTTCCTTCTCGTGGCGCATGTGGTGGGAACGCGGGTCGAGTTCTCCGTGACCGGGCGCGAGGTCGGCTACCCGGATGTGATCCGGAACCTCTGGGTCCTCAGTCCCGAGAACGGGGCCCGTCAGGCGCTGGCGCTCGTCATCGCCTGGCTGCACGGGTGCCTGGGCGTCTATTTCTGGCTGAGGGTCAAGCCCTGGTTCCGGCAATGGACGCCCCTGCTCTATGCTGGCGCCTTGCTGCTGCCCGTTCTGGCCCTACTGGGCTTCGCGGAGGCCGGGAAGGAGATCGCGGCCGATCCGGACCGCTTCACCTTCCTGCCGCCCCGGAACGAC
Source organism: Microvirga pudoricolor (assembly GCF_016892705.1). Taxonomy (GTDB): domain Bacteria; phylum Pseudomonadota; class Alphaproteobacteria; order Rhizobiales; family Beijerinckiaceae; genus Microvirga; species Microvirga pudoricolor. The sequence continues at coordinate 372,404 of NZ_JAFEMB010000001.1, forward strand.
CCGACGGTGGATGGGATCCGCGCCGCGCTCATGGGCGGCTTCACGGCGCTCATCGCCGGCGTCTTCGCCGCGCGGGGGCTGCGCTCTTACCGCACGCTCTCGACCCGTGTGCGCATAGCCTATCCGGGTGACAGGACCGCCGTCGTGCCGCGGGGCTTCACCGTGCTCGAAGCCAGCCGGCTCATGGACATTCCCCATCCATCGGCCTGCGGCGGACGCGGGCGCTGCTCGACCTGCCGCGTGCGGATCGTGGAGGGCCTGGAGGGCCAGCCCCGGCCCACGCCCCAGGAGCAGGCGACGCTCACCCGCATCGGGGCGGGCCCGGACATCCGTCTCGCCTGCCAGCTGCGCCCGACGCGGGACATCGCCGTCGTCCCCGTCCTGTCGACCCACCAGCCGGGACTCGTGGCGTCCCTGGGAGGAAGCCGCCAGACCGGCGGCCGCGAGCGCGAGCTGGCCGTGCTGTTCTGCGACCTAAGGGGCTTCACGCGCTTCAGCGAGGATCGGCTGCCCTTCGACACGGTCTTCCTGCTCAACCGCTATTTCGAGATCGTGGGCCATGCGGTGGAACAGTCGGGCGGCCATCTCGACAAGTTCATCGGCGACGGGGCGCTGGCCCTGTTCGGCCTGAACGCCTCCCCGGAGGATGCCGCCCGGCAGGCCTTCGAGGCCGCCCTTCGGATCGTCGAGGGGGTGCGTCAGCTCAGCGATGCGCACGCGACGGAACTCGACCGCCCCCTCGCGGTGGTGGTCAGCCTCCATGCCGGCCCCGCCATCCTGGGTGAGATGGGCTACGGCCAGGCCAGCGGCCTGACGGCCGTGGGCGACACCATCAACGTGGCGAGCCGTCTGGAAAGCGTCGCCAAGGAGCGCGATGTGGAACTGGTGATCTCCGCCGAGCTCGCCCAACGAGCCCGGCTCGACCTCGCAGCGCACGAACGCCAGACCGTGACGGTTCGCGGCCGGGCGATGCCGGTGGATGCATGGATCGTCCGGAGCGCCGCCCGAGCAGTGCAATAGGGCATTGTCGCAAGGATCGAGCGGGAATCGGGGTTCAAAACGGCGGCCCCGCGGCGAACGACCTGGCTGCGAGCTTGAAAAGGGGATGGGGAAAGAACCGTGACGGATGCGTCCAATTAGCCGCCTGCCACCCCTTCGGCGCGCTTGACGAAACAGTGTCACCTGGATTCCAATCGGACCATGGAATCAAAGCGCTTCATCCTGGCCTGCCTCGCCCTGTTGCCCCTGTCGCTCCCGGCGATGGCACAGGCTCCCGCAGCACCGCCCGGCACAGGGCCGGAGGCATCGACCGGCGCCTCCCAGCCGCTTCGCTTGAAGGTCCGTCCGTCGGGCTACGAGCCCGCGCCCGAGGATGCCGTCGCACGCCAGGAGCGCCTGCTCAAACGCATGGCCGACAACGATTTCCTGTTCCGGTCCATCTGCCAGAATTGCGGCGATGCCTGGAAGCACAACTCCTACGCGCCGTTCAACCCCATGCGCTCCCTGAAGGGCATGGCCTCGGAGCCGGCGCCGGACGCCCCTGCCTCCGATGTGGCCCCGTCTGCTCCGGCCGTAGCGGCCCAGCCCTGAACCCCCCCGCGGCCCTTGAGCGATCTTGCGTGAGATCGTATATCTGGACGAGCGGACCGCGTTCCGCCGGGCTTGGACGACCTCGCCCGATCCTGACCCAGAGTGGGGACGACCCTGCTTCCGACGGAGCATCGTCATGGCATGGATCTACCTCGCCCTCGCGGGATTGTTCGAAATCGGTTGGGCCATTGGCCTCAAATACACGGATGGTTTCAGCCGTCTCGTCCCCTCGGCCCTGACAGTTGCCAGCATGATCGTCAGCGTCGTGCTGCTCGGCCTTGCCCTCAAGACGCTTCCGGTCGGGACAGGTTATGCGGTCTGGACCGGCATCGGCACGGTGGGCACGGCCCTGCTCGGTATCTATCTCTTCGCGGATCCCGCGAACGCCGCGCGGCTGGCCTGCATCGGCCTGATCGTGGTGGGCATTCTCGGGTTGAAGATGGCGTCCTGACCGGCGCGAAAACGAAGCTTTATCGGCACGAAGGCGCGAGAGGGTTTCTCCCGCGGCCTTCGTCCTTGGCTCTGCCTCGGATCTTCAGATCACGAAGAAGTCGTCGGCTTTGATCACCGTTTTCGGCTTCACGGTCGCGATCAGGAACATGCCGCCGTCCTTGGCCCCATTGGAGTCGTAATAGATCTTGCCGGCTTTCCTATCGTAGACGATGTAATCGTCCCGATCCTGAACGAGCGTCTTGCCGATGCCGATTTCCTTGAAGAACGACGCCTTCATCTTGACGGACTGAACCGGCGTCCCCTTCTTGCCCATCATGGCGAAGACGGCATTGTCGAGATAGATCGAGTCCTGCTTGGAATCGAAATCCGTGATGACGTCGACATTCGAGTTGGCGTTCAGCGTGACCTTCAGCTTGGCGTCGACCTTGACGTTGGGCTTGGTGTCGAACACGAACGTGTCCTTGCCGCCGTTGCCCGTCAGCTTGTCCTTGCCGAGCCCGCCGAACAGGATGTCGTCGCCCAGGCCGCCGGCGAGGACGTCATTGCCCTTGCCGCCCTTGATGACGTCGTTGAACGGCGTGCCCTGGGTGCGCTCCACCAAAAGGTCCGTGACGTTGATCGTGAAGGTCCGGTCGATGAACAGGCCCTTCGAGTCCGTCGCGCGAACGGTGACTGCGTGAGACAGGTTCTGCTCGTAATCGAGCTTCACCCCGTCGAGAACCGTGAGCGCGCCGTTGACGAGGGCGAAGCGTCCGTCGGCATTGTTGGTGAGCGAGAGCGTGATCACGTCGCCTGCATCGGGATCGAGGGCCGACACCCGCCCGATCACGGTGCCGTTCGCGGCAAGTTCCTGGACGCTCGAGCCGGAGAGCGAGATCGACGTCGGAGCGGAGTTGCCGTCCGAGCCGACTTCCACGGTGAAGACCGAACGCCGGTAACCGCTGTCGTAGAGCGTGAAATCGACCTTGTTGGACCATACGGCCGCACTGTCCGCCGCGCGTGTGTAGGCGATCGAGCGGATCAACTCCTGCACAAGAGCAGGCGTGGCGTCTTCCGTCAGGCTGATGTCGAGAGAACCTTTCGACGACGCCTCATAGGAACCGACCTCGGTCGCTCCATTGGCGATGATCCTGTAGTAGGTCCCTCCAGAGGATGTGTCGGCCTTGAGCTTGAAGATGCCGGATTGATCGACGGAGAGTGTTCCTTTCCCGTCATCAACTGATTGGTCGATGATGAGATAGTTCAGATACTCTTCGTCCGTCACGACGGCATTGCGGCCCGCATCGAGGAAACCTGTTGCGCCGTTGAGGATCTTGACCTTGTCGCCTTGGAGGTTCGCGACCTGCGCGGCCTTGTTCACCTTCGTGCCGGACGCATCCGTGATGCTGTCGATCCCACGCCGGAACAGCTGCGTCCGTTCCGTGTCGCTGAAGGTTTCGTTCCTGAGAACGACCGAGGCGCCGGTGCCCCCGGACGCGTATGCCAGCTTGGCCAGCCCGATCTGCTCCTTCTCGAAGATCGCGGTGGCACCGTCCACGAGATTGATCTGCTCGAAGCGAGTGACGGTCTTGCCCTTGAAATCCGCCGTCCCGCCGCGAATGGCCAGGGTGTCGTCGCCCAGGGTGTCCTGTCCGCCGTCAAAGGACGAGATCCCGTTGAACTGGCTGGCCGACAGGGTGATGAAGTTCGAGTATTCGCTTCCGAGGACGTTCTCGATCCCTTTCAGGGATGCAATTCCGCTCAGATCGGCGTCGTCCCAATCCAGGAAGTACAGTGTATCGACGCCGGCACCGCCATCGATCCTGTCGCCCGCATCGATGAGACGATCCTGAACGACGAAGAACTCGTCCGCGTCCGTACCGACGATATTGTCGTCGCCTTCGGTCAGGCTGCGCCAATTCGCCGGCAAGGTGACAAACGTGACGGCGTCTTCGCTGGTTCGCCCGCCGAGATCGGAAACCTCGATGCTGATCAGGTGTTCTTCGGCCGCCGTCCCTCCGGTAACCGACAGGTAGGAGAGCGCTCGAATGAAGCTCTGCGCGGTGGCAATCGCGAGGCCACCATCGAAGTCGACCTTGATCACGCCTTCGTCGAGCACGTGGATGGTGCCGATCTCGGTGTCATTGTGCTCGACGCGCTTGCCGTCAACCCACCCGTCCGGAGCCGCGAAGGCGCCTCCGATCGAGAACACACCTCTCCCATAGCTCACGAACTGGATCGACCCGATCTTTTCGTCGTCGTCGGACAGCGTCGCATCCGCGAACGAAAACCGCTCGGAGGCCGGGCCAACGATCTGGTCCTCTCCGAGATCGAGGTCGGGAGCCTCGTTGGTGTAGGTTTCTCCGTCGTAGTAAACCGTATCGATGCCGTTGTTCCACAGGACCCGGATCTTCTCCATGAAGCCCGCCCCGAGGTCGCCGGTATAGTTCAGCTCGTCATAAGTGGACGTGTAGGCTCTGAGCTTCGACGCCAGCGTCCAGTCCGAAACGTTGTCGACATATGTACCCCATACACTCGAGGAGAGCTCAATCACTCGGAAGCCCGTGATGGCGAGACCATTCAGGTCGACGTCGTAGCCCTGAATCGTGAGGGTATCGCTGTCGAGCGCGTCGCCGCTGTCGATGAGCTTGATACCGGCCAACTGGTCCGATTCGATGACGATGTGATCGGCCGCACTCGTCCCCGCGATGGTCTCGAACCCGCTCAACGCAAGCATGTTGTTCAACTTGAACATGCCGCCGCCCGTCAGATTGAGGCGGTCGCTTCCGCCCTTGGCGTCGAGGCGCGAGCCTTCGACCTGATCTGCGGTCACGCTATAGGTCTGGTCTGTTCCATCGCCCGTCCAGGTGACGGCGGCCAGGATCTTGGTCGTCATTGAAATGCCCCACGCGAAAGCCGTTAGTGGCCTTATACGTTATTGCATTTCACTTTCAGCAAACTTTTGCAAGTCGTTCCGGCTTCAGAACACGCACTCCGAAAACACCGGCCGCACCGACCCGCCCCATTCCCCGTGGAAGCGCTCTAGCAACCGCTCGGCCACCGTGACGCCCGAGCCGACGATTTCCTCTACGTAAGCCAGATGCACGGTCTCGTCCTGCCCGCGCGCATCGCGCAGGGCGCGGCGGGCCAGTCCCGCCTTGGCGAGCGCCACCGCCTCAGCGGCGACCTCCCGCACGGGGCGCCCGGCCACCGTCGCGTTGAGGGCCAGCGCCGGCACGGCGTCCCGCACCGCCTGCCGCTCCTCGGCGGTCCAGGCCTTCACCAGCTCCCAGGCGCCGTCGAGGGCCGTCTCGTCGTAGAGCAGCCCGACCCAGAAGGCCGAGAGCGCCGTGATGTGCTCTGGCGGCCCGACATCGGCCCCTCGCATCTCGAGATAGCGCTTGAGGCGCACCTCCGGGAAGAGCGTGGAAACGTGGTTCGCCCAGTCTGAGCGGGTGGCCCGCTCGCCGGGCATCTGCGGCAGCTTGCCCTCGAGCAGGTCCCGGAAGGACGCGCCGGTCACGTCGTGATAGGTCGAATCGCGCTTGACGAAGTACATCGGCACGTCGAGCGCCCAATCCACGTATTGTTCGAAGCCGAAACCGTCCTCGAAAGCGCCCGGCATCATGCCGGAGCGGTTGTTGTCCGTGTCGAGCCAGATATGGGAGCGACCGGATAGAAAGCCGTTGGGCTTGCCGTCCGTGAAAGGAGAGTTCGCGAAGATCGCCGTGGCGATGGGCTGGAGCGCAAGCGACACCCGCAGCTTCTTCACCATGTCGGCCTCGGAGCCGTAGTCGAGATTCACCTGCACCGTGGAGGTGCGGTACATCATGTCGAGGCCCCGCGTGCCCACCTTCGGCATGTAATCCGTCATGATGCGGTAGCGCGCCTTGGGCATGACGGGCGTCTGCGCGCGGGTCCAGAGCGGACTCATGCCGAGCGTCAGGAACCCGATGCCGAGTTCGCCGCCCACGCGCTTGGCGTCCGCCAGGTGAGCGTTCGTCTCGGCGGCGGTTTCGTGGAGATCACGCAGGGGGGCGCCGGAAAGCTCGTACTGCCCGCCGGGCTCGAGCGAGATGGCGCCGCCGCCCGCATCGTCCGCCAGTCCGATGGGCTTGCCGTTCTCCAGGATGGGCTCCCAGCCGCTGAGCCGCCCCATCCCGTCCAGGAGAGCCCGGATCCCACGCTCCCCCTCATAGGGAACGGGGGACGCGTCAGCCCTATAGAACGGCACCTTCTCGTGTTCGGTGCCCAGCCGCCAATCCTGGCGCGGTTTGGCCCCGGAGGCGAACCATTCCACGAGTTCGGACCGCGCCCCGATGAGATTCGCATCGGAAACGTCGCGCGCCATGGATCACCTCATGCAAAGAAGGCACGGCCCCTTGGGTCGCGCCGAAAGTCGGGTCGCGTGTAAATAGAGGCCTTGCCGCCAAGCTGCAATGAGGAAGCCGCAGACCTCCCCTCGATTTCGAGGGGGGCTCGTTCAGGACGGATCAGTGCCGGAAGGCCGTCTCACCGACCGTTTCGGCCGAGAGCCAGTCGACCACGCTGGCCAGCGCGTCCCGGCTGGACCGGCCCCGGCCCATGGCCTCGGTGTAGATCGCGAGCTGCTGGTCGGCGCTCGTGCCCCGGGCCACGATCCAGCGGGCGAGATCGAGCTCCCGGCGGCAGCCGAGGGCGTCGGCGTCCTCGCTCACCAGGGCCAGGACCTCGTCCAGCACCTGACGCACCGGCTTGGCGCTGCGGGAGGCCTCGTCGACGAAGCTGCCGTGGATGCCGTAGCGCTGGGCCCGCCAGCCGTTCTCGTCGTTGATGGCGCGAGATGCCCCGGTCTGGCCCGCGTTGAGCTTCGAGTCCCGGGTCAGATGGCGAACGAGGCAGCGGTAGAGCGCCGCGATGGCAATGGTGTCGTCGACCCGCGTGCAGCTGTCGGCCACGCGCAGTTCCAGGGTCGGATGCTTGAGAGACGGGCGGATCAGCCACCACACATAGCTGGAATTCTCGATGGCGCGGGCCGCCACGAGGGTGTCGATATAGCGCTTGTAGTCCGCCGCGTCCTGGAACAGGTCCGGCAGGCCGGTGCGGGGCAGCTCACGGTAGGCGGCCAGGCGATAGCCCAGGAGGCCCGTGCGCTGAGCCTGCCAGAACGGTGAGGACGTCGATAGCGCCAAGAGCAGCGGCAGATAGGGCTGGATCCGGTTCATGAGGTCGACGCGGGCTTCGAGGTCGGGCACCTCCACGTGGACGTGCATGCCGCACACGATGGTGCGACTGCCGACCATCTGCAGATCGTGCATCACCTTGCCGTAGCGCGGCTGGGTGTTGGGCCGGACGCGGGACCAGACGGCCAGCGGATGAGTGCCGGACGCCATGAGCGTCAGGTTGTGTCCACGGGCGATCTCACCCACCGATGCGCGCAGGCCGGCGAGCTGTGCGCGCGCCTCAGCGAAATCGACATGAGGCTTCGTGGCGATCTCGAGCTGAGGCTCCAGCATCTCTGGCTGGATATCGTCCGACAGGTTGTCGCGGCAATCGTCGAAGAATTCCTTGATTCTTCCGCGGGCGGCGTCGCGTTTCAGGGCGTCGTTGACGAAGTATTCCTCTTCGATTCCGAACTTAAAATCCCCAGCCATTCTTGAAACTCCTCGTCATTATTCTTTTTCTGCGGGGTTATATGCGAGCATGATACGCTGCCGGCCAGCGTCAAACTCCAACCCTTTTGGGCAAGATCGGAGCAAATCGGGATCAAACGGCTAAGCTCTTGAGGCTACGGTTTTATCCGGTCAGCCGGTTGTTGGGCCGTCGCTCCGGCCCCAATCGCCCAGGGTCGCCTGGACCAGCGCCAAGACGGCGACCGCCGCCGTGTCGGCCCGTAGGATGCGCGGTCCCAACGATACGCGGATACACAAGTCGTGGGCGGCAACAAGCGCTCTCTCCTGATCGGTGAACCCCCCTTCGGGACCCACGATAACGGCGAGCTTGGCTCCCGGGTTCCGCAAGCTTGACAATATATTCACAGGGCTGCCGGGCGGGGCGTCCTCATCGCAAAAAATCAAGGTTCTGTCGGGCTCTAGCCCCCTGAGCGCCTTGTCCAGATCGAGCTCGGGCAGCACCTCCGGGACCGACAGGATGCCACATTGTTCAGCGGCTTCGATCACATTCGCGCGCATCCGGTCCAGGTTCACCCGCGAGCTCTGCGTTCGCCGCGTGAAGACCGGGCGCAGCGCGCCCGCTCCCATCTCCACGGCCTTCTGCACCATGTAGTCGAGGCGGGCGTGCTTGAGGGGCGCGAAGAGATAGAGCAGGTCGGGCGGGGCTGTCTGGGCGCGCACCTGCTCCGCCGGGACGAGGTCGGCCGCCTTGCGGCCCTCCACGGCGATCTCCGCCCGCCACTCGCCATCGCGCCCGTTGAAGACCAGCACCGACCCTCCGGGCCCGAGTCGCAGGACATTCAGGAGATAGTTCGCCTGCGCCCGATCGAGAGCGATCCTGGAGCCTGCCCGGAGGGGGTGGTCGACGAAGAGGCGGGGCGCATTGAAGTCGTAAGATGCCATGGGGCGGTTGTTGTCGCCCGGGAGGCTTTTGACAAGCCCTCGGGCAGCCCGGCGCCGCAACGGCCGCGGTGCGCATCAACACCCCGTGAGGGTGCCGAGGCCATTCGTCACTTGGCGTGCTGGCCCTTTCCCTGCTAACAGGGCATCGGCGCGCAACGGGTTGCGCTGCCTTCTCGAGGATTTTTCGATGACGCACGCCCGTATGCACATGGCTGCCGCGTTCGCCACCGTCAGCATGTTGATGGCTGCCCCTGCCTTCGCGCAGGCGAGCAACGATTGCGCCTATGCCCAGAAGTTTCTCGGCGAACGCCAGTCCCTGATCAAGCAGATTCAAGGCCTGGGCGGGAGCGGCAAGAAGAAGACGGTCGACCCCCGCGCCGCCTGCACGATCTTCTCCAAGCTCGTCACCAACGGTGACGGCGGCATGAAATGGATCGAGTCCAACAAGGACTGGTGCCAGGTTCCGGACGAGTTCGCCAGCAACTTCAAGGCCGACCACGGCCGCGCCGTGGAGATGAAGGGCAAGGCCTGCGCGGCCGCCGCCAAGGTGGCGCAGATGGAGAAGCAGGCCCGCGACGCCCAGAAGAACGGGGGCGGAGGCGGCCTCCTGGGTGGTGGCGGCCTCACCGGCACCTACAAGATGCCCCAGGGCGCCCTCTAAGGCTCTCGCGCGTTCATGGCGCGTCCGATCGACTCGTCCCTGCCGGACGCCGTCCGGGGTCACTGGGCCGACCGGATCGCCCCCGCGCGGCTTCGCCCCTACTTGCGCCTCGCGCGCATCGAGCGGCCCATCGGCTGGTGGCTGCTGCTCCTGCCGTGCTGGTGGTCGGCCGCCCTGGCGGCCGGCGCGGGCGGGCAGCCCTGGCCGAACCCGTGGCACTGCGTCCTCTTCCTCGTCGGGGCTATCGCCATGCGCGGCGCGGGCTCGACCTACAACGACATCGTGGACCGGGACCTCGACGCCCGGGTGGAGCGCACCCGGATGCGCCCCCTGCCCTCGGGGCAGGTGACCCTCAGGGCCGTGATCGGCTTCCTGATCCTGCAATGCCTCATCGGCCTGGCGATCCTGCTGCAATTCAACGCCTTCGCGATCCTCACGGGCTTCGCATCCGTGGGCATCGTGCTGCTCTACCCCTTCATGAAGCGGTTCTTCTGGATGCCGCAGATCGTGCTCGGGTTCGCCTTTTCCTGGGGCGCCCTCATGGGCTGGGCGGCGGCGTTCGGATCCTTGAGCCTCGCGCCGGTGCTGCTCTACGCGGGCACGATCGCGTGGGTGGTGGGTTACGATACGATCTACGCCCTCCAGGACATCGAGGACGACGAGATCGCGGGCATCAAGTCCTCCGCCCGTTTCTTCGGCGCGAAGGTCCGGCACGGCATCGCGATCTGCTACGCGCTGGCCTGGGTGCTCATCGCCGCGGCGTTCTGGCGCGCAGGCACCGGACCTACCGCCTATCTGGGCCTGGGGCTCTTCGGGGCCCATCTCGTCTGGCAGGTGGGCAAGGCAGATGCAACCGACGGTGCCGGAGCCCTGAGGCTGTTTCGCGCCAACCGCGATGCGGGCCTTCTGCTGTTTGCGGGCTTGGTTCTCGACAGCGCCCTGCGCTTCCTCTGACCGAGGCGCATCCACGGAACGACTGACGCCGGATGACGTTGAATGGCTCAGCTGAGGGCCGGTCGATGTTTGAGTTGGGTCGCGTTGAGGAAGCATCGTCGGACGTTCGCGAGCTGCGATCAGGGTCTCCTCCCTGGCACGTCGATCAGGCGCCCTTCCCCCGCACGCCCATCCTGGCGGACACGCGCTGCGACGTCGTGGTGGTGGGCGCGGGCATCACGGGATCCTTCGTGGCCGAGGCCCTCACCCGGCGGGGCCATTCCGTCGTGGTGGTGGACAAGCTGATGCCGGGGCGCGGCAGCACTGCGGCGAGCACCGCCATGCTGCAATGGGAGATCGACACGTCGCTGTCCGAACTCTCCGACATGTACGGGTTTGAGAAGGCTGCGGGCCTCTACCGGCGCAGTTTCACGGCCATGACGGACCTGACCGCCTTCGTGGATGCCCTGGGCGCCTCCTGCCATTTCACGCCGCGCTCGACCCTGTATCTCGGGAGCGCCGATACGGGGCTCGCCGGGCTTTCGGCCGAACATGCCCTTCGGGAAAGGGCGGGACTTCCCGGCGCGCTGCTCGATCGGGGCGCGTTGGCCGATACGTTCCGCATGATCCGCCCGGCCGCTCTGCTGTCGCCCGGTTCCGCGGAAGCCGATCCGCTCTGCCTGTCCCTCAACCTCCTCAGGACGGCGCTTCTGCACGGAGCGGTCCTCGTGGAGGACGAGGTCGTCGCCTATGACTGGACGGAGGGAAGCGCCGCTTTGACCCTGGCGAGCGGCCCCACCATCGAAGCGGGGCATGTGGTTCTGGCGACCGGCTACGAGATGCCGGACTTCCTGCGGTCGGACAATCACCGCACCGTCTCAAGCTGGTGCATCGCAACCTGCCCGCAATCCCCCGGAGCGCTGTGGCACGACCGTGTTCTCATCTGGGAGGCCGCCACCCCCTACCTTTATGCCCGGACGACGGATGAGGGCCGGATCGTGCTGGGTGGCGAGGACGACGACACCCAGGACGCTGCCGAACGGGAGGCGGCCACGCCCGCCAAGGTCGCCCGGCTCCTGTCGAAAATGCGGGAGCTGTGGCCAGCGGCCCGATACGACGTGGAATATTCCTGGTCGGCCCAGTTCGGGGAAACCGACGACGGATTGCCGCTGATCGGACGCGTGCCGGGCGCTCCTCGGATGCTCGCGGCCTATGGATACGGCGGCAACGGCATCACTTACAGCTTCATGGCGTCCCGGATCCTGAGCGCGCTCGTGGAGGGTGAGGACAGGGCCTGGTTCGGCGATTATGCCATCGACCGGACGACTCCCTGAGCCCACGGCTTCCAACCGTCGGGCCCATCCCGGCCGGCGCAAGCCGAAAGACGGCGTCATGAACAGGGAAAAGGCCGGCGCGGCAATGCGCGGTCTGGCCAGGAGCCCACTTCCGCCCCATTGTTTCCGCGCCATGCTGTCCTCCTCTCCCACCGCCCTCGTCGCCTCCCTGATGCCGGATGTCCGGGAGGCCGCCCGGCAGGCAGGCGCCATGGCCATGGAGCGTTTTCGAGAGGGAGCGCAGACCGCCGCCCAGGTCTGGTACAAGCCTGGCAATTCCCCGGTCACGGAGGCGGACATCGCCGTCGACACCTTCCTCAAGGAGCGCCTGACGGGCCTCCTGCCGGAGGCGGGATGGCTGTCCGAGGAGACGGCGGACGACCCCTCCCGCCTGTCCCGGAGCCTGGTCTGGGTGGTAGACCCCATCGACGGGACGCGGGCCTTCGCGGCCGGGCGTTCGGAATGGTGCGTGTCGATCGCCCTCGTGCGTGACGGAAAGCCCATCCTGGGGACGATCCACGCCCCTGTTCCAGACCGTCTGTACGAGGCGAGCCTCGCGGGTGGCGCGCTCCTCAACGGCAGGACGCTGCGGGTGCCGGACGGACAGGACCGGAGCCGATTGCTGATCTCGGGGCCGAAGCCCCTCATGGACCGCTATGCGGGCCGAGGCGCCGAGGTCGAGTGCCTGCCCAAGATCCCATCCCTTGCCCTGCGAATCGTGCGGGTGGCGGACGGGACTCTCGACCTCGGGTTCGCGTCCGCCAATTCCCATGACTGGGACATCGCCGCCGCCCACCTGATCCTGCGCGAGGCCGGCGGCGCTCTCACGGATTTGACCGGCACGGAGCCGGGCTACAACCGCTCTCACCCCACCCACGGCGACCTCGTCGCGGCCGCAGCATGGTTGCATCCGCGCGCCATTAGGGCCATGAGAGGCTGAAAGGCCGGGGCTTGTCCGAAAGCCTCGCGAATCCGTTTCCGCCACCCCATCAGGAGTTGACCGTCCCTATGAGCGACACGTCCGGCAAGCAGCTGCTTCACCTGGTTTTCGGAGGAGAGTTGGAGAGCATCGACAGCATCGATTTCAAGGATCTGTCCAAGCTCGACATCGTCGGCATCTTCCCGAACTACGCGACCGCCCATGCGGCCTGGAAATCGAAGGCCCAGGCGACCGTGGACAATGCCGAGATGCGCTATTTCGTGGTGCATCTCCACCGGCTGCTCGACCCGCAGCAGAGCTGATCCCTCGGGCCGCAATGGGTCTCGTCAAGCGCATCACCCGCTCGCGCAAAGTCCAGGAGGCCCTCGGCCTCATGGTGGCGCGGTATCTCGAGCTCGTGCGCCGTACCAACCGGTTCGTCATGGAGCCGGCGGACGCCTACGAGCGCATCGGGCCCATGATGCCGGTGATCGCGGCCATGTGGCACGGCCAGCATTTCATGATCCATTTCGCCAAGCGGCCGCAGGACCGGGCCGCGAGCCTCGTGTCGCGCTCGGGCGACGGCGAGTTCAACGCCATCGCGCTGCGCCATCTCGGCATCCGGGCCATCCGGGGCTCCGGGGCGCGGGGCCGCGACGTGCGCAAGAAGGGCGGCGTGTCGGCCATGCGCGGCATGCTGCGGGCGCTCGCGCAGGGCGAGATGGTGGTGATGACGGCCGACATTCCCAAGGTCGCCCGCGTGTGCGGCGACGGCATCGTGATCCTGGCCCAGATCTCCGGCCGCCCCATCGTGCCCGTCGCGGTGGTGACGAGCCGCCGGCGGGACTTCGACAGCTGGGACAAGGCCAGCATCGGGCTGCCTTTCGGACGCGGCGCGATGGTGCTGGGCGACCCGATCCATGTGGCCCGGGACGCCGACGCGGCCACCATCGAGGCCGCGCGGCAGACGGTGGAGCGCGAGCTGGACCGGGTCCACGAGCGCGCCTATGCGCTGATCGGCTCCCGAGACCCCGGCGGCAAGGCGGCCTCCCGGAGCGTCGGCCCGGTCGAGAGGTTGTCCCCATGAGCCCGCTTCCATGAGCCTTCCGCTTCTGATCAATACCTACCGGAGGGCCACGGCCGTCCTGGAGCCGGCCGTGCTCGGCTTTCTCTATTGGCGCCAGCGCAAGGGCCTTGAGGAGCGCACGCGCTTGGGCGAACGGCGCGGCTACCCCAGCCGGCAACGTCCCAACGGGCACGTCGCTTGGGTGCACGGCGCGAGCGTCGGCGAGACGCTGTCGCTGATCCCCGTCATCGAGCGCCTGACCCAGCGCGGACTGTCCGTGCTCGTGACCTCCGGGACCAAGACCTCGGCGGGCCTGATCGCCCGTCGGCTGCCGCCCGGAGCTTTCCACCAGTTCGTTCCCTTGGACGTGCCGCGCTACGTCAGGCGTTTCCTGGATCATTGGAAGCCGGATCTCACCCTCGTGGCCGAATCGGAGATCTGGCCCAACACGGTGGTCGAACTCGAGCAGCGCCATGTGCCGCTCATCCTCGTGAACGGGCGCATGTCGGACCGTTCCTTCCGGCGTTGGCAGAAGCTGCCCCGGATCATCGGGTCCCTGCTCGAGCGCTTCGCCCTGTGCCTCGCGCAGTCGCCCGAGGACGCCGAGCGCCTGGCTCGCCTCGGCGCCCCCCGCGTGGTCATGGCCGGGAACCTCAAATTCGACGTGTCGCCGCCCCCGGCGGATCCTCGCGTGGTGGCCCAGCTCTCGGGATTGATCGCCGGGCGTCCCGTCTGGCTCGCCGCGAGCACCCATCCGGGCGAGGAGACCGCCATCGTGGCGGTTCACAGGGCACTGACGCAGCGTCACCCCAACCTGCTGACGATCATCGCGCCGCGCCATCCCCATCGCGGCGAGGAGGTGGCGTCCATCGCGCATCGGGCCGGCCTGCGGGCCGGACGGCGCTCCGAGGGCGTTCATCCCGACCGGGCCCTCGACGTCTACGTGGCCGATACCATGGGCGAGATGGGGCTGTTCTACAGGTTGTCGTCCATCGTGCTGATGGGCGGCACCCTCGTGCCCATCGGAGGCCACAACCCCATCGAACCGGCCAAGCTCAGCACGGCGATCCTGCATGGTCCCCACGTTCACAATGCCCGCGAGATCTACGCCGCCATCGACGACGCCAAGGGCGCCATCGAGGTGCATGACAGCAACGGCCTTGCCCGTGGCCTCAATCAGCTCCTCGGGGATGCGGCCCTGACGCGCCAGATGGCACGGGCGGCCTCCGACGCGGTGCTCGGCCTGGGCGGCGCGGTCGACCGGACGATGCAGTCCATCGAGCCGTTCATTGTCCAGGCGAAGATCGGGGCCCGCCGCTGATGCGGGCGCCCGCCTTCTGGTGGCAGTCCTCGCCGGGTCCGGTCTCCCGCGCCCTCTATCCCCTTGGCCTCCTGTATGGCGGGATCGCGGCCCGCCGTCTGGGCCAGGTGGGCGAGCGCGCGGACCTTCCGGTGATCTGTGTCGGCAACTTCACGGCGGGCGGTGCGGGCAAGACGCCGACCGCGCAAGCCGTCGCCGAACTCCTGAAGGCCGCCGGCGAGACGCCCGCCTTCCTGTCGCGGGGCTATGGCGGAAGGCTCGCCGGGCCGGCGCGGGTGGAGGATCGCCACACGGCCGAGGACGTCGGCGACGAGCCGCTGCTCCTCGCCCGCACGGCCACCGCCATCGTATCCCGCGACCGACCCGCCGGGGCGGCCCTGGCGAACAGGCTCGGCGCGACCGTGATCGTCATGGATGACGGGCTTCAAAATCCGTCCCTGGTGAAAGATCTCGCCCTAGCGGTTGTGGACGGCCGAACCGGCATCGGCAACGGCCTTGCCATTCCGGCCGGCCCCTTGAGAGCCCCGATGGAAGCCCAATGGCCCGCCGTGGACGCCGTGCTGGTGATCGGCGATGGCCTGGCGGGGATGCGGATGGCGGACGAGGCGCGCGGCTCCGGCAAGCCCGTGTTCCGGGCGGCGCTGAAGCCCGACGAGGCGGCGGCGGCTGGCCTGCGGGGCAGACGGGTCTTCGCCTTTGCGGGAATCGGCCGGCCCGAGAAGTTCTTCGACACCCTGAAGGCCTGCGGCGCCATTCTGGAAAAGACACAAGGCTTTCCGGACCATCAGCCCTATTCCGGCCAGGATCTCGACCGCCTGCGCGAGACGGCCGCGCGTGACGGCCTCCAGCTCGTGACCACCGAGAAGGACATGGCCCGGATCGGAGCGGCCGCCGGGGACATTCTGGCCCTGCCGATCCATCTGCAGGTGGAGGATCAGGCCGGCTGGCGGGACCTCATCCTCTCAGGGCTCGCGGGACGGCGGGATTAACCCTCGATCCGGCGCGGCTTGCGTCCGATCCGGTCGGCGACGGCCTCCGGAGAGAGATAAGCTTCCTGCAGCTCCACGTTCCAATAGGTCAGGGTCTCGAGCGGAATGGGCTCCCCCGTCACGGCGCAGCGCACGTAAGCGCCGGGTTTTACGACCCGGTAGCTGCCGTCGAGATAGTGAACGACGGCTTCGCCGCCTTTGGGATCGAGAGTCTTCAGCATGGTGATGTCGATATGGGCACGGCCCAAGGAAATGTCAGGCTCGCGAGACGGGATCCTAGAACAATGCGCCCTGTTCGGCCACCGAGGCCTTTTGCTTGAGCGGCTTGGACACCTTTAGGAGCCCCCGTCCGCCCACCGCCTCGGCGGTGCCGTCCGCGAATTCCAGGGCGAGATGCTGGCCGTCTCCTACCGCGTCCGCCGAGCGCAACGGACGGCCATCCGCGTCGCGGACCAGGGCATAGCCGCGCTCCAGGACGGACTTGTAGTTCAGGCTCCCGAACAGCTTCGAGGCCGAAGCGAGATGCAGGCGCTTGCGCTGGATCTGTCCCGCCAGCGCCGGCAGCAGACGCTCGGCGACGCCCTGCACGCTCTCGTGCCGCTGGCGGAGGCGCAAGGCCTCTGCGCGCAGGAACCCGTCCCTCGCGACCTGTAGGCGCTGGCCGGCGTTCTTCGTCTTGTCGGCCTTCGCGAGGACGAGCCGGTGCAGCGCCTCCCTCGGCCGCTGGTCCGTGGCGGCCAGTCTCGCCCGGAATTCGGCCAGCCGTGAAGCCGGCGAGCTCAGCGTCAGTTGCCGGGCGATCCGGGACAGGCGATCCTCGAAGCGCCGCTTATTGAGGATGAGGGCCGGTCCGAGCTTCGCGGCCGCAAGGTCGAGGCGCTGGCGCTTGGGCGCGAACAAAGCGTCCGACGACGGCAGCGCCCGCGCCGTGGCGCGCAGGTCCGTGCGCCGCCGCTCGATCACCCGAAGAGCCGATTCCACGTGGCGTCGGGAGAGATCCTGAACCGTCGCGACCAGTTCGGCCCGCACGGGCACGACCATCTCGGCCGCTCCGGTCGGCGTCGGGGCGCGCATGTCGGCGACGTGGTCGATGAGCGTCCAATCGGTTTCGTGGCCGACCGCCGAGACGAGTGGGATGGAGCCGTCCGCAACCGCGCGGATCACGACTTCCTCGTTGAAACCCCAGAGGTCCTCGATGGATCCGCCGCCCCGGGCCACGATCAGCACATCCGGACGCGGGATCGGGCCGTCTGGCTTCATGGCGTTGAAGCCCCGGATCGCGGCGGCGACCTCGGCCGCGCAGGTGTCGCCTTGGACCCGCACCGGCCACACCAGGACCTGGCGTGGGAAACGGTCGTCGAGACGATGCAGGATGTCGCGGATCACCGCGCCGGTGGGCGACGTGACCACGCCGATGACGCGGGGCAGGTACGGCAGCGCCCGCTTGCGCTCGGCCGCGAACAGGCCCTCCGCCGTGAGCTTGCGACGTCGTTCCTCCAGGAGCGCCATAAGGGCGCCGATCCCGGCGGGCTCCAGGGCCTCCACAACGATCTGATATTTGGACGAGCCCGGGAACGTGGTGATGCGCCCGGTGGCGATCACCTCCATGCCCTCCTCTGGCTTGATCCTGAGCCGGGAAAAGGAGCCTTTCCAGATCACCGCATCGATGCGGGCGTTCTGGTCCTTGATGCAAAAATAGGCGTGACCGGAGGAGTGCGGCCCCCGGTAACCCGAGACCTCGCCCCGCAGCCGAACATGCCCGAAGGCGTCCTCCAGGGTGCGCTTGAGAGCTCCGGCGAGATCGGAAACCGACCACTCGGCAGCGTTGGATGAGGCTTTCTCGGCGAACATGCCGTGAACGTAAAGGCTGATCGCATCCGTGCCAAGGCCAGGCCAGCCATCCTCTGTGGAAGGGGGAGCCCGGATGCAATCTGCAATTCAGGAATATGCTCGGCTCAATCGCGCATTTGTTGTGCCCGGCGGAGACCCCTCATAAGCAACACAGTATCATTACGAACGATCTCCCATCGAGCTCCCATGCTGACTTTTCACCTGACGACCGCGGCGGATCGGCTCGACGGAACGGCGGATCCTGACACCTTCCTGGCGAGAGCCGACCAGATCGGCGGGGAGGACCGCCTGGACGGCGGGGCCGGTGACGATGTGCTTCAACTCGTCGCTCCGCCCCCCGTGCCGACCTTCGCCGGGGGCGTCTTCCGTTTGCACGCGTTGGCCGGCTTTGCGAGCATCGAGACGATCCGAGGATCGGGCGACAGCGACACGCTGTCCGTGGCGGCGGAGCAACTCGCCGATCTCGCGCTCATCGACGCGGGTGAAGGAGCAGAAGATCGCCTTGTCTTTCATGGAAGCATGGTCGATCTGACCGACATCCAAGTGACGGGGTTCGAGGTCGTGAGCCTTGAATCGGATGACGCCAGGATCCTGATCCGGGACAAGAGTTTGCTCGAAAGCCTCACTGGGATCGGGGGAGCCAACCAAAGCGTCGTCCTGATCGATGGCACCTTTTCGGACGCAGAGCGTCTGGCCCTTCATCGCCAGGGGATCGATACGGTCGTCGACGTCACCGGCTCCTCGACGCAGGCGGCGCCGCATGTGGCCCATCTCAACGGCGACCGGGTCGCGATTGCCTCCACGTCTCCCGTCCTTCTCGATGCGGGACAGGATTCCGAGGTGGTCTGCGATGAAGATCGGTTCTCCAGCCTGAAACTCGACGTGGAAGGAAATCTCTTTCAGAACCACGTTTTCGGCATCGACCCTTCCGGGGGCATCGGGCTGTCAGGCGGCCTGAGCCCTGGCAGCGAGATCCGGATCGGGACCACGGTTTTCGGATCCGTCCAGGACTATGCGAACGGCCATATGGCCATCGTCTTCCATGACAATGCCACGTCCGACCGGGTAGAAGCCTTGATCCGGTCGCTGACTTACGACGATGGCGACCTCGCGGTCACCGCCCCTGTACAGATCGAAATGCAGCTGCGCAGCGCTGGCGGCCGGGAGAGCATCTCGCGTTTCAAGGTCGACCCCGAGGGATATGCGGGACCTGATGTCAACCACGCGCCGTCCGACATCGCGCTGTCGAACGCGACCGTCTCCGCCGGCGCGACCGATGGAGACGTTGTCGGGCGCCTGACGGCATTCGATCTCGACCGCAGCGATACGGCGCGCTTCGCGCTGCAGGGCGGCCCGAGCGGTTTGTTCAGGATCGATGGGGACAGGCTGCTGATCGCCGACGCATCGAAGCTCGCTGCGGGCCCCTTCGGCGAGGCATCTCACGCGGTTCGCATCCAGGCCACGGACGGCGCGGGCGAAACGATCGTGAGGAGCTTCGTCGTCACCATCTCGGCGGAAGGCGGGGAACCCGAGCCTGCAAACACCGCCCCGGTCATTCGCGTCGCGCCTGGAACGTCGGTGACGCGGGCCCTCGACAATGGACCCGACGTCACGCCTTTCCTGGGCGTGTCCTTCGACGATGCCCAGAACGACAGCCTTATGGTGACCGTTGCGGTGGACGCGACGAAAGGTGTTCTCAAGAGCGGCGCCCTGGCCTCGGGCGGCGGCACCTACACCTTCATGGGCACCAAGGACTTCGTCACGCAAGCCGTTCGCGAACTGCGGTTCGATCCTCGTGACAGGACAGGGACGGCCTTCGGCACCGAGGACGTGGCGGGTTTCACGATCAGCGTGTCCGACCCCGGAGGCTTGAGCGCGACGGACCGGTCGATCCAGGTCGTCTCGACGACCGCCAACCGGGCGCCCGTGGACATGGACCTCACGGTGAAGACGGCCAGGGAACTCTCCCCCAGCGGCACGCTGGTGGGGATCCTCACCACCCTGGACCTCAATGGCGTGGAGCGGTTTTCGTACCGCCTTCTCGACGATGCGGGAGGACGGTTCCGCATCGACGGGGACAGGCTGGTCGTGGCGGGCGGCATCAAGCTCGATTTCGAGCAGGCTCGATCCCACCGCGTTCACGTGGAGGTCATGGACGGAGCGGGAGCGCGCTACGCCCGAACCTTCGACATCGGCGTCGGGGATTGGCAGGGAGAGGAGACCGTCGGCTCGGACGCATCGGACCTGATCAGGGGCGGCCTGGGCCATGATCGCCTCGGCGGCGGGCGCGGTGACGATACCCTGTCCGGGGGTGTCGGCCGGGATACCCTGACCGGTCATGCCGGCCAGGACCTGTTCGTTTTCGACGTTTCCCCGACCCGTAGCAACGCGGATACGATCACGGACTTCAACGTGAAGGACGACGGGATCCTGCTCGACGCGAGCCTGTTCAAGGCCAGCAAATCTCTGTTTGCGGCCATCAAGACCGCCAGCGATGCAAAGCCCGTCAAGCTCAAGAAGGCATTCTTCGCCCTGGATCGGGCCACCGACCGGAGCGACCACTTCATTTTCGACACGGGCAAACGGACGCTCGCCTACGATCCCGACGGCAACGGCGCGAAGCCTGCCTCCGTGATCGCCGCCTTTGCCAAGACGAAGGGCCTGGCGCGCTTTTCCGAGAAGGATCTTTTCTTCATCTGAGCGCCCTTCGCCCCGCTCATGAAATCCCGGATCGCCGTCTCTCGGGGGGTAGGCGCCGCCGCCAAGGGCCGCTATGAGCGCTGGGTCATCAGAGGGCTCAGCGCATGAACATTCTTCTCATCGGATCAGGCGGACGCGAGCATGCCCTGGCCTGGAGCCTGTCGGCCAGCGCCTTGTGCGACAAGCTCTTCATCGCCCCCGGCAATCCCGGCACGGCGCAGTGCGGCGATAACGTCGCCCTCGACGTCACCGATCACCGGGCCGTGATCGACTTCTGCCGGGTCATGGGAGTCGACTTCGTGGTCGTGGGCCCCGAAGCCCCCCTCGTGGCCGGCCTCGTCGACGACCTCAAGGCAGCGGACATCAAGGCTTTCGGACCAACGAAGGCGGCGGCCCAGCTGGAGGGCTCGAAGGCCTTCACCAAGGATCTGTGCGCGGAGTTCGGCATCCCCACGGCCACCTACCGGCGCTTCACGGACGCGGAGGCGGCCAAGGCTTACATCCGCAGCTTCGGCGTCCCCATCGTGGTCAAGGCGGACGGGCTCGCGGCCGGAAAGGGCGTGGTGGTCGCCACGTCCTTCGAGGACGCGGAGGCCGCCGTCGACATGATGATCGGCGGAGGCCTGGGGCAGGCTGGAGCCGAGGTCGTGATCGAGGCGTTCCTCGAGGGCGAGGAGGCGAGTTTCTTCGCGTTATGCGACGGCCGGACCGCCATCCCGCTGGGCACCGCCCAGGACCACAAACGCGTCTTCGACGGCGACCAGGGCCCCAACACGGGCGGCATGGGGGCGTACTCGCCCGCTACCGTGCTGACGGCCGAGCTGCAGGACCGCGCGATGCGCGAGATCATCGAGCCGACCCTGGCCGGCATGGCGGCCCGGGGCGCGCCCTATACGGGCATTCTCTACGCGGGCCTGATGCTCGCGGCGGAAGGGCCTCAACTCATCGAATACAACGCCCGCCTCGGCGACCCGGAAACCCAGGTGCTGCTGCCTCGCCTCAAGTCGGATCTCCTCACCGCCTTGCTGGCCGCCTGCGACGGCGTGCTCAACACCGTGTCGCTGCAATGGAAGGACGAGACCGCGCTCACCGTGGTCATGGCGGCCAAGGGCTATCCCGGCCCGGTCGAGAAGGGCTCGGACATACGGGGCATCGCGGCGGCCGAAACCCTGCCCGGAATCTTGGTTTTCCATGCGGGAACGAAGCAGGTCGAGGGCCGGATCGTCGCCAATGGGGGCCGCGTGCTCAACGTCACGGCGCTGGGCGCCACGATCGGCGAGGCCCAGAAGCGCGCCTATGAAGCCGTGGACAGGATCGACTGGCCCGAGGGTTTCTGCCGCCGGGACATCGGATGGAGGGCCGTGGAGCGCGAGCAGGGCTGACGAACGGAAAAGGTCCGCTAGTTTCGAGGATAACATTCCCTCGACGGAGGACCGGCCATGAGCGACGACCTGTTTCCTGGTTTCCAGGCCCATTGGATCGACACGGAGGCCGGACGCATCTTCGCTCGCACCAAGGGTGACGGGCCTCCGCTGGTCCTCCTGCACGGTTTCCCGGAAACCCATGTCATGTGGCACCGGATCGCCGGGGAACTGGCCGAAACCCACCGCGTGGTCTGCATGGATCTGCGCGGGTATGGCTGGTCCTCCGTGCCCCGGAGCGACTCGCGCCACGAGACCTATTCCAAGCGCGCCATGGGCCAGGACGTGATCACCGTCATGGAGGCGCTGGGCCACGTTCGCTTCGCGGTCGCAGGACATGATCGCGGGGCGCGGGTCGCCTATCGCCTCGCCCTCGATCATCCGGGCCGCGTGGAGCGTCTGGCGCTCCTCGATATCCTGCCGACCTTCCATGTTTGGGCGCAGATGAAGGCCGGAAAGGTGCCTGCCGCCCATTGGGGCTTCCTGTCCGAGCCCGCCCCAAAGCCCGAAGAGGAGATCGGGCGCGATCCCTGGCCATATTTCGAGGGCCTGATGATCAAGTGGTCGGGGGAGGGCAATCTCGACGCCTTCGACCGCCGGGCGCTCCAGAGCTACCGCGAGAGCTGCAACGAACCGAGCCGCATCCACGCCTTCTGCGAGGATTATCGCGCCGGAGCCACCCGGGATATCGAAGCCGATGAGGCCGACTTGGCGGCCGGCAAGACTATCACCTGCCCGACCTACCTGATATGGAGCGATTTCTATCTCGTCAAAAGCTCGGGCGCCGAGGACGAAACTCCCCTGGACGTGTGGAAGCGAACCTTCACTCCGCAGGCCCATGGCATCGGCGTGACCTCAGGCCATTTCGTGGCAGAGGAAAACCCGGGCGCGACGCTTGAGGCGCTCAGAGGATTTCTGTCTTCTTAGGGCGTCCGATTGCTTATCATCAGTAATGATAGCGACAGGCTGCAATTTCCAACGTCTGCTCTTCGCCTTTGCCCGCCACGCGGTACACAAGGCGATGTTCGCCCGTGATCCGCCGTGACCACCATCCTGCGAGAACGCCCTTCAGCGGCTCGGGCTTGCCGATGCCACGAAAGGGATTGCGCACGGCATCCTTGATCAGGGCATTGATCTTCTCGATCATGTCACGATCGGTCTTTTGCCAGTGGAGATAATCGGCCCAGGCTTCCGGCGACCAGACCATCTTTATTCAGCCAGATCGCCGCTCACGCCCTTGCCTCCATTGAGCACCTCGACGGATCGCATGAGGCGCGATGCATTGCGGGGACTTTTCAGCAGGTGCAGCGTCTCCTGAATGCCCTCGAATTCCTCCTCCGAGAGGACAACGACTGCTTGCCCCTTCTGGCGTGTGACCACCAGCGGCGCCTTGCTCTCGCAAACCGCATCGAGATGGGATGCCATGTTCTGACGAAACTCGGTAAAGTTGATATAGGGCATGCCTTCGTTCCAGTGCACCAAATATGTACAGATATAAGTACATATTGAGACTAGATCAAGTTTCTACTCTTCTCTCTTGCTGGCGAAAAACGACCTCAACAGCCCCGCCGCCTCGCTTTCCCGGATGCCGCCGTAGACCTCCGGGGCGTGGTGACAGGTGGGCTGCTGGAAGAAGCGCACACCGTTTTCCACCGCGCCGCCTTTGGGGTCTGCGGCCGCGAAGTACACCCGGCGGATGCGGGCGAATGAGATGGCGGCCGCGCACATGGTGCAGGGTTCCAGGGTCACGTAGAGATCGCAGCCGGAGAGGCGCTCGTCGTCCAGGGCGTCACAGGCCTGGCGGATCGCCAGCATCTCCGCATGGGCGGAAGGGTCCCGCAACTCCCGGGGCCGGTTACCGGCCGAGGCCACGATCAGGCCGTCCTTCACCACGACGGCGCCCACTGGTACCTCGCCCCGAACGGCCGCGGCCCTTGCTTCCTCGAAGGCGCGTGCCATGGGATCCATCGGGTGCTCTCTTTCGGCCGGGGCGTTCCGGGGATCTATTTTCTTGCGGCCCGGTTTATCCATCACCCTCGCTTCTCGCGTGCTCCTCTGCTATCAGGCCAGCATGACCGACAGCAACAACGATGATAAGCGCGGCCGTCCGGGCTCGCGCCCGCGCGGACGTACCGATAGCCGCCCGTCCGGGGCAAAGCCCTTCCGTGCTCGCTCGGACGAAGGCTTTGGAGAACGTGATCGAGGCGAAGAAAAGCCCTGGGCCAGCCGTGGTGCCGACCGCCCGCGCAAGCCTCGTCAGGACGGCGACAAGCCTTTCCGCAGCCGTGAGGGCGATGAGCGCCCGCGTCGCCCCCGCCCCGAGGGAGACCGCCCGTTCTCGCGTGGCGGCGACAAGCCGTTCCGGTCCCGCCCCACGGGCGAGGATCGCCCCTTCAAGCCGCGCCGGGATGAGGGCGACCGCCCGTTCCGATCCAAGGCGCCGGCTGGAAAGCCCTACGCAGCCAAGGCCGCCGACGAGCGCCCGCGCGACAAGGTCTCCAGCGCCGAGGCCCGCCTGCAGGCTCAAGCGGCGGAGCCCGCCGAGGACCGCATCGCCAAGGTGATCGCCCGCGCGGGCGTCGCTTCGCGCCGGGACGCCGAGGCGATGATCGCGGAAGGCCGCGTGACGCTCAACGGCAAGGTGCTGGACTCGCCCGCCATCAACGTCACGGCCGCCGACACCATCACCGTGGACGGCGAGCCCCTACCCGCCAAGGAACGCACGCGCCTGTGGCTCTACAACAAGCCGCGCGGCCTCGTGACCACGGCGCGCGACCCGGAAGGTCGTCCGACCGTGTTCGACAACCTGCCGGAGGACCTGCCCCGCGTGGTGGCGGTCGGCCGTTTGGACATCAATACGGAAGGCCTGCTGCTTCTCACCAATGACGGCGGCCTCGCCCGCGTGATCGCTCACCCGGACACGGGCTGGCTGCGCCGCTACAAGGTGCGGGCCCATGGCGAGATCACCCAGGCCGACCTCGACGCGCTTCGCGACGGCGTCACCGTGGACGAGATGGAATATGGCCCCGTCGAGGCCCGCCTCGACCGCATCCAGGGCGACAATGCCTGGATCACGCTCGGCCTGCGCGAGGGCAAGAACCGCGAGGTCAAGCGCATCCTCGAACATCTGGGCCTCCAGGTGAACCGCCTGATCCGCCTTTCCTTCGGGCCCTTCCAGCTCGGCGACCTGGAAGACGGCCTCGTCGAGGAGGTGAAGACCCGCATTCTCAAGGACCAGCTCGGCGACGCCCTGGCGCTCGAGGCCGGGGTCGATTTCGAAAGCCCCGTGCGCGAGCCCATCGCGCCCTTCGGCTCGACCAAGGCGCGCGAGCGCCAGGACCGGGACCGCGAGGGACGCCAGGATCGAGAGCGGGGCGAGCGCCGCGCCCCCCGCGACCGGGACGACGATCGTCCCCGCCGGGGCCGGGACGGCGACAAGCCGTACCATAGCCGTGGCGGCGAGCGCGAGGAGGCGGAGCCCGAACGCAAGCGACCGTCCCGTCTCGAAGCAAAGACCAGCATTTGGCGCGCTGGCGAGGACGAGGATGCGCCGCGCAAGCGCGCCCCGCGTCGCGGTGCCGACCCCAAGGAGGCCCGCGCTGCCACGGGCGAGCGTCAGCGCCAGCGCGTCGGGGCCATCCAGTCCGAGGGCCGCAAGGTCGTGGTCGAGCGGCTCGTCAGCGCGCCGAAAGAGGAAGAAGCGCCCCGCCGGAGCAGCCGCAAGGCGCCGGGAGCGGAAGACAGGCCCATGCGCCGTTCGCCGCGTCCGGAAGGGTTCGCGCGTTCGAGCCACGGGGAGGATCGCCCTCGCCGCCCGGAGGGCGAGCGGTCCTTCCGGCCGCGTCCCGATGGCGATGAGCGGCCGCGCCGCCCCCGTCCTGAAGGCGACCGTCCTTTCCGCAGCCGCGACGGCGATAAGCCATTCCGGTCCCGCCCTGAGGGTGACGAACGTCCGCGCCGTCCGCGTTCGGAGGGAGATCGCCCGTTCCGCAGCCGCGATGGCGACGCACCTTTCCGCCCGAGGAGCGATGAGGATCGGCCCCGGCGTGGCCCGCCGCGCGGGGATGCCCCGCCCCGGGGCGGCCCGAGGGGCAAGCCCTCGGGCGGCAAGTTCGCGGGCGAGAAGCCTGCCGGACGCTCCGGTGGAGGCTTCAAAGGCGGCGGCTTCAAGGGTGGCTCGAAGGGTGGCGGCTTCAAGAGCGGCGGCCCTCGAGGCGGCGGTTCCAAGGGTGGCCCGCGCGGCCGCCGTCCGTGAGGACTAGACCTTGAGGATCGTGGGCGGCCGCTGGCGCGGCCGTGCCTTGAAGGGCCCATCGTCGGACGTGATCCGCCCGACCTCCGATCGCCTGAGGGAAACCCTCTTCAACATCCTCCAGCATGGCTACGACGACCCGCTCGAAGGCGCACGCGTCCTCGACCTGTTCGCGGGCACCGGCGCCATGGGGCTGGAGGCCTTGTCACGCGGCGCGAGCTTCGTGCTGCTGGTCGATGACGGCGCTCAGGCGCGCGGCATCATTCGCGAGAACGTGGAATCGCTGGGTGCAGGCGGCGCCACCCGCCTCTTCCGCCGGGACGCCACCAAGATGGGACCCGCCGCCTCGAACGCGCCGTTCTCCGTCGTGTTCTGCGACCCACCCTATGGCAAGGACCTGGCCCCGAAAGCCCTCACGTCCTGCGCGGAAGGCGGTTGGCTGACGCCGGACGCGCTGATCGTCGTCGAGGAGGCGCAGGGCGTGACCGTCACCCTGCCCGCCGGCTTCGAGGAGATTGAGCGGCGGGATTACGGGGAGACGAAGGTCGTGTTCGGGCGGTATCGAGCCTAGCGCGGACGCCGCCCGAAAGGTCGACGGCTCTAGATTTGGATGGCTCCGGCATCGTTCGGGCCGGGAGCGCCCAGCGCGGTGGAAATCTCGGCCAAGGTCGCCTTCTCGGCATCACTGACTTTGACACCGCCAAAGCCCAGGAATCCGCCTTCGCTTCCGGCCTCGGCGGTTTTCTGGGCGACCCCGCGCAGCCATGTCTTGAAGCTGGCGGCCTCGCCCGGAGCCTTCGCATCGAGGATGGCCGAGACCTCCCGCAGCTCGGCGATCGCCTTGCCCTTGATGTCGGCCACCTGGCTTCCCTTGAAGCGATCCTGAACCTCCTGTCGCACGCTGTCCCGCGTCGCGGGGTTCGCGATGTCGTCTGCAACGGCCCTGGCGAGGGGATCGGCTCCGGCATCCTGCTTGGCCTCGACGAGTGCCCAGCCGCTCGACATGGATTCCTTCAGCAGGCCCCAGAGCCCGCTCGGTTCAGCCGCCGTGACGGCCATGCCGACCACCATCGGGCTCGCCACGATACGGGTCCATTCCTGGGGCGTGAAATCGGCCTTGCTCACCATTGTGATCCTCCCTCATCGCATCGGATCGCGATCCTCGAACGATAAGAGCCATGGACAAGCTTGGTTCCGCGGCCCTACCGCCGCCCGAAGAGCCGCTCGATGTCGGAGAGCTTCAACTCCACATAGGTCGGACGCCCATGGTTGCACTGGCCCGACATCGGCGTGGCTTCCATCTCGCGGAGCAGCGCGTCCATCTCCTCCGGGCGCAGGCGGCGGCCGGCCCGGATGGAGCCGTGGCAGGACATGCGGGACAGAACGGCGTCGAGACGTTCCTCCAGGGGGCTGGGGCCGCCCTGCCCCCACTCGGCGAGCGCATCCGCCACGTCCTGCACCAGGGCCTTGATGCGCCCGCCCGCGAGCGCCGAGGGCACCTCGCGCACCAGGAGCGCGCCGGGCCCGAAGCTCTCCACCACGAGGCCAAGGCTCTCCAGGGTCTCGGCCTCGGCCAGAACCCGGTCCGCGTCGACGGGATCGAGTTCGACCACATCGGGGATGAGCAGCATCTGGCGCCCGATCCCGGTGGCGGCGCGCTCGCGCTTCAGGCGCTCGTAGACGAGCCGCTCATGAGCGGCGTGCTGGTCCACGATCACGATGCCGTCCCCGGTTTGGGCCACGATATAGGTGCCGTGAAGCTGCGCGCGGGCCGCGCCGAGAGGCGACGCTTCCGTCTCGGCCTGGATCTCCGTCAGGGCCGCGCGGCTGTCGGCGGAGGGGGCCATGAGGTCCGGCAGGCTGCCCTGACTCTCGTGGAGCCCCTGCGCCGGTGGCGCGGGGTCGAGGGGCGCCTGCCAGCCCGCATAGGCGCCGCCGTGGCGCAGGGCGGATGCCCGGTGCGACACAGAAACCGGTCGCGGTGGCGGGCCGCTATGCGGCCGCAGGCTGTCGAGGGTGCGCAAGCCCCCCGTGGTGGCGGCCCGGAAGCCGAAGCGGGTGATCGCCTCCTTGATGGCCGCCACGACGAAGCCGCGCACGAAGGCGGGATCCCGGAAGCGGACCTCCGTCTTGGCCGGATGCACGTTCACGTCCACGAGGCGCGGATCGAGGTCGATCATGAGGGCCAGCACCGGATGCCGGTCGGAATGCATCACGTCCGCATAGGCGCCGCGCACGGCGCCGAGCAGCAGCTTGTCCCGGACGGGGCGCCCGTTCACCACGAAATGGACCGCCGTCGAGGTGCCGCGATGATAGGTCGGCAGGCTCGCGAACCCGTGGATCCGCACGCCCTCGCGCTCGACGCCGATGCCCATGGCGTTGTCGTTGAAATCCGAGCCCAGCACCCGCGCCAGGCGCCGCAGGAATCCGTGCTCGCCCTCGGGCTCCGGCGGATACGTGAAGGCCGTGATGTGCTCGCCCGAGAGAGTGAAGCGGATCGTCGGGTGGGCAATGGCGAGGCGCTTGACGATCTCCGCCACGGCCTGCGCCTCCGAGCGGTCGCTCTTCAGGAACTTCAGCCGCGCGGGGGTGGCCGAGAACAGGTCCGTGACTTCGATGCGCGTGCCCTTGGGAGCCGAGGCCGGCCGGACCGGCCCCTTGACGCCTCCGTCGACGGTGAGCGTCGAGGCGGTCTCGGCTCCGGCCGCGCGGGTGGTGATGGCGAGCCGCGCCACCGCCCCGATGGACGGCAGGGCCTCGCCCCGGAAGCCGAGGGTCTGGATGGCGAAGAGGTCGCCATCGGGCAGCTTGGAGGTGGCGTGCCGCTCGACGGCGAGTTCCAGGTCATCAGGGCTCATGCCCTGCCCGTCATCGACCACCCGGATGAGACGACGCCCACCGGCCTCCACCGCGATCTCGATAGAGGTCGCACCCGCATCGACTGCGTTCTCCACCAGTTCCTTTACGGCAGCCGCCGGACGCTCCACCACCTCGCCCGCCGCGATGCGGTCGACAAGGATGGGATCGAGGCGGCGGACGGGCATGGGGCGGGTTCTTGGTGATGAGTGCTGTCAGAGAGAAATAGTGGGCGAAACGGCATTCGAAAGTGTGGCACGTTCTTCCCTCCCCCTTGAGGGGAGGGATTGAGGGTGGGGGTCGGAAAGTCAGAGCTGTTGTTTGAGGGAGCGAAGCATGACGTTCCTACCGGCTTACGTCATTCAGTGAGCGCTCACCCGGTCGTTTCACCCGCACCCCAGACAAGCCCGATATCCGTGGCAGGGGCAAAGAGGGGGAGCACCACCTCCGCCTTACTTTCCCTGTCCCAGATATTGCTTGGCCAGGATCTTGCCCTCCTCCACGGCGGGCTGGTCGAACGGATCGACGCCGAGCGCGTAGCCGGCCAGGATCGTCTCCAGCATGAAATGCATGAGCAATTCGCCGATGGCGCGCTCGTCCAGCTTCTCGATGTGGATCTGGCGCGTGGGGCGGCCGTTCTTGGCGAGCGTATCCGCCGTGGCGCGGCCCTGGGCGGCCACGAGGTCGCCGATATGCTTGCCCGCGAAGCCTGGTTCGCCCGCGCGCTTGGCCAGGGCTTCGTCCATGACGGGGCCGAGGCCCGCCACCTCCGTGGTGAGCACTGTGAAGAGCTTGTCGTTCGGGCCCGCGAGATAGAGCTGGAGCTGGCTGTGCTGATCCACCGGCCCGATGGCGGCCACGGGCTGCGAGCCCTTGCCGTCCTTGCCCACGCTCTCGGCCCAGAGCTGGACCCACCAGCGGGTGAAGCGCTCCAGCCGGTCGGCATAACCCATACCGACCGTGATGTTCTTGCCCTCCAGCGTCATGGCGACATTGATGGCCGCGCCAACGGCTGCCGGCGCGTCCTTGGCGTCGCGTCCCGCCCGGAACGGCTCGTAGGCGTCGGCCGCGCCCTGGCGGATCGCCGCGATGTCGAGGCCGAGCACCGCGGCGGGCAGGAGGCCCACATTCGTGAGCACGGAATAGCGCCCGCCGATGCCCGTATGATGCTCCAGGAAGCGGACGCCCTCCGGCTCCAGCAGGTCGCGCAGGGCGTTCTTGCCCCCGTCCTTGCGCGGCTCGGACAAGCCGAGGAACAGGTCCGCCGGCCCCTTCTTCAGGCCCGCCTTGGCGAGGGCCGACAGCACCGCGATGGTCTGCATCAGCGTCTCGCCCGTGCCGCCCGACTTCGAGATCGACACGAATCTCGTGGACGAGAGCGGCAGCTTGTGCAGGACGTGGTCGAAGGTCAGCGGATCGAGATTGTCGAGAAAGTGGACGCGCGGGCTTTCCGTGAAGCGCCCTGCCCCCGGCACCGCGTAGTCCTTGAGCTGCGCCAGCGTCTGGCCGCCGAGGCTGGAGCCGCCGGTGCCGAGAAACACCACATCCGTCGCGTCCTCCCGCAGCCAGGCGGCCGCCTTGCGGATGCTGTCGAGATCGTCGGTGGTGCGGGGCATGTGCAGCAGCGGCAGCCGTCCCGAGGCATCGTCGTCGGCCAGCCGCTTCATGGCGTTGCCGACCACCGACAGAGCTGCGTCCAACGCCGTCTGCGGAATCCCGTCCCCGCCGATATTGGACGCGAGGGCAAGATCGATCGTTTGCTGCAGGGCCATGGGGTGCTCCGACTCGTGACAGATGAAGCGGGACATTAGGGCAGCGGGGGGCGGAGGGCTAGGGCGGGTCGGAAGGCCGGGCCTGTCATTTCGCAAGAGCCGTTCCGTGCCAAGCCCATTTGTTAACGCTTCGCTCGCCTCAGCCCAAGCTTAAAAGAACTACCCCGTCTAACTCGGTTACAGATCCGCAGATCTCGTTCCTAATCCGTCCTCCCGCAAGCGAAAGCGTTGATGGGAGACCCGCATGGACGACGGTACGGGTACGTTCGAGCCGACGCGAGTTCCGTTTGTCGACGGATTGCTGTCCGGCTATCGCTGGCAGGGCGACACGGTGACCTACGGGTTTCCGGATCGGGAAGCCTTCTACAGCGGGGGCGTGAATCCGTTTCCGGTTTTCTCCCCCACCTCGGATGCGATGCGGCAAGCCGTCCGTGCGTTCGTCGAAGGGCGGTCCGCCGATCCGGCCGCGATGACCTTGACCCCCATCGAAGGCTTCACGAACCTCTCGCTCGCCGAGAGCCCGATGACGGCTAACGGCGCCGACATCCTGATCGCCCATTCGAGCAAGGCCGCGACCGCCTTCTCGACCTTTCCGGACGGCTCGGTCCATCCAGGCGACATCTGGTTCGGCGTGAGCGAGAGCCTGCGGGCGCCGCTCGTCGGAAGCTGGGGCTACTTTGTGGCGCTCCACGAATTCGGCCACGCGCTCGGCCTCAAGCACCCGCACGAGACCACGTCCGTCAACCAGGCCGCGATGCCGGTCGCGCACGACGACCATCAGCACACTTTGATGTCCTACCGGAGCCACCATACCAACCCGTCGTCGGGCATCATGACGAACGAGAGCTTCGGCTACCCGCAAACCTACATGCCCGATGACATCGCCGCCCTGCAAGCGCTCTACGGAGCCGATTATGGGTTTCGCGCGGAAGACACGACCTACCGCTGGAGCCCGGCCACTGGAGCGGTGACCGTGAACGGCGCCGGCGCGGGCAGACCCGGGGACGGGACGGCCGAGAGCAACCGGATCCTGCAGACCGTCTGGGACGGCGGCGGCCGCGACACCTACGACTTTTCCGAGTATGCGAAGGGCGTCTCGGTCGATCTCGGTCCCGGTGGATCCTCGATCCTGTCCGCCGATCAACTTGCCGTCCTGGCCTATGACTTCGTGGCCGACCTGCGCCCGATCACGGCGAGCGGGAATGTGTTCAACGCTCACCTTCACGAGGGCGACCCGCGCTCCCTCATCGAGGATGCCCATGGCGGCAGCGGAAACGATGCGCTCACCGGTAACCGGGCCGACAACCGGCTCTCCGGCCATCAGGGAGACGACACCCTGCGGGGAGGCGGCGGCAACGACGCCCTCGATGGCGGATCTGGCGAGAACACGGCCCTGTTCACGGGCCGGCGATCCGAATACGGCATCGCCACAGGCCCGGATGGGCTCGTGACGGTGACCGACCTGCGGGCGGAACGGGATGGCACGGATACGCTTATCCAGGTGAAGTATGCCCTTTTCCAGGACGCGTGCGTCCGCCTGACCCCGAACACCGCGCCTTTCACCGTGTCGGTGGCCCAGAACAGCGTTCTCGACGGAGCCCGCAAGGGCACGACCGTCACGCCGCTCACCGCCAGGGACGCGGACGATGCCCGCTTTCATTTCGAGCTCGTGTCCCGCTCAGCCAACGTCCTGAAGATCGACGGGGACCGCATCGTCTTGGCGCGGCAAGCGGATTACGACCGTCACAAGCAAGTCGAGCTCTCCATCAAGGCAACTGATCCCGATGGACTTTTCGTTACGAAAACGCTGGTGATCCACATCGGACGGATCATGAAAGGCACCGACGGCCGGGACGATCTCGCCGGCGGCCATGGCGGCGACCGCATCTTAGGCCGCGACGGGAACGACCGACTGGCCGGGCGCCTGGGCAACGATACGCTGTCCGGCGGCGACGGACGCGATACCTTCGTGTTCGACACGCGTCTCCACGCGGACTTGAACGTTGATCGCATCGTCGGCTTCTACGCGTCCGACGACGGTTTCCGCCTCTCGCAAACGATCTTCAAGACCGCCGGGCCGCCGGGGATGCTGCACGCCGACGCGTTCCGGAACGGCGGCAAGGCACACGACCGCGAGGATCGCATCCTCTACGACAAGGGCGAGGGTCTCGTGCTCTTCGATCCGGACGGTACGGGCAAGGCCAAGGCCGTTCCATTTGCCAGGCTCGACAAGGGAACGCAGCTGGCCCACGACGATTTTTTCATCGTCTAGGGGAAAGTGCCGCGTTCAAGGCTTACAGGTCCGTCGGGCGGCCTGCGATGACCGTGAGCAACTGGCCGTCTCCAATCGTGCGCTGGGCCGCGACGCGGATGTCCTCCTGCGTGACCGCGGCCACGAGGCCGTTGCGCCGTCCGATGTAATCGATTCCGAGCCCTTCGAACGCGATCTGCACGAGCGTGTGGGCGATCTTGGTCGAGGTGTCGAAGCCGAGCGCATAGGAGCCGATGAGATAATCCTTCGCGGATTGCAGTTCCGCGTCGCTGGGACCGTCCGCCTTCAGGCGCTCCATCTCCTCGGAGATCACCTGCAGGGCTTCGCCCACGCGCTCGTTCTTGGTGGCCGTGTAGCCCCAGGTCATGGCGGCGGCGCGGTAGCTGACCAGCGAGGTGCCGACGCTGTAGGCGAGACCCCGCTTCTCGCGCACCTCCTGGAAGAGACGCGACGTGAAGGCGCCGCCGCCCAGGATATGGTTGAGCACGTAGGCGGGCACGAATCCGGGGTCGCGCCAGGCCACGCCGTTGGTTCCGAAGCGGATCACCGATTGCGGCACGTCGAGATCGACGATGACCCGGGAACCGCGCCCCTGCAGGACGGTTGTCTCGACCGGTGCAAGAGGACCGCTTTCGGGCAGATCGCCAAAAACCCTGTCGAGCAGGAGGGAGAGCCGGTCGCCGTTGATGGCGCCGACAACGGCGATTCTCACGCGGCTTCTGGAAACCAACGCGCGATGCATCGCCATGAGGTCGTCGCGGGTGATGGCCTCCACGCTCTCGATGGTGCCTGAGGTCGGGTTGCCGTAGGGATGGCCCGCGAAACCCTCCTCGAAGAACCGGCGGGTCGCCATCACGCCGGGATCGTTCTGCTGGTAGCGGAGGCCCGCAATGGTCTGCGCGCGAACGCGTTCGATGGCGTCCTGGTCGAAGCGCGGCTCGGCCAAGGCCAGGCGCAGGAGCTCGAAGGCCTCGTCGGCGTGCTTCACGAGGGTCTTCAGCGACCCGCCGACGGCATCGTTGCCGGCGTTGAAGGAGATCTCGATGGCCCGGGCCGCGAGGCGTTCCTGGAAGGCGTCGGAATTATACTCGCCCGCGCCCTCGTCGAGGAGGCGCGCCAGCATCTGCGCCACGCCCGGCTTGCCTGCCGGATCCTGCGCGGAGCCGCCTTCGAACGTGAAGGCGACCGCGATCAGCGGCACCACGTCGGATTCGACGTGCCAGGCCTCGACGCCGGCGGCCGAGACCACGGACTTCACCGTGGTGGGGGAATGGGACAGGGTGTCGACGGACGCGGTCATGAGGATCCCGTAATCGTTCGCAGGGCCGATCAGGCCGCCGGCTTCTTCAGGTAGCCCGTGACGGAGCGGCGCGGGATGAGGTAGCGCTCGGCGGCCGAGGCCAGGTCGTCCTTGAACACGGCCTCGATCTCGGTGGGCCAGCGGCGCACGTCCTCGATGGTCTCGCCGATGGCGAGCGCCGAGCCGTAGATGCGGGCCAGGGAGGATTGGCTGTCGGTGGAGTAGATTGTCTCGGCGACGAGCCGCGTCTTGGCGCGCTCGATGGCGTCCGAATCGAGGGCTTCCGCCGGGATGGTGCGCAGCACCTCGTCCACGGCCTCTTCCAGCGCTTCGAGCGAGACGCCTTGAGCCGGAACGGCGTACACCGAGAACCGGGTGTCCTCCATGGCGGAGGACATGTACCAGGCGCCCGCGTTCACGGCGAGACCGCGCTCGAGCACGAGCTTGCGGTAGAGGTACGAGGTCGGGCCGCCGCCGATCACCTCGGCCAGGAGTTCGAGTGCATAGCAGTCGCGGTCCTTGGCGGTGCGGCAGGACGGCACGAGATAGAGCCGCTGCATGGTGGGCTGCTCCACCTTCGGGTCCGCCACGGTGATGTGGCGGGCCGCCACCGGCTCCGGCTCGCGCGGCCGGAAGCGGACCGGTCGAGCGCCGCCCGCCGCCACCCGGCCATAGGTCTTGTCGGCGAGGCGGCGCACCGTGTCAGCCTCAACATCCCCCGCCACGACCAGAATGGCGTTCTCGGGCGTATAGAAGCGCTTGTAATAGTCCAGCGCGTTCTGGCGGTTCAGGGTCTCGATCTCGTGCATCCAGCCGATGATCGGGATCCCGTAGGGGTGGTGCACGAAAAGCGAGGCCGCCATGGCCTCGGACAACTGCGAGGACGGATCGGTCTCGACCCGCATGCGGCGCTCCTCGAGAACCACGTCGCGCTCGGGCGCCACCACCGATTCCTCGAGCAGTAGGTTCGTCATCCGGTCGGATTCGAACTCCATCATGGTTTCGAGGTGCTCGCGGGCCACCCGCTGGAAATAGGCCGTATAGTCGAAGGACGTGAACGCGTTCTCCTGGCCGCCGAGGTTCGACACCACCTTGGAGAACTCGCCTGCCGGATGCTTGTCCGTGCCCTTGAACATCAGGTGTTCGAGGAAGTGGGCGATGCCGGACTGGCCCAGTGGATCGTCCGCCGAGCCGTTGCGGTACCACACCATGTGGGTGACCACCGGAACACGGCGATCCGGGATCACGACCACGTCGAGACCGTTGTCGAGGGTGAAGGACGACAGTTCGGGCCCGCCGCCTTCCGTTCGCCCGTACAGCGGAGCGTCGGTGCGCAGATGATGCTTAGGCCCTGTATCCATGTCGTCCAACCTTGGCGGAATCGAGTAATCCGTAGGAATTTCTACGGGACTTACGCCAATTTGACGAAGACGCAAGCGAGGCAGCGCCCGTCATCGGTGCGACACGATCTTTCCGTCGCCGTGGCCACTTGGCGCTTGAGCGGCCCTGGATCACTCCAGGGTCTCGCCCTTCTGCTGCATGATGAAGCCGAGCGGGCTCTCCGGATCGACGATCGGAGCCTTGTCGACGCTGGCCCGCAGGGGCGCGTTGCCCTGGGCCTGAAGAAGACCGCCCGGAGGATCGCTCAGGTACTTGCGCTCGAGCCCCTTGCCCTCCAGCTTGGGCTGCTGGGCGTAGGAGCGAAGCTCGTCGGGGCTCATGACGCTCTTGTCGGCCTGGCCGCCCACGGGACCCGGAGCCTTGGTGTAGTTGTCCGGGTTGCGGTACTTGCGCATCTCGTCTGGCGAGAGCGCGCCGCCCTTGGCCTCGCGGTACTTTTCGGTGCTGGTCCAGGGCGTCTTGGCGTCGGCGGCCGCCTTGCGGGCCGCGGCCACGTCCGGATCCTTGGGCCAGTTCGCCGCAGAGGCCTCGGCATTGCCGCCCGTGGGAGCACGCAGGTCCATCTTCGGAGGCAGCACCAGAGGGGCGCGCTCGCGATAATCGATGGGAGCCTTGTCCTTGGGAATGATGCCGATGGCGCCCAGGATGCTCTTCATGGCTTCACCCTCTTCGGCCCTCGCGCCCGTAGCGGCCACGAGGAACGCCAGGGCGCTCACGCAGGTCAGGATCTTCACGGACTTCATGGCTTCACCATTCCCCAATTGTCTCTGCCGGAACGCCTGATACCTTATTCTGGCGAACATGTGGCGGCTTGACGTTCTGCTGCGTCAGCTTACCGCGCCCGGCGCTTTTCCAAGAAGAAAGAGTCATAAAGGAGACCGAGGACGCCTGCAACAATGGCGGCATCGGCCACATTGAACACGTACCAGGAGTACGTTCCAGCGTGAAGCTGGATGAAATCGAAGACCGCCCCGTACAGGAGCCGGTCGATGACGTTGCCGATGGCGCCCCCCACGATAAGGCCCAGTGAAGCCGCCAGAACCTTGCCCCGTGTCCGGGTGATCCAGACGGTCAGGCCGATGGAGGCGATGATCGAGACCACGATCAGCATCCAGCGGCCGAACTCCGTGCTCTGCTGGAACAGGCCATAGGAGATCCCTCGGTTCCAGACCACGATGAGGTTCACGAGCGGGCCGAGCGCCACGGGCTCCTTCACCGGCAGATCGAAGATGAAGAACGTGTAGAGCTTGCTGGCTTGGTCGAGCACGAGGGTCAGGAGCGCTACGGCCAAGCCGATCTTGCCCGGAAGCGAGAGGCCTTGCGCCGTCTTGCGCCCTCCTCCCCGCGTCCTGCCGCCCTTCGAAGGAACCCGGGAGGCAGCCTTGCGCGGACGCGGCGGAGCGGGTTCGGCCGGGGTCCCGGCGGGCTCGGAGGCGGCGGCCCGCCGCGCGGCGGGGCGCCGGCTCTCGTCCGGCAGTGGCGGCTGTCCGCCCGTCGGGTTGCTCATTCGGCGGCCGCCTTCATGGAATCCCACTCCCGCAGGGCGGCTGCATCGCGCAGGGTCACGTCCGGGTAGCTCGGATCGGTGCCGACTTCCGGCAGGACTTTCCAGGAGCGGGCGCATTTGCGGCCTTCGGCCAGGGCCGGAACCACGGCCACGCCCTTGACCTCGTCGAGCCGGAAGGCCTCCGCAGGCCCTTCGCCCCGCTCGACCGCGATGTTGGACGTGATGCAGATCTCGGCCATGTCAAGGCCCTGGACCGCCTCGAACAGGCCTTCATCCGCGACGAAGACTTTCGGGGCGGCCTCCAGGCTCGCGCCGATGCGCTTCTGGGCGCGCTCGATCTCAAGCGCCCCCGTGACGGCCCGGCGCACCCGGCGCACCTTGGCCCAGCGCTCGGCCAGGGCGTCGTCGCGCCACGCGGCCGGAACCTCCGGGAAGGTCTCCAGATGCACGGACTCGGCATCCGGGTAGCGGGCGAGCCACGCCTCCTCGGCCGTGAAGGCCAGGATCGGGGCGATCCAGGTGGCCACGCACCGGAAGGTCTCGTCGATGACGGTGAGCGCGCTCTTGCGCACGTGGCTCGTTATCGGGTCGCAATAGAGCGCGTCCTTGCGAACGTCGAAGTAGAACGCCGACAGGTCGGAGGTCATGAAGCCGTTGAGCAACGCGATCACGCGCTTGTAGTCGAAGGTCGCGTAGGCCTCGCGCATCTCGCCGTCGAGCTCGGCCAGGCGATGGAGCACGAAACGCTCCAGTTCCGGCATCCGCGCCGCCGGCACCCTGTCGGCTTCGCGATAATGCGCCAGAGAGCCTAGCATCCAGCGGATCGTGTTGCGCAGCTTGCGGTAGGTCTCGACGAAGGTCTTCAGGATCTCCGGGCCGATGCGCAGGTCGTCCGAGTAGTCGGACGCCGCCACCCAGAGGCGCAGGATGTCGGCGCCGGACTCCTTGATGACCGTTTGCGGCGCCACCACGTTGCCGATCGACTTCGACATCTTCTGGCCCTTCTCGTCCAGAACGAAGCCGTGGGTGAGCACGATGTCGTAGGGCGCGCGGCCCCGCGTGCCGCAGCTCTCGAGCAGCGACGAGTGGAACCAGCCGCGATGCTGGTCCGTGCCCTCCAGGTACATCACCTGATCCGGCCCGCCATCGACCTTGCGCGTCACCTTCAGGTCGTCGCGCTTCTCCAGCGCGAAGGCGTGCGTGGAGCCGGAATCGAACCACACATCAAGGATGTCATTCACCTTCTCGAAATCCGCGACGTCATAGCCGAAGGGTTTCAGGAAGCGCGAACCGTCATCCGTATACCACGCATCGGCCCCCTCCCGCTCGAAGGCCTCCGCGATGGCGGTGTTGACGCCCGCGTCCTTGAGGATCTCGTTGGTGCCCTTGCGCACGAACACCGCGATCGGCACGCCCCAGGCGCGCTGGCGCGACACGACCCAGTCGGGTCGGTTCTCGATCATGCCGGTGATGCGGTTCTCGCCCGATTGCGGCACCCATTCCACGGTCTTGATGGCCTGGAGCGCGATCTGGCGCAGGCTCGCGTTGCGCCCCGCGATGGGCTTGTCCATCGCGATGAACCATTGCGGCGTGTTGCGGAAGATCAGCGGCCCCTTCGAGCGCCAGGAATGCGGGTACTGGTGCTTGAGGCGGCCCCGCGCGACGAGCGCGCCGGCCTCCGCGAGCTTCTTGATCACCGCCTCGTTGGCGCCCGCATCCTTGCCCTTGTCGTCGTAGATGCGCTCGCCCGCGAAGAACGGCACGTCCGGAAAATACGACGAATCCGGCGAGACCGTATGCGGCACTTCCTTGGTGCCGCAGGACTCGAACACGGCCTTGTGCTTGACATAGGTGTTGTAATCGTCCGCGCCGTGGCCGGGAGCGGTGTGCACGAAGCCCGTCCCCGCGTCGTCGGTCACGTAATCGGCGGGCAGCATGGGAACGTCGAAATCCCAGAAGCCATTCGCGCCGTCGAGACCCCGGAAGGGGTGCGCGCAGCGCTCGATCATCACCGGCAGCACATCCTTGACGCGCTCGTAGTTGGCGACGCGGGAGGCCTTGAACACCTCCTCGGCGAGCTTGTCGGCCAGGATGAAGCGGTCGCCCACCTTGGCCCAGTTGTCGTCGGCGGCTTCCGTGACCTGGTAGAGCCCGTACGCGATGTCGGGCCCATAAGCGATGGCGCGGTTGGCCGGGATCGTCCAGGGGGTGGTGGTCCAGATCACCACGGAGGCGTCGTCGAGGTCGCCGTTCAGGGTCTTCACGATCTTGAACTTCACCCAGATCGTCGTGGACGTCTTCTCGTGGTACTCGACCTCGGCCTCCGCGAGGGCCGTGCGCTCTACCGCCGACCACATGACGGGCTTCGAGCCGCGATAGAGCTGGTTCGAGGTGGCGAAATCCATGATCTCGCGGGCGATCTGGGCTTCCGCGTCGAACGACATCGTCAGGTAGGGATGGGTCCAGTCGCCCTCGACGCCGAGGCGCTTGAACTCCTCGCGCTGCACATCGATCCACTTCTCGGCGAAGGCCCGGCACTCCCGGCGGAACTCCACCACCGGAAC
Organism: Microvirga pudoricolor; assembly: GCF_016892705.1. Lineage (GTDB taxonomy): Bacteria > Pseudomonadota > Alphaproteobacteria > Rhizobiales > Beijerinckiaceae > Microvirga > Microvirga pudoricolor. The sequence goes on from NZ_JAFEMB010000001.1 coordinate 412,099, forward strand.
CTCGTCCTTGTCCTTGCCCTTGGCCCGGTACTCCTCCTCGATCTTCCACTCGATGGGAAGACCATGGCAGTCCCAGCCCGGCACGTAGTTGGAATCGTGGCCCAGCATCCCCTGCGAGCGCGCCACCATGTCCTTGAGGATCTTGTTCAGCGCGTGCCCGATATGGATGTTGCCGTTGGCATAGGGAGGCCCGTCATGGAGCACGAAGCGCGGACGGCCCTTCTGGACCTCCCGCAGGCGCTCATAGAGCTTCATCTCGTTCCAGCGCTGGAGCAGCATGGGCTCGCGCTGCGGCAGCCCGGCCCGCATGGGAAACGCGGTCTGGGGCAGGAACAGGGTCTCGGAGTAATCGCGGGCGGCCGCTTCTTTTGTGTCGGACATATCGGTCAATCGGTCTCATAGGGCGCAGCCCGTCTTGGGGCGCATCAGGCATGGCAGGCAAGGCGGCTCGATCCCGGACCTTCGCCGTTCAGGCGAGGGCCGGGCCGATAATTCGCGCGATGCGGGCCGAAGCCACGCCCTGAACCTGAAAAACCACGGACATGATCCGCCTTTTAGCAGTCTCGCGGGAGAGAATAAAGCGCGATCGGACGGGCGCGACGCGGCCCTCTCCGGACCTGGCCTCGACCTGGTTCCGCCTGGTGGACGAGCGTCCGGTTGCGGGAAACGGCGCCCGGACCCGCCGCCGGCATCACCCCTGCTGGCCCTCAGCTCTTGGAACCCCCTGAAGGTTCATCGGTTCACGCCCCGTGGCCCGTCAGGCCACGGTCGAACTCAGGCCCCATCATGTCCAATACCCCCGGCACCCCCCGAGCCGTCGCCGACGCGCCCGCCTCCCCCCTGCGCTACGACCCGTCGGTCGAGACGCCGGAAGCGGACGAGGCCGAGACCTCCGAGAGCATTCTCGACTCCATGCGCAAGATCCGGGAGAAAACCTTTCAGGATTACGGCCGGGCGGTGCGCAGCGTGCATGCCAAGAGCCATGGGGTGCTGAAGGGCGAGCTCGAGATCCCGGCCGACCTGCCACCGGTCCTGGCCCAGGGGCTTTTCGCCCGGCCCGGCCGCTATCCGGCGGTGCTGCGTTTCTCCACCACGCCGGGCGACATCCTGGACGATACGGTCTCGACCCCGCGCGGGGTGGCCATCAAGATCCTGAACGTGAGGGGCGACCGCCTGCCCGGCGCCGAGGAAGAGACGACGCAGGACTTCGTGCTCGTCAACGGACCGGCCTTCCAGTCCGGAGCCAAGGCCTTCGCCGGGAACCTGAAGCTCCTCGAGAAGACCACCGACACCCTGGACCGGACCAAGAAGGTGCTGTCCACCGTGTCGCGCGGGCTCGAGCACCTGATCGAGGCCTTCGGGGGCGAGAGCGCCAAGCTCAAGGCCCTCGGGGGGCATCCGGCCACCCATATCCTGGGCGAGACCTTCTTCTCGCAGGCCGCGCTACGCTGGGGCGACCACATCGCGAAGGTGTCGGTGGCGCCGGTCTCGCCGGAACTCGTGGCCCTGACGGGCACGACCGTCTCCCTCGACAGCCCGACCGCCCTGCGCGACGCGGTGGTCGACTTCTTCCACCGTCACGGCGGCGTCTGGGAGATCCGGGCGCAGCTCTGCACGGATCTGGAGACCATGCCGGTGGAGGACGCCTCGGTCTTGTGGCCCGAGGACCGGAGTCCTTATATCTGTGTCGGACGCATTACGGTTCAGCCCCAGGACGCGTGGAGCGACAGCAAGGTGGCGGCCATCGACGAAGGCCTGTCCTTCAGCCCCTGGCACTGCCTCGCGGCGCATCGGCCGCTCGGGGTCATCATGCGGTTGCGGCGGAAGGCCTACGAAATGTCGGCGCAGTTCCGGGCAACCCACAACGGACATCCCATTCGGGAGCCGAAGGTCTCGGACACGATCCCGGGCTGAGGCTCCCTTCCAGCCAAAGGACGACAGCATGGCCCATTCCCCCGTCGCGGAGCAGCGCTCGAAAGCCGGTTTCGACCTGACGCCGCCCTCCCCGGACCTCTACCGCGCCCTGGTCGCCAACCTGGACGACGAGGAACGCCGGGTTCTGCTGGACCATGGCACGGAGCGGCCGTTCTGCGGCGTCTTCAACGAGGCCAAGACCAAAGGCACCTATGCGTGCCGCCTGTGCGGCCTGCCGCTGTTCAAGTCCGGCACCAAATTCGAGTCCGGAACGGGATGGCCGAGCTTTTTCGATCCCATCGACCGGTCGCACATCAAGTTCGTCCGCGATGTGAGCTACGGCATGATCCGCACGGAGATCCGCTGCGCCCGATGCGAGGGTCACCTGGGCCACGTCTTCGACGACGGTCCCCCGCCCACCGGCGAGCGCTATTGCATGAACTCCGTATCCATGCGCTTCATCGCAGACGGCGACCCCTTGCCCGACGAGCTCGGACGGGGCGCCCCGGAGGGCGAACCTGCCCCGTAGGGCCTTGCACCGGCGGGTGTGCTTGCGTCCGGGCCAGGACGGGCGGACGAGGTCGAGGCGGGCGATGAAGCGAGGCAGCGGGTGAAGGATTCGGGGCAGGCGGGGAAGAGGGCGGAGCCGGGCTCCGGCTTCTATGCGCGCCTGCCCGTCTTCGACAGCTTCGCCCGTCTCACCGACCCCTCGGTGTATACGCCCCTGCCCGCCGATTGGGTCATCGGCCTTGCCGATATCGTCCAGTCCACGGCTGCCATCGAGGCGGGCCGCTACAAGGTGGTCAACACGGCGGCCGCCTCCGTGATCGTGGCCATCGCCAATGCCCTGGGCGACAACGACTTCCCGTTCATCTTCGGCGGCGACGGCGCGAGCTTCGCCTTGCCGCCGGAGGACGAGGCCGTGGCGCGGGAGACGCTGTCGCGCATCGCCGCCTGGGTTCGTGACGCCTTCGGGCTCGTCCTCCGCGTCGCCCTCGTTCCCGTGGCGGATCTCCGGGCCGAGGGCTACGACGTGCAGGTGGCGCGCTTTGCCCCTTCGCCGGACGTGTCCTACGCCATGTTCACGGGCGGCGGCTTGGCCTTTGCCGAGACCCGCATGAAGGCCGGAGCCTATGCCATTCCGCCAGGGCCGGAAGGTGCCATGCCGGACCTGACGGGGCTGTCCTGCCGCTTCGACGAGATCACGCCGGAGAACGACGTGATCCTGTCCCTCATCGTGACCCCGGTGCCGGAGGGCGACCCGGCCGCCTTCAATCGCCTGATCGCCGACATCCTGGCCCTCGTGGACGCCTCGGGCGAGGCCACCCGGCCCGTGCCGGAAGCCGGGCCCGGTCTGAGCTGGCCGCCAAGGGGCTTCTCGATGGAGCTACTGGCCAATCCGGGCCACGGGCTCGCCCGGCGCCTCAGCCTCTTGGCCCGCACCTTCGCGTCCGGCTTCCTGTTCCGAACGGGGCTGCGGATCGGCGCGTTCGACCCCGCGCGCTACATCAAGCAGCTCGTGCGCAACACCGACTTTCGCAAATTCGACGACGGCCTGCGCATGACCCTCGATTGCAGCCTCGCTCTTGCGGACCGGTTGGAGCGGCGTCTCGGCGAAGCCGAGCGGGACGGCATCGCCCGCTTCGGCACCCACCGCCAGCAGGCCGCCCTCATGACCTGCTTCGTCCCCTCAGCGTCGCGGGCCGACCACATCCATTTCGTCGACGGCGCCATGGGCGGTTACGCGAGCGCCGCGCGGGCGTTGAAGGGGGATGCGTAACGCCGGTCCGGCAGCCCTATGCCCGATCACCCTGGGTTGAGGCCTCGATCATCGTCTCAACCCGATCCACCTCCAGCATCCGCCTCGCCTCGTCCGAGTCCCGGTTCATCCGCTCGACCAGCGCGTCCATGCTGTCGAACCGCTCCTCGCCCCTGATCCAGCCGACGAACTCCACGTCGAGGGTCTGGCCGTAGAGATCGCCTGAAAAATCGAACAGGAAGACCTCGAGCAAGGGCGCGCCGTTGTCGAAGGTCGGGCGGCGGCCGAAGCTCGCGACGCCGTCGACAACGGCCTCGCCCACGCGCGCCCTCACCGCATAGATTCCGTGGCGCAGGCGGCAATCGTCCGGGAGCCGCATATTGGCCGTGGGATAGCCTAGGGTCCGGCCGCGCTTTTCCCCATGCCGGACCTCGGCCCGCACGAACCAGCGGTAGCCCAGGAGCCGGTTGGCTTCGGCGATGTCCCCCGCCTGGAGGGCGGCGCGGATGGCGCTGGAGGAGACGGGCTCCGTGCCTTCGGTGACGGCGGGCATGATCGTACAGTCCAGCCCTCGGCGGCGGCACAGCTCCCCCATGAGGTCCGGTGTCCCCTCCCGGCCACGCCCGAAGTGGAAATCATGGCCGATGAGGACTCCCGAGAGCGCCAGCTCGTCGGCCAGGAGAGCGACGAAGGACGCGGCATCCCGGCTGGCGAGGGCCGCGTCGAAGCCCAGCACGAAGGCTCCGTCGAGGCCAAGCCGGGCGAAGAGCGCGAGCTTCACGGGCTCCGGCGTCAGGCGGAAGACGGGATCGGCCGGCCTGAAATAGTCCCGCGGATGCGGCTCGAACGTGACCACGGCACCAGGCCGTCCGGCGCCGACGGCGCGGGCGATGAGCGAGCGGTGCCCCCGGTGGACCCCGTCGAAATTCCCGATGGCCGCCACGGCGCCCCTCAGGCGCTCCGGCACGGCCTCGCCGTCTCGGCGGATCGCGAAGGGAGCCATCGGGTGCGAGGGGGCGTCGGGCGGCATGGGTCCGGGATGACGTTGAGGGGCGGGAAACCTGTCGAAAAGACCCCGTCGGGTCAAGCCGCCCAGGCGAGCATGTCCGTAATGGCCGTAGGCCGCGCGGCCTGAAGCGCGACCCAGTCCTGCACGTGCTGGGACAGAAGAGGGCCGAGATGCAGGTTCAGGTCCTTGGTATGGATGCCCCGCGCGATCATGAGCGAGTCGATCCCAAAGGCATCCGCACCCGCGATGTCGGTGCGGATCGCGTCGCCCACGGCCAGGACCTTGTCCTTTGCGACGGGCGCGCCGCGAATCCCGGATGCGACCGCAAGCGCGCGCTCGTAGACGGGCCGGTGGGGCTTGCCCGCGTAGAAAACCTCGCCGCCCATCGTTTCGTAGGCGAGTGCGATGGTGCCGGCGCAAGGCACGATCACGTCACCGCGCTCCACCACCAAGTCGGGGTTGGCGCAGATCACCGGGAGGCCACGCGACCGCATGAGGTCCAGGCGATTGCGATAATCCTCGACGGTCTCGCGCTCGTCGTTGTCGAAGCCGGAACACACCACGTAATCGGCGCTCTCCAGCGGTGCGAAACGCAGGCCGAGGCCGTCGAACATGGGCAGGTCGCGGGGCGGGCCGATATGGTGCAGGCTCAGGCCGGGGCGCTCTTCGATGGCGAGGCGGGTCATGTCGCCCGACGTCACCACGGAATCGTAAGCCTCCCGCGGCACCCCGAATCCGTCGAGCTGCGCCGCCACGGAGGTCCCCGGACGCGGAGCGTTGGAGACCAGGACCACGGTCCCGCCCTGCTGGCGGAAGCGGGACAGCGCGTCGCCCGCCCCCTCGTAAGCGCTCACGCCGTTGTGGAGCACGCCCCACACGTCGCAAAGGATGAGATCGTAGCGGCCCGCGAAGGAGGCGATGCCGTCCACGAGGGGGATGCTGTCGGTGTCGGTCATGGTCTCTCGCCGGTAACCGCTGGCGGGTAGGCGCTCCGGAAGGTGAAGTCAACCGATGGACCGGAGCCCTCCCTCCCGCGTTGTCGTTTCCGGAGCGCCCCTGAACCGGATGCAAGGAGAGATGCCATGGAAGAGCCGCGCAAGGATCTATTGATGCAAGTGGAAGGCATGACCTGCGAGGGATGCGTGCAGGCCGTCACCAAGACGATCCGGCACCTCGACCCCGGCGCATCGGTGGACGTGGACTTGGCCCATGGCCGCGTTCACGTCCAAACCTTGGCGCAGAGCATCGACGTGGCCCAAGCCCTCTCGAAAGCGGGATACGAGGCCACGGCGATGACAGGCTGAGCCGCCTGGGCGAAGGATTATTTGCACTGGCTCGGCATGCCGGCCGGGTTGGTGCTGCCCACCTGCTGGCCGGATTGGCCCGGATAACAGGTGTTGCGGCCGCTGGCGCCGGAATTGATGCCGCTCTCGGGTCCTGAATCGATGGTGCCGGCCGGGTTGCCCTCGGGATTGAGCGTGGATCCGACCGATCCTGTCGTGGCCGCGGCCCCGGGCTGGTCGGATTCGATCAACGGCGCTTTCCGCGGTCCTGATCCCCCAGTATCCACGCTGGGAGCCGTTTGGGTCGAGGTCTGGGGGGTGGCGCTTGGAGCGCTTCCCAAGCCCTGCTGGGCAAGAGCGCCGGTGCTCCAAGCGAGAGCGGCCGCGAGGGCCAATCCTGTCGTCCTGTTCATGATGGATGTCTGCCTTGGGGTGTCGATGCGGTACCAGGGCAAACCCGGGCCGGATGGATCGGTTTCAGCTTGGCGGCATAGATCGCGCAAAGCGCCGCAGCCCCAGGTTTTCGGACGCGATTGCGGGTCCCGTTCAAAAGCCTTTGCCGGTTGGAGGCCCGCTGGTAGGGTGGCGCGAATCCCCAGCCCTCCCTCGGACCGATACCCATGACCTCCAGTTCCCGCGCCGCCAACGACCATCTGGCTCCCAACGACCTGGACGCCTGGTGGCTGCCGTTCACGGCCAACAAGTCCTTCAAGGCGCGCCCGCGCATGATCGCCCGCGCCAAGGACATGCACTACTACACCCCCGACGGGAAAGCCGTGCTGGACGGAGCGGCGGGCCTGTGGTGCTGCAACGCGGGCCACAACCGGGACGAGATCACCCGCGCCATCCAGGCCCAGGCCGAAGAGCTGGATTATTCGCCCGCCTTCCAGTTTGGGCACGCGGCGGGGTTCACCCTCGCGTCCCGCCTCGCCGCCATGGCGCCGGGCGACCTAGACCACGTATTCTTCTGCAACTCGGGCTCCGAGGCGGTGGACACCGCGCTCAAGATCGCGCTGGCCTATTTCAACATCACCGGCCAGGGCAGCAAGACGCGCCTCATCGGCCGCGAGCGCGGCTATCACGGTGTCGGCTTCGGCGGCATCTCCGTCGGTGGAATCGTGCCGAACCGGAAGTTCTTCGGCTCCCTCCTGGCGGGGGTCGACCACCTGCCCCATACCTACAACCGCGCCGAGCAGGCCTTCTCCAAGGGCGAGCCGGAATGGGGCGCGCACCTCGCTGACGAGCTGGAGCGCATCGTGGCGCTGCACGACGCCTCCACCATCGCGGCCGTGATCGTGGAGCCCATGTCGGGCTCCACCGGCGTGCTTCCGCCCCCCAAGGGCTACCTGCAGCGCCTGCGCCAGATCTGCGACAAATACGGCATCCTGCTGATTTTCGACGAGGTCATCACGGGCTTCGGGCGCCTGGGCAATGCCTTCGCGGCGGAGCGCTACGGCGTCGTTCCGGACATGATCACCTTCGCCAAGGGCGTGAATTCCGGCACCGTTCCCATGGGCGGCGTGCTGGTCCGCAAAGGCATCCACGACGCCTTCATGAAGGGCGACGGTCCGGTGATCGAGCTGTTCCACGGCTATACCTATTCGGGCCACCCGCTGGCCTGCGCGGCGGCGCTCGCCGCCCAGGACATCTACCGGGACGAGAAGCTCTTCGAGCGCGCCAAGGCCCTGGAGCCCGTCTGGGCCGACGCCATCCACTCCCTCAAGGGCCTCCCCAACGTGCTCGACATCCGCAGCATCGGTCTCGTGGGCGCCGTCGACCTGGCCTCGCGGCCCGACGCCGTGGGCCGCCGGGCCTTCGAGGCCATGGACCGCGCCTTCCACGAGCAGGGCCTGATGATGCGCATCACCGGCGACACCATCGCGCTCTCGCCCCCGCTGGTGATCAGCGAGGACCAGATCGGCGAGGTCGTCGACAAGGTGGGCCGGGTCATCAAGGCCGTGGCGTAGGGCTCGGACGCGTCTCGTGAATGCCCGGCTCGAGGCCGGGCATGACGGCGCGAATGAAAAGGCACCCTTGCCCCCCACCGCCCCACGCGGTAACCGTGCGCCGGATTTTCGTTCATACTGGCGCCTCACGTTCCCATGTCCAAAGCCGATAAGATCAAGGCCCGCGCCCCGCGCGGATTCGCCGACCGCGGTCCCGCCGAGATCGCCGCCACCGAGCGGATGCTCGCGGCGATCCGCCAGTCCTACGAGCTTTACGGGTTCGAGGCCGTCGAGACGTCTTTCGTGGAATACACGGACGCGCTCGGGAAATTCCTGCCCGACCAGGACCGGCCCAACGAGGGCGTGTTCTCGTTTCAGGACGACGACGAGCAATGGCTGTCCCTGCGCTATGACCTGACCGCGCCGCTCGCCCGCTACGTGGCCGAGCATTTCGACGCCCTGCCCAAGCCCTATCGCAGCTACCGGGCCGGCTGGGTGTTCCGCAACGAGAAGCCGGGACCGGGGCGCTTTCGCCAGTTCATGCAGTTCGACGCTGACACGGTGGGGGCGGCGTCCGTCGCCGCCGACGCCGAGATCTGCATGATGGCCGCCGATACGCTGGAGAAGGTCGGCATCGGGCGCGGCGATTACGTGATCAAGGTCAATAACCGCAAGGTTCTGGACGGCGTCCTGGAGGCCATCGGGCTGGGCGGCGAAACACAAGCGGGCCAGCGGCTCACCGTGCTGCGCGCCATCGACAAGCTCGACCGGCTCGGCCCTGACGGCGTGCGCCACCTCCTCGGCGCGGGACGCAAGGACGAGAGCGGAGACTTCACGAAGGGCGCGGGCCTCGAGCCTGACGCCATTGCGCGGGTGCTGGCCTTCACGGAGGCCAAGGGCGCCACCAATGCCGAGACCATCGAGAACCTCAGAACCGTGGTGGCGGGGTCGGCCCGTGGGGAGGAAGGCGCGAGCGAGCTGGCGGAGATTGCCGCCCTGGTGGCCGGCTCCGGCTACGAGGACCGGGTGACCGTCGATCCTTCCGTGGTGCGCGGCCTCGAATATTACACCGGCCCCGTCTACGAGGCCGAGCTGACCTTCCAGGTGCAGGACGAGGACGGCCGCCCGGTGCGGTTCGGCTCCGTGGGCGGCGGCGGACGCTACGACGGGCTCGTGGGCCGCTTCCGCTCGGAGCCTGTGCCCGCCACAGGGTTCTCGATCGGCGTCTCGCGTCTGTTCTCCGCCCTGAAGGCGGTCAAGAGCCCCGTCGTGTCGGGCCAGGAGACCCCCGGCCCCGTCGTGGTCCTGGTAATGGACCGGGATCAGATCGCCGCCTATCAGCGCATGGTCTCCACCTTGCGCCACGCGGGCGTACGGGCCGAACTCTACCTCGGCTCGTCGGGCATGAAGGCCCAGATGAAATATGCCGACAAGCGCCAGAGCCCCTGCGTGATCATCCAGGGCTCCAACGAGCGTGAACGCGGCGAGGTCGAGATCAAGGACCTGATCGAGGGCGCCAAGGCGGCTGACGCCATCGCGTCCAACGCCGAATGGAAGTCCGCCCGACCGGCCCAGTTCTCCGTCGCCGAGAACCAGCTGGTGGATGCGGTGCGCGAGGTCCTGGGCCGGCACTTCGGCTAGGCCGGGCGCCTCGTTCCGCCTGTGGGCAAAGGCGGCGCGCCTCTCCCCTTCCCCAGCGGAAGGCTTTATACCTCGTGGAACTCTCAAGCTTGGCTTCTCGTTGTGCCCCAAGCTTGACCACCGTGAGGCACCCATGGCGAAGACGAAATCCAAAGCCGACGCTCCCAAGAAGCAGAAGTCCAAATCGGGCAAGGGCCGTTCGGGCAAGGTTGAGGCTCGCAAGTCGGACGCCCGCAAGGCGGAAGGCGGGAAATCCCGGTCCGGCGCCGTGGCGCCCTTGAAGGCCGCGAAGGACATCGCGGGCGTCAAGGTGCCCAAGGCTCTGCGCAAGTTGGGGCCGATCAAGGAGATGCTCACCTCCGATCTCGGCCGCGAGATCCTGGCCGACGCGTTGATCGCCGCGGCCGGAGCCGCGGCGGCCGCGCTGACGAAGAGCCGCCAGGGCGGAGACGCCAAGGCGGTGGCGAAGGCCGCCGCCCGGGGCGTCATGCATTCGGCGGCCGGTACGGTGGCCGGGGTCGTGACGGATGCCGCCCGCCACTTCCTTCCCACGGCCCTGACGGGAGAGAGCGAGGATGCCCCAGCCCGTCTCCCGGCCAGCAAGGCGCCCGCGAAGGCGGCTCGCAAGACCGCCGCCAAACGTCCGGCCGCGGTCAAGCGCCCTCCGGCCGAGAAAGCGGCCGCTCCCGAAAAGGGCCCGGAACGCTCCGAGACCACGGGCGAGACCTCCTCGGAGGGCTGAGCCGCCGGCATCCCCCCGCTTCAGAGGGCGCGGCTGAGCGGGGAGCCGGATTTGTGCTCGAGACGCCGAAGGGCTCCGTCCTGCACTTCGTCAAGCCCGGCCGTGAGCCGGGCATCCATCGGCCGTGTCCGAGGACATCCCCCGAATACCCAGATGGCCGGGTCAGGCCCGGCCATGACGAAGGTGGAATGCGGCCACGGTTCATCCGGCGGCTGCGCCTCATGCGAACCCCTGCGCACCCACCTCCCCGTTCACCTTGCCGGTCGAAAACGGTCGCCATCCTGCGCGAGCGTTGCTAGAGAGCACGCCGGACAAGGATTTGAGCGACGCCCGTGACGGAGACCGATGCCACCCGGACGCTGATCGCGTTCTTCGAGCGCGAGGGTTACGCGCGCGTCGAGCCGCCCGTGCTTCAGCCCGCGAGCGCTTTCGTGGATCTGTCCGGCGAGGATATCCGGCGGCGCATGTTCGTGACCCAGGACGCCTCGGGCCAGGAACTGTGCCTGCGGCCTGAATACACGATACCGGTGTGCCTCCAGCACCTGGAGCGCCACGGCGCCCAGCCCAGCGGATACTCCTATGGCGGACCTGTGTTCCGGATGCGGCCGGGCGAGAGCGGCGAGTTTCTCCAGGCCGGGATCGAGGCCATCGGCCGGCTCGACATCGCCGCCGTCGACGCGGAGGTATTGGGCCTCAGCCTCGAGGGACTGAGCCAGCTCGGCCTCGACGACGTCCAGGTCCGTCTCGGCGACATGGGCCTTCTGAACGATCTGATCGACGCGCTCGGGATCACCCCCGCCGGCAAGCGCCGGGTGATCCGCGCCATCGTGTCGGGTCAGGGGCTCGACAGCCTCAGCGACGGCGAGTCCCAGAACTCGGCCGAATATGCAGGCCTTCTGGCCGCCATCGAGGGGCAGGCGCCCCAGGCCGCCAAGGCCTTCGTGGAGGATATCCTGTCGATCGCCGGCATCGCCCGTGTGGGCGGGCGCAGCGCGGGCGAGATCGCCGAGCGCTTCCTGGCCCGCGCCGGGAACCGCTCCAGCCTGTCGACGGAGGCTCGGGCGGTCCTCGACCGGTATCTGGCGGTCAGCGGCAATCCGGATGAGGCCGCCGCCGCGATCCGGTCTCTCGCAGCGGAAGCCGGGCTCGACCTGTCGGGGGCTCTCGACAGCCTCGAGGAGCGTACCGGCTTCATGGCGGCCCGAGGCTTCGATGTGGGCACGTTCGCCTTCGCGGCCACCTTCGCGCGCAATCTCGACTATTACACCGGCTTCATTTTCGAGGTGCAGGACCGGCGCCGCGCCGACGGGAAGCCCGTCGTGGGCGGCGGGCGCTACGACCGGCTGCTCCAGCATCTCGGCGCCAGGGAGCCGATCCCGGCCGTGGGCTGCTCGTTCTGGCTCGACCGTATCGTGGGGAGGCCCTGATGTCCGACGCTCCCCTGATCCTGGCCGTCCCGTCGAAGGGACGCCTCCAGGAGAACGCGGCCGCGTTCTTCGCCCGCGCGGGCCTCGTCTTCTCCCAGAGCCGGGGCGCCCTCGACTACCGCGGCACCCTGAAAGGCGTGCCGGACGTGGAGGTGGCCTTCGTGTCCGCGTCCGAGATCGTCGCGCACCTGGCGGCGGGCACGGCCCATCTGGGCATCACGGGCGAGGACCTGATCCGGGAGCAGCTCGCGGACGCCGACGAGGCCGTGGAGCTCCTCACGCCTCTCGGCTTCGGCAACGCCAACGTGATCGTGGCGGTGCCCCAGGCCTGGATCGACGTGCGCACCATGGCGGACCTCGACGAGGTCGCGGCCGACATGCGCGCCCGGCACGGCCGCAAGATGCGGGTCGCTACCAAATACGTGAACCTGACCCGCCGGTTCTTCGCCGAGCGTGGCATCGCCGACTATCTCATCGTGGAGAGCCTCGGCGCCACCGAGGGGGCTCCGGGTTCGGGGGCGGCGGAGATCATCGTGGACATCACGACCACGGGCGCCACCCTCAAGGCGAACGCCCTGAAGATTCTCGATGACGGGATGATCCTGCGCTCCGAGGCCAATCTCGTGGCCTCCGCCCGCGCGCCCTGGGGCGAGCGTGCGCGGGCCGCCGCCACCCTGGTGCTCACCCGCATCGCGGCCGAGGAGGAAGCCCGCACGAGCCGGGAGGTGCGCGCCGCCTTCGACGCGACCCGCGCGGGCGAGGCCGAGGCCCTGGCCGCTGCCCTCGGGGCGAGCCTGCCCTACGGAAGGCCTCAGGGGCCGGAGCTCGTCCTGCACTGTCCGGCCGGGGTGGTTTTCGACCTGGTCGAGGGCTTGCGTGGCTTGGGCGCGCGGAACGCCTCCGTGCGCACGCTCGACTACCTGTTCCGGAGCACCAATCCCCTCACGGAGCGCCTGCTGCGCCGTCTCGGCCGGGGATGACGTCGGAAAGTTGAAGGCGGATCTCCGATTCCGGCCTTCCATCCCGGCTCAGGCTCGGCTATTCCACCCTGGACCGCCATTGACCTGGGACAGGGCACCGCAGGCCGTTGCGCTTGCGATGTCAGGCCCTTATGGTCGCCTCGTTTTTCGATGAAGAGGTTCCGATGAACGCGCTCCGACCCGTGGCGCACATGTCCGTGCGCTTATTTGCGATGCTTCTCGCCGCCCTCGCGTTCGTGCCCGCCGCCCATGCGCAAAGCGCCGCCAGCGCCGGCCGCCCGGCCGGCCCCTCCCGGCAGGTCGACCCGAAGGTTCCGCAGCCCGGACAGGGCGGCAAGGTCTTCCCCCTCAACTCGTCCTGGCTCGCGGTCAGCCTGAACGGCAGGGCCTTCGGCGGATCGGAGCGTCCGAGCTTCAGCCTCGACGGCCAGCTGCGCGCCCGCGGATTCGGCGGGTGCAACACCTTCGCGGCCACGGCCTACCCGCTGCGCGAGCAAGGACTTGCGGTGGGTCCGCTCGCGCTGACGAAGCGATCCTGCGACCGGAACGTGATGGCGTCCGAACAGGCTTTCTTCGTGGCCCTGCGCACGTCGGCCAAGTGGGACATCCAGGGCTCGACCCTGATCATCAAGTCGCAGAACGGCGAGCTGCGTTTCGAACGCGCGCTCTGACCGTTCTTCTCCAAAGAAAAAGCCCGGCGGACCCCCATCCGCCGGGCTTTTTCGTATCCGGGGCCGCAAGTGGGCGGGCTCCGGCAAGCCATGCCGCCGGAATCTCCCTCCTCCGGGTCTTCTTCCCTCGGCTGAGCCGTGGGTCCTCAGATGCGGCCGAGCAGCAGCAGGATGATGAGGATCAGAAGAATGACGCCGAGCAGGCCGCTCGGTCCGTAGCCCCATCCGCGGCTGTAGGGCCAAGCCGGGACGGCGCCGAGAAGCAGCAGGATGACGATGATGAGAAGGATTGTGCTGAGCGCCATGATGACGGTCCTTTCCAGTGTTGCCTCACGGGACGCGCTACGTCCCGCTCTCCACCCGACCCGAGACGGCAGCACGCCACGTCTGCATGATCCGCGCGGGCCCACGAGGGTTTCGGAACCGAAAGCAGCCTCTCGGGCTTACTCCGGCATCGACCTCCTCATGTCGGTCGTGTGCAGGAAACTTGACTGTAAGGATTAAGTTCCGGACGACGGCGCCTTATGCCCAGCATAATGAGACGCTGTTGCGCGGAACGATGCCTTTGGCTTGGGCGTTAGAACCGTGGCGATGTGGGTTCCGCCCGGAGAGCGACCCTGACCTGACGACCTGAAGGAGCGAGGTTGCGCGAGCCGATGCGTCACAACAGTCCCAAAAAGCGAGACTACCCCATCCCCACGGACACCACCGAAGAGAGCGTTCCCGGCCTCAAGGCGGGCTCGCGGCCAGCCCTCAGCCGCTCCGTGCAGGCGGAGATCGGCCAGAGGCTGCGCCATTTCTACGACAGCCTTGCCCTCGGCGAGAACCCTGTCCCTGAACGGTTCATCGAGATCATCAATCAGTTGGACCAAGCTGATACGGGGCGCGACCGGAGGGAGCACCACTAACATGAGCATCACCAACGAACTGCGCGACGCCATGATGAAGGCGACGCCGAACCTGCGCGCGTTCGCGATCTCGCTCACCAACAACGTGGATCGCGCCGACGACCTCGTGCAGGAAACGCTGATGCGGGCCATCGCCAATATCCAGCGCTTCCAGCCCGGCACGAATATGCAAGCCTGGCTCTTCACCATCCTGCGCAATCTCTTCCATTCGGAATACCGCAAGCGGCGCCGTGAGGTGGAGGACGCGGATGGCAAATATGCGGCGAGCCTCGCGGTGCAGCCCTCGCAAGGGGCTCATCTGGACTTCGAGGATCTCCAGAAGGCCCTGGCCCGCCTGCCTCACGACCAGCGCGAGGCGCTTCTCCTGGTGGGGGCGTCCGGCTTCTCGTACGAGCAGGCCGCCGAGATCTGCGGCTGTGCCGTGGGCACCATCAAGAGTCGTGTCAACCGCGCCCGCAACCGTCTGGCGGAGCTGATGCACTTCACCGATATGGATGAGGATCTCGGCCCGGACCGGATGACGCTATCGGTCATGCAGGCCGTAGCCTGAGAGCGGGCACAGTCAGACCGGAGCGGAGGAGCCTTGGGGTTGCTCCGCTCCCGGTAGCGAACGTCAGCGGCGCCGGAACTGCGGGTTTCCGCGCTGCGGCGGACGAGGCCCGCCGGCATTGGCGTCCTTGTGACGGAAGATCAACCGTCCCTTTTCCAGATCATACGGCGACATCTCCACCGTCACGCGGTCGCCCGCGAGGGTCTTGATGCGGTTCTTCTTCATCTTGCCTGCCGTGTAGGCAATCACCTCATGCCCGTTATCGAGCTGTACCCGGTAACGGGCGTCGGGCAGGATTTCCGTCACCAGCCCCTCGAAGGTGATCAATTCTTCCTTTGCCATGCAAAGCCTTCCATTCAACAACAAAAAAGCCGCCCCGAACCGGAACGGCTATATGCAAGAGGGCGTGAAGTCACCCCCTCCAGCATGAATTCGTCAGGCATTCTGCAGGTTAACAGCAGAAGACTTGCCCGTCCGCTGGTCCGTCTGAAGCTCGTAGGAGATCTTCTGACCCTCGCGCAGACCGCGCATCCCGGCACGCTCGAGCGCCGTGGCATGCACGAAAACGTCCTTGCCGCCGTTATCCGGCTGAATGAAGCCGTAGCCCTTCGTGGCGTTATACCACTTTACCGTTCCCGTTTCCATCGGGGATACCTTCTGCTGCTAGTTGCACGTTCGCGATGGGAGAGCATCCGACCGCCATTTCGAGATTGGTAGAGAGAAGACGTGCGCCCGGCATTGCCAGAGGCGAAGCAGCCCAGTCGTCCGGCCAAATCGAGAACAATACGTAAGCGATGCATCCCTTAAATGCAAGGCAGACTTGCAATGGAGGCAGCCTCGGGCGCTTCAGTATTACGAAGGTTAACCTGTGATAACCCCGCGTAATCCATCGATCACGTTCTGCTTCAACTGCTCGCCGGTGGGCGTGAACCGGATGTAATTCTCATCGGTTTCCACGAAACCCCGCTCCGTCAACTCGGCGACAGCTTCGTCATCCGCCTTGTGGCCTGCCTGATCGGCCCGCGCGACGCTTCGGACCGGCTGGCCGCTTTCCAGTTCGTGATAGGCCGCGAATGCGAACACGGCGAGGGCCCGGTCGCTGATCGTCTGATTCTCGTTTGCCATGGATGGAGCCTTCGACAGGAGTGCATCGGTCGAAGGAACGTTCCCCTCAGCCATTCGGTTCACGCGTCCGGCCGCTTTGTTGTGGGTGCGGCAACGGAGCTTGGCCTGACCCGGAACGGCTGGGACCCTTTCACGTTGAAAGCGGGAGCAGGGACAACTTGCCTCAAAGACCGGGCGGTTCGTCGTGACTATGGTGAGCCGCGAGAGTAGCCCTTCCGGCGGTAGACCACCCCATCACGCGACAACGGCAGAGTAATGACAATGATGGCTTCGGTGCGCACCCTCGGCTCACGCCGCCACATCCTGCGGGAACTGACCTATACGCTGATCCTGTCCGCCATCGCTCTCGGAAGCACCGGCTGGATGGCGGCTCCAGACGGAAGCGGCCTTTACCCGCAGATCGCGGCGATCTTCCGGCCGTGAGCCGGCGAGGCCTTTAAGCATGTCCGCGTCCATGCGGGGATGCCGCCTCCCCCCTTGACTTCCTTTCCGGTCTCCAGACCCCATATTGGGGTCCTCAAACGATGGGAGACCCCGGAGCGATGGCAGGCATTTCCGTAACGCTCGACGGCAGCAACATTCAACTCGCGTTCAAGAAGGGCGAGCAGTCGACAGCCGTGGTGATGGATCCGCAAGCCGCGCGGTCCCTCGTCAAGGCGGTCGGCCAGTTGCTCGTGGCGATCGGCGAGGACAACGAGGAGACCGGCGAAGCCATTGAGGAAATGGTCGATGTCACATCCCCGACGATCGATATCGGCATGGACGAGAACGGCATGGCGGTCGTGTCCCTCCAAGCCGGCATGATCCCGCCTTTCATGCTGCGCCTGAAGGATGACGAAGCCCGCCACATCGCCAACAGCCTTCTCGAAATTCTCAATTCCCCCAGGGACATCCGGAT
This sequence comes from Microvirga pudoricolor, assembly GCF_016892705.1. Lineage (GTDB taxonomy): Bacteria > Pseudomonadota > Alphaproteobacteria > Rhizobiales > Beijerinckiaceae > Microvirga > Microvirga pudoricolor. The sequence goes on from NZ_JAFEMB010000001.1 coordinate 428,952, forward strand.
TTCCGGCGGCGGTCACTGAGGCCGACCGGCGGGGGCTCACTCAAGCGTTAAGGAACTTCATTACCGTCACCCGGTTGTCGAACGCGGGCCTGTCTCACGGCTGCGCTGGAATGAGGCATATGACGGTCCACAACCCCGACTTCACGCCGGTGGCTCACCCTGGAGTTCCGATTATCGACGCCAAGGCGGAACCGACGCTCAAATACCCGGAATCGGAAGCCTTCTACGCGGAAGCCCTGAAGGAGCTCAACCAGCTCGGGCTCCCCTATCTGCTCGCCGGAACTTACGCCCTCTCGGCCTATACGGGCATCACCCGCCCGACGAAGGATCTCGACATCTTCTGCAAGGCGGGCGACTACACACGCGTGCTCTCGCATTTCAAGAATCTCGGCTATGCCATCGAGATCGAGGACGAGCGCTGGCTCGGCAAGGTCTACAAAGGCCAGTATTTCTTCGACGTGATCTTCGCTTCGTCCAACGGCACGATGCCCATCGGCGATCTCTGGTTCGACAATGCGCGCCAGATCGAGGTGTTCGGCTCGCCGGTGCGGATCGTGGGTCCGACGGAGCTGGTCTGGTCGAAATGCTTCATCCAGCTGCGGCACCGCTACGACGGCGCCGACGTGGCCCACACGATCCTCAAAGCGGGGGACCAGATCGACTGGCACCAGCTCCTCGCCTACATGGAAGTGCACTGGGAGGTGATGCTCATGCACCTCCTGAACTTCCGTTGGATCTATCCGACCGAGCGCGACACCGTCCCGCGCTGGGTCATGGATGAGCTTCTCGACCGGTTATCCAAGCAGCTCGACCTGCCGCCCCCGCAGATGAAGGTGTGCCGCGGCCGCATGTTCTCGCGGGTGGATTACGAGATCGACGTGAAGCAATGGGGCTTTGCCGATGTAGGCGGCGAGGGTGAATGGCGGAATGACTGACGATGCCGTGCCGAGTGCGGCGACCCCGCTGCGGGTTGCCGCCATGGGAGACTTGCATGTCCGCGAGGACAACGCGGAATCCTACCGCGAGCTGTTCGGCGAGATCTCGCGAACGGCCGACGTCCTGGTGCTCGCCGGGGACTTGACCGATCTCGGCAAGCCCCAGGAGGCGGAGCTTCTGGCGCAAGACCTGAAGGCCTGCTCGATTCCGGTGGTCGGCGTGCTCGGCAATCACGACTACGAGTGCGGGGCACCCGAGGAGGTCTCCCGCATTCTTCGCGATGCCGGCATGAAGGTTCTCGACGGACAGTCCTGCGAGATCGGCGGGGTCGGGTTCGTCGGCGTGAAGGGCTTTGCGGGCGGTTTCGGCCGCCGCATGCTCGGCTCGTTCGGCGAGCCTGCCATCAAGCAATTCGTGAACGAGGCCATGAATGAGACCCTGCGCCTGGAGAACGCCATGCGGCAGGTGCGGAGCAAACGCTCCATGGTGATCCTGCACTATGCCCCAGTGCCGGACACCATCGAAAGCGAGCCCCTGGAAATCTATCCGTTCCTGGGCTCGTCGCGCCTTGCCGAGACGATCGACCGGTTCAAGGTGAACGCCATCGTTCACGGCCACGCGCACCGGGGCAGGTTCGAGGGCCGCACGCCGGGTGGGCAACCGGTCTACAACGTGGCACGGCACATCGAGAAGCCGACGGGCCGGCCTTACGCCATCTTGGAGATCTGAAGCGGTTGCAACGCGATCACTTGAAAAAGGAGGCCAAGAGCCTCCTTTTTCTCGTCTACATCCTCGGTCCGGGATCGGTGGGATTGCCTGGAAGGTAATCTGGCTCCGAGCCGGGGCCACCCGGTTCGCTGATGCCGGGATCGTCCACGGGATAAGGGGTGCGCGGGCCGGTCGGCCCGATATCGGGCACCTCGTCCGGCAAAGGCGGCGGAGGCACTTCGCTGGGAACGTTGCCGCCCGGAATAGGCTCCGACGGATGACCTGGATTGACCATGAATCTCCCTCTCTGAAAGGCTTCCTTGAGAGGTCAACCGATTAGCGGGAAGACCGTTCCGGTACGGAACACTCCCCCTGTTCATCCGTTGGCCGGGCATCCCCAAAACAAATGGAGAGCCCCATGCCTGATATTCGACAGGCCAAAATCCTCATCATGGCGACGGATGGCTTCGAGCAGTCCGAACTCGAAGTGCCCAAGCAGAAGCTGTCCGAAGCCGGCGCCAAGGTGACTGTCGCGGCGCCGCAATCGCGTCAGAGCCCGAAGGAGATCAAGGGCTGGGACGAGAAGGATTGGGGTCGTCCGGTCCCCGTCGATCAGGATCTCGAGAGCGTCAATCCCGACGCGTTCGATGCGCTGGTTCTGCCGGGCGGACAGATCAACCCCGACAAGCTGCGACTCGAGCCCAAGGCGATCGAGATTGTCCGGTCCTTCTACAGCGCCGGCAAGGTCGTCGCCGCGATCTGCCACGCTCCGTGGCTGCTGGTCGAGGCCGGGATCGTCAAGGGCCGGAAGGTGACGTCGTACCAATCGATCAAGACAGACGTGATCAATGCCGGCGGCCAATGGAGCGACGAAGCCGTGGTGGTCGACAAAGGCCTGATCACGAGCCGCAACCCTGGTGATCTTGAGCCCTTCTCCAAGAAGATCATCGAAGAGGTTCAGGAAGGTTCGCACGCCGACCGCCGCCAAGCGGCCGAGTAGCGGCGCAGACAGCCCACAAAAAAGGCCGGGGCTTGATGGCCCCGGCCTTTTCTCATGTGCGGATGAACGTTAGCCCTGTTGGATCGCCGAGAGCTTCCAAGGCCCGCCGGCATCGCGGCGGAAGGTCCAAATCTCGACCGTCTCCGTCACGCGATTCGGATCGCCGTCCATGATCCGGCCCGTGGCTTTCTCCGTGGTGACATCCGTCAGCGCGTAGCGCATGGCCACCGTGGCGTATTCCGCACTGCCCTCGCGCCAGGCTTCCGCCAGATCGCCTTGAAGCAGCTTCACGTTGGTCACTGAATTCACGACGCCATTGCTGGCGTTGTCGTTCAGCTCCTCCTGGATGTAACCGGCCATCTCGGGCGTGGCGATGTCCCAGATCGTGGCGGTGTCGCCACGGGTGTAGGCGGCCTGAAGATCAACCAGCGCCTTGTCGAAGGCCGCGTAGTCCCGCTCGCCGATCTGGATCGGCGCTTGAGCGACGGGACGGCCCTGAGGAGCCGAGGCGTTGCCCGTGCCGCGGCCGAGGCCGCCGAGAGCGGAACCGAGGCCCGCGCCGGTCGGACCCGCCGGCCTGGGACCGGGGGACGCATTGCGGGCGTGGGTCTGCGCCGTCGCGTAGGCGGGCTGCGCCTGCTGGCGGCGACGGAACCACTTCATGGCGAACGACACGAGCAGGACCACCAGACCGATCTGGATCACGAGACCCAAGATCGAGCCAAGGCCCGCCAGACCGCCGAAGAAGCCGTTGCCCATCAGCATGCCGAGAAGACCGGCGCCGAAGAGGCCTGCCGCGAGGCCGGTGCCGAAGCCGAAACGGCGCGGTTGCGCGGCGGATGCGCCGGCCATCGGAGCGGAAGGCTGTGCCGCGCTGGGATTGGTCTGCGAACGCTGGATCGGCGCCGCAGCATTGGGTGCGGTCGCGGTTGGAGGCGGCGCCGAATAGGTGCGTGCGCCTCGCGAACCGAAGCTGCCGCGGCCGCCGCCGGGACGTGCCTCAGCAATGCCTGCCGCAAGGGTCAGCAGGACCGCCAGCACGGCGATCGATTGGCCTTTACGGGACAAAGTCTTCATCATCGTCGAAATGACCTCACTGGAGGCAAGGACGCCTCATGCGATCAATGTGGTGATTGCAGCCCAGCTATGTAAGGGGCTCAGGTCGGCCCATCCAAGATTTTCGTGCTCGAGACTTCATCAAAAAGGATAAGGCCGGCCACGAGGCCGGCCCGTTCTCGGCTGCGCCGACTAACGAGTTTCCTGACGCAATTGATCAATCCGCTTCGAGGCTTCCGCCTTGTCGAGTTCCGGATCATAGGCCTTCGGATCATGCGCCTGCTCGGACAGGGTCTTCAGGTAGGACGCCTGAGCCCCTGTCATGGGCTCTTGACCCGTTACCCAATCGTCCGGATCCTTGATCTGGTTGGAGGCGTCGTCGGGATTGATCTTCGGGTTCTGGACCTCCGGCGGATCCTCGTGACGGCCTGTGCCTTGCTTCGTCTTCGCCATGTCGATGACACCTCTGTTCTGTATATGTTCTGAATTATGAACGCCTGGCGGGAGCGACGGTTCCCCTCGGGAAGTTGTCGTCTGCTCCCTGATCGTCCCCGTTATCCACAGGAATCCCGTCTCGACTCGCCCGATTTTGGCGGTTCATGGTTTGTTCGTTTCAGCGAGGATGAACCGTGCACCAGCCCCACGAGCTCGAGAGGCTCTATGTCGACTTCGATTCGTTCTTCGCGAGCGCCGAGCAGCACCTCCAGCCGCATTTGAGGGGCCGGCCGATGGGGGTCATCCCCATTAGGTCGGAGCACACAGGCCTGATCGCCGTCAGCCGGGAGGCGAAGGCCCTGGGGGTCAGGCGAGGCACGACCGTGCGGGAGGCGCGGCGCATCCATCCCCGTATGGTGTTCGTCACGGCCCGGCACGACGTCTATGTGCGTCTGCACGGCGAGATTCTCGCCGCCATCGAGACGGTGCTGCCCGTCCGTGAGGTGCGTTCCATCGACGAGATGGTCTGTGCCCTCGCGCCCGCGGAGCGGGCGTCCGCCCTGGGCGTTGGCCGCCGGGTCAAGGACGCTATCGCGGCGCGCATCGGGCCTACCCTCACCTGCTCCGTGGGGCTTGGTCCCAATGAGCTTCTGGCCAAGATCGCCGCCGAGCTGCGAAAGCCCGATGGGCTCCTGGCGATCCGGCCCGACGAGCTGCCTGGCCCTCTCCTGTCCCTCGGCCTGACCGATATCCCCGGCATCGCGCGCGGCAACGCCGCCCGGCTCGAACGGGCGGGCGTCGCCACGGTCGAGGCGCTGTGGGGATTGCAGCCCAAGGAGGCCCGACGCCTCTGGGGCAACGTGGAGGGCGAGCGGCTGTGGATGGAGCTTCACGGCTACGCCATGGAACGCCCTGCCACCCGGCGGCAGATGTTCGGCCACGGCCGGGTGCTGCCAGGGAGCTGGCGCACCCTCGGGGGCGCCTATGCGTGCGCCCGCGTCCTGCTGGCCAAGGCCGCGAGCCGTCTGCGCCGGGAAGGCTTCACGACCCGCGCCCTCGCCCTCTGGCTCACGGACCGCGACAGCGCGGGCTGGTACGGTGAGGAGCGCTTTCGTCCGACCCGGGACGACCCGTCCCTGCTCACGAGCCTTGCCCGGCTGTTCCTTCACGCGGAGCGGGAATACGCGGGACCCGGAGTCAGGAGCGTGCACGTCACCCTGCACGATCTCGTGCCCACGGGCGAGGTCGAGGCGGACCTGTTCGGACAGACCCCGGAGGCGAAGGTCAAGCGACGGATGGAGGATTTGTCCCTGATCGCGGACCGGCTGAACGCCCGGTACAGGGGCCGGAAGCTGCATTGGGGGCCTTGGGCCGAGATCCCAGGCGGCTATGCGGGCGCGAAGATCGCGTTCAACCGCATTCCGGACGCGGAGGACTTCTGAGGTCCTCCGCGCCGGTCTTTTTGCGATAAGGACGCTTCAGGCCGCCTTGGCCTTGGGCTGAACCTCGGCCGCGTAATCCTCCATCAGCACCTTGGTCATGTTGCCCGGCTTGAAGGTGTAGGGGCCGATCTCCGACACGGGCGTCACCTCGGCGGCGGTGCCGGTGATGAAGCACTCGTTGAAGCTTTGCAGCTCGTCCGGCATGATCCGGCGCTCCTCGACCTCGAAGCCGCGGCGCTTGGCGAGATCGATCACCGTGCGGCGGGTGATGCCGTCGAGGAACGCGTCCGCGATGGGCGTGTGGACCACGCCGTCGCGGATGAAGAACACGTTCGCGCCCGTGCATTCCGCCACGCGGCCCTGCCAATCGAGCATCAAGGCGTCCGCGAAGCCTTTCCGCTCCGCCCGGTGCTTGGAGATGGTGCAGATCATGTACAGGCCCGCCGCCTTCGCGGTGGAGGGAGCCGTGGCCGGGTCGGGACGGCGGTAATCCGCGAGGTCGATGCGGATGCCCTTCATCTTCTCGGCCGGGTTGAAGTAGCTCGGCCATTCCCAGGCCGCGATGGCGAGGTGGATCTTGTTGTCCTGGGCGGCGACGCCCATCATCTCCGACCCGCGCCAGGCCACCGGACGCAGGTAGGCGTCCGTCATGCCGTTCTTCTCCAGGACGAGGCGCTTGGCGGCATCGATCTCGGCCACCGTGTAGGGGATCTCGAAATCGAGGATCTCGGCGGATTTCTTCAGGCGCTCGGAATGCTCCGTGGACTTGAAGATCTCGCCCCCATAGGCGCGCTCGCCCTCGAACACGCTCGATCCATAATGGAGGCCGTGGGAGAGGACGTGGAGCTGGGCATCTTTCCAGGGTACGATCTGTCCGTCGTACCAAATCCATCCGTCACGTTGATCGAAGGGGGTAGCGGACATCGTTGGTCTCCTTGATGCTGGCGACTTGAGTTGGCGAAAAACATCGGGTCGCGTAATTTCCGATGCGCTTCCATACCCTTTAAGGTTCATTCATTTCACGGAAGCGGGTTGACGAGTAACAATCGGCTTGAGATATGTCAACAAGGCTGACTTAAAACTTAGGTGTGAGACCGTGTCCGACGCAGTACAGGCCATCAAGCGCGGGGGAGTGAAGGGGAAAACCGGGGATGACATCCTGGCGGAGGTCCCGGCCTACGATCTCATCGAGCTGTTCTTCTTCGCCTATCGCGATTTCGTGAGCGACCCGGACCGCATCCTCGACGAGTTCGGTTTCGGACGCGCTCATCACCGAGTCCTGCACTTCGTGGACCGCCAGCCGGGCCTGACCATCGCGGAACTCCTCGACATCCTGCGCATCACCAAGCAGAGCCTCAACCGGGTGCTCAAGGAGCTGATCGAGAAGGACTTCGTCACCAGCTCCACGGGCACGTCCGATCGCCGCCAGCGTCATCTTCAGACCACACCGATCGGGCATGAGCTCGCGATCCGCCTGTCCAAGCTCCAGACCCGCCGGATCATGAAGGCGCTCGGCGGGCTGGAACCGGACGCCAAGGAAGTGATAAGCAATTACCTCCTGCGGCTCATCGACCCCGACGACCGCGCCCATGTGGAGAGGCTGGTTTTCAGCACACCGAGCGAATGACGGACGCCACCCACGTCGAGATTCCCGACCATGCTCCCCACATCCTCGTGGTGGACGACGACCGGCGCCTGCGCGACCTTCTGGCTCGATTCCTGTCCGAGCACGGCTACCGCGTCACCGCCGCGTCCAGCGCCGCCGAGGCGCGCGCCAAGGCCGAGAACTTCGTGTTCGACGCTCTCGTGCTCGACGTGATGATGCCGGGCGAATCGGGTTTCGACTACGCCCGCTCCCTGCGCCAGACCTCATCCGTTCCCATTCTGATGCTCACCGCCCGCGCCGATACGGCGGACCGGGTGAACGGCCTCGAAATCGGGGTGGACGACTACCTGTCCAAGCCCTTCGAGCCCCGGGAGCTGATCCTGCGCCTGGGCAACATCCTCAAGCGCTCGACGCCGCCCGCCGGGCCTGCCGGCCCGGACACCCCGGAGGCGATCCATTTCGGCCCCTTCAGCTTCCGCTTCGATCGCGGCGAGCTGCGGCGGGAGGACGAGGTCGTGCGCATCACCGAGCGCGAGCGCGAGATCCTGACGATCCTGGGCTCCCGCGCGGGCACCAACGTGCCGCGCGAGGAGTTGGCGGGCAACGGGCCCGGCGCCAACGAGCGCACGGTGGACGTGCAGATCAACCGCCTGCGCCGCAAGATCGAGATCGACCAGGCCAACCCGCTCTTCCTGCAGACGGTGCGGGGCATCGGCTACCGCCTGGTCGTGGATCGATGAAGCTCGGCGCCCTCGTCCGCATGCACTGGTTCGACCGGGCCATGCGTTCGCTCGGGGCCATCCTGCCGAAGGGGCTCTACGCCCGCTCGCTCATCATCATCATCGCGCCGGTGGTGCTGCTGCAATCCGTCGTGGTCTACGTGTTCATGGAGCGCCACTGGCAGCTCGTGACGCGCCGCCTCTCCGCCGCCGTGACGGCCGACATCTCGGCCCTCATCGACATCTACGAGAGCTATCCGCAGGACCGCGACGCCACAACGCTCGCCCGCATCGCCTCCGAGCGGCTGCAGCTCGACGTGGACATCCTCCACGACACCGACCTGCCGCCGGTGGGCCCGAAGCCGTTCTTCTCCATCCTCGACGAGACGCTGTCCGACGAGCTGCGCCGGCAGATCGACAAGCCCTACTGGATGGATACGGTCGGGCGATCCAACTACATCGAGATCCGGGTCAAGCTCTCCGACAAGGACGTGATGCGCGTCATCGCGCGCCGCTCCCAGGCCTATGCGTCGAACTCGCATATCTTCCTGGTCTGGATGGGCGGCTCGTCGCTGATCCTGCTCGGCATCGCGATCCTGTTCCTGCGCAACCAGATCCGCCCGATCCTCAAGCTCTCGGAAGCCGCCGAAGCGCTCGGCAAGGGACGCGAGATCGAGTTCCGGCCGCGCGGCGCGCGGGAGGTGCGCCAGGCCGGTCACGCGTTCCTGGAGATGCGCCGCCGCATCGAGCGCAGCATGGAACAGCGCACCACCATGCTCAACGGCGTCAGCCACGACCTGCGCACGATCCTGACGCGATTCAAGCTCTCGCTCGCGCTGCTCAGGCAGACGCCCGAGGTGGAGGACCTGAAGCGCGACGTGGACGAGATGAGCCGGATGCTGGAGGGCTACCTGTCCTTCGCGCGCGGCGACACCAACGAACCCGCTGTCACCACCGATCTGCGCATGATCCTCGAAGAAGTGCAGTCGGACGCCGAACGACAGGGCCACGCGACCCATCTCGACATCGTGGGCGACCCCAACATCACGGTACGCATCGACGCCTTCCGCCGCTTGATCTTCAACCTCGTGTCCAATGCCGCGCGCCACGGCGACCGCATCGAGATCTCGGCCAACCACGAGACCCGCTGGCTCGTGCTGCATGTGGACGACGACGGCCCCGGCATCCCGGCCGACATGCGCGGCGAGGTGTTCAAGCCCTTCGTGCGCCTGGACGAGGCCCGCAACCAGGACGAAGGCGGCTCGGGCCTCGGCCTCGCCATCGCCCGCGACATCGCGCGCTCGCATGGCGGGGATATCACGCTGGGAGATTCGCCGCTCGGGGGTTTGCGGGCGACGGTGCGGCTGCCCGCGTAGGATGGCACCAACATGCTCTCCTCCCCCTTGTGGGGAGCAGTTGGAGGTGAGGGTGTGAGCGCTACACTTTGAGGTGTTGGCGCCCACACCCCCACCCTAGCCCTCCCCACAAGGGGGAGGGAATTTGTTGAGCTCTAAAACAATCTTCCGCCCACCGGCACTTCCCTGTCTGGCCGGATCAGCATCACGGCGCCGTCCGCGTCCGGCACGCCGAGCGTCAGGACCTCCGACATGAACGGTCCGATCTGGCGCGGCGGAAAGTTCACCACGGCCAAAACCTGCTGGCCCACCAGCTCCTCCACCCCATGGTTCACGGTGATCTGCGCCGAGGACCGCTTCGTGCCGATCTCCGGCCCGAAATCGATGGTGAGCTTGTAGGCGGGCTTGCGGGCCTGCGGGAAAGGCTCGGCCGCCACGATGCGGCCGACGCGGATATCCACCTTCAGAAAATCGTCGAAGGTGATGGTGGCCGGCGGTGCGGCTTGGTCCATGATTGTCTGCCCCCTGTTGTCGTCAGATCGCCGCGGCCGGATTGACGGCGTCGCCGTCCTTCGGGGAAACCGGAGCGTCCGCCTCCGGTGTGCGGCGTTCGCCACGGCCGTCACGGCGCGCGTTCATGAAGGCGCGGCCCATGGCCCTGAACGGAGCGGTGAGGCGGCGCACGTCCTCGGCTTGCTCCAGCACCCGCTCGCCGCGCTTCAGTTCGCGGTCGAGGCGCGCCATGGTGCGGGCGAGCGTCGGGTCGTCATCGTCGAGCCAGACCCGTAGGGTGTTGGCGAAAACCAGAACGGCGCCCTGGAGCTTGAGGGTGCTGAGTGGCCCTTCCGTCGAGATCCCCGCCGCCGCCAGCATGAAGCGCTGCGAATTCAACGCCCCCTTGTTCAGGGCCGCCAGGGCCACCGGATCGCGCTGAAAGGCGGGAAGGATCCGGCGCAGGGCGGGCCGGTAGGGCTCCATTGCGTCGAACCGGCGCATGATCACGTCGAAGATCCGCTCGCGGGCGGGCTCTCCGGCCAGATCGTCCGTCGTCCCCTCCAGGACCTTGCGGTCGATCATGCGGGAGAAGCCGCCGAGCACCGCGCCCTTGGACGGAAAGGCGTCCCGGAAATCGGCAAGGCTCACGCCCGCCTCAACGGCGATATCGGCAATCTCGATCTCGTCCCACGGACGGCGCGCCGCAAGCCGCATGAGCGCCTCGACGATGGCCTCGCGCCCGGAGGGCTTAGGGGTGGCTGACGCGGCATCCGACATGGAGGGCTCCTCTGATAACTCAGCCCCTTATGTAGGGATCGCCGCCGGATATCCCACCTCAGCCGGCGAGTTCCCCGGCCCTGTGCCGGGCCGCCAGGATGGCTTCCTTCATGAGGTCCTTGACGCCGCCGGGCTCGGCCATGAGCACCTTGAGGGCCGCCGCCGTGGTGCCGCCGGGCGAGGTGACGTTCTGGCGCAGGGTCTCGGGCGGAAGGTCGCTCCGCGCGAGCAATTCGCCCGCCCCCGACACCGTGGCACGAGCCAGACGCTGCGACAGGTCCTCCGGCAGGCCCGCCGCCACGCCGGCCGCCGCCAGGTGCTCGACGAGCAGAAACACGTAGGCCGGGCCGCCGCCGGACATAGCCGTCACGGCGTCGATCATGGTCTCCGAGGGCAGCCATTCCACGAGGCCGTTGCTGCGCAGGAGCGTGTCGGCGATGGCCTTCTGGGCCTCTGTCACGTCCTCGCTGGCGGCCACGCCCGTGGCGCCCCGGCCGATGCTGGCGGGCAGGTTCGGCATGGCGCGGACCACCGCGCCGGCGTTGGGGAGGCGATCGCGCAGGTTCCGGATGGTCTTGCCCGCCAGGATCGACACGATGAGGGTGCCCCGACCCACATAGCCGTTGATGACGGGAGCCGCCTCTTCCAGAGTCTGCGGCTTGATGCCGAGCACCACCACCTCGGCGGGCTGAACCGTCGCCGGGTTCAAGGCCACGCCGCGCTCCTCACAGAGCGCCTTCATGGCGTCCGAGGCGCGAGGATCGACCACCGTCACGGCGGAGCCGGGCACGCCGACGCCGAGCCAGCCCTCGAGCATGGCGCCGCCCATCTTGCCGGCGCCCACGAGGATGATGGAGGAAGGCAGATTCTTGGCTTGATCAGGCATCGGATGGATCTCGGCTGCGACTATTGCGACGGGGCGGCCTGGGGCTCAGGCCTCGCCCTCGGTCTCGAACAGCACGCAATCGAGGGCTTCGGCCGCCGTTTTGCCAGCCCACAGGACGAATTGGAAGGCCTGGAAATACCGCTCGCAGGCTTCGACGGAGACGCGCAGCATGGTCTCGCACTGGCCGTCCGTGGGTTCGGCGCCTCCCGCCAGCAGCAGGGCCTGGCGAAACATGACCACGTTCTCCGAATTCCACAGGTCGAAATGGCCGACCCAGAGTTGCTCGTTGATCCGGGCGATGAGCGCGAGCACCTCCTGGCGCCGTCGTTCGGGCACCTTGAGGTCGAACGCGCACGCGACATGGATCGCCTCCACGTCCTCGATCCACGTGAACGCGATGTTGTAGTTGGCCCACCGCCCCTCGACCGCGATGGACATCTCGTCCGTCTCGGCCCGGTCGAACATCCAGTGCCTGAGCGAGGCGAAACGCTCGACGATATCCAGGGGATGTTCCGAACGCTCGAAATCGAGAATGTGAGACATGTCGATCCTGACGCCTCAAGCACGCTTGAGGTGCATTGGCACGCAGCTACAAAACGACGTCGAGCCAGCCGATATCCAGATGAATCCTACGAATACTGGAAGTTTCGAAAGATGAATCCCGAGGAGCGGCACGAATCAACGCGCCTTTGACACTCTAAGATTTTGCCCACCCTCACAATCCATGACGGACAACTGTCCACAACAGCCGTCCTTCAACTGAATTCCTGTTGAGAAAGCGGGAATCACGCAGATGTGGGCTTGGCATCTTCCGTAGCGGAGTGCCGATCCTCGAGAACCTTCAGGCGGGCGCTCAGGCGCTCGTTTTCCTCGCGGGCGGCCAACACCATCTCGCGCAGCACCTCCACCTCCTCGCGGGTGGCCACGTCCATGTCCCGGATCAGGCGCTCGGCCTGGGACTTCACGACGGTCTCGACCTCGCGGCGCACGCCCTGGGCGGCCCCGGCCGCATCGGTGGCGAGTCGGGCGATCTCATCGAACAGGCGGTTGGAACTCTGGGCCATGGTGTGCTCGTCCTCGACTGGAAACGCGATGGTGCAGATGTGGTCGTTTTCGGCCGGGACTGCAACAGGGTTGACGGCGGCTTGCCCGGCGGTCCAATGGCTGGGAAACGCTTTACAAGGCCCAGATGCCCGTTCTCGCCCTCCCGTTTCCCGTCATCGACCCCATCGCGATCTCCTTCGGGCCGCTCGCGATCCGCTGGTATGCCCTGGCCTATGTGGTCGGCCTGCTGGGGGGCTGGTTCTATGCGCGACGGCTTGCGGACCGCTCCGCCCTCTGGCCGCCCTCCCCTCAGCCCAAACCGGCGGACGTGGATGACCTCATCGTCTGGGTGGCGCTCGGCGTCGTCCTGGGCGGGCGGATCGGATACGTCCTGTTCTACAATCTGGGCGCCTATCTGGCGAACCCGCTCGAGATCTTCGCGATCTGGCACGGCGGCATGTCGTTCCACGGCGGCTTCCTGGGCGCCGCCGCGGCCATCGCGCTTTTCGCCCGCTCTCGGGGCCTCAACGCCCTCTCCATCCTCGACATGGCCGCCGTGGTGACGCCCATCGGTCTGTTCTTCGGGCGCATCGCCAATTTCATCAACGGCGAACTCTGGGGGCGGCCCGCGCCGGACTTCCCCTATGCGGTGGTGTTCCCCCATGGCGGTCCCGTGCCGCGCCATCCAAGCCAGCTCTACGAGGCTTTCGGGGAGGGCTTGGTGCTTTTCGTCGTCATGGCTTGGGCGGTGAACCGCTTCGGCTTCCGGCGCCCCGGCCTTCTGAGCGGATTGTTCGTGGTGGGCTATGCCGTGGCCAGGATCGTGTGCGAGTTCTTCCGCGAGCCCGACGCGCAGCTTGGGTTCCTGTTCGGCTCCTCGGTCGGAGCGCTGGGCGGGGGCATCACCATGGGCATGGTGCTGTCGCTGCCCATGGGGCTGGCGGGGCTTGGCCTGATCGTGATCGCCGTGCGGGGTCTCACTCGCCCGCGCCGGTCCGCCGAGGCCGCGTGACGGAGTTCGAGAAGGGCCTGCGCCAGCTCATCGCCCTGGAGGGGCCGCTCACGGTCGAGCGCTATATGGGCCTGTGCCTGGGGCACTATTACGCCACCCGCGACCCGCTGGGGGCCGATGGGGATTTCACCACCGCGCCCGAGATCAGCCAGATGTTCGGCGAGCTCGTCGGGCTGTGGCTCGCGGAAGTCTGGACCGCCATGGACCGTCCCGCGACCGTGCGTGTGGTGGAGATCGGCCCCGGGCGCGGAACCCTGATGGCCGACGCCCTCAGGGCCGCCCGCATCCTGCCCGGGTTCCAGGCCGCCCTCGACGTCCACCTCGTGGAGACGAGTCCGGCCCTGAGGGAGCGGCAGAGGGCCGTTCTCGCGGGCTCCGGCCTCACGGCACAGTGGCACGACGATCTGGAGAGCCTTCCCGACGGGCCGGTCCTCCTGGTCGCCAACGAGTTCTTCGATGCCCTCCCCGTCCGGCAATACGTGGCGACGGACCGAGGCTGGTGCGAGCGCCTGGTGGGGATCGAAGGGGCCGCCTTGACGTTCGGGCTGCGGGCCGAGCCCGAAAGCCTGCCGCAACGGCCCCGGCGGCCCGGCGACGTGCTGGAAGTCCCGCTCGCGTCCATTGCCATCGCCCGCGCGCTCGGCCGGCGCATCGCCCGCGACGGCGGCGCGGCTCTGCTGATCGATTACGGCTATTGGGGGCCGGCCCTGGGCGACACGCTGCAGGCTCTGCGACGGCACGAATACGTCGACCCGCTGGCCGAGCCCGGCGAGGCGGACCTCACGACGCATGTGGATTTCCACCACCTCGCGCGCGCCGCGGCCGCCGAGGGCGCCCGCGCCCATGGCCTCGCGACGCAGGGCGATTTCCTTCACGCCCTCGGAATATCGGCCCGCGCCGAGGCCCTGAAGCGGCGCGCCTCACCTCCACAGGCCGAATCCATCGAGCGCGCCCTTGCACGCCTCACGAATTGCGGCGAGACCGGCATGGGAAGCCTCTTTAAGGTTTTGGCCCTAAGCCATCCCGGTCTCGAATCCCTGCCCGGCCTCCCGGTCGGGACACCTCGTCCGGCGGAGTCCTGATCATGTTCATCGAAGCGCCCGAGCTCGCCTCCTACCCCAACATCCGCCATGCCTTCTTCACCCGTCAGGGCGGCGTGTCGGAGGGGATTTATGCCTCGCTCAACGGCGGCATCGGCTCCTCGGACGATCGGGCCCATGTGGCCGAGAACCGCCGCCGCATGGCGGAGGACCTGGGCGTGGAGCCGGAGGCGCTCCTGAGCCTATATCAGATCCATTCCCCCGACGTGGTCGTCGTCGATGCCCCTTGGGCCGGCGACCGGCCCAAGGCCGACGCCCTCGTGACGCGCACGCCCGGCATCGCGCTGGCGATCTCGACGGCGGATTGCGGCCCGGTCCTCTTCGCGGACCACCACGCAGGCGTCATCGGGGCGGCCCATGCGGGCTGGCGCGGCGCCTTCACGGGGGTTCTCGAAGCCACGGTGGACGCCATGGAGGCGCAGGGCGCCGAGCGCGGCAACATCGTGGCCGTGCTCGGTCCCACCATCAGCCAGGCCGCCTACGAGGTGGGCCCCGACTTCGTGGCGCGTTTCCTGGAGGCGGACGCGGATCACGCCCGCTTCTTCATCCCGAGCGAGAGGCCCGACCATTCCATGTTCGACCTGCCCGCCTTTATCGGCGCGCGGCTGGAGGGTTCTGGAATCGGCGAGTTCGCCAATACGGGCCTCTGCACCTACGCGGACGAGGAGCGCTTCTACAGCTACCGGCGCACCACCCACCGGGGCGAGCCGGATTATGGCCGCCTCATCTCGGCGATCCGCCTCACTCATTGACCAGAACGTCTGGGGTCTCCCACGCCAGGTGCTGGCCGCCGTCGACGGCGATCATCTGGCCCGTGACGCTGCGGGCCCGGGCCAGATAGAGCACCGCGTCGGCAATGTCCTCCGGGGACGGCCCGCGCCGAAGCAGCAGAGCATCCGTCTGCCTGCGAAAATCCTCCGAGTCCTGGCGGCTGTTGGCCAGGGTCGGGCCAGGGCCGACCCCGTTGACCCGGATCCGGGGCGCGAGCGCCTGGGCAAGGGTGCGGGTCGCGGCGAAGAGACCCGCCTTCGTCAGCGCGTAGGACAGGAAGTGCGGGGTCGGCTTCAGGACCCGCTGATCGATGATGTTCACAATGGCGCCGTCCCGGCCGGCCGGGAGCCGGCTGGCGAAGGCATCGGCCAGAAAGACGGGCAGGCGTAGGTTGACGGAAAAGTGCCGGTCCCACCGCGCGACATCGAGGCTGCCGATCCCGTCGGGCTCGAATTCGGACGCGTTGTTGACCAGGAGGGTGACCGGCCCGAGCGCCGCCTCGGCCTCTTCCATCAGGGACCCGGCCGCAGCGGGGTCGGAAAGATCGGTCCGGATCACGGCCGCGCGGCCGCCTTGCGCCTCGATGTGCGATTTCACACACGCGGCCTCCGTGCCCGAATTGTGGCAATGAATTGCGACAGCGTAACCGTGGCGGGCCAAAGTCTCGGAGATTGCTTTCCCGATCCGGCGGGCGCCGCCGGTCACTAAAGCCACGTTTTCCATCATTCGGCCCCTCGAAGTGTTGCCTTTACGTAACAACCGTTTGGAAGATACTGCTCAGGTGCGATTTCTCACATCGCTCCCCGAACCAAAGCTTAAGGTCAAAGTTGTCGGTACAGCGATGCCAAGGGGAAATAGCACGCACAATTGCGCCACGTTGCTGCCACAGTGCCGGAAGGCATTGTGCTTAGCCTGCAACAGACCTCGCATGGGTGTCGCCTTATATGGTGCTTAAATCGAACCTGAGCCAAAGAAGCCCTGGATCGATCAGTAGAACAGGAATTGGAGAGACCATGAAAAAGATTCTTCTCGCGGGTGTTGCACTGGCTGCCCTGTCCGGCGCTGCCTCGGCCGCCGATCTCCCGGCCCGTACGGCCCCGATCGCTCCGGTGATCGCCGCCGTTCCGGTCTTCACCTGGACCGGCTTCTACGTCGGTGTGAACGCCGGCTACGGCTGGAACTCCGGCTCGAACCGTTACGTCGACCCGGCCTTCGGCTACGCTGGCGACAGCGGCAGCGACGGCGGCTTCATCGGCGGCGGCCAGATCGGCTACAACTACCAGATCGGCTCGTTCGTCATCGGCGTCGAGACCGACCTGCAGTACGCCAATGTCGGCAACAAGAGCTCCGGCTACTACACCACGGGCGGCTACTACTACGGTGGTGACGATTCCGACGGTTACTTCGGCACGGTCCGCGCTCGCGCCGGTGTCGCCTTCGACCGCGCCCTCATCTACGTGACCGGCGGTCTCGCCTATGGCGACCTCGGCAACAACAACTACTACGGCCTCAACACCACCAACTATTATTATGGTGGCGGCAACGACAGCAACTGGGGCTGGACCCTCGGCGGCGGTGTCGAGTACGCGTTCACGAACAACCTGACCGCCAAGATCGAAGGTCTGTACGTGAACCTCGACACGAAGAACTCGGGCGGCCTGTACTACAACGGCAATGGCGACACCGAGTTCGGTGTGGTTCGCGCCGGCCTGAACTACAAGTTCTCGACCTACTAAGACCCGTCGCACCCGCGACAGGAAAAGGCCCGGTGGAAACACCGGGCCTTTTTCGTTGCGTCAGGCCTTGACCTTCGTGTGCTCGAAAGCCGGCACCTGGGACGCGAAAGCATCGAGCCATGCCACGAGCTTCGGATAGGAGGATCGCCACTCGCCCGCGAAACGCAGGTCCAGGTAGCCCAAGGCGCAGGCCTGCGCGATGTGTCCGACGTGGATCGTGGACGGCAGATCCGTCAGATGGGCCTCGGCATGGGCGAGCGCGCGCTTCACCTTCTCGGCCTGGTGGTCGACCCACTTGGCCTCTTGCCGGTCCGTGGCGCGGAAGCGTCCCTCATAGACCTGGAGCAGGGCCGCATCCATGATCCCGTCCGCCAACGCCTGATGACGAAGGGCGAGGAACCGCTCCTCGCCGGCCGGGATCACGCCGCCGCCCGCGAGATAATCCAGGTATTCGATGATGACACGGGAATCGTAGAGGATCTCGCCGTTCTCGAGGATCAGGGCCGGGATCTTGCCCAACGGGTTCTGCTGGCGGATGGAATCCTCGGGGTTGAGGGTGTCGCTCGGGACGATCTCGATCCGGTCGGACAGCCCGAGGAGGCTGGCCGAGATCTTGACCTTACGGCCGAACGGAGAAGCAGGCGAAGAGCGAAGGATGAGCATGGGGCCCTCGGGTTGCTGAAGGCTTCCTCCATGGACAATCGCGAGACCGACCGCAAGCGCGTCGCGTTGCGAACCCTGTGGCCTCCCTCCGGCGCCAATCCTTACGGCTCCGGCCCGAATGCCTCGCACCGGAAGGCACCGTAACCGCTGCGGGACAGGCGTTCGGCCAGGGCCGGGAGGAGGATCTCGGCCTCCGGCTTCAAAGCCCAGGGCGGGTTGACGACGAGGAGGCCGCTGCCGTTGAGGCGGTTCGGCTCGCGCGGGTCGTCCACGAGCAGCTCCAGGCGAAGGCCCGGACGGGGGCACTCGGCCCGAAGGCGGCGGTAGAGGAGTTCGACGGGTTTCGTGTCCTTGATCGGGTACCAGCCCAAATAAACGCCCGTCGGCCACTTTCTGATCGCGGCCAGGATCTCGCCGCCCAGCCGTTCGAGCTCGTCCGGCTCCTCGTAAGGAGGGTCGATCAGCACGAGGCCGCGCTTCTCCTTGGGCGGGATCAGCGCATGGAGCGCCGTCCAGCCGTCGAGATGCATCACCTTCAGATTGGAGACCGCGTTGAAGCGTTCGGCCAGGACCGCGTTGTCTCGTGGGTGCAGCTCGACGAACACGCCCCGGTCCTGCCGCCGCAGCAATTCCCGGACGATGGCGGGGGAGCCCGGATAGGCTTTATCGCCGTATCGGGCCCGCACCTCGGCAATCAGCCGGCGATAGGGCTCAAGAAGGTTCTCCACAGCCGGATCGAATGTCTTGTTCAGCCGTCCGATGCCACCCACCCACTCCCCCGTGCGCCCGGCCTCGTCGCCGGCAAGATCGTAGAGCCCAAGGCCCGCATGGGTGTCGATGACCCGGATCGGGGTGTCCTTGCGCTGAAGGTAGAGGAGGACCCGCACCAGGAGCGCGTGCTTCATGACGTCGGCGAAGTTGCCGGCGTGAAAGGCGTGGCGATAATTCATGCCCGAAGCCCTTTCCACATTCCCGGGAGCGGCTCCAGCGATTTCAGCGCGTGGCCGGAATGCCGATCTGCCCGGCGCGGCAGCTGTTGCGGTCGATCTCCGGGCACGGCCGGAAGCCGCGCAGGTCGCGGGTCAGGCAGATCCGCACCTCCTGCAGGGTATCCCGGCGGCAGGAGACCGACATCATGTCCGGACGCAGTCCCGGATTGGCGTCGGCGAAGGCGCGCTCGATCTCCAGCGGCATGGCGCGCGTGGCCACGGGCATCCGGGCGAGGCTGTCGGGAATGCGAACCTTGTCGCGGGCCTGCTGGACCGCCCGAAAATAACCGGACGGGCTCTCACCCGAGCACGAGCCGTGCTTGCGCCACTGGTAGCGTGCGAGGCGCTCGTCCGGGAAAAGGCCCGCTGCCTCCGCGACAGTGCCGCGCAGGGACATGCGGTCGGCGGGACGGCAGAAGACCGGATAGCCGCGCTCGTTCTGCGGCCAGAGCCCGTGGGTCACGAAGGCAAGCCCCTTGCCCGCATCGCATTGCGATCGCTCGTCGGCATCCGATGTCAGGGCGCAGAAGCCGGGCGACCACGACAGGGCCAGCACGTAGAAATCGAACTGGCCGGCCGGTCCGCCTCGGGTCTCGCTGTCCTGGGCGATCGCGGGAGCGGTGGCCAGAACCAGGAGCCAGACGAAAAATCCGGCCAGGAATCGGGTCGGGATCAGGGACGGGCCTGCTTGCATTGCGGCGCGTAAGCATAGTTCCGGTCGAGGCCGTCGACGCACCATTCCGTGCCGAAGCCGAGGCCGATGAAACCCAGATCCTCGCGGATGGAATAGTCGATGCGACGCTTGATGCCGTCCGAGGTGACGACCGCACCGGAGCAATACCGCCGGGGGATGAAGTCGAGGCCGTTGGGGCGCCAGGCCGTCTGCTGGATGCGCTCGAAGGTCAGGATCGTCAGCGGCGACTGCCAGAAACGGCCCTCCTTGATGGAGAATTTCGACGCGATGTGCCCCAGGACGACGGAGTCGTCGCAGCCCGGAATCGACGCGTCGTAGGGATGCTGCCGCTGTTCGGCGGGCGTGATTTCCCGCGCCATCACGGGCGTGGCCAGCATCGCGCATGTAACCAGGGCAGCCGCCACCCACTTCATCGTTCTGCTCCTTGCAGATTCCTAAACCTTGTCAGGACCATGTGGGCAGGCGCGCCCGGCGTCAAGGCACAGCTTGAAATGTTTGCGACCTGAGAGAGAAAAGCCACAATCCCGCTGCGGAAAGCCCTTTGGCCGGCCAGTCAAAGGCCTTTCAGTAAATCCCCTGGGGCGAGAGAACCAGCGGCCGAGACCCGCCCTGCGCGGGCCGGCTCGAGGGCGGCGCGTAGGTTTGCGGGATCGAGGGGGCGGCCCCGTATGCGGGAGACGCGGAGGCCTGGGAGGCGGCCTGGCCTGGGGGTCTCGCGGGCTGAGAGGCCGTGTAGGCGGCCCGAGGCGACGGCAGATCGGCAGCGTAGGGCCTGTCCGAAGCGCGCGGTCCTCCAGCCTCCTCCACAGGGCCGTCCTCGTCCGTCTCGTAGGGCAGATCGGCGGAAGGCGGCTGTGCGGCCTGCAGTTGCGGCGAGCCCCGGCGGGGATCAATGCGGGGCTCGAATTTCAGGATCGGCTTGCAGATCCGGCGCGTCCCTCGCGGGTCGTGGCGGGCGAGGTCGAGATGCAGATGATCGTAGTGAAACCGGTCGGAGCCGGGCCCCAGCACCGTCGTGAAGCTCTGGCAGGCCCCCGTGAAGACCTCGCGCAGGAACTCCTGCTCGGCAGATTCCCCGCGCCAGCCCTTGACCACCGTGACCTCGCGGCCGTCGGCCAGCACAAAGGCCATGACGTCGAGCGCATTGCCGAAGGCGTGCTCGGACGTCTTGGCGCCGCTCTGGTTGTTGCGCGGGCGGCAGGAATACGACCCCGCCTTGATGTCCAGGAGCGGGACGCCGAAATAAAGCAGCGCCGCGGGCTTCACGTATTCGTCCAGCCAGCCCTCGATGCTCGGAATGATGGGGCAAGCCAGGGTGACCCGGGACTTGAGACCGACCGTGCCGGCCGAGAAGGCCGTCACGCGGAACGGGTAGTCCATGCCGCAGGCGCCCGGACCATCGATCTTGGATGCCCGGGACATGTAGGCCGAGGGCTGCACCAGCTTGGCGGCCATGCAAGCCTCCTCGGCCTGTGTGCGCCAGGGCTCGCGCTGTTCGAACCGGAACAGCCCGCATCCGGTCAATCCGGCTCCGACAAGCGATAAGGCGAGAAACGCAACAAACCTACGACGCATGCGGGAATGATGTTGCCGATTTCCGTAAATAACCGGTCAACAGAACTATTTTCTACGAAACCGCCCCAAGCAACCTGACAATCACCGATCGGCTGTCTGACACGACGACTGGTCCCAATACTCAAGTTGTGCAAAGCAACATTAGGAGACCCTCGGGGCCTCCTGCGAACAACATGACTGGACTTACCCCCTGTGGAAAACTTTGATTTGTCTCACAATACAAGACTTTAAGAGTTCGGAAACCAAACTAGTGGCTGGCGCGTTTCTTTGTCGGCTTCCGGATGGGCTTTTCACAGCGGCAAAGCTTTGATAGCGTCTAGCCTATCCATTCATGGAGGGACATTGGATGAGCGTGATTTTCGGCTCGGACTGGACTTCGAAACTGAGCGTAGCGGCGATCTGCACGTCGCTCGTCTTCATCAGCGCTATCGTTGTTGGTGCGTTCTGATCGTGTCGTAGTGTCGTCGCGTTGAATTCACGCCGGATGTTCGCACCGAACGTCTCCGGTTTTTCCAGGAAGCCCCGTTTCGGCGGGGCTTTCTTCATGTTTGGCCTTATATCTGGCCGCCATCCGGTCCGGAGGGAGGCTCGGCCCATCGCTGCGCCGCCCGGTCGTCCTCGGCCTTGGCCTGAACCCACGAACCCGCCCCACCTTGCCGAAGATGCTCGCGCTTCCAGAACGGCGCCTGGGTCTTGAGGTAATCCATCAGGAAATCGGCGGCTTCGAAGGCTGCCCGCCGATGAATGGAGGCCGCCAGGACGAGCACGATCGGCTCACCGGGCGCGATACGGCCGAACCGGTGGATCACCGTCAGCCCCAGGAGCGGCCAGCGCTCCTCGGCTTGGGCCGCCACTCGGCTGATCTCGGCCTCGGCCATCCCCGGATAATGCTCGAGCTCCAGCGCATCGAGACGCCCGCCCTCGTCCCGGCACAGGCCCGTGAACGTCACGACGGCGCCGATATCCGCCCGCCCCCGGGTCAGCAGGGCCGTCTCGGCGGCCACGTCGAAGGGCTCGGCCTGGACCCGGACCAGTGCGGGCATGCTATCCGCCCGTCATCGGGGGGAAAAAGGCGATTTCCCGCGCGTGACCCAGGAGAGCGTCGGGCTTGACGTGCACGTGGTCGATGGCGGCGCGCACCACGCTTTCATTCTCGAAGGCGTAGTCGTATTCCTCGCCCCGGCCCTTCAGCCAGGCCACGAGGTCGGCGACCGTCACCAGCCCATCGGGCAGGCTGACTTCCTCCTCGGCCTTCCCGATGCGCTCCCGGACCCAAGCGAAATAGACGAGCTTCACGGGGCTCACTCCCGCATCATGTGGTGGATTCCCGTCTTCAGGTAGTCCCAACCCGTGTAGAGCGTGAGAACGGCCGCGACCCACAGCAAGACAGTGCCGATCATGATCGTGCCCGGCAAGACGGTCTCGCCCGCGGGGCCGGCGATCAGGAACCCGAGGGAGACGAGCTGCGCGGTGGTCTTCCACTTGGCCACCTTGCTCACCGGCACACCCACCTTCAACTCGGCCAGGAACTCCCGCAGGCCCGATACCAGGATCTCACGGCACAGGATCACGATCGCGGCCCAGATGGCCCAGCCCTTCACCGTATGGTCGGCCACGAGCATGAGCAGGACCGCGGCGACCAGCAGCTTGTCGGCGATCGGATCGAGCATGCGCCCGAGGGCGGAGAACTGCGAGTAGGCCCGGGCCAGGTAGCCGTCGAGATAGTCCGTGATGGCCGCCACGGCGAAGATGCCGAGGGCCATCCATCGCGACCAGTGATCCTCGGGCCAGAACATCAGCCCCACCACCACGGGCACCGCCACCAGCCGCCCGTAGGTCAGCAGGTTCGGAAGGTTGAAGGCTTTCGACCGGCGAGTAGGTGTCACGGCATTCATACCATCGGGAAAGCATGGCGGGGGGAAGGCGTCAACCTGAAAAGGCCGCCCCTTGAGCTAGGAACGCCGCCCCCGTCTTGCCAAGGCGTGGCGCCGGGGCGAGGGCCGAACCGGGCGTCACGTTCCCGTGTCCGCCGGTTCGGATCACCGGGCCTTGCCCGCCCTTAGGCCCGCTCGTGGAAAAAGTCGTACACGGCGCGCGCGGTGGCGGCGTTGACGCCCGGCGCCTTCATGAGATCCTCCAGGGCGGCGCGCTGGATCGCCTTCACGGTGCCGAAATGGTGCAGGAGCGCCCGCTTTCGCGTCGGCCCGATCCCGGCGATCTCGTCGAGCGGGTTCTTGGTGAATTCCCGCTTGCGCTTGGCCCGGTGGGCCCCGATGGCGAAGCGGTGCGCCTCGTCGCGGAGCCGCTGCACGAAGTACAGGGCGGGATCCCGCGGCGGCAGCTTGAAGGGCGGCTGGCCCGGCTTGAAGAAGGTCTCCCGTCCGGCGTCCCGGTCGCGGCCCTTGGCGATGCCGATGACGGCCACGTCGTTCTCGCTCACGCCCACCTCCTGGAGCGCTTGGCGGGCGGCCTCGAGCTGCCCCTTGCCGCCGTCGATGAGCAGGAGGTCGGGCCAGGCCGGAAAGGTGTCGGGCGGCATGCCGTCCTCGGGCGGCGGCGCTGTAGCTTCGTCGCCCCTCGGGTTCTCCTTGACCAGCCGAGAGAAGCGGCGTTGGAGCATCTCGCGCATCATGCCGTAATCGTCGCCGGGCTTCAGGTCCTCCGACTTCATGTTGAAGATGCGGTAATGCTGCTTCATGAAGCCGGTCGCGCCCGCCACCACCATGGCGCCGACCGCGTTCGTGCCCATGATGTGCGAGTTGTCGTAGACCTCGACCCGCTGCGGTGCCTTCGACAGGCTGAAAGCCTGACCCAGCGAGACCAGGAGCTTCTGCTGCGAAGCCGTGTCGGCGAGGCGGCGCCCCAAGGCCTCCCTGGCGTTGCGCAGCACGTAGTCGATGAGCTGGCGCCGCTCGCCGCGCTGGGGCGAATGGATCTCGACCTTCGCGTCGGCGCGGGTCGACAAGGCCGCCCCGACGAGCTCCGCGTCCTCGATCTCGTGCGAGAGCAGGACGACGCGCGGGGCGGGCTTGTCGTCGTAGAACTGCGCCACGAAGGAGCCCAGGACTTCTGCGGGCGACATGGACTTGTCGGCTTTCGGAAAATAGGCGCGGTTGCCCCAGTTCTGCCAGTTGCGGAAGAAGAAGACCTCGACGCAGAACTGGCCCGCCTGCTCGTCGATGGCGAACACGTCCGCCTCCTCGACGGATTGGGTGTTGACGCCCTGCACGCCCTGGATCGCCGATAGGGCCGCCAGCCGGTCGCGGCAGCGGGCCGCGCGCTCGAACTCCAGCTCCTCGGAGGCTTTCTGCATCTCTTCCGTGATGCGCGCCTTCACGGCGTTCGACTTGCCTGCCAGGAAGGCCCGCGCCTCGCCCGCGAGACCGTCATACTCGTCCAGCGGGATCTCCTTGGTGCAGGGCCCGGAGCAGCGCTTGATCTGAAACAGCAGGCAGGGCCGCGTGCGGTTCTCGTAGTAGCTGTCGTTACAGGAGCGGAGCAGGAACGCGCGCTGCAGGGCGTTGATGGTGCGGTTCACGGCCCACACGCTGGCGAAGGGCCCGTAATAGTCGCCCCGGCGCTTGCGCGCGCCGCGATGCTTCACGAGCTGCGGGGCCTCGTGGTCGGCCGTGAGCAGGATGTAGGGCAGCGACTTGTCGTCCCGCAGAAGCACATTGTAGCGGGGCTTGAGCTGCTTGATGAGGTTGGCCTCCAGCAGCAGCGCCTCGGTCTCGGTCGCCGTGGTGACGAACTCCATGGAGGTCGTCTCGCCGATCATGCGGGCGATGCGGTTGGAATGGGCCTGCCCCCGGGCGTAGGACCCCACGCGGGCCTTCAGGCTCTTGGCCTTGCCCACATAGAGGACGTCGCCCTTGTGGTCGAGCATGCGGTAGACGCCCGGCGCATTGGGGAGCGTGGTCCAGAAACGCTTGATGACCTCGGTGCCGCGCTGGACGGAGCCTGGATTGGCCTCCAGGTCGAACTCGACGTCCGACCCGCCCTCGACGGCAACGGACTCGTCTTCGTCCTCGTTCTCCAGGATGTCGGGCGGGACGTCGTTGGTGGTGTTGCGACTCATGCCCCTGATTTAAGCATCCGGGATTCCCCAGGAAAGAGTCCCGGGCCGGGATTACGGGCAAAAGACCCGTTCCTCTGAACCCTGACATGTTTTAAACGGCTCAGCTTGAGCCCGGAGCCCCGCATGCGCCTCTCGATCGTCACCTCAGCCGTCGTCGCGGCCCTCGTGGGTTTCGGGAGCACCATCGCGATCATCATCGCGGCCGCCCGGGCGGTTGGGGCAAGCCCGGACCAGACCACCTCCTGGGTGGCCGCGATCTGCCTCAGCATGGCGTTCTCGAGCCTGGTTCTGAGCACCCGCTACCGCCTGCCCGTCGTGACGGCCTGGTCGACGCCGGGAGCGGCCCTCATCGCGGCCTCGAACGGCATTTCCATCCAGGCGGCCGTGGGAGCCTTCCTGCTCGCCGGAGCTCTGATCGTGCTGGCGGGCCTGATCAAGCCGTTCGGCCGCCTCATCGAGGGCATCCCCGGCCCCATCGCGGCCGCGATGCTGGCCGGCATCCTGATCCGCTTCGTCATGGCGGTGTTCGAGAGCGCGGGCGCTCAGCCCGGCCTCGTGCTGCCCCTGGTGGGGATCTTCCTGGCCGTGCGGCTCGCCAGCCCATCCCTGGCCGTCCTGGCGGTGCTGTTTTCGGGCTTTGCCCTCGCCTTCGGGGCCGGGTTCGCCGGCCCCCTGCCCTCGGGGCTCGACCTGTCGACCCTCGTTCTGATCCCGCCGGTCTTCGAGCCCGCGGTTCTGATCGGCCTGGGGCTGCCCCTGTTCCTCGTCACCATGGCGTCCCAGAACCTGCCGGGCTTCGCGGTCCTGCGCGCCTCCGGCTACAACCCGCCGACACGCCCGATCCTGACCGTCACGGGCCTCGTCTCCGTCGCAAGCGCCTTCTTTGGGGCCAGCACCAGCAACCTCGCGGCGATCTCGGCCGCCATCTGCACGGGCCCGGACACCCATCCCGATCCGGGCAAGCGCTGGCTGGTCGGGCCGTTCTATGCGGGCTGCTACCTGCTCTTTGCGGCCTTCGGCGGCTCTCTCATCGCGGTGATCGCGGCCCTGCCGCCGGAACTGATCAAAACCATCGCGGGCCTCGCCCTCATCGGGTCTTTCACGGGAGCGCTCACCTCCGCGCTGGCAGTGGAAAACCTGCGCTTTCCGGCGGTCCTGACCCTCGCGGTCACGGCCTCCGGCCTGACGCTGCTGGGCATCGGCTCCGCCTTCTGGGGCCTGGCGGCCGGCCTCCTCGCCCTCGGCCTGGATCGTCTGGCCGCCCGGCTGCGCCGCCGCGGCTGATCGGAACGGGCGCGGCCGATCTGGACCTTGCCTCCGGTTACGCTTAAAAGTTCCTTAACGCCGGGGCGCGGGAGGGGAACGATCATGGCCGGAAAGACGAAGGGCTTGCGGCTGGCCGCGCTGCTGCCGACCATGGCGCTCGCCGCCGGACTGGCCGCCTGCCAGGGCGATTCGGCCTCCCTGAGGGGCGGCTCCCCAGAGGGCGTCCCCATCGTGCTGGAGAGCATCGACGGCGCGCCCGCTCCCGTGAAGACCGCCCTCGTGGACGAGCTGACCACGGCGGCGGCGAGCCGCAAGGTGGAACTCGTCGGCACCGGCACGGAGGCCCGCTACCGGGTGCGCGGCTACCTGACCACGGAAACCGCCGGCGGCGAGACCAGCGTGGCCTATGTTTGGGACGTGTTCGACGCCCAGAAGCGCCGGGCCCAGCGCCTGGCGGGCTCGAGCCCCGTCAAGGTCGCATCCTGGTCCGAACTCGACAAGGAGACCCTCGCGAAGCTCGCCGGGTCCAGCATGGACGAGATCGCCGAGTTCCTCGCCGCCTCGAAGGCCGAGACCCCCTTCCAGACCGCCGCCGCCTCGGGCGCGGAGCCCGAAGTGACGGCCCAGTGACGGCTGGGGACGAAGGCGGGGCCGCTGCACATTCGGGGCGTCCCGAGTATTGTGACGGTTCCCCAACGCTGCTAAGACCCCCTCGCCCGGCGGCGCGAGAGTACCCCCATGACGCGGCGGGCCCGATCCGTCACTCGAAGCAAAAGTTGCCGTCATGAAGATCGTCGCGGGAAACTCCAACCGGCCGCTGGCGGAGGCCATCTCCGCTTATCTCAACCTTCCCCTCGCCAAGTGCCAGGTGAGGCGTTTCGCCGACATGGAAGTGTTCGTGGAGATCCAGGAGAACGTGCGCGGCGAGGACGTGTTCATCGTCCAGTCCACCTCGTTCCCCACCAACGACCACCTGATGGAGCTCCTGATCATCACCGATGCCCTGCGCCGCTCCTCGGCGCGCCGCATCACGGCGGTGATTCCCTATTTCGGTTACGCCCGGCAGGACCGCAAGCCCGGTCCCCGCACCCCGATCTCGGCCAAGCTCGTGGCGAACCTCATCACGAACGCGGGCGCCGACCGCGTCCTGACCCTCGACCTTCACGCGGGCCAGATCCAGGGCTTCTTCGACATCCCCACCGACAACCTGTTCTCGGCCCCCATCCTGGCCCGCGACGTCAAGGAGCGCCTCGCCGGCGACCGCATGGTGGTGTCGCCCGACGTGGGCGGCGTGGTGCGCGCCCGGGCGCTCGCCAAGCGCATCGACGCGCCCCTCGCCATCGTGGACAAGCGCCGCGAGCGGGCGGGCGAGTCGGAGGTGATGAACATCATCGGCGACGTGTCCGGCCATTCCTGCATCCTGGTGGACGACATCGTGGATTCGGGCGGCACCCTGGTGAACGCCGCCGAGGCCCTGCTCGCCAGCGGCGCCAAGGAGGTCTCGGCCTACATCACCCACGGGGTGCTGTCCGGCGGCGCGGTCTCGCGCATCGCCAATTCCAAGCTCAAGGAGCTCGTGATCACCGACTCGATCATGCCCACCGAAGCCGTGAAGGTCGCCCACAACATCCGCGTGATCTCCATCGCCCAACTCATCGGCGAAGCCATCGGCCGCACCGCGACGGAAAGCTCCGTATCGAGCCTGTTCGACTAGGATCCCACTTTCTTGCCTTTTCGGGCGGCTGCCGCTATAAGCCGCCCCGCGCCCGCTCGACACCCTTGGAGGCACGGGCGCGAACCCGATGGCCGCCCTTGGCTCGACGCCGTGGCGGCCTTCGGTTTTTCAAAACACGTTTCAAAGGACCACGACCATGAGTGATATCAAGCAGATCACGGCCGTGGCGCGCGACCGGGCCGGCAAGGGGGCCGCCCGGGCCGTTCGTCGCCAGGGCCAGGTACCAGCCGTCATCTACGGCGGCGGCGAGGCGCCGACGACCATCGCGCTCGACTTCAACCAGACCAAGCAGCTGATCTTCGCCGGTCACTTCCTCACGACGGTCTTCGAGATCGACGTGGACGGCAAGAAGACCCGCGCCATCCCGCGCGACTACCAGCTCGACCCGGTCCGCGACTTCCCGGTCCATATCGACTTCCTGCGCCTCTCGCAGGGCCAGGCCATCAAGGTCGTGGTTCCGGTGCACGTGGTCGGCCAGGACAAGTCTCCCGGCCTGAAGCGCGGCGGCGCTCTGCAGATCGTCGAGCACTCGGTGGAACTGCTGGTTCCGTCCGACTCGATCCCGGACTTCATCGAGGTGTCCGTGGCCGATCTCGAGATCGGCTCGTCGATCCACCTCGAGGACATCAAGCTGCCCAACGGCGCCAAGGCCGTCGCGACCGAGAACGTGACCCTCCTGTCCGTCACGGGCGTGAAGGAAGAGGAAGAGGTCGCGCCGGCTGCCGCCGAGGCCGAGGCTCCCAAGGCTTAAAGCCCCTCCGCGCTGGGCATCCGCCCGATGCAGGATTTCCAGCGCTCCGACCGCAAGGCCGGAGCGCTTTCCTTATGAGCATGTGAAGCGATGCGTCTTTTCGTCGGCCTGGGCAATCCCGGTTCGCGCTATGCCGGAAACCGCCACAATATCGGCTTCATGGCCGTGGACGCCATCGCGCGCGCCCATGCGACCGCGCCGTGGCGCAAGCGCTTCCAGGGGCAGACGGCCGAGGCGCTGATCGGCGGGGAGCGCGTCCTGCTTCTCAAGCCCGATACCTACATGAACGAATCCGGCCGGGCGGTGGCCGAAGCGCAGCGCTTCTTCAAGATCCCGCTCCAGGACGTGACCGTGTTCTTCGACGAGCTCGATCTCGCGCCCGCCAAGCTCAGGGTCAAGATGGGTGGCGGCAATGCGGGCCATAACGGCCTGCGCTCGATCACGGCCCATTGCGGCAACGAGTACCGCCGCGTCCGGCTCGGTATCGGCCATCCGGGGCACAAGGACCTCGTCACCGGCCACGTGCTGGGCGATTTCGGCAAGGCCGAAGAGGCCTGGGTCGACGATCTCTGCCGGGCCTGCGCCGACAACGCGGCCCTCCTGGCCGCGGGCCAGGACGTGAATTTTCAGAACAAGGTCCACCTCGCCATGGAGGCAAGGGGCTGGACCGACGTGAAACGGCCCGGCGAAAAAGCCGGCCAGGGTGAATAGAACGCCGGATGAACCCGGCTATGAAGGAGTGAGGCCATGGGCTTCAAGATGGGCATCGTCGGACTGCCGAACGTGGGCAAGTCCACCCTCTTCAACGCGCTAACCCAGACGGCCGCGGCGCAGGCCGCGAACTATCCGTTCTGCACCATCGAGCCCAATGTGGGCGACGTGGCGGTGCCGGACGATCGTCTCGACCAGCTCGCCGGGATCGCGAGCTCGGCCCAGATCATCCCGACCCGCCTGACCTTCGTGGACATCGCGGGCCTCGTGCGCGGCGCCTCCAAGGGCGAAGGCCTGGGCAACCAGTTCCTGGCCAATATCCGCGAGGTGGACGCCATCGCCCACGTGGTGCGCTGCTTCGAGGATACCGACATCACCCATGTCGAGGGCAAGATCGACCCTATCGCCGATATCGAGACCATCGAGACCGAGCTGATGCTGGCCGACATGGACAGCCTCGAAAAGCGCGTCCAGAACCTGGAGAAGCGCGCCAAGGGCAGCGACAAGGAGGCCAAGGAAACCCTCGACCTCGTCAACCGCGCCCTGCCGCTCCTGCGCGAGGGCAAGCCCGCCCGCCTCGTGGAGCGTAAGCCCGAGGAGGAGCGCCTGTTCCAGATGCTCGGCCTCCTGTCGTCGAAGCCGGTTCTCTACGTCTGCAACGTGGAAGAGGCCTCCGCCGACCAGGGCAATGAATTCTCGGCCAAGGTCTTCGAGCGTGCCAAGGAGGAAGGCGCCAAGGCCGTGGTGGTCTCGGCCAAGATCGAGAGCGAGATCGCCGTCCTCGATGCGGTCGAGCAGAAGGACTATCTCGACGCCATCGGGCTTGCCGAGCCGGGTCTGAACCGCGTGATCCGCGCGGGCTACGAGCTGCTGGGCCTCATCACCTATTTCACGGTCGGACCCAAGGAGGCCCGCGCCTGGACCATTACCCGGGGCACGAAGGCGCCCGGCGCCGCGGGCGTCATTCACACGGATTTCGAGAAGGGCTTCATCCGCGCCGAGACGATCGCCTATCCGGAATACGTGTCCCTCAAGGGCGAGGCCGGGGCCCGCGACGCCGGGAAGCTGCGCCTTGAGGGCAAGGAATACACCGTGCAGGACGGCGACGTGATGCACTTCCGGTTCAACACCTGAAGGCCGAATGAATGGAAGTCGCGCCGAACCGTTCAGCTCGGTTCGGCATTATAGGGGCATGGAGGGTTGATCCATGCAGGGTTCTATCGAAGACATGGCCTACACGGTCGGCGGCGCGCTCGTGTCGCCGAGCCTCGGCTCTGCCGAGCTGATCCTGGCGCTTCTCGTGGCATGCGGGTTCGCGTTCAGCGCCATCCAGTCCGCCGTGGCAGGCCGCAAGGACGAGGCGCGCTGGCACTAGGCGGCGCCGCCCATGCGACTCCAGCACCGCCACGCCTGGGACCTCTCCCCGGCCGAGGCCATCGCCTTGCAGAAGGACCTCCGCCGCGAGGTGATGTCCGACCGGCCCATCGACCTTGACGCCGTCGAGGTCGTCGCCGGGGTCGATGTGAGCGTCAAGAACGAGCAGTCCCACGCCGCCGTGGTCGTCATGACATATCCGGGGTTCCTGGTCATCGAGACCGTTCTGGCCCGCCGCCCGACCCCCTTCCCCTGCATTCCCGGTCTCCTGAGCTTTCGCGAGGGCCCCGTCCTGGAGGAGGCTTTCGAGAGCTTGAAGACCGTGCCGGACGTCTTCCTCTTCGACGGCATGGGAATCGCGCATCCCCGGCGCATCGGCATCGCCAGCCATATGGGCCTGTGGCTTGGCCGTCCCACCATCGGCTGCGGCAAGACGCTGTTGTGCGGGCGCTACCGGGACCTGGGGCCGGAGAAGGGGTCGGCCGCGCCCCTCATCGACAAGGGCGAGACCATCGGGGTGGCGCTGCGCACCCGTACGGCCAAGAACCCGATGTTCATCTCGCCGGGGCACATGGCGGATATTCCCACGGCGGCGGAGCTCGTCCTGCGCTGTTCGCCTAAATTCCGACTCCCGGAGCCCATCCGTTTGGCTCATAACGCGGCCGGGCAGTTCGAGCCTTAGACCCCCCGCTTCGGTCCGCTCCTTCGCTCGGGCCGCCAGCCAGGAATTCCCATGACCACCACTTTCGAAGATCTTCGGCCGGGCACGACCTTCACCTTCGGGCCGATCGCCGTCTCCAAGGAGGAGATCGTCGCCTTTGCGCGTGAGTACGACCCTCAGCCGTTTCACGTGGACGAGGTTGCGGCCCGGGACAGCTTCATCGGCACCCTCATCGCGTCCGGATGGCACACCGCGAGCCTCAACATGCGCCTCTTCGCGGAGGGGATCCTGCTCGATTCGACAGGCATGGGGGCGCCGGGGGTCGAGGAACTGAAATGGCTCAAGCCCGTCAAGCCGGGCGATTCCCTTCGCTCCCGTGTGACCGTCACGGACAGCCGACCCTCGGGGAGCCGCCCGACGCTGGGCCTCGTGCAATTCGCCTTCGAGGTGCTGAACCAGCAGGACGAGCCGGTGATGACCCAGTCCAACTGGGTGCTTTTCGGCCGCCGCGAACCGGGGCCCGACGCGCCGGCAAAGCCTGCCGCGCCAAAGCCCGCCGGTGCGGATCATTCCGGGACCGGCCTCGTGCGGGCGACCTCGAACCCCTATCTCGACGATCTGGTGGCGGGCGAGACCACCGTTCTGGGGTCGTATACCTTCACGGCCGAGGAAATCGTCCGGTTTGCGAGGGCCTTCGATCCCCAGCGGTTTCATGTGGACCCCGTCGCCGCCCAGGAGAGCCTGCTGGGCGGCCTGTGCGCTTCGGGCTGGCACACGGCCTGCATCTGGATGCAGCACCTCGCCGCGCATCGGGACGAGACCCGCACCCAGGCGCTCGCGCGGGGCCAGCGCCCGGCACGGCTGGGGCCCTCGCCGGGCTTCACCAACATGCGCTGGCTCAAACCGGTCTATGCGGGCGACACCATCACGTACCGCACGACCCTCACCAACAAGCGCGCGTCCGCCTCCCGCCCCGGCTGGGGACTGGCCTTTCACCACAACACGGCGGTGAATCAGAAGGGCGAGGAGGTCTTCGCCTTCGACGGCATGGTGTTCTGGGAGCGCCGACCGGAGCGGTAGCGCTACGGGGCCTTCATCCGAAGATCCGAGCGATGCCCTCGATGGGCAGCAACAACGTTCTGGTCGCGGACGGATACTCGATAAAGCCGTAGCTTCTATAAAATGTCAGGGCATCGTCACTCTTGGCGTGAACGACGAGAGCCCGAAAGCCCACAAGCCGCCAGGCTGCTAGCGTCCTCTTGAGCGCGTCCTTCAGGAGACCGCCGCCGATACCCTGCCTTTGGAAGCGGTGGTCGACCGCTAATCGCCCCAAGACCATGATGGGAACCGGATTCGGCATATTCCGCTTCAACTTGCCCGGAACGTCATCGTGCCTCACGCCGCCGGTTGAAAGACAATAATAACCGATGACTTGTGAACCGGCGCAGACAACATAGGTTCGGGAGGCTGGGCCGTCATTGGGGCGAGCCTTCTGCTGGAGCCAGAGGTTCAAGGCAGACTGCCCGCAATCGAACTGGCTGAGATCGTGTTCCGGTGTCAAAGCGGCAGGTGTCGTGATCTCGCCGTCAGGGTTCGAAGGTGGAGCTACGCCTCCCATGAAGCCTTCTTTTTCATGAGATTTTCAAGCTTCTCGTTGGGAGGCGGAGCGCTATCGAGGATGGCGAGAAAGGCCTCGTATTGGTCGCTGTCCATGACGAAGAAACGTTGATCCAACAAGACGTCGATCGCCTGCCGACGGGCGCTTTCGACCAAGAACTGAGATCGAGTCTGACCCAGGGCGGACGCTGCCGAGTCGATGAGATCGCGGGTCTCCGTCGCGATGCGGATGTTCACGGTTGCCTCGCGACGCGAACGCGCAGCAGTGGTTTTTTGCAAGGCGGCCATGTTTTTCTCACTTTGAAATCCAGCGACAGGACGCTCAATTCAGCGAGACTGTAAAATTGTACTTACAATGTCAATACATATTATCAGCCTGAGCGGCACCGGCCAATGCCGAACTGTCCTCTCAATGTCCCTCGAACTCCATGAGGCTGCGGACCGGCACGCCGATGTCGCGCAGTTTCCGGGCGCCGCCGAGATCAGGCAGGTCGATGATGAAGCAGGCCGCCACGATGTCGGCGCCGATTTGGCGCAGGAGGTTGCTGGCCGCCACCGCCGTTCCGCCCGTGGCGATGAGGTCGTCGACCAGGATGACGCGCTCGCCCCCGCCGATGGCGTCCGTGTGAACCTCCATCTCGTCGACGCCGTATTCCAGCGAATAAGCGATGCGCACGGTCTCATGGGGGAGTTTGCCCTTCTTGCGGATCGGCACGAACCCGGCCGAGAGCTGGTGTGCGATGGCGCCGCCCAGGATGAAGCCCCGCGCCTCGATGCCCACCACCTTGTCGATGCGCCGCCCCGCGTAAGGGTGCACCAACTCGTCCACGGCGCGCCGGAAGGCCCCCGCGTCGCCGAGAAGGGTTGTGATATCGCGGAAGACGATGCCGGGTTTCGGGTAATCCGGGATCGACCGGACGGCGGCCTTGAGGTCGGTGATGAGATGCTCGGTCATCCGGTGATCCTATCAGAATGCGCGATCGAGAGGAGGATCTCCCGGACGCCGGCGGCGAGGCCCATCGTCATCGGGCCCCCAGGACCCGGCCCGCGACGGCGTCGAGCTTTTCGAGCAGGCGCGGCTCCAGCATGGAGCGGGCCGTCATGATCGCGCCGTCCAGGGCTCGGTCGGAGCCTGCGGGACAGGGCTCGTGCTCGGACGGGAAGTCCCGAGCCACCCGCGCCACGAGCGTGGCGGCCTTGGCGGCGTTCGCCCGCGCCACAGCCACGACGGAGGCCACGTCCACGTTGTCGTGCTCGGGATGCCAGCAATCGAAATCGGTCACCATGGCGACCGTCGCATAGGTGATTTCGGCTTCGCGCGCGAGCTTGGCCTCCGGCATGGCCGTCATGCCGATCACGTCGTAGCCGAGACCCTTGTAGGTCATCGATTCGGCGTAGGTGGAAAATTGGGGGCCTTCGATGCACACATAGGTGCCGTCGAGCCGAAACGGCAGTCCTTCGGCCGCAGCCGCGGCGGCAAGGCGTTTCTGCAAGAGCGGCCCGACCGGGTGACCGAACGGCACGTGGGCCACGCAGCCTTTCCCGAAGAAGGAGTGCTCGCGCTTGTGCGTGCGATCGACATACTGGTCCACGAGCACGAACATGCCGGGATAGAGCTCCTCCCGGAACGACCCGCAGGCCGAGACCGAGATCAGGTCCGTGACGCCGGCCCGCTTCATCACGTCGATATTGGCTCGATAATTGATGTCGGAGGGTGAATAGGAGTGTCCGCGCCCATGACGGGGCAAGAACACGACCTCGGTGTGGCCGACGCGGCCGAACCGCAGCGCGTCGGACGGTTCGCCCCACGGCGATGGGATGCGCTCCTCGCGCAGGTCCTCGAGACCCGGCAGGTCGTAGACCCCCGATCCGCCGATGATGCCCAATACCGCCTTCGCCATGGCAAAATCCAGTCAACCGTACCAACCGGGACGGACAATGGAGGCTCGGGGCCCCCATGGCCAGCGCCGTGCGCGCACCGTCCCAAGAAAAAGGCCCCGACTGGCGGGGCCTTCAACACGATCCGTGACGACGATCCCCGATCAGGGATTGTGCGTCATGGGAGGAGTGGCGTGGCCATCGACCTCGCCGCCCACGCGGGCCCAGATCTTCTTCTTGGTGAAGTAGAGCAGGACCGAGAGCACGAGCAGCACCAGCATGACCTGGAAACCGAGACGCTTGCGGGCTTCGAAGTGGGGTTCCGCCGTCCAGGTCAGGAAGGCCGTGACGTCGCGGGAATACTGATCGATCGTCTCGGGAGCCTGCGCTTGGCCGTTGGCGTCCTTCGGGTATTCGACTTGGCCGTCGCTCAGAGGCTTCGGCATCGCGATGATGTGGCCTGGGAAATATTTATTGTAATGGCCGCCCGTCGGCACCTGGACGCCCTGCGGCGGCTCCTCGTAGCCGATGAGAACGGCGTGGAGGTAGTCCGGGCCGGCCTCGGCGAACTGGGTGAAGATGTCGAAGATGAACCACGGGAAGCCGCGCTCGTAGGTACGGGCCTTGGCCATGAGGGACAGGTCCGGCGGGGCCTTGCCGCCATTGGCGGCCGCGGCGGCGTTCTCATTGGGGAACGGCGACGGGAAGCGGTCGGCGGGGCGGCCGGGACGCTCGAACATGTCGCCCGCGTCGTTCGGGCCGTCCTGGATCTGGTACTCGGCCGCCAGGGCGCGAACCTGCGCCTCGGAGAATTCCGGACCTCCGGGCTGGGCCAGGTTGCGGAACGCCACGTAGCTCAAGGAGTGGCAGGAGGCGCAGACCTCCCGGTAGACCTTGAAGCCACGCTGGAGCTGGGCCCGGTCGAAGGTGCCGAAGGGCCCCGCGAAGGTCCAGCTGAGCTGCGGCGGGATGGGGGTCTCGCCGGCCGCCAAGGTGGGGCCGGAAAGGCCCAGAAGGGCGGCCGCGATGAGAAGTGTACGCTTGATCATGATCGGTTTCCCAACGCTCGCCTTCAGCCCTTGGACTGCGGCTCGGCATGCGCGCCGGCCGGCATGCCCGCCCCAACCTTCTGCACGCCCATGACGGACTCGAGGATCGAGTTCGGCAGGGGCAGCGGACGCTCGATGAAGCCGAGCACCGGCAGCACGATCAGGAAGTGGGCAAAGTAGTAGACGGTGCAGATCTGGGCCGCGAGGGTGTAGTAGCCCTCCGCCGGCTTGGCGCCGAGCCAGCCCAGCAGCACGCAGACCGCCACGAACACCCAGAAGAACTGCTTGTAGAGCGGACGGTAGGCGGTGGAGCGCACCTTCGAGGTGTCGAGCCAGGGCATGAACACCCAGATCACGATGGCCGAGAACATCGCGATGACGCCGCCGAGCTTGTCCGGAATGGCGCGCAGGATGGCGTAGAAGGGCAGGAAGTACCATTCGGGCACGATGTGGGCCGGCGTCACGGCGGGGTTCGCCGGGATGTAATTGTCCGCATGGCCCAGATAGTTCGGGATGTAGAACACCCACCAGGCGAAGAAGAGCATGAACACCACGACGGCGAACACGTCCTTGATCGTCGCGTAGGGCGTGAACGGCACCGCGTCCTTGCCCGACTTGATCGGGATGCCGGTCGGGTTGTTCTGCCCCGGGACGTGCAGCGCCCAGACGTGCAGGATCACGACGCCCGCGATCATGAAGGGCAGCAGGAAGTGGAGCGAGAAGAAGCGGTTCAGGGTCGGGTTGCCGACCGCGTAGCCGCCCCAGAGGTAGCTCACGATGGTGTCGCCCACGAGCGGGATCGCCGAGAACAGGTTCGTGATCACGGTGGCGCCCCAGAAGCTCATCTGGCCCCAGGGAAGCACGTAGCCCATGAAGGCGGTGGCCATCATGAGGATGAAGATCACCACGCCCAGGATGTACAGGACCTCGCGGGGGGCCTTGTAGGAGCCGTAGTAGAAATTCCGGAAGATGTGAATGTAGACCGCGATGAAGAACATCGAGGCGCCGTTGGCGTGCAGGTACCGGAGCAGCCAGCCGTAGTTCACGTCGCGCATGATGTGCTCGACGGACTGGAACGCCATGGCGGCGTTGGGCGTGTAGTACATCGCCAGGAACACGCCCGTGACGATCTGGGCGGCCAGCATGAACACCAGGATCGCCCCGAAGGTCCAGAAATAGGTCAGGTTCCGGGGGACCGGGAAGGCGATGAAGGAGGAATGGACGAGGCCCGCGACGGGCAAGCGGGTTTCGAACCACTTGGCGAAGGCGCTCTTGGGAACGTAGGTCGTGGAATGGCTCATGGATGTCGCCTGATGATCGTGTCGCCGGAGGTTACGCGGTGGCTTCTTGGCCGATCACGATCTTGGTGTCGGACGTGAAGGTATAGGGCGGAACCGGCAGATTGGTCGGGGCCGGGCCGCCGCGGACGCGGCCGGACGTATCGAAGATCGAGCCGTGGCACGGGCAGAACCAGCCCTCGTACTCGCCCTGGTGACCCAGCGGCACGCAGCCCAGATGGGTGCAGTTGCCGTACACGACGAGCCACTGGGCATGACCGGCCTTGACGCGGGCGGCGTCGGCCTGCGGGTCGCGCAGGGTGGCGACGTTCACGTCCTCGGCGGCCTTGATCTCGGCCGGGGTCCGGTTGCGCACGAAGATGAGCTTGCCGCGCCAGAACAGCTTGACGATCTGCCCCTCGGCGATGGGAGTCAGGTCGACCTCGACCGGGGCGCCGGCCGCGACCGTCGCGGCGTCGGGCGCCAGGGACTGGACGAAGGGCCAAACGAGCGTCGCGCCGCTCACTGCGGCGGCGGCGCCGGTGGCGATGAAGAGGAAGTCGCGCCGTGTGGGTTCAACGGCATGGGTGGGGTGGGCCACTTGGCTCTCCAGCAAACGTCAACAAACGAGAACCGCGCGTCTGCAATGCCTTGACAATCCAGACATTGGCCACGCAGCTGAGCTTTGAGGAACAAGCATACGCGCCAACGCGCGCGCAATGCGACTGGGCGTCGCCGCGCAGGGGCTCTTTGACACGCTCCCGCCCGCCTGTCCATACCGGTTTGGAGATGTTCCAGCCTGGATTCGTCAAACCGGCACGGCCTCTTCCTCGCCCAGGAAGCCCCCCGATTGCCGGAGCCAGAGCCGGGAATACAGGCCCTCCCGGCGCAGGAGCTCCCCGTGGGTGCCCTCCTCCACGATGCGCCCCCCGTCGATCACGACCAGCCGGTCGAGAGCCGCGATGGTGGAGAGCCGGTGGGCGATGGCGATCACGGTCTTGCCTTCCATGAGGGTCGACAGGGCCTCCTGGATCGCGGCCTCGACCTCGGAATCGAGGGCGGAGGTGGCCTCGTCGAGCACCAGGATCGGGGCGTCCTTCAGGATCACCCGCGCGATGGCGATGCGCTGGCGCTGGCCGCCCGAGAGCTTCACGCCGCGCTCGCCGACCTGGGCGTCGTAGCCCCGTCGGCCCCGGTGGTCCTCTAGCCCAAGGATGAAGTCGTGGGCATGGGCGAGCCGCGCCGCCCGCTCGATCTCGGCCTCGCCCGAGCCGGGCCGCCCATAGGCGATGTTGTCCCGGATCGACCGATGCAGCAGAGAGGTGTCCTGGGTCACCACCGCGATGGCGCGCCTAAGGCTGTCCTGGCTGACGCCCGCGATGTCCTGCCCGTCGATGAGGATCCGGCCCCCCTCCAGGTCGTGGAGGCGCAGCATCAGGGACACGATGGTGGATTTGCCCGCCCCGCTGGCGCCCACGAGGCCCACCTTCTCGCCCGGCCGTATGGTCAGGTCGAGGTTCTCGATGACCCCGTCCTCGCGGCCGTAATGGAAGGACACGCCCTCGAACCGCACCTCGCCCCGGGTCACCGCCAGGGCGGGGGCGGAGGGTGCATCGACGATGGCGTGGGGCCGCGAGATCGTGTCCATGCTCTCCTGGACCACGCCGATATTCTCGAACACCCCCCGGACCGTCTGCATGACCCAGCCCGACATGGCCAGGATCCGCATCACGAGGGCGAGGCCCGTGGCGGCTTCGCCGCTCGTCATGAGGCCCCGCGTCCACAGCGCCACCGAAAGGCCGCCCGTGGCCACGAGGAGCGCCGAGTTCATGAGGGCCAAGATCCCGCCGACGCCTGTGATGAGCCTGAACGAGTTGAGGAAGGCCCGGGTGTGCGACGCCAGGGCGTCGTGCACCGCCGAGCGCTCCTCCGCGCCCCGGGCAAAGAGCTTCACGGTCAGGATGTTGGTGTAGCTGTCCACCACCCGGCCCACGAGGGCCGAGCGGGTGTCGGCGACGGCCCTGGATCGCACCTGGGCCCGGGGCACGAAGTAGCGCAGGAGCAGCCCGTACCCGACGATCCACAGCCCCATGGGCAGGGCCAGCCAGACGCTGATGCCGGAGAAGACGCCCAGGGCCGTGAAGGCGAAGATCGCTACGTAGAGCAGGGTGTCGAGGAGCGTGACGGCGATCTCGCGGATGGCCGGACCCGCCTGGGTGATGCGGTTGGCCAGCCGCCCGGCGAAGTCGGCCTGGAAGTATCCCAGCGCGTGGCCCAGGGTATAGAGGTGCGTGCGCCAGCGGATCATGTTCGTGCTCTGGGGCACGAGAACCTGGTTCGTAATGATCTCGTGGACGAAATGAAGGAGCGGCCGCAGGAGCAGGATCAGGCCGCCGACGAGGAGCAGCGCCGCTCCGTGCTCGGCCCACAGGTTCTCCGGCGTGGCGGTCGCCAGGAGGTCCACCAGCCAGCCGATGAGGATGTAGAGGGACGATTCGAAGATGCCGACCGCGAGCGAGACGAAGAACAGCAGCACCAGCCACCAGCGGATGGGCCTGAGATAATACCAGCCGAAGCCGCTCACCGACTGGGGCGGGGTCCGGGTCTCGTCGAAGGGGGCGAAAGGGTCGATGCGTTTTTCAAGCCACTCGAACATGCTCGTTCCTGATGCCGACCCGGGACGGGACGTTCCCTTCGGCTCGGCCGGGCTCGCAACCCAACGGCTGTCCGCTTGACGCGGCCGGCCTGTGCGCCGAAGACGGATCTATGCCACGCCTTGCCCTTTTCCAGCCGGACATCCCCCAGAACACCGGCACCATGCTGCGGCTTTGTGCCTGCCTCGGGGTCCCGGTTGAAATCGTCGAGCCGGCCGGGTTCGACGTCTCCGACCGCAACCTGCGCCGCTCCGGCCTCGATTACCTCGACCGGGTCCCGATCAC
Organism: Microvirga pudoricolor; assembly: GCF_016892705.1. GTDB lineage: Bacteria > Pseudomonadota > Alphaproteobacteria > Rhizobiales > Beijerinckiaceae > Microvirga > Microvirga pudoricolor. Next base: position 469,287 of record NZ_JAFEMB010000001.1, read on the forward strand.
GCGCCACATCTCCTGGCGCGCGTTCCAGGAATGGCGGCAGCTCACCGACGCCAGGCTGGTCCTGGCCACCACCAAGGCGGCCATGCCCTATACGGAGTTCGCGTTCCGGCCGGGCGACATCGTCATGGTGGGCCGGGAATCGGCCGGCGTCCCGGACGAGGTGCACAACGCGGCCGACGCCCGAATCCTGATCCCCATGCGACAGGGGCTGCGCTCCCTCAACGTGGCCGTGACGGCCGCCATGGTCCTGTCGGAGGCGCTGCGGCAGACGGACGGCTTCCCAAAGCCAGTGGATTCAGGGACATGAGGCCGTACGATTCGAATCCCCGGCTCTCAGGCCTCATTCTCTCACCCTCATCCTGAGCGAGCCCTTAAACCGTCTCATGGCCTCATCCTGAGGGAATGGCGGAAGCCATTCGTCTCGAAGGACGAGGCGTTTCCAGAGTGCACTGGAGCCTCCTTCGAGACGCCGCTGAAGCGGCTCCTCAGGATGAGGTTCGTAGACAACTTCCGCCCATCTCCCGTAAGGCCCATCATGCCCGACACCGCCATCGTCCAAACCCTCCAAGCCGAAGCCCCCGCCTGGTTCGCGGCCCTGCGCGACCGGATCTGCGCCGCCTTCGAGGCCATCGAGGACGAGGTCGAGGCCCCGCTGCCGCCGGAAGCATCCGAGGCGGGACGCTTCGTTCGCACGCCCTGGGAGCGCAAGGATCACGGCGGCAACCCCGGCGGCGGGGGCGTGATGGCCATGATGACGGGCCGGGTGTTCGAGAAGGTGGGCGTCCACGTCTCGACGGTGCACGGGGAGTTCGCACCCGAGTTTCGCGGCCAGATCCCGGGCTCCGACAAGGACCCGCACTTCTGGGCCGCAGGCATCTCCCTCATCGCTCATCCGTGGAACCCGAACGTCCCGACCGTGCACATGAACACGCGTTTCGTCGTGACGACGAAGCCCTGGTTCGGCGGCGGCGCGGACCTGACGCCCGTGCTCGACCGCCGCCGCACGCAGGACGATCCGGACACGAAGGCTTTTCACGAGGCCCTGCGGGAGGCCTGCGCCCGGCATCCGGGCAAGGTCGACTACGAAAAGTACAAGGCCTGGTGCGACGAGTATTTCTTCCTGAAGCACCGCAACGAACCGCGCGGAATCGGCGGCATCTTCTACGACTATCACTGGACCGGCGATCCGGTGGAGGATCTGTCCTTTACCCGCGATGTGGGCGAGGCGTTCCTGGCGATCTATCCCGCGATCGTCCGCCGTAACGTGACGACGCCGTGGACGGAGCAGGACCGGTTCGAGCAGCAGGTGCGGCGCGGCCGCTATGTCGAATTCAACCTGCTCTACGACCGGGGCACGATCTTCGGCCTCAAGACCGGCGGCAACATCGCGTCGATCCTGTCCTCCATGCCACCGACGGTGCGGTGGCCTTGAGGCACAATAGGCATCACGACCCTCATCCTGAGTGTCTGGCCGATACAGCGCTACAGTGCTCTCCTCCCCCTTGTGGGGAGGAGTTGGAGGTGGGGGTGTGAGCGCGACGCTGGTTCGATGTAGCGCTCACACCCTTACCCCGGTCGCTTGCGCGACTCGCCCTCCCCACAAGGGGGAGGGGAAAACCGCGCCACAGATTTATGAGCCAACCTCTCAGGATGAGGTCAAGAGTGGGTCAATCCCCTCCTACCGTCCCCCGAGCGACGCCAGCACGCGCTCCTTCAAATCCGCCGCGTATTCCTCTCCGGTCGGGCATCCTTCCGCCATCCAGGTGTGGCGCGCATCCGCCAAAATCTCGCCGACATGAGGCCCTTTCGGAATTCCCTCGGCGATGAGGTCGCCGCCGCGCAACGGGAAGACCGGGATCGGCTCGGCCCCGCTGCGATAGGCTTCCAAGGCTGGTCGAGCGTCGGCCTCGAAGACAGGCGTGGGCTCGCCCGTCACCGCATGGGCCGCCAGATCGACAGGCGCCAGACCCTGCTTCGCGACGAACCGCCGGATCGCCAGCGCATCGACTGGACGCGTCTGGGTTTTCAGGACGGCGAGCGCCTTGCCGTAGGCCCTCAGCCTCTCGTGCTCGCCGTTCGACAAGCGTAAGCGATCGCGCAAAAGATCCGCCTGCTTCTCGGTCATCACCGCGAGGGCTGCGAGCCGGTCGACCGGATCGTCGGAAAAGCTCGAAACACGCCGGAAGCGGCCGAATTCCCCGGGACCGCCGATCAGATTCGTGATGAACCCGTGGGCGAGCAACACATCCAGCATGTCGGAGGCCCGGCGCGTGACGAGGAGCTTCAGGAGTTCGGCCCTGACCCGCTCCTTCGAGAGAATGTCGAGGCCCGCGCGCTCCCGGCTTGAAGCCGCCAACCCCTCCGGGTCCGGAGGACCGTCCGCATATTCCGAATGAAAGCGGAAGAAGCGCAGGATCCGCAGGTAATCCTCGCGGATGCGCGTGGCCGCGTCGCCGATGAAGCGCACCCGCCCTGCCGCGAGATCAGCCTCGCCGCCGGTATAGTCATGCAGCTTGCCGTCGACGGACAGCGACAGGGCGTTGATGGTGAAATCCCGCCGGTGGGCGTCCGCCGAAAAGTCGCGCCCAAAGCGCACGACGGCGTGGCGGCCATTGGTCTCCACGTCCTCGCGCAGGGTCGTGACCTCGAAGGGCTCACGATCCACCACCACCGTCACGGTGCCGTGCTCAATGCCCGTCGGGACAGGCTTGAACCCCGCCGAGCGGGCCCGCTCGACCGTGACCTCCGGGGCCGCCGTGGTGGCGCAATCGACCTCCATGACGGGACGGCCGATGAGAGCGTTGCGCACCGCGCCGCCGACGATGCGGGTTTCCTCGCCGCCCCCGTTCAGCGCCGCCAGCAGGCGCGCGAGCGCGGGGCGTTCGAGAAGTGCGCTCAAGCTCCTGCGGTCGAGATCGCTCATTGGCTGAATTGCCCCGGCACCACGCGGCCGTTTTCCATGTGGGTGGGCACGAAGGCGCCCGTGTGGCGCTCCGCCCGCGTGCCCGCGACTACGAAGGCCAGGATGACGCAGACGAGACCCGCGACGGCCAGCCACAGGGACGAGCGGCTCCAATGTTCGAACAGGAAGGGATTGCGGCGCAGGACCAGCAGATAGAGCGCGAAGACCACGAAGGGCAGGAGGAAGAACAGCAACTCTCCGAACACCACGCGCGTCATAATGCATAGAGCCTTTCATACAGGTTGCGCACGATTCCGGCCGTGACGCCCCAGATGTAGCGCCCCTCGTAGGGCATCGCGTAAAACCGTCGCACCTGGCCGCGAAACTCCTTCGAATGCATCTCGTGGTGGCCCGGATTCATCAGAAACCGAACCGGCACCTCGAAGGCGTCCGCGACCTCGTGCGGGTTGATGTTCAGCACGTAGTCAACGGAAACGCGCGCAACAACCGGCATCACGAGATAGTTTGTGCCCGACAGGTACGGATCGAGGTAACCGATGGGATCGATGAAGGCGCGGTCCAGCCCGATTTCCTCCTCGGCCTCCCGGCAGGCCGCGTCGAGCACGGACGCGTCGGTGGGGTCGACCCGCCCGCCCGGGAAGGCGATCTGGCCCGAATGCTCGCGCAAGGACGCGGCGCGCTGGGTGAACAGGAGCGTCGGCTCCTCGCGCAGGACCACCGGCACCAGCACGGCGGCGGGCTTTGGGGACAGCGGATGATGGAGCGGGACGCCGTCGATGGAATGGTCGCCGCGCGGATCCGCGAGTGCCGCCTGCGCGTCCGGCGGCTCGGCGCGCAGGCGGCGCAGCGCGAGCGTCAGAAAGTCGTCCGAGTCGATGGCGGCGGCGGTCATGGGGCGTTATCCGGCCTCATGCCCAGCTCATGGGCGGGCGCGATGGGAAAGAACATGCCGGCGGCCCAGGGACCGAATCGGCCCTCGTGCTCCTCGGCCAGATCGATGAGGTCGAGGGCGAGCGCGCGGGTCAGCCGGGCCCAGAGGCCGCCGCGCACATGGACGTAAGGCCTCACGCCGCCATCGGGTCCGGTCTCGAAGCGCAGGGGATGATCCGGCCCGGCCTGCACGAGATCGTCCACGTTGGTGCGGAAGGCGATCTGCCGGTCGCGGCCCTCGCCGTCCAGGGCCATCTCGACGGCCAGGAACGGCACGTCCTCGACCGTGATCCCGACCCGCTCCACGGGCGTCACCAGCACGTAGCGTTCCGGGTCCTTGCGTAGCACGGTGGAAAACAGCCGCACCAGGGCCGGCCGCGCGATGGGCGTGCCCATGTAATGCCAGGACCCGTCCGCCGCGATGCGCATGTCGATCTCCCCGCAATAGGCCGGGTTCCAGCGCTCGACGGGAGGCAGCCCCCGGCGTCCGGCATCCGGACCCAGCGCCTCGACGAGGCGCGACAGGGCATTCGACGGAGGGGCGGCCGGATCGGTCATGACGACAGCGTGAACAACAAAGTGATGCCTTAAGGATCGACGGGCCGGAAAAGACGATTAGCTAGCAGATAGCGGCTTCTCCTCCACAGTCAAAGCGAGCCCTCCCGTTGCTGCGGCGCATCGACCCGCTTGCATAACGGACGAAAGCGAAGGCAGACTAGGGACCGGGGGCGTCTCAGGCATGGTTCGGCGAAGCTGCAACAGCGCGCCGTGGGGCATGCGTTGCGGAATTTGCCGGTGCCGGCCCGACCCTGGGGCGGCTTCGGTGGTCACAGGAGAATCCCATGACGGCCAGTATCGCCCAGGCACCCACCGTTCTCGACGACGCCATCGTCCGCAATGCGGAAGCGACGCTCGAGACCGTCGGGCGAGCCCGGGAGGCCATCCACACGGTGATCTTCGGCCAGGAAGACGTCGTCGACCTGACTCTCATCACCCTCCTGTCGGGTGGTCACGGCCTGCTCGTAGGCGTGCCCGGCCTCGCCAAGACCAAGCTCGTGGAGACGCTCGGCTCCGTGCTCGGCCTCGACGCCCGGCGCGTGCAGTTCACCCCCGACCTGATGCCCTCCGATATCCTGGGCTCGGAAATCCTCGACGAGGGCGCGGACCGGCGGCGCTCGTTCCGGTTCGTGAAGGGCCCGATCTTCACCCAGCTGCTGATGGCCGACGAGATTAACCGCGCGAGCCCCCGCACCCAGTCGGCGCTGTTGCAGGCAATGCAGGAGCATCACGTTTCCGTTGGCGGCGAGCGCCACGACCTGCCCCAGCCCTTCCACGTGCTGGCGACCCAGAACCCCATCGAGCAGGAGGGCACCTATCCGCTGCCCGAGGCCCAGCTCGACCGCTTCTTGCTTGAGATCGATGTCGGCTATCCGAGCCGGGACGCGGAGCGGCGCATCCTGATCGAGACCACGGGCGTGGCCGACGCCAAGCCGTCCGCCGTCATGAACGCGGACGCCCTCATGAACGCCCAGCGCCTCGTGCGGCGCCTGCCGGTGGGCGAGAGCGTGGTGCAGGCGATCCTCGACCTGGTGCGCTCGGCCCGTCCCGAGGGCGAGAGCCTGCCAGGCGTCACCGACAAGCTGCTCTGGGGACCCGGTCCCCGCGCCAGCCAGTCGCTCATGCTCGCGGTGCGCGCCCGCGCGCTCATCGAGGGCCGCGTCGCGCCTTCCGTGGCCGACGTGGTGGCCCTGGCCGAGCCCGTCCTCAAGCACCGCATGGCGCTCACCTTCGCGGCGCGGGCGGACGGCGAGACCATCACGGGCGTGATCGGCCGCCTGACCGAACGGCTGCGGGGCTAGGATTCGATCCATGGCCCGCACTCGGGTCCTCCCCCAAGACGCCCGGTCTCCCGGCCGCACCCAAACCCACGAGGCGCTCGACCTCGCCGCGCGCATGCCGCACCTCGTGCTGGAAGCCCGCCGCGTCGCCGCGACCCTGTCCCATGGCATCCATGGCCGCCGCCGGGCGGGCACGGGCGAGACCTTCTGGCAATTCCGGCCCTTCGTGGCGGGAGAATCCGCCCAGCGCGTCGACTGGCGCCGCTCCGCCCGGGACGACCGGCTCTACGTGCGCGAACGCGAATGGGAGACCGCCCATACGGTGTGGTTCTGGATGGACCGCTCCGCCTCCATGGGTTTCGTGTCGGATTTAGCGCAAGCCTCGAAGATCGAGCGCGCCCTGGTGCTGGGCCTCGCGCTCGCGGATGCCTTCGTGGAGGGCGGCGAGCGCGTGGGCATGCTCGGCCTGATGCCGCCCCGCGCCACCCGCCAGATCGCCGAGAAGATGGCCGAGGCCATCGTGGCGGACAGGAACGCCCTCGACGAGGATCTGCCCCCACGCGGCGCGATCTCGACCCTCGACGAGGCCGTCCTGATCGGGGACTTCCTGTCGCCGTTAAACGACATCGCCGCCACCGTCGAGGCCATCTCGGGCCGGGGCGCGCGTGGCCACCTCGTCATGATCGTGGATCCCGTGGAGGAGACGTTCCCGTTCCAGGGCCAAGCCGTCCTGCATGATCTCGAAGCCGGCTTGTCCCTGCGGGTGGGCGATGCCGCCTCCTGGGGCCGGGCCTATCGCGACCGCATGGCCCAGCATCGCGGGGCGCTCGAAGACCTTTGCCGCCGCCGGGGCTGGACCATGACGGTCCACCGCACGGACCGCCCGGCCAGTGAAGCGGCCCTTCGCCTCATGACCCTCGTGGCGACCTCCCGCAGCGCCGCGCCCGGAGGCCGCTAGGACATCCCATGCTAGGCCTCCCCCTCACCTTCGCGGTTCCCCTGGTTCTCACGGCGCTCGCCGCCCTGCCGGCGATCTGGCTTCTCCTGCGCGTGACGCCGCCGCAGCCCAAGCGCGTCGACTTCCCGCCCCTGCGAATCCTGGCGGACCTCCTGCCCCAGCGCGAGACCCCCGCCCGCACGCCCTGGTGGCTCCTTCTGATCCGCCTGACGCTGGCGGCCTGTCTCATCCTGGCGGCGGCGGGCCCGGTCTGGAATCCGGCCGCGAGCGGCGCCGGGAACGGCCCGCTCCTGCTCCTCGTCGACAACGGCTTCCCGGCCGCCGGAGACTGGCGCGACAGGCTGGCCCTCGCGGAGGAGCGCGTGGAGGCCGCCGGGCGCGAAGGCCGCGTGGTCGCGCTCGTGGGCATGGGCGACCCCGCCGCCGGGATCGAGCCCCTCAACCCCGCCGCCGCTCTCGAGAAGCTGCGGGGGTTCAAACCCCTGCCCCATCTGCCCAACCGGCAAGCCCACCTCGATGCCGTGCGCGGATTCCTGCAAGGCCAGCCGGAGGCCGAGATCGTGTGGGTGAGCGACGGCGTGCGCGGCACCGACGACCAAGCCTTCGTCGACGGCCTCGCGCCCTTGATCGAGGGGCGTCAGGTGACGATCCTCAAGGCGGACCGCGCTCCCGCCCTGGCGCTGGCCGGCACCGCCAATGAAGGCGGGCGCCTCACCGTCCGGGTCGTCAGGCCCGAGGCCAACGGCCGGGACGGCGGGTCCGTCCGAGCGGTCGACCTGCGCGGTCTGCCCCTGGCCGATGCCCGCTTCGGCTTCGAGGGCGGCGCGCTCGAGGCCACGGTCGGGTTCGAGCTCCCCATCGAGATCCGCAACGCCATCGCGCGCATCGAGATCATCGGCGAGGGATCGGCGGGCGCCGTATCCCTCGTGGACGAGAGCAATAAGCGGCGGCGCGTCGGGCTGGTGTTCGGCGGCACCTCCGACCAGGCCCAGCCGCTCCTGGCTCCGACCTATTACATCGCTCGCGCGTTGAGCCCCTACGCGGAGGTGCGCGAGGCTCAAGGAGCCGTGGGCGATGCAGTCAACAAGCTTCTCGACGAGCAGGTCTCCATCCTGGTCCTGGCCGATGTGGGCGGTCTCGACACCCGCACCCATGACCGGGTCGCGGAGTTCGTGGAGAACGGCGGCCTGCTCCTGCGATTTGCGGGCTCGCGGCTGGCGGCCGGCAGCGACGATCTCGTTCCGGTGCGCTTGCGCCGGGGCGGCCGCAATCTCGGCGGCACCCTATCCTGGGACACCCCCCGCACTTTTGCCCCGTTCACGCGGGAAAGTCCGTTCTTCGGCCTCGGCGTCCCCACCGAGATCGGCATCCGGCGCCAGATCCTGGCGGAGCCGGACGGCGATCTCCCGGAGAAGACCTGGGCCTCCCTGGTGGACGGAACGCCCATCGTCACCGCCGACAAGCGCGGGAAAGGTCTGATCGTGCTCTATCACGTGACCGCCGACACAACCTGGTCCAACCTGCCCCTGTCGGGCCTCTTCGTCGACATGCTCCGGCGCGTCACGGCCCTGGCGGGCACTTCCACGGAGGCGGCCCCCGAGTCCGGGAGCGACGCCAACCAGACGGTGGCTCCGCGCCTGACCCTCGATGGGTTCGGGACCTTCTCGACCCCGCCCGCAAATGCCCGCGCGGTGTCGCGGAGCTATGCCGAGCGCGCGACGGTGGAGCACCCGCCGGGTTTCTACGGTCCCGTGGATACGAGCCTCGCGGTCAACGCTCTTGTGCCGGGCGACCGGCTCGCGGCGATCGACTATGCCCCCCTGAACGCCCGGATCGCGCCGCTGCAGGGAGCCAAGACGCTGGATCTGCGCGCCCCGCTTCTCACCGCCGCCCTGCTCCTGTTCCTGGCCGACACGCTGGCATCCCTTTGGCTCGGCGGACAGCTGTCCGGCCTGCGGGGTCGGTTGCGCCGCTCCGGCGCGGCGGCCGCCCTGGCGCTCGGCGCGCTCCTGGCCACGGCGCCCCTCTCGGAGGGCCGCGCCCAGCAGCCCCCACGGCCCAACGCCCTACCGCCCATCGGCCGCGCCGAGGTCGAGCCCTCCATCGTGACACGCCTGGCCTATGTGGTGACGGGCAACAGTGAGGTGGATGCGATCAGCAAGGCGGGCCTGACCGGCCTGACCCAGATGCTGAGCCTGCGCACGGCGCTGCAACCCGGCGAACCCATCGGGGTCAACCCGTCCCGGGACGAGCTGGCCTTCTACCCGGTGCTCTACTGGCCCATCGTGGCCAACCAGGCCAATCCGGACGAGACCGCGCTCCGCCGCCTCGACGCCTTCATGAAGAACGGCGGCACGGTGATCTTCGACACCAGGGACGCCTTCGGGATGCGGCCGGGCGGCGCCGCGAGCGCGGAGGCCCAGGCCCTGCGCCGGATGCTCGCCACCCTCGACATCCCAGAGCTGGAGCCGGTGCCGCCGGACCACGTCCTGTCGAAGACCTTCTACATCCTGGACGCCTTCCCGGGCCGCTACGCCACGGGCCAGACCTGGGTCCAGGCCCTGCCGCCGAACCCGGAGGGCGAGGCGAACCGGCCCGCGCGCTCCGGCGACGGCGTGTCGCCCATCATCATCACGTCGAACGACCTCGCGGCCGCCTGGGCCATCGGCGGGCGCGGCGAGGCGCTCTATCCCGTGGTCGGCAGCGACCCGCGCCAGCGCGAAATGGCGTTCAGGGGCGGGGTCAACATCGTCATGTACGCCCTGACGGGGAACTACAAATCCGATCAGGTGCATGTGCCGGCGCTCCTCGAGCGTCTCGGACAATAGGCGAGGCTCTTCTTTGCTCTCCGTCAGCTTCTCACCCCTGATCCCGGCCTACGCGCTCTGGGCGCTCGGCGCAGTCGCGGTGCTCCTCGGCCTCCTCGCCCTCGTGTCGCGGGGCCCCGTCGCCATCGTGCGGGCCCTCGCCCTGGCGCTCATTCTGCTCGCGGTCGCCAACCCGTCCCTCGTGCAGGAAGAGCGAGACAAGGTGAAGGACATCGTGGCCGTGGTGGTCGACCGCTCGACCTCCCAAAGCCTCGGCGACCGACCCGCCATGACCGACCGCGTTCGGGACGAATTGCAGCGCCGCTTCGGCTCGCTCAACGACATCGAGCCCCGCTTCATCGACGCGGTCGACGGCGCGGGCGATGACGGCACCCGCCTGTTCGCGGCCCTGTCCAACGGTCTCGCGGACGTGCCGCCGGACCGGCTCGCAGGCGTCGTCCTCGTCACCGACGGCGTGGTGCACGACATCCCGGCCAGCGCCGAAGGCCTGGGCTTCACGGCTCCCCTGCATGCCCTCATCACGGGCCGCCCGAACGAGCGCGACCGGCAGATCAAGCTTCTCGAAGCACCCCGCTTCGGCATCGTGGGCCGCGACCAGACCATCCGGGCCGAAATCCAGGAGCGCGGCGGCACGGGTTCGGCGGTGCTGACCGTCCGCCGGGACGGCCAGGACTTCGCCCGCCAGCAGGTGCGCACCGGCGCGCCCTTCTCGATCCAGGTTCGGGTGGAGCATGGCGGCCCCAACGTGGTCGAGCTCGAGGTCGAAAGCCTGCCCGACGAGCTGACCCAGGCCAACAACAAGGCGGTGGTCAACATCGAGGGCATCCGCGAGAAGCTGCGCGTGCTCCTCGTCTCGGGTGAGCCCCATGCGGGCGAGCGCACTTGGCGCAACCTCCTGAAATCCGACGCCAACGTGGACCTCGTCCATTTCACGATCCTGCGTCCGCCGGAGAAGCAGGACGGGACCCCCATCAACGAGCTGTCCCTCATCGCCTTCCCGACCCGCGAGCTGTTCCAGCAGAAGATCAAGGAATTCGACCTGATCATCTTCGACCGCTACGCCAACCAGAGCGTTCTGCCGTCGAGCTATTTCGAGAACATCGTCCGCTACGTGCGCGACGGCGGCGCGGTGCTGGTGGCGGCGGGTCCGGAATTCACGAACTACGGCAGCCTTGCCCGCACCCGCCTCTCCCCCATCATTCCAGGCCAGCCGGACGGCCGGATCGTGGAGGAGCCCTACAAGGCCCGCATCACCGACAATGGCGAGCGTCATCCCGTCACCCGCGACCTGCCGGGCTCCGAGCAGGACCCGCCGGCTTGGGGCGAGTGGCTGCGCATCATCGGCGCGCAGGTGCAGACCGGCTCGACCCTGATGTCGGGCGCGAACGACCTGCCGCTTCTGGTGCTCAGCCGCGAGGAGAAGGGCCGCGTGGCGCTGCTTCTCTCCGACCATGCCTGGCTCTGGGCGCGGGGCTACCGCGAGGGTGGCCCGCATCTCGACCTGCTGCGCCGTCTCGCCCATTGGCTCATGAAGGAGCCCGCCCTCGAGGAGGAGGCGCTTCGCGCCAGCGCCAACGGCCGCACGATCCGCGTCGAGCGCCAGACCATGAGCGAGACCGCCGAGCCCGTGACCATGACGGCGCCTAGCGGCCAGGAGAGCAGCATCGCGCTCAACGAGGAGCGTCCCGGTCTCTTCACGGCCGGCGTGGAGAGCCGCGAGATGGGACTGCATACCCTCCGATCCGGAGACCTCGTCGCCTTCGTGAGCATCGGACCGCCCAATCCGCGCGAGCTCGTGGACGTGTTCAGCAACACCGAGATGCTCCAAGCGGTGGCCGAGGGTTCGGGCGGATCCATCCGCCGTATCGGCGACGACGGCCAGGGCGTGACCGTGCCGCGCCTCCTGACGGTTCGTTCGGGCACCCGGATGTCCGGGAGCGACTGGATCGGGTTTAGACCGAGCGATACGGCCGTTGTGCGCGGCGTCTCGGTCTTCCCGCTTGCGCTCGGCTTCCTCGGATTGGCCCTGCTCGTGGGTGCCACGCTTGCGGCCTGGATGATCGAGGGCCGCCGGCGGACGGCCTGAGCTCAGGCCGCCTGGACGGGCCGCACCGCCACCATGCCGCGAGCCGGCGCGAGCGAGCCCTCGGCCAGTTCCAGCGCCAGGAACCGCTCCACGTTCACGGGCCCGGGTAATTCGAGCTGACGGTAGGGAATGCGCTTGAACCCGAAGCGGCTGTAATAGGGCTCGTCGCCCACCAGGAGCACGAGGGCATGGCCCTCCTGCCGTGCCGCGTCGAGGGAGCGGCGCATGAGGGCGCCGCCGATGCCCCGGTTCTCGAACGCCGGCTCCACCGTGAGGGGACCGAGCATGAGGGCGGCCTGCGATCCGGCCAGCACCGGCGTGAGGCGCACGGAGCCGACCAGCAGAGTTCCCACCAGCGCCGTGAAGGACAGGCTCGCGTCGTGAGGCGCCCCCTCCCGCAGCCGGAAGGCCGTGCGGGCGAAGCGTCCGGGCCCGAACGTGCGCTCGTGAAGGCGTTCGATGGCGTCGGAATCGGAGGGGAGTTCAGGACGAATGAGGAGAGAGAGCTCGGTCACGGAAGGGACTCAGCGAGAGACATGGGACGGGATTCGGCGTGGGATAATCAGCCGTTTCGTCGTCGCGATGCTCGCAGGTTTGTCATGGGCGGGATGCGCTTTTCCGTGAGGATGCTCGGCCATAGCAGCGGCGCGGGTCCGGCGCAAACCTTTCCTCACCACGTATCGGCTAAAGGATGATCCCACAGGACCTCCGCGAGTCTCCGGCGCGTCGCGGCGGTGGTGCCTTCGGGCAGCCGCTCGACGGGGAAAAACCCGGCCTCGGCGATCTCCCGGTCCGGCGCCTTGACGCCCGCCAGCGTGAAATCCCGCACCACGTAGACCAGCACATGGTCGCGCCGGGAGATCTTGCGGTTGAAGAACACCCCGTGAAGGCTCGGCCGCCCCGAGAGCGCGATGCAGGCCTCCTCGCGCAGCTCCCGCTCCAGGGCGTGGAGGCCGGTCTCACCCGTCTCGACCCCGCCGCCAGGCAGGTGCCATCCTTCCACGTAGGTGTGCCGGATCAGGCAGACCCTGTCCTCGTCGTCGAGGACCACCCCGCGCACACCCAGCGTCATGCCCCGGGCGAAGCGCCAGTACGTGTGCAGTCCCCAGGACAGGGCCGATTTCGCCAACGGTCGGTTCAGGGGTGAGGGCATCGGATCAGGGGAGCACCACGATGTTACGAAATGATGAATGGGTCATGCCTATAATGCATGGCTGCTCGTGATTCGTAGCGCGTGACGGCCAAGCCTTGCAGGACTATGACAGCTCCAACAACAAGGTGAATCAATGTTTCTCTCTCTCCTGCTCTCCCGCCTCAACCGCGCCTCGCGCTTCTATTGGGCCCCCGCGCTCGATCTCGGCAACCACCAGATCCGCTCGACCCTGATCCCCGGCGCCCAGTACTGAGGCCACGGCCTCCCCTCAGGCGCTTCGGCGCTTGACGCAATCTCGCGCATGGGCGAACTCTCCGGCCCGACCGGACGTTCCCCCATCGCATGTTCCGCCTAGCTCATCTGACCGACCCCCATGTGGGTCCCCTGCCCCGTCCCCGGCTGCGCCAGCTTCTGAGCAAGCGCGTGACCGGCTGGTACAATTGGCGTCGCGGTCGCCGCGACCTCCACGACATGACGCTCCTGGCCGATCTCGTGGAGGATATCCGGGCCCAGAACCCCGATCACATCACCTGCACGGGCGACACCTGCAACATCGGCCTGCCCAGCGAATGGCTCACCTCGAAGGTCTTCCTCGAGGGATTGGGCGACCCGCGCCATGTCAGCTTCGTGCCGGGCAACCATGACGCCTACGTGCCGGGCGCCCTGGAAGGCCTGCTGGGCGAGGTCGGCCCCTGGACCCGGGACGACAGCGGCACCGAGCGCGCGTTTCCGTTCGTGCGTCGCTACGGCCCGGTCGCCCTGATCGGCCTGTCCTCGGCGATCCCCACCCTTCCCTTCGTGGCGAGCGGCCGCATCGGCTCCCGCCAGCGCAAGGCCGTCGAGGCCATTCTGGCCGATCTCGGCCGCGACCGGTCCTGCTTCCGGATCATTCTCATCCACCACCCGCCCCATGTGGGCGGGGCCCAGCCCGGCCGCGCCCTCACCGACGCCCGGGAGTTCGAGGAAATCATCCGACGGGTCGGCGCGGAACTGGTTCTCCACGGCCACAACCATGTGGGCTCGCTCGCGCATCTCAATGGGCCGCGCGGCACCGTCGTGCCCGTGATCGGTGCCCCGTCCGCTTCCGCCAATGCGGGAACGGAAACCCATCGGGCCGGCTATCACCTGTTCACCATCGGCCAGGACGAGACCGGGTTCCTGCTGACGGCGGAGCTGCGGGGCCTGCGGGCCGACGGTTCCATCGGGGGCCTCGGCATGCTCTCCCTCAACCGGATCGCTCCGGCCCAACGGCGCTGAGGGTCAAGGACGCGACGGCTCCAGGCGCCGCCGCAGCCAAGCCGTGGCAGGCCGCTCGAACCAGAGATGGACCGCGAAACTCGCGAGCACCGCGCCGCACAGGGCGATCGCGATGAAGCCCCAGAGAGCCACCGGGCCCGACACGCCCATCCGCCCAGCGATCTCCGCCAGCGGACGGATCACGAAGGGATGCACGAGGTAGAGCGCGTAGGAGACGTCTCCGACGCGAGCCCCCAGCCGCGTGACCCCGGACGGATCCAACGGTCGCGCCGGCCCGAGCGCCGCCGCCGCCACGATGAAGGCCGCCGGAAGGCCCCAGGCCAGGGGCCGCGCGAGTTCGGAGGACCCTCCGATCCCGATGAGATTGGCGGCCAGATAGCCCAAAGCCCCCAAGCCGAGACAAAGCCGGGTCGGACGATCCAGGACGACGCCGCTGAGGCGCATCCAGCCGATCACCGCTCCGAAGCCGAATTCGAGTACGACGGGATTCGTCCAAAAGGCCCAGGGCTGCGGGAAGCCCGAGGCGAGGCCCAGGATCGACAGCCCGGCCAGCAAGGCTAAAAGCGTTCGCAGCGCCTGGCCGGTTCTCAGGACCAGCACGCCCGCGAACAGCACGTAGAAGAACATCTCGTAGTTCAGCGTCCAGCCCAGGGACAGGATGGGCTGGGCAAGGCCGTCGGCGGACCTGTAGGGGACGAACAGGTAGGACGCCGCGACCTGCCAAGCTTGTGGTCGCCCGCTGTTGAGCAGAGAGGGCGCAGCGAGCGCGACCCCGAGATAGAGCGTCGTGGCAGCCCAATAGAGGGGCACGATGCGGGCGATGCGCCGGGCCAGGAACACACGTTGCGCGCCCGGCTGCCCGAACAGATCCCGTGACGTGTAGACCATGATGAAGCCGGAGATCACGAAGAATACGTCGACGCCCGCCATCCAGGGCAGCCGGTCGGGCACCGCCAGGCTGGTCCCGGCGCGCTGCGCCAGCAGGACGGCGTCGTGCTGGGCATGCAGGAACGCGACCGACAGGGCCGCGAGCGCGCGAAGCAGCTGGATGTGGACGAGTTTGGACAAAGGGATTCCGCAGGCGTGCCAGGGCTCCATAGCGCAAGAGCCGATCCCGCGCACCTGTCCCTGGCGGATCGGCGGAACGCCCGGTGCCCTCCACCCTCGCGGGGGGCGAGTCGCGTGAGCGACCGGTTGGTGGAGAAGTCAGAACAATCGGTCGATCATCAGAGCGCAAACGCCCATACCGTCATGGCCGGGCTCGACCCGGCCACCCACGCACCCGCGTCGCAAGACGTGGGTCCCCGGCTCAAGGCCGGGGATGACGGGGGAGCTATGAAGGTGGTGGGAACTCGGTGAGCGCTTACTCGGCCGCACCACCCCCATCCGAGCGCTTCGCGCCCACCTTCCCCGCAAAGGGGGAAGGAACAAAAGTGGCGCCGGAACTTGGCGGGGCTCCCGGACCGAACTCGATTCAATCAGGTTGCTTCAGGAACGCCTCCACGTCGGCGCGGGTCGGCATCGGCGCGACGGCGCCCTTGCCGAGGGTCGAGAGCGCTGCCGCGGCGTTGGCGAAGGCTGCCGCCTTGAAGGGGTCGCGGTGGCGCAGCCACTCGGACAGGAAGGCACCGTCGAAGGTATCCCCGGCTCCGGTGGCGTCCACGGCCTCGACGCGACGTCCGGGGATGACCTCGCGCCGCTCCGGCGTTGCCACCATCGTGCCCTCCTTGCCGAGCGTCAGCGCCACGACGGAGCTGCCCCCGCGCAGATAGAAGTCGCAGATGTCCTCCGGCCGGTCGAGACCCGTGAGCTGCTGGGCGTCGTCGAGGCCCGGACGGGCGATGTCGGCCAGGGCGGCGGCGGCGTTGATGATGGCGCGGGCCCGCTCGATCGGCCATAGGCGCAGGCGCAGGTTGGTGTCGTAACTCACGGTCGTGCCGTGCTTCTTGGCGTGATGGATCGCGTCGAACACCGCATCGGCGCAGGTTTGCGAGATCGCCTGGCTGATGCCGGAGGCGTGCAGGATGCGGCTCGCGGCGATCCGGTCGAGGGGAAGCTCCTTCGCGGTCACCAGACTGGCGGCCGACCCAGCCCGGGCATAGGAGAAGACGTGTCCGTCCTCCCCATAGCTGATGAAATAGACGCCCGTGCGCCCGTCCTCGCGGGTGATGACGCTGGAACGGTCGATGCCCTCCCGGTCCCACAGCCTCAGGAACTCCGACCCGAACGCATCCTGGCCCAGCGCCGTGAAGATCCCCACCTTGGCGCCCTGGCGCGCCGCCGCCACGGCGGCGTTCGACACGTCGCCGCCGAAACCGGGCAGGTAGAAGCGCTCGTCCCCCCGCGTGACTTCGGCGAATTCCATCATGGGCTCGCCGATGGCGAGGATATCGAGTGTCTTCATGAGCGGGCCACCATGGGTGAGAGGGTTGACTGGAGCGGCTCGGCCGGCCTCTCGGGCAGGACCTTGCCGGGGTTCAGGATGCCGAGCGGATCGAGGGAGGCCTTGAGGGTGCGCATCAGGTCGAGAGCGACGGGATCCTTGTAGAGCGTGAGCTCGTCGCGCTTGATCAGCCCGATTCCGTGCTCGGCCGCAATCGAACCGTTCATGGCGTGCACGATGTCGTGGACGATGCGGTTGAAATGCTCCCACTGGGCCAGATAGGCCGCCTTGTCCATGCCCACGGGCTGGGACAGGTTGAAATGGATGTTCCCGTCCCCGAAATGCCCGAAGGCGCAAACGCGGATGCCCGGCATCTCGGCCTCGCAGGCCTGGGTGGCCGCCTCGATGAACTCGGCGACCCGGGACACCGGAACGGCCACGTCGTGCTTGATCGAGCCGCCTTCGAGCTTCTGCACCTCCGACAGGCTCTCGCGCAGGCCCCAGAGGGCCCGGCTCTGGGCCTCGCTCGCCCCGATGGTGGCGTCCTCCACGATCCCGTCCTCGATGGCGGCGGCGAGGATCTCCTCCAACCGGCCACCCAGGTCGAGGTCGGACTGGGGCGAGGAGAGCTCGATCAGCGCATGGGCCGCGTGATCGCCCTGGAGCGGACGGACGACGCCGGGGACGTGCTTCAGCACGATGTCGAGGCCGAAGCGGGGGATGTATTCGAAGGCCGTCAGATGGTCGCCCGCCCCGGCCCGGAAGCGCTCGAACAGCGCGAGGGCGGGCTGCGGCCCGCCGCAGCCCACGAACGCCGTCGCCCGCGCCAGCGGCCGCGGGTAGAGCTTGAGCACCGCCGCCGTGATGATGCCGAGCGTCCCCTCCGACCCGATGAACAGGTCCCGCAGGTCGTAGCCCGTGTTGTCCTTGCGAAGCCCTTTCAGGCCATGCCAGATCCGCCCGTCCGCCAGCACGACCTCGAGACCCAGGGTCAGCTCGCGCATGTTGCCGTAGCGCAGCACGGCGGTGCCGCCCGCATTGGTGGCGAGGTTTCCGCCGATCCGGCAGGTGCCCTCCGATGCGAGGGACAGGGGAAACAGGAACCCGGCCTCGGCGGCCGCCTCCTGCACCCTCTGGAGAATGCAGCCCGCCTCCACCGTGATGGTGGCGTTGAGCCCGTCCACCTCCCGCACCCGGTCGAGGCGCGCGAGGGACAGAACGATTCCGCCATGGGGCACCCCGCCCCCGACCAGACCCGTGTTGCCCCCCTGGGCCACCACGGCCACGCGGGCGGCGGCGCATTCGGCCACCACGAAGGCGACCTCGTCCGTGTCGGCCGGATAGACGACGGCGGCCGCCGTGCCCTGGTAGAGGCCGCGCATTTCCGCAAGCTGGCCCGTCATGTCGGAGGGTTCGGTCACAACCCTGGCGGGACCGAGCCTCTCGCGCAGACGGCCGACCAGCCCTTGCATCGTCTCCACATCCGCCACGCGTTCCTCCGGGATCGTTGTCGTCAGGGTCCCAAGCCACCGTATAGCGCGTCCTGACCTAATGGAAACCTCGCAATCGCGCCTCCCTCTCCGGCGGCAGCCTGGCAGGCCGGGTGCGAAAAGCAAAGCTTCCGCAAGGGGATAGAGAAAGTTTGCATGTGAACGAAGCTCCCCCCTTGCCTTTTTAATGGGTTTGGCGGTTACTCCGTCACGACGCGGCCGTTCAGGCCGTGAAGCAAGACCCGCGTCTGCGGGCCAGAGGACAACAGGGACCATCATGAACATCACGAAGACCGTCAGCCTGGCCATCCTGGGCACCGTGCTGGCCATCGGCACCGCCGGGGCCCAGACCAAGACCATCAAGATCGCCACCGAGGGCGCCTACGCGCCGTGGAACTTCACCGGCGCGGGCGGCAAGCTTGAAGGCTTCGAGGTCGACCTCGCCGCCGACCTGTGCAAGCGCATGAACGTGACCTGCGAGGTCGTGGCCCAGGATTGGGACGGCATCATCCCGGCGCTCAACGCCAAGAAGTACGACGCCATCATGGCCGGCATGAGCATCACGGACGACCGCAAGAAGGTGATCGACTTCGCGGGTCCCTACGGCAACTCCCCGAACGGCTACCTCGTGGCCAAGTCGTCCCCGCTCGCCAAGATGCCGGGCACGGGCGAGGCCTATAGCCTCTCCACCCAGCAGGCCGCCGCCGAGAAGGCCATCGACGCCGACAAGGTCCTCCTGAAGGGCAAGACCGTGGGCGTCCAGGGCTCGACGATCCACTCGAACTTCGCCGACAAGTACCTGAAGGGCACGGCCGAAGTGCGCGAGTACAAGACCACCGAGCAGCACGACCTCGATCTCGCGGCCGGCCGCATCGACGCCGTTCTGGCGGATGCGACCGCCATCATCGGCACCCTCGAGAAGCCGGAGTTCAAGGACTACGCCCTCGTCGGCCCGTCCATCACAGGCGGCCTCCTGGGCAACGGCGTCGGCGTCGGCGTCCGCAAGGGCGACACCGAGCTGAAGAAGAACTTCGACGACGCCATCCGGGCGGCCATCCAGGACGGCACGGTCAGGACCCTCTCGATGAAGTGGTTCAAGATCGACATCACCCCGAAGGGCTGACCGTCCCAGGGTAAGCCATGAGGGCGCGGCACGGGCCGCGCCCTTTTTGCATCCGCGCTGTGCACTTGCGACCGAAAACGTCAGCGGGACGGACGCCTTCACCATAATTGGGGCTTGCGCCGGAGCGCTCTTTGTCTGCTAGCTTTGCGCCCGGGCACCGACAGATCGTCCGGCGCAAAAGGGCTCGGACGAAGCCTTCCAACAGGGGAACGACGATGAAACTCTTCAAGGCATTGGGTCTCGGCCTGCTCGCCACGGCGCTTGCCGCGGGCGCCGCCGGGGCCCAGACCAAGACCATCAAGATCGCCACCGAGGGCGCCTACGCGCCGTGGAACTTCACCGGCGCGGGCGGCAAGCTCGAAGGCTTCGAGGTCGACCTCGCCGCCGACCTGTGCAAGCGCATGAACGTGACCTGCGAGGTCGTGGCCCAGGATTGGGACGGCATCATCCCGGCGCTCAACGCCAAGAAATACGATGCCATCATGGCCGGCATGAACATCACCGACAAGCGCCTGGAGGCGATCAACTTCTCGCGCTCCTACGCCTCCGGCCTGCACGGCTTCGGCGCCATGAAGGACTCGCCCCTGGCCAAGCTCGCCGGAACCGGCCAGCGGCTGAACCTCGACAAGGACGCCGAGGCCGCCAAGAAGACCATCGAAGAATGGAAGCCGATCCTCAAGGGCAAGACCATCGGCGTCCAGGGCTCGACCACGAACTCCGCCTTCCTGGAGAAGTACCTCAAGGACACCATCACGATCCGCGAGTACAAGACCACCGAGCAGCACGATCTCGACCTCGCGGCCGGCCGCGTGGACGGCATCTTCGCGGCGCAGTCCTCCATGAAGGCCACCCTCGACCAGCCCGAGTTCAAGGACATGGCCATGATGGGCGCCGGCATGTCGGGCGACGTACTCGGCCGGGGCGTCGCAGTGGGCCTGCGCAAGGACGATGCCGAACTCAAGAAGAACTTCGACACGGCCATCCAGGCGGCCATCGCCGACGGCACGATCCAGAAGCTCACCGAGAAGTGGTTCAAGGTCGACATGACGCCTCAGAGCTGAGCCCGAGGGCGCCGGGGGCTTGTGCCCCCGCGCCTTTTGGACCAGACGAGCCTTCGGACGGCGGGCTTTTGTCTCGCCGTCCGGGATGATCCGCAGCGGGAAACCTGACGCGTGCAGCAACTCAGTTACTTCGAGCTGGTGGGCTTCGGTCCCAACGGCTGGGGCTATGCCCTCCTGATGGCCACGGCCATGACCCTGGCGGTGGCCCTGTGCGGTTTCGTCGTGGGTGCGGTGATCGGCACCTTCGTGGCCTGGGCCAAGCTCGCGGGCCCGATGCCGGTGCGGGCCGTCGCGGACGGCTACACCACGGTGCTTCGCGGCATCCCGGACCTGCTCGTCATCTATCTTTTCTATTTCGGCGGAAGCGCGGCGCTCGGCGCCATCGGCAGCCTCTTCGGGGCCCAAGGCTTCATCGGCATGCCAGCCTTCATGACCGGCGCCATCGCCATCGGCATCGTGTCCGGCGCCTATCAGGCGGAGGTCTTCCGGGGCGCCTTCCAGGTCCTGTCCAAGGGCGAGCTCGAGGCCGCCCGGTCGGTCGGCATGGGACGCTGGCTCATGTTCCGCCGGATCGTCGCCCCCCAGGTCCTGCGCTACGCGATCCCGGGAATGGGCAACACCTGGCAGCTCATCCTCAAGGAATCGGCCCTGATCTCGGTCACAGGACTCGTGGAGCTCCTGAGACAGTCGCACATCGCGGCCGGTTCCACTCGCCGGCCCTTCGACTTCTACATGACGGCGGCCGCCCTCTACCTCGTCATCACCTGGATTTCGACAATCCTGTTCCAGAAGGCCGAGAATCGGTCGCTGCGCGGCCTCCGGAGGGCTTCCTGATGGATTTCGCCTTCATGCGCGACACGTTCTGGACGCTCCTGTCCGGCGTGCCGCTCACCCTCAACCTGGCCTTCACGGCGGTGGCGCTGGGTGCCGTGCTGGCGATGCTCATCGCCCTGATGCGCATGTCGGGCGTCGCGGTGCTGGATTGGCTCGCCCGGGGCTACGTGTTCGTCTTCCGGGGTTCTCCCCTGCTGGTGCAGATCTTCCTGATCTATTACGGCCTCGGTCAGTTCCGGCCGACCTTGCAGGAATGGGGCTTGTGGGGCTTCTTCCGTGAGCCCTATTGGTGCGCCATCTTCGCGCTCACCCTCAATACGGCCGCCTATGCCAGCGAGATCATCCGCGGCGGCCTTCAATCCGTTCCGGCCCAGCAGGTGGAAGCCGCGCGGGCCTGCGGGATGTCGGGCTTCCTGCTGTTCCGACGCATCATCTTCCCCATCGCGGTGCGCCAGGCCCTGCCGGCCTATGGCAGCGAGCTGATCCTCATGGTGAAGGCGACCTCCCTGGCGTCCATCATCACGATGATGGAGGTCACGGGCCTTGCCGCGAAGCTCATCTCGCAGACCTTCCGGGCCGTGGAGGTCTTCGTGGTGGCGGGCCTGATCTACCTGGTGCTCAACTTCATCATCACCCGGATCATCATGGCGCTGGAATGGTGGCTTTCGCCTCATCTGCGCCGCCCGCCCGAGGTCACGCTGCCCGTCGAGGCGGCCCATGTTTAGAACTCATTCCATTGGAATCAGCTCTCCTTTTTGTCATGTCGCATTTTCATGCGGTGAACCGGATCCACTTCACCGAAAAATGCTCTAACGGAGCTTCCGTCGTGTCCGACACAACGTCCGCCGTCTCCATCACCGACCTGCGCAAGAGCTTCGGCTCCCTCGAAGTTCTCAAGGGCATCAGCCTGGGCGCGCGGGAAGGCGACGTGATTTCGATCCTGGGCGCCTCGGGATCGGGCAAGTCCACCATGCTCCGGTGCATCAACATGCTGGAGGTGCCCGACAGCGGCGAGGTGCGCATCGGCGGCGAGCTGATCGGGCTCAAGAAAACCCGCCACGGCATGGAGCCCGCCGATCGCGGTCAGGTTGATCGCATCCGTTCTCGCGTCGCCATGGTGTTCCAGAGCTTCAATCTCTGGTCTCACATGACCATCCTCGAGAACGTGATCGAGGCGCCCGTGCACGTTCAGAAGCGCCCCAAGGCCGAATGCATCGCGGAGGCCGAGGCGCTCCTGGCGCGGGTGGGCATCGCCGACAAGCGCAACGCTTACCCATCGCACCTGTCCGGCGGTCAGCAGCAGCGCGCCGCCATCGCGCGGGCGCTCGCCATGCATCCCAAGGTCATGCTGTTCGACGAGCCGACCTCCGCGCTCGATCCGGAGCTGGTGGGCGAGGTCCTGCGGGTCATGCGGTCCCTCGCCGAGGAGGGCCGGACCATGCTCGTGGTCACCCACGAGATGGGCTTCGCCCGCGATGTGTCGAACCGGGTGGTGTTCCTGCACAAGGGCGTCGTCGAAGAGGACGGTGCGCCGCAGGAGGTCTTCGGCGCGCCGAAATCCGAGCGCTTCAAGCAGTTCATCTCGAACCATCGGTGAAGCGAAAAGGCGCGGGCCGGCCCGCGCCTTGGAGTGTCTACCGCTCGCCGACGCGAACGGCGGTGCCGTCAATGGTGGTCGGCGGACGCCGGCGGCCCATGGAATCCCGGTCCAGGTGGTCCTGGATGATGCGCAGGTTGCGCATGTTCGCCCGGAAGAACACGTCGAACACGTCGCCCGCCAGCGGGATGGCGCCGATGGCCGTGTCCACGGCCACGTTGCCGAGCATCCGGGCGATCTTCCAGCGCGGGAGCCCGAGCTGGCGCGCCTCCCAGATGATGTAGCTCGACACCGCCGCCGTGATCGCATCACCCACGACGGGAACCGCGCCGATGAGGGCATCGAAGCCGACGCGGCGGTTCAAGCCCGGGATCACGAAGGCGTTGTCCATGAGCTTTGCCAGAAGCGTGATGCGGGCCAGCGAGTCCGTTGCCGTCGGGCCGGACGCCTTGACGGTTTCGAAAAAGGCAGCACGAGACGCGTTCATCCACTCTCCTCCAGGCCGTTCGAAAGACGGTCCAGCAAGCTTTATGTGTGGATCTCAAGGAGCCACTGCAAGACGGCCGGAACGGTGTTTCGTTCCGTGCTGATGCAGCTGTCGTGCCCGGACCCGCCGGCATTGACCTTGCGGATAGCCTTCATGGGTAGAACCGGGCTCATCGGGATGGGGCCTCTCCCAGATCATTGCGGATCCGAAATGTTTCGGGCCTGATCCGACCCGCCGCAGACGGTTGTGCGAAGGCGCATCGTCGATGCGAAGGCAGGCCGGAATGGCACCTGATGGGGGCTTGAGCGGGGAGAGACCCGATGAGCATTCAAGCATCGCGGTTGGGCGTCGTGGCGGCTGCCCTGGCCATCCTGTTGCCCGTCAGCCGTACCGGAGCCGAAACCGATCCGGATCTGCCGTCGCGCTACGCCAATCTGCCGGCGGCGACCGTCCGCGAGGCTGGCAGGCAAGCACCGTCCGGTGTCCCGGCCCTGGTCGCGAAAGGCTTCGTGCAACTGCGGTCCGGGGCGCCCCTCCGCTGCGTTCCGGGCGGCCTCCTGGCCGTGGTGGCCGGCCTCTCGGCGAGGTTCGGGACGGTCAGCGTGGAATCGACCCACCGCAGCCGGGGCCGCAACGGGCGGGCGGGCGGTGCGCGGCAATCGCTGCATCTCGCCTGCCGCGCGGTGGATTTTCGTGTGCGCGCAAGGGCTTCGGGCGTGATGGGATATTTGCGCTCGCGTCCGGAGGTCGGGGGCCTTAAGCTTTATCGAAACGGCATCATCCATATCGACGATGGAAAGCGCCGCAGCTGGTAGGAATCGATAGGCCGCATGACGAGACAGCCCGACGCCGCGACCCTCGCGGCCCGTATCGCCAGCGGTCGCGGAGACGCCCCCGCCGATCTCGTCGTTGCGGATGTCCGGCTGTTCGATCTGGTCACCAGCCGCCTGGTGCCCACCGATATCGCGATCTGCGGCGATACCATCGTGGGCACCTATGGACGCTATCGCGGGAGGCGGCGCATCGACGGCGGCGGGCGCGTCGTTGTTCCAGGCTTCATCGATACGCATCTGCACGTTGAATCCTCTCTGGTGACTCCCCTGGAATTCGATCGCTGCGTCCTGCCCCACGGCGTCACGACCGCGATCTGCGACCCGCACGAGATGGCCAACGTCATCGGCAGCGCGGCCTTCGACTACTTCCTGGCCTGCGCCGAGCACACGATCATGGATCTGCGCGTCCAACTCTCCAGCTGCGTGCCCGCGACGCATCTGGAGACGTCCGGGGCCCGGATCGATGCGCAGAACCTCATGCGTTATGCGGGCCATCCGAAGGTGATCGGCCTCGCGGAGTTCATGAATTTTCCCGGTCTCCTCGCCCGCGACCCGGAATGCCTCGCCAAGATCGAAGCCTTCGCGGGCGGCCACATCGACGGCCATGCCCCCCTGGTGCGGGGGCTCGATCTCAACGGCTACTTGGCGGCGGGAATCCGCACGGACCACGAAACGACCACGGCTGCCGAAGCCCTCGAGAAGATCCGGAAGGGCATGACGGTTCTCATCCGCGAGGGCTCCGTCTCGAAGGACCTGCATGCGCTCGCGCCGTCGCTGTCGCTCCAGACCTCGGCTTTCCTGGCCCTTTGCACCGATGACCGCAATCCTCTCGACATCGCAGAGGAAGGCCATCTCGATTACATGATCCGCACCTTGATCGAGCAGGGCTGCGAGCCCCTCGCCGTGTATCGCGCCGCCTCGCTGACGGCCGCGCAGGCCTTCGGCCTCAGGGATCGCGGCATGATCGCGCCGGGCAAGCGTGCCGACATCGTCCTGCTCGATGATCTCGACCGATGCGAGGTCGCGGCCGTCATCGCAGGCGGTCGGCTGGTGGACGAGGAAGCGTTTTCGGGTCGCGCGACGGTGCCGCCGGTCGGCCTCGCCAGCGTGAAGGCGCGGCCCGTCACGGCAGATCAGTTCCGCATCCCGGCGACGGCGGCCCTGACACCGGTGATCGGGATCGTTCCGGGCAAGATCATCACGGAGCATCTGTCCGCCGCGCTGCCCCGCCGGGACGGTCATGCGTTGGCCGACCTGTCCCAGGACATCGTCAAGGTTGCCGTCGTCGAGCGTCACGGACGCAACGGCAATATCGGGCTCGGCTTCGTCAAGGGCTTCGGGCTGAAGCGCGGCGCCATCGCATCCTCCGTGGGCCACGACAGCCACAACATCTGCGTGGTGGGCGCGAGCGAGAGCGACATGGCGACGGCGGTCAACCGCCTGCGCGAGATCCAGGGCGGCTTCGTCGTCGTGGCGGACGGGCGCGTGACAGCCGAGCTGGCCCTTCCCATCGCGGGCCTCATGAGCGACCTCCCCTACGAGGCCGTGCGCGATGCGCTCTACCCCCTGCGCAGCGCCGCCAAGGCTCTTGGGGTCGTCCTGCCGGAGCCTTTCCTGCAAGTGGCCTTCCTGCCGCTTCCGGTCATTCCCCACCTCAAGATCTCGGATCGCGGAATCGTGGACGTGAACCGGATGGAGCTCGTCGCGCTCTGAGAGACATGGCTTGCCAGGGCGCGGCACCCTCCTTGGCGGTCTAGACCAGCACGGGCTGCGCCCGCTGCGCGCCCACGTGGAACACGCGCTTGTAGCGTTCGACCTCGGCCTTGGGACCCATCGCCTTGGTAGGGTTGTCCGACAGTTTCACGGTCGGATGGCCATCGGCGGAGATGACCTTGCACACGATGGAGATGGGGTCGAGTTCGCCCCCTGCGGCCAAGCCGCGGAAATCGTTGGTCAGCAGGGTGCCCCAGCCATAGCCGATACGCATCCGGCCCTGGAAATGGCGGTGGATGTCCTCGATCACGTCCACGTCGAGGCCATCCGAGAAGATCGCGAGCTTGTCCGTCGGATTCTGGCCCCGGGAACGCCACCACGCGATGGCCTCCTCGCCCCCCTCGATGGGATCTTTGGAGTCGATGCGGATGCCGGTCCAGTCCGGGACCCATTCGGGCGCGTTCGCCAGAAAATTCGTGGTGCCGTACGTATCGGGCAGGATGACGAGGAGGTTGCCCTCATAATCCTCCTGCCAGTCCGAGAGCACCTGGTAGGGGGTCTCCGCGAGTTCCGCGTCGCTGCGGGCGAGCGCCGCGTAGACCATGGGCAGTTCATGGGCATTCGTGCCCACGGCCTCCACCTCGCGCCGCATGGCGATGAGGCAGTTCGAGGTGCCCAGAAATGCCGGTCCCAGTCCTTCGATCATGGCTTGCACACACCAATCCTGCCACAGGAAGCCGTGGCGGCGACGGGTGCCGAAATCCGCGATGGAGAGGTCCGGAAGGGTCTTCAGGCGCTCGATCTTCTCCCAGACCCGGGTCATCGCCCGGGCGTAGAGAACCTGCAGCTCGAACTTGCCCATGCCCTTGAGGACGCCTCGCGAGCGCAGCTCGTTCAGGATGGCGAGCGCCGGGATCTCCCACATGGTGGTCTCGATCCAGGGACCGTGGAAGGTCAGGACATATTGCCCGTCCTCCTTTTCAAGGAGGTATTCCGGGAACCGGAAGGTCTCGAGCCAGTCCATGAATTCAGGCGAGAACATCTGGCGCTTGCCGTAGAAGGTGTTGCCGCGCAGCCAAGTGGACTCGCCCCTGGTGAGGGATAGGGTTCGGACATGATCCAGATGTTCGCGCAATTCGCCCGCATCGATGATGTCCGCAAGACGGATCCGGGTGGTGCGGTTGTGGATGCCGAAGGTGACTTGGACGTCCCGGTGGCGCCGGAAGATCGTCTGGGCCATGAGGAGCTTGTAGAAATCCGTATCCAGAACGGACCGGACGATGGGGTCGATTTTCCAGGTATGGTTGTAGACCCTGGTCGCGATGTCGGCCATCGCTTACTCCTCACCATGACGGAAGCGGGACCATAGCGAAGCCCGGCTGTCCCGTGAAGGCTCCCCGACGCATGGAAAAGCCCTCTCCCCTGCGGGAGAGGGCCGATCGAAGTCATGGATCGTGCGGTCAGGCGTGCAGATCGACCTTCTTGTGGTCGCCGAGCTCGTTGGGCTGCTCGCCCGTCAGAGCCGCCTTGGCGTAGCCGTAGATGTGCAGGACCGTGGAGGAGGGGCTGTCCCAATACTCGCCCTTCTGCGGGTGAACGCGCAGGAGAGCGATCTGGGGGTCGTCCTTGCCCTTCGGGAACCAGGCCTTGAGCGGTTCGGACCACTTCTCGTCGATCTTGGCCTTGTCGCGCACGATCTCGGCCTTGCCGGAGACCGACACGTAATCCTGCTTGCCCGGATGGGAGAAGCCGAGATTGACCTGATTGTCGCGCGAGATCTCCGTCACCTTGGGAGAGGAGATCTCCGTGAAGAACCAGAGATCGCCGCTCTCGTCCACATCCTGGTTCCACATGGGTCGGCTGTGGAGGGTGCCGTCCGTATCGACGGTGGTCATCATCGCGACCTTTACGTCCTTGATGAGCTCGTAGAGCTTCTTGGCGTCCGGGTTGCCATGGGTGTGGTCGTGCATGGAATACTCCTTCGATCTCGAACTGTTCGGGCGGGAGGACGCCGGATGCGCCGGTTGGGCGCCTGTCGATGGCTGGGCGTTCTCCGGCCGGGCGAAAAGTATGGGAACAACGGGCCAAGCCCTCTTTGGTTCTCACTTTCTCCGCGCCCCGACACCGACGCCCTTAACGAAACCGTTGTCGCCCTATACATGGCAGGGAACTGCCCATCAGATGCCCTATGCCGCGAGAGGAGTTCGAAGGTGGCCATCAGCCGTGAACATGTGTTGCAGGCGCTCTCCACGGTGCCGGTCGACGCCAGCGGAACGAATCTCGTCCAGTCGGGGCGCCTATCGGAAGTGCTCGTGGACGATGCGGCTCGGGTCATGTTCTCGATCGCGATCCGACCCGCCGAGGCGGCGCTCATGGAGAAGGTCCGCCAGGCGGCCGAGAACGCCGTGCAGGGCCTGCCGGGCGTGAAGGGCGTCTTCATCAGCCTGACGGCGGACCGGCCGGCCGGT
The DNA here is from genome assembly GCF_016892705.1 of Microvirga pudoricolor. Lineage (GTDB taxonomy): Bacteria > Pseudomonadota > Alphaproteobacteria > Rhizobiales > Beijerinckiaceae > Microvirga > Microvirga pudoricolor. Next base: position 497,249 of record NZ_JAFEMB010000001.1, read on the forward strand.
CCCGCCCAATCCCCTGCGCCCACGAGGCCACAGCCGGGTCCCGGCGCGGGCGCGGCTCCGTCGAAGTCCCAGCGCATCCCCGGGGTCCGGCACATCGTCGCCGTGGCGTCTGGCAAGGGTGGCGTCGGCAAGTCCACCACCGCCGTCAACCTCGCTCTCGGCCTGAAGGCCCTCGGCCTGAAGGTCGGACTTCTCGACGCCGACATCTACGGGCCGTCGGTTCCCAAGCTGCTCGGCATCCAGGGCAAGCCGAAGCTCCTGGAGGGTCGCATCCTGGAGCCCATGGAGGCTTATGGGCTCAAGGTCATGTCCATCGGCTTCCTGGTCGACGAGGAGGCCGCCATGATCTGGCGCGGCCCGATGGTCATGTCCGCCATCACCCAGATGCTGCGGGAGGTCGCCTGGAGCGACCTCGACATCCTGGTCGTGGACATGCCGCCGGGCACCGGCGACGCCCAGCTCACCATGGCCCAGGCCACGCCCCTGGCGGGTGCGGTCATCGTGTCGACGCCCCAGGACCTGGCCTTGATCGACGCCCGCCGGGGCGTGGCGATGTTCAAGCGGGTCGAGATCCCCATCCTCGGCATCGTCGAGAACATGGCCACCTTCGTGTGCCCGCATTGCGGACAGGCGTCTCCCATATTCGGTCATGGCGGCGCCCGCACGGAGGCCGGGCGACTCGGGGTGCCGTTCCTGGGCGAGGTGCCGCTCAACATGTCGATCCGGGAACTGTCGGACGCCGGGCGGCCTGTCGTGGCCAGCGATCCGGACGGGGACCATGCCGCTCTCTACATCGGAATGGCCCGGGAGATCTGGAACTCCGTCGCGGAAGGCGAGACCGCCCGGCCCACGCCCCGGATCGTGATTGAATAGCCATGGGGGACGCAGTCCCATGGACCCTGGGCGTCGTCCTGGCCGGAGGCCTTTCACGGCGCATGGGCGGCGGCGACAAGACGCTGTTGCCGCTTGCCGGAAAAACCCTCCTGGCGCATGTGCTGGAGCGGCTTGGGCCGCAATGCGCCGATCTGGCCGTCAATGCGAATGGCGATCCGGCCCGGTTCGCCGGGATGGACGAGACGATCCTGCCCGATCCCGTTCCGGGCCATCCTGGGCCCCTCGCCGGTATCCTGGCCGCTCTCGAATGGGCCTGCGACCACCCGTCGAGGGCCTCATGGGTTGTGACTGTACCGGGGGATACGCCCTTCATCCCGGGGGATCTCGTCCTGCGTCTTCATCAGGGCCGCGTTGAGGCCGGGCGGCGGGTCGCCTGCGCTTCATCGGGCGGGCGGGCCCACCCGGCCGTCGGTCTGTGGCCCGTGACCCTGGGACACGGCCTGCGGGAGGGCATCCTGGCAGGAGAGCGCCGCGTAGGGGAATGGGCCCGAAGCCAAGGGTTGGCGGAGATCCCATGGCCGGATGCGCCAATCGATCCATTCTTCAACATCAATACTCCGGACGATCTGCGTGCAGCCGAGAGGTCGCTCGCGGCCCGGGAATGCGAGCCGGGGAGCCGATCGTGACCGAACTCGACCTGACGGGCCTGAAATGCCCCCTCCCCGTTCTCAAAACCCGCAAAGCGCTTCGTGGGCTGCGGCCGGGCGAGCGTCTGCGGGTGATCTGCACCGACCCGCTCGCCGCCATCGACATTCCCCATATGGTCCAGGAACTGCGAGACCGCCTCGTGGAGCAGCACGCGGACGGTCCGAAGCTCAGTTTCGTGATCGAGCGCCACCAAGCCACGGAAAAAGGCCCGGACGATGCCGGGCCTTGGACTCTTAAGAACGCTTAGAGTCAGTCGCGGTTGTTGCGAACCGAGTCCTTGAGGCCGCCGACGGTGTTCTGAACCCGGCCCTCGGCCTTGTCCATCTTGCCTTCGGCTTCCATCTTGGAATCGCCCAGCACCTTGCCGGCGGCTTCCTTGATGCTGCCCTTGATGTTCTTCAGGCTGCCTTTGACGCGATCGTCGTCCATCGTAAATCTCCTCTGTAAAACAGCATGGCTGAACAACGCGCATCATCCGGGAGGGTTGCATGGTCGCCGGCAAGCAAATCTTGTGTAATCGCAGGAACTCGTAACGGTACTTTGCGTTATTGCGGCCCGTACAACTATAGATAGATTAGTCCAGGGTTCGGATAGACCCGACGCGATCGGAAATTTTCCCCTGGTACCTCTCTAAACGGAGAGGTGACGATGTTTCGCACGCCCCCATACTTCACAAGCATCCTCGGCAGAGCCCTTGGGATAGGGGACGGCGGGACCATCCTGTTCTCTGCCGCGGAACAGTCGCCGGTGCTGCCTTCATGGGCTGCCGGGGTGTCGACTGGGTGCATCGCTATTCAATGGGCTGACGGTGTCGGATCATTCAGGCTATTCCAACAGGCACGGGGTTGCTTCGCCCGACCCGTCGCCGGCGCGTGGCCGGCTACCGCGACAAACCTGCCCGGCCCCCCTCGCCGGGGAGCGCTTCCAGGCCGACTACATCTCGCTGCTAGCCCACCAGTTGATCACGCCCCTGTCGACGATCTCGTCGTCGACGCAGAGCATGATCCGTCGAGCCGGCCAGATGAGCGAAAGCGACATCCGGTCCCGCGCCGAGAAGATCAAGCGTGCGGTCGGTCGGCTGACCGAAATCATCGAGAACATCCTGGCCCATACGCGAGCCACTTCGGGCGCCATGGTCCTCGACGTCCATGATTTCGATCTGAACGGAATGGTGCGCCGGGTCTGCGACTATCATCACGACGAGCATCCGTCGCACCCGTTCGAGGTGGCGATCGACCCACTGCCCGACAGATACAAGGGCGATCCCCTCCTGCTGGAGCAGGTGTTCATCATCGTCCTGTCGAACGCCATCAAATATTCGCCCGTGGATTGCCCGATCCGCATCGCGGGAGACAAAGGAGATGGCGCGATCGCAATCTCCGTGCGGGATCAAGGGATCGGCGTCCTCGCCGAGGACCTGCCTCATCTCACGCAGCCTTTCTTTCGCGGCCGCAACGCGAAGCACATGCCGGGCACCGGGCTCGGCTTGAGCCTCGCAAGCCACATTCTCGACCTGCACGGCGGCAGCTTGAGGGTTGAGAGCCGCGAGGGTCAGGGCACGACCGTCAGTATCATCCTGCCGACAGTGCAGACTTTCAACGCCGGCGGCGGGATCTGAGCGGCCTCTAGAGCCGGATGTGACGGATGCCCTTTTCTTCAGCCTCGTCTAGGGCGTCCTCGTAGCCCGCATCGGCGTAGCGCATGATGCCGAGCGAGGTGTCGTTGTCGAGCGCGGAGGACAGCCGGTCAGCCGCCGCCGCCGTGCCATCGGCCACGAGCGTCACGCCCGCCGAGGTCATGTACCCGGCATAGCCGCCTCCCCCCGAATGCACGGCAACGAGATCCGCCATGGAGGAACACAGGGCCATGGCATCGAGGAGAGGCCAATCCGCGATGGCGTCCGAACCGTCGCGCATGTTTTCGGTCATGATGTTGGGATGCGCCATCGCGCCCGCGTCGAGGTGATCGCGCGAAAAGGCGACCGGGCCTTTCAGCCGTCCGTCCGCCACCATGCGGTTCACGGCCAGGGCCACCTGCGTCCGCGCCCCGTGCCCCAACCAGGCGATGCGCGCCGGAAGCCCCTCGAAAGGCACGTTTTCCCGGGCGAGCCTGATCCAGTTCGACACGATCCGGTTGTCCGGAAAGCTTTCGAGGACATAATCGTCGATCATCCGGATGTCGTCGGGATCGCCGGACAGAGCCATCCAGCGAAACGGCCCGATGGCGCGGGCAAACAGAGGCCTCAGATAGGCTTCCGTGAAGATGGGAATGTCGAAGGCGTTCTCGACGCCGCCGTTCTTCGCATGCGTGCGGATCAGGTTGCCGTTGTCGAAGACCACCGAGCCCTTGGACTGGAAGGCCAGCATGGCGCGAACATGACGGATGATGCTGTCCCGGCTCGCCGCCATGAGCCGACCCGGATCGGCGTTGCGAAGCTCGCGAACCTCATCGAGCGTGAAGCCGGAGGGCACGTAGCCGTAGACGAGGTCGTGCGCGGCAGTCTGATCCGTCACGATATCGGGCACGATGCCGCGCCGCTCGATCTCAGGATAGATGTCCGCCGCGTTGCCGACGAGCGCCACGGAGATCGGCTCGTAGGCCGCCCTTGCCGTCTCGATCATGGCGAGAGCCTCATCGAGATCGCCTGTCACATGATCGACGTAGCCGATGCTGCGGCGCTTCTCGGCCCTCTCGGGGTCGACCTCGACCGCCAGGATCGCGGCATTGGCCATCCGGCCCGCCAGCGGCTGCGCCCCGCCCATGCCGCCGAGGCCCGCCGTCAGGATGAAGCGGCCGCGCAGGTCGCCGCCGAAGCTCTGCTCGGCGATGCGCATGAAGATCTCGTAGGTGCCCTGAATGACGCCCTGGCTGCCGATATACTGCCAGGCCCCTGCCGTGAGCCCGCCCCAGCAGATGAGGCCCTTCTTCTCGAGAGCGTAGAAGATCTCCGCTTTCGCCCACTGGCCGACGATGTTGCAGTTCGCCATGATGACCAGCGGCGCTTGCCTGTGAGTCCTCAGAACCCCGATGGGCTTGCCGGACTGGATGACGAGCGTTTCGTCTTCCTCCAAGGTCTTCAGGGTTCGGACGATGGCGTCATGGGCGGCCCAGTTGCGGGCCGCCTTGCCGAGCGCCGCATAGACGACGAGGTTGTCCGGATCCTCTCCCACCGATAGAACGTTCTCGAGAAGGCGAAGCAGCGCCTCCTGGCGCCAGCCCTTGCAGCGCAATTCGTTGCCGCCCGGCACTGGAAAACGGGCATGGCGGGAGGGGGGACGGTTCGCCATCGGATCTTCCTTACTTCGCGAGGGCGTAGGACGCGATCTCGATGCCCATGGCCTTCTCGACCGCCGGGTAGACGGAGGGGTCGAGAACGCTCGACGAGAGGGGAATCACAGTCTTGGGCACATGCAGCACGAAGATCCTCTGGCCGACGTGGAGCTGACCGACGCTGAGCGGCTCGCCGTTCGGATCGAGCGACGTGATCACGTCCGGGAAGGTGGCGATGCGCCTGCCCTCGCCGTCATCCACGGCCATGTACTCGTTCATCACGTGCAGGGTCGATGTGCGGCCGCCTTCCTTGAGGGTGATCGTGCCGATGTCGAAGGCCTCGCGGGTATAGGTCACGTCCTTGGCGACGATCTCGCCCTCGACGAGGATGGAGCCGCCGGTCGTCTTGCAGATCGTGTCGATGACCGCGTGCCCACCCCTGGCCTCCGCCGCGATGATCGCCTCGCCGAGCCTGAGCGCGAGCGAAATGCCGCCCAAGGCCGCGTGCTGCCTCACATAGGAGGCGCGCACGGGATTGCGGCAGCTCGCGATGAAGCCGCCCGACATGTCGGACGCCGTGCGCAGGATCGGCGAGACCTTGGCGGTTGCGCCCTTGACCACGAGCTCGATGTAGCGGTTCTCGTCCCGGTTGCCGCCGACCGCGGTTTGAATCATTCGTTCCGGCGAACCTGCGAGGCCGATGGACCCCATGTCGCCCGTCGGATGTGCCCGGATATCGCCCACGGCGTCCACGACCTTGGTGCCCATGACGGCCGAGGGGAGCCAGGCGTTGAGCGTGGACGAGCGGCCGTTCTGGCCGATGATCAGACCGGAGAGCTTCTCGCCGAGTTCCTTCTCCAGGAGCTGCGCGGCTCTCACGTAGTCGATGCCTTGCATCTCCCACGCGGTCGTGCCCGCGGGCGCCCCGATGGCGGCCGCCGTCGCGATCCAGGCATCCTCCGGCAACTCCTCGACGGCCACGAGTTCCGGCTTGCCGACCCGGCAGGCGGCCGTGCCGAGCATGCGGCCGTGATCCGCCCAGCCGCCGCCGCCCGCCGCGTAGACGGAGCCGCCCTTCACGGCCGCCTCGACGTCCTTTTCGGTGAGAATGCGCCCCATGATCGTTGTCTTTCCTTAGTGATGGGATGCCGCGTCGAAACGGCGGACGGCCTCGAACAGGACGCTGGCCCCGAGTGCGATGGCGTCGGGCTCGGCCCATTCCTCGGGCGTATGGCTTCGGCCTTCCCGGCACGGGATGAACAGCATGGAAGCGGGCGCGACGCGGGCGACCCAGGCCATGTCGTGCCCGGCCCCGGAGGCCATGCGGCGATGGGTGGCCCCGATGGCGTCCGCCGCCGCCTCGATCGTCTTCATCAGAGGCTCGGCGGCGGGTGTCGGCCGGTTGTCGGAGACGAGCCGGGGCGGCGCGATGGTCACGCCATGCTTCTCGGCGAGCTGCCGCACGTGCTCGTCGAGTTCCGCCTCGAAACCGTCCATGTCCGGGCGATGCTCGGCGCGGGCATCGATCAGGATCCGAGCCCCAGACGGCACCACGTTGGCGGCGTTGGGCTCGATCCGGAACTCGCCGACCGTGGCGGCGAAATGGCCAAGCCCGTCCTTCGAGCGCCGATGTCCCAAAGCCCGGATGACGAGGACCAGTTCGGAAGCCGCCACGAGGGCGTCCGCGCGCCGGTCCATGGGCGTCGTGCCCGCGTGGTCGGCGCGGCCCTCCACCACGATCTCCCACCGCGTGATGCCCGCGATCGCGGTCACGACGCCGATATCCAGCTTCTCCTCCTCGAGGACGGGCCCCTGCTCGATGTGAAGTTCGAAATACGCCGCGATGTCGCCTCGGATGGCGTCTGCCAGTCGGGCATCGTCGCCACCCATCCGCCGCAGGCCGTCGCGCAGAATCTCTCCATCCGGCGATGTACGCGCCAATGCGGTCTCATCCAGCAGCCCCGCCATGGCCCGGCTGCCGACGCAGGAGAGACCGTAGATGCTCACCTCCTCGGCCAGGCAGTCGATGACCTCAAGGTCATGATCCAGCTCGATGCCGCGATCCTGCAAGGCCCGGGCGATCTCCAGGCCCGTGATGACGCCCGCGGGGCCGTCGAAGCGGCCCCCGTTCGGCACCGTGTCGGTGTGCGATCCCACCACAATGGTGCCCTTGCCCGGAACGCGGCCGGGTCGGCGCCCGATCAGGTTGCCGCCGGTATCGAGCCTGACCTCGAGGCCCGCCTCCTCCATGCGCGCTCTCAGCCATTCCCGGCCCTCCAGGAAGCGCGCCGAGAAGGCCCTGCGCGTCCAGGGCTGGTCCGGATCGGTGATGTCGGCCAGGGTCATGAGATCGTCCCACAGCCGCTTGCCGTCGACGGGGAGGTTCCGGGTACTCACGATACGGCTCCTGCGATCGGGTGCGTCAGCGCGGGGCGAACGAACCGGCCCTGCCCGGGCTCCGCCAGAACCGCCTTGCCGTCGAAGGCCAGCCTGCCGCGATTGTAGGTGGCGGCGATCCGCCAGGGCAGACGCATGCCGTCATAGGGACTCCAGCCGACCACGTTGTGGCCGCTCGCCGCCGCCTCGTAGGTGAAGGGCTCGGGGGTCATGACAGCGATATCAGCGTCGCGCCCGGGCGTGAGGGCGCCCTTGACGTGATCGATGCGGAAATGCCGGGCCGGATTCTCGGCCATGAGGCGCGCCGCCCAGGTGAGCGGGATGCCGCGCTCCAGGGCGCCCTTGACGAAGAGCGGAATCATGACCTCGAGGCCCGGAACGCCGGAATTGTTGGACAGCATGTCCGGGTTCGTCTTGCGATCCTCGGACCAGCTCACGTGATCCGTGGACACGAGCGTCACGTTGCCGGCCGCCACGTGCCGCCACAGCTTTTCGACCTCGGCGCGCGGCCGGATCGGCGGGTTGATCTTCGCCTTCCCGCCGAGCCGGCGGGCATCGTTCTCCTCGTCCAGGATCAGGTAGTGGATGCAGCACTCCACGCTGGCCTCGAACCCTTGCGCCCGGTAGCCTGCCGCGATCTCGTAGCCGCGCCCCAGGGAGCAATGCACCACGTGGGCCGGGCATCCCGTGGCGGCGCCGATCTCGTAGATCTCCGTCATGGCGAGCAGCTCGGTGATGGGCGGGCGCGAGAGGCCGTGCGCGCGCCAATCCGTGATCCCGGAGGCCTTCACGCGGGCCATATAGGCATCCACCGCCTCGTGGGTTTCATTGTGCACGCCAGCCGTCAGGCCCGTGGGGGCGATGGCCGAGAAGCAATCGAAGAGCAGGTGGGGTGGAATGCGGGGGAAGCGCTTCGCGTCCGTTCCGAAGGTGGAAAACTTGAAGGCAGCGACTCCCGCGTCCACGATCTCGCGGATGCGCTCCGGACCTTCGTCGGGGTCAACCGTTCCGTAGAGCGCGAAGTCGACCCGCGCCTGAGGGCTTGCGTGCTCGACTTTCCGGGCCACGGCTTGCGCCGAGCACACGAGGTTGCCCTCGTCGTAGGGCATGTCCACCACCGTGGTGACGCCGCCGGCGGCAGCCGAGCGGGTCGACCAGATGAAGTCTTCCTGGTTTTTCTGGCTGAGGGAATGCACCTGCGCGTCGATGGCGCCTGGCAGGATCATGGCGTTGCCGAGAGCGTGCGCCTCCCGGCCCGCGGGAGGCTCCCCCTGCCCCACCAGGGCGACCTTGCCGTCGCGTACGGCCACGAAGCCGTTCTCCACGAGGCGCGACGGCAGCACGACCGTGCCGGACAGGACGAGATCGAAATCACTCATGCGGCAGCTCCCGCGGGTTGTTGGCCCAGACGCCGGGCCACGATGCGCTCGACGCTCATGAGAGCGTCATGGATCAGGATGGCCAGCAATGCAACGATGAGGCCACCTTGGAGGATAAAGGCCGTGTTGTTGGACTGCAGGCCCGCGATGATGACCTCGCCCAGACCTTTGGCGGCCACCGTCGATCCGATGGTGGCCGTGCCGAGATTGATCACCACCGACAGGCGGATCCCGGCCAGGATGATCGGCAATGCCAGCGGCAGCTCCACGCCGAGCAGGCGCTGCCGGGCACTCATGCCCATCCCCTTGGCGGCTTCGAGCGTCAGGGGCGACACGTTCGTGAGCCCGCTCAGGGTGTTCTCGAAGATGGGCAGCAGGCCGTAGAGGAAGAGCGCGATCAGGGTCGGGGCCTCGCCGAACCCGACGAGCGGGACCGCCACCGCCAGCACCGCGACGGGCGGAAAGGTCTGGCCTATATTCACGAGGCTTCGGGACAGGGGCAGAAATTCGAGCCCGGACGGCCTCGTCACGAAGATTCCGAGCAGGACGGCGACGACCGTGCTGGCGAGCGCCGCGCTGAAGACCGTCGCCAGGTGCGACAGCGTCAGGCTGAACAGGCTGCCCTGATTGTAGATCGCCGGAGCATCATAGGTGGTGAGCGGCTGGAAGACCGGTGCGAACAGGTTCGGGGCCGCGATGAAGGTCACGAGCAGGACCAGCGCCGCTAGGCGCAGCAGGATGGCGAGAGCCCTCATGCGGGCTGCCGGCCATGGGCCAGGATGCCCGCGACCGACACCTTGCCGAGTGCCGCGCCCGCGCCGTCCACGACCGGCATTTCGGTACGTCCCGCCCACATCATCCGGGCCAAGGCGTCGCGCAGGCTCGTGCCCTTGTCCACGGGCTGACCGGAAGCGGGGCCGGGCTCCAGGGCATCCGCGACGGTGCTGAGGGACAGGAGGCGAAAGGGCCGGTCCGCCGTGCCCACGAGGCGCTCCACGTAAGCTTCCGCAGGGTGAACCAGGATCTCGGCGGGTGTCCCGTATTGCAGCAGCCGCGCGCGGTCCATGACCGCCACCTTGTCACCGAGATGGAAGGCCTCCTCCATGTCGTGGGTCACGAGGATGACCGTGGTGCCGAAGCGCCGCTGGATGGCGAGAAGGTCCTCCTGGGCTTTGCCCCGGATGATGGGATCGAGCGCTCCGAAAGGCTCGTCCATCAGCAGGAGCTCGGGCTCAGCCGCGAGGGCCCGCGCGACGCCGACGCGCTGCTGCTGACCGCCCGACAGCTGCTGCGGGTACTTGCGGGCGAATTCGTCCGGGGCCAGCTGGAACAGGCGCAGAAGCTCGTCCACGCGGGAGTCGATGCGCGCCTGGTCCCACCCGAGCAGGCGCGGCACGGTCGCGATGTTCTCGGCCACAGTCCGGTGGGGAAACAGGCCATGGCCCTGGATGGCGTAGCCGATCCGGTGCCGAAGCGCGTCCTCCGGGATCGACATGGTGTCCCGGCCGTCGATGAGCACGCGTCCGGAACTCGGCTCGACGAGACGGTTGATCATGCGCAGCAAGGTGGACTTGCCAGAGCCCGAGGTGCCGACGACCACCGTGATCGTGCCCTTCGCGATGGAGAGCGATACGTCGTCCACGACGGTGGTGTTACCGTAACGTTTCGTCAGGTGCTCGATCTCAATCATGCGCGGGCACCTTTCGTCATGTCGATGACGGCATCGAGGATCACGGCCGCCGCGAAGGAGAGCGCCACGGTCGGGATGGCCCCGAGGAGCACGAGATCCATGGCGGTTTGGCCGACACCCTGGAAGATGAACGTCCCGAAGCCTCCGCCGCCGATGAGCGCCGCGATGGTCGCGAGTCCGAGATTCTGCACCAGCACGATGCGGATGCCCGTGAGGATGATCGGGAAAGCCAGCGGCAACTCGACCCCGAACAGGCGCTGGCGCTTGGACATCCCCATGCCCCGCGCCGCATCGACCACCGTCGCGGGGACCTGGTCGAGCCCCACCACCGTGTTGGCCACGACCGGCAGCAAGGCATACAGGAACAGCGCGATGAAGGCGGGGGCCGCGCCGATGCCGCGGATGCCCAAGGCGGCGGCGAGGGGCACGTTGGCGGCGAGCAGGCCCAGCGGCACCATGAGAATGCCGAACAGCGCGATGCTGGGCACCGTCTGGATGATGTTGAGAACCTGGAGGATCGCGCCCCTCACGGACGGTACGCGATGGCAGAGCATGCCGATGGGAAGTCCGACCACGACGGCGGCCGCCAGCGATCCGACGGCCAGGAGGACGTGCTGGCGGGCTTCGACCCAAAAGCTGTCGGCGCGGTTGGCGTATTCCTTCAGCAAGGATAGGCCGTTCCAGGCGCCCGACGTCAGGAGCAACGTCACGGCCGCGACGGCGAGCCCCAACGCCGCCAGCCGCATCCAGGGGCCCAGCCTCATCCGAGAGAGGGAATCCCCACAGAGCAGCGCGAAGGCGAAGACGAGAAGCCAGAAGCCCGTCCCGGGAGAGACCCTCGCGAAGGTGTTGTCCGGCGGCGTGACGAACAGGGCCGCGTAGCCGACGGCGGGAAAGATCGCGACCAGCCCGACAACGGCGGCGGCAAGGCGCAGGAACCGGTGACGGACAAGGGTCCCGACCAGCGCGACCGCGACCGACAGCGCCATCAGCCCGAAGGCCATCGCGATTGGGACGGAATCCCACATCATGCGGCCTTCGCCGGAGACGATCCGGTTGGCTCGATAGGTGACGAACGGCGCCGCGAAGAGCGCGACGCCGATCAGGAGCGCGATGACCGCCCCAAGTCGATCCAGGAACAAAGCCGGGCGTCCTGTGGCGGCATCGAACATGCCGCCTTTAGAACCGGTTGCGTTCACGATCCGCCCTGCTTCGACGCGCCGGGGCCGGAGATTACTTCACGAAGCCCTTCGACTTCAGGTAATCCGTCGCCACGGCCTTCGCGGCCTCGCCGCCGACCTGAACCCGGGCGTTCAGGCCCTGCAGGGTCGTGAGGTCGAGAGACTTGAAGATCGGCGCCAGGATGTCGGCGATCTTCGGGTTTTCCTTCAGCACCGCCTCGCGGATGATGGGTGCCGGTGCGTAAACCGGCTGCACGCCCTTGTCGTCCTCCATCACCACCAGACCGGACGGCGCGATGCCGCCGTCGGTGCCATAGACCATCGCGGCGTTGGCGCCGTTGGTCTTGTCGGCCGCCGCCTTGATCGTGGCCGCCGTATCGCCGCCCGAGAGGGTGATGAGCTGGGCCGGCGTGAGCTTGAAGCCATATGTCGTCTGGAAGGCCGGAAGCGCGCCCGCCGAATTGACGAACTCGGACGATGCGGCCAGCACCACCTTGCCGCCGCCCGCGACCCACTTCCCGAAGTCGGACAGGGTCGCCAGCTTCTCGGGCCCCGCCACGTCCTTGCGCACCGCGATGGCCCAGGTGTTGTTGGCCGGCGAGGGAGTGAGCCACACGATCTTGTTGGCGTCGTAATCGAGCTTCTTGGCCTCGTCGTAGCCCTTGGCGGCGTCCTTCCACAGGCCGTCATCCGCCTTGTTGAAGAAGAAGCCCGCATTGCCGGTATATTCGGGGTAGATGTCGATCTCACCCGACGTGATGGCCTTGCGCACCACCGGCGTGGCGCCGAGCTGGATGCGGTCCTGGGTCTTGATGCCGTTCGCGTTGAGCGCCAGCAGGATGATGTTGCCGAGCACCGAGCCCTCGGTGTCGATCTTGGAGGACACGACCACGTCGGCCCGCGCGGCGGCGACCGTCAGGGTCAGGGCCAGGGCAGCGGTCAAGGACTTCAGGACGGATTTCATGTGATCCTCATGGCTTGTCGTAATGTGACAGCATTCCCAACCCTAGGCCCAACCATGGCGTCAGGCCGAGTCTTTTGTTTCCAGTTCCCACAGCTGATCTAGGAATACTGCATCGCTGGGCAAGGGAGGCGTGGCTTCCACGATCATGCGGTGAGCTTCGACCGAACTCAGGCGCGTGACAAGAGCCTCCACGTCGCCCGAGAGCATGCGGTCCTCCACCATGAGGGAGACCTCCTCTCGCACGAGGCTCCGCACCACCCCGACGAGGCCTCCCGGAAGATCCCCCGAGAGATCGATGGCCTGGGTCGACAAGAGGCCGAGAACGGCCGTCAAACCCTGGAGGGCCATGATCTGACGTTCCACGCGCTCGACAGCGAGAGGCAGGAAGGTCGCCTCGTCCTCCATGCCGCCCGCGACCACGAGGGGCGTGGCGGAGACCGGCGCCGCATCGGCCAGCACCCGGGCCAGGAGGTCGCCGGCGAGCTTGAGGATCGGCCCGAACCCCGTCGCGATGGTCTCGGGAACCACGAGATTGGCGAGCAGGCCGCGCCGCCCCCCATTGGCCAGGAGGACGCAGAGATTGAAGGCGTTGCGCGCCACGTGGGCGAGCGCGGTCGCCAGGCTCTCCACCGTCAGGGTCAGGTTCAGGGGCAACGAGCCGCCGGAGGCCAGCACCTGCCCGTCCACGATGATCGGATTGTCGTCCGGCCTCGCCGTGGAAACCAGGAACTCCGCGCCCGCATCGTTCAGCCGGTCGAAGACCGCGCCGTAGATCTGAGGCAGCATGCGCAGGCTCAAGGGGTCGTGGATATGGGTGCCCACGGGCCAATCCCACCCGTCCGACACCGCCATGAGCCAAAGCCCCATGGCGCTCTCGAAGCGCGTGCCGACCGTGATCGCGGCCTCCCAGGGCGCCCTGGAGCCTCCGAGCCCGGCGGCGGCCGTCGTGGTCGTGGCCAGGAGCATGCGGACCGTCGCCGAGGCGCGCGCCAGGGCCTCGCCCGCCAAGGCCACGCCCACCGCGTTCGCGCTCACGATCGCCAGGGCGTCGCGGGGGGCCATGATATGCGGCTGGAGACCCGCCGCCGCGAGCGCCTCCGCGGCGGGCATGAGGCGGCCCCCGTGATAGGCTTCCCCGTTACCCGTGAGCACGGCGCCGATCTGGCCCATCAGGCCGATATCGGCGCAGCCGATGGACCCCACCCCACGCACCATCGGCACCACATCGGCATTGAGCAGGCCGATCAGGGCCTCCACGAGTTCCGTCGTGCAGCCGACACGGCCCGACAGGGCGGTGTTGACCCGCACCGCCAGCGCCACCCGCACCACCTGGAGCGGCAGCGGTGCCCCGATGGCGAAGTGATGAGCCAGGACGAGCCCCCGGTTGAACTGGAGCAGATCGTTGACCCCGAAGGATCGGTCCTTCATGGCGCCCACGCCCGTGGTCGTCCCGTAGACGATGGCCCCTCGCGCAAGCGCCGCCTCCAGGGCCGCCCGGCCCTCCCGGCACCGCGCGAGCCCGGCCGGATCCGCCACGATTGCGGCCTTGCCGTCCCCGATCAGCCCCCTTTGCCGAAAGCTGAGCGGCGATCCGCTGAGGGTGATGATGGATCCGATGGGCGACGTCACGAACGGGGTCCTCTGGTGCCGGTATGTCTCCCATAAGGGCGCGGGCGCATCCTGTGAAGCGAATTGGAACGGAGTAACCCCGACACTGACCGAGCGACCCGCCATCGGCGCGATCGAACTTGGGTTCCGGGGAGGCGAATCCGGGTCCACTTTTGCGCCGGATGCGCTAAAACCCTAGAGCGACCCGGCTGCATCCCTGTGGCCGGGGACTTCCACGTCCTGCATCCCCATCCAAAAGGCACCGATTGTCCATGCCCACGAAAAGCGTGCAGACCTCCCCATTCTCCGACCAGCGCCCCGGAACCTCCGGCCTCCGCAAGAAGGTGCCGGTCTTCCAGCAGCCGCACTATGTCGAGAACTTCGTCCAGGCGATCTTCGACACCGTGGAGGGCCGGGACGGCGCAACCCTCGTGGTGGGCGGCGACGGCCGCTACTACAACAAGGAGGTCGTGCAGAAGGTGCTGAAGATGGCCGCGGCCAACGGTTTCGGGCGCGTCCTGGTGGGCCAGAACGGCCTGCTCTCGACGCCGGCGGTCTCCTGCATCATCCGCAAGTACAAGGCAGTCGGCGGCGTCGTGCTCTCAGCCAGCCACAATCCCGGGGGACCGCAGGGCGACTTCGGCATCAAGTTCAACGTGTCCCATGGCGGCCCCGCGCCCGAGACCTTCACGGAGGCGGTGTTCAAGCGCACGCAGGGCATCACGGAGTACAAGACCAGCGATGCCAGCGACATCGACCTCGGACGGATCGGCGAGACCGCCATCGACGGCATGGCCGTTCAGGTGCTCGACCCGGTCGCCGATTACGCCGAGCTGATGGAAACCCTGGTCGATTTCGGCAAGATCTCGAGCCTGTTCCGCTCCGGTTTCACCATGCGCTTCGACGCCCTGAGCGCCGTGACGGGCCCCTACGCCAAGGAAATCCTGGAGCGGCGTCTCGGCGCGCCGGCCGGCACCGTGGTCAACGCGGAGCCGATGCCCGATTTCGGCGGCCACCATCCGGACCCCAACCCGGTCCATGCCCACGAGCTCATGGAGCTCATGCAGGGTCCTGACGCTCCCGATTTCGGCGCGGCCTCCGACGGCGACGGCGACCGCAACATGATCGTGGCCCCGAACCTGTTCGTGACCCCGAGCGACAGCCTCGCGATCCTGACCGCGCATGCCCATCTGGCGCCGGGCTATGCCGGGGGACTGGCGGGTGTCGCCCGGTCCATGCCCACGAGCCGCGCCGCCGACCGGGTGGCCGCCAAGCTCGGCATCAAGGCCTACGAGACGCCCACGGGCTGGAAATTCTTCGCCAACCTGATGGATGCGGGCCTCGTGACCCTGTGCGGCGAGGAGAGCGCCGGCACGGGATCGAACCATATCCGCGAGAAGGACGGTCTCTGGGCCGTGCTGCTGTGGCTCAACATCCTGGCGGAGCTGAAGAAGCCCGCCGACCAGATCGTGCGCGAGCATTGGGCCGCGTTCGGCCGCGACTTCTACACCCGCTACGACTACGAGGAGATCGAGACCGAGCGGGCCGACGAGCTGATGACCCACCTGCGCCAGGGCCTGTCGACCTTGCCCGGCAAGCGTTTCGGCGAGTTGACGGTCGAGTCGGCCGACGACTTCGCCTATACGGACCCGGTGGACGGGTCGGTGACGCCCAAGCAGGGTGTGCGCATCCTGTTCAAGGAAGATGCCCGAGCGGTCTTCCGCCTGTCGGGCACCGGCACGGCCGGCGCGACCTTACGCATCTACATGGAGCGCTTCGAGCCCGATCCGAGCCGGCACCACGTGGAGCGGGGCGACGCGCTCATTCCCGTGGTGGAGGCCGCCAAGGAGATCGCCGGGATCGAGGGCTTCACGGGCCGAGCGGCCCCGTCCGTCGTGACTTGAAGCACCCCTTCAGTCCCACAGCAGAGCGGCGCCCCGGGCGCCGCTCTCGGTCGTTCTGGCCAGCACGATGGGAGGAGCGGCCTCCCGCCCGAACACGTAACGGGGCGCGGAGTCGCGCACGGCCTCCGCGAGCCCCGCGACGGTGCTGAGACCGCCGCCCAGCACGATCACGTCCGGGTCGAGGGCGTTGGCCAGCATGCCGACAAGCCGCGCCAGGCGGTCGGTCAACCGGCCGAAGGTGGCAATGGCGCCTGCATCGCCGGCCTGCATGGCCGCGATGATCTGGGGCGACGACAGGGTTTCACCCGTGACCAGCCGGTGATCGCGGGCCATGCCCGTGCCCGACACGTAGGATTCGGCGCAGCCGAGGCCGCCGCAATAACAGGGAGCGGGCTCCCCCTCCGGCACCACGATGGGCACATGGCCGATTTCGGCCGCTACGCCGTTGGCCCCCCGGCGCACATGGCCGTCGACCACCAGGCCGCCGCCCAGTCCGGTTCCGAGGGTCAGGGCATAGACCACCGGATAGCCCTCCCCCGCCCCGCCGATCGCCTCCGACAGGGCAAAGCAGTTCGCGTCGTTCTCGATGCGGATCGGCCGTCCCAGGGCGGCCTCCAGGTCGGCCGCGAACGGGCGGCCGTTGATGAAGGTCATGTTGCAGTTGCGCCATTGGCCGGTGCGGGGCGATTGCGAACCCGGCATGCCGACGCCGATGCTGGCGCCCGCCCCTACCGCACCCTCACACTCGCCGACGATGCCGCCGATGGCGTGCAGGACATCCGCGTAAGTTTTGGGGGTGTCCCGGCGCGCATGGAAGATTCGGTGCCCGTTCCGGTCGAGAACGACCGCGGCGATCTTCGTGCCGCCGACATCCACCCCCAGCCGCATGCCCGTCATTTCGAACGCTCTCAAGCCCGCCGCGCCGAAACCCGGTCGACCTCGATGATCATGCCAAGCACGTGATAGAGCGTGCTGGCCGGAACAGTCTCGATAGCGGGCTTCCCGTCCGCGTCGAACTGGTCGATCCAGCCCGCCGCAAAAGGTTTGGACAAATACGTGTCATCGAGCGCGGACAGAGCCTCTTCGGCTTTCTCCCAGGCGCCCTGGCGGCCGGATTCGGCCTCCACGAGCCAGGCCTTCACGAGTTCCGTCTGCGGCCACATGCGCCGGGTGGCCCGCCTGACGGCTCCATGGCAATCCGTTTCGTCCACGAGAAAGCCGGTCGCCGGATCGGACGTCGCGAGGGCGTCGTCCAGGAGGTCGCCCGGCAGGGAGCCCGAGGACCGGCCGGTCAGGCGCCGGTAGCGGTGGAGGAGCCACGTCCATTCGACCTGATGGCCGGGCTCGACGCTCTCACCCTCCCGGCCCGGCGCGACCTCCCATGCATCCGTGAAATATTCCCGCAGCTTCGGGGCCGGGACGAGGAAACGTGTCTGGAACAGGGCGTGGAGGCGCGCGGCCCGGTCCAAGGCGCCCGGGTAATCGAGCGCCTCATACAGGCCCATCATGGCCTCGAAGCAATGCATGTGCGGGTTCTGGCGCCGGGGAAGCGAGGACGGGATGCCCTCCAGGAGCGTGCCGTCGGGGGCGGTCAGGTGTTCGTCGACGAGGGCCAGGGTCTCGTCCAGGAGTCCCCGTACCTGCGCGTCGCCGCTGGCGCGGGCGAGCCAGGCCAGGGACAGGAGCACGAACATGTGGTCGTAGGTATCCCTCAAGGGGTTCGCCACGGACCCGTCCGGGTGCAGCAGGTGGACGAAGCCGGGCCGGCCGTCGGGAGACCGGGCCTTCGCGACCATCCAGTCCAGGAGGTCGAGGGCGAAGGCCGTGCCTTCGGGGTACCAGCCCAGAACCGCCGCATGGCTGTAGGAGTAGATCTGCCGGGCCTGGACGCGCACGCGCTTGATGGCCTCGAGGTCCGGTTCGCCGCTGAACAGGAAGCGCTCGTGGACGCCCCCGTGGCGGGCGTCCCAGCCCTGCCGATGCCAGAAGGGGAGCGACTGCTCGATGAGCCAGGGCTTCAGGTCGATCATGCGTTCATCCCAGGCTTCATCCCTGCCGATTCGGCACTACCATAGCGCCGCCCCGCGAAGGGCATCCATTGCCCTTAATGGGAAGGCCGCCCCCTCTCAAGCCACCTACCCCCTCTCAAGCCACCTGCCCGGCGCACCAGCCGGACGACCAGGCCCACTGGAAATTATAGCCGCCGAGCCAGCCGGTCACGTCCACGACCTCGCCGATGCAATAAAGCCCGGGCACAGTCTTGGCCTCCATGGTGCGCGAATCGAGATCGCGCGTGTCGACGCCGCCCAGGGTCACTTCGGCGGTGCGGTAGCCCTCCGAACCCGCGGGCTTGATACGCCATTCGTTGACGGCAGTTGCGATGCGCTGCAGGTGCTTGTCGGAGAGGTCGGCCAAGTTGCCCTTATGGGGCTCGGCCTCCGCCACGATCTGGGCCAGCCGTTTGGGCAGGAAAGCCGCCAGCGCGGTCTGGAGCGCCTGCCGGCCGTTCTGCGAGCGGGCCCGCCGCAAGGTTTCGAACACATCGGTGCCGGGCAGCATCGAGAGGACGATCTCATCCCCCTCGCGCCAGTACGACGAGATCTGGAGGATCGAAGGGCCGCTGAGCCCCCGATGGGTGAACAGCATTCCCTCCGTGAATCGCGTCTTTCCCTTCGCCACGACCGCATCGACGGAGACGCCCGCGAGCGGCGAGAGGCGCTCGAGGGTCTGGGGATCGAGCGTAAGCGGCACCAGGCCCGGCCGCGTTTCCGTGAGGCGCAGGCCGAACCGGGCGGCGAGATCGTACCCGAAACCCGTCGCGCCCATCTTGGGGATCGATTTGCCGCCCGTGGCGATGACAAGGGATGCGGCCCACGCCTCGCCCCCGTTCAGGCGAACCCGGAAGCCGTCGTCCGTCTTCTCGACGGTCTCCACTGGCATGCCGAGGCGCATTTCGGCCCCGGCAGCCCTCATCTCCGAGGTGAGTAGGTTGACAATCTGCTTCGACGAGCCGTCACAGAACAGCTGGCCCAGGGTCTTCTCATGATAGGCGATGCCATGGCGCTCCACGAGGGCGATGAAATCCCGCTGAGTGTAGCGGCGCAGGGCCGAGATGCAGAAGCTCGGATTCTGCGACAGGAAATTCTGCGGGGCTGCATGCAGATTCGTGAAATTGCAGCGGCCGCCGCCGGAAATGCGGATCTTCTCGCCCGGGGCGCCGGCATGGTCGACGACCAGCACGGACCGGCCGCGTTTTCCCGCCTCGATGGCGCACATCATGCCGGCGGCGCCGGCCCCGATGATGATGACGTCGAAGCGATCCAATGGAAGTTTCCGTGATCCGTGAGAGGCGCGCATGCGGCCCGAAGGGGCGGCGCGGTGGTTCTGGGCCAGGAAGGCCTGTATGGCAAGCGCAGCACCGACGCAGGCCCGCGAGGACGTCATGCCCGAGATCACGGAAATCCTGAGCCGCATCCCCGGACTTGGCGCTGCCGGCGGAACGGCTACCCGCCTCGGGGGCCGGTCCAATGCGAATTACCGCGTCGATACCCCGGACGGCCCGGTCGTGCTTCGGATCCCCAATCCCGATCCCGGTCCGTTCATCGACCGCGCGAACGAGATCGAAGCCACGCGCGTGGCGGCGGAGATCGGCATCGGCCCGGCCCTCCTGCACGCGGAACCGGACGGCACCCTGGCCACACGCTGGATCGACGGGGCGCACCCCATGAGCCCTTCCCGGTACAGAAGCGACCCTTCCGCCGTCCGGCGCCTGGGGAAGGCCGTCGCCCGCTTGCACGGATCGGGGCGGGTTCTGGCGGGACGATACGACCCGAGGCGCATCGTCGACGCTTACACCGCGTCCTATCGCGACCAGTCGGGAACCCTGCCATGGGGCGCATCGGTGCAAGAGATCCTCGAAGCCAGCTTGGACAGGGTCGAGCAAGGCAGGCTGACCGCCGTACCGAGCCATTGCGACCCGGTGCCGGAAAATTGCCTCGACGACGGAAGCCGCATGTTTCTTGTCGACTGGGAATATGCCGCCATGGCGGATCCAGCCTGGGACCTTGCCTACGCGTCGCTGGAGGCAGACTTCGACGAGAAGGACGACCAGGCGCTCCTGGAGGCCTATGGACTTGCAGGAATTCCCCATGGCCGCTTCCTGGCCACCAAGCTGATCGCGGCGGCCGTCAACGGTCTATGGGAACTCCGCCGGTCGGCCCGGTCCGGCGAACGGAACGTGGAAGGCAGGTCACGAATCCTTTTGTCCGCCGCCGAAACCCTGGCGACCGACAGCCGCCTCCGCCACTGGTTGGCCGGCCACCATCGCTCGTGAGATCGCGAAAACAAGAGCTTTACCCAACGTCATTTCCAGTCTAAGCCTACGGGCTGTCAGGGGTGCTCCGTGCGGGGCTGAGAGGACGACAGTCCAACCCTTTTTGAGCTGATCTGGGCAATGCCAGCGGAGCGAGACACATGTTTTCCGGCGCGCAATTCTCCATCTATCCGATGACGTCCGATTTCGTTCCCGCGATCCTGCGCGGGATCGCGGCGCTTGAGACCTACAACGAGAGTCTCAGGCGCGAGACGGACGATATCAGCACCCTGCTGGTCGGGCCGCCCGACGCCGTGGTGCGGGCCATGCGCGACGCGTTCACGGAGGTGGCGCGAGGCGGCGGACATGTGGTGCTCTCGGCCACGCTCTCGCGCGGATGCCCCGGCGAATCCGACGATCCGATTTGCACGGCTCCCGCATTGGCGCCCCTGCGCGCCGACGAGGATCCCGTCGCTGGCGCCGTGAGCCGCTTCGATCCGGGCGTGGACCGGGGAATTCCGGTTGCGGCGCAGATCTCCCTCTACCCGCTCGGCACGGAAGCCCACATGGCGCGGATCGGAGCCTGCATCGATTTCCTCAAGCAGGCTGGCGTCTACGAGAAGTCGAAGCATTTCTGCTCGAAGCTCCGTGGTGACGCCTCGACGGTGTTTGCCGCCATCGAGCGCGCCTTCATCGATTTCGCTCCCATGAGCGCGCATGTGGTGATGAGCATCACCGTTTCGGCCGGCAGCCCCAGCCGCACCTGAGCGACTCGCTCCCTCTTCCCTCATCGTCATTGACAGGAGTCCAACGCATGAATGCTTGGTCGCAGCGCGAAATCGTCGTGGTGGCCGCCATCGGGGCGGTTTTCGGCGTCGTCTATCTGGCTTGGGTTCAGGCCTGGCTCGTGGCGCAAACGTTCATCGGCCCGCTGGCGATGGACTTGTTCTTCGGGCTCTGGTGCGTGGCCTCCGTGGTGGCGGCCTACATCGTGAGGAAGCCGTTCGCGGCCTTCTTTGCCGAGATGGTGGCCGCCATAGCGGAGGTCGCCACCGGCAACCCGGCCGGTTTGATTCTGCTCCTGAGCGGCGCCGTTCAAGGCGCGGGTGCGGAACTGCCGTTCCTGGCGACACGCTGGAAAAATTACTCTTGGCCCGTCCTGCTCGCATCGGGCGCGAGCGCGGCGCTCTTCAGCTTCGTCTATACCTGGATCCGCTTCAATTACGGCGCTCTCGACCCCAAGCTCCTCGTCCTGATGTTCGCATTGCGCGTAGCCAGCGGAATGCTTTTGGCGGGCGTTCTCGGCCGTTATCTGGCGAGGGCTCTCCACCGTACCGGCTCGCTCGACGGGCTGAAGATCGACGAGGACAGGCGACTTGCATCCGCACCGTCCGGCGCTTGAGGCGCGCGGCGTCGCGGTGCGCCTTCCCGGCGGCGCGCGGGATGCGGTTCGTGACATTGCGCTGAGCGTCGATCCAGGCTCGACGCTGGCTTTGCTCGGACCGTCGGGCAGCGGCAAGAGCACCCTCGCCCTGGCCTTGGCGGGGGCGATCCCGACGCTCGTACCGGCTGCTTTGACGGGCTCGATCCGTCGACCGGAACCCGAGGATGGTTTCGCAACGACGATCCTTCAGGATACGGATGCCCATCTCGTTGCGCTCTCGGTGGAGGACGAGATCGCCTTCGCGTTGGAAAACCGCGGCCTCGCGCCGGAGGAGATCGACCGCAGGATCGACGCCGCCCTGACCCTGCCGCCGGCCCGTGGCCTCGGGCGGCGGGACCGGACGCTCTCGTTGTCCGGAGGATGGCGCCAGAGACTGGCTATCGGCGCGGCCTTGGCCGAGGGTTCGGCTCTTCTCATCGCCGACGAACCGTTTGCTCATCTTGACCCGGAGGCCGCATCCGCTGCGGCGGAGGCCTTGGCGCGGCTGCGCCGGTCGTCGGGCGCCTGCGTCCTCGTCGAGCACCGGGCCGACACCGCGATGCGTCTGGCCGATGCGGTGCTTGTCCTAGGACCGAACGGCCACCCGTATGCGCACGGTCCCACGGGCCCGACGCTTCGGGCGATTGCGCGATCGAAGGACGCCCCTCGCATTCGCCTTCCCGCGCCCGTCCGAGCCGGCGCGGCCCTCGAACAGGCCGGCCTGCTGCCGGCCGGGTGGCACGGGCGGAGCACAGAGGATCTGATCTCGGCCCTCGGCCCCAGCGCCTCCGATCCTCTCGTGGCCGGTATCGTCGTCGAGGCGCTGGGACTCCGATGCCGGTCGGCCCCTGCCGCCGCCGGTTCGCCCCTGGCGACGCTCGACAACGCGTTCGTTCGACGCGGTGGCAGAGGCGTGCTCGCAGGGATTGACCTGGAGATCCGGCCCGGCGAGGTCGTAGGCCTAGCCGGGCCCAACGGCGCCGGAAAGACGAGCCTCGCCTTGGCCCTGGCGGGCGCCCTCAGGATCCATCGCGGGCGGGCGATCCGGGAAAGGATCGCGGCTCCGGTCTATCTTCCGCAAAACCCATCCCTCGCCCTCACATCCGGAACTCTCGAAGGCGAGGCTTCAAGGCGGCGTCTGGGCTGGACTGACGCCGCACGCGCCGTCGCGGGTGCCGGTCTCGACCCCGACCCGCATCGCAACTCCCTTGCTTTCAGCCATGGCGAGCGGAGACGTTTGGCCATGGCCCTGGCCATGGCGGCGCCCGGGCCGCGCCTCGTCATTCTGGACGAGCCGACCTCGGGCCTCGACGAAGCTGGGATGGCCGGCCTCGCTGCCGACATCGCGACCCTGCGGGGACGTGGCAGCGGTGTCCTCATCGTCGGTCACGATCTCGATTGGCTTGCCACCGTGGCCGACCGGATCTTGGTTCTGGATGGGGGCCGGATCGTCGCCGAAGGCCCGAGCCTCGCCATCTTGGCCCGGGCGCTCGCGGGCTCCCTTCCCGTCTGCCCATCCGACGGAAGCCGTCTTGCCTACCGCCTCGGGTGGGTGCCGGGGGCGGCAGGGCCATGCTGAGCCGTCGCGATCCTCTCACGAAACTCGCAATCGCGTTTCTCCTCGTGGCCTGGACGACCCTGACCCGCGACCCGGCCCGCCTCGCCGGATTGTGCGGGCTGTTGGGGGCATTGCTGATTGTCGTGGAGCGCATCCCTGTCCGGTCACTCCTGCGCGGTCTCATCCCGTTCCTGTTCTTCGCGCTCACGTCGAGCTGGATATACGCGGTGGCGCCGAACCCGAATCCGGGCAGTGGGGCGCAGGCCGGCTGGGAGGCTTCCGGGCTGGTCGCGGCGCGCATCGTGGCGACCGGGATGGTCTCGATGGCTTTCGCCCTAACCACGAACCCGTCCGATCTGGCCCGGGCGATGGTTCACCGGGCCGGGGTGTCCCGGCGCTTCGCCTACGGAACGCTCGCGGCGGTCCAGTTCCTGCCGGCCTTGGCCGAGGATGCCCGGATCGCCCGGCTCATCGCCCGAGGCGCGGTCGAGCCCGGCCGGGGCTGGACGGCCTTACGCAGGGCGGTTGCTGGCCTGTCCTTCGGGACGGGCGTGATGCTCCTGGCGGGGGCCATCCGGCGCGCCGGCGCCGCCGCCTTGGCCATGGAACTGCGTGGACTCTCGGCCGACCGACCGGCTTCGGCTTGGAAAATCCCGCGCGCGACGCTTCATGACGGGGTCCTGGCGGCCTGTGCGATCCTGCTGGTCCTCGCCCTGACCGTGTAACGGCCGCTGGAGGAATCCGAAAGAAGCATCCGCCGGGCATGGGTTAAGCTTGGACTGGAGGGACGATCGCACTATGTTCGCCCGGCATTCAAGGGAGGCAGGTCCGATATGGAACGGGTCGAGGTTGCGGGATTGAAGGTCGCCAAGGTTCTCCACGATTTTATCGGGGAGGCCGCGCAGGGAACGGGAATCTCCCCGGACGCCTTCTGGACGAGCTTCGCAGGCCTCGTGAAGACCTTCGCCCCGCGTGACCGCGAGCTCCTCAAGGTTCGCGACGAGCTCCAGGCCAAGATCGACGCCTATCACAGGGAGCGCAAGGGCCGCCCCTTGGACATGGCCGAATACGAGCGCTTCCTGCGCGACATCGGCTATATCCTGCCGGAGCCCGCCAGCGTCACCGTGTCGTCGCAGAACGTCGACGACGAGATCGCTCGCGTGGCCGGACCCCAGCTCGTGGTGCCGATCTCCAATGCGCGCTACGCGCTGAATGCCGCCAATGCCCGCTGGGGACGTCTCTACGATGCCCTGTACGGCACGGACGCCCTGCCCGAGTCGGACGGCATGGGTCGGTCGGGCAGCTACAACAAGGCCCGCGGCACCGCCGTCGTGGCGCGCGCCCGCCAGATCCTCGACGAAGCCGCCCCCCTCGAGAGCGGCTCCCACGGGAAGGCGACGGCCTACGGCATCGAGGACGGCGCACTGATCGTGACGCTCGAGGACGGCGCGCGTACGACCTTGAAAGACCCGGCCCAGTTCCTCGGCTATCGCGGCGAGGCCTCGGCGCCCCAGGCGATCCTGCTCAGGCATAACGGCCTGCATCTCGAGATCGCGATCGACCGCGCAAGCCCGATCGGCGCCGACGACCCGGCGGGCGTGTCCGATCTCGTCCTGGAATCGGCCGTTTCCACCATCATGGACCTGGAGGACAGCGTTGCGGCGGTCGATGCGGACGACAAGGTCGTCGTCTACCGCAACTGGCTTGGCCTGATGCGCGGCGATCTGGTGGAAAGCTTCGAGAAGGGCGGCCGGACCGTCGAGCGCCGCCTCAACAAGGATCGCGTCTATCGCGGCCCTGGGGGAGAAGAAGTCCGCCTGCATGGGCGCAGCCTCATGCTGGTGCGCAACGTGGGCCACCACATGTTCACGGATGCGGTGCTCGACGAGAGCGGCCAGGACATCCCCGAGACCCTGCTCGACGCCGCCGTGACCTCGCTCATCGCCATGCACGACCTGAAGGCACGGGGCGACATCCGCAACAGCCGGGCGGGTTCGGTCTACATCGTCAAGCCGAAGATGCATGGTCCCGACGAGGTGGCTTTCGCCAACGATCTCTTCGCGGCCGTCGAGGACATGCTCTCGCTCCCGCGCCAGACGCTGAAGATGGGAATCATGGACGAGGAGCGGCGCACGACCGTCAATCTCAAGGCCTGCATCCAGGCCGCGGCGGACAGAATCGTGTTCATCAACACGGGCTTCCTCGACCGCACGGGGGACGAGATCCACACCTCCATGGAAGCGGGTCCGATGATCCGCAAGAACGACATGAAATTGACGGCCTGGATCAAGGCCTACGAGAACAACAACGTGGATGTGGGTCTCGCCTGCGGGCTGCCTGGCAAGGCCCAGATCGGCAAGGGCATGTGGGCGGCCCCCGACAAGATGGCCGACATGCTGGAACAGAAGGTGGGCCATCCGCAATCGGGCGCCAACACGGCTTGGGTGCCCTCCCCCACGGCCGCGACCCTGCACGCGCTGCACTACCATCAAGTCAGCGTGCATGACCGTCAGGCGGAGCTGCGGGGCCGGGAGCGCGCTCGGCTCGCGGATATCCTGACGATCCCTGTCTCCCAATCCAATTGGGCTCCGGATGCGGTGCAGCAGGAGCTCGACAACAACTGCCAGGGCATCCTCGGCTACGTGGTTCGCTGGATCGACCAGGGGGTCGGCTGCTCCAAGGTGCCGGACATCCATGATGTCGGCCTGATGGAGGATCGGGCGACCCTGCGCATTTCGAGCCAGCATATCGCCAACTGGCTCCACCACGGCATCGTCTCGGAGTCCCAGGTGATGCAGACGCTTCGGCGGATGGCCGAGGTGGTCGACCGGCAGAATGCGGGCGATCCGCTCTACCGTCCCATGGCGCCGAACTTCGAGGGTCCGGCTTTCCAGGCCGCCTGCGATCTCGTCTTCAAGGGCCGGGCGCAGCCCAACGGCTACACCGAATGGGTCCTCCACGAACGACGCCGGGAGGCGAAGGCCCAAGGAGCCGCGGCGCTTCCCGCCTGAACCCCGCACCTCGCATTTCATTGAAAGACCTCAGAATGACCGACCGTCCGGCCTCCTCCGCCTTCGTCATCGAGCCCGCCGCCATTCCGTCCCTGCCGGTTCAGGGAAGCGACCTGCGTTTTCCGGTCCGGCGCATCTACTGCGTCGGGCGCAATTACGCGGAGCACGCCAAGGAAATGGGGCACGACCCGAACCGCGAACCACCCTTCTTTTTTCAAAAGAACCCCGACGCCCTCAACACCTCCGGGATCTTCCCGTATCCCGTCAAGAGTTCGGATGTGCACTATGAGATCGAGCTGATCGTGGCGCTCGGCAAAGGTGGCACCGACATCGCCCCGGGCGACGCGCTCGACCACGTGTTCGGGTATGGCGTCGGCCTCGACATGACGCGGCGCGATCTGCAGGGCGAGGCCAAGAAGATGGGCCGCCCCTGGGAAATCGGCAAATCCTTCGAGGCCTCGGCTCCCTGCGGGCCCCTCATTCCCGTCTCCGAGGCCGGACACCCGGCGGCCGGAGAGATCTGGCTCGACGTGAACGGGGCCCGGCGCCAGACCGGCGACCTCTCCCAGATGATCTGGAACGTCCCGGACACCATCGCCTATCTGTCGGCCTACTTCACCCTGGCGGCCGGCGACATCATCATGACCGGCACTCCCTCCGGCGTCGGAGCGGTGCAGCGGGGGGACGTGCTGTCGGGCGGCGTGGACGGCATCGGGACCCTCGACGTGAGGGTCGTCTAGGGTCCTTCCGGGAACGACTTCCAGTCAGTCCCGTTGCATGGTCAACCGCGACCCTCCCGGGAGCCTGCCATGCTGACCGAGACCGACCTCAACGCACCGGCCGTCATCCAGTACGAGACGGCCGGCGCCACCATCGACGAGGGCCAGGTGGACTGGAGCGACGGACGAGAATTCGCCTCGCTTCGGGAGGCCCTGCACTGGGCGGAGACCTCGGAGGCGCCCGCAGGCCAGGAGGCCTATATCCGCGCCGCCTCGGGTTTCGTGATCCGGCCCGAAATGCTGGAGGGATTGTGGGCCAGCCTCCAGGGCCCCTGAGACAGCCTCAGGCCGCGGCCGGAATGGTGATGCGCCCTTCGTGCACCGCATGACAGGCCACGCCGCCCAGGAGCGGCGGGATTTCCCGCCGGCAACGATCGTTGGCGAAGGGGCAGCGGGGATTGAAGGTGCAGCCGCTGGGCGGGTGAATGGGGTTGGGGATCTCACCCTTCACGGGGATGCGCTGGCGACCGGACATCCCCACATCCGGCACCGCGTCCAGCAGCATGCGGGTATAGGGGTGCTTCGGAGCCAGGAAGAGTTCCCGGCCGCCTGAAATCTCCACGATCCGTCCAAGATACATCACCCCGATCCGGGTGGCCATGTGGCGGACCACGGCAAGGTTATGGCTGATGAACAGGTAGGTCAGCCCCAGCCGATCCTGGAGGTCGCGCATCAGGTTGAGGATCTGCGCCTGTACCGACACATCGAGGGCCGAGGTCGGCTCGTCGCAGACGATGAACTCCGCATTGGACGCCAGCGCGCGGGCAATGGCGATGCGCTGGCGCTGCCCTCCGGAGAATTCATGCGGAAACTTGCGCCCGTCATCGGGATGAAGGCCGACGAGGGTGAGAAGCTCTCCGACCCGGTTGCGGATCTGGGCGTCGTCCTCGAGCAGGCCGAAGGCCCTGATCGGCTCCGCGATGATGCGATCCACCCGCCAGCGCGGGTTGAGGCTCGCATAGGGATCCTGGAAGATCATCTGGATCCGCCGCCGCAGGCGCTGCCGCTGCGCCGCGTCCGTGCGCCCGGCCATGGCAACGCCGTCGATCGTGACGCCCCCGGCGCTCGGCGGCAGGAGACCGACCACCATGCGGGCGACCGTGGACTTGCCCGAGCCCGACTCCCCTACGAGCGCAAAGGTCTCGCCTTTGGCGATGTCGAAGGAGACCCCGTCCACCGCTTTCAGGAACTGCTTTTCTTCCCGCTCCAGCATGCGGTTGAGCCAGGGCTTCGACACGTCGAAGACGCGGCGGAGGTTGTCGACTTGCACATAGGAGCGTTCGGTCACGCCAGGGCCTCCGCTCGGATGGTCGTTTCGTCGTAGAGATGGCACGCGACCCGGTGCAGGTCGCGCTGGATCGGTTCGGGCCGTTCGACGCGGCATCGGTCGAAGGCGAAGGGACAGCGCGGATTGAAGGCGCAGCCCGTCGGTATCGCCGACAGGCGGGGCATGGAGCCAGGAATCTGAACGAGACGGTCCGTCTCGACCTCCAGGGACGGGATCGCCCCCATCAGGCCCTTGGCGTAGGGATGCAGCGGGTTCTGCACCACGTCCCGGACCGGACCGATCTCCGCGATGCGGCCGGCATACATGACGGCAACCCGGTCCGCTGTCTCGGCGATCACGCCCATGTCGTGGGTGACCAGCATGATGGCGGTGCCGTGATCGCGCCCGAGGCGCTTGAGCAGGGTGATGATCTGGGCCTGGACGGAAACGTCGAGGGCCGTGGTCGGCTCGTCGGCGATGATGAGCTCGGGTTCGGCGCAAAGCGCGAGCGCGATCACGACACGCTGGCGCATGCCGCCCGAGAACTCGTGCGGGTAGCTGTCGATCCGCCTGTCCGGCGCCGGAATCCCGACCTCGGCCAGAAGATCGATGGCCCGCTTGCGGGCGGCAGACGACGACAGGTTCGTGTGGGTGCGGATCGTCTCCACGAGTTGCTCGCTGACCCGGTAGAGCGGGTTGAGGCTCGTGAGGGGATCCTGGAAGATCATGCCGATGCGCTTGCCGCGAACCCGGCGCAACTCTTCGGGAGGCAGATTGTCGATCCTCATGCCCGACAGGATAACCTCGCCTCCGGCGATGCGGCCGGGCGGGTCGATCAGCCCGACGACGGCGGATCCCGTCACGGATTTGCCGGCGCCGGACTCGCCGACCACGCCGAGCACCTCGCCCTTGGCAATGTCGAAGGAGATTCCGTCGATGGCCTTGAGCACGCCCCGGCGGGTGACGAACTCCACATGGAGGTCCCGGACGGACAGAACGGGTTGCGACATGGCTTTTCTCCGCTCCCCTACCTGAGTCTCGGGTTCAGGGCGTCACGCAGCCAATCGCCCAGGAGATTGATCGAGAGGACGAGGATCGCCAGGGCGACGCCGGGGAAGGCGATGATCCACCATTCGCCGGAGAACAGGTAATTGTTGCCGATGCGGATCAGGGTGCCCAGCGACGGCATGGTCTCGGGCATGCCGGTGCCAAGGAAGGAGAGCGTCGCTTCCGTGATGATCGCCAGCGCGAGGTTGATGGTCGCGATCACGAGGACCGGCCCCAGCACGTTCGGCAGCACGTGCCGGAACATGATGACGGGGGCCGGGAGGCCGATGAGGCGGGCCGCCGCGATGTAGTCCTTGTTCTTCTCCACCATCACCGAACCGCGAACGGTTCGGGCGTACTGGACCCAGAAACTCAGACCGATGGAGAAGACCAGGACGCCCAAGGTGGCGGCTGGACTGAGTTGTCCGCCGGCCACCGACTTGACGACCCCGTCCACGAGGAGGGCGCAGAGGATGGCCGGGAAGGTCAATTGCACATCGGCCACCCGCATGATGACCGCGTCCACGGTGCCGCCGAAATAGCCCGCGATCAGGCCGAGCGCGATGCCCAGCGTCGCCGAGAAGGCCACTCCCAGGAAACCCACGAGGAGTGAGACGCGCAGGCCGTAGAGGATGGCCGAGAAAACGTCGCGTCCCTGCTCGTCCGTCCCCAGAAGATAAGGCGCCACCCCGTCGGCTTCCCAAAGGGGCGGGATGCGGCTGTTGAGGAGGTCGAGCTGCGCCGGATCGAAGGGGTTCTGCGGGGCCACGAGCCCAGCCAGAATTGCGGCCAGGAGGAACAGGAGCGTCAGGAAGGTTGCCAGCATGGTCAGCTTCGAGCGCTTGAAGCTTGCCCAGATGTCGCTGTCGAGGAAACGGGCATGCCACGGCGAGGACGCGGCGGGCGCCTTGTCCGGCGCGAGGACGGGAGCGGATTGCAATCCTTCGGTCATGGCTCGCTCCTCACGCCGGCTGCCGGATGGTGGTGCGCAGACGCGGGTCCACGACCGTGTAGAGGATGTCGACCGCGAGGTTGATGACGACGAAGATGAGCGCCACCAGCATGAGGTAGGCGGCCATGATCGGGATGTCGACGTTCTGCACCGCCTGGACGAAGAGAAGCCCCATGCCGGGCCACTGGAAAACGGTCTCGGTGATGATCGCGAAGGCGATGACCGAGCCGAATTGCAGGCCCACGATGGTGATGACGGGCACGAGGGTGTTCTTCAGGGCGTGCCCGAAGTGGATCGCCCGGGTGGTGAGGCCGCGCGCCCTTGCAAACTTGATGTAGTCCGTTCGCAGGACCTCCAGCATCTCGGCCCGCACGATACGCATGATCAGCGTCATCTGGAACAGCCCCAAGGTGATCGACGGCATGATGAGCGCCGTCCAGCCGGACAGGGTCAGAAATCCGGTGGTCCACCACCCGATCCTGACCGTATCGCCGCGCCCGTAGGACGGCAGCCAGCCCAAGGTGACGGAGAACAGGTAGATCAGCAGGATGCCGATGAGAAAGGTCGGCAGGGAAATGCCCACGAGCGAGACGGTCTGGAAGACCTTGGCCAGGATGCTGTCCCGTTTCAATCCGGAATACACGCCCATCAGGACGCCGAAGACCGTGGCGAAGATCGTGGCGCACAGGGCCAGCTCCATGGTGGCCGGAACGCGCTCGGCGAGGAGATCCGAGACCGGCTGGCGGAACTGGTAGGACACGCCGAAATCGCCTTGCGCGGCCCGGAACAGGTAGCGTGCGAACTGCACCGGCACGGGATCGTCGAGTCCGAGGGAAAGGCGCACCTGCTCTCGTTCGGCGGCCGGCGTATCGAGGGACACGATCTGGTTTACCGGATCGCCGGCGAAGCGGAACATCGCGAAAGCGATGATTCCGACAGTCAGCAGAACGCCGATCGCCTGGAGGGCTCGGCGGATGATGAAAGCAAGCATTCCGGTTTTCAAACCCCGGTGTCCTCGGAGACCTAGCGTCGTCCGGGCACTGTTGAGCGCGACACCCCGGAACCCGCCAGGCGGGTTCCGGGATTCGGGATCAGGCGCGCGTTATTCCTTGCGGGCCCAGTAGAGGAGCACCGAGTTGTCGGCGCGTTGGTTCAGCTTCACCTTCTTCGACACGCCCCAGGCGAGAGCCTGCTGGTGCAGCGGGATGTAACCGTAATCCTTCACGGTCTCCTGGAAGGCTTCCTTGATCATCTGGTCGCGCTTGGCCTTGTCACCCTCGACCAGGATCTTGTCGGTCAGCTCGTCGTGCTTCTTGTTGCAATAATTGCCGAGGTTGGACTCGCCGCGCGAGGATTGCGCGTTGTCGCGGCAGCCTTCGATGTCGAAGAGGACGTTGTGACTGTCGAAGGTGCCCGGCGTCCAGCCCAGCAGATAGAACGACGTGTTGTAGTTGCCGGACTTCAGGACCTTGCCGAAGTACTGCGCCTTCGGCTGCGCCATGAGGTTCACCTTCACGCCGACGCGGGCCAGCATGCTGACGACGGCCTGGCAGATCGCCTCGTCGTTCACGTAGCGGTCGTTGGGGCAATCCATGCCGACTTCGAAGCCGTTCGCGTAACCGGCGTCGGCCAGGAGCTTCTTGGCGCCCTCGGGATCATATTTCGGGCGTTCGAAATCCTTCGCGAAGACGAAGAGCTCCGGCGCGATCATGAGAGCCGACGGCGTGGCGAGGCCGCGCATGACGCGGGACTTGATGGTCTCGATGTCGATGGCCTTGAAGAAAGCCTCGCGAACCTTCGGATCCTTGAACGGGTTCTTGCCCTTCACGTTCGAGAACAGCAGCTCGTCGCGGGTCTGGTCGAACCCGAGGAAGATGGTGCGCAGCTCGGGGCCGGACATGACCTGAGCGTTCGCGCTGCTGTTCACACGCTGGATGTCCTGCAGCGGAACGGGCTCGATCACGTCGACCTCGCCCGACAGGAGAGCTGCCACGCGGGTCGCGTCGGAGCCGATGGGCGTGAAGACGATTTCGTCGAGGTTATGCTCGGGCTTGCCCCACCAATCCTTGTTGACCTTGAACACGGTCTTCACGCCGGGCTGGTGGCTCTCGATCTTGAACGGGCCGGTGCCGTTGGCGTTGAGAGCCGAGTAGCTCGGCGTCGTGGCGGCGGCGGGCGTCGGTGCGACGGCGTTGTTGGCTTCCGCCCATTCCTTGTCGAGAATGTACCACGTATCCCATTGGTAGTTCAGGATCGGGTTGGGGGACTTCAACTTCACGTCGATAGTGTAATCGTCGACCTTGACGAACTCGGCACCGCTGGGAACACGGGTCTGGAAGTTCGAACCGGGCGCCCGGACGCGGGTCGCCGAGAAGATCACGTCGTCGGCCGTGAAGGGATTCCCATTGTGGAACTTGACGTTCTTGCGCAGGAAGACGCGCCAGGTCAGGCCGTCCTCGCTGATTTCCCACTTTTCGGCGAGACCCGGCTCGATCTTGAGATCCTTGCCGCGCTTCGTCAGACCCTCGTAGACATGCCCCAGATGTGCGTTGGTGGTCGTCTCGTTGACCGTGTAGGGGTCAAGCGACTTGAGGTCGCCCTGATTGGCGTAGCGAAGCGTCACGGCCATGGCCGGGAAGGCGGTGCTGGCGAGGAGGGCTGCTCCCGCAGCCGCCAGAAGAGCTGTCCTGGTCTTCATCGGTTGTCGTTCTCCAATGGAAGGTCCCGCGTCGTTGCGCGGGATTTTTTGTTGTGGGAGAGCCTATCCGAGGCGGCTCCGGCTCCCTTGCCGCAGAAGTTAGACAGGGTTCGCCTCGGCGGTCTAGCCCTCTCTTGGCCTGTCATGCTTAGTATTTAGGCACAGAGATCGTGAACGATGCGCCGCAGCAGGCGCTCGCCCGCCTCAAGCTCGCTCACCTCGATATACTCGTCGGGCTGATGCGCCTGGGCGATGTCGCCAGGCCCACAGACCACGGTCGACCAGCCCTCGCGCTGGAACAGCCCCGCTTCCGTTCCATAGGCCACCACATGGGTGGCGTTGTCGCCCGTGATCCGCCGCGTCCAGCGCTCGGCCTCCCCGTCGCTCTCCGGGCGCAGCCCGGGAACTTCGGCGATCAACTCGACGCTCACCCCCGTCTGGGGAATCACCGCCTTCATGCGAGGCTCGATCACATCCCGGATATAGGCCTTGTAGCGGTCGAGATAATCGAGGGGGCTTTCCGTGGGAATGGCCCGGATATCGCTGTAGAACCAGGCGGATGAGGATACGATGTTGGCGGCCGTGCCGCCCACCATCATGCCGCAATGAAGAGTTGTATAGGGCGGTTCGAACGTGCTCTCGGGGTCGGCTCTCCGGCGGTTCTCTTCCATCACGTCTTCGTGCCACGCGATCAGGCGCGCCGCGTTCATGACGGCGCTGACGCCCTGGTCGATGCGGCTGGAATGGACCGCAAAGCCCGTCACGTCCGTGCGGATCTGCACGGACGCCTTGTGGCCGGTCACGACCGCGTGGCGCGTCGGCTCGCCAACGATGACGGCCGCCGGCGTCGGCAGGGTCTCGGCCATCCGCCGCACCATGGACGGAGCGCCCCGGCAGGCCAATTCCTCGTCATAGGACAACGCGATGTGCACGGGCCGCTTGAGCGGCGCCTTCACCATTTCGGGCACCAGCGCCAGCACGAGGGCATCGAATCCCTTCATGTCGGTGGCGCCGCGCCCGTAGAGCTTTCCGTCGCGTTCGGTGAGCGTCCAGGGATCGCTGGTCCAGGCCTGGCCCTCGACCGGGACCACGTCCGTGTGGCCCGAAAAGACGATCCCGCCTTCGACCTGGGGGCCGATGGTGGCGTAGAGATTGGCCTTGTCGCCTTCCGGGCTCATGACGAGATTGCTCTCGACCCCGTAGCTTTGCAGCCAATCCCGGCAGAAATGGATGAGGTCGAGATTGCTGCTGGTGGAGACGCTGGGAAACGCAACCAAGCGCGCGAGCATTTCGCGGGAAGACAGGGACATCGATGGGGACCTCTCGGAATCGCGGTCAGCATCCAACCGGGAGGATCGGACGGTCAAGCTCGAATTAGGGGTGAGACAATTCCGGGCCGGAGCGCTTGCGGCCGGTTGACCCGGTGCGATCCCCAGACCATGATCGCGCGCCTTCCAAAGCCGGATCATGACCCGCGACGCCATCCTCACCCATCGGGCCGCCCAGCCGCTCGGCCCCTATTCGCAGGCCGTGCGGGCGGGAGACTACATCTTCGTCTCGGGACAGTTGCCCCTGGACCCGCAGAACAGGCTCGTGGGCGCGGGCGACATCAAAGCCCAGACCGAGGCCGTCTTCGCCAATATCCGGGCTATCCTGGACGAGGCGGGAAGCGCCATGGACAAGGTGGTCAAAACCACCGTTTTCCTGACGAATCTCGATGATTTCGCCGGAATGAGCGAAGTTTACGCCGCAACGTTCCATGCCCCCTACCCTGCGCGCTCGACGGTCGAGATCGGCAGGCTCCCGCACGGGATGCTGCTCGAGATCGAGTGCATCGCTCTCAGCTGACGGACCAAACCATGCCCCCCTTCGATGTGACCCTGTCGGATATCGAGACCGCGCGCGAGCGCATTCGCGGCCTCGTGCGGCGCACGCCCGCCTACGAGAGCGCCGACGTCTCCGCACGGCTCGGCCGGCGCACGTTCCTCAAGATGGAGGCCCTGCAGATCGCCGGCTCCTTCAAGGTCCGCGGCGTCTTCAACAAGATCCTGACCCTCAGCGAAGCCGAGCGCCGGCGCGGTCTTGTCACGGTCTCGGGCGGCAACCACGCCATCGCCCTCGCTCGGGTGGCGAACACGCTGGGGATCGAAGCCCTGATTCTGATGGCGAAGGTCACGCCGCGCTTCAACATCGACCTGACCCTCAAATACGGCGCGAAGGTCGAACTCTGCGAGGATTCCGCCGAGGCTTTCGCCAAGGCCGAAGCCTATGAGCGGGAGGGCAAGCTCTTCGTTCATCCCTACGACGATCCGGCCATCATCGCCGGGCACGGCACCGTCGGCCTGGAATTTCTCGACGACGCGCCCGACCTCACCCACGTCTTCGTCTCCATCGGCGGCGGCGGCTTCATGGCGGGTGTCGCGTCGGGCCTGAAGGCGAAGCGTCCGTCCATCAAGGTCTACGGGGTCGAAACGACGGGCGCCCAGACGATGACGGAAGCCCTGAAAGCCGACAGCCCCGTCACCATCCGGTCCACCTCGATCGCCCGGACTCTCGGGGCCCCCTTCGCGACCGAGCGCACTCTCCTGGCGGCCAAGTCGTTCCTGGAGACGATCCTCCTCGTGGAGGACAAACCCGTCGTGTCGGATCTCACCTGGATCCTTCAGACCGAGAAACTGCTCTGCGAACCGGCCGCCGCGTGCGTGCTGACAGCCGCCGGGACGGTCGCGTCGTCGCTGCCGGAGGATGCCGTCATCGGCCTTGTGCTGTGCGGTTCCAACGTGGCGCTGCCGGATCTCGAGGCATGGCGGCGGGACTTCGCCCTGGCGTGATGGACTAGGCCTTCGGAACCTTAAGCCGCAGGGCGGCGGGCAGGACCCCGATCCGCACCGGTGTCCGTGTCAGGGCCTCTCCATCCACGGAGACGAACTGCTCGGGCTCGGTGGCGATTTCGATCTCTCGGGCCTCGAACACGTCCAAAAGATCTGGATCCCGGGTTCGTCCCAGGGCGATCTGCATCCACATCCTGCCGAGAACCCAGGGCGAGGCTCCCTTGATGGCGCGGACCACGAGCCGCCCACTGTCCATCCGGGCCTCCGGAAGCGCCACCAGGCCGCCGTGATAAGGCCCGTTGGCGATCCGGAGATCCAACGTCTCAAGACAAACGGGCTTGCCGTCCAGGACAAGGCGGCATGCGAACGCGCGATAGGAGCGAAGGCGGCTCAAGGCTACCATCAGGTAGCCCGAGCGGCCCAGATGACGCTTCATGGCGTCCGAAGAACTGCGGTGGATGGCGCTTGTCACGCCGATCGACACCGCATTGGTGAAGCATTCCTGGTTGATTCGACCGAGATCGACCCGCGCGACGGCGCCTTGCGCCAGGACCCGCGCCGCCCCTTCAAGCCCCAGCGGGATGCCGTTGGCCCGAGCGAAATTGTTGGCGGTCCCCATGGGAAGAATTCCCAGCACGATGTCCCGACCGGCAAGGAGAGACACCACGGAGCTGACGGTCCCGTCCCCGCCGCCCACGACGATGAACCGGTGGCCTCGGCCGATCGCCTCCTCGACGATACCGACAATCCGGGCCGCGTCGCGAACCGGATAGGCTTCCGTCAGGCGAATTCCCTGTCGTTCGATCTCCCGTTTTGCCATGTCATAATAACGCTGCCCCCAGCGCGACTGCGTGTTCACGACGAGAACGGCTTCCTGCAACGCTTCACTGGACTTCACGGGCGACATCCCTTGGCTGCCACCGATATAGGCGACGCAGGGAGATTCGGGCATCCGTTCAAGAGCCCTGCGGAACAAGACCCTGACCCTCGGGTTAGCCCCTCGATCAGAACGCTGGGTGACGACAATGTTGAACCATGCGACCACAGCTGCTCTACTCTTGTTCCTCAGCCCGACCCTGGCCCAGGCCGCGGAAGACAATTACCTGGACCGTTTCAAGGGCGGATGGAATGGATCGGGCAAGGTTCAACGCAGCGTCGATTCGAGTCCCTGGAACGTCCGCTGCAACCTGAAAGGCTTGGCCCCTGGGGAAAATCATATCTCCATCCAGGGCAATTGCCGCGCAGCCGTGATCGTACAGCGGCAGATCGGCGTAGAGCTGACCTACGATCCAGCGTCCGGTCGGTACCAAGGCACCTATATCGGATCCAATGCCGGACCAGCCCGCCTCTCAGGCACGCGCAAGGGCGACCTGATCAATCTGGCCATCACTTGGCCTCGCCCGATCAATGGCGATACACGATCGAGCCTGACAATCCGCAACGACGGATCCGGCACGCTTCGGATCACGGTCGCCGACAACCTGACTCCCGGTGGCCCAATCCAGCAGACCTCCGACATCGTCCTGCAGCAAGGTGAGTAGCGGGGAACCACAACGCCCTCCCGAAAACGTGAAGTCTCCCGTCTAGCCATGGCGGGGATGCGCCTAGATGCTCTCGGGGTGCGCTCGAGCTCTGGAGGCAGTCCATGAAAATAATGCTGTTCGGATCCTGTCTGCTTGGCGCCCTGGCTTGCGGCGGTTTAGCCTATGCACACCATGGGTGGGGGAGCTACGACGCCGGGAAGAAATTCACGATGACGGGTGCCATTGCGGAGGTCGAATGGGCCAATCCCCATGTCCATGTGACTGTCGAACATGACGGGAAGCCTTGGGAAGCGGTGCTGGCCCCACCGTTCCGAATGAGCGCCCGCGGCCTCCAGCCCGACATGCTCAAGCCTGGCACCACGATCAGCCTCGAAGGGTATCCCTCCACCCGCGTTGCCACGGAGATGCGGGCGGAGCGTCTCATCGCAGACGGCAAGACATACGAGTTGCGCTGACCCGTCATGTATCTCGACCTGTTGGCGGCTTTAGAGAGTTCCTGGGTCGGGCATACGGCCCGGCACTCGGCGTGGACCTTCACGATTGCCAACCTGCTCCATGTGCTCGGAGCCTCCTTGCTCGTGGGCGGCATCGCGGTATTCGACCTGAAGGTTCTGGCCGAGAGAGGGCACAACGCCTGGCAGGTGGGCCGCTACGCGATTCCGCTGGCGGCGGCGGGCCTCGCCCTGCAGATCCCGACCGGCGTTATCCTGCTCGCCGCGGAGGCGAGAGCCCTGGGCGTGAACCCGGCTTTCTACGCCAAGCTTATCTTCATCGCCCTCGGCATCGCGAACGTGGCACTCTTTCACGCCCGCTTCGGGGCTAGGTTGAGAGGCGGGCTCCTCCCCCCGGATGCGAGGGTCTATGCGGGCATATCCCTCGCAGCCTGGATCTTGGCACTACTGGCCGGCCGCATGATCGCCTATCTATGAGCGATTGCCCAACAAGGCCTGGACGGTCTCGTCCGTGGCTTGTTCCCAGGGCAGCGCCGTAAAGCCGAAGGCTTGGGCAAACAGGCTGGAATCCAACTCCGAATTGGCCGGTCTCTGGGCCGGCGTCGGATAGTCCCGCGTCGTGATCGCCGTCACCGCCGGCCGACGCCCCGTGAAGGGCTGCTGCGCCTCTATGATCCGCGACGCG
Organism: Microvirga pudoricolor; assembly: GCF_016892705.1. Classification (GTDB taxonomy): domain Bacteria; phylum Pseudomonadota; class Alphaproteobacteria; order Rhizobiales; family Beijerinckiaceae; genus Microvirga; species Microvirga pudoricolor. The sequence continues at coordinate 535,743 of NZ_JAFEMB010000001.1, forward strand.
AAGCCATGCCAGGTGGTCACCCCCTGCCCCGCGACGTGATAGGTTCCGAACGCCGCCTGCCCCTCGTCGATCCGCCGGGCCACTTGGAGGATCGCGCGGGCCAGGTCGGCCGTCGAGGTGGGACATCCCCGCTGGTCGGCCACGACCCGCAACTCGTCCCGCTCGCCCGCCAGACGAAGCATCGTCTTGAGAAAGTTTGCCCCGTACACGCCATAGACCCAGGCCGTGCGCAGGATCAGGTGCCGGTCCCAATGGTCCCGGACAGCCGCCTCGCCCGCCGCCTTGCTGCGTCCGTAGACCCCAATCGGCGCGATCGGATCGCTCTCCCGATAGGGGCCTGTCTTGCTGCCGTCGAACACATAATCTGTGGACACATGGACCAGCGGAATCCCAGCCACCGCGCAGGCTCGGGCCAGAACCGCGGGGCCGGTCGCGTTGGTCCGGAACGCCTCCTCGGACTCGCTCTCAGCCCTGTCCACCTTGGTGTAGGCGCCCGCATTGACCACGAGACGCGGGGCGGACGAACGAATGGCCTGCGTCACGGCCGCCGGGTCGGCAAGGTCGGCCTCATGCCGGCTCAGGCCCGTCAACGGCACCCCCCGGGCACCCGCCAGAGCGGTCAATTCCTGTCCGAGCTGTCCGCCTGCGCCGAAGAGGAGGATCATGCGCCCGCCCCCAGCCGTTCGCCGCGATAGATGCCCGAGCGGATCCGCTCCCACCACGGCCGGTTCTCCAGATACCACCGCACCGTCTTGGCCAATCCGGTCTCGAAGGTCTCACGAGGCGTCCAGCCAAGCTCCCGGCCGATCTTGGCCGCGTCGATGGCATAGCGCCGGTCGTGCCCCGGACGGTCCTTCACGAAGGTGATCAGCCCCCGGCGCGCCCCGATGGCCCCATCCGGCGCCAGATCGTCCAGGATCCGGCAGATCGCCTCCACGACCTCCAGATTGGTCTTCTCGTTGTGGCCGCCCACATTGTAGCTCTCACCCACCTCCCCCGTCTGCGCGATCCGGAGCAGCGCCCGGGCGTGGTCCTCTACGAACAGCCAGTCGCGCACGTTCGAGCCGTCGCCGTAGACCGGCAGGGGTTTGCCCTCGAGCGCGTTCAGGATGACGAGCGGAATCAGCTTCTCGGGGAAGTGATAGGGCCCGTAATTGTTGGAGCAGTTGCTCACGAGCGTGGGCAGCCCGTAGGTATGATGCCACGCCCGCACCAGATGGTCGGAAGCCGCCTTCGAGGCCGAGTACGGCGAGCGCGGATCGTAGGCTGTCGCTTCCGTGAAGAAGCCCTCGGGGCCGAGCGAGCCGAACACCTCGTCGGTGGAGACGTGGTGGAACCGGAAGGCGTCCTTCTCAAAGCCCGGCAGACCCTGCCAATAGCCCAGAGCCGCCTGCAGCAGGCTGTAGGTGCCCACCACATTGGTCTGGATGAAGGCGCCCGGCCCGTCGATGGAGCGGTCGACGTGGCTCTCAGCCGCCAAGTGCATCACCATGGTGGGGCGGAAGGAGCCCATCACCTCGCTCATGCGGGCGGTATCCAGGATGTCGGCCCGCACGAAGCTGTAGCGGGGATCGTTCTCGACCGGCTTCAGGGAATCGAGGTTGCCCGCATAGGTGAGCTTGTCGAGAACGAGAACCGCGTGGGGTGTCCCGGCAATGATTTCGCGGGCGACGGCCGATCCGATGAAGCCGGCGCCGCCGGTGACGATGATGCGGTGAGGAGAAGAGGACATGCGAGACGTATCTCTGGCTCGAGATGGGGCTCAGGCCCCTGGAGGCCGGTACTGGAATGGGGAGACAAAGCTCTCGAAGGCAGGCAGCCCCTTGTCCTTGTCGGACAAGACGGCCTCCGCCGCCGTGATCGGCCAGTCGATGCCGATGGCGGGATCGTCCCACTGGATGCCGCCGTCGCACGAGGGCGCATAAAAGCCGTCGACCTTATAGGCGACCTCGGTGTCGGGCTCGAGCGTGCAATAGCCGTGAGCGAAGCCGCGGGGCACGAAGATCTGCTCGCCCCCTTCGCCCGTGAGCGTCTCGCCCACCCATTGCCCATAAGTGGGAGAGCCGCGCCGAAGGTCGACCGCCACGTCGAAGATGGAGCCCCTGAGAACGCGGACGAGCTTGGCCTGAGGTTCGGGCGGGGCCTGAAAGTGCAGGCCGCGCAGCGTGCCGGCCTGCGCCGAGAACGCCTGGTTGTCCTGAACGAATGTCACATCCCCGAGAAGCGATTCATAGGCGCGCGTGCTGTAGGTCTCGACAAACCAGCCGCGCGCATCGCCGAACCGGCGCGGGACAAGCACGAGCACGTCAGAAATCGCCGTTTGGCGAACGGTCAGTGACATTGAGATCTCACACCGAGAAATGAAAGGTTCATATTCCTATTTTCTAATAATGAGTATGTCGGTGCCTCAGACCACAATTCCAAAATAAGAGCAATATATCAGCCAAAGACCAGCTTAAGACGCCCGCCCGCTCATTCCTGCCGCTGCCCTAGCGTCCTCCAGGATCATCGTCGCCCCCTTGTCGGCGATCATGATCGTGGGGGTGTTGGTGTTGCCGCTGGTGATGGTCGGCATCACGGACGCGTCGACCACCCGAAGGCCCTGGATGCCGTGAACCCGGAGCCGGGCATCGGTGACGGCCATCGGATCGCTTCCCAGCCCCATCTTGGCGGTCCCGACGGGATGGAAGATCGTGGTCCCGATGGCGCGGGCCCCGTCGAGAAGCTGTTCGTCGGACACGAGGTCGCCTCCGGGCCTGTACTCCTGCGGGTGGAACCGCTGGAGAGCCGGCTGGGACACGATATGGCGCACGAGGCGCAAGGAATCGACGGCCACTCGCTGGTCCTCTTCCGTCGAGAGGTAATTCGGCCGGATCGAGGGTTTCTCGAAGGGATCCGCCTGCCTGATCCCGACACTGCCCCGGCTGGTGGGCCTGAGATTGCACACGCTGGCCGTGAAGGCCGGGAAGGTATGGGGAGCCTCTCCGAACTTGTCGAGGGACAGGGGCTGGACGTGGAATTGGAGATTGGGCGTCGCGTAATCCGGCGAGGAGCGGGTGAACGCGCCGAGCTGGGACGGAGCCATGGTCAGCGGCCCGCGCCGGAAAAGCGCATATTCCAAGGCCATATAGCCTTTACGGAAAAGCGAGCCGTATTGCTCGTTCAGCGTCCGCACGCCCCGGACCTTGTAAATCGGCCGCAGCTGGAGGTGATCCTGGAGATTGGCGCCGACACCGGGGAGGTGATGAACGACGTCGATCCCGAGCCGACGCAGGGTGTCGCCGTCGCCGACACCTGAAAGCTGCAAAAGCTGCGGCGACGCGATGGCGCCGGACGACAGGATGATTTCCCGCCGGGCGCGGATCCGGCGGGTGAAGCCACCCTGGCGGAACTCCACCCCCACGGCCTTGCGGCCCTCGAACAGGATCCGCAGGACCTGGGCATGGATCTCGAGCTTCAGGTTCGGGCGCTTCAGGGCAGGCTTGAGAAAGCCTCGCGCCGATGACCAGCGTCGACCGCCGCGCTGGTTCACGTGGAAATAGCCGACGCCCTCGTTGCTGCCGGTGTTGAAATCGGAACTGCGCGGGATCCCGGCCTGCTCGGCGGCTTCGATGAAGGAATCGAGGATCGGCCAGCGCATGCGCGGCTCCTCGACCCGCCACTCGCCTCCGGCCCCGTGATGCTCGCCCGCGCCGAGGTAGTGATCCACATGCCCCCGGAAGATCGGTCTGACGTCGTCCCAGCCCCAACCCTCCAGGCCGAGCTGGCGCCAATGGTCGTAATCCTCCCGCTGGCCGCGCATATAGATCATGGCGTTGATGGCCGAGGAGCCGCCGATCACCTTCCCGCGCGGATAGTTTAGTGCCCGGCCGTTGAGGCCCGGCTCGCTTTCTGTGGTGAACATCCAGTCGGAGCGCGGATTGCCTATGGCGAAGAGATATCCGACCGGGATGTGAAACCAGATCCAGTTGTCCTTGCCCCCCGCCTCCAGGAGACAGACCTTGTTGGCAGGGTCCTTGGACAGCCGGTTCGCGAGGACGCAGCCGGCCGACCCGGCTCCAACGACCACGTAATCGAATGCGTCATCCGCCATGGCGAGATCGCCCTCAAACCTTCTTGGAAGGCCGGTTCAGGAGCGCCAGAATCTCTCCCACGATGCCTTTCCGGAAGACGAGCACGCAGATCACGAAGATGACGCCGATGAGAACCGTGACCGGGAAGTCCGAAGCCGCCAGATAATGCTGGAGCGTCACCACGAGGCCCGCGCCCACCACGGGCCCGACCATGGTCCCGATCCCGCCCAGCAGGGTCATGAGGATCACCTCCCCGGACATCTGCCATTGCACGTCCGTGAGGGTCGCGAACTGGAAGATGATGGCCTTGGTACCGCCCGCGAGGCCGGCGAGCGCCGCCGACATCACGAAGGCTCCGAGCTTGTAGCGGTCCACGCGATAGCCGAGCGATACGGCGCGGTTCTCGTTTTCGCGGATCGCTTTCAGGATGTTGCCGAACGGCGAGTTGACGATGCGCCAGATGGCGAAGAAGCCGAAGAGGAAGATCGCCAGGGTGACGTAGTACATCGTCAGCGGTTCGCTCAGGTCGAAGATCCCGAGCATCCGCCCGCGCGGCACGCCCTGGATGCCGTCCTCGCCGTGCGTGAAGGGCACCTGAAGGCAGATGAAGGCGAACATCTGGCCGAGCGCCAGGGTGATCATCGAGAAGTAGATGCCCTGGCGGCGGATCGCCAGGAACCCGACCACAAGGCCGATCCCCGCCGCGCCGGCGACGCCGAGCAGGATACCCGTCAGCGGCTCCCAACCCCATTCCTTAACGGCATGTGCAGTGAAATAGGCCGCGCCGCCGAAGAATGCCGCATGGCCGAAGGACAGGAGGCCCACATAGCCGATGAGCAGGTTGAACGCGCAGGCGAACAGCGCGAAACACAGGATGTTCATCAGGAAGACGGGATAGAACGCGAAGGGCGCGGCCAGCAGCGCCGCGACCGCGACCAAGCCGAAGACCAGTGATGGGGTTCGGATATCGGGAGCGGCTGTGGGGTTCTTGACGGCGATGGTCATGGTCAGGCCTCCCGGCCGAACAATCCTGCCGGCCGGATCAGCAGCACGACAGCCATGATCACGAAGATCACGATGTTGGAGGCTTCAGGATAGAAGACTTTGGTCAGGCCCTCCAGCAGGCCGAGCATGTAGCCCGTCAGGATGGCGCCCAGGATCGACCCCATGCCGCCCACCACCACCACGGCGAAGACCACGATGATGAGGTTGGAGCCCATGAGAGGGCTGACCTGATAGATCGGGGCGGCCAGCACTCCCGCGAGGCCCGCCAAACCCGCGCCGAGGCCATAGGCCAGGGTCAGCAGCAGCGGGACGTTGACGCCGAAGGCCTGGACCATGACGGGGTTCTCCGTCGCGGCCCGAAGGTAGGCGCCGAGACGGGTCTTCTCGATCAGCAGCCACGTCCCGATGCAGACCGCCAGGGAGGCGACGACCACCCAGCCACGATAGATCGGCAGGAACATGAAGCCGAGATTGACGCCCCCCGTCAGGGCGGCGGGCGGCGCGTAGGGCTTGCCCGAGGTGCCGAACCAATAGCGGAACAGCCCCTCGATGATGAGCGCGAGACCGAAGGTCAGAAGAAGTCCGTAGAGCGGGTCGAGGCCGTAGAGCCGTCGCAGCATGGTGCGCTCGATCACGATGGCGACGCCCGCAACGATCACAGGCGCCAGGATCAGGGCCGGCCAATAGGCCACGCCGCCGTAGAAGAGCAGCAGGTAGGCCACGAAGGCTCCCAGCATGTACTGGGCTCCGTGCGCGAAGTTGATGATGCGGAGCAGGCCGAAGATGACCGCCAGCCCGAGGCTGAGCATCGCGTAGAAGGAGCCGTTGATGAGGCCAAGCAGAACCTGGCCGTAAAGAGCGGGCGCCGGGACGCCGAAGATGGTGTTCATGGCTAGACTCCCAGCACCTCTTGCAGCTCGCCCATGCGGGCATCGAGTTCGTGGCCCGGGAAGGAGCCCACCATGCGCCCGTCCTCCATCAGGTAGAACCGGTCCGCCACCTTGCGGGCGAAACGGAAGTTCTGCTCCACGAGAAGGATCGTCATGCCGCGTTTCTTGAGTTCCACCAACACGTCGCCGATGCGCTGGACGATGACGGGAGCCAGGCCCTCCGTCGGCTCGTCGAGCAGGAGGGTCGTGACGCCCGTGCGCAGGATGCGGGCGATGGCCAACATCTGCTGCTCGCCGCCGGAGAGCTTGGTGCCCTGGCTGGTGCGACGCTCATGGAGGTTCGGAAACAGGGCGTAGATCTCGTCCACGCTCATGCCGCCCTCGGCCACCTTGGGCGGCAGGAGAAGGTTCTCGGCCACGGTGAGGCTGGCGAAGATCCCGCGCTCCTCCGGCACGTAGCCGAGGCCAGCCCGTGCCACGTGGTGGAGGGGCTTGCGGAGCAGGTCCTGGCCTTTGAGCCGAATGGCGCCCTCCCGCTTGCGCAGGATGCCCATGACGGCGCGCAGGGTGGTGGTCTTGCCCGCCCCATTGCGGCCGAGAAGCGCCACCGTCTCGCCCTCGCGGATGTCGAGGTCGACCCCGTGCAGCACGTGGCTTTCCCCATACCAGGCCTGAAGCCCGCGAACTTCCAGGTAAGGCGCCTCACTCATGCTCGCTTCCCATATAGGCCTCGCGCACCGCGGGATTTTGGCTGACCTCGTCGTAGGTCCCCTCGGCCAGGATCTCGCCTCGGGCCAGAACGGTCACCCGGTCGCAGAGATCGGCCACCACGTTCAGGTTGTGCTCCACCATCAGGACCGTCCGGTCCTTGGCGATGCGCCGGATCAGGTCGGAGACGCGTCCGATATCCTCATGCCCCATACCCGCCATGGGCTCGTCGAGGAGCAGCATGGCCGGGTCCAGCGCCAGGGTCGTGGCGATCTCGAGCGCGCGTTTGCGGCCGTAGGACAGCTCGACGGCCGGCAGATGGGCATAGGTCGAGAGGTTGACGGCGTCGATGAGTTCATGAGCCCGCGCATCGAGGCCCGCGAGCGTCTTGGAGGAGCGCCAGAACTGGGTGGCGAGGCCGGAGGGTCGCTGGAGCGCGACCCGGACATTGTCGAGCACGGTCAGGTGCGGAAAGACCGCCGAAATCTGGAAGGATCGCACGAGGCCGAGCCGCGCCACCTCGGCGGGCGCCATCTTGGTGATCGTATCACCCCGGAAGGTGATCTCGCCCCGCGTCGGCGTGAGGAATTTTGTCAGGAGGTTGAAGACGGTCGTCTTGCCGGCGCCGTTCGGGCCGATCAGCGCGTGGATCGTGCCCTCCTGAACGTTGAGGGTCACGTTCTTCACCGCCGCGAAGCCGCGGAATTCCATGGTCAGCCCACGGGCGCTCAGGATGGGTTGGGCGTGAGCCGTCATGGCAATCGGCAATCCTGGTGCGAGGCTGAACGCATGAGGAGGAAGCTCCGAGGGTCTTCTGGTGGCAAGAAGGGCGGGCGCACCGGATGCGCGCCCGCCCTCGTGTCGTTTCAGGCTTACTGGGTCAGCGCGCAGCCGCTCTCGGCCAAGGCCGTATAGGCCTGGTCTCCCGGCACGGTGGCGAGCTGCTTGTACATGTCCCACTCGCTCTTGCTCTCTTCGGGCTTCTTCACCTGGAAGAGATACATGTCGTAGACCATGCGGCCGTTGGGCAGCACCTTGCCGTTCTTGGTCAGGATGTCCTGGACGGGCATCTCGTGCAGGGCCTTGGCCACCGGCTCGGTCGCGTCCGTGCCGGCCTTCTGGATCGCCTTCAGGTATTGCGAGACCGCCGAATAGGTGCCCGTATGGATCATGTTGGGCATGCGGCCCGTCTTCTCCATGAAGCGTTTGGCGAAGGCGCGGTTCTCATCGTTCTGATCCCAGTACCAGCCCTCCGTGAGGGTCAGGCCCTGAGCGGCCTTCAGGCCGAGGCCGTGGACCTCCGCCAGGGTGAACAGCAGGCCCGCGAGGCGCTGGCCACTCTGGGTGATGCCGAACTCGGAGGCCTGCTTGATGGCGTTGGCGGTGTCGAGACCCGCATTGGCGAGGCCGACCACGTCGGCGCCGGAGCTCTGGGCCTGGAGCAGGAAAGACGAGAAATCGTTGGCGCTCAGCGGATGGCGCACGGAGCCCAGCACCTGGCCGCCCTTCGACTTCACGTATTTGGACGTTTCGCCTTCGAGCGAATAGCCGAAGGCGTAATCGGCCGTGAGGAAGAACCACTTCTTGCCGCCGTTATCGACCAGCGCGCCGCCGGTGCCGACCGCCAGGGCGTGGGTGTCGTAGGCCCAGTGGAAGCCGTAGGGGGAGCATTGCTTGCCGGTGAGGTCCGTGGTGGCCGCACCCGTGACCATGTTGATCTTCTTCTTTTCCTTGGACAGGCCCTGCACGGCCAGCGCCACGGACGAGGTCGTCAGCTCCATGATGGAATCGACCTTCTCGGTGTCGTACCACTGGCGCGCGATGCTCGACGCGATGTCGGGCTTGTTCTGGTGGTCGGCGCTGATGATCTCGATGGGTGCGCCCAGAACCTTGCCGCCGAAATCGGCCACGGCCATCTTGGCCGCCTCGACGGAATACTTTCCGCCGAAATCCGCGTACACGCCGGATTGATCGTTGAGAATGCCGATCTTCACGACGCCGTCCGAGACCTGCTGCGCCTGCGCATAGGCCGAGGTCGCCAGGACGCTGCAGCTGAGCGCGAGGAGCGCCTTCTTGAGGTTCAACATGAGTTCCACCCTTTCTTCCGTTCCCTGGTCTTGTTCAGACCCGTGTTTGTGGGCCTATCGTGTGGCGGTGAACCCATAGGGTCAAGAAAGGGCGGCTGTAACTTAAACCATTGGATAAACGGAAAAGCCTTAGCCTTAAGTCGCAGAAGGTTCGGCGAAGGATTCAGGATCTGCTGAGACGCGCCGAAAACAAGGGAAAAACAGGATCGACACGTGAATAACTGCCTAAATATTAGACGTTTGCGATCGTGTCTCTTTTGAACGGTGTATTCAATCGGAGCACTACCTGAATCCGTTCGAGTCTATCTCGACCTCATCGTGAGGAGGCCGTCAGACCGTCTCGAAGGAGGCTCTAGCGAAGTGTATCCGGTGAACACTGGACCATCCTTCGAGACGCCCGCTGCGCGGGCCCTCAGGATGAGGCTTCGAGACGCTGCTATGAGTTTCTTTCAGGATGAGGTCGCAGCTCACATATTCTCAAAAAGGAAGCCCTGTATAATTCTCGGCCAAAGACTGTCCGGCGGCGCGGGAGCCTTTCAGATAATCGAACTCCGCCCGCTGAATCCGCCGTCCGAACGCGTCTGTTTCCGGAAAGATGTGCAGGATCGAGGTCATCCACCAGGAAAAGCGCTCCGCCTTCCACACTCGCCGGAGCACGCGCTCCGAATAGCCGTCGATCCCGGCCTCGGAGCGATCACCGTAGAATTCGCTCAAGGCCTGCGCCAGATAGACCACGTCGCTGGCCGCGAGGTTGAGACCCTTGGCGCCCGTCGGCGGCACGATGTGGGCGGCGTCGCCCGCCAGGAACAACCTTCCGAAACGGAGCGGCTCGGCCACGAAGCTGCGCAGGGGTGCGATCGATTTCTCGATGGACGGCCCCGTCACCAGGCGGTCGGCCGTCTCGGGATCGACGCGACGTCGCAGCTCGTCGTAGAAACGGTCGTCCGACCAGTCGGCGACCCGCTCGTCCGCGCCGCACTGGATGTAATACCGGCTGCGGGTCGGCGAACGCATGGAGCAGAGCGCGAAGCCGCGCTCGTGATGGGCGTAGATCAGCTCGTCGGCGACGGGGGGCCTGTCCACCAGGATGCCGAGCCACCCGAACGGATAGACCCGCTCGAAGGTTCGGATCGCAGCCTCCGGCACGGAGGCGCGGGCGACCCCGTGGAAGCCGTCGCAGCCCGCGATGAAATCGCAGCTCACCTCGTGCGCCACGCCGTCCTTGACGTAACGGACTTTGGGAGCGCTGCCGTCGAAGTCGTGCAGGGAAACGCCCTCGGCCTCGTAGATGATCCCGGCCCCGGATGCGTCCCTGGCCGCCATGAGATCGCGCGTCACCTCCGTCTGGCCGTATACCATGACCTTGCGCCCGACGAGGTCAGCGAAGTCGAGACGGTGGCTTTCGCCGTCGAAGCACAGTTCGACCCCCGTATGCACCTGCCCTTCCGCATGCATGCGCGCCCCGACCCCGATCGCGTCCAGGAACTCGACGGTTCCCTGCTCCAGGACGCCGGCCCGGATTCGGCCGAGCACGTAGTCCCGGCTCCTCCGCTCGAGAATGACCGTGTCGATGCCCTGAAGCTCCAAGGCGCGCCCCAGCAGGAGTCCCGCCGGTCCCGCTCCGATGATGGCAACCTGAGTGCGCATGGGTGTCGATCCGGTGAGGTCAGTGAAGCGAGCCGACGCCGATGTACCGCTCGACGAGGGATTGATCGGATCGCATCGCGGCGCTGGGGCCCTGCCAAGCGATCCGGCCGCGCTCCATGACGATGACCGTCTCGGCGAAATCCAAGGCGCTTTCCAGCCTCTGCTCCACCAAGAGGATCGTCATCTCGCCGCTATCGGCCAGCCGCGTGAGCGCCGCCATGAGCTCATCGCAGATCACGGGGGCGAGCCCCTCCAGGGGCTCGTCCAGGAGGAGGACCGAGGGCCGGCCCAGGATCGTGCGCGCCGTGGACAGCATCTGCTGCTCGCCGCCCGAGAGCTGCCAGCCGAGATTGCGGCGGCGCTCCTGCAGGCGCGGGAACATGTCGTAGGCCTCCTGCAAGGCTTCGCGCGGGCGCCCTTTCAGACCGACGAACAGGTTCTCCTCGACGGTAAGCGAGCGGAAGATGTCGCGGGTCTGGGGCACGAGCCCCAGGCCGCCCCGCGCCCGGCTCGATGCATTGAGGCCGGACATGTCCGTTCCGCCGACGAGAATCGCGCCGCCATAGCGCCGGTTCATGCCCATGAGCGACGACAGCAGCGTCGTCTTGCCCATGCCGTTGCGGCCGAGGATCGACAGGCGGCTTCCGGCGGGAACGGAAAACGAGACATTCTCCAGGATCAGCGTCGGCCCGTACCCGGCGCTGAGGTCCCGCACTTCAAGCGACGCGGCGGGCATGGGCATAGCTCCCGAGATAGGCTTCACGAACGCGGTCGTCCGCCGCCACCTCGGCGGGCAACCCCTGGAAAATGACCTCGCCGGCCGCCAGCACCACGACCCGGCGCGCGAAACGGAACACGAGGTCCATGTCGTGCTCGATCATCAGAACGGCGAGGCTCGGCGGCAATTGCTCCAGGGCGCGCTCGATGCGCGGCGTGTCCGTGGACGGAACGCCGGCGGCGGGCTCGTCCAGGAGCAGGACCTTGGGCTTGAGGGCGAGCGCGATGGCGATTTCCAGGAGGCGCTGTTGGCCGTAGGCGATCTCGCCGACCCGACGGCGGGCGACGTCGAGGAGACCGAGCGTCGCCAGGATCCCCTCCACCTCCCCTCCGACGGCGGAATCCCCCCGGAAACGGGCGAAGACGCGGTTCGCCCGGCCCTCCCGCTGCAGGATCGTGAGCGTGACATGCTCCTCCGGCGTCATCTCCGAGAACAGGCGCGTGACCTGGAACGTCCGCACGAGTCCACGCCGCACGCGCTGCACCGCGCCGAGGCCCGTGACGTCCTGGCCGTTCAGGAAGACCCGCCCGGCGCTGGGCTTGAGCTGGCCTGTCACCAGGTTGACGAACGTGGTTTTGCCCGCGCCGTTCGGCCCGATGAGAGCAAGGCGCTCGCCCTCGGGCAACGAGAGTGAGATATCGCGGCTGACGGCAAGGCCGCCGAACTGCTTGGACAGGCCCTCGACCCGAAACAGATCGCTCATGCCCGGCCTCCCCGCTTCCCGAGCTTCAGGCCCGTATAGGTTTCCATGAGGCCGGTGAGGCCGCGCGGCGCGAACAGCACCATGACGATCAGCAGGACGCCCACGAGCGTCATCCAATGGAACGGGTTGATGGACGAGACCACATGTTCGAAGCCCATGAAGATGACCGTGCCGACAAGCGCCCCGTAAAGCGTTCCGATGCCGCCGAGCACCAGCATCACGAGGGCATTGGCCGAGAGCTCGAAGCTCACGCTGTCGAGGCCGACCACCTGGGTGGAGATAGCCGCCAATGCGCCGCCGATGCCCGCCACGGAGCCTGAGATCATGAACATCTTGAGCAGGACCGGGAATACGAAGGCCCCCATGGCGCCCACCCGCACCGGATCCTCCTTGATGCCCCGGCAGAGCATGCCGAAGGGTGAGCGCACGACGAATTTCAAGACGATGAAAACCGTGAGCAAAAGGCCCAAACCGAACAAATAGGCGGTGCGCCCCCACAGGTCGAATTCGAAGACCCCGAAGAGCGCGGCGGGGCTGAGACCCGCGAGCCCGTCGCTGCCGCCGGTCCAGGCCGAGGCCTTGTTGGCGGCCTCATGAAACAGTTGCACGATGGCGATGGAGAGCACGAGCTGCGGCAGGCCGTGGGAGGCGCGCAGCATCACGACGCCCATGACGAGCCCCGCCAGCGAGCCGGCGACGGCGCCGATCAGCACCAGCGTGAAGGGTTCCGTGATCCCGTTCACGCATGCGATGCCCGCCGCATAGGCGCCCGCGCCGAACAGGGCCGCTTGGCCGAGCGTCGCGATGCCGCAATAGCCGACGAGGAGATCGATGGACAGCGCCAGCAGCGCCATGGCGATGACGCGGGTGAGGAGGGCGAGGTTGTCCGGAAAGAGCCAGTACCCGGCGAGGCCGACAGCGGCGATCAGCGCCACGCCGACGATGTCGCGCCACCACGCCCGCTTCGGCTGCGGCATGGCTACGGGCTGGGTTTGAGCGAGTGTCTGCATCAGGCCCGTCCAAGGAGGCCGCGCGGGAACAGACATACGATGAGGATGACTGCCGCGTAGAAGAAGAAATTGCCGAAATCCGGCATGAGATAGCGGCCCGTCGTGTCGACCGCGCCCAGCAGCAGGCAGGCGAGCACCGCGCCGGGGATCGACCCCGCGCCGCCCACCGACACCACCACCAGGAAAGTCACCATGTAGCGCAGGGCGTAATAGGGCTCGACGGGCAGGAACTCGGCCCCGATGACGCCGCCCAGCGCGCCGAGGCCGACCGCCAGCGCGAAGCTCACCGCATAGACCACCTCCGTGCGCACGCCGAGCGCGCTCGTCATCGCGGCGTTGTCCACGGCGGCCCGCAACTTGACGCCGAAGGCCGTCCTCTCGATCAGGGACCACAGGCCGCCCGCCACCACGATGCCGCAGACCAAAACGAAGAGCCTGTGCGCCGCGATGGTCCGAAACCCGATATCCACCGGCTCGGCGAGGCCTCGCGGGAGGGGAATGGTCTTCAGGGTCGGGCCGAAGAGGTAGTTCGTGATGCCGATGATGCAGAACGTGATGCCGATCGTCATCAGCACCTGGGTCAGCTGCGGCGCGCCGTAGATGCGCCGGAAGAGAAAGCGCTCGAGCGGGATCGCGATGAGAACCGTGCCGAGGATCGCGAGCAGCACCGCGAACCCGTACCACAGACCGAGATCGCGCGCCGCGTAGGACGCGATGTAGCCCCCGATCATCGCGAAGGCCCCGTGCGCGAGGTTCACGAGGCGCATCAGCCCCATGGTCAGGGACAAGCCGATGCAGATGACGAAAAGGGCCATCCCGTAGGTCAAGGCGTCGACGGCGATGCTGATGATGGTCTGCATTTCGGTTGTCCAAACGGCGCAGCGGCACCGGGTGGTGCCGCGCTTGCCCCTGTGCCAGGCCGCCCGTCGCTACTGGCCCGCGGGCGCCAGACCCGGATCCTTCTGGTTCGGGAAGGTCTGGATTTCCTTGTTGTAGGTCTTGCCGTCCTGACCCTTGGCCACCTCGCGCAAGTAGATGTTCTGCGTCACATGCCGGGTCTCGGGATCGATGCTGACCGGGCCGCGCGGGCTCGTCCAGGATAATCCCTTGACGGCGTTCACGGCCTTCTCGGCGTCCTGTTTGCCATCGGTGGCCTCGATCATCTTGTAGATCACGTGCATGCCGTCATAGGCGCCCACCGACGGAAAGGAGAGCTGGTCCGCGCCACCGATGGCCTTGGTGGCGCCTTCGACGAACTTCTTGTTCTCGGGCGAGTCGTGCGAGACCGCATAATGGAAACTCGTCAGCAGCCCGAGCGCGCCGTCGCCCAGGGCCGGAAGGTCGGATTCCTGCGTCAGGTCGCCCGGCGCCAGGAACTTGATGCCCGCCTGCTTGAGACCTGTGTCGTTGTAGGCCTTCACATAGCCCAGGGTCGTCGGGCCCGACGGCAGGAAGCTGAACACCGCCTCGGCGCCGGAATCCTTCACGCGCTGCATGATGGGGCTGAAATCCGTGGTGTTGAGCGGCATGCGGATCGACTCGACCACCTGGCCGCCGGCTGCTTCGAAGGCCTTCTTGAAGGCGTTCTCGGCGTCGACGCCTGGGCCATAGTCGCTGACCGTGGTGATGACCTTCTTGATGCCCCGGTCCACCGCGACCTTGCCCAGCGGGGTCGTGGTCTGCGCGGTCGTGAAGGAGGTGCGCACCACCAGCGGCGACTGGGTCATGATCGCCGAGGTGGCGGCGTTGAAGATCACGAGCGGCGCGTTCGCCTGCTTCAGCAGGGGCGTGATCGCGAGCGCGTCCGGGGTGAAATAGACGCCCCCAAGATACTGCACCTTGTCCTTGACGATCAGCTCCTGCGCCAGGGCGCGGGAGGCCTGCGGGTTGGCGGCGGGCAGGTCCTTGTAGATGATCTCGACGTCATGGCCCTTCGCCTGCTTGCCGTTGGCCGCCATGTAGGCTTCCACACCGGCCTGGAAATTCTTGCCCTGGAGCGCGAAGGGCCCGGAGAACGGACCGATGATTCCGACCTTGACGGTCTCGGCGGAGGCCGTTCCGGCGAGCAGCAGCCCGAACGCGGCCCCCATGAGTGTCCTGACTGCCATCGTTCCCTCCTTGGGACGGTATGAGACTTTTGTTGATGTGCGCATTGCGAACAATCGCGCTAATATCGAACATGAAGGAATTTCGGGCCTGATGTGTCAAGGCTACCAAAGTCCTAAACTATGACGATCATGACCCACGGACCAGCGCCCGTGAAGCCTGCTGTTGCACCGGACGGCCGGGACTTCGTGGCAAGCCTGGAGAAGGGTCTCCTTGTCATCGAAGCCTTCGATGAATCGCGCCCACGCCTGACCCTCTCGGACGTCGCAAAACTCACCGGCGTCACCCGCGCGGCCGCGCGGCGTTATCTCCACACCCTGGCACAGCTCGACTACGCGGCTTTCGACGGTCGCTACTTCAGCCTGACCCCGAAGGTCCTGCGCCTCGGCTATGCCTATCTGTCGTCCTCTCCCCTACCGGAGCGCCTGCAGCCCGTCCTGGAGCGGCTCTCGGCGGCGACAGGCGAGTCGAGCTCGGCGGCGGTGCTGGAGGGGGACGATATCGTCTACGTGGCCCGTTCGGCCACCCGGCGCATCATGTCCATCGGCTTGAGTGTCGGAAGCCGCCTGCCCGCCCATTGCACCTCCATGGGACGGGCGATCCTGGCGCACCAGCCCGCCCCAGCCCTCGACGCCTACCTGCAGCGCGCACGGCTCGCGCCTCTGACGCCCCACACCATCACGGACCGCGACGCCCTCCGTCGGGAACTCACCCTGATCCGCGAGCGCGGATATGCCGTCGTCAACGAGGAACTCGAGCTGGGGCTGCGCTCGATCGCCGTCCCGCTGTTCCAGCGCAACGACTGCGTGACGGTGGCGCTCAACGTCAGCACCCATGCGGCGCGTCTGACGGCCGTCGAAGTCGAGAAGCTCTTCCTCGGCCCCCTGCTTGAAGCGAGCGCCACCCTGCGTCACGCCTTTTGAATCGAAATTACATATCGTAAATTTTCTTCTAATATCTCCGATAAACTTGGGAACCTAGAGAAGCTCCAGCGTCTTGTTTCAGTAGAAATCTCGCTGGGGGTTACCGCTTGCCATTAGGCGGTGCGCTCATCATCGGATGCACTTCGTAAATAGCCACCCAGACCGTGAGCAACAAAGGGTGGCGGCGTCCCCAGCGAGATTTTCTTCTTATTCCCTGTATGTAAGTCTATGATGCTCCCCGCATTCCGGCAGTCATGACTTAGCTAATATTGAATTGTCACCTGTTCGGCTGCGGATCGTGCGCGGGCGCGTGCCTCGTCCGTCGTGCGCCCCCCGAGCGCCAGGGCGACGCCCATGCGGCGATAGGGCCGCGTCGTCGGCTTCCCGAAGATCCGCACGTCCACATCGACGCCCTCGCCTCCCTGCCGCAAAGCCGCCGCCAAGCCGCCGATGGTGAAGTCCGAAGCCTCCTGGTCAGCCAGGATAACGGCCGAGGCCGCATTGCCGTGCAGGTGAACGCGATCGATGGGAAGCCCCAGGATCGCGCGGGCGTGAAGATCGAATTCCGACAGGTTCTGCGAGATCAGGGTCACCATGCCGGTGTCGTGCGGACGCGGCGAGAGTTCGGAGAAGATCACCGCATCCTTCGTGACGAAGAACTCGACCCCGAACAGGCCGTACCCGCCGAGATTGTCCACCACCTTCTCGGCCATGCGCTTGGCCTCGTCGAGGAGATGCGACTGCATTGGAACGGGCTGCCAGGATTCCTGGTAATCGCCCCGCTCCTGCCGGTGTCCGATGGGCTCGCAGAACCGCACGCCCTCGCGGGTCCTCACGGTGAGCAGCGTGATCTCGTAATCGAAACGGATGAACTCCTCGACGATCACCTTCTTGCGGTCGCCCCGCATGTTCTCGACCGCGTAGGTCCAGCACTTCTCCAGATCGTCCACCGAGTGGGCGTTGCTCTGCCCTTTGCCCGAGGACGACATGACGGGCTTGATCACACACGGGAAGCCCGTGTGCTCCGCGCCCGCCAGCACCTCGTCCAGGCTCTCGGCATAGCGGTATTTCGACGTGCGCAAGCCCAGCTCGGACGCCGCGACCTCGCGAATGCGGTCGCGGTTCATGGTCATGTAGGTGGCACGTGCCGAAGGAACCACGGAAAAGCCCTTCTGCTCCATCTCTTGAAGCACTTCGGTGCGGATCGCCTCCACCTCCGGCACGATGTAGTCGGGTTTGTGCTTCTCGATGGCGGCGCGCAGCGCGCCATCGTCCAGCATGGAAAACACCTCGGCCTCATCCGCCACCTGCATGGCGGGCGCGTTCGCATAGGCATCGCAGGCGATGACGTAGCAGCCATAGCGCTTGGCCGAGATCACGAATTCCTTGCCGAGTTCGCCCGATCCGAGGAGGAGAATTTTTGCGGTGAAGACCATGGGAGGAGCCTGCTGCGGATGTCAGAAATAGGAGGCCAGATTGGCGTGGATGCGGTCCATCACCGGCGTCGACGCGTCCGGCAGGGCGAAGCTCTGACCCGTGATCGTCTCGTAGGCCCGGATATAGACCGCCGCCGTCTCTAGGATCACGTCGCGGGGGATCTCCGGCACGGGCTCCTTATACGGATCGCAGCGGCTCGCCACCCAATTGCGCACGAAGTCCTTGTCGAAGCTCTCCGGCTTTTCGCCCGTCTCGAACCGATCCCGGTAGCTTTCCAGGAACCAGTAGCGGCTGCTGTCCGGCGTGTGGATCTCGTCGGCCAGGACGATCTCGCCCCGCGCGTCCACACCGAACTCGTACTTGGTGTCGACGAGGATCAGCCCCCTCTCCCGCGCCATCTCGCGGCCCCGCGCAAAGAGCGCGAGGGCGTAGTCGGAGACCGTTCGCCACTGCGCTTCCGTCAGCAGGTTGCCGGAGACGATGTCGGCGGGCGTCAGGGGTTCGTCGTGGCCGCCGTGGAAGGCCTTGGACGTCGGCGTGATGATGGTGTCCGGCAGCTTCTCGTTCGGCCTCAAGCCCTCCGGCAGACGCACCCCGTACATGTCGCGCTGACCGCTGCGGTAGAGGGACAGGATCGAGGTGCCGGTCGTACCGGCGAGGTAGTCCCGCACCACGATCTCGACCGGAAGGATGTCCAGCTTCCGGCACACCACCACGTTGGGATCGGGATATTCGAGGACATGGTTCGGGCAGAGGTCCCGGGTGGCCTCGAACCAGAAGCGGGCCGTCTGGGTCAGCACCTGGCCTTTGAGGGGAATCGCCGCCAGGATGATATCGAAGGCGCTCAGCCGGTCCGACGCCACGATGACCCGCCGCCCGTCGGGCAGGTCGTAATTGTCCCGGACCTTGCCCCGGTAATGGTTCGGCAGTTCAGGGAGATTGACGTCCACCAGGACGTTTTCGGCAAAATCCGCCAGCGCGGTCGCATCCACCATGATCACCTACCAGGCCACGCCGCTTCCTTCACGGAAGGGGTTTACGCCGCCCAGATAGGCAAATCCCGGCGCGGGGTCCAGCGAAGAAGGTGCTGATTTTACCGGCACGTCCAGCCCATGGGGCTGGCCGCCGGCCGCCGCTCCCCTAAGACTCTGGGCTGGGGACGGGGGCTTTTCCATGGATGAGGGGTTCGGCCTGGTTTTGCGATGGATCACCAAGGCCATCGAGTTCGGCGGCATCGGCATCATCGCCATCGGGGCCGTCGCGGCCACGGTCACGTATCTGGGCCAGTTCTTCGGCGGCTCGCGAACAGATGCCTTCATACAGTACCGGTCGAGCCTCGGCCGGGCGATCCTGCTGGGGCTCGAATTCTTAGTCGCGGCCGACATCATCAACACGGTCGCCATCGAGCCCAGCCTCGAGAGCATCGCGGTCCTGGGCGGCATCGTCCTGATCCGGACCTTCCTGAGCTTCTCCCTCGAGATCGAGATCGAGGGCCGTTGGCCCTGGGACCGCGCCAAATCGGAAGGCGCTCCCGGTCCGGCGGCGAGCATTCCAGATGCTCGCTCCTGACGGGCGCAGGACCTTAACGGATCGTTAACCATAGGACTGGCAGAGTCACGTCAACCGGCTCGGGGCAGCCGGAAAGCAGAACCTGACCAGCGGGGATGGCGCGGATGTACCGCCATCCCCGTTTTCTTATGGTGCCGTCAGACCGGCAGGCCCTGGAGCTGAGAAACCGCCGTCATGACGCCTCGGATCTCGGCGAGGCCGCGCAGGCGGCCGATGGCCGGGTAGCCCGGATGGGTCGGCTTGCCGATATCGTCGAGAAGCTCGTGCCCGTGGTCGGGCCGGAACGGCAGCCGCCAGCGGGGGTCGCCCGCATCCTTGCGGCGCTTCTGCTCCTGGAGGAGCGCCGACACGACGCCCACCATGTCCACGTCGCCGCCTAGGTGCTCGGCCTCCGCGAAGGAGCCGTCCGGGTCCTTCGTGACGTTGCGCAGGTGGACGAAGTTGACACGACCCGCGAAACGCGCCGCCATGGCCGGCAGGTCGTTCTTCGGGTTCGCTCCGAGCGAACCCGTGCAGAAGGTCAGGCCGTTGGAGAGCGAATCGTGCGCGCCCACGATGAAGGCGAGATCGTCCTCGTTGCCCACGATGCGCGGCAGGCCGAGCAGCCCCCATGGCGGATCGTCCGGATGGATCGCCATGCGCACGCCCGCCTCCTCGGCGGTGGGCACGACCTCGTCCAGGAAACGCTTCAGGTTCTCCCGCAGGCGCTCGGTCGAGACGTTCTTGAACCGGCCAAGGATGACCTTGAGGCCCTCGACGTCATAGCGATCGAAGGCGCCCGGCAGGCCCGCCATGATGTTCGACAGGAGCTTGGCGCGAACCTCCTCGTCGGAGGACTGGAACCAGACCTTGGCGCGGCGCAGAACATCCTCGGAATAATCCGCCTCCGCGCCGCTCCGGCGCAGGATGTAGCAGTCGAAGGCCGCGAATTCGTGCTGGTTGAAGCGCAGGCCCCGCCCGCCTCCGGCAACCGGGGCGGCCAGGTCCGTGCGGGCCCAATCGAGCACCGGCATGAAGTTGTAGCAGACCGTGTCGACCCCGCAGGCCCCGAGATTGCGCAGGGATTCCCGGTAATTGTCGAAGAGCTCCGTGAGATCGCCCTCGCCGATCTTGATCGGCTCGGCCACGGGAAGGCTCTCCACCACGCTCCAGCGCAGGCCGAGGTCGGGCGCATCCTCGATGAAGCGCTTGCGCTCCATGATGGCCTCTTTCGTCCAGACCTCGCCGGCCGGGATGTCATGCAGGGCCGTGACGATCCCCGTCGCTCCGGTCTGGCGCACATGCGCCAGGCTGATGATGTCCTTGGGACCCCACCAACGCCATGTCTGTTCCATCGTTCACTCCCTGCGCCCCGTGGGCTCGATGCAGCTTCTTTTGATGACCCGTCGCGCCTTTGACCAGACGGGAGCGCGTTTCTTCAACCGTTCCAGCCCAGATGGCCCAGGAAGTCGCGGGTGCGTTCCTGCTGGGGGTTCTCGAAGATCTGCTCCGGCGGACCCGCTTCGACGATCCGGCCGTGATCGAAGACCAGAACCCGGTCCGCGACCCGGCGCGCGAAGGTCATCTCGTGGGTGACCACCAGCATGGTCATGCCTTCGTCGGCGAGCCGCTTCATGACGTTGAGCACCTCGCCAATGGTCTCGGGATCCAGTGCCGAGGTCGGCTCGTCGAAGAGCATCACCTCCGGGTTCATGGCGAGCGCCCGCGCAATGGCGACGCGCTGCTGCTGGCCGCCGGACAGAGCGCTCGGGAAGGCATCGGCCTTCTGGCGCAGGCCCACCTTGTCGAGGAGCGCGAGACCGCGCTCGCGGGCGGACGCAGCCTTCTCGCCCAGGATCGTGGTCGGCCCGACCGTGATGTTGTCGAGCGCCGTCATGTGCGGAAACAGCTCGAAGTTCTGGAACACCATACCCATGCGCTGCCGGACGCGGCGGATCAGCTCCTGGTCGGACGGCACGACCCCGCCGTCGAACAGGACCCGGCCGCCATCGACGGTCTCGAGGCCGTTGGTGCAGCGCAGGAGCGTCGACTTGCCCGAGCCCGAGGGGCCGATGAGGCATACGACCTCGCCCTTGTAGACCTCCGCCGAGACGCCGTTGAGAACCGTGAGGCTCCCGAAGCGCTTGACGACGCCGTCATAGGCGATGGTGGGTTGCTGCCCGGCGCGCTCGGCGGGAGCAGTCGGCTTGAGGGACGCGCTCACTCGGTAACCCCATATTTGCGGTGGATCCAGTCGACCAGCTTGGCCTGCGGGTAGCCCAGAGCCCAGTAGATGGCCGCCATGGCGGTGAGCATCTCCAGGACCCGGAAGGTCTGCGACCGGATCTGGAGCGCCGTATGGGCCAAATCGCCCACCGCGATGACGGATACGAGGGACGTATCCTTGAACAGAGACACCCAGGTGCTGGCCAGAACCGGCAGGATGCGCCGGAGCGCCTGGGGGATGAGAACCTTGCGCATGGCCTGGCTGTGGCTCATGCCCATAGCGAGCGCCGCTTCCAGCTGCCCCTTGCGGATCGACGCGATGCCGGCCCGGATGGTTTCGGCGTTATAGGCCGAGACATTGAGGGACAGGGCGACAAGTCCTGTGGTGAAGGCCGAGAACTGGATGTCGGTGAGAATGGGCAGCACGTAGAACGCCCAATACACCAGCAGGATCAGCGGCACGTTGCGGAAGAACTCAACATAGGCCGTCCCGAGGCCGCGCAGGACGCGATAGCGCGACTGGCGCAGCATCATGATCGCGATGCCGCCCGGAACGGCGATCAGCATGGTCAGCACCGTGAGCGCGACGGTGATGCCGACGCCGTGCGCGAGATCCCAGCGGTACTGCCAGATTATACCCCAATCGAGATTCATGACTGCCCCAGATGAGCAACCCGGCGGTAGATCGCATCGACGCCACGCGTGACCGGAAACAGGATGAGGAAGAAGATGATCATCGTGGTCGTGTAGACCTCGATGGGCCGGAAGGTCTGGGCCGCCAGCGTCTCGGTCTGGCGCATCAGCTCCGGCACCGCGATGACGGTGGCGATGGCCGTGTCCTTGATGGTGACGGACAGGATCGACCCGTAGGCCGGGAGAATGCGCACGATGGCCTGCGGCAGGATGATCTTGCGCACGAGCTGCGCGCCGGACATCCCGAGCGCGAGCGCCGCGCGGGTCTGGCCAGGCCGAACCGAGGTGACGCCCGCGCGCACGATCTCGGACACGAAGGCCGCGATGTGGATCGTGAGCGCCGCCAGCGCCGCCCAGAACGGCGGCAGTGTGACGCCCGTCAGAATCGGAAAGGCGAAGAAGGTCCAGACCAAGACCACGAGGACCGGGATGGCCCGCATGGAATCCACGTAGAAGCCGAGGACGACCCGCAGCCATTTGGGGCCGTAGAGACGCCCCAAGCCGACCGCGAGGCCGAGGAGTGTCGCCAGCGCCATGGTGGCGAGCGACAGCACGACCGTCAGCTCCAGGCCACGGAGCAGGAAGCGCCAATTGTCTGTAATCGGAGAGAAATCGAATTCCATCATACGCTCATGCACGACGGCGGCGGGTTAGAACCCACCGCCGCTGAGGGGAGATTTATTAGAGAGCGTTGACGACGCGCTGCTCGTCGGCCTTGAGCTGGGTTTCCATGCGCTTGGCGACCGCGCGCAGCCACGTGGCGTAGGAGTCCTGGTTCTTATCGATGGCCAAGCCCACCGGGCTCGCCTTTTCGGTGCTGTCCTGGCAGTTGTTCTCCTGCGGCAGGACCGCGAGGCCCTTGACCTTCTTCTGCAGGCCGACCAGCGGAACGCGGTTGATCGGCGTGGCGTCCGCGCGCTTGGCCATGATCTCCTCGACCGGAGCCGCGCCCGACCCCGCCACGCCGCGCAGCTTCGCGTTCGGGAAGCGCGACTTGACCCAGGCTTCTTCCGCGCCGCCCGTGAAATACGCGATAGTCACGTCCGGGCTGTTGAGCGCGTCGACGGTCTTGGCGCCCGCGAATTTCGGGTTGTTGGCGAGGCCGAACATGCACACGCTGGTGTTCGAATAGAGCACGAAGTCCACGACCTTCAGGCGCTCCGGCGTCTCGGCGAGGGGCGAGATCGTCATGTCGACCTGATTGGCGGCGAGCACCGGCACCTTCGTCTCGTGGCTCACGAGAACCGGCGTGAGCTTCACGTTCAGGAGCTTCGCGTACTCCTTCGCGAGCGTCCACACGGGACCGTCCCAGGCCTCGCCCGTGCCGCTGGTGTTCTCGACGAGCCAGGGGATGTTGGCGAGAACGCCCACGCGCAGCTCGCCGGCCTTGCGGATGGCGTCGATGCGCGGGCTTGCGCCGGCCGCCGGCGGCTCCTGGGCCTGCACGGCGCCGGACATCAGAACGGCGGCCGCGGCTGCGAACGCGAGTGTCTTGATCATGGTCATTTCCTTGTCTCCCTTTTTGAATAGGTCGCCCGCCTCAGGCGCTTTGCCGGGCTGGCGGGTTCTTGAACACGTTGGGGCGCGAGCGGGTGATGCTCTCGATCGCGCCGAAGACGCTTTGCAGGTGATCGCGCATGGCTGCCTCGGCGCCGGTCGGGTCGGCGGCGCAGACGCGTTCCAGAATGAGTTCGTGCTGGCCGAAGATCATGCGCAGCCAATCCTCGCTCTCCAGGGACAGTCGGCGCACCCGGTCGAGCTGCGTCTTCACGCCCTGGATCAGGGTCCAGACCGAGGCATGGCCGGCCAGGGTGGCGAGCGAGGTATGGAAGGCATCGTCCAGATCAAAGAAAACCTGTCGGTCTTCGTTGCGGATCGCCTTCTGCTGCCGCTGAAGCAAGTCTTTCAGGGCCCGGCGCTGCGCTTCCGTCGCGCGCTCGGTGGCCAGCGCGACGGTGCGGCATTCGAGGGTCTCGCGGATGAACTGGCTGTCATAGACCGCATCGAGGTCGATGGGCGCCACGAAGGTGCCCACCTGGGGAACCACGTTGAGAAGCCCCTCGTCGGCCAAGCGGCGGAACACCTCCCGAACGGGGGTTCGGCTCGCGCCCACCCGTTCGGCCAGCCTCACCTCCGAGATCGCGACGCCGGGCAGCAGCTGCGCCGTGAGAATCTCCTCACGCAGCATTCGGTAGAGCTGGTCGGCCACGGGCCGGGTCGGGTCGATCGCTTGAGGCATCGTTGTCCACTAGTATACTAGTAAGCATAAAAAGATGCCTGGACGTGTCAAGAAACCGGGGCGCGCATCGGCGCCTCAAGCCACTAGACTTAAGTTCAATAAGATGGCGATGTCTTCTGGTGATCGAGGCCGGCTTATGAACGGCGCGTTCCCGGCCCAGGCCGCGCGCGTGCAAGTGCGGGGATAGGCGCCTTGGGGCCAACTGCCGGCTCGGCGGGCGCAGCCCGGCGACGTCCCCGGAGAACGATCCAGGTCCGGTACGGCCGCGCTGCGGGGCAGGGTTTTCAGTAAGGCGTCAGTCGAAGATGCGGTCACCCTGCTCGTCGATGATCTGGCGGCCTTTCGCGAGCGCGAAGGAGACGGCATCGTCCTTGCTGGCATGGGTCTCGGCCCGCACGAAGCGGTGCTCCTTGACCCCGGTCGGGAAGTCCTTCTCGATCACGCCGGCGGTCTGGAACTGACCTCGCGACGGGTACGGCGCCGGGCGGATGCGGAAGCCCTTGTATTCCGTGGCCTCGCCGGGCGCCTCGTCCTGCCCCCCGCTTTCACCGTTTCCCGACAGGCGGGAGAACAAACCTTTGAGACCTGAGAACATCGACAACACCCATACCTGAGAATGACGGCTCGTCTCTTAAACGATGACGCCCGAAGCTGGAAATAGGCGTGTCCCGTCGCAGGGCCACCTCGCGTGCCTCAGGGCAGGCAGGCCTCGCAGATGGCGGCGATGTGGCGATGGTCCGTCCCACAGCAGCCGCCGAGCACCCGCAGGTGCCCCATCCGGTCGCGCAAAGCCCGATAGCGCCGTCCGAGATCCGCCGGGTCCCCGATGTCCAGCTCCAGGGACTCGTCCAGTTCCGCATGGGATTTGGTCGAAGCATTGGCCCTGATGCCGCCGACGCGCCGGATCCAGCTCCCATCCGTGCCGAGAGCGTCCTCGAAATGATCCGGATGGGCGCAGTTGATCATGTAGTAGGCCGGCCCCCCATGCGTCGCGTCGTCAACCCGCCGGATGGCGTCCGCGAGGCTGTCGCCCGTCGCGAGGCTGCCGTCGGTCTCGACCGTGAACGAGACAGCGATCGGCAAACCGGCGGACCCGGCGGCCCGCACGATCCCGATGGCTTCCTCGGCGTAGTTGATCGTCATGGCGCTCGCCATGTCGGCACCCGCGTCACGGAAGGCGCTCACCTGCGCGGCATGGTAGTCCTGGGCTTGATCCGGGCTCATCAGGCTCCCGGGCCGATATCCGTCTCCCCGGGGGCCGATCACGCCGTTGACGACGATGGGCGTGTCCGGCGTGGCATAAAGCTCGCTCATGGACCGCGCCCAGCGCACCACCTCCCGGTTGACGACCTCGAGATCCTCGGGCGAGTAGCCGAGCCGGGCGCCCCAGTCGCGGTTGGCGCGCCAGGTGGGCGTATCCAGCAGGAAGCCGATGCGGCGAGCCAGCGCCATCCGGATATAGGGCTCGTAGTATCGCTCGATCCGCCCCCGCCCCTTCTCGTCCCGGAGCAGCGGAAAGGCCGCGAAGCACGGCAGGTCGATCCCGTCGTGGAAGACCAAGGTGGTTTCCAGCCCACCATCGGTCAGGAACGGGCCGTCCGTCATGGACGGGAGAGAGCTGATCGAAGCTGCCATGGCGGGCCTTTCGAAGCGCGATCCGCGTCGCCGGTCTCCATCCTATACCCCTTCCGGTGAGGTCCGCCCTCACAACGGATAAGAATCGCCATGATCCGCATGATCCGGGGAGCCGAACGGCCTTCTTAGCAAATGAAGTGCGCTCCGGGCGCCGACGGCTTCAAGGTCGCGTCATGTACAAGCACAGCCCCGATACCGACCTCCACTCCTCTCCCGCCAATGATGCGCTGGCCCAGGCCTGCCGCTGGATCGCCCTGATCGTAGGCCTCGGGCTCTGCGCCTGGAGCATTGTCCAGGGCCTGTCCTGACGGGAGCGGCCCGCGCGAACGATCCGTTAAGCGCGCCTCGCTACATCGTTGGACCCGGCCTCGCGCCGGCGCGGCGGGAGAGGTGCGGATGTCGGAGTGGCGCGCGGAAAGGAACAAGAAAGCCAGGGCACGCCTTGAGCGCTGCCTCACGGATCTCTTTCCCAAGGCGGTTCTCGCTCACGCGCTGAGGCAGCCCTTCGTGCCGCCGACCCAGCGCCGCGCCGTCGAATCCTATTGGCGTCACCACCCCCTGAGGGCCGACCGGCTCGCCCGCGCCCTCGCGGCCGAAAGCGGGTCGCCAGACGGTTGGGCTTGGCGCCTCGGCACCGACAAGGCTTCGGGCCTGGCCCTCTCGTTCCGCATGCCGCCGACCCCCTTTCGCGAGGCGCCCTACGTCAAGGGCCCCGGCCATTGCTGCATCTGCGGACAGCCGGTCTACCGCCTGGGATGGCATTGCGACCTCTGGCAGGACGGCAAGCCGAACCGAAATGCCACGTGGCACGCCTGCTGCGTCGTGGCTTGGCAGTTGTGGACCGCACCGACGGAGCATCTCAAGATCCTGAAGCGCCGCCAGGAGCATCGCTGCCGCACCACCGGGAAAAGGCTGCTCAAAACGTCCGAAGTCGACCATAGGACGCCTCTGTTCAGCGTCTGGGCGGATCGCCGGGATAGGCCGTGGCCCGAATTGCTGGGCTACTGGGGTACGCCCAACCTGCAGGTGATCAACCGGTCGGCCCATGTGGAGAAGTGTTCGCAGGAAGCAGGCCAGCGCGCCCGCCGCCGAGCTTTGTCGGACGAGGACCCTCACGCCCTGGATCAAAGCGTCGATGCGGCCTGACCGAGGGTCGCCTCGCGGGCAACCTGTCTCCGCTCTCACTCCAAGATCTAACGAGGGGAGATCGGCATCCGCGGCAGACGCGGCCAGGCATCGCGAACCCGTTGAGGCCAAGCGGGGACGGTCCATTCTTCCACAGGCCACCTCCCGCCTCGCGCAACAACGTCACCGGATCTTCGTTTGACTGAGATGTGCCGCGTCCATCCTGTCGCTGCCCGCAAAATATGGTTAAGGTTTTGCCGTTAGGACATGATGTCAGGATAAACCTTGAACGACACCATGATGAGGTCCGTGCCATGCACCGATCCGCCCCCGCAAATCCCACCCCAAGGCCAAGGGCTTCCGACGACATGACCGCTTCCATCGAAACCCTGGCCGAACAGATGCTCGCCCTCATCGAGATCGTGTCGGATCAGGAAAAGGACGTGCAGACCCTCAAGCAGCGCTGCCAGCGCCTGGAGGACCACAACCAGGCGATCATGGTGGCCTTCACGACCTTCTTTCACGTGCTGGCGGCCGGGCGGGTGGCGAAGCTGGACGAGATCGCCGGCATCGTGCAGAGCATCGTCGCCCGGGCCGAGAAGGAGGAGCGGCCCCAGGACTCGGTCGATTTCCTCAAGGGCCTCGCCCGCATGCTGCACGAACACCACCAGGACAAGCCGGTCGAGGAGGGAATGAGGCCCGAACAGCTCAACTCCTCGAACGACGGCTAGGCCCGTGAACGGCCTGACCTACGCGATCGGGGACATCCATGGCCGGCACGACCTCCTGGTCCGGCTTTTGTCCGACATCGCGGCCCATGCGGACGGCCGGAACCATCGCGTTATCTGCCTCGGCGACTACATCGACCGCGGCCCCGACAGCGCCGGCGTCCTCGGGACGCTGATGACGCTCCAGTCGTCCCGCCCAGGAGAAGTCGTGTGCCTGATGGGCAATCACGAGGCGATGCTCCTGGAGGCGATGTCAGACCTTCGGGCCGCCACCCTTTGGATCATGAACGGCGGAGACGCGACCCTCGCATCCTATGGCGTTTCCTCGCCGCAGGCGGTTCCGACCGCCGTGACGGAATGGCTCGCGACCCTGCCGGCGGCCTTCCAGGACAACAGGCATTACTTCGTTCATGCGGGCTTCCGTCCGGGACGGCGCATCGACAAGCAATCGCGGACCGACATGCTGTGGATCCGAGAGGCCTTCCTGGATCGGGACTACGATTTCGGGAAGCATGTGGCGCACGGGCACACGCCCTCGGCCGATTTTCGGCCCGACAATCGGCCGTTCCGCACCAATCTCGATACCGGCGCTGTTTTCGGTGGCCCTCTCACGGCCGGGATCTTCGACGACCGGCAGGGACCGCCCGTCGGCTTCCTGTCAGTCTCCTAGGGGACGAGGCGGCCGGGCAGCCTTCAAAGGGTCGAATTTGTCCCCTAACCCCCGGGGATGCGTTGGTTCACCCGCTCCCTCATCATGCTCGCCCTCGTGTGGGCGATCTTCGCCGTGTCGCCCTACGTGGCGCTCTACAGCTTTGCGAAGGCGGTGCAGGCCCGTGACGAGGCTGCCATCGCCGAGCGCGTCAATTTCGGCGCCGTGCGCATCTCCATCACGAAACAGCTCGTCACGGCCTACCTGAACGCGACCGGGCGCGCGGACGAGTTGAAGGGCACCGCCGGGCGGTTCGTGGTCGGCGCCGCCACGAGCTTCGCCGACCCCCTGGTCGAGGAATACGTGACGCCGGAGGCGCTGATGGCGCTCCTGCAGGATGACGGCGGCGCGAGGCAGGATCGCGCGATCCCGGCTCCGGAAGGGGGCCTCGGCGTCATGTCGCTGCAATCGCTCGACCAAGCCTGGGACGTGTTCGCCAACGCCGAGACCCGCGGTTTTCGAGCCGTCTCCTTCGCGGTGCCGCCGGGCCGGCACGCGGATGATCGCTTCCGGCTGCAATTCCGGTTGAACGGCACGACGTGGCGCGTCGTCGGCCTTGAAATGCCGAAAGCCATCGAGGCGCGTCTGGTCCAGGAGCTGATCAAACGGAACCCGACGGCCAGCTAGTCGAGACTTCGTGCAGAAATGGACATCCGGTTGCGTCAGCAATCAGGGGTTTCTTGGAAAAATATTCGCCCTGTGAATACTAACCTAAAGCGAGATCAGGCGACCCTGGGGTCGATCTGCGGACTGGGAAGTCGAAGGAACAGCCGGTAGATCAGGCTTGTGCGGGTAGTCACCTTCGGACGTCGGGACGATTAGGTTGGGATAAGAGGCGAGCGAAGCTGACAAGGGGGACAGTTCATGGACGACCGGGAAATCGAAGCCGTCGCGCTTGCCTTCTACAACGTTACCGAAGGCTCCCGCGGGTGGCACCGGGAGCCGGAGCGGCTGAAGGCCAAGTTCCGAAGCGAAGCGCGGGCCGCAATCGCAGCGATCGACGAAATCCGTGAGATGGCCGTATCCGTGGACCAGCAAGACCTGATCCCGGTGCCGCGCGGCATCGATCGGCAAAAGAAAGCCAAATAGATCTCGGGACCCGCCTGGAAGCTCAGGGGCAATGCCTGAACGAAAGTCCAGCTTCCCAACTCTTCTCGAAACCTGCAACAGACGAGCCGGACCCTATCGGGCAGCCGAAAGTTGCTGTAGGGTTGGCGCCGCCGACAGGTCTGCCAGTGATACAATTCTACGGTATTCATTGAGCCTTCATGCTGCCTGGCTTGCGTTGCGTAATATCATCATGAGGCATCGAAGTGACTGAGGAACAGGTGGAAGCCGTCGCTGCGGAACTCGCAAAGATCGGTGGCACCTCTTGGTATCCGGGACGCGAACGGGGCGGGATCCTGCGGCTTGTGGGCGAACGGTATCGCGACCGGGCCCGGGTCGCCATCGCGGCCTTGGAGCGCCTTGAGGCCAATCGGAAGATCGCCAGCGAGCAAGGCCCGTCCGACGAGGGCTCGGACCATGGCATCGTCTCCGAGCCCGGCGAGATGATTGCGGTCGGGTCCGTCGTGGTCTACCGCCCTCCGAGCGACAACCGCGCCATCGCCTGCCGCGTCGAGAAGATCGAAAGCGGCCGGGCCTACCTGGTGCCCTGCCCGAAGCCGGATGTCGGCTGGGTCTCCCTGGAGGGCCTCGGCCAGGTCGAGCCGGCACGGGAAACCTGAACGCACGCTTCAGCCCCGGGGCAACTCCGACCTGTAGGGTGGATCCGCGCCGGGCCGCGAACAGGTCACTCCGGCACAAAGCGTCCCGAAGACGAGGGCTTCCCGGAGATCGGCTCGCGACAGCCGCCCAAGGGCCTCGCGCCGGATCGATCCGGCCTCCCGCAACGCCACGAGCAGACCGCCCTGGAACGTGTCGCCGGCGCCGATCGTGTCCGCCACGGTCACCGGGGGAGGCACGACCTCGACCATGCCGCTCTCGCACCATGCCTGCACGCCCTTGGGTCCTCGGGTCACCACGACCAGGGATGCGCCGCCGGCAAGGGCCGCCTCCGCGAAGTCCGTGTAATTCTCGCCGCCGTAGAGAAAATCGAAGTCGACATCCGACATGCGCACGATGTCGGCCGCGGCCACGAACGCGTCGATGCGCCGGCGGTAATCGGCCTTGTCCCGCACGAGATTGGGCCGGCAATTGGGATCGAACGAGATCGTCGTCTGGGCTCGCGCATCCTCCACCATCGCGAGGGTTTCGGCCGAGACCGGATCATTGATCAGCGATGTCGACCCGACATGGATGGCGTCGATCTCTCCGAAAGGGATCGTGCCGGGCCGGTAGGTCCAGAGCCGCGTGGCGGTCGTTTCATCGTAAAACGCATAGGTCGGCTCACCGCCGACGAACCGGACGAAAGCCAGGGTCGTCTCGGCGGGCGAGCGCTGGACGTAGCGCAGGCTCACGCCCGAGGACCCGGCATGCTCGGCGATCATCGCTCCGAACATGTCCGTGGAGATGCCGCCGATCAGGCCGGTGGGCGCGCCGAGCCGCGCCATGGCGACAGCGACGTTCAGGCACGAGCCGCCTACCGCCGGCACATAGGCGTCGCGCCCATCCTCCGCCTTGGCCGGCATGAAGTCGATCAGGGCGTCACCGCAACTCAGCAACATGGGCAATTCCTGTCATGGGGTCGGGCCGAGGGCGTCGGCTCCTCGCGAAGGTTGGGCTCAGGACGTCCGGCAGGTGACCGACGTGGAGCCCCTGGTATAGGTCGCTTCCCGCCCCTTGACCCAGAATTCCAGGTTCTCGGCCGCATAGCGGCCGCCATCCGCCGAAAGAGCTTGAGGCAGGGTCACGGGCTGGCCGGCGCCGGGAAGCGTCAGGGCAACGGAGCCCGGCATAGTGGCGGGCGGGGTGAAGACGGCGGTCAGATGCGTGCCGTCCGCGCAGGCATACCGCGCCGTGATCGGACCGCCCTGGGCGGACGCGGGGACAACGGGCAAGAGGGCCAGGACGCCCCAGGCGATCGGCAACAGGCCCCTTTGCATCCCTTGGACTCCCCCGGTCGGTTCGATGGCCTGCCAGCCTATAGCTTCATCGGCCCGAGGGGAATCGGGTCGCTGTGGACAGTCCGGCCCTTTCGCGCGACTTCCTTGTGAATTATGCACGCGACACCATGCCGTTCGCCCGCGTCCGATCCCCTGCCCCCGCCCTCCACCAGGAGATCGACCATCTCCGGCAGCAGGTGCGCGGCCTCCTGCCGGCCTGGGGGTTGCCCGACACCTCGGCGATCACGCTCCTGAACGAGTCGGAGAACATCACGTTCCGGATCGACCCGCCCGGCTCCCCTGCACGGACGATCCTGAGGGTCTACCGGCACGGTTACCACGACACGGGAACGATCCGTTCCGAACTGGCCTGGATGAAAGCTCTCGGGTCTGCCGGAGAGATCGTCGTGCCGGCGGTCGTGCCCACGTGCCGTGGAGACGATCTCCAGAACCTCCACGACGCCTTGCGCGGGACCGAGCGCCATGCGGCCATGTTCACGTTCCTCGAGGGCCGCGAACCCTCCGGGGCCGATCTTCCTGCCGCCTTCGAAAGCCTGGGCCGGCTCGCGGCCGGGATGCACGCGCAAAGCGCCGCCTGGCAAAGGCCGCCAGCCTTCCGCCGCCCCACCTGGGATGTCGAGACCATGATCGGGCGCCCGCAGCCGATCTGGGGACGCTGGCAGGACGGCCTTGGCCTGACAGCGGAGGACCTGGAGCTTCTCGACCGAGCCGGCGACGTCCTGGCCCGCAGGCTTGACGCCTTCGGACGCGGCGACGACCGGTTCGGCCTCATCCATGCGGATCTACGGCTGACGAACGTCCTGGTCGAGGGAGATGTCACGAAGGTCATCGATTTCGACGATTGCGGGTTCGGCTGGCACCTCTACGACCTCAGCGCGGCCCTCACCTTCATCGAGGACCGGCCGGAGGCCCCGGCCCTGTCCGAGGCATGGCTGCGCGGCTACCGGGCCGTCCGGCCCCTGACGTCGGACGAGCGGGACGAGATCCCGACCTTCAACCTCCTGCGCCGCATCCTGATCGTGGCCTGGATCGCGTCCCATATCGAGAGCGAAACCGCTCAAGCCAATGGCGAGGCCTATACGCGGGGCACCTGCGCCGAGGCCCGGCGCTACCTGGCGCGCTTCGGCTGAACCCTAGAACTCGATGCCCTCCTGGGACTTAACGCCCGCCGCGAAGTGGTGCTTCACGAGGGTCATTTCGGTCACGAGGTCGGCGGCCTCGATCAACTCCGGCTTGGCGTTGCGGCCGGTGACGACCACGTGAAGGTCCGGCCGCCTGGCGGCGAGCGCGGACACCACCTCCTCCAGGGGCAGGTAATCGTACCGCAGCGCGATGTTGAGCTCATCCAGGATCAGGAGGCGGATCTCCGGCCGCGCCATCAGTTCCACGGCCTTGGCCCAGGCTTGACGGGCGGCCGCCACGTCCCGGTTGCGGTCCTGCGTCTCCCAGGTGAACCCCTCGCCCATCGTGTGCCATTCCACCAGGTCGCCGAATCGGTCCAGGGCAGTGCGCTCGCCGGTGCTCCAGGCCCCCTTGATGAACTGGACCACGCCGATCCTCCAGCCATGGCCCAACGCCCGCAGCATCAGGCCGAAGGCCGCCGTCGACTTGCCCTTTCCGGGACCGGTGTGAACGATGAGGAGGCCCTTCTCGACCGTCTTCGAGGCGACCTCGCGATCCTGCACCTCCTTGCGCTTGGCCATCTTGGCCCGGTGGCGGGCGGCTTCGTCGGGGGTGGAGTTCATGGGGCCTCTCCGGTCTGGGGCGGTTCTTGGACCGCGCCCGCGCCCTCCCGTCAACCTTTCGGCGGCGTCGCGGATTGCCCGACCGGCCGGGACGGGGTAAGAACGGTCCCGACGGTGCCTCATCGAGGTGAAAAGGGAACGCGGTCGAAGCCGCGGCTGCCCCCGCAACTGTGATCGGCAAGGCCCGCTCCACGCGCCACTGGATCTTCGATCCGGGAAGGCGGAGCGGGTGCCGCGAGCCAGGAGACCTGCCGTCACCATGCTTCTTCGGGCCGACCGGGCGGGGTGTCCTGGTGGGGCTGCCTTGGGCTCGTTCGGCCCAGCTTGTCCGCGGAAGCCCCTTCGCGTTCCGGAACCGGCCCCAGGCCGGGCCTGGGACCATGCGCTGATCGGAGCGGCCGACATTGGGCACGGACGAGACCACCACACCGGACGAGCTGAGGCTCTATGTCTGCGTCACCTGCCGCAAGGCGGATGCTCCCGAGGGAGAGATACGCCCAGGCGCACGCCTGCACCGCGCCCTGCGCGACGCCCTCCAGGCCGATCCCGCCAATCTTCCCCGCGTTCGGATCGAGCCCGTCGAGTGCCTGAGCGGCTGCAAGCGCGCCTGCACGGTCGCGCTCTCGGGTCCTGGCCGCTGGACCTATGTCTACGGCGATCTCGACCCCGACGCCTCCGTCGAGGCCATTCTCGACGGGATCCGCCGCTACGGCGCGACCGATAACGGCCTCGTGCCCTGGCGCGAGCGTCCCGAAGCCTTCCGCAAGGGCGTCCTCGCCCGCATCCCGCCCTTTCCAACCCTCATGGACAACGCCACATGACGAGCACCGCCAAAATCACGTCCAAGATCCCCTGCACCATCGTGACCGGCTTCCTCGGGGCCGGGAAGACGACCCTGGTGCGCAATCTCCTCGAGAATGCGGGCGGGCGGCGCCTCGCCGTGCTCGTGAACGAGTTCGGAGATATCGGTTTCGACGGCTCCTTCATCGAGGGCTGCGGCATCGCCGGCTGCAGCGAGGATGACATCGTGGAACTGCCCAACGGCTGCATCTGCTGCACCGTGGCGGACGATTTCGTGCCCGCGCTCAACAAGCTGCTCAACCGTCCCAACCCGCCCGAGCACATCCTCATCGAGACCTCGGGTCTGGCCCTGCCCAAGCCCCTGGTGACGGCCTTCAACTGGCCCGACATCCGCTCACGCGTGACCGTGGACGGGGTGATCGCCGTGGTGGACGGCCCAGCGGTCGCATCCGGCCTGTTCGCGGACGATCCGGAGGCGCTCGCCGCCCAGCGCGCGGCGGACGCCTCCGTCGAGCACGACAACCCCCTGGAGGAAGTGTTCGAGGACCAACTGCTCTGCGCCGACATGATCCTGCTCAACAAGACCGACCTCATGAGCGTCAGCGACCGCAACCGCGTCAAGGGTGACATCAACGAGCACCTGCCGCGCGCCGTGAAGATCGTCGAGACCGACCATAGCGGCGTCGATCCGTCCCTCATCCTGGGCCTGAACGCGGCGGCCGAGGCCGATCTGGCGGCCCGCCCCTCGCACCACGACGCCTTGGAGGCTCACGACCACGACGATTTCGACAGCGTCGCGATCCCGGTCGGCACGGTGGCGTCCCCGGAAGCCCTGGCGGCCCGGGTCGGCAAGGCCGCCGAGGCGGAAGGCGTGTTGCGCATCAAGGGTTTCGTGCCGGTGCAGGACCGGCCCATGCGCCTCGTGGTGCAGGGGGTCGGCCAGCGGGTGGCCCACCACTACGACCGCCCGTGGAATGCGGGCGAGGACCGGCAGGGCCGCCTCGTCGTCATCGGCCTCAAGGGCTTCGACCGCTCGGCGGTCGAAGCGGCGCTTGCGGGGTGAGATGCATCTCCTGCCGGTCACGACGGTTTCGCTCGACGAGAGCGACAGGGCGATCGACCTGGGCCAGGTGCCCGGCGACGTGCTCGTGCTGTCGTTCACCGACAGCGACCTGACGGCCCTGGCGGCTGCCTATCGGCTGGGACGAAACAGCCTGCCGAGCCTGCGTCTCGCCAGCCTGCGCCAGCTCAGGCACCCGCTCTCGGTGGATCTCTATGCCGAGAAAACCGTGCCGGGGGCCAAGTTCGTGCTCGTGCGGTGTCTCGGCGGGCTCGATTACTGGCGCTATGGCCTGGAGCGCCTGCGGGCGGTGTGCCGCGAGCGCGGCATCGGTCTCGCCGTTCTGCCGGGAGACGACAGGCCGGATCCGCGCCTGGCGGAATTCGGCACGGTTCCGCCGCACCTGCTGCGGGAACTCGACGCCTATTTCCGCGCGGGCGGGGTCGACAATCTTCATGCGATGTTGCTCCGGATCGCGTCGGAGATCGGCGACGGCCGGGGTGC
This sequence comes from Microvirga pudoricolor, assembly GCF_016892705.1. Taxonomy (GTDB): domain Bacteria; phylum Pseudomonadota; class Alphaproteobacteria; order Rhizobiales; family Beijerinckiaceae; genus Microvirga; species Microvirga pudoricolor. The sequence continues at coordinate 571,188 of NZ_JAFEMB010000001.1, forward strand.
GGACGCGCCGAAGGCCGTATCCCGCGCCTTCGTCTGGCATCCGGGCATGGGCGCGATATCGGTCCAACACGCTTGCGCTCCCTTGGAGCCGGAGCGCCCCGTCGCGTACGTCATCGTCTATCGCTCGTCGGTTCTGTCGGCCGATATGGCGGCGGTCGAGGCTTTCGCTGCATCGCTGCGGGCCGAGGGGGTCTCACCGCTGGTCGTGGCGGTGGCGAGCCTGAAGGACGAAGAGGCGAGCCGCCTGCTCCGCGAGCTGCTGCGGGTTCGCCGTCCCGACATCATCGTGACCACCACGGCCTTTTCGGCCCGCGACGACGCGGGCTTCGTGCTCGACGAGGCCGATTGCCCCGTCCTGCAGGCCCTCAACCCGAGTTCGTCCCGCGAGGCCTGGGAGGCTTCCGCGCGGGGATTATCCGCGTCCGATCTCACGATGCAGGCCGTTCTGCCCGAATTCGACGGGCGGCTCGCCATCGGGCCCATCGGCTTCAAGGAAGAGGACGAGCCCGACCCCGTACTGGGGTTCACGGGCCGCCGCCAACAGCCCTACCCGGAGGGCATCGCGGCCGCCACGGAGGCGGCTCTCGCGTGGATCGGGCTGCGGCGCAAGCCGCGCCCGGACCGCCGCCTGGCCCTGGTGCTGTCGGATTATCCGGCCCGTGGCGGGCGGGCCGGCTTCGCCGTGGGCCTCGACACGCCGGCCAGCGTCTGCGCCATCCTCGACACCCTCGCGGCCGACGGCTACAGGGCCCGGCGCGGCTTCGCGCAGGACGACCTGATGCCGGCCCTGACCGGGAGCGGCGAAGCCTTCGCGGTGCCGCTCGCTCCTTATCTGGCCTGGCTGGCCGGACTGCCCGCGCCCGTGCGGGACGGCATCGCGGCCGCCTGGGGTCCGCCCGAGGCCGATCCGGCGATCGCCGACGGGGCGTTCCGCTTCACGGTCGTTCGGGCCGGACACGTGCTTGTCGCCCTTCAGCCGGATCGCGGGCGCGGTGCGGACCGCAAAGCCTTCTACCACGATCCCGATGCACCGCCGACCCATGCCTATCTGGCCTTCTATCTCGGCCTGCGCCGGATCGAGGGCATCGACGCGATCATCCATCTCGGAACCCATGGGACCACGGAATGGCTGCCGGGCAAGGCCGCGGCCTTGTCCCCCCGTTGCGCGCCACGCCTCGCCGTGGGCTCGCTGCCCGTGATCTATCCGTTCATCGTGGACGATCCCGGCGAGGCGGCCCCCGCCAAGCGTCGGCTGAGCGGCGTCACGGTCGGACACATGACGCCCGCGGTCGCCCAGGCCGAACTGTCGGAGGACAATGCGGTGCTGCGCGAGCTCGTGGAGGAGTATTCCGCCGCGCAGACCCTCGACCCGCGCCGCGCCGATATCGTCGCGCGGGAGATCATGGAGCGGGCGCGGGCGAGCGGATTGGCGGCCCAATGCGGCGTCAGGGCCGATGCGCCGATGGACGAGGCGCTGACCTGCCTCGACGCGCATCTGTGCGACCTCGCCGAAGTGACGATCCGCGACGGGCTTCACGTCTTCGGCGAGGGCGCCGGATCCCTGGAACACTCCGCGCGAGGCGAGCGGGAGGGCTTGCGGCGCGCCCTCGATGGCCGCTTCGTCATCCCAGGCCCCGCAGGCTCACCGTCGCGCGGGCGCCTCGACGTGATGCCGACGGGCCGCAACCTCACGACCCTCGACCCGCGCGCCATCCCGACACGCGCCGCAACGGCTTTGGGCCAACGCGCCGCCGCGGAGGTCATTCGGCGCCACCTGCAGGACGAGGGCGATTATCCGCGCCGGATCGTCATGGATCTCTGGGCATCGCCGACCCTGCGATCCGGCGGGGAGGACCTCGCCCACGCCATGACCCTCATGGGCGTGCGGCCGAAATGGGATACGGGCTCGACCCGCGTCACGGGATTCGAAATCGTTCCGCAACCGCTCCTCGACCACCCGCGCATCGACGTCACCTTGCGTATTTCCGGCGTCTTTCGCGACACGTTCCCGGACCAGATCGTGCTTCTCGACCGGGCCGCCCGCGCGGTGGCGGCCCTCGACGAGGACGACGAGTGGAACGCGCTCGCGGCGGCCCGCCGCCGGGGCGAGTCGTTGGCGCGGGTCTTCGGAGCCGCACCGGGCCGTTACGGCGCAGGCGTCTCCGGAGAGGCCCTCGACGGGGATTGGGACAGCGACGCCGATCTCGGCCGGGCCTATCTGGCCCTCACCTCCCATGCGTTCGGGACGGACGAGAACGGACGGCCCGATGGGTCCTTCGAGCGCCGCGTCGCCGGGGCCGACGCCTTCGTGCACGTGAGCGACGTGGCGGAGCGCGACCTCCTCGACGGCGACTCCCATGGCGACGCCGTCGGGGGCTTCGCGGCGGCCGCGAGGCTGCTCGGCGCCGCGCCCTCCCTCTACAGCCTCGACACGAGCCGCGCCGAGGCCCCGAAGGCCCGGACCCTGCGGGAGGATATCGGCCGCCTCGTCCATGGCCGACTGGTGCATCCGCGCTGGATCGAGGCGCAGCTTCGCCATGGCTGGCGTGGAGCCGCGGAATTCGCCCAGGCCGTGGACGCGCTCTACGTGTTCGCGGCCACGACCGATGCGGTGAGCGATGCGGCCCTGGATGCGGTCTACGGGGCTTATGTGGCGGATCCGAACGTCTACGAGAGGATCCAGGCCGCCAATCCCGACGCCGCCCGGTCGATCCTGAACCGCCTGGCCGACGCGCGCCGCCGCGGCCTCTGGACGAGCCGCCGCAACTCGGTCGACGCCGCGCTCGATGCCCTGAGGGAGCGCGCTCCATGACGGCGTCCGCCCTGCGCAGGGGCTGGTGCCCCGGGATGCTTCGCCCCATGCCGACGGGGGACGGCCTTCTGGTGCGCCTGCATCCGCGCGCCGGCATCCTGAGCGCCGACCAGGCCGGGGTCATCGCCGAAGCCGCGAGCCGCTACGGCAACGGGCTGCTCGACGTGACGGGGCGCGGCAATCTCCAGATCCGGGGCGTTTCCGACGCGACCCACGGGCCTCTGGCCGAGGCCCTGATGAACTCGGGGCTGACGGACGGGGCGCGATCCGAGGGCCCGTTCCGCCTCACCCTCACGTCCCCGTTCGCGGGTTTCGATCCTCACGACGCCACCGACGCCCTCGCCCTCGCCGAAGGGATCGAGGCCGCCTGCGCATCCGTGACCGGCCTCGCGCCCAAAACCTGCGTGGCGGTGGATGGCGGCGGGCTCTACCCGCTTGACGATGTCGAGGCCGACCTCCGCGTGGTGGCCCTGGGTTCCACCGCAGCGCTCGGCATTGCGGTCACCCACGGGACGCAATGGCTGGGAACCCTGCCCATGGACGGCATTCCCGGAGCCATTCGGCGCATTCTCACCCGCCTGTCCGCGCTGCAGGGCGACGGCGACGGGGAGATCCGTCGCCTGCGTGACCTTCCGGCACCCCTGTGGCCCGACCTCGTCGCGGGTTTGCCGCTCGGTGCCGTGATCGCGCCGCCCGTTCGCCCGGCGGCTCCTCGCGCCGGATCGATCCCGACCGGGGACGGGACGACCGTGCTGCTCGCCCTCCCCTACGGGCGGTGCCAGGCGCGAACATTGGCCCAGGCCGGGCATTGGAGCGACCGGTACGGCACCGGCGAGATCCGACTCTCGCCGGGCCGCGCCATCGCGATCCCGCAGGTGGCGGACGGCGACCTGCGCCCGCTCCTGGACGCGGCCGAGCGCCTGGACCTGATCGGGACGCATGACGACCCACGGCTCTCCGTCTCGGCCTGCCCGGGCGCGCCCGCCTGCGCCCGGGGCTCGACCCCCACCCACGCGGATGCGGACGCGGTGGCCGCCGGGGCGGGACAACTGATCGCGCAGGGAATGTCCGTCCACGTGTCCGGCTGCCCGAAAGGCTGCGCCCATCCGGGGCCTGCCGCCCTGACCCTCGTCGGCAGCGACGGCGCTTATGAGGTTGTGCTCCACGGGACCGCACGCGATAAGCCTGCCATCCGGCTCACGCGGGAGGCCATCGTGGACCGGCTGCGCGCGGCGGACGATGCCACAGGCCTCACGGCACTTTTATCGAACCCCTCATCGAACCCCTTGCTGACCCCTTTGCTGAACCCTTTGCTGAACCCCTTGCCGAAGTCCCAGCCATGAATGCTCCGTTCGAGTACATCCGCGACGGTGCGGAAATCTACAAGCGCTCCTTCGCGATGATCCGCGCAGAGGCCGACCTGTCCCGGTTCGAGGGCACGGCCGAGCGGGTCGTGGTGCGCATGATCCATGCCTGCGGCATGACGGACCTACCGGGCGACGTGGAGATGTCAGCGGACTTCGCGGGAGCCGGCGAGGCGGCCCTCATGCGCGGCGCTCCGATCATCTGCGATTCCAAGATGGTGGCGAACGGCATCACCCGCGCGCGCCTGCCCGCCGGCAACCCCGTGATCTGCACCCTCGACGACCCGCGAGTGCCGGACCTGGCGAAGGCGCTGAACAACACGCGCACCGCCGCCGCCATGGAGCTCTGGCGCGAGGCGATGGGGGGCGCCGTCCTGGTGTTCGGCAACGCGCCGACCGCGCTCTTCCGCCTGCTGGAGATGATCGATACCGGAGCGCCCAAGCCCGCCGCCGTCATCGGCATTCCGGTGGGTTTCGTGGGCGCGGTGGAGTCGAAGGAAGCACTCGCCCGCCACGGCGGGGTCCCGTTTCTCGTCGTGCACGGACGGCGCGGCGGAAGCGCCATGGCGGCCGCCGCCGTCAACGCCCTCGCAAATCCGGTGGAATAGATGACCGTTTCCCGTGACAGCGCCCGCTTCTTCGGCGTCGGCCTTGGGCCCGGCGATCCAGACTACATGACCGTGCGGGCGCTCAAGGTCCTTCAAGGGGCCGACAGGCTGGTGCACTTCTCCAAGAAGGGGAAACGCGGCAACGCCCGCACGATGGTGGATGCGGTGATCCCGCCCGATCCCGCACGGGAAATCGCGCTCGTCTATCCGATCACCACCGAGGTCACGGCGGATGATCCCGCTTATGGGGCGGCAATCACGCCATTCTACGAGGAATCCTGCGCCCGTCTGGCCGGGGAGTTGGAGGCAGGCCGCAAGGTTGCGGTCCTGTGCGAGGGCGACCCCTTCTTCTACGGCTCGTTCATGCATCTCTGGCGCCGCCTCGCGCCGCGCTATCCGACCGAGGTGGTGCCCGGCATCACCGGCATGTCGGGGTGCTGGACGCGGGCGGGGGTGCCCATCACCTGGGGCGACGACGTGCTGACCGTGTGCCCCGCCACATTAGGCGCGGAGACGCTGCTCCAGCGCCTTCGAGCCACCGACGCCGCCGTGATCATGAAGCTCGGGCGGCATCTGCCGAAGGTGCGCGCGGTGCTTCAACAGGCGGGCCTGCACGAGCGCGCCGTCTATGTGGAGCGCGGCACCATGCCGGACGAGTTCATCTGTCCGCTGCCCGACAAGACGGACGACGACGCGCCGTATTTCGCCATGATCCTCGTGCCGGGCCAGGGGCGGCGCCTATGAGCGGATCGCTCACCGTCATCGGCCTCGGCCCCGGCGACGCCCGCTGGATCACCCCCGCAGCCAGCGCCGCCCTGGAGGCCGCGACGGATCTGGTCGGCTACGGCCCCTACCTCGACCGCGCGCCGGAGCGCGAGGGCCAGCGCAAGCACGCTTCCGACAACCGTGTCGAGGTGGAGCGCGCGCGTTTCGCCCTCGATCTCGCGGCCGAAGGGCGGCGGGTGGCCGTGGTGTCCGGCGGCGATCCCGGGGTCTTCGCCATGGCGGCGGCGGTGTTCGAAGCCCTCGACGGCGGCGGCCCGCAATGGCGGGATATCGCCATCACGGTCGAACCCGGTATCACGGCGATGCTGGCGGCCGCCTCGCGCATCGGCGCGCCGCTGGGCGGCGATTTCTGCGCCTTGTCGCTGTCCGACAACCTGAAGCCCTGGGATATCATCGAAAAACGCCTGAAAGCCGCGCTCTCGGCCGATTTCGTGATCGCGCTGTACAACCCCATCTCGAAGGCGCGGCCGTGGCAGCTCGGCGCGGCGCTTGCGCTCGCCGCCGAGGCTCACCCTCCGGAAACCCCGGTCATCTTCGCCCGCGCCGTCGGGCGTCCTGGGGAGACCGTCACGGTCGCGTCCGTGCGGGATGCCGCGACGGTTGCGGCCGACATGTCCACCCTCGTCATCATCGGCGCCAGCACGACCCGGTTGATCCCGAGAGAAGGCGGTGCTCCTTACGTCTACACGCCGCGCTTCTATGGGGTTCGTCCATGAGCCTTGATCAGGGCCATCGCCTCCGCCACGGTCGCGGCGGTCGGAACGACCGGCTTGTCGGGCTGGCTCACGACCACCACGGGCAGGCCGAGCCTGCGGGCGGCCGCAATCTTGCCGTAGGTGGCGGGACCGCCCGAGTTCTTGGTGACCACGACCTCGATCCCATGCTCCGCCAGGAGAGCTTCCTCAGTGGCCTCGTCGAACGGTCCCCGGGCCTGCAGGGTGGTGACGCGGGGCACGCGCAAGGCGTCTCCGACCGGTTCGATGGTTCGCACGAGATAGTGGTGCTGCGGGGCGCGGTTGAAGGCGTCCAGCTCAAGCCGTCCAACGGTGAGGAAGACCCGTCGGGGCTCCGGGCCGACGGCCTCGGCCGCCTCGGCCATGGAGGTCGCCTCGATCCAGCGATCTCCCTGGCGCATCGTCCAAGGCGGACGGCGAATGGCCATGAGGGGGATCCCTTCCCGCTCGCAGGCTTGGGCCGCGTTGGCGGAGATCCGCGCCGCGAAGGGATGCGTCGCATCGATCACCAGATCCGTGAGGTTTTCCCTCAGCCAGCGGCGCAAGCCTTCCACGCCCCCGAATCCGCCAATGCGGGTGCGAGCCTCCGCCCGCCTCGGCGCCGCGGTGCGCCCCGCCAGCGACAGCATCACGGCGTCCTGGCGCATCTGCGCCAGGGCTTCGGCCAGAGCGAGGCCCTCCGTCGTTCCACCGAGAATGAGAATGCGCATGGCAGCCTTGTCGCCTAACGGTTCGCCCGTGTCGAGCGCCTCCCAGACGCCCTGGCTCTTCATCGTCGGCATCGGCGAGGATGGACGCGCGGGGCTCTCGGCGACGGCCATCCAGGCCATCGAAGGGGCAGGTCTCGTGTTCGGCGGCAAGCGCCATCTCGAACTCGCGGGGCCCTTTCCGGGCGAGGCACGGCCTTGGCCGAGCCCGATGACCGATGTTTATCCGCAGATTTTGGCTCATCAGGGCGAAAAGGTCTGCGTCCTGGCCTCCGGCGATCCGTTTCATTACGGCATTGGGGCCGAACTGGCGAAACTCGTCCCGGCCGAGGAGATCAGCGCTTTCCCGCATGTCTCGGCCTTCAGCCTCGCGGCGGCGCGTCTCGGCTGGTCCTTGCCCGACTGCGCCTGCGTGAGCCTGCATGGCCGCGCCCTGGAGCGGATCGTCCCCCATCTTCAACCCGATGCCCGTGTCCTCGCGCTGTCCTGGGACGGCACGACGCCGGAGCGATTGGCGTCTCTCCTCAACGAGCGTGGCTTTGGGGGATCGGACATCACGGTTCTGGAGGCTATGGGCGGCCCTCGCGAGCGGGTGCTGCGGGCCCAGGCCGATAGCTTCGACCTTGGGGACATCGACCCGCTGAACGTCATCGCGGTTCGGATCGTGGCCGCGCCCGAAGCGCACGTCGTCCCGCTGGCATCCGGCCTTGACGATACGTGGTTCGAGAACGATGGGCAGCTCACCAAGGCGGAAATCCGCGCTATCACGTTGTCGGCTCTCGCGCCTCGCGCGGGCAACCTCCTGTGGGACGTGGGCGCGGGGGCCGGCTCGGTGTCTATCGAATGGATGCTGCGCCATCCGGCCAACCGCGCCATCGCGGTCGAGGCGCGCGGGGATCGCGCGGAGCGTCTCCTTCGCAACGCCTCGCATCTCGGGGTGCCGGATGTGAAAAGCATCGTCGGAAAAGCGCCCGACGCTTTGAAGGATCTGCCGCGACCGGACGCCATCTTCATCGGCGGCGGCGCGACAGGTGATGGGGTTATAGAAGCCTGCTGGGAGGCCCTGAAACCGGGTGGGCGGTTCGTCATCAATGCTGTTACGCTGGAGACGGAGCACGTTCTGAATACCTGCTTCGCGCGCTATGGCGGAGCCATGCGGCGGATCGCGGTCTCCCGCCTCGATCCGATCGGCTCCCTTCATGGCTGGCGGCCCGCGATGCCGGTGACGCAATGGTGGGCGACGAAGCCATGATCGTGGCGGGCCTGGGCTTCCGGCATGGCGTGACAGCGGACGAGATCGTCGATCTCGTGGAACGCGCGCTGCACCTTGCATCGCTGGCGAGAAGCGACCTGGCGGCGCTGGCGACGATCGAGGAGCGTTCCGGCGAGCCGGGCTACCGGCTGGCGGCCGAGCACATGAGCCTCACGCCGCTCGCAGCGGATCGGAACGGCCTGGACCGGGTCGCTTCTTTCGTCGAAACACATTCGCAGCGCGTTCGCGACCGCTACGGCGTGGGCTCGGTCGCGGAAGCGGCGGCGCTCGCCTGTGCCGGCGATCACCCGCGCCTGATTCTCAAGCGCATCGCATCGGATCGCGTCACCTGCGCGCTCGCCCGGGGAGACGCCTCATGACCGTCCACTTCATCGGCGCGGGCCCAGGCGCGCCCGACCTCATCACCGTGCGGGGCCGCAGCCTCATCGAACGCTGTCCGGTTTGTCTCTACGCCGGATCCATCATTCCGCCCGACATCTTGACCTGGTGCCCCGCCGATGCGCGGATCGTCGACACCGCCCCCCTCGACCTCGACGCCATCGTGGCGGAGATCCGTCGCGCCCATGAGGCGGGGCAGGACGTGGCGCGCCTGCATTCGGGAGACCTCTCGATCTGGAGCGCGGTGGGGGAGCAGACCCGGCGGCTCGACGCGCTGGGCATTCCCTACACGCTGACGCCGGGCGTGCCGTCCTTTTCGGCGGCCGCTGCCGTGTTGGGGCGCGAACTCACCTTGCCGGAGGTGGCGCAATCGGTGGTTCTCACCCGCACGTCGGGACGGGCCTCCGCCATGCCCGAGACCGAAAGCCTGGAGGCCTTCGCGGCCACGCGGGCCACGCTGGCGATCCATCTCTCGATCCACGTCATCGACAAGGTGGTGGCCGAGCTGACCCCTGCCTACGGGGAGAAGTGCCCCGCCGCCGTCGTCTGGCGCGCCACCTGGCCGGACGAGCGGGTGATCCGCTCGACGCTGGGCGAGATCGCCGCCGCCGTGAAGGGCGCGGGCCTGGAGCGCACGGCTCTCATCCTCGTGGGCCCAGCCCTGGGAGACGACATGTTTCGCGAAAGTGCCCTCTATTCCACGGGCTACGACCGCCGTTTCCGGCCGAAGGCGGGCGCGTGACCTTGGGCCGCGTCCACCTCCCGCCCGCCTGTTCGGACCCAGGGGTCGCCATGGGACACTCCCTTGCCGTATATGGCCATGAACGCCCCGCGCCGGCCCCGAGGATTTCCACTTGAGCACGAACGATCTCACCCCCGTTTTCGACCCCGGCACGGTCTGGCTCGTGGGTGCCGGTCCAGGCGATCCGGGCCTGCTCACGCTTCACGCCTTCAATGCCTTGCGCCAGGCCGATGTGATCGTCCATGACGCCCTGGTCGACCCGCGCATCCTCGCCTTTGCCCGCGAGGGCGCCGTGCTCGAATACGCGGGCAAGCGCGGAGGCCGGACCTCCGTGGCGCAGGACTCGATCACGTCCCGGCTGATCGCGCTCGCTGAGGAAGGCAAGCGGGTTCTGCGGCTCAAGGGCGGCGACCCGTTCATCTTCGGCCGCGGCGGCGAGGAAGCGCTGGCGCTGGCCCAGGCCGGGATCGCATTCCGGATCGTCCCCGGCGTGTCGAGCGGCTTGGCCTCGCTTGCCATCCACGGCATCCCGGCCACCACCCGCGACACCAACCACGCCGTCATCCTGGCGACGGGCCATTGCGCTGAGGGCCAGGCCACCGACTGGGCCGCCCTTGCTCGTACCGGGGCACCGCTCATCCTCTACATGGCGGTGACGAACCTCGCCTCCATCGTTGGAGAACTCCTCGACGGGGGCTTGAGCCGCCAGACCCCGGCCCTCATCGTGCACGCGGCCACCACCGAGGCGGAAGCCGTCGCGGAAGCGCCCCTGGGCGACCTGCCGCGTCTGGCCCTGGAGCGGGCCATCCAATCGCCGGCCATCGTGGTGGTGGGGGCCATCGCGGGATTCCGCTCGGGGGTGCTCGACCACCTGCTGCTCTTCCGGGCGGAAGCGGCAGCGTGACCCCGAACGCCGCTCCCGGCCTCCTGGTCGCGGCGCCTCGATCCGGGTCCGGCAAGACGACGGTCACCCTCGGCCTCCAGCGGGCCCTGCGACGCCGGGGTCTCGCGGTGCGGGGGCTCAAGTGCGGACCCGACTACATCGACCCCGCCTTCCACGAGGCCGCAACCGGAACGCCCAGCGCCAATCTCGACAGCTTCGCCATGGGCCCGGACCTCTTGAACCGGCTCGCGGGTGAGGCGGCGGCGGACACCGACCTGGTGATCGCCGAGGGCTCCATGGGTTTGTTCGACGGCATCCAGGCCGAGGCCGGGCGCACGGGCGCGAGCGCCGATATCGCGGCGCGCTTCGGCTGGCCCGTCCTCCTGGTGCTCGACATCGCCGGCCAGGCGCAATCCGCCGCCGCGACGGCGCTCGGCTGCAAGCTCTACGACCCGCGCATCGCCCTCATGGGCGTCGTCCTCAACAATGTCGCCAGCGACCGGCACCGCCGTCTGACGGAAGACGGTCTCGCCCGCGTCGGCCTGCCCGTGCTGGGCGCCTTGTCGCGGGACAAGTCCATGGTGTTGCCGGAGCGGCATCTCGGCCTCGTCCAGGCGCGCGAGACGGCAGACCTCGAGGCCCGGCTGGAAAAGCTGGCCGACACCGTCGAGGCCGGCCTCGACATCGAGCGCATCCTGGAGCTCGCCGGCCCGACCCGCCTCGACCCCATTCGGCCAGGCGTGCCTCTTCGGCCGCCGGGCCAGCGGATCGCCCTGGCGCGGGACGAGGCCTTTTCGTTCGTCTATCCCCATATCCTGAACGGCTGGCGAGGCGCGGGCGCCGAGATCCGCTTCTTCTCGCCCCTCGCCGACGAGGCCCCCCCGCCGGATTGCGACGCCTGTTGGCTTCCCGGAGGGTACCCGGAGCTTCATGCCGGCCGGATCGCGGGCGCTCGCCGGTTCTTGGAGGGCCTGCGCGCCTTCGCCGGGTCACGGCCAGTCCATGGGGAATGCGGCGGCTACATGGTTCTGGGCCGCACCCTCGAAGATGGGGATGGATGCACCCACCCCATGGCGGGCCTGCTGCCGGTCGCCACCAGCTATGCGCGGCGCAAGCTTCATCTGGGCTACCGGGTGGCGCGCTCCCTGGAGGCCAGCGCGCTCGGCGAACCGGGCCACACCCTGGTCGGTCATGAATTCCACTACGCGTCGGTCGTCGAGAGCGAGCCCGCCAACCTCGCTGCCGTCAGCGACGCCACCGGGTCCGATCTTGGCCGTGCGGGCCATCGCTCGGGCCAGGTGAGCGGTACGTTCTTCCACGTTCTGGCGGGCTGAACGAAAACGGCCGGCGCCATGAGGGACGCCGGCCGTTCGAAATCACCCAAAGACCGATCAGGCGACCCGCATGAAGCGCGAGCGCAGGTAGCCTGCCACGCCGCCGAGTAAGACCCAGAACACAAGGCTCGAGGCCACGACCGCCACGACGAAGCTGTGCAGCAGGCCATGGGGCACCGCCGTCTCATGGCTTTCCGGCTGGGGGGCTCCCACGATGTGGGGCGCGACGATCAACGCCACGCCCAGGACCGCCCAAGCGACGGAGCGCCGGAAAACGATCAGCGAAAGTCCCGCCGCCGTGGCCAATGCGGCCAAGATCCACCAGACCTGGCGAGTGGCGACATCGGCTGCGGGCATTCCCGGAAGCTCCGGCGGAAGGCCGAGGCCGGGCGCGAGGGTGAAGACCGCGAACCCGGCAAGGCCCCAGAACATGCCCTGACGCCAGCCTGTCATGCCGCCCGCGAACTCGGACGCGACGACGAGCAGGAGCGCGAAACCGATGGCCGTCGCGACATTGGCCAACGCCGTATAGGCCGACCGCTCGAAGCCGTCCTCCGGAGCCCAACCGTCAGCCTCGTCGTGGGAATGGGCGGCGGTGGCCTCCGCGTGCTGGTGGGCGGCAGTCGCGGGCCCTTCGCCGCCCGCGGCATTCTCGAAGGTTTCAGCCTTGAGGATGAGCGGGACGGTGCTGGCATATTGCATGCCGGTCATGCCGATCCCGGCCACGAGGCCAGCCAGGGCGGCTACGAATACGATATTCCGGAACAATGACATGGGGCGATCTCCTCAGTGGCAGGGAAAGGCCAAGGAGTGCCGGACGTCATGCGCGGCGTTGTGCACGGCGCTGATGTGGGAGAAGCCCGCAAAGCCCACGACGAAAAGTCCGAGGAAAGCCGCAAGTCCCAGCTGCACGAGGCGCGAGGACGGCGTGACGGACGTGGAAAGCTGAAGGGAAGTGTCGTTCGGTGTCATCGTGATGACTTTCCGCCCTCCACCCGAGGGCCGGTCAAGAGGTTTCGTGCGTCGGCAGGTCTCCTGGCTTGCGGATGAGCGTGTCTCCCCTGCCTTCCCGGGAAACCCAGTGGCGTTGGTCGAGGATCACTGTCCGCTGACAGTTGCGGGGGCAGCCGCGGCTTTGGATGGAGGTCCATCCGCACCGCATTCCCTGTTCGTCCCGATCGGGAACCGACGGCTGGACTATAGAGACATGTTGTCCAACCTCAAGCCGAAAGGCTCTGGTGTTTCAATCCATTTTCCATGGCCCGGAGGATGTCGCGGCTCGTCAAATGGAAGTGTGCGTCGGTCGCGAGGTTGCGGCGCTCGATCTTGAGAGCCGCCGCCACCCCGAAGGCGTCAGCCTGTTTTACGAAGAACGCCGCACATTCCTCCGGCGAGGGAGCTGTGCCGATCAGGGTGCGGAAGGCCAGCCGGTGGACGAAACAATCGCCTTCATGGCCGTGCGGCCGGAAGCGGAGCGAATCGACGCCCGGGTGCCACGAGGCGGAGGCTGGAAAATCAGGCATATCTTCATGCCATTCTGGCGAACGGGCGGCACGGTCGCAAGCGGCGTCTCCGGCTGGCCCGAACCAACTGACAAGGTCGGGCGTTCAACCCTGGCACGCAGAGATGGCACGACGGAGCCCCAGATGCCGGCCGAGACGAAGACGAACGGTGAAGACGACGCGCCCACGCTGCCCCGGCCCGTGCAGGAGCACCTGGGCCAGAAGCTCCGGGCCGCCTATTACGAGGCGGGCGACCGACCGGCCTATCTGGGCGACCCGGCGATCCCGCCCGAGCTCGACACCCATGTGAGGAAGCTCGAGCAGCGGGACCGCATCCATGTGAAGGGCATCGAGGCCGTCGAGGAAGCGCTGGGCGACATCCTCCATCCGGATGCGCCCGCCCCCGATCCCGTCAGGCGCCGCTGAGCACTGGAGGCGCGGTGGGTTACCGCTCGCGCTTGGAGGAGAACTTTTTCTTAGGTCCGCCAGGCTTCGGCCCACCAGGCTTGGCGTCCTTGCCGGCCCATTTCTTGCCGCCCGGCGGCTTCTTGTCTCCGTGCGGCCTGTCGTCGGCGCCCTTCCGAGGCTCGTAAGGTTTCTTGCCCTCATAGGGCTTCTTGCCTTCGTGTGATTTCTTGCCGTCGAACGGCTTCTTGCCCTCGAACGATTTCTTGCCTTCATAGGGCTTTTTGGACCCGAAGGGTTTCTTGCCGTCCTGCGGCTTCCCGCGCTCGAAACCCGCGGGCTCGATGCGGATGTCCTCGTCGTTGCTCTTGCGCGCCGCCGAGGCGAAGCGGGGTGCGAACGACTTCAGAATGCCGAATTTGGTCTCCCGGTCGTAAATCTTGATCGGGCCGACCTCCTTCCGGGTCACGTGTCCCAGGCGGCAGATGATCGGCAGGAGCCAGCGCGGGTCGGCGTTGTTCCGCCGTCCGACGCTCATGGTGAACCACGCCATGTCCTCGGCCTCGAAGGCCTCGTCGCGGGCATGCCGCTCCCGGGGCGGACGATCATCGCCGAAGTCCCGCTTGGCGCGGGGTCCCCGGTCGGGACCGGCCTCGACGAGTTCCTCCGGCGCCGGCAACCGGGCCCGGTGCATGCGCGCGAGGGCGGCGGCGACCTCCTCGGCGCTGTGCTGCGCCAGGAGAACGCGGCCCATCTCCAGATCCTCGTCGAGCTTGTCCTCGGTCCAGGCCGGGTCGCTCACGAGGCGTTCCTGGTCGCGCTTGCGGATTTCCTCGGCCGTGGGCGGGCCCGCCCATTCGGCATCGACCCGAGCGGCCGCCAGAAGGCCCTCGGCCTTGCGGCGACGGGTGAACGGCACCAGCAGGACGCAGACGCCCTTGCGGCCCGCGCGGCCCGTCCGGCCGCTGCGATGGAGCAGGGTCTCGTGGTCGTTGGGCAGCTCCGCGTGGATGACGAGGCCGAGATCGGGCAGATCGATGCCCCGCGCCGCCACATCGGTCGCCACGCAGACCCGGGCGCGCCCGTCGCGGAGGGACTGAAGCGCGTTGCTGCGCTCGTTCTGGGTCAGCTCGCCCGAGAGGGCCACGGCCGCGAAGCCGCGCTCCGTCAGGCTGGCATGAAGATGCCGCACCGCCTCGCGGGTTTTGCAGAACACCATGGCGTTGCGCATCTCGTAGAAGCGCAGGACGTTGACGACACCGAGCTCGATCTCGTTGGGAGCCACGCGCAAGGCGCGGTATTCGATGTCGCTGTGGGGTTCGTTCTCGACGAGCGTGTCGATGCGGAAGGCGTCGCGCTGGTAGCGCCGGGCCATGGCCACGATGTTCCGCGGCAGGGTTGCCGAGAACAGGAGGGTCCGGCGGCTTTCGGGCAGGGCGTCCAGGATGAACTCGAGGTCCTCCCGGAAGCCCAGGTCGAGCATCTCGTCGGCTTCGTCCAGGACGACGGCCCTCATCTGCGACGGGTCGAGGCGACCGCGCTCCAGATGGTCGCGCAGGCGGCCGGGGGTGCCCACCACGATGTGGCAGCCGTCTTCGAGAGCCCGCTGCTCGCGGCGCACGTCCATGCCGCCGACGCTGGAGGCAACCCGCACGCCGGCGGGCCCATAGAGCCAGATCAGCTCGCGGTGAACCTGGAGGGCCAGTTCACGGGTCGGCGCCACGATCAGCGCCAGGGGCTCGGCCGGCGGGCCGAACCGCTCGGCTTCGCCCAGGAGGGTCGAGGCGAGCGCGAGCCCGTAGGCGACGGTCTTGCCGGAGCCGGTCTGGGCGGAGACCAGGAGGTCCCGGCCCTCGGCCTCGGGCTGCAGAACGGCGGCCTGGACGGGGGTCGGGTCCTGGTAGCCTCGGTCGGTCAGGGCGCGTTCGAGGCTGGGATTGGTGGTGGGAAAGGGCATGGTGTTGCGGCTCGGCCGTTCCTGCGGAGCCGTGGCATGCTCCTGTCGGTTGCTCAGCTCAGGGCTGAAGGTTCGTCGGTTTCGTCGATCTCGACCAGGAAGACCACATCGATGCCGAGTTCCTCGTCATCGTCTCCCAGATCGTCGTCCTCGCCTTCTTCTTCGAGCACCTCGTCGACGGCGTCCATTTCCTCGTCGGAGGCGGCCCGAACCGTTAGGGCGGAGGAGCCGTCCCAGAGGGGCTTGCTCTCGCTCTTGAGGGAGAGGAGGTCGGCCTTGAAATCCTCGCTCATGAAGAGGTCGCGTGCCTGTTCCTCGTCCGCATTGGTGACCGCAATCGCTTTCCCAGCAACTTCGAGAGTAAACATGGCTTTTTCCTTCATGACGCTAGAGAAGGTCACAATCCCAGAACGGAGCATTTGTTTCCGACCCGTCGAGGGATCGGGTCCGGTGCCTGCGACCTTCGCACTGCCTACAGGAGGGCGGACCAAAAAGGTAGCATTATGCTGCGGCCGCCTGGAGATTTTTCGGCTTTATATTCCTAGAGACGCCGTCGGACCCTTCGTTGCGGTCGGCAGACTTCGACAGGCGCCGGAGAACGCCGCAGTCCCGCGTCCCTCTGGCGGGTTGCTTTCCCCTACCCGTAACATTAGAGGCTTGGGCCATCCATCCCATGGCGGCCCCAGAGCAGATTTTCCATGTCCCTCAGCCATCTTCAGCGCCTCGAGGCTGAATCGATCCATATCTTCCGGGAGGTGGCCGCCACCTGTTCCAATCCGGTGATGCTCTACTCCATCGGCAAGGATTCGTCGGTGATGCTTCATCTGGCCATGAAGGCGTTCTACCCGGCCAAGCCTCCTTTCCCGTTCCTACACGTGGACACGACCTGGAAGTTCAAGGAGATGACCGCCTTCCGGGACCGGATGGCCCGGGACCTCGGGATCGACCTCCTGGTCCACGTCAACCCGGACGGGATCACACAGAATATCGGACCCTTCAGCCACGGCTCGAGCGTCCACACGCACGTGATGAAAACCCTGGGTTTGCGCCAGGCCCTGGAGAAATACGGCTTCGACGCGGCCTTCGGGGGCGCCCGCCGGGACGAGGAGAAGTCCCGCGCCAAGGAGCGCATCTTCTCCTTCCGCAACGACCAGCACGCCTGGGACCCGAAGAACCAGCGCCCGGAGATGTGGAAGACCTACAACACCCACGTCGGCCCCCGCGAGTCGATGCGGATCTTCCCGCTGTCCAACTGGACCGAACTCGATATCTGGCAATACATCATGAAAGAGCAAATCCCGGTGGTGCCGCTGTACTTCGCCGCCAAGCGGCCGGTGGTGGAGCGCGACGGCATGCTGATCATGGTGGATGACGACCGCATGCCGCTGACCGAATCCGACGTGGTCAGGGAGCGGCTCGTCCGCTTCCGCACGCTCGGCTGCTATCCCCTGACGGGCGCCATCGAGTCCGACGCGACATCCCTGGAAGATATCGTGCGCGAAATGCTCACGGCCCGCACGTCGGAGCGGCAGGGCCGGCTCATCGACAAGGATGAGGTCGGCTCCATGGAGAAGAAGAAGCGCGAGGGGTATTTCTAGATGAACCACGCGACTCCCTTCCCTGGCAGCATGACGGAGTACCTGCGGGAGCAGGAATCCAAATCTCTCCTGCGCTTTCTCACCTGCGGGTCCGTGGACGACGGCAAGTCCACGCTAATCGGCCGCCTGCTCTACGACAGCAAGCTGATCTTCGAGGATCACCTGGCGGCTCTCGAGCGCGACAGCGCGAAGCACGGCACCACGGGCGAGGATATCGATTTCGCGCTTCTCGTGGACGGTCTGGAGGCCGAGCGCGAGCAAGGCATCACCATCGACGTCGCCTACCGGTTCTTCACCACCGCCAAGCGCAAGTTCATCGTGGCCGATACGCCCGGCCACGAGGAATACACGCGCAACATGGCAACCGGGGCCTCCACGGCGGATCTCGCCATCGTGCTGGTGGACAGCCGGCAGGGAATCCTGCGCCAGACGCGCCGTCATTCCTACATCGCCTCCCTGCTCGGCATCCGCCACATCGTGCTGGCGGTCAACAAGATCGACCTCGTGGGCTACGACCAGGCGGTGTTCGACCGCATCGTGGCGGACTACACGGCGTTTGCCCGGGATCTCGGCTTCAAGACCGTCCAGCCGATCCCGATCTCGGCGCGCTACGGCGACAACGTCACCGAGGCATCGTCCCATACAGGGTGGTATGCGGGCCCGACCCTGATGCATCACCTCGAAACCGTTCAGGTCGAGAACGATGCCCGTGACAAGCCCTTCCGCTTCCCGGTCCAGTACGTGAGCCGCCCCAATCTCGATTTCCGCGGCTTCGCTGGGCAGGTCGCGTCCGGACAGGTCGCGGTGGGCGACCCGGTGAGCGTGGCCAAGTCCGGCCATCGATCCCGGATCAAGGAGATCGTCACCCAGGACGGCTCCCTCGACCGCGCGGTGGAGGGCCAGGCCGTCACGCTGGTCCTGGAAGACCAGGTCGAGGTCTCCCGCGGCAACATGCTGGCGGCGCCGGAGGCCCGGCCCCATGTCGCCGATCAGTTCCAGGCGCACCTGATCTGGTTCTCGCCGACACCGATGATCCCAGGCCGCAGCTATATCCTGCGCACGGAAGCCGACAGCGTCGGCGCCACGGTCACGGCCCTCAAGCACCAGGTGGATGTGAACACCTTCGCGCACGAAGCCGCGAAATCCCTGCAGATGAACGAGATCGGCGTGTGCAATATCGGCACGCAGTCGCCCATCGCCTTCGACGCCTACCGGGACAACCGGGTCACCGGAGGCTTCATCCTGATCGACCGCTTCACCAACGCGACGGTTGGCGCCGGCATGATCGACTTCCCGCTCCGGCGCGCGCAGAACATCCACTGGCAGGCCATTGAGGTCGACAAGCAGGCCCGAGCGGCGATCAAGCACCAGAAGCCGTCCGTCCTCTGGTTCACCGGACTCTCGGGCTCGGGCAAGTCCACCATCGCCAACGCGGTGGAAAAGCTGCTGCACGCCAAAGGCCGCCACACCTACATCCTCGACGGCGACAACGTCCGCCACGGTCTCAACCGGGATTTGGGCTTCACGGAAGCGGACCGGGTCGAGAACATTCGCCGCGTCGCCGAGGTGGCGAAGCTGATGGCGGATGCGGGCCTCATCGTCATCGTGTCGTTCATCTCGCCGTTCCGGTCCGAGCGCCAGCTTGCCCGCGACATGATGCCGGACGGCGAGTTCATCGAGATCTTCGTCGACACGCCCCTGGAGGAATGCGCCCGGCGCGACCCGAAGGGTCTCTACCGCAAGGCGATGGCGGGCGAGATCAAGAATTTCACGGGGATCGACTCGCCCTACGAGCCGCCGCAGCAGCCGGAGATCCACCTGCATACGATCGGCCGGGAGCCCGTGATGCTGGCCGTGCAGGTCGAAGAGTTCCTGGAGTCGCGCGGGATCCGGTGAGACCGCGCGACCCTGTCGCAAACGCAGACGTCTCTAGCTTGGACAAGACCACCCATGGACATCGTTCTTCACATCGGGACCGAGAAGACCGGCACGACGACGATCCAGGAGCTCCTGCACAAGAATCGCGATGCGCTGATCCGGAACGGGTATTACTTCCTGAGCTCGCCCGGCATCCACAACAACAGGGACCTAGCGGCCTACTGCCTGCGCCAGGACCGGTTCGACGATCACTTCCGCGCCCAGCTCATCGACACGCCCGAGAAGCGCGAGGTCTTCCAGCGCGACTTCCTGCGGCGCTTCGACGACGAACTGGCGGCGATCCCGCCGCACGTCCATACCGTTCTGGCAACGAGCGAGCACTTTCATTCGCGCGTCATCCACGACGATGAGATCGAGACCCTGAAGCGGCTCCTGGCGGAACGGTTCGAGAGGGTCAGGGTTCTCACCTACCTGCGCAAGCAGATCGATGCGGCGTTGTCCGCCTATACGACGTTTCTGATCAGCGGCGGTCACGGAACCCTGCACGATTTCGTCAGCGACATGTGCCGGCCCGACAACCCGTATTTCGATTATCTCGCCTATCTCGCACGGTGGGAGAAGGCCTTCGGCCGGGAGAACCTCACGGTCCGGATCTTCGAGCCGGGGGAGTTCCTCAACGGGGACCTGGTCGACGACTTCTTCGACCAGGTCGATCCGGAACTGGGACGCAAGATCGACCGACGCATCGAATCCAAGAACGAGTCCGTCAATCAATTCGGCCAGACGCTGCTCAACATCATCAACCGGTATGTCCCCCGCCTCGTCCCGGGCATCGGGCTCAACCGGCGCAATATCGATCTGTCCGACATCGTCCTCGACGGAACGAAGGGGCGAAGCGTCGGCCTGGACGAGGTGACCTATGACGGGATCCAATCCCGCTTCGAGGCGGTCAACGAGGCTGTCAGACGCGGCTATTTCCCTCACCGGTCGTCACTTTTCAGCCCAGGTCAGGGAAAGGCCGGCCCGGTTCTGATCTCGCCGGACAACGCGCTCATCCTCGACAGGCTCGTCGAACGCCTCACCCGCGAGAGCCGGGACAGCGCCGGAGCATCCCCCGTCCCGCCCGTCTATGCCGACCAGATCGCAAGCCTCACCCAGCTTCTGAGCGAGACGGAGGCCAACCGGGGTCTCGTGCACAGCCAGCTCGTCGCGATGACGAACGAATGCATTGCCGTGACGGCCAACCGCGACACCGTCTACGAGCAGCTGGTGGCCGCGAATGATCGCCTGGCCCGACAGGACGCGGATCTGCGTCTTCTGCGTCGCAATCCGATGAACCGGATCATGCTGAAATTGCGCGATGCTTTCAGGAAGAGCGCGAAAACGCAGGCCTAATCACCTTTTGGGCGTTCGTCCCTCGCGCGCGAAGCCTCGCCAAAAGCCAGCGCATGCGCGCGTTCGTTCAACGGATCGCCCGCATGGCCGCGGACCCAGTGCCATGTCACGGCGCGATCTTCGATCAGGTCCGACAGGCGCTGCCAGAGGTCCCGGTTCGCCACCTTGCCGCCCTTGACGATGCGCCAGCGTCGGGAGCGCCACCAGGGCAGGCGCTCGGTGGCGCCCGTGATGACGTAGCGGCTGTCCGTGTGGATGGCGGCGGGCAGGCCGGGCACGAGCGCCTCCAGGGCCGCGATCACGCCCATGAGCTCCATGGCCGTGCTCGTGGCGGCGGAACACCGCCCCGTCACGATGCGCTCCTCCTCACCGGTCCGGATGATGGCCGCGAAACCTCCCGGCGTGCCGCCGCCGCTGCCGATGCAGGCGCCGTCCGTGTAGATAACGGCTTGCATCATGCGCGGAGCATCTGCCAGAACTCGTCCTCGCTCACGATGGAGACCGGATGTCCGCCCGCGCGCAGCCGCTCGGCCTCGCGCTCCTTCGCGCTCTTGCCGGTCACCGTGCCCTCGCGTCCGATGCAAAGCAGGCTGGTGGTGGGCGTCATGGCGGATTCGATGCTGAACCCCCGTTCGGCCGCCAACCGCGCGGCCTCGGCCCGCTTGATGCGCATGCGTCCCGTGAACACGACGGATTGCCCCGAGAAGTCCGCGCCGGAGACCCCCTGCAGCACGATCGAGGCCCGCGCCGAAGCGCGCCCTGCGATCTCCGCATGCCATTGCGACGCGGTCTTGCCGCTCTCGTCCAGGGCGCGGCGGAAGATGTGGGCCGTCGCGATGGCGTCCTCCAGGGCGTCGTGGTGCCGGAACGCGATGCCGAAATGGTTTGCCAGGTTGCCCAAGGAGTAGCCGCGTTTGGCGAACTGGCTCCAGGTCCGGCGCACCACCGTGGTGTTATCGAGCCAGTTCGCCTCCGTGATCGGGAGCCCGTAACGGGCGCAGGCCCGGTGGATCGCCGTCCGGTCGAAGGATCCTTGAGTCACCACGATCCGTCCTTCGACCAACCCGGCGAGTTCGCGCCAAACCTCCGGAAAGGCGGGCTGGCCCGCCACCTGATGGGGCTGGATGCCGTGAACCTTGATGTTCCAGGGATCGAAGTAATCCTCCGGGTCCACCAGGCGCGACACCGTGCCGGCGATCTCGCCCCCCTCCACATGCACGATCCCGATCTGGCAGATGGAAGCGCAGTCGGAATTGGCGGTCTCGAGGTCGAGGACGAGATAGTTCATGGGAGCTCTGCGGCGGGGCACGGACGGGAGCCGGACCCTAGCGGCTTCGGCCCCCTTGCGCGAGGGATCGATTGCCGCGCCGGAGAGGCCGAACCTAGGAGCCGTTCCAGATCGTGCGCTCGACGGCCAGTTTCCAGCCCGCGACGGACTTGCGGCGCGCCTCCGGCTCCATCCGGGGCTCGAAGCGGCGATCGAGGCGCCAGGAGCCCGCGAAACCGTCCTGGTCCGGCCACACCCCTTGCCCGCAGCCGGCCAGCCAAGCGGCCCCGAGAGCGGTGGTCTCCAGCACCACCGGCCTGTCCACGGGAGAGTCGAGGATGTCGGCGAGGCGCTGCATGGTCCAATCGCTCGCTACCATGCCGCCGTCGACGCGCAGCACGGTGTCGGCACTCGCGGCCCAGTCCTGGCGCATGGCTTCCAGGAGATCGCGGGTCTGGAAGCAGACGGATTCCAGCGCCGCGCGGGCGATCTCATGCGGGCCCGTGTTGCGGGTCAGCCCATAGAGCGCCCCCCGCGCCTCCGCGTGCCACCAGGGCGCGCCGAGACCCGTGAAGGCCGGAACCAGATAGACCTCCTGCTGCGGGTCGGCCTTCTCGGCGAAGGCACCGGATTGCTCCGCGCGCTGGAGGATGCCCAGACCGTCTCGCAACCATTGCACCGCCGCGCCCGCGATGAAGATCGAACCCTCCAGCGCGTAGGTGGTCCGGCCGTTGATCCGGTAGGCGATGGTCGTCAGGAGTCGGTTTTGCGACGGTACCCGGTCGTGCCCCGTATTGAGAAGGGCGAAGCAGCCGGTGCCATAGGTGGATTTCATCATGCCGGGCCGGAAGCAGGCCTGCCCCACCGTAGCGGCCTGCTGGTCCCCCGCCACGCCTCGGATCGGGATGGCGACCCCGAACAGGGCAGGATCCGTGGCGCCGAAATCGTCGATGCACTCCAGGATCTCCGGCAGCATCGCCCGGGGTACGCGCAGGAGCCGCAGGAGTTCGTCGTCCCACTGGCCGGTGTCAATGTTGCACAGCATCGTGCGCGACGCGTTGGTGGCGTCGGTTACGTGGCGCTTGCCGCCGGTCAGGTGCCAGAGCAGCCAGGAATCCACCGTCCCGAAGGCGAGATCCCCGTTCTCGGCCCGTGCCCGCGCGCCCTCCACATGATCGAGGATCCAGGCCACCTTGGTGGCGGAGAAATAGGAATCGGCGATGAGGCCTGTGCGCTCGGTAATGAACGGCTCGGACCCGTCCGCCTTCAGGGCGGCGCAGATGTCGGCCGTGCGCCGGTCCTGCCACACGATGGCGTTGTGGATCGCCTTCCCGGTCTTCCGATCCCAGACGACCGCCGTCTCGCGCTGGTTGGTGATGCCGATGGCGGCGATGTCCGAGGCCGACAGGGAGGCGTCGGCCAGGGCCATGCGCATGGTCTCGACCACCGTCCGCCAGAGATCCTCCGGGTCGTGCTCGACCCAGCCCGGCCTTGGGAAGTGCTGCGGAAACTCGCGCTGGCCGATGCCGCGGATCTTGTACGCGCCGTCGAAGACGATGGCCCGTGAGGATGTGGTGCCCTGGTCGAGCGCCAGCACGAAGTCAGCCACGCGGTCCCCCTGTCCCTGATGTCGTTTCCCGTATCGGAGGCCAGACATAGCCCAACCGGGAGGGGCGAGAAAAGGCCCGGTCGCGCCCCATGAGCGGCCGGCTACGCGGCGCGGGGGCCCAACAGGATGAGCCCGGCGCCGATCAGGCAGACGGCTCCGCCCGCGAGATCCCACCGGTCCGGGCGAACGCCCTCCACCGACCAGAGCCAGGCCAGCGAGGCCGCGATATAGACGCCCCCATAGGCCGCGAAGGCCCGTCCGGCCGCGGCACTGTCGATAAGGGTCAGGAGCCCGGCGAACAGGGCCAGCATCGCGACCCCCGGCAGAAGCCAAAAGGCCGGCGCTCCCTGCCGCAGCACCGACCACACCGCGAAGCAACCCGCGATCTCGGCCAAGGCCGCGCCGGCATAGATCAGAAAAACCGTCATGATCCGGCGGTGCCCAAAACAGGAAGGGACGTCAAGGGCGACGTCCCTGTCGTGTTACGGTGGCGGGCGCGGCCGGTGACCGCGCAGCTTTCAGGCCGCGACGGCCATGCCGGACAGGCGCGACCGGAGCTCGGCCAGGGCCTGCTCGATCTCCACCTTCTGGGCTTCCAGATGCTCGATCTGGTCCTCGATCTGCTCGAGGGACAGGTTGAGGTTCAGCATCGAGCCGTCCGGGCGACGCTCCTCGGCCAGCATGGCGCGGATTTCCGTGAGGGTGAAGCCGAGCTGCTTGCCCTTGAGGATAACCGACAGGCGGTCCCGGTCGCGAGCGTCGTAGATGCGCGACAGCCCGTCCCGGCGGGGGGACAGGAGACCTCGGTCCTCGTAGAAGCGCAAGGTGCGCAGCGTGACGCCGAACTCCCGCGCGAGGTCGCCGATCGTAAAGGATGGTGCCGCCTCGGCGGTCCGGCTTAAGGCTGTCACTAATGGCTGTTCATATGAAATCGTGCTCATGTCGCCCCTGTTATCGTTAAGACAGCAAGCCTCCTGAAAACCTGGAAGCTCGCAGTAATGATATTATAGAACATTTTATTTACTAAACCAAGTGAGTTTAAAAACCCGGGCTCGCTCAGAGGTAGCGACGAGTTTGCTTTGGGGAATCGGAAGCGGCGCCCTCCAAACGAAGGGGACACCGAGCCTTAAGCTTCAGTCTTAACTTGGTTTTTACCACGTCCGCGAAAAGTTCTGATCGTCGGAGCCGAATCGTCCGCGCGTGATTCGCGCGGCGAGCCGGAGCCGAGCGGCGTTCCCGGAACGGCCGCGATCGAGTTTCAAGTATTCGCGGACGGACATGAGACGGCACGTTCTCACCACCCCTGACGGTCTGGACATTCGCGAACTGGCCGAGGCGGCTGCCCGCCGGGCGGGCCTGACCCTCGATCAGTGGATCGCCGCGCTGCAGGCCGACCGCCCGGCGACGGGACGCCTGCGTCCGACGCCGGACGACGAGCTGGACGCCATCCTGGCCCGCCTGGGGAAGACGGGCCGTCCCCTCGGCGGACCCGACGACACACCTGCGGGGGCAGCCCTGGACTCCGTGGCGGGCTGGATCGCGCAGGCCGAGGAACGGATCGATCGGGTCTCCCGCCAGACCGCCGACCACCAGAGCAAGCTGGCCGCATCGTTGTCGGACGCGCTGATCGCCTTGAGGAACAGGCTGGACGGCGTCGAACGCAGAACCGAGACGGAGCGGGCACCGCCTCCCGCGCCTCAGATCGTCTTTCCCGTTCGGGAGGCCGCTGAGGCGCTCGCTCCTCTGTCGGATACCCTGGCGGGCCTGCGCGCCGACATGGCCCGGCTCACGGACCGCCTGGAGCAACCGCTTCAAGTGGGATCGCCCCCCGGCCTGGACGGTATCCGGAGCGAGATCGAGCGCCTGCAGGGCACAGTCGACGCCTTGGCGACACGGGACGAGATCACAGGTCTCGAGGAGCAGGTGCGCAGCCTGGCCGCAACCATCGCCGCGGACCGCGGTCCCGCGGACATGGCGCTGATGGCCGCGTCGGTGTCGGATCTGCAGACGCGGCTGGATCGGACGCTCGCGTCCCATGCCGACGCTGTCCACCAGAAGGTTTCGAGCCAGATCGAGCGGCTACGGGACAGGATCAACCGCGCAGCCGAAACCGGAATCGACCGCACCGTCATCGATTTCCTGAGCAGCCAGATCGTCGACCTCCGTCAGGACCTCGCCCACAGGGCCGAGCCGGCGCAGATCGCGGGGCTGTCGGGCGACATCGCGGCGCTGACCCGCCAGTTCGCCGACCTGCGCCAGAATCAGGTCGGGCGCGGCGACTTCGCGGCGCTCAAAGGTTCCCTTGAGGACATCTGCGGAGTCCTGACCCGCACGGTCGAGCAGCAGGCCGCGACCGACGTGTCGGACCGGCTGCAGGATCTCGGGGAGAAGATCGACCGTCTCGCCAATCGCCCCGACCCACCCCCCCCCAGCCTCGAACCCATGGCGCGCCAGCTCGCGCTCCTGACCGAGCGCATGGGCGCCCTGAACGACGGCCGGAAAGCGGAGGCCCAAACCCTGACCGCCATGATGGAGCGCCTGTCGGGCGACGTCCGGTCGGTGGCCGAGAAACCCGACCCGTCTCCGGAGCCCCTGCTCCGGCGCTTCGACCGGATCGAGGAGGAACTGCGCCAGGTCTGGCAGCAGGCCGATACCTCGGCGATGGAGCTCATGCTGCGCACCCTCGCGGAAAAGCTGGAGCAGCGCCCCCTTCCCGACCTGGGACCAATGGAGAGCCGGATCGCCGACCTCGCGGACAGGCTCTTGACCCTTCCGCCTCATTCCGCCTCCCAGGCGAACGCCGATGAAGCCATCCCCCTGAAGGGGCTCCAGGACGAGGCGTCCCGCATCGCCGAGAGCGCGGCGCGGACGGCCTTGCAGGAAGTCCGAGCCCAGATCCAAGCTCCGGCGGCCCCGGAGGCGGATCTCGACGCGTTCAAGCAAGGCTTGGTCGAGCTCAAGGCGCTTCATATCCGATCCGACAAGAAGACCCACCAGACCCTCCAGGCCGTTCACGACGCCCTGGCGACCTTGATCGACCGCTTCGCGGCGCATCCCAAGACGTCCCCTGCGATGGCGGTCGAGGGTGAGGCTCCAGCCTCCGCCGCCCTGCCCGTCGACAGGCTGGAAGCAGCCGTCCGCAAGCTTCATGCGGCGGCGATCTCGCAGGCCGCGACAGTCTCTACGCCGGCTCCGGACGGTCCTGTCCTGGACGGTCCGATGGGCGACCGCAGGGCCGGCCCGCCGCCCGCGCCCCAGTCGGAGGCGCCCCGTAACGTGGCCGCGGCCTTCGCGTCGGGCGCCGGCGACACCGGCGGCTTGCGGGCGAGCTTCATCGCGGCCGCCCGGCGCGCCACGCAGACCATCGTGGCGGCGCAGGATGCGGGCGCCGACAGGGCTTCCGACCTGGAAGCCCTGGATGCCGGAGCCGAGCCGAACCCCGAACCCCACAGCAACCTGATCGAGCGCCTGAAGAAGACCCTCGACGGCCACAAGCGCCCGCTCCTCTTCGGCTTGGCCACCCTCCTGCTGGCCTCGGGAACCGCTCAGGTGTTCGTGAGCGCGTCCACGGCGGGAGCTGTCGATGCCATCCCGGTTGCGCGAGCTGCCGCGCCCGTACCGGCCGCGCTCACGGCGGAGCGCGCGCCCCTCGTCCAACCCGTGGGCTTTGGGGCTGGCGTGCCGGTTCAGGCGGCTCCGCAATTCAGGCTCGATCCTTCCAGTCTCGGGACGCTGCCGCAGGGGCTTCCCGAAGCCTTGAGCGCGGCGGCTTTGGGCGGGGACGCCTCCGCCGTTCATGAGATCGCCTCCCGGGCGGCCGACGGCCGGGGCCTGGAGAAGGATCCCACTCTGGCGGCCCGTCTGATGGAACGTGCCGCGAGGGCTGGTCTCGCCCCCGCGCAGGAGCGGCTCGCCATGTTCTACGAGAAGGGGTTCGGCCTGGCGCGGGACACCAAGATGGCCCTCACCTGGTACGAACGCGCCGCGACCGGCGGCAACACCCGCGCCATGCACAATCTCGCGACCCTCCTGGCCGCCGGCGCCGGCGGAAAACCCGACTACGCCGCCGCCCTGCGCTGGTACCTCGAGGCCGCCGAGGCAGGCGTGCGGGACAGCCAGTTCAACATCGGCGTGTTGTTCGCCCGCGCGGTCGGCACCCGTCCGGACTTGACCCAATCCTACAAGTGGTTTGCGCTCGCGGCGGCTCAGGGCGACCTGGAGGCTGGCCGGAAGCGGGACGAGATGGCGGCCCGGCTCAACCCGTCCGACCTGGCTTCGGTCCGCGTCGCGGTCGAGCGCTGGCGCCCCCGCGCGGTCGACATCTCGGCCAACGAGGTGGCGATTCCGGCCGAGAGCGCGAGCCTTGGGGTGCCGGCCCACAACCGAATTTGAGACCGGAACGGATTTTGTCAGCTTCCGTTCACACCAGGAGCGCTAAGAGCGCCTGAAGGCGCCGGGACATCCACCCTGGCCATCCGTCGGAGCCGTTCCCTCATCCGCAGGCGAGCGTCTCCCGTACACCAGTCATGCGTCGTGACGGCGAACCTTCCGGGCCGCCGGCCGGCGCTCTCGAACCGGCTGCACCGGCCACAGGGGAACCGGGGTGCAAATTTATCTGCCGATTGCCGAGATGCCCGTGAGCGTCCTCTTGATTCTCGCGATGGGGGCAGCGGTGGGGTTCATTTCCGGCCTGTTCGGGATCGGCGGCGGGTTCCTGATGACCCCTCTGCTGATCTTCCTCGGCATTCCTCCGGCGGTGGCGGTGGCCACGCAATCGGCCCAGATCGTCGCCTCGTCCACGACGAGCGCACTGGGGGCGCTCCGGCGCAGGGCGCTCGACCTGAAGCTCGGATCCATGCTGATCGCCGGCGGCCTCATCGGGTCCGGACTCGGCGTCTGGTTTTTCGCGGCCGCCCGGCGGGCGGGCCAGCTCGACCTCGTGATCGTCGTCTCGTATGTGACCCTCTTCACCGTGGTAGGCAGCCTGATGATGCGCGAGAGCATCCGGGAATTCTGGGTGAAGCGCAGGGGCGGCGCGGCGCGCCCGCGCCGGCGGGGCGGCGACCACGCGCCTTATCTCGGCTGGCCGCTGCGGATGCGCTTCCCGCGCTCCAAGCTCTATGCCAGCGTGATCCCGATCCTCGGCTTTGCCCTGTTCGTCGGCTTCGCGGGCGCGCTTCTGGGGATCGGCGGCGGCTTCATCATGGTGCCGGCCCTGCTCTACATCTTCCGCGTGCCCACCGGCGTGGTGGTGGGAACCTCCCAGTTCCAGATCGTGTGCACCACCCTCATCACCCTCGTCCTGCACGCGGTGGCGAACCAGGCGGTGGACATCGTCCTGGCGATCCTTCTCATCGTGGGCGGGGTGTTCGGCGCACAGTTCGGAGCCCGAGCCGGCCGCAACCTGCGCGCCGAGGTGTTCCGCTTCCTCCTGGCGATCCTGCTCCTGGCGGTGGGCCTGCGCTTCGCCCTTGAACTCATGATCCGCCCCAACGAGCCGTTCTCCATCACCACGGAGGAGGTGCGCGCATGATGCGGATCGCGGCGCGGCTCTGGATCTGCCTGCTGGCGCTCGCACCCGTGCCGGTCCTCGGGGAGAGCCTCGTCACGTCCCTGTCGAGCAGCCGGGTTCTCATCAATTCCAACTACACCGGCACGTCGATCGCCGTGTTCGGCGCCATCGAGCGCGACGCCCAGACCATTTCCCGCGCCACGCCCTACAACGTGGTCATCACGGTGCGGGGGCCTCGCCAGTATATCGTGGTGCGGGAAAAGGAACGCCTGGGCCCGCTCTGGCTCAACCGCGAGCAGCAGAAGTTTCCCGGCGCCCCGTCATACCTTGCGGTGCTCACCTCGGAGCCCGTGCGTGAGATCACCAGCGAACAGTTGCGCATGCGCCAGAAGATCGGCCTCCAGGCCATCATCCATGCGGCGGACTTCACCAACGACCGCAGCGGCGCCGACCGCCCCTTCCGCGATGCCCTCTTCCGCCTGAAATCGCGCGAGGGCCTCTACCGGGAGGACGAGCGCGGCGTCGCCTTCCTGACACCCAACATCTTCCGGGCCAGCATTCCGCTCCCCGCCACCGCGCCGCCCGGCGACTACGACGTGGAGGTGACGCTCCTGGCCGACACCGTGATCCTGGCCCGGACGCTCACCCATTTCGAGATGGTGAAGACGGGCTTCGAGCAGCAGGTGGGCGTCGCCGCCCGGGATTGGTCCTGGCTCTACGGCGCCATGACGGCCCTGCTCGCCCTGTTCTTCGGCTGGACTGCCAGCATGATTTTCCGGCGGGACTGACCGGGCCGGTCAATCCCGGCACAGCATCGCGCGGGCGATCGCGAAGATGCGTTCTGTGCCGATCAGATAGGCCGTGAAACCCTTCGGAAAGAGCGGCTTGTAGACCGCGTCGCAGGCATTGAGCCCGCCCGTATAGGCGCCGATGGCCGGCATGATGCAGCGGGCGCCGTCGCTCAAGAAACAGCGTCGGCGGGTCGCTCGCCCGCGCATCACCACCTTGCCCACCGGATGGAGATGACCCGCGACCTCGCCGGTCGCGCCCTCCTTGGGTTCATGGCGGAGGATCAGATCGCGGATCTCCATGTCCTCCACCACCGTGCCGCCGATATGGTCCGGCAGGGAGCGGTCGTGGTTGCCCGTGACCCAGACCCAGTCGCGCCCGGACTGAACGGCGCCGAGCGTCTCCCGCTCCTCGCCGCCCAACCGATCCGGGCCGCCGACATCGTGAAAACTGTCGCCCAAAGCGACCACCCGGCGCGGGCCGAGGCGGAAGATCACCTCGCTCAAGGCCGCCAGGGTTTCGCGGGTGTCATAGGGCGGCAGCAGCATGCCGCGCCTCGCATAAGACGAGCCCTTCTCGAAATGGAGGTCGGCGACGAGCAGCGTGTCCTCGTCGGGCAGGTACATCGCCCCCGAGAGGTCGAGGATCGCCGCCATGCCGCCGAGGCCGATCTCGGTCGTTGTCTGTTTGTTCTTGAGCAAAGCCGTCACGCCAGAGCCTCGTCGAGAAGCGTCGCTTCCGCCTCGGCCAGAATCTCGTCCGCATCGTCGCTGTAGACGCGCTCGCGGCCGATCTCCAGCATCACGGAGACACTTAAGGGAGATACCCGGTCGAGCGCCTTGTGGATGATTCGCCCCCGGATGCGCGAGAGCATCATGCCGAGGCGCTTCACGTCGAGGAGTCCAGATGCCGCATCCGCCCGCGCGGCTCTCAGCAGAACGTGGTCCGGCTCGTGCTTGCGCAGCACGTCGTAGACGAGGTCCGTCGAAACCGTGACCTGGCGGCCGGTCTTCTCCTGGCCCGGAAAGCGCCGCTCGATCAGCCCCGCGATCACGGCGCAATGCCGGAAAGTGCGCTTCATGAGGGCGGATTCGGCGAGCCAATCCTCCAGGTCGTCGCCCAACATGTCCTCGGAGAACAGCTCCTCCATGAAGCCGGGCTCCCGCCCGGCCCGCGCCGAGATGTCGCCGTTGGCATAGACGGCGAGGCCGTAATCGTTCGCCACGAAGCCCAGAGGCTTGAGCCCCGCCCGCTCCAGACGCCGGGTGAGCAGCATGCCCAGCGTCTGGTGCGCGAGCCGGCCCTCGAAGGGAAAGCACGTCATGTAGGAGCGCCCTCCGCGCGGGAAGGTCTCGACCAGGAGGTCGCGCGGTCCGGGGATCACGGAGCGGCGGCGCTGCTGGAGCAGCCATTCGTTGAGCTCGCGCGGCAGCCGGTCCCATTCGAACGGATCGGCCAGGATCGCCCGCACCCGGGCGGCCAGGAAGGTCGAGAGCGGGAACTTGCCGCCGTCATAGGCCGGGATCTTTGGGTCCGTGCCCGACGCCGCCTTGGTGACCAGGGCCTCGTCCTCGCTCATGCCCTCGAAGCGCAGAACCTGTCCGGCGAACAGGAACGTGTCGCCCGGCGTCAGGGTCTCGGCGAAGTACTCCTCGATCTCGCCCAGCACCGGACCGCGCGGCAGGATCGTGCCGGGCCGCGCGCGGCGGGAGCGGCCGAGCCGCACTTTGACCGTCGTGGAATCCATGATGGTGCCCACGTTGAGCCGGTACTGCTGGGCGATGCGCGCATCCCTGACCCGCCAGAGGCCGTCGGGCCCCTTCACGATCTTGGCGAAGCGCTCATAGGCCCGCAGCGCGTAGCCCCCGGTCGCCACGAAGGCCACGCAGGCCTCGTACTCCTCCCAGGTCAGGTTGGCGTAAGGCGCCGCCGAGACGATCTCGTCATAGAGGTCCTCCAGCCGGAAAGCATCCGCGCAGGCCATGCCGAGGATGTGCTGGCACAACACGTCGAGCGCGCCGACGCGGGCATCGGGCGTATCCTGGGCGGCTTCATGGACGGCATCGAGGGCCGCCCGGCATTCCAGGATCTCGAAGCTGTTGGCGGGAACCAGATAGGCCTTCGAGGGCTCGTCCATGCGGTGGTTGGAGCGCCCGATGCGCTGCATGATGCGCGACGCCCCCTTGGGCGCCCCCACATTCACCACGAGGTCGACGTCGCCCCAATCGATGCCGAGGTCGAGGGTGGCGGTGCACACCACCCCGCGCAGCTTGCCCGCAGCCATCGCCTCCTCGACCCGGCGGCGCTGCGACACGTCCAGCGACCCGTGATGGAGGGCAATGGGAAGCCCGTCGTCGTTGAGGTCCCACAGCTCCTTGAAGGTGTACTCGGCCTGAAGGCGGGTGTTGACGAAGACCAGCGTGGTCTTGTGCTCCCGAATGAGGTCGTAGATCGCCGGCATGGACCGATAGGCCGTATGGCCGGCGAGCGGCAGGCGCTGGCGGATATCGAGCATCTCGATGTCGGGCTGCGCCCCGCCCTTCACGACGACGAGATCGGCGAGAGGGTGGGTGCCTACCACCTCCCCCTTGAGGGGGGAGGTCGCGCCGGAGGCGCGGGAGGGGGTGGGAAGCGCGACCTCACCAGGCTCAGCGGTTCCACCCCACCCCGGATCGCTGATGCGATCCGACCCTCCCCCTCCAGGGGAGGGTAGACGCTGCGGCACCAGGTACCGCCTGAGATCGTCCGGCTCGCGCACGGTGGCGGACAGCCCCACCGTCGTCATGTTCGGCGCGAGTTTATGGAGCCGTGCGAGGTCGAGGGACAGGAGGTCTCCCCGCTTGGACGTCACCAGGGAGTGCAGTTCGTCCAGCACCACCCGCCGGAGATCCTTGAAGAACTCCCCGGCCTCCCGGTGCGCGACCAGGAGGGCCAGTTGCTCCGGGGTGGTGAGCAGGATATCGGGCGGACGCTCGATCTGGCGGGCGCGCTTGTGGGAGGGCGTGTCGCCCGTGCGGGTCTCGACCCGGAGCGGAAGGTTCATTTCCTGAACGGGCGTCTCCAGGTTCCGGGCGATGTCGGTCGCGAGCGCCTTCAGGGGCGAGATGTACAGGGTATGGAGAGAACCGCCCTTCAGCCTCGCCTTGGGAGCTTTCGCGTTCCGCTCGGCCAGCTCTACCAGGCTGGGCAGGAACCCCGCCAGCGTCTTACCGGCGCCGGTGGGCGCCACCAGCAGCACGGATCGCCCGGCCTGCGCCTTGGCCAGAAGCTGGAGCTGATGCTCGCGGGGCTTCCAGCCTCGGCTCTTGAACCAGTCTCGGAAGGGTTTAGGCAGGAGGGACGCGGACGCTTTCGGCATACGGATTTAGATAGGCAGCGGCGTCCCGATCGCCATGGCAGGTCCGACGGGCGCTTTGATCGATGTGGGCAAGCGCGGCTCCGGCCTTGCCCACTCCTGAAACAGGGCTCACCCTGCCGACCTCGATCGTCATAACAAAGAACCCATACAATGCCGGAAGCGCTCTCATCCCTGAACAACACTATCGCGGTCGTCACGGGAGGCACCCAGGGCCTCGGCGAGGCCATCGCCCGCCGCTTCGCCGCGCGGGGAGCCGCGGGCCTCGTCATCTGCGGCCGCAACGCCGAGCGTGGCGAGGCGGTCGCCCGGGAACTCTCGGGGCAAGGCTGCCGCACGGAGTTCGTCCGGGCCGACCTCGCGAACGTGGACCAGGCGCGGGCTGTGGCGGCGCGGGCGGACGAGGTCTTCGGCCGGGTCGACGTCCTGGTCAACGCGGCGGGCATCACGGACCGGGGCACGATCTTCGACACCAGCCCCGAACTCTTCGACCGGATGTTCGCCGTGAACGTGCGGGCGCCGTTCTTCCTGATGCAGGACGCCGCCAAGATCATGCGGCGGGAGCGGATCGAGGGCCGCATGGTCAACATCCTGTCCATGTCGGCCCATGGCGGCCAGCCCTTCATCACGGCCTATAGCGGCTCGAAGGGCGCGCTCGCGACGCTCACCAAGAACGCCGCCTTCAGCCTCATGCCGTGGCGCATCCGCGTGAACGCCCTCAACATCGGGTGGATGAACACCCCCGGCGAGGACCGGATCATGCGCACCTTCCACGGGGCCCAGGACGGCTGGCTCGACGAGGCCATGGAGAGCCAACCCTTCGGCCGCCTGCTGGAGCCGGACGAGGTCGCCCGCTCCGTCGCCTTCCTGGCGAGCGCCGAATCTGGGATGATGACGGGTTCCGTGATCGATTTCGATCAATCGGTCATGGGCTGCTACGAGAGCGCGCCGCACCCCTCGAAGCCCGAAGCCGCCTAGCGTTCGAGAACCGCGAGATAGCCCGGCACCGCCATATCCCGGTCCCGCCGGGTCGACACGGCGTCCAGCACCACGACGGAGAACCCCGTCGTGGCCGCAAGCCAGCGCAGATAGGTCTCGCTGT
Organism: Microvirga pudoricolor; assembly: GCF_016892705.1. Taxonomy (GTDB): domain Bacteria; phylum Pseudomonadota; class Alphaproteobacteria; order Rhizobiales; family Beijerinckiaceae; genus Microvirga; species Microvirga pudoricolor. Next base: position 605,178 of record NZ_JAFEMB010000001.1, read on the forward strand.
GGGCGTAGCGGGCATCCTCCCCGAGGGAGAAGCCCTCCCCGTCGAAGGCCTGGACCGTGAAGGCGAAGAAGCCCTCCGGGCGCAGGACGCGGTAAGCCCCAGCGAAAGCCGCCTCCAGGCCCGCCATGTAGACGAACACGTCCGCCGCGATGGCGAGGTCAGCCTCCCCGTCCGGACGGCCCGCCAGGAAGGAGACCAGGTCGGCCTCGTGCAGGGCGTCGTAGAGATGGGTCTTGCGGGCCTGATCCAGCATGCGCGGGGATAGGTCGATCCCTTCCAGGGGCGAGGCGACGCCCGAAAGCGCCCGCCCCATGAGGCCGGTGCCGCAGCCGAGGTCGAGGGTGAGGCCGAAGCGATGGGGCCGCATGCGCTCGTGGCACGCGCGGCGGAGGGCGTCCGCGATCAGCTCCGGCCCGCGATAGGAGAGTGGCCCCGTCAGGTGCCCGTCGAAGCGCGGCGCGTATTCGTCGAAGAGCGCCCGCACGTAGCCGCCGCTGATGGCCTCGCCAGCCGGGAGGGCACCGAGCCTCGCCAGATCGAGCCGCACGCCGAGGGCATCGTCCGGCTCGAGCGACAGGGCCTGACGCAGGGCCTCGATTGCTTCCTCACGATGGCCGAGCTCCATCAGCGAGCGCCCGAGAAGCGCCTGGGCCGGAGCGAAAAAGGGCACGAGCTCCAAGACCTGGCGGGCCAAGTCGGCCGTGGCCTCGAAATCCCGCTCGTCGAAGGCGCCGCGGGCGTATTCGTAGCGGCGGTCGGCGATGAGGTCGCCGGAGGTTCTGAGAGCGGACGAGGATACCATGGCGCCGTCGATGCGCGAGCGGGAACGACCTGTCAACGGGCGGCTTTCCCCCTCCCTGACATCGCTCCGGCAGACCCTATATCCGAAACCCATGGCCCTGCGTTCGACCGACATCCTGACCCAGACCCCGCAAGGGCTCTATTGCCCCCTCGGCGACTTCCACATCGATCCGATCCGCCCCGTGAAGCGGGCGCTCATCACCCACGGCCACTCGGACCATGCCCGGGCCGGCCACCGGGCCGTGATGGCGACCCGGGAAACCTTGCGGATCATGGGCGTGCGCTACGGCGAGGATTTCGCGGCCACGACGCAGGAGGCGGCGCTCGGCGAAAGCGCAAAGCTCGGCGACGTGACCGTGCGCTTCACGCCTGCGGGTCACGTGCTCGGCTCGGCTCAGATCTCCATCGAGGCGGGCGGCACCCGCGTCGTGGTCTCGGGCGACTACAAGCGCGCCGAGGACCCGACCTGCCTGCCCTACGAGGTAGTCCCCTGCGACGTGTTCATCACGGAGGCGACCTTCGGCCTGCCGGTGTTCCGCCACCCCGACACCCGCGACGAGGTGCGCAAGCTCCTCGATTCCGTGGCTCTGTTTCCCGAACGCGCCCATATCGTCGGGGCCTATGCGTTGGGCAAGGCCCAGAGGGTCATGGCCCTGCTGCGGGAGGAGGGCTACGACAAGCCGATCCATCTCCATGGCGCCATGGAACGGCTGACCGAACTCTACAAGAGCGAAGGCGTGCCCTTGGGCGAGACGCCCAAGGTCGTGGCGGCGGAGCGCTCCAAGCTTGCGGGCGCCATCGTGCTCTGCCCGCCCTCCTCGATCCAGGACCTGTGGTCGCGCCGGTTCCCCGACCCCGTCACTTGTTTCGCGTCCGGCTGGATGCAGGTGCGCGCCCGCGCCCGCCAGAAGGGCGTGGAGCTGCCTCTCGTGATCTCCGACCATTCCGACTGGGACGACCTGTGCCGCACCATCGTGGAAACCGGAGCGGGCGAGGTCTGGGTGACCCACGGCCAGGAGGACGCCCTCGTCCATTGGTGCACGACCCAGGGCATCCAGGCGCGGCCCCTGCACATGCTGGGCTACGGCGACGAGGGCGAGGCGGAGCCGGATGAGACGGCGCACCCTCCCGTGGAGCCGCCAGCCCACCCTCCCCTCGAGGGGGAGGGTCGGAGCGCGTCAGCGATCCGGGGTGGGGTGGGAAGCGCCAGCGCTGATGAGGTCGCGGTTCCCACCCCACCTCGGCCTTTGGCCGATCCTCCCCCTCAAGGGGAGGATAGCTCCCCATGAACCGCTTCGCCGCCCTCCTCGACCGGGTCATGTACGAGCCGCGCCGGAACGCGAAGCTACGGCTGCTCGTCGACTACTTCCGGCATACCCCCGACCCCGACCGGGGCTACGCGCTGGCGGCCATGACCGGCGCGCTCATGTTCAAGGAGGCCAAGGCCGGGCTGATCCGGGGCCTCGTGGAGGAGCGGGTCGACCCGGTGCTGTTCCGGATGTCGTATCACTACGTGGGCGACCTGGCCGAGACGGTGGCGCTGATCTGGCCTGCGCCGCATTCCCAAGTCAACGAAGCTAGGCCAAACCAGCACGACAGGCCCTCTCCACCCTTGTGGGGGAGAGATGGAGAGGGGGGTGCCCACGGGTCGACCGGGTTGGACGATCTGACCGTTGGCGCCATACCCCCCTCCCGGCCACTATCGCGGCCCCCCCTCCCCCACAAGGAGGGAGGGGATTTCGGTGCGCCCGCCATGGGCCACAACAACCCGCCGCCCCACGTGCCCAGCATCTCCGAGGTGGTCGAGACCCTCGCGACGACGAGCAAGAGCGATCTCCCGGCCAAGCTGACGGCTTGGCTCGACGCTCTCGACGAGGAGGGCCGCTGGGCGCTGCTGAAGCTCATCACGCGGGAATTGCGCGTGGGCGTCTCGGCCCGGCTCGCCAAGACCGCCGTGGCGCAGCTCGGCGGGATGGAGGCCGACGAGGTGGAGCTGATTTGGCACGGGCTGGAGGCTCCTTACGAGAACCTGTTCGCCTGGGTCGAAGGCCGGGGCGAGAAGCCGGAATCGGGCAATCCGGCTCCGTTTCGCCCACCCATGCTGTCTCATCCTCTCGAGGACGAAGATTTCCCCAAGCTCGATGCGCGGGACTTCCTCGGCGAGTGGAAATGGGACGGCATCCGGCTCCAGGCCGTCTCGGGCCATGCCTCGGACGGGCGACCGGTGCGGCGCATCTATTCCCGCACCGGCGAGGATGTGAGCCGCGCTTTCCCCGACCTCGTGGAGGCGCTCGCCTTCGACGGCGCCATCGACGGGGAACTGCTCATCGTCCGCGAAGGCCGGGTCCAGACCTTCAACGTGCTCCAGCAACGCCTGAACCGAAAGGCCGTGACGCCCAAGCTCATCGACGAATTCCCGGCGCACCTGCGGGTCTACGACATCCTGGCCGAGGGCGAGGAAGACCTGCGCGCCCTGCCCTTCGCGGAACGCCGCAAGCGTCTCGAAGCCTTCGTCGCCCGCCTGAACGATCCCCGCATCGACCTCTCCCCCATGGTGGCGTTCACCTCCTGGGACGAGTTGGAGGCGGCCCGGGCCGATCCGGCCTCGGTAGGCGCCGGCCCCGATGCGGACGCCATCGAGGGCTGCATGATCAAGCGGGCCGACAGCCCCTACCTGCCGGGGCGGCCCAAGGGGTACTGGTACAAGTGGAAGCGAGACCCCTACATCGTGGACGCCGTGATGATGTACGGCCAGCGCGGCCACGGGAAGCGCTCGTCCTTCTATTCGGATTATACGTTCGGGGTCTGGCGTGATGGCCCCAACGGCGAGGAGCTGGTGCCGGTGGGCAAGGCCTATCACGGGTTCACGGACGAGGAGCTGGTCAAGCTCGACCGCTATGTCCGCAACCATACGGTCAACCGTTTCGGGCCGGTGCGGGAGGTGGAATACGGGCGGGACCGGGGCCTCGTGCTGGAGGTGGCCTTCGAAGGGCTGCAGCGCTCGACCCGGCACAAATCGGGCGTCGCCATGCGATTTCCCCGCATCAGCCGCATCCGCTGGGACAAGCCCTCGGCCGAGGCCGACCGGATCGAGACCCTGGAGAAGATCCTCGAACGGGGCGAGAAGGAGGTCCACCCCTTGGAGGGCACGCCTGTCGAGGGGACCGCACAGCCAAAGGATGCCCCATGAAACGCTCTACCGTCGAACCCTTGAGCGAGGGCAGCGTCACCCAGCAGGCGACCGCCCGCCTCGCGGTCGACACCACGGGTCCTGGCTTCACCGAGATCACGGAGCCGGTGGCTCGCTGGGTCCTGGAGACGGGCATTCTCCAGGGTGTGCTCACCGTGTTCTGCCGCCACACCTCCGCCTCCCTGACGATCCAGGAGAACGCCGACCCCGACGTCAGGCGCGACCTTGCCACGGCCCTCGACCGTCTCGCGCCTCGGGATTCAGGATATGTCCACCGGGCCGAGGGGCCGGACGACATGCCGGCGCATATCCGGGCCATGCTCACCGGCGCCTCCCTGGGCGTTCCGGTGCTGGAGGGGCAGATGGTGCTCGGCACCTGGCAGGGCCTCTACGTCGTGGAGCACCGGGACCGCCCGCACCGGCGGGAAATCATCCTTCATCTCCTGGGCGCATAAGGGGTGCGCCGTTAAGCACGCCAGACGAGAATGCGCGTGGTCTTTTCGCGCTTCTTGATCTCTTATAAGACTTCCGGCTAAGGCTGAGGAGCCGGGCGGGAGAGTACAGGGTGCAGAGCCAGACCAGCACGACCATCGTGATTGCCGACGACCATCCCTTGTTCCGTGGCGCCCTGCGCCAGGCAATCGGATCGGTGATGCCCAAGGCCCGCGTCGTGGAAGCCAACGGCATGGAGGAGCTGAACGCCCTCCTGGGCAGCGAGCGCGACGTCGACCTCATCCTCCTCGACCTGACCATGCCGGGCGTGCAGGGCTTCTCGGGCCTCATGTCGCTCCGGGCCCAGCACCCGGAACTGCCGGTGGTGATCGTGTCCGCCACGGAGGAGCCCACGGTGATCCGCCGGGCCATGGATTTCGGCGCCTCGGGCTTCATCCCCAAATCCATCGACATCGACAGCATCGGCGGCGCCATCGAGGCCGTTCTGGCGGGCGATACCTGGACGCCGCCCGACGTGGACCTGAACGCCGCCGAGGACAAGGAAACCGCCGACCTGGTGCGCCGCCTCGGCACCCTCACGCCCCAGCAGGTGCGCGTGCTGACCATGCTGTCCGAGGGCTTGCTCAACAAGCAGATCGCCTACGAGCTGAACGTCTCAGAGGCGACCGTGAAGGCCCACGTCTCGGCGATCCTCGACAAGCTCGGCGTCGACAGCCGCACCCAGGCCGTGATCGCCGCCTCGAAGATCGGCGTCACCCAGCGCCCCTCCCCAGCTGGCGCGGACTGAGCGTCCTGTAGTTTTCATCCCACCTCCAACATTCGCCTCCACCTCATCCTGAGGGAATTGCACAGCAATTCGTCTCGAAGGATGGCTCCAGCGGAGCGCTTCCGGTGTGATCTGGACGACCCTTCGAGACGCCGCTTCGCGGCTCCTCAGGGTGAGGCTGTAATGAGAGGGTCAGGCCTCAAAGCCCCTGAATGAACCCGTCGATCCGCGCCAGCGCCGCCTCGCTCAGAGCGCTGTCGAAGCGGATGAAAACGTGGCAGCCGCCGGGCCAGAGTGCGAGGTCCGCGGCATTTCGGGCGGCCGTCCAGCGCGAGGCCATGAAGAGGGTGTCGTCCAGGAGAAGATCCCTCGTGCCCACCGAGAACAGGGCGGGCGGAAGGCCCGTGAGGTCGGCGTAGAGCGGCGACACGTCGGGGAACCGGCGGTCCCGGTCGGGGCCGCAGAAATTCTCCGCGAACATGCGCACGTCCCGGCTGTTCAGGATCAGCTTCTCGTCACCCCAGTTCCGCACACTGGGCGTCAGGGTCAGATCGTAGCAGCCGGCGAACAGGTTCGCGCCCCGGAAGGGGGTGAGGCCATGTCGGTCGCGCAGCCTCAGCAGGGTGACGGCCGACAGATGCGCGCCGGCCGATTCGCCGCCGATGAAGAGCCGATCCGTTCCGAAGAGGGATTTGGCCTCGCGAACGAGCCAGAGCGCGGCCGCCTCGCAATCGTCCGGGGCGGCCGGGTAGGGATGCTCGGGCGCGAGCCGGTATTCCACCGACACCACGGCGAGATTGCAAGCATCCGCCAGCCGGTCGAGCCAGGGGTCCTGCTCGTCCGCCGTGCCCCAGGTCCAGCCGCCGCCATGGATATGCAGGTAGGCGCCGCTCGGGTTGGCGGGGGCGATCACCCGCAAGGGGATCGGGCCAGCCGGCCCGTCGATGGCCATGTCCCTCACCCTCCGGCTCAGCGGCATGGGCGGGAAGGGTCCGAGCCCCTGCGCCCTGCGCTCCCGCACCACGGAGGCCGGAACCGACCAGACATCCGGCAGACCCGACAGCTTGGCCACGATATCGGCATTCTGGCGGCGGATCTCGTCGCTCACGGCGGCGGGGTCGAAGGAAGCGGGATCGATCATCGCGGGCTCGGTTGCAAACGGACGGGACCCTTGCGATGAAGCACGCGTTGAAGCCGAGGTCCAGACCGCGGGCCCTGCAGAGGACATGCCTTGTCGAACATGAACAGATTTCTCGGGGGTTCCCCCGGCTCCGTGCTGGCGAAGCTGATCTTCCTGTCGCTGCTCGTGGGGGCCTTTCTCTATTATCTCGACATCACGCCGTTCGGGCTGATCGAGGGCCTGTTCAACTGGATCCGCTCGGTCCTGGACATCAGCTTCGAGACGGTGCAGCAGGTCGGCCTATGGATTCTGTACGGGGCCGTGATCGTGATCCCGCTCTGGCTCCTGTCCCGCCTGTTCAGCCGTCGCTGACGGGCCTCATGGACATTCGTCCGCCCCTGCGCCGCATCGAGGTCTCCCACCGTCGCCTGCTCCTGCTCGCGATCCCGATGACGCTCGCCCATGTGACGACGCCGCTCTTGGGGCTGGTGGACGCCACGGTCATCGGACGCCTGGGGGAGGCGCACCTGCTGGGGGCTGTGGCGCTAGGGGCAGTGATCTTCGATTTCGTGTTCTGGAGCTTTGGGGCCCTGCGCATGTCCACCGCCGGCCTGACGGCCCAGGCGACGGGCGCCGGCGACGACCGGGAGGTGGACATCGCGCTGGCCCGCGCCCTGGTCATCGCAGGCCTCATCGGCCTCGCGCTGATCGCCCTGCAATGGCCCCTCGCCGCCGTCGCTTTTCCGCTGGCGGGAGCGAGCGAGAGCGTCACGCAGGCCCTCGGCGTCTATTTCGGCCTGCGGATCTGGGCGGCGCCGTTCACCCTGGCGAACTACGCCATCCTGGGCTCCACCCTCGGGCGGGGTCGCACGGATGTGGGGTTGCTGCTGCAGGTGGCGATCAACGTCGTGAACATTGCCCTGACGAGCCTCTTCGTGCTCGGCCTCGGCTACGGCATCGCGGGCGCGGCGGTGGGCACCGCGCTGGCCGAGATGGTCGGGACGGCGCTGGGCCTCTTGGCCTTGCGGCGCCTGGGATCGAGGCCGTTCCGGGTGGGGCGCGCGCGGGTGTTCGACCGCGCCGCCATGCTGCGCACGCTCGCGGTCAACCGCGACGTGATGATCCGCACCATGGCGCTGATGCTGGCCTTCGCGGTCTTCACGGCCAAGGGCGCGCGGGCCGGAGACGTGACGCTGGCCGCGAATGCGGTGCTCTACAACATGTTCCTGGTGGGGAGCTACTTTCTCGACGGCTTTGCGACGGCGGCCGAAACCCTGTGCGGCCAGAGCGTGGGAGCTCGGGACGAGACCGCCTTTCGCCGGGCCGTGCGCTTGAGCGTGGGGTGGAGCATCGGTTTCGGGCTCGCGGCCTCGATGATCCTGCTCGTCGGGGGCGCGCATTTCATCGACTTCGTCTCCACCAACCTGGAGGTCAGGGCGTTCGCCCGGCAGTACCTGCCCTTCGCGGCGCTGACGCCGCTGTTCGGCGCGGCCGCCTTCGCCTTCGACGGAATCTATGCGGGCGCGACCTGGACGGCCGCCATGCGCAACCTGATGCTGGCCGCGCTCGCGGCCTTTGCGGCTTTCGTGAGCGTTGCCGGCAGCCTCGGCAATACGGGCCTCTGGATCGCGCTGCTGATCTTCCTGAGCACGCGTGGCCTCGGACAGGCGCTGCTGGCCCCACGGCTGACGCGGCGGACGTTCGGAGGCCTTGAGCGGGTCTGACCCTTTCCCCGTTTCGCCCTACTCTTGGGCCGCGGCCAGAACCTCCTCGCGGGCCAGCCTCTCCGCTTCCACGGCCGAAGCGGGCCGGCCGTAGAAATAGCCCTGGCCGAAGCGACAGCCCAGGTCCGTCACCAGCCGGGCATCCTCCTCGTCCTCGATGCCCTCCGCCACGGTGCCGAGGTCGAGGGTGTTGCCCAGATTGATGATGGCTCCGAGGATCTTGCGGGCCTCGGCGTTCTGGCGCAGGGATTCGATGAAGGACCGGTCGATCTTGATGGCGTCGAGAGCCAGTTCCCGCAGGTGGTAGAGGCTCGAATAGCCGATGCCGAAATCGTCCAGCTCGACCTTGATTCCATGCGTCTTCAGGGTGTCGAGCACCTCCTTGGCGGTGCCGAGGTCCTTCACGAGGGCGGCTTCCGTGATTTCGATGATGAGGCGGTCGGGCGGAAAGGCCATGTCGTCGAGGATCCGGAGGATTTCATGCGGGAAGGACCGCTCCTCGAGCTGGCAGGGGGACACGTTGAGCGACAGGGTGAAGTGGTTGGGCCAAACCCGCGCATCCTGGCAGGCCTGGCGCAGGAGGCCATAGGACATGGCGGAGATCTGGCCCGTATCCTCCGCGACGGGAATGAACTCTCCCGGCTGACGCGTGCCTTTGAGCGGATGCTCCCAGCGCGCCAGGATCTCGAACCCTCTCAGGCGTCCGGTGTCGAGGGCCACGATGGGCTGGAAATAGGGCACGATCTCGCCGCCCTGGATCGCGACTTTCAGCTCCTGCTCGATGACGGCGCGGTCCCGCATCTCCGCGTCCATACTCTCCTCGAAGAACCGGTACTTGCCGCTTCCCTCCTGCTTGGCCCGGTGCATGGCAAGGTCGGCCGCGTGGATCAGCGTCTCCGGATCCTTGCCGTCCGCCGGGCAGATGGCGATGCCGATCGAAACGCTCACCTGAGCGTGCGTGTGGCCAATGGGAACGGGCTGCGTCAGGGCGCTGATGACCCGCTGGGCAAGGCGGATGGCGGTGGCGTCGTCGTCGTTGGTCGCTGCCACGAGCGCGAACTCGTCGCCGCCCAGCCGGGCGATGTGGTCGTTCGGGCCCGCCAGGCGGCGCAGGCGCTCGGCGATCTCGATCAGGACCGTGTCGCCGGCGCCGTGGCCGTGCAGGTCGTTGATCGGCTTGAAGTGGTCGAGGTCGAAGAGCAGCACCGCGACCCCGATGTGATAGTCGAGGGCGTGCTCGACGGTGGCGCTCAGCTCCTCGGAAAACTTCCGGCGGTTGGGCAGGCCCGTCAAGGGATCATGCCGGGCGAGTTCCAGGGCTTGGCTCTCGGCGGCGATGCGCCGTCGCATCTCCAGGCGAAGGCGGTACGCCCTGCGCACCCCGAGAACCGCGAAGACGAGGCAGGCCGCCATTCCGGCGCGGAAGATCTCCGGTAGGTGCCAGTCCGCAAAGGCGAACGTCACGGCGTAGAGCCGGGACAGGAAATTCGTCTCATACTGGAGCAGGGCCACGCCGGCGGCCAGAATGATCGCGACGCTGTATTCCAGGATGACCTGGCGGGTGTCGACGCTGTTGCGCTCCCTACGCGCCGGCATCGGCAGGTCCCGACGCCTGAGGTTTGATCCGTCCCGTGTATGCCAATGGTGATCCCGCCGTTTGCCGCGCCGACCTTAAGCCCAACAGCTTCCGGTTGTTAAGCGTTTCACCGATACAAATGATCCATTGAGGGGGCGATCCGGATCATCTTTCGGTCGAGCCCCCGGAGGGCGTCAGCGTCCCGCCAGGGCTTGGGCCTCGCTTCCGATCAGGGAGGCCAGGCTCGCGCCGGTTCGGGCAACCTCGTCGAGAATACCCGCCTTGATGCGAGGGATCAGGCCCGGGCCTTGATAGATCAAGGCCGAATACAACTGCAGCAGGCTCGCGCCCGCGCGGATCTTCGTCAGGGCGGCCTGCGGCGAGTCGATGCCGCCCACCCCGATCAGGGGCAAGTCCCGCCCCACCCGCAAGTAGGCTTCGGCCAGGAGCCGCGTCGAGGGACCGAAAAGCGGGGCTCCCGACAGGCCGCCGGTCTCCCGGGCGAGGTCGGTTTCCCGCAGGCTCGCGGGCCGGGCCACGGTGGTGTTGGACACGATCACGGCATCGATGCGCCGCTTGAGGGCCGTCGCCAGCATGGCGTCCAGGCCGTCCAGGGCGATGTCGGGGGCGATCTTGAGGAAAATGGCCGTCCGGGCCGACGCCCCGGCATCGGCTCCGTCCCGCGCCTCGATGCATCGGGCCAGGAGGTCGTCTAGAAAGGCCTCGCCCTGGAGATCGCGCAAGCCCGGCGTGTTGGGTGACGACACGTTGATCGTGAGGAAGTCCGCCAGGCCGCATAGCTCGCGAACGCATTGCACGTAATCGGCGATCCGATCCGTCGAGTCCTTGTTGGCGCCGATGTTCACCCCGACCGTGCCGGGCCTGCCGCGGCGGCTCTCGAGACGCCGGCGTGCTGCCGCGAGGCCGTCGCTGTTCAGGCCGAACCGGTTGATGATGGCCCCGTCCCGCGGCAGCCGGAACACCCGGGGCCGGGGGTTGCCGGGCTGGGCCTTGGGCACGACACCGCCCAGCTCCACGAACCCGAAGCCGAGGGCCAGGAGCTGATCCGGCACCTCGCACTGTTTATCGAAGCCTGGCGCCAACCCGACCGGGTTGGTGAAGCGCTTCCCGAACAGATCGACCCCCAGGCGGGGATCGTCCGCCGGGACGGGCCCGGGCGGGAGCAACGACAGGCCCCGGATCGTCATCTGGTGGGCCGTCTCCGGATCGAGCGCGTGGAGAAGCGGCTTGGCGAGGGGGAAGAGGGCGCCGATCATGCGGTGAGGTCCGGCAGGACGTGGCGGCCGTCAGGCCCGACCGGGAGCGGCCTGACCCATCGCACGGCGGAGAGCGGCAACGGGCCGTAGAGGTGCGGGAACAGGTCCCCGCCCCGCGAGGGCTCGTATTTCAACGCCGGCCCGAGGGCCTCCGCCTCGATCGCCGCGAGGACGAGATCCGTCTGCCCGGCAAAGTGCTTGTCGGCGGTCTCGCCCAGCTGGGCGGCGGTGGAGAAATGTACGAACCCATCCTGGAGGTCGACCGGAGCGCCCCGGAATACGCCCGCCTTCTCCGCCTCCCCCCAAAGGGCCACGGAACAGATCTTGTAGATATGAGTCATCCTTCGTGAGTAGCTGGGCAGTTTCGCGGGAGCAACCGGTCATTGGACGATAAGTCGCCGTCACGAGCCTTTTGGAAACCTTTTCGTCCGAAGCCGTTGAAGCCAATCGCAAACGGCCTTAATTTCCTAGGGTGCGGGTTCTATTCCCATGTGTCCGGCAACGTTGAAGGTTCATAGCCATGTTGTCTCACGACCGCGTTTGGGCCGCCATCGATGCCCTGGCATCGCGCTACGGCATGACCGCATCCGGACTGGCCCGCAAGGCAGGCCTCGATGCGACGAGCTTCAACAAGTCCAAGCGAACGAGTCCTGAGGGCCGGGACCGATGGCCGTCCACGGAGTCGATCTCCAAGATCCTGCAGGCCACGGGCGCCAGCCTGGAAGACTTCCTGCGGCTGGTGGACCCGGCCTCCGCGTCCGGAGCGCCGTCGATCCCCATGACCAGCACCGAGCGGGCCGGAAACGTGACGCTGCCTCAGCCCGGCCAGCCCCCAGCCGGCCCGGACTGGCAGACCTTTTCGTTCCCGAATCTGGGGTCCGAGCAAGCCTTCGCCCTTGAAGTGCGCGGCGGCGATCTGGCGCCCCTCTACCGGGACGGCAATGTGCTGATCGTGTCGCCCGCCGCCTCGCCGGGCCGGGGCGACCGGGTCGTCATTCGCAGGACCGGCGGCGGCCTTCTGGCGGGGGAGTTCGTGCGGCGCAGCGCCGAGTCCGTGGACGTGACGGCGTCGCCGGGCGCCGACGAGCAGGCGGTCCCGGCAGGCGACATCGCGTGGATCGCCCGCGTGATGTGGGCGCGGCTCTGAGGTCAGGCCGCGCGCCCGGCGCTCCGCTTCGCCAGAAACTCCTCATGCTCCCGCACGAGCCCGCCTGACAGGGCCTTATCGATCAGGGCGCGGGTTTCCGCCACGCCGTAGAGCGCCACGAACGAGCCGAAGCGAGGACCCCGCGCCTCGCCCAGCAGCACCTGGTAGATCGTGTTGAACCACTCGATGGACACGCCGGGCCGTTCGGGCGTGGCGCCCTTGGCCTTGAAGTCCTGATAGCGGGGCTCGGCCCGGCCCACATTGTAGATCTCGTCCTGGATGGCCTCCGCCGTCACGGCCTTCTCGCCCGTCTCGAAACCCGCCAGGACGTCGCTCAGGCGGCGCAGGGACGCGGCTTCGACCTCGTCGGCGGGGCGGTAGGCCTTCTGGGGCTTCACGAAATCCGTGAAATAGCGGATCGCGTTCCTCACGAGGCTGTCGAGGCGCGGGTGGGTGTCCGGCGAGACCCCCGGCGCGTAGCGGCGGATGAAGCCCCAGAGCACGGTGGGCTCCTCGGAATTGGCCACCGCCACGAGGTTGAGCAGCATGGAGAACGAGATCGTCGTTCCGCCATGATTGCTGCCTTGCGACGAGACGAGCTCCGCCGCGGGCGGATGGCCGCCGTGCAGATGCCAGACCGGGTTCGACAGGCGCATCTTCATATCCTGGGCCGGGTACTTCTCCAGGAAGGTCAGGTAGTCGTCCACCTGGCGCGGGATGACGTCGAAATACAGGCGCTTGGCCTCGCGCGGCTTGTTGAACATGAACAGGCCGAGGCTATCGGGCGTGCCGTAGGCCAGCCATTCCTCGATGGTGAGGCCGTTGCCCTTCGACTTGGAGATCTTCTGGCCTTTCTCGTCGAGGAACAGCTCGTAGTTGAACCCCTCCGGCGGCAGGCCGCCCAGGGCCTTGGCGATCTCGCCCGAGAGCTTCACGCTGTCGATCAGGTCCTTCCCGGCCATCTCGTAATCGACGCCCAGCGCGACCCAGCGCATCGCCCAGTCCGGCTTCCATTGCAGCTTGGCGTGGCCGCCGGTCACCGGGGTCTCGAAGCGCTCGCCGGTCTCGGGATCCCGCCACACGATGGTGCCCGCATCGAGATTGCGCTCCTCGAGCGGCACCTGCATCACGATCCCGGTCTTCGGGTGCACCGGCAGGAAGGGCGAGTAGGTCTGGCGCCGCTCCTCCCGGAGCGAGGGCAGCATGATCGCCATGACGGCGTCGTACCGTTCCAGCACCGTCAGCAGGGCCCGGTCGAAGCGGCCGGACCTGTAGCACTCGGTAGCCGACAGGAACTCGTAGTCGAAGCCGAAAGCGTCCAGGAACTCGCGAAGCTTCGCGTTGTTGTGGTGCGCGAAGCTCTCATGGGTGCCGAAGGGGTCCGGCACCTGGGTCAGCGGCTTGCCGAGGGACTGGGCCAGAAGCTCCTTGTTCGGCACGTTGTCGGGGACTTTGCGCAACCCGTCCATGTCGTCGGAGAAGGCATAGAGCTTCGTCGGGACCGTGTCGCCGGTCAGCACCCGGAAGGCATTGCGCACCATGGTGGTGCGGGCCACCTCGCCGAAGGTGCCGATATGCGGCAGGCCCGAGGGTCCGTAGCCGGTCTCGAACAGGACTTCCTTCTTGCCGGTCTTCCTCAGGCGTTCGATGAGCTTGCGCGCCTCCTCGAACGGCCACGCATTGGCGGTCTGGGCGGCTTCGACGAGGGCTGGATCGATGGAGAGGGACTGAGGCATGATTCCGGCTGGTGATTGCGGCTTGGGAAAGCGCGGGACACGAGAGCGATGTTTCTATGGGGTGGATCCCGTTCGCCTTCAAAAGTGGCGGTGAAACAAAGCGATGAGCTGATTCCACATCAGGGGGACCAGATCTAGAGCATCGATCCCGAAAGGGGAATGCCCTTCGGGGAGACGGCCTGCGCGCGTTTCGAAGCAGCCCGGCCCGCCCTTGCCACGGGCCGGCTCAGAACGGGCTGACCGGGAAGAACCGCAGGTAAAGCTCGGCGTATTTGCCGTCCTTCCAGAGCTGCTGCAGCCCGTAATCGAGAGCTCGCCGCAGCACCTCGTCGTCCTGGCGGACGACGAGGCCGATCCCCTCCCCGAAGAACCGGCTCTCCAGGTAGGGCCCGCCGACAAAGGCGCAGCAATCGGCGGATTCGACCCCTCCGAGCCAGAGCGAGAGGTTGAGACCGTCCGCGAACAGGTAGTCCACCTCCCCGGCCTTCAGGGCCGCCTGGGCATTGGGAAGCGTGTCGAAGGCCTTGAGGGTCGCCCCTGGCAGGAAGGCCTTGAGGTAGGCCTCGTGGGCCGTGCCGCCGAGCACCCCGACGGTCTTGCCCGCGAGGGCGCCCGCGGTGGGCTCGGGCTGTCGCCGGTCCTTGCGGGCCGCGAACCGGGCCGGGATCTTGAAGTAGGGATTGGTGACGAGAAAGCGCTGCCGCAGGGCCGCCGAGATCGGAAACCCGGCCGCCACCACATCCCCTTGGCGGTCCGCCAGGGCATCGAGGAGCATGTTGAAGCGGCGCACCTGAAGCGTGCAGGTCAAAGCCAGTTTCTCGCACAAGGCCCGGGATAGCTCGATGGAGAAGCCGGTCGGGTTGCCGTCGGGCCCCACGAAGGCCAGGGGCGGGAAGTCGTCGTCCACCAGAAACCGGACAGGCCTGAAGCCCGTGAGGTCGGGCTTGTCCATGGCGGCCCGCGGGTCCCAGAAATTCGGGATCGCCACCCCCTGCGCAACCGCAGACCCGGGCAGCAGGACCAGAAGCGCAACCGCCGGGATCAGATTCCACTTGATCCGGCCCACAAAGCGCGACACGAATATAATAACATTCGCAATTCCAACCACCGACGGTCCTCGTGCCTGCATCTCGACTTCCCGGCGGGAGCTATCCCCGTTGACGCGTCACGGTCAAGCCGGCCCATCGCACCCACGCGTCCTCCCGGGCGAGCTCGGCTTCCTCGCGGCTCACGGCGTCCCGCCCCGCCTGCTCCGGGCCGTGATGGCGCAGGCCGCGCTGGCGAACGTCTCGCCGGATCAGGTGCTCCTGGCCAACGGGCATGTCGAGCCGGACGTCTTCTACCGCGCCCTGGCCCGCGATCTTCGCCTCCCCTTCCTGATTGATCCTCGCCTCTCGGGGGCAACGGTCGCGACGGAGGCCGTCGGGCTCGGTCTGGCGCCGCTTGCCGGAGGTGGGTTCGTCGTGGCCCCGCGCGGGCGGCAGATCGATGTGCTCCGGCGCCTGCGGCCGTCCGGCGCAGGGCTCGCGCTCACCACCCCGGATCGTTTCGCGAAGGCGACCCTTCGCGCAAAGGGCGCGGTCCTGGCCTATCGGGCCGCCAACGACCTGCCCGACCGAGCGCCCTCGCATTCGTCGCGGGACGGCAGCTCGTCCTGGCAGATCGGCGCCCTCGCGGGCCTGAGCTTCGGCGCGTCCTTTTCCGTCGTGGGCGAGACGGGCCTGGGGCTCGGGATCCTGGCGGGCCTGTCCGGGAGCCTGTTCTTCTCCGCCGTCTGCCTGCGCCTCGCGACACTTCTCCTGGCCAGCCGGGTCGAGCCCGACGGACGGGCCTTCGTGGATGAAGGGCGGCTGCCGGTCTACACGGTGATCGTGGCGCTCTATCGCGAGCGGACGATCCTGCCTCAGCTCGTGGCCGCCCTGGCGGCTTTGCGTTATCCGGCCGCCAAGCTCGACATCAAACTCGTCCTGGAGGCCGACGACCCGGACACGCTCGCCGCCCTGGAGGCCATGCGCCTGCCCGGTTTCGTCAGCATTCTCGTGGCGCCGCCGGGCGCGCCCCGGACCAAGCCCCGCGCGCTCAATCTGGCCCTGCCTTTCGCGTGGGGCGACCTGGTGGTGCTCTACGACGCCGAGGACGTACCGGACCCGAACCAGCTCCGGCTCGCCGCCAGCCTCTTTGCCCGGTCCCCACCCGAGGTCGCCTGCCTGCAGGCGAGGCTCAGCATCGACAATACGGGGGATTCGGCCCTCACCCGACTTTTCACCATCGAATACGCGTCCCTGTTCGACGTCATCAATCCGGGACTGATCGGGATCGGAGCGCCGGTCCTCCTCGGCGGGACGTCGAATCACTTTCGCATGGAAGCCCTGCGGGCCATCGGAGGTTGGGACGCCTGGAACGTGACGGAGGACGCGGATCTCGGCATCCGTCTCGCGCGGCTGGGCTACCGGGTCGGGGATCTGCCCTCCCAGACCCTCGAAGAGGCACCGGCCAGGCTCGGCGAATGGATGCGACAGCGAACCCGATGGATGAAGGGCTTCATGCAAACCTGCATCTGCCATTCCCGCCATCCCGGACACGCGCTGCGGGAACTGGGCTTCTGGCGCTTCGCCGGCGCGGTGCTGGTCACGGCCGGCACGGTCGCCAGTGCCCTCGGCTATCCGATCTTCACGGCCCTGTGCCTCTATGCTTGGAACGCTCCCACCCCGGAAGGCGCGCTCACCCTCTGGCAGCTTCTGAGCCTGGAACTGTTCGTCCTCGGCCTGATCGGGATGCTGGCTCCGGCGCTCCTGGGGATCAAGCGCCGCAGGCTGCTGCGGCTCCTGCCCTGGGTGCCGCTTCTGCCGCTCTATTACGGCCTCGTCAGCGTGGCGGCGTGGCGGGCGCTCTTCGAGCTGGTGCTGTCGCCGTTCCACTGGCACAAGACCAGCCACGGCCATGCCCGCACCTCACGGACCGGACGGCTTCAGAAGCACCAGGCGAGGGCCGACACCACCATGTCGTTGAAGACGACGGGACCCTGAGCCGCCCACAGCAGCAACCCCGACGCCACCACGCACAGAACCGCGCCGCCGATGAGAAGGCGCGCGGTTAGGCCGGTCCTTTCGGATCCGGTCTCGGGCAGGGTCATATCCAGGTCCTGCTTCATGACGTTGCGTCCACCTCTCGCCCGATACCGCCGGCTGGGACGGATAGGGTCCACGAAAACGCGCCAGGACGCAAATTGTGTCCACATCATGGGTGGGCCATTCCCTCACCGCATATCGCGGCTCCCGACTTAGCGCTTCGGCCTCAGGCGCGGTCGGCCTAAAGCCATGCCTCCATCGCACTTCCCCGGCCGTTCGGCCGCAGGATCCATCCCGCCCAACGCCCCAGCCCGCGAGTCCATGCCCCCGATCCACCCACGCCTTCTTCGCGCACGTCTGTGTCACACGCTCCTGTTCGTCCTGGCCGCCGGCCTCGGCTCGTCCGCGCAAGCGGCCGGCAGCGCCGAGAAGGGGCTGATGCGGCTCGAGCCCAAGACCCGGATGATGCAGGTCTGCGACATCCGCATGGCGCGGGACATGCGCGGCAACAGGGATTACCCGGGCGTCGACCGCGTCATGGTCGATGCGGTGACGCGCCCGGCCATCGCGGACGATTCGGTGAGCGGGGACGGGGGCGCATTTCGGTCCAAGGGCCGGTGGTTCCGCTTCAGCTTCGCCTGCGAACTCGCCCCGGACCATCTCAAGGCGCTGGCGCTCACCTTCGAGATCGGCGACGAGATCCCTGAGGAGGAATGGGAGCGCTTCGGCCTATGGCGCTGAGCGTCCATGGATCCACAGGCCCGGCGCGCATCGCCGGAACTACCGCACACGGCCAGGGTTAGACGAGGACCATTCGTCTGATGCACCCCCTGCGGGCCCTGTGAGAGGTAGTTGAGGTCATGACCGCCCAGATCGGAAAACCGGAGCCCCGCGAATCGGCCACCGCCATGGCCTCGACCGCGTGGGCCCTGCTCGCGGGATGGGTGCTCGTGCGCCTCGTCACCTCCGGCGGACGCCCGCGCCCGCCCCTCGCCGAGCGTCGCCTGGCCGAGCGTCGCCGGGCCGAACGCCGCGTCCATGCGGAGCCTGGTGCACCCCCGCGCCCCGACGACAACCACGCCGATCCCGATGCGGCCCTGGCCGATCCGGCAGCAGCGGATCGGGGCCGCCATGCCGAGAGCCCGACCGAGATCCCCGCGCGGGGCTGGAAGGACATCGCCTACCGGGTCTATGAGGAGTTCAACCAGGACCACGTGACGTCCGTGGCGGCCGGCGTGACCTTCTATGCCCTGCTCGCCATCTTCCCGGCCATCGGCGCGCTCGTGTCAATCTATGGGCTCTTCGCCGATCCGGTCACGATTCAGGACCATCTCAACACCATGGCGGGGTTCCTGCCGGGCGGCGCCATGGAGATCATCGGCGAGCAGGTGCAGCGGATCGCCAGCGCTGGCAGCGGCAGCCTCGGCTTCGCCTTCCTGTTCGGCCTCGGCGTGTCCCTCTGGAGCGCCAATGCCGGCATGAAGGCGATCTTCGAGGCTCTCAACATCGTCTACGACGAGGAGGACAAGCGCAGCTTCATCGTGCTGAACGCCGTGAGCCTCGCCTTCACGTTCGGGGCGATCCTGTTCCTGCTCTTCGCGCTCGGGGCCGTGGTGGTGGTGCCCATCGCCCTCGACTTCGTCGGCCTGGGCAACGCGACCGAGTGGATCGTGAGGCTGGCCCGCTGGCCCATCCTGCTTCTCGGAATCGTGTTCGCGCTCGCGCTGGTCTACCGCTACGGCCCCAGCCGCGACCAACCGCAATGGCGCTGGATCACGCCTGGCAGCGTGCTGGCCGCCGTGCTCTGGGTTGTCGTCTCGATGCTGTTCTCCTGGTACGTCTCCAGCTTCGGCTCCTACAACGAGACCTACGGCTCGCTCGGCGCCGCGATCGGCTTCATGACCTGGATCTGGATCTCGACGATCATCATCCTGCTCGGCGCCGAGATCAACGCCGAGATGGAGCACCAGACGGCTCAGGACACGACGGAAGGCCACCGCCAGCCCCTGGGACACCGGGGCGCCACGATGGCCGACACCGTGGGAGAGGCGAAGGGGTGACCCGAAGAGGTCGCTCCCCGGAAGGCAACGCTTTGGGACGGCTTGGACGAGGGTGAACCGCCCATCGGCCGCCTCGCGTCAGGGTGCGTGGCGTGAGGCTTCTCCCCTGGGGTGCCTTGCGTGCGATGCCTCACGTCGGGATATTTTGCCTGGGATGCCTTGAGTCGGACGCCTTGATTGGGATGCCCTGCATCGGGATGCCTGGAGATCGACGCCGTGCAATCGGTCTCGTGGCGATCGTCCTCGAAACGATAAGACATCTGACGATCATTCTCTTGGGGATCAGGCATCTGGCGACAAGCTGTCGGAGATCAGGCTTTCGGTGATCCAGGGAGCGAGCGGATTTGCCCGGCGACGGTCTGGAGCCTCATCGACAGTTCGAGAGCGACGACCCAATCGCGATAGGTGGCTGAAGTGCCCTCAGTTGGATCATGCGCTGGACGCTTCGATCTTTCAAACGGAAAGAAGCTCGGCAGCGAAACTGCCGGGCTCCAAAGGTGATCAAGAGGTTTGCAGTCCCTCAGATGATGAAGAACTCTTTGTGCGTGAAGTTGTGCGCGATCGTGTTCTTGCCCTTCTTGATGGGATCGATGGTCGCGATCTGAACCGCGGCCTTCCCGCCCATGCCGTCGGCATCGTACCAGAGCTTGCCGTCAGCATTATTGAAGATCAGTTTGTGGTCGGCCGAGGTGCCTTCCTTGACGCCCTTCACAGTGACCTGCGCGAAGAACTTCTCCGCCAGCTTCTTCGGCGAGGTTTCCGTTCCCTTCTTGGTCGCCTTGAAGAGAGACTTGGCGGCCTTGCCCGTGAACAGCGCGTTGTCGATCCAGATCTGGTCCTTCGAGACGTTATAGTCCTTGATCTTATCGACGTTGTTCTTGGCGAACTTGGTGCTGAACACGAACGTGTCCTTGCCCTGAGGCCCCTTCGCCACGCCGGTGTCGCCCGTCAAGGTGTCCTTGCCGGCCCCGCCCCAGAGGGTGTCGTTGCCCAGGCCACCGGCGATTTTGTCGGCAAGAGCGCCGCCCTTGATCACGTCGTTGTCCTGGGACCCGGCGGTGATCTCCGGGTTCACGTCCGAGACCTTGATCTCCATAACCTTCTGGAAGGTCAGGCCACCCGCGTCGGTCACCTTCACAGTCACCTTGTGCATCGCAGCCTGCTCGAAATCGAGCTTGATGCCGTTGGTGACCTTGATCTGCTTGGTGACGTTGTCGATCGAGAAGCGACCGCCGGCGTTGTCGAGGAGTTCGAAGTTGAACGCCCCCCCATTGACATCCACCGCCGCCAGGTTCCCCACCACGGCCCCATTCGCGGAGAGCTCGGCGATCGTCGAGTTGCTCAGCGTGATGTCGGTCGGGGCGGAGTTGACGATCACATTTTCATTTACGTCAGCGACGTTGATGGTGAAGGCCTGCGACGATGTGCTGTAAGCGCCGCTGCTGTCCTTTGCCTTCACATAAACCGTGAAGAACTTAGCGCCAGCAGGCAAGGCTTCATAATCCAGAACCTTGCCGGGAGCGAGCTTGAGCTGGTTACCCTCGATGATGAACATGTCGTTGGCATCGCCACCACCGGCCTCGGTCGTGTCGAACTCGTAGGTCATGCCCACCGTCGTCTCATTGTCGGTCGCAGAAAGCGTACCGGCGAACGCGACATTCTCGTTCACTGTGACGACGGTGCCGTTGTTCAGCTTTGGCGTCGACGGCGGAGTGTTCACCGGGAGTACGGCGATTGTCTTCGTGATAGGGTCGGATCTCAATGTACCATCGACCGCGACGATCTTGAGCGTCTTGTTGCCAACATCGCCTGCAACCGCATCACGCTTGGCCGTAATCTGGCCAGACGTTTCATTGATGGTGAACAAGCCGCTGTCATCCGTGTCCGAGTACGTCACGTTGTCAGAAAGAAGGAACTTATAGCCGTTGTTCATGTACGCGGGCGTCGTATCGGGATCGACCGCTGTTGCTTTCACGATCGAATTGCCCGTCCGCGTGAGGCCCACTTGGACGACTGCAACCTCTCCAAAGTTGATGCCAGTAGCCTTCTCATTCACGTCAGCGACGTTGATGGTGAAGGCCTGAGACGATATGCTGTAGGCTCCGTTGCCGTCTCTGGCCTTCACATAGACGGTGAAGTATTTTGCCCCGACACCAAGTGCTTCGTAGTTGAGAACTTTTCCAGGCGCTAGCTTGAGCTGGTTACCGTCGATGATGAACATGTCATTGGCATCGCCACCACCCGCTTGGGTCGTGTCGAACTCATAGGTCATGCCTACCGTTGTTTCATTATCGGTCGCCGAAAGCGTACCGGAGAATGAGACGCCCTCGTTAACCGTCACAGCTATGCCGTTATCGAGCTTTGGCGTTGAGGGAGGAGTATTCGAGGTTCCGGCTGCGAAGATGGTGACCGCGTGATCGACGGCGGAGGATCGCAAAGCTGTATCTGAATCGTCGACGGCCACGACCTTGAAGGTCTTGTTGCCAACGTCCGTGGCGACGACATCCCTGGTTACGATGATCTGGCCCTGAGCATTGAAGGCGAAAAGGCCATCGTAAGCCGTATCGACCAAGCTCCCGTCAGTCAGCTGGAACTTCAACACGTTTCCAGAGTAGGCAGGCGTCGTGTCAGGGTCGGTTATAGTCGTAGCAACAACAACCGCGTTCGCGCGTGTTGTCCCGGCAGTGATGGTGTTGTTGCTGCCGATTGCTACTGTTGCCTTCTCGTTGACGTCCGTGAGCGTGAAGGTGAAATTCTGAGTGGCTGAAAGTGCACCTGTCCCGTTGGCGAGGTCCTTGACCGTTACGGCTAGCGTAAACGTCCTTGTGCCCTCGAAATTGAGCACAGCACCATCCTTGACAGAAATCTCGCCGGAGACGGCATCGATTTCAAAATTGGAGTTTGAAGCAATAAAGTACCTGAGATCCGAAGCTGGGCCGTCATCGTCAGCCGTAACCTTACCTACGATCTGCCCTGCACCCTTGTTCTCCTCAAGCGATACTGCCGTGCCTCCAGTCGTTAGACGAATGTTATCAGGCTCTTCATTTCCGGCTACATCTTTGACCGTGATGGTGAAGGTTTTGTCGACTTCTTTACCGCTGGTATCGGTCACCCTAACTGTGAGCTGGCGATCTGTTGTCGTCGTAACCTGTAGCGCCGCAGGATTGTTGACCTGGATCTCATAAACACCTGTCGCGGGATTAGCGAAGACTTTGAAGGCGTTATCGGCATTTCCAGATACGATAGAGAATTTTGTCTGGCTTACGTCGCCATTGTCAGCAACGTCCTCGTCATCGAAGATCTTGATGACCGCGACTTTATCGCTGACGCTAGCATTCTCATTGATCTGTATTTTTTCGAACGGTGTGCCGTTCCCCGGATCAATGTTTGTGGTCCCGTCAGCCCTGAAGATGTTAAGCGTCGGATCCTCTGCCACGTCCGTGATATTGATGGTAAAATACGCTACGTAATCGTGCCCACCAACCGTCTGAGTGAAATAGACCTGATTGGCAAATTCGTATTTATTATCTTCAACATTCGAGTACTCTGCTCCACCTAAATTTGTTGTTAGGTAAAACTCGTATGTAGCTCCTACCTGAACTTTCTCAATCTTATACTTACCCTCGACTGTAGGGCCGCGATTACCCTTATCATCGCCTACGTTATTGTCTCCATAGTACGGCACGAGATTGATGGCAGACAGGTCGGCAGTAGCGGGGAAACCATATATCTTCGCAAGGCGAACATTTGCCTCAGTGTTCTCCGGCACATCGACTCTGCGCGGATCCCCTGAAGACACCACATATGACGAGTTAATCTGTTCCAGATTAAGGTTATAAAGGCCCATGAAAAATCTCTATTTCTTGAGTGAAGAAAGGGAAAATCGGTCGAAACTGCCCCTAAGGACGCAAACATATCTGTAACATAAATGTAATGCAATATCCTTTCGTATTCACTGATTGTGCAGCTTTGCATTTGAGCAGCATGGATTTCCCCGCTGTGGCAAAGCCGTCACGACCTGCTTGCGTTCGCGAATGCCGCACAGGCTAACGCCTGCTGACATGCAAGTTCCAACAGGCAATTCTTTGATGGCGAGCGGGACACCTCTGAGCCGGCCCGCACACTGACCTTATTATCGGTGAGCGATCTGACGCAGCCACCGTGTTCAAGCACGGTGGCTGCGGGACCGATTAAGCAATGATCCAGAAGTCCGCTATACTCATGTGAGCAGGCTTCTGACTATCGAAGGAGATGATTTCGATGGCAGGCGCACTCGATGCTCCGTTCGCGCTGCCATCTCGATCATAATAAATTTTACCGAGAGACGGATCGTAAATGATGCGCCTCGTGCCAGCATCGACGTCAGTGACTTTGCCTTCGAAGTACGAAGCCGCCCTCATTTGAATGCCTTCAGGCGAGGTGGACGGAACTGACCCTAGATTAAACAGTGACGCCTTGAACACGATAAGATCGCGATTGTCAGAGGTCTGCGAGAAATCCTTGATCGTGTCACGGTGTTTGAGAGCCGGAGTCGTATCGAAGTAGAAGTGATCATTCCCAGCGCCGCCGGTAAGCACATCCCGGCCAAAGCCTCCATACAGCTTGTCATTTCCTCCACCGCCACCAAGCGTATCGTTGCCGGTTCCGCCCTTGATGATATCGTCAAAGTTTGAACCGCCGGTGCTTTCCGCGCCGAGATCCTTAACACTGATGGCAAACTCTCTCGTTATTGCGTTTGTGCCATCCGACACCTGAATCTTGAGCGGGATCGAGCCGGCTTGCTCAAAGTCGATCTTGACACCGTTAGAGACAACAAGTCTGCTTCCGCTACCGGATGTGGATACGATCTTGAACACTCCATCATCGGCCGTGAGCGAACCATCTGATTTCACAATCATATAGGTCAACGCGTCGTTATCCAAATCCCGCGCAGTTAAATCGCCGATGGGCGTGTTCGGGTTCGAAAGCTCGCGTACGATATTGTCCGACAACTCCAAGTCCGTTGGAGCATTGTTGCCGCCACCACCAGGCTCCTCGCCCGATCCGTCGGGAATGTCCGTCGGGTCGTCTGGGATTGTTCCGGGGGGGGGGCCGTCGATGAACTTGATGATCTCGATGCCGGCGTTCTTGTAGGCGGTCTCGGCTGCCGCGAGCTCTGCGGGGCTGGCGTATAGGCCGCGATACAGGTAGGCGGTGTCGGCCGAGCTGATGTTGGTGGTGCCTGAGATCTCGCCGCGGACGACGTCACCCTTGTTCACGATGTAGTAGACGTCGTTTCCGTGACCGCCTTCGAGGGTGTGGGTCTCGGTTGCCGATCCGCCATGGAGCGTGTCGGCGAAGTCGTGGCCAATCAGGGTTCTAACGCCCAGATTGCCGATCAGGAAGGCTCCCTTCTTCTCGCCGTCTTCCTTCTCGCCCGAGGTGTAGTCGTCGCCGACCCACATCGCCTCGATGCCGACGCCGTCGGCCACGTGATACCAAGCTGCTTTCACCTCGACAACGTCGTTGACACCCGCGGCAGACCCCATCGCCTCGGTGACGACCGTGCCATTGGAGTGCACGACGTAGAAGTCGCTGCCGTCGCCGCCGACCAGGGTGTCGGTACCGCCGCCGCCGTCGAGCCTGTCCACACCGTTGCCACCGATGATCGTGGTGTTGAAGGCGTTGCCCACGAGGGTGACGCCATCGTTCTTCGTGGTCCGCATGTGGTGGACCTTGGCGGTCGATGCGAGGGTGTAGCTCACGGACGTGACGACCCTGTTATCGCCTTCCACATCGTTGATCACGGCATTGGCGTTGTCGATCTGGTAGGTGTCGTGTCCGGCGCCGCCGATCAGTTCCATGGCTCTCGTGCCGGTACCGGTGGCGATGTAGTCGTCATAGGCCCCACCGACGATGGTCTTGGTGTAGGTGTTGCCGGTGATCGTGAACCCGATATCCGGCGCAGCCGTGGTGTCGGCCTGGAGATGCTCGATCTCGACGCCGTCCTGAGCCGTGTAGCTCTGGGTCGAGAAGTAGACGGTGTCTTCCCCCCCTCCAACAGCTTCGACCACCACGTCGTTGGCGTTCGACACATAGTAGATGTCGTTGCCCTTGCCGCCGTCGAGGGTGTCGCCGGCCAAGCCGGACGCATTCAGGCCGCCGGAGAGCGTGTCTTCCAAATCCGTGGCGACCAGGCGCTGCGAGACGCCATTGCCGGTGAATTTCACGGCGACCGCGCCAGTGGCCAGGGTCTTGCGTGACGCAATGAGCTCCTCGACGGATCCGCCGGTGACCGTATCGGAGACCGGGCGAAGTGTATACGCGTTGCGGCCCAGCTCCATATTGTGGAAATAGGCGATGTCATGCCCGCCGATGGCGGCTGTCTCCTTCTCGATGATGATGTCGTCGGCGTCAACATAATAGGTATCGTCGCCGTTGCCGCCACTGAGCGTGTCGGCTCCGCCGGACGCGTCCGGGGAGGTGAAAACGTCGCCGAGCGTCTGTTTCGCCGAGCTTCCGATGATGTAGTTGCTCGACGAGCTTCCGCGCAGCGCCATGTCGCCCGCGATGGCGGAGCCGTCCAGCGTCTCGATGCCGGCGGTGATCGTGTAGGTCTTGTCGACCGTTCCGAAGAACGTTCCCTGGAGCTTGACCTTATCCTGGCCTCTGGTCTCCGCACCGTTTTTGTCGGTCTCGACGGCAAGCTGGGTTTGCCGGGTGATGATGTAGACGTCATCGCCGTCCATGCCGTAGAGCAGATCCCGGCCGGCGCTTCCGCCGTCCAAGGTATTGTTCTTGTTGTTCCCCGTGATGACGTTGTCGGCGCTGTTGCCGAGCAGAGAAATTTCCTCCGTTGCAGAGAACGCGTCGAGGTCTTCGAAGTTGTCCAGCAACAGGTAGGACCGCAGGTTGCTGACGATGCGGACCGTGTCCTTGCCGCCGCCCGCGTCCTCGACCAGTTTCTCGCTGTAGCCGTCGATGATGTAGACATCGTTGCCCGCGCCGCCCTTCAAGGTGTCGGGCCCATTGGACGCGCTTCCGCCTTGCAGGGTGTCGGCGCCGCCGCCGCCTTCGATGGTCTGCGTGAGATTATTGCCCGTGAGGGCAATTCCCGTGTCGACGGCCGCCTTCAGCAGCTCGATGCCGGAGTTCGGAGCGAGGGAGTAGGAGACGTGGGCCTGCACCTGGTCCGCCGTCCCGGCGGCCGCGTCGGAAATTTCATTGACCCGGTCGCCCGAGCGCCTGACGATGTAGATGTCGTTTCCGAGCCCGCCATGCATGTCGTCGGCCGCATCCACCGCGCTGCCGCCGCCGTCGAGGGTATCGTTACCGTCGTTGCCGTCCAAAAGATTGGCGTGGATGTTGCCGATGATATGATTGGCGATGCCGTTACCTCTCAGCGTGATGCTGAGAGTGCTGTCATAGGCCTTCATGTTCTCGACATTGGCGCCGTTGGTCGCGAGGTCGTACTGGGTTCCGAAGCCTGCACCGACCAGGTAGGCCCAATCCAAGCCTTCACCTACGCCTTCTTTGATTTTGTCCGTCGTATAATTGACGATGTAGACATCGTCACCAATCCCGCCAACGAGCGAGTCTTCTCCGTCGCCGCCATCGAGCGTGTCGTTGCCGCCACCCCCATAGAGCGTATCGTTTCCTCCATCGCCCTCAAGCTTGTCGTCAGCAGTGTTCAAGCCGCCGAGAATATCGGCGTAGATCGTGCCGATCAGCCCCTCGATGGAGTCGTAGGTGTCGCCGTCGGCTTCGCCGGTGTTCGGACGGCTGCCCTCGACATTTCGATCCAGGAAAGCCGTGACGCCCTGGTTGTCCTCGGGATTTGCGTAGCTCGCGATGTCGAAGCCCGTGCCGCCGTTGAGTTGGTCGCGGCCTTGGCCGCCGTGAAGAGTGTCGTTGCCATGCACACCGAACAGTCGGTCATCTCCCCGGCCGCCAAACAGCACATCCGCGTCTGTGTCTCCGCTGGCAGGAATGTCGTCGCCACCGATCAGGAGATCATCGCCGCTCATCCCCATGAGGACGTCATTGCCGCCATTGCCTCTGACATTGTCGGGGGACGTGTCGGAGCCCTCGACGAAGTCCGCGCCACCGCCGGCCTCAATCGATGTTATCGAGGGATGCGCCTTGACGTAGATCGTGTCGTTGAAGTTGGTGCCGACGAGGACTTCGATCTCGGTGTAGAGATCGTTCTTGGCGAAGCCTGTGCTTTTTGAGGCATCATACAGGTTGATGATGATGCCTTCCTTCGAATTAGCGTAGCTGACCCTATCGATGCCAGTGTCAGCACCAAGTCCACCGCCGCCGAAGTAGCGGTCGTCGCCCTCGCCACCCATGAGGATGTCGGAGCCCTGCCCTCCGAAGAGGGTGTCGTTGCCGTCACCAGCGTCAAGTGTGTCGTCGGAGTGCGTACCAGTCCATTGCTTATCCTTGAACGGATCCGAAGGGTCCTGTGTCCAGTTATAATTGTGGGGGCGGGGATCGAAAATCTGCGTATAAGCATCACCTTCGTTGTCGTCCTCCGCCTTCTGGCCCTTTGTACCGAACCAATTCCAGTCTACGCTATAGCGGCCATCATCCAAGCCCGTAACCGAAACCGATCCAACTTGCTTTTGGTCACCAACGCCACCGACATAATTCTCGCTAATTACAACTCCGTCACGAGTGTAATGTCTTGTCCAAACATTCTTGCCAATGACATAAGCTACGACGATTGTCTTGCCTGCGTCGTTGAGCGTTGAGAAAGACAATTGCTCCGCGTTTATATCGATATTAAATTCGACGCCGACTATGTTCAAATCCGCGTCGTAAATCTTATACTTCCAACTGGGCGTTCCGGTAATGTTATGCCGCCAAGCTACGACGAACTCATTGCTCGTCCACGAGCCGACCTGGACGGGGACATAGGAGCCGTGGCCGGTTGATAGCACAAGTTCCTTATCATTGGATGCGCCATCCGGCGACAAAACCTTGGCGATAATTTTCCCTGACCCGGACGAACCGTCATAAGTCGAGTAGGCCGCAACGAGCTTACCGTTTTCTAGACCAGAGAGTGCTCGCGTTGTACTGTACAGTACTTTGGCGGTCGAGGTGAAAGATTTTGTATGATTGCCAAGACTGTCATAGACATCAATGTATTGATAATCTCTGTTGGACGGGTTGTTGCTGTTGAGATCGCTAGCCCATGTGGCGATAGCGAATCCGCCAGTCTTTAAGCTTGTGATACTTGCGTTTTTTGCAAATTTAGCACTATCAGATGCGACTTTTCCGGGCTCGAATTGTCGCGCCCCAAAATAGTCGTACATCGTGAAGTAAGTATCGTAATTGTCGCTGGTTTTCGACTTCTGCAGCCACGTGAAGCCGATTTTGCCGCCACTTAGATCCGTCGTTCTGAGACCTTTAAAGTCAAAATCTTCTAGTATGAGACCTGACTTGAACCCCCTGAAGCCGGAGCCATCTGGGCGGAAAGAATATGCTTGAAAGCCATAGTACCACCCTTCCTTCGTATTGGTGCCGTAGTTATATGGAACATATAAATAAGTGTCAGACGATGTCAGTATTGTACCGTCCTTCAAGCTTATCGATACGCTCTGCTCATCCCTACGATGAGTCTGTAGTCCATAACCCGTCCATAGATCGGCCTCGGAGAAGGTGTTGAGAGTGACACCTGAGGCTTGAGCTTGTTGACCGATGTCGAGCTCTTTGTCTTCAGCGTGGGCATCAAGCGGCCGAGTCAACGCATGATCTACTTCGACTGGGCGATGCTTTGCGATATCATTTACAGCAGAATTTGTTGAGGCAGTCTGGACTCCGTCAACATCTGAGCGCAGCGTTTTGGCATTGCCTTGACCCTTCGTCCCATACTCGATCAACAACCTTTGGGCATCGCCGCTTGCGTCCATACGGTCATATGGCGAAGCCCCGCTCTCCACCTTCACCGCATCCGCCGACACATGTCCTCCCCCGTCGAGCAGCCGCGCACTGAGGCTCCAGCGGCCCTGGCTCTCCTCCGCGCTCCACAGGGCCGCGAAACGGCCGTCGTCCAGGCGCACGAGGCGCGCCGACGCGACGTCGTCGTCTCCGCTCAGGGCGGCGGGCTTGCCCCGCGCCTCGCCCTGCGGGTCGAAGATCAGGCTCATGAGGCGGCCGCCGGCGTCGGAGGCGTCGATCCATGTGGCGAGGACGTCGCCGCCGGCCAAGACCAGCAATTGGTCGGCGCTCACCTGCGCGCGGATGCGGGTCTCGAGGCTTGGGCCGAGAGCGGAGGTGGAGGTCATGACGCAGTCCCTTCGTGCTGTCCCAGCAAACGCTAGGTTATTTCATATCATTATATACACGGTAACGCTTTTCAAGTGGAAGCTTAAGAATAATTAAGCGTTTCCCTACGCAACCTTATAGTTGTGCCGATCGGAAAATTCTTAACCTGCCGTAGCGGAGGTCGATCACCATGACCGTATCCGCAAGAGGGTTCCGTAAGGGCTTCACGGTCCCGCTTATGCAAAGCGGCTTTGTTCGATACAACTCCTCGAATAGAGAGGAGCGGGCGCGACATTCTCGTCTGCTGGACAACCAAGAGCCGAGGCTGCAAGGCTGGGCGTTGCCTTTGAGGAAGCGCGTCTGACCTTAGCGCCTGAGCCCGTTTACACGCGCGATGTCCTCGTGCGACCCATTAACCATCCGATGATACATCTCTTGGTTATTTACTATTTACTTCATATACCAAAAGTTGCGGTATCGGAATATCTTCCAGGTCTGTCGCGCTCTTCTGTCATAAAGTTGCGATCGCGATCAGATCCGCGAACGGCTGTTTCGCATCGCCATGTGTCTTTTGGGAAGAGCGCAGGAGAGAGGCCGATTTTGCCAAAGATGCCCTTGCGGCGTTGCAAGATCGCCAGAGGCTTGGGCGAGGCCGTCCGACCACGGCCTTAGCGTCTCTTGCGACATTGCCTGACACAGCCGTCGAGCGAAGGACCGGGCGGCCGGGCATCAGGCCCGTGCCCTCCCCGCGCCGTGTCGGGCTTGGCCTCCGCCGCGTCTCGCGCGGTCAGTGAGGCCGCCGAGCGCTCGCGCCCGGTCCGGCCTGGAGCGGGAGCCTGAAAGAGGCCGCTCCGTCACCCTGAGAACGAGGCTGACGTCCATGGCGAGCGCCGGCGCTCGTCCGGGAGCGGTCCGCGCGACGGGCCCGATACCGCCCCGCGCCGAACTCAGACCACGAAGAAGTCCTTGTAGGTCATCTTGAGCTTCTTGCTCATGAGGGCGATCTGGATCGGCGCCTGCGGCCCGGTGCCGTCCGCGTCATACCAGAGAATGCCGCGCTTGTTGTCGTAGATGACGCGGTCGGTCGCATCGTGCGCGCCCGTCTTTCCGATCCAGAACGCGTCCTTGGACAGGAGCGCGGGCTTCTTCTCGCTGCCCTTGCGGCCGAGGCCCTTGAAGATCTTGTTCTCCAGGTGGATCGAATCGGCCCTGACGTTGAAGTCGGTGATGAAATCGACCTCCTGGTTGTTCTTCTTGGCCACTCGCGTGCTGAACACGAACACGTCCCGGCCGCCCCCGCCGGTGAGCTCGTCCTGTCCAAGGCCGCCATGGAGGGTGTTGCGGCCATCGTTGCCGGTGATCACGTTGCGGCCGGCATTGCCTTTCAGCACCAGAGGCGCCACGTCCCTTGCGGCGGTCAGGTTCTCGAGCCCGTCCGCGAGGGTATAGTCGATGGACGCGATCACCGTGTCGCTGCCGCCCGTGTCGACGATCCCGTCGAACGGGCTGCGGACATGATAGGTGTCGTTCCCGAGGCCGCCGAGGAGGCGGTCGCCCCCGCCCCCACCGTCGAGGGTGTCGGCCCCGATGGAGCCGGTGAGCACGTTGGCGCCCGCATCGCCCGTGAGCGCCAGCCCGGTGCTCCCGGAGGCGGTCAGGTTCTCGATGCCGGAGACGCCGGAGAGGGAGAACGACACCGAGGTCAGGATGGTGTCGACGCCGCCCTCGTCGCGGATGACGTCGCCGGCTTGATCGACCCAGTACTCGTCGTCGCCCAGGCCGCCCGCCATCGTGTCGGCACCCTCGCCGCCGATCAGCGTATCGTTCCCGGCCCCGCCGATCAGGCTGTCGTTGCCGCCCGCGCCGTCGAGCTTGTCGGGCCCCACGCTCCCCAGGATGGTGTTGCCGTAGCTGTTGCCCTCGAGGCTGTAGCCCGTGGTCAGGTCGCCGGCGGCCTCGATGACCTCGATGGACATGAGGTCCGGGAGCCGGAAAACCGGCAGGAAGACCACCACCTTGTCGTTGCCACCGGTCGGCCCGGCGAGCTCCACGATGGTCGAGCCCGTGTGGCGGATGTAGTAGACATCGTCCCCCGGGCCTCCGACTAGCCGGTCCTCGCCCGGCCCGCCGTCCAGGGTATCGTTGCCGCTCCCGCCGCTGAGACGGTCGTCGCCTGTGCCGCCGTTCAGGACGTCGTTCCCGTCCGCGCCGAAAAGGATGTCATCGCCGCCCGCGCCGTTCAGGGTGTCGTCGCGTTCGGTCGCCGTCGGCTCGTCCGGGCCTTCGGTCCCGGGAAATTCAATCCCCTTCGCCAGCAGGGCAACTTGAATACTGGGCAGAGAGGCGCGTCGCATTAGGGAACCCTATAACATTATTGCGCAACCTCTACGGGACCCGTAGCCGGAATGCAAGAACGTTATGGAGCCCGGAATTCGCGCGTCGGCCGCGGAGGGCCTCGGGGCGGCCCGTGGGGGGCACGGCTGCGGATCCGACGGGCGGGCGAGGAACCTGCCAGTTCCCCGCCCTCGTCCCTCAGACGACGAAGAAGTCCTTGTAGGTCAGCTTCAGGTTCTTCGAGAGCTGGGCGATCTGGACCTGCTCGGCCGCGCCCGTCCCGTCGGCGTCGTAGTAGAGCGCGCCGGTCTTCTTGTCGTAGATGATGCGGTCGCTCGCATCATGGGCGGCCTCGCCGGTCCAGAACGCCTGCTTCTTGATCTGATGCGGGTCGTCGAGCGTGCCCTTCTTGCCCAGGGCCTTGTACACGGCGTTGTCGAGCCAGACCGCGTCGTCCTTGACGTTGAAGTCGCGGATGCGGTCGATGTTGCCCGCGCCCGGCTTGGTGTTGAACACGAAGGCGTCGCGGCCCGAACCCCCGACGAGAACATCCCGGCCGGAGCCGCCGAACAGAATGTCGTCGCCCGGTCCACCATACAGGGTGTCGTTCCCGGCACCGCCATAGAGGCGGTCGTTTCCGTCTCCACCGTAGAGCCGGTCATGGCCGCCTTGGCCGTAGAGCCAGTCGTCGCCTCCGGCACCCCCCAGCTTGTCGTTGCCGCCACGGCCTTCGATCGTATCGTTGCCGGCCCCGAGATGGCTGTTCACACCCTGGCCCAGCATGATGCTGTCCGCCCGGTTGCTGCCAATGAGGTGTACCCCGCGCGGAGCTTCGTCGGGCTGCGGCGGGTTGCTCGGATCCGCTGGCGAGATCGGGCTGGGTGCCGCTGCGGACACCGAAACGCGCACGCCGTCATTGCCGCCGCCGCTATCCCCGAAATAGAGATACTTGCCCGCCGTGGTGACGTCATACTTGAGCAGGAACGTGATCTGCCCTCCCTCTCCAAGAGAGATCGAACCGCTCTCGGCATTGCGGGTGCCGTCCAGCACGTCGAGCGTGGAGAGACCGGGATCGTAGACATGTCCGGAGGTCGTCCCGAACAGGGTGCCGACATTCCAGATCGGGAGATCGCCGCGCATCCAAGGCTGGACGTATCCGGCCTCGAAGAACACACCGCCGCTCGTGAAATCGAAAGCGTCTTCGCCGGAAAAGCCGGCAGCGGTCGACGCGACGGTCGTCGGGGCCTTCGAGAGGCGCAGATAATCGAGGTCGAACCCGGATGCGCCACCCGTGCCGCCGGAAATCACATTGTCGTCATAGATAGTGATGGAGCGGATTTCGCTGAGCCCGCTCTGGGAGAGGTCGATCCGGTAGATCCCGGTTTCCCTGAACTGACCGATATAGGTCGGCGTGAGCTGTACTTGCGCCATTTGGCGTGGTCCCCCATTGAATCGAGCGGGTCGACCTTAGCCCCAGTCAGGCATTTGTTCGGGAGAGAATAAGGATAGGACACTATAAAAGCCATGTAAAAGAAGATTAACATAAGATAGATTTGGTCGATGCGCCAATAACTATTCGTATTACTGCCTAGGCCTTATCGCACGGCAGGCGAGACGGCTGACGTCATTGCTGGAACTTCATGTCTTCGCCCCAGGATGGGCGCATCATCGACTTTCAATGGAGGCGTGCAGGACGCCGTCTTCGGCTCTTCCGGGCGCGAGCACCGAACACTCCCGCATCCTTACAGGCCCACCGGATCTGCGGGTCGTCTATGACATATTGCAGGATGCACATGACGAGCGAGTCCGACACGTCGCCAGGACCAACGGTCTCCGAAGCGAGCCCGCTATAGGCCAGGAAGGCGCTGAAGCGGCTCTCGTCGGATTGTATGAAAGCCAGGATGGCGGTCGCCATATCGCGTGCGGACACATGACCTGCGAGGCGCCTTTTCCGGGTTCGATCGGTCATAATAGGGACGAGAGCCGCTGAGTTGCAGGGTGAAGGGTCAAGACAGCTCCAGGCAGAGGGTCCGTGTCAGTTCTTCTCCGTCAAGCTATGTCTCATGGGGTCGAGCACAATTAAGAGTGGATTCCCTACGTAGATCCCCCATGGGACAGGTGGCGATACGACCGCGGGACCGCACCACGGGCCATCCATCCGAGATAGGCATCAGACAAGCGGGAAGGCTTTAGTCCGCTCGATCAGACTGATCCTCCATCCTCGATCCAGGCTGCAATCCGGCCTTGGCCGCCACCAGCACCAGCTCGGGCAGGCTGTTCACGTTAAGCCTCTGCATCACCCGCGCCCGATAGATTTCCACGGTTCGCGGGCTCAGGTTCAGGTCCTGGGCAATCACCTTGTTGGTGCCGCCCGCCAAGAGGCCCCTGAGGACCTCCATCTCCCGCTCCGGCAGGGACTGAACCTGGATCTTGGCCATCTTCGTCTCCGGATCCTTGGCTTCAGAGGCCCTCGCCTGCCCGGCCACGCTGGCGACCGCCAGGAGGATATCCCGCGCCTTATAAGGCGCCGGCACGAAGTCCGAGGCCCCCGCCTTCATGGCTTTGACCCCCAGGAGCGTATCGCCGTCGGGTTGGCCGACGACAACCACAGGCAGGTCGGCCCGGAGCGCCTTGATTTCCCGCGGCACCATCAAGCCCCCGGAACTCGGCTGGCGGATGTCGCACACCACGCAGCCGGGCGCGATCGCGGGAGCCGCCGCCATGAAGCTGGCGCTGGATGTGAAAGCGCGCACGTCGTAGCCGGCCCGGCCCAGGATTCCAACCAAACTCACGGAGGATGTGTCGTCTCCGTCGATGACGTACACGAAGGATCCGCTGCTCTGTGTGATGTCCTGCGCGATGCCGCCCACCTGACGGATACGGCCTCGGGTGTCGGGCACTGGAAAGAACGTGTCCTTAAGCCAGCGAATCTGACTATTGAATTGAACGACGCGGTATTCCTCGGTGGAGGCATCCCCGAGACTGGCTTTGTCCAAGGCGCCTTGGACGCGTCCGCGGTCCTCCGGATGCACGGCCGCAAGCCATTCGGCCAGATTCGCCGGAGGTGGAAGCTCGGATGGCCATGTTTGGCGCGAACGAGAGCCGAGCCGGGTCAGCTCCTTTGTGTCCAAATCGAGGGTCCACAGGATATGTGTGGAGTGGGTGGCAAATTGCCGGAGCCGCTCCTCGCTCTCGCGCAGGGCTTGCTCGGTGCGCGCCCGCTCGACGGACGACCGGATTTTTTCGGCAACCGCGCTCAACAGGTGCTTGTCGTCCTCCGACCATTGGCGGGGCTCCCGCATCGTAACGGTCAGACCCCAGAAGATCGCATCGTCTCCCTTTTTGAGGACGACCGTCAAAAACGCACCCATTTCCATGGCGGCGAATGCAGCCTTGTCTTGTGCCGAGAGACTGGGCTCTCCCTGGACATCGCCGAAAGCCATCGAGTCTCCAACGCGCCGCACCAATTCCGGCCAGTTGGAGAATTTATAGTCACCCACAATGGGAGGAAGGCCGCTCGCGCGATCCTCCACCAGAACGGTCGCCCGGTCCTCCGAGGGAGCCAGCTCGCAGAAGTAACAGCGATGCACGCCATATGCTCGGCCAGCATTCGCACCGCGACCTCGCCAACCTCGCGCGAGCCGTCCTGCGCCCTCATCGCGTCGCTGAGATCGAGAAGGAAACTCTGACGCTCTTCGCTCTCGTGCAGGCGTCGTTGCACCTCCTTCTGCGCCGTGACGTCCACATGGGCGCCCACGAGGCGCAGAGGCTGGCCGTCGCTGCCGCGCTCGATGTCGGCGCGAGCCTGAATCCAGCGAACATGGCCATCGCTCAGCCGAATGATCCGGTATTCCGACTCGTAGGTTGAGCCTGTCCCCTTCAGCGCGGTGAACAACGCTTCCTCGGCCCGCGCACGGTCCTCGGGGTGGACCCTTCTGAGCCAATCCTGGTGCGTCTCGTTCACCGCATCGTCCGGCAGACCGTGCAGACGCAGGTACTCCGGCGAGCGAAAGCTTGTGATATCGCCCGCAATACGAATGTCGATGCCGCCGATCCGCTGAACACGCGCCAGATCCGTTTCGCGCTCCCGCAATGCCGCTTCCGCTTGCTTGCGGGCGTCGATGTCGATGTTCATCCCGGCCCATTTCTCGACACGTCCACGCGCGTCGAGTACGGGAGCGGCGCGGACGTTGGTCCAGCGCCAGCCGCCGCCGGGGGATCTAAGGCGGAACTCGGCATCGACCTTTCCGCGGGCTGCGACAGCCTCCCGCCACTGGTGCTCGGCATAGGCCCGATCGTCCGGATGAATAGCATTCAGCCAGCCGTAGCCGAGCCACTCTTCCAGAGTTTGGCCCGTATAGGCGCGCCAACTCGGGCTGTCGGCGATGACGACGCCTGAGCCATCGGTTTCCCACACGGCCTGGGCCCAGCTGTCGATCAGCAGCCGTTGCCGCGCCTCGCTCTCGCGAAGCGCCGCCTCGGTGCGCCGGCGCTCGGTGATGTCCCTGAACAGCACCGCGACTCGCCGCTGCTCAGGCGCATCGACGCGAAAGGCATAGACATCGTAGAATACGCCGAACGCTTCGGCCCAGTGTTCGAAGCGCTCAGGCTGGCCGGTCAGCGCGACGCGGCCATAGGTGTCGAACCAGACCTGCTCATGGTCCGGCGCAATCTCGCTGATGCGCTGGCCCGGAGCGATGGTGAAACCAGC
Organism: Microvirga pudoricolor; assembly: GCF_016892705.1. Lineage (GTDB taxonomy): Bacteria > Pseudomonadota > Alphaproteobacteria > Rhizobiales > Beijerinckiaceae > Microvirga > Microvirga pudoricolor. Next base: position 641,392 of record NZ_JAFEMB010000001.1, read on the forward strand.
CTGCTTCTCAAAGATTGGGTTCATCTCGACGAAGCGATAGTCGAACGGACGGCCCCGGTCGTCGAAGAGCATCTCGATGATGCAGAAACCCTCGTCGATCGACTTGGAAAGGGCGTTAAAGTTTCCCTCCAACGCTCGCTCGGCCAGGATACGCTCGGTGGTCTCGGTGGCGACGCCGTAAATGCCGCCAACGCTTCCGCTTTCGGTTCGAAGCGGCGTCCACGAGAAAGTGAACCAGCTCGCGGGACGACCGGGACGGTCGGTGAGCGTCACAGGTTGATCGACGAAAATGCGGGACTCGCCCGCCATCACGGCGGCAGCTATCGGTTGGAAGTCGCCCCAGATTTCCGGCCGGACATCACGATAGGGCAGGCCCAGGCAGGCCGGGTGTTTGCTGCCAAGGATCGGGATGTAACCGTCGTTGTAGAGCGAGACCAGGTCCGGACCCCAGCCGATATGGACGGGCTGTACGCTCGCCAGCATGATGTCGACGGCCGTCCTGAGGCTTTGAGGCCAAGCCTGAATGGGGCCGAGCGGTGTCAGGGACCAGTCGAGCGCGCGGAAGCGGTCGACCATTTGACCCTGCCCTAGGGGCCATCGTGCCCGTGTCTTCCCCATCGTCAGACCTCTGCCCCCACCATACAACAATGTGGCAGGACTGCTGCGACGCTTGGTAGGATGCCAGAACTTAGGATAACTACGTATCGGGATACGCCGCGGTGTCCTGACACCGATGATACATGAGCCGATGCTAACGGCACCCCCGCCAAAGTCCGGCAGCCGGCATCCTAGTGACTGAATGGGGTAAGCGCGGCGCGACCATGCCTGAACCGCGGAGTGCAGCCTCTTTCGACCCACCCATCCGTCCGGAGAAAGCATGCCTGAACAGGCTGGATGGGGCACAAGGGAGGGAAAACCGAAGGAAGGATGGCGATAAGCTTCGTCCGACAGTCGTTTGGTTGGAGCGGGCGATGGGAATCGAACCCACGACATTCAGCTTGGGAAGCTGACGTTCTACCTCTGAACTACACCCGCGTCGGCCCTGTTGTACAACGGCCGAGGGGGCGGTCGTCAAGTGCGCAGACGCCTCCCCTCGCAAGGGCGCGCGGCCGTCCGCCCTCGCCCTGCCCTGCGATCTACGAGAGTACATCGCCAGGAGACCGGGCTGGGCTTCCAGCGCAGCCTCCCCCGAAGCACGCCCTTGCTCAGGGCTGCCCACCTCCGCCAGCCGCACCATAGACCTGCCCGGTGGCGTAGCTCGCGTCCTCGGCGGCCAGCTGCACGTAGATCGACGCCAGTTCCACGGGCTGCCCGGGGCGGCCCATGGGGGTGTCGCCGCCGAATTGCTGGAGTTTCTCCTGGGTGGCGCCTCCGCTGACCTGGAGGGGGGTCCAGATCGGACCCGGCGCGACCCCGTTGACCCGGATGCCCTTCGGGCCGAGCTGTTTGGCCAGGGATTTGGTGAAGTTCATCATCGCAGCCTTGGTCATGGCGTAATCGACCAAGTTCTCGGAGGGATCGTAGGCCTGCTCCGAGGTGGTCTGGATGATGGACGAACCCGGCTCCAGATGCGGCAAGGCCGCCTTGGTGAGCCAGAACATCGCGTAGATGTTCGTCTTGATCGTCGCGTCGAAATCCTCCGACGAGATGTCGAGAAGAGAGGGCCGTTGCTGCTGGCGGCTGGCGTTGTTCACGAGGATGTCGAGGCCGCCGAGCTGCCGCACCGCCTCGGCCACGATCCGCTCGCATAGGGCCTTGTCCCGGATGTCTCCCGGCAGGGCGACGGCGTTTCGGCCCTCCCGGCGGATCAGCTCGATCACCTCCTGGGCGTCGGGCTCCTCGGTCGGGTAATAGCTGATGGCGACGTCGGCCCCCTCGCGGGCATAGGCGATGGCCGCCGCGCGGCCCATCCCGGAATCCCCGCCGGTGATCAGGGCCTTTCGCCCGGCCAGGCGTCCGGACCCCTTGTAGCTCGTCTCGCCGTGATCGGGGCGCGGGTCCATCTGTCCGGCGAGACCCGGCCAGGGCTGCGTCTGGGACCGGAACGGGGGCTTGGGGTGTTTCATGGTGGGGTCTGACTTCGCCACAGCTTTTGCTCCTCCTGTCGGGGTGCCGGGGGTTTGGGCCCCGGTCGGGCCCGCCGCCATCGCGGCCAACCCCAGCGTCGCACCGCCGACGAGGCCGCGCCTCGAGATCGATCCGTTATCCTTCTCGTCCATGGCCGCCCTGCTCCTGTCACCGGTCGAGCCGTGATAACTCGCCCGGCCCTCCCTGGTTCATGCGGCAACAGGCGAATTCCGCCGATCGGGGCGCGACCCGTCAGGCGACCGCCTTTTGCGCATCCGCCTCGTCTTCTAAGCTGTCCCTTCACGCGCGGGGGCCGGGACCCATCCGGTTCTCCAGGGAGAACCTGCGAACGGGAGGACGGCCATGGTTCTGGGAATCGATCCGCTGATCGCGTTGGGGGTGCTGCTGGCCACGGCCACCACCGATGCGGCCTATGTGTTCTTCAATGCGGCCGTCCAGGCGCGCCGGCGGATTCAGGCCGCCAATTGGAGCGCGGTCTGGTACCTGCTCTCGGCTTATGCGGTCATCAGCTACACCGAGCACGCGATCTACGTGGTGTTCGCGGCCATCGGCTCGTGGCTCGGAGCGTTCGTGTCCGTGTCATGGCTCGTGCGGCCCCTCAAGGCGCACGGCTGAGCCTCTGGGGGGGCACCCTCAGCGGAAGTGCTTGGACAGCTTCAGTCCTTGAGCCTGATAATTGGAACCGGCCCCCGCCCCGTAGAGCACCTGCGGCCGCTCGGCCATGCGCTCGTAGACCAGGCGGCCGACGATCTGGCCGTCCTCCAGGATGAAGGGCACGTCCCGGGACCGGACCTCGAGCACGGCCCTGGCCCCCTCGCCGCCCGATCCGGCATGGCCGAAGCCGGGGTCGAAGAAGCCTGCGTAATGGACCCGAAACTCGCCCACCAGGGGATCGAACGGCACCATCTCGGCCGCATAATCCGGCGGCACGTGCACGGCCTCCTTGGAGGCCAGAATGTAGAATTGCCCCGGATCGAGGATGAGCGTCCGGCTGGCATCCGCGTAGAGCGGCTCCCAGAAGTCGGCGACCTTGCAGGAGCCGGGCTTGTCCACGTCCACGAGACCCGTATGACGCTTGGCCCGGTAGCCGATGAGGTGGTCGGACCCAAAACCCGACAGGTCCACGCTGACGGCCACGCCGTCCTGAATCGAGGGCTCGGCGGAGGTCACGACCCGCTCCTGCTTGTGCAACGTCAGGAGTTCGGCGTCGCTCAGGCGCACCGCGCCCTTTCGCAGGCGCAGTTGCGACAGGCGGGTGCCCGTGCGCACGAGGACCGGGAAGGTCCGCGGCGAAATCTCGGCATAGAGCGGCCCCTGGTAGCCTGCCCCGATCGTATCGAATTCCTGCGACCGGTCGGTGATGACCCGGGTGAAGACGTCGATGCGTCCCGTGGAACTCTTGGGGTTGGCGGCGGCCGAGAGGCCGGGCGGCAGGGCCAGGCTCTCCTGGAGCTCCGCGATATAGACGCTCCCCGTCTCCAGGATGGCGCCGGCGGTCAGGTCGATCTCATGGAAGCTGAGATGCGCCAAACGATCTCGCACCGTGTTGCTGGGGCCCGGCAGGAAACTCGCCCGCACCCGGTAGGCGCGTCTGCCGAGCCGGAGGTCCAGGCTGGCGGGCTGGATCTGGTCCGACGCGTAAGGCGTCTCGGGCTGAATGATGCCCGCCTCCGTCAGACGCGCGATGGCATCAGCCGATTGGATCCCGTCCCGCAACGCAACCATCATAGCTTCCAAGGGTACTCGAACAAGGGTACTCGAACCTTCTCCCTAGCGTATGGGGCGGGCCAGGGCCAAGCCGAGGCGGACGACTTTCGCCGCGTTCTCCCCGCTCTCCCCAGGCTGGCGTCCCTTCTGCCGGCTCACGCCGCGGCAGCGGATCGGTCGCCGCGGATTGACGGCGCAAGGGCCGCGGGCTTAACCAAGGCCTCAGGAGGGCGTACGATGTACAAGGCTGTCACCCGCAGCATCAGCGTCACGGTCGTGCCCCGGTTCATGCCCGAGGAATCCTCGCCCGGGGATGCGCGCTACTTCTTCGCCTACACGGTCGAGATCATCAATCTCGGCCTCACGCGCGTGCAGCTGAAGTCCCGCTACTGGCGTATCGTGGACGAGCGCGGCCACCTCCAGGAAGTGCGTGGGGCGGGCGTCGTCGGAAAGCAGCCGGTTCTCGGGCCCGGCGAGAGCTTCAGCTATACCAGCGGCTGTCCGCTTTCCACTCCGAGCGGCACCATGCAGGGCACCTATCTCATGGTCACGCCGGACGGCGAAGCCTTCGACGTGGAAATCCCGGCCTTTTCGCTCGACAGCCCCCTGGCCAGGCGGGTGGTGCATTGACGATCACGGAGTTCCACCGTTTGCCAAGACCGGTTGGAACGCTTAGTCCTGTCGCGTCCATCCCTGCCTCCCGAGGTCCGAATGCCTTCCAACGGCCAGCGGCTGACGCCGCTCGAAATGCTGGCGAAACTCGTTTCCTTCGACACTGAAAGCTCCAAGTCCAACCTGGCCCTGATCGCCTTCGTGGAGGGCTATCTCCAGAGCTGGAACATCCCGTTCGTCCGGGTGCCCAACACCGAGGGCGACAAGGCGACGCTCTATGCCACCATTGGGCCTCAGGACAGAGGCGGCGTGGTCCTTTCCGGTCATACGGATGTGGTGCCGGTCGCGGGTCAGGCCTGGACGTCGGACCCGTTCACCCTGCGCGTCGAGAATGGGCGGGCCTACGGCCGAGGCGCCGTGGACATGAAGGCGTTCGATGCCCTGGCGCTTGCCCTCGTGCCGGAATTCCTGGCCGCGAACCTGAAGACACCGATCCACATCATGCTCTCCTATGACGAGGAGACCACCTGTCTCGGTGTGGTCGACGCGATCCGGCGCCTGGGCGCGGACCTGCCCCGTCCCAAGGCCGTCATCGTGGGGGAGCCGACGATGCTGGAGGTGGTGGACGCCCACAAGAGCATCTCGACCTTCACCACCACCGTGCACGGGTTCGAAGCCCATTCCTCGAAGCCCTATCTCGGCGCGAGCGCCGTCATGACGGCGGCCGAGCTCGTGTGCGAGCTCAACCGGATCGGCGACGAGATGATGGAGCGCGGGGATCCGACCGGGCGGTTCGACCCTCCCTACACCACCGTCCATGTGGGCGTGATCGCGGGCGGCAACGCGCGGAACATCCTGGCGAAAGCCTGCGAATTCCGATGGGAGTTCCGGGGCGTTCCAGGACAGGACATCGAGGAGATCCCGCTGCGCCTCGAACGGTTCGCCCGGGATGTGGCTCTCAAGCGCTTGAATCGGTTCGGCGAGTTCGGACGGATCGAGACCCAGCTCGAGGTGAACGTTCCGGGGCTGGCGCCGGACCCCGGCTCTGACGCGGAGGTTCTGGCCTTGGGCCTCGTAGGCCGCAACCACACACAGACGGTGCCATTCGCGACCGAGGGGGGCCACTTCCAGGCGGCCGGGATCCCCACGGTGGTGTGCGGTCCGGGCTCCATCGACCAGGCCCACCAGCCGGACGAATATATCGCCCTCGAGCAACTCGAGGCGGGAGCCGCCTTCATGCGCCGCCTCGCCGCCCGGTGCGCGGAGGCCTAGGCCTGCTCGGAACCCGCCTTGGCGATCTCGGCCTCCACATCGGCGGGGTCGAGGTCGTAGAAACGTGAGCAGAACTCACACGTGATGCCGATCCGGCCGTTGTCGCCGACCATGTCCCGCCGATCCTCCGGCGAGAAGCGGCGCATCATGGCCATGACGCGGGTCTGGGAGCAGCGGCATTCCTCATGCACGGCCTGCGGCTCGAAGACCCTGACCCCGCGCTCGTGGAACAGGCGATAGAGGAGCCGCTCGCTGGAGACGGCAGGGTCGATGAGCTCGTGGTCCTCCACGGTTTCCACGAGCGCCTTGGCCTCGGTCCAGGCGTCGTCCTCGCCCGGAGTCGCGAGATCGTTGGAGGGGTGACCTTCCGGAATGTCGCCCGGATCGAGATCGGCCTGGCGCATCCGCTCCGGGGAGCTCGGCAGGAACTGGATCATCAGGCCGCCGGCCCGATAGGTGCGGCCGCCGTCCTCGAATTGCTCCGCCACCGCGAGGCGGACCCGGGTGGGGATCTGCTCGGATTGGCGGAAATACTGGTGGGCGGCCTCCTCGAAGCTCTGGCCCTCGAGGGCGACGACGCCCTGGTAGCGGCTGCGGTCGGAGCCCTGGTCGATCGTCATCGCGAGGTAGCCCGACCCGAGCAATTCCTCCGCCTTGTGGGACCCGCCGCCGAGGGCTTCGAGCCTGTCCTTGTCGAAACGGGCGGTGGCGCGCAGGCGATCGGGCGCGTCGTAGTCCACGACGATCATGTCGATGGCGCCGTCGGTCTTGGTCTGGAGCTGGAACCGGCCCTCGAACTTGAGGGAGGAGCCGAGCAGCACGGTCAGGGCTGCGGCCTCTCCGACCACGCGGGACACGATGTCGGGATAGCCGTGCCGCGCCAGGATCGTGTCGATGGAAGGGCCGAGGCGGACGATGCGTCCTCGGATGTCCAGGGGCTCGACGGAAAACGGCAGGACGACGTCGTCGGATCCCTCGAAGGAAGGGGAACTCATGCGCCCTCCGCTCTCAGGCACCAGGCCAGGATGCCCTTCTGGGCATGCAGGCGGTTCTCGGCCTCGTCGAACACCACCGATTGCGGCCCGTCCATAATCTCGTCCGTGACCTCCTCGCCCCGGTGGGCCGGCAGGCAATGCATGAAGAGCGCATCCTTTTCGGCCACATCCATCAGCTTCCGGTTGACCTGGTAGGGCGTCAGGAGGTTGTGGCGGCGGTATTCGTCCTCGTCGCCCATGGAGACCCAGCAATCGGTCACGATGGCGGCCGCCCCTTCGGCGGCCTCAAAGGCATCGGTCGTCACGGTGATGTCCGCTCCCTCGCTCTCGGCCCATTTCAAAAGCTCGGGGCGGGGAGCAAGTTCCGGCGGCGATGCGATGTTGAGCTTGAAATCCAGCCGCGCGGCGGCGTGAACCCAGGACGCCAGGACGTTGTTGGCGTCTCCGGTCCAGGTGATCGTCCGGCCCTTGATGGGACCGCGATGCTCCTCGAAGGTCATGACGTCGGCCATGATCTGGCAGGGATGGGTCGTCTTGGTCAGGCCGTTGATCACCGGAACCGAGGCGTTCTCCGCCATTTCGGCTACCATGGCCGGGTCCAGGGTGCGGATCATGATGGCGTCCACGTAGCGGGACAGGACCCGGGCCGTGTCCGCGATGGTCTCGCCGCGCCCGAGCTGCATCTCCTTGCCGGTCAGCATGAGGGTCTCGCCGCCGAGCTCGCGCATGCCCACGTCGAAGGACACACGGGTGCGCGTGGAGGGCTTGTCGAACACCATGGCCAGGACCTTGCCCTCCAGGGGCCGGTCCTTCGCCCGCTCGCCCTTGCGGCGGCGCGCCTTGATGGCGGAGCCGAGCGCGAGCACGTGGCGGATCTCCGCGCCCGAGATATCGGACAGGTCCAGGAAGTGGCGGACTTCGGGCATGGGGGCCTGTGACATGAGGGCCTGGCTCATTCGGCGGCTCCCCGGTGAGCGACTCCGTTCAGATCGGCTTCCATCGCCGTGCAGGCGGCGTCGAGACGGTTGAAGGCCTCCGTGATGTCCTCGTCGGACACGATCAGCGGCGGCAGGAGGCGGGTGACGTTGTCGCCGGCTCCGATCAGGATGATCTTCTGGGCGCGGGCGGCGGCGATGAAGTCGGTATTGGGAACGTGGGTCCGCAGGCCCATCATGAGACCCTGGCCCCGCACCTCGGCGATGACCGCCGGATGCCGGTCCTTCAGCTCCGCGAGGCGCTGCTTCAGCAGAAGGCCCACCTTTTCGACACGCTGCAGGAAGCCGGGCTCGAGGATGACGTCCAGGACGGCGTTGCCCACCGCCATGGCCAGGGGGTTGCCGCCGAAGGTGGTGCCGTGGGTGCCCACCGTCATGCCCCGGGCGGCCTCCGCCGTGGCCAGGCAGGCGCCCATCGGGAAGCCGCCGCCGATGCCCTTGGCGACCGCCATGATGTCCGGCGCCACGCCCGTCCATTCATAGGCGAAGAGCTTGCCGGTCCGGCCGACGCCCGTCTGGATCTCGTCGAAGATGAGCAGCAGGTCGTGCTGGTCGCACAGGGCGCGCAGCTCCCGCAGGAACGCGTTGGGAACCGGCCGGATGCCGCCCTCGCCCTGGATGGGCTCGATCATGATCGCGGCCGTCTCCGGTCCGATGGCGGCCTTGAGGGCCCCGAGGTCGTCGAAGGGGACCTGATCGAACCCCTCCACCTTGGGTCCGAAGCCCTCCAGGTACTTGGCCTGCCCGCCCGCCGCGATGGTGGCCAGGGTCCGGCCGTGGAACGCGCCCTCGAAGGTGATGACGCGGAAGCGCTCGGGATGGCCTCCGGCCGCATGGTATTTGCGGGCCATCTTGATGGCGGCCTCGTTGGCCTCCGCGCCCGAGTTCGTGAAGAACACCACGTCCGCAAACGTGTTTTCCGTCAGACGGTTAGCCAGGCGTTCGCCTTCGGGGATCTGGTACAGGTTGGAGGTATGCCAGATCTTGCCAGCCTGCTCCGTGAGCGCCTGCACGAGCCGGGGATGAGCATGACCGAGGGCGTTCACGGCGATGCCAGCGCCGAAATCCAGGTATCGCTCGCCGTCTCGGCCGAAGAGCCAGGGGCCCTCTCCCTTCTCGAAGGAAAGCTCGGCGCGCGCATAGGTCGGCAGCAGGGGCGATGTCACGGGATCATCTCCGGTCCTTGAGGACCCAAGGTCGCAGCCCCTGGGCCCTGAAAAAGAAAGCGCCGCCCAGTCGGGGCGGCACCCTGTGGATTCTAATGAGAGGAAAGACCCTGTCAATTCAAGAGAAATGAAGTGATCCATCACGGAGCCGGGACCCTCGGGACAGTTCCTTGGGGAAAACGACAGGCCCTGAACGGGGACTCTTGCGCCCGAGTCCCCCCATCTAGTAACTTCAGAGCCGTCGAGTACGGCATTCGTGCGGCGGCTTTCCCCTCAGGAGCGAGCCCTTCTGACGCGGCAGGACACATTCCACTGTCCGCGGTCATCAGGGATTCAAGGCAGGGTGCGGCCGCCCCGATGGAGGCGAACAGAAGATGATAGATGCGGGCGTAACCTGGACGGACGAGCGGGTCGAGCTTCTCAAGAAGCTCTGGGCCGACGGCTTGAGCGCGAGCCAGATCGCAGCCGAGATCGGCAACGTGACGCGCAACGCGGTGATCGGCAAGGTCCACCGCCTCGGGCTGTCCGGCCGAGCCAAGACCCCCACGACGAAACCCGCTCCGGCCGCCCAGGCGCCGGCCCGCCCCCGCAAGGCGACGCGGCCCCCGAGCGCTCCGGCCCCCATGGCACCGGCAGCCCCGAGCAACGTGGTCGTGGCCCCGATCGTCCAGCGCCAGCCGCCGGTCGAGGCGGTGGCGACGGACCTGTCGACGGAGGACGACCTCGCGATCCCGATGTCCGAGCGGGTGACCATCATGGACCTGCGGGAATCCATGTGCCGCTGGCCCATGGGCGACCCCACCAAGGCCGATTTCCGCTTCTGCGGCGCCCGCTGCACGCCGGGCATTCCCTATTGCACACACCACGCCCGCATCGCCTACCAGCCGGTCGCCGACCGCAAGCGCGACCGGAGGCTGGCGCGAGCCTGACGGCAGGGCTCCGGCCGGGGACCGGCGCAGGGGATCCCCTCGACACGCATTCAAGGGCGCTGGCCGCGAGGCTGGCGCCCTTTTTCGTCGCGTGGGCGCTCCATGGCGGCTCACGCCTTCTGGGCAAAGGTCTCGTCGAAGGAATAGCCGGCGCCCCGCACCGTGCGGATCGGATCGGGCCTGCCCGGGATATTGAGAGCCTTGCGCAAGCGGCCCACATGGACGTCCACGGTGCGCTCGTCGATATAGACGTCGTGGCCCCAGACGGCGTTGAGCAGGTGCTCGCGGCTGAACACGCGGCCTGGGCTCTGCATCAGGAATTCCAGGAGCTTGAACTCGGTCGGTCCCAGGTGCAGTTCCTGGCCCTCCCGCCGGATGCGGTGGGTTTCCCGGTCGAGTTCCATATCGCCCGCGGTCAGCAGGTTCGCGATATGGCCGGGCTTGGTCCGGCGCAGGAGCGCCCGGACCCGGGCCAGGAGCTCGGGCACCGAGAAGGGCTTGACGATGTAGTCGTCGGCTCCGGTCGAGAGGCCCCGGATGCGGTCCCCCTCCTCACCCCTGGCGGTGAGCATGATAACGGGCAGCCGCTCCGTCTCGGGCCGGACGCGGATGCGCCGGCACAATTCGATGCCGGACAGGCCCGGCAGCATCCAGTCCAGGAGCACCAGGTCGGGCACTTGTTCCCGCAGGCGGATTTCGGCCTCGTCCCCTCGCCCGACGCTGTCGACGTTGTACCCTTCGGACTCCAGGTTGTAGCGCAGGAGCAGCGTCAGCGGCTCCTCGTCTTCGACGATCAGGACGGTGGGTCCCACGCTCAAGCTCCGATATCGAGGGTCGCGTCGATGGACGTGTCGTTCTTCGGACGGTCGATCGCCAGGGTTTCGCCCGTGACAAGGTAATGAACCGTCTCGGCGATGTTGGTGGTGTGGTCGCCGATGCGCTCGATGTTCTTGGCGCAGAACAGAAGGTGCGTGCAGAACGAGATGTTGCGCGGATCTTCCATCATGTAGGTCAAAAGCTCGCGGAAGAGCGAGGTGTAGAGGGCGTCGATGGCGCCGTCCCGCTGCCACACGTCCAGGGCCTTGGCCGTATCCTGCTGCGAATAGGCGTCGAGGACGTCCTTGAGCTGGCCGAGCACGAGATCGTTCATGTGCTGGAGGCCCACGACGATCTTCTGGGGCTGGAACTGGCCCGCGATCGCCACGGTGCGCTTGGCGATGTTCTTGGCGAGGTCGCCGATGCGCTCCACGTCGCCGGAGACGCGGATGGCCGAGATCGTCTCGCGCAGGTCCACGGCCAGCGGCTGGCGGCGAGCGATGGTGAGGATGGCGCTCTCTTCCACCTCGCGCTGGAGCATGTCGAGACGCGGATCGGCCGCGATCACGGTCTGGGCCAGGGGCAGGTCGCCCCGCACCAGACCCGTCATGGCATCCACGAGCATCTTCTCGGCGATGCCGCCCATTTCGGAAATCCGGCGCCGCAGGTGCTGCAGCTCGGTGTCGTAGGAGCTGACGATATGTTCGGCCATGAGACTCTCCCCGCCTTGATTTTAGCCGAACCGGCCCGTGATGTAGTCCTGCGTCTGCTTCTTCGACGGGTTCATGAACATCTTCGTCGTGACGTCGAACTCGACGAGCTCTCCCAGATACATGAAGGCCGTGAACTGGGAGATGCGCGCTGCTTGCTGCATGTTGTGCGTGACGATGACGATGGTGAACTCGGAGCGCAGCTGTTCGATCAACTCCTCGATCTTGCCGGTCGAGATCGGGTCGAGGGCCGAAGTCGGCTCGTCGAAGAGGATGACCTCCGGGCGCTGGGCGATGGTGCGGGCGATGCAGAGACGCTGCTGCTGGCCGCCCGAGAGGCCCATGCCGGATTGCTTGAGCTTGTCCTTCACCTCGTCCCAGAGCGCCGCCTTGCGCAAGGCTTCCTCCACGCGCACGTCGAGTTCGGCGCGCGGCAGCTTCTCGTAGAGGCGGATGCCGAAGGCCACGTTGTCGTAGATCGACATCGGGAAGGGCGTCGGCTTCTGGAACACCATGCCGACCCGGGCGCGCAGCTCGTTCACGTCGATGGAGGGAGACAGGACGTTCTTGCCGTCCAGGATGATCTCGCCCTCCGCGCGCTGCTCGGGATAGAGGCTGTAGATTCGGTTGAAGGTGCGCAGCAACGTGGACTTCCCGCAGCCGGACGGGCCGATGAGCGCCGTGACCTGGCGGTCGTGGAAGTTGAGGTTGATGTCCTTCAGGCCCTTGAAGTCGCCGTAGTAGAAATCGAGCTTGCGCACGGCGATGCGGATCGGAGCGGCCGCGTTGGCGGTCGACTTTCCGACGGCGGAGCTTGTGGAGACGGCGACAGGGCTCATCGGACGGAGTCCTTCTTGAACAGGAGGCGCGCCACGACGGAGAGCGCCAGGATCGACAGGGTGATGACGAGAGCGCCGGCCCAGGCGAGCTCACGCCAGTTCTGGTAGGGCGACAGCGCGAACTGGTAGATCATGACCGGCAGGTTCGAGACGCCGCCCATGAGGTCGGCCCGGAACCAGAAATTGTTGTTGAGCGCGGTGAACAGGAGGGGAGCGGTCTCGCCGGCGATGCGGGCAGTGGCGAGCAGCACGCCCGTCACCATCCCGGACCGGGCTGCCCGCCAGCTGATGCTGCGGATCACCACCGACATGGGCGCGCCCAGCGCAACGCCTGCCTCGCGAAGCGAGCCCGGCACGAGACGCAGCATGTCCTCCGTGGTGCGCACGATCACCGGCACGGCGATGATGGCCAGCGCCACCCCTCCGGCCCAGCCCGAATAGCCGCCCATAGGCTGCACCATCAGCGTGTAGACGAAGAGGCCGATGAGGATCGACGGGGCGGCCAGCAGGATGTCGTTCACGAAGCGGATGACGCTGGCGAGCTTGGAGCCCTTGCCGTATTCGGCCAGATACGTTCCCGCCATGATCCCGACCGGCGTCGCCACCACGATCCCGAGGAACGTCAGGATGAGGCTGCCCGTGATCGCGTTGATGATGCCGCCGCCCTGGGTCATGGGGCCGGGCGTCGTGTTGGCGAACACGGCGGGCGAGAGGGCCGTCAGGCCCTGGTAGAGCAGCATCAGCAGGATCCAGCCCAGCGCGATGGCGCCGATGCCCGTGAAGATCGTGCAGACGATCCGCAGCGTCTTGTCGGCGACGTAGCGACTGCGCCGCACGCGGCCCCAGGGGGCTGGAGCGGTGGAAGAGGCTTGAAGGGCGGTGTCCATGACGAACCTCTCAGTTCACTTTGACGCGGGCGATGAGCAGCCGCGCCAGGACGAGCACCAGGAAGGTCACGAGGAACAGGATGCAGCCGAGCGCCATGAGGGCATTGAGCTGCAGGCCGATGGCCTCGTTGAACTCGTTGGCGATGCGGGACGCGATGGTGGAGCCCGGATCGAAGAAGGAGGCCGACAGGCGGTTGGCGTTGCCCACCACGAAGGTCACCGCCATGGTCTCGCCGAGCGCGCGGCCGAGGCCCAGCATGATGGCGCCGATGATGCTGACGCCGGCCTGCGGCAGGAGCACGTGGCGCACGACCTCCCAGGTCGTGCAGCCGATGCCGTAGGCGCTCTCCCGCAGGATCGGCGGAACCTGATCGAGGATGTCCCGCGCCACCGAGGCGATGAACGGGATGATCATGATGGCCAGGATGATGCCCGCCGTCAGGATGCCGACGCCGGAGGGAACGCGGGCATACAGGATGGTGCCGAAGATCGGCAGACCTTCAACGATTTGCGAGACGGGGATCTGGACGAATTTGGCAAAGAGCGGCGCGAAGACGAAGAGGCCCCACATGCCGTAGATGATGCTCGGCACGGCCGCCAGGAGCTCGATGGTGGTGGCCACCGGCCGCTTGAGCCAGGGTGGGCAGAGCTGCGTGAGGAAGATAGCGATGCCGAGAGAGATCGGCACGCCGATCAGCAGAGCGATGAAGGCGGTGGTCAGGGTGCCCACGATGGCCACCCAGGCGCCGTACTGGTCGCGCTGGACATCCCAGACCGAGGAGGTGATGAACCCGAGGCCGAACTCCCGGAAGGCCGGCAATCCGCCCCAGATCATCGACCCGATGATGCCCGCGAGCACGATCAGCACCAGAAGGGCCGATCCGAAGCTCGCGAGGCGGAAGAGGGTGTCGGAACTGCTTTTGGGGGCTCGGCGAATGGAGGTATCCATGCTCATGACGAGTTGTTGTTGTGAGACGGCAACCATCCGCCGAGACCTTTCCTAGATCAAGCTTACGACGGGTTCTTCAGGAGAGGCTGGCCGGCCTTGTCCTTCAGCTCGTTCTGCCAGGTGGAGCGCACCATGGTCTTCACCTGAGCCGGGAGCGGCACGTAGTCCAGGTCGAGCGCGGCCTGATCACCCTTGTTGAAGGCCCAGTCGAAGAACTTCAGGGCCTCGGTCACCTGCTCCGGCTTGTCGGAGTTCTTGTAGACCAGGATGAAGGTCGGAGCCGTGATCGGCCAGGCTTCGTCGCCCGTCTGGTTGGTCAGCGAGATGCCGTAACCGGGAGCCGACTTCCAATCCGCGCCGGCCGCGGCGGCCTGGAACGTCTTGGCCTCCGGCGACACGAACTTGCCGGCCTTGTTCTGGAGCTGGGAGACCGGGATGTTGTTCTGCTTGGCGTAGGCGTATTCCACGTAGCCGATCGAGTTCGGAACCTGCTGCACGAGGGCGGCGACGCCCTCATTGCCCTTGCCGCCCTGACCGATGGGCCACTGGACCGACGCGCCCGCGCCCGGACCGCTCTTCCAGCTCTCGGAGACCTGGGACAGGTAGGTGGTGAACACGCTCGTGGTGCCAGAGCCGTCCGAACGGTAGACCGGGGTGATGGTCGCGTCCGTCAGCTTCACGCCGGGGTTCGCGCCGGCGATCTTGGCGTCGTTCCACTTGGTGATCCGGCCGTTGAAGATGTCGGCCAGAACCTCGCCCGTCAGCTTGAGCTGGCCGGTAGCGACGCCCTGGATGTTGTAGACCGGAACCACGCCGCCCATGACGACCGGGAACTGGACGAGACCGTCCTTCTGGAGCTCTTCGCCCTTCAGGGGCGCGTCGGTGGCGCCGAAATCGACCGTCTTGGCCCGGATCTGGCGGATACCGCCGCTCGAGCCGATCGACTGATAGTTCAGGCGGTTCTGGGTTTCCTTGTTGTAGGTCTCCGCCCAGCGGGCGTAGATCGGGAACGGGAAGGTCGCGCCGGCGCCGGTGATCTCGGCGGCCGACACGGCCAGCGAGCACGACACGGCGGCAAAGCCCGCTAATGCTGCAATGGATTTGAATTTCACGGATCGTCTCCCTGTTGACCTGTTGCGGCGGGCAGCGTCCCGTCTGGGGAAGTGGCTGCCGGGAAGGGGTGCCGCATGCCAAGGAGCGCTAAAGCCTTCCCGTGTCGGGTCTACGACAGGCTGATGACAGTTGGATGACACCCCCGGACGAGGTCCTGACGCCTTTGTCGGGAACCTTGACTTGGTCTGAGGGGTTCGCGCCCCAGATTGTTGATCGGTGACACCGGGTTGACCCTTTAGGCCCCGGAATGACGTGAAGGCGGTATCGGCGTGGCTCTTCCTGACAATAACCCCGGCGAGGAAGAGACTTCGTTCCCGGCCGGCGGCGGCGAGACGGGCAAGCTCATCCGGACCTTCGACTGGTCCGGCACGAGCCTCGGGCCGATCTCCGGGTGGCCCCAAAGCCTGAAGACCTCCGTCGACATCTGCCTTCGCTCTCCCGTGCCCATCGTCATGCTCTGGGGGCCGGAAGGCTACATGATCTACAACGACCCCTATTCGGGGTTCGCGGGACGACGCCACCCTTGGCTTCTGGGCTCCAAGGTGCTCGAGGGCTGGGCCGAGGTGGCGGATTTCAACGCCAATGTCATGCGGGTCTGCCTCGCGGGCGAGACTCTCACCTACCGGGACCAGCACCTGGTCCTCTACCGGAACGGCTATGCCGAAGACGTCTGGATGGACCTGCATTACAGCCCGATCCTGGACGAGTCCCAAAAGCCCGCCGGAGTCTTCGCCATCGTGGTGGAGACCTCCGAGCGGGTCCGGGCCCAGCTGGCTCTCGTCGAGCGGGGCGAACAGCTGCGCCTGGCCCAGGAGGCCGGCGGAATCGGCACCTTCGCGCTGGAGGTGGCCACCAACCTCATGACGGTCACCCCGGAATTCTGCCGTCTCTATGGCATCGACCTCGTCGAGACCGTGCGGGCCTCCGAGATCGAGCGCCTGATCGTGCCCGAGGACAAGCACCTCATCTCGAACGAGATCTCGCGGTCCGTCGGCACGGCGGACAGCTATGCCGAGTACCGGGTGCGCCAGCCCTCCACGGGTCGGATCCGCTGGATCGCCCGGCAGGCGGAGTTCGTGCGCGATCCGGCCGGCAAGCCGATCCGCCTCGTCGGCGCGTCCCAGGACATCACCGCCCGGAAGGAGGCCGAGAACGCCCTGCGGGTGAGCAAGGAGCGCCTGTCCCACGCCTTGAATGCCGCCGGCATGGTGGGCACCTGGGACTGGCACATTCCCACCGACACGTTTTACTCGGACGCGAAGTTCGCCGAAATGTACTCCGTCGACCCCGCCAAGGCGGAAAGCGGCGCGAGGCTTTCGGAGTATCTGGCCGGCGTCCACCCCGACGACATTCCCCGCATCACCGAGTCCATTGAGCATACGCTCCGGACCGGGGAGCCCTATTCACAGGAGTACCGCCTTCTCCACAAGGACGGCACGATCCGCTGGATCATCGCCCGCGGTGAGTGCCATTACGACGCGATGGGCCGGCCCGTCCGCTTCCCGGGCGCCGTGGTCGACGTCACCGACCGCAAGCAGGCGGAACTGGCTCTCGTGGAAAGCGAAGGGCGCTTCCGCAACATGGCCGACCACGCGCCGGCGCTCATCTGGGCCTGCGACGCGAACCGCAAGGTCGCCTTCGCGAACCGCCGGTACGAGACCGATTTCGGCGTGTCGCCGGAGCAGCTCGCCCGGGGCGGCTGGCACGAGATGGTCCATGGCGACGACGAGAGCGCCTTCGCGGCCTCTTTCCGGGAGGCCTTCGAGGCCCGCGCGATCTTCCGGGCGGAGGTTCGCGTCTGGGACCGGTACAAGCGGCTGCGGTGGCTGCGATGCGAGGGCGTGCCGCGTTTCGACGAGACGGGCGAATTCCTGGGCTATGTGGGCTGCAACGTCGACATCACCGAAGCCCGGCTCGCCCGGGACATGCTGGCCGCCGAGGTGGAGCAGCGCACGCGGGAGCTGGAATCCGTCTGGCGGGTCTCGCGCGATCTGTTCTGCGTGGTCGGACCCGACGGCACCTACCGTAGCGTCAATCCGGCCTGGACCGAGGTTCTCGGATACCGGCCCGAGGAGCTCGTGGGCATCCCCCACACGGCGCTCGTCCACCCCGACGACGCCGAGGCCGTCCTGGCGGCGTTCGAGCGGCTGCCGAGGGTGGGCACCATCGAGGTCGACCTGCGGATCAGGCTCAAGAGCGGCGAGTATCGCTGGTTCAACTGGACCGGCGTCGCGGATGAGGGTGTCTACTACGCGGCCGGCCGCGACATCGACCTGCGCAAGCAGCTCGAGGAGCAGCTTCGGCAGAGCCAGAAGATGGAGGCTGTGGGCCAGCTGACGGGCGGGATCGCGCACGACTTCAACAACCTGCTCACGGGCATCATCGGCTCGCTCGACCTGATGCAGACCCGCATGGCGCAAGGGCGCTACGACACCCTGGAACGCTACGCCAAGGCGGCGGTGTCCTCCGCCAACCGGGCGGCCGCGCTCACCCACCGCCTGCTCGCCTTCGCCCGCCGCCAGCCCCTCGACCCCAAGCCCGTCAACGTCAACCAGCTCGTCACCTCCATGGAAGACCTCCTGCGGCGATCCCTGGGAGAGACGATCACACTCGAGCTGGTGACCTCGGGTGGGCTGTGGCTGACCCTGTGCGACCCCAACCAGCTCGAGAATGCCCTTCTCAACCTGGTCATCAACGGCCGCGACGCCATGCCGGAGGGCGGCAAGCTCATCATCGAGACAGCGAACGCCCATCTGGACAACGTCTACGCGGCGGCCCAGCGGGACGTGACGCCCGGCCAGTACGTATGCCTGTGCGTGTCCGACACGGGAGCCGGCATGTCCGCCGATGTGATTGCCCGCGCGTTCGATCCGTTCTTCACCACGAAGCCCATCGGCCAGGGCACGGGCCTTGGCCTGTCCATGGTCTACGGTTTCGCCAAGCAGTCGGAAGGCCATGCCCGCATCTACTCGGAGCTGGGAGAAGGCACGACGATCCGGCTCTACCTGCCGCGCTATCGCGGCAAGGTCGAGGGCGAAGCGGCCCCCGCCCCCGAGCCGATGCCCCGCGCCGAGGACGGTGAGGTGGTGCTCGTCGTGGAGGACGAGCCCGTCGTGCGCGGCCTCGTCGTCGATATCCTGAAGGATCTCGGCTATCGGGCCATCGAGGCGAGCGACGGCCCGTCGGGCCTGCGGGCCCTCGAGTCGGATCTGCGTGTCGACCTGCTGGTCACCGATGTGGGCCTGCCCGGACTGAACGGGCGGGAGTTGGCCGACAAGGCGCGGGAGAAGCGGCCGAGCCTGAAGGTCCTGTTCATCACGGGTTACGCGGAGAACGCCGCCATCGCGTCGGGCTTCCTGGCACCGGGCATGGAGATGATCACGAAACCCTTCGCCATCGACGTCCTCGCCAAGCGCATCCGCGACATGATCGAGCGTTAGGTCTCCGGTGCCGGCGCTTCCGGCAGCACGACCCTGAACGCCGCGCCATGACCGAGCTCGCTCTCGATCGCGAGCTGTCCGCGGTGGCGGTTGAGGATGTGCTTGACGATGGCCAGCCCCAACCCCGTCCCGCCCTTCTGGCGGCTCTGGGCCGCGTCGGCCCGGTAGAAGCGCTCCGTCAGGCGCGGCAGGTGCTCCGGCGCGATGCCGGGGCCGTGGTCGCGAACCTCCAGGACGACTTGGCCCCCTCTCCCGTCCGGAGCGTCGACGCGGGAAAGCGAGACATCGACACGCTTGCCGGTGTCGCCGTATTTGACGGCATTCTCGATCAGGTTCTCCACCACGCGCAGCAGCTCGTCCCGGTCGCCAAGTACCTGGAAGGGCCCGGCCCCGAGATCGGCCGCGATCGTCACGCCGTTCTCGGCGGCCAGAGGCTTCAGGGTCTCGATCATCGGCACGACGACGGTCTTGAGGTCGATGGTCGAGGCCGGGGGGAGGTGCAACCGCATCTCGATGCGGGACAGGGACAGGAGATCGTCGATCAGCCGGGTCATCCGGCGCGCCTGCCCGCGCATGACCTCCAGGAACCGCTCGCGGGCCTTCGGATCGTCCTTCGCCGGGCCCTGGAGCGTCTCGATGAAACCCAGCAGGGAGGCCAGGGGCGTGCGCAGCTCATGGCTCGCATTGGCCACGAAGTCGACGCGCATATGCTCGAGCCTGCGGGCCGAGGTCAGGTCCCGGAAGAACAGCACGACCCCCGAGCGGAGTTCCAGGAGCTCGACGCCCGGCCCGAGCGGGCTGACATGGACCTCGAAGGCGCGCTCCGTGGGCACCCGCTCGGTGTATTCGATCCGCATCGGCGTCTGGCTGGCCTGCACCCTGTCGATGGCGTCGAGGACGTCGGGCGCTCGCAGCGCGAACGAGAGGGGTTGGGCGAGTTTCAGCCCCGGCAGCAGGGCGCGGGCGGCCGCGTTGGCTTCCACCACGAGGGAGCGGCCGTCCACCAGGATGACCGGGTCGGGAATCTGGGACAGGAGGCTTTCGGCCAGCCCAGCCCGGCGTGACGGGCTCTCCAGGCGGGCGGTGGTCTCCCGCTGCCGGGCCGAGACGACGGCCTCGGCGACCAGCGCCGCCCCGGCCGCGAGAAGGACCGCCGGCACCAGCCATGCGTCGCCCTGCCCGCGAAGGCCCATGAATGTGACGATGACCACGCTTGCGATCAGCACGCCGCGCAGGGCGGCGGCGCGCGCCCTGCGGCGGGCCGCTCGGCCGTTCGGGTGTGAAGGCTCGGCGGGGATCGGCATGGTCGATGGGCAATCCGGTGGCGTCCCCTTCCTAGACGGAACGGGCGGGGGTGTCATCGCTACCTTCCGTCAGTCGGATGACGGCTCGATGTCGTCCGGCTCCAGGGATTGTCGCGTCGCGCCGATGCGGTTGAGGATCTCGTAGGCGCCCAGGAACGCGAGAGCCAGCACGAAGGGAATGAGGTAATAGCACAGCCGGTAGAGCAGCAGCGCCCCCAGGATCGGCTCGCGCGGGTAGCTGGACAGAGCCAGCAGGATCGTGGCCTCGAACACGCCCAGCCCGCCCGGAGCGTGGCTCGCCACCCCGAGCATCACGGCGAAGATATAGATCGCCAGGAAGGTTTCGAAACTGAGGTTGTGGGTGCCCGGCAGCAGGACGAAGAGGACGCCCGCGCCCGCGCACACGTCGGCCGCTCCGATCAGGAGCTGGGCGGCCGAAAGGCGGAAGCCCGGCAGTTCCAGGCGCCAGCCCTGGATTCTCACGGAGCGGCGCTTCAGGGAGACCCAGGCCAGGTACCCGACCACCAGGAGCACCGCGATGAGGCCGATGAGCTGGTTGAGCTTGATGCTGGTGTAATAGACGAGGCTCGCGACCTCGTCCGCCCGGCTGATCATGCTCCAGCCCAGCACCAGGGCCATGCCGAGCCAGAAGGTCACGCCCGCGATCACCGTGAGGCTGGCGACGCGTCCAGGCTTGATCCCCCGCGACGAGTAGATCCAGTACCGGACCGTGCCGGCGGTGAGCAGGGGGAAACCCAGGGTGAAGCTCACCGCATAGCTCGTGAACGACGCCAGGGCCGTGGTTCGGTAGGGCACCTCCAGCTTGAGCTGCCTCAGCGCCAGGGCATCGTAGCAGGTGAGCAGGCTGTAGCTGATCGCCGTCAGCAGGATGGCGAGGCCGATCTGGCGCAGGCTCGCGGCCGTGAAGGCGGATTTCAGTTCGGCCGAGTCGACGTCCGACACGATATGCCAGAGCACCACCAGGGAAATGCCGAACAGGAGGAGGCTGGCCGCCGTCCCGATCCAGGCGAACCGTCCGTGGCGCCGGGATTTGTGGGGTTCTTCGGACGGCGTTGCATCCTGGAAGGCCGAGTTGGAACGCATGTGGTTCATGGAAATCGCAAGATGATCGGCTTCGGAATGAAAAGGCTTTTCGGGATCGGACTGCCCCGCATCTAAGTGCTCCGGCCGTCGGTTGCCAGGGCCAGGGCGCTGCTTATCGCCTTCCGGCACCGAGAACCACTCTTTGATTGAGGCAAGTCACAGGTTAAGGTCGTCCAACGCCAGGCTTGACGGCACGAGGCCTGGACGACAAGGCGTCAGCCCGTGCCAAGTGGGGCCTCCGTGGACTTCAAGGAAACCGAGATCCAGTTCGCGCTGCTGGCCGATGGCCTGCCCCAGCTCGTCTGGACCGCAGATCCGGAAGGGCGGCACGACTATTTCAACCGCCGATGGTACGAATTCACCGGCCTGTCCCCGGAGCAGAGCCTGGGCCGGGAATGGACCCAGGCTTTCCATCCGGAGGATCGCGAAGAGGCCCAGAGGCTCTTCGCCGAGGCTTTGGCGGCGGGTGCCCCTTACGAAAACGAGTACCGGATCAAGGGTGCGGACGGCGCGTATGCCTGGTTCCTGGGACGGGCCCTGCCGGTCCGGAACGGGAGCGGCCGGGTCGTGCGGTGGATCGGCACCTGCACGGATATCAGCGGCCAGAAGCGGGCGGAGGATGCCCTTCGCCGTCTCGACGATCAGCACCGGCTCGCCCTGGAGGCGGCTGGCCTCGGCACCTGGGACTACGATGTCGAGACCGGCATGGTGAGCTGGGACGAGAGGGCCTGCACGCTTTTCGGCATGGCCCCGGACGGCCTCAGAAGCGTCCCTTTCGAGAAATCCTTCACCTCGGTTCATCCCGAAGACCAGGAATCGCTGCGGGCCTATATCGCGTCGGTTCTGTCCCCCGAGACCGGCGATTGCTACACGGCCGAGTACCGGATCACCCTGCCCGGCGGGGGCATCCGCTGGATCCGGTCGAGCGGGCGGGTCCAGCGCGCCGAGAGCGGGGAGCGCCGGGCCCTGCGCCTGTCGGGGGTGTGCAGCGACGTCACCGAGCGCCGGGCCACCAAGGAGGCCCACCAGCTCCTGACGAGCGAGCTGAACCACCGGGTGAAGAACCTTTTCGCCATCGCCAGCGGTCTCGTCTCCATGACGGCGCGCACCGCCAGGGACCCCAAGGAGATGGCCGCCGCGCTGAGGGGCCGCCTTGGAGCCCTCTCGCGGGCACACGAGCTCGTACGCCCGGCACCGGTTGCGGCGGGCGGCTCGCAGGGCTGGCTGGCCGGCCTCGTGGAAGCCATCGTGGCGCCGTACCGGCAGGAGGGCGAGCATCGCATCGTCCTGGAAGGCGCCGATGTCCGCCTCGGCCCCAACGCTCTGACAAGCCTCGCCCTCGTCCTGCACGAACTGACCACCAACGCGGCGAAGTACGGCTCCCTGTCGGAGCAGAACGGCGCGCTTGCGGTCACATGGGCCCTCGATGGCGAGCAGGTACGCATCACCTGGGCGGAAACCGGCGGGCCGCCGATACCGGAGCAGCCCTCCTTCGAGGGTTTCGGCAGCATGCTGTCCGGACGCACGGTCTCGGGCCAGCTCGGCGGGTCCCTGGAGCGGGACTGGAACCCGGACGGGCTCGTGATCCGGATGGAGATGCCGCTCGAGCGGCTGTCCCTGTAGCCCGCCCGACGTTGCCAACGCAAAGATCCTGCCATCATGCCGTCCCCGCCCCCCGCCCCACCCCGGCGCCTGCTCGTCCTCGGCGGCGCGCGCTCGGGCAAGAGCCGCTTCGCCCAGGACGCCGCCGAGGCCAATGAAGGCGAAAAGGTCTATATCGCCACGGCCCAGGCCTTCGATGACGAGATGCGCGACCGGATCGCGCGGCACCGGGCCGACCGGGATGCCCGCTGGCGCACCCGCGAGGCGCCCCTGGACCTCGCCGAGGCGATCGCACAGGAGACGGGACCGGGACGCGTCGTTCTGGTGGATTGCCTGACCCTGTGGCTGTCGAACACCCTCCTGGCCGACCGGGATCCGGGCGAAGCCGGCGGGGGCCTGCGGAGGGCCGTGAGGGCCGCCCGGGGGCCGCTGATCCTGGTCTCGAACGAGGTCGGGCACGGCCTCGTGCCGGACACGCCCCTGGGACGGGCGTTCCGGGACGCTCAAGGCCGGCTGAACCAGGACCTCGCGCAGGTTTGCGACCGGGTGGTGTTCGTGGCGGCCGGCTGCCCGGTCCTGCTCAAGCCCTCTCCTGCCCTCGACATGGCTCTGGCCTGATGCCCCGGACGGCGGCCGTCATGATCCAGGGCACGGGGTCGAACGTGGGCAAGTCGCTTCTGGTGGCGGGCCTGTGCCGCCTTTTCGCGGATCGCGGCCTGAAGGTGAGGCCGTTCAAGCCACAGAACATGTCCAACAACGCCGCCGCCGTGGAAGGCGGCGAGATCGGCCGGGCCCAAGCCCTCCAGGCCCGCGCCGCGCGGGTGGATGCCAGCGTTCACATGAACCCGGTTCTCCTGAAGCCCGAAAGCGACCGGCGCTCGCAGGTCATCGTCCAGGGCAAGCGCCATGGGCAGCTCGACGCGCGCGCCTATCGCGAACGCGCCTCCCTGATGCCCTATGTGCTCGACAGCTTCGCCCGGCTCGGGCAAGGAGCCGACCTGATCGTGGTCGAGGGCGCGGGCAGCCCCGCGGAGACCAATCTGCGGGGCGGCGACATCGCCAATATGGGGTTCGCCACCGCGGCGGGCGTTCCCGTGGTCCTGGCGGGCGACATCGACCGGGGCGGCGTGATCGCGAGCCTGGTCGGAACCCATGCGGTCCTGTCGCCCGGGGACCGGGCGATGGTGTGGGGCTTCCTGGTCAATAAGTTTCGGGGTGACCCGGCGCTGTTCCGCGAGGGCCTCGACACCATCACGGGCCTGACGGGCTGGCCGTCGCTCGGAATCGCTCCCTGGTTCGGCGACGCGCATCGGCTTCCGGCCGAGGACGCCCTGGACATCGCCTCGAAGGCCAACGACGGCGCGGCCTTGAAGGTGGCGGTTCCGATCCTGCCCCGGATCGCCAATTTCGACGACCTCGACCCCCTGAAGCTCGATCCGGCCATCGCGCTCGCCATGGTGCCGGGCGGCACGGCCCTGCCCGGGGATGCCGATCTCATCATCCTGCCGGGCTCGAAATCCACGATGGCGGACCTCGCCTTCCTGAAGGCGCAGGGCTGGGACATCGACATCAAAGCCCATGTCCGGCGCGGCGGGAGGGTGCTGGGGCTGTGCGGCGGCTACCAGATGCTGGGGCGCCGGATCGCCGATCCCGACGGCATCGAAGGTCCGGCCGGAGCCATGGAGGGACTGGGTTTGCTCGCCGTGGAGACGGTCCTGTCGCGGGACAAGACCGTGCGGCCCGTCTCGGCCCGGCATGGCGCGAGCGGCCTGCCCGTGGCGGCTTACGAGATCCATCTCGGGCGAACCGACGGCGAGGATACACGGCGCGCTCCGTTCGTCCGGGACGGCCAGCCCGAGGGCGCGGCATCCCCCGACGGTCGGATCGTCGGCACCTATCTCCATGGCCTGTTCTCGTCCGACGCGTTCCGGGCGGCCTTTCTGAATGAAGTGAAGCCCACGGCTTCTTTCCGGTCGCTGCGCTATGAGGATGCGGTCGACCGAACGCTCGACGATCTGGCGGCGCATCTCGGCCGGCATCTCGATATCGAGGGCCTCCTGCGGATCGCTCGGGGCGGTCCAGAGGCCTAGCGGACTTTCGCCCTCGCCTCCCGGGCCAGGGCCTCCAGCGCCTCGGGGATCGACGGCCCGCCGCAGATCGTCAGGTTGCCGGGGATCGCGAGGCGGCGTTCGGGAGGAACGGCCTCGGCCAGGGCGGGGTGAACCAGCAGGGCCGAGCCGTTGTCCATCGCCCGCCCGGACGCCTCGTCCACGAGCATGTAATCCGGCGGTGTCCGGACGACCGTCTCCAGGCGCGTGACCCCGCCCCGTGGCAATCCGAGGGCGTCCTGATGCAGCCTGAACCCCATGTGTCGCAGCAGCTCGCCGGTGAGCGAATCCGCGGCCGGCACGTAGCCGCGCCGGTAATAGATCAGAATGGAGGGCGCGCCGGGCACGATGTCCTTCGTGCGCGCCAGCGCCGCGTCTATGGAGGAGATCAGGGCCTCGCCCCGGCTGGGATGGCCGAGGCGGGCCGCCAGGGCCCGGATCTGACCTCGGCCATGCTCGATGCTGCGCCAGGGCTCAAGAGCCAAGACCTCCAGACCCTGGCGGCGCAGGAGAGCCGTGCGGGCCCCCTGGCCGAAGCTGCCCGCGAGCACGAGGTCGGCTCCGCTGAACAGGATCGTCTCGCCTTTGCCGCCGTTCACGTCCAGGCCCGCGACGCGGCGCGCCAGAAAGGACAGGGACGGATCGGTGGAGAGCGGGCTCAGGGACGCGATCGCATCCCGGTCGGCCAGGGCCAGGAGCAGCTGGTCGGCGCAGAGGTTGAGGGACACGATGCGACGGGGACGATCCTGCGCCGTCGCCGGCCCGGCGGCCAGCGCGCCGGCCAGGACCATAGCGAGAGCGGCAACGATTGCCGGGACCGGAAACCGGCGTCTCATGGGCTCCCTCGGGTAAGCGCCCAGACGACCAGCAGGAGAGCGGCGACGAGGGCCGCCTGGAGGAGGCAGGCCGTCCGGTACAGCCGCAGCGCCCGCCGAATGTCTCCAGGTCCCGCATCGGGGCGCCCGTCGCCCATCCAGTGATCGTGAACCGGGACGCCGGCATAGGTGCGCGGTCCCGCGAGCCTCAGGCCGAGGGCCCCCGCCACGGCGGATTCGGGCCAGCCCGCGTTGGGAGAACGGTGATGGCGGGCGTCCCGCCGCACGGCCCGGAGGGCGTCACCGGCCCGGCACCCCGGCAGGAGCAGAGCGGCCGCCACGATGAGAAGAGCGGAGAGGCGGGAGGCCGGCAGGTTCACGACGTCGTCGAGACGCGCCGCCGACCAGCCATAGGCTTCGTGGCGGGGGGTCCGGTGGCCGATCATGCTGTCGGCCGTGTTGACGGCCTTGTAGAAGACCCCGCCGGGCAGCCCCCCCAGCGCCGTGAAGAGGACCGGCGCCACGATGCCGTCCGAAAAGTTTTCCGCCAGGCTCTCGATAGCGGCCCGGGATACAGCGCCCTCGTCCAGGGATTGCGGGTCGCGCCCCACGATCTGCGAGACCGCAGCCCGACCGTCCGCCAAGCTCCTGTCGAGACCGGCGGCCACCGCCGCCACGTGCTCGTGCAGGCTCCGCTGGGCGATCAGGCTGCCGGCCGCGAGACCCAGGGGCACGATCGCCCAGGCGCCGAGCCATCCGACGAGCGCGGCCTGACCCAGAAGAGCCGTTCCGACCGCCGCCATCAGGACGATGGCCAGGGCCACCACGCCGCGCCGTCGCCGGGCCGCCGCCTCCCGCTCAGGTCGATTCAGGGCGGTGTCGAGCCGCCCGATCAGGCCGCCGATCCATGTGACCGGATGCCCGATCCATCCGAACAGCCGCTTCGGATAGCCGAACGCGGCCTCCGCCGCGATGGCGAGGAGCGTGACCGACAAGCTGGCGACGAAGGTCATCATGGGCAGGGCTAAGAGTACGGATCCGCTTCGGTTTCGGTCTTCCATGACGCAGGACGCGCCCGCCGCAAAGCCTGAAATGCCCCGGATTCCGGAAGCTTGGCCTGTTTACGTCAACGGGCGGCGGGTGGTCGCACCCCGATACCTTTTCGGCCCGTCACGGCCAAGCTGACCCATTCTGGTCATATCCGGAGGCAACACCGCCCCTGGATCTTGAACAAAACGACCGCCACCCGCCCAGAGCGGAAGCGCGGCTCCAACTGGGGGCTTTCCCGTATGACTGTCGATTCGACGGCGTCTCTCGACGCGTGCCTATCGCCTGCCGAATCCAGCCAAACCGACGATATCGTCTGGCTCCAGCCCCAGGGCTCTCGCGAGCCGGCCCCGAAGAAGGTCTGCTTCCGCCGCCTGACCAAGACCCTCGGGATCGGCGCGTGCCTGACCGTCGCCAGCGCCACGACGGCCACCGCCCCGGCCGCGACTCCGCAGGCCGAGCCGATCGTGGTGGCGCCGGTCAAGCCTCCGGAGCCCCGGATCGCGCTCCCCATCCCGGCCGGGATCGATCTCAGCGACGTGATCACCCCGCGCCAGCAAATCCGTGTTAACGCCGCCGTCGCGCCCGCCCCCATCCTGGTGGCGGAGGCCCAGGACGACGCGATCCGGACCGCAAGCCTGCCGGCCCCCGCCGCTGGGCTCCAGGCAGCGCCCGTCGCTCCGGCTCCCGATCCGATTCCCGATCCTCTTGCGGCCTTCGAGCCCGAAGCCCCCGTGGAGATCGAGGACCTTCAGGCCCAGATCATCCTGTCCGGGCGCGAGATGTCGCCCGATGGGCGCTCGGAGATTTCGGTGGAAGCCGAGCGCGCCGCGTTCGAGTCGATCAACTGGATCCAGTTCGACGGTCGGCGGGTGCCGCGCTGGATCGTGGACACGATCCTGCGCGCTTCCACGGCCACAGGCGTCGATCCGGTCTATATGATGGCGCTGGCCGACAAGGAATCGAGCTTCGTCGTGGACGTGAAGGCCGGGACCTCCTCGGCTGTCGGCCTGTTTCAGTTCCTGTCCAGCACCTGGCTCGACATCGTCCACGAATTCGGCGCCCAGCACGGCCTGACCACGGAAGCCGACGCCATCAAGATCGACGCCGCCGGGGGCTACACGGTCGAGGACGAGACCATGCGCGATCATATCCTCGGCCTGCGCAAGAACCCTTACCTGTCCGCCCTCATGGCGGCCGAGATGATGAAGCGCGACCGCGCCATCATCGAGAGCCGCGTCGGCCGCAAGATCAGCCGCTCCGAGTTCTACTTCGCCCACTTTTTCGGTGTGAACAGCGCCAGCAAGTTCATCCAGCTCGTGGACGGCAAGCCCAAGCAGAGCGCGCCGAACACCTTCCCGGCCGCCGCGAAGGCCAACCGGTCCCTGTTCTTCGTGAAAGCCGGCAAGAAGACCCGCCAGCTTTCCGTAGCGGAAGTCTACGAGAAGATCGACGGCATGATCGACAAGCGCCTCGGCCGATACGAGGACGTCACGTCAGTGGTCGTCGTGGACGCGGACGTGCAGCTCTAGCGCCCTCACCCGTCTAGCGCCCAACCTGCGGGCGCCCATCGGAAGGATACCCTAGGCGCTGACGCCTTCCTTCGCCTCCTTGGGGGCTTCGCCCGGATCGCTCGGCTTGTCCGCCCGCGGGCTCATGGAAGACGTCGCGGGGCTGACAGGGGCGATATCCACGAAGCCGCCCTTCGTGGCCGGCCTGGTCTGGATGACCATGCGGGCGACGATGAAGGCGGTCAGCGCCAGCATCACCAGCGCCGTGTACATGAAAAGCCCGCCCGGCCCGAGCCGCTCCATGGCGGCGGCCGCGATGAGCGGGCCGATCGTCACCCCGGCCGCCCAGGCGAACAGAAGGCTGCTGATGGTGGAGATGATCTGGTCCGGCTCCACGAGGTCGCAGGCATGGGCCACGCAGACCGAATAGATGCAAAGAGCCAGCCCGCCCCAAAGGGCGAAGCTCACGATGATGACGGACGGAGCCGCGAAGCTGCTGGTCCAGAGGATCAGAAGCGACAGCAGGCCCGCGCCTCCCGCGAGGCCAGCGATGACGAGGCGGCGGTCGAAGCGGTCGGACGCCCAGCCCAAGGGCCATTGCAGCAGGAGGCTCCCGGCCTGGAGCGCGAAGAGGAGTGCCGCCGCCTGATCCAGGTTGAGGCCGATGCTCGTGCCGAACACCGGCGTGATCGCCATGACCGGCCCATTGACGAGGCCGATCACGAACGTGGCCACGATGGCCGACGGCGCAACGGCGAAGAGGCCCCGGATGCGGATGTTCACGCTGCGGGGCGCGGGCGGCTCCTCGGTGCTGGTGGCCGCAATCGGCAGGAGCGACAGGCAGAAGATCGCTCCCACGAGCATGAACAGCCCGTCCCCGCGAACGTCCCCCAAGGCTACCCCGAGCGGAGCCAGCATCAGCGTGACCTTGGTGCAGATCGTATAGAACGACAGCACCCTGCCCCGGTGGCTGGACGTCGCCCGTGCGCTGATCCAGCTGTCCGTGCCCGTGAAGACGCAGGCGAGGATGATGCCCGTCAAGGCGCGCAGCGCCACCCAGGCCCAGGTCGCGTGTGCCTGGGACATCGCGAGCACAACCACCGCCGCCAGGGCGGCGAGGCTCGCGAAGGCGCGGATGTAGCCCACATGGCGGATGAAGATCGGGGCGATCACGCAGCCGGTGGAAAAGCCCAAGCCATAGGCCGCTGCCACGAGGCCGATGGCCGAGATCGACAGGCCCTCGGCCTGCATGCGCAGCGGCAGCAGCGCCTGGAGCAAACCATTGGCGAGTTGCAGCGCCGTCGTCGCCGCCGTCACGGCCCAGATGAGAGAAAAAGCAGAGCTCACGGCCAAACAGGGGACAGAGGACGGGAGGGTAATTCGACCTGCCAGGAGGCGCGAACGGCATGCCACGATCGAGCCCCAGCCGCAATCGTCAAGATGGCGGCGATGATCCTCGCGTCATGCGGTGGAACACGTCGAAGCTCAGCTCCGGTTCAGATTCGCGCGCAGGCGGGCACCTTCGCCGCTCCGAAAATTCGAATACAGGTAGTAGCCGTTGAAGCGCACACCCGCGGCCGCGGCCTTGTCGTCGAAACCCAGCGGGAGACCGCGCGTGTTGTCGACCCTGCCCTCGAACACCCAGAACGGCTCGCTGACGAAATGGGGGACGGTGCGATCCTCGGGAACGGCGCAGACAAGGCCGTCGGTCTCGTTGCTGCGAAACAGGTTGTAGGAACGCATCGTCATCCTCCTCCGATAGCCTCTCGCAGTCGAATCACATCCTGACGCAACACCTTGGCGGATTTGTGTTTTCCTATAACACATCCATAACGTCCCGATGACAACCCCCGGGTTGCCATAGGTGGTGGCGGCATTCGTGCGATTTGATAGGCTTGGTTCAGATCCGACAGCCCTGCCGGACCAGAGACAAGGGAACGCACGATGAGCGCTCGGGATCGTTCGACCATTCAAAAATTTCTTGCCCCGCGTGGTTTTGCCCCGGCGGGGCTCGCCCTCGCGGCCCTCACGCTGCAGGCAGGCCCTGGCCTCGCTCAGGTCATGCTGGCGCCCGCGCCCGAAGCGCAGACGGGACGAACGGCGAAAGGACCGGGGATGGCCGCACGGGACATGGTGGCGGCCGCCAACCCCCTCGCGGCGCAGGCGGGTCGCGAGATCCTCGCGGCCGGGGGGAGCGCGGCGGACGCCGCCATCGCGGTCCAGCTCGTCCTGAACCTCGTGGAGCCTCAAAGCTCCGGCATCGGCGGCGGCGCCTTCATGCTGTTCTGGGACGGCCAGAATCTCACCACCTTGGACGGGCGGGAGACGGCGCCCGCCGCCGCGACGCCGGAGCGCTTTCTCGGCCCGGACGGCAAGCCCATGAAATTCTACGACGCCGTGGTGGGCGGCCGATCCGTCGGAGTCCCTGGGACGCTGAAGCTCCTGGAGATGGCCCACCAGCGCTGGGGCAAGCTACCGTGGCAACAGGTGATCGAACCCGCGATCCGCCTGGCGGACGACGGTTTCACGATCTCGCCGCGCCTCAATGGTCTTCTGACGCAGGAAAAGTTCCTGCAGAACGACCCGCTCGCCCGCGCCCAGTACTACGACCAGGACGGCAAGCCGAAGGCGGTGGGCACCGTGCTCAAGAGCCCGGACTTCGCCAGGACCTTGCGCGCCATCGCCGACAAGGGTTCGAGCGCCTTCTATGAGGGCGCGGTCGCGGAAGACATCGTGTCCACCGTGACGGGCTACACCGCCAATCCGGGCGACATGACCCTGCAGGATCTCGCGTCGTACAGGGTGCAGGAGCGGGATCCGGTCTGCGGCGCCTATCGGACCTACAAGGTTTGCGGCATGGGACCTCCGAGTTCGGGCCAGATCGCCGTCCAGCAAATCCTCGGCATTCTGGAAACGCAGGACATGGCAGCCCTGAAGCCGGGGCCCGACGCCGCCCATTGGATGGCGGAAGCCGGCCGCCTCGCCTTCGCGGACCGGGCCCTCTTCGTCGCCGATCCGGCCTTCGTGTCGGTGCCGGTGCGGGGCTTGGTCGACCGGGACTACCTGAAGGGCCGGGCCGCCCTCGTGAAGCCCGACGCCTCCATGGGCAAGGCCAAGGCGGGCGATCCGCCGTTCCAGAAGACCTTCCTGTGGGCGCCGTCCGACGGGATCGAGAAGGGCACGAGCCACATCTCCATCGTGGACCGCAACGGCAACGCGGTCTCCATGACGACCACCATCGAGGATGGCTTCGGATCCCGCCTGATGACCAAGGGCGGCTTCCTGCTCAACAACGAGCTGACCGACTTCAGCTTCACGCCCGTGGAGGACGGCAAGCCCGTGGCGAACCGGGTCGAGCCCGGCAAGCGCCCGCGTAGCTCCATGGCGCCCACCATGGTGTTCGATGAAGCGGGCGGTCTCTACGCGGTGGTCGGATCGCCGGGCGGCAGCCTCATCATCAACTACGTGGCCAAGACCCTCGTGGGCATCCTCGACTGGAAGCTCGATCCCCAGGTGGCCGCCGACCTGCCCAATATGGGCAGCCGCAACGGTCCGACGGAACTCGAGGCCGGTACGGAAGCGGAGGGCTGGAAGGCCGCTCTCGAGGCCAAGGGCCACGAGGTCAAGCTCATCGAGCAGAATTCCGGGATCCACGCCATCGTCAGGACGCCCACCGGCTTCGTCGGAGGCGCCGACAGCCGCCGCGAGGGGGTCGCCATCGGCAATTGAGATTCGTGATCGTGTCGGTCAGAAGCGGCCGGTTGGAAAAACCGGCCGTCCCCCTGCAAAAAACGGGTTGTCCTTTCTTCAAAACTATTGTTCTTTTTACCGGACGATACGAGAACAATATTCTATGGCCGACCACCACCTCGAGACCCGCCTCGTTCATGACGGCATCCTGCGCTCCCCCTTCGGCGAAACCTCCGAGGCCCTCTTCCTGACCCAGGGCTTCGTCTACGACACCGCCGAGAACGCCGAGGCGCGCTTCCGCAACGAGGAGCCGGGCTTTAGCTATACGCGCTATTCCAACCCCACGATCGCGATGTTCGAGGACCGGATGGCGTCCTTCGAAGGCGCCGAGGCGGCGCGCGCCACCGCCACCGGCATGGCGGCGGTCACGGCCGCCATGGTGAGCCAGGTGAAGGCAGGCGACCATGTGGTGGCGGCCCGCGCGCTCTTCGGCTCCTGCCGCTGGGTGGTGGAGGACTTTTTGCCGAGCTTCGGGGTCGGTTGCACGCTGGTGGATGGCACCAAGCTCGATGAATGGCGCGCGGCCGTCCGGCCCGAGACCAAGGCTTTCCTGCTGGAGACGCCGTCCAACCCCAGCCTCGAGATCATCGACATCGCGGCGGTGGCCGAAATCGCCCACGCGGCGGGCGCGACGCTCACCGTCGACAACGTGTTCGCCACGCCCCTCTTCCAAAAGCCCATCGCGCTGGGAGCCGATTGCGTGGTCTATTCGGCCACCAAGCACATCGACGGCCAGGGCCGGTGTCTCGGCGGCATCATCCTGTCCTCGACCGAGTTCATCGAGACCAAGGTCCAGCCGTTCCTGCGGATGACGGGCCCGTCGATCTCGCCCTTCAACGCCTGGATCATGCTCAAGAGCCTCGAGACACTTCCTCTGAGGGTCGAGCGCCAGACGCGGACGGCGGGCCATCTGGCGGATGCCTTGGCGGACCATCCGAAATTGGCCTACCTCACCTACCCGGGCCGCAAGGATCACCCCCAGGCCGACATCATCGCCCGGCAAATGACGGGCGGCTCAACCCTGATCGCCCTCGTGGTGAAGGGCGGCAAGGCCGAGGCCTTCCGTTTCATGAACGCCCTGGAGCTGATCCGCATCTCGAACAATCTCGGCGACGCCAAGAGCCTCGTGACCCATCCGGCCACCACCACGCACCAGCGCTTCGCCCCCGAGTTGCGCGCCGAGATGGGTATCCCGGATGGCCTTGTCCGCCTTTCCGTCGGGCTGGAACACCAGGCCGACCTCCTGGCCGACCTGGAACAGGCACTCGGGGCCGTGTGACGGTCGATCTTACGCGCTCTCCGCAATCGCATAGGCGGTTGTCGACTTGATCCGCTGCATGGCGAAGCGGGACGTGACGTTCTTCAGCGGGATCGTGCCGATCAGCCGTTTGTAGAACCCGTCATAGGCGGCCATGTCGGCCACGACGACCCGCAGCATGTAATCCACGTCCCCCGCCATGCGGTAGAATTCCATCACCTCAGGCATCGCGGCGACGAATTCGGCGAAGCGTTCCAGCCACTCGCCCGAATGGTCCGAGGTCTCCACGGAGACGAAGACGGTGAGGCCGAGACCGATCTTCTCGGGCGTCACGAGTGCGACCCGCTTCGAGATCACCCCTTGGGCTTCGAGACGCTGAATCCGTTTCCAGCATGGGGTTTGCGAGAGCCCGACCCGGTCCGCGAGTTCGGCGATCGAGATGTTGGCATCGTCCTGCAGGGCTCGGAGGATCTTTCTGTCGATAGAATCCATTTGCGTCAGAACCTTCCGTGGGAGATTTTCTTATTCGCCATTCTCAATTAAATGCGAATATTTTTCTTTATCGAAGCCAAGCCTTGCCAATAGGTAGAAAATTATTTCCTTATGGTGTCAAGAGCGTCTGTTTCTCGCTTGGCCAGCGCTGCTGTTTTTGGAGATGATACGAATGAAGCGTCGCAGCTTTTTGAATGTGGCGGGCCTACTGGCCGTAGCCCTCGCCGCCGGTACACCCACCTATGCCCAGAAGGCGTCCATTCCGGCGCGGGTCGGCGTGATCCCGGTCATCGGAACGGCGCCGCTCTTCGTTGCCCAGAACGAGGGATGGCTGAAGGATGGGGGCTTGGAGCTGTCCGTCACGACCTTCGAGTCGGGCCCGAACATGATCCAGGCGCTGGCCTCCGGCACCATCGACATCTATGTGGCGGGCGTCGCGCCGCTCGCGGTGGCGCGATCCAAGGGAATCGACGTGCGGGTCGTGGCGGCGACCGCGACCGCCGAGAACGTTTTCGTCGCCTCGCCGAAACTCGCCCAGTATTTTACCCCCGGGACATCCCATGCGGCGGCCTTCAAGGCCTACCGCGCCGCGGAGGGTAAGCCCGCCCGGCTCGCGACGCAGCCGGCGGGCTCGGTTCCCAACACGACCCTGCAATACTGGCTTTGGGAGCAGGCCAAGGCGGACAAGGCCGACGTGGAGATCGTGCCCATGGGGATCGATGCCACCCAGCAGGCCGTCCTGGCGGGCGCCGTCGAAGGCGCGACGATCCGCGAGCCCGCCGTGACCATCGTGACCGGGCGCAACCCCGGCATCAAGCTCGTGGCTCTTGGCGACGAGATGTTCCCGGGCCAACCCGGCACCGTGGTGGCCGTCTCAGGCGCCTTCCTGGAGAAGAATCCAGCCGCCGTGCAGGCATTGGTCACCGGCCTTGTGAAGTCCGCCGACCTTCTTGCAAAAACCCCCGACAAGGCGGTTCCGCCCATCGAGGCCGCCCTCGGGAAGGGCATCGTGGACTCGGCCACGATCCGCCAGGCACTCGCCTCGCCTGCCACGAAGTTTCTCATCGACCCGCGCGCCATCGTGGAGCCCGCCCGCGCCATGCAGGCCTATCAGGTCAAGCTCGGCTCCTTGGACAAGGAGCTGCCCTTCGAAGGCCTCTTCGATACGCGCTTCTTTGAACAGGCCAGCAAAACCAACTAAGCCTGATTGATGCGCTCCCTGCTTCTCTCGCTCATCGGCCTCCTCGTCTTCTTGGGATTGTGGGAGGCCGTTCCACGCCTGGGACTCGTCAACCCGGCCATGCTGCCGGGCCCGAGCGCCATCCCGCGCGCGTTCCTCAAGGAGGTTGCGAGCGGCGCATGGACGAGCGCCGTTGCCAGCTCCCTCAGCCACTACGTGACGGGCCTCAGCGTCGGAGCGGGCCTAGGCGTCGCGCTTGGGATCGTTACGGGCATGTATCGGGATGCCGAGAGCTTCACGGCCTGGATCGTGCGCGTGTTGCGGCCGATCCCCGGCCTCGCCTGGGTGCCGTTCGCCATTATCTGGTTCGGCGTCAGCACGTCGGCTGCCGTGTTCATCATCGCCATCGGCGTCTTCTGGATCGTCTACTTCGCAGCACACGGGGCGGTGCGCGCTGTCGACAGGGATCTTGTGGAAGTCGCCGATGCCTTCGGCTTTCATTCGGGACTGCAGCGCTTGCAGAAAATTTTGCTCCCCGCTGCAACGCCGGGCATTCTAGTGGGCTTGCGTACCGCATTGGGCCAAGCCTGGATGGCTGTGGTGGCTGCCGAGATCTTCGGGGTCTCCGGCCTCGGGCAGCGCATGATGCAGGCCTCCAGCCTGCTCGCCACCGACGTGGTGGTGGTCTACATGCTGACCATGGCGGCGCTCTACGGTCTGCTCGATACCGCGTTCGTGGCGCTCCAAGGGTGGCTTCTTCGATGGAAAGCGTGATCGAGATCCGGGACCTCTCGCTCGCTTTCGAGAGGAACGGGGACGTGACGACGGTCCTGGACCGCCTGTCCCTCGACGTCAGGCGCGGCGAGTTCCTGGCCATCGTCGGGCCGTCGGGCGTCGGGAAATCCACGCTGCTGCGCGTGCTGACGGGGTTGGCGAAGCCCAGCTCAGGGACCGCGCGGATCATCGCCAAGAACCCGGATCGCCGCCCTGTGGCCTTCGTTTTTCAGGATTCGCGCCTGCTGCCCTGGCGTCGCGTGATGTCGAACGCAGCCTTCGGGCTCGAGCATCGCCATACCCCTCGCGCCGAGCGCCACGCCAAGGCCAAGGCCGCGCTCGACTTCGTCGGGCTGGGCCATCTGGCGCAGCGTTGGCCGCATGAGTTGTCCGGAGGCCAGCGCCAGCGCGTCTCGCTGGCCCGAGCTCTCGCGGTCGAGCCGGAGGTGTTGTTGATGGACGAACCTTTCTCAGCGCTCGACGCCATCACCCGCGAGAGCTTGCAGGACGAACTCGTGCGGATTTGGCAGGCCACGGGCAAGACGATCCTCTTCGTCACTCACGACATCGACGAAGCCGCTTACCTGGCGGACCGCGTCATCGTGCTGTCGGGCTCGCCCGGGCGGATCGTGGCCGAACACCGCATCGAGAGCCGGCGTCCGCGGCACCGTCAGGACGTATCCCTGTCGCAGACCGCCAAAGCCCTCCGGCAGGGCCTCGTGTCGGACATCGTGACGGATGGCGGCATGATCTGACGGACCGGCCGCACGACCACGCTCACGTGAGAGCGTTCGGGCCGGCCGGCCCGGTCTCCACGGGCCTCTTGGGATCCTGCGTCCATTGCGACATGGACCCGTCGAACAGGCGCACGTGGGGGCGGCCCAGGACTTCGGAGAGCACGAACCAGTTCAAGGCGGCCGTATGCCCGGTATTGCAATAGCTGATGACGGGTCCGTCGCCCAGGGCTGCGAAGCGCTCGGCCAACTTTTCGATAGAGAGAAGACGCGCTGTCGTGCGATCGACGTTGTGCGCATAATCGTAGGATAAGGCGCCGGGGATGTGGCCTGCGGCCTTCACGCTGCCGGCGCGGTCGCGACCCTCGTAATGGGCCCGCGCGCGCGCGTCGACGAAGACCACACCCTGCTCCAGGGCGCGCATTGTGGCCTCGAGATCGCTGCGCAGGCTCTCGTCATAGCCGACCGGGTAGCGGATTGCCGGCCGTGGCTCGGACGGTCCGGTCTCGACTGGCCGCGATGCGTCCTCGGACCAGGCGCGAAAGCCGCCGTCTAATACGGAAACGCCGCGATGCCGGGCGATCTTCAAGGTCCAGTAGACCCGCGCCGCCGCCGCCAGGTCCGAGGCCCCCTCGCCCGCCGTCACGAGGACGACATGATGCTCGGGCCTCATCCCCAGGCGACCGAACAGCGCCGACAGATGCTCGGGCCCTGGGAGCATTCCCTGCCCGCCCGCGGCCTGGATGCGCCAGCCTTCGCTCTCGTAACCGCTGTTCACGGCACCTGGAACATGCCCGGCTTCGAAGGCTGACGGCGTTCGCAGATCGAGCACGAAGGTCATGGGATCGCTTAAACGCGCCCTCAAACTTTCCGCCTGGATCAACGGCTCGGTCATGCGCCGGCGTTCTCCAGCGCTTCGCCTTCCTGCACGACGCTCCACTCGTGGGTGATCGTGGCCGTGGCCCCGAGCATGATCGAGGCGGAGCAGTATTTCTCCTTCGACAGTTCGATCGCGCGCTCCACCTTGGCGGGTGCGAGGTCGCGGCCCGTCACCCGGTATTTGAGATGGATCGACGTGAAGACCTTTGGATCCGTGGCCGCTCTCTCGCTCGTCACGTCGATTTCGCAATCCGTCACCTGCTCGCGCCCCCGTCGCAGGATTTGTACAACGTCGAAAGCGGTGCAGCCGCCGAGGCCGATGAGCAGCATCTCCATCGGACGGATCCCGATGTTGCGCCCTCCATATTCCGGCGCCCCGTCCATCACGACGGAGTGACCGCTGCCCGACTCGCCCAGAAATGCCATGCCGTCGATAAACTTGATGCGCGCCTTCATGATGATCCTTTCGGTGTCGAGCGGAGCTTAGTGGATGGCAGCAGCCTCGACCATGGCCTTCGTTCTCCCAGGAACCCTGTGGCCCGATCCGTCGTTCAGCCCCAATCCATCGAAGCGAAACCATTCAGGAGATCCGCCATGGCTGAGGTGCAGTATCGAATCGTCGAGCATGATGGAGGCTGGGCCTATAAGCTCGGCGACGTCTTCTCCGAGCCGTTTCCCAGCCACGACGAAGCGCTCGAAGCCGCCAAGCGCGCGGCGGCCGAGCAGGAGGTGCCGGGCGAGACAGAAGGCATAGAGTATCAGGATGCCAGGGGCCAATGGCACAGCGAGGTCGCCAGCGGCTCGGATCGCCCCGAGACCGAGGTCGATGACAAGGCTTGAAAATCTCACCATCGGCCGGAACCGCCGCGAGCCCGCGCCGTTGTAGGCAGGAAGGTCTAACTGCCCCCATGACCTTTCAACTGGAAAGCCCCTCCCACGACCACGTGAGGGGCTTTTTCTTTTGTCGTGCCGGTCGACAGACCAGATAATCGCACAAGCTTCCTGCGCCATGCTATTACGTTTTGTCGCAGCCGGGAACGCGGCGGGTCCGTCGCTGATTGTTCATGTGGGGGCCACGACATCCCTGGCCTCCGCTCCCGGTTGGCCCCTCACATT
Organism: Microvirga pudoricolor; assembly: GCF_016892705.1. Classification (GTDB taxonomy): domain Bacteria; phylum Pseudomonadota; class Alphaproteobacteria; order Rhizobiales; family Beijerinckiaceae; genus Microvirga; species Microvirga pudoricolor. Next base: position 679,584 of record NZ_JAFEMB010000001.1, read on the forward strand.
CGCATGGGGATGTGAGGGGCCTTCCCGATAGGACACCCACCCTTGCCGTCAAGCGCTTGAGCGTTGCGCTCCGCGCGGGATGACCCACGGGGGTCTTGCTTCTCACGACGGGGACTTGGGACTAAGCATCTGGTGCGGACCAGCGGAGGGAGCCCGCATGCCCGACTTCCAGCTCGAAGCCAGAAGCGATCTTTCCCAAGGGCGCGCTGCCGAAGTGTTCCGGTGGATCGGCCTGCTGGCGGCCTTGGGCATGCTCGCCCTTGCGGCCTACAATACGTACTTATAGAGCAAAGTACAATTATAGGTTTCGCCACAAAATAGACAGCATTGCTTCGAAACTTCCCTTAAGTTAAAAATGTCATCCAACGATAGACGATAACACATTAGGGGGCAGCATCGCTGCATTTACTATGGACAAAGACAGCGGATTCTCACCCTCAACACCAAGCAAACTATTCGAATATATTCCAATCACAATCGTTATTGTGGGGCTTCTATACATCGTATATCAGGCTCATCTTTGAGCGAAATGCAAGATATACTGATCTCAGTAAAGGCTAAGCTTGTCCGAAGAACCTGGGTTTGACCCTCATGGGGACGGACGAATTGCATAGTCTTTAAGCTGAGCCCATATGGTTCCAAAAAATATCTTTTCGACTGCTCGCCCTCCTCAGCTTCCGCGCCGTTGACTTCCCTTACGTAAAGACAAGGTAGGCCATAGGTTTGTGCAGCAAGCCCTGCCATGTGGGCAGGTTGCTGCCTTGAGCGGAGTGTCTCATGGCAATCGATTTCCAACGTCTCGCCTTCTTTGGGGACAGCCTGACGGATGACGGCAACCTTCCCGAGCCCGTCCGCCCCGACCCGCCCTATTTTGACGGACGCTTTTCCAACGGGCCGACCTATGCCGAAGTCCTGTCCCGGAAGTTGGGCATCGTGGCTGACAACGTCGCGCTCGGCGGCGCGGAGGCTTCGACGGAATCGGGAGACAACCCGGCTCAGAAGCTCATCAACCTGTCGGCTCAGGTGGACGCCTATCTGCCGGGCGGCAACCCGTTCTTCGGCGGCGGCGGCAGCGTCGCGCTTGGCACGGCGGCGTCCATCCTCATCGGCAGCAACGACTTCCTGAACGAGCGTCCGGCCACACCCGCGCAAGGTGCCGATCTGGTCAACCGGATCGTCGGCAGCATCAGCGAGGCCGTGTCGGATCTCGCACGGGCGGGCGTCGGCCATGTCATCCTCTTCACGCTTCCCAACATCACCGACGCTCCCGCCAGCCGCTCCCTGACCCCCGCCCAGCGCGAGGCCTCGGACGATCTCATCGCGGCCACGAACCAGGGTATTGCCTCGGTCGTGACCCAAGCCTCTTCGCTTATCGGCGCGACTCTCGTTGACCTCAACCGGCTCGAGGCCGAGATCCGTGTCGACCGGGAAACGTTCGGCCTGAAGGTTCTTGAGACCCCGCTCTATACGAAGGTGGGAGACAATCTGGTCTCGACCGGCGTGACGTCGCAGGCGAGCGCCAGCCAAGTCGCCTTCTTCGATCCGCTACACCCGACCGAAACGGTCCACAAGATCATCGCGGCGTTTGCCGAGGCGACGCTGAAGGCCGACCAGGTCGTACTGCGCGGCAATGCGGGCGACGCCGTGAATGGTTCCAACGGTGTGGATCTCGTTCTATCGGGCCGTGGCGCCGACCTTGTCTCCGGGCTGGGGGGCGATGATGCGCTGTTTGGAGGAGCCGGCAACGACACGGTCGGAGGCGGATCCGGCAATGACCTGCTGTCCGGCGGCGGCGGCGACGATTTTATCCGCGGCAAGTCAGGCTCGGACTTCATCGCCGGCAACAACGGCGCGGATACGATCATCGGCGAGGCTGGCAGCGATCTCATCATCGGCGGGGCCGGCGGCGATACCATCCTGGGTGGAGCGGGCCACGACACCTTCCTGTTCACCAATGACGGTCTCGGCAACGGCTTCGACATGATCAACGGCAATTCCGGCATCGACACCCTGCAGCTCACGGTGTCAAAACGGCAGTTCGACTCGGCCAATTTCAAGGCGGAGCTTCGCGGCTTCGGCGACGTGATCGATAACGCGCCCGGCAGCACCTACGTCTTCTCGTCCCTCGACCTCAGCGTCACGCGGGTGGAGCGGATCGAGGTGAAGGTCGGCGGCAGGATCGTCTACACCGACGGGGCGCCTGCTCCAGCTCCTAACCCGGCGCTGGAGGCTCTGAAGCAGAACGCCGACTTGTGGAACCTTATCTAGCTGGCGGCCGGTTTTGCTGCCAAGATGCGCGGATGAGAGGCTTCTTCAGAGCATCCGATGATTCCAGGTGAGCCCCACGCATGAGCCGCCTCGCGGCCTTTGCCCTCATGGCGCTCATTTGGGGCCTGACATGGCTTCCGATGAAACTCGCATCGGAAGCCGTTCCGCCAATCTTTCTCGCGGCCGTGCGTTTCACCTTGGCGAGTGGCTGCTTTCTGGCGCTGGCGCTGGCACGGGGCATCTCGCTACGCACCCGGGATTGGGGCCGGGTGAGCGCCGCAGCCCTATTGATTACGACGGGTTGCTACAGTTTCCTGTTCTGGGGAGTCGCGCGAGCCCCGACCGGCATATCCGCCACTGTCAATCTGGCTCTCCTGCCCATCTTTCTCGTCATCATCGGGGCTGCCTACGGCCAAGAACGGATCACGAGGCGGCGCATCGGCTCGATCGCACTCGGCGTCATGGGTTTGGTGCTTCTCTTCATGAACCGGGCCGGGGCCGCCCAGGACGGCTGGACGGCGGCCATAGGTTTGGGCGCGGTCGCGGTCGGCACCGTGTCCTATGCTTGGGGTTCGGTCATCAGCCGTCCCCTCACGCAATCGCTCCATCCCGTCGCCCTGGCATTTTGGGAAAGCCTGATCGGTGCAGTCGGCCTCATCCCGATTTCCCTTCTGGTGGAAGGCTACGAGCCTGCCCGCTTCGCCGCGCTTGCCGACGGTCGCGCGCTTCTGGGTCTCGGTGTGCTGGTCATCGGCGGGTCGCTGGTGGCTTTTTCGATTTTCCTCTGGCTCGTCAGGGATTGGGGACCCTTCCGGGCCGGCCTCTACTCCTTCATCAGCCCGATCATCGCCGTCTCTGTCGGCATCCTTTACGCAAACGAGCCCTTCGGCTGGAGTGAGGTGCTGGGCATGACCATCATGCTGGCCGCCACGACCCTGTCCCTCGCCGAACCCACGAATGCGGCATCCACGCCAAGCGAACCTGGAACGAAAAAGGCCTCGCTGGCGTAAAGTGGAATCCGACAAGGGAGTTCATGGCGGCAAGAGAGTTCATGGCGGAAAACGGATGGGTTTTGCATTACCCGCCCTCTTTTGGGACCGTCCTCAACATCCGATATGGCCTCGAATCGTCGTCTTTCCTACGATGGGCCGACACAAGGAAACACCGATGAAGTCTCGCAAACTCGGGCCTGACCTCCACGTTTCAGCAGTCGGGCTCGGCTGCATGGGCATGAGTCACGCCTATGGTGGCCAGGATGAGAAGGAATCCATCCGAACGCTTCACCGGGCTGTCGAACTCGGTGTCACCCTCTTCGATACCGCAGAAGTCTACGGCCCGTTCGAGAATGAGGAACTGGTCGGCAAGGCCTTGAAACCCTACCGCGACAAGGTGGTGATCGCCACCAAGTTCGGATTCAGGATCGACGAAAGCCGGAAGGGCGCGAGTGCCATGTCCGGCCTCGATAGCCGGCCCGAGCACGTTCGCGAAGTGGCGGAGGCATCGCTGAAGCGGCTCGGCGTGGAGGTGATCGACCTGCTCTACCAGCATCGGATCGATCCGCAGGTGCCGATCGAGGAGACGGTCGGCGCCATGGCGGACCTTGTGAAGGAAGGAAAAGTGCGTGCGCTCGGTTTGTCCGAAGCAGGCGCCGATCCGATCCGCCGGGCCCACGCCGTTCATCCGATTACCGCTCTTCAGAGTGAATATTCTCTCTGGACCCGCGACCCGGAGGGCGACATCTTCAACACCTGCCGCGAACTTGGCATCGGGTTCGTGCCCTTCAGTCCGCTCGGCCGCGGGTTCCTGACCGGCAAGATCCAAAAGTCAGATGATTTCGGACCCGAGGATTTCCGGCGCACGCTTCCGCGCTTCACCCCCGAGAACATGGCAGCCAATGCGTCCCTGGTGAAAGTGCTGGAGGAGATGGCGAGGGGCAAGGGGCTTACGGCTGCGCAGCTCGCGCTTGCCTGGGTCCTGAGTCAGGGGGATTTCATCGTCCCCATCCCCGGAGCCCGGAAGATCGCGCATCTCGAGCAGAACGTCGCTGCTGCGGATCTCGTACTTTCGAGGGAAGAGATTGAGACGCTCGGTGAGTTGCTGGCACCCGAGAAATTCGCCGGCAAGCGCTATGGCGATGCGGCGATGTCCTTGACGAGCCGATGAGCCCGGACGCCGTCGCGCCCCACGTCCCGGAGCCCTATCGCTCCGGATGAGGAAATGTCGTGCCCATTGGGACGATCGGCTCGACGGCATGGAGAAATCCAGGTCCCCCGCAAGCGAATTTGAGCTTTGAGGACATCGAGGCCTTCGACCAGTCGATTGTGCTCACGCCTCCGAGCGGAGCGAGGATCGCAAGCGCCGCCATGACGTCCCATGGCGATTCTCCGATTCCGACGTACCCGTCGACCTGTCCCGAGACGATTTCCATCAACGAAATCGTGGCAGCGCCGCAGCAACGGAACGTCATGCCAGCGTCGCTGATCAGGAAGCGAAGCACTTCGAGGCGATCATCGACCGGCACGATGGGATGAAAGCCGACCCCGGACGATGCACGAGCGGCATTCAATGGCCGGAGCGGTTCCAACCTCTCTCCATTCAATGTCGGACGATAGTGAGGCCCTCCCAAGTATGTCTGCTGGCGAACAGGAGCGTGGATTACACCGAATTCCGGCGCTCCATCGTGGAAAAGCCCAATGGACACCGCCCACTGATCCCCCCCACGCACGAAATTGAATGTTCCGTCGATCGGATCGAACACCCAGACGCGCCCGTTCTTGGAGGAGACGCTGCTTCCCTCCTCGCCAACGATGCCATCTTCGGGGAAGAGTCGTCTCAACTCGCCCACGATGAACCGTTCGACCTCTTGGTCCGCTGCCGTGACCAGATCGAGATGGCCTTTCGACTCCACCGGGACGTTGCCGAGGTCGTGAAAATGTCTGAGCGCGATCTCTCCCGCCCGTCGGGCAACGTTCTCGATCGCATTCGAGATTTCAGAGGAAGAATGGCTCATGGGTCAGATCCGGACATATCGAGTGTGGACAGAAAATTCGCCGCCTTCGCCAAGGTGATGAATGAAGTAGGCGTAAGGCTCCTCAAGAGGACCAGGCTCAGGAGCAGCGGGATCGAGTTCAAGCTCGATTTGGAATGCCGGGCTCCCGGCGATGGCGACAAAGGCGTTGTTCCAGACGCCATGAACAGGTCGATGGACATGGCCACATAGAATGCGCACAGGTCCTGCCTGCGCCGCGACGAAGCGGCCGAATTCATCTGCCCCTTCGACCAAGCCCATATGGTCCAACTCCGTGATCCCCGTGGGAAATGGCGGGTGGTGCATGATGATCGTCAGCGGGCTGCGATCATGCCTGGCGAGACGCTCTTCGATCCACTCCAGGCGCCTCCGGCATAAACGACCCTCGACCGCGCCCTCGACGAAGGTGTCCAGGGCCAGAATCCTGAGACCGCCGACTTCGGCCTCGTAATGTAGGAATTCAGCGTCGTCGAAAGGAATCGAACCCGCAAAGGCGGCCCTCAGCGTGGGGCGTTTGTCATGGTTACCCGGCACGACGAAGACCGGCATCGATAGAGGACTCAGGATGTCGCGCAGTAGCGCGTAGTCTTCCGTCGATCCGCCGTCGGTCAGATCACCCGTGAGCATGACAGCATCGATCCGGGGTCGAAAAGCCGCGATGTCCGCGACAACTTTTCTCGCCGCACCGGCGGCATCTGGGCGCACCAGTGACGTTTCGGGCGCCCGAGAGAAGACATGAAAATCGGAGATGTGTGCGATGAGCATGAATGATCCCAGAAGAGTCAGGCTAACGGATGCCGGCTCGCATGAAGCTTTGAACGAACTGTCTCTGAAACAGCAGAAACGCGATGAGGAGAGGAGCAACCGACAGCAGCGTGGCAGCGGTGACAAGGCTCCAGTCGACACCTTGTTCCACAGTGGCGAACACTTGCAAGCCGACTGTAATCGGGCGTGTGTCGACTGAATTGGTCACGACCAAAGGCCACAGAAAGTTGTTCCAGTGATAGCTCACCGTGACGAGGCCATAGGCGATGTATGTCGGTTTGGCGACCGGCATGAATATCCGCATCAAAATCTGGAAAGGGTTCGCTCCTTCCAAGCGGGCCGCCTCCTCGAACTCCTTTGGAATGCTCTTGAAGGTCTGACGGAGCAGGAAGATTCCGAAGGCCGACGCGAGATACGGCATGCCCATACCGAGAATGGTATCGAGGAGTCCCAGTTGTCCGAGAGTTTTATAGTTCTCGACCAGCAAGACCTCTGGCATGATCATGAGCTGCAGTAGGACGATCATGAAGAGGACATTCGATCCCCGAAATGGGAACGCCGTGAAGGCATAAGCTGCCAACGTGCATATGACGAGCTGGCAGACCAGGATCAGGGTGACCAGGAGGAACGTATTGAGGAAGTAAGTGGCAAATGGGGCGGCGTGCCAGACACGCTCGAAATTTTCCAAAGTCCACGGCGCTCCAAGGTCGAATCGCGCGGCATATGCGGCTGGATGAAACGCGGTCCAAAGCGCATAGATCAAAGGTGAAACCCAAAGTATGGCCAGAACCCATGCTGAGATGTTGGTCAGCACCGCGAACCCACTGCCATGCCTGATCGTACTCATCTGTAATGGATCCTCTTGTCGGCATACCCGAATTGGTACAGCGCGATGAGCATCAGGACGGCGAGCAGTACAACCGTCAGGGCCGCCGCATATCCAGTGTCCCAGAAACTGAAGCCCACCTGGTAGATGTAGAACAAAAGAAGCGTTGTGGCGTTGTCGGGCCCACCCTTCGTCATGGCAACCACATGATCGACGAGGCGGAATGCTCCGATGACGGCGTTGATGGAAACGAACAGGGTTGTGGGCATCAGAAGCGGGAAGACGACTCTCCGGAAGCGTTGCCACGGGCTTGCCCCTTCGAGGTCCGCAGCCTCGAGAAGCGATGGAGAGATCTGCTGGAGCGCGGCCAGATAAAAGATCATGAAGAAGCCGGCCTCTTTCCAGATCGTGATGACGATCAGGGCGGGAAGCGCCGTCTCGGGATTGCCGAGCCAGTTGTTGCCCGACAGTCCGAAGGGTCGAAGAAGTTGGTCGATCAGGCCATAATCCGGCGCGTAGAAGAAGAGCCAGATATTGGCAATCGCCACCATCGGTAAAACCGTTGGCGTGAAATATGCCATGCGAACGAGCGCTTGGCCTCTGATCTTGGCGTTGATGAGCAGGGCCATCGCCAAGGCAAGTCCCATGGAGAGCGGGACCGTCGTCAGGGCATAGACGAGGTTGTTAGAGACGGCCCTCCAGAAGACGGGGTCGGCAATCATGGTCTCATAATGGTCAAGACCGATGAAGACCGCCGGCCTCCGTCCCCGGGGGGTTGAGAACAAGCTGTGGTAGATCGTCGTCAGAATGGGTTGGAACGTGAAGGTCCATAGGAGGATTGCCGCCGGCAAAAGCAGCAGCCCCCCATAGATCGCGTTGCGCGATGCTTTCATCGCCAGTTTCCTTCTCTGCCCATCCCGAGGGAGCTATGACGACTACTTCTGACGATAAGGCCGAAGGATACGGTCGATATCCGCCTGGGCATCCGCGAGAGCCTTCTCGGACGTCTTGGTTCCCGTCAGGGCAGCCGCGAGGGCATCGTTGAGGATCTTCGTGGTTCGTGCATTCTCGTAGGTCGAGAATTCAGGCACGGAGACCGGAATCTGCTTGCGGGCGACATCCGCCGCAGGAAGGTCCGTCACGTAGGCCTTCATCGCTGCCGTCGCCCAGGATCCGTCACGCGGTGCGACGTATCCGGTCTGAATGGCCCAGTCGGCCTGCACATCGTCCGAGGTGATATACTTGATGAACTTGAACGCGGCATCCTTCTCGGCCTGACTGGCCTTCGAGAAGATGTACAGATTGCCGCCCCCCAGAACGGAAGCAGGAGCGACCTTCCCGGGATATGGTGCGACACCGAAGTCGAACTTCGCGTTCTTGCGGATGTTGGAGAGGTTCCCGGTCGTCGTCCAGATCATTGCGATCCGTCCTTCCAGGAAATCCGACGGCGTGGTGCCCCATTCCTGGATTCCGGGCGGATGGATTCCGTACTTCTTGCTGAGATCCACCCAGAACTGAAGAGCCTCGACGACCTTGGGGTCGGTCAGATAAGTTTCGGTGCCGTCTTCCTTGAAGAGCTTTCCTCCGTTCTGGGCGACGAGAGCACCGAACAGCCATTGGGAGGAGCCGACGTTGCCGGGGATGCCCACTCCCCAACGGGTTGCCTGACCCGATGCATCCTTCTTCGTGACGGCCTGACCGTAGCGCACCATCTCGTCCCAGGTCGTTGGATACTTCTCCGGATCGAGGCCCGCTTCGGCGAACGCTTTCTTGTTCCAGTAAAGCACGGCCGTCGAACGCTGGAAGGGCGCCGACCAGAGCTTTCCTTCGACCTGCGCGCTTTTCAAAAAGGCCGGCATGAAGCCCGCAACCCAGGCTTTGTCCGCGTCCGTCTTGATGTAGCCATCCAGTGGCTCGACGACTTCCTCATCGATGAGGGTGTAGATGTCAGTGGCGAGCAGGACGGCCACGGTTGGCGGCGTGCCGCTCTTGGCGGCGGTGAGCGCCTTGGTGGTCGTGTCGAGATAGTTGCCGGAATAGACCGGTTCGACGTCGATATCGGGGTTGGCGGCCTCGAACTTCGCCACGTACCCATCGATGACCTGCGTTAGTGGGCCTCCGACCTGGACCGGGTAGAAGAACGTCACTTTGGTCTTGGCCATAGCCATGCCGGTCGAAAACGCCAAGAGCGAGATGGCCGCCGCCAGTCCCGTTCCAATTGCCCGTCTTGTGTAGCGCATCCTCTCCTCCTGCTTTCGTTATCGTCTCAGGCCTGTTGCAGTCTGAGTTCCTTTCGGGGCGGGTCGCATCGCAATCCGCTCTCTGCGTCGAAGTAATGGGCGGATGTAGCAGCCCAGCGTAAGTGGACAGCGGCGCCGGCCTCCAACTTCGGCCGACCTGGCGTTCTTACGAGCAGCTTCTGGTCTCCCGCCTGACAAAGGGTCACCGAGTCCGCTCCGAAGTATTCGGAACTCTCAACCACAGCCCGCAATCCGCTGTCCGAGAACTGGATATCTTCGGGTCGGATACCCATCAGCACCGGCGACGAAGAGGAGATCGGCGCATTTTGACCAACCTCCGCCGCCTGAAAGCTTGATGTGAGTTCCACGACATTCATGGGAGGAGTGCCGATAAACCGAGCGACGAAGGTCGAGGCGGGTCGCTCATAGAGTTCATGCGGCTCGCCGCTTTGCTCAACCTTTCCATTGCGCATCAGAATGATCCGGTCGGCCATACTCATGGCCTCAGTCTGATCATGGGTCACAAAAAGCATGGTCAGACCTAAGCGGCGCTGGAGCGACCGGATTTCGGTACGCATCTCGGAGCGAAGCTGGGCGTCCAAGTTCGAGAGCGGTTCGTCGAGCAGGCAGACCGGCGTTTCGGCAATGAGGGCTCGCCCGAGTGCCACACGCTGTTGTTGCCCTCCCGAAAGCTGGCTGGGCTTTCGGTCGAGGAGGTGGGACAGGCTCAGGAGTTTGGCGATAGCCGCCAAGCGCTTGTTCTGATCGGCTTTGGCAACACCCCGGATGGAGAGACCGAAAACAATGTTCTCCGCAACACTCATATGGGGGAATAGAGCATAGGACTGGAAGACCATCGAAAGGTTGCGCTTGGACGCAGGAGACTCCGTCACATCCTTGCCGGCGATCATGATCCGGCCGCTGTTGGCGCTCTCCAAGCCTGCGATCAGCCTCAGCGTCGTTGATTTTCCACAACCGGATGGGCCCAACAGAGCCACGAACTCCGCCTCGCCGGTTTTGAAACTGACCTGGTCGACGGCCCGTGTGCCGCTCCATTCCTTGACAAGCCTGTCAACTTCGATCCCGGGCAACGGTTTTCTCCCAGCGCTGACGTAACGTCAGGCGAATACGAACTTTTTTCTGATTTTCTCGGGGAGAGGCCGCAAGTTCTCCTGCGTTTCCTCGTTCGTCACGATGTAGTCGACCCGATCGAGCGGGGCGATCGCCGACAGGGCAGACCGTCCGAATTTCGAATGGTCGGCCACCACGATGACTGTCTGAGCGATTTCGATCATAGCTTGTTGGACGCAACCGATCTCCGGGCTCAAGGTGCAGATCAACCCCCGGTTGAGATCGATCGCCGACACGCTGAGAATGGCTTTGTCGACGCTGAACCGGCGAACCATGTCGGCGGCCATCGTGCCGCTGAAGGAGCGGTTGATGTCGATGTACTGGCCACCGATCACATGAACGTTCTTCGCACCGCCAGACACCAGCGTGGAGATCGTGTCGCTGCCGTTGGTCACGAATGTCAGCGACGCGTTGGCAGCCAGCCTCCGCGCGACTTGGAGCGATGTGGTTCCGCTGTCGATCATGACGGCATCGCCTTCCACGACCATGGAAGCGGCCGCCGTGCCGATCCGCTGTTTCTCCGGTGCGTGGGTAATTTCACGCACCGGCGTTATATTATCGCGCGTAACCTGATTGATTACGACCGCTCCGCCATGGGTCCGCTTGAGCAAGCCTCTGCTCTCAAGCTCGGTCAGATCCCGCCGGATCGTCGCTATCGATACTCCCAGTTTCTCCCTAAGAACCTGAACATCAACGAACAATTCGGATCGGAGATGTTCGAGCATGCGAGCTTGACGCTCCGGTGCCGAGGCCTGGAGAGCTGTGCCGTCCAAATCTGAAAACTGGTCCGCCTCGCTCTTCACATGGGCCTCTTTGATCGAACATGATCATTTATGATCCTAAACGATCATGGGCGTCAATTGCGGTCATGGGTGCCTATACGAAAGTCTACAGGCAGGAACATTCTTCGACCGGCACTCACGTCATCTTGTTCGTCTCCAGGCACGTCGCGCTGATGCTGTGCGTTAGAGATGACGTCGGCCCACGGCCAAACCCTGTATGTGTATCGTCTCGAGCGGGGCTGAGCGAAAGCCACGTTGCTGGGCTCAAGGATCGGAGTGAGAGTTTTCCCGGGTCACTAGGCACTCCGGCGACGTCCGCTGCGGCACTGAATTCTCACCAGCGGGCTGAGTTCGAGGCACTTGGCGTTCATTGAAGTTTCGAAGCCGACTTTTGGGCCGCGACAGGCTTCGATGTGGCCGAAACACTAGGTCGTCACATGAGACGCAACCGCTCCGCGATATCCGTAGACCCTCCTTACGTCCATTCAACGATTGCCGGAGCCTGATGTATGGGCTCCGGCACAACGATGGGAATGGATATGTCTAAGGACGCTCGGTGCGGACGAAGGCTCGTTCGAGCCCCTTGCAGATTGGTTCGCGTTCGATTGAACCTGATGCGGGGACAAGCTCCAGGATCGCTGGCAAGGGCAAGCTATATGCCCTGGCGATGCCGCCTTGATCGCTTTCTCGACGTCGTGCCCTGTACCTTTGTCAGATGCTGTCCTTGAGTTCCTTGGCAGGGCGGAAAGCGATCTTCTTGGAGGCTTTGATCTTGATCGCCTCGCCGGTGGCCGGATTGCGGCCCATGCGGGCGGCCCGCTTCTTCACCTGCAGGATCCCCAGACCCGAGAGGCGGATCTTGTCGCCCTTCTTCAGACGCCGGGTGATGATCTCGACGACCTGCGCCATGAGCTCATTGGCTTGGCGCTTGGCCAACTCGTGCCCAAGGGCGATCTCTTCCGCGATATGGCGTAGCGTCAGCACAGCCCCAGCCGCTGTCGCCTTGGAGGCGCCGCGTGCGGGCTTTGCAGGCACCTTCGCAAGGGCTCCCTTGGCGGCCGCCTTGCCTGAAGCCGCCTTGCTTGAGGCCGCCTTGCCCTGGGCTGCCTTTGTCGCTTTGGCGGTCGAGGTCCGCATCGCCGTCTTGGCGGCGGCCTTTTTGGGGGCAGTCTTTTTGGGGGCAGTCTTGGCAGCGGCGGACTTCGTAGTGGCTCTGGCCATTGGGTTCCTCATCTCTCATACAGGCAGGCACGCTGCCGGACCATAGGATGCTCCAAAGCGTGGCCCGCGCCAAGGGTCAACCCCTCCTGTCCCAAGAACAGGCATCTCCCATGATTTCATGCAGTGTTCAACGAGTTCACGACGCTCCGCGACTGAAACTCTCAAGGATCCATCGCCGTACGGCCGTCACGGCCGGGCGCCTCTCATGATCACCGGCATCGATCAGGAAAAACGAGTCTGGGGCCCGGACGCTCTCGGCGAAAGGCCGTACAAGAATTCCGGCCTCCAAGTAACGTCGACAGGTTACGCTGTCTCCCATTGCAAGCCCAACACCTCCAACCGCCGCCTCAATCATAGCCAGGTGATTTCCGAGATAGTGGCGCCCTCCCATGAGAACACCGCCTTGCGGGACGGTTCCGAGCCAGAGGTCCCATTCATGGCCGTTTGCGGCACACAGGAGGGGTGCATCGGCAAGCTGCCCAAGGTCTCTGCTCGTTCGAAACGCCGCGCAGCAGACCGGAAACAGTTCGGTGTCGGCTAGCCTTTCGCTGCGCCGGCCGGGCCAGATCCCATCGCCATAGCGGATGCACAGGTCGACATCGGAGGCGATGACTTCCTTTGGGCTGTTCGAAGGGCGCAGGTGCAGCCGCAGATCGGGATACTGCTTCAGAAGACTGCCGACCGTTTTGACCAGCCATAGGCATGTCAGGGCGGGAGGCGCGCTTATCGTAACGTCGCCTCGAACGCTCGGCTGATCCAAGCTGATGACGGCTGCTGTGAGAAGGTCGAAACCAGAACTCAACGGACTCAGAAGTTGCTCTCCCGCTACCGTGAGCTTGAAGCGGTTTCCCGCCCGCTCCAGGAGATCCGTTCCAACGAACTCCTCCAGGGTACGAACCTGATGGCTCACGGCTCCGTGCGTCACCCCGAGCTCCTCCGCCGCCCGGGAGATCGAGCGTCGGCGAGCAGCTGCCTCAAAGGCGCGCAATGCGTTGAGAGGAGGGAGCCGGCGCGTCACCATGGTTAGATTTTCTCACAGTCAAGCCGGAGACATTCTCGTTTGCGTGAGCCTTTCTGTCTAGAGCAAGATCATGAGCACATGGCGGAGAGGCTCCTCAGCCCCCGTGGGATTGGGAAGCTCGCAACATGGAGTGGCTTGGTGAAGCATCGGCAAATATTCGGCATCGTGGCTTTAGGGCTTCTCGCGGCAACAGGTGGAGCCTTCGCACAGGCGAAAAGATGGGACGTCGTGAGGATCGCCACAGAGGGAGCCTACGCGCCGTGGAACTTCACCGGCGCTGGCGGCAAGCTCGAAGGCTTCGAGATTGACTTGGTTGCGGAGCTGTGCCCGCGGATGAAAGTGAAGTGCGAGATCGTCGCTCAGGACTGGGATGGTATCATCCCGGCGCTCAATGCGGGAAAATACGACGCTATCATGGCCGGGATGCAGATCACGGATAAGCGGCTGGAGACCATCGATTTCTCGCGACCCTATGCTCGCACTCCAGGCGCATTCCTTGTTCCAAAAGACTCCCCGCTGGCAAAAGTGCCAAACAACCAGATATTCGATATCGGTGTCCACGCAGCAGCGGCCCAGAAGGCAGCTGACGAGATCAAGCCTCTTCTCAAGGGAAAGGTTGTTGGCGTTCAGGGTTCGACGACGCTTGCCATTATGATGGAGCGCTTGTTCCCAGGTGTGGAGATCCGCGAATACAAAACCACAGAGCAACATGACCTCGACCTCGCCGCTGGGCGCGTCGATGCAATCGCCGCGGCCACGACGAGTCTCGACACGACTTTGAGCAAACCGGGTTTCGAGAATTTCGTCATTGCTGGACCCGGCTTCACCGGAGGCTTCATGGGTCGCGGCGTCGCAGCAGGCTTGCGCAAATCTGATCAAGATCTGAAAGCCATGCTCGACGACGCCATTGCCGCGGCTCTCGCTGATGGCACCATCTCGCGACTGTCCCAGAAGTGGTTCAAACGGGATCTTGCCGCACAATAACAGGCATCCATTGCCAATCCCCCGCTCCTTCACCTGAGCGGGGGATGCTGTCCCGATGGACGACGGCCTGGCACATGGGCGTCGTCACCTCACAAAAATCTGCTCACTCGCCTGCTCGAATTTTGGAGTCGGACCATGTCCTTTCGTGTTCTCTCGGCGCAGGTCATGCACGAGTCGAATTCATTCAGCGTCCGTCTGACATCCCTTGACCGCTTCGCCGACGTCATTCTACTCCACGGCAATGAAGCTCTGGAGGCGCTGGATGGGACCAATACCGAGGTCGCCGGCTTTCTCGATGTTGCACGTGAGAGGAACTGGGAACTTATCCATGTTATCAGCGCTCATGCTAATCCGGCGGGCTGCGTCACCGCAGAGGCTTTTGACCAGATCATGAATGTCGTCGAAGAAGCAGTCCGGAGAGAGCGGCAACGACTCGACGGAATTCTGCTCGCTTTCCACGGTGCCATGGTCACGACACGTTCTGGCGACGGCGAAGGCGACATGCTCGAACGCATTCGGGCTATTGCCGGCTCGGACATTCCCATCGCGGCAACTTTGGACCTGCACGCCAATGTCACAAGACGGATGTGTGAATTGGCCGACATTCTCGTATCTTACAAGACATATCCTCATATTGACATGCGCTTGGCGGGGCAACAGGCGGGCGAGTTGCTGCATCAAGCCATGGCCGGCGAGATCGAACCCCACACTCTCTTCGTGCGCCCCCCCATGCTTGAAGACGCCAATGGCGGCAGGACCGATATAGGCCCCCTTGTCGCCCTGATGGAGCGGGCACGTGCTTATGAGAAAGAACCCGATGTCCTGGCGGTGAGCGTCAACGGAGCCTTTCCGTATGCTGACATCGATGAGATCGGCCCGACCATCACAGTCACCTATTCGGGAGATCCGGAGCCCCACCGGGTGTATGCCGAAGAGTTGGCGAGGGCCATGTGGGAGATGCGTCGGGATCTCGTCAACCGTTTCCTGTCCCCCGGGCAGGCAGTGGCTTCCGCCCTCTCGGACGATGATCGACCAGTCATCATAGCGGATTATGCCGACAATCCCGGAGCGGGAGGATATGGCGATGGAACGAGCCTGCTGCGGGCCCTCATCGACGCGGATGCCGATGCCTGCTTCTGCCCGATCGTTGACCCAGAGGTTGCCTCACAGCTGCAGAGCAGGAAGGCCGGTGATACGGTATCGATCCGCCTTGGCGGCAAAGCGAATCCATCGCTTGGCGGAGAGCCTCTCGAACTCACCGGCATTATACTGAGCGTATACGATGGCGACTACGTCTGTGACGGCCCTATGTATGCAGGTGTCCACATGTCCTTCGGTCCGACGGCAGTGATCGAAGTTGGACGGGTTCAGGTCGTCATCGCCACGGAGCCACACCAGTGTCATGATCTGCAGCAGTTCCTCGCGTTCGGGATTGACCCTCGTGCCAAAAAGATTGTCGGTGTCAAATCCATGCAGCATTTCCGCGCCGCGTTTGAGCCGATTGCAGGTCGCGTTCTGGTATGCGACAGTGGAGCGCTAGCCTCTCCGGACCTTACCAAATTCACTTTCTCGCGCGTGCCGAGGCCAGTGTATCCGCTTGATCCGGATACCCCGTATAACCCCGAAATCTTCGTTCGTTCTCGCGGGACTGCAAGGCTTGCCGAAAGGAAGAGGTGACCTTGACCCGCCGCATTCTTGCTTCACATGATCCGCCAGCGTCGAGGTTCGATAGAGCGCGCCGCTTCTGTCGCGGTGGCTTGAGACTGAAAGTGTGCGGCGAATCCTGGGCTGTCCGACGAAAGAAACAGATCGTTCCGGTTCAGGTATCTTGCGATGAGGGACCTGAGGATGGACCATGAAAGCCATCGACCAGGCTCAAAGGTTCTGCAGTCGATGACACAGTCGCATCCTATCATCCGTGCCGATGCTATCGTCTTGGGGGCCGGCATCGTGGGCGTCTCCACGGCCCTGCACCTTCAGATGCGAGGGCGCGATGTCATTCTGATCGACCGGCGCGGTGTCGGTGAGGAAACGAGCTTCGGAAATGCCGGGCTGATCGAACGTTCGAGCGTTATCCCCTACGGATTTCCTCGCGACATCAAGACCGTTCTTCGCTACGCGATGAACCGCTCCGCAGATGTCCGCTCCGACTGGCGTTTCCTTCCGAATATCCTCCCTTGGCTGTGGCAATTCTGGCGTGAATCCGCGCCGGCGTTATTGGAAAGGGCAGCTGCCGACATGCTGCCTCTCATCGAGCGGTCCGTCTTGGAGCATGAGTTCCTCATGACTCAAGCCGGGCTCCTCGGGCAGTTGCGCCGAACAGGCTGGATAGAGGTATTCCGGGACCACAGATCGTTCAATCAGGCCGTGGAAGGTGCGGCAGCTCTCGAGCCATATGGGCTGAGCGTCGACATCCTTGACGGCGCGGCGCTCCGGCAGCGTGAGCCCCACCTATCGGATATTCTCATCGGCGGCGTACATTGGAGGGACTCGGCGACAGTTCCTGACCCAGGCGCGCTCGTGAAAGGATACGCCGGCCTGTTCGTGCACCGTGGCGGTCGTGTTCTGAACGGCGATGCCCACACTCTTCAACAGGATGGTACCCGCTGGAAGGTCCAGAGTCGGAAAGGCTTGGTTGTCGCTCCTGATGTCGTCGTTGCACTTGGACCATGGTCCGACACCGTTCTTCGCCCGCTCGGTTACCGCGTACCACTCGCAGTCAAGCGAGGTTACCATGTTCACCTTCGACCGACGGCGGGCGCTGTCCTCAACCATCCGATTGTCGACGTCGACGGCGGCTTTCTTCTGGCGCCAATGACAGTCGGGATCCGTTTGACCACAGGCGTCGAATTCGCGGCTCGCGACGCGGCACCATCGCCCCTGCAATTGGATGGGACCGAGCCGCTCGCACGTGAGATCTTTCCTCTGGAAGACCGAGTTGACCCGGAGCCTTGGATGGGCGCTCGCCCCTGCCTGCCTGACATGCGTCCGGTGATCGGCACTGCGTCGAAGCATACAGGTCTATGGTGTGCCTTTGGCCACAATCATCATGGTCTCACGCTAGGGCCGGTCACGGGACGTCTGATGGCCGAAATGATGTCGGGTGAGGAAACGTTCACTGACCCGCGGCCCTACTCTATTGACCGGTTCAGGTCTTGAGATCGAGACATGACATGAGACATCTCGCACACCGCATCTCAACCAACTCTTTCAGGTCTGAATGAGGGGTCCGACGACTAGGTGGTGGCTCTACCGCAGCAGGGTTTTGCTCCATGCGGCCGTCTTCGACGACGCAGCGCTCTGCGAGCATTCATCCCCGGCCTCCGGTCTCACATATATCTGTCGGAGATGGCATCATCCGTGAGATGGCTGCAAATCCGAGAAGGACGCTATCTCTCCTTGATATCCTTTTCGTGAGCCTTGGCGGCGAGTTGCTTGAGGACATCAACAAACACCTCGAAGCGCTCTTCACCCACTTCCATCGACCATTCTCCGTGTAGCCGTTGCAAACACGCATGGATTGCGTCCGCAATTTGGTATCCTTGGTCGGTCATGTAGACCAGACGCCGATCTGCATCGCCTTCGCTAACTGTTCTGCGTTCGACATACCCGAGCCCTTCCAGCTGCACGAGGAGGTAGTTGATCGCTTGACGCGACGTGTTCTTCTGCCGTGCTATCTCAGACGGCCTGACCCCATCCGGAAGCGGAAATGAGAATACCGCGAAGTGCGCGTCCTGGAACTCGGGGAAGCCTGCCTCGTGAATGGCTTTCAGCAACTGCTGTCGCACATGCTGCCACGTCATGCGCATGAGAGCGCCAAACGAGGGCGGCGGAAGCTTCCGCTTGCTCAACAGCGGTGGATTCTTTTTGTGCATTGACATATCCGTAAAGTCATTTTACATAAAAACGTAAAGCTACTTTACATCATGGGGATTGGAAGTGGAAGCGGCTCAGCAGGATATCGTGCAGATTGGGGAGCTGAAGCTGCACTTTCGGTTGTGCGAACCCGGTGCGACAGTATTCGAATTCGTCGTCCCTCCGCGCGCTCGGGTACCGGCTCCTCACTATCATCAGGAAGCCGATGAGATCCTCTACGGGTTGGAAGGCACGCTCAATGTCACCGTTGACAGTACAACCCGAGACATAGGTCCAGGCGATGTGATCTTCATTCCACGTGCAAGGGTGCACCATCATCAAAACCTGAGCGATGGGATCGCCCGCACGCTCGTCATGATCACACCAGGTACGATTGGACGTGATTACTTTGCGGAGTTAGCAGAAGCCGTCAACGCGCCAGGGAAACCAGACCTTGGCAGAGTGCAAGACATCATGCTTCGTCACGGCCTTGTACCCGCTTGACGTCCTTTGACTCACCCACCACGGCTCGACCACAAGCTGGAAAAAGGAAAAATCATTCATGTCCGACCCTCAGACCGATACTTATCTTGTCGCTGGCAGCCTCGTCCGCTTTCTCGTCCGCGAGCCGGAGGCCGGCTACTGCCTCGTCGAAGCGCTCGTAGCTCCTGGGGCAGGCCCTCCTCCAAACCGGCATGCCGCCGATGACGAAGCGTTCTACGTCCTCGACGGTACGTTCGAGTTCGGCGTCGGAACAGAGACAAGGATTGCCCAAGGGGGTGATTTTGTTCGGGTCCCAAATGGCGAGGTCCACACCTTTCGCAACATCAGTGAGGCACCAGGTCGGCTGCTGATCATGAACGCGCCAGGAACCCTTCACGTCAACTTTTTCTCGCAGGCCGGAGAGCCTATGCCACGTGGGACAAAGGACCTGCCCTCCCCCCTGCCCGCGCCGGATGTGCCACGTTTGCTTGAGGTCGGCCGAAAGAATGGCATGGAGTTCGTCCTTCCCAAAGGGTGACATCGATCGTCGATATGCCAAAGGGCTGAGCCACACCACAAGCTTTGGTACCTGCCGTCGCTTGCCGTAGCGAAGGATTCGGTGGTGGAGCGATGAACGGGATCTGAAACTGCGACCTCAGCAAGAATTCGATGCAGTCTAAAAGAGACGCCATACTATGGTATGAATTAGGTGGATTCTTTGTAGATCGAGGACGCCGCCATAGACGCTTCCACGCTCTGCGACGACAGCTTCGAAGCACTTGCATATTTAACAAAGGCGGAGACTAAGGTATGATCGTTGAGTGACGAGCGTTCGCCGTTGGACCAGAGAGCCTTAGCTCCATCAGCAAACGGTCGCTCACCTGGATCCTCAGCAAGGACATGAACGGGAATGGGTCTATGGCCAAGCGTTCGATCCAATTTGCAGAGCTCGCCAACCTCTCCGCTAGAATGATCGTCTGTGCTAGCCTCTGCGGGCTCATACCTGCAGCACCAAGCCAGGCGCAAAATTACAGTGCCGGCTTAGCCTCATCCAGAATTTTTTACGTCTCAAGCTCCGGCAATGACAACAACACCGGTACAGAAGAAGCCCCATTCGCGACGATCCAACGCGCCGCCGATGTAGCCTCCCCGGGCACCACGGTTCTCGTGGGAGCCGGCATTTATAGAGACCACATCTTCAGTAAAAACAGCGGTTCCACCGACGCACGCATCCGTTACGCCGCCAGAGCGCGCCACACCACTGTCATTCAAGTTGCCGTTGTCGCCGCTGAAGCTGTCTGGAAAAACGTTGGATCATATGTCGACATCGAGGGCTTCGACATTGTCGGGACTGATGGAGCCACAATCGGGATCCACAGCGCTGGATCCAATGTACGCATTGTCGGAAACAAAGTGCACGATTTCCGCGACCTAACGTGCTCCAACAATGGTGGCGCCGGACTCCTGCTTGATGGCCACACGACCGAAGACAACGACATACTTGGGAATGAGGTCTATCGCATTGGGTTGGGAAATTGTTCAGACACTTACTTCCACGCGGTCTATCTCTCTGACAATGGTGGCTTAGTTCAGAACAACCTTCTATATGGGAATCGTGGCCGCGGAATACAAACCAATCATGGTGCCCATAGTAAAATCATAACCAACAATCTCATCTTCGATAACTACGACGGGATTGCCATCGCGAACTGGGATCCCGATGTTACTATCCCTGCTTCAGGCTTTTTCGTCGCCAATAATATCATTCTCTACAGTCGCAATTGGGCGATTCTGGAGGATACCGGTGCCGAAAGGAATCGATATGTAAACAATCTGCTCTATCGCAACAACAACGAGCAATACACGAACGGTATCCATCTTAACACGGCCCATGGAAGCACTCAGACAGGCACCATGCGAGCGGATCCGAACTTTGTAGACTTCCAGATGGACGGTAGTGGCAATTACCGTTTGCAATATGGAAGCCCAGGCCTTGACTCCGGCACTCGAGAGAATGCGGCCCGTTATGACTTCGATGGAACCGAGCGGCCCTTGGAGTTTGGTATAGACCTCGGAATCTACGAGCATCCTTAGTTGCAGGCTAGACGGATACTGCAGACCGTTTGCCAGCCACGTTCAATGCACTCATGCTTCGCTGCTGCCTCAAGGCGCTCTTCACCCCGCGTACGATGCGATCCAACATGACTTCTGTGAGGTATGGATGCATGGGTAGGCTGACAACATCCTTCGCCAACTGTTCCGAGACCGGTAGCCCGTTTCCTGCTATGGGATAGTCCTTGTAGGCAGTCTGCCGGTGTAATGGCTTCGGGTAGTAGATCGCCGAGGGAATTCCCAATGCTTTCAGATCACATTGAAACTGGTTGCGATCAAGGCCATTGAGACGCAGTGTATATTGCGCCCAAGCAGACGTACACCCACTCTGTATTACAGGCACAGATACAATGTCTCGCAAACCCGCACTGTAGTACGTCGCCACGCGATCACGAGCGTCAATTTCACTCGAAAATATCTTGAGCTTTTCAATAAGAACTGCTGCCTGAACAGTATCGAGACGACCATTCATCCCAATGCGTATATTGTCATATTTGTCTTGACCTTGGCCATGAACGCGGATCGAACGCATGACTTCTGCAAGCGAGTCATCATTGGTGAAGACTGCACCTCCGTCGCCGTAGCAGCCTAAAGGTTTAGCGGGAAAGAAGCTTGTTGCAGTAGCGAGACCTATGGTCCCCACCTTTCGTCCCCTATAAGCCGCGCCGAAGCTCTGAGCAGCGTCGCATAGTAGCCATAAACCTTCCCGTTGACAGACAGCCTCGATAGCATCGTAGTCAGCAGGTTGGCCGAAAAGGTCTACGGGAATAACGCCGATCGGATTCAGGCCCAGGCCCCGTGCCGTGCGTATACCGACTTCGAGGCTGCTTACATCAAGATTAAATGTGCCTTCGCAGGCGTCGACAAAGATGGGTGTCGCTCCGGTACGGGCTACGACCTCGGCTGTTGCCGCAAAGGTAAATGTAGGGCAGAACACGGCATCCCCGGGCATTGTCCCCATAGCCATCAGCACCAAGCTGAGAGCATCAGTTCCATTAGCACACGACACCACATGCTTCGCGTTGCAAAACGCCGAAAGATCTGTCTCCAAGGCTGAAACCTCTGGACCCATAATGTAGGCGCCGCGGTTGATGACCCTTAGGACAGCGTCATCGATCGCGGTGCCTAGGCGCTGACGCTGAGAAGCTAGGTCAATGAACGTGATCAAATCCGTCATCCGCGATCTCCTCAAGTTGATTTACGTCGACTTCGCGATAACGGCGACCCGTTTGTGGGCAAATCAGATCAGGCCCGAGACGAACCCCGGCGTGACTCATCCAACCGACACGCTTCGCGGGCACACCTGCAAAGATCGCGAATGCCGGAACATCAGCAGCGATTACAGCACCTGCGGCAACGAAGGCGTACTCGCCAATCGTATGACCACAAACAATTGTCGCGTTCGCGCCAATCGAAGCGCCCCGCTTCACGAGCGTTGGAAGATACTCAGACTTGCGCGCAATCGCTGAGCGTGGGTTTTTTACATTCGTAAAAACGCATGATGGTCCACAGAACACACTCTCTTCGAGAGTCACTCCTTCATACAGCGATACGTTATTCTGAATTTTTACGTTGTCACCAATCGTGACTCTGGGCCCAATCATGACGTTCTGACCGATATTGACGTTCTTACCGAGCGTCACCTCTCCGAGAACATGACTGAAGTGCCAGATCTTTGATCCTTCCCCAATCTCTACATTATCGTCGACATAAGCGGACTCGTGAATCGTCACTCCAGGATGAGAAGGCTCAACTCGCGACGGATGATGACGTCTAGCTCTTGCTGGCTCTTCACCGGCGCGAGCACGCCGCAGAGCTTCTGCCGCACGCGCAAGCACCGAGAGAACCCGAACGCCTTCCCGTCCATCTGTGCGTGGAGTCCGCTCGTGCAGAACGCAGTCGATGAAATGCTGACACTCACTTTTGAGAGGCTCATCTTGCGACACAGCGATTGGGACTGCATTCGCTTTTTTTACAACGGGCATTCGATCTCGCCATTCAACCTTGTGCGGATAGAACAGCAGTTTGCGATCCCAGTCTTCTCCGTCATCGAAAACAACCATAGCGTCAGAGCCAACCACTACGAGCTTTTGATCTTTAAAGGGATGAAGCCAGGAAACAAAAACGTGTGCCCGCTCACCACCTGGAAATACGAGATGGGTGGTAGTTACATCTGCGATCGTGTCGTGCAGGTAATACCCACCGGAGGCCAGGACTTCGGCCGGCTCACTTCCAATGATCGAGAGTATCATGGAAATGTCGTGAGGTGCAAAGGACCAGAGAATGTCCTCCTCGCGTCGGACCTTTCCTAGATTCAAGCGGTTCGAATAGAGATACTGAACTCGTCCTAGTCTGCCATC
Source organism: Microvirga pudoricolor (assembly GCF_016892705.1). GTDB lineage: Bacteria > Pseudomonadota > Alphaproteobacteria > Rhizobiales > Beijerinckiaceae > Microvirga > Microvirga pudoricolor. The sequence continues at coordinate 702,660 of NZ_JAFEMB010000001.1, forward strand.
CCGCACAAGGTTGATCAGCTCAAGAAAAGCGGGGTGGTACTGCAACAGGTGACCAACCATCAGGCGAAGTTTGAAGCGTTCAGCTAAAGCGCAAAGCTCTTTCGCATCAGCCACCTCAAGGGAAAGCGGCTTCTCGACAAACACATGCTTGCCAGCCTCTAGTGCTCGCTTCGCGAGTGCATGATGCATAGATGCTGGGGCTGCTATTGCAACAGCTTGCACCTTGGGATCGACGAGAGCTTCCTCGAACGCAAGTGCACGTCCGCCATACTTCGCAGTAAGATCCAAAACGGCTGGTTTGTTTTCGTCAACTAGAGCTTCGAGTACACCAAGCTCGGCGAAATTTCGGACGAGGTTTTTGCCCCAGTATCCGCATCCAACGACTGCTACCCCTACAGAGTCGCTCATGGTCAGGCGCCTTCAACTGTCTTGCCAATCGTAGAAAGGTACATCTACTGGTCTATACTTGGCTGCCAGATCGCACTCGGCATAGCTTAAGGACAGCGAGCCTGGTCGCCGCCACTTCAGTACTCAGTAACTCACAAGCACCCATTCTTATTATCAACGTCCACAGCCGCTTCGAAAACGGTCCGACGCACATCTGATGATCTACGGTAAATTATGGGATAAGGTTTCGATCATTACAAGGTGTTGATAACTTGGTATGTTCTTCTATGAAGCGCATCATCTCGATAGGGGTACGCCATTTTCTCCCAATTACAGTGCTTGCTCTGGCCAACTGCGCTTGCTCTATTACGCGACATTAAGACGCCGACTTAGCTGTGACAAGCCGCGACACTGAATATGAGCGGTCTTGGGAGGAAGTCATGATGGACGTCTCTTCAGCTGCATGTCCAGATTACGTCCCGGCTGGCGAACCGGCACTAGCTGCGGAAGAGTCCTCATCACTCTCAAGATATGGCTACACGAGGGCCGCATTTAACGAGATCGAACGATTTACTGGACAGGCTAGCAACAGCACAGCTTTGCTCGAAGCCGTTACGGAGGCCCATTCGCGCGAAGCGGCAATCCAATTCGACTCCGTGCTCATCGGACCACCTTTAAACGAAGTACCGGACATCACCGGCTTCATGCGCGCAGCCTTCTTTATCATTGCAACCGGCGGGTACGTGATCTGTCATTTAGAAAGCGCGGATCAGCGCTCCAGTAGACTGTTTGGGTCCAATCCAACTGGCTCGGAACGTCTGCTGTGGATCCTCGATTACTTGCTGCATCGGGTTATACCAAGGCTTGGCCTAACACGCGCATTCTACCGCTTTCTTTGGCCTAACCATCGGGTTCTATCACGCGCTGAAGCTTTGGGCAGAGTCGTTCATGCTGGATACGCCCTTAAAGCAACGTTTGAATCTGCAGGGCAATTCTTTATCATCGCCCAACGTGAGACAGCGACATTCATTGAAAGACCTGCGCCATCCAAAGGTGTGCTCTTCAAGATGAATCGCGTCGGTCAGTTTGGCCGAGTGATCTGCGTCTATAAGCTTCGGACGATGCACCCGTACTCTGAGTATCTACAAGAATATATGCATCGGAATCATGGACTAGATGTTGGAGGAAAATTCAAACACGATTTCCGAATCATCTCACCGGGTCGCTTCATGCGAAAATATTGGCTCGATGAGATACCCATGCTGCTGAATCTCTTGAAAGGCGACATCAAACTCGTCGGGGTTCGGCCTTTGAGCATGCAGTATTTTAGTCTGTACCCGCAAGAAGCTCGGACCCTACGTATGAATTACAAGCCTGGGCTGATCCCTCCTTATTATGCCGACTTACCGAAAGATTTCGAAGCAATTGTCGAGTCTGAGCTACGATATCTGAAATCCTATAACCAGGCACCCTACCTCACGGATGCCAAGTATCTGTGTCAAATAGCCTACAATATCCTATGGAAACGAGCCTACAGTAAATGACGTCTGCCGTGGTCAATCGATCAACTTCGCGCGCGTTTGGAGGCACGAAATGTATGCGGATCATCTCGATGTAATCAAACATGCACCATTAGACTCCATCGATCTACTTTCGCTTTTCCGGACACGGCAGGCAACTGTCGGAATTATCGGCCTGGGTTATGTAGGACTTCCTCTCGCGTTAACCGCCGCAAGAGCAGGTTTTGACGTGCTGGGTTTTGATATAAACGCGATGTACGTTGATTGTTTGAACCGAGGCGAAAGTTACATAAACCACATTTCATCCGCAGCGGTGGCAGACGCAATAGAACAGCATCATCTCCTCGCAACAGACGATTTTCGGCGCCTCGGCGAGCCCGACGCGCTGCTGATCTGCGTTCCGACGCCCCTGACGAAGCATCGCGAGCCGGACCTGTCCTACGTGGAAAGCTCTGGGAGAGAGATTGCACGACACTTGCGGCGGGGTCAGCTCGTGGTCCTGGAGTCCACGACCTATCCGGGCACCACGGACGAGGTCCTCAAACCCATCCTGGAGGCCACGGGGCTCAAGAGCGGGCGCGACTTCTTCCTGGCCTTCTCGCCCGAGCGCGAGGATCCCGGCAATCCGGATTTCGGCACCTCGACCATCCCCAAGGTGGTGGGAGGCGACGGACCCGACGCCCTGGCTCTCGCCGACGCGCTCTATGCAGGGCTCGTGGTGAAGACCGTGCCGGTCTCGTCCACCGCCACCGCCGAGGCCGTGAAGCTGACCGAGAACATCTTCCGGGCCGTGAACATCGCCCTCGTGAACGAGCTCAAGGTCGTCTACGCCGCCATGGGCATCGACGTCTGGGAGGTGATCGACGCCGCCAAGACCAAGCCCTTCGGCTTCATGCCGTTCTATCCGGGCCCGGGCCTCGGCGGCCACTGCATTCCCATCGATCCCTTCTATCTCACATCCAAGGCACGCGAGTACGACATTACAACACGCTTCATCGAGTTGGCCGGTGAGATCAATTCCAGGATGCCGTATCTCGTGGTCGACCGGCTCGCAGAGGCTATCGACGACTCTGGTAAGACAATCCGCAATGCGAAGGTCTTGGTTCTCGGCATCGCCTACAAGAAGAACGTGGGTGACATGCGCGAAAGTCCGTCCCTCAAGCTCATCGAGCTTATTGAAAGACGAGGCGCTAGAGTCGACTATCATGACGCCCAAATTCCCATCATTCCCATGACAAGGGAGCACGCCGACCTGGCAGGCAGAACCTCTGTGCCACTCGACGCAAGCAGATTAGGCGACTATGACGCAATCCTTATTGCTACCGACCACGACAGTGTGGACTATCAGTTCATCGCAAGCAACGCGAAGCTTATAGTTGATACCAGGAACGTTTGCGCGAAAGTCGCCATTCAAAAGGGGCTGGTCGTTAAGGCGTGAGTCATGTGCAGTTCCAACTGCGCATTTGGCTCAGTTCGCATAGTGCCGCGTAGAAAGTGCGGAGGAAGACGTTGCTCGATCTGATCGCGCAGTCAGCGTTTTTATGGAAGCGGCCTCGTTTCTCATCAGGCTCGCTGTGCCTATGCCATCTCTTTCCATTGCGAGTCTTCCAGGCAGCCAAACTGTTTAACTCCGCCTCAAGATCCTCCAGCTGTTGTGCGGATCAAATTCTTCTGGCTGTTGTATCGTCGGATTCTGCGTGGCCGCCATCTACTCTTGGCGGCCAGCACCGCAAGTGTAGGCCCAAAGGAGCGAGCAGCGAATGTTCCAAAAACAGGGACACCTGAAATACATATTCGCCCTTCTGATAGGCTTGTACCCAGCACTTGCGGGTCCGGCCAAGGCCGAGTACCTTTTAGCCCCCGGTGATGTCATCGAATTCTCGGCAGTTGGTCTTCCGGAGCTGAGGCAGCGTTCGCGCGTCGACCCAAATGGGGAAGTTTCATTACCGCTTATCGGTCAGATGAAGGCGTCAGGGTTATCGCTCACAGAGCTTCGGGCAGAGGTCAAGTCACTCATCCCAACAAAATCCTTGCGGCGCAAAACACCACAAGGGCTCGACATTCTGGTGATTGATCCGAATGAAGTAAACCTCGAAATTGCCGACTACAGGCCAATTTATGTCAGCGGCGATGTAGAGCGTCCCGGCGAACAGTCCTATCGGATCGGACTTACAGTGAGACAAGCCGTGGCCGTGTGTGGCGGCTTCAGCCAGCGGCGTCTTCTCGCCGACCAGTTGTCGACTCCTCAGACAGCCGATCTGAAGGCCGAATACAGAAACCTCTGGACCGAGTATACACAAGCTCAGGTTCAGGCTTGGCGGGTGGAAACTGAGATGAGAGAGGCACCAGAATTCGCCGTAGATAGGGATGAGCTCAAGAAGCTACCAATCGAAACGGATGTGAGAGACCAAATCCTTCGCTTCGAGGAGCAGAAGTTCGGCACAAATCAAACGACCTTTGCTCGTGAGAAGAATTCTCTAGCGGCACAGGTCCAGCAGTCAGACGAACAGATCAAGCTTGTTCAAGAGCAGCTCGGGAAGACACAGGAGGGTGCCCAGCTAGCATTGGCAGAGCTCCAACGGGTCCAAGGCTCATACGAGAAGGGCGTGATCCCGATCACCCGTGTTGCCGAGGAGCGCCGGTATACCCTCATGGCACAGACACAGAACCTCCAGACTACCGAGCGGCTCGGGCAACTGCAGAAGGAGCGAGAGGAACTCGTTCGCAAGCTCAGCGAGCTCGAGGTCGGCCGAAGTGTTACACTCTCCAGAGAACTTCAGGAGGCCATCATTCGACTGACGTCCATCAAGACTCGACTCGGGAGTGTCGACGCGAAACTACTATACGCCAGTTCCGGCTCTCAACAGCTACAGAACACCATGAACATCGCTGTTCAACCCCACATAACGGTCGTACGAAAAGTCACAACCGGGTTTGAGCGCATTGATGCAAATGAGGAAACCGAGATTTTTCCAGGAGACACGGTAGTAGTTACAATGCCCTCTCGTTTCGGGTCACCGCTGTCGAAATGAATCTAGCAGGGATCCGCTCAATTCAGACGTTGTCCCAGGGGGAAGTCGATCGGTCTTATCCCTTCATTCTTGGCTGTGAACAGATTGACTTGCTGTCATACGAGTTTCGCGTAAGATCACCTCCCTGGAACAGCATACTTGCAATGAGTCCAGATGTTTCCAACGCCGGCTTAATAACGTTCTGACGAAAGCGGAGCAAGAGCTGCAATGGATACCTGGGATTACCCGCTCAAGCAGCCTCACCACAGTCTTGCCGCGTTGCGAAAGAGCGCAGCTTCCGTCACCGTCGTACCTCTCGTTTTGACCTCTCTCAGAGCTGCCGAGTGGGACGCGTTTTCGAAGGAATGTAGAGCATCATTCCGATCAGCGTTCAGTTGGCTTCGCGGCTGGGCGGTCCGATCTGGCCTTCGAGGTCGTAAGGTCAGGTTATTCGAGTTGCGCCAGGCTGGTCTTAAGATTGGACAATGTGCTCTTGACATCAGCGGACAGGAGCGGATTTTTCTCGATCGATTGTCGCTCAGGCCAGGCTACGAAGCTCTCTGGACCCCCAGTATACAAGCTCTCATTTCACATCTAGGTCCAGGTTATTATCGCTACGGCTGGGAGTTCAACTTCGAACAAAGCCGAGAACATGAGATCCAAAGTCTCCCTGGCGTTCGTATCGTCGAAAACAGGCCTATAGCGGTGCAAGTCGTCGAATTCTCTCAATGGTCAACTTGGAACGACTACTGGTCAAGCACTAGCAATAATACACGTCGCAATGCCAAAGCCGGGGAGAGCGCCGATCTGAAGATGTCAGTCCATAATGGTCTTCGCAGTCTCCCGGATTTGCTTGCTATTAATCGGTTACGCGCACACATGCATGCCAGAAAGGGACTTAGCTTCGAGGCTATTAGCACCCTGAAATGCACCCTCCTTGATATGTTATCATCTCCTGAACATTTTCTGACCGGTCTTGTGACAGGACATAGCACACCACTTGCAGGCTTCTGTGGTTATGAGTTTGGTGAACTTACCTATTACATGGCTGGAGGCTGCCAGAAGTGCAACACCGGGGCTGCATGGTATCTGCAGAAGCACATGCTACATCGCGCGTGGGAGCGGACGAGTGGATCCGGTAGGTACGTAGTCGGGTATTTGGACAGGCTGTCTTATGATGAAGCGGCCAATAGCGGGCTCATCCGATCTCGACGTGCGATCAAGACCTCTGATTATGAGACAAACATCGTCTCTTTTGAGTGGCTTCCTGCTGCTTAGGCTCGCCATGTTCGCTGCTTGAGTTCGAACTTGTACGCGACAGGTTGATTTGTCGACATTCAGGTTACGCAAGGTCAGGTTGACAAGCCCTGTACAGCACTCGGCAGATCACCGCCCGAAGAAGTACTTCAGTTGCCAATTGCTCCAAGTGGGCTCAATGACGTCCCGAGGCATATTAAACACATCGCCCGCCGCTCTAGCGGGACCGCGTACGGTTGTGAAGAAGGATGAAAATCCTGCCTGGGCTGCGAGCATTGGGTCTCTATGAGCGTGAAAGTCGTCGCCCGGACTCCCCCAAGGACAAGCAAAATGAGTCACGAAAGTCCCCAACAAATCGCTTAACACCGAACGTGAATGAACAAGTTCGCGTAGCACCTCGTCTTCTGATAACTCCGCGAGTCTGCGGTGCGTATGTGTATGGGAGCCTATGGCCATACCGGCCTCTGTCCAGCGCAAACAACCTTGCCGATCCAAGAATTTTCCATTCACATCTGCACGAAGCTCGTGCAGCTCACCGGTCAAGTAGCCCGAGATGACAAACATGACCGCCGGTACAGCTTTCTCGACTAATACTGGAAGCGCATTCTGCACAGTGTCACGATAGCCATCGTCAAACGTAACAAGGAAGTAACGACCTTCAAATCGATCGTTCTTCATAAGGTGCACGGCCGCATCGACGTCAATGAACTCCCCGTAATTCTTAAGATAGTCCAATTGCCTACCTAGGTCACGCATCTCGTGCTGCCTTACGTGATGGTAGCAAATAGTTCTGAGTTCACCAGTGCCGCACGCCGATAAATCACGGGTCAAGGACAAGGACCCTAGGATGAGTTCACGAATCCCAGATGTTTGTATCATCTGCCGCATAACTGGCTTACTGCGCAGCATACGTGCCAATCGAGTCAGAGTGCTACTTCGAGACGTCTCAGGAGTGTACATAACATTCGCCCCCAACTCCTCCGGCCTTTTGAGGCACACTGTGTGGCATAAAGCGCGTCATAACTATCAATGTATGGATGATCGTTTTCTAATGCAAAGATATACATTACAAACAGGGATCACTCGCGGCTTTTTGATCTCGAACACAAGTCTCTTACAGAGTAAGATGACCTCTCGCCCATTACTCACCTCATTGCAAGTTGACTGAAGCGAAGGCAAATCCGTCTGGTAACCACTGGATTAGGTTGAGGACAAATACAGTTCGGAAGGAGGTTTTGTCGGAATTACAACAGTAACAGCATAGGTTCGCCGTATTGAGCGACCGACGGTGCCTCCACGCGCCAATAGACAGATAGGACGATGTTCAACATTCAAGTTATAGATCACTATCTGCGGACGGAACATCCTCTCGCGTCGGTCTGACAGGGTTTCCTAGCTTCCCAACTGCGCGAAAAAGTAGATGAGAATATGCCGATAGGAATGTGCCCGCCCATGCGCCACCCGCGCTTGCTAGAAAATCCAGGAAGCTCGGTATTCGTCCCGGAACCAAAATCTGTATAAGTTCGAGTCCGCCCGCCATCATCGTTAATAGGACTGCAGTCAGAGTCAGCGTTTTCTTGCCTGGACCAATTAACCCAGCAAGTGCACTTAATAGCATATACCCGACAAAATGCTCCAGCTGCGAGTTTACAAGGCGGAATGAGACAAGGACTGCGCCGGGAAGAACTGATCCGATCACTATCCCTAATGCAACGATTAGGCCAAACACTCTAAAGATGGTTGATCGATTGAATGACGTCACCGACATAGGACTTTGTGTGGCCCGAGACAGCGACAGCTTTCGCGCTTTCTGGCAGTGCCTGAATTCGATCTCCTATCGAATGAAACCGTATTCATATCTAAGAGATCCTATCCTGCCCGACTTAAAGGCTGCGCAGGATTGCCTGGAAAGATACAAAACACAACACGGTGGTTCTTTTCTACTCACAGCCAGTAGCTGTACCACATAGTCTACTTTTGGGGCTAAACGACGCGCACCAACGTCTCAGAGTTGACCGCCTGTCTCCTATATCAGCCTCGATCAAAACATCGCCCAGATCTTCCGACCATGTTGAACCATAATACGTTAGGACCACTTAGATATATCTCACAAATGCTAAGTTACTACAGATGCTAGACACAGTCACTCATGGCATAGTGTATATGCTTGAGATTAACCTGAAAACAATGTAGGCTGTCGCACCATAAAAGGATGATCATATCTAAGGACGTTTCCTTGGAACCGCTGTTACCACTATCATACTCACTATGTTTGTCGCGCTTAGTTCCTTTTAGGTTGCCGGGTTTAGGGCGAGTACAGCCGACCATTAATGCTGATTTTCTGTTTTTAAGTCGGAAGACACATAGCATTATTTAGGATATTATTTGTCAACATGTGATGATTGAGAAGAATGCATTAGCTTCTTCTTGACTTAGCAACGCTTCGATCATTCGCCGTCGTTAGACTGAGGCTGTAATGTTAAAATCGAACCCGCTTCAAGGTATGGACGTTGTTGGAAGAGGACACGAACATCCCGATGGATCGGAGTTAAACTTAAGATTTCTGTTCGACTATGTTCGGCTGCACTGGCGGCTTATGATTGCAACCTTGCTCGCATCTCTTGGAATCGCGGGCTGCTATTTGGCTTTAAGGCCTCCACAGTTTATAGCGACCGCACGCATTTTAATAGACGACCGGCAAGTGCAACCATTTTCCCAGCAGGCGATTGTTTCCGAGCTTCCGCTAGATGCAACGGTTGTCGACAGCAATGTTGAAGTTATCAGATCGGAGGCTGTAAGACTTTCCGTAATTGAGAAACTGAAATTGTGGGCGGACCCTGAATTTGCGCCGTTGCACCCTTCCCTACTGTCGAAGCTTGTCCGGCTGAATTTTAATTCTTCCAGCAGCTCCTCACCTGTTCGCACCCGGGACGAGCGCATTCTGCAGGCCCTTGCAGCGCTCGATAGCAAACTGAGTGTTCAACGGATTGCACGAACATATGTGCTGGAAATTTCAATTCGTTCCTCTAATGACGCCAAGGCAGCTCTCATAGCAAATACATTTGCAGACGCATTTATACAAGACCAGTTGAAGTGGAATTTCGACGCTACAAAGCAGGCGAGTGATTGGCTTCAGACGCAACTTGATGAGCTGAGCAAGAAAGTCGTCGAAGCTGATCGAGCGGTTCAGAATTACATCGCAGATCATAATCTGCTTGATGCTGGCGAAGGACGCACCATCGCCCAACAACAATTAAGCGACGTCAATAAGCAGCTCGTCCAAGCTCGTGAACAAGTTGCCGAATCGAAAGCCCGCCTTGACCGCATTTTGTCTCTCGATACAGACGATATAGCTAGCCCTGCATTGTTGGAAGCTCCCGGTGGCCCAACGATACCTGTGATCACAAAACTTCGTGAGCAGTATCTTTACGCAGTTCAACAGGAGTCCGAACTCACCGCGCGATATGGTTCAGAGCACTCCGCTGTCATGGATCTGCGACGGGAAATAGAGCGATTGCGCATGGCAGCCCATGAGGAACTGGAGCGCATCCGCAAAGCCTATCGGAGCGACTACGAGCTTGCTAAAGCGCGCCAGGACACTGTTGAAGCAAATTTGGATCGACTATTAAGCATTGCAGCTTCTGGGAAACAAGCAGGCGTCACATTGCGCATGTTGGAAAGCTCGGCGCAGTCCTACCGGAGGTCATACGACTCCCTTCTCCAAAGATTTTCCGACTCCACTCAGCAGCAATCCTTCCCTAGACCGAGGGCTCGTGTCATCACACCGGCCCGAGCAGGCGAACAGTCCCAACCAAAGACCGAGATCGTCTTCGCAGCAGCATTGACCTTCGGCCTTCTTTCTGGTGTTGCGATTGCATACGTGAAACGACAACTCGATCGCAGTCTCACGACAGCACGCCAAGTGCAAAAGACTTTAGGTACCGACTGCATTGGCGTCGTTCCACATGTAACTATCAAACGGAAACGTAGAGACATAGCCGTTAAGCGGTCCGACCCAATTTCTCGGACCCTATCTAGTGAGATGAGCCTTGAGCGATACGCCATTTATGAGCCGTCTTCCTCTTTCGCGGAGGCAATTCGCAGGATAAAAGTGGCAGTCGACACTGATACTGTAAGAGGCTTCAGTATAGGTATCGTGTCAACGCTAGAAAGTGAAGGCAAGTCGACAGTTGCGGCGAATTTTGCGCATCTTGTTGGAGGTCAGGAAAACCGAGTTCTCCTCATTGATGCGAACTTTCGACATCCGTCTCTGACACAGCAGCTCTCTTCAGGATCGGTCGAGGGTCTTGTTCAGCTGCTTCGCAGACAGAGATCAATTGATGATGTCCTATGGAGCGACCCGCTCATCGGAGTAGACTTCTTGCCGAGTGGCTCGCTTCTCCCGTCTGTTGAATCTGTTGGACTGCTGTCATCGGCTGCGATGGGACAGCTTCTTATGGAACTTAGAGCGCGCTATAAATATGTGATCCTTGATCTTCCTGCCCTAAAACACGCAGCTGATTCCAGTGCTGTAAGCAACTTTGTCGACCAGTTCTTGCTCGTTATTGAGTGGGGGCAAACGTCGGCGGACCTCATTGAGGAGACCCTAGCCTCAAGCCAAGCCGTTCATGCGCGCTTGGTCGGCGCTGTACTCAACAAAGCTGATACAACCCGAGTTTGATCTCACAAGCGATAGATCCAGCAGTTCTGAAGACTATGCATTGCAAAGTGTGAGAGTTATGTAAGCCATGTCGTCGCATTTCTGACTCCCTGATTTACGAGCTATGGGTGAGTAGCCGCCATGGCAGTGACGTATGGTCGAAGGAACAACGTCTTTTGCCAACGACTCCAAGTGTACAGCGAATTTTACGCGGCCAACGAGCAAGCTTGCATATTAAGGACTGCCAGCCCTGACGCAGTCGAACCGGTGATCATAATCTCGCGGGCCATGTCACGTCACTCCAGTATCAATTTTGAATTGATACTGATATGCAGGATCCTTCTGCAACCAGTCACGGCTTGTGGGGTATCCTTCGAGCAACCACACCATAAGTGCAGTGACATCAATTTTCTCGTCTAGTATGCGAAGCCGGCGTTTTCGCCATTCGGCAGACGTTTCTCGCTGAAGGAGAGCCATCGCTTTATCAAGCAGTCCTTGGTAGGAAACCAATAGCTCTTGCACCCCGTATCTTTCCAACTCCACATGCACACCTGGACGGGTGGCCGGCGCCAATAAGCTGTTTACCAGGATGTTCGGGACGCCGAGCAGAGCACATTCACTAGCTGTCGTGCTGCCTTCGCCAATGTATAGGCTGGAATATGCTAGAAAGTGATGCAACTTCTCTGGCGGCAGCTTGAGCCGGTATGGCTCCAACTCAGCTGGCAGCGTCCCTTCTGAAGAGATGAAAATTCGGCCGTACGGTTTCAGGTTATCGACCAGCTGCAGCTTCTGTTGTCTTGTCAACCCTTTTTGGCCAACGTCGTGGTTCGCGTCCCAGGAGACGAAGCGAAGTAGGATGTAGCGGTCCTCCGGCGTAAGATGCAGTTCTGCAAGTATGCTTGGATCGGGCTTGAAATATGCTGGCGCTAGATGACAGAGTTCGATGAAGCTGTCGAATGTGATTTGCTTTTTCCCGAACCGTTGACGATAGGCCTGCGGAGTAACAACTAGTTCTGTAAAGGGCCGGTAAACGAACTGACCCAACTTTGCATGCTCAGTGTCGTCAAAAGCGATATGAGGTTTTCCCATCAACCGAGAAATGTGAGCTGCATAGGGAGATGCGAAACTCAAAAAAAGATCAGGATTGAAAGCTTGCGCGACTTTCATGACAGTGTGATCCGCCCTTGGCATATAGAGCAGCTTTGCCGTCAAGCTCCTCCCGCCGGCACCCCGCGATGTATAAGGAATTCTGTAAGCATCGAGTAATCTTAGAGTCACCTCCTTGTCTCGTGCTACGACTGCTACTTTATTCCCACGCTGTTCCAATATGCTAATAGCGTTGCGGAAGTAATGGACATGCCCAGGATGCCCGATGTCGAGAAGGATCTTTCTCATCGGATCACGTTGGACGGAGAAGCTGACGCAGTTCTGATTGCGCCGGAAAATTGATGAGGACCGCTCGCCGGGGACCGTGATAAACGAAGAGACTGCCTGCAGCTGCAGCTGACGCTTTTCCCTCGGTCACAACCCGGCAAATATCTTCGAAAGAACCACACCCTCCCAGAGCTAAGACTGGAACCTTGACCGAAGAAGCAATAGTACGAACTATGTCGAGTGCGTAACCGCTCATCATGCCATCGTGTGACACGGACTGAACGACGATTTCGCCCACACCACACTCCGCAAGCTTTTGCGCCAACACCAGTGGATCGAGAGTCGTAGAGCGGCGTTGAGTGTGATCATAGACACGATACGTGCCCCACCATGATCGCGTGACATCAATGCAGGCCACGATTGTTGAGGATCCAAACTCATCAGCAGCCTCCTGAATGAACTCTGGATGCCTCAATAAAAAAGAATTGATACAGACACGTTCGGCTCCCGCCCTGATGAGCTCTTCGATCGCCCTCAGGGACCGGATACCGCCTCCAACTGTAAAGGGCATCCTGGTTTCATCCCCGATCATTTGCACAAGGACGGGGTCGATTGAGCGTCCTTCGACACTCGCTTGAATGTCGAAGAAGATCAGTTCGTCTGCTCGGAGATCGTTGAACAGGCGCACAGCGTTGATGGGATCGCCGAGATATCGATGCTGAGCGAATTGCACGCTCTTCACGAGGCCCTTGTGCTTCAAAAGCAAGCATGGGACAACCCGAGGCCTAAACATGAGCAAGATCTTTGACCAGATTTGCAAAGTTCCTGAACAGCACTAAGCCAGCGTCCTGACTTTTCTCCGGATGGTATTGAAACCCTACGATGTTGTCCTTCTGCAGCGCAGAGACGAAAGGATGTCCATAGTGGCTGGTATGAAGTATGTGATCCTCATTGGCGAGTTCAACATGGTAGGAATGAACAAAGTAAAATAACTCCTGCGATGACAACCCCTCGAGTATTGGATGTAGCCGAGATGCCTGCACGTTGTTCCACCCGATATGAGGTACTTTCAACGTCGCATTTGTCGGCTGGAGACGGCAGACTTTTCCCTTTATCCAACCCAAGCCAGCTGCGTTTCCCTCTTCGCTAGAGTCAGTGAGCAATTGCATGCCTAGGCATATTCCCATGATGGGAACGCGATCACCGAGGACGCGGTCGTTCAAGAGATTGAGAAGACCCTGTCGCCTAAGCCGCTCCATGGCCTTGCCGAAATGACCAACTCCCGGCAGCACTAGAGCGTCCGCTCTTCCTATCACGCTGGAGTTTGCGCTAAGGCAGCAACTCACGCCAGTCTGCTGCAATCTGTTAAGGACGGATCGTAGATTACCCATCCCGTAATCGACAATCACCACGTTTGGCATCCTGCTACATGCCTCATGCTAGTGAATCAACCAGCGCGCTCCTCTATTTCATACAATATTTTCGGCTTCACAGCAAATACACGTTGAAGGATTGGGGTTGCTAGATGAAGCATTTGTTTCATGAGAGGATAGTAAGATGGATAGTCGGTGAACGTATGGTTTTGCGCGTTCCAGATTCTATCAAACGCAGAAGACGTCAAAGCGAGTTTCTTCAGAACGTATTCTTTATCTTGCTCCATCCTATCGAGATCGTAGGGAGGCTGAGAGATTGCCTGAAGCGCGTTATCACGGGATATTTCGCCGCTGAGGACCTGTGCCGATAATGTAATACGACGCTTATCGATATTGAATTTTCCGGGCAGCCAGTACGCGATGGCGAACTTTGTGAATACGTTTTCATGGTGATGGCCACCATAGTACTCCCATCCATAGAGTTGCTCCAACAGCGCCTGGGCATCTCTCTTCTGATATTCAATGTAGTTGAACGGCGATATGATCCTGATCTTCTTGCAGTAGCCCAGATACAGGAAGTCCCAGAGTCTCATTGTCGGATAGCTTTTGAGTGAGATTTCGCCATGCTGCTCATGCACGAATTTCAACTGTTTGAGATCGGTGTAAGTCCACTCCGACGGCTGCTTGCCCTCCGAACGAAAATCACTTCCAATCAATACATATCTCAGGTTTTCTTGATCAGCGACTTTGTAGAGGATCGACTTGATGGCGAGGTCAGTCGGTGCATCGATCCAGGGCAATCCCGCCATCATATAGGAGCGCAGTATCGACCTTATCTCGTCATAATCGACGACGTAGGTCTCCAGGTCGATATTCAAGGAGGAAACGACTTTCTTGAGATTTTTGACGGCGACATCGGAGTTCCAGCCGTTATCCAGGTTCACAGCCAGCGGATTGAGACCGTACTCTCTGGCAATATGCAACAAGTAAGAGCTGTCTGTGCCCCCACTCACACCGATTACACAATCATAGCGCGCCCGAGCGGGTTTGCGATGTTTGATCTGAGAGACGATTTGTTGCCAGAGAGCCGACCCCTCCTGACCTCTTGGAAAGCCGGCCGCTAGATTCTTCTGAATTCTGGCATAGTTCGACACACCGCGCTCGTCGAACATAATGCCTGGCACTGAGGTGTCCCAGATTCCCTCCTGACAAATCTGATACCTACTCATGGCGCAGATACCTCCCGATCCTTCACGGTGCTTTCGGTCGGAGTAAACTTTTTCAGAAAGTTTGCGACCTCAATCCATTTCCATATGTCGCGCGCGATATGGAGACTTCCCTGTCTATGTAGTTTCAGCCGTTCACGGCAGGTCTCCACATCGAAGTATCCTGACTGGGTGAACGCCACACTTGCGAGTGCCTCGTCGGCTTTCCGCTGAAACAAAGGCGATCGCATCCAGTCGTTCGCAGGATTTTCAAAACCTATTTTGTCCTGGCGGGTACGGATGCGCTCCGGCAAGCAATCACGCATCGCCTCACGAAGGATCCATTTCGTAGTCCCGTGTCGAATTTGGAACTCGGCCGGGGACGCCAGTGTCTTCTCGACCAATCTGTAGTCGAGGAAAGGTTCACGCAACTCGACGGAGAAGTACATGCTATTCAAATCGTTCCACTTCAGATTATGCTCAAGCTTACTCTCGAAGTGCTGAAGCAGCGATTCTTTTAGCGACTTTGGGTCATATAACTTTTGCGGGATCTGCGTGTCTCGGGCATGCTTTTGATGAAAACTAGAGCTGACTCCCTGAGCAGCACGATAAGAAATCGCCGACTTAACCTTGCTGGGGACCATGTAGTATCCAAGGTACGCGAGCGCTTGGAACGAGCGATGATGTTTGTAGTAAGTCTTAGCCTCATGCAGCAGTCTCAGGATCTGTCCGGTCGATAGAAGCTCACGGAAGAAGCTGCCGAAAAAATATGGGTATCCGCCCAATTGCTCATCGGCGCCTTGGCCATCCATTAAAACGTTCAGATGGCTTGATGCATCTTTCATGACCTTGAACTGCGAATAGATGCTAAGCCCTCCAAAGGGCTCGAAGTGACAGCGCATCAAGTCATCAAAATCTGTCAGCAACGTCTCCTCAGTTGGTAAGACGTATACCAAGTTCTCAAGCTGGGATTCATATTCTTGAATGAAGGAGCGTTCATCCCCCGTGCGACCATCGCCGTAGATGGCGGAGAAGGCGTAGTAGTCGCTCTTATGCAGGCCGTTGATCAACATTGAAGCGATGGATGACGAGTCCAGACCTCCACTGAGGCAGATACCCACCGGCACATCACTGCGCAAGCGCAGGGCTATTGCCGATTTGAGCGTATCATAATACTCTTCCGGGCCACTCCAGCCCTCAACGAGATGATCCTGAAGCTGATACCAGCATTTCACCTTGGCTTCATTTCGCACGACAGTGACGCATTGCCCGTGTTTGAGCTTCTTGATCTGCTTTACGAAAGTGTTTTCATCCACATCTGTTCGGGAATGCATTAGATAGTCATAAAGGACTTGGTCATCTGGCTGAAGTGATTTCCCGAGCCTTCGGACATGCTCGAAAATCGGCGGTATCTCGCTCGCAAAGACAAATGTGTCATGTGTTAGATAATAGTAGAAAGGTTTGACGCCAAACCGGTCACGTGCAGCAAACAGGGTTTTGGTTCTCCGATCATATATCGCGAAGGCAAACATGCCATTGAACCGCCGCAAACAGTCATCGCCCCAATGACAATACGCTTTTAGCAATACCTCCGTGTCCGACCGCGTTTGGAATTCGTACGTGTAAGAGAGTTCTTTTTTGATCTCAAGGTAGTTGTAAATCTCACCATTGAAAATCAAGACGTATCGCCCATCATCGGAGATCATAGGCTGGTGGCCAGCGCTAGTAAGGTCCAATATACTTAGACGCACGAAGCCAAGGCCGATGTTATCCTCTATGAAGGTTCCGACATCATCTGGACCACGATGCCGCTGTCGCTGCATCATAGCTTCGACCTCAGGCCTATGAACAGGCTCTCCGGATAGGTTAAAGATGCCTGAAATCCCGCACATGACTATCCGACGTCCCCAACGGTAATCGGGTAATTGGTGCGCCTGCCTGTCAACCTCCAAAGTAAATAAGTCTTCTGTTCCTTCCGAATTTGCTGCGTCACAAATTCAGGGAAAGGCCTTTCTTTCTGCAGAAACCGTGTCTGAATGTAGCCAAGCACTTGTGCGACTGGGCCAAGAAGGAGCGGACGCGTTAGGGATTTTGAGAGTGCCTTTGCGATGAAATAGAGGCCAACATACGGTACTCTGCCGTTAGAGAGGCCTGTGCGATAGTGATTATACAGTGCGGAGCCAACCCGACCTCCCTCGGGCTTCAAGTGCTCGAACTCGAATGGCAGCATACGGGTTTCCCAGCCTTTAGCGCGTGCTGCTGCATTATCGATCGTATCCCAACTAGTGTGCGGGAAAACGCCTCCAATGTCGCTCAGGCATGCGGCTCTGTAGAATTTTGTGGCACCTCGGGTGTTGCCAACCGCCGTTTGGGCCTTCTCTCGGATCCCATTGGTGGTCAGATGACCAGACGCTATGCCGAGTCGGTCATTGTGTAGAAACTCACTGACTATATTGGCAAAAAATGTCGTGTCGAAACTCACGTCTCCATCAAGTTTGACCACTATGTCGCACGGTATGTGCACCTGCGAGAGCCCGAAATTGAACAACTCCACGACTCTGGAACTGTAGTCTTTAGGCTGCAACTCCGGGCCGAGCACTATCTTGATCCAACTGTGTTGAGCTGCGTAGCGAGCCAGTATGTTTGCCGTTTGATCGGTGGAATGGTCGTCGACGATGATCCACATCGACGGTTTAACCGTTTGCTCAATGACGGATTGCAGTGTCGCCTCTATGTAGGAGCCTTCATTCCGCACAGGCGAGATGACAACAAACGTAAGGTCGCCTGCGAGAGTGGGCCGATTTTGAAAGAATGTTCTATGCCACAAAGCCAGATTTAACTGGCGTAGCATGCTCTTCATTCGCTTATGATCGGTGTAGGAGTGATCCACTTGCTGACGGATATCTCGCCCAAGCCCCCGTGAATGGAGATACGGCGAGTTCTCCACCGTTCTGCAAAGCCATTCCTTCAACTCGCCACGGAACCAGTAATCCTGTGGGATTTCCCAGCCCATCTTATCTCTTCGCCAAGTAATTTCGTCCGGCAATAGCCCATCCATAGCGCCTCGTGCCATGTACTTGGTCCACCCTGCGCGGATCTTGTATGAACTGGGGATACTGTGCCAGAACTCTGCAAGTCGATAGTCCAAGAACGGATAGCGAACCTCCACGGAGTGCGCCATCGAGCTGTGATCTCCGTAATGCAAGAGCGTCACCATGTGGTTGAAATAATCATGGTGGAGCCGCTCGTTGACGCAAGCGAATGGGTCGGACGTTTTCCCCATCACTCTGAGTGCCCAGCGACAGGTCTTTTTTAATCCGAAGAGGTTCAGAAGCTTGGCGACAATCCCCATATGAGCGTAATGACGTGCACCTGGCATTGTCGAGAGAGATTTGTACTCATGCCAAAGTGATTTCGCAGGCAGGTTTGCCAAGTGATTGATTAGATAATATCGATAGCCGCCTTGGAGTTCGTCGGCACCCTGCCCATCAAGTGTAACGGTCACTCCGTTCCTGCGGGCCAGCTCGTACGTGAACATGTACGACATCAGCGTACTCTCTTGTGGGTTTTCCATGGCCCACACCATGTTCTGCATTTTTTCAGGTACTTGTGCTGCTTGTGGCTCAACAGAGTGAGCGTCCAAACGGTACCGCGCCGCCATCAGATTGATGTGTTCACTCTCATCGCATCCACGAGTTCCTTCGCTTGGATAGACCGTCGAGAACACTTTCAGCTTCTGCCCTGTTGGCTGCTTTCGTTGGAGCTCGTGAATAAAGTGGACAATCGATGAGCTATCCAGCCCTCCGGAGAATGCGGTCCCGACTGGCACATCGGATCGAAGGCGCAACCGAACGGCATCCTGGAGCAGAGCTCGATACTGCACCGCGTACTGCGAGGCTCTTTGTGGCTCAAAGCGCTCAGTGGATGTATTGACTCCGACGCTCCAGAATGTTGTCGCCTTCAACTGGCCTGGAGAGATCTGCGATATGCTACCGTGCCAGTACGACGCACGCGTGAACCGAAAAACGTTGGTGAACGCTGTTTCATCCTGAAACTCCTTCACCCCTTCCCGGAGAAAAGTCTCGATGTATCTGTCGTTTGGCGCGGTCAGGACGTCCGGGTGAGCCAAGATGGACTTAATTTCAGAGCCAAAAACGAAGATGCCTCCGCGATTATAGTAATATAACGGCTTGATGCCCATTCGATCGCGACTGATGAAAACTGTATCCCGCTCCCTGTCGTAGATGACCAAAGCCCACATTCCATTGAAGCGCCCAAGGCAGTCTGCGCCCCAATGATCGTAGGCTGCCAAAATGACTTCAGTGTCCGACTGGGACTGGAAGATATGTCCAGCAGCCTCCAACTCCTGCTTTATCTCAAGATAATTGTAGATCTCCCCGTTGAACACGATCCAGTACCGCTCCTTGTAACTCATCGGCTGGTGGCCAAACGGCGACAGATCGATAATCGCCAGTCGCCGGAAGCCGAATGCCAGCGTCGCTGGGAGGCTTGAGGCGGACGTGACCGACATGTTGGGGTAGTAAGTGGGGACATGCCCTCTTTGAGAGGAATGGGCACCGCCAAATATCGATATCTGCTGCGCATGCGCGAGCAGGTAGCCTTCATCATCAGGACCGCGATGCGCGATGACATCAGACATCCGGCGTACATGCTCGGCTAATGGCCGAGCTTGCCGACTGGTATGTATGATGCCGACGATTCCGCACATGGTTGCGTTTGCTTTCATCAAGCGGCCATGGCCATCCGATCTCCGCTAGCACCTGCCGGTCCGGCTGCCATGCCTTACTGAGGTAGAGAACGCGTTACACACTCAAGTGCCGGTACTTCCAGAAGTATGCACGACATGTACCAGCAATAAAAAGGGCGACGGCTAAAGGCCATAGAGGCGCGATACCGTGGCGTCGGTAGAATGCAATGTGTTTCTTGAGAGAGTTGACCGAGTGTCTGTTGAAGAAACTTCGAAGAAACACTCGGAATGTTTGCTGACGATGTGCGGTTCCTTCTGATGTAAGCTTTTCACTGGTCGCCACCCAAGCGTCCCACGAAACATAGACTGGGAATCCCCGCTGAAGCGCAGTCAACGCATAATCGTCGTCAGACCCATATTGAGGAAAGGTGATCTCGTCCATGTATCCGACGTCACGGACGACTTCTTTTGGTATGAACATGCCCCGCCCGACCAAGCCATACGTCGGATGCAGCCCCGTCATGGCTTGAGGGTCGAAAACACAAAAGTGAGGCAGATAGCTTGTCAGCTTTAGTCTCCAACGTGCCAAGTGGGCGTTTCCTGAGAAGGTAACCCTTGGAGGTTCGGTATCGGCGAGGGACATGCTGCCGACCAGAGCCGGCTCGCCGAGCGATCTCACGGAACTGATAAGCTTCAGAAGATAATCTTTCTCAATCTGGCTATCGTCGTTCAGAATTAGAAACGCATCGGGATCGAACGCGGCTTCTGCGTACTGGATCCCGCGGTTGGCGCACCGTGTGAACCACCAGTCGCCGTCACCCATGACGCAATGAACGTTCGGGAAGCGAGAGGCCAATATCTCAGCGGTGCCGTCTGTTGATCCATCAACCACGACGACGACGGAGAGGTGAGCATCAATTGGATGCTGCGCCTCTAATTGGATCAGGAGCGAGACCAGACAGGATCGCCTGTTGAACGTCGGGATTATGACAGCGATGCTTTCCATCGATGCTCACTTTCTACGACTTCGCGGATCTAACCGCCGATAGCGGCGGATGCCTCACTTCCTGAAAACGAAAACAGTCTGCTAGGAACAGAAACGAAAGCGGTAAAGCTCGGTCGAAAATGACTTGCGAGAAACCTGCGGACAGTATGGCGGCAAAAGCGTAAACCGCAAACCACGACGAGATTCCGGCCGCTCGGCAGTAGCGGAGGAGAAATTTGAACAGAATGGCGAAGTAAGCGATAGCGGCCGGAATACCGTAGGTCACAGCTAAGTACGTGACGCCATTGTTGCGGTGAATAGAGGGATCCAACGCTTTTGCTAATTCGCCGAACCGGTTCTCAGCCAAACGCCCGAATCCGATCCATGGACTCTTAACAGTGTCCAAGACGTCAAAATACGCGCTACCAAAGCGTGACGTATTATCTTCCTTCGTCAGACTTATATTCTGATCGATTTTATCTCCCAAGAAACCGATGTCGCTGTAAGCTAGCGTTGCGCAAAGCAGCAATGCGAGCGCACAGCATACCCTCAGAACCGCCGTTATCGCATCATTCGTCATGAGATATCCGACGATGATAATAAACAGGGATATATAACCTGCTGTAGAAAATGTGCTGACGACCGACACGACGAATACAATATTTTTGCGTTCCAGAAGTTTTCTCTGGCGAGCGATATTAAAAATCAGAGCAAAATTCAGGAACACCGCAAAGCCTCCGGGCTCCCAAAACGGTCCGGAATTACGAAGCACTGCCCCCCTCGCAAATGGATTGAAGGTGTAGATAATGATGTTGGGGTTGTGTTCATAAAGACTTTCGCCTACCGAGAACACGGGCCTAAAGAAGATAATAGCGAGGTCCTGAATCAGAAAGCTCTCCACCGAAGGGATAAACGTCAGGAAATAAATAGGTAGCGCAATCGATGCTATTACGTACATGACATTTACATAATAACGGGGAAAGCTCTTCCCACAAATTTGAACGATAACATAGACTGTCGATAACTTAACGATGAGGGTTATCAGCGATCCTACAACGAGATTATCGAAATATAGGGCTTGAGCCATCTCCAGTGCAAAGAACGCTAAGATAAGTCGTAGTGGGCGAACTCGCAGCGTGATGCCATAAATCATGGCGCACAGAACGGAAAATACGAAAAGCAGCGCGACGAATTCCTGAGAACGATAAAAGAACTCGATCCCCGTCACTGCGATCAAGCCATAAACTAATCCATACTGAATGCGCGTGAACGCCATGATCCACCACAAATCTGGTGACGCTAACTTTTCGAGATGCCTGTTTTGATAAGCCTCATGCATTGAAGAGGCGCCTGGATTGAGAAAACGGCCATACACAGACAATTGGCCCACACGATGCCGACTACGCCTTTGCCTGCCACAATAGCGAGTCCATACGTAAGTGGGAAGAAGACCGCGAGAACGACCAGAGTCAGCAAGAACTGCAACCTGATCCTTCCCACGCCGTTCAGAAGGGTGATGAAGACGGTATTCCAGGCGTAGAGGCTTACATAGATGGCATTGGCGACGGATAAGCTAAAAGAAATATCGGTAACGTCACCTGTCCAAGCTCTATAAATCCAGTTTGCATTCATAACCATTATCAAAATGCAAGCTTGCATCATTATCCATAGGACAATCATTCGCCTAACAGTAGTTTGAATCCAAATATAATCTTTTTGAGTGTGAGCCTCGGTGAATGAAGACCATAGGGGAGCTGCAATGATGCTGAACGCCATGGATATAACATTGAAATAACGGTAAGAAATATTGTAGTCCGTGACCGCGCTTGGCCCGAACCAGCGCGCAATCAGTATGTTATTCGTTTGGTAGAGGATAACAGTAGCCATCTGCATAATGAAAAACTGCGCACCGAGACTCATAATTGATTTTAATTTACTTAAATTCACATACGGGATCGACGGAGCGATATCTGGAAAGTCGTTATAGTAGTAGTATAAGTTGATAGTAAGATATGTCAAAGCAGTTACTGCACTTTGAACAACGCAGAAAAGCAAAAAAGACGTTTGGGCAGTTAGAACGAGTATGTAGACTCCACATAAAGAAGAGAGGTTTATGATGAGAACGATCAGGCCCGTCCGGCTGTTCTTCTGATGGGCATTCAAAACCGAGTTGATCAACGACAAAATGATCTGCGCGAAGAAGAGGCTGACGACTACCATACATGCGAGGCGAAGCTCTCGCTCTCCCACATCGTTCACCCCGAATATTTTCGGCCAGTTGATGAATGATGATGCCATCAGAAAAACAACCCAAAGCAGCGCCATCAACGCGCCCACGAAGGCGTAGGCGGTGCTAACGAGTTCACGAGCTTCGACGAGCTGATTTCGCGTCAAAGCCTCGGCTAACCTGTTTCGTAGGCCATTGCCGATCCCGATGTCGAAGAACGTAAGCCAACCCGTGAGCGAAGTTAGCGTAACCCAAATTCCATATTGTTCTTTATCGAGGTAACGGAGGGAAAGAGGAACAAGGAGCAACGTGGCGACGATCGAAGCGCCTTTGTAAAGGATCGAGCGATAGATATTATTGACAACATTTATTGTGCGTTGCGATGCACCAGAAAGCAGAAACTGTCCAACGTTCATGACGAATCTCGCTACATGGTTGGCAACTGTCAGCTTGGTTCGAGTAGCCGCTGCTCGTTAGACAGGCTCCGGGCATTTGCAGAACGAAGTCATCATAAATTCTCAGCTAGCCCGATGTTGCGTCTTTTTTGACAGAGCCGTCAAGCTTTGGTCAGACGTGGGAGCCATGACCTTTGTGATTGTAGAATGTCTTAACGCTGATCGATCCACCGCAAATTATATTATGCGAATTTTAGGCTGACCCCAATTTGAAGCTCAGCAAGTCGGAGCGGTCCTTTTGATACTCCGGTGGATAGTGAACAATGCTGGAAGTATCATAGATTATGACTCAGCTTGAGCACACAGCTCATCACCGAGCGACTTATTCAGGCCAACTCGTTCCGACAAGGACACGCCCTCCAAGCAGCACATCTGCAAGAAGTATATTTAAAGTTGAAAGCGAGTCCTCCATCTCCCAACATCTGCGACTGTCGCGATCTGATCGTCCAATCGCTAGAGCAGACGGATTATATCCACGAGAGACATTTGCGAGATGGGTAGGATGGAAAGTGGGCGCAGAGGGCGCCCACTTTGTTCACATTGTCTGGTAGATCGAGTTCAGCAAGAACAGCAGCCGTCTTCGACATCGCAAGAACCTTGGATCAATCGTTCCGACGAGGATGGCTTGGCATTCAACAGCCACGATGTGTTGCTTGCTTACCCTATATCCTTTCAAGGAACTCAGACCAACCGAGGCAAGCCGACGAGCTTAGCCAAAGGACGTCGCGCTGGGTCCCCATGGTCCGCCGTTCAAAGGATAAAATCTGCAGCTCCGAAAGTGTGAAGACCCTTAACTTGGATCTTGAAGTCTGCTGCAGGGTCGGAATTGATGTTGCCTTCGATGTAAGTAACGCCCTTGGTCTTATCTTGGGTGAAGTGCAATTGGCCCGCTGTGGTGAAACCGTGCTTGCCGATGAAGCTGAACGCTTCGTTCTTCGTTCCACCTGCTATCGCATCGATTTTCGACAGATGGATTCGATCTTCACCTTGCACGAAGTCCTGTATGATATCGCGATGCGCATCTTTTGCCGAGGCAAAGTAGAATGTGTCATGGCCTGGACCGCCGAAGAGCTTGTCCCGACCTGCGCCGCCGTCAAGCAGGTCATGCCCGGCGCCGCCTCTGAGGATGTCATTTCCCCCTTTAGCATAGATCTTCGTACTAAGATCGGTCGCCTGAAGTCTGTCGACGGCTTCCGTTCCAGTGATCTTGAGGTTTTTGGAAGTGCTCGCCGAGGGAGTGGGTTCGGAAAGAGAAGGCGTTGCCCCCTCGGGACTAACAGCACCTGTCTTAATGGCGGCTTGGCTCAAGGAAATGGCTTGCGCCTGGTCCATGATTGTCGTGCCTGTCGCTGTGCTGACTTTGTTGAGATACAGCCCGCTGTTGTAAGTCTCGTTGTTGTTTCCGAAGAGCATATTGTTCTTGTAAACATTCGCCCCCGTGTTCCCATCCTCGATGATTGCCCAATTCCGGCTGCCGATAATAACGTTGTCCGCTACATAGAAGCCGGCAGCAGGCACTTTGACGGCGCCGTCATAGTTGGCGATTAGAATGCCATCGAAATTGTTTGTGAGGGTATTATGGACGATGTCCTTGTTGCTGGATCCGTGATTGGTCTGGATCGCGCGCCCGCGATTGTCATGGATAATGTTGTCTTGAACGACACCTCCGCTGTCTGAAAGGTACAGAGCATGGAAGTACGGGTTTCCTGAAACAGGTCCAAAGCCGATGTTATAAATTTCGTTGCCGATGACATCGTTATCAACATTCTTATAGCCATCCATCAGGATGCCCGCACCTCCGTTGCTTGAGCCAGTGAGGTCACGGATGTCATGAATTTTGTTTCCGAGTACCCGTACGTGCGAGGCATTGTTGTGGATGCCTATAGTCGCGTTGTCGGTTCCGATGATCTCAAAACCTTCAATGTCGACATACGATCCCGTGTTCTTCCAAATAGCTTCGGCCTTGACATTGTCGACCTTGATGATCGCCTTGTTTGGCGCCGTCGAGACGTAGCGAATGCGAGCGCTGTCTGTACCGCTTGCTGTGCTGAAGACGTGACCTTTGTACGTGCCGGGCGCGACATAAACCGTCGTACCGGGCGAGGCTACGTTGGCGGCAGCTTGAAGTGTCGCAAAGGGAGCGAGCTCCGAACCGTTGTTGCTGTCCTTGCCCGTGGGGGAGACGTAATAGACCGACTTGGCTGTCGTCGCTGAAGCTGATGCATAGGCCGAATTGTTGACGTCAAGCACTACAATGCTCTCCTTTGCCGAGACTGAGTTTTCGGGGGTTTCATAAAGGCGCTGGACAGCGCCGTGTGGATAGATTTTCTTACAGAATTAATTCAACGATACTATATTTTACGTGTGATTTACCTTTATTCCTAATAGTTGTTATGTTTATAATTTGTCCGGCACAACAAACTAAGATGGAAGGCTGAATTATTGCTCTGAAAATAAGTCCATTACACTCAGACTATGCATGGATAGTTGAGGATAAAATTTTTGATTTGCCAAATTCGTATCATTTGATATTCTTCCTATTCTGTCGTGTTGGTGCGAATTCTTATCGCCGACCTAGTCTCATGGATTCGATAGGTCAAGCTTAAATTGTCGAAATCCTATAACCTACCTAAATGGATTGAATGTAGATTCGTGAGGATATGAGCACTCCTCAAAGGCATGTATTCACATGATATCTTCACCGCTCACGCCACGGACAATTTGCCCCACATCTGCCAGACGGGAGCTAGGTCTCCCGAAATCGCGAAACTTTACTGATTAGCGCCGCACCAAATGGACTGCTCGTTTATCATTGGGGTTTGCCTGACCAAAAACTCGATCGGCCATTCTCCAATCCGCCGTTTCGACAGCCGGTCGAGGAGCTATGACGCGGCCAACCAAGCGCGCATGACTCGTGCGCGTAGATTCACCCTGTGGGAGGTGTCGTTCTTGCGGCTGTCACGATAGGCACTGCCCTCGTCGGTGCCGGTCGGACACCTGTCAGCGAGATCTCCGTCAGTCTCGAGAAACCCAGTCAGAATAGAGTCGATCGTGCGGTTCGCGACAGAGTCGTTAAGCTGACTGGCCCGATCCATGTCCTGGCGATGCGGTGATCTCACTTACGACGGCACTTGAACATCGATCAAGCGAACAAGGGGCTCTGGCGGCACTCTCTCAATGCGACCCGGTGAGCACACGGCACTGACGAGCGCGCGATTCAGATAAACAGGCTGTTTGGCTATAGATGCCCGGTGTGTGGGCTCTTCCCTGCGCTTCAGTGCACAAGCGAGATTGTGCAGTGTGCAGCTCGGATAGACCGGCGCGGTCGGTTGCACATCGGTGAGGTGAAGCCGGTTTCGAACTCTCCCCGGCAGCTCGCGCTGAGGGTTTCCACGTCAAAGCAGAGCGTCATCGCGATGTTGCGGAGATTCCGGCCATGCGATGCCGTGAGCCATGCTGCGACAGCCCATTCCCGGATGGCAGAGAGGAGCCAGAAACCATGGGCTGCTCGGTGACCTCATAGACCCGGCCGAGGCCATGGCATCGGGAGCAAGCAACCTCGGGAGTGTGGCAGAGATGGAGTCAGCATCGGGGGTTGTCTGACCGCTGAGATGATCTCCCCCCAAAATAATGCATGCGCAAGAGCCTGAATGAGGTGCCACTGCTGTAGGGCGATGGTGGGTGGAAGACCGTGATCTCGTCCACGCGATGACTTCCCTGAACCAGGCATGCCTGTAGGTACCACGAGCGCATTGCGTGAGATGTCGAGATCGGTGTTCCTGAGATTGTGCTCGCGCCACGCCCACCTGCACGCAGATGCTTTTTGTCTCCCGACAGGACTGGGATCAGTTGGAGCTTGGACTTCCTTGACGTTGCAACGGTCGGCGGGAGGTAGGGTTCGCAGGGGACGAGGGTTGCTGAACGCCTCAGCCTAAGGAGGCAACAGGGCCATCGCATCGCTGCACGCCCAGCGCCAGGAATTGGCGACGTCGGTGGGCAGAGGGATCCCTATGGGCGCCGGCCAGGAGCTTCATTAGACATTTGGCTTCGGTCACCGCATTCGGCTCGGCTTTCATGCCGCCTACCTTCAATCCGCCTTGGTAGCGTCAAGCACTCGTCGCTGAGCCTTGACGAATTCGAGCCCAAGTCTGCGCGGGGCGATATCGTCGGCATGAAGGGAGCCCCAGGCCATCGATCGCCCGGTTCCCGGCCAAGCCACGCTCAAGGCGCACCTGCCCTGCAGCCCGCGCCGGGATTCAAGCGCTTGTTAAGCCGACATATTTCAGGGGTATGGTCTCAGCGGCCTTGTTGGCGCTCCCTAGGGGAAACGCAGGAATATCTCTTAAGTCATTGATAAGTTTTAAGGTTGCCGCCATCCAATCTTGAGATGCGTACCATGCTCTTGCACTAATGTCGAGGCGAACGTCTTCTACTCTATCCGCAAGACCGTCACCACCATCCTTGAGAACGCGGGGTCTCCGAGAACATCGCGGCTGACATCGTGGGGCACGATAAGCGCAGGATGACCTACGGGCTTTACTCGGTCGGGGCCTCGCTGGAGACCAAGAGGAAGGCCATTGAGAGGCTGAGGTACCCAGGGCTTTAGGCCACAGCAGTGCCGAAACGTCCCTAAATTTTTTACAGCGGGCTCGTACTAACGATGAAAAAGGCACCATCACCCGTAGGCTCCACGACGGATCGGGAAACACGAAGCCCCTTCTGCTTTAGGTCATCAGCTAGAGCTTGAATGTAGGCAGCAGGTGCAGTGAATGACCCAAGTTTTAGAACCTCTTGGCCTAATCGTGTAAGCGGCATTGACGGCTGCTCAACCCGGACTGTCCCGCTATCCGATTCGTACCTGATAGCCTGATTATCGTGGAAGACGTATAAGCTTGGCCCAGGCGGAGTAACATCAGTCCGCCACCTCATTCCAATACCGCCAATACCAATGATAAGGCCAAGGTCTTCTAGGTGCTGCAATTCCCTGAATCCCAGTCCCGCCGCGCCCAATATAGCCTCGTATTTCGCAATCCACCCCCCCTGAATGCTAAATGGGGCTAACCGAGCTATCAATTGAGCGTCGTATTGGTCGAGTGTTCTGACGAATGAGAGAGTTCGGAGTGAGAATGATCCGCTCTGCTTTACCTCTCCCGCCAGGAGACGAGCCCAAAGGCGCTGCATATCCTCACTGCTTGTTCGCTCGGCACCTTCTCTCCACTGGAAAATCCAGTCCTCGCTGGCTTCCGATTTGGGTTCGCTAGTCGAAGTGTTGGTGCCACTGTCTAGTTCGTCCTCAGCCATCCGTACCACGCTTCGGAGGTTCATTAGCTGAGTTGCCGCTTTGAGGTCTTCACCCATCCGCGCCCACCGCACTAAGCCAACGGTGTCTTCAATTGGCATGACATGGTGCGGAGAACTGGCCTGAGTGGTCGGCGCGGGCGGATTTGGGGCGTCACCGGAGGCGCTCCCAGACGGGGATGGTAGGGGTCGTGCAGGCGGTGTGTATGCGGCAACGAGCTTCCCGCTATCTGTCAATACGCGCCGACCCGCCAAGAGGTCTTCCACATCAAGCCGTGTTTGGGCATCACTTAGAGCCTCGTGACGGCGAACCTCGGCCCGCGCCTTGCCCTCGCGACGTATCTGGGTAGGGCTGAGCATGCCGGTTCCGAGTTTGTCGATGCTATCCCAAAATTTGATAAGCAACTCTTCCCCTGGAACCCACGTCATCCCTAACCCCACGGTAGGCTTGCCCCTGACAACATCCTACCTGACATGGGTTGAGTGCGAGCATTCCTCCGAGAACACCCTGAGGTAGTCCCCAACTAAAATTAGGGGTCTCGCATGTGAGAGGTACCCCGTAGACACAGCGGATCAGAGTTTCCCCCCGTACCCCCACCCCACCTTTTGGCCACGCGGGACAACAGACCTCAGGCCAGCCTCAAGCCAACCCGATGGCCACCGCGACCAGTATACTAAGGGTGCTCACCCCTGCGGCGGCACTAAGCGGGATGACGATGGCTTTGACTTCCTCGGGCAGCATGGGGTCTCTCGCGTCGGTGAGTAGCCGATAACGTAGAGACGAGAGAATAGTCCCAGCGTGGCCTTAGGATTTGCTCGTGAAGCCCTGGTCTATATCCAAGCCAACCCGACGACAGCAGTTAGGACAATGCTGAAGACGCTCAGCACGGTGGCAACGCATATGGGCACAAGGATAGCCTTCAGGTCTTCCAGCGACATAGACCCATCCTAGCCAGCTTGGGAGCGCATCCTAAGATAGCAGCTAAGGCACTGGAGGGCGACCGAAAGGTTAAGACTTGTTTACCGAGACCCCGGCGTTTGTTTCTCCCGCACAAGCTTGGGGAGGTCTTCAGTGAGCCACGCCACCATCTCTTCTCGGGTGGTTAGGGCTTCAGGCATCGGGATGAAGGGGCGTGGAACCTCAGGAACAATAATACGTACCTGAGGCTCGGCTTTGAGTTCTTGCGGCCGCTCCAGGAGAGACCACCTTGAGCCCAAATGCCTACGAAGCGCGACACCCGCTAGGAAGATCACTGCGACCCCAATAAGGGTGCATACGAAGAGGTCCACTACCGCTGTCATCGCCATCCGCCTAAAGCAGCCACAACGTTAGCGGGAGCTTTGAGGCAGGCCAAGGCGACTTTGGTTTGCGGCAAGGTAGCCGCCCCAGGCCCCATGCCGAGATAGGCGAGAGGCTTCCAACTACCTGACGATCAGCCTTAGGCCCGCGATGGTGTAGAGATGGCCGTCCGGGTCAATGATTGTGACGCCGTTCGCTCCCTGCTCCTTAAGCTCATCCGCCTTCCTGATCGCCTCTATCGGGTTGTCCGCTGTGAGGTGAACCGCCTGGGTCTGATCCTTGGCGGCAACAATGTGAAACTTCATGGTCCGTCCCCTGATGTTGGTGCTTCATGGCCAACGCAATGTCCAGGGCATCGGTTCGCGCGACAGGACGACACTGTTAGTCCGCAAGGGTAAGCGGCGAATGCGGCGAATGTCGCCTCTTGGAGAAAAGCCATTCAGCTTGTCTTGTTGAGGCTGGCGGCCCAGAGTTCTGTTTGGGCGGTGACACTTTGCTCATTCCCGAAGATGCTGCGCATGGGGACAATATCCGCCACCTGTAACCCTCAGAGTTTTGATGTAAACAATTATCGTCAACTTTGGGTGCACCCATAGTGAACGTCTAGGGCCGCGTAAAAGTGTGTTCACTTAGGGTTGACACGGGCATTTAGTTGACACTTATACTCAAGATCTTAGACCCAAAGTGAACATTGGGGGATAGAGCTATGAGTAAGATTGGATACGCCAGAGTTTCTACGGCTGACCAAGACACTGCCGCTCAAGTTGATCGCCTCAAGGCGGAGGGCTGCGGCATCATTCGGGAAGAAAAGGCATCAGGGGCGAGCCGTGAGGGGCGCACTGAGCTTGAGACCATCCTCGCCTTTCTCAGGCCTGGAGACGAACTAATGGTGGTTCGCCTTGACCGCTTAGGCCGGGATACTCGGGATGTGCTCAACATCGTACACGAGGTGAAGCAGAAGGGCGCATACCTCACAGTGCTTGAGCCCTTCGTGACGACCCGAGGCGAGACCGGAGAGATAGTCCTTACGGTCCTCGGCATGGTCGCCAAGATGGAGCGTCAGTTCATCCTTGAACGCCAGAAGGCAGGCATCGAGAAGGCCAAAAAGGACGGGGTCTATAGAGGTCGTCCTGTTAGGACAGAACTACATGCCCAGGTAAAGGCTTTAGCAGCTACGGGGGTCGGCGCTACAGCGATAGCGAGAGAGACAGGGTGCTCGCGCGGAGCGGTTTACAAAATCCTCAATGGGTCACAAGAGCGGGCTTTATAGGTCAGGGCCTATTGTGCTTGCTTTGCGGCTTCAGTCGCACTTTCGAGCAACTCCTGAAACTCCTTGTCGTCCATTGGTCTGCTTGTTGACGAATTGCCCGGCGCTGACTGTGAAGGGGCTATAGCATCGGCACCCCAAGGGCTGCATAAAGGTGCCCTGCGGAAGGTTACGAGACGGCAGACCGAAACGTTTCCCGTCAGTGCATCTATCCGCCACGCCCCGCCCGGTGCTGCCGCAACCTGATACCGGCTGTTCGTCTCAAGGCCTTGTGCCGCCGCAAAGTAGCTCACCGATGATGCGACCGCTACTAACCCGACAGCGATGAGCAAGGTCCGACCTGACATCTCAAACTCCCTCCAAAGGCAGTCGCCTGCGGTACGCTCCCCGCAAGCAAGCCTCCTGATCCCTAGTCGGGGAGTTGGAAAACCTAGCCAAGGCCGGTCCCTGTGACCTTTAGTTCGGAGAACCTGGACATACGCCACAGGCTCCCCGACCAAAAGATCGAGGATCGGCACCGTTCCGGTCGGCACCTTACCGCTTGGCTTGGGGTTTCCACGCCCCAGAGCACCGCGTCTGTGCTCCGAGATTTTTGTAGCTGACCGATCCGCTCCTGCCAATCCATAGATCGATGCGAGAGCCGCGTAGTCCCTTGAGTCGAAGACGGAAATCAGGTAAACAGATCTTGCAAATGATGATCCGTCTCGAACCCATGCTTCGGCGAGGGTCGTAGCTCGGTCAAAAGTCCGACAGCTCGGGCTTGCGCTTCCAAAACAATCCGCTTGCGAGGCTTCTCGCCACGTTGCTGCGCGTCTCAGCGTCAGCTTCATGGTGTGACATTTCCAGGCTCAACTTAACTAAGCACTGCGCAGTAGCGCGGTGGTGGAGCGCATATGGATAAATGCCAAGAACACCCAACGGCAGAATATTTCGTTTGGGTGGCGACAACTGACAAGGATGGCGGCCCGCACTTCGCGGAACCTAAGTCCTGCCATGCATGGACGATACGCACACGCTCATGGGAGATCTTCAAGTCCGGTTGGTCCGGCGGGACAATGACAGTGCGTGACTATCATACGAGGGCGATCCTGATCGCAGCACGGGAGGCCGCAAAGCACCTTCCGGAAGGCGCAGTGGCCCACTTCTACTCGAACTTAAGCTTCTTTTACGACGGGCTAAATGAGGATCGTTCTATCAGAAAGCAGAACAACTACAGAAGGTCGAACGGCAAAGGGAAACCTCTTGCATATCGGATCGAGCGAGAGGCGCTGGATGGCGTACTTGAGGCACGTAATTTGACAGTAAGCGCCGGACGACCAAACTCAGATCGGAGCGAGAGGCTCCTTGACGAGACAAAAGACGCTGCTGGACAAGCGACCCGAAATATTGGCCACAGCTTCGGCGATTGGGACATCTGATGCTCCCGGCAGCACAGTCTCAGAAGCGCAAAGCAGAGATACAGGCCCGCATTGCGAACATAGAGGCGATGCCCCGCTGTACGATCCTGAATTGCGGAAGACCTACGATGGCCGCAGCGGGGGTTGGACTAGCCGACACGCTCTGTCGCTATCACGTCCAGCGACAAGCACGGTTCGGCAGTGCATGGGCTCCCACGATCCCTGCGAAGGACCTGAAGCCCTACCTCAAGGCCGCCGCAAGTTGGCTCAAGAAGCACAATGAAGACGCCCTCGTTAGGCACGCTCTCATGGGCCTGGAGGGGCTTCTCGAAGGCTCAGGTAGGGTAGAGCCCGCGAGCCGCATCAAACGCCTCCCTGCCACGGTTCGCGCAAAAATTGCTTTTGCTAGACTCCGGGAGGCCGCTGTCCCGCCTGAGCGCCTTCTCGCCATCTACCTTGCCGTAGCCGCGAACATCCTTGACGATGCGGACAGCCATAGGGTCACAGTCTACAGATTGGTCCAGACCGCGAAACTGGCACACCGCTTAGCGTCGGGAAGCCACCAGCGGGGACAGTGGCCAATGCCCGATGGGTCAAGCGTCCCTTATGCCTTCCATACTTACCCGAAGTCGTCGGGCCGCATCCTGCGAGTCATGGGGGCGGAGCTTGAGGAGGTCTGCGCGGGTCTTGGTGATGGCGCGGTGCAGGCCGTGCGAGCGCTTAAGGCAGAGCGCTATGGGCTGCATCCATCGCAGTTGCCCGGCTGGGTGCCTAGGTGGCGGCGGGATATGCTGAAGCGATGACCTCTCACGCGACAGATAGCGCTGTGGCGGGTTGGTCAGAACATTCTAACAAGGAGGGGTCCCTTCGGGGGCCTCTCCAACCTCAAGCCCTCCCCTTCGATCCCCAACGCCGGGCCGCGTCCTCGGAACTCAAGACCGCCACAGGAAGGCTTGTAGACCACCTTGAAGCCCGTGAGCGAGACCTGGGGCTCCGCCGCCGCGCTCGAAAGGACACCGACCGGATAAGCTTTAGGCTCGCCCTAGAGTGCCTTTTCTGCAACTTGGCCACCGTGCTCATGGTGGGTGGGGATCGAGCGCTGGCAGTGCCCCGGAGCAGCGCTGTGATGTGGTCCACGAGCCGGTACCATTCGCCGGTTTACGGACAACACTTTCTCGATGCACTGGGCCTCATGGCCCACCCAGGTGTGCACCTCATCGATAACGGTAGGCGGGGCTTTAAGCTCAAGGGTGGAGTGGCCCAGCGTTCCACTGTGTTCCCTGCCCGTGAGCTTGCCGAATGGCTCCCGCCCGGTGGTCTGCGATGGGATGACTTCACGCGGGTGGAGGACCATGAGGTCATCGTGCTCAAGGGCAAGAAGACTGCGAAGACCGACATTGCGGAAGCCATTGAGTACGAGGACACCCCGTTGACCCGAAGGCGGAGGAAACAGGTCCAGCAAATCAATGCCTACCTCCGATCCGCGCCTATCATCATTGTGCCTGATGCCGGGCAGTTCGGTGAGACCAAGGATGGTCTTCCGGTAGACCCCGCACGAAGGACCGTGCGGCGAATCTTCAATAACGGAAGCTGGCTCCAAGGCGGGCGGCTCTACGATGCCTTTTGGGAGACCATGAAGCGAGAGGATCGCGGTAGGCTGCTTAGGATCGGGACCCCGTTGTGTCCTGAAGGTGAGCGCATCGCCAACGTGGACTACGGCCAACTCTTCATGACCTTGGCATACTTAGAGGCGAACCTCCTCCCACCCGAGGGTGACCTGTACGACATCACCGGCAACGGGTCTCACCGGGAAGGGTGGAAGCGTTTAAGCAATGCTCTCTTGCTCTCGGCCACCCCGCTACGGAATTGGCCAATGGGTCTGTCTAGCGACTTTCCACCGGGGACGAAGCTCAAAGCGGCCATTGCCACCATTAAGGAACGTCACGGCTCCATCGCCCATCTGTTCGGCACTGGGCTGGGCTTCAAGCTCATGCTGCTTGAGAGCGAAATGCTAATCGAGGCCTTGCTCAGGCTCTACGCGAAGGGCATCACCGCACTTCCCCTCCACGATAGTGTGCTTGTTGCAAGCTCTGAGGCTGGCGTTGCGGAGGAGGTTATGGCGGAGGCTTTCAGCCAATTGACAGGAGGAGTTCGCGCGAAGCTGAAGACCACCTTTAGCTAATGTTTACAACAGCTTGGCTTCTTACGCCTCCGCTAATGCTAAGAGTATATCCTCTAAGTCAGTAGTGGAGGTTTTCTCTCCCCCGCCTTGGACACCTTGAGGCCTCCCTTCAAGCTCCCTACTCTTTGCACTCTCCTACTCGTCTCCCCATCACCCAGTAGACCCGATGCTCTCCCCCTTAAGCTCCCCTCATGCACCTCGGGCGGCCTAGGCGGGGTGGGCTTCCCTTGAGTAGTCCGAGGGTCTGACTTGGAGCCCAGACCTCAAGTCAACCAGGGGGAGGCGGAGCACCCTTCGCCGTAGGGGGGCATGAGGTTAAACTCAATGCCAGGCGGGATGGGTAGCTGGCGATGAAGGAAACTAACAGATGACAGCACGGCCACTCCAGGTCCACTGCAAGGGGTCTCCGTGCTTGAGGAGGCTTGCGCTAAGCCTAGAGGTAGAGCGCGGGCGGCCCACCACACGCCACCACCTCGAAGACCTCATGCGCTCCCCTCACGCTTACCTCAGGTACCTTGGGTGGCATGGGTGACGGGGGGGGGCTGGTTTGAGTCGTCGAGGGGTCTGACTTAGAGGCGAGACCCCAAGTTACCCATAGACCTAACCAGACACCGCCACCTCAGGTAGCCCCGAGGTTACACGGGGTGGGCAGGACGTTTGACCTGAGGTCATCAAGGCGGAGGGGAGAGGACAGTGAAGACCACATGCCTACCTCATGTTCCCTGTGGGCACTGGGGTAAAGAGGTCTTGTGCGAGGTCTCCACGATAATTAGCTCTAGTTCTTGTTCGTGCGTGGGTTCGTTCGCGATGCTGGATGAAGCGGAGTATGCAGACGATTCAGGTGACCCCGAGTTAGCTTTCGTTCGACTTGAGCGGAAATATCGGACTCAACTAAAGCATAACATCGCCGGACTCGGAGACCAATTTCCGACTGGGGTCTATAACTCACTTTTGATAGAGTATATCAACCACGTATTAGCATCAGCCGACGCCCTTGGACTTGCGATCCTCGAAGAATACAAGGTCCCCTCCCATCGTGATCGCGATGTGGAATCGTTCTATCAAGACTTTATAACAGCGGTTGACCACTACGCAGTGAAAATCAAAATCGCACAAGCGCATGGGCATCGCGCTTACACAGTGGTCTTAAGCGCACCCGAGAAGGAAAAGGTTCGTCACTACGTTGAGCAAATCAAAGCGGTGATCGACGAGAGCAACCTCCCCACCGCAAAAAAGGAGGCTCTGTACGATAAGATCAACGAGTTCCTAAAGGCTATTGACCGAGATCGTACGACTCTTCAGACTTTCTCAGAACTTGTCGTTTCCACAGCAACCACAGTCGGGGATGCAATCGAGGAGCTTGAGCCAGCCTGGAAGTGGACCCGCCTGATTGCCGCTATGTTTGGTGTAAAGATTGAGGAGCAAACTGGTGCACTCCCGCGCCCGCGCCGCCGTGAGGCCATCGAGGGGCCTAAGCAGCGTCGCCTCCCGCCGCCAGACACCCAGAAGCATCCGCCTTCGAGGTTCTCAGACCTGGATGACGATATCCCCTTCTAGAACTGACGTCGTATGGAGGTAGGCGTGATCGATCCTGCCGAATGCTGAAGTTGCTCTTGCGAGATGCCCTCCCCTCACGCTTATCCAGTGCACCTGAGACGGCATGGGTAGTGAGTAGCTGGTTTGTGTAGTCGATGGGTCTGGCTTCGGCTCCCAACGTCGTATTGCTCATATAC
Source organism: Microvirga pudoricolor (assembly GCF_016892705.1). Lineage (GTDB taxonomy): Bacteria > Pseudomonadota > Alphaproteobacteria > Rhizobiales > Beijerinckiaceae > Microvirga > Microvirga pudoricolor. The sequence goes on from NZ_JAFEMB010000001.1 coordinate 738,999, forward strand.
TTACTGAGCCCCCAGCACCTTAGGTATCCCCGAGGCCATGTGGCTTGCACATATTATTTGACCTAAGGCAGCCCAGACGGAGGGTAGCAGGTAAATGATGGACGCCTTAAGGGCCTACTTCGAGCCAATTTTAACATGGGCAGGTTGGGACTGGCTTCGGCTTACTCCCGCGACACCTCCCATCTCAGGTAATATCTTTAGCTTTGCCGAGTATCTGGCGGCACTAGCCTTGCTCTTGGTGGTTCTGTCGGCGTCTGACTTTCGATTTAGATACCGCCTATCAGTGACGCGGCTGAATCTCAGAATAACCGGCTTTTGGGTTGGCCTCGGCATCGGTTTCTCAATCTTGGTGATCGATGTTTGGTTTCAGAATGGCTTGCCCATTCCCAAGTTTCTCAACAATGCCAACAACCTTAAGGCCATTCTCGGATTCGTATTTCTAGCGTTCGTGTTCAAAGTCATGGCAGTAGCGCTCATTCGACCGCAAAGATTCCGTAGTTCCAATGCCGAGCAATTCTTGGCAGTGAACTACCATTTTATTCACGAGGGCAATCCTGAGCGACTTCAAGTCATTGCTGAAGAGCTTCGTGACTCTGCAAGATGGATCGTAGCATGTGCTGCAAAATATCCGGATCGTGAGCACGACTCAAGCAAAGCGACTATCCAACAGCAGTGCGCCATAAACCTACTGCTGCTTATCGGAGACATACGCTTTTGCCGCGTGGTCGTTGAGAAGGTTCCAACCCTAGCTTTTGTCTTCTTTGAGGAGGCGCATAAGTATCGTAACCGCCATCTGCCGATCTATCAGTTTTGTCGCAATATTGGACAGGAGTTTATACGAAATGAATCCTCATCTTTTTACCAGGAGAATGGCAGTTTTTACTCCGGACTTCTAGGCTACACCAGACCTGTGAGTAATACCATTTTCGGTAATTATGAATTTGTCGAAAAGTGCGCTGCCGATGGTGCTTCTCCTCTCGATATGGACTTCGTTTCTATCTCCGGATTTACCGCTAGGCAGATGGAAGCATACTCGCGAGCAGCGCTGGCCTTTCTAGAGAGCAACCTCAAGGCAACTAGGGGACTTTCGCACCCACACTCTTACGCACTGGCAAGATTACTCAGCAGTATGGATCACGCACTTTATGGACTGAGTTCTTTAAATGACTCACAGGATTATCTAACATCAGATGCGTACGGTCGCTTGAAGGCTGTCGTATCATTCGTGGAAAAAGCCATTGAGCTGGCTGAGAACTATGCAAAGAAGCCGGTGAAGCTGACAGGCGCAAAGCGGGATAAAGATCAGCTTCGGCAACAAGACATATTTGACAAGCTAGCTGGCCTGATTTTTGAGATCGTGCTTGCGGCCTCAGACGTTTCATCGCCCGCCTGGGCAGCTTGGACTGTCCAACACAACTCAACGTGGGGACAAATTTTCGGATTACGAAAAACGAAGGCTGCGGAGATTATTCGTCTCAGACTTCAACGCCTAATGTATGAAGAGATTGTGCGCATGAGCGTGACTCCAAATTTCAAGGGGGCTCGCATTCTCGGCTACTGCCTGAACGTTCTAGGCCTCACGCTACCCGACCGCCGCAAAGGCTATGGAAGAGAGTTTTACCCGTTGCAATTGATGGCCTTGAGGTGGGTAAAAACAAATTATCGAAAGCTTCTCAACGACCATCCAAATGTTGCCGCAGCCTGTATTCTAGGGTCTGTGTCATACGATGCCGAGCATCACCGGCTCGTGAGCACTGACTTTAGCAAAATCCGAAAAGAGCCCAATCGCGAATACTTTGAACTCGACTAGATTGTTAACAGTCAGTGACGTGGCATAGTAGGTTACATGCTGAGGTTTTGAACCACCTCAGGTACCTCAAGCCTCTCTAAAGACTCCGCCATGGCTCTCAACCCAAAGCCACCCCCGTAGCTCCGCCCTACCCCGCCGCCCGTATGTCCCGTGAGAGCATCGTGCATCTCCTCCGAGAGACCCGCATCCCTGGCCATTCGCTTGAAGGTGTGCCGGAAGGAGTGGAACACCTTGCCCGCATCATCGACCCCGGCCTTGTCCCGAAGGTACCGGTTGAACCACTTAGACCACGGCCCTGCTCTCCGCCCCTGGCTGTCTGACTTGATGTCCGGCCATAGGGAATCCTGAAGCCCTGCCCCACGGTCCAAGAGGGCTTGGCGGTACCGAAGGAGACCCAGCCTTTCCAACTCCGGGTGCACAGGGACCTTGCGGCGGGAACTTGCGGTCTTGATCGAACGGCCACCCTCTGTCCCGATGTCGAAGTGCCAGATGCCGGACTCCGGGTCTGGCTTGAGGTCTCCGATACGGAGTTGCGCGAGTTCGCCTTGGCGGGCTCCTGTGAGGAGAGCAATGAGCGGAAGCCAGTAAGCCGCCTCTCCGCCCCCACCCTCGGGCCGCTGCCCCGCGCTATACACTGGTGTGCTGAAGATGGCCTTGAGGTCCGCCACTGTGAAGGGTTCCCGCGTGTCGGCATCCCGATCATCAACGGCCAGCTTCAAGCCCTTGCCGAAAGGGTTCACGAAGCCGGGCGCTGCGTCCAGGTGGCCCTCGCGCTCGGCGTTCGAGACAATGGCAGACAAGAGCGAGAGAGACTTATTGATTGTGCCGCTGTGGGGAGGCGGCAGCTTTGCAACTGACGGGGTCTTCAGCACCTCCCGAATAGGCAAGGCCTTCAGCTTCGCAGGCAACCGCGTAGGCACTCGGGCTAATGCATCCCGGAACTCGCGAGCCCTTTCTCTAGTGATCGCCGCAAGCCGCATGTCGCCATGCATTTCCTTGAAGCGGCGCACCGCGTGGTCCGCTTCACGCACCGTGTTGGCTCCCGGCTTCTTAGACCCCCGTGCTGGGCTCCCCGCCTTCCAAGCCTCATAGGCTTCAGAGAGCTTCGGGCCTTTGTCTGAGGCAAGCTTCGGCGTCGGCACCTCATCACCGCCTTGCCGTTCGCGCATGAGGCCATACGCCTTCACGTGAGCTTGAAGCACCGCGAGCCCGGCATCACGATACCAAGAGGCGGACGGGTCAACCGGAATGCCGTGCTTCTTCAGGTAGGTCCTGAGTTCCGGGTCCACGATCTTTGGGTCTCGCCGCGCTTGAGCCTTGCGGTAGTCGGCCTCAAGCTCCTCTAGCGCCTCGCCATAGGCACCAAAGTGGTCTTCTTCCATTCCCTTGGCTTGAGGCCCTGAGACCCCGATTAGGTCCGGCCACTGCGAGCGCTCCTCCGCTGTTTGCAAGCGCCGTCTATCGTCGCCTTCCTCGCGGGCCTCTTCATCGGCGGCAAGAAGCTCGGCCATCACGCTGGCTTGAAGGTCCTCTAGGTCCAGCCCTCCGGTCGCTTGAGGGCCGTGCGCGATCAGCCTTTCAGCGAGCGCAAACAATTCGGCAACTCTTACGCCCTCCCGGAGGTCGCGTTTCTTGCCCTCGCGGAGGTCGGTGGTCTGGAGAGAAACCGTAAGCTCCCGCTTAAAGCGGCCTGTCTTGAGATTAGTGAGTTCGGCAAGGGCTTCCCGCGCGTAGGCCGGGACCGGCTTTCCAGCCAGCGACCGAGGCAGCATTCGCCGAAATTCATAAATGCCAGATCGCCGCCGCTGCATGTAGGTAATCGCCATTGCCACGTACCACCACATAGTACCACGAAAACGTACCAGGGCGGCATACCTAACCCCTTACGAGGAAGGTTCTTTTTGGCTTACAATGGCTTAGAAGACCTTTGGCGCTCCCTAGGGGACTCGAACCCCTGTTTTCGCCGTGAGAGGGCGACGTCCTAGACCGCTAGACGAAGGGAGCTAGCAAGGTGGAGGCCGGTCGTATAACCAGCCTTTTCGTTATCATCAAGCCCTAACATCAAAAATCAGGTCATGTCAGATCAAGAATATGAGGATGGCACCACCCAGCGTGAGTGGACGGTTCCGGAGGGTTCGCCGCCGGAGCGGCTGGACAAGCTGCTGGCGGCAGCCTGGTCGGATCTGTCCCGCAGCCGCCTGCAGGCCTTGATCCGGGACGGGCGGGTGCTGCTGGACGGCGCGGCGGTCATGGATCCCGGCCGCAAGGCCGGAGCGGGAGCGAGGCTCGTCCTGCACGAGCCGCCACCCGCACCGGCCGAGCCCCAGGGCGAGGCGATGGCGCTGGCGGTGGTCTACGAGGACGAGGATCTGATCGTCATCGACAAGCCCGCCGGCCTCGTGGTGCATCCGGCGGCGGGCCATGCATCCGGCACACTGGTCAACGCCCTCATCGCCCATTGCGGCGAGAGCCTGTCGGGGATCGGGGGCGTGCGGCGTCCCGGCATCGTCCATCGTCTCGACAAGGATACCTCCGGCCTCCTCGTGGTCGCCAAGAACGACAGGGCCCATCAGGGCCTGGCGGAGCAGTTCGCCGACCACGGTCGTACAGGCCCCCTGGAGCGGGCTTACGCTGCCCTGGTCTGGGGAGTGCCCGAGCGGCGTCACGGAACCGTGGAGGCCGCCCTGGCGCGAGGCGTCCACAACCGCGAGAAGATCGTGGTCGTGCCCCATGACAAGGGGCGCTATGCCATCACGCATTACGCGCTGGAGGAGGAGCTGCCCCATGGACAGCCCATGGCGAGCCTCGTCCGGTGCGAGTTGGAGACCGGGCGAACACACCAGATCCGTGTGCACATGGCCCATATCGGCCACCCGCTCTTGGGCGACAGCGTGTACGGTTCCGGCTTCAAGACGAAGGCCAACCGGCTCTCGCCTTTGCAGCAGGATGCCCTCAGCCGCCTCGGGCGGCAGGCCTTGCATGCGGCCGTGCTGGGGTTCCAGCACCCACGCTCCGGCGATTTCCTGCTCTTCGAGAGCCCTCTTCCGGCCGATCTGCAAGGTCTGCTGGACGCCCTGCGCTCCTGATGGGCGTCAATCGGACGCATTCTTCCAGCCAAGGCGGCACCGGTCGCAGCCCACCGCGTTATCAAGCCGACTCGACATTCAAAACGCCTCTATTCGGTCAAGTTTAGCCTGTTTATACTGAGTGGGCGGTTGGCCGTTGAGGAGGCCGCTTCAGGCTTGCCTCAAGCAGAGGGGGCCAAAGGAGGAATAAGACTATGGCTTCAGCGCTTCCCGTGCTTGCCAACGAAGGGGGCCTATCGCGCTATCTCGACGAGATTCGCAAGTTCCCGATGCTGGAACCCAGCGAAGAATACATGCTCGCCAAGCGTTGGCGCGAGCATGGAGACCGCGACGCCGCCCATAGGCTCGTGACGTCCCACCTGCGCCTCGTGGCCAAGATCGCGATGGGCTATCGCGGCTACGGGCTGCCGATCGGCGAGGTGGTGTCCGAGGGCAATGTCGGCCTCATGCAGGCCGTCAAGCGCTTCGAACCCGACAAGGGCTTCCGCCTTGCCACATATGCCATGTGGTGGATCAAGGCCGCGATTCAAGAGTACATCCTGCGCTCCTGGTCCCTCGTGAAGATGGGCACCACCGCGAACCAGAAGAAGCTCTTCTTCAACCTGCGCAAAGCCAAGAGCCGCATCTCGGCCCTGGACGAGGGCGACCTGCGTCCCGATCAGGTCAAGCAGATCGCCACCCAGCTCGGCGTGAACGAGCAGGATGTGATCGAGATGAACCGGCGCCTCGGCGGCGACTCGTCCCTTAACGCCCCCTTGCGCGAGGAAGGCGAAGGCGAATGGCAGGATTGGCTCGTCGACAACAGCGCCAGCCAGGAGCAAGTGCTCGTCGCGGAGGAAGAGGGGCAGAACCGGCTCTCGGCCCTGCGCAGCGCCCTGACAGTCCTCAACCCGCGGGAACGGCGCATCTTCGAGGCGCGTCGCCTGTCGGACGACCCGATGACGCTCGAGGATCTTTCCACGGAGTTCGGCGTGTCCCGTGAGCGAGTGCGCCAGATCGAGGTGCGGGCCTTCGAAAAGATCCAGGATGCCGTGAAGCAGAACCTGGCCAAGATCGAGGATCCGGCCGAGGCTGCGCTCTAGGACCACCACGGTCCCGAAACGAAAAAGCCGCGGTCGATGCCGCGGCTTTTCTTGAAATGGGTCGGCGCGCTCCTACTGCCATTGCCGGAAGGCGTCGTTCATCACCTGCTCACCCGAAGCGCCCTTCTCGAAGCTCAGGATCGCGCGCTTGCCATCGGAGAGGCGCAGCGGCAGGTCGATCCAGTTGCGGCGGACGAACAGTTCCACATTGCGCTCGACGTCGCCCGCCAGGTTCGACAGACCGATCAGGAAGAAGTTCTCCCGCACGGGAACCGGCAGCCCGGCCACCGGGGTGCCGCGCGCGTTCTCTTCGTTCTTGAACTGCAGCAATCCGACATCCCGCACCACGCGACCGGCATCGCCTGTCCGGGTGGTGAAGTTCAGCTCGACCGTATGCGAAGCCGGAAGAGTTGCGTCGAGATTGCGCCGCAGGAGCAGGTTCAAGTTGATGCCCGCATCCGGGATCTCGATCATGCCGCGCACCGCCGTCTCCAAGGGCTGGCCCTGGCCGGCATTGATGGTCTCGAGGCGCCAGACCACACGGCCCGTGATGGCTTTCGGGACTTGGGGATTGTTCGGGTCCTCCTCGTAGAAGACCGCGCGTTGCGCGACCCCTACATCGGCCCGGGCCGGAGCGGCCGGCGCGGGAGACTGCGCGCCGCCGACCCGCCCGTCGAACTTGCCGTTCTCCGGCGCCGGAACGGCCTGCGGCGCCTGGGCGACCGGCGCCTGCGCGGCCATGTTCTCGGGCGTGTCGCGCAAGAACCAGGCAAAAACCGCAATGGCCGCGATCACAAGGGCCAGGACCGCACCGAGCATCATGGTGCGGCCGCGTCCGGCCGAGCCGCGAACCGGTGCACGGGTATCGACGCGCGGCCGGGCATCGGACGGCGCATCGGCGACGGGAGCGTTTTCGATCGGCTCCACCGGTGCCGTTGTCGGCTCGGTGACGCGAGCGGGCGGAAGCACCGCTTCCTTCAGGGCGGGCAACTCCGCGAAATCGGGCAGCGGAAACGGCTCAGGTGCCGTTGCGTAGCCCTCCTCGACGCGGCGGATGGCATCGTCGAGGGACCGGCTCTCACGCTCGATGTCGGCCTCGGACAGGGGCGGATCGAGGGAGCGCAATTGTCCAAGCAAAGCCGTACGGGCGCGCTCGTAAACGGCGCGCCGCATATCGGGCGAGCGGTCGGACAAACCTTCGACCGCGCGGGCAATCAGGGGGTGATAATCAGCCATTTGTCTTTGGGATGACCCGCTGGCGCTTCCGCGTCAACCCTCAAACGGGTTCTTCATGAGGATTGTATCGTCACGCTCCGGCGAGGTGGAGAGCACCGCCACCGGGGCGCCGATGAGCTCCTCGACCCGGCGCACGTACTTGATCGCCTGGGCCGGAAGATCTGCCCAGGACCGTGCGCCTGCGGTGGAGCCGGTCCAGCCTTCCATCTCCTCGTAGATCGGCTCCACGCGGGCTTGAGCCCCCTGGCTTGCCGGGAAGTAGTCGATGGTCTCGCCGTCCAGCCGGTAGCCCACGCCGATCTTGATGGTCTCGAACCCGTCGAGGATGTCGAGCTTGGTGAGCGCGATGCCGTCGATGCCGGAGGTGCGGACGGTTTGCCGCACGAGGGTGGCGTCGAACCAGCCGCAGCGGCGCTTACGCCCCGTGACCACGCCGAACTCCTTGCCCTTCTGGCCGATCAGCTCGCCGACCTCGTCGAACAGCTCCGTCGGGAACGGTCCCTCGCCCACGCGGGTCGTGTAGGCCTTGGCGATGCCGAGCACGTAGCCCACCGCGCCGGGCCCGAGGCCGGAGCCGGTCGCCGCCTGTCCGGCCACCGTGTTGGAGGAGGTGACGAACGGGTAGGTGCCGTGGTCCACGTCCAGCAGCGCACCTTGAGCGCCCTCGAACAGGATGCGCTTGCCAGCGCGGCGCTCCTCGTCGAGGAGGCGCCACACCGCGTCCATGTAGGGCAGCACCTTCGGGGCGACGGAGGACAGCTCCTCGTAGATCGCCTCCGGCTTGAACTCGTCGAGGCCGAAGCCGCGCCGCAGGGCGTTGTGGTGGGTGAGCAGCCGGTCGATCTTGTCGCGAAGGGTGGTGAGATCGGCCAGATCCATGAGGCGGATGGCGCGGCGGCCGGCCTTGTCCTCGTAAGCAGGGCCGATGCCGCGCTTGGTGGTGCCGATCTTGGTGCCGGCGCTGCCGCTCTCGCGAAGCGCATCGAGTTCCCGGTGGATCGACAGGATCAGGGTGGCGTTCTCGGCCACGCGCAGGTTATCGCGGGTGATGGTCACGCCCTGTTCGGAGAGGCGCTCGACCTCGCCGGCGAGCGCGTGCGGATCGAGCACGACGCCGTTGCCGATGACGGAGAGCTTGTTGGGGCGCACCACGCCGGAGGGCAGGAGCGAGAGCTTGTAGACCGTGTCGCCGATGACGAGGGTATGGCCCGCATTGTGGCCGCCCTGGAAGCGCACCACCACGTCGGCCTGCTCGGACAGCCAGTCGACGATCTTGCCCTTGCCCTCGTCGCCCCACTGGGCGCCCACGACAACCACGTTCGCCATCGCTCGATCCTCACAATAAAAAACCCCGGCGCAAGGCCAGGGTTGGGGTAAAACCTTGCAGCGCCTCATGATGGATTGAGACCCGAAGGTCAAGGCGAAAGCGGGTTTCGGTTCGCAAAACCGGGAGATCCTGCAGCAACGGGTTTGCCCGAAGCCGGCCATGGGAGCAGATCATCGCCCCGCATCCCATTGACCGACCGCCCTGTTTGCATGTTACGTCGGAACCGGAGCTGGGCGGACCCGGCTCCGGGGTCTAGTAAGCCTCTCCGCAAGCGGTCGGCATCGACCGCAACGATGCCTCTCCCGCCTTATGGCCGGGGAGGTGTTGGCGCATGTCCAGGGCGCAAGCCTAAAGGCCAATGCGGCCGTCTTGCGGCGGTCTTACTACTCCCCGACCACCAGCCTGGCTGGTGGTCGCTTGCCTTTGGGAGCTAGATCTATGGAGCCGTCCTACAGCGTCTGGGCCGATGCCCTTGCCAAGTTCCAGAATGCGTCCGATCCGATCCAGGCGCTCTGCATCCTCGCCCTGGCGGCCACCATCTTCGGCATGGTCTGGTGCGTAACCCGCCTGATCCGGGACATCACCGTCGCGATCTTGCACCGTTCCGCGCGGTGCCACGGCCCGGCCCCGTACGACGCGACCCGCGACCCGGAGGGGCGCTGGCGGCTTCATGGGCGGGCGATGCCTCCTGTCATTTCCGGCCGGGCGCGCCGCTGATCGTCATCCTCCAACCTCCGGTGACGTTCGCGCTCCCTGTTGTCGTTCCCGGCCGGAACGGAGAGGAAACCGGGGCGACGCAGCCGGTCGTGGATCCCCGTCCCGGCCTGCGGCCGCTGGGAATGACAGGGGAGCGCCTTGCCTTTCGCAGCCGGATGGGCTTCACGGATCATGACGCGCGCAAGGGGGTGCCCTTGCGAGACGGCATGCTGGTCGACCGGATCTGCAAACGGCTCGGGATCGGGCGGGAGTGAGGGCCTATCCGACCTGTGGCGGGTCGAGGCTGGCCGCTCCCTCAATCCGGCGCTGACCTGCCCCTCCTCCAACGAAAGCAGCGGTTTGCTGTCCCCGCTCGTGCCAGTTCCACACTGAAGGTAACCTTCGGCCGATGTGTGACCCTTCCGGACGGAAGCCCCTAAACAGAATCACGCGTCTCCCGTCGTCCGGTCTGCCGCAACGTCAGCACCCATGACGCAACGAAAATCTCTCCCAGCGTCACGAACATTGGTCCTTGCATGAACGGTCCTCCGTGCAACCAGCGCCATCTACGACTTCCGCAATTTCGATCGTTTAAGCCTAAACCCTCCCCGTCTGGAGAGTTGGAACACGGATCTGAACACGCATTCATCGCAAGCGTGGCTTTAAGCATGCTGCATCTACGGCGCTGACGAGCCCTCAGGTTGAACGAGGACGAGACTATGACGCTGGAAGCTGAGTTGGGCTGGTTAGAGAATACATATGGTGGTCAAACGCCGGTCACATATGGTGGATCACAACAGGGCAATCAGGTCGGTAGCGGCGTTACGTATGGCAATACTTCAGGCTCCACATCTGGAAATAGTGCAAGTGGAGGCGAGGCAGGGGGTCATTTCGTAGGGGTCGACGAATCAGATTCCTCATCAACCTACACGGTCTTCGACAACGAAGATGGTACTCTAACGTGTATTTTTGAAACGCCTTTCGGTACCATCGTCGAAACTAAATTAAAATCAGATCATTGGTTTGATATTAAATTCGGCCCAAAGACAGAGAATGAAGCGGAGAAAAACCGCTGGGATGCAGTATATGGCACCGGCGGCTTTGCCGTTCAGCTTATCAAGGACTTGGAATACAGTCTGTTTCCAGATCGCTTCCCTAATGAACGAGACGGCGGCGTTTACATTGATCAAAACGGTATTCGAAAGCTTGCAGATCCAAACTGGCCTGGCTGGAAATCTAATGGCGGCGATGTCCCCGATTACGATGTTGAAGCGAACTCGACCCTTACCACTCAGCTCAGCTTGACCCAAGCTGGCCGCGAAATTCGCATCAACATGGTTCTGCTTGGCCATGATGCACAATTAGCACTTGGCTCAAGCGAAACGGACTATCTGTTTGGCGGCGGAGGCAACGACACATTGAATGGCGGACAGGGGCATGATCGTCTTTACGGCGGCTCCGACAACGATCTCCTCAAGGGCGACAGCGCCAACGATGTCCTCTACGGCGATGCTGGCAACGATGAGCTGTGGGGCGGAACAGGAAACGACCGGCTCGACGGCGGCAGCGGAGACGACTGGATTGCTGGCGAAGAGGGCAACGACGTGATCGAAGGCGGCGCCGGCAACGACGGCGTTTGCGCGGGCATCGGCAATGACAGCGTCAACGGCGGCGCCGACAACGATACCATCTTCGGCGAGGACGGGGACGATTTCCTCAACGGCGAGAGCGGCAACGACGTCATCTCTGGCGGCAACGGCAGCGATGTGGTTTGGGCGGGTCTGAACGACGACAGCGTCAAGGGCGATGCCGGCAACGACTCGCTCTGGGGCGAGGAAGGCAACGACACGATCATCGGCGGCACGGGCAACGATTACCTGCGCGGCGGCGACGGCAACGATTACCTCGACATGGATGCGGGCGCGGCGGCCGGAGCCGACACCCTCGACGGGGGCTACGGCGACGACATCCTCATCGGCGACGGGGTCGGTTCGGTGCTGATCGGCGGCTGGGGCCGGGACACCTACCACATCCGGCCCTGGGCCAAGACCACCATCGCGGACTTTGCCGCCGGGCCTGACGATTACGAGAAGATCATCGTCTACAAGAGCGTGTTCGCCGATTACGCGGCTCTCATGAGCACGGCCTATCAGTCCGGCGGCGGCACGGTCATCGCCAAGGGCGAGTTCAGCCTCACCCTGAGCGGCGTCAACAAGAGCACCCTGCATCTCAACGACTTCGTCTTCATCTGAGACGGCACGTCATCCAACGAAAAGGCCGGGCATCGCGCCCGGCCTTTTTTCGTAAAGAGTATGGGAGGCGGCCCGGGCCTATTGTCAGGCACGGCCCCGCGCGCTTTTCTCCGGCTTCACGCGGGCCTCGATGAAATTGCGGATCTCCCGCGTGCGGCGGGCCGGGTCGAGGATCTCGGCATCGAGGCCGTAGCGCCAGGCGAGGTCGAAGCGGGCCGGATCGTCGTGGAGGGCCTGGAGGTCCGCGATGAAGGCGGCCGCGTCCTCCGGCGAGCGGCAGAAGCCCTCCTCCAGGAGGGTGGGGCCGCGCCGGCCCAGGATCGCCGCCATCTCGCCGAGGCTGAACTCGGGGTGATATTGGACGCCCCAGAACACGCCTCCGTCCTGCCGGATCTCGGCGGCTTGCACGCCCGCCATGGCGTTGGTGGCCAGAACGGTGCAATCCCCCGGCAGGGCCGTCACGAGATCCAGGTGGATGGCGGGCGCGTCGAAGGCAGCGGGACGCCCTGCCAGCATCGCATGCCCCCACCCGGCCTCCGTGGGGGTGAGGCGGCGGGCGAACACCATCTCGCGCCCGAGCGGGTTGCGCTGCACGTCGCCCCCGGCCGCGACCGCGCCGACCTGCAGGCCCCAGCAGGAGCCGAAGACCGGTGTCCGGGACGCATACGCGGCCCGCATGAGGTCTATCTGCCTCAGGATTTCCGGCGTCCTGTCGTAGATGTTCAGGTAGGAGCCTGTCAGGACGATGCCGTCGTAGGATTGAAGGCCCGAGGGGTCCGGCAGGTTCGCGCCCTCGTCGGCCGGAAGGGCGATGTCGCACAGGCTCGCCGGTTCGATCTCCTGCAGGACGGCCGCATAGGATTCCCCCTGTGTAAGTCCATAGCTCGCCTTGTGGGCCTGCCTTGCATGGCGCGTATTGCCCTCGACCACCAGAAACCGTAAGCCCATGACCGTCCTCTGCCTCCTTCGGGCGCCGGTTTACCCGAACCGCGCATGGCGGCAAGCGCTTTGAGGGTCAAAGCCCATGCGATCCGCGGTTTCCTGACGATGTTCCGCTCTCTCTGGAAAGCCGCCTACGGGCAGGCCTACCTGCTCCTCACCCTCACGGCCCTCATGTGGGGCGGCAACGCCATCGCGGGGCGGCTCGCGGTCGGGCAGGTCTCGCCCATGATGCTCACCTGCCTGCGTTGGGTGATCGTGGTGTCGGTGCTGCTGCCCCTGGTGGGACGGCGCGTGTGGGCGGAATGGCCGACGGTCCGGGCTCGCTGGCTCTTCGTGGTCCTCATGGGCGCCTTCGGGTTCACGGCCTTCAACGCCCTGTTCTACGCCGCCGCCCATCATACCAGCGCCGTGAACCTCACCATCTTCCAGGGCGCGATCCCGGTGCTCGTGCTCCTGGGCACCGTGCTGTTCTTCAAGGCCCGCGTTCTGCCCCTGCAGGTGCTGGGCATGGCCGTGACCATCGTGGGCGTCGTCCTGGTCTCCGTGAAGGCCGATTGGGAGATCCTGCGCACCCTCGCGCTCAATATCGGCGACGTGTGGATGCTGGTCGCCTGCCTGTTCTATGCCGGCTATACGCTCGGCCTGCGGCGGCGCCCCGCCCTGCCCGGCCTGGTGTTCTTCACGGCCCTGGCCGTGGTGGCCTTCCTGACCTCGCTGCCGCTGGTGGCGCTCGAATTCGCCCAAGGGACCGTGCAATGGCCGACCCCCAGGGGCTGGCTCATCATGCTCTACGTGGCGCTCCTGCCCTCGCTCCTGGCCCAGATCTTCTTCATCCGCGGCGTGGAGCTCATCGGCCCGGCCCGCGCGGGCCTGTTCGTCAATCTCGTGCCGGTCTTCGGTGCCCTCCTGGCGGTTCTGCTCCTGGGCGAGCCCTTCGCGCTCTACCACGCGCTGGGGCTCTTCCTGGTGCTCGGCGGCATCTGGCTGTCGGAGCGGCGGGCGTGACATGAAAAGGGCGCCCGCGAGGACGCCCTGTTCCGCCGCTTTTGTCCTGGAGACTGTCAGAACCGCACCGACCGGGCGCGCTTGACCTGGGGAATCTCCTCGATCTTGCGCAGGAGCTCGTCGGAGACGGGTTCATCCACCGACACAAAGCAGATCGCATCCCCGCCGGGGGTATCGCGGCCGAGCGCGAAGGTGGCGACGTTGACGCCGGATTCGCCCAGGAGCGTGCCGAAACGGCCGATGAAGCCGGGCTTGTCGTCGTTGCGGATGTAGATCATCTGCGGCGCGAACTCGGCGTCCACGGCGATGTCGCGGATCTCCGTCACGCGGGGCTTGCCGTCCTGGAACACGGTGCCGCCGGCGTGGCGCGCGGTGTCCTCCGCGTCCACCACGATGCGGATGAAGCTCTCGTAGTCCCGCGCGGCGTTCTCGCGCTTGACCTCCTCCACCGTGATGCCGCGCTCGCGCGCCACGACGGGTGCCGACACCATGTTGATGTCCTGCAGGAACGGCCGCAGCACGCCGGTCACGGCCGCCGAGGTGAGCGCGCGGGTGTTCATGTCAGCCACGTCGCCCTCGTACTCAATGCGGATGCCCTTGATCGGGGCTTCCGTGAGCTGGCCCAGGAACGAGCCGAGCTTCTCGGCCAGCGCCACGAAGGGCTTCAGGCGCGGGGCTTCCTCGGCCGTGATGGACGGGAAGTTCACGGCGTTCTGGATCGCGCCCTGGAGCAGGTAGTCGGACATCTGCTCGGCCACCTGCAGGGCCACGTTCTCCTGCGCCTCCGACGTCGAGGCGCCCAGGTGCGGCGTGCACACCACGTTGGGATGGCCGAAGAGCGGGTTCTCGGTCGCGGGCTCCTGGGTGAAGACGTCGAAAGCCGCCCCCGCAACATGGCCGGAATCGAGCGCCGACCGCAGGGCCGCCTCGTCCACGAGGCCGCCGCGAGCGCAGTTGATGATCCGCACGCCCTTCTTAGTCTTGGCGATATTCTCGGCCGACAGGATGTTCTTGGTCTTCTCCGTCATTGGCACGTGAAGCGTGATCACGTCGGCTCGGCGCAGCAGGTCGTCGAGCTCGACCTTCTCGACGCCGAGTTCGATCGCGCGCTCCGGCGACAGGAAGGGGTCGTAGGCGATGACGCGCATGCGCAACCCGATGCCGCGCTCGGCCACGATGGACCCGATATTGCCGCACCCGATGACGCCGAGCGTCTTGCCCGTGAGCTCCACGCCCATGAACCGGTTCTTCTCCCACTTGCCGGCTTGGGTCGACGCGTCGGCCTGGGGGATCTGGCGGGCGAGCGCGAACATCATGGCGATGGCGTGCTCGGCGGTGGTAATGGAGTTCCCGAAGGGCGTGTTCATCACGATGATGCCCTTCGCGGTGGCGGCGGGAATCTCGACATTGTCGACGCCGATGCCGGCGCGGCCGATCACCTTCAGGTTCTTGGCCTGATCGAGCATCTTGGCCGTCACCTTGGTGGCGGACCGAATCGCGAGGCCGTCATAATTGCCGATGATGGCAGCGAGCTTGTCCTTGTCCTTGCCGAGATCGGGCTGGAAATCGACCTCGACGCCGCGATCCTTGAAGATCTGAACGGCGGCGGGCGACAGGGCGTCGGAAATGAGAACGCGGGGAGCGGGCATGGGTCACCTCTTTGTCCCTCTCCCCTCCGCGGGAGAGGGTGGCCTGCGAAGCAGGTCGGGAGAGGGGATATGTGAAATGGATGGTTGCGAGAGGGGCGCTTTACCGAGTACCGCCCCCTCTCCCGGTCGGCTTTGCCGACCACCCTCTCCCGCTTCGGGGAGAGGGTTGAGTGCTTAAGCCGCTTTCGCGAGCTTGGCCTTTTCCTGCGCGAAGGCCCAGTCGAGCCAGGGCGTCAGGGCCTCGAGATCGGATCGCTCGACCGTGGCGCCGCACCAGATGCGCAGGCCGGGAGGCGCGTCGCGATAGGCACCGATGTCGAGGGCCACGTTCTCCTTCTCGAGCGCCGCCACGATGCCCTTGGCCACCGCCGCCACCGCGTCCGGACCCTTGGCGACCACGTCGGGATCGGCCACCACGAGGCAGACGCTGGTGTTGGACGCCTCATTCTCTTTCTGAGCGAGGTTGGCGATCCAGGGCGTGCGGGCGACCCAGTCCGTGATCACCCGGGCGTTGGAATCGGCCTTGGCCGTGAGGGCGTTCAGGCCGCCGATCGACTTCGCCCATTCGAGCGCGTCGATGTAATCCTCGACGCAGAGCATGGACGGGGTGTTGATGGTCTCACCCTGGAAGATGCCCTCGATGAGCTTGCCGTTGCTCGTCATGCGGAAGATCTTCGGCAGCGGCCAGGCCGGCTTGTAGGTCTCGAGCCGCTCCACCGCGCGGGGCGACAGGATCAGCATGCCGTGGGCCGCCTCGCCGCCGAGCACTTTCTGCCAGGAGAAGGTGACGACATCGAGTTTCGAGAAATCCATCGTCTGCGCGAAGGCCGCCGAGGTGGCGTCGCAGATCGTCAGGCCCTCACGGTCAGCCGCGATCCAGTCCGCGTTCGGCACGCGCACGCCGGAGGTGGTGCCGTTCCAGGTGAAGACCACGTCGCGGGTTCGGGTGTCGACCTGGGTCAGGTCGGGCAGCTCGCCATAGGGGGCCTTGATCACGCGGGCATCCGCCAGCTTGAGCTGCTTGACCACGTCCGTGACCCAGCCCTCGCCGAAGCTCTCCCAGGCCAGCATATCCACCGGCCGGGCGCCGAGCATGGACCACAGCACCATCTCGACGGCGCCGGTATCGGAGGCGGGCACGATGCCGATGCGGTAATCGGCCGGGACCTCGAGCACCTCGCGGGTCAGGTCGATGGCGAGCTTCAGGCGCGCCTTGCCGAGCTTCGCGCGGTGCGAGCGGCCCAGGGATTCGGTTTTGAGGTTCTGGAGGCTCCATCCGGGGCGCTTGGCGCAGGGGCCGGACGAGAAAAACGGCGCGGAAGGGCGCACGGCAGGCGTATTCGTCATGTGATCCATCCTTACAGATGGGCGCCTCCCGGTGGGGGGAGGTGTCCCGCCGACGGGTATGACGGAGGACAGTGTCGCGGTCAAGCGGAGCCGGACAGGAAAGCGATAAGGGATGAGATTACGAAATCGTAATACACATCCGCGTGTCTTCTGCGGTACTAAACCCTCAACTGGCATATTATATGCTAGGTCCGCCTCATCGAATTGTTTGGGACCTTTTAAGGAGCGAGCATGCGTGCATCCGGACAGCTCGCCGTCATTGCCGTGCTGGGCGCGGCAGGATTTGGCGGCTGGTATGCCTACAAGGAAGGCTACCTCGCGAAAGCGCCGGTTGTCGGCTCCTATTTCCCGGCTCCCACCGGGCAGGCGGCCACGGGCCCGGCCCGCGGGCGCGGCCCCTCCGGCCCGCCGGCCGTCGAGGTCGATACGGTCAAGACGGGCCGCATCGTCGAGACCCGCGAGGCGGTGGGCACGATCCGTGCCTACGAATCCATCACGGTGACGGCCAAGATGGCAGGCATCATCAACGAGATCGGCTTCCAGGAAGGCCAGAAGGTCAAGGCCGGCGACGTGCTGGTTCAGCTCGACGCCGCCGAGCGAAAAGCCGAGATCGAACAGGCCGCCGCCGAGGCCAACCGGGCCGTGGCCCTGCGCAACGAGGTGCAGATCAAGCTGGAGCGCGCCGTCGCGCTGAGCCGCACCGGAGCCGGAACCGGCGCCCAGGTGGAGGATCTGACCGCCCAGGCGAAGTCCCTGGAAGGCTCCATCGCGTCGGCCCAGGCCCAGCGCAAGGCCGCCGAGGCCCGGCTGGAGGACCTGACCATACGGGCGCCTTTCGCGGGTCGGGTCGGCACCCGCTCGGTGTCGCTCGGCGCCTATATCTCGCCCGGCACCCGCATCACGTCCCTCGACGACCTCTCCAAGGTCCGCCTCGATTTCTCGGTTCCGGAAAACCTTCTGGCCCGCCTCCAGCCCGGCCAGGTGGTGAACGCCAAGGCCGTGGCCTACCAGGGCCGCACCTTCAAGGGCCAGGTCTCCACCATCGATCCGCGCATCGATCCCGTCACCCGCACGGTCCGCCTGACGGCGGATTTCGACAACCCGGACGAGGCCCTGCGGCCGGGCATGTTCCTGTCCGTGGCGCTCGAGGTGACCAACAAGGACGATGCCATCGTGGTGCCGGAGGAGGCGGTGGTCAGCGAAGGCCTGCGCCAGATCATCTATCCGGTGAAGGACAACAAGATCGAGCGCCGCGTCATCACCATCGGCCAGCGCCAGGGCGGCAAGGTCGAGGTCCTGGACGGCCTGAAGGCGGGCGAGACCATCGTGGTGCTGGGCGTCCAGCGAGTGCGCGCCGGCATCGAGGTAGTGCCGCGTCCCGTCGGCACCCCCGCCCCCAAGGATGCGGCGCCCCCCACGGCCAACCGGGACACCCCGTCCCGCTCCTCGCTGAACCTGCCGGGGGCCATCACCCCGGCGGCGGCGGCCGAGCGGAAGTAGATGGCCGCGCTCACAGACTCCCACGCTATCCCCTCCCCCTTGTGGGGAGGGCTAGGGTGGGGGTGTGAGCGCCAAGCCTTAATGGGTCCGGAGCCGACACCCCCACCTCCAACTCCTCCCCACAAGGGGGAGGAGAGCACGCCGGCGTATACTGCGCGATTTGCTCTCCTGATGCACTTGGACCATAGCCATGCAGGTCTCCGACCTCTTCATCCGCCGCCCCGTTTTCTCCATCGTGGTCAGCCTGCTGCTGATCGTCGGCGGCCTGGGCGCGCTCATCAACATGCCGGTGCGGGAATACCCGAGCGTCGACCGGCCCGTCGTGTCGGTGTCGACCATCTATCGGGGCGCCGCCAATGAGGTGATCGAGAACCGGGTCACGGAGGTGATCGAAGGCGCCATCGCGGGCATCGAGGGCATCAGCCAGATCACCTCGCAGAGCCAGGACGAGCGCTCCTCGGTCAACATCGAGTTCGACGTGTCGCGCAGCCCCGAGGACGCGGCCTCCGACGTGCGCGACGCGGTCTCTCGGGTGGCCGGGCGCCTGCCCGACGGCGTGGACTCCCCCGTGGTGCGCAAGGTCGACGACAACGCCTCCGCGATCATGTGGGTGGGCGTCACCTCGTCCTCCCTCGACGCCCTGGAGCTCAGCGACTTCCTGAAGCGCGTCTATGTCGACCGTCTCTCCACCGTGGAAGGCGTCGCCAATGTGTACCTGGCGGGCGAGCGGCGCTACGCCATGCGCCTGTGGGTCGACCGGGCGGCCCTGGCGGCGCGCGGCCTGACCGTGCAGGACCTGGAAACCGCCATCAAGCGCCAGAATGTGGAGTTGCCGGGCGGGCGCGTGGAGTCGAGCCAGCGCGAGTTCACCGTGAAGACGGATTCACGCCTGTCGACCCCGAAGGACTTCGAGCAGGTCATCGTCTCGAACAAGAACGGATACCTGGTGCGCCTGGGCGAGGTCGCCCGCGTCGAGGTCGGCCCTGAGGACAACCGCTTCGAGTTCTATGAGTCGGGCAAGACTGCCATCGGCCTGGGCATCGTGCGCCAGTCCACCGCCAACACCCTGGCGGTGGCCGACGGCGTGCGCGCCGAGCTGGAGCAGCTGAAATCGTCGCTGCCGCCCGGTACCAAGGCGGAGGTCTCCTACGACGAAAGCCAGTTCATCCGCGCCTCCATCGACGGCGTGCTGCATACGCTCATCGAAGGCATCGCCCTCGTGATCCTGGTGATCCTGCTCTTCCTGCGTGATTGGCGGTCCACCATCGTGGCCATGGTGGCGATCCCGGTGTCGATCATCGCGGCCTTCATGGTGATGAGCTACTTCAACGCCTCCATCAACGTGCTGACGCTGCTCGCCATCGTGCTCGCCATCGGCATCGTGGTGGACGACGCCATCGTGGAAATCGAGAACGTGCACCGTCGCATCGAGGAGGGACAGGCACCCCTGCTCGCGTCCTTCGACGGCGCGCGCGAGATCGGCTTCGCGGTTATCGCCACCACGGCGACGCTCATGGCCGTGTTCGTGCCGCTCGCCTTCATGCCGGGCAACACGGGCAAGCTGTTCCGCGAATTCGCCATCACGCTCGCGGCCTCGATCTTCTTCTCCGGCGTCGTGGCCCGAACCCTCACGCCGATGATGTGCTCGAAGCTGATGGTGCCGGCCCATGGCCGCATCCAGGTCATGACGGAGCCGCTCTTCACCAAGATGAACGACGGCTATCGCTGGCTGCTGACCCGCGCCCTCAAGGGGCCGCTCATCATCCTGGCCGTGGGCGCCGTGGTATCGCTGTGCGCCTACAACCTGTTTCAGGCGATCCCGAAGGAGTTCTCGCCCACCGAGGACCGTGGCGCGATCATCATCCGCATCGATGCCCCCGAGGGCGCGAGCCTCGATTACACCCGCGACCGGGTGAAGGAGGTCGAGCGCGAGCTGCAGCCCTACCTCGACAACGGCGTCGTGACCTCCATGACGAGCCAGGTCGCGCCGGGCTTCGCCCGCCCCTCCCCCGTCAATGCGGGTATGATCATCGTGCGCCTGGCCCCCTGGGACAAGCGCGAGATGAAGCAGCAGGACCTGGTGCTGCAGCTCTACGGCAAGGTCTCGAACCTGCCGGGCGCCCGCGCCTTCCCGATCAACCCACCCTCGCTCGGCCAGCGCGGCCTCAATCAGCAGATCCAGTTCGTGCTCGGCGGGCCGGACTATGACACCCTGCGGGACTGGCGCGATACCGTGATGCAGAAGGCCCAGGCCACGGGCATGTTCCTGAACCTCGATTCCAATTACCGGGAATCGCAGCCGAATGTGCGCGTCCAGATCGACCGTCAACGCGCCGCCGATCTGGGCATCTCCATCGAGGATATCGGCCGCACGCTCGAGCTGATGTTCGGCGAGTCGGAGATCTCCACCTTCGTCAATCGCGGCGAGGAATACTCCGTCATCATGCGTGGCCGCGCCGAGGATCGCGCGAGCCCCAACGACCTGACCAACACCTTCATCCGGGCCGCCAACGGCGAGCTCGTGCCGCTCTCCTCCTTCGTGACCCTGACGGAGTCGGCCTCGCCCCAGACGCTGAACCGCTTCGACCGCATGCGCTCGATCACGATCCAGTCGGCCCTGCGCCCCGGCGTGTCCATCGGCGAAGGCCTGGCCACCCTGGAGAACATCGTCCGCACGGAACTCCCCGCCGAGGCCCGCATCGGCTATACGGGCCAGTCCAAGGATTTCCGCGAATCCTCGAACGCGATCTACGTCACCTTCGGCATGGCGCTCCTCGTGGTGTTCCTGGTCCTGGCGGCGCAGTTCGAGAGCTGGATCAACCCGTTCATCATCATGCTGACCGTGCCCCTGGCGCTCACCGGCGGACTCCTGGCCCTGTGGCTCACGGGGCAGACGCTCAACATCTACAGCCAGATCGGCATGATCCTGCTCATCGGCCTGATGACCAAGAACGGCATCCTGATTGTGGAGTTCTCGAACCAGCTGCGCGAGCGCGGCTATTCCGTGCGCGAGGCGGTGATCGAGGCGTCCGTGATGCGCCTGCGCCCGATCCTGATGACCTCCATCGCCATGATCGGCGGCGCCGTGCCCTTGGCGCTCTCGAGCGGCGCGGGCGCGGAGGCCCGCAACGCCATCGGCACCGTGATCGTGGGCGGCGTGACGCTCTCGACCTTGCTGACGGTACTGGTGATTCCGGCCATCTACCTGCTGCTCGGCGGCTTCACCAAGCCTGCTACTTACGTGAGCGAGATGCTCGACAAGCTGCGCGGCCAGGAGGAACAGGCGTCCCGGCGCCCGCATGGCGAGGCGGTGCCGCCGGCTCACCCGGCAGAGTAAGGGTACCGCCACTCTCCCGGGCCTTTCCCTTGGAGGGGTCGAGATGCCTCAGCGACGGGGGACGGCCGGAGCGCTGGGCCTTCCTCGTTGGGGCGGTGCCCCTCCATCGCGGACGGATCGGGTCCGGCCGCCCCTGTCGAGCGCCGAGACCCGTGGCGAGCCCTGGGACAACCGCGAAGGAGGCCTATCCGGCTCTCACACCCTCTCGGCGGAGGCGCTTCCATTGACCACGCGCAGCCTGGCGACCGGCAGCGGCGGAGGCACGTCGACGGATCGCGGTGGCGCGGGAAGCGGGTCCGGCGCGGGCATGGGAACCGGTTGCGCCTCCGGCCCGGCGGCGGAAGGTTCGTCCTTCCCCAACGCCATCCGGACGCTGAGATCCGCCAGAGCCGCGGCGACCACGGCGTGAAAGATCACGCGGGCGTCGAGAACGTGGCCGATCGACAGCCCGAAGAGGACGGCCAGGAGGGCCCAGAGGACGCATCCCCCCGCACAGATCCAGGCGAGCGTCCGGTCCTCCGGTCGCATGGCCCGCAGCAGGTTGAGAGCGGCGAGCAGGAGCGCCAATCCCCCCGCCGACAGGGACCAGACCAGCACCTCGGAGCCCAATGGGTAGGCCGTGAAGGAGCCGTAGACATGGGCCAGGGCGCCGAGCAGCATCAGGCCGCCCAGCGTGACGTCGACGCCTCGGTGCAGATGCTGCTGCGTTGTCGCCGAGAGCCTCAGCCAGGGTTTCGCCCAAAGCGTCTTCATGCCGTTCCAGCCCCGCTCAGTTGAACAGGTAGCGCGCTCCGATCCGGACGTCGTGAGCATGGAAGCGGCCACCGGACAGGGGCACGCCGAACCCGTCGAATCGCGTTCCGTTCTTGCCGAGATCGATATAGCGATAGCCGAGGTCCACGGTCAGGTTCGACGTTAGTTCGAGAGCCACGCCCGTCATGGCCGCCCAGGCGAAGCGGGTGTCCGAACCGCCGCCCAGCGAGGCCGCGCCGGCCAGGGCACCCTCCGGCTCGGCGATCCAGCGCTCGCCCCCGCCGATTCTGGTGTGGCTGAACCCCAGCCCCGCGCCGATATAGGGCGTGATGCCGGGCAGGAGCGCCAAGTCGAGATAGGCATTGGCCAGCACTGCCGTGGCGGACGCGTCCGCGCGATCGAAGGCCGAGCCCGCCCCGAAGCCGAAACGCGTCGACCGGAAAGCGCTCTCGAACCTGTGATCCACGGTGACGTCGGCGCGCAGGAACGGCGAGAACCGATAACCCGCGCCGCCGCCGATCACGGCGCCGCGCTCCAGCTTGGAGCGGAGAAGCGGCGGAACGTCTTCGAAGCCGGGATCACGCGGCCGGGACGAGACCGCGTTCGACACCGCCCCGATATCCCCGCGCAGATACCACCCCGACTCGACGGGATCGGGGATATCGTCCAGGACGGGCGCCGGCGGCAGGTCGGCCGCGACAGCCGGGGGCGCGGCGCAGAGACTCGACGCCAAGGCGGCCAGGGTAAGCAGGGTCGAACGCATGGACGCGGTCTCCAAATCATCGCGGCCATCGTGGGCCCATCATGCGAGCCAGCATGAGCCAGACTGGTTAAATGGCTCTTAACGTTAATGATTTGCAAACAGTCTTGGCTTGAGCGGACGGCCAGCCTGAAAAGCTTGACCACGATCCGCAGAGGAAACCGTCCGTTTCGCAGACCTGAGGAACAACTCTTCTCGTAATGTTTTGTTGTAACGTGGCAAATAGGACCACATCTCTAGGACAACTTCTAGAAGAGATATGACCAAAATGGCTTCAACTTCATCATCGAGAGCACCCTGGTCGGACTGGGACAGAATCTTCCTCGGTTCCGAGACCGCCGACCAACTCCTCGGCACGGCCGGCGACGACATCATGTACGGATTTGGCGGGAACGACGGCTTCTGGGGATACAAGGGGGCCGATTACATCGTCGGAGGCAGCGGTCACGACATCGTCTACTACAACGCCTCCTCGACAGGCGTTCACGTCGACCTGCGCAGCGGCAAGGGATATTACGGCGACGCCGCCGGAGACATCCTGGCTGAGATCGAGGGCGTGACCGGATCCAGGTTTGACGACACGCTGATCGGCGGCAACGGCATCGCCAACTCGCCTTCCGGCACGTATGTGCTCGATGGAGGCGTCGGTAACGACAAGATCTACGCCACGCCGGGCATGTCGACGATGCTGATGGGCGGCTCGGGCATCGATTACCTCCAGGGCAACACGGCCGACGACCGCTTCTATGTCGACAATGCCCAGGACCAGGTGATCGACTGGACGATCGGCGACGGCGACACCGTCTTCACGACCGCGTCGTTCACCCTGCAGCCGGGCCAGCACCTCGAGACGATCATCGCCACGGCCTATGCCAACCTCAAGATCCAGGGTAACGAGTTCTCCAATACCCTGGTGGTGGACGGCAACAACCAGACCCTGGACGGGGGTGCTGGATCCGACATGCTGGAATCGTACTACAAATCCTACGGGACGATCTTCCAGTTCACCACGGGCCTGAGCGCCTTCAACGTCGACACCATCCCGTTCTTCGAGACCAAGCAGACCGGCATGAACGACAAGATCGCGCTCGCGCGCAACGTCTTCCTGGGCTGCACCGGGGATTCGCGCGGCCTGAGCGAGGACCAATTCGAGACCGGCTTCCAGGCGGAGGACAGCGAGGACCGGATTATCTACAATCCCAACACCGGCGCCCTCTTCTATGACCGCGATGGCACGGGATCCATGGCGGCGGTCAAGTTCGCCCAGCTTCAGACCGGCCTCGGGCTGTCGGGGGGCGACTTTATCCTGATCTAGCGACCGAACCGGACCCACGGGGGCGCATGATTGCATGCGCCCCCGGCGGCCGATTCCGGCCCGCGCGGGCGATCGCTGGGCGGCACGCGCCATACCAAAGAACCGTCACGGAAAAGCCTTTGATCTCAACGGCAAGCAGGCTCCCGATGCCCGACCTTTGCCGTATTCAGGCTCGATTAACCATAAGCGCAGGTTTCAGCACCTGCCTGCGATTCACCCTGTTTCGCAAGGTTTCATCAAGGTTGACGGAACCCTCCTTTAACCATCGCTACCTATAAGAAACACAACGTTCGGCAGACGTTTGTGTAAGGAGTATTGCCAATGATGACGTTGCGAGCCGTCAAGTTCGCCGCTGCGATCGTCCTCGCCCTCGGGGCGGCGGCCTGTTCGTCCAACAAAGATGGTACGGCGGACGGTTCCGCCGGCGGATTCGGCGCCGGTGGCGCGGCCACGCCGGGCAGCGCGCAGGACTTCGTCGTGAATGTCGGCGACCGCGTGTTCTTCGAGACCGACCAGACCGACCTGAACCCCACCGCCGTCGCGACCCTGGACAAGCAGGCGCAGTGGCTGGCCCGCTATCCGACTTACACGGTCCTGGTGGAGGGCCATGCGGACGAGCGCGGCACCCGCGAGTACAACTTCTCGCTCTCGGCCCGCCGCGCCCAGAACGTGCGCGATTACCTCGTGTCCCGCGGCGTTCCGGCCGGCAACCTGCGCACCGTGTCGTACGGCAAGGAGCGTCCGGTCGCGGTGTGCAACGACATCTCGTGCTGGTCGCAGAACCGCCGCGCCGTGACGGTGCTGGGCGGCGCGGGGTCCTAAGCCTCCGCCGATCAAAAGGGTTTGAAGCGCGAAGCGCCGCCACATTATCGCCGTGGCGGCGCTTTTGTGTTATCGGCAGGCCGTTCGAGGCCGTATCCTTCCGGTATCCATGATGTTTCGCCGTTCACTCGCAGCCCTCATCGCCGCCCTTGCCCTTGCGTCCATTTCCGTTCCGGCCCTGGCCCAGGACGCGGCCGACGCCATCGTGCGCCTCAGCCGCCTGGAGAGCCAGATCCGCCAGCTGTCCGGCCAGATGGAGCAGCTCCAGTTCGAAAACCGCCAGCTGAAGGATCAGCTGCGCCGGTTCCAGGAGGACGTGGAGTACCGCTTCCAGGAGAACCGGGGTGGCTCCCGCCCGTCGGCGCCCCCCACGGCCACCCCGGCCCGTCCGGCCCAGCCCCAGCCCCAAAAGCGCAGCGACGCCTTCGATCCGGGCACGGAGCCCGAAGCTCCCGGCGCGCCGCGCCAGCTCGGTTCCGCGGCCCCCTCCGCCCCCCTCGACACCTCCGAGATCGGCCGGCCCATGGCGCTGCCCGGCGGCCGGCTGGCGGGGATCGGCGACCTGATCGAGGGGGACGACGCCCCTCCGGGCAGCGCCCCGCTCGATATCGGCGGCACGGGCCGCACGGCTTCGGTGGCGCCCGCGCGGCCCGGCCCGAGCGTCGCGGCCACGAGCAGCGGCGATCCGCGCTCGGATTTCGACGCCGCCTATGCGTCCTACACCCAGCGGCAATACGAGCAGGCCGAGATGGGCTTTCGCCGCTTCCTCCAGTCCAATCCCCGCGACCGGATGGTGCCGGAAGCCTCGTACTGGCTCGGCGAGAGCTATCTCCAGCGCGGCCGCCATCGCGAGGCCGCCGAGCAGTTCCTGAACGTCTCGGCCGACTACCCGAGCTCCGCCAAGGCCCCCGACGCCCTCCTGAAGCTCGGCGTCTCGCTCAATGCCATCGGGGCCCGCGACCGCGCCTGCGCGGTCTTCGTCGAGCTCGACCGCAAATATCCCCAGGCCTCCGCCAGCGTTCGCCAGGGCTCCGCCCGCGAGCAGCAGCGGGCCAAATGCTCGTGAGCGGCGGCGTCTGATCCGGTCGAGCCTTTTTGAAGGCTCCCGCATGAGCGCCCCCACCCTCACCGCCGAATGGCTGCAAGGCCTCTTCGCCCCGCTCTCGTCCGCTTCCGCCGTTCTGGCCGCCGTCTCTGGGGGCCCGGACTCCATGGCGCTGATGCACCTCCTGTCCCGCTGGACCGCCCTCGGCTATCCCCCGGTCCTCGTCGCCACGGTCGATCATGGCCTGCGCCCGGAGGCCGCCGAGGAGGCCGCCTGGGTCGGGCGGGAGGCCGCGCGGCTGGGCTTGCCCCATCGGGTTCTCGCCTGGGAGGGGGACAAGCCGGGAACGGGGCTGCAGGCCGCCGCCCGCGAGGCCCGCTACGCGCTCCTGACCCGGCATGCCCGGGCCTGCGGAGCCTCCCACCTGGTCACGGCGCACACTCTCGATGACCAAGCCGAAACCGTGCTCATGCGCTTGGCGCACGGCTCGGGCCTAGCGGGGTTGTCCGGCATGCACGCGGAGCGCAGGGTCGACGGGATCCGGCATGCCCGTCCGCTGCTAGGCCTGCGCAAGTCCGCTCTCCTGGCACTCTGCGCCGATCATGGCTGGGCCTCCGTCGCCGATCCGTCCAACGCCAACCCTCGGTTCGAACGGGTGCGCTGGCGCGCCCTCATGCCGGCGCTCGCCCGCGAAGGTCTGACGGCCGAACGCCTGGCCGGATTTGCCACCCGTGCGGCGCGCGCCGACGCAGCGCTGCGGGCGAAGGCGAAACAAGCATTGGAGCAAGGCTTTCAAGATGCCCTGGCGCGGTCTCAGGACCCCGCGCCCCCGAACCGGATGGCCGACGTTGGGGCACCTGGGGCACTAGTCTTCGAGGCCGCTTGCCTGATCCGCGAGCCTTACGACATCGCGTTGCGGGTTCTGGATCTCGCTCTCGCGCGCGCCCTGCCCTCCCCCGACCACCGGCGGCTCGGGCGCCTGGAAACCTGCCTCGAGCGCCTGCGCGGCGCCCTGGAACGGGGCGAGGCCCTGCGCCTGACGGTGGCGGGCGCGATACTGTCCCTCAACGCCGCAGGGCGGCTCGCCATCACGGCCGAACCCCCGCGCCGGCGCGGCCGTTAGGGATATCTCTTATCCAAGGGGATGAGTTCATGCCCCATAGGTGCCTCATTCCCTTGGCAAGGGATGGAACCGTGCCTACATTGATCCCAACCGTATGGGAGAATTCCTCTCCCGTACCCTCTCCCCCTGGGGCAGATCTGATCCGATGAATCCGAATTTCCGCAACTTCGCCTTGTGGGTTGTCATCTTCCTCCTGGTGCTGGCGCTCGTGACCCTCTTCCAAAGCCCCGGCCACCGGAGCGGCGGCAGCGATATCGCCTACAGCCAGCTCCTGGCCGATGCCGATCAGGGCCGCGTCTCCAACGTGATCATCTCCGGGCCGGAGATCAGCGGCACCTATACGGACGGCCGCAACTTCACGACCTATGCGCCCAACGACCCCATGCTGGTCTCGAAGCTGCAGCAGAAGGGCGTGCAGATCACCGCCCGCCCGCAATCGGACTCGACCCCGTGGTTCATTGCGGTGCTTATGAACATCCTGCCCATCGCGCTCTTCATCGGCGCCTGGGTGTTCCTGTCGCGCCAGATGCAGAACGGGGCCGGCCGGGCCATGGGCTTCGGCAAGTCCAAGGCCAAGCTGCTGACCGAGGCCCACGGCCGCGTGACCTTCGACGACGTGGCTGGTATCGACGAAGCCAAGGAAGACCTTCAGGAGGTCGTGGAATTCCTGCGCGACCCGCAGAAGTTCCAGCGTCTCGGCGGTCGCATTCCCCGCGGTGTGCTGCTCGTCGGCCCTCCGGGCACCGGTAAGACCCTGACGGCGCGCGCCGTCGCGGGCGAGGCGAACGTTCCGTTCTTCACCATCTCGGGCTCCGACTTCGTGGAGATGTTCGTAGGCGTGGGTGCATCCCGCGTGCGCGACATGTTCGAGCAGGCCAAGAAGAACGCGCCCTGCATCATCTTCATCGACGAAATCGACGCGGTCGGCCGCCATCGCGGCGCCGGCCTCGGCGGCGGCAACGACGAGCGCGAGCAGACCCTCAACCAGCTCCTGGTGGAGATGGATGGCTTCGAGGCCAACGAGGGCGTGATCATCATCGCGGCCACCAACCGGCCCGACGTGCTCGACCCCGCGCTGCTGCGTCCCGGCCGCTTCGACCGCCAGATCGTCGTGCCGAACCCGGACGTGACGGGCCGCGAGAAGATCCTGCGCGTCCACGTTCGCAAGGTCCCGCTGGCACCCGACGTGGACCTCAAGGTCATTGCCCGCGGCACCCCCGGCTTCTCGGGCGCGGACCTCATGAACCTCGTCAACGAGGCCGCTCTCTTGGCGGCCCGGCGCGGCAAGCGCATCGTCACGATGCATGAGTTCGAGGATGCCAAGGACAAGGTCATGATGGGTGCCGAGCGCCGCACCCTGGTCATGACCGACGACGAGAAGCGCCTGACGGCCTATCACGAGGCCGGCCACGCGGTGGTCGCCCTCAACGTTCCGGCCACCGATCCGGTCCACAAGGCCACGATCATCCCCCGTGGCAGGGCGCTCGGCATGGTCATGCAGCTGCCGGAGCGTGACAAGCTCTCCATGAGCTTCGAGCAGATGACCTCCCGGCTCGCCATCATGATGGGCGGCCGCATCGCCGAGGAGATGATCTTCGGCAAGGAGAAGGTCACGTCCGGCGCTCAGTCCGACATCGAGCAGGCCACCCGCCTCGCTCGGATGATGGTCACCAAGTGGGGCTTCTCGCCCGAACTCGGCACCGTCGCCTATGGCGAGAACCAGGACGAGGTCTTCCTCGGCATGCAGATGGGACGCCAGCAGAACGTTTCGGAGGCGACGGCGCAGAAGATCGACTCGGAGGTCCGTCGTCTTGTCGAGGCCGGCCTCGAGGATGCCCGCCGCATCCTGACCGAGAAGGAGCACGAGCTGGAAGCACTGGCTCGCGGCCTTCTGGAATACGAGACCCTTTCGGGCGACGAAATCAAGAAGCTCCTCGACGGCCAGCCTCCGGTCCGCGATTCCGGTGAGCCGACCACCCCGAGCCGTGGCTCGCCGGTTCCGTCCGCTGGACGCACCCGTCCCCGCGAGTCGGACGGCGGCATGGAGCCTCAACCGCAGGCCTGATCCGGCTGGACTCCACCCCTAAAGATCCAACGCCCGCCCCTCCGGCGGGCGTTTTTCTTGCCAACGGCCAGTTTTCGCCGTTAGCGAATGCGTTACATCTTTGATTGTAACATTCGCTCATCACTTGTGATGACCCGAACAGACCCCGGAATCTTGACCTGAGCTGTGGAGGTTGCTTTGAGAAAGCCTGTAAGCGCCCCGGCGCTACCGATTTCGGAGACCACACCCGTGCGCAAGTACTTTGGGACAGACGGCATTCGCGGCCGCGCCAATGGAGTCATCACCCCGGAGCTCGCCCTGAAGGTGGGCCAGGCGGCCGGCCTCATGTTCCAGCGCGGCGACTACCGCCATCGGGTCGTGATCGGAAAGGACACGCGCCTGTCGGGCTACATGATCGAGACCGCGCTCCAGGCGGGCTTCAACTCCGTGGGCATGGACGTGCTCCTCACAGGGCCGATCCCGACACCCGCCGTCGCCATGCTGACCCGCTCCATGCGGTGCGACCTCGGGGTCATGATTTCGGCCTCGCACAACCCTTACGAGGATAACGGCATCAAGATCTTCGGCCCCGACGGCTTCAAGCTCTCGGACGAGGTCGAGCAAGAGATCGAGGCCCTGCTGGCCGCCGACCTGTCCTCCCGCCTCGCGACCTCCGCACGGCTCGGCCGCGCCAAGCGCGTCGAGAGCGTCCAGGCCCGCTACATCGAGTTCGCCAAGCGCACCCTGCCCCGCCAGGTGGATCTCGAGGGGATGCGCGTCGTGGTCGATTGCGCCAACGGGGCCGGCTACAAGGTCGCACCCGAGGCCCTCTGGGAGCTGGGCGCCGAGGTCATTTCTCTCGGTGTCGAGCCTAACGGCTTCAACATCAACGACGGGGTCGGCTCCACGGCCCCGGAGGCCCTGGCCACCAAGGTGCGCGAGCTGCGGGCCGATATCGGCATCGCCCTCGACGGAGACGCGGACCGTGTCCTAATCGTGGACGAGAAGGGCCAAATGGTCGACGGCGACCAGCTCATGGCCGTGGTGGCGAGCTTCTGGAAGGACGAGGGTCTGCTGGCGCAGCCCGGCATCGTGGCCACGATCATGTCGAATCTCGGCCTCGAGCGCTATCTCGGAGGCCTCGGGCTCAACCTCGTGCGCACCGCCGTGGGAGACCGCTACGTGCTGGAGCACATGCGCGCCCACGGCTTCAACCTCGGCGGAGAGCAATCCGGCCACATCATCATGTCGGACCACACGACGACCGGGGACGGCCTCGTGGCGGCGCTCCAGCTTCTCGCCGTGGTCAAGCGCCTCGGCAAGCCCGTGTCGGAGGTCTGCCACCGCTTCGAGCCGCTGCCGCAGATCCTCAAGAACGTCCGCTACAAGGCGGGCCAGCCCCTCCAGCAGGACTCGGTCGCCACCGCCATCGAGTCCGCCCGCGAGCGCCTGGGCAAGAGTGGCCGCCTCGTCATCCGGCCCTCGGGCACCGAGCCCGTGATCCGGGTGATGGGCGAAGGCGACGACCGGGACCTCGTCGTGCAGGTGGTCGACGAGGTTGTCGACGCCGTAACACGCGCCGCAGCCTGATATTTTCTCGATTTTTCCACCGAAGGCGCGGTCGCGAGGCCGCGCCTTTTTCGTTGCTTGCGATCCGTGCCCAGGATCTCTTAGGTACCCCTTCAGGCAGGAAGAGCCCAAGCGCTTGTCCGGCGGGCGTCGCTACCACATCTACAGGCTCTCGTCCGAGGCTGTGGGCAACCGCCGCACGGCGAGACCGAATCCCCTTCTCGCGCGTTATCAGCCCATGGATACAACCGCTCAGCTTGCCCCCCGGGACCCGTCCCTGCCAGGCCCTCCGCGGGACCCGCGGCTGGAGCGGGCTTTCGCGCGGATCGCGGACAGCCACCTGCGCCAGGGCAATGCCGTCGCGCTCCTGCGCAATGGGGATTGCAACTATCCGGCCTGGCTCGATGCCATCCGGTCGGCCGAGCGGGTGATCCATTTCGAGAACTTCATCATCGCCGATGACGAGACCGGCCGCACCTTCGCGGACGCGCTAATCGAGCGGGCCCAGGCCGGCGTCAAGGTGCGGGTCCTGTACGACTGGCTGGGCTCGTCCTGGCGTGCCCTGCCCCGCTTCTGGAAGCGCCTGCGCCGGGCCGGCGTGGAGGTGCGGGTCTTCAACCCGCCGAGGCTCACGGACCCGTTCTGGATCCGCCGCGACCACCGCAAGGTCATCACGGTGGATGGTCGGATCGGATTCGTGGCGGGCCTGTGCGTGTCCAATGCTTGGCAGAGCGTGAACGGGTCCGAACCCTGGCGCGACACCGGTCTGTCCCTCGAGGGGCCCATCGTGGCCGACCTCGATGCCGCGTTCTTCGACAGTTGGGCCATCGCGGGCCCGGCCTTCGACCGGGGCGAACTGGCGGATGCCGACACCATCCCGGCGGCCGGCGAGACGGCCGCGCGGGTCATCTGCGGGCAGCCCGGCATGTTCCGCACCTACCGGTTCGATCAGTTCGTGGCCGCCATGGCCCAGAAGACCCTATGGATCACCGACGCCTACTTCGTGGCGACGACCTCCTACGTTCAGGCCTTGGGCGAGGCGGCCCGCGATGGCGTCGACGTGCGCCTGCTGGTGCCGGGATCGAGCGACGTCGCAATGCTACAGCCCGTGGTTCGGGCGGGCTACCGCTCCCTTATCGAGGCCGGCATCCGGGTGTTCGAGTGGAATGGCCCCATGCTCCACGCCAAGACGGCGGTGGCGGATGCCCGATGGGCCCGGGTGGGCTCCACCAACCTCAACCTCGCCAGTTGGGCCACGAACTGGGAACTCGACGTGGTCGTGGAAGACAAGGCCTTCGGCGAGGCCATGGAAGCCATGTACCTGGAGGACCTCGCCAACGCCACGGAGATCGTACCCGGCTGGCAGACGCAGCGGCGGCGGGCCCGGAACCTGCGCTCGCGCCGCTTCCCGTCCCGTAAGAAGGGCGGCGTGCGGCGGCTGGCGGCGGGTGCGCTCGCGCTCAGCAACAGCGTTGGCCACGCCATCGGCGGCTCCCGGTCGCTAACCGCCACCGAGGCCAGCAGCGTCGCCACCATCGGGGCCGTGATGCTGGCGCTGGCCGCCGCCGTCACGGTTTTTCCGGTGCTGGTCGTCTCACCGATCGTGATCTTCCTGGTCTGGATGGGGCTCGCCCTCCTGGTGCGGGCCTTTCGCCTCAAGCGCCGCGTGCGGCTCCGCAGGCGCAAACTCTACCTCAAGCGGCGCCTGGGCCGGGCTTCCGAGCGTGAAGTTTCGGGGGATGAAGCCTCTCCGGCCGAATAGGACCTCGACCGCCGAGCCCGTGTCTTGATAAGTTTCCCTATCCATTCAGATAGGATAACGGAGGCACATCATGGCGAGCGGACCTACCTCACCCTTTCCGGGACTCGACCGCACGGCGGCCATGAGCGAGCTCCTGGCCCAGAACTGGTGGGCCGTCGCCCTGCGCGGCCTCTTCGCCATCGTATTCGCTCTCATCGCCTTCTTCGTGCCAGGCGCCACGCTCCTGTCCTTCGTTCTCTTCTTCTCGGCCTACATGCTGGTGGACGGGGTGTTCGGCATCGTGGCGGGCATCCGGGCCGCTCAGGCGCATCAGCGCTGGGGCCTGCTCGTGCTGGAAGGCGTCGTGAACATCTTGGTGGGCGTCATCGCCTTCATGTGGCCCGGCCTGACGCTCGTGTTCTTCGTGACCCTGATGGCGTTCTGGTCCCTGATCACCGGCGTCCTGATGATCGTGGCGGCCTTCAAGCTCGATGCCACCTACGGCAAGGGCTGGCTCATCTTCAGCGGCGTCGTCTCGCTGCTGTTCGGCCTCGCGCTTCTGATCGCGCCTCTCGTCGGCGCGGTGGTTCTCACCTGGTGGCTCGGCGCCTACGCCATGGTGTTCGGCATCGGGCTCCTGGTGCTGGCCTTCAAGCTCAAGGGCCGCAAGGACAGCGCAGGCCCCACGGCCGCGTCCCGCGTCTGATCCAACGAAAGGGCGCCGAAGGCGCCCTTTCGTCGGCCATGGGCCGATGACCTTACTGCCGGGTCTCGCTCAGGAGCGGCGACCAGGTCGGGTCCGAGGCGTAGGACGGCGTCGGGACGGGCTGCTCCACGCGACCGGTGATGTCCACCATGTAGAGCTTGCCGCCGCCCTGCCCGCCCGGATCCCGGAAGAACAGGATGTACTGGCCGTTGGGCGCCCAGGTCGGTCCCTCGTTGTGGAAACCTTCCGTGAGGATGCGCTCGCCCGAGCCGTCCGGCTTCATGATTCCGATGGCAAAGCCGCCCGCGCGCTGCTTGGTGAAGGCGATGAAGTCACCCCGCGGCGACCAGGCCGGCTGGGAATAGGAGCCGTCCCCGAAGGAGATGCGGCGCTGGTTCGAGCCGTCCACGCCCATCACGTAGATCTGCTGCTTGCCGCCCCGGTCGCTCTCGAACACGATCTCGCGCCCGTCCGGCGAGAAGGACGGCGAGGTGTCGATGGCGCCCGTGGAGGTGATCCGCGTGGTGGCGTTGGAGCCGAGATTCATCAGGAAGATGTTGGCGTTGCCGCCCTGCTGCAGGCTCATGACGATCTGACGGCCGTCCGGCGAGAAGCGCGGCGAGGAGGTCATGTCCGGGAAGTTGCCCACGATCTGGCGCGAGCCGGTCTCCAGGTTGATGACCTGGACACGAGGCTGCTGGCCATCGGCCTGGGACATGTAGGTGATGTCCTGGGAGGCTGGAGAATAGCGCGGCGTCACCACGAGGTTGTCGCCTTGCGTCAGGTAGCGCACGTTGGCGCCGTCCTGGTCCATGATGGCGAGGCGCTTGCGGCGGTTCTCCTTGGAGCCGGATTCGTCCACGAACACGATGCGGGTGTCGAAGAACCCGCCGAAGCCCGTGACCTTGGTGTAGACCGCATCCGAGATGATGTGGCCGATGCGGCGCCAGAAATTCGGGTCCGTGACGTATTGCTGGCCCGTGAGCTGCTGGCCCGTCTCCACGTCCCAGAGCCGGAACTCGGCCTTCATGCGGCCCGACGGATCGCGGGAGACCCGGCCCGTCACGAGCGCCTGCGCGCCCGCCGCCCGCCACGCCTCGAAGCGCGGGGCGGCGTCAAAAGACGGACGCTCGGGGAAACGGGACTTCTCGAGCGGCGAGAAATAGCCCGAGCGCTGGAGGTTCTTGGTGATGATGCCGGAGACCTGCTGGCCGATATCGCCCTCGCCGGAGAAATCCGCGACCGCGATGGGCATGGGCTGGAACTGGCCGCCGGGACCGACCCGGAAGCTGAGCTGAGCGTGAGCGGCCGGCGCGAGGGCCGCCATGGGCAGGGCCATGGCAAGCGCGACGAGCAGGCGTGGCAGAAGGCGTGCAATCATGGACATATTATCTCGAAGGGTCATCCAATCAGGAGAGATCGAACTGGACGTTCAGGATTTTCCAATCCGCGTAGTAGGGAACGAATTGGGCGGGAACACGGTAGGGCGCGCAGCGCCGGACGGCACGCAGCGCGGCATCCGCGACGGCGCGGTCGGTGGCGGTTGATCCGGCCTTGAGAACCACCGGCTCCGCCGACAGCGTTCCGTCCTGGTTGAGGCGGATGTCGAGAACCGGCGGCGTCCCGTTGCCGGCGCTGGCCGCGACCGGCGCGTTGTAGCATTCGCGGATCCGGTCTTGCAGCAGGCCGATCAGGCCGTCGCGCATGCTCGGGCTGAGCTTGGCGGACGTGCCCGTCGCGGTGCCGAGGGAGGCGGTCTTGTTGACCTCCGCACCGGTCGCGCCGGACGATTTGCGTTCCGTCTTGTTGGCGAGGAGCTGCTTGATGTCGCCGAAATCAAGCTTCTTGGCGGCCTCGGCCTCCTTGCGGGCCTTGGCTTCGGCCTCCGCCTTGGCCTTGGCCTCGGCGACCTTCTTGGCCTCGGCTTCGGCCTTGGCTTTCGCTTCGGCTTCCATCTTCGCCTTGGCCTGGGCTTCCGCCACGGCTTTGGCCTTCGCGTCGGCCTCCGCCTTGGCTTTCGCCTCCGCGAGCGCCTTGGCCTGGGCTTCGGCTTTCACCTTTGCCTCGGCGCGGGCCTGCTCGATGGCCTCGGCCTCGGCCTGCTCGGCGAGACGCTTTTCTTCGGCGGCCTTCTCGACGGCGGCCCGATCCTGCGGCGGGGGTGGCGGCGGCGGCGGAGGTGCGGAGGCGGCTTCGACCTCCTTCTCGGCCGTCTTCATGTCGGCGGGCCGGGTCGGCGGGGTCGGCATGTCGGCCTTGTCCTCGCCCGGATCCTTCAGCTCCTGCTTCTCGGCCACTCGGTCGACGCGGGGCTTCGGGGTCTCCTGCACGGCGGCGGCGGTCTTCTCGCCCTTGGTGATCTGGGAGAGCTGGTTCTCGGTGATCATCTCCACCGGAATGCCTTCCTGCGCGTCCGGGAAGGGCGCGGCCGACAGCGAGAACAGGGCAGCCCCCAGCACGGCCACGTGAGCCGCGCCCGAGACCCAGACGCCCGGTTCCGAGGGCTTGAATGTGAGCTTCAACGCCACGGATGTTGCCCCAATGCTTCCGTCACCGCTTCTCGGGCTCCGTCACGAGAGCCACGCGCTTGTAACCGGACGATGACACCAACGACATGACGGTCGCCACGCGCCCGTATTCTACGGCCTTGTCGGCCCGCACGAAGATGCGCTCGTCGAAGCCGTTCTTGGACACTTCCGCGAGTTTGCCCACGATGGCCTCGTCGGCCAGCGGGTCCTCGGCGAGGTACACCTGGCCGTTGGCCTTCACGGATAGCATCACGGGCTTCGAATCCACGTTGAGCTGCGCCGCCTTGGTCTGCGGCAGGTCGAGGGGCACGCCCGTGGTCATGAGGGGGGCCGCCACCATGAAGATGATGAGGAGCACCAGCATGACGTCGATGAACGGCGTCATGTTGATCTCGTTCATGGCGCCGCCGCGCCGCACCCGCCGCCTGCGCCGTCCGCCTTGGGCCGAACCCGCTGCCATGGCCATCGCGCCCGCTCCCCTTTAAGCCGCGTGCGCCGGAGCGTGCGCCTGGTGGGCGAGGCGCTCGTCGATCTGGCGCGACAGGATGGCCGAGAACTCGTCCGCGAAGCCTTCCAGCCGCGACTGGAGCTGGCCCACCTGCGCCTGGAGCTTGTTGTAGGCCAACACCGCCGGAATGGCCGCGAAGAGGCCGATGGCGGTGGCGAAGAGGGCCTCGGCGATGCCCGGCGCCACCACGGCGAGGCTGGTATTGTTGGAGGTCGCGATGGACGTGAACGAGTTCATGATGCCGATGACGGTGCCGAACAGGCCGATATAGGGGCCCGCCGAGCCGATGGAGGCCAGGACCGTGAGCTTGGAATCCAAACGCTCGACCTCGCGCTGGATCGTCACGTCGAGGACCTTGTCGATGCGCTGGCCGAGGCTCTGGAACGAGCGGCCCGAGCCCTCGAAGGAGCGCTTCCATTCGCGCATGGCGGCGGCGAAGACGGCTCCCAGCCCCGTGGGCGTGCGCCCCTGGACCGAACGGTAAAGCTCCTCCAGGGACTGGCC
The DNA here is from genome assembly GCF_016892705.1 of Microvirga pudoricolor. Taxonomy (GTDB): domain Bacteria; phylum Pseudomonadota; class Alphaproteobacteria; order Rhizobiales; family Beijerinckiaceae; genus Microvirga; species Microvirga pudoricolor. The sequence continues at coordinate 775,686 of NZ_JAFEMB010000001.1, forward strand.
GGACCAGAACACTTCCTCGAACTTGTCCATGGACCGCTTGGTGCGGGCGTAGAGGAGCGACTTGTCGATGATGATGGCCCAGCACCAGATCGAGGCGCCGATCAGGCCCAGCATCACCAGCTTGACCACGAAGTGGGCCTGCCAGAACAGCCCGAAGAGCGACATGTCGTGCGCCACGGGGACGGCTTGAGCCACATCAGCCGGATTCATTCTCGCGTCCTCTTCCTGGGCCGCTTTGCGCAGCCCGCCGCATTCGTTGGAGATCGTGTGCTATCGTTGCTCGTTCGCCCGGGAATCTGTCCAAATTAAGGGCGCACGGGCAACCGCACCGGATCGGTCCCCTCCGGAAAAGTTAAGCACCGCGTAAGGTTAAGGCTTGGTTTAAGCCGGGGTCCCAGGCTGCAGAATTCGGCGCAGGCTCTCCGGAATCCGGGCCGCCCGGCCGCCCGCGATGGCCGCCACCCGCACATCCGCCGTCACGATCAGGTCCTCGCCCCGCAGGATGCGCTGGGCGATGGACAGGGATGCGCCCCGCACCTCGGCGGTCCGGGTCTCAACCGTGAGCACGTCGTCCATCCGGGCGGGCCGGAGGAAGTCGAGGGTCATCCGCCGCACGGCGAACACGATCCCCTGCCCGTCCGCATGCAGCGCCGACTGGTCGCATCCGGCAAGCCTCAGGAAATCCGTCCGGCCCCGCTCGAGAAAGCGCAGGTAGTTCGCATGGTAGACGATGCCGGAAAAATCCGTGTCCTCGTAATAGACCCGGACCGGCAGAATGTGGGTGTCGCCGCGCAGGGCGCCGGAGAGATGGGGCCAGGACGCCGGCACACCCTCCCCTGGAGGGGGAGGGTCGGAGCGCTCGAGCGCTCCGGGGTGGGGTGGCGCCGCGACGTGGCCGAGGTTGGCGTTTCCCACCCCCTCCCGGCCCTCCGGGCCGACCTCCCCCCTCGAGGGGGAGGTGTGGGCGTCCCGCTCACTCATCGTCATCCCCGCCGAACAGCCCGAACTGGGCCGCATTGTCCCGGGTCGGCTCCGGCAATCCCAGATGCCTGAAGGCGTGGGGCGTGAGAATTCGGCCGCGCGGGGTGCGCTGCACGAATCCCTTCTGGATCAAATAGGGCTCGATGATCTCCTCGATGGCGTCGCGGGGCTCGGACAGGGCCGCCGCGATGGTCTCGATGCCCACCGGACCGCCCCCGAAGGAATTCGCGATCATGGTCAAGTACTTGCGGTCCATCAGGTCGAGGCCGATGGGGTCGACGTCCAGAAGCCGCAGCGACCGGTCGGCGAGCTCCCGACTGACCGTCTGGGCGCCTTCCACGATGGCGAAATCGCGCACCCGGCGCAGCAGGCGGCCCGCGATGCGGGGCGTGCCGCGCGAACGGCGGGCGACCTCGTTGGCGCCCTCCGGGCTCATGCCGATGCCGAGCACCCGCGCCCCGCGCTTCACGATCAGCTCCAGCTCCTCCACGGTGTAGAATTCGAGCCGGATCGGGATGCCGAAGCGGTCGCGGAGCGGCGTGGTGAGCAGGCCCGCCCGGGTGGTGGCGCCCACCAGCGTGAATTTCGGCAGCTCGATCTTCACGGAGCGGGCGGCCGGCCCCTCGCCGATGATGAGGTCGAGCTGGTAATCCTCCATGGCCGGATAGAGGATTTCCTCCACGGCCGGATTGAGGCGGTGGATCTCGTCGATAAAGAGCACGTCGCGCTCTTCGAGGTTGGTGAGCTGGGCCGCAAGGTCTCCCGCCTTGGCGATGACCGGACCGGAGGTCGAGCGGAAGTTCACGCCGAGTTCCCGGGCCACGATCTGGGCCAGCGTCGTCTTGCCCAGCCCCGGCGGGCCGACGAAGAGCACGTGGTCGAGGGCGTCGCCCCGCGCCTTGGCGGCGTTGATGAACACCTGGAGATTGGCGCGAGCGGCCTTCTGGCCCGTGAAATCGTCGAGCGCCAGCGGCCGCAGGGACGTATCGGTGTCGTCCTCACGCTTTTCAGGGGTCATCAGGCGGCGGGAATCGGTCAAGGAGGCTTACCTTGCAGGGGTTTGGCTATGTGTAGCACAGTCACCGACCTCATCCTGAGGGAATGGCGAAAGCCATTTGTCTCGAAGGATGGTTCCAGCGCTCTCTGAATCCTCCTTCGAGACGCCGCTTTCGCGGCTCCTCAGGATGAGGCCTGTTCTACTGGCCCAACATTTTCCTCGGAACATACAAAATGAAGCACCCTGAATGCAATGAACATATCAGGAACACGACATGCTACCGCGCCAGCTCCCTCAGGCCTAGCCGGATCAGCGTCTTGGCCTCGGCCTCGTCGCCCGCCTGTTTCAGGGCGGCCGCAACGGCGGCGGAGGCCTGGATCTGGGGGTAGCCGAGATTGACGAGGGCCGAGACGGCATCCGAGACCGGCGCCGGGGCGTTGCGGTCGTCCAGGGCATCCGACAGGCGGATCAGGGCCGGGTCCACGTGGCCGAAGGCCGGGGCCTTGTCCTTGAGTTCGGCCACGATGCGGGCAGCGAGCTTGGGGCCGACACCGGGACCGCGGGCCACCGAGGCCTTGTCACCCGTCGCGATGGCGGTGGCGAGCATGCCGGGATCGAGCACCGACAGGATGCCCAGCGCCACCTTGGCGCCCACGCCCTGGACCGATTGCAGCAGCCGGAACCATTCCCGCTCCTGGTCCGACCGGAAGCCGAACAGGCGGATCATGTCCTCGCGCACATGGGTCTCGATGGAGAGCGTCGCGGCTTCGCCGACGGAGGGCAGATTCTGGAGAGTGCGGGTGGAGCAATGCACCACGTAGCCGACGCCCCCCACATCGACGATGACGAAGTCGTCGCCGTAGGAATCGATGAGGCCCTTGAGTTTGCCGATCACGTTCTCATTCCCTCAATCGTCATCCCCGCGAAGGCGGGGATCCATAACCGCAACATACGGTAGAAGAGCGCGACAAAAATCGCCCGCATCCTTCTAAAGGCTTGGTGTTTATGGATTCCCGCCTTCGCGGGAATGACAGTGGTCCTTGTGTAACACCCTAAAGACTTGCCGCCAAAGCGCGGGACTTGCGGTGGTGGGCATGGGCGATGGCGATGGCGAGCGCGTCCGCCGCATCGGCCTTTTTGAAGTCGGCCTTGGGCAGCAGGATCTTCACCATGGCCTGAACCTGGATCTTGTCCGCATGGCCTGCCCCCACCACGGTCTTCTTGACCTGGTTGGCACCGTATTCGGCCACGGGCAAGCCATGGAGGGCCGGGACGAGCAGCGACATGGCGCGGGCCTGGCCGAGCTTGAGGGTCGCCTGGGCATCCTTGTTGACGAAGGTCTCCTCCACGGACACCTCGTCGGGTGTCCAGGTGCGAACGACGTCCGTCAGCCGGTCGTGGAGCTGCTTCAGCCGAAGGGCCAGTTCGAGGTCGCCGTCAGAGGTCACGACCCCGCAGGCCACGAAGGACAGCTTCGTGCCCTCTACCGTGATGACACCCCAGCCCGTGTTGCGCAGGCCGGGATCGAGGCCGAGAATGCGGATGGTCTGGCTCAACTTTTAGCCCTCTCCCCTTTGCGGGAGAGGGTGGCCCTCGCATCAGCGAGGGTCGGGAGAGGGGCAGCGTTTATAACCCCTACGCCCCCTCTCCCGGCTCACTTCGTTCGCCACCCTCTCCCGCGGAGGGGAGAGGGAAAACCCATCACTCCGCCATCTTCTGCATCAAGGCTTCCGACAGCTCGAAATTGCCGTAGACGTTCTGGACGTCGTCGTGCTCTTCGAGGGTTTCCATGAGCTTCATGAGCTTTTCGCCGGCCTCGTCGTCCACGGCCACCGGGGTTTGGGGCTTCCAGACGAGCTTGGAGGCCTTCGGTTCGCCGAACTTTTCCTCGAGCGCCTTGGTGACCTCGTTCAGCGCGGTCTGCTCGCAATAGATCTCATGGCCGTCCTCGGTGGACACCACGTCCTCGGCACCCGCATCGATGGCGGCCTCCAGGACCGCATCCGCGTCGCCGACCTCGGGACCGAAGGCCACGAAGCCCACCCGGTCGAACATGAACGAGACCGCCCCGGTCTCGGCGAGGTTGCCGCCGCTCTTGGTGAAATAGGACCGGATGTCCGACGCGGTGCGGTTGCGGTTGTCCGTCATGGCCTCGACGATGATCGCGGCGCCCCCGGGGCCGTAGCCCTCATAGCGGATCTCGTCGTAGTTCTCGCCCTCGCCGCCGACAGCCTTGTTGATGGCGCGCTGGATGTTGTCCTTGGGCATGTTCTCGGCGCGGGCGGCGAGGATCGCGGCGCGCAGGCGCGGGTTCATGTTGGGGTCCGGCAGGCCCATCTTGGCCGCCACGGTGATTTCGCGGGCGAGCTTGGAGAACACCTTCGAGCGGACGGCATCCACCTTCCCCTTTCGGTGCATGATGTTCTTGAACTGTGAATGTCCGGCCATGGGGGCCTCCGCGATGCGGCCGAGGGCGGCTCTGGTTCAAGCGCCCGTCAGGCCACGGATGTTGACGATGAGGTGGCTTATAAGGCGCGAGGCCCCGGAGGCAAAGCCCCTGTTTCGGAGAGGCCGGTCCTTCAGATCCCAAACCAGCTCGACAGGCCTGCCCGGATGAGATGGTACGACGCGCCCAGAACCGTGGCCGTGTAGATCATGCCGGCGATGCCGATGATCGAGCCCAGGATCAGCAGATAGCCGTCCTCCTCGATCACCGCGATCGCGACGATCACCAGGGCGGCCGAGGGCGGGATGTTGGTGCCCGGAAACGGGATCAGCACGCAGATCGCCACCAGGATGGCGAAGAGGCCAACCGCCCGGTCGCCCACCACCCCGAAGAGCTGGGTCAGCCGGGGTTTGCAGAAGCGCTCGACCCATTGCAGCTTGGGCTCGGCCACGTCGATGAGCTTCTTGAACTTCTCGAGGGAGATTTCCCGGCGCATGAAGGATTTGGGCAGCCAGGGCCGCTTGTGGCCGAGCAGCATCTGAATCCCGAACAGCAGCACCGGCGTCCCGAAGACGCCCGCGACGCCGGGCGGCACCGCCGGAACGGAATTGGGCAGGCTGAACAGGATCAGCACGAGACCGAAGGCACGCTCGCCCAAGGCCTCGATGATGCGCCCGACACTGATCGTGTCGCCCTCGGCCTGGTCGACCACGCCACGGAGAACCGCCGACACGCTCTGATGCTGGGTCGTGTCATGCACGGCCTCGCCCCTGGTCGTCTCGACCCTGTCCCGTGAGGCATTCTCCCCTTGGGCATTGTCCCCCTGGGCCTTGTGCTGATGCTGCGCGTCCACCCGATCTCTCCGTTCCCCGACAGATGGGTATGCTTTGCCTTACGCCAAGGGCCGGGCCGTCTGCCAAGCCGCGTTGCCCCAGCGTTAACCCCAGAAGCGCGGCCAAGTTTCCTCCAAATGGGGTCCCAGCCGCACGGCCGCGACCCGAACCGCGAGACCTGTCCGGTCGTCCGTCTCCACCGCGATCCCCGACAGGGTCCCCTCCCCGGTGGCCGGCTCCATGCGGGGGCCGGGCGTCTTCTGGAGAAAACGCCGGATCGACTCGTCCTTCTGCATGCCGAGCACCGAATCGTAGTCGCCGCACATGCCCGCATCCGTCATGTAGGCGGTGCCACCCTGCAAAACGCGATGGTCGGCCGTGGGGACGTGGGTGTGGGTCCCGACCACGAGGCTCGCCCGTCCGTCGAGATGATGGCCCATCGCCTCCTTCTCGCTGGTCGCCTCGGCGTGGACGTCCACGATGATGGCGTCCGCGACCTGAGCCAACGGGCAGGCCTCGACCTCCCGGTCCACCGCCGCGAAGGGATCGTCCAGCGGGTCCATGTAGAGGCGGCCCATCACGTTGATGACCAGCACCCGATGGCCCGAGCGGGTGTCGATGAGGTTCGCGCCCCGGCCCGGCGTTCCGGGCGGATAGTTCACGGGCCGCAGCAGGCGTGGCTGACGCTCGATGAAGACCAGGGTCTCGCGCTGGTCCCAGGAATGGTTGCCCAGCGTCACCGCGTCGGCACCCGCGTTCAGGATCTCGTCGCAGATCGCCTCGTTGATGCCGAAGCCCCCGGCGGAGTTCTCGCCGTTGATGACCACGCAATCGAGACTCCAACGCTCCCGCAGGCCCGGCAGACGCTCGATCACGGCGTTGCGGCCGGACCGCCCGACGATATCGCCGAGGAAGAGGAGACGCATGACGGGGTCCTAAGCTTGAGCGGTCCGGATCGGCCCGGCTTCCGTGACGATGATATCGAGCAGACGGTCGTGGGGCTCGACAGGGACTTCATCGATTTCCTGGGCCGAATAGGCAAGCCCCACGGTGAGGATCGGGTGCTGGGCCTCCAGCGCCGCGATGGCCCGGTCGAAATGCCCCTTGCCGTAGCCGATACGCCCGCCCCGGCGGTCAAAGGCCACCAGGGGCACGATCAGGGCCTTGGGAAAAACCTCGGGCGCGTCGGGGCCGGGCTCGCGCACGCCGAAGCCGCCCTTGATCAGCGGGTCGTCAGGGCGCCAGAGGCGCCAGCTCAGATGCGGGTGAATGATCTGCGACAGGGCCACATCCTGGCCGCGACCGATCAGCGCCTCCAGGAGTGGGCGGGCATTGACCTCACTGCGAATGGTCCAGTAGCCGCCGACCGGTGTGACATGCCTGAGTTCAGGAAGAGCCAGGGCCGCTTCGGCGATACGTCCGGCGGCCTCGACCCGGAACGCCTTTGGCAGGGCGTCCCGGCGGACGAGCAGCTCCTGCCGGAGACGGTCTTTTGTTTCAGGAAGCGATGTCGATGTCATGAAGCGCGGAGCCGCAAAAGTCGTCGGAAAAGCGATCCCGGGAACCTACAAAGTAGGTGGGCGCCGTTTGTCCCGGTCCACGGACCGGGTCAGGTACAGCTCCCGTTGGGATCGATAAGGCCCCGGGGAAATGTCTCCTAACGGACCCCGCAGCCCCGCCTTGCCTATGTAGTGGGTTCGGGAGCCCGGGGGAAGTAGGCGGGTGGGATAAATCGAAGGCCGGCGGAGGGGGTTAGGATTCGAGCCTTTGCTGCAATGCAGCGGAACCGGGTCCGGCTCCCAACGTTGCTCCCGGACAGGGCATGCCATCATCCACGCGCCGCGCCTGAACCCACGGGGCCATCCGGTCTCGGGCTTCGTGGCGCGCATACACGCTGCCATGCCCGGCACCGCAAATCCGAACCGGCACCCTGGGTGCCTCAATGGAGATGGCCGTTGCCCTCTAGCTCTTCCCCCTCAAGCCTGCGTTCCGTCCTGCCCACCATCGTGGCGCTCCTCCTGGCCTATGGGCTCATGCAGATGGGCAATACGCTCCAGGGCACCTTGCTCAGCGTGCGGGGTGCCATCGAGTATTTCACGCCCACCCAAATCGGCGCGGTGGGCGCGGCCTTTTGGGCCGGGATCGTGCTGGGCTCCCTCTGGGCCGGTAAGGTGATCGAGCGGGTGGGCCATACCCGCACGTTCGCGGCTTTGGCGGCCGTCGCAGCCTCGGCGGGGCTCCTGCACCTGCTGGTGATCGAACCCACCGTGTGGCTCGTGGCCCGCGCGATCACAGGCTTCTGCTTTGCCGGGTTGTTCATGGTGGCGGAGAGTTGGCTCAACTCCTCGGCGACGTCGTCCACGCGCGGGCAGATCCTGAGCCTTTACGGAATGACAGGCCTGATCGCTGGCATCGGCGGGCAATTGCTCCTCCCAGCCGGAAGCCCGTCAGGGTTTCAGCTTTTCTGCATCGTGTCGATGATTATCGCGCTGGCTCTCGTGCCGATCGCCCTGTCACGCGCTTCCGCGCCGAACCAAGCCACAGGCGAGGCCAAGATCGACCTCCGACGGCTTCATCGGCAGTCACCTTTCGGGGTCCTGGCTGCATTCTTGTGCGGCATCACCACGGCGTCGTTCTTCGCGCTCGGGCCGGTCTTCGCGCAAGGCCATGGGCTGAACACCGCCGGCATCGCGATCTTTATGGCCTGCGGCACCCTTGGCGGTTTCGCCATGACGTGGCCCCTAGGCTGGCTGTCCGACCGCATGGACCGGCGTCTCGTCATCATCGGCACGGCGGCAGTGGCGGCAATCATTCTCGTGGTGCTCGTGAACGTCATTCCGAGCCAAGCGCCGGATTGGGTGCTTTATATTTGCGTGGCGATCTTCGGTGGAAGCATCATTCCCACATACAGCATCGTAACGGCTCACGTGAACGACATGGTGAAGCCCGGCGAATTCGTGGCGGCGTCGGGCGGCTTGTTGATCCTGCAGGGCGCGGGCTCGGCGACCGGCCCCATCGTTTCCGGGCTCGCCATGAGCGAGTTCGGGCTCGTCGGCCTCGCCTATGTGGCCATCGGGGCCCAGGCCGTCATGGCCGCCTGGGGTGCTTACCGCATCCGCCAGCGGGCCGCCGCGCCAGAAGACGAGAAGGAAGCTTTCAAGCCCGAGCCTGCCGTTCCGGTCGGTGTCGAGCTGGCGCCCGCGCATGGGGGCGCACGTTAGGCCGTCGGACAAATACAACCTTTGCTTTAGGAACATCCCTATCCGGGATCCGTTGGGGGCCGGTGCCCTAAACGAACGGAGAGAGACCATGTTCTTGCGCGTCGACAAGCTGCAAGTGGATTTGCCTGCGCCCAAACGACAGGACCCGAACGCGGCTGCCGCTCTTCAGGAACTTCTCGGCGGGAAGTACGGAGAGATGTCCACGCTCGGGAACTACATGTTCCAGAGCTTCAACTTCCGCTCCAAGAGCAAGCTGCGGCCCTTCTATAGCCTGGTGGCCGCCATCACGGCCGAGGAACTGGGACATGTGGAACTCGTCAGCAATGGCGTCGCCATGCTGAACAACGGTCCCGACAATGATGGGGATGAAGCCGATGGCGGCGATATCTCCGATGCGCCATTCGAGGACATGAAGGACATTCGTCTCGCGGCGGCCTTCCTGTCGGGCGGCGGCGGTGCCATGCCGGTGAACAGCAACGGCCAGTCCTGGAACAACGACTTCATCACCACCACCGGCAACGTCATCCTGGATCTCCTGCATAACTTCCATCTTGAATGCGGTGCGCGGCTTCACAAGCTGCGCGTCTACGAGACCCTGACCGATCCGACCGGCCGCGAGGTCTGCGGCTACCTTCTGGTGCGCGGCTCCGTGCATGCGCATGCCTATGCGCTGGCTCTCAAGAAAGTGACGGGTGTCGATATCGAGAAGATGCTCCCGACCCCCAACATCCCGCTGGGCAATATCCCGGAATGCCAGAAATACCTGGAGGAGGGCTCGCATCGCCGCCTGTACACATTCAGCCCGGACGATTACCGGGAGATGGCTGGCATCTGGGGCAATGGCGAGATGGCGCTTCCCACGGACCCGCCGGGCGAGCTCGAGATCGTGGAGGGGATGCCGGAAGGCGGCAAGATCCACCAGTTGACCGGTGTGCCCTCGGCCTTCACGCCGGATTATGCGCCGGAGGAAATGTTCGAGATCGCCACCAAGCTCTACAAGGCATCCCGCTGAAGCATCAGGGCCGGTTCGAGAGAACCGGCCCTTTCTTCATGAAGATCACGCCTCGGAACTCTAGCTGAGGATCAACAGACCGCCGCCGATCCACACGGGCGGTCCTGTCATAAGACACAAGCGGATCAAGAACAGGACCAACACGAGATCCGTAACCTCCTCGGATGGGCCGCCCCGTGCAATCTCGGTCGCGGCCTTGCTTGCAAGTTCCATGATGATGACATGTCCACCGGTGGGGACTGGTCTGCGTGAACCAGGACTGCGGTGGCTTGCTCGTCGCCGAACGGATCACCGATCCGCGCGTGAGGACGAACGCGACCGTGTTCGGCGCGTACGGGCATGGAAATCGTCTGGCTTGGTACGCACCCAGGCAAGGAAGCGCTGCATCTCAGGATCCTCGCGCAGGCTTTCCATGTCGTTCAAGCGACGGGCAATTTCGGCTTCGCTAAAGCGGGCGTGAATGGCGCTGTGGCAGATCTGATGCAAACGGACCGTGCCCTGGTGGGTGCCGCCCTTCAGCTTCGGGGTCAGATGATGACGGCTCGAACGGGCGTGGCCAGGAATCACCCTGTCGCAGAGAGGGCAGAGTACGGGTCCGAGAGTCTGGGGCTCAGACGGATCGGATCGGCGTGAGTGACGGCCCAACGGGCGCTCCATGCGGGAAAAGGAATGCTCGAAAGATGGAGCGTGACCCGACCGGCCGCCAGAGTGGCCGATCCGCTCAGGGGCCGCATTGCGCGTGGGTGTCCAGGCTGGCGAGCGCCTGACGTGCGAGGGCCTGGTACGCGTCTCGCGCCTCCACGTTGTCGAGAGAAAGTTCCACGAGCCACTCGTCGGAGAGGGGGACGATGAACGTCTCGACCGTCAGGGCGCGGGACGCGGTCGGCAACTGGCCGTCGATCCAGGTTGCGGTCCAGCGCATGACCCCCGAGGTGAACATGTCCAAGGAGACAGCCTGGGCGGGGCGCCCCAACATGCTCTCGTAATCGCTTTGCAGGAGGGCTGCGTCACGGCTCGGCAGGTCCGATTGCGGGAGGTGCTGAAGGTCGCGGGCCGAGCGGATCGCCAGGGCAAGTTCCGCCTCGTCCGCCACCGAGACGAGGGCCGCCCTGCCGTCTGCGAACCCGAGCCGCCACTCACCCGGCACGCCCATGGAGACGCAAAGGCGCGGCGTGACCTGGGCGAACAATCGGGTTTCATTCACGGCCGGGTCGAAGCGAGCTCGTACGGGCTCGCTCCCCTGCCCGACCGGCAGCGTGTTTGCCCAGGAGGGCATGAGGCCCGACGACAGGGCAAGCCCGCAGGCCAGAACCATCGGAGGCACCCACAGGCCCATCGCGCGTCGTGAAAACCGCATGACCATACTCCAACAGCCGAGAGTTCGCCTCCCTGACGCCGCAAAGCAACGCTTTTGTGGCGCTTCCGGTTGCAACGATTGATTAACCTTAACACTTGAGTTCATTCGCCGCGGCCCTAACTCGCCCCAGGTACAAGCGTAATTCAGGAGGATCTGATGCCGGCATGGACACGCCTTTCGGCGCTCGTGGCTGGACTTTTCATGGCCGGCAACGCTTCGGCTGCGACCTGCCGCGATCCGGCGGGCTTCGAGAAGTGGCTCGGCGACATCGAGCGGGAGGCCGTCCAGCAGGGCATTCCGGCCCCGGCCGTCAAGACAGCCCTCGACGGCGTCACCTTCGACCAGGGCGTTATCAAGAAGGATCGCGGACAGGGCGTGTTCAAGCAGAGCTTCGAGCAATTCGCCGCCAACCGCATCACGGCCGGGCGCCTGCGGATCGGCCAGAACATGCTGAAGAAGTATGCCTCGACCCTGGCACAGATCGAGCAGCGCTACGGGGTCCCGGGACCGGTCCTCATCGCGATATGGGGCCTCGAGACGGATTACGGCGTGGTGAGGGGCAACCTGCCGGTGATCCGCTCCGTTGCCACCCTGGCCTTCGATTGCCGCCGCACGGAGTTCTTCACCGGCCAGCTCTTCGATGCGCTTCGCATCGTGGCGCACGGCGACCTCACACCGGGCGAGATGCGTGGCGCATGGGCCGGCGAGATGGGCCAAACCCAGTTCATGCCCACATCCTACGTGCGCTATGCGGTCGATTTCGACGGCGATGGGCGCGCCGACCTGCTGCACAGCCCCACGGACGTGCTTGCCTCCACGGCGAATTTCCTCAAAGGCCATGGCTGGGTTCGCGGCGCCGGATGGGAAATGGGCGAGCCGAATTTCGAGGCGATCCGAGGCTGGAACAAGTCTCAGGTCTATGCGCGCACGATCGGCCTGATGGCCACCAAGCTGTCGGCCGGCAGCAGCGCCGACGCGAGCCGCTGAGACGACCAAAAAGGGCGCTCCGAGGAGCGCCCTTTCCGCATGGACAGACCTTAGAGCTCAGCCCCGCGCCCGGGCGCGGATCATGAAATTGTCGTACGCATACTCGGCGACTTGGAACCAAAGGTATTCCTCGCCCCGGAACGCCTTGTAGCTGTCGTAGATCTTCTTGAACTTCGGGTTGGAGGCCGAAAGCTCGTCGTAGATGTCGTTGGCGGCCTTGTAGCCGGCCTCCATGATCTCCTGAGAAAACGGACGCAGCTGAGCCCCGGCGCCGATCAGGCTGCGCAGGGCCGGCGGGTTCTTGGCGTCGTACTTGGCCTGCGTGTCCACGTTGCAATAGCCGGCCGCGGCCGTCATGGCCGCCTGATAGGCTTTCGGCAGGGCTTCCCACTTCTCCTTGTTGATGAAAAAGTGAATGGCGGGACCACCCTCCCAGAAGCCTGGATAGTAATAGAACGGCGCGACCTTGTTGAGGCCGAGCTTCTCGTCGTCGTAGGGAGCGACCCATTCGGCCGCGTCGATGGTGCCGCGCTCGAGGGATGGGTACAGGTCGCCGCCCGCGATCTGCTGCGGGACGACGCCGAGCTTCGCCAGGATTTGCCCCGCAAGCCCCGCAATGCGCATCTTCAGGCCCTGCAGGTCTTGGACGGTCTTGATCTCCTTGCGGAACCACCCGCCCATCTGGGCGCCGGTATTGCCGGCCGGGAGCGCGAAGAGGTTATAGCCCTCGTAGAACTCGTTCAGGAGCGCGTTGCCGTTGCCATGATAGAGCCATGCATTGGTCTGGCGCGAGTTCATTCCGAACGGAAGCGTGGTTCCGATGGCGAAGGTCGGATCCTTGCCCACGTAGTAGTACGAGCAGGTATGGGCCATCTCGACGGTGCCGGACGACACCGCATCGGCCGCCTGGGGCGTCGCGACGATCTCGCCGGCCGCGAAGGTCTGGATCTGGAATTTGCCGTCCGTGGCCTCGGACACGTACTTTGCCAGAAGCTCACCCCCGCCGAAAAGGGTGTCGAGGGATTTTGGAAAGCCCGACGTCAAGCGCCAGCGGACCTCGGGAGCGGATTGCGCGATGGCCGGCATGGCTACGGCGCCAGCGGCACCGACCGCGCTGGCTTGCAGAAAATTGCGGCGTTTCATGGTATTGCCCTTGCTCTGTGAAGCTGAGGGCTCTTTTCACGACACAAACTTGCCCGTCAAGAACGGGTGAAGCCTTGCGGATAAAGTTATCTCTGCGAAAACAGTGGCTTACCTGAAGCCATCAAAATGCAGAGATCCCATGCGGGAGACGCATGGGATCTCTTGGGTCCGGGTTCGACCGGTCAGAAGATCATCTCGCCGGCGGACCATGCCAGCAGAACGAGAACCAGGAAGATCAGGATGAAGACCGCGAACAGGATCTTGGCGATGCTTCTCGCGCCGGAGGCAATTCCCGTGAAACCGAGGGCGCCCGCCACAAGAGATACGACGAGGAATATCAAGGCCCACTTCAACATGACGTCAAACTCTCCCCAAACAACGGTTCAGCTTGAGGCATAAAGTCCGCAGGGGCCACAGGGTTCCAGAAACCCCCGTCGCGTGGTCAGGAATGGGAGTTCAGGGCGGCATCGACGGCGTCGAGAACCGTCATGATGCGGAAAGGTTTGCGAAGGAAGGCCGTGTAGCCATTGCTGCGCTCCGCCACCGTGTCCTCCGGCAGGGAGCTCATGAGGATGACGGGAATGGACGCCGTGGCCGGGTTGGCTTTGAGGGCGATGAGCGTTGCGGGTCCGTCCATGATCGGCATCATGAAGTCGAGCATGATCACGTCCGGAGGCCACTCGGCCGCCCGCTCGATCCCGTGGCGCCCGTCATGCGCGACGATCACGCGGTAGCCCTCGTCTCCGAGAAGGGCCTCCAGGACCTCTGCGATGGCCCATTCGTCATCGATGACGAGAACGGTCTTCACGATCCGTCTCCTGTCGCCAGGGGTGTGGCGGTCGGAGGCCGCAGGAGGTCGGAAGCCTCGCGGTATCCGCTATGCCGCCTGGCGATCTCCGTCAGCGTCAGGCGAGCCCGCTCCGAATCGATGTCGATCCGTATGCCGTCCGGCTCGATGGTGAAGTGCCGGAAGCGCAAATCGATGGCGCTCTCACGGGCCTTGAGCACCGCGATGAGGCGATGCAGGTCGGCATCCAGGGCGGCGTAGCGCATCACCACGATGTTCTCGGCGAAGGGCGAGAGCCCGCGCACGAACAGGCCGGCCAGCGGCTGCGCCGGGAGAACACCGCTGAGATCGATTTCCGAGGTCGCGATCGTGGTCGCCCCGAGAACCGAGAGGCGGTTGGACAAGGCCGTCAGAACAGGCCGGGTCCGCTCCGGATCTCCTGTCATGCCGCCGAAATCGTCGAGGCCGTCGATGAAGACCCGGCGGATCTTGCCCGCGTGAACCCGGTGCAGGAGCTGTGTTGCGACCTCGTCGAAGACCCCATCGGTGGCCTGCTGCCACAGCACCTCGGTTCGCCCCGATTCCATCATGCCCGCGACCGGCAACCCTAGGGTCTTGGCCTTCATCATGAGCTCGGGCGGGGTTTCGTTGAAGCTCAGGTAGAGGCCGGGCTCGTCCTCCGCGCCGAGGAAATGCAGGCCCAGGGTCGACTTGCCGGTCCCGGCCGAGCCGAGCACGAGGGTCGTGGACCGCAAGCTCAATCCGCCACCCAGCATCTTGTCGAGGGTGGGCACCCCGGTGAGAACGCGGGGGCCGCCGCCGGTGCCCACCGCGCTGGCATCGGTCAGCAGGGCTTCGATGCGCGGATGGACGATGACCCCGTCATCCGTGACCTGGAAGGCGTGGAGTCCCGAGACGAAATCGCTGCCGCGCAGCTTGTGAACCTGGAGGAGCCGCTCCGACCGGCGGCCTCGCATCTGCCGCTGGATCTCGATCAGGCCATCGACCATCGTGTGCTCCGCGGAAGCGAAGCTCTGGTCTGCGGCGGCACTCGTCAAAAGGACCATGGTACAATCGGCAAGGTCGGCTTGGATCTGGAGTTCGTTGATGAACTTCTTGAACTCCCTGGGCGTTCCCGCGGTTTCTTCCGCCGAGACCAATCCGTCGAGAATAAGGAGGTCGACGCGGCGCGCCCGGATCTCCCGGCGCAGCGCATCGGTGAGGCCCTTCAGGCCTTCGGTCTCGAGGATCCGAAATGCGCTCAGGTAGGAGACGCCGTCCGGGATCTTGGCCTCGTCGAAAAAGCCGAGCTGGCTGATATGGGACAGCATGCGGCCATGGGTCTCGGCCAGAAGCGTGACGTAGAGCGCCTTTCCACCGCCCGCCGCGTGGCTGAAGCAGAGCTGGTTGCCCAGGATGGTCTTTCCCGAGCCTGGCATTCCCTGAACGATGTAGATGCCTCCGCGGGGAAGCCCGCCATGGAGGATGGTGTCGAGCCCCGGGATGGAGGTCGACATTTTCTCGATGCGTCGATCACTCACGGTCAGATCCATCGTTATGCATGAGGTGCTCCCGCCGTGCCCACGGGCAACCGGACGGTGAAAGTGGTGCCGGAACCCGGCTGGCTGTCAACCTCGACACGGCCGCCCAGAGCGTCCACGAGCTGGCCGACCACCCACAGCCCGACCCCGAATCCGCCCGCCTTCGAACCCATCGCCACGGCGCGTTCGAAACGGTTGAAGATCCGCTGCTGGTCAACCTCCGAGATGCCGATGCCACGGTCCGCGACCTGAAGCTTCGCCCAATGGCCGTCGCACGCCACGCGAACCTCGATGGGGCTCCCGGCGCCATACTTCACGGCATTCGAGATCAGGTTGTCGAGGATCTGCTCGGCTGCGAGACGATCGAGGCGGCACGGCAGCTCGGGCGGCGCCTCGATGGCGATCGTGGAACCCACGTAATGGGCCGCAGGGCTGAGCGCGTCCACCGTATGGCGGGCCAGCTCCGCAAGGTCGAAAGGCTCCGGGCTGAGGCGCAGCTTGCCCATGGTGATGCGTGAGACGTCGAGCAGCACGGTCGCCCGACGCACGTAATGCTCGATGAGCTTTTCCAGCCGCTCCAGCCCGCCTGCCAGGTCGCCCGGGTTCTCGGCCTGCGAGGCCAGCCGCCGCAGGCGCTGGGCGTGGGCCAGGATGGGCGTCATGGGATTGCGCAGCTCATGGGCGGCCACCGCCAGGAACGCGTCGCGGGCCGCGAGCGCCTCCCGCATCTCGTCGAGACGAGCGGTGAGTTCGGCCATGGACGGCGACGACGCGGACGGTGCCGCATCCTCGCCGGAGGCCTGGTGTCTCAGGGTATCCTTCAAAGGTCCCCGCCTTTGCCGTCCCGGACCGGGAGATTGCTGGATGTCCTGTCCTGATGGATAGGCGTTCGGCTCCGGGTGTCAACAGGCCGGGCCGCAGGAAGCGTCTCCGGGATCGCTCTCACCGGTCGAAAGCGGTCAGACCACCACCGTGACGGCCTCCGCGGCGCGGGTGAGGCCGGTATAGAGCCAGCGGCTGCGATGCTCCCGGAAGGCGTAGGATTCGTCGAAGAGGACAAGGTTGTCCCATTGGGAACCCTGAGCCTTGTGAACCGTCAGGGCGTAGCCGTAGGTGAACTCGTCGGATTCCCGCCGAAGGATGAAGGGCAGATCCTCGTCGCCTCCCTCGAAGAAGGCCTTGTGGACGGACACGTCCACGGTCTTGCGGCGCACCTCGTCGTCGGGTTGCACATCCATGCGAATGAAGTCGTTGCGGATGCCGCGCAGGGCCTGAATGGTCCAAGTGCCGCCATTGAGCAATCCCTTGGTCTTGTCGTTGCGCAGGCACACGAGTTTCTCGCCCGCCGCCGGCATGGGATTGCGGTAGCCGTTCAGCTCGCGCAGGCGGGTGTTGTAGAGACGCCGGGTCTTGTTCAGCCCGACCAGAACCTGATCCGCTTTCATCACCTGACCGGCATCGATCTCGCGGCGGCGGATGACGCGGCTGTCCCCGAAGGTGCCGAGATCGAGCCGGCCGCCCTCCCTCACCTGCATGGACATGTGCACGATGGGGTTGTCCCGCGCCTGCCGGTGCACTTCCGTCAGCATCACGTCGGGCTCGGCTTCGGTGAAGAAGCCACCGCCCTTGACCGGCGGCAATTGCGCCGGATCGCCCAGCACCAGGACGGGCTGGCCGAAGGAGAGCAGATCACGCCCGAGCTCCTCGTCAACCATCGAGCATTCGTCGATGACGATGAGGTCGGCCTTCGCGGCGGGAGCCTGGCGGTTGATGACGAATTGCGGCCCGCCCTCGTCAGACTCGCGGGAGCGGTAGATCATGGAATGAATTGTGGACGCTTCCGTGCAGCCCTTGTGGCGCAGCACAAGCGCCGCCTTGCCCGTATACGCCCCAAAAGCCACATCGCCGTCGACGCCTTCCGCGACATGGCGGGCGAGCGTCGTCTTGCCAGTTCCGGCATAGCCGAACAGCCGGAAGACGGGCTTGTCACCGCGCCGCAGCCAGTCGGCCACGGCCTTGAGGGCGGCATCCTGCTGGGGCGACCAGCTCATGGCGTTTTGGTCTCCTGGCGGAGGCTGTAGACCAGCCCCGAGACGATGACGGCGCTTCCGATGAAGACGAAGGGATCGAGGGTCTCCTGGTACAGCCACCAGCCCACGAGGGCAATCAGCGGAATGCGCAGAAAATCCAGGGGAACCACCATGCTGGCGTCGCCATACCGGTAGGCGTTGGTCAGGCAGTAATGCGAGAGCAGGCCGCAGAGGCAGACGCCGGCCACCGGCAGGAGATGGATGGTGTCGAGGCGTTGCCAGAAAAGGCTTCTGACGCCCGCCAGGTTCATCGGGAGCTGCATCAGGTTCATGTAGAAGAGGATCGAGAAGGTGCTCTCGGTGGCGGTCAGTTTCTTGGTGATGATGGCGACCAGCGCGAACGCGAATGCCACGGACAGCACCAGGAAGCTCGCGGCCTGGAGCGTCGCGGCCCCGGGACGCAGGATGATCAGCACGCCCACCGTGCCGGCGAGCACTGCGACGAGGCGGCCCCGCGTCATCCGCTCCTTCAGCAGCGGAATCGCCAGAAGGGCGACCCATGCGGGCGTCGTGAACTCGATAGCGAAGACCGTCGCCAATGGCAGCAGGGTGAGGCTGTAGGCCCACGCATCCGTGCTGATGAAATGGACGGCGTTTCGCACCAGGTGCAGCGGCAGCCGGCGCGCGCGGAGACCCGGCCGGAGAGCCGGCCTCAGAACGGCCATGCCCAACAGCATGAGCACGGCCGACCCGTTGCGCATCGACAGGATCTCGAACACCGAGAAACCCGCCGAAAGCGAACGGACTGCCACGGCCGTGGCCGAGAATGACAGAAGTGCGCCGGCCATCCAGAGGACAGCCGCGAGGACATTGCGTTGGGACACGGCGGTTCAACCTGCGTGACGACCATCTCCGATTAACCCAGCAGACACGCTGCGTGAAGTGCGAGCACCCCATCTGGCGCGATGGTCAGCCCTGCTCATTTCGAGGGGGAATCCGCCATGGCGCGCATCCGCACAGCGCGCGTGCTGCCGGTTGATTCTCCCCGCGCAGCACTTTCGCGAAGTCCTCGGCGAATATTTTTGTGTTCGCGACTCCATTTTTCGCGCACGGCCGGAGGCACCTTCAACAGCGCTCTCGAGCGCCGCTGCCACGCACCGTCGACAGGCCACCGATCATGACGCCAGAGCGCGGCGCACGTGTTGGAATGCAATGCTTCCGAACACTTTGATTTACATGCAAGTCTTTGATCGGATTACGAATTAGGGGTCGACACTTCAATCGCATCCGTTCCCGTCATGTCGTTGATGGGTCTGAGAAAATGCGTTCGAACGCAGCAGCGCAATCCTGCCTGAACGACACTGGTCCGGTGGTTCGAGCACGTAATCACCAAAAAGTATCCACAGGAATTGTGCCCGTTCTACTTTCTACACTTTCCGTTAATCGGAACCCCCTTGGTATAACGACGTTGCCTTGCAAGCGTGACGGTTGCACGCGAAGGCCCTTGAAGGAGGCGGCTATGCCGACAGACGACAAGTCAAACCCGCTGACCCAGCTTATCACGGGTGCCGTGGACGCAATGCGCCCCACGTCTCGATCCAAGAAGAGCGGCGCCCGCCGCAGCTCGACTGGTGGAAAAGCTGCAGCATCGAAGACCACGTCCGCTCGCAAGAGCGGCTCCACGACCAGTGCCAAGAAGTCGGCTGCCAAAAGCACCGGCAAGAGCACCAGCAAGAGCACTGGGACCACGGCCCGCAAGTCGGCCGCCAAATCGACGGGCAGCTCGTCCCGTTCGACCGCTGCGAAGCGCGGAACGGCCGCCAAGAGCGGCACGACCCGCACGGCGGCCAAGTCGTCCGCACGTGGCTCCACGAAGAGCGCTGGCCGTTCGACGAAGTCGGCAGCCGGCAAGGCCGGCGGACGCGCGACGGCGGCCAAGAGCGCGGTGAAGTCGGCCACCCGGTCCGCGAAGAGCGCGGTCAAGAGCGCTGTGAAAAGCACCGCTCGCAAGACCGGTACGACCAGCAGCGCCCGCAAGACGGCGGCCAAGAGCACCGCTCGCAAGACGGCGGCGAAGTCCACCTCGCGCAGCTCGAGCCAGAAGGCGACGGCCGCCAAGACCTCGCGTTCGCCCGCTCGCGGTGCCACGAAGTCGACGGGCCGCTCCACCAAGTCGACGGCTTCGCGGTCGTCCGCTCGCGGCGCCGCCAAGACGGCGGCCAAGCCTCGCACGGCCGCCAAGAGCACGGCCTCGAGGAGCACGGCCTCCAAGAGCACGACCAAGCGCGCTGCCGCTGCGTCAAGCCGCACCTCCGCGACGAAGAAGTCCGGCAAGGTGAGCTCCAAGGCCACGACGAGCCGTTCGCGCAAGGGACCGGGCTCGACGAAGTCGACGAAGCGTTAAGACCACCCGTGCCCCTTCATGCGCCCGGAAGACGGCTCCTGCTGCCTTCCGGCGCATCGGCGCACAAAAAATCGCCCGGCCTCCGCCGGGCGATTTTCGTTTCGGGCGACTGCCTCAGCGGCCTGTGCTCAGGGGATCCGACTCGCCCCAATAGGGCGTGGCGTTGTAATAGCGGTGAACGTGTTCCTCCCATTCACGATCGTAGGAGGCATCATGCCCCTCGGCCGTGCGGCGGGGCGCCCCGCGGAGCTGGTCCTCGGTCATGTTGAGCTCGTAGGCGTCCAGACCGGTGTTGTATTTCAGGGTGCCCCATGGAAGGGTGTAGTACTCCTCGCCGAGGCCCATGAAGCCACCGAAGCTCATGACCGCGTAAGCGACCTTGCCCGATCTCTTGTCGATCATCACCCGCTCGATGGTTCCGATCTTGTCGCCATCGGTCCGGCGGACGGGGGTTCCCTCGACCTTGTCGCTGGCGATAAGCGCGTGGGTCTCCCGGGTATCGGTGCCTGATGTCGTCTGCATGACGTGTCTCCTTATCCGTGGGGATGACCAAGCAACGCTTGGCGAAAAGGGGTGTTCCGGCTCAGCTCCGGCGAGGCGCGGAGCCGGGCCCGAAAGCCCCAGACCATGAGGGCGCCTTCGGAACCGCGTTCTTCGTCGCGACGTTGACCCGGCATTTCGTGACAAGGAGACTCCTATGACTGTCCGCCAGAAACCGGTTGGGGAACAGGTTGTCGTCATCACCGGCGCTTCGAGCGGAATCGGGCTCGCGACGGCGCGCCTCTTCGCGGCCCGAGGCGTGAAGGGCTTGGTTCTCGTAGCCCGAAACGAGGACGCTTTGCGCAAGATCGCCGAGGAACTTGAGGAGCAGGGCGTTCACGCCGTCCCGGTCGCGGCCGATGCCAGCAAGCGCGAGGAACTGGAGGCCGTGTCCCGCAAGGCCATCGAGACCTTCGGAGGTTACGATACCTGGGTCAACGATGCGGCCGTGGCGCTCTACGGCACCCTCGACGAGATCCCGATCCCAGACCAGCGCCAGCTCTTCGAGGTCAATTACTGGGGCGTGGTTTATGGCTCCCTCATCGCGGCCCGGCACCTGCGGGCGCGCGGCGGCACCATCGTCAATGTGGGCAGCGTTCTGTCCGAGCGGGCCATCCTGCTTCAAACTCAGTATTCCGCCGCAAAGCATGCCGTGAAAGGCTTCACGGACGGGCTGCGCATGGAGCTGGAGCAGGAAGGAGCGCCGATCTGGGTGACTCTGATCAAGCCGTCCTCCATCGACACGCCCTATGTGGAGCATGCCCGGAACTATCTTGGCGACAACGCCAAGGTTCCGCCGCCTGCCTATGACCCCGATCTCGTCGCCAAGGCCATCGTCTTCGCGTCGGAAAACCGCCGGCGCGAGCTCACCATCGGGTTCGGCGGCTGGGTGATCGGCGCCATGGGCAAGGTCGCGCCGCGTCTCACGGACAAGACCATGGAGATGATGGGCTACGGGGCGCAGACGACGCGGCAGCCCGAGCGCGCCGGCATGCGGGACAACCTCTACCAGCCCCGCGAGGATGGCGACACGCATTCCTCCCTCGACACCATGACCCGCAAGACCAGCGTCCTGCTCGCCGCACAGATCCATCCCCTGGCGACGGCTGCGATCCTGGCGGGAGTCGGGGCTGCGGTTGCGGCGCTCCTGTTGCCCATTGGCGCCTCGTCCGCCCCGCGGAGGCGTCAGCCCCTGCGCCGCTTCCAACCGGTCGTGCGCAAGAACGGCAACGGGCACGACAAGCGCTCCTACGGCCCTGGCCACCTGGCGGGACGCGACGCCTCCGTGCGGCCCCCCCAGGTTCGGCACTGATCACGGTCGAGTGTAGCCGGGAGGCGCCGAGGTGCCTTCCGGTCTCCGTCCCCATTGATGGACGGGTGGCCGGATTGCCGGATCCCGTCAAAGCACCTTAGCCTCCGCTCATGATGATGATTCGCAGCATCGCCGTCGCCGTTCTGCTGTTGGGCGCGCCAGCCCTGGCGCAGGACAAGGGAAGCCTCAATCCGCGCCCGCTGCCGCCCCTGGCCAACCCCAACGACCCCGCTCTCGCCGCCAAGGAGCTTTTCGGACGCCAGCAGGCTCCGGCCAATCTGTCTGCCCGCTCCATCGGCGGCTACGCCCGGGGGTGCGTTGCGGGAGCGACGGCCCTGCCGATCGACGGCGAGACCTGGCAGGTCATGCGCCTGTCCCGCAACCGCAACTGGGGGCATCCCCAACTCATCGCCTACCTGGAGCGCTTGTCCCGGAGGGTGCCGCAGGTCAATGGCTGGCCCGGCCTCCTCGTCGGCGACATCGCCCAACCTCGAGGCGGCCCGATGATCACCGGCCACGCGTCCCATCAGATCGGCCTCGACGCCGACATCTGGCTGACTCCCATGCCCGAGAGACGCCTGTCCCGCCTCGAGCGCGAGGAGATGTCCGCCACCAATGTGGTCCGGGCCGACTGGCTCGACGTGGATCCGCGTGTCTGGACACCCCAACATCAGGCCCTTCTGAAGGCTGTGGCGTCCGAGCGCAGCGTCGCGCGTGTCTTCGTCAACCCGGCAATCAAGAAGGCGCTCTGCCGGGACGCGGGCGCGGACAGGTCGTGGCTGACCAAGATCCGGCCGACCTATGGACACAACTACCATTTCCACATCCGGCTTGCCTGCCCGAGCGGCGCGGTGGGCTGCTCGGATCAGGACCCACCGCCGCCCGGCGACGGATGCGGCGCCGATCTGGCTTATTGGTTCAAGCCGGAGGTGATGAACCCAAGGCCCGGCCCTCCCCGGCCGCCCCTCACGCTGGCGCAGCTCCCCGCCGAGTGCCGCAGCGTTCTCGTGGCTCCCTGACGCAAGACGCCGCCCGAGAGTGTCGGGCGGCTCCACAGACGTAGCCTCAGGTAGCAGTCGGCCCTAAGCCGCGACGCCCACCCCGATAGGACAGGAGACGCCGGTCCCGCCAAGGCCGCAGTAACCGCTGGGATTCTTGGCCAGGTACTGCTGATGGTAATCCTCGGCGAAGTAGAATGGTCCAGCCTCCACAATTTCGGTGGTGATCGGCCCGTAGCCCCTTGCCTTCAAGGCCTCGCCATAGGTCGCCTTGGACGCCTCGGCGGCCTTCTTCTGCCCCTCATCGAAGACGTAGATGCCAGACCGGTACTGGGTGCCCACATCGTTGCCCTGGCGCATGCCTTGGGTCGGGTCGTGGCTCTCCCAGAAGGTCTTGAGCAGGTCCTCGTAGCTGATTTCCTGAGGATCGTAGGCCACGAGCACGACTTCGTTCTGGCCCGTCAGTCCGGAGCAAACCTCCTCATAGGTCGGGTTCGGAGTGGTGCCGCCCGCATAGCCGACTGCCGTGGCCCAGATGCCCTTGTCCAGCTGCCAGAACTTCCGTTCCGCCCCCCAGAAGCAGCCAAGGCCGAACAAGGCGATCTTGATGCCGTCAGGATAGGGGCCCATGAGGGGCCGGCCGTTGACGAAATGGCGCTCGGCGGTCGGAATGGGGGTGGGCCGGCCCGGCAGGGCCTCTGCGGCCGCGGGCAGGTCGGTGCGCTTGCGAAAGCCAAACATGGGAAAATCCTTATAGGTTTTCCCTTATATAGGAGGACTTCCGGCCAATTTTTAGGTGTGCCCCGGGGCCTCAATGGCTTGCCAGATAACCGATCGGCTCCAGAGGCTTCTGGCCTAGCCACAGAAACACGAGGCCCAGGATCAAGCCTGCGATAGAGGCCGGAAGAAGGAGGAACTCGGTCAGAACAGGGTCCCACAGCATCGGGTGCACATGCTGCGTCACGGCGGCCTGGAGATGGCCGAGGCTGGCTGGGGAGACCGTCTCCCAGAGAGACCGCAGCGAACTGAAGGCCAGGGTTTCATTGACGATGGAGCGCGTCCCATCGACCACAAGGCCAATGAATCCTGCCGCCACCAGAAGCAACCCCACCAGGCGCGCCAACCCTCTCACGTCAAGACCTCGCTGTCTGAGCCGCCGAGCATAATGTCCCGGAAGGCGGCTTGTCACTTGAAACCACAAAATGTCTTAAGATGCGCTTGCCTTCAGCCCACATTTAGCGATACACGACCGCTTCCGAACCGCTTGAAGCGGCCGGGACCGTCCAGCCAGCCCTCTAGGCTGGTTATAGGTCCCAAAGCCAGGCTTTAAAGGGATCGAGCAGGAGGGGTGGCCGAGTGGTTGAAGGCGCACGCCTGGAAAGTGTGTATACGGGAAACCGTATCGCGGGTTCGAATCCCGCTCCCTCCGCCACTACTTTCAGTTAAGCAGCTGAAACATCTTGGGTTTTTAGTACTTCCAAAGCGCTAACCTACGGCTCGACCCCCGGATGGAAAACTGTACGACAGCAGCTGAATTTCCTTAGCGAGGAGTTATCCCCCATCCCGTTGCGCGACCGTGGGGATGCGTTCCAACTCGCGCTGCCGTAGCTCAGTGGTAGAGCACTCCCTTGGTAAGGGAGAGGTCGAGAGTTCAATCCTCTCTGGCAGCACCATTCTTTTCAAGGGCTTAGAGGCTAGAGCTTGGCTCGCCTCGGCCTGGAAGGATCGGTGGAGGGGTCGTTTCAGGGGTCTTTCTCGCGAAACCGGCCTTCTGTTCTACTAGAGAGTGAATGTCCACGCTCTTAGCTAGATCACGGTGGAACTCTCCTTCCCGCGATAAGATTTTGTGAATGGAAGAACGGAAGGGCAACAATCGCCTTGCACCGAACTTCGGCTTAGTGGAACTTTTCCTATCAGGACCGGGCTCCCCGATCACAAATGCAAATCGTGAGTGTGTTTAATGGCCAAGGGATCGTCAGGAAAAGCGGGAGGCACCTCCCGGATCCGCTTCATTATGGTTGAGGCGGAAATTGCCGATGGAGATGTTGGCCAAATCACGCAGGCGATTCAGAACGCCCTTCGCGGTCCGGCGGCCCCGGCCCAGCGGATCACCGCGCCCAACGGGACAAGAGCGATAGCCCATCAGGAGCCACCCGAGATCGAAGGCGAGGTAGAAGTTGAGGACGAAGCGCAGGCAGAAGAGGCTCCGCGCGCTGCGAAGCAGCGTGGGCCGCGCAAGCCCGCAGCGACACCTCAGGTCCTTGATCTCGACCTGACATCAGATGTCTCCCTTGCCACATTCGCTCAAAAGGCAAGCCCGAAAAGCCACGCCAAGCGATTTCTTCTGATCGCTGCATGGTTCAAAGAGCATCGTGACGTCGACACCATCACTGTCGATCATGTCTATACCTGCTACCGCGCTCTCAAGTGGCCAACTGGCATTGCCGACTTCGCTCAGCCGCTCCGGGACCTCAAGGGAGAACAATATTTCACAACCCCAGAGCGAGGCCACTATATGATTAACCACCTTGGCCTTGCTGAGGTTGAGAATTTGATCAACGGCGGCGACGGATGGAGCTAACTGATTTTATTTTACAGGTTGAAGGCTTTGATGCCCTGCCACCACGAGAGAAGATCAAGCTGTTTGGATGGCATCTTCATACTCATAGAGGCAAGGCGATATTCGATAATGAAGCCATAAGAAGCTGCTTTAGACAGCTTCACCTAACCCCTCCAGATCCGTCCGTTTACCTCCCAAGAATGGCGGCCTCGAAACCGGCAGACCTTCTGAAGGAAGGGCGCGGCTACAAGCTCGCACGCGCTGCGCGCTCCGACTTGGATGCAAAGTATGGTGTGCACCACACAGTAATCCACGTAAGCCAGCTCCTCTCCAATTTGCCAGCGAAGGTCCCCGACCTGGCAGAGAGAACCTTCCTCATTGAGGCGATGAAATGCTACCGCGTCGAGGCTTACAGAGCCTGCATTGTGATGACGTGGAACCTCACGTTTGATCACTTGGTACGGTGGATCCTGAGAGAGCCGCAGCGTCTGAGTGATTTCAACTTGGCGATCCCGAAACGCTTTCCAAAGAAACAGGGTCTTACGGTCAGCGCCCAGGAGCATTTCGAGGATTTGAAGGAGGCCGACGTGATCGAGGTTTGCCAGACGGCATCCTTAGTATCTAAGAACATCATCGAGATCTTGAGAGAGAAGTTAAAACGCAGGAACATCGCTGCGCATCCATCTCAAGTCATGGTGACACAATCGCAGGCCGATGACGTCGTGACGGATCTCGTGAACAATGTCGTCTTGGCGCTTTTGTAAGCGTGCGCAGCACAGGCCAACTATATGCCACCACAAACGACAAGGCGTCCCGGCAGGAACTCATCGTGCCCATGTGGAAGTGGCAAAAAGTTCAAACACTGCCATGGGAAAAACCATCCACACCCGCCACTCAATAATTTAGCGTCGGTCCGGATTGATCATGGGAACAGGCGTGCGGTGTTCGTCACGAAGGACATTGTGATCAACCAAATACATCGCGACGGCCCACATATTGCCAAGTCGTTCGACAGAATTGCTGAGAACGACCTCCGCGAAATCAGCTCTGTAATAGCCGATGCTGTCGGTTTGATGTGGCATCACTTGAGGTTCGAGGCAGAGGATTTCCGATCAACCTGTGCGGGACTGTTAAATAGCGCGCTTTCCACGTTCCTGGCTAGCATCGAGGTCGCACGCCATGGCTATAGAAGACCTTACGGCGCAATTGCTCGCGGAATTGTAGAGGCGTTAGCTACCACCTTGCATATCGCTATGGAGCCAGGCGCGCTTGCCAGGTTTCACGACGGTAAACTTGATCCCACAAAGAGCGTCTCTGCCGCAAGAAAAGCATTTCCACCCTTCGGGCATTTGTATGGTATACTGAGCAACCACTTCGTTCACATCAATAGGGCTCACTCCGGTCTTGAACCGACGAAGCGGTACACGAAGGACGAGGAGCCTCTAGATTTCATCCTTTCAAATATGAGAGTACATGCTTGGTTGATATATGTGGTCACAGAACTAGTGTTTTACGACGATGTTCCGGAGCCTCGATACTGGAAGAAGATCGCACAAAATCAATTCCAGTATGATCCCTCAGATGACGAAATGGCGTGGCAGCGCCAGTTCCTCGGTGACGAAACCCTGCAGTCAGACGATTGACTCCCTAGTGCGACGCCACCGCATACACTCTGAAGGACGCCGTCCATGTCAAAAACTCGTTCGCCTACGCTCTGCATCCTCGAAGTGCAGAGACGATGCAGATGATACTTTAGTCCTCATACGCCTCGCCGGTATCCATTTGAAAACCGCATTTCTGGCAAGTCGCCCAGTAGGTCAAACCACCGTACGCCGACGGCTTAGCAACGAGCCCCGTAGCGAAGTCGTGTTCGCCGTCTTCTGAACCATGGCATCTGATCCCCGTCGGACTGGTGATCAGGACAGTCGCAGGCCCCGACGAGAAACTCGTACTTTGTATAGCTGTATTGGCAACATACTCTTCCTTAGCAATTTTGATACGCTCTTCTGGGATAGACGAGGCAACGGGCGTCAGCCCAACTTGTTTGAGCTTTGTGAAAAAATCTGCCAAGTTACTGAAGCAAAAAACTTCAATTTCAGGCGCGCGCTCCCGCAGCTCATCATACAGGAATGGCCCTAGAAAAATTTCCTTTTCGGCGCGCTCAATATAATCATTATCGTTAGTCACAATCCACACAGAACGCTTATTGGGAGCCAGATCGAGTAGCTGCTCCCAAGATATTTGGTCACCTAGTGGGTCGCCTTTTTTGCCTGGCGGATTGCCCAACTCTTTTCTGAGGCGCGCGCGCTGAAGCTGCTCGTCCGTCGCAGTCTGAAGATTGGCTCTTAGTGGCGCTATAGCTTGGGAGACGTCATCGGTCCCTTGCTCAATTGCGCGGATATTTTTCAGGTGCACTTCCGAAACGCTCTTAAGCAACTCTTTCGTTTGCTTTTCAATTTGCTCCTTCTTCTGCCTAATCGCCTTAGCTTCCTGATTGTCACCGGTTACTTCGTGGTGAGGAGAGAATATCGGGATATTGGTCTTTCCACGTTCTACCTTGTTCTCTTTGATGTAGGCTCCAACACGATTGCGCCGGAACTCGTGATCAACCGCGGATGTGAAAAGAATGCTGCTTGCAAGCGGCGAAAGATCGCCGATCAGCTTTCGATAGTTGTCGTATCGCCTTTGGTAGCAGTCGAGATAAATGTTCGCATCAACGAAGATCAGAGCATCTGAGATAGATGGTGGTGTGTTTTTAGTCATGCGCTGGCGTCCAATGGGTTAAATGGAGGCAACTGAAGATTGGAGATAAGCACTATAGTCGTTAACCTTTTGATACGTCCATCCGCAAGAACCGAGGTTGAGATCCGACAGCTGACTGCCATGTTCCGGACTTTAGTTGGCGTTGGGCAAGTGAATTTCGATATCTCGCCCAAGGGTAATTCCAGTGACCTCACAGGCTTTCCGCAAAAGGGTCAACTTATCTCGATTGGCAATGTTTGTGCCGAGCCACCACCCAGGGACAAACTCGGTTGTGAGATCGCTTAGTTCCGGACGGGCTGGATACACCTGTTCGGGTGAGCGTGCGATATGGTTCCGCGTCCGGGAAGGTGCTATTTGAGAAAGCCGATCAACGAAGTCTGGCTGCCGCGCAGACAATGCACGCAGGATTTCAACTAGCGCATCGATAGCGGTTCTTGCCTCTCGTCTCTCCCCAAACACAGTATATATGATATGTCGCTCCGACACTGGAGCGCTGGGCACCGAAGGTGTCGGTCGCGCGAGGTGTTGGGTTGAGGATACACCAGCTTCTGCAGTCCTTGTTGGACGCTTCACTTCGAGACGCGAGCGCACCTTTGATCCGTTCGTAAGATTGCTGAGAACGAACTCCTCAACATCTTCAGGCTTTGGGCGAAACCCGCAAATTGCCTCAGTCTTCTCGCTGATCAAATCTAGGAGTAAAGGGTCGGGTTCAGCACAAAGCGCGGCCCACGCATCAGGAAGACGATCTAGAGCGGTCTTTCTGCTCGAAACGGTACGATAATCAGTTTGGGCATCCTGTAGCGCCTCGCCAGACTTCACTCGCCGAAAATCGAGGTAGCGGGCCATCAATAGAGCAGCCTCAGATGGATTACGTTCTAGAAGATCAAGCTTTTGAACCCGTCTTTCATCGTAACTTCCCTGTTGACCGGGAAGGAAGAAACTCCACTCCTGTCCATCAGTTAAAACTGCAAACGGAATACCCTCGTGGAATGCATACTCAAAAAGCTGCCGGTCCGCACCGGTGGTTTGACCCACTGCTTTGACTTCAATAAAGATATCTCGGCGCGGCGGAGTTGCCGACAATGCGTAGTCTACCCGCCTCGTGCCTAGGGTGAACTCTCGAAGCACATGGTCTGGGTCGAAGATATCCCAACCCAGCGATTGTAATACTGGAAGGACAATCGTTTCGCGAACTGCGGTCTCTGACGAGTACTGCCTCCTTTCCAGCCGCCCACGGATCGTTTCAAGAAGATCTTGCAAATTTCCCACTCCAGACAGCTTGATTTCCGATATTATCCGGAGGCTACGCTTTATCAACCGTCCATTAACACCTACTCCTAGGGGAAATTTGTAAAACTGTGAGAGTGCTTGGCTCGACCAGAGCCTCTTGCCTGTCGACAAGCTTAGACGTGAGTAGAACTAGCTGCGCGGCGCTTACGCTGATACGAAGTGTGACTATGTGTGTTCGGCTTTAGGACGCTATGATGCAAAGCACTCTGACGCCGCTAGATCTGCATAATTTTTTCGCTGAACTGAGACTTTCGATGGCCCCAACATCCTTCGCGGATGGGTTGGCGACCTTCTTCGAAAGCTTGGAAGCAACACTTTACAGTTCATCCTCGTCCCAACCGGTGTTGATATCTGTCGATCACAACAGCTTGGAGCAGTTTTTAGGTGTACTACAGGGTCCGCTTAACACAGCTAAGATCAATGGTGCATTCCTGGATGTTTGGCGAATAGCTGGGGTTGGACAAGAAGAGCTTAGAAATTCGGCTATCCTAGCTTGGCTTCTAGATCGCTCAGAAACGCACGGGCAAGGAGACCTATTCTTGAAGTCTCTGCTGAACGTTATCAGTGATCGTTTACCATTAGGCTTCCCGCAACCGAGCGATCTCGATATGGGGTACAACACTTTTCTTGAGACATACCCGCTTGGCAACTCAGAAAGCCGCATTGACATAGACATAAGCGGACCGAATTTCATCCTGTTTGTCGAGGTCAAAATCAACGCCTCTGAGCGTCCTGAGCAAGTGGCTCGATACCGACGTCTAGCAGAGGAGGCTTCGAACGGGCGCAGCTTCGGCGTCCTATTTCTCTGCAGGTCACTCGCTGGGCTAGAGCTATCCGAGCATGATCGCGTTGTGGCGCTTACGTGGCGCGACGTAAGCGCATGCATTTCCAGTTATCTACGCGACAATCCCGCAACGGATGGAAATCGAGTTTTGCGTGAGATACTTCGGCAACTTGCCCAGCATTTTTCCAAGTTCAACTAGGCATAGGAAGTAGGATGTCAAAAGAACAAACGGGCGCACTTCTAATCCGCAATCTGCGGTTATTTGAAGATGCATCGAAGCTTCTCCGTCATGACGTTGAGAAGACCGTATTCGATGCCATTGACAAATTGATTGAGGATTGGGCTTCTAAGGCAAATTGGATCGGGCAGTATGATTTTATTGACGAGCAAACTTGGTTTGCTCCACCGCATTGGGGCCCTCAAGCTACTTCCATCGCAGTAAGATCCCCAACGAAAGGTGCAGGGAAGAAGCAAGAAGATGACGCACACGCATGGTTCGGCTTTTGGGGTGGTGAGAATGATGATCTCTCGGACGCGCTAACCGAGGATCATTGGTATCTCACCCGTCTATGTAATGTAGGTTCTGGGGAACTCGGTTTCCGCTGGCACATCACCGATGGTGAGTTTGGGATTAGGGGAAAGAAAGCCAAATGGAAGTCTTTCATACGTGAGAGAGCAAGTGGCTTCACCGCGAAGGGCTTCAAGTTTGAGGCCGACGCAGGCTCGTTCTTTCTTCCAGTTAGGATTGACCCGACACGACTTGCTCAGGCGTATGAGAGTGGCAGCGTCGAGGATGGACTAGATCCAGTAAGACAGGCACTTGTAAGGATCGCCGAGGTCATTCCCCAGTTTGATAGGTTGCACGCCGAAATTCGACAGGAGTTCCAAGGTCAAAGGCATCCATAACTCCCAATTCTCCGGCCTGGAACGATCCTTGGGCCTAAATTGTTCACGGCTCCGACACTACAGCTAATCAGCTTCTTGTCAGCATCATGGGCCGAAAACATCGCCCAAGGCCAGCAGGCCTCCCGTTGTTGTCTCATGATAGAACGGATCGAGTGCATTATTCCGAAGCCCTCTGCGCCATATCTTCGATGGCCTCGGCGAAGGTCGCTGGAAAGTTGACCGGACGCCAGCGAGCGACCTCCTTAAGCCGGGGAATGCGCTTGATCGAGACGATAGCGCCTTCCGTCGCCGAGATTATCGCGCGACGGTCGCCGCCCCCGTCTCGGAGCGCGGCGCGCCACCCCTCCGCCGTCTCGTGTAACGGACTCGCGGGATCGGCGTCGAAGCGCTGGACCCGCCCCCGGATCGTGTCGACGCTCCGTTTCAGGTCCGCGACCGTCGGACAGGAGACCCCAGAAGATCCGACAGGCCTCCGTCTCGTTGACCCGCTCTGCGTCCTGCAGCGCCCGGATCGCGCCGAAGACGTAAGCCGTCGAAAGCTCCGTGTAGGCGTCCGTCGACGGGTTGCCCCGCGCCCGCCCCTTCGACGAGCCCCGCAGGAGCCGCCAAACGGGATGGTTCTTCCGCTCGATAATCGCGCTGATCAGCGACAGGGCCTCTACGATCCCGGCGTCCACGGACTGAACCTTCCCGTCTGTGCTGTCGGAAGCCAGGACGCGCCCGAGGCGGCAATGGATCGCTAGGAGCGCGGCGGCCATTCGGCGGGCCTCCGGGGAGGCGGTCTCGTCGTCTTCGTGGCCGTCGATGGCGCGATGGTAAAGCTCGCGGACCTCGCTGGCGAAGGCCGCGTCCGCCGCCGAGAAATCGTCGCGGGTCGGTCCGGCCTTGGGTATCGAAGCTGTCATGGGATAACCTTTCGTCATCGCCCGTTTGAATATCGCTTGATTTCCGAACTAAGCCTAACGATATTACACATCATAAGCTCCGGTTGGGGACTTTCTTAGTGACAAAAGCGCTCTCAATTCCGAAGATTGAGAAACATAAAAGGCGCTCAAACCTATGTCCCGTAAGCCTTTGATCCCCGCCGTGGCCTATCTCCGGACCTCTTCCGCCGCGAATGTCGGCGCGGACAGGGCCGGATATTGCTCCAGATCCTTCGCCAGCGCGTCCCGCTCGGCCTTCACGGCGTTGTAGGTCGCCACGGCCTCGTCCGCCTTCTCGGCCTCGACGGCTTCCGCGTGAGCCGCGTTCAGCGCTTCGATACAGGCCTCCAGGCGCTTCACTTCCTCGCGGGCCTCGTCCCGATCCTTCCGGGCCTTCTCCATCTCGCCGCGCGGGGTGCGGGGATTGAGAGCGGTCCCGTCGTTTCGTACCGCCGTCGTCTCCTGGCGGTCGCGCTCGCCCTTCGCGTCGTCGAGAAGGGAGCGGATCGCGGCGGAGCCCTGCGGCTTATCGAGCATTTTCGCGATGCGGTCGTAAAGGTTGCTCATCGGTCAGTGCCTCCAGGCGGTCGAGAGGTGATCGCGCATCGCGTCGTAAGCGGTGTCGGCGTCGGCGGCCTTGTGCCGCTCGTCTCCCGTATTCCAGGCGTTCGAGAGGCTATCCCGCATCTCGTTGTAGGCCGCGTCGGGAGCGGAGCCGCGTTTGATCCGGACGGCGTCCATCGTCCCTTCGAGGAAATCCGCCGCGCGGATGTTCTGCGGGTCGTTCGAGCCCTTAAGTCGCTCGACGAGCGCCGCGCCGTCCGTGAGAGCGGCCTCGACCTCGACGGCGGAGCCCCCGGCGAGATCGGCGACGATGCGCCCGTACCGCGCCGTATATTCGCGGGGAATGTTGTTGATCGCGTCTTGGGTCGTGAACGTCCCGCCGTCGCCGTCGAGCGCGGGCTTCGCGTCCAGAGCCAACATCGAGCGGCGAACGCCGTACCCGTCCTTACCCCTGGTCTTGCATCCCCCTCTTATCACCAGCCCAAGACCCAGGCTTCGCACTATCGCATGGCGGGCTGAAGTGGCCAAGCATCCGAAGACAACCCAACCATCGGCTGCGACGGCGTCCGACCCGGCTTCCTCCCTGGGACGGGAGGAGCGGCTGACGCTGAGCCTGCTCCAGGTCGCCGCCCAGCTTCATACTCTCAAGGGGCAGATCCAGGAAGCCGACCTGCGGAGGCTGCCTAGCCTCCAAACCTTCATCAGCGCAGGCGACAGCCTGATCGAGGAACTCGGCTACGGTGAGGATTGATCGATCTCCTCACAGGCGGCGCGCGCCATGGCCAGGATGGCCTTGCGCATTGTCCTGTTCGGGATCCGGTTGAACAGCGCCACTAGCTCAACGCTGTCCCGGTCGGTCGGATAGGCGGGCCCTGTCCCGACCGGATGCTGTGCGCTCTCGAAGAAGAAGGCGAGATCGACACCAAGGGCCTTGGCGATACTGTCGAGACGGCTGACGCTGATGCGGTTGGTGCCTTTCTCGTACTTCTGCACCTGCTGGAAGGTAAGCCCGAGTGCATCGGCCAGTTTCTCCTGGCTCATGCTCACCTGAAGGCGACGGATGCGCACCTGGGCCCCAATGGCTTGATCAAGGGCGTTTGGGGCTTTCTTGGACATCTAGGAGGATCCGGTGCAGTCAAGGTGGCAAGGCATCGTGGCATAGCTTACCTGAGATTGAAACAAAATACCATTATGAGGCCCATCCAGCCTTATGCGTCTCAATATTCCTCGGCGAGCATGAGGGTCAGGACCCGGCAGATGACGTCAGGGTCTCTTGGATCGGGGGAGGCATATTGCAGGTCGAGGTCGTAGGCGTCGATCTTGAACATCACCACATAGCCCTCGACGGTGAGTGAGCCGAAGTCGTGCTCATTATAGGGATCGTTATCGGGCGTGGGGGCATCGAAGGCTCGCACCGCTCGGTCGATCTTCGCGATGAGGGCGGGATTGAGGGCGGCAAGGCCGCGTGTCAGGACAACCCGTCCACCGATGCGATGTTGGCGAACTTTATCGTTGAGGTCGCGAACGTGGGTGTCCGTTGGGCTGGTGGTCTGAGCCATGGTGTGTTTTCCGATGTCGGTTTGAGGGTGTAGGGCCCGCCCGATGCGCAAAGCATGGAATTGAGGCCGTTGGCAGGGCCGCAGGGCGACATTCGAGGGCTGACGGCAGGCAACCCTCAGGGCGCGGCTGTTCTGCCCTGAGGGCTCGTTTTCGGGTTACTTGCTGCTGGCCGGATGCGGCAAGGCAATATGCGGGGCCTTGCGCACGAACGCAGCTTCATGGGGCCAGTCGCGCCATGCGAGCAGATCCAGTCCTTCGGCTTTCACCTCCTTGACGATGGCTTCGTACCAGCCTTCCCTCGGCGTCTCGTTGGCAAGCACGATGCTGCCGACCGCGAGATAGTCCCATGCCTCAGCATTCGCCTTCAGCCCCTCGGGCATCGCCGCCTTGCCCGCACCTTTGCTCTTCTTGGCCGCATCGGCATTGAGCGCGGCTTCGATTTCGGCCGGATCGATCTCGGGCACTTCCCCGCCCATCGCCGCCAGCTGTGCATAGAGCGTCCGGTTGACGAAGGGCACGAACGCCTTTCCGCTCTCGAACAAGTGAACGGCCAGGAAGGACGTACTCGCTCTCCGATCCCAAGACCTTTGCTTGCTCTAGGATCTCAACACAGCGGTCGCTGAGCGGGACGCGGTGAATCCGCCCCGCCTTCATCCGTTCGGCTGGGACCGTCCAAAGGGACTGATCAGAGTCGAATTCACTCCAACGTGCCTATAGCACCTCGCTCGTGCGCATGGCAGTCAGGATCAGAAACTCGAAAGCCAGCTTTGTAATCTCGCTGGAATCTGACTTTCGGAGGGCTTTGATGAAGGCTGGGACCTTGTCATAGGGCATCGCATCGTGGTGGCTGTCCCGGCCATTCTGCTTCGGAAGCCCTCGCTCGACGCCCTCGACCGGATTGTCGCCCGTCCGATATCCTGATGCTTTTGCCCAGTCCAGCATAGTCTTGATTCTTTGGCGTATTCGGCGCGCTGTTTCCGGCTTGGTCAGCCAGATCGGAGCTAAGGCTTTCAGGACATCTGGCGTCTGAACCTGATCGATCCTCGTGTTCCCAAAGTGAGGGATGACATAGTCGTTGAGGGTATTGATCCACTGATCGCCATGCTTCTTGTTCTTCCAGCTGGCCTTGTGCTCGGCGTGGACCTGCTCGGCAGCCTTGGCAAAGGTCGGAATCTCGCGCCTCTGCTTCTTTCTCTCAGCGAGTGGATCACCACCCTCTCGTGCAAGCTTCCGGTACGATAGGGCTTTCTCGCGAGCTTCCGCCAAGGACACAAGGGCCAACCCACCTAACCCAATGTCCCGCCACTTTCCGTGGACGACGGTTCGCAAGAGCCATCGCTTAGCGCCTGAGGGATCGACAACGAGATAGAGTCCGTTACCATCCGTATAGCGCCCGGGCTTGTTGAGGTTGCGAACTCACATGGCGCTGAGCGCCTTTTCCGGGTGCCTGCCTCTACCTTTCATCGTAGTGTCCGCCTAACTCAAACACCCCACATTCGTACCCACATCATATGTGAGATGTAGTAGCATTGCAATGACTCGTGCTGGACAACTTACAAACCAGGCTTCCTTGCTGCGCCTAGCTTTTTGGACACTAGCGGACCTATTAGGATTTTAACGAAACGGCCCCCCTCTCCGCCACTCAATCACAGTAAATTACTGTTTGCTCATTTTGGCGGAACCTCTGAGCCTTTGCCCTGCCATGGCTTCGCGATTCGTCCAAGCAGGGGCATGACGGATTCGGATTCATTCCGACGCAATCGCTTCGACCGGCCAAGCTGGCACTCTCAGTCCGCCATCACCGTTTCGTAACGGCCGGGTGTGGCGTGCAGCCATAAGGCGCAGCGGTTCCCGCCGGGAGGCGAGCGTGGCTGTACGGTCAGCACAGCCGTGGCGGCCGGCACTTGGGCCGTTGTAGCGATGAGGTACGGCGCATGGAGGCGGATCGCAACGGCCAGTACGTAGGAGCCGGTAACGAGACCGTCAGACCCTGTTCCGAATGCTTGCTCTCTGCCGGTACAATTCTATCGGGATGACCAGTACCGCGACGAGGACCGTGAGCAATGTCGCGGCCGCCGGTACCACTGGAGTGAGTTCCTGCTTTACATCCGCCCATATCCGTACGGGCATCGTCACATGGCTTCCGCTGATGAACAACGTTACGATCAGCTCGTCGAACGAGATGAAAAACGCGAAGATGGCGCTGATCGCCAGCGAAGGCGCCACCGCCGGAAAGGTTACATACCAAAAGGCCTTCAGAGGCGTCGCGCCGAGTACCCGAGCAGCGAGGTTCAAACTCTCCCCGAGCTGCCGCAGAGCAGCCGTCATCGTCACGACGACGAGCGGGAGGGCCATCATGACATGCATGATGACGAGGCCTGTGAAGGTCCCCAAGAGACCAAGCGCATGGAGCAGCAGAAAGGCTCCCAGAGCGGTGATCACCGCGGGCACGATCTGAGGCACGAGAAACGCTCCGCCGATCGTGAAGCTTGTCTTGCGAGAGAAGCGGACGATCGCCATCGCCGCCAAGGTTCCGAGTCCCGTCGCTCCCACGGCCGTGATGACGCCCAGCAGCAGGCTCGTCTGAAAGGCCTTCAACCAAGCGGGGTTCAGGAAGATCTCAGCATACCAGCGCCAGGAGAACCCCCTGGGAGGGAACACGAGATATGTCGTGTCGCTGAATGACAGCGGAACGACGATCAACAGGGGAACGACGAGATAAGCCAAGACGAGCAAGAAATAAAACGGCAGGAGCGAGCGGCCCAGCGTATCCCACAATGTACCTTTCATGAGCGGATACCCCCGTCATTGGCCGTAGCGGCGAACCTGCCAAGGACCAGATAGGTCAGCCCCGCCACCAGCAGTCCGGCAGCGAGGAGCACGATGCCCAATGCTGCGCCCAAGCCCCAATCCAGGGTCTGGTTGATCTGCTGGGCGATGACGTTCGAGATCATGATGTCCCTCGGACCGCCCACAAGAGCCGGCGTTACATAGAATCCGAGAGACAGAATGAAGATCAGGACTGACGAGGAGATGACGCCGTTCATGCTGAGAGGGAGAAAAATCATCCGAAACGCAGCAGACGGCGGTGCGCCGAGAACACGTGCCGCCCGGATGAGGTTGCGATTGATTTGGCTCATGGCCCCATACATGATGAGAACGGCAAGCGGAAGCAGGACTTGGATCGAAGCCACCAGCACGGCGCCTCGCGTGAAGATGAGCTTCAAGGGCTCGCCAACGACGCCCAATTCGACAAGCATAAGGTTCAGCAGGCCCTCGCGGCCGAGTACGACGATCCAGGCGTAAGTTCGGACAAGGACGCTGACCCACAGGGGGAACGTGATGAGGAGGACGCACAATCGCTGGAGAGGGCCGCTCATCATGGAGAGATAGTAGGCGACCGGGTACCCGATGATGACACAGAGCGCGGCAACCTGCGCGGATAGAACGATCGTCTGCCAGAGCACCTGGACGAAAAGCTCGTCGGTCACCGCAGTCGTGATGTGCTCGCTCGTAAAACCCTGGCCGTCAAAGAGACTCCAGCGGATCACCTCGACCATCGGTAGAATGAAAGCGAAGGTCGTGAGCGCCACGGGCGCCGCCAGAAGCAATGCGGTTGTTCGTGCTCGATTTGTCATGGATGCATTGCCTCTGGCTTCACCAAACTTTACTTCAGGCGCCAAGCATCCCAACGCCGCTGGAGCGCCGGTCTGTTCTTCGCCCAGAACTCGAGGTCGAACGCGAATTGCTGCTTCATGTTCTTCTCGGAAGTCGGCAGATCCTCACGGATCTTCTCGCTCAGGAGGGCCGGCAGTTTCGGTGACAATGAGGGATACCCGGTCACTTCTGCACCGATCTTCTGGATCCCGAGATCCATGAAACAGACGTTGAAAAACTTCATGACGCCACTAGGATTCTTCGCGCCCTTCGGGATGGAGTAGAAGGGAATATTCAGGGAGCCGCCGCTCCATGAGATATCGACCGGCACCTTCTCGCTTTTCATCTGGACGACCCGGCCGTTCCAGGTATTCGTGTAATAAACCTCTCCGCTCGCGAGCAGTTGCGCGGGCTGCTGACCGCTCGTCCAAAACACGGCGATGTCGGGTTTGATCTCGCTCAACTTTGCGAACGCTCGATCGACGCCCTCCGGAGTCTTGAGGACATTGTAGATCTGATCGAGTGGCACACCATCGGCGATGAGCGCGAATTCGAGGTTTTCCAAGGGGGTGTCACGCATGGCCCGGGGTCCGGGGAAGTTCTTGACGTCCCAGAACGTCTTCCAGCCATCGACAACTTTGCCGGCCGGAACCTTATCCGTACGATAGGCGAGGATCATCGAATACACGCGGCCGGCGACACCGTATTTGTGTCGCCCGACAGCCGGCATTTCATTGTCCGGATCGACGACAGACCAGTCGATCGGTTCGAGCCATCCGTTGTTGGTCGCCGTGATGAGAATCTCGCCCTCCGCCGGGAACATGTCCCAGAGGTTGCTGCCTGTGGCTTGCTGGACTTTCAACTGTCCCAGTGGATCGCTGATGGCAACCTGCTCCAAGACGATGCCATGGCGCTCCTTGAGTGGCGCCGCGCAGTACTTGTTGTAAAAGTCGGCGACCATGCCGCCGTAATTGGCGATGACCACCTTTTCCTGAGCGATCGCCGAAGATGCCAGGAGACTTGCAAAGAACGCACTCGCAAACCGCAGATACTGAGCCGATTGACGCATGGTGGTTTTCTCCTCTGGTTATTGTGTCCAATTCTTATGGTGAACCGTCGACGACAAGAACGGCATCTGACGGGTCGAAGCTCAGCCAGATTGCATCGCCTGGATTCAAACTGAAGCCAGCTTGACGAGGCTGGCGGAAGTAGATGGAGATTCCGCTGGGTGTAACGGCGCTCACGGAGATCATGTCACCGAGGAACACCGTCTCCTGGACTTGGGCCGGGAACTCGACCTCCTGTCCGTCTGCCCGTTTTGCCATCAGCTTTTCCGGCCTCAGGTTCAGGAACAGGGGCGCAACGCCTTCAGGAATCGCGGGTGGCGTGATGGTAAGGCCGAGATGGTCGAGAACCACCTGGCGGCCGGACCGTACCGCAGGAACGATGTTGGTCTGCCCGATGAAGTCAGCCACGAACTTCGTTCGTGGTCGATCGTAGAGATCTGCGCTGGATCCGAGTTGTTCGATGCGTCCGCTCCGCAGGACCATAATGCGATCCGACATCGCCATCGCTTCGCGCTGATCGTGCGTGACATACACCACCGTGCATCCAAGGCTTCGCTGGATCTGCTTGATTTCGAACTGAAGCGCCTCCCTCAACTTGAGATCGAGCGCCCCCAGCGGCTCATCCATCAGAAGGACGCGCGGGTGAAAGGAAATCGCCCTGGCGACCGCGACGCGCTGCTGCTGCCCGCCGGACAACTCGCGGGGAAACCTGTGCCCGAGACCACTCAATCTGACGATACCGAGCGCCTCTTCGCCACGCTTGCGAGCTTCCTGCTTCGGGACACCTCTCATGCGCAAAGGAAA
Organism: Microvirga pudoricolor; assembly: GCF_016892705.1. Classification (GTDB taxonomy): domain Bacteria; phylum Pseudomonadota; class Alphaproteobacteria; order Rhizobiales; family Beijerinckiaceae; genus Microvirga; species Microvirga pudoricolor. The sequence continues at coordinate 815,153 of NZ_JAFEMB010000001.1, forward strand.
GGCGACGTTGTCCGCAACGTCCATGTGTGGAAAGAGCGAATAGTTCTGAAAGACCATCCCGACGCCCCGCTGCTCCGGTGGGAGGGTATGAACAGCCTTTCCGTTGATCGATATTTCTCCGTCGTCAATCGGAATGAACCCCGCCAACGCATTCAGGATCGTCGACTTGCCTGAGCCCGACTCGCCCAGGATCGTGAGAAACTCCCCTTCCTCGATGGCCATGCTGAAACCATCGAGGGCCGTGAAAGAGCCGAAGCGCTTCGTGACATTCCGGAAAACGATCGGGACGCCGCGTGCGCTATTCGTTCCGATCGCTTTCTGAGGTGACGAAAGTGACTGCGCCTCATCTTTCCGGTGGCGGTGCTCCTGTCCCATCAATCCTCACAGTCCATTTGATAGAAAGTGTCCATCGGGCTGGCTTGGTCACGCATACGGACCAAGGGGGCCAGGCGATACCCGCTCATCGTTTCGCCCCAGCCTTTTGTGCGAAGTTCCACGCTCGCACCGCGAGCGGGCGAGTCCGCGCAGCCATTTCGCGGGCCTTCTCGCTGGATGCGGTGCCGTCACGAACACGCCCGGCGATCCCCTGAAGGATTCCGACAAGGCGAAAGAGATTGTAAGCGAAATACCAATTGAGGTCCGGCACATCCGATCTGCCGGTCAATCCGCAATAGAGTGAGATGACCTCATCGATGTCAGGGATGCCGAGAGACTTCAAGTCAGCTCCTGCCAAACCGCTCCGTCCATCCGGTGGCATCGCCCATTGCATCAAAAAGTACGTAAAGTCAGCGAGCGGGTCCCCGAGGGTCGACAGCTCCCAATCGAGGACGGCCTTGATGCGATCGTCGCTCCCGAACACGGCGTTGTCCAGGCGATAGTCGCCATGCACGATCGAGACTCGCTCCTGCGCGGGCAAGGAGTGAGGCAGCCAGGCGATCAGATCCTCGACCTCCGGTATGTGTTCGGTCTCGGACGAGCGATACTGCTTTGTCCACCGGACGACCTGCCTTTCGAAGTAATTTCCGGGTCGAGCATAGTCGTTCAGACCAAGCGCGGCATAGTCGACGTTATGAAGCTGCGCCAGTGTTTCGACCTGGGACTCGAATATCCTGCGGCGCTTCTCGGGGGACAATCCGGGGAGAAGGGCATTCCAGTAAATGTCGCCCTGCATCATCTCCATGACGTAGAACGTCGTTCCGATGATATCTCCATCGAGACACAAGGCGTATGGCGTGGGAACGGGGAACCCGGCCCGATGGAGCGCGGCAATAACCCGAAACTCCCTGTCGACCGCGTGAGCCGAGGGCAGCAACGCACCAAACGGCTTGCGTCGCAGGACAAGGGATCCGCTCGGACTCGTGATGTGATAGGTCGGATTGGACTGGCCGCCCTTGAACTGCCGGATACTCAGCGGCCCGCGATAATGTTCGACATTCGCGGAAAGCCATTCATCGAGGCGAGCGAGATCGAAGGGATTGGCCTCTTGGAGCGGTTTTGTCCCCTTGAACGCATCATCGTCGATGGGGCCGGCCGACTGCCCGAGAGGTTCACCTGCTAAATTCATCGTGCGAAGATCCCGTTGGCAGGCCTCTGGGTTGGCCCGGTGGTCTCCTCGGATAGGAGAACCTCCCGCCCACCTCCTGGTGCCCTGCAGTCGTCCATCGCCACGCATGCAGGGACAGCAAAGGTCCGGTTGGACAGCCCCGTCATCTGCCGCTCCCATGAGATGCTTCGGCCGGCACACCCTCGGTTTGAGCCACACCGATAACATTGTCACGGGCGAGGATGTTAATCTCCTCCTCCGTCAGGCCAACTTGGGACATGAGCACGGACAGGGTATCCGCACCCAGGCGAGGTGCACCCGACGTTGGCTTTGGCGGCGTGCGGCTCATGTGTTGCAGTGGATTGGCCAGGACGTGAAGCGGCTTCCCGTCATCGTCGAACGTCCAGACCACATTGCGCGCCTTCGAGTGAGGATGTTCGAGTGCCTCGCCGACATTATAGATCGGCCCGGCCGGCACCCGCTCAGCCATGAAGACGTCGAGCCATTCCTGGCGCGTCTTCGTTCCAAGAACCTCAGACAAGAGCTCCTCCAAGATGACCCGGTTGGTCATACGGGCCGCATTGGTCTGAAAGCGCGGATCGGTCGAGAAGCTCTCGCGGCCGATGGCGCTGCAAAGACGCGCAAACTGCTCGTCCGTTCCCACCGCTACGAGAATGAGGCCGTCTGAGGCCTGATAAGGCTGCACGGGGACGTGGGTCGGATGCAGGCTACCCTGGCGCATCGCGACGCGTCCTTCGTTGAGATACGCCGTGCCGACACCCAGCAAGGACGACATTCCGACATCGAAGAGCGATACGTCGATATGCTGGCCCTTCCCGCTCGACGTCCGCTCATAAAGAGCCGCCAGGATGCCGATGGCCGCATTGAGGCCCAGCATGATGTCGTAAATCGCAACGCCGACACGGGCCGGTGGGCGATCAGGATCCCCTGTGAGGCTCATCAGCCCAGTCATCGCCTGAAGAACCATGTCGTAGCCCAGCCCGTCCCTGTTCGGGCCGGTCTGGCCAAAGCCCGTCACGGAAACGGCGATCAAGCGTTCGTTCAGGGTCATCAAACTCTTGAGATCGATCCCGAAACGTTTCAGGTTGTCGACCTTGTAGTTCTCGACCGCCACATCCGCCTTCTTCGCCAGGGCCCGAATGATGTCCTGCCCTCGGGGCTCGGCGAGGTTGACGGCGATGCTCTTCTTTCCACGATTGATCATCGCGAAGCTGGACTTGCCCCATGTTCTGGCTTCATCGCCCCAGAGAGCTTCGATCTTCCAGACTTCAGCGCCGAAATCCGCGAGGATCTGGGTTGCGTTCGGACCGGCCAGAACCCGTGATATGTCAAGGACGCGAATATCTTTGAGAACGCTCATGACGTGTCTTCCTTTGCCTAATGACGAGGGCGGTCAGGCGACTTCAAAGCCGCGACTGCGAATGAATCCCAGCGTGTCACGCATGTCAGCAAGCTTTTCGCCGGCATCGATGCGGGACTTTGTGCCGGGTTCGCTACGCACGACGGCGAGCGCTTTCTCGGCGAAGGATGCCGCCTCATCCCTCTTCAGAACGACGACGCCGCTCTCGTCAGCGACGACGACATCGCCCGGATCGACGGCGACACCTCCGCACATCACTCGAGTGTTGAGTTCACCGGCCTCCCCCAGTCGCTGTGTCGTCAGGGCGCTGGCACCACGGTACCACGTCGGGAGGCCATGCTCACGCAGTTTGGCAATGTCGCACGCGACGCCGTCGATGGCGACGCCAACGGCACCCGCGACTTTTGCAGCGTATGCGAGCATTCCGCCCCACGCGGCATGGCGCGTGTCTCCATCTCTGTCGATGATCAGGAAGTCACCGGGACGTAGTCGGCTGACCGCCAGTGGAATGATCGTACCGTCGGCGCCGGGGGCCTTGACCGTCACGGCAGTTCCTACTTCGACCGCTCGGGGCAGGAGCGAGATCATCCCCGGATCCATCGCACCTTCCCGGATGAAATGTCCGATCTTGACCGCGTCAACCTGGCGGAGCAGCGCAAGCAGATCGGCATCGATCTGTTCGGGCATGGGATTCACTTGGAACATGGCAGACCTCTCACGACGTTCAACTTGGCTTGGACCAACAACTTGCTTCCACTAGGAGTGCACATCCATCTCGTCGGGCTCCAGAGCCCGTGTGTCGGCGGCAGCCCATGTGACTTTGACCTGCTCGCCGGGCACCCAATCGTGCGCGGTACGTCGGGTCAACTCCTGTGCCATCACCGTGTGGCCGTCGGCGATCAGCACATGGTGATTGGTGACGTTCCCCAGGATAGTGGACGAGACGATCTGCCCGGGAACGCTGTTGGCGGCCGACAGATGTGAAGTTTCATCGTAACGCTCGATCCTCAAGCATTCGGGCCGAACCAGAATCATGACTGGCTCGTTGTTGATCACCGCAGCTCCTGAGCCGATCCGGATCGTCTCACCGCTCTTCAGCTGAGCGATGCCATCTCCGACAGCAGTGGTCGACAGGATGTTAGATGCTCCGAGAAAGTTTGCAGCGAAAACCGAGCGTGGTTTGAAATACAGGTCGGCAGGACTGGCCTGCTGCACGATGCGTCCCTGATGGAACAAAACGATCCTGTCAGCCATGCTCAGCGCCTCCTCCTGATCGTGTGTCACGTACAGAATCGTGGTGCCAAGAGTCTTGTGAAGGCGCTTGATCTCCGACTGCATTTGCTCCCGTAGCTTCTTGTCGAGAGCACCGAGGGGCTCATCCATCAGAATGAGACTCGGGTCGTAGACGATACACCGGGCCAGGGACACCCGCTGCTGCTGTCCGCCAGACAACTCACGGGGCAATCGCTTCTTTGCGTGCCCAAGTTGTACGAGGTCCAGAACGGCTTCGACCTTCTTGACGATGTCCTTCTCTGCAAGCTTCCGGACGCGAAGCGGAAAAGCCACGTTCTCGTAGACGCTCATGTGTGGAAGCAACGCATAGTTCTGGAAGACCATGCCCAAGTTTCGCTTGCTTGGCGGAAGATGGGTCATGTCGTCGCCGGCGATGTGAATGCTTCCCCGGGAGGGCGGCGTCATTCCGGCGATGATATTGAGGAGTGTGGTCTTTCCCGAGCCGCTTGGCCCGAGAAGCGCAACAAACTCGCCCTTCATGACGTCGAGATCGAGTGTGTCGAGTGCGATTACGCCGCCACCGTAACGCTTGGCCACGCCTGTGAGGCGTACCATCGGCTCCCCGATCAAGGCATCTCGTTGCATCATTTTCTATCCATGATGATCGTAACCAGAATGCATATTCCGGTTGAAAGAATAGTCAGCAAAGTCGCCACTGCGGCGATGACCGGCGAGATTTCCCATTGGATGGTCGAAAACATCTTGACCGGCAAGGTCGAGAATCCGGCGCGGCCGACGAAGTATGCGATGATGACTTCATCGAAAGAGATGAGGAATGCGAACAGAGCGCTGGCGATGATTCCGGACCTCAAGAGAGGCAACGTTACTTTGCGGAAGACTTGAAATGGACTAGCGCCCATGATCATCGCCGCAGATTCGATGTTGCGCTCCATATGCCGCAAAGCCGAACTTGCAGTGATGATGACGAATGGTATCGCGACGAGCGTGTGACCGACAATGATCGGCAATGCGCTTCCGGAGAAGCCTAAAGTCGCGAAATATAAGTACAGTCCAAGCGCAACGACGACGACCGGCACGAGCATGGGACTAAGGAGAAACAGCACGATGGCGCCGCGACCCGGAAAGCTGCTGCGCGCAAGACCGTAGGCCGCCGTTATTCCGATGACGACGGCCAAGACCGCAGTCGCAATCGCGATTTTGAAGCTGAGAAACGTCGAGGAGAGCCAATCGCCCTTCAGAAAGAACGCCTCGTATTGCCGGAGCGAGAAACTATCAGGTGGGAACGCCAGCTCATCCGTGCTGTTGAAGGACATGGGAATGATGACGAGGGTCGGCAGCACAAGAAAGGCGTAGCCGAACCAAGCCCACGCATTGGCACAGTGTGTGATCCAGGTCGAGTGGCTGGCGGAAGCAGCAGTCTCTTTCATCTTTCTAGCCTGCCAATGTCGAGAGCGCACGGGTCCGGCCCATCAGAAGAGTGAAGACCGCGCATAGAATGAACAGCAGCACTGCAATCGTGGCGGCCATATTCCAGTCCAGGATCTCGCGGGTGTAGAGATCGACGAGGTTGGCCATCATCAGGTCGCCACGGCCGCCGAGCAGCGATGCCGTCACATAGAAGCCGAACGTGTGAACGGCAGCCAGAAGAAAGCTGGCAGCCACCCCAGGCATGCTCAAGGGCAACGTCACCTTTAGGAAAATCCGCAGTTTGCCCGCCCCCATAATCTGCGCAGCCCGTCCGAGATCTGGATCTCGTGCCAGCAGACTGTTGAGAATGGGGAAAATCATGAATGGGATCAGTGTATGGATTGTACCAACGATGACCCCGAAACGATTGAACAGCAGCGGGAGCGCCGGAATGCCAAAATACTCGATGGTCGTGTTGATAATGCCGTTTCGCCCAAGAATGATCATCAAGGCGTAGCTTTTAACGAGAATGCTCGTCCAGAACGGGATGAGGACGATCATCATCAGAAAGGCGCGGCGACGCGGCGTTTGCTTGGCCATGTGATAGGCCATCGGGTAAGCAAACAGCAGCGCCACGAACGTGCTGCTGAAGCTGATCACGAGGGTATTGACGAAGACTTTCTGGAACAGCGTGCTCGATATGACGCTTTGATAGCTGTGTGTCGTGAACTGACCGTTCCAGAAGCTTTGACCGATGACGCTCGCCAAAGGCGCGATGAAGACGACCGCCGTGAAGAGCAGCGCGGGAAGCACATAGAATGCGGCAGATTGCTGACCGGTTCGTGCGTACATGACGGCTCTTCGCTATCGGGACAGGACTACGAGAGATCGCGCGGAATTCAGCTGAGCTGCCATTCCTTGTAACGCCGTGTCAGCTCGTCGAAGCGGGTCGACCACCAGATCTCATCGCTCATGGCCGTTTTCGGGCCATTGAGGTCCGGCGACAGCTCAAGCAACTCTTTCGACAGCTTGGCGATGGCCTCGGTTTTGGTGGGCGTGTAGCTCGTCAGTTCTGCAAAATGGGCCTGGCGATCCGGCCTGAGCTGGAAGGCCAGATGCTTCTGGGCCAGGTCGAGCTTCTTCGTGCCCTTAAGGATCGCAACCCGGGTTACGTCGACCAGGGCGCAATTGGTGGCGTAGGCCAGCGGAATTCCCTGGCGTCGGGCGAGGAAGACGCGTCCGGCGGCCGAAGACACGTAATCGACCTCGTTCGCTTGGAGGAGGGAGATGGTCTGGGGCATTGCGTTGACCCAGTTCGTCACGGTGGGCTTGATCTTGTCGAGGGACTTGAAAGCCCTGTCGACATCGAGCGGGTAGAGCTTCTTGGCGTCGACTCCGTCGGCCATCAGCGCATATTCCAGTGTGCTGGTCACCCGGGTCATCAATCCCCGGCGTCCGGGATAGGCCTTCGCGTCCCAGAAGCCGGCCCAATCTTTCGGAGGCCCACCGGGTCCGACCTTGTCGGTGCGCCATGCGAAGCTGCCGGATACAAGGCAAAGGCCGATGGCAAATTCATTCTGGCTACCGGGCGTGGTCCCCGACATGTCGACGACGCCGGTATCGACCTTTTCCCAGAGGCCGTCCCGCATTCCCGTAGCCAGCCACCCGTTCGAGAGTTCGACGACGTCCCATTCGACATTCTTCGTTTGAACCTGGGCCCGCGCCTTCGCGAGATCGGTTCCGGCCGCAACGACCACCTCAATCCCGGTTTCCTTCGTAAACGGCTTGTGGAATGCCTCGGTCATCGCCTCGGCCCATCCGCCTCCATAGCTGGCGACGACGATGGATTGAGCCGAACGAGCCGATTGCGGCCGGAGGATGAAAGGCGCCGCGAGCGCAGCGGTGCCGATACGCAGGACATGCCGACGGGAAAAACCGCTGTTCTGGATTGTCTGTTTCATGATGTCCCCTCTCGAATGCTCTTCATGGCTTCAGCGTCCTCGCACCGGAGGCGCGCGGGCTCGATCAGCCTAACCGCCCTCTAACGGTCAGGCCGCTCCTCCAAAATTCCTTGGGCACTTCTTATTTAGAAAAGCTAGCATGTTATTTTCTCGTCATCAATCCGGTAATATAGCCGATAGATTGGACCTTGGGACGGGGTCATGCTATTTCTGACACCATAGTTAGAAAGACCGGCATCTATTAGTCGATGCGCTCTCTTGAGGTGCGCCGAGACGATGGCCGGATCACCACGGAGTGCGCAGTGAGGCGATTGGAAGGGAAGCGTGCGGTCATCACCGGTGCAGCCAGCGGGATTGGCCGCTCCTCCGCATTGCTTTTCGCGGCCGAAGGCGCTCGTGTCCTCGCAGTCGACCGAGATCTGGACAATCTCAGAGCGTTATCCGATCGGTCCGGCGGCGCGATAACACCCCATCTGGCGAACTGTGATGTGGAGGAGGATATCGACGGGATGGTGTCGATGGCACGGGATCACCTCGGCGGGATCGACATCGCTTTCGCGAATGCGGGGATCAATGGCGGGGCCGAAGCCTTCCTCGATCAAACCGTGGGCGAGTGGGAAGCCGTGCTGCGGACCAATTTGATCGGCACCTTCCGACTGGTTCAACAGGCTGCCCTCGCCATGCTACCTCAGCGCCATGGATCAATTATCTGCACCGCCTCGGTCGCGGGCCTGCGGGCAAACGCAGCGGGTGCGGCCTACAGCGCCAGCAAGGCGGGCGTTATAAGCCTCGTCCAGACTGCCGCCAGCGCGCTCGGCGGCACCGGGCTGCGAATCAACGCCATCTGTCCAGGCCTGATCGAGACCGGCATGACCCGCACGATCTTCGAGCGCGCTGCGAGCCGCGGAACCTCGGACAAGATCGGACAACTGAACCCTCTGCGCCGGGCAGGCCACCCCGACGAGATCGCCGAAATGGCGCTCTTCCTGGCCAGCGACAGCTCAAGCTATGTCAACGGTCAGGCCCTCGCGGTTGACGGCGGCCTGTCCAGCATGCATCCCACTCCTCCTCGGAAGAGTTAGCGCGGGCCCAAATATGGCGGCATTGAAGGAGACGGCCCCTCGGCCGCCGGAACAGTCCCCCCGGACAGCTGCGACCACAGCCGTCCGACAGACGCGCACGAGGCGCCGCTCCGAAGAACGCCGGCGGGCGATTCTGGCGGCGGCCGTCCAGCTGTTCAATGAGAAAGGCCTGCGCGGGACCACTCTTTCCGACGTTGGCCAGGCGGTCGGCCTCAGCACGAACAGCATCTGCTACTACTTTCGCAAGAAGGAAGACCTCGCTGCGGCCTGCTTCATCGAGACGATCAGCGTCATTCGGGCAATCGTGGCCGAGGCAGGGCGCGAGACGTCTTCGGAGGCCCGGATCCGGGGCCTGGCCTCTGGCTTCGCCCGGCAGCTCGCCCGTGAAGCGGAAGGAGGCGCCCAGAAGCTCGCTGGCGTCTACGATTTGCGCGCCCTGGAGGGAACGCAATCAAAGGTTGTGTCATCAGCTTATAATGACCTTTTCCGGGAGGTCCGGGCCCTACTTCTCACCGCAGATCACCCGAAGCCCAGTCGCCTGATCAACGCGCGCGCGCATCTTCTCATCTCCCTTGTTCACTCGATGCGGATCTGGATCGGACGCTACGCAACGAACGACTATGATCTGGTCGCCCAGCATTTCTGCGACGTGCTGATCGGAGGATTCATCGCGCCGAAAGCGTCCTGGCCGCCAGTAGCCCTGGCACCGGTCAACTGGTCCTTCGAGGAGGATGCGACCTCCTCGCGCGATGCTTTCCTGCGAGCCGCCACACAGACGATCAACGACTTGGGCTTCTCAGGAGCATCGGTCGACAGGATCTCCATGCGCCTTCAGGTCACCAAGGGGGCTTTTTACCACTACAACGAGAGCAAGGAGGGCCTGTTCTCTGAATGCGCCGCTCGGACATTCGCGATCTTGAGCGATGTCCAGAATGAGGCTCGTTCTCAATCCACAGGCTGGAACGAACTCGGATCCGCCATCACCTATTTGGTCGCCTATCAATTGTCTGAACGAGGGCCCCTCCTGCGCGCTACCGCCCTGAGCGCCCTCCCGGCAACGGATCGCGCACACATGATCGACGCGACCAACAAACTCTCTGAGCGCTTCGTCTATCCCATCGTCCGAGGAATTGCGGATGGATCGATCCGCCCGGTTCACCCCGTCGTTGGCTCGCACTTGGTGAGCGCGATGATCTACGCCACGACCGAACTGCCGCTTTGGGTTCGTGAAACACACTCGGACGAAGCCATCGAGCTTTATGCCAAGCCCCTCCTGACAGGGTTTCTTTCCGAACTCGCTTAAAGCGGTAAAAAGCGTTCTGACGATCCGAAGAGGATGTCGGGACCGATAATCTGCTTCGCATCTTAGGCACATACCTATAATTCCAAATAATTCCTTAGGTGCGCCAAATCGGATTAAAATCGCCTTATAAGGCCTGATTTTGATCTTGCGTCCGAAAAAAATTACATGCTAGCTTTTCGATAAATCAGGCGACAAGCTTTTGATCGCCGGCAGGCGGCGCTTCGCTTTGCAGCGACCCGTGCAGATTGCTCAGGCCCGGCTTCACCAGAAGCATGGCGGCAAAGCCTTTTCGGATACGTCGGATTCTCTAGGAGAGCGCGGATGTCTTTACGTTACGAAAAACACGGCAATATCGCACATTTCATCATCGACCATGGACCGATGAATGTGCTGATGCCGGAGTTTCATAAGGAGTTCTATCATCGCCTCAAGGAATTCGAGATCGATCCTGACATCAAGGTCGGCTTGTTCTACGGAGCCGATGGCAAGTGTTTCTCGGTTGGCGATGACCTGAAGAGCATGCACAAGCCGCCGCGGACGCGCCAGGAGGAGCTCGCGGCTTATCTCTTCCTGCATCAGAACGAGGGCGAGAAGCCCATGCGCCCGGGATGGGAGCACGATGTGTGCGCGCATCGTCGCTACAAGCCGATCGTCTCGGCCATCGAGGGATATTGCCTCGGGATCGCCTTCTCATACTGCCTCTATCACAGTGACGTCCGTGTCGCGAGCGAGGGCGTCAAGTTCGGCCTCACAGGGATCAAGTTCGGCGCCGGCGGCGGAAGCGGGCCCAAAAGACTTGCCAGGCACCTGCCGTTCACCGCCGCTTACTGGATGGCGCTCTCCGGAGAGTTCATGGAAGCCGACGAAGCCTATCGCCTGAACCTCGTGAACAAGGTCGTGCCGAGCGACCAACTCATCGCCACGGCAGAGGAGATGGCAGGCAAGATCGCACTCAATTCGTCGATTGCGTTACGCCTTGAAATGGAAGGCCTCGAACTTGGAGCCGACCTCAGCAAAGCAGACGCCTATCATTTCGGCATGAATCTCTACCGCATGGGATGGATGGCAAACGAGTCCGAGGGGGTGACGGCGAACTACCTGAAGGATCGCAAAAAATGAGGCTATCTGCCTTGCAACCCGGCGAGTCTCCAGCCGAGCTCCGCACGAGGGTCGAGTCCGAGCCTCTTCCGCGAAACTATGGTGCCCATCTGCAGTCCGTCGCGGAAGCGCATGGAGAGGCCCTCGCCTGGATCACCATCGACGGAGACGGCCCCAACCTGACCTATCGCCAGCTTTCAGCTATGGCCTGCAAGGCGGCGAATGCATTCCGAGCCTGCGGCGTGCGAAAAGGGCAGCATGTGGGCGTGATGCTGCCGAATGGACCCGACTTCCTGGTCGCTTGGCTCGGGTTGGCGAAGGTGGGAGCAGTGCTCGTCCCCGTCAATCCGAAGCTCACTCCTCACGAACTTGAGCATGTGGTAGCAGATGGTAACGTGGCCCTCGTGCTGGCTGCCGCCGATGGTCTCAAGCCTCTGAAGGCGACATCGATCGGCTCGACCCTCGTCGGAGAAGGCCGCGTCATAGTTTCAGACGTGGAAGGGCCGCGGACGAAAGGAGAGGACGACTGGAGAACGATGCTGAACAAGGCATCCCCTGACTTCGTCGAGGAGGAAGAAGTCTCTCTCGACGACCCGATCAGCATTCTCTACACGTCCGGATCGACAGGTCGACCGAAGGGATGCATTCTTACGCACCGTTACTGGCTGACTCTGGGCAAAGTCAAAGCGTCTCTTCTGCCGCCGGTCAAACGTATTTTGTGTGAGTTGCCGTTCTACTACATGTCGCCTTACTACAGATTTTCGGCGGCCTCATTTCAGGCGGCCGCGATCTGCGTTCCACCGGCGCCGAGCATCAGCAAGTTTTATGACCGTGTCGCGCGGTTCGATATCGATGTGGTCTGGATAGGCGACCCCATCGCCACCCTGTCCCTCTCGGACGATGAGCAGAAGCACAAGCTCAAATATGTGTCTCTCTATGGTCTGAAGAAAGAGCTGCATCGCCCTCTCGAAGAAAAGCTGGGCGTTCCAGTTCGGGAATCCTTTGGTATGACGGAAGTTGGAGCAGGCCTCTATATGCCGGCCGACGCGGAAGACATGCTTGGCTCCGGATCGTGTGGAATACCGGCTCCGTTCCGTGAGTGCACCGTGGCGGACGATGCGGGAAACCCCCTCCCTGTCGGGATGACCGGCGAATTGCTGATCGCTGGACCCGGTATCTTCAAGGGCTATTACAAGAATCCCGAAGCCACAGCACACGCATTTTGGGGGAAATGGTTCCGAACGGGCGATCTCGCCCGGATGGATGAGCGCGGCTACTTCTACATCGTCGGGCGCATCAAGGAGATGATCAAGCGCAGCTCCGAGAATATCGCCGCCCAGGAAGTCGAATCCGCGATCTACACCCTCCCTCAGGTGATGGAGGTGGCGGTGATCGGCGTTCCCGACGCCAAGCGTGGCGAGGAAGTGAAGGCTTGCATCGTTCTTCAGAACGGACTGACAACGCAAGATTTGCCTCCGGACGCCATCGCTCAGCACTGCCGGACACGTCTGGCGTCATTCAAGGTACCGCGATATATACAATATTACTCTGCGCTTCCTAAGACGAGCTCTGAGAAGATTGCCAAGAAGACGCTCTCGGAGGGTGGTGGAGAGACAATCTCAAACATGTTCGACCTCAGCCTCGCTCGAGACTGAGGTCGAATACCTCATAGGGTCTTCAGCCGAAGGGCGGGATGCAGAGCCCTAAGCCGTTATACATAAAGCGTCGACAATCCTCACTTCCCCGGTTCCTTTTCGCACCACGACCGGGTTCAGATCGCAAGCCAGCATAATCCCGTCCAGATCGCTTGCGAGCTGGGACAGATTGACCGCAACGTCGACAAGTTGAGACTTGTCCGTCTTTGGCGTCAGATTCCGATAGCCGTCGAGAATTTTCGCGAGCTTCGTCTCATTGAGCATCGCCGCGGCTTCGTCCTTTCCGAGCGGGCCAAGCTTCACAGCTCGATCAGCCGTAATTTCCACCAGCGTACCGCCGCTTCCGAGCACGATCAGCTGGCCGAACGGCGCCGCGGATGTGAAACCCGCCAGGGCTTCGATACCCGACACGATCTGTTCCTGCATCTCGTAGCCATCAATCTTAGCGTCAGGCTTTGCCACGGAGACACTTGATTGGATCGTTGCGATCGCAGACCGCAAAGCGTCCTCACTACCGACATCGAGGACCACACCCCCGATGTCCGAACGATGCTGGATATGACTGGACGCGACCTTCACGACCATTGGGAAACCGACTTCGCTGGCGCGCCTGACAGCCTCATGCGAGTCCGCCACAACGATGGATTTCACCACCGGCAAGTCATACTCGCGCAGAACGTCGAAAGCGGCTGTGGGATCCATGGCGCCGGAGCACTTCGACAGCCGCTGACGTATTTCCTCGGCACGCGGATGGAAATAGTCGCGACCGGGGCGACGAGCCTGAGCCCACGCTTCTGCAGGACCCGGTTTGCCGAGGTTGAGATGCCCAACGGCTTGCAGTCCTGGAGTGAGTCCCCGTAAAAGAGGAATGCCATTCTCAGCAAGCAAAGCCCGAACACCCGGATCGACATTCTCTGCGGTCGGCGAGACAACAATGAAAGGTTTCTTCGCGCCGCGGCCACTTTGCGCATAGACGTTCAGAATATTCATGTAGTTCTGCAGGGTCGCCGGATTCAGGCTTTCCTGCGTGTCTTGAAGTGCGACGACTGCGCCAACCTCTTCGTCGTCGAGAACCGCTGCGATGGCATCCGCTGGATTGCGATCCTCAACATTCACCGTTGCACCGAAATCGATTGGGTTTCGTCCGGAGGCGCCCGGCAGTGCTCTGAGAAGGCGCTCTTGCGTACCTTCTCCAAAGGAGGCAACACCAATACCCCTCGCCTCCGCGAGATCGCAGGCAAGAGCCGTCTGACCACCGGAGATGCCGACAATCCCCAGGGACGATCCTCCGACCATCTTGCGTGCGACCGCAGCGCACTCGAGTGACGCGATGAGTTCATCATAATCGGCGACTGTTGCGATATTGGTCGCGGAAAAGAAATCCTCATAGGCATCCCAGTCGCTGACAAGCGCTCCCGTATGGGCCTGAGTCGCTGCCAGCCCGCTCGCCGTGCGGCCTACCTTGAGAACCACAAGCGACTTTCCAGCGGCATGAACAGTTTCCGCCGCATAGGCCAGCGCAACGGGGTCTTTGATCGACTCTGCGATCACGCCGATGGCCGTTGTGGCGTCGTCATCTGCGAGCCAGCGGATGTAGTCGGCAGCCGCCACCTGAAACTCGCTCCCCATCGTGACGACTTTAGACAGCCCGATGACGGTGGAATTCATCACCGAAATTGCAGCAGATCCCGATTGCGCGACAATCGCGACTTTGCCTGCCCGCAGCCGCTTCGACGGACGCGACGGGTAAAGGGGAATCGAATCCGTAAAATTGACGAGGCCCATGCAATTTGGACCATGCACGATGAGCCTGCTAGAGCTGCCGAGCTGACGGATGGACCGCTCTTGTTCCTCGGAAAATCCGTTCGTGAACACGATCGCCGAACGAACGGGGCTCTGCTCAAGCTCTTCCAGCATGGCTGGCACGCGAGCCGCCGGGATCGCCACGATGGCGAGGTCGGTGTCCGAGGGAAGTGATGTCACCGAATTGACGGCGGTCAATCCGTCAATCTCCTTTGCTTCTGGGTGGACCGGCAGGATCGTGCCCCTGTAGCCCCAATCCTTCAGGTTGCTGATGACCACATTGCCCTGCGTAGCACGCTTTGCCGAGGCGCCGACAACGGCGACTGAACGAGGTCGCATCATGGAGGTAACATCGATATGCAAGGTGATCATTCCTCTTTCGGTGACAGCCGCGCAGTCGATGACTGCACGGCATCTTTGCTGTTCAAGTGAGCCGGCTCACGTCATTGCTTGTCGGCAGGCAGCCAAGCCTCGGCCCAATTGGGATGCGTGTTGAAGGAAAAGTTGAACTGCGCATCGAGGCCTTTCAGATCGGTGCTGACAGCCTCGAATACTTTCGAGTCTGTCAGAGCGAGCTGATTAAGGTCGCGCGCGACGATCTCTGCATACTTTTTGTACAGAGGTCTTTGCTGCCCGATCGGCGCAGCTGAAGCATCCAATGCGACTTTATCGAACTCCGGATTGCAATATCCAGTCGGATTTGCGAATGGCACGCTGCCTTCATTGCAAACGAAACTACGATCGACGCCAAGAACGGGGTTCGTGCGGCCTGTCAAAGAGATGACCGAGGCATCGAAGTCGCGCTGAGTGTAAACCTTGTTCGTCCAAATCTGTTGATCCAGGGCACTGAGCTTTACATCGACGCCGATCTTGGCCCATTGCGACTGCACGATCTGTGCAACTGCATCATAAGGAGCTTTGGCAATCACGGTCAGTTCAATCGTGAAACGCTTGCCGTCCTTCAAAGGATAGCCTGCCTCGTCCAGCATCTTCTCAGCTTTGACAGGATCGTAAGCATAGAGCGTATCGTAGTTGACCGATGTGTCATGCAGATCCTTGAATTGGGTCGGGATCGCATTCTTTGCCGTTGCAGCCAGCCCCTGATAAACGTCCTGAACGATGCGCTCGCGGTCGATGGCATGGAATAACGCCTGACGGACCTTGACGTTCTTCATTGGCTCTCGGGTCAGATTCAGATCGACAACTGCCGTCTCGGGAGCATTGTTGACAATCTGCACAACCTTGAACTTGCCCTTCTTGGACGCCTCCTGAGTTGAGCGAACCTGCGCGACCTCCGGCCGAAACCAATTGACCTCCCCGCCCACCAGCGCGTTCATCCGTTGCTGCGGATTGGGAATGAGCGCGAAAACGACTGAGTCAAGGTACGGTTTAGGCTTCTCCCAGTAATGTTCGTTGCGAACGAAGGTGATCGACTGTCCGCTGGCCCAGCTCTTGAACTTAAAAGGCCCCAAGCCGACTGGTGCAAGGTTGGCGGGATGCGTGGCGACGTCCTGGCCATCGTAAATATGCTTCGGCATGAGAGGAAAAACCTCCTTGTCGAAGAGGTCCAGCGTTGCGGTGAGCGGCTGTTTCAACTTGAGGACAAAGGTGGTCGCATTCGGAGCCGAAGCCTCTTCAACAAGAGGAATGAGCTTGGTCAGATAGGTATTGAACTTTCCGAACGTCTTCAGCGTAAAGACGACATCCTCGGCAGTGAAAGGTTTGCCGTCCGACCAGTTGACGCCGTCTCTCAGCGTGAATGTGTAGGTCTTTCCATCCGGGCTGGTCTCCCAACGCGTCGCCAGGCGAGGGAGGCGATTTCCTTCCTTGTCGTACGTCATCAGCCCATCAGCCCATACATCAGCTGCGAAGAGGGCCGGAACGGATGAAGTAAGCTGCGTGTTGAGCGTTGGGATGGTTGTCGAGTTCAGCGCTGCAATCACCGTGCCACCGGGCACGGGCTTGCCGTCGTCCGCCATGACAATGGGTGCATGAGCGCCGATCACGCATGCGAGTAAAAGTGAGGCTTTGCGCAGTTCGAACATGGTCAACGTTTGACGAAGCATCGATTTCATTGTCTTCCTCCCGTTCTTGCTCTGAAAATGCTTATCAAGCTGGCGTTAGTGCTGCAGAGAGCTCCTTTGCGCGATGACAGGCAACTTGCGTTGCTTCGCCATCCATAGTCTGGAGTTGTGGATCGACTGCGGCACAAACTTCGATCGCATAAGGACAACGCTGAAGGAATCGGCAGCCACCTGTAGAGGCTGACAGCGCCGTTGGCGTAACTTGCTTCGGCACAGGCGAGCGGATCCTGTTTCCACGAGGGTTGGGCAGCAACCGCGCATCGAGAAGGAGTCGTGTGTAAGGATGGACAGGCGACTGATAGATCGCCCGCCCAATCTCCACAACTCTGCCCTTGTACATCACGGCGGTGCGATCTGCGATCGACTGCATCGCACCGAGATCATGACTGATAATCACGAAGCCGACATTCGTCGTCTTGCGCAGCTCGCTCAATAGCTGAAGAATCTGTGCTTGCACCGAAACGTCAAGGCTTGAGAGCGGCTCATCGGCGATGATGATCTTCGGCTTAAGCATGATCGCGCGGGCAATAGCGATGCGCTGCTGCTGCCCTCCGGAGAGCTGGTGAGGATAGCGGCCCAGATATTGTTCTGGAGGGTTGAGTCCGACGGCCGCAAGCTGCTCTTTGAGAAAGCGGCCCAAATCTGCTTTCGCAACTATGTTGTGACGATTGGCAACATGACTTAAGGTCTGCTCGACAGTCATGCGAGGATTTAGTGATGACGCAGGATCTTGAAAGACTGCTTGGACTTGGCGCCGATACTGACTGCGTTCCACTGCACCCAGAGACTTGAGCCTGGTACCCCGGTAGGTGACATTACCTTTGGTAGGGTTGTTGAGCATTAACAACATTTTCGCCAGTGTGCTCTTGCCTGATCCTGACTCGCCGACGATCGCGAGTGTTTCGCCTTCGCGAATATCAAGATCGACACCATCGACGGCGTGTACATATTCTCGGCGCCAGCCCTTGCTACCCCGACTGGCGTAGATCTGACTGACGCCTTCTAGAGAAAGAATTTGTGGCTTCATGGAGCAGCGCTCCTAAAATCAACGCGGTGCGCACTCAGCTCTATCAGTCGAGCTGAATAGCTGTGTTTCGGTCTCTCGAACAGATCGACG
The DNA here is from genome assembly GCF_016892705.1 of Microvirga pudoricolor. Taxonomy (GTDB): domain Bacteria; phylum Pseudomonadota; class Alphaproteobacteria; order Rhizobiales; family Beijerinckiaceae; genus Microvirga; species Microvirga pudoricolor. Next base: position 832,841 of record NZ_JAFEMB010000001.1, read on the forward strand.
GTATCGGCTGTCTCTACCACTTTCCCTGTCTGCATAACGTAGACTCTGTCACAGAGCTCTGCAACGACGCCGAGATCATGCGTAATGATCACAACCGCCATGTTTCGCTCCTTATGAATGCGGTAGAGCGTCTGCAGAACTTGAAGCTGGACGGTTGCGTCAAGCGCTGTCGTAGGCTCGTCGGCAAAGAGCAGCTTCGGGTCACTGGCGAGCGCGATTGCGATCATAACGCGTTGGCGCATGCCGCCTGAAAGCTCATGAGGGAAGCTGTGCGCAACACTTTTCGGGTCCGAGAATCCAACCTCTTGCAGCAGGCTGTGAACGCGCTGCCCGTCGGGTCTTCCCTTACCTTGCGGAGACAAGGCCTCGGCGATCTGTCGACCAACACGATGTGTCGGATTTAAGTATCCGAGCGGGTCCTGAAAGATCATCGAGAAACCGTGTGATCGCCGCAAGGCCCGGAGATCTCGCTCGCTCATCTCAAGGATATGGCGCCCTTCGAAACGGAGGTCGCCGCTTAGCTCGTTGATACGCAGATTCGGCATCAGGCGTGAGACAGCGCGAACCAAGGTGCTTTTCCCTGATCCTGACTCTCCGACAATTCCAACGCACTCGGCTGGCCTCACGTGAAAGTCGACGCCATCGACGGCACGTATGGTCCGATCAGAGACCTGGAAATGAACCTTCAGATTGTGAACGTCGAGGAGACGCTCGGTGAGGCCGGGACGACGTGACTGCGAGGCGGTCATTGCAATCCCCCCATTCCACGTGCGCTACGGGGATCGACGATCTCGTTGAGGCCATCAGCAAACAGGTTGAGGCCGATGATCGCAATGCAGATGGCTGCGCCGGGAAAGACACTCATCCACCAAGCCGTGTCCATATAGTCCTGGGCAACGAACAACAACTGCCCCCAACTCACCATCGACGGATCCGACAATCCAAGAAATCCAAGGCCAGCTTCGATCAGAATTGCAATACTCGCGTCTAGTGCAACCTGTACGATGACTGGCTGAACCGCGTTGGGCAGGATCTCCCGAAAAATAATGTGGGACGTCGAGAAATCGGCAACTCTAGCGGCGGAAATGAAATCTCGCTCACGCAGCTTTATATACTGACCATAGACCAGACGTGCTTCCATCGGCCAGATGGCGAGAGCGACAGCCGCGATCAGGAGCCAGAAGTTTGATCCAAACAAGGCGACCGCACAGAGCACCAGCATGATTACCGGAAGCGTCTGGAAGAGCTCGATGACCCGCATGAGAACCATCTCGACGGGTCCACGAAAATATCCAGCGACGATGCCTATGGTTCCGCCGACCAAGAGAGCCGCGAGCGCCGCCCCAAATCCAACCATGAGGGATGAGCGCGCGCCGTAAAGAATGAGCGAGAAGACGTCGCGTCCAATGTTGTCCGTTCCGAAGTAGAAATCTCCGGACGGTGGTGCAAGGCTGGCAGCCGTCTGCTGAAGTGGGTGGTACGGTGCAATCAGCGGAGCGACAATAGCTGTGAAAGCGAGCAGCAGAAGGATGATTGAGCCGATCGCCCCATGGCGAGTACTCATCATGTTCCCGACCTGGGAGATCCCCCAATCGGAAACGGACTTGAGGCGGCCAGAGGCAGTGAAAGACGTTTGATCTGTCATAGCGCCATTAACCCCCTGTCCGAATCCGCGGATCGAGCATCGCGTAGAGGATGTCGACCAGCAGATTCATGAGGACGACAGCGACCGCTGAGAATATGACGACACCGACGACAGTCAGATTGTCCCTCAGTCGGATCGAGTCGACCATCAGGAGTCCTAGACCTGGCCAAGTGAACACGGTCTCCAGCAACACCGCTCCGCTGAGAGCCGAGCCGAATGCATACCCTGCGACCGTCACCAATGGCAGGCTCGAGTTACGCAGCACGTGCCTCCTGATGATCTGGCCTCTCGTCAGGCCCTTCGAGCGCGCCGTAATGATATACCCCTGAGACAAGGTATCTATGACACTCGCTCTCATGATGCGCGCGAAGCGCATTCCTTCATGGATTGCGAACGCCAAGGCAGGAAGAGCGAGGTAGCGCCCCCGTTCCAGGATCCAGTCGAAGCCGTGAGCGCGAGACACAAGCGGGCCGATCCCCTGCGTTGGGAACCATCCAAGGCGCAGCGCGAAGAACATCACGAGCAGCTGGCCAAGCCAAAAGGTGGGAATCGCGTAAGCGATCAGGGCTGAGGTGGTCCAAATCTTGTCGGTGGTCGAGCTTCGTGTCGTGCCAGTGATAACTCCGATCGCCATGCCGAGAGGGATGGCAAATGCAAAGCCGACCGATGCTAACAGGATTGTGCGCGGAGCCCTCTCTAGGATCAAGCTCAACACCGGACGTTGGTTCTGGTAGGAGTAGCCAAAATCTCCCTGCACCACTGCCGTCACATAGTTCCATACCTGCGTCAAAAATGGATCGTTCAGCCGATACTTTTCTTCGATGGCTTGCCGGTAGGCGGGCGGAACTGGATAATCGCCGACCAAGGCCTGTACCGGATCACCCGGGATCAGGTGAAGCAGCGTAAACATAACGACGATAATGACGAGCATCAGCGGCAGGGCATAGAGGGCTCGCTGCAAGATATAGCGGAGCATCGGATGCTGCCCTCCCTGTCAGAGACGGTGGAAGGTAGCTGCGTTCCCGTACAGCCACTTTTCGATAACCTTGTCTTTAAGTGGCAGGTTTTTGTAGTCTTCGATTAGCGTCTCGAAAGAAGTCCCGAAAAGATACCGCGACAGTCCGACCATCACTTTGTCCTGCAACAGAGTGTTTCCGAATTGCAGGAACTGTTCCCAACCGGAGCCGGGCTGAGCAAAGTAACGCGGGTGATGGGCAGCAGTGTCAACATAGAGGTTTGGGTGACGGCGCAGAAGCCCGACCATCTCGTTGACCCACGGCCATCCCGCAAGACCCGCCACGATACGAAGCTCGGGAAAATCCACGGCGACGTCGTCGAGGTAACGCGGATGACCGAGATCGTAAGGGCGGTCGTTGGCGTAGTTCATCGCCGTGTAGATGCGCACGGGAACATCGAGTTCCGCAGCCTTGGCGTAAAGCGGGTAATAGCGCCTGTCGTTTGCAGGCACACCATTGTAGAGCGCAGACAGGCGTAGCCCGTTAGCCCCCTCCTCCTTGACCAGTCTCTCGAACTCCCGCACGGCACGCATTCCGTCGGTCGGGTCGAATGTCACGAAGGTGAAGAAGCGCCCTGGATAGCGGGCATGGATCTTGCCCGTTGCGCTGTTTTCCGCGCCGACCAACAACCCACACGCGATGTTCGCCCGGTCCATGTCCTCGACGAGCCGATCAAGCCCTCCATCGTCGCCCTTGTGTCCAGGCACTTCGTCGCGATTGCGGGCTTTGAACACTTTGCCGTAATTGGCGAAACCATAACCCTCCGGTCTCTCCAGGGGCTGGGGGAACGGTGTCCCGGGACGACCTCGTGCGATCCGCTCAAGATTCGGGTTAGCCTCGCTGGCAGGCATCCCGATTTCCATGTCGATCACGCGAGTCATTCTCATCAACTCCCTTTGTTGCGCCTCTTTTGGTGACCAGAGGCGCATTTCTCTACGTCAAGGAAACCACTCACACGACATCACGTCAATATTATCGTCAAAATAAATGTATTATGTCCACTATGTTGACAATACGAATTTGAATGTATTAATTATTGCAGCTGCGAAGAGTGACGGATGAGGCGCTAGACGGGCTTGGGCTGATCACAGCTGTTGCCGCCTCAGAGTCTCAGGGCCCTAAGATAGACAAGGAGCGGCAATTGGAAGACACCGACCGTGATGCCGGCTTTGCCACGACGCTGGCAAAAGGACTGGCCGTCCTCGAAGCATTCCGTCCTGACCGCAATGTGTTGAGCAACGGCGAAATAGCTGCGCATACGGGCCTTAACCGCCCCACGGTGGCACGTCTGACCTATACCCTAACGAAGCTTGGATACCTCAAGCAAGAAAAGTCCAAGTTCCGGCTCAGCTGGGGAGCGTTGATGCTCGTGAATCCGCTGCTGGCGGATCTGAAGATCCTCCACATCGCGCGCCCCTCCATGCAGAAGCTCGCGGAGGATCTGGGTGGCACCGTTTCCATCGGGGTGATCGAGGGCGCCAACTTCGTTTATCTCGAAACATCACGGGTCAATGAGAACATTTGGACATCCCCCGACCTCGGCACGATCGGCCCCCTGGTGCCGGCCGCCATCGGTCATGCCCTGTGCTCGCTGCTGACGGATCAGGAGTATGAACTCAAGCTCCAGCAGATCAAGCAGACTCGGCCCGACCTCTGGGACAAGTACAATCTGTCCTTCGCGAAAGGCGTGGCGAATTGTAAGAGTCAGGGCTTTTCGGTGACCCGTGGGGAATGGATTCCAGGCACCCATTCTGCCGGCGTGCCGCTGCTTCGCGATAAGAATGGCGAGTGCTTCGCCATGAATTGCCGGGTTCCGATGTTTCGGTTGAGCCCGAACCAGATTGAGGAGGAAGTAGGCCCACGTCTGAAGTCGCTCGCCACCAATGTGCGAAACCAGCTCGCTTTCATCATGCCTTGAGGGCTCCGTCCTATCGGAAATGACCCGCCTCAGGGACCCGAACATCGAGATCTAAGACAGGAATCAACCCTCGTCGGGAGCGGCCGGTAGGTCGTTCAGCCGATCGTTTCTCCACCATCGGCAACGATCAACTGGCCTGTGACATAGGCCGAGGCGTCACTGGCCAGAAAATGCACGATGCCGGCGATATCATCGGGTTCGCCGAACCGCCTCAGCGGGGTCCGGCTCTCCATCTGCGCGCGCCGAACAGGATCGTTAATGAGCTCGCGAGCAAAGTCGGTGTTGATCACGCCCGGCGCGATAGCATTGACGCGAATTCCCTTCGGGCCCCATTCAACGGCGAGATTTCGCGTCAATGCGGCCTCGGCGGCTTTCGACATGCCGTAGACGCCGATTGTGCCGGTTCCACGCAGCGCCGCAATGGATGACATCATGATAACGGATCCACCGCCGCGCTGGGCCATTCCAGGAAGAACCAAATTGCTGAGCCAGATCGTGCTGTGCACATTGACCGTCATGACTTTGGCAAAGGCCTCGTCCGACAGATTACCGATCGGCCCATAGACTGGATTCGTCGCTGCGTTGCAAACGAGCACATCGATCCGACCCCAGTTTTCCTCCGTAAAGAGAACAAGTTCCTTGAGCTGAGTTTGATCGCCGACATGACAGGCCATGGCGATCGCTTCCCCGCCGAGCGCTCGAATTTCACGTACAACCTCGTCGCAGGCTGCTTGCTTACGACTCGAGACGACGACCTTCGCGCCGCTTTTGGCAAGCTGGAGAGCTGTTGCCTTGCCGATGCCGCGTGATGCACCGGTAATCAGGGCTACTTTGCCGCTTATGTCGAACATGGCTCCCTCTCCCCTAGCGGTAAGCTTTCAACTCAAGTTTGGCGATTGTTTCCCGGTGCACTTCGTCCGGACCGTCGACAATCCTCAGCGTGCGGGCCTTCGCGTAAGCGAACGCCAGGAACGTGTCCTGCGACACGCCCGCCGCCCCATGCGCCTGAATGGCTCTGTCGATGACGTTACAGGCCATCGCTGGAGCAACCACCTTGATCATCGCGATCTCACGACGTGCCTGCTTGTTGCCGACCGTGTCCATCATATGGGCGGCCTTCAAGGTCAGCAGACGCGCGGTCTCGATCTCGCATCGCGACATGGCAATGAGCTGGCGCAAATGCCCCTGATCTGCCAAGGGCCGGCCGAACGCCGTGCGCGAGGAGACACGACGGCACATCGTCTCAAGGGCTCTCTCCGCTAAGCCGATGGCCCTCATGCAATGGTGGATACGGCCAGGTCCTAAACGCCCCTGAGCGATCTCGAACCCCCTCCCCTCGCCGAGAAGGATGTTGGAAACAGGAACGCGAACGTCGCTGAAGCTGATCTCCGCATGACCATGCGGCGCATCATCGTATCCGAATACCATCAGCGGACGCTCCACGGTCACGCCCGGGGTGTCGAGCGGGACGAGAACCATCGATTGCTGCATATGCTTAGGCGCCGCGGGGTCCGTACGCCCCATGACAATCGCAATTCTGCAACGTTCGTCGTTCGCCCCTGTGCTCCACCATTTCCGTCCATTGATTACGTAATGATCACCGTCTCGACGGAACTCGGTCTGGATGTTCGTGGCGTCGGAGGAGGCAACCGCGGGCTCTGTCATCGAGAAGCAGGAGCGGATCTCGCCCTCTAGGAGAGGCTCGAGCCACCTCTTCTTCTGCTCGTCGGTCCCATAGAGAATGAGCGTCTCCATGTTACCGGTGTCGGGGGCGGAGCAGTTGAAGACCTCCGAGGCGATCGAGGAGCGTCCCATAACCTCGCAGAAATGCGCGTAGTCCAGGTTGCTGAGCTTACCTCCATGCTCATGAGCGGGCAGGAAGAGATTCCAGAGCCCCTGCTTTTTGGCCAGGGTTTTGAGATCCTTCATGACTTGCGGTTCCGACCACAGCCGTGCTTGCGATCGCAACTGCTTTTCATACACCTCTTCATTTGGATAGATATGATCCGTCATGAAGCGCGTCAGCTCACTCATCAGGGGCTTCAGGTCTTCCCGGAGTTCAAACATTTCGGCACCATCCATCATCATTCATGCTTGCATCTGCGAGTGCGGTTCGCTGCCCGGTCGCCACTGAAACGTTCCGATACCATGAGCGGCGATCACGCCACTGTCGTCAAAAACCTGAGCCTCAGCCGTGTAGGTCTTTCGACTCGCGGAAACGATGCGGCCCTCGACCTGCAGGACACCATCGGCGACCGCCTTGGTGAACTGGGTCGTCAGGGACAACGTGACAGCGTAACGCGCGGCCTCGCCTGGGTCGCTATGGAGCCCAGCGGCACATGCGGCAAAGTCGATCATGGTGCAGAACACGCCCCCATGCACATAGCCGGCTCTGTTGCGGTGTCGCGGATCGATAATGAGCCTGCCCCTCACGCTTCCATCTTGGGAATGCGTCAGCTCCAGTCCCAGAAGCCCGAAGAGCCCGACATCGCGATAGGTCGATGACAGAGGGCCGGTCATGTCGTGAGCACAACCTTCCCGATCGCGCCCCGACTGGTCAGGATATTGAATGCTTCGGCAACCTCGGCCAAGTCCAACGTACTGCTGATCAGCGGCTTGAGCTTACCCTCTTCGTACCAGCGGAACATTTCGGCGAAGTTCCGGCTGTTCAACTCGGGGTCCCGGTCTCGAAAGGTGCCGAAGAAGACACCGACGAGGGAGCATCCCTTGAGCAGCATCAGATTGGCCGGGATTTTCGGAATCGTGCCGGATGCGAAGCCGACGATCAGGACGCGGCCTTCCCAGGCCGTAGCGCGAACCGCCTCCTCCAGGAGGTCGCCGCCAACCGGGTCATAAACCACATCGACGCCTTTGCCACCGGTCAACTCCTTGACGCGCTCCTTGAGCGATTCCGTCGAATAGTTCACCACGTGGTCTGCGCCGGCCTTGCGAGCGACGTCGAGCTTCTCGGCACTGCTCGCCGCGGCGATGACCGTTGCGCCCATGGCCTTGCCCAGTTCCACGGCGGCCAAGCCAACGCCGCCGCTGGCCCCGAGGACCAGCAAGGTCTCACCCGGCTGGAGATGAGCACGCTGCTTGAGAGCGTGCATGCTTGTGCCGTAGGTCATCGAGAACCCTGCCGCCGTGACAGCCGGCATCGTATCAGGGCGATGCATGAGTCGCGTCGTCCTGACATTGGCGACATCCGCGAACGCGCCTTGCCCGACCATGCCGATCACCGGCATGCCAGGTTGAAGGTCCTCGACACCGTCGCCCACGGCCTCGACGATGCCGGCAAGCTCCGCGCCCGGAACGAACGGCAATTCGGGCTTGACCTGATACTTTCCTTGAACCATGAGCGTGTCTGGAAAGTTGACGCCTGCGGCTTCGATCCGCACCCGTGCATGGCCAGGACCAGGGGGCGGAAGATCGAATTCCTCGACCACGAGCGTTTCCGCAGGACCATATTGTTTGCACTTCACTGCGCGCATGACTTTTCTCTCTTGTACGATCAGGGAAACTCGATCAGCGCGGCGCAACCCATGCCGCCTGCAACGCACATCGTGACAACCCCGAATTTCGCCTTGCGGCGGCGACCTTCGAGAACGACATGGCCAACCATGCGTGATCCGCTCATGCCGAACGGGTGCCCGATCGAGATCGCGCCGCCATTGACGTTGAGTTTCTCCGAGGGAATGCCGAGACGGTCCTGGCAATACAGGACTTGGCTGGCAAAGGCTTCGTTGAGCTCCCAAAGATCGACATCCTCGATCCGAATTCCATTCCGCTCCAGCAGGCGAGGAACGGCGAAGACGGGTCCGATGCCCATCTCATCCGGCGCGCACCCCGCCGAAGCGAAGCCACGAAAGATCCCCAGGACTTCCAGACCCCGCCGCTCAGCTTCGGCCGACGACATGAGCAGGTTCAGGGAAGCTCCATCCGAAAGCTGACTTGCGTTGCCGGCGGTAATGAAATGCCCTTCCCGAACCGGGTTGAGCTTGGAGAGACCGCCGAGCGTCGTGTCCGGCCTGTTTCCTTCATCCTGCGTCAGCGTCACGTCCTCTTTCGTGATACTGCCGGTTGCCTTGTCCGTCACAAGCTTGATGGCGCGCGTCGGGACGATTTCCTCGGCGAAGAGACCGGCCTGCTGCGCGGATGCCGTACGACGCTGGCTTTCAAGAGCATACTCATCCTGTCTTCCACGGGAAATCCCATAGCGCGCGGCGACATTGTCGGCGGTCTCGATCATTGGCATGTAGATGCCCGGGATATTCTGCTCGAGCCATTCGTTGCGCAGCCGGCTCTTGTTCGCATTAGGGCCGACGAGACTGATGGACTCGACGCCTCCTGCGATGGAAATGGGAACTCCGTCGAGTTTGATGCGGCGTGCAGCGTATGCTACCGCCTCAAGGCCCGATGCGCAGAAGCGGCTGACCATGAGGCCTGCGGAAGTCTCGGGCAGTCCGGCGCGAAGCGCAGCCGCGCGCGCGACGTTACCGCCGGTCGCTCCCTCGGGATAGCCGCAGCCCAGAACGACCTCTTCGACGTCGCCGGCCGCAACGCCACCTCGGCTGAGAATCTCGGGCAGAAGGGGCGCCACCAAGTCGACACCAGCGGTGTCGTTGAAGGCTCCGCGCTGGGCCCTCCCGATCGGCGTGCGGGCGGTTGCAACGATAACAGCTTCATTCATGAGTAATATCCGCTCGTCAGTCGTACGGGTTTTATTGTGGTGCGACGGATTTTCCGTCCGTGGCGAGATGTTCCAGCAAAGGCTCCGGACGGAGGGACTCGTCGCCGGTCAGAGTGGCGAGTTCCTTCAGGCGGGCGACCACATTCGGATAGCCTCGGGTCTGCGCATAGAACATGGGACCTCCCCGCCAGCGAGGAAAACCGTAGCCGTGGATCCAGATCACGTCGATGTCGCCCGGCCGTGCCGCGACCCCCTCTTCGATGATGCGCGCGCCCTCATTGATCATCGGCAGAATCAGGCGATCGATGATCTCCTCCTGATCGATAGTGCGACGCTTGACGCCTTGCTTCTTCGATACCGCCTCGATGAGCGTGGTCACCTCGAGGTCTGAGATCGGCGTGCGCCCATCCTCGGCGTATCGATAATATCCCCGGCCCGTCTTCTGGCCGAGGCGGCCGGCCTCAACCAGCGCGTCGGCCACGGGCGCGGTCCGACCCGTCGCTCGGCGCATCCGCCAACTGATGTCGAGGCCGGCGAGGTCTCCCATGGTGCACGGCCCGAGTTTCGAGCCGAATGCGGTGAAGGCGCGATCGACGTCCTCGGGAGTCGCCCCTTCCAGCAGCAACCGATCCAACTGCTCGCTGCGGCGGGCGAGGATCCGATTGCCGACAAATCCATGGCAGTTGCCAACCACTACGGGCAGCTTTCCGAGCTTCTGCGCGACCTTGACGACTGTGGCGATCGTGCTGGCGGAAGTCTTCCGACCACGTACCACCTCGACCAGCTTCATGATGTTGGCGGGACTGAAGAAGTGCATGCCGATCACACGCCCGGCATCTCCACCCGCCTCTGCGATTGCGTCCACGTCCAGGTACGACGTGTTGGTGGCTAGAATCGCGCTCGGCTTCACGACGTCCGCAAGTCTTCCGAAAATCTGGCGCTTGACGTCCATTTCCTCGAACGCGGCCTCGATGACGAGATCGGCGGCGCTCAGCTCCGCGTAGTCGACGGCGGTTTTGATTCGGGCAAGGTTTTCGGATCGCGCCGTCTCGGAGAGGCTCCCTCTGCGCACCGAGTTCGACAAGCTGGATGCGATCCGGTCGTATGCCCGCTGTGCCGAGGGCTCATCGGTCTCGATGAGAGTGACGGGAAACCCGTTGGCGGCAAACGCCATGGCGATCCCGCTTCCCATCGTGCCACCGCCGATCACGCCAACCGTCTTGACATCGATCACGTCGGGCGACCCGATATCTCCAGGGAGCTGACCGCTCTCGCGCTCGGCAAAGAATGCATGCCGGAGAGACTTCGAACGATCGTCCACCAGCAATCGTTCGAAAGACCGGCGCTCCTGCCGCATACCCTCATCGAAAGGAACCTCGTAGCTTCCTCTGACCGCTTCGATCAGGGCTTCGATCTGAGGCTCCCCCGGATGCGCTTTCAGCAGCGTCGCCGCCGCTTTTTCGAAAGCGTCTCGCGTTCCCTGATCGGCAGCGGTGTCGCGAAGGCGCTGGCGAACGGTTCTCTTTGCGAGCAAGCTTGCCTTGGCGGTGGCTTCGGCCAGCAGCCGCTCGGCAGCCGCGAGGGCATCGGCCAACCCGCTTGTTACGGCCTGGTCTCCCGTCGCGGGAGCGCCGGTCGCCATAAGCTTCAGGGCATCGGCAGGATTCATGAGCCTTGGCAGGCGCTGGGTTCCGCCCGCCCCTGGCAGCAGACCGAGCTTGACCTCCGGCAGCGCGAGGCGCGCCGTGGAGGTAACGATCCTGGCGTCGCAGGCGAGCGCCAGTTCGAGCCCGCCGCCGAAGCAAACACCGTTGATCGCCGCCACGATCGGCTTGGGAGAAGCGTCCATGGCGTCGATCAGTTCGCGCAGCGACGGGCTGACCGGCGTTTGGTTAAATTCCTTGATGTCGGCGCCGGCGCTGAATATGGCGTGGCGCGAGGCAAGGACCATTCCGATCACCGCCTCGTCCTGGACGGCAGCCTCGACGGCATGAAGAATGGCTGCACGCAGCGCAGCGCCCAATGCGTTGACTGGGGGGTTGTCCATCCAAATGATGGATACCTCATCCCTGCGCTCAATCTCTACAGAAACCATGACGAGCCTTCCCGAGTCCGATCAGTTCGCGGCGGAGTGCCGCCGAGCCTCGCGCGTCATGTTGCGCGCGATGACGAGTTGCTGGATCTGCGTGGTGCCTTCATAGATCCGGAAAAGGCGCACATCGCGGTAGAACCGCTCTATCCCGTAATCCGCGACATACCCGGCTCCGCCATGGATCTGCACGGCCTTGTCGGCAACACGGCCCACCATTTCGGAGGCGAACATCTTGCAGCAGGCCGCTTCCGTGGCGATCGTCTTTCCATCGTCGAAGCGACGAGCGGTCTCCTCCACCATGCACTGCGCGGCAAAGCACTCGGTGCGCATGTCGGCCAGCATGGCCTGGACGAGTTGAAACTCCGCGATGGGCTGTCCGAACTGCTTCCGCTCCATTGCGTAGGCCAAGCTGTCCGCAATCAGCCGCTCGGCGATTCCCACACAAACCGCCGCGATGGTCAGGCGGCCTCGGTCGAGCACTTTCATCGCAGTGGCGAACCCCTTGCCCAAGTTGCGCTCGCCGCCGATGATCGCCGTTGCCGGAACCCGAACATTGTCGAAGATGACGTCGCAGGTATGAGCACCCTGCTGACCCATCTTATGGTCTTTTTTGCCCAGCGTTATGCCGGGCAGACCAGCATCAACGATGAAGGCCGTGACGCCCGAAGCGGTCTTGCTGTCCTGATCGGTTCGCGCGAATACGGTAAAGACGCCGGCCTGCGGCGCGTTCGTGATGAAGCGCTTGGTGCCCGTGATGAGAAACGAGTCGCCGTCTCGCTTTGCAGACGTGCGAAGCGATCCGGCATCCGACCCTGCTTCCGGTTCGGTCAAGCAGAAGGATCCGATCAGCTCACCGCTCGCGAGGCGCGGCAGATAATAGGCTTTCTGCTCTGGCGTTCCGTCGATGACGATGCCCTGCGATCCGATGCCGTTGTTGGTGCCAATCACCGAGCGGAATGCAGGCGAGGTCCCGCCGAGGCGAAAGGCGATCTGCACCTCCTCCGAGAGATTGAGCTCAAGTCCGCCGAACTCCTCGGAGATCGCCAACCCGAAGAGACCGAGGTTGCGCATTTCTTGAATGATATCGGCCGGCACGGCGTCGTTGAGGGCGACCTCGAGCTCCCGCGGCCGGAGCTTTTCCCGGACGAAACGCTCCACGGTGTCCAGAAGCTGTTGAAAAACTTCACTATCTATTGCCAATTTCGCCTCGCGGAATTATATTCCAAAGCTGTGATTGACGTTGCCCGTTGCCGCGGATTAGGTCAAGGGGTGTCGTGATAGTTTTTGGCAGGGTGCCGATGCGGAAGCGAAAAGACAGCGTCGTCGCGACAGCGGCCCTCGCCGACGACCAGGACCCGCGCTTCGTGACAGCGCTTGCACGCGGCCTCAGTGTGCTTCGAGCCTTCAAGCGGGGTGATGTGGGCCTGGGCAACCAGGAACTCGCCGACCGGACAGGGCTCGCGAAGTCCACGATTTCACGACTGACCTACACTCTCAGTCGGCTCGGGTATCTGGAGTACTCGCCCGTCACCGGGCGCTACTCTCTTTCGGTTTCAGCTTTGGCGCTCGGCTTCACCGCTCTCGGCGGGCTCGCGATCCGCGACGTCGCGCGCCCGATGATGCAGGAGCTGGCGGACCGTGTCGGATGCTCAGTGGCGATTGGGGCGCCGGATGGCCGGACGATGGTGTACATCGAGCATTGCCGCGGTTCGAGCCCTCTGCATATCGGCATCGAAGTCGGTTCCCACATCAGGATGGCGACCTCGGCGATGGGCAGGGCTTATCTCGCGAGCCTCGATCCGGCGGATCGTGAACGCCTCCTGGCAGAACTCTGCCCGTCCGATGAGACAGGCACTCTCATGCGAGAGGGCGTTCAGCGGTCTGTCGAGCAGTATCGGCGGCACGGTTTCGTAACCTCCGTTGGCGAATGGAAGCAGGAGGTCAACTCCGTCGGCGTGCCGCTGATCCTTCACGGCGCGCAAACCTATGCCTTAAACTGTGGAGGCTCCGCTTTGATCCTCCAGACCGATATGCTCGAAACGGTGGGACGAGACCTCGTCGCACTTGCCGCACGCATCTGCCGAGCCCTGGGAAGTGCCTGAGCGCCCATTCCATCATCACGTCAGACGCCGGTGCTCATCGCCCATCCACAAGTGACTGACTGCTTAGGCTTGCGATTCCGCCATGGGTGGATCAGCTGACATGCGCATTCTGGAGCGACGTCGAGCGCCAGATTTCAGAGCATTCCTCCACCTTGCCTTCGCGTCGGAGCTTCAGGAGATGTGCAACAACGTTTCTTTCGGCAGCCATTCTCAACCAGGGATCCGTTTTCGAGTACAGGCGGTCCACTAGATTCCAGCTGTTGGAAGGGCAAAGTTTCAGCGCTTCAACGATGGCTCGTTCACGTTCGATTCGGTAGCTCAGCAAACCGGCGACATAGGATTTGGGCTCACGGATTGGTGGACCGTGTCCGGGCAGATAGATGGCATCGTTGCGTTCCAGCAGGGTTTGGAGGCTTGCGCAATAGTCGGCCATGTCACCGTCAGGTGGAGATACGATCGTGCTCGACCACGACATGACGTGATCGGCGCTGAACAAGATTCCGTCGGGTCTGGCGAAGCAGAGGTGGTCGCTTGCATGGCCGGGCGTGTGGATAGCGCTCATCCCGGCAATCTCGTCGCCGTCATGGAGCGGAATGTCCGGAGTGAAGTCTGGGGCTGCGCTGGCATGAAACGCTGCGACGGGTGCTCCGGTCTTCTCCTTCAGTTCATCGCAGGCGCCGCGGTGGTCCGAGTGGGTATGGGTGAGGACAATCATCGCAATATGTCCTCCTGCTGCCACGAGGATATCGTTCACATGGACGCAGTCGTCAGGCCCAGGATCGATCACGGTATAGCCGGACGGTCCTGGGACCAGGTATGTGTTGGTTCCGTGATACGTCATCAGGCTTGCATTGCGAGCGACAATCCGCTGGATGCCAGGTCCTATTTCGCGCGCTACGCCACGCTCGGGAGCAGGTTCAGTGAGGAAGGCCATCCATTTCCCTTACCGTCGACACTGCAATGGCAATGCAAATCCGCGCGAAACCTAGTTGCACCCAATCTGCCTTGGTCGTCTCCGACCCGACACTAGCACCCACGTTTAGCTATATTCCATCTAACGGTATTTATTTCCACTAGTCTTGACTGTCTATCAGCACCCGATTAAGCTGGTCAAGAGAGACATGCGGTTAGATCCCGGCTGGGACTGGGCAGCAGGACAAAGCAGGTATCCACTCAAGCTTGTGGGGGAGAATGGTTGTTCTCACTGGATCTGAAAGGCAAACGTGCTCTTGTAACCGGAGGAAGCAGCGGTATCGGTCTTGCCACCGCCTCACTGTTCGCCGCGAATGGCGCAACGGTCGCGATCAACTACCTGCCTGACGATCCTCTTGCTGTGGCAACCTTGCGGCGCCTCCGAAGAGAGGGCCTCAACGTTCTCGATGCGCCGGGTGATGTTTCCGATGCGGCCGATGCGCGATCCTGCGTCTCGCGCGCCATTGATGAGATGGGAGGATTGGATTTTCTCATCAACAATGCCGGAACGGCCGCAACACACCGTCCCATTCCCTTTTCGGAACTTGATGCGATGACGGAACCGTTCTGGGCGAAGATCCTGTCGACGAACCTGATCGGGCCATTTCGATGCTCTCATGCCGCTTCGGCGGCCTTGAAGGCGTCGCACGGGGCTATCGTCAATACGGCGTCGGTTGCAGGATTGGGCTTGCGAGGCAGCAGTATCGCTTACGCGGCCAGCAAGGCTGGTCTCATCAATCTGACGAAGACTTTGGCGACGGCTCTCGCGCCGGATGTGCGTGTCAACGCTGTCGCTCCTGGCTTGATATCGACCGAATGGATCGCGGATTGGCCTGAAGAGCGCAAAAAGAGTGCTGCCGAACGCGCCCTGCTTGGGCGCATCGGAACCCCGGACGAGGTTGCAACATCGATTTTGTTTCTGGCATCTGCGGCTACTTTCGTGACCGGGCAGACCCTCGCCATTGATGGCGGATCGCTGTAACGGGCTGGACCTTACGGGAGAGGGGCTGAAAGCCTGCTACAACCCCTCAATACTTCCAAAGCCCGTCTAGTGGGAAAGCCGATCCAATTCGTCCATTGCGCCTGGCGGGATCTGGACATCGGCTGCAGCGATGTTCTCGCGCAGGTGGTCCACCGAAGATGTGCCTGGGATCAGGAGGATGTTGGGCGACCGGCGCAGCAGCCATGCGAGGGCGACCTGCATTGGCTTGGCTCCAATGCGATTGGCGACGTCTGCCAATGTCGAGGATTGAAGCGGATTGAAGCCGCCGAGGGGAAAGAACGGCACATAGGGGATTTCCTCCTGCGCGAGGGCGTCGACCAAGCCGTCATCCTCCCGCTGAACCAAGTTGTATTGGTTCTGCACGCAGACGATCTTGCAGATCCGACGCCCTTCCTTGACTTGAGTAGCCGTGACGTTGCTAAGGCCGATGTGGCGCACCAAGCCCTGCCGCTGCAGATCGGCCAGGACCGTCAGCGGAGCCTCAAGGGACCCCTCGGCCGGCCCGTGGACGTCGAACATGGCACGCAGATTTACAACCTCAAGGATATCCAATCCGAGATTCCTGAGGTTGTCATGAACGGCTTGTGTCAGTTCTTCACGGGAGAAGGCCGGCAACCAGGAGCCGTCCTCGCCTCTTCGAGCAGATATCTTGGTAACGATTAAAAGGTCGTCGCTATAAGGATGCAAGGCCTCGCGGATGATCTGGTTCGTGACATGGGGGCCATAAAAATCGCTGGTGTCGATGTGGTCGACACCCAGCGCAACGGCCTCGCGGAGCACCGCGACGGCGGCGGCACGATCCTTGGGAGGTCCGAACACGCCCGGGCCGGCGAGTTGCATAGCACCGTAACCAAGCCGCCTTACAGTCCTGTCGCCGAGGGTAAATGTGCCTGCCCGATCAATGACGCTCATGGTCGCTTCCTTCTGTGACGGTCATTGTCTACGACGGATCCATCGTCCGAAGAACAGAGCGTCAGCGTACAGGCTGTGCGATTTTTTGAACAATCCAAGCCGAGACCTCCAAGCAGGTCCCTAATCTTTTCATGGTCGTTCGATGCTCGATCCTAACCGTCCGCCTCAGGATCCGGCTCGCCCGCACCGATACGATCGATGAGACGTTGAAGGTTGAAGGACAGGGGAAAGGGGTAGAGTTCACGTTGAACGGATTGTCTCAGGATCACATCCACATACTCATGCGAGAAGGTGAGTTTCTCCGTCGGATCGAGAGGATCTTCGAATGGCATAACGACATCCATCATCTGCCTACATGTCCCTTGCCGGGGGACAACAGCCTCGCTCCGGATCGGTTTCAGCGTGGCCTTATGGGGAACGCAGCCCGGAAGTTCACGTTAGGCCAAGGTCGTGCCTCAGGCACATTTCCCTAATGGAGGGCTCTGCCATGAGTTTAATCGGATCGATCGTGACCAAGATCCTGAACCTACAGGGGATCCACCCCAAGAAGGAGGGCGAAGGAGCCCCATCCGTCACCACTTCGGCTAATGCGGCTCCTGCGCCGAGCATCCCGGCGGCGGCGCCGCCCTCTGCCGCCGAGGGCCAAGCCGCTCCAGTTCCCACTGCCCCGTCTGCGACCGCTCCGCAGGCCAGCGCCCCCGCTCAGGCCGTCGACGTGGAAAAGGCGCTTGCGGGTTTGGCTTCCAAGTCCGGCCAGAAGCTGAACTGGCAGACTTCGATCGTGGATCTGATGAAGCTGCTCGACATGGACAGCAGTTTGTCCGCTCGCAAGCAGCTGGCCGAGGAGTTACGCTACACCGGCGACACGAACGACTCCGCCACGATGAATGTCTGGCTGCACAAGCAGGTCATGCACAAGCTGGAAGAGAATGGTGGCAAAGTGCCAGATAGCCATAAGAACCACAGCTGATCCTTCATGCTCCCTGCTCCTGGCCGTCTGGCCAGGAGCTTGTCTGTGTCGAGGGAGTCAGCCCAATCTTTTAAGCCCTCATGATCGAGGCCTTTTGTCACCTTACAAACCTGAGACGACCGGGGTTGCTGCGAGGCGGGTCTGTGAGGCCAACCGGATAGGGGCATTTACGGCTCCATATCCTTTGTAATCCCGACGCTCCACGATCTCGAAAAAAAATCCGCTCTCGAGGATTCCGGTATAGACCTGGAAGTACTCGGAATCGCTTTCGCGATCGTAGAGGATGTTGGCCTCTCTGAGCTTTTTGACCTCACCGATCGAGAGGTCGGTTCTCACCTCAAGATCGTCATAGTAGTTATCTGGTATAGGCAGGAGTTCAACGCCATTCGCTTTCAAGCGCTCGACGGTGGTGACGATGTCGCCGGTCTCGAGGGCGACATGCTGAACGCCAGACCCGAAAAGTTCACTGAGGAAGCGAGATGACAAGGTGCGCTGACTCTGAGACGCGTTGAGGATCAGGCGCAATGCGCCGTCACGGCTCTCGATCGCCTGACTTTGCACGACCCCACCCGGATCGATCACTGTCTGAGTCGGTGTCTTTCGCACGTCGAGAAGCGAGGAATAGAACAGGAGCCAGGTGAGCATTTCCTCATAATGCATCGACTGCGAGACGTGATCGAAGGATCTCAGTCCGGCCCCTGTGAAGTCGTCTGCTTCCACGGGCTCGAAATCGACATCCCAAAGCCGATCCAATCCGGTTCGTCGGTCAACGAAGTAAAGAAGACTGCCTCCGAGACCTCGGACCGCCGGGATATCCATCTCGCCAGGGCCGACCGGCTGCTGGAAAGGCTGATCCAGCAAAGCGATGGCACGGCTGACGGCTCCCGGTGCGTCATCGACGCGGAGCGCTAGGGCACAGACAGAGGTCCCATGCGTTATATTGAACGAATGAGCGAAACCTTCTTTCTCCGCATTGACGACGATGTTGATGTCGCCCTGCCGCCAGCGTGTCACGGCCTTGGAACGATGACGACCGGCCTTCTGAAATCCGAGCCCGCTGATGGTCTGCTCGAATGACACCGCGCTGCGCTCGTCCACGGCGAATTCGAGAAACTCGATCCCCGAACAGACCGCTTTAGGTGGTAGTTCCGGAACACTGGGAAGAGGTGCTCCGGTGCGATGGCGCAGTTCGTCGAGCATGACGATGAGCGAGCGTTGCCCGTCGATGGCGACGCTACGGGCGGAACCGGCCCGGAAACGATCATTGAAGATCTCGAGGGACAAGAGGCCATCGAACTTAGTTGCATGGAGAGCATCCATGAACGCGTCGATGGGAAGGTCGCCCTGGCCTGGAAAACAGCGGTAATGACGGCTCCAAGAGAGATAGTCCATGTCGAGCTTCGGTGCGTCGGCCATCTGCACGAGGAATATTCTGTCGGCCGGGATAGAGCGAATGGCCGAGAGGTCCGTCCCACGGGCCAGGACATGAAAGGAATCCAGAACAAGCCCGACCGCCGGATGGCTGGCGCGCCGCACCACCTCCCAGGCATCGCGGTAATCGTGGATGTGCCGCCCCCAGGACAATGCCTCAAAGGCGACGCGCATGCCCCGCTTGGCGGCTCGCTCCCCAAGCTCGTGAAAGTCTGCGGCTGCACGTTCGATCCCGCCGAGCGAGTCCGGTGAGACGCTGCTACATACCATCAGCAGGTCACAGCCGAGTTCCTGCATGACATCGAACTTGCGCTCGGCCCTGGCGAAGACTTTGGACCGTTGCGGCTCCGGCATGCCCTCGAAATCGCGAAAAGGCTGGAATGTGACTGTCTCGAGACCAAGCCCCTCGATCATGCGTCGCGCATCAGCAGGTGTTCCGTTGAAGGACAGAAGATCGTTCTCGAAAATCTCCACGCCCTTGAACTGCGCGGCCGCAATGGCTGCGATCTTCTCCGTAAGGGTCCCGCTCAGGCAAACGGTGGCAATGGCTGTGCGCATGATCGTCGATCCACTTTCTCTCAAAGGCGTGGGAGCGAGACGCCCGATGAGCGCGCTCCTTCCGTTCAGGTGATCGTGCCCGTCGCAAGCGCATGCTCGACGCCACCGGCCACATGGTGGGTTAGAATCTCGCAGGCACGGGTGGCGTCGCGGGCAAGAGCGCATTCGAGAAGAAGAGCATGCTCCCTCGCGGCGACCTCGCCGCGATAGCTCAGGGCAATCATCTGGTAGCGCAGATACTTGTCGAAGACGGATGCGTGGTTGTCGATCAGCATCCTCGATCCGCAGGCCGATATGAGAGCCTGGTGGAATTGCCAATCATACCGCTTCCACTCCTCGGTGTGGCTTCTGTCCCCGTCGGCCATCTGGCCTTCCATTCGGGCCAGGCGGTGATGGGCTGCGACGACACGTCCTTCCCAATCCATATCGCCGGCCCGAAACGATTGCTCGAGGGCGCGGCATTCGAGGAGTTGACGCAGGGCTGCGATCTCCCGCAGGTTCGAAATGGAGACAGGCGCCACCTCGAAGCCTTTCTGGCCTTCGGCCGCGACGAGCCGCTCGGAGTGAAGGCGGTTCAGGATCTCTCTGAGCGTGCTGACGCTCGCCCCATAATCCGCCTTCAGGCGTTCGAGCTTCAGCTTCTTGCCGGGCGGAAGACGGCCGAAGATGATGTCGGCCCGGATCCTCTGGTAGGCGCTCTCGCCGACCGTCGAGGGCGGAGCGGTGGCCTGCAGATCGCCGGTCATGTCAGCGCTCCGCTCTCGAGCGTGTAGGCCACGCATCCGTTGACGTGCTGTGTGAGCAGCCGGCAGGCTTCCTCGGCGTTGCGGGTCAAGGCGCAGTTCAGCAGCACGCGATGCTCCTCGGCCGCGATCTCTCCACGAAACACGACAGCCACCATCTGGTAGCGCAGATATTGGTCGAAAACGCCGCCATAGAGATCGAGCAAGGTCTGAGAACCGCAGGCCTCGATCAGGCACTGGTGGAACTCCCGGTCGTACCGCTTCCAAAGTTCCGTGCCGGCCTGGTCCCCGGCAAGCATTCGCCGCTCCATGAAGGAGAGCTTGTGATGGGCGGCCACGACGCGGCTCTCCCATTCCAGATCCCCCGCCGCGAAGGAGAGGGACAGAGCATAGGTTTCCAGGAGGAGCCTCATCGCGGCGACATCCTCAAACCCCGCTGGCGAAACGGGGGCGGCCCGGAAGCCCCGCTGCCCCTCCGCGATGACGAGGCCCTCCGACGACAGCCGGCTCAGGATCTCCCGCAACGTGCTGACGCTCGTGCCATATTCGCCGGACATCCGGTCGAGCCTGAGGCGCGCTCCCGGCGCCAGGCGACCGAACACGAGATCGGTCCGGATCCGATCATAGGCCCGATCCGCAATGGATGTCGCCAGCAACTCGATGCTCATCTGCTCTCCACGACCCGAAGGTCCCCGGAACTTAAGGTTTGCCCGACCCTTCGCCAATCCGCCATGCCTTAAGAAATATGTTTAAATCCAAAATATCAGATGATTTCAATAATGACTATTGATTTAAAGATTGTCGGAGCCGATAGTGCACCTAAGACGCAGCGGACTGCGCGGCACGACAAGGAGAGGAACTCATGGCATTTGAAATCAATCGCCGCTTTCTGGTGGCGGCAGGCGCGGCTTTGCTGGCGTGGAGCGCGGCGGGGCCGACCGCAGCCCAATCTCCTGCGAACCTCCGGTTCTCGGCAGTGTTTTCGGAGCAGGACATCCGGGCTGAGATGATGAAGCGGTTCGGCGAGGAGGTTAAGGCTCAGGGCTTCAACCTTCAGCCCTATTACGGCGGCAACCTGTTCAAGCAGGGCACCGAGCTCGTTGCCATGCAGCGCGGCAACCTGGAGATGGGAAACATTGCCCCGCAGGACATCTCAAACCAGATCCCAGGCTGGTCCATCGTCACCTCCGCCTATCTGTTCCGCGACGCCGATCACTTGAAGAAGGTGTTTGCCAGCGACGTCGGGCAGCAGCTCAAGAAGATGGCATCGGACCAGTTGGGCATTCATAT
The DNA here is from genome assembly GCF_016892705.1 of Microvirga pudoricolor. Classification (GTDB taxonomy): domain Bacteria; phylum Pseudomonadota; class Alphaproteobacteria; order Rhizobiales; family Beijerinckiaceae; genus Microvirga; species Microvirga pudoricolor. The sequence continues at coordinate 854,183 of NZ_JAFEMB010000001.1, forward strand.
CCTCGGCGCAACCTATTTCGGAGCCCGTCAGGTTGGGCTGAAGCCTACCAAGAAGATCAACACGCCGGACGACATGGCCGGGATCAAGCTTCGCATGCCCGGCGGGGATGCTTGGCAGTTCCTGGGGCAGGCGATCGGCGCGAACCCGACGCCGATGGCCTATGCGGAGGTCTATACCGGCTTGCAGACGGGCGCGATCGACGGACAGGACAATCCGCTCCCAAACGTACAGAACATGAAGTTTTACGAGGTGATGTCGCAGGTGGCCCTGACCTCTCATCTGGTCGGTTTCGATCTGCTGGCCGTCTCCAATAAGGTCTGGAACGCCATGTCGCCGGAGAAACAAGCCGCCTTTCAAGCTGCGGCCGACAAGGCGATCGAATGGAGCACCCAGGAACACCTGAAGAAGGAGGCCGAACTCGTCAGCTTCCTCAAGGAGAAGGGTCTCAACGTCTACACGCCTGACCTGAAGGCCTTCCGCGAATTCGCCCAGAAGAAATATCTCGCGTCGGATCTGGCAAAGGCCTGGACGCCCGGCATGCTGGACAAGATCAACGCCCTGTAGCGCCTTTCCGATGGCCGCCGGACATGAAAGCTCCGGCGGCTGTCCGCATCCTGATCGCCCATTCGAGTAATATGAGGGATGGATCCCCATGACCGCAGGGTTGAGAGCTGCCGGCTCGTGGCTGGCTCGACGGGCTGAGAACGTCGCGGCCGCCATGCTGGCAGCGATGTTTCTGGCTTTCCTCCTCCAAATCGTCTTTCGCTATGTACTCGGCCTGCCCATCGGCTGGACGCATGAGGCGAGCGCGATCCTTTGGATATGGCTCGTTTTGTGGGGAGCAGCCGTCGTCGTCACCGAGAAGGAAGAGATCCGCTTCGACATCATCTACGGATCGGTCGGGCCCAGAGCCCGACGGGTGATGTGCGTCATCACGGCCGTGGCGCTGGTCACGCTCTATGCCATCTCGTTTCCATCAGTTCTGGACTACGTCACCTTCATGAAAGTGGAGAGGACCAGCTATCTGAAGATCCGCTTCGACTGGTTGTTCTCGATCTATATCATCTTCGTGGTGGCCAGCATCGTTCGATACATCTGGCTCGGCTGGCAGGCCCTACGAGGCGTGGCACCGGAGGAGTTCGATCCCACCAAGGCGAGTTCCGGCGTATGAACCTCACAAGCCCCTTCTCGCTCGCCATCGTCGCGATCACGCTTCTGGCCTTTCTTGGGCTGCCCATCGGTCACGCCATGATCGCGGGCTCCATCCTGTATCTGTTCCTGGCCGGCCTGGACATGGGAACCGCTGCCGAGCAGCTTTTGAACGGGATGTATTCCAATTACATCATCCTGTCCGTGCCTTTGTTCATTCTGGCTGCCGAATTCATGAATATTGGCAGCATGACCGACAGGCTCATGGCCTTCTGCAACGCGCTGGTCGGGCGCTTCCGCGGGGGATTGGCCCACGTCAACATCCTGCAGAGCATCATCTTCGCAGGCATGTCCGGTTCGGCGATCGCCGATGCCGCCGGAACGGGGCGCATGATGCAGGTCATGATGACCCGTGACGGTCGCTACCCGGCCAGCTATGCTGCAGCCTTGACGGCCGTCTCTTCCGTCATCGGGCCCATCATCCCGCCTTCGATCCCGATGGTGCTCTACGCTCTCGTCTCCGACGCCTCGATTGGATTCTTATTCCTGGGCGGCGTGATCCCAGGGCTGCTAATGGCCTTGAGCCAGATGATCATCGTCTTCGTCACGGCGCGCCGCAGGAACTTCCCGGTCGAGAAACCGGTCCCCTTGCGCGAACTCCCGCGGATCACGTGGGCGGCGTTCCCGTCTCTGATGATGCCGGTCGTGCTCCTCGGAGGGATTTACAGCGGCGTGATGACACCGACCGAGGCTGCCGCGGTGGCAGCGGCCTATGCGCTCATCATCTCGGCTGGCCTTTATCGCAGCGTGAGCTGGCGTGCCTTCTATCAGTCGCTGGCCGTCAGCGCCCGCACGACCGCATCGATCGGCATGCTGATAGCCGGTGCGCTTGTGTTCAATTATGTCGTCACGGTCGAGAACATCCCCGAGGGCGTCAAGGCTCTGCTCGCAAGCTGGAACCTATCTCCCGTCGGCTTTCTCATCCTCGTCAATATCCTGCTTCTCCTGCTGGGTTGCGTGTTGGAGGGAACGGCGATCCTGCTCATCGTGGTCCCGGTTTTCGTTCCAACCGCCCAGGCCCTCGGCATCGATCTCGTGCATTTCGGCGTCGTGGTGGTGGTGAACATCATGATCGGCCTGATCACGCCGCCTTACGGCCTGCTTCTTTTCATCATGGCGAACATTTCAGGGGAGCCCCTGCGGTACATCGTCCGCGATACGCTTCCCTTTCTCTTCGCCATGATCGTCGCTCTCGCAATTCTCACCTTCGTGCCTGAAACCGTTCTCTGGCTCCCGCGCCTTTTCGGCTACCAGGGATGATCGGTTCTACCGTAAAAGAAACGACGTCATGAGTGCCTCGATCTACATTCTCAATGGTCCCAATCTCAATCGCCTCGGAACACGCGAGCCAGAGATTTACGGTCGCACCACTCTGACGGAGGTCGAGGCGGCCTGCCGGGAGGCCGCCGCTGGCCGGACCGTGGTCTTTCGTCAATCCAACAGGGAGTATGAGATCATCGAGTGGGTGCATGAGGCCATCGATGAAGGTAGCGGAATCATCATCAATCCAGCCGCTTTCACGTTCACATCCATGGCCATCATGGATGCGTTGAAGATGTTTCAAGGACCCATCATCGAGTTGCACATCTCGAACATTCACAAGCGTGAGCCAATCTATCACAAATCCTACGTGTCGCCGGTTGCAACGGCCGTCATCGCAGGTCTCGGCACCAGCGGCTACGCCATCGCGGTTCGGGCGCTGCTCGACATGATCGGCGCCGCTCCGTCAAAGACCTGATCCCCGTGTCTCGAGGGCACTCTCCCGGCTTCAGATCCTCAGCCTACAAAGCTTCCGACATGTGGGACGCGCCCTCTGTTCTGGTCGGGTTGGTCGGCGCCGGCATCCAGGCGTCGCGGACGCCCGCGCTGCATGAGCGCGAAGGTGCCGCGCTGGGCCTGCGTTACATCTATAAGCTGATCGATCTGGAATCGCTGGGACTTCATGCCAATGCGCTGCCGGATATTCTCGCGGCCGCACAGCGGCTCGGTTTTTCCGGCCTGAACGTTACCCATCCCTGCAAGCAGTCGATCATACCCCTGCTCGATGCCTTATCGCCTGACGCGGCAAATCTGGGTGCGGTCAATACGGTGGTGCTGACGGACGGTCGGCGCGTAGGACACAATACCGACTGGTGGGGCTTTGCTGAATCCTTCCGGCGTGATTTGCCGGATGTGCGCCGCGACCGCGTGGTTCAATTCGGCGCTGGCGGCGCCGGCGCCGCCGTCGCTCACGCTCTCCTGACGCTCGGTGTGGGCGAAGTTGTCATCATCGATACCGACTCCGGTCGCGCCAGGAACCTTGTAGAGGCCTTGCGCGGGCGCTTCAGCCGAGCCCGCGCATCGACAGATGTTTCTGTCGTGGAGGCTCTGAGGGCGGCCGACGGCCTCGTCAACACGACGCCGCTCGGCATGACGAAACATCCAGGCATGGCCCTGTCGGCCGACCTTCTGCGCCCGGATCTCTGGGTTGCCGACATCGTCTATTTTCCCCTGGAAACGGAGTTGCTTCGCGTGGCCCGCGCCCGAGGCTGCCGCACCATGTCCGGAGGCGGCATGGCGGTTTTCCAAGCCGTCGGGGCTTTCAGGCTCTTTACAGGCCGTGAGCCGGATGCGGATCGCATGCTCGCGCACTTCAGGGATATGTAACTCCAGGGGACAGAGGCCATCCCACAAAGCGGGAGAGGCCGCCCGGAGGTCAGGCTCTCAGTTGGGACACCGAAACGTGCATGCTGCCGCTCAATGCGTCGCCGGAGTTCAGTTCGACGAGGTCGCCAAAGCTGGCGAGCTTGGCCTGGTTATGCACATTCGGAACATGACTGACGGGCTCGATGCAGACGGCATCGCCTCCGGGTGGCACATAGACATGGAGGTTCGAGAACGCATCCGTCGCGCACAGGCTCACCCGTATCCCGGCTCCGGGTCGCTCCAGTACGACACGGCGCGGTTCCCAACCGGCATAGTGACCGTCGAAGTCCTCGAGCCCGTCCAGGAGCGCTCCGGCCGCAAACGGTGGTCCCGAGTGACTGGAGATGAAGCGGGACGGCAGATGGCGCTCTTCAGCCTGCGACAGGGAGGACGCGTGGAATTGAAGGCTCGCAGCCTCCTCGCGCACGAAGTAGGGGTGCAGCCCCAGTCCGAAGGGCATCCTGTCGCCGCGGTTCAGGATGGTCAACTGAACGGACACGCCTGACGGGTCGAGCTTGATCGCCTGGACGAGATCGTAGGAAAAGACATCGTGCCGGCACCGATGAAGGAGACGCAGGCTCGAATCGGTCTGCGAGATCCGTTCGAATCGCTCGAACCGGGACAGTCCGTGGATAGCGACATTCTCGTCCGGGCGGTTGACAGGAAGCCGATGCGTGCGTCCTCCGAAAGCGAAGATTCCGCCGTCGATGCGGTTGGCGAATGGAGCCATCGGAAAGCATCCCACGGGCGATGGCGCATGGGGCACGAGTTGATCGTCGCTGCAGGATCGCAAAATGGAAACCGCGCGCCCTGCCTCGTCGATCCAATCCAGGCCCGTGATGTTGGCGCCGAAATCAGGCGCAACGGACAGGCGGAAACCTTGGGCTGAAAGGTTGACCTGGGTCACAGCCTCTCACCCGGTTCGTCTCGTGTGTATCCGATGGCACAATGCGATGCACCCTGGAACGCCAAGGAGACGGCTTCGCCCGTCTCTGCATTGACCCGATCCGCATAGGCCTCGGCGTCATCCTGTGGGAAGTAGCCGATGCGCTGTGCATCGTCACCGATCCACCAGCGTCGCGTGTTGCGCGATATGCCCCAGACAACCGCATAACCCGGGTTCGGCACTGTCAGAGCGGCGATCATCAGCCGGACGAGATCCGGGTAGGACAGCCACGTGGCCAGATGCCGCGTGTCGACCGGCTCCGGCACACAGGATCCGATCCGGAGATGCACGCTCTCGACCCCGTGCTTGTCGTAGAACAACCGTCCCAGTAGCTCGACATAGGCTTTGGAGAGCCCGTAATAGCCGTCGGGACGATAGGGATCATCGATCGTCAGCGTTGCGCCGCGGGGATGAAACCCTATCGTATGGTTTGAACTCGCGTAGATCACCCTAGCCTCCCGCATTCGGGCGACTTCAAAGACGTTCAGGGATCCTAGAATGTTGGCATCGAGGATCGCCTTCGACGACAGCTCGGTATTGATACCGCCGAAATGAATGATGTCCGTAACGTCCTCCGGACAGGCCGCCGCCAATGCTCCTTGGTCAGTGAGATCGGCGGCGACGAAGTCGACCCCGTCCGGCAATTCATCGGGAAAATGCGCGAGATCGTTCAACTGCAGCCGGAATCCAGCCTGCGCGAGGCCCGGCACGATGACTCGTCCAAGCGTCCCCGACGCCCCGGTTACGAGAATCCGCTTCGCATGCGGACGCCCCGCCCCTTCTCCCGCTTCGATACTATTCCCGACCATCGATCTAAAGACCTTTCATCCGGGCGACGGCTGCTCCGGCAACCGCCGATTCGGCGATGAAGATACCGCCGTCGGCTCCGTCCCCGTCGAGGCCGATGCGAAGGGAGGTTACCGCAAGAAGGCGCAGATCTGGGCCGCAGAAGCAGGGCATCGTCGGGGCCTGCACTGGGACGGGACAGCGATCGATCAGCCGTCCGCCGGGATCGAAACGATTCAGCACGCCGGCCGAGACGCCGGCGCTCCAGTAACAGCCCTCCCGGTCGCAGGCACCTCCGTCGGGCCTGCCGGCGGCATCGTCCAAGTCCGCGAACCTCCGGCGGTCCGACAGGGCTCCACTCACCGGATCGAACGTGTAGGTCTCGATGGTCGGCCCTCTCGAGTCGCTGTGATACAGCCGGCGCCCGTCAGGAGACCAAGCGAGGCCGTTCGAGACCTTGAAGCCTTGCGCGACCCTCTCCACCGATCCGTCGGCGCGAACGCGGTAGAGCGACCCAAGCGGCTCCTTCGAGGGCCGATCGTCCATGCTGCCGACGTAGAAGCATCCGTCTGGACCGACCTTGCCGTCATTGAGGCGGTTCGTTTCGGGTTCTGGAGCCTTTGCCAGTGGAGACGTTTCTCCCGTCTCCGGATCGAAGACCGCAATGTCGCGACCGAGCGCGACGACGAGCCGGCCGCTCTCGGTCAAACCCAAGGCCCCGACCGCGCGGTCGAACTGCCAGCTCCCTTCCAGGGTGCCGTCCAATGCCACTCGATGGATCGCCGGCCCGAGGATGTCACACAGGAACAGCACACCGCGCCTGTCATCCCAGACCGGCGATTCGCCGACCTGGCTGCGCAGAGATCCAAGTTGCCGGAACGGGATCACAGGTCCCCTCTGCCGGTTCGCCGAATGACGGCATCCGGATTGTCAAGCACGAAGGGGCTGAGTTCGAGTCCGAGCCCTGAACCTTCGAAGGGATGGATGTGGCCGTCCACGATACGCGGCATCACCGTGACGAGGTCCCGATACCAAGAGCTGTAATAGGCCCTGACCGATTCCTGAAAGATGGCGTTTGGTAGGTTCAGGGAGAGATGGATCGAGGCTGCGAACACCACCGGTCCGGTGCAATCGTGTGGAGCGACGGGGCGTTGGAAGGCTTCCGCCATGGTGGCGATCTTCTTGGCTTCGCTCAGGCCGCCACACCAAGAGACATCGAGCATGACATAGTCGGCCGCCCCCTTGCGGAGCAGTTCGAGAAACTGAGAGCGCGTCGCCACGGTCTCGCTGGCGCAGACCGGCAGGCCGGACCGCATGGCATACGTCGCCAGGGCTTCAGGATCCTGCATCTTGATCGGATCCTCCGCCCAGAAGGGCCGAAACTCCTGCAATCCCCTGGCGATCGCAAGGGCGGAGGGAAGATCCCACATGGAATGGAGTTCAACCATCACCTCCATCTTGTCACCCACCGCGTCGCGGATCAGCCGGAACGGCTCCAGCGCCTTGTCGAGATCCGACCGGTGAATGAAATTGCCGCCGCTCGTCACCGCGTAAGGGTCGAACGGCCAGATCTTCATGGCCGTGATCCCCTCTTCGAGAAGGCTCTGAGCCAGGGCGCCGGCATCGCGGGTGAACGCGATCTGATCCTCGTATGGGCCTTCGGCAGGGGTATCCCGGTCGCCGATATAGCGGCGCGCGCCGGACTTGTTGTACGTGTATCCGGCGCAGGTGTTGTAAGTCCGGATGCGGGGGCGCGACAGACCGCCGAGCAGCTGATGCACGGGTTGTCCGACGGCTTTCCCGAACAGATCCCACAAGGCGATGTCGACAGCCGAGGCCGCTCTCATTTCCACCCCTGAAGAGCGGAATCCGACATAAGTCTCGGTGAGTGTCTTCGAGATCGCGTCGATCTCCAGGGGATCTCGACCGACGAGAATGGGCGCAACCTCGCGATGCAGATAGGTGGCGACCGCATCCGCACCGCGGAACGTTTCTCCGAGACCGATCAATCCTTCGTCAGTGTGAATGCGTAGCCAGAGGATATTATTGAGGTGGGGAAGTTGGATTGTCTCGAGAGCTGTTATCTTCATATTCAAAGTTCCGCAGATGCCAAGCTGTCGTTACGCTCCTGGCCTTGATAGGATCACCGGGGAGCTTGCCTCTGACATCAGTTCAGAAGAGGGGCCGCCTCCCCGGCCCAGCCCGCGGCAAATTTCATATCGCTCAGGTAAGCCTGAATTGTCCGGCCATGGAAATCAGGGGCAACCGCGCTCGCTTTGCTGGAGCGAGCGCGGTCATGGGCCATTACTTTTTCGACCCGATCTCCTCATCCCATCGCCGGAAGGCTTGGACGAGTTGCTCGGGCTCGAGCGGCAGCTCTTTGGGATTGTCGGCGATGAGCTTCTCGTATTCCGGGCGGCCGTATTCGCGGATCGCATCCTGGCTCGACTGAGGAGCCATCGAGAGCGGCACGTCCTTCACCGCCGGGCCCGGATAGAAATAGCCTTCGTCATAAGCATAGGCCTGCTGGTCTTTCTTGAGCATGTGTCCGATCAAGTCGACGAGAACCGGGATCCGCTCGGCGGCTACGCCCTTCGGGATGCTGAGGTAGTGGGCATCCACGACCCAGTGGAAGCCTTTGAGGGAAGCAACCTTAGCCTCTTTCGGCACAATGCCGAGAACTCGGGGATTGATGTCCCAGCCCGTGGTCGTCACCAGCATATCGCGGGTGCCGTCGCCGAACTCCTTCATCGTAGCCGTGGTGCCGGCCGGATAGTATTCGATCGCGCTGTTCAGTTCCTTCAGGTAGGCCCAGGTCTTGTCCCAGCCTTTCATCGGATCTTTCGGGTTCGAATCCCCGAGGAGATACGGGAGCCCCATCAGGAACGTGCGGCCGGGACCGGAATTGGCCGGACGCGCATAGATGAACTTCTTCGGATTTTGCTTCGCCCAGGCAAGGAGTTCCTCGGCGGTCGTCGGTGGCGTCTTCACGCGATCCGGGGCATATTCGAGCAGCGGGCCCGACGGGTAGTAGCTGACGACGACCCCGCGTCCCTTCGCGAGCTCCTGCATGCGCCATGCGGGATCAAGATAGATCGCCTGAAGGTCCGGGAGCGATTTTCGATGCTCCTCGACGACGTTGAGGTAGATGTCGTCCGCGAGTCCTGCCGAGAGGGCGTCGGGCCCGATGATGACGAGATCGATGTCGACGCGGTTGGCCGATTGCTGTGCACGAATCTTGCCTGGGAGCTCGGGGGACGGCGCCTTGGTGAAGGTCATCCGCGAGATCAGGTCCGGGTTGGCCTTCCGGTAGTTGTCGAATGCCGGCTGGGTGAGCGCCAGATTTCCGGCCGCATCGATGATATTGATCGAAAGGGGGCTCTTTGGCTTTGCCACCTGCGCCAATGCAGGGAGGTTCAGGCCTGCCGCACCGGCCAAACCAAGAGCACCGCCCAATACGTGGCGGCGCGACAGATCACGCGGATTTTTCGTCATGTTTCCCTCTCCAGATGCTCGGATCTTCCGGCGTTCGAACGCCTGTTCTTGTCATTTCAGATATTTACTCAGCTGCCGAAGGCAGTCCGACGGGCCGCCCTAGATCCGACAGAACCGATGCGAGCTTCGTACGGTCCGCTTCGGAAAGCCGGGGCAGGCCCGGCAGGCGCACGGCCCCAACGTCCCATCCCTCAAGCATCAGGGCTTCCTTGACCACGGTCACATTCGCACCGTTGTTGTGCCCTGTGCGCAGCGTCTCGAATGCCGCGATGGGAGAGATGAGTCCTCGCGCGTCGGCATAGCGACCTTCGTCCAGTGCCCGCCAGATCTCAAGAGATCGCTCCGGATCCACGTTCACCAATCCCGACGTAAAGCCTCTCGCACCCATCGCGTAGAAAGCCGGAGCCCAGCCTTCGGCAAGCCCGCACACCCATACCGCCGGCGAGCCCTCCGTTCCCCGGATACACTCCGCCAGAAGCATCAGGTTCTGGGTCGCGAACTTGATGCCTGCCACATTCGGATGCAGGGCGATGCGGACCAATTCCGAGACGGGGAGCGCATCGGACCGAAGATAGGCCATCACCGGGACAGTGGCGGCTTCCGCGATCGACAGGAAGTATGCGCTTTGGGCGCTGGGCGCCGCAAAGGGATCGAGGGGATGATGAATCATCAAAGCCTCGGCGCCGGCCGCAATCGCATGTCGGCCGGTCGCTATGGCTTCTGACAGAGACCGGCCGACGGCAGCCGTGCGCACGGCGTTCGGACCCATCGCTTCGAGCGCGACAGCCTGCAAGCGCACCACTTCGTCATATGTCAGGCTGAAAAATTCACCGGTGTTACCGCCAGACACGATGTTGTGAATGCCGGCATCGGCGATCCGCCGAACGATCTGCCGCACGAGGGCTTCGTTGAGCCCTCCATCCTGCGAATAGGGCGTAACGTGAATACCGGAAATGCCGTGCAATGAGGCGCGCACACGTTCCATCGTCATATCGTGTCTCCCAGGCGCGTTGCGCCGAATACGGTCTGGACGTGCCGTTGGCCGGACCGCACGACATGATCGCGCATGATCCGTTCCGCAGCGTCTTGGTCACCTGTTGCGATCGCCTCCGCGATGGCTCTGTGCTCGCCGAGCGCAAGACCCCGCTCTTCCGCTTCGCCAAGCAGTCCGACTCTGATCGTGTGATTGTACATCTGCTGCTTGGCTTGAAGCCGGCAGAGGTAGTCGCAGCCCGACGCCTCATGGATATGACCATGAAACGCCTCGTTGAGGTCGATGAGGAGGGTGATATCGCCTGCGGCCGTCGCCCCCTCCATGCGCCGGACGAGATCTCTCAGCCGCTCGACGTCGCTGGGCTCAGCCCGTTTGGCGGCCAGACGCGCGATCATGCTTTCCAGAGCGGCTCGTGCGAGGGACATCTCCTCCGCCTGCTGTGCGCCGAAGGTGACATAAACCCCTCTACGAGCCTCGGTTCGGACGAGGCCCTCGGATTCGAGTTGCCTGAGCGCTTCCTTCAGCGGCGTCGTGCTGACCCCAAGTTCGCGCGCCAAGTCGCGCTCGCTGAGGCGCTCTCCGTCCTGGAATCGCCCTGCGACGATTGCGTCACGGAGATTGTGATGCACATGATCGCGCAGATTTGCCAGAAAGATAGGATGGACCGGGACGACCCGTTCACTCTCCGCCATGATGCCTCTTGCTCGACCTGATAAACATCCTAAGCATTGAAATCTGATATATCAAGCATCAGATTTTTATCGAATAGCGTTCTTACGATTTGCCAGGCTGTATTGTTCTAGAACATAAGCGGAACATAGCGGCGGCGATCTGGTGAAGACAACCTTCAAATATTATGCGGTTGCATATATGGCCTGAAACAAGTGCGTCCCGCGGGAGCCTGTACACAAGTCCTTGCGGCTGCACACTTTTGAACGGGGTCGGCGGCCTGCGGCACGATCCGCCGCGATTGCCTTGCATCAGGGCAGCGCCTCCCTCTTACAATGGGCAACCGCTCGGCCCTGCCCGCCAGACTGCAAATTCGCCTCCCCTGGCTCTATCCTAAGATAGCCCCTGGACCGGCTCTGCGTCACGACATCGTGAGTCAGTCCTTTCAGTCCGTAATCTGACTCCGGGGACGGCCAAGCGTCTCGATGAAGGTCGACTGCTTTGCATGGGTGGCGGGACCGCTCGCTGGTCTCGGACAGCACTCCATCCTAGTGGCGGCACAATCTTTCCGCAGGCCTTACCCTAGACTAATTCCAACCAGACGCAATTTGTGTCCATGAATCAGGTGGCGCCCCCGCCTGCGATAGACCGCCAGCCCCTCTACGCAAGGAGCTTCGACCCGCCATGTCGGTCCCCCACGATTTTGAACTCAACCGTCGCGACCTGATGGTCGGCGGGAGCACCTTGGCGGCCATGACCGCCGTCCCTGCTGCGGTAAAAGCCCAGCCAAATTCAACCGGAGGAGCCGCCTTGTCGAACATATCGCTGACCGTCAATGGTCAGGCCCACGCCCTTGAACTCGACACCCGCACGACCCTTCTCGACGCCCTGCGCGAGCATCTGCACCTCACCGGATCCAAGAAGGGGTGCGATCACGGCCAGTGCGGTGCCTGCACGGTTCTCATCGACGGACGCCGCGTCAATTCCTGCCTCACGCTCGCGATCATGAACGAAGGCATGGAGATCACCACGATCGAAGGCCTCGGCGCACCCGATCAGCTTCATCCCATGCAGGCAGCTTTCATCAAGCATGACGGATACCAGTGTGGCTACTGCACGCCCGGACAGATCTGTTCCGGTGTAGCCGTGCTGGGCGAGATCAAGGCTGGAATCCCGAGCCATGTGACGCCCGACCTCATGCAGCCGGTCACGGCGAGCGACGAGGAGATCCGAGAGCGGATGAGCGGCAACATCTGCCGATGTGGAGCCTATTCGAACATTGTCGAGGCCATGACGGAAGTCGCCGGGAGGCAAGGATGAGAGCCTTCACCTACGAACGAGCCGCATCCCCCGTCCAGGCGGCTGCTGCGGCCGCTGCCAACCCCGGCGCGAAGTTCATCGCGGGCGGCACGAACCTGCTCGATCTGATGAAGCTCGAGATCGAAACGCCCTCCCACCTGATCGACGTGAACGGGCTGGGGCTCGACACGATCGAAACCATACCCGAGGGCGGTTTGCGGATCGGAGCATTGGTGCGAAATACCGATCTCGCCGCCGATGAGCGGGTGCGGCGCGATTACGGCGTGCTCTCGCGGGCGATCCTCGCCGGCGCCTCCGGGCAGCTCCGCAATCGGGCAACGACGGCCGGCAATCTCCTTCAGCGGACCCGGTGCCCCTATTTCTACGACACGGCTCAACCCTGCAACAAGCGTCAGCCCGGCTCGGGCTGCTCCGCCATCGGGGGATTCTCGCGTCAGTTGGGCATCGTCGGCACGAGCGAGGCCTGCATTGCCACCAATCCGTCCGACATGGCCGTGGGTCTTCGCGTTCTCGACGCGACGATCGAGACGGTCAAGCCGGATGCCACGACGCGCCGGATCCCCATCGCGGAGTTCCACCGCCTGCCGGGCGATACGCCCCATATCGAAACTGTACTGGAACCAGGCGAATTCATCACGGCGGTCACCCTGCCGTCCCCGGTCGGCGGAAAGCACGTCTATCGCAAGGTTCGCGACCGCGCCTCCTATGCCTTCGCCCTGGTGTCGGTGGCGACGGTCCTGCAGCAGGATGGAACCGGCCGCGTGGCCGTGGGTGGCATCGCGCACAAGCCCTGGCGAGTCGAGGCCGCCGAGGCCGAGCTCCCTCGGGGGGCGAAGGCAGCGGCCGAACGGTTGCTGGCAGGCGCAAAGCCCACGCATGATAACGCTTTCAAAATGCCGTTGGTCGAGCGAGCGCTCGGTTCCGTATTGGACGAGACGAGGAGCTGAGCCATGAAATTCGACAAGCCGGAGACGACGAACCCGATCGACCAGCTCAAGGTCGTGGGCCAGGCGGTCGACAGGGTCGACGGCCCTCTCAAGGTCACGGGCACCGCGACCTATGCCTATGAATGGCACGATCCGGATTCGCGGCTGGCCTACGGCTACCCGGTCGGGTCGACGATTGCCAAAGGTCGGATCGTCTCCATGGACCTCTCGCGCGCCCGGGCCGCACCGGGAGTCGTGACGGTCGTAACGGCCGAAGAGGCCGGCGAACTGGGCAAGGGCTCCCGCAATGTCGCGACGCTCCTGGGCGGCCCCGACATCGAGCATTACCATCAAGCCATCGCTATCGTGGTGGCAGAGAGTTTCGAGCAGGCCCGCGCAGCTGCCTCTCTCATCCAGGTGACGTACCAAGCGGCGGACGGCAAGTTTGACCTAGCTGCCGAAAGAGAGGGCCTGGGACCGACCGGGTCGGACGACAAGGTCGGTGAGTTCGAAACGGCTTTCGCAAACGCGGCCGTGCGGCTCGACGAAACGTACACAACGCCGGACCAGTCGCATGCGATGATGGAACCGCATGCGTCCCTCGCCTCCTGGGATGGCGACAAGCTCACGATCTGGACATCCAACCAGATGATTGCCTGGAGTGTCGAGGACATCGCGAAAACCCTCAAGATCCCACCCGCGGACGTGCGCGTCGTCTCTCCTTATATCGGCGGCGGGTTCGGGTCGAAGCTATTCGTTCGGTCGGACATGATCCTGGCGGCCCTTGGCGCTCGCGCAACCGGGCGTCCCGTGAAGATCGCGCTGCCCAGGCCGTTTCTCATGAATAACACGACCCACCGGCCGGCCACCATCCAACGGATCAGGATTGGTGCCGAACGGGGCGGCAAGATCACGGCCATTGCTCACGAGGGATGGTCAGGCAACCTGCCGGACGGCGAGCCCGAGAACGCGGTGGATCAGACGAAGTTGCTCTATGCGGGCGCCCACCGCCTGACAGGCACCCGCTTGGCAACGCTCGACCTGCCTGAGGGGAATGCCATGCGGGCGCCGGGCGAAGCTCCCGGCTTGATGGCGCTCGAGATCGCCATGGACGAGATGGCCGAGAGGCTCGGGCTCGATCCGATTGATTTTCGGGTCATCAACGACACGCAGGTCGATCCCGGCAATCCGAACCGGCCTTTCTCCCATCGTCAACTTGTGGAATGTCTGCGTATCGGCGCGGAGCGCTTCGGCTGGTCGGCCCGCAACGCCCGCCCTGCGACCGTACGGGAGGGACGCTGGCTCAAGGGCATCGGAGTTGCCGCCGGGTTTCGCAACAACCTGACCATGAAGTCAGGCGCCCGGGTCAGGCTCGACGGTCGCGGCGTCGTGACGGTCGAGACCGACATGACCGATATCGGTACCGGCAGTTATACGATCATCGCCCAGACAGCGGCTGAGATGATGGGCCTTCCGATCGAGCGGGTCGAGGTCAGACTTGGCGATTCGACGTTCCCGGCCGCGGCAGGCTCCGGCGGCCAGTGGGGTGCCAACAGCGCGACCGCCGGTGTGTATGCGGCTTGCGTGAAGTTGCGTGAGACTGTGGCGCAGAGGCTCGGCTTTAACTCCAAGGACTGTGTCTTTGCCGACGGCGAAGTCCGGTCGGGAGACCGGCGGGCACCCTTGACCCAGGCCGCCAGCAACGGTGAGGTCGTCGTGGAGGATACGATCGAGTTCGGGGATCTGAGGAAGACGCATCAGCAGTCAACGTTCGCGGCCCACTTCGTGGAGGTGGGCGTCGATGCGGCAACGGCCGAAACGCGGGTGCGACGCATGCTATCGGTCTGCTCGGCGGGCCGCATCCTCAACCCGAAAACCGCCCGCAGCCAAGTGATCGGCGCGATGACCATGGGTGTGGGTGGCGCCCTGATGGAAGAGCTCGCCGTCGATACGCGGCGCGGTTTCTTCGTCAATCACGATCTCGCGGGCTACGAAGTGCCCGTGCATGCGGATATTCCCCACCAGGAGGTGATATTCCTCGACGAGGTCGACGTGATGTCCTCACCCATGAAGGCGAAGGGCGTTGGCGAACTTGGTCTGTGCGGGGTCGGCGCGGCGGTCGCGAATGCGGTCTACAACGCGACCGGCATCCGCGTGAGAAACTACCCGATCACTCTCGACAAGCTGATCACCCAACTCCCCGGCGCAGCGTGAGAGGGGCTTCAGGCAGCGCTTTGCAGAGCAGGCGCGCCGGACGACGGGCAAGCGGGGCATAGCAGTCCCGCTTGCGACGGTTGGCGTAAGTTAGGCGATGGGCAATCAGAACTTGGCCAAGTCGACGCGGCGGTGATCCTCCTTGTATGGTGCCGGCGCCACCGTCGCCCTGACGGTCTTCTGTGGTTCACCGGGGTTGCCCCACACGACGTCCACCTGAGTACCGGGCTCGCTCTTCTCGACCGAGATCGTGCACAGGGAGAGCATCTCGCGGAAGTAATAGCTGTAACCGCGCGAGGTCGACACCCCGACTTCCACCCCGTTCTGCACCACCTTGTCGGCGTACATGAAGCCACGCTGATCCCGCGGCATCTCCATGAAGTGGTAGGGCCGATCCTTGCGAAACAGGGATGCGTAGACGTCCACGACGTCGTCCGGGTTCCAGACCAGCGTTCGCATGACCCTCTTCGGGTTGGCCACTTCATGTTCGAGGGCTTCCCGGCCGATGAAGTCGTGGTCGAATTTGATGTTCTTGGCCCAGCCGAGTTCGACGGGAGACCGGTACCACGCCGAGACGTCGTCGGCTTCGAAGCTGCCCGCGATGTTGAAGGTCGAGGCAAAGCCGGGCATCGCCGCCTTGAACTCGGCCAGATATTCCTTCATCTCGTCATGGAAGATCGCCGGGAGGTAGTCTGTGACAATGGTGGGAAAGCAGGCCTCGAGGTGGTTGATGAATGCCGCACGGCCACCGAGGCGGCGGATGCCGAATTCCTCTCCGGCCTTCAGGATGGCGTCATAGATCTCGGCCGCGTATTCCGTCGGTCCCTGGAGCTCGAAGCCCGGTTCTCCCGCCATGCCCTGACGCAAGGCCAGGACGTCGCGACCGTTGATCGTGATGTTACCGTTGCGCATGAACTTGATGTCGCGCAGATTCTGGCCCGATGCCTTTTCGACGACCGCCAGAGCTTTGGGACCCGAGACCTGGAAGTTGAACCAGTCATCCACCTGGGACGTCGCGTTGTAGGTGCCGTGACGCAGCTTGTAATCGACCCAGAACGTGCCCCGGCCGAAGAGCATGAACTCATCGTCGCCCAGCCGCGTCAGGATTCCCTCGGCGATGACCTTGCCCTGTTCCGTCGTATGGATGACGTGCTTGGACTGATTGATGTCGAACTTGGCAAATGAGTTGACCGACGTGTCGGAGAACAGTTTGAGAGCATCCGGCCCGCGAAAGCGCCGCTCCCACAGGAAGGACCAGTCGCCGATATAGCAATTTTCCTTCCAGGACATGCTCTCGTCGATCCAGTCGGTGTATTCGGGCAGGCCCCACCGCGTGGTGAAGTAACCGGCCGGCGTCCTGCGCATTTCCTGAATGTTCATCGGTCTTCCCTGTCGTATGAGTTTGTCGGCTGCCGCGAATGCCGCAGGCTCTGGGTGCCCGGGCGTCGGACCGCTTCGGAAGGTCTGACGTCAGCCCACTGTCCGCAGCCGCAGAAGCCGCAGGATCGGGACATTCTCCAACGATCTTTCGCTCTCCAGAGCCAAGCGCAGATACTTCGTGGCCGAGAAGGAGTGCTCGATGGCCAGTGCCTGAGCGCGCGTTCCTTGGCGATTGCGGATCGCCTCCAGGATATAGCGGTGCTGGTCCTGCGCGACGGACAGGATGGTCTTGACCTGGGGGCTGTCCGAACCCGACGACTTCACGAAGGCGTTGGGAGCCGCGAACGGGAGGCTTTTGATCCTGTCCAGGGAACGCGTGACCATCGCGCTTCCGGAGGCTTCGAGCAGGAGCTCGTGGAAGCGATCATTCAAAATCATGTAATCGTCGAGATCGAGGGTGTCATCGAGCTTCGATACCACTCGATCCAGGTCGGCCACGCAGCGCTCCATCTGGCCCAGGACCGAGGATGGCGCGCCCCGTTCGGCCGCGAAGCGGGCCGCCATGCCCTCCAGGGTTCCGCGAATCTCGATAGCGTCCAGGAGTTCGCCCTCCGTGAAGCTGCTGACGACGAAACCTCCACTGGGCAGCTGCTCAAGCAGCCCTTCATCCTTGACCCGAACCAGCGCCATGCGGGCTGGCGTGCGGGAGACTCCCAGCGCCTCCACCACCACGGTCTCCGAAACGCGGGAACCGGGAGGCAATTCGCCATCGATAATCATGCCGCGCAAGCCCAGGATGGCCCTGAGCGTCTGAGACTGCGAATCGTCGCTCATGCGGTTTTCTCCAGCTTCATTCGGTCCTTCGCCCTCTAAGCCATCAATGAGCTCATCGAGACCTTCAGCATTCGCTATGTATACGGTTTATCTCTTGGTGAACATCTCTGTAGGTTAAGATTGGCTCATACCAAGGGATATTGTTGACCGTTAAACAGCTATACGTATACGCTACGAACGCTAAAACCTCAAATGCACGGGAGCGAAACATGGGCATCAGGCGTTGCGTCTGGATCGGTAGCGCGCTTGCCGTACTGGCATTGACCGGTACTGCATCGTCGGCCGAGACCGTGAAGGTCGGCGTGATCGGGCCCTTCTCAGGCCCCTTCGCAGGATCCTTCGGAACCCCCTTCCGCCAAGGGGTCGAAACCTATGTGGCCCAGCACGGCGAGCCCTCGCCGGACATCAAGATCGAATGGATCTTCAAGGATCTGCCCCAAACCGACCCCCAGAAGTCGCGGGCGATCGCCCAGGAGCTCATCGTCAAGGACAAGGTTCAGTACCTCGCGGGCTTCGTGTTCACCCCCAACGCCCTTGCGGTCGCTCCACTTGCCAGCCAGGCCAAGATCCCCACCGTGATCTTCAACGCCTCGGCCTCCGCCGTCGTGAGCAAGTCCGACTACTTCGTGCGCACCTCCAATACCCTGCCGCAGGTGACGATCCCCGTGGCGAAGAATGCCCTCAAGAAGGGGATCAGACGGGTCGTTACGGCGGTCGCCGATTATGGGCCTGGCGTCGACTCGGAGGCGGCTTTCAAGAAGACCTTCGAGGCGGGGGGCGGCCAGGTCGTCGAGGCGATCCGCATGCCGCTCAACACTACCGATTTCACGCCGATCCTCCAGCGCATCCGGGCGCAGAAGCCGGACGGCCTGTTCGTCTTCCTGCCCTATGGCCCCCCTACCTACAGCTTCGTCAAAGCCTATTATGAAAACGGCCTCAAAAAGGAGGGAATCGCCTTTCTCGGCACCTCGGAGACCCAAGAGACCGACCTCCAGGAGCAAGGCCAAGCGGCTCTGGGACTGGAGACGGGCTATCACTATTCCGCCGTCCATCCCTCTGCCGAGAACAAGGCGTTCGTCGCAGCCCTCACGAAGACCCATCCGGGGGCGGTATCGAACCCGGCGGCTGTCGCAGCCTATGACGGGACGCACGTGCTCTATGAGATGATCAAGGCCACCGGCGGCAAACCCGATCCCGATAAGGCCATCCAGGCCGTCAAGGGCCTGGCCTGGACAAGCCCACGCGGCCCGATCCGGATCGATCCCGCCACCCGGGACATCGTCCAGAACGTCTACATGCGAGTGGTCGAGAAGGACCCGGCCAGCGGCCTTCTGATCAACCGTGAGACCGAGACGTATGAGGCTCAGGCCGATCCTGGCGTGGCTCCCTAGAGGCCTGCCCCCGTCCATGTCGACCCGCCTCCGCAAGAGGCGGGCCGCCCTGTGCCATAACCGAGCGCCTGACCGCCTTTCCAAGGACCGCCGGACATGTCGACCCAGTCCTTCGTTCTGACCCTGTCGTGCCGGAACGTTCCGGGCATCGTCGCGGCGGTGTCGACCCACCTCTACGACAGCGGGTTCAACATCCTCGATGCCCAGCAATTCGACGATGAGGAGAGCGGCCACTTCTTCATGCGGGTCGTCTTCAACGCGACTGCCGATAACGCGAGTACCGCCGGGGACTTGAGGGCGGCGTTCGAACCTGTATCGTCCCGCTTCGACATGGCATGGAAACTTCAGGACCAGAGCCGGCGACAACGGGTCATGCTCCTGGTATCGCGGTTCGACCACTGCCTGAATGACCTACTCTATCGCTGGCGGATCGGCGAGCTGCCCATGGACATCAGCGGCATCGTGTCGAATTACCCCCGCGAGAGCTATGCTCATGACGAGTTTGGTGCGATCCCGTTTCATCACCTGCCCGTGACGAAGACCACGAAGATGGAGCAGGAGGCGCAGCTTTGGGAGTTGGTGCGTGAGACCCGGACCGACCTCGTTGTGCTTGCGCGATACATGCAGATCCTCTCGGACGGATTGTCGGCCAAGCTGGCCGGACGCTGCATCAACATTCATCACTCGTTCTTGCCCGGCTTCAAGGGGGCCAAGCCTTATCACCAAGCTCACGAACGTGGCGTGAAGCTGATCGGAGCGACCTCCCATTTCGTGACGTCCGACCTCGACGAGGGGCCGATCATCGATCAGGACGTCGAACGCATCAGCCATCGTGACACGCCCGACGACCTCATTCGCAAAGGCCGGGATATTGAGCGCCGCGTCCTGGCGAGGGCCGTGCGCTATTACCTGGAAGACCGCGTCATCCTGAACGGACGCAAGACGGTGGTTTTTCCGGGATAGGTTTCGGCCCGGCATGAGATCAAGCTTCCTTACGGAATTTGCCCTGCGGTCTCCTTGGGAGAGTGCGCAGCATCTCGGGGGCCGCCCGTCCGGACATGGAGCCCAGCTCGTCACTCGTCCAGGCATGATCCTCCGAGATGGCGGCTGTCGAAACCCTACCGCTCTTGAGACGTCTCGAACGGAAGCAGGTTTGAAAGCCCTTGGCTTCCCGCTACATTGCGCCGCTCCGACACCCTGGCGGATGAGGTTGCAACAGGATGGCCCGGCCTAGTCTCTCGCTTCAGATGACCGCTCGCATCATTGAGCACATCCGTGAGAACAATCTATCCGCCGGCCAGCACCTGCCGGCCCAGACCCTCGCCGACGCGCTGCGGGTGTCGCGCGCGCCGATCGCGGCGGCCTTGAAGCATCTCGAAGAGCTGGAGATCGTGCGGCTCGAGCCTTACCGCGGCTATTTTCTGGCCAAGGACGCACGGGACCTCGCGCCGGACAGCGGCGCGGGCCTTTTGGATCCAGAGCCCGAGGACGACCTGTATTTCCGGATCGCGGAGGATCGCCTCTCCGGAGGATTGCCGGATCGCGTGACCGAGAACGAGCTGATGCGGCTCTACGCCGTCGCTCGAAGCCGCCTCCTCAAGGTTCTGCACCGGATTTCCGAGGAGGGCTGGGTCGAGCGGCTCCCCGGGAACGGCTGGGCCTTTCGGGCCGGCCTGACGTCGCGGGAGGGCTACGAACAGGCCTACCAGTTCCGAGCCGCGATCGAGTCGCAGGCTCTTCTCCTGCAGACGTTCCGGATCGACGGAAGGGGCTTTCGCGCGGCCCGCGCGGAGCAGCAGGCCATCCTCGATGGCGGGTACGAACGCATGTCCCGCAATCACCTCTTTCAGGCCAACTCGCAATTTCACGAAATGCTTATCGCCTGCGCACACAACGACTTCTTCCTGGACGCCGTCCGACGGGTCAACCGCCTGCGGCGGCTGATCGAGTACCGGGTGACCGTCGATCGCTCTCGTCTGCCCGTCCAATCCCGCGAGCACCTGCAGATCCTGGACTTGATCGAAGCGGGCCAGCGCCAGGAAGCATCCGATTTCCTGAGAACCCACATTCTGGGGGCGAGCGCCATCAAGAGCCCACAGCTCGGCTAGCCGTCCGCCGAAACCGGTCCCCGGGCCGCCAGCTAATTCTTTATACGACCAATCGAGTTTTGCATTTCTTCTTCACATTATGCATTGCATTTTATATATATTTAATGTAATCGATAAGAAGTTAGTGTGATCGGCCGTCAAACCTCCGCGACGCCTAATGCATCTAGGATAGTCCGCGAGAGACGAAGCATCACAACGGGGACCCTTTGATCGCCGTAGGGAGAGCGCCGCTTGTCGATGTTTCCAATCGCGAAGCTGACGATTGCCGGGCAGTGCTATTCTGTTGTCAACCTCCCTGAGGCGGCGGGCGACGCGCTGCCGCGACTGCCCCACATCCTGCGCATCATGTTGGAGAACGTCCTGCGCAATGCGGGGTCGGATGCCTCTCGCGCGAAAGCTGCCATTCTCGGCTGGCTTCGGGAGGCATGCAGCCAGGACGAGATTCCATTCTTTCCAGGCCGGGTGCTCATGCACGACACGACCTGTGGGCCTGCTCTGGTCGACATCGCCGGAATGCGCGCCTCCCTGGCTGAGGCCGGCCACGACCCAAGGCGCCTGAACCCGGTTCTTCCGGTCGATGTGTCGACCGACCACTCCCTGGCCGTGGACGTGTTCGGCTCAGCCGACGCCTTGCAGCGCAACATGGAGCGCGAATTCGCGCGCAACGCGGAACGCTACCGTTTCATGAAATGGGCGACGCGCACCCTATCGGGCGTTCGCGTTCATCCGCCGGGCACAGGCATCATGCACACTCTCAATCTTGAGCGGTTGGCGACCGTGGTGAGCAGTGTGGACCGGAACGGCGTGCGCTGGGCCATGCCCGACACTCTGATCGGCACGGACAGCCACACTCCCATGATCAACGGCATCGGTGTGTTGGGTTGGGGCGTCGGAGGCCTTGAGGCCGAGAGCGTGTTTTTCGGGATGCCGGTGATGATCCGCGTCCCGGACGTGGTAGGCGTTCGCCTCGTGGGACAACTGAAGCAGGGTGTGCTGGCCACCGATCTCGCGCTGACTGTCACGGAGAGGCTGCGCCAGATCGATCTCGCTGACCGCTACGTGGAATTCTATGGCGCGGGCGTCACGAGCCTGTCCGCGGGCGATCGCGCGGTCATCGCCAATATGACGCCGGAGTTCGGCGCCAATTCCGGGTTCTTTCCCATCGATGCCCAGACACTGCGCTACCTCCGGGAGACCGGTCGTTCGGAACACCAGGTTCTCCTCGTCGAACATTACGCCAAGCACCAGGGCCTGTGGTTCGATCCCGATGCCGCTCCGCGCTACACCCGCACGATCGAGATCGACCTGAATGACGTCGAGGTCAGCCTCGCTGGCCCGAGCCGTCCACAGGATCGGATCCGTGCCGGCGCGACCGTGCAGGCTCTGGCGCCCTTGCTGGCGGGCCGTGGCGGCGACGCCCCGGCGCGAACGCCCGGCAACGGCGCGGTCGCCATCGCGGCCATCACGAGTTGCACCAACACATCCGATCCAAGGTTGTTGGTGGCGGCGGGCCTCCTCGCCCGCAAGGCTCGCCGCTTGGGCCTGACGCCGCCGCCTTGGGTGAAAACGTCGCTGGCACCCGGCTCCCCCACCGCCGAGCGCTATCTGCGCCGATCCGGTCTGCTGGAGGATTTGGAAGCGGTTGGTTTCGGCATCGTCGGCTACGGCTGCACCACATGCATCGGGAATTCGGGGCCCCTGCCCTCTCCGATCGAGCACGCCATCCAGGAACGCGGCATAGTTCCCGTGGCCGTGCTGTCCGGCAACCGCAACTTCCCCGGGCGGGTCCACCCCCAGCTTGAAGCCGGCTTCCTGGCCTCTCCTCCGCTCGTGATCGCTTTCGCGCTGGCAGGCGATGTGAACCGGGACATCCTCCTGGACCCGATCGGGCGCTCGTCGTGCGGGCAGAGCGTTCATCTGTCGGACCTGTGGCCGACGGGCGACGAAATCGACGCCGCCTTGGCCACGGCACGCGAGAGAAGCGACTACGACCTGTCCTACGAGGAGGCGGAAGCCAGCGAGACATGGCGCGTGCTCGACGCTCCCGCCACCGCGCTCTTCCCTTGGGATCCGCGATCCACCTACATCCGGCGCCCACCCTTCGCAAGCTTCGACAAAGGCACGCTGCTGGGCACGTACGCCGCCCACCCGCTTCTCGTCCTCGGGGACGATATCACGACCGATCATATCTCCCCGGCCGGACAGGTTCCGCAGGCCAGCGAGGCTGCCGATTACCTCGTCGAGCGAGGCGAGGATCGTCGCGACCTGAACGTGTTCGCGGCGCGGCGCGGCAACTGGGAGGCCATGGTCAGGGGTCTGTTCACGAACCGAAGCGTCCGCAATCTTCTCGTGCCTGGGATCGCACCGGGCTTCACGGTTCACGCGACGACCGGAGAAAGACTGCCGCTCCATGAAGCCGCCGGGCGCTACGCCCGGGAAGGGGCCTCCCTCGTCGTGGTGGCGGGCGAGCGCTACGGGATGGGCTCGTCCCGCGACTGGGCCGCCAAAGGTGTCGCCCTTCTGGGCGCGCGGGCTGTTCTCGCGTCGAGTTTCGAACGCATCCACCGATCGAACCTGATCGGCATGGGAGTTTTGCCTTTGCGCCTGCCGGCGGACCGGCACCCGAACACGCTCGGGCTGAAGCCCGGCGACCTCATCGAAGTCGATGCGGATCCGGAAAAGATTGGGCCGCGCCGCTCCGTGTCCGTTACGATCCGACGGGTTTCGGGCGAAAGCGAGACCTTCAACGCCATGGCGGCCATCGAGACGCGGCTCGAGGTCGAGATCCTGCGTGGCGGCGGCATCATCCCCCTCATTCTGCATCGTGTCACCAACGCGGAGACGACAAGCCGCGAGCCACATGCACCGGAGATCACCGGCGACGGTGACTCCCTGCGGCGAACTGCAACGCCGTCCAAGGGAGGCTGATCGAATCCTCGATCGGCTTTCATCATCTCACGCAACCCAAGGGAGGAACTCGTGAGCCATATGTCCAAGACGATCCGCGGCGCCGCCATCGCGGCATTCGCCCTTTTCGCATCCTCGGCGCTCGCGCAGCAGGACTTGAAGATCATGGCCCCGGCTGGCCCCGGGGGAGGCTGGGACGCCGCCGCGCGTTCGCTTCAGCAGGTCATCACGCAAACCGGCCTCTCCAAGAATGTGCAGGTCACCAATGTCACGGGCGCGGGCGGAACCATCGGACTGGCCCAGTTCGTCAATACGGCCAAGGGAGATCCGAACCAGCTCATGGTCAACGGCATCACGATGCTGGGCGCGATCCTGTCGAACAAGTCACCCGTGAATCTCGATCAGGTCACTCCCATCGCAAGGCTGACGGGCGATCCGCTTGTCATCGTCGTACCCGCCACTTCACCGATCAGGACCGTGAAGGATTTGGAAGCCGCCGTGAAGGCCGATCTGGCCAAGGTCACCTGGGCAGGCGGTTCCGCAGGCGGCGCGGATCATATTCTCGCAGCCCTGTTCACGAAGGCGGCCGGCGCCGACCCGGCCAAGGTGAACTACATCGCGTTCTCGGGCGGCGGGGAGGCGCTGGCGGCCATGCTGGGCGGCAAGGTGACGGCGGGCGTCTCGGGCTACGGTGAGTTCGAAAGCCAGATCAAGGCCGGCAAATTGCGGGCGCTCGCCCTCTCGTCCGGCAAGCGCATGGCCGGCGCCGATGTCCCTACTCTCAAGGAACAGGGCATGGACGTCGAGGTTGTGAACTGGCGCGCCGTGATGGCGGGCCCGGACATCACGGCGGATCAACGCAAGGCTCTTGCGGAAACGATCGAGAAGGTCGTGAAGTCGAAGGAATGGGCCGAGATCCTCAAAGCTCGCGGTTGGGAGGACTACTATCTCGCCGGCGATCCCTTCAAGGCTTTCATCAAGGACGAGCAGAGCCGCGTCGGGGAGATCCTCAAGTCCGTCGGCCTCGTGAAGTCCTGAACGCACAAGGGGAGCCCAACAGGCGGCTCCCCTCTCCCACGGGCCTGCGCCAGATCCGTTTCAAGCCTTGACGTCGAGCATGGCGGCCGGCAGGGTCTGGCCCTCGACTTGCTTGGCTTGGACACTCGGCTGCCTCTGATAAGGCCTTGCGAAGTAACGTTCGAGCCTGGCCCCCAGCACCGATATCGCCCAGCACAGCACGAAATAGACGATCAGGATCGTCCCATAGATCAGGTATGCCGGACTTCCACCGCGGGAGATGGTCGTCTGCTCGATCAGGATCTGAGCCGAGCGCAGGAGTTCGTTGACGCCGATCA
This sequence comes from Microvirga pudoricolor, assembly GCF_016892705.1. Taxonomy (GTDB): domain Bacteria; phylum Pseudomonadota; class Alphaproteobacteria; order Rhizobiales; family Beijerinckiaceae; genus Microvirga; species Microvirga pudoricolor. Next base: position 879,403 of record NZ_JAFEMB010000001.1, read on the forward strand.
CCGCGCCGAGAGAGCTTGCCTGAACCAGGCCCGTCACGAGGCTGACATAGGGCGGCAGGATGACGGGCATCGCTTGCGGGATGACAACGAGAAGAAGCCCCTTCCAGCCCCTCAACCCGAAAGCCAGAGCCGCTTCCCTCTGGCCGCTCGGAACCGATGCCAGTCCGGCGCGGATGATATGGGCGCCGTTCGCGCCACCCCAGACCGAAACGCTGAGCGCACTCGACCAGAACGGGTTGAGCGAGATGCCCGCATTGGGGAGAACGAAGTAGACCAGCAGCACCGTCACCATCAGGGGAATGTCGCGCAAGCACTCGACCAGCATGTAGACCGGACGGCTGAGCCATTTCGACTTCAGGGACAGTCCACCGGCGAAGAGGATCGCGAAGAACGTTCCGCCGAGGATCATGACGAGGGACAGGAGGAGGGTGTGCGCCAGCCCATCGAGCAGGAATGACTTGAACTCGAGAAGAAGCATCGACTATCTCCCGGCGAACGGTCGGTTGAGCCGCTGCTCGACGAGGTGTCCCAGCCCGGACAGGGCGAAGACGCAGAGCAGGTAGATCACGCAGATGGTGAAGAACATCTCGATGGCGCGGAAGTCATAGGCGATCCGGTCCACGGCCACGAAGGTGAGCTCGACGAGGCCGATGGCCTGCAGATAGGCGGAATTCTTCACGGTTGCCACGAGGGTGTTCATGGACGACGGCAGGGCCGCTCGGGCGGCGAGCGGGAGGACCACGAACAAGGCATGGTGCCACCGGTGAAGTCCAAGGGACGCGGACGCGTCGTTCATGCCGCGGCCGACCGCAGCCAGGCCGGCCCGGAAGTTCTCGATCTGGAACGCGCTGGCCCAAACAGTCAGAGCAATGACGCCTGACCAGAAGACCGAGAACCGCAGCCCCAAGCTTGGAAGGCCGTAGAAGATGAAGAAGATCTGGACCAGGTAGGGCGTGCCGCGAATGAACTCGACATAGCCCCTCACGGCATATTCCGCCGGCTTGAAGCCGCTCGTCCTCAGGGCAGCCCCCAGGGCGCCGATGAGGCACGACAGGATGATCGCAAGACCGCTGACCATCAAGGTCATCTTCAGGCCGGACATGAGATCCGGCAGGGCATCGAGAATGTACGTGAAGTCCATCGTCGTCCGCCTTCCCAAGGTGAAGCCGTAAGCGAGACAGCATCATGCCCCGGCGGCGAGCCGCCGGGGACAAGACGCGTGGCTCAGTTCGTTGCCGGAGGATTGGTCTCGAAGGACTTGATCATTTCCTTGGCCACGACAGGGTCTGTCACGAAGGTCGGGACGGTTTTCGAGAAGTACTTCTCGTCCTTCAGCTTCTTCAGAACGGCGTTGACGAAGGCTTTCAGCTCGGGCTCGTTCTTGCGGATGCCGACGCCGTTGAAGCCGAGATCCACCTCTTCATTGAGGACGCGCAGGTTCGGGTAGTTGCTGGCGAGGGTCGCGATCGTGATCGCGTCTCCCACATACCCGTCGCCACGGCCCTGCTGGAGGGCCTGGATGTTGTCCGCATTGGTGTTGAGCTGCACGAACTGGATCCCTGGGATGCGATCCTTCAGCCACTTGAGCTGGGACCCGCCCTTCACGATCAGCATCGACTTGCCGTCGAGGTCGGCGAGCTTCTGCACCGCGCTGTCCTTCGGCACGATCACGCGGCTGCTGCCCCAATAGTAGATGTCGGAGTAATCGATGACCTGCTCACGCGGCGGCGTCTTGCCAAGGGTCGCGATGATCAGATCGATCTTGCCGCCGGTCAGGGACGGAATTCGCGCGTCGGTGGCCACGCAGCTCAGTTCGGCCTTGTCGGGCGATCCGAGGGCGTAGGTGCCGATCTGCTTGGCCATCTCCACTTCAATGCCCAGCGGCTTTCCGTCCGGGCCTGACGAGCCGAAGGGGGGCGAGTCGCACTTGACGCCGATCTTGATGACGCCCGCGTCCTTGATGGCCTTCGGCACCGGCGGAAGGGATTGAGCGGAGGCGGACGCGGCGAAGCTTGCGACAGCAGCCGCGAAGCCAAGCGACGCGACCGTGCCTCTGAGGATCTTGGAAAGGTTTGTCATAGTCACTGTTCCCTTGGGTTTTCGGTTTCTCGATGGTGGACGTTCTTCGCCCGTTGGTTGTTGCCGCGGCTTCCTGGGGGGCCGCGGAGGATCGACGGCCCTAATGCAGGATCTGCTTGAGGAACGTCCGTGTCCGGCTCTCGCGTGGATTGCCGAAGAACTCTTCCGGCGCAGCCGTCTCCACGATGCGCCCTGCATCCATGAAGATCACGCGGTCGGCTACCTGCCGGGCGAAGCCCATCTCGTGGGTGACGCAGACCATCGTCATCCCGTCGCGCGCAAGCTGAACCATCGTGTCCAGGACCTCGCGCACCAGTTCGGGATCGAGCGCCGATGTCGGCTCATCGAAGAGCATGATCTTCGGGTTCATGCACAGCGAGCGAGCGATGGCGGCGCGCTGCTGCTGCCCTCCGGAGAGCTGGCTGGGATAGAAGTGAGCCTTGTCGGGAATCCTCACGCGCTCGAGATAGCCGAGCGCCAAGGCCTCGGCGTCCTTCCTGGCGACACCCTTCACCCAGCGAGGCGCAAGGGTGCAGTTCTCCAGAACGGTGAGATGCGGGTAGAGATTGAAGTTCTGAAATACCATGCCGACATCGCGGCGAACCCGGTCGATGTCCCGGTTGTGATCGGTCAACTCCGTCCCGTTGACGACGATGCGGCCCTTCTGATGCTTCTCGAGATGGTTGATGCATCGGATCATCGTCGACTTGCCCGATCCCGAGGGACCGCAGACGACGACCTTCTCACCCTTGCGCACTTCAAGGTTGATATCGTGGAGCACTTGGACGGCGCCGAACCACTTGTCCACGCCCGTGAGCGCGACGCAAACCTCCGGCCTTTTCGTCCATCCGTCGCGGCGATCGTTATCCTTCATGGATTTCTCCCTTGAGGTCCCGGCCTCAGGAGGCCAAGGCCTGTGTCTCCTGCGGGAAGCGGCTCGGACGGAACCTGGCCAGGAGCGGGCTCACTTCGCCTGTCACGATCTCCCGGGACACCAGTTCGCCGGCGATCAGGCCCATCGTGGCGCCACTGTGGCTGAACGCCACGTAGTAGCCGGGAATGCCTTCGACCGCTCCAAGAACCGGTTCGCCGTCGAGCGGAACGGGCTTCGGTCCGACACCGTAGGATTCGACCTCGATCTTGGGATTGCCCTCGAGCACGGCTGACGCCTCGGCGGCGAGGCGCTCGATGACGGAGCCCGGCACTTCGCGCACGTCCCTGGGCCCTTTGCTCACCTCTTCTTCGGACCACGCGGAGTCGAAGACGACCGACCCGTCGGGCGTCGGACGGAGCGCGACGTTCGGCGTGTTGAGCACGGCCCGCAGCGCGACCTTGAGGGGCTTCGACTTCACGAGCAGGGAGATCGGAGTCGCGTCCGGAATTCGGTATCCCGCCTGGGCTGCAACCTCCGGAACGGCGGCGCCCGTGGCGACGAGTACGGCGTCCGCTTCGACGCGGGTGCCGTTAGCGGTCGAAACTCCCACGGCGCGGCCGGCCTTGAACTCCACCGAGGCCCGACCGGCTTGCGCGATGGCCTTGCCGCCTCGTGCGGCGAACTCTTCCAGCAGGACGCCGATCAGCGAGGGCAGATCGACCCATCCCTCGCCGGGGTTGAAGATCGCACCCTGCCGGGTGATCGCCTTCGGGTCCACGCCAGGGGTCACGGCGGCCACCTCGTCGGGCGCCAGGAGTTGGGCATCGTAGCCGATGCTCTGCTCATGTGCGAAAGCGTCGGCGATCTTGTTGGAAGCGTCGTCCGCATCCCATGTCAGGCCGCCGTCGAAGCGCAGCCAGTTCACGCCCGGATTTTTCGCCGCCAAGGTGCGGTACCGATCAATGCCGATAAGGCGCAGCTGGTGGTACTCGGCCGACCGGAAACGCGCCGAGTTCAGCCATGCCAATGAACGCCCGGATGCCTGGCTGGCGAACCCAGCTTCCGTGACGAGCGTCACCTGCGCTCCGAGGCGTGCAAGTTGAACGGCCGAGGAGACGCCGAAGATGCCGCCGCCGATGACGGCGACCCGCAAGGATGAGGACGGTGTCAAGTGATGTTCCCTTCTTGGCTTTTCGTCGTGTTCGAATGAATCCGAAATGTCCGCGATGCACCTCAGCCGGCGCGCTCCCATTGGCCCGATTGCGCCGAACGGAAGAGGGCGTCGAGCACCTGCATATTCAGCACGGCATCGGCGAGGCCCCATGGCAGCGGCTCCTCTCCCAGCACGGCCCGCGAGAAGGCGTCGCCCTGGAGCGTGTATTGGTCGCTCGCCGGGATCGTGATGGTTTCGCGTCCGCCGCCGTTCAGGTCTCTTCCGTCGTCGAAGGCGATCGTCGTCTCGGCTCCGGCCGGGGCGTTGAACGGGATGGCGATCTCGAGACGGCCCTTGGTGCCGAGAATCGTCACGCTCTGGGTTGGGACGAGTTGCGTCGCGCAGGTGAAGGCCAGGTGCCGACGTCCCGGAAACTCCGCAAGACCACTCGTCATCCGGTCCGTTCCGAGATCCGGATCGAGATCGAACAGCCCGATCACCCGCTCGGCTTCGGAGCCGAAGACGTAGCGGGCGGTGTTGATGGCGTAGCAACCCACGTCGTAGAGCCCTCCGCCACCGATATCGGGCTGGTTGCGAATATTCTCGGGGTCGGTGAGGTAATAGGAGAAGATCGTCTGGATGGCGCGAACCTCTCCCACTCGGCCGCTCTCGACGATCTCACGGACCTTTCGCCATTGCGGATGGAAACGCACCATGAAGGCTTCCGCCACCAGGAGGCCGGTGCGCGTCTGCGCCGCCTCGATGGCGCGCGCCTCACTGGCGTCGAGAGCGATGGGCTTCTCGCACAGCACGTGCTTTCCGGCCTCAAGGGCCCAGATCGTCAGGTCGGCGTGAAGGTGGTTCGGGAGCGGATTGTAAATGGCGTCGATCTCGGGATCGGCCAGCAGAGCTTCATAGGACCCGTAAGCTTTTGAAATGCCGAGCTCCGTCGCCGCCTGCCGGGCTCGCGCCTCATCCCGCGACGCGATGGCCACGATCTCGGTCGCTTCACCCGCCTGCATGGCCGGGATCACATGATTACGTCCAATCTGAGCGGTGCTCAGCACACCCCACCGAACTTTCTTCGACACGGACCAGAGACCTTTACGGATTGCGGGATGGGGTGGATCGCGTCCCGATCCGGATCGGAAGCGGCAAGGGTCGAGACGGAACGGGATCGCACAAGCGCTCGATCACGACCGACATCCACGCGGCCCATCCGTCGCGGAGGATCCGCAACCGGTGACCCAAGGTCCGGACCGACCGGATGGGTGATGACCCGCGGATGACACTACAGGATAGGCGAACCGTCCGCATCGAAGCTTCCCCGAAGACAAAGCAAGAAATGCTGGCTTGAGACCGGTTTCAAGGCTATTTGAGACCGGTCTCACTTGTCAATAGCGCGATTTGCTTGACGGTTTTCCTAAATGTCCCTTAGGTCTCGGCCCATGAATTCATCCATCCTCCCCAAGCGGCTGGTTACCGTCCAGGACGTGGCCCGCGCCGCCGGCGTCTCCAAAGCCACGGCCGCTCGGGTGCTGGGCAATTACGGCACCGCGAGCCCGGCCGTGAAGGAGAAGGTTTTGGCGGCCGCCCGCGGGTTGGGTTACCGGGCCAACGAGTTGGCCCGCAGCATGACCACGGGCCGCTCCCAGACGATCGGCGTCGTCGTAGGCGACATCGAGAACCCCTATTTCGGCCAAGCCGTACGGGGGATCAGCGACGCCGCCCTCGCGGCCGGATTCAACGTGCTTCTGGCCAATTCCGGAGAAGACGCCGCGAAGGAGAGATCGGCCGTGCAGGTTCTGCTCGGCAAGCGCGTCGACGGCCTCATCGTCACCCCGGCATCCATGTCGGACACGCAGCATCTGCGGGACGTGCAGCGCTCGGGGCGCCCTCTCGTCCTGCTCGACCGCTCCCTGCCCGACGTCACGGTGGATGCCGTCGTGACCGACGATCGCGCCGCCGCGGCGGCTGCGACGCGCGTTTTGCTCGCCGCAGGTCATAGCCGCATTGCCTACATCTCCGCCACGGCGTCGGACGACCCGGTCTATCGCGGACCCCACCAGATCAGCCTGAGCACGGTCCTGGAGCGCATCGAAGGTTTTCTGGCCGCCAGCCGGGATGCAGGCATCGACCAGCCCGAACGCTACATCCGTCTCGGAGCGGCCCGGCGGGGCATGGCAAGCCGCATCATCGCCGATCTCCTGACGGGGCCCGAACGCCCGACCGCGATCCTGGCCTCGGACAATGTCGTGGCCTTCGAGGTCTTCAAGACGATCCGCTCCCTGGCCATGACGATTCCGCAGGATCTTTCTCTGATCGCCTTCCACGATGCGGATTGGACAAGCGTGACGAGCCCGCCGATCTCCGTCATCTCACAGCCCGTCTACGATCTGGGAGCGAGCAGTGCGGCGGTTCTCATCGATCGCATTACCGGACAGTCGGAGACTCCGGCGCGGCGAGTTCTGCCGACGACCTTCATTGCACGCCAATCCGTCGGCGCTCCGCCCACCTTGCGTGGCACTGCTAGATCGGCCGAACCCGCCGGTTCACAGCCGAAACGTGGCTAGCACATCCGGCTGCGGCGATCATCCCAAGGAAGCTCCCTCATGCTGAAGGCCATTCACCATGTCGCGGTGATCTGTTCGAACTACGCGGCTTCCAAGCATTTCTACGCGAATGTTCTGGGTCTTCCGATCATTCGGGAGGTGTGGCGGGCGGAGCGGCAATCGTGGAAGTGCGATCTCCGGCTCGGCGCCGCCCAAATCGAGCTGTTCTCATTCCCGTGCCCGCCGGAACGGCCCAGTCGCCCGGAAGCCTGCGGCCTCCGCCATCTGGCCTTCGCAGTGGATGCGATCGAGCCTGTCGCGGCGCATCTTGCGAGTCATGGGATTGCCGTGGAGACAATCCGCATCGACGAGCACACGGGCAGACGCTTCACGTTCTTCTCGGATCCCGACGGGCTTCCATTGGAATTGTACGAGGAACGTTGAGGCGCGTCCCCTAGGGGACGGCGATCAAGCCGGTCACGTCACGCCCCTCGACCAGGATGCCGAGGCGATCGCTCGATTCGCTGGTGATCGGCTTATAGGTCAGGTTGATGAGCCGCTGCTCCGGCGGGCGTCCGCGCCGTGCTTGGACCAGGAAAGGCAGCCGGATTCCCGTGAAGGCGTCCCCCGTTTCGTAAACTCGGTCGAGCAATTCGAAGAAGCCCTGCCCTTCGACCTCCGGGAAGGCCTCCCGGACGGGGCGCCCCGTGAGGGCGCGCCGGCCGACGAGATGGCGATAGGGATGATTGGCCATGTGGAAGACATGCCGGGGCCCCGTCAGCACGGCAATGAATTTGGCGGGTGCCAGACGGAGCCTTTCGGCCAGCTTGTCCGCCGGACTGCGCTCCTCGCCGTTCTCAAGGTTCTGCCGAACAGGGAGGGGCGGCCGAAAATCCTCGATGGCCGTGACGGCGGCCTTAGCTTTCTCCAGAAAGCTTAGCTTGAGCCGTTCCGGCTCCAGATGCCACCCTCGGGCGTTTTCATTGGTATAATAGAACGCTCGAGCAACCGCCTCCACTTCGTCCTGATGCATAAGGCAACCCTTAAGAATTGATGTTGGGCTATGCTGGGCGACCCTTTAAGGTCCCTTGCAGGACCCTGATTTTGTCGACCACAGATTGAAGATTGTCCAAAGTACGGCCTATCAGTCTGTCTGGAAGCGTACCGTTTTTGGCCCTTTTTTCATCAAAAGACGTTAGAACTTAGTCTTACCAGGCGGAATGGAACGAAATGGCCGCGACAATCCAGGATTTACAGCAAAACCGGCTGCTGAACCTCCTGCCGCGAGAGGACCAGAGGCGGATCGCGCGAGATCTGGTTCCCGTCGATCTCAGGCGAGGAGACGAATTGCTCGATGTCAGCATTCCCGTGAACGATGTTCATTTCGTTCTGGAGGGCTCCATCTCGGTGATCATGATCATGTCGGACGGAAGTGCGTTCGAAGGCAGGGCCGTCGGGTTCGAGGGCGCTCTCGGTCTGGTCGCCGGAGCCGGTGGCACCCGGCGTCCCTTTCGGCGCGGCATCGTCCAATTCGGAGGGAAGGCCCTGAAAATCAGCGCCATCCGCCTGAAGCAGCTGGTGGAGGAGAGCGCCGGGATCCGGGACATGGCCATGCGCAACGCCGAAATCGTGGTGTTCACCATGCTCCAGACCGCGGCCTGCAACGCCCTTCACCCCCTGGAATCCCGTCTGGGACGCTGGCTCCTCATGGCACGCGACCGGATCAGGAAGTCCGAGCTGCGCGTCACCCACGAGTATCTCGCGGAGGCGCTGGGGGTCCATCGGCCCGCCGTGACGCTGGCGCTCAAATCTCTCAGGAAATATGGGCTCGCCTCGGGGAGAGGATATGTTCGAATTGACGACGCAGCGTCCCTGGAAGAGGCTACCTGCGAGTGTTACCGGACGATCAAGTATCAATTGGACGAGATGCTCGCCGCAGGGTGAACGGTGTTCTTACGCTTGGTCCACGCGAGCCGCATGAGGGTGTCGCGGATCGGCCCCCGGGCCGGAAAACTCAACCCATCCCGCTGCCTGAAAGGGCATTCACGGTCCGGACAGTCCGGTCGTGTCCGTAACCGAGCGGGGGTTGTCCGGAACGGATGACAGAGGATCAGGGATCAGCCAGCTCGGCTGCCGCTCGATCATGCGATGCACCCTCGGCCGTCCCGAGCCCTGATGCATCGCCCACAGCTTCTCCCCGATGGCCGCATCGGCCTGCGTGATCCGCTGGTTATGGCGCACATATTCGACCCAGGTCGGCAAGTGGTAGCGCTCGATCCAAAGCTCCGGATTCTCCAGGTCGCGCAGGAGCGTCCAATGACGGGCGCCGTCGCGGCGCCGCACCCTGCGCCGCTCTGCCATCACGCTGAGGAATGTCACGACATCCTGCTCCCTGATCAGAAACTCGATCGTCACCACGACCGGTCCGCTGCGCGGTCTGATGTCCAGCGCGATGTTCGGCTGGGTCCAGCGGCGCAGCGGATCGAGATTGAGGGATTGCAGTTCCGGCAGCCGGTAAAGCAGCCCCAATGCGCCTCCGGCAAGAAGAACGGCGCCCGCGATGAGAAGGGCGGACCCGACGCCATAGCGCTCAGCGAGCGACCCCCAGATCCAACTGCCGCAGGCCATCCCGCCGAAGGTCGCCATCTGGTAGAGCGCGAGGGCGCGGCCAACCACCCAGCGGGGCGCCGACAACTGCACGGTGACGTTGAAACTGGACAGCGTCAGAACCCAGCTGGCCCCTCCGATCACCAGTGCCCCCATGGTGAGGGGTGTGGATCGGCTCAGGCCGGCGGCGATCACACAGGCCGCAAAACCTGCAAAGCCGAGCCGCACGATGGCCTCGATGGACATCGACTGGCGCAACCGGGCGCTTCCCAAGGCGCCGCAGACCGCGCCGACACCGAACGCGCCCAGCAGAAGCCCGAATGTCAGAGGTCCTCCGCCCACCAGATCGCGGGCGATCAGCGGCATCAGGGCCTGGATGGCGATGGCCGCGAGTCCGAACGCCGCGCCGCGGATCAGGACGGCGCCGATATTCGGAGACATGGCAACATAACGGACGCCCGCCGACATGGCCGTGGTCAGCGACTCCGGAGGGAGAAGCCTTGGCGGGGCCTCGGGGCGCCAGCGCGCCAGCACGACGATGAGACCGACGTAGCTGACGGCATTCACCGCAAAGGCCCCGAAGGCGCCGGCCGCCGCCACGATCGCGCCGCCGATCGCCGGTCCGACGCTTCGGGCGATGTTGAACCCCATGCTGTTGAGGGCGACCGCGCCGGGCAGATCGGAACGGGGCACCATCTCGCCGACGAGAGACTGCCAGGCCGGTCCGTTGAAGGCGATGCCGCATCCCACGAGAAACGTGAACGTGAGAAGGAGCCAAGGCGTCATGAGGCCGAAATAGGTGAACGCCGTCAGGCCCACGGAGACGACCAGCATGAAGATCTGAGCCGTCAGCATCAGCTTGCGCCGGTCGAAATTGTCCGCGATCGCCCCCGCCGCCAGGGAGAACAGCATGATCGGCAGCGTGGTCGAGGCCTGTACCAGGGCGACCATGCCGGCCGAAGTGCCGAGAGACGTCATCAGCCAGGCGGCTCCCACCGACTCGATCAGACCTCCGAAATTCGACGCGAGGCTCGCGAACCAGACGTCCCGGAAAATCCGATGCCGGAAAGGGGACAACGCTGAGGGTGGACGTTCCAACGCTCGGTGACCTCCCAGGATCGGCTCGCGCCATGCCGCGGCCAGCATCCTGCTTACCAAAATCACGGACATAGCGTTTCAGACGGTGCTTTACAGCCGCCATCTTCGGATTTCGAGGAAAAGTCTGGCCTCGCCCCCAGTTCGGAGAGGAATCCCCCCGGGCGCGGCCGTGACGGCCGGGTGCCAAGGCGACAGACCAACGGCCTAACCACTCCCAGGCCCTGGAGTACGCCCAATGAATTCTCATATCATATGTAATTAATGCAGAAGATAATTTTTCACACTTGTTAGTAAATTGACCATTCGAGCCGGAAATATAATTTAAACGCCGTCAGACATAGCTGCAAATGACAGTGTTATGATCGGTACCTATCGTCAATAACTGACCTTAGGATGAACATATACTCACTTTGCGATATGGGCTGAAAGTAACTTGTTAAACGGATAGGTGTCCCTTGGCCATTTTTTCTCTAGGCAGCACGGCAGGGTACGGCATCGACATGTCGATGCTGATGGAGAGCGACTTCGGCTTCGCCAAGGACAGGCTGGGCCTTTCGTTCCAGAAATGGGCTGACGGCCCGGCGAGCACATCGGGAGACGTTTCGCTCAGCGTCAGCCGCTGGAACATCCACAACGGCGCGGCCGACACGATGAGCGCGACCTACTCCGTGGACGCCCAAGGCGGGCGCCCGACGATCAAGTCCGTGGAATTCGGCGGCCTGCCGCTCACCGTGACGGGCCTCGATCTGGCTCTCACGGCGACGGAGTACCAACTCGGCAACTGGGTGCACCGGCTCAACGAAGGGGACGACACCTTCTACGGCACGAACTACGACGACGTGATCCAAGCGGGGGACGGCCACGACATCGTTTACGGGTATGCCGGGAACGACATCATCCTTGGCAATGACGGGAACGACTGGCTCTACGGCGGCTCCGGCGACGATCGGCTGTTCGGCGGCGTCGGCAACGACATGCTGGCCGGAGGCGCAGGGCGCAACTACCTCGACGGCGGCTCCGGCTTCGACACCGCCATCCTCGACGGCGGCCGAGACGACTACGCCTTCACGTATCAGACCGATGGGTCCGTTCTCGTTCGCAACGGCGCCGGCGAGATCCTCGACACCCTGATCGGGATTGAGGCCATCCGGTTCCAGGACGGGACCGCCAACATCACGGAACTCGTTCCGAACGTCCAGCAGCCCCCGAACAACGGCAACGATCCGGGGGTCACCCTTCCGCCGGTCTCGGAGGCCCCCGCGCCTGGCGGTCCCTCGGGCGCCGTGCCCGAACAGCCCGCCGCAACGGATGCCTGGATCTATGGGCTGTGGTGGCCGGACCGCCTGCGCGGGTCCGACCTGAACGACCATATCTTCGGTCGCGGCGGGGACGATTGGCTCTACGGCAGCGGCGGCAACGACTGGCTGCACGGCGGACGCGGCCACGACAACCTGTTCGGCGGAAGCGGCCGGGACGCTTTCGTGTTCGACACGAAGCCCAGCAAGCACAATGTCGACCGCATTGCCGACTTCAACGTTCGCGACGACTCGATCTACCTCGAGAACGCGTTCTTCAAGAAGGTCGGCAAGGCCGGCGAACTCATGAAGTCCGCTTTTCATAAGGGCGAACAGGCGCACGACGCGAGCGACCGGATCATCTACGACAAGAAGACCGGAGCGCTCTACTACGACCCGGATGGAACGGGTTCGGCCGAGCAGATCAAGTTCGCCCAGGTTTCAAAGGATCTGAAGATGACCTACAAGGATTTCTTCGTCATCTAGCGAAACAGTCACTCGGCAGGCACGGCCGCCTTGAGGCCTGCCGGGGACGGTTGCGGCATCTCCTGGAGATACCGAACCCTCATGCGCAGGAACGGGCGCTCGATCAGGCGGAAGGTGACCCAGGAGACGGCGATCGTTCCTGGCAGGACAAGAAAAAGCCCGTTGACCAAGGACGCGCCGAAGGGCTGAAGTCCGAAGTCGAGCGGGCCGAGCTGAAGCACCGCCGCAATGACGCAGACGTGGAGCAGGTACATCGAGAAGCTGATCTCGCCGATCGACGCGAGGAAGGCGGACAAGCGCGTCGGCAGGCCCGGCGCGAGCGTCAGATACCCGATGATGAAGGCTGCCCATCCCACCGCCTCGACCGGCGGCCAGGCAATCTTCCACATCTGCGCGTTGGGCAGTCCGCCCGCCTGATTGTACAGGTAAAGCAGGGTGAGCATGGCGCCCACCGCGACCGGGCAAAGCAGCCCGACCCATGCCCCGGACCACGCCCGATAGGCCAGGGCGGCGCCCATGCCGATGAGGAACTGGTCGATCCTGCCGAAGATCGTCCAGTACGATATGTCATGGGCATCCGCACCGTCGAGGACGAGAAGCCCGCGCAGGAGAAGCGCTCCGCCGATCATCACGGCCAGAACGACCGGGCCGTTTCGGTACACCAGCGCCAGGAGCAGGGGAAACAGCAGGTAGAACTGAAATTCCGGTGCGATCGTCCAGAACAGGGTCGTGAAGGGATAGAGATCGGGCACGAACCAGAGATCGACGGGATCCAGGATCTGGAACGGAATGGCCAGCACCGCCAAGACGCCGAGCGGCTCGACCTCCGAGAAGCGAACGATGCAACCGACTACGAAGATCGCCAGCATCAGGGGATAGATACGCAGAATCCGGTTCACCAGAAAGCGCCCGTAGAGGATGCGTTTCCCGTAGGCAATGTGCGTGAAGATGAAACCGCTCAGCACCATGAAGAGCGCAACGCCCGTATGCCCCTCCATCATGAGCGACTGGAGCGGGTTCTGCGCCGGCGTCCCGATGAGTTCACCGCCGTAGCCCTCCGCGAGCCGTCCGCCGATCCGCGTGTAGCAATGCTGAAACAGCACCAGAACGGCCGCGAAGGCCCGGATGTGATCGACAGCCGGAATATAGGATGAGTTGAGGCTCTTCATGAATCATGGCCCGTTGCAGAACGCTGCTTGGTTCTTGGGAATTGAGGATGCGGCACCTGGGCTCGGGCATCCATGGACGTGCGATCTCGTTCCTCGAAGTGAGGTCTGATCGACAGGCTGCAGCGTCAGCTATGGCGGCGTGAGACAATCCATTCGACGAGGATAGAAGGAACGAGTCCGACTGCAAGAACGAACGACCGGCTCATAGGCGGTACACCGCCCGAGGGATCTGAGGGCGCGTTCGGCATGGAACTTGACTCCATGGCCTCGGGACTGGCCCGAGTTCCGCCCAATTTCTCACCCTCAGCGCCCCTTGCGGCTCGGACGAGGCAAGCGGGAACGCCCGCCTGCCGCTCAGAGGCCGAGTGCCGTGGCGCGATCACGAAACCGCTTCAACAAACCGTGAAGCGGCGGTCAAGCCGACCGAGGCACGACCGCCGTCGCCTCGATCTCGACCAGGGCCTGCGTCTCGACGAGTCTCACGACCTGGACGAGAGCCATGGCGGGATAGTGCCGGCCGAGGACCTCCTTGTAGGCTTGGCCGAGGTCCCGAAGGTGCGCAAGATATTCGTCGATGCTCACGACGTACCAGGTCAGGCGCACGAGGTGCCTCGGCTCCGCCCCTCCTTCCGCCAGGATGGCCTTGATGTTCTCCAACGTCTTGCGGGCCTGCGCCACGAACCCGTCGGGGAAGCGGCCCGTCTCGTCCCAGCCGATGATCCCGCCCGTGACCAGGAGCTTCCCGTCCGCCAGGATGCCGTTGGCGTAACCCTTGGGAACCGGCCAGTTCTTCGGATTCAGGGTCTCGTGCCCGTCGGCAGGGGCCGGTTCCGCTCTCGTGTCCATCACGGCATTTCTCCTCGCACGTTCCCTGTTACGCCTTGGACGTGGCAGGGGTATTATCGGTCGTGTTGGTGCGCGAAGCGGACGTAACGGCCATCTTCAGCATCTCACGGGCAATGACGATCTTCTGGACCTCGGTCGCTCCCTCGTAGATCCGCAAGGCGCGAACGTCGCGGTACAGCTCTTCGGCCTTCACGCCTCTCGTGACACCGAGGCCGCCCATCATCTGAACGGCTTTGTCCACGATCTCCTGGGCGGTCTCTGTCGCGTACATCTTGGCCATGGCGGCCTCTCGCGTCACACGAGCCGCGCCCCCGTCCTTCGTCCAGGCGGACCGGTAGACGAGGAGGGCCGCGCTGTCGATCCCGGTCGCCATGTCGGCAAGCGCCGCCTGGGTCAATTGCAGGTCGCTCAGAGGTGCACCGAAGAGCCGGCGGGTGGAGGAATGGCGCAGGGCATCGTCCATGGCCCGGCGGGCGAACCCGAGGGCCGCGGCTCCCACGGTCGAACGGAACACGTCCAGGGTCGCCATGGCGATCTTGAAGCCCTCGCCCCCGCCTCCGATCCGCCGGGAGAGCGGGATCCTGCACCCCGAAAACCGCAGCGTCGCCAGCGGATGGGGGGCGATCACCTCGATGCGCGCCTCGACCGACAGCCCCGCGGTGTCGGCATCCACGATGAAGGCGGATAGCCCGCGCGCACCCGGCGCCTCGCCGGTCCGGGCGAACACCACGTAATGGTCCGCGATGCCGCCGTTCGAGATCCAGGTCTTCACGCCGTCGAGACGGACGTGATCCGGGCCGTCCGGCGTCGCGGTGGTGCTCAGGGCGGCCACGTCGGACCCAGCCTCCGGTTCGGACAGCGCGAAGGCCGCGATGGCCTCCCCGCCCGCCACACGCGGCAGATAGCGCCGCTTCTGCTCCTCCGAGCCGAACAGCGTGATAGGTCCGGTGCCAAGCCCCTGCATGGCGAAGGCGAAATCGGCCAGGCCTTCCTGGTAGGCGAGGATCTCCCGGGTCAGGCACAGGGTCCGCACGTCGAACGCCGGGAACAGTCCGCCATAGGCTTCGGGCACGACGGCCTTCAGCCATCCGTCCAGGCCCAGCAGCCGCACGAGCCCCCGGCACGTGCCGTCCACATCGTGATGGTCGACGGCGCCCTGCAGGGCCGTCTCGGCCCATGGACCGAGGCGGGCGGCGTATTCGCGATGGCGGTCCTCGAAGAAGGGCCAAG
This sequence comes from Microvirga pudoricolor, assembly GCF_016892705.1. Taxonomy (GTDB): domain Bacteria; phylum Pseudomonadota; class Alphaproteobacteria; order Rhizobiales; family Beijerinckiaceae; genus Microvirga; species Microvirga pudoricolor. The sequence goes on from NZ_JAFEMB010000001.1 coordinate 894,792, forward strand.
CCAGGAAGCTGGCGTCGATCACGTCAGTCTCCCTTGAAAACGGGCTTTTCCTTCGCCGCGAAGGCCCGGTAGGCCCGCGCGAAGTCCTCGGTCGTCATGCACAGGGCCTGGGCGACGGCTTCCGCCTCGATGGCCTCCTCGACGGACATCGCCCATTCCATGGCGAGCATGCGCTTGGTCATGGTGTTGGCGTAGGTCGGGCCGGTGCCGATGGCTTTGGCGAGATCCTGCGCCTCGCCCAGCAAGGAGGCGGACTCGACGAGCCGGCTGAAGAAGCCCCACCGCTCGCCCTCCTCGGCGCTCATGAAACGGCCCGTATAAAGAAGCTCCGAAGCCCGTCCCTGGCCGATGATGCGAGGCAGGATCGCGCAAGCGCCCATATCGCAGCCCGCGAGGCCCACCTTGTTGAAGAGGAACGCCACCTTGGCGCCCGGCGCGGCGATGCGCAGATCGGACGCCATGGCGACGATGGCCCCGGCCCCGGCGCAGATGCCTTCGACGGCCGCCACGATGGGCTGCGGCGCGGCCCGCATGGCCTTGACCAGTTCGCCGGTCATGCGCGTGAAGGCCGTGAGCCCTTTCGTGTCCATGTCGACCAAGGGTCCGATGATCTCGAAGACGTCGCCTCCGGACGAGAAATTGCCCCCGGCCCCCGCCATGACCACGGCCTTGACCTCGTCGTCATGGGCACAGGCATGGAAGAAGTCGGTCAGCTCCCGGTAGCTTTCGAAGGTCAGGGGGTTCTTCTTCTCGGGACGATCCAAGGTCACGGTCGCCACCGGTCCGTTCACCGCGAGACGGAAATGCCGCGGCGTGAAGGCCGAGAGAGGCAAGGTGACGGAATTGGCATAGCGGGTCATACGGTCTCACCGGTCATGGCGTTGCGGGCGGAAAACTTGGTGCGGGCGAGGAGCCGCATGAGATCCTTCTGCTCCTTCGCGCTCAGGTCGCCGAACAACTCGGCAATCCAGGTCTCGTGCGCGGCCGCCATGGCGCGAAACTCCGCCCGGCCGGCCTCCGTCAGGCTGATGATCTGCGCCCGGCGATCCGTCGCTGACACCCGGCGGTCGAGGTGCCCCGACACGGCGAGCCGCTCCACGAGACCGGTCAGGTTTCCGTTCGACACCATCATGCGCCGCGACAGGTCCGACAGGGTCATTCCGTCCGGCGCCTTGTCGAGCTGGGCCATCAGGTCGAAACGGGGCAGCGTCACGTCGAACCGCTCGCGCAGGCGGCGGCGGATTTCTCCCTCGATCATGGTCGAGCAGGTGAGAAGGCGCAGCCACAAGCGCAATTCCTCACGGTGGTGCTCCGGGCTCTCGGCCGCCTTCGTCTCCGCATCGAGAGGCAGGACTTGCGAGCTCATCTTAAATCTCCCCTCCGGCGACGGCGATGGCCTGCCCGGTCACGGAGGCGGCCGCATCACCGCACAGCCACAGGACCGTGCCGGCGACCTCGTCGGGCCGGATCAACCGGCCTTGCGGGTTGTGCCTGACCAGCTCGCTCAAGGCCTCCTCCCGGGAGCGTCCGGTCTTGCTCACGATGCGGTCGAGGCTCTCTTCCACGAGATCGGTCTCGGCGAAGCCCGGACAGACCGCGTTGACCGTGACGCCGGTCCTGGCCGTCTCCAAGGCGAGGGACCGGACGAAGCCCACGACGGCATGCTTGGAGGCGCAGTAGGCGCTCACATACGGATAGCCCTTGAGGCCGGCCGTGGACGCGATGGCGACGATGCGGCCGAAACCCCGCTTCGTCATGGGCTCCAGCGCCGCTTGGGCGGCATGGACGGATCCCATGAAGTTGACGTCGATCATCCGGCGGAACACGTCCTCGCCGGATCTTGAGAAAGGCGCCGAGACGGCGGCGCCCGCATTGGCGATCAGGAAGTCGATCGGTCCATCCGATGCAGCGGCCTCGGACATGGCGGCGCGCACGCTGGCGGCATCGGTCACGTCGGCCGTGAGGCCTCGATGAGCGCCCCCTTCGGAGACGGCGCGATCCAGGGCGGCCCGGTCCCGGCCGAGGATCGTGACCCTGGCGCCGGCGTCCTTGAGGCTCGACGCGATCGCGCGCCCGATGCCGCGCCCGCCTCCGGTCACCAGCGCGTGGCGGCCCTGAAAATCGCTTCTCATGTCATTCCGCCGCCAGGGGCTTCTCGCGCCCTTCCATCTTGAGTTCGGCCCGGGTCTTCGGCTTGCCCCGAATCTTGAGGTCCTCGAGATCCTGCCGGTCGCGGACGCTGTTGCGGAAGATCTGGTCGCGGCCCGGCAGGTATTGCGGCGGGCAATGGATCGAGGTTGCGCCGTACCAGGCCGCCGCCTTCAGGGTGAAGGACGGGTCGACCAGATGCGTGCGCCCAAGCGCCACGAGGTCGGCGCGACCGGCCGCCAGGATCGTGTTGACCTGGTCGGCGGTCGTGATGTTGCCGACGCACATGGTCGCCACGTGGGCTTCGTTGCGGATCTGGTCCGAGAAGGGCGTCTGGAACATGCGGCCGTAGATCGGGCGCGCCTCGCGCACGGTCTGCCCCGTGGACACGTCCACCAGATCGGCGCCGCGCTCGGCGAAGGCGCGGGCGAACTCCACCGAATCGTCCCCCGTCACGCCGCCCTCGGCCCAGTCGGTCGCGGAAATGCGCACCGACATGGGCTTATGCGCCGGCCAGACCGCCCGCATTGCCTCGAACACCTCCAGCGGAAAGCGCAGCCTGTTCTCGAGCGTCCCGCCATACGCGTCTGTGCGCCGGTTGGTGAGCGGCGACAGGAAGCTCGCCAGCAGATAGCCGTGGGCGCAGTGAAGCTCGATCATATCGAAGCCTGCGCGCTCGGCGCGGCGGGCCGCCTCGACGAATTGCTCCGTGATCACCTCCATGTCGGCGCGGGACAGCTCGCGCGGGACCTGGCTGTCGGGAAAATAAGGGATGGCCGACGCGGATGCGATGTCCCACGCCCCCTCGTCCAGGGGCCGATCCATCCCGTCCCACATGAGCTTCGTCGCCCCCTTCCGGCCGGCATGGCCGAGCTGGAGGCAGAATTTCGCGGCCGAATGAGCATGGACGAAGTCGACGATGCGCTTCCAGGCCGCTTCCTGCTCGTCGTTCCAGAGGCCCGCGCAGCCCAGGGTGATCCTCGCTTCCGGGGACACGCAGGCCATCTCGGTGAAGACGAGGCCTGCACCGCCGGCCGCGCGGGCGCCGTAATGCATGAGGTGCCAGTCTCCCGGCACGCCGTCCCGGGCCGAATACATGTCCATGGGCGAGACCACGACCCTGTTCTCCAGAACCATGTCCCGCAGGCGGAAAGGCTGGAACATCGGAACGACGGGCTTGTCGACCGAGACGTCGAAGCCGTTGCGTCTGACGCGTTCCGCGAAGGAACGGTCGACGGCCGCGACGAAGTCCGGCGCTCTCAGGCGCAGATTGTCGTAAGTGATGGCCTTGGCGCGGGTCATGACCCCGAACGCGAATTGGACGGGGTCGAACCCCCAGAAGCGCGCCACGTGCTCGAACCACACCAGGGACACGTCGGCGGCATGCTGGGTCTTCTCGACCTCCTCCCGCCGGCCCGTCTCGTAGAGGGCGAGCGCGTCCGCCACGCTCCGTTCCCGCAGGAGGGCCTCATAGAGCGCGATGGCATCCTCCATGGCGAGCTTGGTGCCCGAACCAATGGAAAAGTGCGCCGTCGCCTTCGCGTCGCCCAGCAGGACCCTGTTCCCCATCACCCAGCGCTTGTTGCGGATCATGGGGAAATTGCGCCAGATCGACCGGTTGGTCAGGATGCGGTGCCCGTCCAGGAACCAGCCGAAGATGCTCTCCATGAGAGCGGCCGCCTCGGCCTCCGTCTTACCCTCGAGCCCGGCGCGCTCGAAGGTCTCCGGATCGGTCTCGAACACCCAGGTCGAGCGGTTTGCCTCGTACTGATAGGCGTGGGCGATGAACGGTCCCCACTCCGTCTCTTGGAAGATGAACGTGAAGGCGTCCAGGGGCTTGGTCGACCCCATCCAGGTGAACTTGTTGGGCCGCAGGTCCACCTCGGGCTGGAAATGCTCCGCGAACCGGTCCCGGAAGCGGCTGTTGATGCCGTCGGACACCACCACGAGATCCGCGTCGGCGACCAGGGCTTCGTCGTCCACGTCGGTCTCGTAGTGGAGCCTGACCCCCAGTTCAACCGCCCGGTCCTGCAGGATCAGGAGCAACGTGCGGCGCGAGCAGCCGCAGAAGCCGTTGCCGCCGATGCGGTGCTCCGTTCCCTGGAAATGGATGGCGATGTCGTCCCAATAGGCGAATTCGCGGGTGATCCGGTCGTAGCTCGGGCGGTCGTACCTCTCGAAATTGTCGAGGGTCGCGTCCGAGAACACGACGCCGAACCCGAAGGTGTCGTCGGCCCGGTTGCGCTCATAGACGGCCACATCCCATTGCGGCCACTGTTTCTTCAGAAGGATCGCGCAATAGAGCCCAGCCGGGCCGCCGCCGATGATCGCCGTTTTCATGAGAGCTCCAACCCCGAGCGCGTGTCTGATTTATTTTAAGCTTAAAACATTTTCGCATCAACCCTCCCCGCCTGATGCGAGGCGGGGCGTCCGCTGCCTCAGCCCGCCAGCGCGTCCTCCGGGCTGGGCTCGGCCGCGATCCTGCGCAGTTCGAAGCGCTGCAGCTTGCCCGTCTGCGTACGTGGCAGGGCGTCCACGAATTCGATGGCCCGCGGATACTTGTAGGGGGCGATCTCGGCTTTGACGTGATCCTGCAGCGCCCGCGTCAGCTCGGCGCAGGCCTGCGTGCCGGGACGGAGGACCACGTAGGCCTTGACGACCATGCCCCGCCCGTCATCGGGCGCCCCGACGACGCCGCACTCGGCCACGGCCGGATGGGACAGAAGCGCCGCCTCCACCTCGGGGCCCGCGATGTTGTAGCCGGAGGACACGATCATGTCGTCGGAGCGGGCCTGGTACCAGAAGTACCCATCCTCATCCATGAGGTAGCTGTCCCCGCTGACGTTCCAACCGTTCTGGACGTATTTGCGCTGCCGATCGTCCGCGAGATAGCGGCAACCGGTCGGTCCGCGCATGGCGAGGCGGCCGACGGTTCCAGGCGGGACGTCCTGGCCGTTCTCGTCGATGATCTTGGCCTCATAGCCCGGCACGGGCTTGCCCGTGGCACCGGGGCGGATGTCGTCCTCGGCGGCCGCGATGAAGATGTGCAGCATCTCGGTCGCGCCGATGCCGTCCATGAGCTTGAGGCCCGTGGCGGATTTCCAGGCTTCGAACGTGTCCTTCGGCAACGCCTCCCCTGCCGACACGCATTTGCGCAGGGTCGAGATGTCATGCTCCGCGAGTTTCGGCAGCATCGCCCGATAGGCCGTGGGCGCCGTGAAGCAGATTGTGGCGCCGTATTGTCCGATAGCGGGCAGCAGGTCGTCGGGCCCGGCCCTTTCCAACAGGATCGTGGACGCACCGATGCGCATTGGGAAGAGAACGATTCCGCCGAGCCCGAACGTGAAGGCGAGCGGCGGCGAGCCGATGAAGCGGTCGCTGGGCTCGGCCTTCAGCACGTTGCCGGCGTAAGCGTCGCAGATCGCCAGCATGTCCCGATGGAAATGCATGGTGCCCTTCGGCTCGCCCGTCGTGCCGGATGTGAAGCCGATGAGGCAGACATCGTCAGCCGCCGTGTCGACCGCCTCGAAGATCGGGGACGCGGCCGCGATCCGCGCTTCCAGGCCGTCGGGGGCGCCGCTTCCGAAAGTCACGACCTGTCCCAGGCCCGGCGAGAGCGCCTTGGCCCGCTCCATCTCGTCGATCAGGCGATGATCGCAGAACGCGATGGAGATCTTCGCCTTGGCGATCGGGTAGGCGATTTCCTTGGCGCGAAGGAGCGGCATGGTGGCCACGACCACGCCCCCGGCCTTCAGTACAGCCAGGTAGAGCGCCACCATCATGGGGTTGTTGCCGGAACGCAGGAGTACCCGGTTGCCCGGAACGAGCCCCAGATCGTCCACCAGCACATTGCAGATGCGATTCACGCGATCCTGCAACGCCCGATAGGTCAGCGTCTCCGTCGGGCTGATCAGGCAAGGCGCTTCCCCCCTGCCCTCGTCCACCCACCGGTCGAGAAAGGCCGTCGCGCAGTTCAGGCGCTCGGGATACTGAAGCTCCGGGCGGGCGAAGAGGAATTCCGGCCACTGATCTTGGGGCGGCAGGTTGTCTCTCGCGAAGGTGTCCACATGAGCCGTATGCGCCATCACCCGCTCCCCTCGCCATGATCCCTCGCACCAGCCGGGCACGCTCCCGGCTGCCGCTGACGGCAGCCGGCAAGGTCACGCAACCGTTAGCGGACGCGCTTGAATTCACGCGGAAATCCGCTTGCCGAAGCTCTCAAAATATTTAAAGCTTAAAATAATACTTGGCAATCCTGAACATCAGAACGATCATGGACCAGTGGCCGAAACGCGCATGGAAACCATAGGACGGGAGCCCGAGTAGCAACGGCCGGGGAATTGCGGCAGATTACCGCCGGAGACCGGCAAGGCGACTCACAACGCCCAGCCGGAGAGCAATCGCAGCACGGCAAACCGTGCGCGGGGAACAGCCACTTTCGGGAGTGCATGATGAATCCTACGATGAAGTCCCTCGGCCTGACGGCAGCCCTCAGCCTGGCCGCCGTCCCGGCTCTGGCGCAGGAAAAGTTGAAGGTCGGCCTGCTGCTGACCCTGTCGGGCCCTTCCGCCGTGCTCGGGCAGCAGGCGCGCGACGGGTTCCAGCTCGCCGTCAAGGAAATGGGCGGCAAGCTCGGCGGACGCGACGTCGAGGTCATCGTGGTGGATGACGAGCTGAAGCCCGATGTGGCGGTGACCAAGGTCAAGGGCCTCATCGAGCGCGACAAGGTCGACTTCGTCGTCGGCCCCATCTTCTCGAACGTCGCGGTGGCGGTCCACAAGCCCATCGTGGACGCGCAGACCTTCTACATCAGCGTGAATGCGGGCCCGTCCAATCTCGCGGGCAAGAGCTGCAACCCGTACTTCTTCGCGACGTCCTATCAGAACGACCAGAACCACGAGGTTCTGGGCAAGGTAGCTCAGGACCGCGGCTACAAGAAGGTTTACCTGCTTGCCCCCAACTACCAGGCCGGCAAGGACGCGCTCGCAGGATTCAAGCGCCACTACAAGGGCGAGATCGTCGAGGAATCCTATGTGCCGCTGAACAACCTGGACTTCCAGTCGGAGCTCGCCAAGATCGCCTCCATGAAGCCCGACGCGATCTTCACCTTCATGCCGGGCGGCATGGGTGTGAACCTCGTGAAGCAGTATCGCGCGGCCGGACTTGCGGATCGGATCCCGTTCCTGTCCGCTTTCACGGTCGACGAATCCACCCTTCCGGCCCAACAGGATGCCGCCATCGGAATGCTCGGCGGCTCCAACTGGGCCCCCAATCTCGACACGCCCCAGAACAAGAAGTTCGTGACGGCCTACGAGGCCGCCTACAACTCGGTGCCGGGGTCTTATTCCATGCATGCCTACGACGCGGCGCAGATGATCGACACCGCCCTCAAGGCGACGGGCGGCAAGATGGACAACAAGGACGCGGTGCGGGCCGCCCTCAAGAAAGCCGACTTCAAGTCCCTGCGCGGTGACTTCAAGATCGGTGCCAACGGCTTCCCGGTCCAGGACTTCTACCTCGTGAAAGCCGCCAAGCGCCCTGACGGCAAGTTCCAGACTGAAATCGTCGAGAAGGTCTTCGACGACTACGTGGACGCCTATGCGAAGGAATGCGCCGCGACGAACTGAGCGGTCTCTCTCGTGCCCGTCCCGGCCCTTGGCCGGGGCGGGGCCTGTGCTCCCCCGGCGCCACCGGAACGGCGGGTCCGCTCCTTCCCTCCGCCCGCTCCCTCCGCGCCCTGGAGATCGCTTGCCCATGAAAAGCCGATGACAGCGACCCTCTTTCTCGTTCAGGCCCTCAACGGCCTCCAGTTCGGCCTGATTCTGTTCCTCATCGCGGCCGGACTGACGCTGGTTTTCGGCGTCATGGATTTCATCAATCTGGCGCACGGGGTCCAGTACATGGTCGGCGCCTACCTGGCCGCCGCCTTCACGGCCTGGACCGGGAATTTCGGCCTCGCCCTCCTCCTGGCGCTCCCGTCCGCGCTAGCCTTCGGCCTTCTTCTCGAAGTGCTGATCTTCCGCCATCTCTACGACCGCGACCACCTGGATCAGGTTCTCGCCACGTTCGGCGTGATCCTGTTCCTGAACCAGGGCGTCAAGTTCGTCTGGGGAGCGGCCCCGTTGAACGTTCCCGTGCCCGAGATCCTCTCGGGCTCCATCGAAATCGCCGACGGCCTGCTCTATCCGGTCTATCGCCTTGCGATCATCGCGGCTGGCCTCGCGGTGGCGGCGCTGCTCTACGGTCTCGTGAGCCACACGCGGGTCGGGATGCTGGTGCGCGCCGGCGCCTCCAATGCCCCGATGGTGGCGGCCCTCGGCGTCAACATCAAGCGGCTGTTCATGATCGTCTTCGGGTTCGGAGCCATGCTGGCGGGCTTCGCCGGCGCGATGGTGGCCCCCATTCTGTCCGTCGAGCCCGGCATGGGCGACAACATCCTGATCCTGGCCTTCGTGGTCATCGTCATCGGCGGCATCGGGTCGATCCGCGGGGCTTTCCTCGCCGCCATCCTGGTCGGCCTCGTCGACACCGTGGGACGCTCCTTCGCGCCCAACCTTCTTCGCCTGGTTCTCGATCCGGCGAATGCCAGCCAGACCGGCCGGGCCATCGCGCCGATGTTGATCTACATCTTCATGGCGGCGATCCTGTTCTTCCGGCCGGCCGGCCTCTTTCCCGCGAAACGCTAAGGCCGTCGCATGTCCCCAATCGCCGAAACGCGTCCCGTTGCGATCACAGGCCAGCGACGGCGTGTCGAATGGCTTCCCGTCATCTTGTTCGGAGCCTTCGTGCTGGCGCCCGTCTTCGCCGCGTTCTCGGGCGCCGAAGGCTATGTGCTGTCGCTCCTGACGCGGGTGATGATCTTCGGCATCGCGGCCATGTCCCTCGATCTCATCCTCGGCTACGGGGCGCTCGTGAGCTTCGGCCACGCGGCCTTCCTGGGCATCGGCGGCTATGCGGTCGGCATCCTGGCGGCCCACGGCGTCGAGGACGCGCTGGTCCAGGTGCCGGTGGCTCTGGCGGCCTCGGCGCTGTTCGGTCTCGTTACCGGCGCCATCTCGCTGCGCACGAAGGGCGTCTATTTCATCATGATCACCCTGGCCTTCGGCCAGATGCTCTATTTCCTCGCCACCTCGCTCGCGTCCTATGGCGGCGATGACGGCATGACCCTCGCAGCCCGCAGCCTCGTGGCGGGCCTGCCGCTCCTGAAGGGCGATTTCGCCCTGTACTGGGTCTGCTTCGTCTGCCTGCTCGGCACCTATGTGCTGGCCCGGTCGATCGTGGCGTCCCGCTTCGGGCGCGTCCTGCGCGGCTCCCGCGAGAATGCGACCAGGATGGAAGCCATCGGCTTTCATCCGTTTCGCTACCAGCTCGTCGCCTACATGATCAGTGGCATGATGGCGGGCCTGGCCGGCTGCCTTCTGGCCAATCAGGCCGAGTTCATCAGCCCCGCCTTCATGACGTGGCAACGATCCGGCGAGCTGATCTTCATGGTGGTGCTCGGCGGCCTCGGATCGCTTCACGGCGCGGTCCTCGGCGCCGCCGCCTTTCTCCTTCTCGAAGAATTCCTGCCGGAGATCCTTCACATGCTCGGCTTCATGTTGAGCACCGACATGCAGGCCAGGCTGGTCGAGAACTGGAAGATGGTCTTCGGTCCTCTCCTCATCCTCATCGTGCTGTTTGCCCGCGGCGGCATCATGGGAATGCTGGGAGGCCGCCATGAATGAGCCTCAGCTCGCGCTTCGCAACCTGCGCAAGGCCTACGGAGCCCTCGTGGTCACGGACGGCGTGGACCTGACGGTGCAGGCGGGCGAGCTCCATGCGATCATCGGCCCCAACGGGGCCGGCAAGACCACGCTCATCCACCAGATCTCGGGGCTTGCATCCTCGGATTCCGGTCAGGTGCTCTTCGATGGACGGGACGTGACCGGCCTGCCGATGCACAAGCGGGTTCGTCATGGCCTGGCCCGCTCGTTCCAGATCACCTCGATCCTGCCGAAGTTCTCGGCCCTGGACAACGTCGCCCTCGCGGTGCAGGCCCGCTCCGGCTCGAGCTTTCGGTTCCTTGGAGATGCCTCGCTCGAGGCGGACCTCAACGAGCCTGCGATGGAGTGCCTGAATCTCGTCGGCCTTGGAGCCCGCGCCGCGATCCCGGCCGGGCTTTTGTCCCACGGCGAGAAAAGACAGCTCGAACTCGCGATCGGGCTGGCGACGCAGCCTAAGGTCCTGCTTCTCGACGAGCCCTTGGCCGGAACGGGCCATGAGGACGCTCAACGGGTCGTCGAGACCCTCAGACGCCTCAAAGGGCGCATCACCATCGTGTTGATCGAGCATGACATGGACGCCGTCTTCTCTCTTGCGGACCGCGTCAGCGTGCTGGTGTATGGCCGTCTGATCGCAACGGATTCGCCCGAAGCCATCCGGGCCAATGCGGAGGTGCGCAGCGCCTATCTCGGAGAGGAGGCGGCCTGATGCTGTCCGTGCGCAATCTGCAGGCCTCCTATGGGGCTGCGCAGGTCCTGTTCGACATTTCCTTCGAGGTCGGAACCGGCCAAGTCGTGACACTCCTGGGTCGTAACGGGATGGGCAAGACCACCACCATACGAACCCTCATGGGTCTTCTCCCGGCGAGGAGCGGCGACATCCGCTTCGAGGGCGCCCCGATGGCGGGCCTCGCCCCCTACCGCATCGCGAAGGCGGGGATCGGCCTCGTTCCGGAAGGGCGGCAGATCTTTCCGACGCTGACGGTCGAGGAGAATCTCGTTGCGACGGCGGCGGCGCGCAGCGGCGTACGCCGCTGGACCCTCGACGCGATCTACGACCTGTTCCCGCGCTTGAAGGAACGCCGCGCCAATCTCGGCACGCAGCTCTCGGGCGGCGAACAGCAGATGCTGGCGATCGGCCGGGCTCTCATGACCAACCCGAAACTCATGATCCTGGACGAGGCCACGGAAGGCCTGGCGCCTCTCATCCGGGCCGAGATTTGGGCCTGCCTCAAGCGCCTGCGATCGGAGAACCAGTCCATCCTCGTCATCGACAAGAACGTGGATGTGCTGGCGGGATTCGCGGACCGCCATGTGATCGTCGAGAAAGGCCGCTCCGTGTGGTCCGGCACGAGCGCCGAACTGATGTCCGATTCCACCCTCAAGGATCGTTACCTCCACGTATGAACGGAACCCGCGCCCCCATGTCCGAAGCGGTCGACCTCGAAGCCGAATACAACAACCGTGCGCGGGTCCCGGGGCACGGAGAGAACATCGCCGGCTGGCACCGCGACGCGGCCGCCTACAGGGAGGTTGCCGCCTGCGAACTCGACCTGTCCTATGGACCGGAGAAACGGCATCGGCTGGATCTCTTCTTCGCCTCGAACGGAGACCGGAACGGCCCCATCGTGTTCTTCATTCACGGCGGGTACTGGCAGGCTTTGGACAAGTCCTCCGCGAGCCATCTGGCGCGCGGCGCGAACGAGCGCGGGTTGACGGTCGCCATCCCAAGCTACCGCCTGGCTCCGGCGGTGACCCTTGCCGAGATCGTAGCGGATATCGAGAGGGCGGCCGATTTCGTCATGGAACGGACAGGGTGCCCGATCGTGGCGACGGGACATTCGGCGGGTGGCCATCTCGCGGCTTGCCTGATGGCGCGAACGGACGCTCCCCGGCGCCCCGTGAAATCCGCGATGCCGATCTCCGGCCTGTTCGATCTCAGCCCCCTCGTGCCGACCTCGATCAACAAGGCTCTCGGCCTGAGCGTGGACGACGCCCGCAGGCTCAGCCCGATCCTTTGGCCGCCTCCGGCATCCGGGCATCTGGAGGCCATCGTCGGAGGGGCCGAGAGCAGCGAGTTCCACCGCCAGTCCCGCGACATCGTCGAGCGCTGGAGCGAGGCGGGGGTCGCGGCTCGGTTCCATGAGGTGGCCGGAGCTCATCACTTCGACGTTCTCGACGGTCTCGTCGATCCCGGCGATAATCTGGTCGACCACCTTGTGCGGCTGGCGGAACGCGCCTGAGGCCGTGGGCCGGCAAGCCAAGTCATGGAGAGTTGCATGTCCCGGGAACAGGAAGGCATTCAGACGGACTTTTCCAAGGATATGAGCTATGGCGACTATCTGCAGCTCGACACCCTTCTGTCCGCCCAGATCACACTGACGAACGAGCACGACGAACTGCTCTTCATCGTCATCCATCAGGTGATGGAGCTATGGCTGAAGCTCCTGAACCGCGAGCTGGACACGTCTCTCGACCACCTGCGGGCCGACGAGCTCCAGCCTGCCTTCAAGTGCTTTGCCCGCGTCAACCGCATCCAAGAACAGCTGATCCAAGCCTGGACGGTGCTCTCGACCATGACGCCCTCGGATTACCTGCGGTTCCGCGAGACCCTGGGACGCTCCTCGGGATTTCAGTCGTGGCAGTACCGGCTTGTCGAGTTCAAGCTCGGCGCTAAGGATCCCGGCAAGATCGGGCCTCACCGGCACCGCGAGGATCTTCTGGCAAAGCTTGAGGCCGCCTTGCACGCACCGAGCCTCTATGACGAGACGATGCGGGTTCTGGCCCGCCGGGGCTATGCGATCCCGGAGGATGTGCTGGGCCGCGACCTGTCGAAACCTCATGAGCCGAATGAGGCCGTCGAGCGGGTGTGGATCGAGATCTACAAGAACTCGGATGCGCATTTCGACGTCTACGAGCTGGCCGAAGAGCTCGTGGACCTGGAGGACGCCTTCCAGCAATGGCGCTTCCGCCACATGAAAACCGTGGAACGGATCATCGGGATGCGGCGCGGCACGGGCGGTAGCGCCGGCGTCGGCTACCTGCGCCACGCGCTGGAGAAGTCGTTCTTTCCCGAACTCTGGTCGGTCCGCACCAAACTCTAGAGACGGCAAGATCCATGCTCGACCTGCGCCCTGACTTCTCCCGCTTTCTCGGCTCCGATCCCGGCCGCCTGCATTTCGCGGCGCACAGTCATCACCCCTGGCCGGACGTGACGCGGGAGGCGCACCTGCAGGCCTGGGAGGACGCGGCCCGGCTGATGGACGACAAATGGGAGACGGTGCTGGGACCCGTGCTGGAGGAATTCCGCGCCCATGCGGCGGCGCATCTGTCCCTTCCGGATCCGGGCACGATCGCCATCGCGCCGAACACCCACGAGTTCGTCAAGCGGATCCTCTCCTGCTTTCCGGACGGACGTCCCACCCGCATCTTGACCACCGACAGCGAATTCCATTCCTTCAGCCGCCAGGTGGCGCGGCTGGAAGAAGACGGGCTCGTCTCTGTCACACGGGTGCCGGCGGAGCCCTTCGACACGTTCGAAGACCGCCTTCTGGCAAAGGCCGCCGGACAGGACCTGATCTTCGTGAGCCAGGTCTTTTTCAATTCCGGCTTCGCGGTGGACATCGATCGCCTCCTGGAGGCTCCGGAGGACGCCATGATCGTCGTCGACGGCTACCATGGCTTCATGGCCCGCCCGACCTCGGTGGCATCTCTGGCCAGCAGGATCTTCTACCTCGCCGGCGGGTACAAATACGCGATGGCAGGCGAAGGCGCGTGCTTCATGCATTGCCCGCCGGGATGGGGCCCGAGGCCGCGCGACACCGGCTGGTTTGCGGCCTTCGGGAACCTGACCGGCGCGCAATCCGGCTGGATTGGCTACAGCGAGGACGGGTGGCGGTTCATGGGGTCGACCTTCGATCCGTCCGGCCTCTACCGCTTCAACGCCGTCATGCGCTGGCTGTCCGAGCGGCACATGACGCCCCAGATCATTCACGAGCACTCCCTCGACCTGCAGGAGCGCTTCCTCGTCTCCGGTGCCCGGGCGCTCGGGCTTGATGCTCAGGCGCATGCGGGGCTGCCCGCACGGGACCGCCGCGGGAACTTCCTCTCTCTTGAGATGTCCGATGCCGGAAAGGTCTATGGGCTTCTGAAATCCCGCAACGTGGTGACGGATTACCGGAACGACCGCCTGCGCATCGGGTTCGGGATCTACCAGAACATGGACGACGTCGACGCGCTCGTGAGCCGGCTCGGTGAGCCCTAGGGTGTTACGCCTTTTTGCAGGATGGCGTTGACAAGACGCTGGCTCTCCAGGGCTTCGGCACCGGAGACCCGCGGCTGGCGCCGTTCTTGAACCGCATCGAGGAAATCAGCGATCACGGCCCGATGGGCATCGTGCGGGAAATCCATGATGCTGGCGCCGCTGCCTGTCTTCCCCTCGGCCTCGACGGTTTCACTTCGACCGTCCAGGAAGGAGATTTGGAGCGTTCCGCCGATCAGGGACGCGTAGCCCTGGGTGCCGATGATCTCGATGCGCTCGGGATGTCCCGGATAGGCAGCCGTCGTCGTCATCAGGGTTCCGGGAGCGCCGTTTCCCAGGCGCAGCAGCGCCGCCACGTAATCCTCGGTCTCCATGCGGTGGAGGCTCGTGGTCGTCACATCCGCCGCGACGACGTCCGAGACGCCGACGAGGGACCGGAACAGGTCCAGCGAATGGATGGCCTGCGTCAGCAGGACACCGCCGCCGTCGCGCGCCAAGGTGCCGCGTCCCGGCTCGTCGTAATAGCTCTGCGGACGCCACCAGGGGACGGCCAGGAAGCCTGCCTGGACGGATCCGAGTTCTCCCGAGGCCAGGGCCTCTCGCAATCTCACGCTGCCGGGCCGGAAGCGATGCTGGAGAACGACGCCGAAACACGCATTCGCGGCGTGCGCCGCGGCCACGAGGCGCTCCGCCCTTTGCAGGGTCAGCTCCAGCGGCTTCTCGACCAGAACATGCTTGCCCGCCGCAAAGCATCGCTCCGCGACGTCGAGATGCGTGCTCGGAGGCGTCAGCACCAGAACTGCCTGGACGGCCGGGTCGTTGATGGCGGCCTCGATGTCGGTGGTCGTTCGGAACGGGAACTGCCTCGCATAGGCCTCGGCCCGCTCCTGCGAGCGGCTGGCCGCCCAGATCACCTCGGCGCGATCGGCGAGGTCCAAAAGGCTCTTGGAATGGGGCTGCGCGGCAGGCCCCAGGCCGATGACGGCCAGACCGATTTTTGTCATGGCGAGGCGTTGTCCTGAAGGGCGTTGGCGGGGGGAAGGCGGAGCCGCGCCGCCTGGGCCTGCGCTTCGAGGGCGAGACGGCACACGGCGAAGACGTGGTCCTGGCGCATGGCGGTCTGGCTGCGGTCCCGGACATCGGCGACGAAATTGTGGAAGTAGGTCAGGGGCTCTGAGCTGGCGTCGATGTGGCGGGTGCCATTCCGATCCACGAGGATCACATGGTCCGTTCCCGAGCGTCCGGCCGGATCGACATATTTGCGCAGCTCGATCGAGCCCTCCGTCCCCAGGATGAAAAGACGCCCGTCCCCCCAGGTCGGCAGACCGTCGGCCGTGAACCAATCGACCCGGACGTACCCGTTGGCCTCGGGACTGCGGAGAAGGATCTCGCCGAAATCCTCGAAGTCCGGCAGGTCCTGGGATCCGAAATGCCCGACGGACGACGTGACGACGCTGGCGTCCGTCGAACCGGTAAAATGCAGGAATTGGTCGATCTGGTGAGAGGCGATGTCGCACAGGATGCCGCCATAGGCCCGCGCGTCGAAGAACCAGGACGGCCGTATGGCCCGGTTGAGGCGATGAGGGCCCATGCCCAGGGTTTGAACGACACGACCGATCGTGCCGTCCCGAATGATCTTCTCCGCCACGAGAGTGGCCGGAACGATGAACCGCTCGGAAAAGCAGATCGAGAAGATCCGCCGCGTCTCCGCAACCGCTCGTTCGACCGCGGCGAGCTGATCGAGCGATGTGACGCCGGGCTTGTCCACCATCACGTCCTTGCCGTGCCCCATGGCCTCCACGGCGATGCCCGCGCGATCGCACGGAACGGCAGCGGACAGGATCACGTCGACGGACGGATCCTCCATCAGGCGTCGGCGGTCGCTGACAGGTAACAGAGTCGGGTATCGTTCCCGGAACCCCTCCAGGACCCGCGGATCGCTGGAGGCCGGATCGTAGCCGGCGCAGGTTGCGCCGGCTTCCAGGAGACCACCGACCATATGATAGATATGGCGGTGGTCGAGTCCGATGACGGCAAAGCGCATGGATTTACTTCACTGCGCTGCCGATTTCCTGATCCCATCGCCGGAAGGCCGCGACCAGGCGCTCGGGCGTGAGAGGCGTCTCGGTCGGCAGCTTGGTGATGAGTTCGTCGTAGGATGGCCGGCCGTATTCCTGGAGAACCGCACGGCTTTCCTCCGGCGCCATGGCGAGGGTAACGCCCTTGACGGCGGGGCCCGGATAGAAATAGCCCTTATCGTATGTCACGGCCTGCTGCTCGGGCTTGAGCATGAACGACATCAGGCTCAAGAGAACGGCGATCTTCTCGTCCGGCACGCCTTTCGGGATGCACATGAACTGGGTGTCGGGAATCCAGCGGGTTCCGTCGAGCGCGAACACGTTCGCCTCTTTCGGCACGATGCCGAGAGCGCGAGGGTTGATGTCCCAGCCGCAGGTCGTCACGATCATGTCGCGGGTCCCCTCCCCCAGCTCCTTCATCGTGGCGCCCGTTCCGGCCGGATAGTAGTCGATGCCGGTCCCGAGTTCCTTGAGGTAGCTCCAAGTCTTGTCCCATCCGTTCATGGGATCCTTCGGGTCCTTGTCGCCGAGGATGTAGGGCATACCCATCAGGAACGTCCAGCCCGGACCGGAATTGACGGGCCGCGCATAGGTGAAGCGCTTGGGGTTGGCCTTGACCCAGGCGAGCAGATCGGCGGCCGTCTTCGGGACGGACTTGACCTTGTCGGGCATGTACTCGAACAACGGACCCGACGGGGAATAGACCACGGCCACGCCCTGATCCTGCCCGAAGTTCCGCTGCATCATGAGGGCTTGCTCGTGATAAGTATCCTCGGGCTTGGGCAAGCTGGCCGCGTGGGACTTCCACACGTCAACCCACAGGCCCTGCTGGATGCCGTCGGACATCGCGCCAGGCCCCGTGAGCACCAGATCGATATCGACCTTGTTCGCGTCCTGCTGGGCCTTGAGCTTGCCCGGCAACTCGGGCGACGGCGCGCGGCTGAAGGTCAGGCGCGACACGAGCTTCGGGTTTTCGCGGGCGAAGCGCTCGATCGCAACCTGCGTCAGCTGCAGGTTTCCGGCCACATCGATGATGTTGAGCGTCACGGGATTGGCGGGGAGCTTGGCGGTCTGGGCGCGAGCTCCTGCTCCGTAAAGGATGGCGGCGCCAGACAGGCCGCCCAGCACGCCACGGCGTGTAAGATGGGACATCGTATCCTCCTGATGTGGAACCTTCTTTGAACGGAGGAGCGAGACGCCCGCCGGTCGTCGTGTTCTCAGCTGCCATGGTAGTCGGTCAGTCAGCGATGGCGTACATCTCTTTCGTATAAGATCTGGTCGGTCCGACGCACGAAAAGCTTTCTCTCACGTGGCAGCGGGTCTGTCGCGCAAGAAACCGTGATGGGAAGTGCAGGCGACGGCTTGAGAAGTCTTTCTGCTTGCGAGACACAAACTAAACTTCCTTCGACGAAGTGTGACCGCCTTCACATCCAGTCCAACCTGTTTGGGAATACATATCCGGCACCAGAAGAGGATCGCCGGATGTCAGGGTTTGCAACGACGCTCATGTCCGGAATCATCGTTGGCTTGATGGTGGCCGTTCCGATCGGTCCGATGGGACTGCTCTGCATCCAGCGAACGCTCGGCTACGGCCTATCGGCGGGACTGGCGACCGGATTTGGCGCCGCGACGGTTCATGTCGTGTTCGGGGCCGCCGTCGCTCTGGGCCTCGACGCCCTTCTCGAAACCTGGTCCAGAGGCAGCGCCCCATGGCTCTCCGTCATCTCGGCAGGAATCCTCATATGGTTCTCCACCCGAATGCTTCGCCGGAGCGTCGCGGTGGAGACGCCGAAGGCGCAGAAGGGCGAATGGGTTCGCCACTACGTCAGCGCGCTTGCCTACAGCCTGACTAACCCCCTCATGATCCTGCTGTTCGCAGCGGCACTCCCGGCCGTGACGTTGCCGGGCCATCACCTGATGCCCTTGCCCCTTACCATCGGGGTCTTCATCGGATCCGCCACTTGGTGGATCGTCCTGAGCTCGGGCGTCGCCGCTGCACGAAACTATGTGTCGAACCGGTTTCTCAACCTGACGAACAAGACCGCCGGTCTCATCTTCGCCGTTCTGGGAGCCACGATGCTCGCGAGCACGGTCCAGCGACTCATGTGGTCCTAGTTTGCGAATGAGCCGCCGGTATGATTTCGACGCAACAGACAAAGCATACGCTTCAAGAGCGGCGTCCGGTTCTCGACATTGGAAGCCTAACTTTCAAAAGATCGATAATAGTTTTATGTTGACATGAACAAGCCTCGCGCGGGAGTTCCTCGGTGGATCTTAGGGTTGCGGCGTCCGATAGGCGGCTCTTGCTGAAGCAGCTTGCGCTCTTCCGCGATATCCCGCCGGATTTGATGGAACGGCTCGCCAGCCATGTTCGCATGAGTCACTGCACGCCGGGTCAACGAATCTTCGAGAAGGGCGATACGGCACTGGGGCTCTTTGGGGTCCTGTCGGGTCTGGTTCAGATCCGTGCCTTATCGCCTGCCGGTTCCGGTATCGTCTTGAACCTGATCGGACCCGGCGAGGTCTTCGGGGAGATCGCCCTGCTCGACGGGAACACCCGAACGGCCGATGCGGTTGCCTTTACCGAATGCCATCTTCTGACCGTCGACGGTCGGGACTTCAATGCCACCCTGTCCGGCAACCCCTCCATGGCCCTCAAGGTGTTGTCGCTCGTGAGCAGCCGCCTGCGCCGGACAAGCGAGCAGGTCGAGGAGATCGCCTTCGCCGACCTGCCGACGAGACTTGCCAAGGCGCTCCTCTGGCTCTCGGATCAGCAGAGGGAGAGCCCTGGCGGCATCCGCCCGAACCGCATCACGATCACTCAGAAGGAACTGGGCAGGACCGTCGGCTTTTCCCGCGAGAGCACCAACAAGTGTCTCCGGGAATGGGAGGATGCCGGTCATCTCAGGCTTGAAAAAGGCGGCTGCACCATCCTGAATTATGGGTTCCTGCACAAGGTGACGGCGTTTTCCGATCTGACCGCCTAGATGCGTTTACCCATCTGCCGGGGGCGCGATCGGGTGAGCTCCCTCGATGAAGGACTTGCGGTGAGCGATCTCAGCCGCCAGGAAGTCGAGCAACGCACGGATCCGGGCCGAGTGCCTCAGGTCGGGATGGGTCAGCAGCCACAGGTCCGCCGAGAACTCCTGCCGGATCGGCCCGAGGCGAACGAGGTCCTGTCTCGCGTCGCCGATGAAGCATGGCAGGTGGCCGATCCCCAGACCTCCCTGGATTGCCTCGGCCAAGCCGAGCACCGTATTGACCCTGTATCCGATGCGCGTCTGCGCGACGTGATCCTGAACGTACTTCACCGCCTTGAGCCCGATGAGGCTCTCGCCCAACGACACCCAGTCATGGTCGAACAGACGATCTGGGTCGATGGACTCCGGTGACCTGAATTCGCTTCTGCGCCCATAGAGTGCCCATGCGATGGTAGCGACGCGTCGGCCGACGAGGTTTTCAGGCGGGTGATCGGTGGCGCGAATGGCGACGTCCGCGTCGCGTTTGGACAGATTGAGAGCCTGATTGGCCAGAACCACGTCGAGCCGCAGGGTTGGCATCTGTCGCCTGAAGGCGACGAAGAGCGGCGTGAGAAGATGAATCAGAAGGGAATCGTTGGTCGTGACGCGGATCTCCCCGGCGGGCGTGATCTCGCGGCCTGCGATCCTGCGAGTGAAGGCCGTGATGTCCTGGTCGACCCTTTGCGCCAACGCGATCATTTCCTCGCCAGCCGCGGTCGGGGCATAGCCCGCGCGGTGACGCTCGAACAGCGTCACGCCCAGCGCCGCCTCGATCTGGCCGAGGCGGCGAAAGACGGTCGAGTGGTTGACGCCGAGTTGTGCCGCCGCTGCGGGCAGGCTTCGCATATCGGCAACGGCCTTGATGAGGCGAAAATCGTCCCAGGCCAAGTTCTTGAAGGGCTCGCCCATCGCGTCTCCTGTCTCGTCCGGATCCGGCGGCACGCCCGTGCTGCCGGATCCGGGGGTTGGGACCTTACGCCACCCGATGCAAAGGTGCTTCGCGGCTCGGCGAACCCGAAATCATGGTCTTGATCGCGAATGCGCCGTCACCCACCAGAATATGGGCGAGAGCGGCAAAGGCCAGGAACGCAGGATATTCCCAGCCTCCGTTGGGGGCATTGAACACCCATCCGTTCGGCGCGTGCACCACGAGGGCGCCGAGCAGCACGGGCAGCAGGACGGCCGACGCGATCCGGGAATGAAAGCCGATCAGGATCGCCACCCCGCCGACGAGTTCGGCCAGGATGATGGGCCATGCCAGGAAGGCCGGAAAGCCGACCTGAGTCAGGAAACCGGCGAAGCCTGGAACGGTGAAGACGGCAATCTTCAGGTAGGCATGGGCGATGAACATGATGCCGAGGGCGGCACGGAGAATGAACGCACCGAAAGGAGCGAGGCGATTGTCGATCATGGTTGTGTCTCCTGGACCGGGCTGGTCCGCAGTGGCAAGACAATGCTCGCGGCAACAGTGCAATTCAATCTTCAGACATGCACTTCTAACATTGCGCCGACGCAATCGAGTTTCCATGGCGCCGGGCCGAAATTGGCATATCTCTGGATCAACGGGGCGCAGCGCCCCTCTGTCACGAGGACATTCCCATGCGTCAGAACGGCATCCACCACGTCACCGCCATGGCTGGCCCGGCCCGTCGCAATCTCGACTTCTACACCCGGACGCTCGGGCTGCGCTTGGTGAAGAAAACGGTCAATTTCGACGATCCCAGCACCTACCACTTCTACTATGGCGACGAGGCAGGCCATCCCGGCACGATCCTGACCTTCTTTCCCTGGGAACACGCCGCTGCCGGCCGGATCGGCATCGGCGAAACGCAGGAAACGGTCTTCCGCGTCCCCGAGAACTCGCTGGGCTACTGGGCTCACCGCTTGGTCGAAAAGGGCGTTTCGCACGAGGTCCCGCAGAAGCGTTTTGGCGAGACCGTGCTGTCTTTCCGGGATCCCGACGGCATGAGGCTCGCCCTCGTGGCGGTTCCGGGCATCGACGGCGAGCCCGCCTGGGACGGGTCCGACATCCCAGCCGAGCATGCGATCCGGGGCTTTCACAGCGTCAGCCTCCTCCTCGAGAAGACAGCCCCCACGGGAGCCATCCTGAGCGACGTCTTCGGCTTCACGGAAGTCGGACGGGAGGGCACCGTGACCCGCTACAAGGTCTCGGACGCGTCTGCGGGAGGCATCGTGGATCTGCGCGAAGCGGGTGGCTTCCTCCCGGGACGCCCGGGCGCCGGGACGGTCCATCACATCGCCTTCCGGGCCGCCAGCGACGCGGTCCAGGCCGAGATGGTGGACAAGCTTGCCCGCAATCATGGGATCCGCACTACGGAAAAGAAGGATCGGGATTACTTCCGGGCCGTCTATTTCCGGGAGCCGGGCGGTCTGCTGTTCGAGATCGCCACCGACGATCCGGGCTTCGCGGTCGACGAAGCGGCAGACGCGCTGGGTCAGTCGCTGAAGCTTCCCGGTTTTCTGGAAAGCCGGAGAGAGGCCATCGAGTCCGTCCTGCCCGTCGTCGCCTGAACGCGACGCTCCTTGCGCCGCCCGGTCCGGGCGGCGCAGCCACCCAGCCGTGTTATTCAAGAGGTCCGTCATGACCCCCACAACCGACCTGTCCTTCATCCATCGCTTCGTCCCTGCGACAGAGGAGAGTGCGCCCCCGTTGCTTCTTCTGCACGGCACGGGCGGGAACGAGGATGACCTTCTCCCCCTCGGGCGAATGATCTCTCCGGGATCGGCCCTGCTGTCGCCGCGCGGAAAGGTCCTGGAGGGCGGCATGCCGCGCTTCTTCCGCCGGCTCGCCGAGGGCGTGTTCGACGAGGAGGACGTGAGACGCCGAGCGCTGGAACTGGCGGACTTCGTGGCGGAGGCCCAGGAAGCCTACGGGCTGCCCGCTCCCATCGCGCTCGGGTTTTCCAACGGCGCCAACATCGCGGCCGCGATGCTCCAGCTCCGTCCGCAATCCCTTGCAGGTGCGATTCTCTTGCGCGCGATGGTCCCGCTCCAGGATGCACCGGCGAGCAACCTGGAAGGCCTTCCGGTTCTGATCGTCTCGGGCGCCGTCGATCCAATCATTCCGGCCGAGAATGCGGAACGTCTTGCGGCCTCCCTGGCGGCCAACGGCGCTCTGGTGCAGCACCGGATTCTCCCCGTGGGACACGGCCTATCGCAGGCCGATATCACCTTGGCGCAGACTTGGATCAAGCAACTCTAGGGCCGGGGCACTAAGCCTCTTACCCGACGGGAGCTTTCGGCAGGCTCCCGTCGTCCTCCCGGGCCGGGACGGCCGGAGAGGCTCCCTCATCCGGAATGCCGAAGGCCTTATCTCCCATCCATTGGAACAGCACATACAGGCCTGGGATGACGAGGATGCCGAAGATCGTGGCCGCCACCATGCCGCCCAGGACCGTAAAGCCGAGATGGATACGGCTGGCGGCACCTGCACCTGACGCGATCACAAGCGGGATTAGGCCGATGATGAAGGCGATCGCCGTCATCAGCACCGCCCGAAAGCGCATGCGCGCGCCTGCCAGAGACGCCTCATAGCGGGATTTTCCGGCTGCGCGCTGCTCAAGGGCGAACTCGACGATCAGGATGGCGTTCTTGGCCGCAAGCCCGATGAGCAACACCAGACCGATCTGGGTATACAGATCGTTCCCGAGTCCGAGCACCGAGACCGTCAGCACCGATCCCAGCACGGCGATCACGATGGAGCTGACGACGGCGAGCGGCACCATCCAGCTCTCATAGAGCGCGACGAGGAACAGGTAGCCGAACGTCATGGCGAGAGCGAAGACGAACGCGATGCCGCCCGCCGTCTGGCTCGCCTCCTGGAAGGAAAGGCCGGACCACTCGAACGTGTAGCCGGTCGGCAAGGTCTTGTTGAAGGCGTCAGTCAGGGCCGTCATGGCGTCGCCTGAGCTGTATCCAGGAGCGGCGTTGCCGGAAATCTGCGCCGAGGGGTTCTGATTATACCGGTAGACGAGATCGGGCCCCAGCCGCATCTTCACCTCTGCAAGAGTGCGGATCGGCACCATCTGGCCCTGGTTGTTGCGGACATAGAGACGCGAGATATCCGCGACGCTCGAGCGGAACGGCGTATCGGCCTGGATGTTCACTTGGAACGTCCGCCCGAGATAGTTAAACTGATTGATGTACAGCGACCCCAGCATGGCCTGCATGGTTCCAAAGACGTCGCTGACAGCGACACCGAGGCTTTCCGCCTTGGTGCGGTTCAAGTCGATGAAGAGGCGCGGGACCGACGCCGAATAAGTGGAATAGGCCCGCGAGACGCGTGGATCCTGGTTGGCGGCGGCAACGACTGAGCGCAGGGCTATGGCGAGTTCCTCCGGAGGCTGCCCCCCAAGAGCCTCCAACCGGAAGTCGAAACCTCCCGAGGCGCCAAGCCCCGGAATGGCCGGTGGCGGAAACGGCGTGACGTTCGCGCCCGGCAGGGCCGCGTATTCCGCACCGAGCCGCTCGTATATGGCCCTCAACCCCGTCTCGGCCGTCGTGCGCTCGGACCAGGGTTTCAGCACCACGATGCCGAGGCCGCTACTGGAAGATGGCGACCCGGTCAGAAGGCTGTACCCCGAAACGGTAATGACGTTGGCGACGCCCGGCACCGTTTTGGCGATCGCTTCCACCTCGCTCAAGACGGCGTTGGTGCGCGGCAAGGCTGCGGCATCGGGCAATTGGACATCGACGAAGAGGACGCCCTGATCCTCATTGGGCAGGAAGGATGTCGGGAGCTTCAGGAACGTGTAACCAGCCGCCGCACCCGCGATGACGATGATGAGACCGGCGATCAGGGAGCGGCGGGCGATGAAGCCCGCCGACGATACGTACCGTCCTCGCGTCCAGTCCAGCCCCTTGTTGAACAGGGCAAAGGGGCCGCGCTTGTGGGGTTTGGGCGGCTTGAGCACGAGGGCGCAAAGGGCGGGCGACAGGGTCAAGGCATTGATGGCCGAAATCGCAACGGCGGCCGAGATGGTGACGGCGAACTGACGATAGAGTTCGCCCGTGATGCCGGGCAGGAACGCGACAGGGCCGAAGACGGCGAACAGGACGAGGGTCGTCGAGATGATGGGGCCCGTCACCTGCTCCATCGCCTTCCGGGTGGCTTCGGCCGGCGGGAGACCATCCTCCTCCATCACGCGCTGGACATTCTCCACAACGACGATGGCGTCGTCGACCACGAGGCCGATGGCGAGAACGATCGCGAAGAGACTGATCGTATTGGCGGAGAAGCCCACGATCTGGAAGATCACGAAGACACCGATCAGGGAGACCGGGATCGTGACGGCCGGCACGATCGTGGCCTTGAGATCCTGGAGGAAGATGAAGACGACGAGCAGAACCACCACGGCCGTGATCGCGAGCGTCTCGACGATTTCTTCGATGGATGCCGAGACGAACAGCGTCGAGTCGTAAACGATCTCGGCTTTCAGGCCGGTCGGAAACCGCTTTTGGAGTTCCGCGAGCTCGACGCGGACGGCTTTGGCGACGGCCAAGGCGTTGGCATTGGGCAGCTGATACAGGGCCAGCGCCGTCGCGGGCTCGCCGTTGAGCTGGGAGCTCTGCCCGTAGGACTGGGCTCCGAGCTCGACCCGCCCGACGTCCCTGATGCGGACGACCGCTCCTCCGCTGCCCGTGCGGAGCACGATGTTCTCGAACTCAGAGGGCTCGAGCAGCCGCCCCTTGGCCTCGATGGTATATTGCATGACTTGGTCAGGCGGCGCGGGAGACCCGCCGATCTGACCGAGCGAGGCCTGCAGATTCTGGCTCTGGATCGCGGCCGAGACATCGCCCGGCGTGATGGCCAGCGCCGTCATCTTGTCCGCATCGAGCCAGATGCGCATGGAATAGTTGAGAGCTCCGAACAGGGTGGTCGAGCCGACCCCAGGAACGCGGGCCAGGACGGGCTGCACGTTGATGCTGGTGTAATTGGAGATCGAGATCGGGTCCTGGGATCCGTCCTCGGAATAGACGTTGATGACGCCCAGCATGCTGGTGGATTGCTGCTGGACGCTCACGCCGAGACTGTTGACGATGGCGGGCAGCTGCGAAACGGCCAGAGCCACGCGGTTCTGCGTGTTGACCTGAGCGATGTCCGGGTCGGTGCCGACCTCGAAGGTGACCTGAAGGCTGTAGGTTCCCGAGGACGAGCTGGTCGAAGACATGTACATCATGCCTTCGACGCCGTTGACCTGCTGCTCGATGGGAGCGCCGACTGTGGCGGCGATCGTGGAGGCGTCAGCGCCCGGGTAAGTGGCCGAGACCTGTACGACCGGTGGCGTAATGGTCGGATACTGGGCGACAGGAATGTTGATGAGGCTCAACAGGCCCGCGATCGTGATCACGATGGAGATGACGAGGGCGAGGCGCGGCCTCGAGATGAAGATTCCGGACAGCATGGCTATCGGCCCGCCGGCGGCGCGGGAGTCGCCTGAACGACGACGCCCGGACGCACTTTCTGGGTGCCGTTGACGATGACGTTCTCACCCTGCTGCAGGCCGCTGGTGACGGCGTAACCGGTTTCGGTGGTGATGCCCGTTTGAATCTGGCGGATCTGGGCCCGGTTGTCCTTGTCGACGACGAATACGTAGGGACCCTGCTGGTTGCGCAGGACGGCCGCCTGCGGGACGACCGGGAGCGACTTCGCCTGCCCGACTTGGACCGTGACGGAAACGTATTGCCCCGGCAGGAGCAGGTTTTCGGGGTTCTCGAAGACGGCCCGGACCGACACGGTTCCCGTCGTGACATCGACCTGGTTGTTGATGAACTCGATCCGTCCCGGCTGGGGAAAGGGTGAGCCGTCCGGCAGGACCAGCTGCGGCTTGAACAGATCGTCCGACCCCTGCGCGGCCTTGCCTTCGGGACTGGCCAGGAACCGCGTGATGGTCACGTAATCCCGCTCGGCGATGGGGAACGACACCCGGATCGGCGACATCTGCACGATCGTGGCCAGCACTCCGCTGCTGGGCGACACAAGATTGCCGACCGTGAAGGCGGTCTTGCCGATCCGCCCTGCGATGGGAGCCTTCACGGTGGTGTAGGACAGATTGAGGTTTGCGGTTTCGATCTGCGCCTTGGCCGATTGGATCTGAGCGTTGGCCTGCTGCACGGCCGCCGCGGCCTGATCGCGCTCGGCGGTCGCCTGGTCGAGAACCGCCTGGGAGGCGAATTGCTGCCGTGCCAGGGTCTGCTGCCGCTCGAGCGCGACCTGCTTTTCCTTCAAGGTCGCATTGGCCGAGGCTAATTGCGCCTCGGCAGCCGCCTCGCTGGCCTGCGCCTGATCGAGGGCGGCCGTATAGGGAGCGCGCTCGATCTGGTAGAGAAGGGCGTCCTTTTGGACGAAGGCGCCCTCAGAGAAGGCAACGGTCTCCAGAAATCCTTCGACGCGCGCTCGCAAATCGACCTGTTGCATCGCCTCGATGTTGCCGACGAAATTCACCCGATCCGTGACGTCCTGAAGTGCGACGGGAGCAACGACGACCGACGGTGCGGGAGGTTGCTGAGAGGCTGCGGACCCAGCTTGCGCTACGGCGAGGACGAAGAACGCCGAGAATGCAGCAATGCGATGCCCACGAGGGCTCGAGATTGCAGGGCGATTCCGTGAAAGGTCTCTGCTGGCGCCTTCCTGCGATGCCGTCACAACAACGCCCCCCAATAGTCAATGTGTTTCAAAGCAGAAATTTGCAATCATATAGCGTTATAGCAATATGGTGCGGCGTTGCGCCTGCAAAGACCTGCACAGCCCTTGAAGCGAAAGCATGCGACAAAATGCACACCAAGAAAAGAGCGGATTCGGCCCCGCTCAGGCATCGGCGAGGTTTTTTGGTTCCGATGAGAATGTGTCGCTGCCCTGAAGCACCGGACTGCATTTGCTGGTAAGCTGCCGCTGCCGAAAGATGTCGCCGAGAGCCAGCCATGTATTTGCAAACCATCTCAGAGCCCGAGGCCACCGACCGGGTCGCCGAGATCTACGCAGCGCAGAGATCTCAGCTGGGATTCGTAATGGAGACAGCCAAGAGCTTCACGCCTCGTCCCGACTTGCTGCCGATCTACACGGATTTCTTGGATCGGATCCGTGCGGGCTTCTCGCTGGGCCTCAGGGAATGGCGGCTGATCACCCTGATCGCCGCAAAGCAGGTTCCATCCACCTATTGCTCTTACGTCTACGCGAAGCAGTTGGTGTCGGACCTGGGATCCATGGACGACGTTCTGGCGGTGCAGAAGAACTTCCGCACGGCCGGGCTGCCCGACAAGGACGTCGCCATGCTGTCCTACGCGGAGCAGATCGCCACGGACGCATCGAAAATCACCCAGGACGACATCGACCGCCTCCGATCGACCGGCTTCACGGATCGGCAGATCTGCGACATCGCCCTGTGCGCATCGTTCCGCTGCTTCGTGAGCCGCTACTTCGACGCGGTCGGGGCCGAGCCGGAATCCGTCTTCATCGATGACGATGCGGGGGTCCGGGAGGCCCTGACGGTCGGCAAAGCTTACGCGACGCCTGAGCGATAGCGGTCAGGGCCCTCAGGCCATGACCGGCGACTTTGCGGGAAGCGTCTCACTCGCGGCGTTTCGACCACCAAAAAAGTAATCGGCCTGTTCGCGCCGGAGGTCATCGCAGAGACGTCCCTCCGGAAGCTCGACATCCGCATAGGACAAGGCTTGGTCCTTCGGGATGTCGCGCTTGAGACGGCAGCCCGGCGCAACGCCGATGGGCAAGAGATCCTCGCGGATCGAGGCCTCGGCGTTCTCCGCAACGCCATAGACCATGTAGCCACCCAGCTCGTCGATGGTCTCGCCGGCCTTGAGGTCGCGCTTGGCCACCGTGATCACCTCGACTAGCGGAGCTCCCAGCGGCGCGATGGCCGCATCGCCGAAGAGGACAGCACGCGCGATGGTGTTGGGGACCTCGAAATGGCAGAGATGGTAGGGCGTGTAGAAGCAGTAGAGGGGACCTTCGCCCAGTTTATAGAGATTGAGATAGTGGCGCTGCCTCGGGTCCTCGATGGTCCCCAGGACGAAGACGCCGGGGCCCGGGGAGGCCCCCACCACGTAATCGACGATGCCAGGGCCCTCCAGCAACTCGTCGGCGGAGTAGAGCTGAGCGGCGTCCTGGATGGGGGTGTTGGCTGGAACCGTGAAGCCGTGCATGCCTCGCTTGGCCACCCGCATCCCCGTGGCATTGGCCACGATGGCCTGCTCGAAGGAAATCTTGGTGCCGTCCGCGAAGGATGTCACCATGCTGGGCTTCTGGCCCCAGCGACGGGCGAACTCGGCTTGGGTCGTCGGCGTCCGATAAGGATCCTGCAGGCCTTTGATGTTGCCGCACAGGACGGGACGGACGCCGATTCCCCGAACGAACCGATAGAGATTCATGATGACGCCGGGCTGATCGCCGTCGACATTGGTGTAGACGACGCCTGCCTTGTCGGCCTTCACCTTCAGGATCGGTCCCACGGTCCCGTCGAGTTCGGCGTTCATCAGGACCACGTGCTTGCGCGCCTCGATGGCTGCGAGAACGGCCGGCAGGGCCTCTTCGATGGCGCCCGTCACCTCGAGAAGGACATCGAAGCCGGCAGCCTCGGCCAGCAACATGGGATCGGTGGTGATGATGCCCCGGTCCGCCGCAAGCGCCGCCTGGACGTCCGCCCCTGTCGAACAGACCGCGACGTCTTGCTCACCGGCCTCGGCATAGGCCTGCCGTGCCTTGTCCAGGGTCCGGTTGGCGATGGCGGAGAGCCGGATGCTGCCTTTGAACGCGGTGGCAAGCTGCAGCGCGACACCCCTTGCCATGAAGCCCGCCCCGATCATCGCGACCCGGATCGGCTTATGCCCTTCTGCGATCCGCCTCGTGAGGGCCGTATCGACGATCATCATGGGTCAACTCCATCTCTTTGAACGACTGTGCTGGTTTGTCTCTTAGGGATTACGTCCTTGCCAAGGCTCGTACCCTGCTGAACATTGGGGGCCTCAGCTCTTCTTCCTCCGAGGGATCCCATGCAGTTCTCGCCGACCACCTTGAAAGACGCGATGTTGATCGACATCGAGAAGAGAGGTGACGACAGGGGCTACTTCGCCCGAACCATGTGCAGGGACGAGTTCGCCGCCCATGGGCTCGTGAGCGAGTTCGTCCAGGCCAACCATTCCTACAACCGGGCGCGGGGCACGCTGCGCGGCATGCACTTCCAGAAGGCCCCTCATGAGGAGGTCAAGCTGGTGCGCTGCATCCGCGGCGCGATCCTGGACGTGATCATCGACCTGCGGCCCGAGTCTCCGACCTACAGGCAGTGGGAGGGCTTCGAGCTGACGGCCGAGAACGGCCGCCTGCTCTATGTGCCTGGCGGCTTCGCCCACGGGTTCCAGACGCTGGTCGACGACGTCGATGTCATCTATCAGGTATCGCATCCCTATACACCGGCTGCGGAAGGTGGCGTGCGCTACGACGATCCGGCATTCGGCATCGCTTGGCCCGAGCCCGTGACGGTCATTTCACCGAAGGACGCCGCCTGGGCCGCCGTTTAGGCGGCCACCGAGGCTGGGATCTTGGCGCCCATGGCGGTCCAGAAGAGACGCTGGTCCACCTGGGCTGTCTCCTGGAGATACTTCAGCTCCAGCAGACGCGTGAACGGCGAGGCCGTGAACATCTCCTTGGTCAAGCCGATATGCTCGAAGACCGTACGCAGCTGGTCGGCGCCTCGTTCGGCGTTCCAGCGGCAACGGAAGTTCGGCATATGCTCCCGGATCTTGGCGAACGAGACCCGATAGCTCCGGGTATCACCCCCGTCGGTGCCGAGGGACAGTTCGCATCCCGGAAACGTGGAGGCCACGATCTCGGCGATTTCCTTCACGCGGTAGTTTTGCGCGTCGTCGCCAACGTTGAAGGCCTGCCCGGCAACCGCTTCACGCGGTGCTTCCAGAGCGCAAAGGATGGCCTCGCAGATGTCCTCGATGTGAACGATCGGCCGCCAGGGCGATCCGTCGCTCGTCATCCGGATTTCCTTGTAAGCCCAGGCCCATCCGGCCAGATTGTTGAGGACCAGGTCGAAGCGCTGACGCGGGCTTGCTCCGAACGCGGTCGCATTGCGCAGGAAGACCGGAGCGAAGTGCTCATCCGTCATCGCGCCGACGTCCCGCTCGACCAGGACCTTGCACCGCGCGTAGGCGGTTTGCGGATTGACCTGTGAGGTCTCCGTCCGGACATCGTCGCCTCCAGCGCCATAGATGCTGCAGGACGACGCATAGATGAAGCGCGGGATGCCGGCGCGGCGGGCCGCTTCGGCCAGCCTCACGGACCCGAGATGATTGATCATCGACGTCAGCTCAGGGTCGTTCTCCCCGAGCGGATCGTTCGACAATTCCGCCAGATGCACGAAGGCGTCGAAGCCTTCGAGGTCCTCCGCCGTCACCTGACGAATGTCCTTGGTCATCACCATGGGCCGGGTGCGGTGATCGTTGAACAGCCAGCCGCGACGATAAAAGCCGGTATCAAGGCCGACTGCCTCATGCCCGCGCTCGAGCAGCTTCGGGCCCAAGATGGCACCAATGTATCCGTCGGCTCCGGTGAATAGAACCTTCATGTCATCCTCAGCTTTCGTTCGGGGTTTTCAGCGCGAGGCCGTCGTCTCATGGGCGGGCGCAGGCATTTTGGCATCGCGCCACACGTACCAGGGAGCCTTTCCGCTGTCCCACAGCTCCTGCAAAAGATGCTTGTCGCGCAGCGTATCCATGTTCTGCCAGTACCCCTGGTGGCGATACACGGCCAACTGATCCTCGGAAACGAGGCGACGCATGGGCTCCTGCTCCCAAACCGTGTCGTCTCCGTCGATCAGGTCGAACACGGCCGGCTCCAGCACGAAGAACCCGCCATTGATGATGTGGCCGTCCATGCCGGACTTCTCACGAAATCCCGTTACGCGGGGGCGATCGGAGGACAGGTCGAGAGCGCCGAAACGACCCGGCTGAGCGACGGCCGTCACCGTCGCTAGGGCAGCCTGCTGCCTGTGGAACTGGATAAGGGAACTGATGTCGATGTCGCTGACGCCATCGCCGTATGTCAGACAGAACGGCTCGTCACCGACGTAGTCGCGCATCCGTTTGATGCGACCGCCCGTCATCGTGTTCAGGCCGGTGTCCACGAGGGTCACGCGCCATGGCTCGGCAGCCGCCCGGTGAACGTCGACCGTGTTGTTGCGAAGGTCGACCGTTACATCTGAATTGCGTTCGAAGTACTCTAGAAAGTATTTCTTGATCAGGTGACCTTTGTAGCCGCAGCAGATCATGAAGTCGGTCAACCCGTGATGGGCGTAAAGCTTCATGATGTGCCAGAGGATTGGCCTGCCGCCGATTTCGACGAGGGGCTTCGGCAGGGTAACCGTTTCTTCGCTGATCCGCGTTCCGAACCCGCCCGCCAGAATGACGACCTTCATGATCTCTCCTCGGTCAAGCAAATTCATGCTTGTCTAGTCACAGCCCCGCCGATAGGTTCTCGTAGAAAGTATTGTTCTTGATTTCGAGCAATCCGTGTGAATTTAAACTGCACTTTTGAAAATTCGCATTATCAAATGTTTGATCGTTCCCAGTCTTACAGGTGGAGCAGCGCCTCATTCGTGGTAATCACAGCCCCTCCAGCAAACGAGGTTGCCAGAGCACAAATTCCGATACCGATGGTGTCGCTGGCATACTCAGCGAGGAAACCGCTTCCTTCATGGTCATTCGGCAAAGCGGAATGGGACCTTACGATCATGTGAACGGGGAGCCTTGGGCGCAAGCGCGCGGAAGGGCCACCAAGCTGCGGGAGTCGCCAGAACCGCAGCGATCGCAGAGCTGCCCGGGTTTGCGCGATCAATTCGGAGTAGTCCCGGATACTCTCGACCTACCTCTTACGGTAGATTCGGGTTTGTGATAAGCAACGAAGCTCTCATTTCAGGCTTGGAGCTCTATGGTCATGTCAGCCCCGAGGATCCTGCTGGCTTCCAACTTCAACGCTTGGCGCGAACCCTTCAACAGTCAGAGCTTCGAATTCTTCGACGTCATCTCGTCGGTCGAGGCCGTCGATGTCATCGCTCCGTTCGGCAGACCCTATACGGATGGCTGGAAAACGAGGCCAAGTCCGCACTTCCTGGCCAGCGACCTTGCCTATCGACTAGCATCAGCAGCCAAGACGTTTTTAGGCCTCCCACGCGTTCCGAGCTTCAGCCCGGTCTCGGTCGAGAAGGACTATGACCTGTTCTTCTACATGTGCCAGTTCCCGAACGATCTCGCGAACCTGCAAAACATCAAGGGCTGGCGCAAGCGATCGAAGAAGGCGGCGGCCTTCGTTCTGGAGAGCTGGTCGAGCCTGTTTCATACCACGCGTGGCGAACTTAAGCTTCTCGACGACTTCGATCATGTCTTTGTCCTCAACAAATCGAGCATTGAGGCTCTGGGATCCTACACGAAGGCGCCCTGCTCGTTCCTGGCGACGGCTGCCGATTGCCTGAAGGCAAGTCCCTTCCCAAATCCGCCTCGTCGCGACGTGGACGTTTACAGCATGGGACGGCGCTCCCCGGTCATTCATGACCAGCTCCTGCGCATGATGCAGGACGATGGCCGCTTCTACGTTTATGACGTTTGGAAGCACGGTGTGGTGCCCGACTGGCGGTCGAGCCGCGCGCTGACGATGAACTTGATCAAGCGCAGCAAGTTCTTCATCGCCTATGACCACACGGTCTCCAGCGGCTTGAAGATCAAGAAGGCCGGCGAAGAGCGCTCGTTGTCGACCCGGTACTTCGAGGGAGCGGCCGGCGGAGCCGTCATGCTGGGATCGAGGCCCGACTGCCCGGAGTTCGACGAGTATTTCGACTGGACCGATGCGGTGATCGACCTCCCGCTCGACGTCGATGACGTGCCCGCGTTTCTTCGGAAGCTGGAACGCGATCCCGATCGGCTCTACCAGGCGAGCCACTCCAATGCGGTTCAGTCCCTGTTGCGCCACGACTGGTCTCATCGCTGGGCACAGGTTCTGGCCACATTCGACATGCCCGCCGCGAAGGCGCACGAGGCACGCCTCGAATCCTTATCGAGGACGGCCGAGGCAGCACAGCAGAGACGGCCTATGACCTTTGCGGCTTCGGCCTAGAAATCTTCGAGCGGAGCCTCCTCCAGTCAGGGCCGGGTGGGGTCGAAATGCGTATGCAGCTTGTGGCCGTAGCCGCCATAATGCCTCTGCAGCGTCTCCGAGCCGGCCGCGAAGGCGGTCACCCGCTGAGGAAACCGCGTTTCGAACATGAAGGCCATCGTGCCTTCAAGCTTATGAGGCTTCAGCTCCACATTGCCGGCCTTCTCGAAAGCTTCCACATCCGGCCCGTGGGGCAGCATCGTGTTGTGAAGCGAGATGCCGCCTGGGACGAAACCTTGGGGCTTGGCATCGTATTGTCCGTAAACCAGGCCCATGAACTCGCTCATGACGTTCATGTGATACCAGGGCGGCCGAAACGTATTCTCGGCCACCAGCCAGCGGTCGGAGAAGATGACGAAATCCACGTTCGCCGTCCCGGGTGTTTCCGATGGCGATGTCAGAACCGTGAAGATCGACGGATCCGCATGGTCGTAGAGAACGGGCCCCACGGGAGAGTACCGCCGCAGGTCGTATTTGTAGGGCGCATAGTTGCCGTGCCATGCGACCACGTCGAGGGGCGAGCGATCGATCTCGCAAGCCCAAATTGACCCACACCATTTGACATACATGCGAGAGGGCGCTTTACGGTCCTCGAAAGCGGCGACGGGAGTCAGGAAATCGCGGGGATTGGCCAGGCAGTTGGCTCCGATCGGACCGCGCTCGGGCAACGTGAACGCTCCACCGTAATTCTCGCAGATGTAGCCACGCGCAGGCCCGTCGATCAGTTCGACCCGCATTTTCACACCGCGCGGAATGACGGCGATTTCGCCAGGTTCGATCTCGATGATGCCGAACTCGGTCCAGAGGCGGAGACTGCCCTGCTGCGGCACGAACAGCAATTCGCCATCGGCATTGTAGAAGTATTCGTCCTCCATCGAGCGCGTGACGAGGTAGACATGAGCGCCCATGCCGGCCTGGCTGCCCGCATCTCCGGCCGTGGTGATCGAGTGCACGCCTTCGACGAAGCTGACCGGCTCGGCGGGAAGCGGCAGAGGATCCCACCGCATCGGGGCAATCGGAACATCGACCTCGGGCGCCGGCGCCGTCCGCCAGAACCCTGCATCCACTTTCTCAAAGTGCCCCCAATGCGAAACCGTCGGGCGGATCCGATAGAGCCATGACCTTTCATTCGTCGTGCGCGGCGCGGTGAAGGGCGAGCCGCTCAGTTGCTCGGCATAGAGGCCATACGCGCATTTCTGGGGAGAATTCCGGCCAATGGGCAGCGCCCCCGGCAGGGCCTCCGTTTCGAACCCGTTTCCGAAGCCGGACATGTAATCCCGCCGGATCGCGCTCTCGACCCGCTCCGCGCCGGATGCCCGCTGCGCCATATCCTGCATATTCATGGTGCCGACCTCGCTGAAATCCGTTACATGTGTAACCGTCTATTTTGTAACTAACAACGCGATGATCAAGCTCGACCTCGAGGACTTCCTTCCATACCGGCTCAACCGGGCGAGCACTGCTGTCTCCCAGGCTTTCCGGACCGTCTATGGCCCACACCATGACCTGACCATCCCCGAATGGCGCGTTCTGGCGACCCTGGGGCAGTTCGACGAGATGGGAGCGAAGGCCATCGGGGCCCACTCGTCCATGCACAAGACGAAAGTCAGCCGGGCCGTCAGGGCCCTGGAGGAGCGCCGCTGGCTGCGACGGCGGGAGAGCCAGGAGGATCGCCGAGAGGAGATCTTGTCCCTGTCGCCGCTTGGTCGACAGGCCTATGACGATATCGTCCCTCGAGCCCTGGCCTTCGAGGCCCGCTTGATGTCCTCCCTTGGCCCCGACGCCAGCGCCTTGATTAGGGCCCTCGACAAGCTGTCCCGCTGATCGGGCTGCCGAGGGAGGACATCAAGGGCTCCCTCGGCAGCCTGCGCCCTTTTCAAGCGAGCCCTGCGCCGAAGCCCTGGGCGTCCGTCATCAGCCTGTCGAGATGCATCCGGATGTGGTCGGCTTCCGCGGCCGTGCGGGCGAGCCCGATGGCCCGGTCGAAGGCGGTTTTCGCTTCCCCATGACGGCCGGTCTGAAGCAGGAGCGCGCCTTGGACTCCGAAGAAATGGAAATAATCGGACAGTTGCGCCTCCAGCGGCCCGATCAGGGACAGCGCCGCATCGGGGCCGTGAACCTTGGCGTGGGCCACCGCCCGGTTGAGCGTGACGACGGGAGAGGGCTGAAGGCGCTCCAGGCTGGCGTAGAGCCGGTCGATCTGCGCCCAGTCCGTTTCCTCGGGCCGCGCGGCCCGCGCATGGAGCGCCGCGATGGCGGCCTGGACCTGGTAGGGTCCGGGCTTTCGATGCCGCATCGCCTTGTCGACCAATGCCAGCCCCTCGCCGATGAGCTTCCGGTCCCACGATGCCCTGTCCTGGTCCTCCAAAAGCACCACGGAGCCGTTCGCGGCATATCGGGCTGGAGCGCGAGAATGCTGGAGCAGGAGCAGAGCCAAGAGGCCCATGACCTCGGGCTCGGTTTGGAAGAGGCGCAAGAGGAGCCGCGCCAGCCGGATGGCCTCGTCGCAGAGCTGAGCCCGCATCGGTACGGCATCGTCCGCAGCGGAATAACCGTCGTTGAACAGGAGGTAGACCATGGCCATGACGGCGGCGAGCCGTTCGGAGCGCTCCACGGCTCCGGGCGGCTCGAACGGTACGCCGGCCCGTGCCACGCGCCCTTTCGCGCGGGTGATGCGCTGCTCCATGGCACTCTCGCTGACCAGGAAGGCCCGCGCGATCTGCCTCACGGAAAAACCCGACACGACCCGCAACGCCATCGCGATCTGCTGGGTCGCGGGCAGCTCGGGATGACAGCAGATGAACAGGAGGCGCAGGACGTCGTCCCGGTAGTGAGCGCCGTCGAGGCGTTCGGCGAGCGCGTCCTCGGCATTGCCAAGGTCGGAGATCCGCTCCTCCTCCGGCAGTGCTTCGAGCCGGCTGCGCTTGCGCGCATGGTCGAGGGCGGCGTTGCGTCCGACCAGGATGAGCCAGGCCGCAGGATCGCGGGGCGGCCCGTTCACGGGCCAATTCTTGAGCGCACGAAGGCAAGCCTCCTGGAACGCTTCCTCGGCCGTGTCGAGATCCCGAAAATAGCGAAGGAGGGCGCCCAGGGCCTGGGGACGGGCCGACGTCAGCGCTGCGTCGATCCAGGCCAGTTCCGTCACGCCGCTTCGCCTCCCGGATTGAAGGAGCTGATCGGCCTCAACTCGAAGGCTCCGGCGGAGCCACTGGCCTTCGCCAGATCCTGGGCGACCGCGATGGCATCATCGAGGGTCTCGCAATCCACCACGTAGAAGCCCAGGAGCTGCTCCTTGGTCTCGGCAAAGGGCCCGTCGATGACCAGGGCCTCCCGGCCTTTCCGGATCGTCGTGGCTGCCGTGGTCGGAAGGAGACGCGCTACGGGACCGAGGCGTCCCTTCTCGGCCAGCTTGTCCTGAACCGCTCCAAGCCGGGCCATCACCGCCGCGTCCTCGTCCTTGGTCCAGGAGCCGACGACGTCTTCCGAATCGTAACAGAGAATGGCGTAACGCATGGAAAATGATCTCATCACCCTGAAAGACGGGTGACAATGTCCTGATCCGACAGGACCCGCAAATAAATTTGCGGCCAGGGCCCGCAGGCGAGGGCTCAGATGACCGAGGGGTCAGATGACGAAGAAGTCCGTAGCCTTGATTTTGAGGTTCTTGCTCAGCTGGGCGATCTTCACGGCGGCGGCGGAGCCGGTTCCGTCCTTGTCGTACCACAACACGCCCGTCTTCTTGTCGTAGAGGATGCGGTCCGACGCATCGTGCGCGGCGGAGCCGGCGAAGAAGGCCTCTTTCTTCAGGTGGGCGGGGCTGGCCAGGGACCCCTTCTTGCCCAAGGCTTTGAACACGCTGTTCTCAAGATAGATGCTGTCGTCCCGAACGACGAAATCCACGATACGGTCCACATTCGCCGCGTGGGGCTTGCTGTCGAACACGAAAACGTCCCGGCCGCCGCCGCCCGTCAGGACATCTTTTCCCCATTGACCGAACAGCATGTCGTGACCGGCCCCGCCATTGACCCGATCATTGCCGCTCCCGGCATAGATCGTGTCGTTGCCCCCGGCTCCTGCCAGGACGTTCGGTCCATCGTTGCCGACGATCATGTTGGGCGTATCGGATCCGGTCAGGTTGATCGGCGCCGTGCCCTTGACGGTGGCGACCGTGAGAAGTTCCACCTCGGAGGAGCTCGGGAGGGTGACGCTCGCGCTGGCCCGGACGACATCGTATCCGCCACCCGCCGCTTCGATGACCACATCCAGGGCGTTGTCCACCAGATAGGTGTCGTTGCCGCCAAGCCCCTGCAGGATGTCGGCGCCGGCGCCGCCGTCGAGAAGGTTCGATCCCGCATCGCCCGTGAGGGTATTGGCCAGTTCGTTTCCGATCAGGGTCAGCCCAGCGGACGCGCTCGTAAGGTTCTCGATGAATTGCCCGAAGGGAAGCCGGTAGTTGACCTGAGTGAGGACCGTGTCCTGGCCCTCCCCGGCATTCTCGGCGATCCCATCCCCGGCATGGTCGACGTGATAGGTGTCGTTGCCGCGGCCACCGGCCATGTAGTCCATGCCGGAGCCACCGTCGAGATCGTCGTCGCCGTCGCCTCCGTAGAGCCGGTCGTTGCCGGCCAAACCATCCATGTCGTCAGCCCTCGACGTGCCGGTCAATTCGTCATCGCCCGATGTGCCTACGATTAGACGCGGAAACTGCCCCGTCCAAAGCAGGCCGGAGATCTGACTCATTTTATTCTGAAGGACGGAGTTCCAGTCATCGGCCAGGATTCCGCCGGTATCGCCCGAGTTTGGGTTCCACGACCACCACGTCCAGCCGATGCCCTCCAGACCTTGCGCGATGTCGATCCTGCCGTCGGCGTCAAAGTCACCAGACAGGTAGGATTTGATCTTGTCGAGCCATAGCTTGTCCTTGTGATCTGAAAGTCGTGTGCCAAGCTCGCCAATATAAACCGGCGCGATGTTGTTCTTATAAATGTAGCCCCACATCTGATCGAACTTGGCCGGCAGATTATCGGCGA
Source organism: Microvirga pudoricolor (assembly GCF_016892705.1). GTDB lineage: Bacteria > Pseudomonadota > Alphaproteobacteria > Rhizobiales > Beijerinckiaceae > Microvirga > Microvirga pudoricolor. The sequence continues at coordinate 933,274 of NZ_JAFEMB010000001.1, forward strand.
ATGATGAGCCGTTGAACCAGGGCTGCTCATGAATCGAGTTGGGGTAGTCATGAGCCGAATAAACGAGCTTATTGCCCACATTCAAACGGATAGGGCGATCCTTCACGCCCATGAGGTTGCCGCCCCACCAATAATAGGTATTTTGATACTCTTCGACGCCCTCCACGAAGACGAGCCAATTGGGGTTGGAGGCGAGAATCGCGTTGCCGGCGCGCTCGGCCGCCGCCGCCCAGTCGGTGGATCCGCCCCCTCCCCAGCTGGCATCACCATGCGGCTCGTTGTGGAGGTCGGCGCCGATCACCGTGTCGTTGCCGGCGTAGTGCACCGCCAGCATCTTCCAGTTATCGATCCATTTCTGCTCGGTATAGGCACCGTCGTACCAGAGCCCGTTGGCATTCGGCCCGCTCCCGGCCGCCGACCGGTGATGGTCGAGAATGACCTTCAGGCCCAGCGTGCCGGCGTAAGCGACCACCTTGTCCATGATCTGCAGACCCGTGAGACCGGACAGGTCCGGGTTCAGGCCGTAGTTGATGTCCCTGGGCCGGCTACCGGCCTCGAAGAGCTGGTCGGAGAATGGCAGGCGGATGGTGTTGAAGCCCAGATCCGCCATCTGGGTCATCATGTCCTTGTAGTTCCGCGCGTGAAGGCCGTCAGGGGCGTAGCGGTCGGATTCCATCCCGAACCAGTTCACGCCCGAGATCTTCACCGTCCGACCCTGCCCATCGACGATTTGATTGCCGCGCGTGCTGAGAAAATTACTCATGCGTTCCAGCTTTCTGGCGAGGACTCGTCATGGACGGGAAGACGTCACGCCGGACGCCGGGACGGACATTTGAGGCGCGAAGGTGCACTGCAAAGGCTTTGCAGGCGATTTATGCCTGAACGGAACAATTTCGAAACGGCGCCGAAGGGGTATGCGTCGCTTTGCCCGCAAAGCCCCACATTAGGGATAGCCCCAAGCGACGCGGCCTCGACCGGTCTTAGGACCCCCTACTCCCTTTTGAGGACCGGACACTTCTCCCAGTACCACATATTCGTATGAGCGCTTCGGACTAAGGATGATTGCTGAAAGTCACATTTGTTGACAGTTTACCGCAACGCAAAAACGCGTAGCGGGCAACAAGTTACAACAAGACATGAGCATGAATACGTCGCGGCCTCCGAACGGCACGACGCATGACGGCTCATGCCTAGGACCTGAGCCTGCGAATACTCAGACGAAAGCCAATATTTGCTTTCGACAACAGATTCCGGTGTGTAGCAAAGGAGGCAGCTGATGCTGCGAGCGATTTCGCTAGGTTTCCTGACGGTCGCGGTAGGCGCGGCACTCCTTCTCGTCCTGCAGCCCGTGGGCACGGACGCGCAATGGGCCATCGCGGAAGTTTGCCTTCTGGGCATGTTGGCCATCAAGCTGCTGAACCTCAAGGGGTATTGGCGGCACCTGTTCTTCGGTCTCGGCGCTCTCGTGGTTCTGCGCTTCGTCTACTGGCGCACCACCCTCACGCTGCCCAGCATGGCAAGCCTGCAGGATTTCATCCCCGGCGTGATCATCTACGGCGCCGAGATGTTCTGCGTGGTCATGCTGGCCATGAGCCTCTTCGTCATCGCCCGGCCCATCACCCGGCCGCGGGCGCCGCAGCTGACGCGGGACAGGGCTCCGACCGTCGACGTCTTCGTCCCGTCCTACAACGAGGATGCGAGCCTTCTGGCCATTACGCTCTCGGCCGCGAAGGACATGGACTACCCGAAGGAAAAACTGACGGTCTACCTGCTCGATGACGGCGGCACCGACCAGAAGGTCCAGTCGCCCAATCCGAAGGTCTCCGAGACGGCCCTCCGCCGCCGGGAAGAGCTCCAGGAGCTTTGCCGCAAGCTGGGCGTGAAGTATCTCACCCGCGAGCGCAACGTCCATGCGAAGGCCGGAAACCTCTCGAACGGCCTTCTGCAGTCCACGGGCGAGCTCGTGGTCGTGTTCGACGCCGACCATGCCCCCACGAAGGAATTTCTGAAGGAGACGGTCGGGTACTTCTCGGAGGATCCCAAGCTCTTCCTGGTGCAGACCCCGCACTTCTTCATCAATGCCGACCCGATCGAGAAGAACCTCGCGACCTTCGACCGGATGCCCTCCGAGAACGAGATGTTCTACAGCATCATCCAGAAGGGCCTCGACAAGTGGAACGCCGCGTTCTTCTGCGGCTCGGCAGCCGTGCTGCGGCGCACCGCCCTCGAGCAGGCCGGCGGCTTCGCCGGCACGTCGATCACCGAGGATTGCGAGACGGCGCTCGAGCTGCATTCGTCGGGCTGGACCAGCCTCTACGTGGACAAGCCGCTCATCGCGGGTCTGCAGCCCGAGACCTTCGCGTCCTTCATCGGTCAGCGAACCCGCTGGTGCACGGGCATGCTGCAGATCTTCCTCATGAAGAACCCGGTCTTCAAGCGGGGCCTGAGCTTGGCGCAGCGTATCTGCTACCTGTCGACCTGCATGTTCTGGCTCTTCCCGATCCCGCGCATGATCTTCCTGGCTGCCCCGCTGCTGTTCATCTTCTTCGACCTGAAGATCTACAACGCGACGGTCGCCGAGTTCGGTGCCTACACCCTCACCTACCTGGTGGCGGCCCTCCTGATGCAGAGCTACGCCTATGGCCGCGTCCGCTGGCCCTGGGTCTCGGAACTCTACGAGTACGTCCAGTCCGTCTACCTCTTCCCCGCCATCATCAGCGTCATCCGCAATCCGCGCCGTCCGACCTTCAACGTCACGGCCAAGGGCGATGCGACCGACGACGACCGTCTGTCCGATCTGGCTTGGCCCTACTTCGCGATCTTCGGCGTGCTGCTGGCCGCGACCGTGATGGTGGGCTACCGGCTGCACAACGAGCCGGACGCCGCCGGGCTTCTGGGGATCGTCGGACTGTGGAACCTGTTCAACCTGATCATGGCGGGCCTGGCGCTCGGTGTGGTGTCGGAGCGCCGTGAGCGCCGCCGCAACCACCGCGTCCCGGCCCAGGGCCGCGGCGCCCTCCAGGTGGACGATACGATCCTGACGGTTCAGATCGTCGACGTGTCCCAGGGCGGCATGCTCGTCCGGGCCCACGGCCCCGGACAGGTGCGGCTGCAATCCTCGGCGCGGCTGGCCATTCCGGCCGAGCAGGGAAGCGGTTCCGCTTACCATTACCTGCCGGTCAAGATCGCCAGCGTTCGGACGAACGAGGATGATCGCATGATCGGCCTGACCTTCGCGTCCATGGGTGCGGCCGAGTACAGCTACGTCGCCCGGCTGATGTATGGCGACCTCTCCGTCCTGCGCGGGATCCGCGCGGCGCGGCAGGGGGGCCGGAGCATCATTCTCGGCACCGGCCAGTTCTTGGGGTGGGGCCTCAGGCAGACCCTACGCGGCCTCTACTTCGCACTCTTCCGCCGCTCCGGTGCTGCCGGCGCCAACTCCCATCACTAGGAAGCCGTCAACGGTTCAACCGAATCTGGAGCCTCCCATGCGTCTTGCCTCGGCCCTCATCCTCGCAACGTCCCTTGTCTCGGTGCAAGCCCTGGCGGCGGAAGCGACCCCGCGCCCCACCTCCCAGGGTCTATCGTCTCTCACCATCAACCTGCCCGAATGGCACCGTCCTCTCTCGCTGAGCGCCGAGGACGGTCAACTCAACGGCGAGGCGGGAGTCCGCGATTTCCCCGTCTTCATGACGACCGGCGAGGCGAACCGGCCCGCCAAGCTGAAGCTGTCCTACGTCAACGCCATCTCGGTGATGCCGGAAACCTTCAAGATGATCGTGAAGGTCAACGACGTGGTCGTGGGTGAAACCTCGCGGCAGACCGCCGGCAGGCCTGAGACCTTGAGCCTTAACATTCCGCCCGGTCTTCTCGTGGCGGGGTTCAATTCGGTTCGAGTGACCGTTCGCCAGTCTCATCGCGTCGATTGCTCGCCGGACTCGACCTACGAGCTGTGGACGCGTCTGATGCCGGAGAAGAGCGAGCTCGTCTTCTCGAATGTGTCGGGCGACATCCGCGAACTGACCGATCTTCCGGCCATCAAGCCGGACATCAACGGCGCCACGCGGATTGCCGTGCGCCTTGCGGATCGCCGCGACTCCGACAGCCTCAACCGCGCCTCCCGTGCAGTCCAGGCCGCGGTGCTGTTCGGCCGCTTCGCCAACACCATCGTCGAGATCAATCCCGACTCCGCCAACGAGGCGGGTCTCGACGTGGTGGTGGGGACCGCCGCCGAGGTCAAGGACGCCACCGGCCTTCATATCCCCGGCACGGGCTCACGCGAGCAGCTCCTTTACAACGCGCAGACCGGCAGGGCGACGCTGATTGTCACGGGCGAAAATGATGCCGAGCTCGACATGGCACTCGCATCGCTCGCATCCCGTGCTCAGGACGCGAAGGCTCAGGGCTCCCCGGCCGGCCTGCGCGCGCTCGCGAACCTGAACGGTCGCGTGGTACAGGGCGGCGAGACCTTGACGTTCGAGGATCTCGGCCTCGAGTCGGAAGCCTTTCGCGGCCGTCTGTACAGGCAGACTCTGCGCCTTCAGCTCCCGTCCGACCTTCTGGCGGCGGATTACGGGCGTGTGATCCTCGATGCGGACGCGGCTTACGCGCCCCATCTCGCGGCCGGAAACAAGCTCACGGTTCGCGTGAACGGTGCGCCCATCGCCGACATTCTGATGGCAAAGGAATCCGGCGAAATTCTCGACAAGCGCCGCATCTACCTGCCCATGGGCGCGTTCAAGCCGGGCCTCAACACCATCGACATCGAAGCCCGGACGCTGACGCCCAATGACGACAAGTGCGAGCCTGTCGCTCTCGGCGACCAGCGCGAACGCTTCCTTCTGGCCGGGACGAGCCAGGTTCAAATCCCGGGTCTTGCGCGCATCGGTGCGATGCCGAACATCTCCTCGGCCATCCCCGGCGGTCTCTCGCGGATGTCGGAAGCCAGGGACCTGAACCTCTTCGTCCCGCGTGCCCGGCCGCAGGCCCTCGAAACCTCGCTCTCGATGCTGGCCAAGATGGCAAGCCTGTCCGGCCAGGTCACCAAGGCGAGCTTCCATCTGGATCGCGCTCCGGAAGGCGTGGCCCACGTCCTGGCGATCGGCGCCTACGGCGACATGCCCGAGGCGACCATTCGGGCCGCCGGGATCAACCCGGCGAAGCTCAGCCAGGCTTGGCAGGGTGCCCCTGCTCAGGCCGCCCCCGTGAGCTCCCTGGGGCAGGCCGTTCAGGTGGCCTCCATCGGCGAGCAGGTCTCTCTGCCGGATGCCATCCTGGCGAAGGCGGAGCAGACCGCTTCCGTCGGCAGCCTGACGTCCCAGATCGCACAGGCGAGCGGTCCCTTGTCGGATGCCGCGGGCTTCATCGGCAACATCAGGAGCACGGGCCTCGAAGCCTATGCGCGGTCGGCTTTTGCGGGACTGCAGGATGTCGTGATGCATTCCCTCGACCGGGCCGGTCTCGTGAAGGCACCCTCCCCCGAACTGATCATCACGCCGGAATCCACGCTGGTTGTCGCCCAGGGAGCACAGTCGAAGGCCCTCGACCATAGCTGGAGCGCGAAGCTCATGCCGCAGGTCGAATCCACGACCCTCATCCTGGCGCCCACCACGGACGAGCTGTCGAACAGCGTCTACACCTTGCTGTCGGGCTCGCTCTGGCAGCGCCTCGTCGGCCAGGCCGCCGTTTTCAACGCCCATGACGGCACGGTCGAGACGCGCGTGTCCGGCGAGGTGCTTCTCGTCCCCACCGCCCCGTTTGACGTCGAGAACACCCGGCTCATCGCGGCCGGCTGGCTCTCCCGCAACATTCCGGTCTATCTGGCAGCCCTGTTCGGCATCTTCCTGGTGCTGACCTTCGCGGTCCAGCGCGTGCTGCGTTCCTCGGGAGTGCGGGAATGATCGCGCTCCGCACCGCTCTCCTGGGCCTCGCGGCGATCACCCTCGCAACGGGCGCCGCGGCCAAGACCGAACCCCGGACCGGCCTCTCGCTCGCCCAGGCGACCGAGACGCAGGCTCCGGCCGAGGCAGGCCTTCCCGCCGGCTGGCTCCAGCAGGCCTGGGCCAAGTACAAGCAGCGCTTCGTCCGCTCGGGGCGCGTCATCGACGACGTGAACAAGATCAGCCACAGCGAGGGTCAAGGCTACGGCATGCTCATCGCCGTGAAGGCTGGCGACCGCGCCGGTTTCGACGAGATCTGGACCTGGACCAAGAAGGAACTCTACATCGACGCCAGCGGCCTTGCCGCCTGGCAGTGGAAGGAGAAGGCCAGCCCGAACGTCACGGACCGCAACAACGCCTCCGATGGCGACGTTCTGATCGCCTGGGCGCTGATCGAGGCCGGCGCCAAATGGCAAAAGGCGGAGTATGTCGATGACGCCCGCGCCATCGTGGCAGCCCTCGGCCGCCTGAACACCGCCCAGACCCCGGCCGGACTGGCCCTCATTCCCGGCCGCGTCGGCTTCCAGGCCGAGGACCACCCGGACGGCATGGTGCTCAACCTGTCCTATTGGGTGTTTCCGGCCTTCGACCGCCTGAAGGGTTTGGGACCTGAGACCGATTGGGCAGAGATCCAAGCCACGGGATTGCGCCTGATCCGCGACAGCCGCTTCAGCCCCATGCGGCTGCCCGCCGATTGGATCGCGGTCGGCTCCGCGCCTCCGGCACCCGCCAAGTCGTTTCCGGCGCGGTTCAGCTACAACGCGATCCGCATCCCGCTCTACCTGGCGTGGGCGAAGGTCCCACAGCCCGACCTTCTCCGGCCTTTCGCTGGCCTGTGGAACGAGAAACTGAATCTCGGTCCGTTCGAGGTGGATCTGGCGACGGGCGGGGCCCTCGACACCTTTGGCGGAACCGGCTTCAGGGCCGTGATCGCCACCGCCAAATGCGCCCTCGACAAGCAGAAGCTCGACCCCTCTCTCCGCACCGTGGAGATGGGTGCCTATTACCCCACCACCCTTCACATCCTGTCTCTCATCGCCTTGCAGGAAAGGTATCCGGAATGTCTATGAAGCACATGGCCCTCATCCTCGGCTGCATCGGATCCGCCTTCGTGCTGTCCGGCGCTCAAGCGGCCGACAGCCTCAAGCGTCCTCTCGCATCGCTGTCGTCCGTCCAAACCGAGAGCACCGATACCGACGCGCCCTTCGACCTGAATGCGCGTCCGGCCGTCTCTGCGGCCGCCAAGCCCAGCCTGTCCGAATCCCTGTCCGGGACGAGCGCGCTCACCGCTCCGCGCGCGGGCCGCTCTCTCGTTCAGCCGAAACGCGAAGCCGCAGCCGGCAGCGTGGACGAGAGCGCGCTGCGCTTCTACGCCTCGCAGAACGACGCCGCTCGGGTCTCCATGGAGATCAAGCGCCTGAAGGTTCTCAATCCCTCCTGGGAGCCGCCAACCAACCTGTTCGACGAAGCGCGCGATCCCGCCATGGATCAGAAGCTGTGGGACCTCTTCGGGACCGGCCGCCTCGACGAGGTTCGCGCTGCGGTGGATGAGATTCGCGCGACCGACCCGACCTGGCAGCCCTCGGCCGAGTTCGTGAAGAAGTTCGAGCTGGCGGAGCTGCGTCAGCAGCTCGTGGCGGCTTCCGACGCCAAGGACTCGGCATCCGTGCTGAGCGTCGCGGAGGCGCACCCCGACATGATGGTCTGCGCGGACGTGGACGTCATGTGGCGTGTAGCCGAAGCCCTGGTTCATACGAACGAGGTTGATCGCGCTCAGGACCTCTACAAGCACATCCTGACCCGCTGCCCGAACCCGGCCGAGCGCCTTGCGACGATCCAGAAGGCCGCTGAGCTTCTGCCGGCCACGGCCATCAAGCCCCTCATCGCGGTCGGCCAGCGCCGGCCGGGGGCGGGACGGGAATTCGAGTCGGTTCAACTCGATCTCCTGCGCCGCCAGGTCGGCAAGCTCGCCGCCGATCCGACGGGCGAGCCCGTGATCGCCAGTGAGTTGCGCAGCTTCGAGACGCTGACCACGCAGAAGAAGGCCGCCAACGATGCCGTCCTTCTGGGCTGGTACTACTATTCCAAGAAGGACTGGCCCACGGCGCAGACCTGGTTCAAGCAAGCCATGAGCTGGGACCGCATCCCGAAGGCGGTCGAGGGATATGCCTTGGCGCTGCGCCAGCAGGGCCAGCTCGCCGAAGCCGAGACCCTCTCCTACGAATGGCGCGACGCCGACCCGCTGATCGCGAAGCTCTACATCGAGATCCTCGCGACCGCCCTCACCGAGCCCAAGCCCGCCGCCATGGACGCCGGGCGCCTGGCTCGCACCGAAAGCGTGATCGAGGCCGCGCAGTCGGTCAACGGCTCTCAGGCCATGGGCTGGTACTACTACAATACCGGCGCCTTCCAGAAGGCGAGCCCCTGGTTCTCCAAGTCGGTGGCATGGGGCGCCAACGAGACCAACGTCCTCGGACTGGCCTTGGCGGCGAACCGCATGAAGGACCGGGCCCTGTTCCAGAAGGTTCTGGCCGAGCACGGCACCCAGTATCCGGCAGTGGCCGCGCTGAAGGCATATGACCAGAAGCCGGGCTCGAAGGGACAGGGCGGCACCCGCGTGGCGAAGCGCGGCGGCGGCGGAGGTGGCGGCAATGGCGGCGGACAGGCCGGCCAGCTCGCCGAGGCGGCCGTGGCCCAGTTCAAGGACGGGAACTACAAGGAGGCGCTCGCAACCCTCGACAAGCGGGCGGCGGTGTCGAAGGAAGATCAGGGCCTCGGCGTCCTGCGCGGCTGGGCACTCTACCAGCTCAACCAGTACGACAAGGCGCGGGACCAGTTCGCCTCCATGGACAAGAAGCAGTCCTCCCGCGATACGCAATACGGCCTCTACTACTCCTCGGCGAAGTTGGATCCGCTCAACCTCGGTGATTGATGGAGACCGGCCGGCGGGACGTCCGTGTCCCGCCGGTTCGAGGCAACATGTCCCAGACGAAAGCGGTTGCGCTCCCGCCGGAACGCTGCATTGAGTAGCGCCCCGGCCTCACGCATGCGGATCAGGCAGAATGGCAAACGTTCAGTTCTACAGTAACATGCCGGCCGGCATCCGCCTGAGGGATTTGTTCGTCGCGCCCACAAACGTACAGATCAACAACGCCGCGACCCAGGCGACCATCCAAGAGAAGGTCTACGACTCGCTTGAGGTCCAAGTCATCTACCGTGGAGTGAACCTGACGGCCCCCAACGGCGGCAATGTTTCCGAGCTACAGTTCTCGGCCACCGGCGCCAACTGGATCACCTACGCATCTTCAGGATCCGATGGTTTCTCCTACGCCGGCGACCTGTGGAGGTTTCACGCGGCGGGCTCGTTTGCCGCCGCGATCGCCATGAACGGCAACGACTCCATCACCGGGTCGCCGAACGGCGACTACATGGACGGATATGCCGGCAACGATACCCTCAATGGTGGCGCCGGCGAGGATACGATGGAGGGCGGAGCGGGCGACGATCTTTACTACGTCGACCTCAGCACCGACCGGGTCTTCGATTATCCCGGGCAAGGCTACGATACGATCATCACATGGGCGAACTACGCGCTGGCCGAACAATCGGAGATCGAGCGCCTGCAGGCAGCCGTCGGGACGGCACCCTTGTCCCTGACGGGAAATGCCTTCGGATCCTACATCATCGGCAATGATGGCGACAACACCCTCAACGATGGCGGCGGTGTCAGCATCCTACAGGGCGGCTGGGGGAACGATACCTACATCGTTCAGAACGCGGCCACGCAGGTGATCGAAGGGATCGGGCAAGGCGACGACATCATCCTGGCCAGCGTCAGCTACTCGCTCAACGACGGGAACGACATCGCGCGGATGTCCGCCGCTGGTATCGGCCCCGTCGATCTGACCGGCAATAGCCTGTCCAACACCCTGACGGGCAATGCGGGCCGGAACACCCTCTACGGGCTGGATGGGAACGACACCATCTATGGCGCCGAAGGGCACGACAAGCTCTTTGGCGGGAACGGCGCCGATCGGCTCTATGGCGGCCCCGGCAACGACACCGTGGACGGCGGAGCGGGCAACGATTGGCTCTATGGAGACATCGGAAAGGACAAGCTCTACGGACGGGACGGAAACGATCGCCTGTTCGGCGGAACCGGCAACGACACCATCGATGGCGGCAAAGGCAACGACATCCTCTACGGCGACATGGGCAACGACAAGCTCTGTGGCGGCGACGGCAACGATAAGCTTTATGGTGGCCTCGGTGACAACACCCTGTCGGGCGGCAACGGTAAAGATACGCTCTACGGCAGCTATCACCGTGACCTTCTCAAGGGGGACAATGGAAACGACCGCCTCAATGGGGATGGTGGCAACGACACGCTCCATGGCGGTGCCGGCAACGACACGCTGTCAGGCGGCAAGGACAGCGACGTCTTCGTCTTCGACACGAAACTCAATGGCCGAACGAACGTGGACGTCATCACCGATTTCAATCCCGGCCAGGATACCATTTGGCTCAAGGCCTCGGTCTTCGGCGGCATCGGTGGCCAGGGACAACTCAGCCCCGACGCGTTCTGGACAGGCGCTCAGGCGCATGACGCCACCGATCGGATCATCTACAACAAGGATGCGGGCGTCCTCTTCTTCGACCCCGACGGCACCGGTGGCGCCGCGCCGGTCGCATTCGCAATCGTCGGCAACGTGAACCTGAGCCACTCGTCCTTTTGGATCGTCTGAACCTGTACGACGGTTGTCTCAGGTCAGCTCTACGGCAATCGGCTGATGATCGGATGCCGTCGTTACGCCATTCACGCGAACCGATCGGATGCGAGGGGCAAGATCTTCCGTGACGAAGACGTAATCCCGACAATGGGGACCTTGCGGCCATTGCTTGGCATCGGCGATTCCCACCGTCGGCTCGTGAGGGCGCTGGCCGTGAACAACTCTCCAGGCATCCACGAATGACTGCTGGCCCGGAGACCGGCGCGTGAGAATGGCCTCGTAGAGCGGGTCGTCCGGCCCCAGATTGAAATCTCCGCAGAGAACGGTGCCGACGGGACGGTCCTGATCCCGGTAGGGGCCGTCCGACGGGTCGCGGTAGGACAGGCGTGACCGTTGCTGAGCTTCCTCGTTCAGCTCCAGGATGCGGGCCACCTGCGCCTGCCGATGGGTTTCGAAATGGTACTCGAGATGGCAGGTCATGATCCGGACGGCACCGAGATTGGATGCCACGACGGCCTCAAGCGCCTGCCGCTGCATGCTGCGTCCCTCCTCGGCGGGCCAGGGCAGCATGTGGCTCGTGACCTGCAGGACCGGCAACCGGGACAGGATCATGTTGCCGAAGACCCGCGACCGGCCGTCCCGGTCTCCAAGCTCGACGGCGGGACGAAAGATCGGCCTGTAGTCCGGAAACAGATCCGCCAGGACGCGGGGCTGGTTCTCGCCGCCATCCAGCGCCTCGAAATTCGCGGAAACCTCCTGGAAGCAAAAGACGTCCGCATCGCACCACTCGCGCGCGGTTCGCGCGATCCGCGCGAGGTCGAGGCGACCATCGCAGCCGAGCCCCCATTGGATGTTCCACGTCAGAAGCTTCATCAGCGGATGCCCGCGCGCATGAAGGATTGGACGAACTGGCGCTGAAAGAGCAGGAACGCCAGAAGGAGCGGCGCCATCGTCATGATGGTGGCAGCCGTGATGACCGACCAGTCGACGCCCGTCTCAGGCGCCCCGAAGACCGCGAGTCCGACGGTGAGGGGGCGGCTCTCGACGGAGTTCGTGACGATGAGAGGCCACAGGAAGTTGTTCCAGTGATAGCTGACCGAGACGAGGCCGAAGGCGATATAGGTGGTCTTCCCGAGCGGCACGAAGACCCGCCAGAGCACACCGAAGGATGAAGCCCCCTCCACGCGAGCGGCTTCGACCAGTTCGTTGGGCACGCTCTTGAAAGTCTGCCTCAGGAGGAAGATGCCGAACGCGCTGGCCATGTAGGGCAAAGCGATGGCCGGGATCGTATCGAGGAGGTTCAAGCCGCTGACGACCCGGTAATTCTCCACGATCAGAACGTCCGGCATGATCATGAGCTGGACCAGCACGAGCCCGAACACGATGTCGCGCCCCACGAATCGGAACCGCGCGAAGGCGTAGGCCGCCAGGGTGGCGATGACCAGCTGGCCTGCCAGCACCATGGTGACGAGCAGAACCGTATTGAGGTAATAGCGCGCGAAAGGGGCCTGACGCCAGGCGCGCGCAAAATTTTCCAGGGTCAGGGGCGCCGTGAGGTCGAAGCGCGTGGCGTATTCGGCCGGGTGAAAGGCGCTCCAGAAGCAATAGGCGAGTGGCAAAAGCCACAATAGCGCCAGCGTCCAGGCCGCAACGGTCTCGATGCGGGATCCATCATGCCTCATTGATAGTGAATCCTTCGATCGAGATAGACGAACTTCGTGATCGCGATGACGGCCAGGATGGCGATGAGAGTCACGGTGAGCGTTGCCGCGTAGGTCGTGTCCCAAAAATTGAACGCCACTTCGTAGATGTAATAGAGCAGCAGCGAGCTCGCGTTGTTGGGACCGCCCTTGGTCATGATGACAAGCTGATCCACGAGCTTGAAGGAGTTGATCAGGGCGTTGATCGAGATGAACAGGGTTGTGGGCATCAGAAGCGGCAACGTCACGCGCCGGAAGAAATACCAGCGTCCGGCGCCTTCCACCGAGGCGGCCTCCTTCAGTTCCGGCGGGATCGTCTGCAGGGCAGCCAGATAGAAGATCATGAAGAAGCCGGCTTCCTTCCAAACCACCATCACGATCAAGCACGTCATGACGGTGCCGGGATCCCCGAGCCAGTTATGGCCGGAGAACCCGAAGAACCGGAGGATCTGGTCGAGCAATCCGTAATCGGGCGTGTAGAAGAAAAGCCAGATGTTCGCCACCGCGATCATCGGCAGGACGGTCGGCGTGAAGAAGGCAAGGCGCAGGAACGAGCGCCCTGTGATCTTTCGATCGACCCACACCGCCATCAGCAGCGCCAGGGCGATGCTGGCCGGCACCGTGGCGAGCGCGAAGACGAGATTGTTGCGCAGCACCTGCCAGAAGACGTCGTCCTCCAGCATCGCCTGATAATTCTCGATCCCGACGAAAGTGGCGGGGCCGCTGCGCCCCAGCGAAAAGAAGCTGTGATAGAGGGTCGCCAGGATCGGGTAATGGGTGAAGGTTGCCAGGAGAACCAGCGCAGGCAGCAGCAGGAGCCAGGCATTGGCATTGGCAGCCCAGCGCAGCCGCTTCGCAGTCTTTGGCCGAGCACTGATCATGGCGGCGGCGACCATCGTATCCTCTCCGGGGTGAGGAGCCGCAGCCGTAGCCGCGGCTCCTTGAGTGCCATGGATCAGCGGTAGCGGTTCAAGACCCGCTCGGACTGCTTCTGGGCGCTTTCAAGAGCGTCCTGAGGCGTCTGAGCACCGGTGACGGCCGCCTGAACGGCGTCGTTGACGATCTTGTAGATGCGGCCGTTTTCGTGGACGGACAGTTCCGGAACCGCATATTGCAGTTGATCGCGGGCCACGACAGCCTGCGGGAAGCCCTGCACGTAGGTTTTCATCGCCTCCGTCTCGTAGGCTTTAGGCGTCACGGCGACGTAGCCCGACTTGATGCTCCATTCCGCGGCGCGCTCCGGTGAGGTCATCCAGCGGATGAACGTCACCGCGGCCTTCTGCTGCTCGGGGGTGGCGCTCTTGAACACGTAGAAGTTTCCGCCGCCGGTGGGAGACCCGCGCCGTTCCTTGGCGGGCAGCATGGCGACGCCGAAGTTGAACTTCGCGGCATCCTTCACGGCGGTCAGATTACCGGTGGTGTGCCACATCATGGCAGTCTTGCCTTCGAGAAAGTCCGTGCGCAGCGTACCCCATTCGATGGCGCCTGTCGGCATCACCTGATCCTTGCGCGAAAGGTCGACCCAGTATTGCAGGGCCTCCACGGTCTTCTTCTCATTGAACGAGACCTTGTTGCCGGTCTCGTTCATGAGGCGCTGATCGTTCTCGATCGCGAGAGCCTGCAACATCCAGTACCCGTACCCCGTGGACGGGATCTCGACGCCCCAACGCGTAACGTTGCCCGAAGCATCCTTCTTGACCAGCTTCTTGGACATCTCGGCCATCTCGGCCCAGGTCGCCGGCGGCTTCTCGGGATCGAGACCGGCTTCCTTGAAAGCGTCCTTGTTGTAGTAGAGCACGATGGTGGAACGCTGGAAGGGGATGCTCCAGGTCTTCTCGCCAATCCTTCCGTTCTCCATGAAGGCCGGGTAGAAGCTGTCGAGCCAACCCTTGCCGTCCGCTCCCACCAGATCGTCGATCGGCACGATCGCGTTCTCGTCCATCAGGGTGAACAGATCGGTGGAGAACAAGACCGAGAGCTGGGGCGGCTGGCCGCCCTTCATGGCCGTCATGGCTTTGGTCATCGTGTCGGTGTAGTTGCCGGCATACACGGCCTGCACCTTGATGTCGGGGTTTTCCTTCTGGAAACGCTGAACCATGTCGTCGACGACATTGGTCAAGGGGCCGCCGACGGCGACCGGATAGTACATGGTGAGGTCGACCGCGTGGGCCGTGCCAGATCCCCAGCCCGCGGCCGTTATCATCCCGGCCGCCAGTAACGCCTTGGTGTAGAACTTCATCAGACCCTCCCTGTCATGCGCTGCCTTGCTCGGGCGACGTCGTCATCCGAGGCAAGACGATCAATGAGGACGCGCGCCGTCATGGCGGCGTTTCCCGCCGTCCTTCTCAAACAGATGAATGTGACGGTTATCCCATCCGAGCCCGACCTTGGTTCCCGGCTGAAGGGAACAATAGCCTGCCTGGCGCACCGCCATGGTCTCGCCTTCGAGGTCGCACAGCACGATGCTGTCCGCTCCCAGATACTCGACGGCCCTCACCTGGGCCGGGAGGCCGTCGCGCTCCATGAGTACCACGTGCTCCGGCCGCACCCCGAGAAGCTGGTCCTTCCAGGGAATGATGTTCATCGGAGGCGTTCCGATGAAGCGGGCCGTGAAGTCACTGGCCGGTTCGTTGTAGAGCTCGTGGGGAGCGCCGTTCTGCTCGATGTGACCGTCGCGCATCAGGATCACCCGGTCGGCCATGGTCATGGCCTCGGTCTGGTCGTGGGTGACGTAAACCATGGTCATACCGAGGCGCTGCTGCAGGCCCCGGATTTCCGTGCGCATCTCGTGGCGCAGCTTGGCGTCCAGGTTGGAGAGCGGTTCGTCCATCAGGCAGACGGGGGCCTCGGCAATGATCGCCCGGCCCAGCGCCACGCGCTGGCGCTGCCCCCCGGAGAGCTGGGACGGCTTGCGATCGAGCAGATGCGAGAGTCCGACGAGATCCGCGACCTTCCTGAGCTTGGCGTCGCGCTCGCCGCGCCCGACGCCCCGCACCCGAAGGCCGAAAATGATATTCTCCGCCACATTCAGGTGCGGGAACAACGCGTAGGACTGGAACACCATGGAGATCCGGCGCTCGGCGGGCGACAGCGCCGTCACGTCCCGTCCGCCTATCATGATCGTGCCGGCATCGACTTCCTCGAGGCCCGCGATGAGGCGCAGCGTCGTCGACTTGCCGCAACCGGAAGGCCCGAGGAGAACCAGAAGCTGGCCGGCATCCGCCTTGAAGCCGATCCGGTCCACGCCACCGACGCCGCCCCAGGTTTTCGATACGGCGTCAACGACGATTTCAGACATGGGGTTTTGCCTTGCGGAACCAGGAAAGGGGATCGAAGCTGCGCGCCGGCTTCGTCACCAGTCGCAGCCGCCAGTCGCCGTCGTGCCGACAGGACTCGGGTCGCGGCGCGGGAAACGCATCCCCCACGATCTGCGCCACCCGTTCGGCCGGCGTTACCACGGCCAGATCCTGTTTTGATGACAGTCCCGTCACGTCCTGCCTCCTGCCGCGCCCCGGGCCTCCAGCAGCAGGGCGGCGAGTTCGACGAATCCCTCGCCCGAGTGGCCCCGTGTGACATAGGCAGGCTTGGTTCTCAGGCGATGCGCGAGAGCCTGGATGTTGGCGACCCCGACGCTGAGCGGGAACGCCTCGAACATGGGCTCGTCGTTGGGAGAATCACCCGCATAGATGACGCAGGTATCGGCCATCGCCTCGTCGATTCCGAACTCTTGCGCCAACAGAACGCGCGTCATGGAAAGCTTGTCGTAATCGCCGAACCACCCGTTGACGTGGATGGAGCTCACCTTGGCCTGCGCGCCCGCCTCCTCGAACAGGGACACGATCCTGTCGATCTCAGCCTCGGGCAGCGGTTCCACATCCTCGCAGAAATCGATGGCGAGGTCGGCCAGCCGATAGGGCTGGTCGCTCGCCGTCGCCGCGCCGGGCACCTGGTCGAGGATCCGGTGCTTCAAGCCAGCGAGCCGTTGACGGTTGAGCTCCCGTTGCGCCCCGTCCACCCAGAAGCGCTCCAGCATTGTCCGGGCCGCCCGGTCGTATCGGAAATAAAAAGCGCCGTTTTCGCCCACGACCGCATCCACCGGCCACATGCGGGCGATATGGTCGCACCAGCCCGCCGGCCGACCGGTCACCGGGATCACCAGGAAGCCGGCCGCGTGCAGCCGCTCGAGCGCCTCGTAGGCGGCTGCGCTCAGAACCCCGTCCGTCGTAATGGTGTCGTCGATGTCGCTCAAGACAACCCGCACGCCTGCGGCCGCCGATGTCGGCAGGCTCGAGAGCGGCCTCATGCGGGAGGACTCGTCGGTGAAGGGCTGAAACGGGGCGCTGGACACGAATTGAAGGCCTTTGGCGATGGATGAGACTAGAAACGGAAATGTGGGATATCAAGCAGACTAATGTTGAATATGCCAACGTTTTAGAGGAAAGTACCACATTATTAGGTCACAGGACATCATTCTTATGTACCTGCCTGAGGGAAAGAAGGCGCGCCGCCAACGGGCTATCGTGTCCGAACTCGGCCTCAGCCCGACCGTCCGCACCTCGGACCTCGCGCGACGACTTGGGGTTTCGGTCGAAACGGTTCGCCGGGACATCGAGGAGCTGACCCAGCAGGGCCTCGTCAGCCGGACCTATGGGGGTGCCGCCGGGCGGCAGCTCGGCCTTCAGCCCGCCTATCAGGAGCGCGAGGCCCTTGCGGTCGAGGAGAGGGATGCGATCGCCGCCAAGGCCGTCGGCCTCGTGAAGGCGGGCGATGTGCTGATGATCGATTCCGGCTCCACGACGGCCCGCTTCGCCCATGCCCTCGCGCGCGCGGCGATCCGCGTGACGGTCATCACCAATTGCTTTGCGGTGGCGCAGGCCCTCGCGATGAACGACGCCGCCCGGGTCATTTTCTGCCCTGGGGACGTCTCAGGTCGCGAGGGGGGCGTTTACGGCTCCGAGACCTGCGCCTTCCTGAAGGGCTTCTACGCCGACGTCACCTTCATCGGCGCGAGCGGCCTGACGGTTGATGGGCCGACGGACGTGGAGACCGGCGCCACCTGGGTCAAACGCGGCATGATCGACAGGGCGGAGCGTCAGGTTCTGCTTCTTGATTCGAGCAAATTCGGCCGCCGTCATCTCGAACGGATCTGCCCCCTGGACGGTCTGTCCGACCTCGTGACGGACCGGAAGCCTGACGGGGCGCTCGGCGAGAGGATTGCGGCCGGGCCGACAGCGCTCCACGTGTGAAATCCCGCGATCCCGGCCGGAGGGGACGGAAGCTCAAGACGCCGGGGATCGGGCGGCGGCCGACCGCAACCGGGGCTTTGCCCCCACCTTCCGGGCGATGAGCCACGTGACAAGGATGCTGCCGAGGATCGCGACCGTGAGAAGCCGCATCCAGTCGGCCTCCTGCGATCCCTCCTGCCCGGCGATGCTCTTGGCGGCGAGGTAGCCGGGAGACAGCATCAGCGGCACCCAAAGGATGGCGGACAGCACGTTGGCGACCTGGAATGCCCGGTGGTCCATGCGCAGGACGCCAGCCACCAGCGGCACCGTGGAGCGGATCGGCCCCAGGAAACGGCCCAGGAAGATCGTGGCGAAGCCGTAGCGTCGGAAGAACAGGCGCGTGCGGGCGACGGCGCTCCGATGCCTGTTGAGGGGCCAGCGCCGGCAGACGCCCATGCCCATGGTCAGACCGATCACGTAGGAGACCGCGTCGCCCAGCACGGCTCCGCCGATGGCCCAGGCCAGGACCGGTACCGGATCGATGGCGCCCGTGCCGATCATGCCGCCCACCGCGAGCATGAGGGCCGTGGCTGGCACCAGAAGGCCCACGAAGGCCAGGGATTCTCCGAACGCCACGGCGCCCATGATCGGACCGGCCCAAGCCTGATGGGTCGTGATGAAGCCGCCGATATCGGCCATCGCCTGATCGAGCACGAAGATCTCCTGGAAAAAAGGAAGGCACGTCGCGGGACCCGCGACGTGCCGGAGGATTATGTCATTGAGATGAGCGGAGCCTTAAGCCTCGTCTTCCCCGCCGAAGAAACCGTCGAACATGCCGCCGCCCTCGTCGGCGGCTGCGGTCTGCTCCGGCTCGGGCTGCGCTCCTGCCGCATCGGCCGTCTTCGCATCATCGCCGCCGAAAGCGCCCATGAGCATGTTGCCGAGCATCACACCGCCGGCCACGCCCATGGCGGTCTGAGCCGCGCCGGCCAGGAACCCGCCGCCGCCGCCACGCCCCGGCACCATGCCGGGCTGGGCGCCGGGAGCGCCGCCCCAGGGCCCTGAGGGCTGGCCCGGCTGCATCATCGGGTTGGCTTGGGGCTGACGTTGAGCCGGCTGGGCGCCTCCGCCGAACAGTCCCGACAGGAAGCCGCCTCCACCGGCCGGACGGCTGGCGATCTGCTGCTCCAGTTGCTGGATGCGCCCTTGCGCGGCGCTGAGCGCCTGCTCCTGCACGATGATGGTCTGGGCCATGAAGTACGGAGCCTGGGGCTGCTGGGCGATTTGCGAACGGATGAGCGAGGCCGCCTCGGCGTCGGGTGCCGACGCCTGCGTTTCCACCTGGGCGAGCTTGCCGAAAAGCTGTTCAATCGCATGCCGGTCTTGATGGTTCACGAATGTGTCTCCTGTCGTGATGAACCGATTACTCTTCCCGCTGGCCCGTGAGGCTCAGCAGAAGCTGGAACAGGTTGATGAAGTTGAGGTACAGGGAGAGCGCGCCGAGCACGGCGAGCTTGTTGTTGGCCTCCGTGCCGAAGCCCTCCGCGTACTGCTCCTTGATCGACTGCGTGTCGTAGGCCGTCAGTCCCGTGAAGATCACGACGCCGAGGATCGAGATGGCGAATTGCAGCACGCTCGAGCCGACGAAGATGTTCACCACGGACGCGATCAGGACGCCGATGAGGCCCATGATCAGGAACGACCCCATGGCCGCGAGATTCCGCTTCGTGGTGTAGCCCCACAGACTGGTGGCGCCGAACATCGCCGCCGTGATGAAGAAGGTGCGCGCGATGCTCGTGCCCGTGAAAACGAGGAACACGGAGGCGAGCGACAGGCCCATGAGGGCGCAGAAGACCCAGAACAGGGTTTGAGCCGTCGCGGCCGAAATAGCGTGGGCCCGGAACGAGAAGAAGAAGATGAAGGCGAGCGGCGCCAGCATCACCACCCACTTGAGCGGCGTGGAGAAGATGGGAACGTACAGCGCGGGCGTCGACGAGACCAGGAACGCCACGACGCCCGTCATGACGAGACCGAGGCCCATGTAGTTATAGACCCGCAGCATGTGCTGGCGCAGGCCCTCGTCGAACGCCGCGGAGCCGACCCGCGTCGCAGTGTTGTTCCAGGCGAAAGGCGTATTCATGTCATGCTTCCTTGTGCATTGGCGATCGTTGAAAAGGTTCAGCGCAGGCTGGCCGAGAGGCGGCCTGCGGCTTTCTCGAGGGACGGCTCCTGGGCGCTGCCCGTCAGGGCGTAGACGAGCTCTCCGGTCTGCCAGTAGACCGTGCGCCCGTTGGGCCCTCGGGCGATGGAGGGCGGTATGACCCCGAAGGTGCCGGCCCGGGCGGCATAGAGGGAGACGGGCCCCAGTTCCCGCGCATCGACGGAGAGCTCGACGCCATGCCCCGCCCGTGCCGGGAAGACCTGCACGTCCTTGACGCGCCAATCCTTCGGCAGGGCCGGCAGGGACACGCCCGTCTCCTGCAGGATCTCGGCGGGATCGTAATCCGACGCCTCACGCTGGGAGGCCATGCGGGCACGCACCAGAGCCGTCTGATGGGCGTGGATCGCATCCTCGACGAAAGCAGGCGGCTTCGGAGACGCGTCACTTTCCGAGATGCCCAGGAAGCCGTTCTGCCCGTGGGCGAACCAACCGAGGCCGACCAGGAGCGCCACCGCTGCGGCACGCCGGAGCGCGAGGGCGACGCGCTGCCGGGCCAGTCCCCGATTCAGGCGCCGCGCGGCATCGAGCGTCGCCTCCGAGGGACGGGATGGCGCCTCGGCGAAGAGGACGCGCAAGGCGTCTCTGGCGCGCAGATCCGCCATGATGCGGGCCGCCGCGCCAGGGTTGCGGGACAGGTGATCCTCGACCTCGATGCGGCGCCCCAGATCGAGCTGATCGTCGATATAGGCCTCGAGATCCGCGTTGGTGACGGGCTCACTCATGCTGACCTCCTACGACGCGCAGCTGGGGACGGGGGCGAAGCGTGTCGGCGCCGTCGCGGCCCTCCTCGAAAGCGCGCAGGGCAGCCCGGCCACGCCCGAGGCGCGACATCAGGGTTCCGACAGGAATCTCCAGGGTTTGGGCGGCCTCCTGATAGGACAGCCCTTCGATGCTCACGAGATACAAGGCCTCGCGCTGCTCGTCCGGCAGGTTCGAGAAGGCCTCCCCCACCTGCCTGAGGCGGACGTGCCACTCCTGATCCGGCTGGGATGCCTCGTCGGCCAGGCCGGCCGCGCCCTCGACCTTCCGGGTCTCCGCTTGAGCGCGGCGGCGGCCGTCGACAAATACGTTGTGGAGCACCGACATCAGCCAACCGCGCAGGTTGCCGCCGGGCCGGAAGGTGTGACGGCGCTCGTAGGCGCGCACCAGGGCATCCTGGACCAAATCCTCCGCGGCCGCGCTGTCGCGCGTCAAGGCCTGCGCGTAGCGGCGCAGACGCGGCAGGAGGTCGATCACATCGGGGTTCGGGGGCATGCTCACGATCCGTATACGTGGGCGGCCACGGCCCTAATCCCAAGATCTGCGGATTTTTTCGAATTTTCGTTGTGGGAGACTACAGCTGAGGAAATCGGACCACCTGACAATATAAAATCATCTAGGGATTTATCCTTACGACAAAGGACAGCATTGGAGGGCCGACGGGCGCATTTAAACGCTCTTTTAAGCACCAGGAGAGATGATTTTAGACCAACCGGATCCTTTCTGTTCTCGCGGGCTTGTTTCATGTTCGGGCGTTATGCTGCATCTCATCTGGCGTTCATCCTTGCGGCCTCGGGGTTCATCACGGGACCGGCATCGGCCAACGAGCCTGTCAGGGCCTTGATCGAGGTCAGCCCCCTGCCTCCGCTGGGAGCCGCCCCCGTCCCGAGCCCGACCGCGCCTGTTCCGGAGGCCGCGCGGCCGGCCCGCGAGGCCCCCAGGGAGGCCGTCCGCCCGGGCAAGACCAGGATGAGCGGGGCCGACCTCATCGCCGGCGCCAATGGGGCGGGCTTCACGCCCGTCGCCCTGCGCTCGGCGGACCAGAGTCCGGCGATCCTCAAGCTTCAGGTCATGCTCAAGCGCGCTCATGCGTCGCCAGGGGTGATCGACGGCTATTACGGCGACAACGTCGCCAAGGCGATCTCCGCCTTCGAGGCCATGCAGGGGCTTCCCGTCAACGGGATCCTGGACGCGCAGGTCTGGAGCGCGCTGGAGAGCCTCGACCCCTCGCCGCCCCTCGTGACCTACGTCATCCAGCCCCAGGACGTGGCCGGGCCCTTCGTTCCCGACCTGCCCAAGGATTACGCCGAACTCGCCAAGCTGGAGACCCTCGCCTACCGGAATGCGGCTGAAGCCCTGGCCGAGAAGTTCCACATGGACGAGGACGTTCTGCGCCAGATCAACCCCGACGTGACGTTCACGGAAGCGGGGGCGACCATCACGGTAGCCAATGTCGGCAAGCCCGCATCCCGCAAGGTGGCGCGGCTCGTGGCCGACAAGGTCAAGAAGCAGCTCTTCGGCTACGATGCCATGGGCGCCCTCGTGGTCTCCTATCCGGCGACCATCGGGAGCGCCGCGATGCCGTCCCCGAGCGGCGTGCATGCCGTGAAGGCCGTCGCGGTCAATCCGGAATACTGGTACCGGCCGAAGGTGAACTTCCAGCAGGGCAACAACACCCAGGCCTTGCGCCTGCCCCCCGGCCCCAACAACCCCGTGGGAGCCGTGTGGATCGGCCTCGACAAGCCGACCTACGGCATCCATGGAACGCCCGAACCGAGCAAGATCGACAAAACGAACAGCCACGGCTGCGTGCGCCTGACCAACTGGGACGCCAAGGAGCTGGTCCGGCTGGTGGAGCCGGGAGTTCCGGTCGAGTTCCTCGAGCCAGAGATCGTCACGGGATCGGTGCAGGGGGGCGTTCAGTAGGTCCAGCGCTGCGCCTTCGCGACCAGGAAGTCGCGGAAAACCTGCACGCGGGCGACGGATCGCATCTCTTCGGGATAGACGAGATAGCTGTCCAAGGTGGGCATCTCCACATCCCGCAGGACCCGCGTGACCTTGGCATTGGCGTCCATAGAATAGGCGGGCGCCATACCGATGCCGCCGCCCGTCTCGATGGCTTGGCGCAAGGCTAGGCTGTCATTGACCACGAAATGCCGCGGCCGCGGGTCTTTCGGGCCACGCCCGATGGTCGAAAGCCTGTGGATGGCCAGGATGAAGGCAGGCTGATCGCCGCCGAGGCACAGGATGCGGTGCCGGTCGAGGTCCTCGATCGTCAGCGGTTCGCCGAAGCGTTCGATATAGGAAAGCGCCGCATAGGCGTGATAATGCACCGTGAAGAGCCGGCGCTGGATCAGGTCTGGCTGGGCGGGGCGGCGCAGGCGGATCGCCACGTCGGCCTCGCGCATGGCCAGGTCCAGCTCCTCGTTGGTGATGACGAGGTGGACGTTGATGCTGGGATAGAGATCGAGGAACTCCGAGACCCTTTGCGCGAGCCAGATCGCCCCGATGCCCACCGTGGCGGTCACCCGCAGGTCTCCGGACGGGACCTCGCTGGTCTCCGCCAGTCGCTGGCGCGTGGCCTCCAGCCTCATCCGCATCTCGCGGGCGGCCCTGTAGAGCACGTCCCCATGCTCCGTGAGGATGAGTCCGCGGGCATGGCGGTGAAAGAGAGGCACCTTCAGGTCCCGCTCCAGGGCGCCGATATTGCGGCTGATCGACGACTGGTTGACCCCGAGCTTTTCTCCGGCCCGCGTGAAGTTCCCGGCTTCCGCAACCTCGTAGAAGACCCTGATCTTGTCCCAGTCCAATATTCACCCTCGACGCGCGGAGAAGGGAATGACGATGCCGCGTTCCGGCTCCGGGAGAAGAATGGCCACAAAACCGGCGCTCCGCCAACCCGTCGACGGCCGGGCCGGCCTGCGGAAGGAGGATTTGCAGACCTCCCTTGCGTCCGGCGCGGGATCGGATGTCGTGCCGGGGGTGTTATCTCCTGCAAGCCCTCGAAGGATTCCCGATGCTGCCCTGGATGCAACTGACCTTCAATACCACGCTCCTCATGATGGAATCCCAAAGCGTGATCTGGACCCGCCTGTCGCAGATTGCCCTTGGGCGGGGAACGCCGGCCGAATCCATGCTGATGGTCACGGAGAAGATGGCGGCCTTTTCCGAAGCCATGCTCACCCTGGCGGCCGGCGGCTCGCCTCAGAAGGTGGTGAGGGGGTATCGCCGCCACGTCCGGGCCAATGTCCGCCGCTTGCGGAAACCCTGAGACGGCTTCGTCTCGCCGTTAAGGTTGACGCCTCATCAGGGATGCGTGGTCGCGCCTGCTCCGCTACAAGGGACCTTCCCGTACGATAGGTGCCTCATGCGTCTCGCCGCGTCCATCCTCGCCTTGGCCTGCCTGGCGTTCGCGTCGGAAGCGAAAGCGGACGAGGATCTGGTGGCCAAGCGCGAGTTCTGCCGGCAGGAGGCCAAGGATCGGATCGCACCGAAAAGCCGGACGGGCACGGACGCCTACCGCCGCATCGTCGAGAGGCGCAACGCCCATGTTGCCCAATGCATGACCCGCCCGCTTCCGAAAAGCATGATTTCCAAGGAAAAGACGAAGCCTGCGGTCGTCAAGGAGAAGGAGCCGTCGCGGCCCAGGCCGCCGAAGCGCCGCCGCCGTTGAACCGGATGGCGCGCCAAATCGTTGTCAACCCAAGCATAGCCGTAGGCTCGACGCACGAGGTGCCACGATGAAGGTGCAGGACCGGTCGGACGTCATCGAGGTTCGCTTGGGGCCGGAGCAGTTGCGGGCCCTGGATTCCTGGCGGGTCCGGCATCGCGAGGCAGCCACGCGCGAGGACGCGATCCGGCAGATCGTGCACTCCGTCCTGTCCCAGGATCTCGGCCAGGGCGCCGTGCGCGGCCAGGTCGATGAAGGGTTGCGTCCGGAGCAGCTCACCTCAGAGAACGACGACTGATCGACCGGGACGGACCCGCCACAAGAAATGTGTCCTGCGGCGGGGTCTCATGTTCCCGGCGTTGTTTGGGACTTCTGGCGCCGGGTGGGGCTTGCCCGAACCCAGCATCTCCCCAGATGTTGGTTTGAGCGATGCCTCGTTCGGGCGTCGCTCCGACGGCGCTGGAGCTGGCCTCGGCGCCGTGAATACTGTTCGTGCAGCCGTCTTGATCGCGAAAAGTCCGGAGCGGGCGGATGACTTACCGCGTCGTTTGGCAATTGGTCGGGCAAGAGGATCGCTTCCTCGATGGAGGGCGCCTCGAGGATGCTTACGACGACTACACGGCTGCCGCCCTCGCGGTCAGCCAATGGCTCGCCGATTACGCCGAAGCCGGCCGCAGCGAGGATGGGTCCCATTGGGTGGCCCGGCGCTCGAGCGACGCGGATCTCGAACTGCGGATCCGGATCGTGCCCATGACCTGCGTCCGGGAGGATCCTGCGAGGGCCGGGGCGTGAGACGACGCGCGGATTCGCCCTCAGGGATGCTTGTGGATCGGATCGACCCAATACACCTCTTCCGGGTGCTCCACCGGCTCCACCTCCGTGATGTTGACCACGACGGCTTCGTTGTCCGACCGCACCAGCACGCATTCCAGCGGCTGATCCGGGTTGGCGTTGATCTCCTGGTGCGGCACGAAGGGCGGCACGTAGATGAAATCGCCCGGTCCGGCCTCGGCCACGAATTCGAGATGCTCGCCCCACCGCATCCGGGCGCGGCCACGGACCACGTAGATGACGCTCTCCAGCTCGCCGTGGTGATGGACGCCCGTCTTGGCGTTGGGTTGGATGGAGACGGTGCCGGCCCAGATCTTTTGCGCCCCCACGCGGGCATGGTTGATCGCGGCCTGTCGAAACATGCCGGGCGTCTGCGCGGTGTTCGGATCGAGTTGATCGCCCTTGATCACCCGCACGCCGTCATGCTTCCAGGCCCCGTCGTGATCATGTGAATGATCGCCGTGTTCGCTCATCTCAAGTCTCCGTTCCGGGTTTTCTCGATTGCGGATCGCGTGGGCGCATGTCCGTCACGCCAAGCCGAGACGCTGGGCTTGGACGCTCGGCACGGCCATGGCTAGTCTTTCCCGGAAACGCGCCATGGCGTCGTTCAGGATGCGCTTGTGGCGGTTTCCCGTACTCGGATCGGCCTTGGCGCGGACGAAAGCTGCGGCGGCCTGATAGAGATCGTCGGCGGCCGCCTCGATGCCGGGATTGCGTTCCACGAGCCACAGGACGCTGAGGATATGAGAGCGCACGTCGTTCAATCCCGTGACCGCATCGGTACCCTCGTCGAGCCGCAGGAGGGCTGCATCGATGGCGCCCACCGCTTCGGCGATGGCTTCGGTGAGAAGCGGCATCTCAATAGGTCTCCCAGAGGCCGGGCGTCGCCAACTCGAGCAGATGTCCGTCCGGATCGCGGAAATAGACGCTGCGCCCGCCCCTGGACCAAGCGGCGCGCCCCTCGATGTCGATGTTCCTGTCTTGCAAAACGTTCTCCCAGGCCGCCAGATCCTCGGCCGTGACCGCGAACGCAATGTGCAGCGGACCATGACCATCGTGAGGCGGAATGGTTCCGCCCGGCATCACCACTGTCCCTTGGGTCGATCCCCGCAGGAAAAGCAGGAGAATGCTGCGGCCTCCGACATCGAAGGCGCACATGCGCTCGTCCGCGCGCAGGATGCGCAGCCCCAGCGCTTCATAGAAGCGCCTGGACCTCGGCAGGTCGTCGACATAGAGAGCCGTCTCCAGAATCGCGTCGAGTTGCGGCATCGTTTTCCTTCCGGCCGGGTGCGGCGCATTTCTGCCGCCGTCCCATGGTTGCCTGACGATGACAGATCGGCGGCCTCAGGAGAATCGGCATGCGCTATTTCTTCAACATCCAGTTGGAAAGCGACTATCTTCCTGATCGGGACGGGCAGGATTTTCCGGACGCGGATGCCGCCTGGGAAGCCGCGCGTGCGGCCGCACGGGACCTGATGGCCTCCGCGATCGTGCAGCCGTCAAGCTGGCGCGACTGCCGTTTCGAGGTCACGGACGGCCGTGGCGAGATCGTTCTGGAGTATCCTTTCCTGGAGGCTGTTGAAGTCGAAGACCGTCCGGACTAGGAGACCCCCATCGGTGAAGCTGGACCTGAGATTCGCGTGACCTAGATTCCTATGCGGTCTGCATCGGAGGTTTAAGTGATGGATCTCGACCGTCGTGCTCTCTTGTGGGGAATTTCGGCCACCGCCATGGGCCTATCCTGCGGCTCGCGCGCCCTCGCGCAATCGTCCGAGATCCCGGCGGTCTATCAGCGCATCTATGGGCCCGTCGACAACGATCGCTTTGCGATCCCCGCGGTGAGGCTCTCTCAGATCAACCCGGCCTTCCTGCGGCGGCTCGTCCCCTATGAGACGGCGGAGGAGCCGGGAACAATCGTGGTCGACCCGCAGGCGCATTATCTCTACCACGTGCAGCCCAACGGCACGGCCATGCGCTACGGCGTCGGCGTCGGCCGCTCCGGTTTCGGATGGTCGGGCACCGCCAGCATCGAGGCCAAGCAGGAGTGGCCGGACTGGTACCCTCCCAAGGAAATGCTGGACCGCCAGCCGGATCTCATGGCGCAGATGACAAACCTGCAGAGCGGGCTCGGGATGCCCGGCGGGCCCGGCAACCCGCTGGGCGTGCGGGCCATGTATCTGTGGCAGGGCAACAAGGACACCCTCTATCGCATCCACGGGACCTTCGAGCCCTGGACCATCGGCAAGAGCGTGTCGTCCGGATGCATCCGCATGATCAATCAGGATGTGATCGACCTCTACAACCATGCGCCGGTCGGCACGAGGGTCGTGGTGATCGGCTCTCCCGGTCGCGTCCGCCAGTCCCGCACTGCCCGCCCGAGCTGACCTTCATCCATTGGTCGGGGTCGAACCTCGCGAAGGCGACATGTTACAAACCCTCTTGCTCCCGGAGACCGCTCGTTCGAGGCGCGCCAGTTTGTCTGCCAGGGGTTCGGGTTCAGGGAGGGGTTTTGCGTGTCGCTCCTGGTATTGGACAATATCGGCAAGGAGTTCGGAGCGATCCGGGCCCTGTCGAACGTCAATCTGACGATCCGGCCCGGCGAGGTCGTGGGCCTGATGGGCGACAACGGAGCCGGCAAGTCGACCCTGGTCAAGATCATCGCCGGAAACTTCCCGCCCTCGCACGGCCGCGTCCTGTTCGAGGACAAGGAGGTTCATTTCGCGAAACCGGTCGATGCCCGGGCGGTGGGCATCGAGGTCGTGTACCAGGACTTGGCCCTGGCCGATAACCTGACGGCCGCCGCGAACGTGTTCCTGGGCCGGGAGCTGAAGCGCAAGGTCGGGCCGTTCTCGTTCCTGGATCACGCGGCCATGAACCGGCGTACCGGCGAACTGTTCCGTGAGCTGAAGTCCGAGACGCGGCCCGACGACGTGGTGCGCGCCATGTCGGGCGGCCAGCGGCAGGCGGTGGCCATCGCCCGCACGCGCCTGGCGCGGGCCAAGCTCATCCTGATGGACGAGCCCACCGCGGCCATCTCGGTCCGGCAGGTGGCCGAGGTTCTCGACCTGATCCGCCGGCTGCGCGACGCGGGGATCGCCGTTATCCTGATCTCGCACCGCATGCCGGACGTCTTCTCCGTGTGCGAGCGCGTGGTCGTCATGCGCCGGGGCACGAAGGTGGCCGACAAGCCCGTGAGCCAGTCGAGCCCCGAGGAAGTCACGGCCCTGATCACCGGCGCCAAGGAGGCCGCCTGATGAACGACATCACCCAGGCCTCCGGCGCCAGCGATTTCTCCAATGTGGGGCGCGCACCCTGGTGGCGGCGCGGCTTCTTCGCCAGCCAGACCGCCTATGTGGCGGTGGCGCTCGTCGTCATCATGGTCGTGATGTCGGTGCTGAGCTCGGCCTTCCTCAGCGCGGGCAACCTCGCCAACGTGGCCAAGAACTTCTCGTTCGTGGGCATCGTCACCCTCGGCATCACGCTGGTGATCGTCACGGGCGGCATCGACCTGTCGGTCGGGTCGACCATGGCGCTGTCCGCCATCGTCTGCGCCATCGTCATGCAACGCCTGGCGGGCACGGCCGTGGAGGGCATCCCGCTCCTGGCCATGACGCTGTCGCTCCTGTCGGGCCTCGGCGCCGCGCTGCTGATTGGTCTTGCGAACGGCCTTCTCATCGCGAAACTCGGTCTGTCTCCCTTCGTGACGACGCTGGGCATGCTGTCCATCGTGCGCGGGCTTGCCTATGCGGTCACCGAGGGGCGCGGGCAGGCGCCGACCGGATCCGACGTGGACCTCTTCTACGCCTTGACGGACGGCAATCTCGGCGGCGTTCCCGTCGCGGTGATCTATCTTCTGGTGCTCGCGGTCATCATGGGCGTCGTCCTCCACCACACCGCCTTCGGCCGCCACGTCTTCGCGCTCGGCGGCAACGAGAAGGCGGCGGCGCTCACCGGCATCGCGGTCGACCGGGTCAAGATCGCCGTCTACGTTCTGTCCGCGCTCTCGGCGGGTTTCGCGGGCATCCTCATGGTCGGCTGGCTCGGCTCGGCCCCCGCCAACCTCGCGACGGGCTATGAGCTCACCATCATCGCGGCGGCGGTCATCGGCGGCGCCAACCTGACCGGCGGCGTCGGCGGTCCGGCGGGCGCCGTGATCGGCGCCCTTCTCATCGAAGTGATCCGCAACGGCCTCGTGCTCGCGGGCATCAATGCCTATTGGCAGATCGTGCTCGTGGGCGGAATCATCATCCTGGCGGTCCTGGTCGACCGCGTGCGCACCCTGAGGATCGCCTCGTAACCGGCCCGGCCCATCGGCTCGCGCCAAGCTGGCAACAAGACCCCGAACGGGGCGGCATCGTTCACTAGGAGGAAGACCATGAAACGTCTGCTACTTGCGGCTATCGCGGCCGTAGCGCTCACCGCTCCGGCGGCGGCGCAGACCTATCGCTTCGCCATCGTGCCGAAAGCGATGAACAACCCTTATTTCGATCTGTCCCGCGACGGCTGCATCAAGCGTGCCAAGGAACTCGGCAACGTGGAATGCATCTATAAGGGCCCGGTCGAGCACGAGCCCGCCAGCCAGGCCCAGATCATTCAGGACCTGATCAGCCAGAAGGTCGACGGAATCGCGATCTCGGTCTCGGACGCGGCCGCGGCCGTGCGCGTGATCAAGGCGGCCCGCGACGCGGGCATCCCGGTCATCACCTTCGACGCGGACGCGCCGAACTCGGCCCGCCAAGCCCATGTGGGTACGGACAACCGCGCCATGGGCCGGGCCCTGGGCGAGGAGTTGCTGAAGATGCGCCCGGACGGGGGCAAGTACGCCATGGTGTCCGGCGGGCCTGCGGCCGCAAACCTCAAGGACCGCGTGGAAGGCGTGCGCGATGCCCTGAAAGGGTCGAAGTGGACCGAGGTCTCCGGCTCGCCCACCTACTGCAACGACGATCTGGCCCTGGCCGTGCAGCAGATGCAGGACTTGAAGACAGCCAATCCGGACCTTGCCGCCATCGTGCCTGTCGGCGGCTGGCCAATGTTCGTGCCCGAGGCCTACAAGAGCTTCGTGAACAAGAACAAAAGCGCGATGGATCAGGGCAAGTTCACCCTCGTGGTGGCCGATACGCTGAAGGTGCAGCTCGAATTGCTTCGGGACGGCTTCGCCAACGCGCTCGTGGGACAAAGGCCCTACGAGATGGGCGAACGCGCCATGGACATCCTTCTCAAGCTCAAGAAGGGCGAGAAGGTGGACGACATCATCTACGCGGGCATCGACCGCGTGACGAAGGACAATGTCGGCACCATGCTGAAGTAAGGCCCCTCCCCGCGCCGGAAGCGACCCTTCCGGCGCGGCAGCCATCCCCCATGGCCGCGGCCCTGGATTTTTTCGCCTCCGTCTGATTGGAAGGGGATCCGCCCGGATCGCCACGGAGGCCCGATGTCATGAACGTATTTCCCCGGGTCATCTGCATCGGCGGCGCGGCCGTGGACCGCAAGTACCGCGCGCAAGACCCCGTCAGGCTCGGGACGTCGAATCCCGTCACGACCGAGCGGACGCCGGGCGGGGTCGCCCGCAATGTGGCCGAGAACCTGGCCCGCCTCGGCGCCCATGTGTCGCTCGTGTCCATCGTGGGAGATGACGACAACGGACGCTTCCTACAATCGGGCCTGACCTCTCTGGGCGTCGACATCCGTGGAATGCGGGTCTCGCGGGACCGGTCGACGGCCGAGTACGTGGCCGTCCTCCAGCCGACCGGCGATCTGGCCGTCGGACTGGCCGATATGGGGATCTTCGAGGGGCTGCATCCGGATGCCGTCCTGGCCCCTCTGGCGGATGCGGATGCGGGGGATTGGATCTTCGCCGATTGCAACCTTCCCGCCCCCTGCCTCCATGCCCTGGTCAGTCACGCTGGGAGCCACTCTCTTTCCCTTGCCGTGGATGCCGTGTCCGGCCCGAAAGTCAGGCGACTGCCCGAGGATCTGACGGGCATCAGCCTTCTCTTCCTCAACGGCGACGAGGCCGCGGCCCTTCTGGAAATCGACGCCGGCCCGGATCTCGACCTTGCCGGCCTGGCCTCGCAGCTCCTGGATCGCGGCGCCGGGCGGGTCGTCCTGACCCGGGGACCGCACGCGTTCATCGTGGCGGATGCAAGCGGGATCTCCGCCCTCCGTCCCATGGAGGCCGCAATCCTCGACGCGACCGGGGCCGGCGACGCCTTGATCGCGGCCACGATCCACGGCTTGGCCACAGGGTGCGACCTCACCGGAGCAGCCCGGCTGGGAAGCGTCGCGGCGGCCCTGACGGTCGAAAGCCCGTTCAGCGTTCGACCCGACCTGTCCCTTGCGCTATTGAAGGCGCGAATCTCTGAACATCTCCTCCCGGAAGCCCCGTCGCCATGACCCACAGCCCGTTGAGCCGCTTCATCGACATCGCACCGGAGGTGCAGGAGGCGCTGACGCAGGCCGGGCCCGTCGTGGCCCTGGAATCCACCATCATCACGCACGGCATGCCCTACCCGCAGAATGTGGAGACGGCCCGCGCGGTGGAAGGCATCGTACGCGAGAACGGGGCCGTGCCGGCCACCATCGCGGTCATCGGCGGCCGCATCAAGGTCGGCCTCTCGGAGACCGACCTCGACTGGCTCGGCACAGCCAGGGATGTGATGAAGCTCAGCCGCGCGGACCTGCCCTACGCCGTGTCGACCGGGCGCCACGGAGCCACCACCGTGGCCGCCACCATGATCTGTGCGACCATGGCGGGCGTGCGGGTGTTCGCCACCGGAGGGATCGGCGGCGTGCACCGGGGCGTCGAGGCCACGATGGACATCTCGGCCGATCTCGACGAGCTTGCCCGGACCCCTGTCACCGTGGTGTGCGCCGGCGCCAAGGCCATCCTGGACCTGCCCCGCACGCTGGAATACCTGGAGACGCGAGGCGTGCCGGTAGTCGGGTATCGAACCGACCGGTTTCCCGCCTTCTGGAGCCGCGCGAGCGAACTCCCGGCCCCGCTCCGCCTCGACTCGCCGGAGGCGATCGCTGGCCTTGTCGACACCAAGAGAGCGCTGGGCCTCGAAGGCGGCGTTCTGGTTGCCAACCCCGTTCCGGAAGAGGCCGAGATACCGGCCGATGTCATGAAGGTCTTCATCGACGAAGCCATCGGCGAGGCGCAGCGCCGGGGCGTTACGGCCAAAGCGGTGACGCCGTTCCTGCTGTCTCGTCTCTTCGAGGAAACGCAAGGCCGCAGCCTGGAAACCAACATCGCCCTGGTGAAGAACAATGCGGACCTGGCGGCTCGCGTCGCGGGCGCCCTCTCCCGCGCGACGGGGTAACGGCCCCTACTGGAAGCGCGGCGGGCGCATGAAGCGGTCGCGATCGGCGGACGTCACGCTCACGTCGAACCGGTCCCCCTCCCGCTCCAGGGTGAACGGCACGTCCACACCGGCTTTTCCCAGGGACCAGATCGCCCGGTAGAACCCCGCCAGCGACGTAACGCTCTCACCCGCCACGGCCCGGACCACGTCGCTCGCCTTGAGGCCTGCCCGCTGGGCCGGGCCGTCGCCCGCGAGCCCCACGATCACCACTTGGTCGTCCTCGTCCTCCTGCGCATAGAGACCAAGCCAGGGCCGCGCCGGCCGGTTGACCCGTCCATGGGTGAGCAGATCGTCCAGGATGGGTTTCAGGAGGTCGATGGGCACCACCATGTTCAAGGGCACGACCTGACCCCCTTGGCCCAGATGCTGAAGTTGCAGCGAGCCGATGCCGAGAAGGTCTCCCTTGGACCCGATCAGGGCCGTGCCGCCCCAATTGGGATGAGCCGGGGCGGTGAAGATGGCGTCGTCGAGTAGGTACTCCCAGTATCCGGCGAATTCCTGGCGGGCGACGACCTGGGCGCTGAGCGAGTGGACACGCCCGCCCGCGCCCCCGATCACCACATGCTCGCCCGGCGCCAGACGGCGCGAATCGCCCAAGGGCAGGACCGGGCAATCGAGCGTCCCGAGGGCCTGAACAAGCCCAAACCCGCTGGCATAATCGTAAGCCAGCGCATGGCCCTGCACCACACGTCCGTCATTCGTCGTGAGCCAGACCTCGTCCGCCTCGGCGATGAGATAGCCTATGGTGAGGACGAGCCCATCCGAACGGATGACCACACCTTGCCCGGCGCGCTCCACGCCAAGGGTCTCAGCCGTGAAGGCATCGCTCGGCACGCGGGCCCGCAGCGAGACGACCGCTCCCAGGACCGATGATAGGTCGTAGGACAGGGCCTCCTGGTTGGGCTGGTACCTCAGGGGTATCTGCCACTCATCGGGTGATTGCATCCAGGAACTCCTCCGTCAGGCAACGCATCCCTATTAAGTATGCATGATGGCCCAGCCGAACAGAGGGACGCTGCCGCGTCAACCTGACCCCGAAGAGTCCCGCAAGGCCGCCTCGATGCCGGCGGCGATATCCAGGAGGCGATGGTCCTGGCCGTGTCGGGCCACCAGCATGAAACCGACGGGTCGGACGACGTCCGAGGCCGGCAGGGTGATGGAGGTCAGGTCGAACTGATTGGCCACCATGGTATTCCTGAGGACGAGCCAGTCCGTTCGGTCATAGAGGTCGTCGTCCTCCTCGAGGGGCGCGATGAGCGGCGCCGAGATCGGAGTGGTGGGCAGGGCCAGCACATCCACGGGCCTCAGCCGCTCATCCATCGCCGCGGCCAGGGCAGCGCGCTCCCGCATCATCCGGCGATGGGCGGATGCCGGCAGGCGTCCGCTGCGGGCGATGGGCGCCCGGATCCGCGGATCGATCAAATGCGCCTTCGCGTCGATCCACTCCTTGTGAACCTCCGCGGCCTCGACCGACGCGATCGAAGCCGTCGACGTCGCCTCGGCCATCCGGTCGAGCAGATCCTCCAGAGGATGGTCGACGATCCGGGCTCCGGCGTGCTCCAGGCGGCGCAGCGATCTCGCGAAGGCCTCCTCGACCATGGGCTCGAGGCCCCGCAGCAGCCGGCCGCGGGGCACCCCGATCGTTAGTCCGGGCAGGCCGAGGGGGACGAGAAGCCGGGGCCGCTCCCCGGCCATGACGGCGTCCGCGAAGGCGCAGTCCTGGACGGTCCTGGCGAGGGGGCCGACCGAGTCGAGGCTCGGCGAGAGAGGAAAGACCCCATCTAGGGGCACCCGGCGCGCCGTCGGCTTGAAGCCCACGACACCGTTCATGGCGGCCGGGATCCGCACGGACCCGCCGGTATCGCTTCCGATGGCGATGTCGCTCGTGCCTTCCGCGACCGACACGCCCGCGCCGGAGGATGACCCGCCCGGAATACGGTCCGCGTCATGGGCATTGCCAGGGGCGCCGAAATGCGCGTTGAGGCCGAGCCCCGAAAAGGCGAACTCGACCATGTTGGTTTTCCCGACGATGACGGCCCCGGCGCGCCGCAGCCTCTGCACGGCCACGGCATCCACCGGCGCCGGCGCCCGCTCCCGCAGCGCCAGGGAGCCCGCACGCGTCACTTCGCCGGCGACGTCGAACAGATCCTTGATCGAGACGATAACCCCGTCGAGAGGGCCAAGAGCCAGCCCGGCCCGGCGGCGTTCATCCGCGGCATGGGCTTCGGCGCGGGCTGCGTCCGCGTACACGGCCAGAAAAACGCGCTCCTCGGACGACCTTCGCGCGAGGCGGTCGAGGATCGCTTGCAACTTGTCTTGAACGCTGGTCATGGGCCGGGCACGGAATGTCGCAACACCCTTTTGCGCCCGAGGCCGCGATGTCTGTCAAGCCCCGCAGGCGTCGGCGAGCCGAGGCGGGGCCGGCTCGCCGATGACGCGGCGTCAGTAGACCCGCATGTCTTCGAGCGGCGGGGCTTCGTAGCGGCGCATCATGGCGCGTTGGCTGTCCATCCCGTCGGACTCGGCCTGCTCCACGTGGAGGTAGCTGGGGCTGAATTCCGCGAAGTCCTTCAGGCGCTCCACGTCGTGGATCGAAAGCACCTTGCGCTTCAACGTGATCAACCCGTCGCGGCGCAATTGCTGCAGGATCCGGTTCACATGCACGACGGACAGCCCGAGCGTGTCGGCGAGTTCGCTCTGCTTGAGCGGCAGCTCGTAGCGCCCGCCGTTCGCCAGACCGATCATCTCGAGGCGAACGAGCAGTTCGCACAGGAGATGCGCCATCCGCTTGTCGGCGGGGCGGCGGCCGAGGTTGACCACCCACTCCCGCAAGGTGCCCTCGTCCACCAGGGTCGCCCACCACAAGGCCCGGTTGATCGCCGGATAGCGCCGGGTCAGGTCGACCATCGCGTAGCGGGGGATGCTCACGATGGTGCAGGCCGTCAAGGTTCCGATGGAATGGTCCAGTCCGCCGGTCATCGTCACGTGGAGGTCGCAGAAGTCGCCGGGCAGGAGATAGGCCATGATCTGCCGCTGGCCGTCGCGCAGGATCTTATAACGGCAGGCAAACCCGTTGAGCACCAGGTGAAGATCGTTCGAGACCTCGCCCTCACAGATGAAGTCCTCGCGGGCCCCCACTTGCTGAACCTTGGCCGTGGCCCGCTCCAGCATTCTCTTGTCTTCCAGAGATAGCGGGACAAAGCGCTCAAGTTTGCGAATGAGAGTTTCCAGCATTTGTCCCCCTTAAGGTTGCATGGAGATGCGAATTTCCAGCTAACGCCAACCAAAACCTGACCAACCGATGGATTAGGATGACGGCTGAGATAACTTTCGTGCAGTGCCCAGCTTCGCCGAACACTCGCCAATACAAACAAATCTTACTTTAAATCTGGCCGCATTCGGCATGCCCATTGGTGGTACCCCACGTGCCGAGCCAAAAACTCCATATTTTGCAATCGCATCATGGGAACAATTGGGCGGACCCATCCCGTTCGGTCCGAGAGATGGGCGGACGGTGGGCGGGAGCATCCGACCAGTTCGAGGGAACGTCCTGAAATTTACCGCTACCCCAAAGAATCCGGCCGTCGCGATCGGACTACCCAGCGGGGCGCGCCGAGAAGCGGATCTTCCTGCGGCGTACCACAGAAAAGTCAAGATGTAGGCAGACCGGAATACAAGATGCTCTCGCATTCCCGAGTTGATAGACTTCCCAAAATCTGGAAATACTCCATCTATCGCATCGGCGGACGGAGTAAGACTGCGTGGACTCTCCTTTATTTGATGACGATGCGTTTGGAATGCATCATATGTTGTTCGCAAGCCTTGCGCGAGCGTCCACTATTCAGGCCACCATGGGTGTTTGGGCACCATCGGCAATGCGGGAGATCGTGAAGTGCCTGAGACACGTTTGAAAGTGCTCCACGTCGTCAGGCAGTATCCCCCATCCACGGGTGGACTTGAGAACTACGTCCAGGAACTCAGTCAGCGTCAGTCCGAGAAGCACGATGTCGCCGTTCTCACCTTGGACAGGGTTTTCGGGTCCAAGGAACGGCTTCCGCAAACCGACCGCCAGGGCAAGGTTCGCATCCACCGCGTCCCCTTCATCGGATGGCGTCGCCTGTTTCTCCCGATGGTCAGTCGCAGTTTCGTCAAGCAATACGACATCGTTCACATTCATGCCGCCGATCAGCTGCTGGACATCCTGGCGCTGATGAACGTCAGCTCCAGCGCGAAACTTTTCATGACCACGCATGGCCTGTTCTTCCACACGGAGAACCTGGCCGAGATCAAGAAGATCTACCTCAATACGATCACGCGCTGGAGTCTCGGCCACCACCGAGCCGTGTTCGCGGTCAGCGGCAACGATGCGAAAACGCTCAAAACGGTCGGCGTCGATTCCGTGCTTCTGCGCAACCCCATCGTGCCGCTCGGTAATTTCATTTGCGAGGGCAACGACCTCCTGTACGTGGGAAGGCTCTCCACCAACAAGCGGATCGATGCCCTCATCGAGTTCATGGGGCACCTCAAGAAGACTCATCCGGCCATCAAGCTCCATCTCGTCGGCAGCGACATGGAGAACCTCTGGCCCGAACTCGCCGGACAGGTGCGGCAGAGGAGACTGGAGGACAACGTCTTCTATCACGGCTTTCTCGACAACGACGAGCTTTCCGATCTCGCCAAAACTTGCGGATTTACCGTGTCGGCCTCACGCTACGAGGGCTTCGGACTGTCCGTCGTGGAAGGCATGTCGATCGGTCTCCTCCCCTTCATGCACGAGAATGCCGCCTTCCAGGAAACCCATGCCCTCTCGGGGGCCGGACGGCTCACCAATTTCGACGAACCGGAAGCGGCGGCGCGCGACTTCGTGGAATGGCTCCCGCGGATCCGGCGCCAGGATCGTGAGGATGCGGCAGCCTTCGCTCACCGGCAATCTTGGAATTCCGTGTGTGATGTCTATGAGAATTACTACGGTTCCGTGAGCGGATGACAGCACAACTGCAACAGCTCAGATCAATTGTTCCCGGATAATCCGTCTTACCTCGGGAAGTACTGCCTGCGCTGTCGAAAAAATAACATATGACATTGTCGTAAACCTAAGATTGGGTTCCTCTGAGTGCATAATACTTAGGGCCCGTTTTATCAGGAAGATTGAAACATGCTCAGGCTGCCTCTCCGGCTTCGCAAGACCGGCCCTCAGCGCTTCGCCGAAGAGGCGTCGCGGGGGCGTGACGGGCAGACCACGCGCGGCGGCATCGCTGCGGGCGCCCGCAAGGCTTTGACCGGCCTGCTGGCGATCGCGCTCATGGGCTCCTCCTGGGGCGCTCTGGCGTCTGAATACAAGCTCGGGCCGCAGGACCGCGTCCGGGTCAAGGTCATCGAGTGGCGCGCCTCGATCGGCGAGACCTACGAATGGGCGGCTCTGACGGGCGAATATACGGTCAACGCCGAAGGCCGTGTCTTCCTGCCGCTCATCGGTGAAGTGGATGCATCGGGGGTGAGCCTGTCGGGCCTCTCCAAGAACATTTCCGAAGGGCTCAAACGGCGCGTCGGGCTCGTGGAATTGCCCGACACATCCGTCGAGATCGTCCAAGCCCGCCCGTTCTATATCATCGGCAGCGTCGAGAGGCCGGGCGAATACCCCTACCGGACGGGCCTGACCGTGCTCCAGGCCGTGAGCGTGGCCGGAGGTTTCTCCCGCGCGACGGAGGACGCCAACGGCAGGCTCGACCGCGAGGCCATCACGGGACGCGGCAACCTGACGGTTCTCAATCTGCAGAAAAACACTTTCCTGGCCCGAATGGCGCGGCTGCAGGCGGAGGAGCAGGGAAGCGAAGCAATCACCTTCCCGGCCGGATGGGCCGACCGCAAGGACGACCCGGCGATCGGTCAGATGATGCGGGAAGAGAATCTCATCTTCGAATCCCGTCGCAACACCGTGCAAACGCAGATGTCGGCGCTGGACCGGCTGAAGGCACTCCTGCAACAGACCATCGTGTCCCTGACGGCGCGGATCGAGACCCAGGACCGCCAGTACGGAATGGTCCAGAAAGAACTGAAGAGCGTCACGTCCCTGGTCGAGAAGGGCCTCGCCGTCGCGCCTCGACAGCTCGTCCTGGAGCGCACCGCCGTCGAGATCGAAGGCCGCCGTCTGGAGATGGAAACGGCCGTCCTGAAAGCCCAGCAGGATCTGAACCGGGCGGAACGGGATACGGCCGACCTGCAGCACCAGCGACGGAACGAGATCGTCATGGAGATGCGGGAAGTGCAGTCCCGCATGGAAGAGGTCAACCAGAAGCTGGCAACGGCCGATCGCCTGCTCTTCGAGACGGAGGTCATCGCGCCTCAGGCGATGGAAGACCGCATGAAGGCCATCAAGGAAAACCGCCCGATCTATGCGCTCGTGCGCAAGGTCAACGGCAAGGACGAAGAGAAAATCGTCGCCGAGAGCGCAGAGGTCCTGCCTGGCGACATCATCAAGGTCCAACGTCCGCTCGAGGTCGAGTCGCCCATCGCCGAACCGGCCCGGGCATCCGGAGCCGAGCGCATTCCGACCTTCCTGACCGTTCAGAACGCACCTTTGAAGAGACCATAACAAGTGAGCTGTCGAACAACGACCGGCCGTGAGCAGCCAATGCGTATAGCGAGGGGCCAATGCCACATGATTTGGAGATCACGCACGAACCCATAAACGCGAGGGGGCATCGCAGCCCTCCCTTTAACCGATGCGGCCCGGACAGGGCGACACCGGCTCCTCGTCGGGGAGCGCTCCCATGCTGATCGATGGACGCAGCCTGCCCGACGGCTCCTCGCTCGATACGGAGATCGTCATCATCGGCGGAGGCGCCGCCGGAATCACGCTAGCTCTCGAGTTCGGCCGGTGGAACATTCCGACCTGCGTCCTGGAGGCAGGCGGCACGAATTACAGCCGACGGTCTCAAGCCCTCTATGCCGGCGAAGTCGCCGAAGGGCTGGATTACGACCTGCTCTCCACACGCACCCGATATCTCGGCGGCAGTTCCAACTGTTGGAGCGGCTGGTGCTGGCCCTTCACGGAGATGGATCTTTCCAAGCGGGATTGGATCCCCAACAGCGGCTGGACGATCGGTACCGAGGCTTTCGCTCCCTATTACGCGCGGGCCCGCGAGGTCCTACAATTGTCCGAGCTTCCGCTGGAGGCGAAGTTCTGGATCGATCATGTGCGCGAGTCCAATGTGCAGCTTCTGCCCTTCCAGGCAGACCTCCTGAGGACGGTCGTGGCCCATTTCAGTCCGCCGGCTCGCCTCGGGCAGTCCCGCAGGGCCGAACTGGAAGGAAGCCATTCGACGAAGATCATTCTTCATGCCACCGCCTCGAACATTCTGACGGACGACATCTCGCATCAGGCGAAAGGGGTGGTCGTCAAGATGCCGACCGGCACGACGATGACCGTCAATGCCCGATTTGTCATCGTGGCCGCCGGCGGGATCGAGAATGCGCGGCTTCTGCTCCTCTCGAACGGCGTTCAGAAGACCGGACTCGGCAATCAGAACGATCTCGTCGGCCGCTATTTCATGGATCATCCCCGGATCCGCCTCGGCCGTCTGACGTTCAACAATCCGGTTTCCTACAGTCGGTTCTATGACGTCACCTATCACTACAAGAACAACAGCTTTGCGGTCAGCGGAACGCGTGCCGGGGCCACCATCGGGCTCTCCGAGGAGGTCCAGCGCAGGGAACAGCTTCTGCAATGCCATACCACGCTGTTCGGAAGCTACGTCGGCGAGAGTCGACAGGCCGTCGATCACTGCAAACGGGTTTACGCCGCCTTCAAGCGCCATGAGCATGTCGACCTGAGCGATATCGCCCGCATGGTCCCCGGCATCCCGGCCGCGACGGCCGCTTTCCTGACACGCTCGACCCGCATGCGCAGGCTGGTCAAGCATTATACTCTCGAGAGCATCCTGGAGCCGGTGCCGGACCCCAACAGCCGGGTGACCCTGTCCGATCAACGCGATGAATTCGGGCTTCCACGCGTCCGCTTGACCTGGCGGGTCGGCGACCTCGAGAAGCGCACCCATCGCCGAGCCGTCGAGCTGATCCGGCAGCAGGTGGAGGAACAGGGACTGGGCCGGCTGGAGATCGACGGCGACCCCTGGGACGACAGCTGGAGCGACCGGGTGCAGTCGACCTGGCATCATATGGGCACAACCCGCATGAATCCCGACCCGAAGCTCGGGGTGGTCGATGAGAACTGCAAGGTTCACGGCATCGGCAACCTCTACATCGCCGGCAGTTCCGTTTTCTCGACGGGCGGCGCCAACATGCCGACCCTGAACCTCGTGGCCCTTGCGGCCCGCCTGGCGGACCACATCAAGATGCTTCATGATGTGTCGCCGCTGGACCTGTCGAGCGCTCATCCACCCCGTGTCGCCGCCGAATAGGCGTCACGGGCGCCCGATCCGGTCCTGCAAGACCTTCATCTGAGGCCTGTCGCCCTCCGGGGACGGTTGGATGCTGAACGGATAGTTGCCCCACCAG
Source organism: Microvirga pudoricolor (assembly GCF_016892705.1). GTDB lineage: Bacteria > Pseudomonadota > Alphaproteobacteria > Rhizobiales > Beijerinckiaceae > Microvirga > Microvirga pudoricolor. The sequence goes on from NZ_JAFEMB010000001.1 coordinate 974,230, forward strand.
GGGCCCGCCGCCCAATACGTCCAGCCGCCCCACACGTCGGCGTTGTCGGACACGTATTTGAGCATCCTGTTGAGGGCTTCCAGGCAAACCGGCGATGAACCGACGCCGAACTCTCCCAGAAATCCGCGTTGGTTGTTCTCGCGCAGCCACTTGGTGAACGACGTCAGCTTCTCGACGCCGATATCCTCGCTCTGACAGAAGTCCTTGGTGCCGGAATAGTCTCCGTCCAGGTATTGGTGAACCTCGAACATCATGTTGTTGGCGGGATCCTTCAGGTCCCGGAACACCTCGCCGTTGGATGGCTTCCCGCGAGAGGTCATCCAGCTGTGGGCGCCCGTCCAGTTCGTGCCGGGAACCAGAATGAGATTCTTGGCGCCCGTGTCTCGGATCGCCGTGATGGACACCTCCGCGATCTCGCGCCAGTCGCTCGCCGAAATGCCGTGCGGCTCGTTCATGAGGCCGAAGATGACCTTGTCGTTATCCTTGTACCGCAGGGCGAGGACGCGCCAGAAATCGGCTAGGGCGGAAGCCGGAACCTGCTTCGAGCCGATGAGTTTGCCGTAATAGCGGCCGTAATTGTGAGGGTCGAGGAGGGTATAACCGCCCTTGTCCGTGATGTACCGGACCGTCTTGTCGAGCTGTTCCAGCTCGTCGTCCTCCAGCTCCCAGCCTAGGTTGAGCTGCATCCGCTCCCATCGGAAGGGAACCCGAAAGGTGTTCATGCCCTGCGACATGAAGTAGTCCACATCCTTGGACGAGGGATAGATGTAGTCCTTGTTCAGCGCTCCGGGGATGCGATTTCCACGGAACTCAGCGCCCGCTAGATTGACTCCGACGAAGCGTAACGGCTCCGACAGCGCCGGAGTTAGACTGGATAGAGCAAGAACAGCGCTCGCAAGGAGGAGCTTTTTCCTTAAATCGATCATTAGGCGTACTCCGTTCTCGTCAAAAAGCGCTGAAACTAGGAAATGCCGAGCGTCTTTACTTGAATATCAGCTTGTTCATTTTACTCTCTTAACCTTTGTTAGATCGCGCCGGTAAGATTTATGAGAGAAACGACACTGGATTACCGCCGCGACCGCTTCTCGCGCGACTCTCCTTCGGGCGAGTCGGGACTGGGGCGGATTTGGTTCGAACCCGACGAACGAGGAACGCTTTGATGCCTCAGCGACGCGACATCGCGGGATACTCGATCTGCAACACCACGTCTCCGGTTTTCACGCGGTTCCTCAACAAGCGCCTGAGGCAGAAGAAGACCACCAGCGTGATCTTTGCCAATGCCAACTTGATCACCCGTTGCGCCCATCTGCGTGAAACCATACGGCAGACACCGGACCTTTACGTTCTCAACGACGGGATCGCCTTGGACGCCGCATGCTGGATGAAGTTCCGTTCGACCTTCCGGGAGAACATGAACGGCACCGACTTCACCCCCGCTTTCCTGCGGAATCTCGACCATCCGGCTCGCGTGTTCCTGATCGGCGGCACTGCCGAGGTCGTGAAGAAGGTGGCCCACAAGATCGATCGAGAGCCTCACGTCCGGGTCGCAGGCTATGTGGACGGGTACACGATCTGGGATCGGCAGGAAGAGGTTGCGGCCCGGATCGCGGAGGCCAAGCCCGACGTGATCCTCGTCGCCTTCGGCAATCCCTTGCAGGAGGAGTGGATGCTGGCGCACCGCGACCGGTTCCCGGGCTGTCTCATGATCGGTGTCGGGGCGCTCTTCAACTTCATTGCAGGCGAGAAGCCGAGGGCGCCCGCGCTGGTGCGCCGGCTCAAGCTGGAATGGGCCCACAGGCTCGCGCTCGAGCCCAGGCGGCTGCTGGGCCGCTATACGGTCGGCATGGCTCGCTTCTTCACGATGGCCCTCCTGCACGATCGGGAAAGAAGCGCTTCATGACGGCGTTCTCACCTCGGGGACCGAGGGCCCTGCCTGCGTCATTTGCCCTGTCCCGGACGCAGAGGTCCAGACGAGGCGGCAGCTGGCTTGCTGCTCTCATGACCCGGGACGCCGTCGCGGCCCTCATCCTTTACGCGGCGGTCCTGTTCAATTTCGGCCTCGCCTTCATCAACGCCAACGGGATGGCGATCGGGCGCACGCACGTCATTCTCGGCGAATTGGCGATCGTTGCGGCAACCTTCGCATTCTGTTTCCGCTACTGGTCGCCTCTGATGCGTCCGTGGCTCGGTGTCATCTGGATGCTGGGCGTGATCTTCCTGCTCCTGAGCCTGCTCAGACAGGCCGTCGATCCGAAGTATATCCGTGACGTCCTGCTCATCCCCATCTTCATCATGCTCGGGATCGCCGCCTGCAGGGCCAATATCGTCCGCATCATGTGCGGGCTCCAGGCGATCGTTCTGGCTATCATGATTTTCGAAGCCGTGGCGCCCCAGGCCTTCGGCAACGTTTTCAACATCGTGAGCTATTACGTCAATACGAGGGATTTCAAGCAGGAATCGTTCTGGAACGCCGGCTCCAACCTTTTCATGAGCGCCCTGCGCCCCGGCGAGCGATTTCTGCTGCCGGGCCTTGGGATCCACCGCCTGTCGTCCGTCTTCCTCGAGCCCGTGTCTCTCGGCAACTGGTGCATCGTCATCACGCTTTTCACGGCCGCCTTCTGGCGTGACCTGCCCAACAAGGCCCGGCTGTTTCTCGTCGTCAGCAACCTGATGGTTCTGGTCGGATCGGACGGGCGGCTCGCGACGGTCAACTGCCTGATCATGGCCATCACGCCGCTCCTGGCTCGGCTGCCGCGCTACTCCTATTTCCTGTACCTGCCGGGCATCGTCTGCTCCGCCCTCATTCTCGTCCTGGCTTTGGGGATGGAGCACGACGGAGACACGTTCTCGGGCCGGATCGCCTACAGCATGAACGCTTTGTCCAGCATGGATCTCGGCGCGCTGCTGGGCTATGACATGCGCCTCATCGGCAAGGGGGCCGACAGCGGGATCGTCTATTTCATCCTGACGCAGTCGATCCTCGGCGTGGCCGCGATCTGGGCCGCCCTGTGCTTCTTCCAGCCGGCGACGAGCCACCGCGCGGTGGCGCTCATGCACGGGATCTGCTTCTACCTCGCGCTCAACCTGATGGTGAGCTTCTCGCTGTTCTCGATCAAGACCGCCGCCCCGCTCTGGTTTCTCTATGGCTATGTGCGCGGGCGAACCTACTTGGAGCAGGGTCAGGGCGCGCACCGGACCTCGCCGCTCGAACCGGGTCGTTCCGGCATCGGACCAACCCGCATCCCGACCCATCTCGCCCGCGCCTGAAATCACCAGTCCTGAGGGGATATTTCCATGTCCGGCCGCCCCGTAGCAGTCCTGTTCACCCAGCAGTTCGTCGGCCTCAACACCCGCAAGACCGGCATGGTCTTCTGGGCCGAAACCCTCGCGAAGCGCGGCTTCGACACCTACGCGGTCACGGTTCAGCTCAGCCTTCTCTCGAAGCTTGCGGGCTCACCGCGGCTGAAGCGCGTGCCCGAGGGCGACCTGAACACATGGCGCCCTCGCGGCGAGAACCTGTCGGGCTTTGTCTGGGTCGCGCCGGTCCATCCCGCGAGCTTCAAGAATAAGCTCCTCGATCGGGCGGCTGCGGCCGTCTACTCGCTTTATCCCTACTTCCTGCCGGCCGCGGTCCGAGACGTGGTCAGCCGGGCGGATCTCGTGGTGATCGAGAGCTGTTCGGCGGTGCTTCTCTTTGATCGGTTGCGAGCCATCGCGCCGAAGCACGCGCGCTTCGTCTACTGCGCCAGCGACCGTCTCGGCACCGTCGGCATGCATCCGATGCTGGCCGCCACGCTGGAGCGCACCGCCCCGCGATACGATCTGCTCAGGGTACCGGCGCAGGCGATGTTGGGCGACTTCCCGAAGGGATCTCAGGTCTCCTTCATCCCACACGGCATCGATAAGGAAGCGTTCTCCGGCAAGGGGGAATCGCCGTTCGACGGCCCTGGTCCCCATGTCGTCGTCGCAGGCGAGATGCTGTTCGACCATCACGCCGTCAGCGTGCTTCTGGATGCCTTTCCGGAGGTGACGTTCCATGCGTTCGGGCATTTGAAGCTGGACGGCCTGGAAACGCGCCCCAATCTACGGGCCTATGGGGAAGTGGCCTTCGCGACGCTGGTCAACTACCTCCATCATGCGGATGTCGGCCTGGCCCCCTACCTCGACCGCGCGGAGGCGCACTATCTCGCGGAATCGAGCCTGAAACTGATCCAATACACCTATTGTCAGCTGCCCGTCGTCGCTCCTCATTTCGCCAAGGCTGGGCGCGCCCACGTCATCGGCTACGACCCGGCCGCTCCGGAATCCATTAAGGCGGCGCTTCGGACGGCGCTGACATACGACCGCTCTTCGATCGACCGAAGCCGCGTTTCAAGCTGGGACGAAGTGATTTCGCGTCTCCTGGAGAGCGTCGGTCCCGGAAGCAGGCCTGCGGAAGCGCCTGCGGGTCCGCTTGCCGCTGCGGCGGTCTGAGACCGAAAGGGATCCTTCAGCCGAGGTCTTTGCCACCCGACAGGGGGTCCCTGTTCCAAGCTTCGTGGGCAGGCGCCGGCTGCGCCGACCCGCTCTCCAACCCATCGCGTTCCGTCAGGACACTGCCGGCCAGGAATCCGAGCTCGAGCACGAGAAGACTGGCGAATGCCCAGCCGATGGAGGCGAGCACTCCATGCCCTGTCCAAGCCAGCGCTCCAGCAACCCCGATCAGCACCAAGAAGGCGACGAGGGCAAGGATCGGCCAGCGAACGGTCAGGCCCAGCCCGAATCCCGCGACGGCCAAGAGGCAGAGCGTCATGATCATGCTAGTATAACTCTGCGGTTGATGCTGGCATCTGCCCGGAGCCCTGACGTGGGGCGAAAGCGGTTTCGATCCAACAGCCAAGCCATTCTGGGTCCCTCATCGGATCAGAGGTATTAGCACAGATATATCGGAAGTGTTAGTGCGGGCCTGTCTAGACACTTGGTAGGGCAGCCGGCACAAGGCCGCAGTCACTAACAAGAACCTGAAATTCTTATAGAATTTCGTCTTCTGCCGCTATCGTGGGCCATTCCCCCAGACGCGGCGACGTCTAGGGCAGCCGTCATCATCGAGCGAGACCGATGGAACTTTCCGAGCGGAGCGGTTTCGCGCGTGGGCGTAGCCCTATTCCTCCCTCTCAGTGGGTCAAGTTATGCTTGGAGGAAAAGAATAATACTAAGTTTATCCTGATCTAACCTGTTTTGAAGGCAGCTCGAAACAAATGATGTTGGGTCGAATGATAGACTTGGCGATGGTCTTACTCGAAAGACTTCTGCGAGTCCGTTTGCAGGAGCATGTGGACTTCACTCATTCTGGGAATAGGAACCCACCATGCGCGTAGCGATGATAGGGTCTGGGTATGTTGGTCTTGTGTCGGGGGCGTGTTTTGCGGATTTCGGGCACGAGGTGTGCTGCGTGGACGTGGACCCGGCCAAGATCGCGGCGCTCCAGGCCGGCCGCATGCCAATCTACGAGCCCGGCCTGGCCGAGCTGGTGGCCAAGAACGTGCGCGAAGGCCGCCTGACCTTCACCACCGCCCTGGCCGAGCCGGTGGCTTGCGCCGATGCGGTGTTCATCGCGGTCGGCACCCCCTCGCGCCGCGGCGACGGCCATGCGGATCTGTCCTACGTCCACCAGGCCGCCCGCGACATCGCCGCGGCCCTGCGCGGCTACACCGTCGTGGTCACCAAATCCACCGTGCCCGTGGGCACCGGCGACGAGGTCGAGCGCATCATCCGCGAGGCCCGGCCTGACGCCCGCTTCGACGTGGCCTCCAACCCCGAGTTCCTGCGCGAAGGCGCGGCCATCGCCGACTTCAAGCGCCCCGACCGCATCGTGATCGGGGCCGAGAGCGAGCCGGCCGTGGACGTGATGACAGCGCTCTACCGTCCGCTTTATCTCAACCAGGCCCCGCTGCTCGTCACCTCGCGCCGCACGGCCGAGCTGACCAAGTATGCCGCCAACGCCTTTCTGGCCACCAAGATCACCTTCATCAACGAGATCGCCGACCTGTGCGAGCGGGTGGGCGCCAACGTGCAGGACGTGGCGCGCGGCATCGGGCTGGACAACCGCATCGGGTCGAAGTTCCTGCATGCGGGGCCGGGCTATGGCGGCTCGTGCTTTCCCAAGGATACGCTGGCGCTGATCAAGACGGCGCAGGATTACGCGGCGCCGATCCGGCTGGTGGAGACGGTGGCGTCGGTCAACGAGCAGAGAAAGCGCGCGATGGGCCGCAAGGTGATTGCGGCCTGCGGCGGGAGCGTGCGGGGCAAGCGGATCGCCATCTTGGGCCTGACGTTCAAGCCCAACACCGACGACATGCGCGATGCGCCCTCGCTTTCGGTGATCGGGGCACTGCAGGATGGCGGAGCCGAGATCCGGGCCTATGATCCTGAAGGGATGGAGGCGGCCAAGGCGCTGCTGTCGGGGGTGGGGTATGCGGGCGACCCGTATGCGTGTGCCGAGGGCGCGGACGCTTTGGTGATCGTGACCGAGTGGGACATGTTCCGGGCGCTCGACCTGACCCGGTTGAAGAGCCTGCTCAAGGCGCCCGTCATCGTCGACCTGCGCAACGTCTACCGCCCCGACGACATGAAACAAAACGGATTCCAATATCACAGCATCGGACGTCCCGATGGCCTCGATTGGTCCAACTACCAGAGCATCGCGGCGGAGTAGCGCGCTCGACCAACCATCTCAGTCACCTCAATACAGCATGGGGCCATGACAACGTCATGGCCCCATGCTTTTGGGCGCCCGCCCCAGCTGGTTTGGGGACACGTTCGCGAACGATGGCCCAGAACGACGACGCCCGCGATGACGGGAATGTCATCGCGGGCGTGAGACGTGGTGGAAAGAGACCGAAGACCCCGGTTCAGGCGGCGGCTGTTCCGCGGTAATAAACCTCGCGCACGGGCTCATAGAGGCCGAGTGTCTTGATGTCGACCTTGTTCAGCACTGCGCCCACCAGCTTCTGGTGCATCACGGGAGTGCCCTGGAGCGCGCTTTGGACGACCTCGCTCGGCGTCGTCGTCCAGTCGACCACCATGAGGAAGGCGTCAGGCAGGTGCGCACCGGCGCGAACGTCCACGACGGGCAGGACCGGCGGGAAGTCGATGATGATCCGGCTGTACCGGCTCCGGCACTCTTCGATCAGGCGAACCATGGCCTGGGATGCAATGAACTCGTTGCTGTAGGCGATGTTCGCGTTCAGGCTGGCTGGCAGGAAGTGGAGATCGGTCAGCGGGTCGAGGAACACCGCCTCCTCCAGGCTGACGCGCTTCTTCAGGATATCCGACAGACCGACCTTCGCGAGGGGCGCCAGGGCTCTCGTGAGTGACGGGTTGCGCAGGTCGCAATCGATCAGAAGCGTCCGCTTGCCGGCATGGGCCGTCAGGCGGGCCAGATTGGCGCTGGCCACGCTCTTACCTTCCTGAGCCACGGCCGACGTGACGGCCATGACCTGGGCCCGCTCGACGGCTTCCTGAATGTCGGCCGCGACCTTGATGCTGCGGATCGTCTCGGAGAAGTGAGAGAAAGGCTGATCCAGCACGACGGACAGCTTGTAATCCTCGCATCGGATCAGCCGCCCGCCATTCTCGGACTTCCGCTCGGCCCAGGCTCTCTGCATCGCCCGCTGCGTTCCCTGCGGCGGCGGCTGGATCTGCGGCAGAATGCCGAGGCACGGGGCATCCGTGACGGTCTCGAGTTGCCGCGACGTCCGGACGCCCTTCTGGAGCCATTCCCGCGACAGGGCGGCGCCGACGCCGACAGCCAGCCCGAGCACGAGGGAGAGCGGCAGGATCAGTGAGCCCTTGGGAGCGCTCTTCTGATCCGGCGCCACTGCAGGCGTGATCAGGCGCGAGTCGCTGATCGGGAAGGATTGCTGCTGAACGGCCTGGACGTAGCGCTGCAGGAAGCTGTCGTGCAGCGTGCGGTAGGCTTGAGCGGCGCTCTCGAGCTCCCGCAGCTTCACTTGGGACTGCAGAACGTCACCGGACTTCAGGACGAGGCCGTCCAGGGTTCTCTCCAGGGTGGCAACCCGCGCGTCGGCGATCTCGACATTGCTCTTGGCGATCTCTTCCAGCTGCTTGAGTTCGGTCGAAATCGAGCGCCGGATGGCCAGCATCTGGTTCCGCAGGCTAACGGTGGACGCGTGCTGGGCACCGTAGCGCTCGGAGGCCTCGCGCTCACGGGTCGAGAGATCGACATATTGCTGACGGAGGCTGCGGATCAGGTCGCTGTTCAGCATCTCGGCGACGGCGGCATCGGGAACATCCGCCTTGTTGATCTCGCGGATCCGGTCGAAGCGCGCCTTGGCTTGACTGCTTTCGTCCTTGGCCCTCAGAAGCTGGGTATTGATCTCGCTCACCTGCCGCTCGTTCAGCAGCTCGCCCTGACCCGCATTGATCAGCGTGTTCTCGGCCTTGAAGGTCTGGACCGCGCGGTCGGCTTCCGTGGCCTTCTCCCGCAGCTCGACGACGCGGGTCTGGAGCCACTCGCTCGCCTTCTCGGTCGCATCGACCTTCGAGCCGATCTGATCCGCCATGTAGGTCTTGGCGATCGTATTGGCGATCTCGGCAGCCAGCGCGGGGCTGTGCGACGTGTAGCTGACCTGGAGGACGTAGCTCATTCCGGCCCGCAGGGCCTTGGTGTTGTCACGCAGCCGGTCCGAGGCGGTGTCCATCAGATCACCGGTCTTCTCCCGCTTGCCCTGGGTCAGGTTGCTGATGAAACCCGACACGTGCGCGATGGCGGATTCCAGCAATCCGCGCGGAGGCCGCATGAACGTTTCGTTCTCCATCAGGTTGAGCGTCCGCACGACGTCTTCGGTCACCTTGCGGGAACTCAGGATCTGGATCTCGCTCTCCACGACCGAGTTGTTGAGGAGCGACCCTTCGAACAGAGCGTCGTCGCGGAAGAGTTTCAGCCTTTGCGCGTCGATCAAGACTGTGGCCGTGGCAGTATAGCTTGGAGGCGTCGTGAGAATATATACCAGGCCGGCCACCAGAAAACCGAGCGTTATACTTCCGATGAGGATGTAATGCCGGCGCAGGGTCCGGAACGCGGCGCCGATGTCGAAGGGCATGATTTTGTCGTGGCCGCCGTGGCCTACGATCATTCCGGTGGATTCCAGCTTGTTGTCGACCCGGTTCAGCATCGCCGCCCCTATGAATGGTGCGGCTTGCGCCGCGATCAAAGCGAGGACATGGCTTGCAACGCGCCTCCTTCGAGCGAGGAGACCACCGTTGGCACGGCCTTGAGGGCACCCTTACTTTCGGTCGACAGACCGCACGAGACCGAAGCAGGCGCTATCCAATATAAATATACTTTCTGCACTGCAAACGGAAGGACTTTCTGGTATCACTTGCGAGATATCATTTGTTAATTTTGAACAAACGAATGTTAATCGAAGTACAACCTAAGCTTATATTGGTTATTACTTATGAGCTACATTGACATTATACCGACCTATCCTAAACTTCTCGGCATGCATCGAATGAGGCGGATTCTGGCATGCGTTAGCCACTCGATCGGTACTTGAACCGCCCGACCCGGATCTCTTGCCGGACCAGAACGCCCCATTTTACGTCAGAGACAATCTGCGCGTCCTCAGGCCGACTCACGGAGAATGACGTATGACATCACGTTATCAGCCCGAGGCTTACGACACGGCCCGGGACCGCGTTTGGTCGGAACCCAGTAGCAAGCCGGCTCTCCGGCAGGCCAGCGTCACACCGGCCTTCGTGGCCCTCGAAATTCTGGTTCTCACCCTTGTCTGCATCGGCAGCGATGCCGCCTATCACGCGCTCGTTTATCAATCCTTCGACTTTGCCAACCGTCCGATCGAAATTCAGTCCCTGGCCGGTCTCGGGCTCGCGATGGCGGCCCTGAACGCCGCGCTCCTCAGACCTTACGGATCTTATCGGCTCATGACGCTGGCGAGCGACCGGCTGGAGATTTTCCGGCCGTTCCTGATGTGGACCCTGGTCTTTCTGTTTTTCTCGGCGGTCGCCTTCACTCTCAAGGTCGGCGGCGATTTCTCTCGCGGGTCCATGCTGTCCTTCTACAGCCTTGGCCTCGTCGCGATCATCGCCCTCAGGATCTGCCTGCGCCCCCTTCTGAGGCGCGCCATCTCCACCGGGAGCCTCCAGGGCCACAAGCTTGTCATCGTGGGTGACACGCGCCATTGGGCTGATGCGGGAACGCAGGATGCCCTGAGCATGGAAGGCGCTAGGGTTCTGGCGACCTTCCACGTGTCCGAAAAGGAGAGCGGGCGCCAAATCTTCGAACAGGAACTCGATGGTTCCCTGCGCCGTCTCGTGGCCTTCGCGCGCAGCCATGAGGTGGACAAGGTGCTTCTGGCGCTGCCCTGGTCGGACGAGCAACTCGTTCGGCACGTGCTGGAACGTGTGCGGGTCCTGCCGCTGCCGATCTACCTGATCCCCGACGACAATATTCGCAACCTCCTTCGGAAACCCCTGACCCAGTTCGGGTCGATCTGTGGAGCCGAGCTTCAGCGACGCCCCCTGAGCGATGCCGAGCAGACCATCAAGAGAACGTTCGACATCGTGTCGGCCTCGGCGGCGCTGGTCGCCCTGCTTCCCCTTTTCGTCGTGGTGGCGATCCTGATCAAGCTCGACAGCAGAGGGCCGATCTTCTTCCGTCAGACGCGGGCAGGCTTCAGCGGCCGGACTTTCAAGATCTACAAGTTCCGGACGATGTCCACCATGGATGACGGGCCGGTGGTCCAGCAAGCCACCCGCGGCGACCTGCGCGTGACCCGCATCGGGCGTTGGCTGCGCAGCAGCAGCATCGACGAGATGCCGCAGCTCCTCAATGTCGTGTTCGGGCAGATGTCGCTCGTGGGACCCCGTCCCCACGCTTTGGCTCACGACGACTACTACGAGAAGGCGATCGCGACCTATGCCTATCGCCAGCACGTGAAGCCCGGCATCACCGGATGGGCTCAGGTCAACGGCTTCCGTGGCGAGACCCCCACCATCGACCTCATGGAACGCCGTGTCGAGCATGATCTCTGGTACGTGGCGAATTGGAGCTTCTGGCTCGACGTCAGGACTCTTTTCATGACGGTCGGCGCGCTGCTTCGCCATCGGGACATCTACTGAAGCGGACTTTCGTCCGGATGACGCAACCGGGCCTGTATAGCCGGCCGAGAAAAACCGCTAATCCTTCTGGTTAGACAGTCTATCCCATATCGCAGCCTCGTTCGCGTCGGGTTTCTGCGAGAATTGAGATCAAGAAGTCGGCCCATATACGATCGGGGATCGAAACCACAATGTTGAATCAGGAGGATCCCGCTGCCGTACTGCATCCTCTGGGGCAGGACTATGCTCAAGGGTTGCACCGCGTTTTCTCGCAGCAGAGCTGGACCGAATTCCGGCACAAGTTCCATGGGACCGTGGCGCATAGCATGCGCGGATTGCGGCTCCGGGCCTATTTCGAGCGCGATATTTGGCGCGATGCCTGGCTTCAGTGGCTGTGGTTCGCAACGGGGGTCGAGGCCGACCGGGTCGGGTTCGGCAGAGGGCCACTGACCTGGATGCGGCAGTACCGCGCCCGGTCGCAAGCCAAGCCGCTGCACGTGTGCCTGCTGTCGCTGGATCACTCGGGCCTGCCATTCGGCCCCCTCACCGCGTGGGCCATCAACCAGAACAGCCGCACCTGCTCGGCCTCCCTGAACGAGGGTCTGGAGCACGCGGACGTGATTTGGGTGTACATGCAGGACCCGATCCTGCCGCAAATGCGCCAGCGGCTCGAGGCCATGATCGCGCGCCATGCGAAGCCACAGGCCGTCATCGTCAACCCGCCCAGGTCCTATAACGCGTTTCATCGGCCGGACGCTTTCGCGCTGCTCGAAGCCGCGGGGGTATCCGTCCCGCGCTCGGTGTTCGACGAATCGGATATCGGTCGCACGCACGTGGTCTACAAAACCGTCGCCCAACAGGGCGGCGACAAGTTTCTCGACCTTTACTCCGGCCCCCGCGACGGGATGGCGCCGTTCGAGTTCATCGATTCCGTGCGGCCGGACGGGACGTTCGCGCGCTACCGTGCCCACTACCTCTTCGGCAGGGCGCGGCCCAGCGAGGTTCTCCTGTCGGACCACTGGAACTCCTGCCTCAAGCACAGCGTGAAGCTCGAGTATAACTTCGCCCTCACCGACCTGGAAACCGAGCAGCTCGGGAAGATCGCCCAGGCGCTGGACCTGCAATACTTCGCGGTTGACTTCCTGAGGCGGCCCGATGGAAGCCCCGTCTTCACCGACGTGAACATCTACCCGACCATCCAGTCGCCCCATGCGCGCGTGCGCGCCAGGGGCGACTTCGGCCTCTGGCATACGTTCGATGCGCGACGGCGCCTCGGGTTACCGGAGCCCAACCATGTGACCGCCTGGGAGATCTTCGACGAAGCGATGCTCAAGATGACCGCTTCGAAGGCCGGCTCCGACACGGCCGCGGATGTGAAATCCTCCACGACCCGCTGAGTGCGAAGGCTTACGCGTCTCGCGTGACTCGCGTCGCGGCCCATCAGGCCGCGACGACCTCGTCGGTGACGACCTCGAACTTCGTGAGCGTGGACCGTCCGAAGCTCGTGGAGATAGCGACGTCCGTCGCGTCCCGGCCGATCCCCATGAGAATCCTGCCGATGCGCGGCACGTTGTGCCTCGCGTCGAAGGTGTACCATCGCCCGTCCAGGAAGACCTGGAACCAAGCGCTGAAGTCCATGGGGGCGTCCACCGGCGGTATGCCGATATCGCCTAGATATCCCGTGCAGTACCGCGCCGGGATGTTCATGCACCGGCACAGGGTGATGGCCAGATGGGCGAAGTCCCGGCAGACGCCCCGCTGGTCGTTGTGCCCGTCCCAGGCCGTGCGGGTGGCGCTGGCGTGCTCGTACCCGAAGGTGATGCGATCATGCACGTAGTCGCAGATCGCCTGCACCCTCGCCCAACCGCTCGGCACCTCCCCGAAGAGCTGCCATGCGATGTCGGAGAGGCGATCCGTGTCGCAGTAGCGGCTTCCCAAGAGGTAGACGAGCACATCGTCGGGCAGGCTTTCGACGGACATCTGCCCCGCACCGGGCGCGACCTCGTCCGGGAGCCCGGAATCCTCGATCAGGAAATCGGCCGAGAGATGGGTGAGGCCGGGTGGAAGAACCAAGCGCGTGCAGACGTTCCCGAAGCCGTCACGGTATACATGGGTTCCCAAGGGACGATCGACCGTGAGGCGATCCGGCGTGACCAGGTCTGGCTCCCGCGACGGATGCACATTGAGCATGAACATCATCGGGGTGGGTTGCGGGCACTCGAAGGCGATATCGTAACCTGCGTGGATCCTCATCACTGGCCTTTCCGGCAAGGGGAATCGGTAACTCAAGCCGCTCTTGTCAAGCTGGTTCCCTCAGAGCGCTTTCGAACGAACGCACATCCACCTCGACCGACATCCCGAGGCTGTCGGCGGCTTGCCCGGTCCAAGTCCCGGACAGCGGGATTGCCTGGCGCGGATCGCGCGCGACGGCGATGCGGATGAGGTCCCGGTTGCCGATGATGCCGTTCGTGGGGTCGAACTCGATCCATCCGGCCCCCGGCAGGTAGACTTGGCACCAGGCGTGCGTGGAGCCGCCGCCCACATGGCCCTCCCCGTCCCGGTCGGGGATATAGATGTAGCCCGAGACGAAGCGGGCCGCGAGGCCCAGCGCCCGCACGGCCTCCATCATCAAAACGGCGAAGTCCCGGCATGTGCCGCGCCCGAGCGTCAGGGTCGTGATAGGATCCTGCGTGCCCTTCTCGGAACGGCGCGCATAGGTGAAGCCTTCCTTGATGGCAAAGGTCATCGTCATGAGAAGCTCGCCGGTGTCGGTCGGGCGTCCCTGCTTGATGAACCGCTTGGCCCAGCGCAGAACCTGATGCTCCGGATCGAGATACTGGCGCTCGATCAGGCGGGCCAGATCCGGCATCTCCTCGGCCGAGTAGGAGAACGGATAGGTGCGGGCATAGTCCTCGATCTGGAAATCGGGCGTGTTGGCAGGCGTGTGGTCGAGACGGATGTTGCTTTCGAAACGGAGTTCGGAGGCCTGCCGGGAGAAGCGGGCGAGAGCGACGCAGTTGCCGAACACGTCGTGGATCCAGCGCAGCGAGGAGGGCTTCGGATCGATGTCGATGCGGGCCTCGATCAGGCGCTGATCATAGCTGTCACGAGGACGGAACATGATCCTGTGCTCGCCGAAGGACACGAGCCTGGCATAGCGGTAGGTCGTAATGTGTCGGACGGACAGAACCGTCATGTCTCCACCCTAAATCCCGGTCCCTTCGGGGTCCGGGACTTTAAGGGTAGCCGAACCGCGCCGGCAAATCAGGGCGTTTCTCGCGCCAGTCTGCCCAAATCAAAGGCAGACCGAGGTGCGGCGCACCGCACCCCGGACGCTTCAGGCCCGTTCGGCCACGGTCCGCTTGGCCCCGTTGGCGTAAAGGAGCGTGAGGGCGCCCGTCACAGCCTGTGTGAACCGTGGGTCGGCCGGGAGGTCGTCGCCGAAGATCTCGGAGACCCCGAACAGGGCCGGCGCCAGCTGGGCCGGATCCCCGTTAGTCCCATCCGCCAGCGCCTTGAGCCGGGCGGCCATCGGGTCGCGGACGTCGATGGGCTGCCCCCTCTCGTCGGTGCCGGTCACGTAGCGCATCCAGGCGGCGACGCCGAGGGCGAGCCGATCGATGGAAGCGCCTTGGCTCAGGCGGTCCCGCACCGTGCCGAGCAGGCGCTGGGGCAGCTTCTGCGAGCCGTCCATGGCGATCTGCCAGGTGCGGTGCTTCAGGGCCGGGTTCTTGAAGCGCTCGATCAGCGCCCGCTTGTAGGAATCGAGATCGGCCCCGGGGGGCATATGGAGGGTCGACGTGACCTCCTCGTCCATCAAGCCCTGGACGAGCCTTTCGAAGGCTGGATCCGCCATGGTATCGGAGACCGTCTCATAGCCCGCCAGGTAGCCGAGATAGGCCAGGGTCGAGTGGCTGCCGTTGAGGAGACGGAGCTTCATGTGCTCGTAGGGTTCGACATCCGCGACGAACTCGGCCCCGACCCTTTCCCAGGCCGGGCGGCCTTGCGGAAAGTCGTCCTCGATCACCCATTGGGTGAACGGCTCGGTCACCACGGGCCAGGCATCGGCGACGCCCAGCGCCTGCCCGATGCGGGCGCGGTCGTCGTCCGTGGTGGCGGGCACGATCCGGTCGACCATGGTCGATGGGCAAGCCACCTCCCGGGCCACGAAGGCGCCGAGGTCCGGATCCCGCAGTTCGGCGAACCGGGTCAGCACCCGCTTCACCGTCCGGCCGTTGGACGGAAGATTGTCGCAGGTGAGCACCGTGAAGGGCGCGACGCCCGCGGCGCGGCGCAGGCGCAGGGCCTCGACCAGGAAGCCGGGAGCCGACCTCGGCCGATGGGGCTCGGCCAGGTCGTGAACGACATCGGGATGCGCCTCGTTGAGGGCGCCCGTCGCCGGGTCGTGGCAATAGCCCTTCTCGGTGACCGTGAGGGAGACGATCCGCACATCCGGGCTCGCCATGACCTTCAGCAGGCTCTCGATGGCCTCGGGCGCGACGATGACCCGGGAGATCGAACCGATGACCCGGAGACGTTCGCCGTCCTGGGAGCGGACCGACAGGGTGTACAGCCCATCCTGGGGTTCGAGGGCGTCGTAAGTATCGGGGCTGCGCAGGCTGGCGGCGACGATGCCCCAGCGGAGATCCTCCGCCAGCACGTCATCCGTATAGACGGCCTGATGGGCCCGGTGGAAGGCGCCGACGCCCAGATGCACAATCCCGGTCGTGATCGTGGAACGGTCATAGGCAGGCCGCCGGATGTCCTCGGGGAGCGTCCCGAGGAAGGCGTCGTTCAGACGTTTCGTCATCGTATCCTCAATGCGCGGGCTGCTGCTTGGCGCGGGTGACGATCTGCGCCGGGTTGACGAAGCGCAGGGCGACCACGAGCCAGATCAGGGTCGTGACCATGTAGACCACCGCCATGGCGTCGATGGACTGCACCGCGCGCACGCCGGCCGCGAAGACCGCGTAGTAGAGGGCCACCACGAGGGTCTGGCTGGTCGGGCCCGCCACCAGGAAGGTGAGCTCGAACATCGCGATGGTGCGCACCAGCACGAGCAGCAGCGCGGCCAGGATGCCCGGGAGCAGCAGCGGCAGGAGCACGTGGATGAACAGCTTGAAGGTGTTGGCCCCGAACACCCGCGCGGCCGCCTCCAGCTTGGGGTCGATCTGCTCGATGAAGGGGATCATCACCAGGATCACGAACGGCACCGTGGGCACGAGGTTGGCGGCCACCACGCCCCAGAACGTCCCGGCCAGCCCCGTCTGGTAGAGGACGGTCGCCAGCGGGATGCCGAAGGTGATCGGCGGGATCAGCAGCGGCAGCAGGAACAGCAGCATCAGGAGGCGCTTGCCCGGGAAGTCGCGCCGGGCGAGCGCGTAAGCGGCCGTGACTCCCAGGACTCCGGAGATCAGCACCACGAGACCGACCACCTGGAAGGTGACGAGGAGCACGTCGCCGAGCTGGAACTCGCTCCAGGCCGAGTAGTACCAGCGCGTCGTCCAGCCCGCCGGTAGCCAGGTGCCGAGCCAGCGGGTGGCGAACGAGCTCGTCACCACCGTGCCGATCATGGCGAAGAGGTTGAGCACGAAGAAGATCACGAAGGCCCAGACCGCCGTGGCCCAGAGCTTCGCGCCGAGAGTGGTGTCGCGGATCATGGGCGTTACCCTTTCGCGCCGGATGCGGGGCCACGGTAGAACAGCCCGCGCGACGCCAGCACGGCGACCACGATGGCAAGCTGGACGACACCCATGATCATCGCGACCGCGGAGGCCATGGAATAGTCGTATTCCTCGAACGCCGCCTGATAGGCCGCGATCGAGATCACGCGGGTCGGCCCGGCGGGAGCGCCGAGCAGCACGGCGGACGGGAAGACCGAGAAGGCCTGCACGAAGGACAGGCAGAACGTGATCGCGAAGCCCGGCATCAGCAGCGGCAGGTAGACGTGCCGGAACCGCTGCCACGCATTGGCGCCGAGCGTCGCCGCCGCCTGCTCCAGGGCCGGATCGATGCCGGTGACGTAGGACAGGGTGAGCAGGAACGTGAACGGGAAGCCCGTGATCAGGAGCGACGCGAAGACGCCCCAGTAATTGTGAACGAGCTTCAAGGGCTGCGAGATGAGCCCGAAGGTCATGAGCGTGCGGTTGAACCAACCCTGGGGCCCGAGATAGTTCAGAAGGCCTTCCGCCACGAGCACCGTGCCCAGCGTGATCGGCAGAACGAGGATCGCGGTGAGCAGGCGCTGGTTGCGCATGAGCCGCACCCGGAACGCGATCGGGACGGCCAGGAAGAGATTGAGCAGGGTGACCGGCAGCGAGAGCCAGAGGGTCTTGCCGATGGTCTCGTACAGGAACGGATCGGCGAAGAAGCGCTGGTAGTTCGACAGCCAGCCGCCGGCCTTGGGCTCGAAGGACAGGACAAGGCCGAAGGCGAAGGGATAGACGAACAGCGCCAGACTGAAGAGCGCGGCGGGCACGGCGAGCAGCGTGACCGCATCCAGGCCCCGCGCGGCGAGGCGCTGGCGCAGGTTCGGGCCATAGGCGTCCCGGGCGGGCGTGGTGGTGACGGAGGCGGTCATCGGCCCCTCCTAGTTCTGGCCGGGGAAGATGAGCACGCGCTCATCCGCCGTCAGGTGGACGGTGCTGCCGGGCTCCACCGTGTGGTCGGAGCGGAACACCAGGTCGGACCCTTGCGCCGAGTGCGCGGTGCCCACGAACTCGCGGCCGCGATACTCGATGGTGTCGACCACGGCCTTCAGGGCATGGGGGCCCTCGTCGCTCGCCACCATGTCGTCGGGGCGAACCGCCACCACGGCGGCGGCTCCGGGGGCGAGCGCGTCGCGGGCGACGCCCTTGAACCGCGCGCCCTCCACGTCGATCACCGCGTGGCCGTTCTCGTGGGACACGACCTTGCCCTTAAGCCGGTTGCGGAACCCCATGAAGTCCGCCACGTCGAGGTGGGCGGGAGCCTCGTAGAGCTCCTTGGGCGTGCCGACCTGCCGGACGATGCCATCTTTCAGGACGACGATCCGGTCGGCGAGCGACAGGGCCTCGTCCTGGTCGTGGGTCACGTAGATCGTGGTGGCGCCGAGTTCGTTGTGGATGCGGCGGATCTCGGCGCGCATCTCGAGGCGCAGCTTGGCGTCGAGGTTGGAGAGCGGCTCGTCCATGAGGACGAGCGGCGGCTCGATCACGATGGCGCGCGCGATCGCCACGCGCTGCTGCTGGCCGCCCGAGAGCTGGCCCGGCAGCTTGTTCTCCTGGCCCTGCAGGCGCACGAGCCCGATGGCCTCGTTGACCTTGCGGTCGATCTCGGCCCTGGGCGTGCCGCGCATCTTGAGCCCGAAGCCGATGTTCTGGCGCACGTTGAGGTGGGGAAAGAGCGCATAGTTCTGGAACACCATGCCGAACCCGCGCTCCTCGGGCTTGAGGGTGTCGACGCGATGCTTGTCGAGCCAGATGGCTCCGCCGGTGACAGGCAGGAGGCCCGCGATGCAGTTGAGCGTCGTGGACTTGCCGCAACCGGACGGGCCGAGCAGCGCGATGAACTCGCGCCGCTTGATCGTCAGGTTGACCTCGCGCAAGGCATTGAGCGCGCCGAAGTCGCGGCTCACGCGGTCGAGTCGGACTTCGTCGAACTTGGAAAGAGCGATGGTCATCGCGGGCCTCTTGCTTGAACTGAACTTACTTGCGCTTGGAGCCGCCGACCTGCTCGTCCCAGAGACGGAAGGCAACGACCATCTGGTCCGGCTGGAGCGGCATCTCGATGGGATTGTTCGCGATGAGATCCGCGTATTCGGGGCGGCCGAACTCGTTGATGGCGTCCTGGCTTTCCTTCGGGGCCATGGAGAGCGGAACGTCCTTCACGGCCGGGCCCGGATAGAAATAGCCCTCGTCGTAGGTGTAGGCCTGCTGCTCCTTGGTGAGAAGGAAGCTCATCAGGTCGAGCAGAACGGCGAGCTTCTCGTTCGGCAGGCCCTTGGGCACGCACATGTAGTGAGCGTCCGCCACCCAGTGGAAGCCCTTGAGCGCCGCGATCTTGGCTTCCTTCGGCACCACGCCGAGCACGCGCGGGTTGATGTCCCAGCCCGTGGTCGAGACCGTCATGTCGCGGGAACCCTCGCCGAGCTCCTTCATGACGGCGCCCGTGCCGGACGGGTAGTACTCGATGTATTGGCCCAGCTCCTTCAGGTAGGCCCAGGTCTTGTCCCAGCCCTTGGCGGGATCCTGCGGGTTGGAATCGCCCAGGATGTAGGGAAGGCCCATGATGAAGGTACGGCCGGGGCCGGAATTGGCCGGGCGCGCATAGATGAGGCGGTTCGGGTTGGCCTTGGCCCAGGCCAGGAGCTCCTCGGCGGTGGTCGGAACGGTCTTCACCTTGTCGGGCATGTACTCCAAGAGCGGCCCGGACGGGTAATAGGTCACCACCACGCCCTGCCCCTTGGCCAGGGTCTGCATCTTGGCGGCGGCCGGAAGGTAGATGTCGTCGAGCTTCGGCAGCGCGCCCGCATGGTTCGGCAGCAGCTCGACCCAGAGCTTCTGCTCGAGCCCGGCCGACAGCGCGTCCGTGCCGGTCAGGACGAGGTCGATGTCGACGCGGCCCGCATCCTGCTGGGCTTTCAGCTTGCCGGCGAGTTCCGGCGCCGGAGCCTTGGTGAAAGTGATGCGCGAGACGAGATTGGGCTTGGCCTTGCGGTAGTTCTCGATGGCCTTCTGGGTCAGGGCCAGGTTGCCGGCCACGTCGATCACGCTGAGCGCGACGGGCTCCTTCGGAAGGGCCAGCTGCGCGAAGCTCGGGCCGCCGAGAGCCGCGAAGCCCGCGGCGCCGGCGGCACCGCCCACGAAGGTGCGTCTGGTGATGTTCGTCATGATATCCTCCCTCAAATTCCCTGCGGCGCGGCTTCTGGTGCACGCGCCGGGGATCAAAGCTTGTAGGCCTCTTTGGCGAGGCGATAGGCGAGATCGTAGGCCACCTCGTGCGCCTCATCTTCGTCGAGGCGATGGGTTGTCACAAGGCCCGCCAGATAGGCGCAGTCGACCCGGCGCGCGACGTCGTGACGGGCCGGAATGGACAGGTAGGCGCGGGTATCGTCGTTGAAGCCGACGGTGTTGTAGAAGCCCGCCGTCTCCGTGGTCAGCTCGCGGAAGCGCTTCATGCCCTCCGGGGCGTCGAAGAACCACCAGGCGGGACCGAGCTTGAGCGCCGGGTAATGGCCCGCCAGCGGCGCGAGTTCGCGGGAATAGCTCGTCTCGTCCAGGGTGAAGAGAATGACCGTCAGGTCGCGCTCGTTGCCGAACCGGTCGAGCAGCGGCTTGAGGGCTCCGACATACTCGGTCTGCGACGGGATGTCGGCGCCCATGTCGCGGCCGAAGCGCTCGACGATGAAGCGGTTGTGGTTGCGGGACGATCCGGGATGGATCTGCATCACCATGCCGTCCTCGACGCTCATGGCAGCCATCTCGGTGAGCATCTGGGCCCGGAACAGCTCCGCGTCGGCCGCGCTCGCCTCGCCCTTCGACACCCGCCCGAACAGGGCCTCGGCCTCGTGCCGGGGCAGGTCCGCCGTGCGCGCGGTCGGGTGGCCGTGATCGGTGGAGGTGGCGCCGTAGGATCGGAAGAACGCCCGCCGCTTGCGATGCGCCTCCAGGTACCCGTCCCAGGTTGCGGTTTCGCAGCCGGTCAGCGCGCCGAAGCGGACGAGATTGTCGCGAAAACCCTGGAAGTCGGGATCGACCACAGGATCGGGCCGGTAGGCCGTGACCACGCGCCCGCCCCACCCCGATTGCCGGATCGTCTCGTGCGACTTCAGCTCGTCGAGCGGGCTCTCCGTCGTGGCGATCACCTCGATGTTGAAACGATCGAACAGGGCGCGGGGACGGAAGTCAGGCGTGCGCAGGGCCGCGTCGATCCGGTCGTAATAGGCGTCCGCCGTGACGGCCGACAGGCGCTCCTCGAAGCCGAACAGGGTCGCGAAGGTGTGGTCGAGCCAGGACCGGGTCGGGGTGCCGCGAAACAGGTGGTAATGGGACGCGAAAAGGCGCCAGATCTTGCGCGGGTCGCGCTCCACAGCGCTGCCGTCCCGGGTCGGGATGCCGAGATCCTCCAGCTGGACTCCCTGGCTGTAGAGCATGCGGAAGATGTAATGGTCCGGGATCACGAACAGGGTCGCGGGGTCCGGGAACGCCTCGTTCTCGGCGTACCAGCGGGGATCCGTATGACCGTGGGGCGACACCAGGGGCAGATCGCGCACGCGCTCGTACAGGCGGCGCGCCACCGCGCGGGTGTCCCGATCAACGGGGAAGAGCCTGTCCTCGTGGATCAGCATCGTGGCGAAACTCCCTGGCGGCTCATTCCGGGCCATGCATCTTTGTTTGGACGGCATCTAATGCCATTGTCGAAGACCTTAGAGATCCGATCCTTTCTTTGCAACAGTAGACTAGTATGGTAGAGTACCACTTATGACTGAGAAGCCCCTCGTCCGATTGCAGCAGACCAGCGAGCCCATGGCCCGACGCGTGACCGACGCGCTGCGCCAAGCCATCGTCGAGATGCAGCTGCGGCCGGGCGAGATGCTGTCTGAGCAGGACCTCGCCACGCGGCTCGGCGTGAGCCGGTCGCCAGTGCGGGAGGCGTTCATCAAACTGAGCCAAGCCGGGCTGGTGCGGGTCCTGCCCCAGCGAGGCACCCAGGTGGTCAAGATCTCGCGCGCCGCCGTGGAAGACGCCCGCTTCATCCGCGAGGCCGTGGAATGCGCCGTGGTGCGGGAGGCGGCCCAGCGGGCGACGCCCACCATGATCGCGGCCCTCAGCGACAGCCTCGCGCGCCAGAAGCGGGGCCAGCGCGACCATTCCAGCAACGCGTTCCTGGCGCTGGACGAGGAGTTCCACCGCCTGCTCTCGGAGACGGCGGGCCGGCCGGCCGCCTGGGAGATGATCCAGGACGCCAAGCCCCAAATGGACCGGGTGCGCTTCCTCGACATGACCCAGGCCACGCCCCGCCACATCGTGCTGGCGCAGCATGTGGTAATCGTGGAGGCCATCAAGGCCCGCGACCCGGGAGCGGCCGAGGCCGCCATGCGCCAACATTTGAGCGAAATCCTGCGCTCTCTGCCGCAGCTGGCCTTGCAGCATCCCGATCTCTTCGAACCGGAGCCGGAACCTGCGGCCCTGAGCGCCTGAACGAACGCGCCCCCGGCCTCTCGGGGGCAAGCCGGGCGACGCCTTCCCGGCAGGTAGGAAATGGACATGTTGGACAAGCCCAATCTCAATCCCCGCGTCGTCCGCCTCCACGCGGCCGATAACCTCGTGGTGGCGGTCGATCCGATCAACCCCGGCTCCGTCGTGGGAGGCGTCACGGCTCTCGCCCGGGTGCCGCGCGGCCACAAGATGGCGACGGCGCCGATCGCCGAGGGCGAGCCCATCCTGAAGTTCGGCCAAATCATCGGCTTCGCCGCGAAGGCAATTCCGCCTGGGGATTGGCTGCACGAGCACAACGTGGTGATGCACGACTTCGCCCGCGACTACCACTTCGCCGAGGATTCCAAGCCGGAAGAGATTCTTCCCCTGGAAGCCCGCGCCACCTTCGAGGGCTTCCGCCGCCAGAACGGCAAGGTGGGCACCCGCAATTATCTGGCGGTGCTGACCTCCGTGAACTGCTCCGCCACGGTCGCGCGCATCATCGCCCGCGAGATCGAGCGCTCGGGCATGCTGGACGATTATCCCAACATCGACGGCGTCATCCCGCTGGTGCACGGCACGGGCTGCGCCATGGACAACAAGGGCGAGGGATACGAGATCCTCAAGCGCACCCAATGGGGCTATGCGGCCAACCCCAACATGGCGGGCGTGCTCATGGTGGGCCTCGGCTGCGAGGTGTTCCAGATCGGGCGCTGGAAGGAAGCCTACAACATCGCCGAGAGCGATACCTTCCGGTCCATGACGATCCAGGACACGGGCGGCACGAAGAAGACCGTGGAGGCGGGCATCGCGGCCATCCGCGACATGCTGCCGGCCGCCAACCGGTTCACCCGCGAGACGGTGCCGGCCTCCGAGCTGATGCTGGCGCTGCAATGCGGCGGCTCGGACGGCTATTCCGGCATTACGGCCAACCCGGCTTTGGGCGCGGCCGTCGACCTCCTGGTGAAGCACGGCGGCACCGCGGTCCTGTCCGAGACCCCGGAGATCTACGGCGCCGAGCACCTGCTTACCCGCCGGGCCGCCACCCGCGAGGTGGGCGAGAAGCTCGTGGGCATGATCAAGTGGTGGGAGGATTACACCGCCCGCAACCACGGCGAGATGAACAACAACCCCTCTCCCGGCAACAAGGCGGGCGGGCTGACCACCATCCTGGAGAAGTCCCTGGGCGCGGCCGCCAAGGGCGGCACCACCACGATGACGGGCGTCTACCACTACGCCGAGCCCGTGACCGAGAAGGGCTTCGTGTTCATGGATACCCCCGGCTACGACCCCGTGGCTGCCACGGGCCAGGTGGCGGGCGGCTCCAACGTGCTGTGCTTCACCACGGGGCGCGGCTCGGCCTATGGCTGCAAGCCCACGCCTTCCATCAAGCTCGCCACCAACAGCGAGATGTACCGCCGCATGATCGACGACATGGACATCAATTGCGGCGACATCCTCGAGGGCGTGTCGATCGAGGAGAAGGGCCGGGAGATCTTCGACGTGATCCTGCGGGTCGCCTCGGGCGAGCGCTCCAAATCGGAGGAGCTGGGCTACGGCGACGCGGAATTCGTGCCCTGGCAGGTTGGGGCGACGATGTAGGGCGCCGCCATGGAAGGGGCGTCGCGCTTGTCCCTCCGCCCCTGGCGGACGGGCGCACGCGTCCTATCTCGGCCCCAGGCCCTTCCCTACGGAAAACCACGATGACCGACCACACCTCCCCCGCTCATCCCGCCCTCGCGCCCGGCCAGGTGGCCGTCATCACGGGAGCGGCGAGCGGCATCGGCAGGGCGGCGGCCCTGCGGTTCGCCGGGATGGGCCTGAAGGTCGTGCTGGCGGACCTTCCGGGGCCGGCGCTGCAGGAGGCCGCCGAGGCGGTCTCCGGCCGGGCGCGGGGCGGGGTCGCCGACATCCGCGCCGTGCCCACCGACGTCTCGCGTTTCGAGACCTTGGAGCGGCTGCGGCAGGAGGCCTACGACGCGTTCGGGGCCGTTCACGTCCTCATGAACAATGCGGGCATCCAGCCCAATCCGGGCTCGACCTTCAAGAACCTCGACGGGTGGCGCACCCTGCTCGACGTCAATCTCTGGGGCGTGATCCACGGCGTCCACGCCTTCGTGCCCGCCATGCTGGCTCAGGGGACGCCGGGCCTGATCGTGAATACGGGTTCGAAGCAAGGCATCACCACCCCGCCCGGCAACGCGGCCTACAACGTCTCGAAGGCGGGCGTGAAAGCCTACACGGAGGCGCTGGCGCACGAGCTGCGCAACACCCCCGGCTCCCGGCTGGCCGCCCATCTCCTGATCCCGGGCTTCACCCATACGGGCCTGACGGGCACGTCCGAGAAGCCGGACGCGGCCTGGACGGCGGACCAGGTCGTCGGCTTCATGCTGGAGCGGCTGTCGGAGGGCGACTTCTACATTCTCTGTCCGGACAACGACGTGTCCCGCGCCACCGACGAGCGGCGGATGCAATGGGCCGTCGACGACATCATCAGGAACAGGCCCGCCCTCTCGCGCTGGCACCCCGATTTCAAGGACGCCTTCGAGCGCTTCATGGCCGGGTAGGCACCGGCCCGATCGGAAAGCGGTTGCTCCTCGGCGGATCACTCGCCCGATGGGGTGCGCTTGCGCCCGGCAGGGGCTTTGGCCACGGGAGATTCATCGACCGGTGTCTTCGGGATCGGGGCCAGTTCCTGGGGAGCGGGCTTGCGGCCCCCGGGCTTCTTGGATGCCGGTCCCTTTCCGGCCGGACCCTTCCCGGCCGGCTTCTTGGCGGCGCGGCCCACCTTCGGGGCAACCATCCCGGCGGCGTCGACCGCAGTCTGCGTTTCCTCGTGGATCGAGGGCGAGGCCGGGCCCGAAGAAGCGGGCGCCGAGGACGCCAGTTCGCCGCCCGCCATCGCTCCGATGACCTCGAGGCTGGCCTTCAGCCAATGTTCGTCGGCCCTGCCGTGGACCCGGCCGTCCTGCTCCCAGAGCTCGTAGGCCCTCTCGCGGATCTTGTCTTCAAGGCTTCTGGTCATCTCTTATCCTCAAGCGGCGCTGCGGTAGGGTACGGATCGGTGCGGGAGCTTGTCCGTGACGGATTTAGGGAGAGTTCCATCGTCGGGAATAGCCAGGGTTGGAGAATCATCGCACGGGTCGTTCGCGCCTGCATCAAGATTTGCGCAACCGGTGGAACACGGCGCAAGCTTGAGTGTTGAGAAATCGCTCGTTCCCACCATGACTCGCCTCCATGCCGCCCTTCCCGGCAAAGGCGCCCTCACCCCATCCTCACCCCGCTTCCTTGGATCGACAGCCAGCATGTACAGGATCACCGAAGGTTCCCCGTTGCCACTCGGAGCGAGCTGGGATGGAAAGGGCGTCAACTTCGCCCTGTTCTCGGCTCATGCCACGAAGGTGGAGCTTTGCCTTTTCGATCCGCTCGGGCGTCGGGAACTCGAACGCCTCTCCCTGCCGGAGCGCACGGATCAGGTCTGGCACGGTCATATCGAAGGTCTGCGGCCGGGACAGCTCTACGGCTATCGGGTGCATGGGCCTTACGATCCGCGCAACGGGCACCGGTTCAATCCCCACAAGCTCCTGATCGACCCCTATGCGGGTCAGCTCCAGGGCCGCATCCGCTGGCACGATGCCCTCTTCGGCTACCGTCTCGGCTCGCAGCGCGGCGACCTCACTTTCGACCGGCGCGACAGCGCCCCGATGATGCCCAAATGCGTGGTGGAGGACCCGGCCTATCACTGGGGCGACGACCGCGCCCCCCGCAACAACTGGATCGACACGACCATCTACGAGGCCCATGTGAAGGGCCTGACGGCCCTGCACCCGGACGTGCCGCCCCAGAACCGCGGATCCTTCGCGGCGCTGGGCCATCCGGCGGTGATCGACCACCTTGTGAAGCTCGGCATCACCACCATCGAGCTGATGCCGGTCCACGCCTTCTCCGACGACCGTTTCCTGGTCGAGAAGGGCCTGCGCAACTATTGGGGTTACTCGACCCTGGCGTTCTTCGCGCCGGAGCCGAAATATCTCGGCGAGGCGGGCGCGCTCGGGTTCAAGCAGGCGATCCGCTCCCTGCACGATGCGGGCATCGAGGTCATCCTCGACGTGGTCTACAACCACACCGCCGAAGGCAATCATCTCGGGCCGACGCTCTCCTTCCGGGGCATCGACAACGCGAGCTATTACAAGCTCACGCCCGACAATCCGCGCTTCTGCTGGGACGCCACCGGCACCGGCAACACGCTCGACCTCGACAACATCCGCGTGCTCCAGATGGTGATGGATTCCCTGCGCCACTGGGTCGAGGACTACCACATCGACGGGTTCCGGTTCGACCTGGCCTCGACGCTCGCGCGCGAGCCCTACCAGTTCTCGAACCGGGCGGGCTTCCTGCGGGCGGTCGGCCAGGATCCGGTCCTGAGCAAGGTGAAGCTCATCGCGGAGCCCTGGGACGTGGGCGAGGGCGGATACCGGGTCGGCGGCTTCCCGCCGGGCTGGAGCGAATGGAACGACCAGTTCCGCGACACGGTGCGGGCCTTCTGGCGCGGCGATCCGGACCAGCTGCCGAAGCTCACCCAGGTGATGACCGGCTCCCGCGAGATCTACGAGCCGTCGGGCCGCCACCCCTGGGCCTCCATCAACTTCATCGCGGCCCATGACGGCTTCACCCTGCAGGACCTCGTCAGCTACAACGATCGCCACAACGAGGCCAACGGCGAGGACAACAACGACGGCCACAGCCATAACCTGTCCTGGAACTGCGGAGCGGAGGGCGAGACGGACGATCCCGAGATCCTGGCCCTGCGGGCCCGGCAGAAGCGAAACTTCCTGGCCACCGTCTTCCTCTCCCAGGGCGTTCCGATGCTGCTCATGGGCGACGAGATGTCCCGCAGCCAGGGTGGCAACAACAACGCCTATGCGCAGGACAACGAGATTAGCTGGTTCAACTGGGATGAGGCCCAGAAGACCGACCCGGATCTTTTCGAATTCTCCTGCCACCTGATCGCCCTGCGCCGCGATCACGACGCCTTCCGCCGCCGCGCCTACCTGACCGGCGCCACGATGGAGTCGAACGGCCTCAAGGACGTCTATTGGCTCGCGCCCGAAGGCCGGGAGATGACCACCGAGGATTGGGGCGACGGCCTGCGCCGCACCTTCGGCATGCAGATCGGCAACGATGCGAAGGACGGCGAGCGCTTCCTGGTGCTCCTGAACGCGGCACCCGTGCCCGTCGAGTTTCGCCTGCCTGCGGATTTCCCCCAGGGTGACTGGGTGCAGGTCTTCGACACCGGCCTGCCGGAGGGACTGGTCCGCAAGGACGCCGCCACCCTCGCGCCGGGCGGAACATTCCATCTCGATTCCCGTTCGCTGGTGCTGTTTCAGCATCGTAAGGGGGACGCGCCATGACCCGGCGAGCACACCAGATGCCCTTCGGGGCGGAGGTCACGGAGGCGGGCACCCGCTTCGCGCTCTGGGCGCCCACGGCCCGCTCGGTCGCCCTCGTTCTGGACGGCGCGGAGACGCCCATGGAAGCGCAGGACGGCGGGTGGTACCGCACCACGGTGGCGAACGCGGGCGCGGGCCGGCGCTACGCCTTCCGCATCGACGGCAGCCTGACCGTGCCCGATCCGGCCTCCCGCTTCCAGCCCGACGACGTGCACAAGGAGAGCGTGATCGTCGATCCCGCTTCCTTCGAGTGGACGGACGGCGACTGGAGGGGCCGCCCCTGGGAAGAGGCGGTGATCTATGAGCTTCATGTGGGCACCGTCACGCCCGAGGGGACCTATGCGGGCCTGATGAACAGGCTCGAAGACCTGAAAGCGGTGGGCATCACGGCCATCGAGCTGATGCCGCTCGCGGACTTTGCCGGATCGCGCAACTGGGGCTACGACGGAGTCCTGCACTTCGCACCCGACGCCGCCTACGGCACGCCAGACGACCTGAAGCGCCTGATCGACCGCGCCCATGCGCTGGGCCTCATGGTCTTCATCGACGTGGTCTACAACCATTTCGGCCCGACCGGAAACTACCTGCACGCCTATGCGAAATCGTTCTTCACCGAGCGTCACCAGACGCCCTGGGGCGCGGGCATCAACTTCGACGGCAAGGATGCCCGTCCGGTACGGGATTTCTTCATCCACAACGCCCTCTACTGGCTGAAGGAGTTTCACGCCGACGGACTGCGCTTCGACGCCGTCCATGCGATCCTGGACGACAGCGAGAACAACATCATCGCCGAGATCGCCGCCCATGCCCGCAGGATGCTGCCTGACCGCGAGGTGCACCTGATCCTGGAAAACGACGCCAACCAGGCCCGCTGGCTGCCCCGCGACGACGACGGGCGCCCCGGCCTGCACACGGCGCAGTGGAACGACGACCTGCATCATTGCTGGCACACCCTGCTGACCGGCGAAGCGGACGGTTATTACGTCGACTATGCCGTGAAGCCGGTCGAGAAACTCGGTCGCGCCCTGGCGGAGGGGTTCGTCTATCAGGGCGATCCGTCCGAGCATCGCGGGGGCGAGACCCGGGGCGAACCCTCCGGGCATCTTCCGCCCACCGCCTTCGTGGCCTTCGTGCAGAACCACGACCAGATCGGCAACCGGGCGTTCGGCGAGCGCCTGTCGGATCTCGTGACGCCGGAGCGGCTGGACCTCGCCCGCGCGGGCCTTCTGCTGTCCCCGCAGATCCCCATGCTCTACATGGGCGAGGAGTGGAGCGCGTCGGCGCCTTTCCTGTACTTCGTCGACTTTGCGGACGACGAGGCGCTGTCGAAGGCCGTGCGGGAGGGGCGGGCGCGGGAGTTCGGCCAGTTCAAGTCGTTTTCCGAGCGGGCGGACGAGAGGCCCATCCCGGATCCGACCGTGGAGGACACCTTCACGGCCTCGCGCCTGGATTGGGACGAGATCGCGCGCTCGCCTCACCGGGAGGTGCTGGCCGACACCAAGCGCCTGCTGGCGTTGCGCCGCACCCATGTGGTGCCCCTGATCGGCACCGCGTTCCGCGGCGGCTCCCATGCCGAGATCGAGCGGGACGTGCTCTCCGTCCTGTGGAAGTTCTCGGGCGGCACGCTACGGTTCGCGGCGAATTTCAGCGATGTCCCCGTGAGCCTCGAGGTGCCGGAGGGCGAGATCATCTGGATCAGCCGGACGGCCGCCGCCGACGGCCGGACGGTCGACCTCGCCCCCTGGACAGGTTTCTTCGAGAAAGTCACCGGCTGATGGCCCGACAGGATTCTCCGATCGACCGGATCGCCGCCCTCGCCGGGATCGCTCCATCCTACGTGGACCTCGACGGGGTGACGATCCCGACGCCGTCCGAGACCAAGATCGCCATCCTGGAAGGCTTGGGTCTCGGGGTGTCGAGCCCCGGCGAGGCCAAGGCGACCCTGGAGCGGCTGGAGCAGCTCAGGACAGGCCCGCTGCCCCGGATCGTCGTGGTCGAGGCGGATGCGCCCATGGCCGTTTCGCTCAAGGGGCGCAACACCGGGGTGGCTTGGCGGCTGACCCGGGAAGACGGGACGAGCCTCGAGGGGCGCGCGAAGGGCCGCACGATCCAATTGCCTGCCTTGCCCATGGGCTATCACGGCCTGAGCGTCGAGACCGGCGACCGGCGCCACGACGCCACCGTGATCGCGGCGCCACTGCGCTGCTGGGAACCGGAGGCATTCGCTGCCGGCGCGCGGCTTTGGGGCGCGTCGGCGCAGGTCTATTCCCTCAACTCGCGGCACAATCTCGGCATCGGCGATTTTTCGGACGTCGCCACGGCGGCGGAGGGCGTGGGGCGCTGCGGCGGCTCCTTCCTCGGCCTGAGCCCGGTCCATGCGCTTTTCGCGGCGGATCGAAGCAAGATCTCCCCCTACTCGCCGTCCTCGCGCCTGTTCGTCGACCCGATCTTCATCGACCCGATGGCGGTGGACGGCTTCGCGGGCAGCGAGGCGCAGGCTGCGTTCGACGCGCCGGACATGCAGGACCGCCTCGCCGCGCTGAAAGCCGGATCGCTGGTGAACCATCGCGGCGTCTGGGACCTCAAGCGCCCGCTGCTCGACGCGCTCTGGAGGAACTTTCGCGACCGGGGCGAGGACGAGGCCTTCGCGGCCTTTCGCCGGGACGGTGGCCAAGCCCTCGAGGCCCATGCCACGTTCGAGGCCCTCTCGGAGCATTTCACGGCCCAGGGACGCCATTGGTCCGGCGAATGGCCCGAGGCGTTCCGGGACGTGCACTCGGCGGACGTGCGGGCCTTTCAGGCGGAAAACGGCGAGCGCGTCGCCTTCCATGCCTGGCTCCAATGGCTGGCGGACCGCCAGCTCGCCGCCGCGAACCAGCGCGCCCGCGCCACGGGCATGAGCCTCGGGCTCTACCGCGACCTCGCGGTCGGGTCCGATGCGGGCGGCTCGGAGGTGTGGTCCCATCCCGAGCGCTTCGCTCCACGCTTGGCCGTCGGCGCGCCGCCCGATCCGTTGGGGCCGCAAGGCCAGAACTGGGGCCTACCGCCCTTCAACCCCCTCACCCTGGAGGAGCAGGGGCTGGCCGCCTTCCGGGCGCTCGTCTCGTCGAACATGCGCCATGCGGGCGCGATCCGCATCGACCATGCCTTCCAGCTCGAACGCCTCTTCCTGATCCCGGGCGGCATGGCGTCCTCGCAGGGGGCCTACCTGTCCTACCCGTTCGAGGCGATGCTGGCGGTGCTGCGGCTCGAGAGCCACCGGGCGGGATGTCTCGTGATCGCCGAGGACCTCGGCACCGGACCCGAGGGATTCTCCGACGCCATCATGGGTTCGGGCATCCTCAGCTACCGCGTCCTGCCCTTCGAGCGCCGGGACGATGGCGGCTTCCGGCCGCCCGAGGCTTATCCCCGTTCGGCGCTCGCGGTGACCAGCACCCATGACCTTCCCACCTTCAAGGGCTGGTGGCGGGGCCTCGACGTGGACCTGCGCCAGACCCTCGGGATCTTCGATCCCGCCAAGGCGGAACATGAGCGCACCGCGCGCCGCCACGAGATCGAACGCTTCTGCGAGGCTCTGGCGGAACAGAACCTCTTGCCGGATGCACGCCCTCCCATGGAGCCGCCTCTCCCGGCGGCCCTCGCCTATCTGGCCCGCACGCCCTCCTGTCTGGTCGGCCTGCAATTGGAGGATGCCGCCGGCGAGCTCAATCAGGCCAACATCCCAGGGCTCGACGGAGGCCATCCCAACTGGCAGCGGCGGCTCTCCACGGACGTCGCCGATCTCGTGGCGCCCGGCGGACCGCTGGCCCGGCTCGCCAGCGTGATGACCCGCGAGGGGCGGGACGCGGAGGGCGCCGCGAGCCCGCTCGCGGCGCCTCCTCCGCGGGCCACCTACCGGCTGCAGTTTCACAAGGAGTTCACCTTCGACGCCGCGAACCGCATCCTTCCCTATTTGGCGGAACTGGGCGTCAGCCACGTCTACGCCTCCCCGATCCAAACGGCCCGGGCCGGGTCGACGCACGGCTACGACGTCATCGACCACGGGAGCATCAACCCGGAACTCGGCGGCGAGGAGGCCTTCCGGCGGTTCAGCGATGCGCTTCAAGCCAACGGCCTCGGCCTGGTGCTCGACATCGTGCCGAACCACATGGGCGTCGGCGCGGCCGATAACCGCTGGTGGCTCTCGACCATCGAATGGGGCCCTCTCTCGCCGGTCGCAAACGCCTTCGACATCGACCGGGAACGCATCGGGGCCGACGGCAAGCTCATCCTTCCCTTCCTGGGCAGCCGCTACGGCGAAGCGCTCGAGAGGGGTGAGCTGAAACTCGCCTTCGAGGCCGACGAGGGCGGTTTCAGCATCTGGCATTGGGAGCACCGCTTTCCGGCCTGCCCCCTCACCTATCCGGCGATCCTCGAGATCGTCCTGAGCCACCTTCCCGCCAAGGCGTCCCAGGAGCGCAGCGCCGTGCAGGACATGGCCGACCGCCTGCGGGCGATGGCCGAGGATCCCCAGGGACACTTCTCCGTGGTGGAGGACGCCGAGGCTCTCAAGCGCGGGTTGGCGGAACTGGCGCGCGGATCGTCCGCCCTTCGCAAGGCCATCGAGGCCGCCGTCTCGTTCATCAACGGATCGCCGGGCCAGAACGGCTCGTTCGCGGCCCTGCATCGCCTGCTGGAGGCTCAATCCTACCGGCTCGCACACTGGCGCGTGGCCTCCAGCGACATCAACTATCGCCGCTTCTTCGACATCAACACCTTGGGGGGCCTGCGGGTCGAAGACGAGGACATCTTCGCACGGAGCCATGCGTTGATCTTCCGGTTGGTCCGCGAGGGCCGGATCCAGGGCCTGCGCATCGACCATATCGATGGGCTGGCCGATCCGGAGGGCTATGCGAAAGCCCTGCAGAAGGCTGTCGGGCCCGGCTTCTACATCGTGGTCGAGAAAATCCTGGAGCGCGAGGAACGCCTTCGGCCCTGGCCCATCGCGGGCACGAGCGGATACGACGCCCTGAACTGGCTCGACGGGATCTTCGTGGACACCGAAGCCCGCGCCCGGTTCGAAGCGATCTATCGCGCCGCCACGGGCCTGGAAGGCTCCTACGAGGCGCTCCTGCAGGAGGCGAAGTCCGAGATCCTGCAAAAGAGCTTCGTCAGCGAACTCGGCGTGCTGGTCTCGGACCTCAAGCGTCTCGCCGACCGGGATCTGACGAACCGGGACATCACCACGGCGGCGCTCCATCAGGCGCTCTCCGACATCATCACGGGGTTTCCGGTCTACCGGAGCTATATCGAGGGCGAGCCGGCCCCGGAGGACCGCCGGCTGATCGGCGAGACGGTGGAGGCCGCCAAGGCCGCGACCGCCCTGCCCGACGGCAGCACGCACGATTTCATCGCCGAGCGGCTCCTCGACGGCGCAAGCGACGGCCTGTCACGCCAGTTCCGCCGCCGCTTCCAGCAGCTCACCGGCCCGATCATGGCCAAGAGCCTGGAGGACACGCTCTTCTACCGCTACGTCAGGCTTCTGTCCCTGAACGAGGTCGGCGGCGCGCCCGACCATTTCGGCGTCACGCCGGACGCATTCCACTGCTCCAACCGGGACCGGGTCGAGGCCTGGCCCCACGCCATGGTGGCGACCGCCACCCATGACACCAAGCGCGGCGAGGACGCCCGGTCCCGCCTGAGCGCCCTGTCGGAGATTCCCGAGGTCTGGGAGGATGCGCTCCAGCGCTGGGAGGCCCTTGTGGCGCCGCTCCTGCTGGACGGAGAGCAGCCGGACCGCAACGACCGCTACATGATGTTCCAGGCGATCCTCGGAGCCTGGCCGGCCGAACTCATGAGGGATCGGATGAGCGGCGCGGCGCTCTCATCCTTCCGGGAGCGGATGGAGGCCTATCTCGCCAAGGCCTTGCGTGAATCCAAGCGCCACACGAGCTGGCTCCGCACCAACGACGCCTATGAGGAGGCGTCCCTCGGCCTGCTCCAGACGCTTCTCGGCGGCAAGAGCTCGTTCCTCAAGGAATTCCGGCCGCTCGCCCAGCGGCTGACCCAGGCGGGCGCGCTGGCGAGCCTGTCCCGCACGATCCTGAAATGCACGGTGCCGGGCGTGCCGGACATCTACCAGGGAACGGAATTCTGGGACTATTCCCTGGTCGACCCGGACAACAGGCGGCCCGTGGACTACAAGGCCCGGATGGTGGCGATCTCCGCCACCGCGCCGATCGAGAAGCTCCTTGAGGAATGGCCTGACGGCCGGATCAAGCAGCGCGTTCTGTCCCGTCTCCTGGCAGACCGGGCGGCGGCGCCGGATCTCTATGCTCGTGGTGGGTATGTCCCGCTTGCCGCCTCGGGATCCTTTGGGGACCGCATCGTGGCATTCGAGCGCGTTTGGCGGGGCGAGCGCCTCGTCGTCGCCGTGCCGCGCCTGACGCAAGCGCTCGCGGCGGACGGGTCGCTCCCGGTCGGGCCCGCATGGGCCCAGACCCGGCTCCCCGTGCGCGGGGGAGCGTGGCGCGAGGTTCTGACGGGGCGGGAGATCGACGGCCCGCCGGACGGCCTCGATGTCGCGAGCCTGTTCGCCACCGTGCCGTTCGCCGTATTGCGCGGTTGAGCCCCCGGCCGGGTATCCCTCTTCGGCCGGGATGCTCTAGATTAGGGGTCTGGACCGTTACCTCTCGACACGCGCTGCAAGGACAGGGATGACCACGGAAATCAAGATCGCCGCCAGGAACGCCGTCGATCGCAACCGTTCCGATGACCGAAAATCGGGTCATGTCCAATCGGGCCATGTCCAGCCCGAGGCCATCCATGCGATCGTCAACGCCAGTCACCGGGACCCGTTCTCGGTTCTCGGGCCTCATCCGGTGGGTCAGGGGCGCTGGGAAATTCGCGTCATGGTGCCGGGCGCGGAGGCCATCGACCTCGTGGCGCCGGACGGGTCGGCCGTGCTTCTGTCCATGGACCGGCGCCATCAGGCCGGCTTCTTCACCGCCACGGTCGAGTCCGAGGATCGGCCCTGGTACCGCCTTCACGTGCTCACGCCCCACGGCTGGGAGCTGCGCTACGATCCCTATGCCTACCTTCCCATCCTGACCAATCCCGAACTGACCCACATCCGCGATGTGGGCAGCGACGCGCATTACCGCATCCTGGGCGCCCATCGCCGGGTGCTGGGCGGCATCGAGGGCTTTCTGTTCGCCGTCTGGGCCCCGAACGCCCGGCAGGTGAGCATCATCGGGGAGTTCAACGACTGGGACGGGCGCGCCCATCCCATGCGGCTGCGCCACGACGGCGGCATCTGGGAGCTTTTCATCCCCGAGCTCCTGCCGCAATCCCGCTACAAGTTCGAGATCAGGGGCTCGAACGGGCATCTGCTGCCGCCGCGGGCCGATCCGGTCGCGTTCGCGGCCGAGCGCCCGCCCGCGACCGCGTCCGTGGCCACCGGCCTGCCGGAACTGACCTGGAGCGATGGCGCCTGGATGGAGAGCCGCAACAAGGCCGAGGCCCGCAAGTCGCCCATGTCCATCTACGAGTGCCATCTCGGTTCCTGGGCGCGGGTTCCGGAGGAAGGCGACCGCTTCCTCACCTATCGTGAATTGGCGGCCCGGCTGATCCCCTACGTCAAGGACCTGGGCTTCACCCATATCGAGCTCCTGCCCATCACCGAATTTCCGTTCGACGGATCCTGGGGCTACCAGCCCGTCTCGCTGTTCGCGCCCACGAGCCGCTTCGGTTCGGCGGAGGACTTCGCCTTCTTCGTGGAGGCCGCGCACGAGGCCGGAATCGGCATCATCCTCGACTGGGTGCCGGGCCATTTCCCCAACGACCCGCATGGGCTCGGGCATTTCGACGGCACGCATCTCTACGAGCACGCGGATCCCCGCCAGGGCTTTCACCAGGACTGGGGCACCTACATCTACAATTACGGGCGCCAGGAGGTAGCGGCCTTCCTGGTCTCGAACGCCCGCTTCTGGCTCGAGCATTATCACCTCGACGGATTGCGGGTCGATGCGGTCGCGTCGATGCTCTACCTCGACTATTCCCGCAATCCGGGCGAGTGGGTGCCCAACCGCTACGGCGGCAACGAGAACCTCGAGGCCATCGATTTCATGCGCCGCATGAACGAGGCCGCCTACGCGCACGCGCCCGGCGTCGTCACCATCGCGGAGGAGTCGACGGCATGGCCGGGGGTGTCGCACCCCACCTACACGGGAGGCCTGGGCTTCGGCTTCAAGTGGAACATGGGGTGGATGCACGACACCTTGCGCTACATCGGCAAGGATCCGATCCATCGCCGCTTTCACCACAGCGACCTGACCTTCGGGCTTCTCTACGCCTTCACGGAAAACTTCGTCCTGCCGTTGAGCCATGACGAGGTGGTGCACGGGAAGGGCTCGCTTCTGAGCCGGATGCCAGGGGATCGGTGGCAGAAATTCGCCAACCTGCGCGCCTATTTCGGCTTCATGTGGGGCCATCCCGGCAAGAAGCTCCTGTTCATGGGCGGAGAGTTCGCGCAGGAGCGGGAGTGGAACCACGATGCGAGCCTCGACTGGCATCTGTTGGACGACCCCCTCCACGCGGGAATGCGGAACCTGATCCGCGACCTCAACGGGTTCTACAAGCGCACGCCGGCCCTCTACGAGCGCGATACCGAGGCGACCGGATTCCAATGGCTCCTGTCGGACGACAGCCAGAACAGCGTGATCGCCTGGATGCGGCGCGGCGATACCGACGGCCAGATCGTGGTCGTGGTGTCGAACTTCACGCCGGTCCCGCGCGACGAGTACCGGATCGGCGTGCCCCTTCCGGGCTTCTATGTGGAGGCCGTCAACACGGATGCGGAATCCTATGGCGGGACGAATACCGGCAACATGGGCGGCAAGGACGCCGAGGCGATCCCGAGCCATGGCCAGCCTTATTCGCTGCCGTTGACCCTGCCGCCCCTGGGAACGGTGTTCCTGGTGCTGAACAGATAGGAAATCCGCCGCCGGCAGGCGGTGGACCCGGGCGTCAGGCCACCGCCTGCCAGGCGCGGCCGTAGACGTCCCGGTACTTGTTCGCCGAATGACTCCAGCCCTTCGGCCGGCTCATGGCCGCCCGGCGCATGTTGCTCAGGCGGGACCGGGACTTGAACGTGTCGACCCCGCGCCTGATGGCGTCCAGGAATGCGTGCAAGGACATCTCCCCGAACAGGAAGCCCGTGACACCGTCCTCGATCGTGTCCGCGAGGCCGCCGGTTCTGTGCGCGATGGGCAGGGAGCCGAATTTCTGGGCATACATCTGGCTGAGCCCGCAGGGCTCGAACCGGGACGGCATGAGCAGGAAGTCACTGCCCGCATACATGCGGCGCGCGTCCGTCTCGTCATAGCCGATGCGAACCCCCACCGAGCCCGGATGGCGTCGGGCCAGCGCCTCGAGCGCGCGCTCGAAACGCATTTCACCACGCCCCGTCACGGCCACCTGGCCACCCTGGGAGACGATGGCCTCGGCCGCCGAGATGGCGAGGTCCACGCCCTTCTGATGCACCAGGCGGGAGACGACCGCGAAAAGCGGGCCGCGCGATACGGCAAGACCGAAGGTCTTGCGCACCGTGTCGGCGTTCACCCTTTTGCCGGTCCAGTCGTCTGGCGTGAAGGGGCTTGCGAGATAGGGATCCGTGCTCGGATCCCAGCTCTCGTCGATCCCGTTGATGATGCCCTCGAGGTGCCCCTGATCGGCGCGGGCCCGCAGAAGGCCGTCGAGGCCGCAGCCATATTCGGGCTTGGTGATCTCGTTCGCGTAGGTCGAGCTCACCGTCGTGATGTGCGAGGCGTAGAAGATGCCGGCCTTGAGGAAGGAGAGCTTGCCGTAGAACTCGACGCCTTCGACCTGGAACGCCGCCTCCGGAATGCCGAGATGCGGCAGGCGCGTCCGGTCGAACAGGCCCTGATAGGCCAGGTTGTGGATCGTGAGGATGCTCGGGATCGGCACGCCCCGCCATTGCAGATAAGCGGCCGCAAGACCCGAAGGCCAGTCGTTCAGGTGCAGGAGATCCGCCTGCCATGTGGGATCGCCCGCCCCCATGGCGAGGTCGGCCGCCGCCATGCCGAGCCGGGCGAACCGGATATCGTTGTCGGCCCAGTCGATCCCGCGGGCATCGCCGTAGGGCGTTCCTTCACGGTTGTACAGTTCCGGGCAGAGGATCACGTAGATCGTCAAACCGTCGCGGGTGCGGGTGCGCCCGAGATCGCAGGCCGGCACCCCGAACATTCCCGGCAGCCGCCCGACGACCTCGACGGTCCCGATCCTGGACAGGAGCTCCCGGTATCCTGGAATGAGAACGCGCACGTCGTAATGTTGGCGCAGGGCCCGCGGAAGGGCGGCCGAAACCTCGCCGAGCCCACCGGCCTTCACATAATCCGACATCTCCGACGTGACGTAGAGGATGCTCTGTCGAGCGCTGGAAATCGATCGATTTCGCGGGACTGGAGGTGAATCGAGCGACTCCGGTTTTCCCTGGCGAGACAAGGAAATCGCGGCAACTTCAGGCGACGAACCTGTGCTATTGGACATGATGATACAATAGAGCGCGCTCCCCATCAGCCAGACTGCGCTCGAGACTGGCCGCCTTAGAAACTACCAAGCGGAGGATTTGTTCCAATAAAAATCATAAATCTTTGAACTCAACAATCCAGCCTAAATCAGAAAACTCTACTTCCTATGATTTGGTATTTTCCGATGGAAGTATTTTGCCTGCTCAATAGATTCTGTGCTGAAATTCTGGGCATGCGAGCACTAAAATATAGGCATGATTCTCTTAACGTTCGGTTTAGAATTCATCTAAATTCTTTGACCTTGCGTCATTTCCCACAGAATAATCTTTCCATTTCAAAGATATGAGAACAAGAGTTTTCTCGCTTCGTAAGATCTGACCCCAAAATTTTTCCCAAAAGCGTTCTCTCTGCGGTCTTTCGCTGGAAAGAGGTCGATGGAGAGCCATACGGGCGTCCGGCATGGCCTGGATGGCCGCGCGATGTGCCTGTACAAGTCAGGCGCAATCCTTCTGATGTCCCGAGATCCCCATGAGCATCAAGCCCGACGTCCTGTCCGCCATCGGCAACACGCCCTTGATCAAACTTCGCCGCGCCTCGGACATGACGGGGTGCACGATCCTCGGCAAGGCCGAATTCATGAATCCGGGCCAGTCGGTCAAGGACCGGGCGGCCTTGTTCATCGTGCAGGACGCGATCCGGCGCGGCACCCTGCGGCCGGGCGGCGCCATCGTCGAGGGCACCGCGGGCAATACCGGCATCGGGCTAGCCCTGGTCGGCAACGCCCTGGGCTTTCGCACCATCATCGTGATCCCGGACACTCAAAGCCAGGAGAAGAAGGACATGCTGCGGCTGGCAGGGGCCGAACTCATCGAGGTTCCGGCCGTGCCTTATGCCAACCCTAACAACTACGTGAAGGTCTCGGGTCGGCTCGCGGACCGGTTGGCCGCCTCGGAGCCCGATGGAGCGATCTGGGCGAATCAGTTCGACAACGTCGCCAACCGGCAGGGTCACATCGAAACCACGGGCCCTGAGATCTGGGAGCAGACCGGCGGGCGCATCGACGGCTTCGTGTGTGCGGTCGGCACCGGCGGCACCCTGGCGGGCATCGGCATGGCGCTCAAGGAGCGCGCTCCGGGTGTGACGATCGCGCTGGCCGACCCGATGGGGGCAACCCTCTACAGCTATTACACGAGCGGCGAATTGAAATCTGCCGGATCGTCCATCACGGAAGGCATCGGCCAAGGACGCATCACCAAGAACCTCGAGGACGCCCCCATCGACGTGGCGTACCAGGTGCCGGACGAGGAAGCCGTGCCGGTGATCTTCGACCTGCTCGAACACGAGGGCCTGTGCCTGGGCGGGTCGTCCGGCGTCAACGTGGCGGGGGCCATCCGTCTGGCGCGGCAGATGGGACCGGGCCACACGATCGTGACGGTGCTGTGCGATTACGGCACGCGCTACCAGTCCAAGCTGTTCAACCCGGATTTCCTGCGCTCCAAGGGCCTGCCGGTTCCGGCCTGGATCGAGCGCGCCGGCAGGATCGATCCCGGGCTCGTCTAGGGCCTACTCGCGGCGCAGGCGTCCGACGATCCCACCCGGGAACGCATAGACGCTGGTCACGAACAGGATGCCGAGCCAAAGCAGCCAGCGATCCGGATGGGTGATGCTGGCCAGGAGCGGGACAGCCGCCAGCGATCCGCTCACCGTTCCCATGAGCACCTGCAGGTAGCTTTGCGCCAAGACGAAGAGGGTCGCGCCGATGACGGAGCCGTAGAGGGTGCCCATGCCGCCGATGACCACCATGAGGAGCACATCGATCATGATGCTGAAGGACAGGGTCGTGTCCGGCCCGTTATAGCGCAGCCATAGGGCGAGCAGCGCACCCGCAACCGTCGCGGCCAAAGCCGCGATGACGGAGGCCGCAATCCGGTAGGCCACCACCCGATAGCCTAAGGCCTCGGCCCGGAACTCGTTCTCGCGGATGGCTTGGAGCACGCGCCCGAAGGGTGAGTTCACGATCCGCAGGAGCAGCAGGAACATGCCCAGCGACACGAACAGGATCAGGTAATAGGCGAGCAGGCGTCCGTTGATCGCAATGCCCATGACGGGATCCGCCAGCACCCGGAAGGCGGGGCGCAGCTCCGGCGGCAACTGGAACGACAACCCATCCTCTCCGCCCGTGAAGCCCGAGAGCTGCGAGGCCAGGACCAGCATGGCCGACGCGACCGCGAGTGTGATCATGGAAAAGAAGATGGCCCGCACCCGCAATGACACGAGCCCGATGATGAAGGCAAGCACCGCCGACAGGGCGAGCGCGGCCGCGAGACCGATGGCGACGGAGGTCCAGGTGGCACCCAGGCGGTTCAACGCGATGGCGATGCCGTAGCCGCCGATGCCGAAGAACATGGTGTGGGCGAAGGACACGATGCCGGTATAGCCCAGGAGCAGGTCGAAGCTGGCGGCGAGCAGGATGAAGATGCAGATCTTCGCCGCCGTCCCGATGGGCTGGCTGCCCGGGATCAGGAACGGCGTGGCGACGAGCGTCGCCAGGATGGCGACAAGCAGCAGCGACAGCACTCGCGAGCGGGGCGGATCGGCCGACAGGAGCCCGAGCAGGATGCCGTTTCGAGCAGGCGGCGTACCGGCAGCGGAGGACATGGCGAGCGTCATTGGCGGTTCACCGGAAACAGGCCTTGCGGGCGCCAGATCAGTACCAGCGCCATCACCAGAATGTTGGACACGAGCGCCAGCTTCGGGGCCAGGAAGCCGACATAATTGGCCGTGAGGGCGATGAGGAGCGAGCCCACAAAGCAGCCGCCGATGGAGCCGAGGCCACCGATGATGATGACGATGAAGACCAGCACCATCACGTCCATGCCCATCCCGGCCGTCAGCGTCTGGCGGTAGAACGCCCACATGACGCCGCCGAGTCCGGCCAACGCGGAGCCCGCCACGAAAACGCTCACGAACAGGCGCCGGATGCGGTAGCCCAGGGACTCCACCATCTCGGCATTCTCGACGCCCGCCCGGATGAGGAGCCCGATGCGGGTGCGGTTGAGGACGAGGTGCATCAGGCCGAACACCGCCAGGCCGATCACCACGGCGATCACGCGGTAACGCTCGATGGCCACATCGCCGAACACGAAGGCCCCGCGCAACG
This sequence comes from Microvirga pudoricolor, assembly GCF_016892705.1. Taxonomy (GTDB): domain Bacteria; phylum Pseudomonadota; class Alphaproteobacteria; order Rhizobiales; family Beijerinckiaceae; genus Microvirga; species Microvirga pudoricolor. The sequence continues at coordinate 1,015,670 of NZ_JAFEMB010000001.1, forward strand.
TCTGCGGCAGCGCCACCGTGATCGGCGAGGCGCCCCAGATCGCATGGATGAACTGCTCGGCTACGATCAGGCCGCCCACGGTTACCAGGATCTGCTTGAGATGGCTGCCATAGACCGGCCGGACGATCACCCGCTCGAAAAGCATGCCGACCGCTGCCGTGACCGCCATGGCGGCCAGGATGCACAGACCCAGAAGGCTGAGGTTGAGCACCAGCGAATCCGCCTCGCCCCACGCGGCCAGGGGGCCTAGCACCAGGAGCGTCGCGTAGGCGCCGAGCGATATGAACACGCCGTGGCCGAAGTTGATCACGTCCATAAGGCCGAAGACGAGAGTGAGGCCCGACGCCATCAGGAAGATCATCATGCCCATGGCAAGCCCGGCCGTGGTGAGCGTCACCCAGGACGATACATTTCCGAACAGGGGCGCGGCCAGGACCATCAGGGCCGGGACGAGCAGCAGGGGCACCCAGTCCCGCGGCGTGCGGGGAAGGTCACCCGGCTTGGTATCGGCGACGCTCGAACTCATTGGTGCGTATCCATGCTCAATCCGAGCAGCCTTTGCTGGAGATCCGTGTCGGCGACGAGCTCGCTCATGGGGCCCTGATGGGCCACGCGGCCGTCGTCGATCACCACAGCCCGGTCGCCCAAAACGGAGGCGGCGTGAAAATTCTGCTCCACCAGCAGGATGGTCTCGCCCGCTGCCTTGAGGGCCTGGAAGGCCTCGATCATGCTGCGGATCATCACCGGCGCGAGGCCCTTGGTGGGCTCGTCCACCAGCAGAAGACGCCGCGGCTCCGCGATGGCGCGGGCGATCGCCAGCATTTGCTTCTGGCCCCCCGACAGGTTGCCGGCCGGAAGGTCCCAGAAGCGCCTGAGCGCCGGGAACAGGCCCAGGATCCAGTCGAGCCGCGCGGGATCGACCGGGCCGCTGCGGGCCGCCAGCACGATGTTCTCGCGCACGGTCAGCCCCGTGAAGATCCCCATGCTCTCCGGCACGTAGGCGATGCCGGAGCGCGCGATGTCCGGCGTGGCGCTGGCCGTGATCTCGCGTCCGTCGAACGTGATGCGGCCGGATGACGCCTGCCAAAGGCCCATGATGGTGCGCAGCGTCGTCGTCTTGCCCGCGCCGTTGCGGCCCAGCAGCATCGTGAGCTCACCCCGCGCGATCCCGAAGGAGACGCCTTGGAGGATGTGATAGGGGCCGATATGGGTGTGGACGCCCTCGAGCGTCAGGATCGCCTCAGCCATGGGCGGCCTCCGGACGGGTCGTCTCGATTCCGAGATAGGCCTCCTGCACGATGGGCGATGCGATCACGGCGGCGGGGTCGCCCTCCGCCACCAGCGCCCCATGGTGCAGCACGACGATGCGGTCGGCCAGCGAGCGGACCACATCCATCTTGTGCTCCACCAGCAGGATCGTGCGGTCGCCCCGCTCCCTAATCTCCTGGATCAGTTCCAGCACGGTGGGCACCTCGTCCACGCTCATCCCGGCGGTCGGCTCGTCGAACATGAAAATCTTCGGCTCCAGGGCGAGCAGCAGCGCGACTTCGAGCTTGCGTTGGTCCCCGTGAGACAAGGTTTTGGGCGAGAGGTGGCGCTTGTCGGCGAGATGCACCGTTTCCAGAACCGACTCGGCCTTTTCGATGAGGTCGCGCCGGGTGTTCCAGGTTCGCAGGAGCGACCATCCGGCTCCGGCCCGGCTCTGCACTGCCAGGCGCACATTCTCCAGGGCGGTCAATTGCGGGAAGAGGTTCGTCAGCTGGAAGGCGCGGCCGAGGCCCTTGTGAGTGCGGGCGGAGGCGGACGCTCCCGTGATGTCCTGCCCGTCGACCCACACGGAGCCGGCGCTCGCTTTCAACTGGCCGGAGATCAGGTTGAAATAGGTGGTCTTGCCGGCTCCGTTCGGGCCCACGATGGCCGTCAGCGTGCCCGGCATGAAGCTGCATGTGACGTCGTCGACGGCCACGTGCCCGCCGAAGCGAATGGTGAGCCCGCGCGTTTCCAGCGCGGGCTTGGGGGGTGTGGACGAAACCACGATCACACTCTCGGGCAGGGAGTGGTGTCAGCGCTTGTTGCGTACCGGAATCGGCAGCTTGTCGGCCGGAATGGTGGCCACGAGATCGAGCAGATCCGTGTCGTCCCGGCCGTTCGCCTTGACCTTGAAGTGATACATGGGCTGCAGGGCCTGATGGTCCTCCTTGCGGAAGGTCATAGGACCTTTCGGCGTCTCGAAGGTCATGCCTTCCATGGCGGCGATCAGCTTTTCGGTGTCGGTCCCGCCCGCCTTTTCGACCGCCGTGAGGGCTGCGGAGGCGGCCGCGAAGCCGCCGGCCGTGAAGAAGTCCGGCGGCGTGCCGTAGCGCTTCTGATGCTCGGCGACGAACCAGTCGTTCATCGGGTTCTTGGGGAAGGCGTAATAGTAGTAAACCGCGCCTTCCATGCCGGGATAGTTCTTGTAGAGCTTCATGACCGGCAGGATGTTGCCGCCGGGCGCGATTTCGATGCCGTAGCGCTCGGGCTTCAGGTCGGCGATCTTCGGCAGCGGATGCGGGCCTGCCCAGATGATCTCGATGATCTTACGGCCGGGCTTGTCCTTCAGGGCATCGAAGATGCGCTGGGCGGAAGCCGTGAAATCGGTCGCGTTCTGGGGGGTGTATTCCTCGAACACCACCTTGGCGTTCGGCCGGATAGAGGCGAGCGCCGTCTTGAGGGCCGCAACGCCGTCGCGGCCGAAGGCGTAGTCCTGCGCCAGCGTCGCGATGGTGACCTCCCCGCTGTCCGGAACGGCGGCCGCGGCCGCATAGGCGTCCTGGGTCGAGTTGCGGGCGGTGCGGAAGATGAAGCGGTTCCACTTGTCGCCCGTGATGGCATCGGCCACCGCCGGCTCGACGATGAGGACCTTGCCGCTCTCTTCGGCCACCGGCAGCATCGCCAGCGCCGCCGCGGAGGATGTCGTTCCCACGGCGATGTCGACCCCATCGTCGTTATAGGCCTGCTCCAGCAGGGTCTTGGCGAGGTCGGCCTTCAACTGGTCGTCCTTGACGATCACGCTGACCTTGCGGCCCTGCCAGGTCATCGTGCCCTTGGTCAGGTATTCCAGGCCCATCATGAAGCCGGTTTCGCTCTGCTTGGCGTAGGCCTCGAGCGCGCCGGTCTTTCCGGCGATCAGGGCGATCTTGAGATCGGCCGCCGAGGCCGCGCCGGCAATCAGAAGTCCCGCCGCCAGCCCGGCGAAGGTCATGTAAGGCCGCTTCATCGTGTTCCCATCCTGGATCGGTTCGTTATGAAGTTTCACTTCATGCCGCGCGCGGAGGAACTGTCAAGAGCATCCGCGACGCGACAGGCAACTCTCCACGAATGACGACTCGTCGCCGGAATTCCGGGGTGAGGCAACACGACTTTCAGACTAGAGTGCCGGCACCGCGGCGGGGCTTCGTGGTGCTGCTCAAAATTGCGGCAGGATGCTCACCCTTCCGCAACGGGAGTTCTGGCTCCGCCGATCGCGGGCGTGACGGCATCCCGGCGCTTCGACGCCTCGGAGGCTGCCGACCAGTTGATGGAGCGCCCGCCGCTGAGATGCGAGAACAGGCGCGGCGTGAAGGTCGTCATCAGCTTGGCGATCAGCAGCGCCACGGCGAGCGTGATCGCGATGGTGGCGAAGTAGTTCAGGAGAAGGGCCGCATCGCCGTTCCCGGGAATGACCCGCGCCAGGCCTTCCTTGATGAACTGGTTGAGGGGCCAGTGAATCGAGTGCAGGAAGAACGCGACGGCGCCCAAGGCCGTCACCCGGCGCCCCCAGAAGGTATTCATCAGGAGTGGAGCGCAGCCCCAGAAGGCCGCGACGCCGAGAACGCGAAGCAGCCGCGTGCCGGGGCCGTAGAGGAACTCGCCCAGCGTGCCGTCCTCGGGGATGAAGGCGGGCGCGAGGGTTCGCAACCCGATCAGGACCACGTAGATCGCCATCAGGACGACGCCGTTGCGGGCGCTCACGAAGTCGAGGTTCCAGTACCGCAGCCGGGCCATGCCGCCCAGATAGAAGAAGAACAGCACGTCGGGCCGGAAGAAGATGACGAAGTCATAATCGACGAGCCAGGCCGCGCCGATGCCGACGAGGCCCACATAGGGCGCCTTGCGGATCAGAAGCCCCAGAAGCGGCGAGATCAGAACCGTGAGCAGCAGGTCGTGCAGGAACCAGAACTGGAAATTGACCGGGTGGCGGGTGATGCCTACGAGAGCGTTGAGGGTCGAGCCGATGCCGAGCTTCTCGACATCGTAGGTGATGATGGATTGCAGCGGAGAATCGGGCCACAGGGCCGCGATCCCGATGAAGAGAACAACCACGAAGGCATTCCAGGACAGCATCGGCAGCAGAACCGAGTGGACCCGGCTGCGATAGCGCTTCAGGTAGAAGCCCGGCGTCGGGTTCATGCTCTTGAAGAAGAGGTAACCCGAGATGGCGCTCAGGACCGGAACGGCGCTGAAGAACAGGAACAGGAAAAAAGAATTGACGAACGTCGCGATGGGCGTTGCCGTATCGCCATAACCCCGGAACGGCGAGCGGTCGGATCCCGGGAACGCGCCGTAATGAAGGAACACAAGCCCGATAATCAGGAGCAGGCGCAAGAAGTTGATCCTGCGCTCCAAGTCGGTGTCCGTCATATGATCCTCCACGCCGCTGTCCGGCTTCTTCTGCGGGCCCGCGTGCAGGGCTCGGCGGAGCCTTTCGCGAAGCCCCTGCGCCGCCACTTGGCGCAATGGGTCGATGGGGATCGATTCTAGCCTGCCAGGGGCGGAAACGGCTTGGTCCCATTAGCGGGAGACGGGTGGCTCTTTAGGAGGACCATTCCGGCCATCACGAATTGTTGAGGAATTGGAAGCGCATGAGGGTGCCCCTCGCGTCCTATGCCGGATCGAGCCCGAGGAGTCCGCGGGCCCGGCGCAGGCCGTCCCGGATCCTTTCGGCCACGAGTGGGCTCGTGCAGACGTTGGCCGGGCTTGGGTGGGGGATCGCGATCACCGCGACCTCCGGGCGGAGGGTGCGGATCGTGTCCTGCGCGAATCCCGCGACCCGGCCGGCGAGCAGAATCCCCTGCAACCGGGGCAGGGGATCCAGGAGGGGCGGCAATTCCCGGATTGCGGCCCTGGCCTCGCTCGCGCGGGGCGACCGGTTGCGGGCTCCCGGCACCTGAATCACCCAGGGCACGGCGTTCCAGATCAGGGTCTCGCGCCTGGGGATGCCAGCCTCGCTCAGGTATCGGAAGAGGTTGGAGGCGGTACCCGTCGGGTTATCCCGGGACACGAAGGCGGTCTTGAAGACCTGCGGTCCCGGCGTCTCGAGCAGGAGGAGGAGCCGCGCCCGGATGCCCCCGTCGAGGGGGGTCCATGTCGGGCGCGGAGCCGTGCCGGGCCCGGATATCCCGCACGAAGGCCCCGAGCGGCACCATGTGCGGTTCACCCAGAAGCCCTCGGCGGATCTCGAGAGCCGAAGGATCGCCAAGCGACTTCGGCTCTCGCGGTTCACGATGTCCCCCGAAGGACATCAGGCCTTATTCGCTGCCCTTGGTCTTGGGCACGTAGGGGCCGTTGCCGTCGAAGGTGTAGGCCGTCTTGACGGTGGTGTAGAACTCCTCCGCATAGCGGCCCTGTTCGCGCGGGCCGTAGGACGAACCCTTTCGGCCGCCGAACGGCACGTGGTAATCCACGCCCGCCGTCGGCAGGTTCACCATCACCATGCCGGCCTCCGCATTGCGCTTGAAGTGCGAGGCATGCTTCAGGCTCGTGGTGCAGATGCCCGAGGACAGGCCGAAGGGCGTGTCGTTGGCGATATCCAGGGCCTCCTCGTAATCACGGGCGCGGATGACCGTCGCCACGGGGCCGAAGATTTCCTCCCGCGCGATGCGCATGGAATTGTCCACGTTCGTGAACAAGGCCGGCTCCAGGTAGAAGCCGGGCGTGTCGCGCTTGAGCAATTCGCCGCCCTGGGCCAGCGTCGCGCCTTCGTCCTTGCCGATGCGGATGTAGTTCAGGTCCTGGTCGAGTTGGCTCTGGTCGACCACCGGGCCGATATGCGTGCCGCTCTTGAGGGCGTCGTCCACCACGAGACCCCGCATGCGCTCCGTCATGGCCTGCACGAAACGGTCGTGGATGCCGTCCGTCACGATGATGCGCGAGGACGCCGTGCAGCGCTGGCCGGTGGAGAAGAACGCGCTGTTAATGCCGCATTCCACCGCGACGTTGAGATCGGCATCGTCCAGAACCACCATGGGGTTCTTGCCGCCCATCTCGAGCTGCACCTTCTTCATCGGGTCGCCCGTGACGCACTTCATCGCCACTTGGCGGCCCGTGGAGACGGAACCCGTGAAGGAAATGGCCGACACCTTCGGGCTCTTCAGCATCGCTTCACCCACGATGGAGCCGCGCCCCATAACGAGGTTGAACACGCCCGCCGGGATCCCCGCCTTGATGATGATCTCGGACAACGCATGAGCCGAGCCCGGCACCAGTTCGGCGGGCTTGAACACCACCGTGTTGCCGTAGGCCAGCGCCGGCGCGATCTTCCAGGCCGGGATCGCGATGGGGAAGTTCCAGGGCGTGATGAGGCCGATGACGCCCACGGGCTCGCGGGTGATCTCCACGTCGATGGCGGGGCGCACGGAGGGCAGCTTCTCGCCCGCCATGCGCAGGCACTCGCCCGCGAAGAACTGGAAGATCTGCCCGGCGCGGGTCACCTCGCCGATGCCCTCCGGCAGGGTCTTGCCCTCCTCGCGGGAGAGCAGGCGGCCGAGCTCGTCCTTGCGGGCGATGATCTCGTCGCCGACCTTCTTGAGAATGTCGTGGCGCAGCTGGATCGAGGAGCGCGACCAGGCCGGGAAGGCGTCGTGGGCGGCCGCGATCGCGGCTTCGGCCTCGGCCGCGGAAGCGCGGGCGAACTCGCCCACCACGTCGCCCGTGTTGGAGGGGTTGATGTCGGGGGACGCCTCCGTGGCGTTCACCCATTCGCCTGCGATGTAATTCTTGGTCATGGTCAGCCTTCCCGATTCGGTTGGATGAGGTTGCGTCCGGCCAGATTGGCCATGAGGGCGCCGATGCCGTAGGTCCAGGGCTCACATTCGGCGCTGGTGCGCATGCGGTTGACCAGCGCGCCCAGTTGCGGGGTCGCGATGGTGACGATGTCGCCGGGCTTGTGCGTGAAGCCCTGCCCCGCCTCGTCCCGGTCCTGGGTCGGCGCGAACATCGTGCCCATGAACAGTACGAAGCCGTCCGGATATTGATGGTTGCGGTTGATGGTCTGGGCGACCAGATCCTCCGGGTCGCGGCTGATCTTGGAGATCGACGAGGAGCCTTCGAGCTTGAAGCCGTCCTCGCCCTCGACCGTCAGCGTGACGGTGGTTTGGCGCACGTCGTCCAGGGAGAAGGTCTCGTCGAAGAAGCGAATGAACGGTCCGACCGAGCAGGAGGCGTTGTTGTCCTTCGCCTTGGACAGGAGCAGCGCCGAGCGGCCCTCGAAGTCGCGCAGGTTCACGTCGTTGCCGAGCGTCGCGCCGACGATGCGGCCCTCCCCCGACACCACCACCACGACCTCCGGCTCCGGGTTGTTCCAGGTGGACTTGGGATGGTAGCCCGCATTCATGAAGGCCCCGATGGATGAGAGCGTCGGCGCCTTGGTGAAGATCTCGGCGTCCGGGCCGATGCCGACCTCGAGATACTGGCTCCAGGCATTCTGGTCCATGAGCACCTTCTTGAGGTGCATGGCCTCCGGCGAGCCGGGCTTGAGGCGGCTCAGGTCGTCACCCACCAGCCGGGTCACTTCGGCCCGGATGGCGGCAGCCGCGCTGGCGTCGCCCCGGGCCCGCTCTTCGATCACCCTCTCCAGCATGGAGACCGCGAAGGTCACACCGGCGGCCTTGACGACCTGAAGGTCGACCGGCGCCAGGAGCCAGGGCTTGGACGGATCGCGGGTCTCGGAATCCGCATTCGCCAGGAGAGCGTCGAGATCGCCGATGCGCTCTCCCCGTGCATCCCGCAGGGTCCGGGCGGGGTCGGCGGATGCCGCGAGCGCGCTCACGGTGGAGCAGACGGACGAAATGTCGAAGACGCCCTCGTCCCGAATCGCCACCACGGACGGACCGATGCCCGGACGCCACGCGCGACCCGCCAGAGCCCCCTTGAGCCCGTCCGACGGCAGGACGGATTTGATACGGTTTGGAGAAGTGAATTGATCCATGGCCCTCACCAGCTGCGACGGGCGCGAGATTGGCCCGCCTCCGTCGTGGGCCCTTCATATAGCGGCCGGGCCGTTCCGACGACAGGAAAAGACGCTGGCGGCGCACATCCGGCCGGTGCTGGCCCTTAGATCAGCGCTCCGACGGCCGTGAGGTGAGGATCGTGGATACCGTCCCGTCGGAAGGCCTCGACGGTGTCGCGCCAATACTCGACATTCGCCCCGGCCTGCCCGGCGGAGCCGGCGATCCATTCGGCAATCGCCGCATCCGTAAGGCCAGGGCGGTAAAGCGGTCCTTCGCGCCGGGTATCGAAGACAAGGACCGGGAGCGGACCAAGATTCGCATGGGCCTCGGTCCAGACGGGAACGTAGGCCGGCAGGCGCATCTCCTGGCGCCAGACGGTCATCAGGTCCCTCTCGAGGCAGCCGGGCTCGATCCGGTACGCCAGCCCGTCGCAGGCGCCGGATCGCTCCAGGCCGAGAACAAGGCCAGGCGCTTCGGCCGTTCCCCGGTTGAGAGGATCCGCGATGTTGAAGCACCGGCTGTAGCCCGCAAGCGTCGCAACCCGCCGCTCCGCGGGCCGGAAGGGCGGATCGGCCGCCAGGGCGCCGTAGACGAAAAGCCAGATGTCCGCGTGCGCGACCGGAAAGGGGGCCCGTCGAAGGGCTTCGTCCAACGAGGCTTTGAGGAGAGCCTCGTCGGCAAGACTGACGTGAAGTGTCATGGGGAGGGTTTCGTGAGGGACGCAACCTGCGGCAAACCCACGGGCGCGTCTGGCGTTCCCTCGGGCCGGAAAACTCTTTCGTTATCGGGTTCCCGGGCCGGGTTGTGCCTCGAGATCCCGTTTCTCGTCCACGTCGAACAGGACCCCATCCTCCTCCACCTCGACCCTCGCGAGCCTGTTCCCGAGGCGATCCAGGAGTTTTCCGGCACCGAAATCGCCTGATAGGGCCTCGACCTCCTCAAAAAGGCCGCGCGTGAGGAGAACCGGGTGACCGCGCCTGCCGCGAAAAACCGGAACGGCCGCCGCGTGACGGCCCGCCAGGGCAAGCCGCAGGCGGTTCGGCACGTCCGGGGGAATGCAGGGCATGTCGCCCAGGAACACGAAGGCACCCTCGGCCTCGTCGGGGAGGGCGCGGATGCCTGCCCGCAGGGACGCCGATAGGCCCTGGCGGTAATCGCTGGCCTGAACCAGGACCGGCATCGGCGCGCTCCGGTCCTGCATCCAGCCCCGCACGGCCGCTGACACCTCGCCCGCATCGAAGCCCGTGACCACGATGACCCCGCGGACGGGCGCGGTGGCGGCCGCGTCGAGGGCGGCGTAGATCAGCGGGGCGCCCCGCCAGGGAGCCAGGAGCTTGCGGCCGCCGAAGCGGCTGCCCGCCCCAGCGGCGAGAACCAGGGCATGGAGGGTGCTCACGGATTTCAAGCGGCCGCGACGGTGTGCAAGGCCGGAGCCGGTGCGCGGGCTGCGGCCTCCAGGGTCTGGCCGACCTCCGCGATGACGCCGGTCGCGATCCCCCAAGGTGAGCGGGGGCCGGACGGCAGGCCGATCGGTGCTCTCAGGGCGTCGAAGCGATCCGGCGAGACGCCGGCGGCCAGAAGGCGCGCTCGCTTGGCCGGCAGTTTGCGCGTGGAGCCGAGCAGACCCACATAGCCGGCGCTCGACTGCAGGGCTGCGCAGAGAGCGTCGTGATCGTCCTCCTCCTGGTGGGTCGCCACCGCGACGGCACTCCAGGGATCGAGCCCTATGGCCGCGAGCGCCGTCCCCGGTGCATCACGCCAATAGCGGATGCCTTGGACAGGCGGGGGAGTGGCGGGCCCCTTGGGGCGGATGAGGTGTACCTCCCATCCGACCTGCCCGGCCATCATGGCCATGGCGAGGGCTGAGGGGTCGCTTCCCACGACGATGAGGCGCGTCCGGGGGTCGTGGATGCGGTAGATTCTCGCGCCGTCGGCACACAGGCCTGCCCGGCCGCCGCCGGCTGCAAGGCCTTGGGCCGCCGTGGCTGGAAGACAGGTGCTCTCCCGGCCGTCGCTCGCCCAGACGACACGATGACGTCCCGCCTCCACGAGGTTCCGGGCGGCGGCGTTGCCGGGCGCGACCCGCTCGACCAGAAGCTCGATCCGACCGCCGCAGGGAAGCTGGATGTCGATGGGGCCGCCCTGGCCGTAAACCAGGCGCCGAGGCTCGTGATCGTCGAGGCAGTCCAGGGCGTGCCGGACCACATCGGCCTCGACGCATCCACCCGAAACGTAGCCCGACACGTCGTTTTGCGTGACGATCATCTGGGCGCCGATTCCTCGCGGCGACCCGCCGGTGGCCGCGTAGAGCGTCACAAGGGCGGAGGGCTCCCGGTCCGCCAGGGCCTTTTCCAGCGCGGGCCGGATATCGTCCGTCAAACCGAAGAGCGGCCAATCCGCCTTGACGGCATCAGCAGCAGCCATGGCGGCTCCTCAAAGCAGATCCTCGATGCGGATCGGCAGGTCGCGGATGCGGCGACCCGTGGCATGGAACACCGCGTTGGAAACGGCAGCGGCCGTTCCCACGTTGCCCAGTTCGCCCAGACCTTTGATGCCGAGTGCGTTCACCTGGTAATCCTCCTCCGGCACGAAGATCACGTCAACGTCCCGGATGTCGGCGTTGACGGGGATCAGATACTCGGCGAGATCGTCGTTGAGGTAGCGGGCGGCGCGCCGGTCGATGTCCGTGGCCTCGTGCAGCGCCGATCCGATGCCCCAGATCATCCCGCCCAGCAGCTGGCTGCGAGCCGTGGTCGGGCTGATGATGCGGCCGGCCGCGAAGGCGCCGACGATGCGGGGCACGCGGATCTCCCGGGTGCGCCTGTGGATCCGAACCTCAAGAAACTCCGCCCCGAAGGCATATTGGATATGATCCCCCGCAGCGCTGCCGGACGTCATGGCCGGCAAGCCGCTTTCCAGCATCTTGTGGCCCATGACCTTCACGGTGCCGGAAGCGATCTCGGGCGTGTACTTGACGTAGGATTCCATGGGGCCGAAATCGATGCGCGTCAGGGCGTCCTTGAGCGGCTCGCTGCGGCCGTCGGGGGTCACGAGCCGGCCATCGCGAAGACGCATCGCCCCGTGATCGGCCCCGCCGAGCGGCCCATCCGCGTGGCTCGCGGCCTGCGCGAGCCGGTCGCGGATGTCCTCGCAGGCCTGAGCGACCGCGTTGCAGATGCTCGCGGTGGCATTCGATCCTCCCGCCACGGGCGCCGGCGGCAGGGTGCTGTCGCCCAATTCGACGCTGACCTGTTCGAGAGGCACGCCGAGCAGGTCGGCGGCCGTGAGAGCGATGGCCGTGTAGGCGCCCGTCCCGATGTCGTGGCCGGCGGTCTGAACGCGCACCGTGCCGTTGGGCGCGACCGTCACGCGCGCCTCGGCGGGCGCCACGTTGCTGGGGTAGCAGGCCGTGGCGCAGCCCCAGCCGATCAGCCAGTCGCCGTCGGTCATGGAGCCAGGCAGCGGGTTGCGCTTCGACCACCCGAAAGCCTCTGCGGCCCGGTCGTAGCACTGCATGAGGGCCCGGCTCGAATAGGGTTTCCCGTCGATGGGATTGACCTGCGTGTCGTTGATGCGGCGCAGTTCGACCGGATCCATGGTCAGGGCCACGGCCAACTCGTCCATCGCGCATTCGAGCGCGTACACATAGGGCACCTCGGCGGGGGAGCGCATGAAGCCGGGCGTGCCCCGGTCGGCGTGCACGATGTTCACCTTGGTGTAGATGTTCGGGCAGGCGTAGAGAAGCGACGTGGTTTCTGTCCCGGCGACCTTGTAATTGTCGGGCCGCGAGGAGACTTCCCAGCCCTCGTGCGACAACGAGGTCAGGCGCCCCGACCGATCCGCGCCGAGCTTGACGTGATGCTCGGTCTCGGCCCGGTAGGTGGACACCGTGAAGGCTTGAGCGCGGGTCGAGACAAGCTTGACCGGCCGGTTGAGTCGCTTCGCCGCCAGGGCCACGAAGGCCGTGCGGGGCGTCAGGGCGGCCTTGGACCCGAAGGCGCCGCCCACGAAAGGCGACACGACCCGGATCTTGTCGGCGCTCATGTTGAGTTGCTGAGCCAAGCCGTTCTTGAGGCCATGAACGAACTGGCTCGGCTCATAGACGGTCAGCGTATCGCCCGACCAGACGCAGGTGGTCGTGAAGAGCTCGATGGGATTGTGATGCTGCGTCGGCGTCGCGTAATAGGCATCGACCTGAACCTCGGCCTCCCGGAAGGCCTTCTCGGCGTCGCCCGTCTTCGGGTCGGAGCCCGACAGCGGATTCGACATCTGCCGCGGCTGGGGTCGGGTGTCGCCGAAGCCGGCGACCGCCTCCCGCACGTCGTAGTCGACCCGCACCTTGTGGGCGGCCTCGCGCGCCGCCTCGAAGGTCTCGGCGACCACCATGGCGACGATCTGGCCGTCATGCCAAATCTTGGGCGAATCCATCGGCATGATGGTGGTGGAGGTGTAGCCGCCGCCTGCGAAGAACCGGGCCTTGCCGACCTTGCCACGGGTGTTCTCGTAGGTGAGGATGTCGAGCACGCCCTCGACGGCCTGCGCGTCTTCGAGATGGAACTGCTTGATCCTTCCACGGGCGATGGTGCTCGTGACCAGGAACGCGTGAGCCGCGTCCTCCACGCCGACGTCCGAGGGGTAGCAGGCAGCCCCGGTGACCTTCAGACGACCGTCGATGCGAGGCACGGACCTGCCGATCATGCCGCCGTCGATGCGGGAGGGAGCATTCATGACCGGATCTCCAGGGAAGCGGCATCGAGGAGCGCGCGCACGAGCGTGGCCTGCCCCAATTCGATCTTGAAGTGATTGTCGCCCTGCGCCCGGGCCGGTTCGAAGGCAGCCTGCGCCGCCGCTTTGGCGCTGCTCTCGTCCAGAGTCCCACCCTTCAGGGCTTCCTCGGCGCCCGAGGCGCGCCATGGGATGGTAGCAACCCCGCCGAGGGCAATGCGGGCGTCCCTCACGTGCCCGCCCTGCATGTCGAGGGCCACCGCCGCGGAGGCGACGGCGAATTCATAGGATTCGCGGTCGCGAACCTTGAGGTAGAGCGAGCGCCGGGTCCATGGTCGGCTGGGGATATCGAAATGCGTGATGATCTCGCCGGGGGCGAGATTCGTCTCGGCCTGGGGCGTATCGCCGGGGAGGCGATGGAGCTGGTGGAACGGGATCGTGCGCTCGCCGTCGCGTCCGGCGATGGCGACAGTCGCGTCGAGAACCAGAAGGGCCTGCGCGAAGTCGCCCGGATAGGCGGCAATGCAATGGGGGCTGACCCCGAGAATCGCGTGCTTGCGGGTATTGCCCTCGAGAGCGGCGCATCCGCTGCCCGGATTGCGCTTGTTGCAGGCCTCCCAGGCCACGTCGCGAAAGTACAGGCAGCGCGTGCGCTGGAGGACGTTTCCGGACAGGCTCGCCATGTTGCGCAGTTGCGCACTGGCGGCAAGCTTGAGCGATTGGGCGAGCACCGGATAGTTCCGGATTACGTCAGGGTGGTCCGCCGCCGCGCTCATCTTCGTCAGGGCCCCGAGACGCAGGCCGTCCTCACGCACCGAGATGCCGGATAGGGCGGGCGCGAGCGGGTTGATGTCGACGAGGCGCTCGGGCCGCATCACGTCGATCTTCATGAGATCGAGAAGGGTCGTTCCGCCGGCCAGGAATTGGACGGGTGCGCGGATGTGGGCGTCGGACGCGACGGATGCCGCCTCGATGGCCCCGGCCATGTCGGCGGCGCGCTCGTACGAGAAGGGTCTCATCCGCGCGCTCCTTCCATTTGGTCCCGGGCCTGCTTGATGGCCGCGACGATGTTGGGATAGGCGGCGCAGCGGCAGAGATTGCCGCTCATGTATTCACGGATGTCGTCGTCCGTTCGAGCGTGCCCCTCACGGATGCAGGCAACTGCAGACATGATCTGGCCCGGCGTGCAATACCCGCACTGGAAGGCGTCGTGATCCATGAAGGCTTGCTGCATCGGATGGAGGCTGCCCTCCTCCGGTGCCAGCCCCTCGATGGTGGTGATGCTCTTGCCTTCGGCCGACGCCGCGAGGGTCAGGCAGGCCAGATGCCGCTCTCCGTCCACATGAACCGTGCAGGCCCCGCATTGCCCCTGGTCGCAGCCCTTCTTGGAGCCGGTCAGGCCGAGATGCTCCCGCAGGGCATCGAGCAATGTCACCCGGGGATCGAGGGTGAGATGGTGGTCGCGCCCATTGACGGACAAGGTCACATCGAGGCCGCCCGTGCGGTGGGCAGCGGGCGTCGTTTTGAGTGGTGAGAAGGTATCCATCCCGAGTCCCCGAGAGCTGGTGGAACGAGGCGGGGAAGCCAGGGCCATGAGCGACCTCCGACCGGTCGGCTCCGACCCTCGCCGGACGTTAACCGGAGCGGAAGGCTCCGGTTCCTGGAATGACTCTAGAAAACAGGAGTGCGCGGCCTGGGTTTCACGGTCCGGCCGCGTTCCTGCAATCTTGGTGTCAGCTTGCGTTGCGCTTGCGGGTGGCTGCGGCCTTCTTGGCGGACGCCGAGCGGGCCGCCGGCGACCGGCTCGCAGCCGCCTTCCTGGCGGAGGCCGAACGCGCCGAGGCCGGACGCGATGCGGAAGCCGAACCGCCAAGGTCGCCACCCTTCTTCGATGAGACCTTCGTGTCGGCCTTGCCCCGCCCCGATCCGCTCTTGTTGCCGCCGCCGGATTCCTTGTTCACTGTCGCCCAGGCCCGGCGTTCGGCCTCCTTCTCGGGAACACCGCGATCCTCGTAGGATTCCTCGATGTGATCCGCTTTCCTCTTCTGCTTGTCCGTATACGCTGATTTATCTCCGCGCGGCATGACGTGCACTCCTGTCCGATGGACCTGCTGAGGGACCGTTCCCACCGCGCGAGACGCGCCTTCCGATGGAAACCGTCTACCCCTCGACAACCGGACCGGTAGGGCGTTGTTCCGGGCACATCGCGCCGTCCTCAGCCGCTGTTGCGCAAGCCTGCCGCGACACCGTTGATGGTGAGATGAATGCCCTGCACCACCCGCTCATCCGCATCTCCGGCGCGGTGGCGCTTCAGCAGTTCGATCTGCAGGTGGTTCAAAGGATCGAGATACGGGAAGCGGTTGCGGATCGACCGCGCAAGGAGAGGGTTGCGGTCGAGGAGTGTGTCCTGCTGCGTGATGTCGAGAAGCTGGCGGATCGTCTCCTCCCACTCCCGGCGGATGCGCGGGAAGATGGCGCTGCGAAGCTCCTCGTCCTCCACGAGGTTGGCGTAGCGCGACGCGATGGCGATGTTGCTCTTGGCCAGCACCATGTCCATGTTCGAGAGCAATGCCTCGAAGAAGGGCCATTCGCGGTACATCTCCTGCAGCCGTTTCAGGCCGTCACCAGGATGCTTCTCCAGATACTCGCGGATCGCCGTGCCGAAGCCGAACCAGCCCGGCAGCATGAGGCGGCACTGGGCCCAGCCGAACACCCAAGGGATGGCGCGCAGGTCCTCGATGCGGCGCGAGTTGGTGCGGGAGGCCGGGCGACTGCCGATGTTGAGGTTCGCGATCTCGCCGATCACGGTCGAGTCCCAGAAATAGCGCTCGAAGCCCTCGGTCTCGTAGACGAGGTTGCGGTAGGCCCGGAAGGCGCTGTCGGACAGCTCTTCCATGGTGTCGAGATATTCGGGGCGCGGGGCCGGCTGGCCCGTGTGAAGGAGCGAGGCCTCCAGGGTCGCCGCCGCGATGATCTCCAGGTTGCGGCGGCCGAGATCGGGGTTCGAGTATTTGCCCGCGATCACCTCGCCCTGTTCGGTGATGCGGATCGCGCCCTGCACGGCACCGCCGGGCTGGGCCAGGATCGCCTGGAAACTCGGTCCGCCGCCCCGGCCCACGGACCCGCCCCGGCCGTGGAACAGGCGCAGCATCACGCCGTGCTCGGCGAACAGCTCCACCAGCTTGATCTCGGCCTTGTAGAGTTCCCAACCCGAGGTGAGGAAGCCCCCGTCCTTGTTGCTGTCCGAGTAGCCGAGCATCACCTCCTGCTGTTGGCCACGACTGCGCAGGAGGCGCATGTAATCGGGCAGGCCGAAGAGGTCGCCCATCACGCGGCTGGCATTGCGCAGGTCGCCGATGGTCTCGAAAAGCGGGACGATGTTGACGTCCATCTCGCCCTCGCGCGGCCGCAGGAGCCCGGCCTCCTTCAAGAGCAACGCCACTTCCAGGATGTCGGAGGGATCGCTCGCCTTGGAGATGACGTAGTTCGGAACGGCTGCGCGGCCATAGCGTTTTCGCGCGGCCGCCGCCTCGCGCACGATGGCGAGTTCCGACTCGGTCTCCTTGGAATAGGCGAGATAGGGCGTGGTCAGAAGGCGCGGCGTGCGCAGCTCCTCCAAAAGGAGGGCGACGCGCTCCTCCTCCGAAAGGGCCGTGTAGTCGGTGCCCGGGCTGGCCTTCTCGAAGAGCTCCGCCACCACCCGGTCATGCACGTCCGAATTCTGGCGCAGGTCGATGCTGGCCAGGTGGAACCCGAACACGCTCACGGCCCGGCGCAGACGCCGCAGGCGGCCCCGCGCCAGGGCGCCGGATCCGTTGGACAAGAGGGAGCGGTGAATGATCGCGAGATCGCCGCTCAGCTCCTCCGGATCCGTGTAGGGCGACGCCTCGCCGACCTGGTGACGGGCGATGTCATGATGGCCGAAGGCCGACGCGGTGGCGGCAAGGCGCGCATACATGCCCACGATGGCCCGGCGATAGGGCTCGTCCTGCCGGTGGGGCGAGTGGTCCGGCGAGGCATCCGCCAGGGCCTGGGCCTCGTCGGAAATATTGACGTAGCGCCCATCCAGGGACAGCTCGGCGCCCAGGCAATGCAGCTCGTCCAGGTAATGGCTCAGCGCCCGCGCGCTCTGGAGGGAGAGCGCCTGGCGCAGCGCATCCGCCGTCACGAACGGATTGCCGTCCCGGTCGCCGCCGATCCAGCTTCCCATGCGCAGGAAGGGCGGCAGTTCCAGGGTCTCCCAGGACGGGTCGATGGCGATGAGCTGGTCCTCCAGCGCCGCATAGACCCGAGGCAGCTCCTTGAAGAACGTATAGTCGTAATAGGACAGGCCGTTATTGACCTCGTCGATGACCTTGAGCCGGTTGCGCCGCAGGATGCTGGTCTGCCAGAGGGTCAGCACCGCCCGCCGCAGGGCCTCCTCGCTCTCCGAGAGTTCGACCGGAACCAGCCGCTGCCGGTCGCGCAGGGCGAGGAGCTGGGAGATCTCCATCTCTCGGTCGATGGTGCTCTTGCGCCGAACCTCCGTCGGATGGGCGGTAAGCACTGGGCAAATGAGGGCGCGGGCGAAGAAAGCCTGCAGGTCTGCTTGCGAGATTCCGGCCTCTCCGGCGAGCTTCAGCGCCCGGGCGATGGTGCCCTCGCGGGGCGCGGATTCGGCCATGGCGTGCGCGCGGGAGCGGCGGACGTGGTGGCTGTCCTCCGCGATGTTGGCCAGGTGGGAAAAATAGCTGAACGCCCGAATGATCTGGTTGGAGCGTCCCCGCGACAGGCTGTTGAGGGTGGTCTCCAGCTCCTTGCGGGCGATCTCGTCCTCGTCCCGGTGGAAGCGGATCGAAGTCTGGCGGATGCGCTCGACGATGTCGAACACCGCCTCGCCCTCCTGGGCGCGGATCGTATCGCCCAGGAGCCGGCCCAGCAGCCGGATATCGTCACGCAGGGGCAGGTCCTTGTCCGGTGTCTCGAGGCTGATGGCGGTCACGGCGGGGCTCTGACTGAAATATGTTGCACCTGCGAATAAAGACCCGATCCCGGCACCTTGCAAGCCGCTTTCGGACCTCAGGCGCTCCAGCGGGCTGGTTCGCCGGTCTGGCCGATGAGGGCCAGTCCGTAGGCGATGGACTCGAACTGGTCGGCTGAGGTCAGGCGCTCCTCCCCGAACCGGTCGGTGAACAGCCGCCGGATAGCGGGCACGAAGGAGGTGCCGCCGGTGAGGAAGACCTTCTCGATTTCGTTCGGTTTCACCCCGGCCTTTGCGATCGCCTCGTCCAGCGCTCCTTCGATGCGGGCCACGTCCGGGGCGATCCAGGCCTCGAAATCGCGCCGCCGGATCGGCGCCTCAATGCGGATGCCGTCCTCCTCGAATCGGAACAGGGTCTCGTCCTTCGAGGACAGCTCGACCTTCGCGGCCGAGATGGCCCGGTAGAGGGCAAAGCCCAGATCGAGATCCACGATCTCGATGAAGGTCTCCAGGGGTGCCGGGTCGAGGGCCGCCCTGGCGAGTTCGCGCAGCTCCTTGAGGTCGCCGCTGCCCTTCATCAGGGCAAGGTGGTTCCAGCGGGCAAAATTCGCATAGTAGTGATTGGGAATCGACAGCACCTTGCCCATGGAGCGGTAGGAGCCGCCCTTGCCCAGCCGCGGCGAGACCACGTGGTCCACGATCCGGTAATCGAAGGCGTCGCCGGCCACCCCCACGCCCGCATGTCCCAGGGGCTCCGCCCGTAAGGTCCCGCTGTCCCGGGAAAAGCGCATCACGGAGAAATCGCTCGTGCCGCCGCCGAAATCGGCCACCAGGACGGTAGCGTCGCGGTTCAGTGTGCGGGCGTAGAAGAACGCCGCGCCCACCGGCTCGTAGACGTAATGCGCCCGATCCGCGCCAAGCTTGCCGAAGGCGGTGCGGTAGCGCTCCATGGCAAGAGCGTCGTTGGGGTTGGACCCCGCGAAGGCGACCGGGCGGCCCACCACGATGTTGGGAGCCTGGAAGTCCAGGGCATCGCCCGCGTGGCGGCGGAGGGTGCGCAGGAACGTGCTCAGCAGGTCCTCGAAGCGGAAGCGCTCCCGGAAGATCCGGGTCTCCTGGAAGCTGGCGCTCGCCGCGAAGCTTTTGAAGGACTGGATGAACCGGTGCGCCGTCAGCCCCTCCAGGAACTGCTCGATCGCCCAGGGCCCACCCTCCACCCGCGTCCGCAGGCTGCCGCCGTGGCGCTCGTCCCAGAAGCACAGGGCCGTGACGAAGACCTTCAGGCGCTCACCGGCATGGTCGAAGGTGATGGCCTCGACCCGCCCCGACCCGTCGGCGACCGCCACCACCGTGTTGCTGGTGCCGAAGTCGATGCCGATGGATATGTCGTTCGCGCGGGACGGCATGGCGGATCCTTGGAAAAATGCTGGGAGAATCAGGGCGGGCGGGGGCCGGACGGTCTATAGGGTCGAGGCCGCCGCGCCAAGCCCCTGCCCGGCCACGCCCGGAAATCCCAGGAATCGCGCCCGTGCGGCGCTGCGATCCCGCCCCCGCGATTGACCCGACCCCGAAGCGCACCGTAGAAGCGCCGCCCGGACGTGAGGCGAGGTTTGTCATGCTATCCATCGGTCAACGCATTGCGGGCGAGCTGAACGCCCAGGAGTGGCAGGTCAAGGCCGCCATCGATCTCCTGGACGGCGGCTCCACGGTGCCCTTCATCGCCCGCTACCGGAAGGAAGTGACCGGCACCCTGGACGACACCCAGCTGCGTACCCTGGAGGAGCGCCTGCGCTATCTCCGCGAGCTGGAGGACCGCCGCAAGACCGTACTTGATTCCATCCGGGAGCAGGGCAAGCTCTCGGACGAGCTCGCGGCCCAGATCAATCAGGCGGACACGAAGGCCCGCCTGGAAGACCTCTACCTGCCCTACAAGCCCAAGCGCCGCACCAAGGCTCAGATCGCCCGGGAAGCCGGGCTCGAGCCCCTGGCCGACGCGCTCCTGGCGTCACCGGAGCGTGATCCCAAGGAACAGGCCGCCGCCTTCGTGAATCCCGACAAGGACGTGGCGACGCCGGAGGCGGCGCTGGAGGGCGCTCGCTCGATCCTGGTCGAGCGCTTCGCCGAGAATGCGGAGCTTTTAGGCGCGCTGCGCGACAGCTATTGGCAGCGCGGCCGCCTGACCTCCAAGGTGCGCGACGGCAAGAAGACGGACGGCGCCAAGTTCGCCGACTACTTCGATTTCGCCGAGCCGCTTCCCAAACTACCCTCACACCGGATCCTGGCGCTTTTCCGGGGGGAAAAAGAGGAAATCCTCGACCTGAAGATGGAAGAGGACAAGGACAGCGCCGAGCCGGGCTACATCAGCCCCTATGAAGGCCGCATCGCGCTGGCGGCGGGCGTCACAGACAAGGGCCGCCCCGGCGACAGGTGGCTGATGGACACGGTGCGCTGGGCCTGGCGCACGAAGCTGCGCTTCTCCACCGAACTCGACATGAAGATGAAGCTCTGGCAGCTCGCCGAGGACGAGGCCGTGAAGGTGTTCGCCGGGAACCTGCGCGACCTGCTGCTGGCCGCCCCCGCCGGCACCCGCGCGACGCTGGGTCTCGATCCCGGCTACCGCACCGGCGTGAAGGTGGCGGTGGTGGATTCCACCGGCAAGGTCGTGGCCACGGACACGATTTATCCGCACGAGCCGAAGCGCCAGTGGGACGATTCGCTGAACGCGCTCTCGCGCCTGTGCCGCGTGCACAAGGTGGAGCTGATCGCCATCGGCAACGGCACCGCCTCCCGCGAGACCGACAAGCTCGCGGCCGAACTGGTGGAGAAGAACCCTGACCTCAAGCTCACGAAGGTGATGGTGTCGGAGGCGGGCGCCTCGGTCTATTCGGCCTCAGCTTTCGCGAGCCAGGAACTTCCGGGCCTCGACGTTTCCTTGCGCGGCGCGGTCTCCATCGCGCGCCGCCTGCAGGATCCCCTGGCGGAGCTCGTGAAGATCGACCCGAAATCCATCGGCGTCGGGCAGTATCAGCACGATCTGGCCGAGCACAAGCTCTCGCGCTCCCTGGACGCCGTGGTGGAGGATTGCGTGAACGCCGTGGGCGTCGACCTCAACACCGCCTCCGCGCCGCTGCTCTCCCGCGTGTCGGGCCTCAGCGACTGGGTCGCGCAAAACATCGTGTCCCACCGGGACAGCAATGGCCCGTTCAAGACTCGCAAAGGCCTCTCGGCCGTCACCGGCCTCGGCCCCAAGACCTTCGAGCAGGCGGCGGGCTTCCTGCGCATCCCCAACGGCGACGATCCGCTCGATTCCTCCGGCGTGCACCCGGAAGCCTATCCGGTGGTGCGGCGGATCATCGAGGCCACGAAGAGCGACATCAAGGTGCTGATCGGAAACGGCAGCCTCATCAAACCCTTGCGGCCGGAGCAGTTCACGGACGACAAGTTCGGTGTGCCGACCGTCAAGGACATCCTGAGCGAACTCGAAAAGCCGGGCCGCGACCCGCGTCCGGAATTCAAGACCGCGACCTTCAAGGACGGCGTGGAGAAGATCGACGACCTGCGCGCCGGGATGCTCCTGGAAGGCGTCGTGACGAACGTCGCTGCCTTCGGGGCCTTTGTGGATGTGGGCGTACACCAGGACGGCCTCGTGCACATCTCGGCCTTGTCCAACACCTTCGTGAAGGACCCGCGCACCGTGGTGAAGCCCGGCGACATCGTGAAGGTGAAGGTGCTGGAAGTCGACAAGCCCCGCAAGCGCATCGCGCTCACCATGCGCCTGGATGATCCGACGAACCGGCAGGCCGCGATGGCGGCCAAGGACGGGCGCGGCACGGGCAAGGATCTTTCGCGCGCCGCGCCGAAGAGCGCTCCTGCGAAAGGCGGCGCATCGGGCGGCAACGCCTTCGCGGACGCGTTCCGCAAGGCGGGCATGGATGCTGGGAAGAAAAGGTAGCACCACCACAACACCTTCCCCTCGAGGGGGAAGGTCGCCGCGAAAGCGGCTGGATGGGGTGGGAAGCGCGGCATCGATCAGCGTTGTGATTTCACCCCACCTCGGCCGTTGGCCGATCCTCCCCCACCGCAAGTCGGGTGTTCTCGACTTGCGCACCTGGAAGCGAAGATCGGGCAAACCCGATCTTTGAGGGGAGGATGAACGCGAGTCAAACCAAAGCCAACACTAGCCCGGTCGCCGCCACCGCGCCGCCCGCGAAGCGGATGAGGCTGCGGTGACCGAAGGCTGCAAGCCCCGCCAGGATGCCCGCGCCGTGCAGCAATGCCGTCGCGAGCGCGAAGCCGATGCTGTAGCCGATGGCGCCGGATTCCATCGGCATCTCGGCTCCGTGCGCATAGCCATGGAAGATCGCGAAGACGCCGACGAGGGCCATGGCGAGCCCGACCGGTAGCGGCCTGCCGAGGGCGACGACCGCGCCGAGGATGACGATGGAGGCCAGGATGCCGGTTTCGACCGCCGGCACCTCGACGCCCATGAAGCCGAGCGCGCCGCCGACGATCATCATGCCGACAAAGCTCAAGGGCACGGCCCACAGGGCGCGCCCACCGAGCAGTGCCGCCAACAAGCCCACCGTCACCATGGCGAGCACGTGGTCGAGCCCGCCAATGGGATGCAGGAAACCGTGGGCGAAGTCGGATACCGTGCCGACGTCCGTATGGGCGAAGGCGGGAGCGGCTGCGAACGACAATGCGGCTGAAAGAACGATGCGCTTCATGGGGTTTCCTCTCAAGCGGCGGCTTTCAGGCCGCCTGCCTCCTCGATGAATTGAGCGACCGCATCGACCCCGATGCCGCCGCGCACGTTACTGAACACGTAAGGACGCTGCCCGCGCATGCGCCGGGTATCCTCTTCCATAACGGAGAGATCCGCGCCTACATAGGGGGCGAGATCGATCTTGTTGACTACGAGCAGGTCGGACCGCGTGATGCCGGGACCTCCTTTGCGGGGAATTTTCTCGCCGCCCGCTACATCGATGACATAGATCGTGAGATCCGCGAGTTCGGGCGAGAAAGTCGCCGCGAGGTTGTCGCCGCCGGATTCCACCAGCACGATGTCGAGGGCGGGGAAGCGCTTGCGCATGGTGGCGATGGCGGCCAGGTTGATTGACGCGTCCTCGCGGATGGCTGTGTGCGGGCAGCCGCCGGTCTCCACGCCCATGATGCGCTCCTCGGGCAGCGCTTCGGCCACCGTGAGCAGGCGCGCGTCCTCCTTGGTGTAGATGTCGTTGGTGATAGCGCAGATGTCGTAGCGCTGGCGGAAGGCCTTGCACAGGGCTTCCATGAGTGCCGTCTTGCCCGAGCCGACAGGCCCGCCGATGCCGACGCGGAGTGGTCCGGTGGAGGAGGTCATGAGCGAAAAAGCCTCGTGTACTGGTTTTCGTGGTGGAAGGAGCCGAGATCGGCCCGGAAGGTTGCGCCGCCGACATCGTCGAGGGACAGGCGCTCGGCCACGCCCGCGACCTCCCGTACGACCGCCCCCATGGCGGCGGTGACGCGAGTCCCCGCCGTCTGGCCGATGGGCGCGAGGCGAATCGCGGCGGAAACGAGCGTCTGTACGAGAGCGAACAGGTAAGCCTGCACCGTGACGGGCAATGGAATGCCGTGAGCCGCAGCGGCCATACCGACAGAAACAGGGAAGGCAACCTCGCTTTCGATGTCCATGAGCCCGGGGGTGGGCCAAGCCGCGAGCGTGGCATCGAGAAAGGAACGGCCCTGTTGGCTGGTTTCGAGATGCAGCTCGGCGGAAGGCGACAGCGCAAGGGCGAGGTCGTTGACCTCCCGCAGCATCGTCCTGTCGCCCATGGCGGACGCGCGCCAGGCATGGCAGAGGAGGATGGCATCGGTGCGGCCCGCGCCGAGAGTCATGAAATCGGTCAGCCACGCGATGAGCGAGTCGTCCCGGGTCACGTCGCCGACCTCAACGGCCCACTCCAAGGTGTGCGAGTAGGCGAACGACCCCACGGGGTAGGACGGCGACAGCCACGCGAAGAGTGGTAGCACGGCTTGGAGATCAGAGGACCGGTCAGCCATGGCCGTGCCCCTGGTGATGGTGGCCATGATCGTGATGGCCACCGGACTCGTGATGGTGATAGGCGCCGCGCACGGGGCGGAAGGGCCGCTCCACGATCCTCACCGTCGCGCCGAGACCCTCCAGCATCTCCACCAGGACATGATCATAGCCGATATGGATCGCGTCGCGGCCGATCTCGGCGGGCACGTGGCGGTTGCCGATATGCCAGGCGAGGGTGAGCAGGTGCAGAGGATCGGCGCTCGTGATCTCCACGAGCTTCTCAGGCGCGGCCCTCACCTCCACGAGCCAGCCGGTGTCGAGCGCGATGGCGTCGCCGTCCTCCAGCACATCGGCACGGTCGAGGTCGAGCAGGAAGCGTGTTCCGCCATCGGCCGTGAGTGCGATGCGACGGCGGTGCCGGTCGCCGTGATCGAGGGTGATGACATCGACGATGCGGTCGGGCTCGACAGCATCGTGACGAAGGATGGTGGTGGCGCGGATCATCTCAGAACAGGAAATAGCGCTGCGCCATGGGCAGGGATTGGGCGGGCTCGCAGACCAGAAGCTCCCCGTCGGCGCGCACGTCGTAGGTTTCGGGATCGACCTCGATATGCGGGGTCGCGTTGTTGAGCACCATGTCCTTCTTGCCGATGCCGCCGCGCACGTTCTCGACACCGATTAAGGGCTTCTGCACATGGAGTTTCGCCGCGAGCCCCGCATCGATGGAGGCCTTCGACACGAAGGTGACGGACGTGGTGGCGAGTGCCCGGCCGAAGGCGCCGAACATGGGCCTATAATGCACCGGCTGCGGGGTCGGGATCGAGGCGTTGGGATCGCCCATGGGCGCCGCCGCGATGGCTCCGCCCTTGATCACGAGATCGGGCTTCACCCCGAAGAAGGCGGGCGTCCACACCACGAGATCGGCAAGTTTGCCCTTCTCGACCGAGCCCACATGGGCCGAGATGCCGTGGGCGATGGCCGGGTTTATGGTGTATTTGGCGATATAGCGGCGGGCGCGCAGGTTGTCGTTGTCGCCGGTCTCGCCGGGCAGCGGGCCGCGCTGCACCTTCATCTTGTGGGCGGTTTGCCAGGTGCGGATCACCACCTCGCCGACCCGGCCCATGGCCTGGCTGTCGGACGACATCATGGAGAGCGCGCCGATATCGTGGAGAATGTCCTCCGCCGCGATGGTCTCCTTGCGGATGCGACTCTCGGCGAAAGCCAGATCCTCCGGGATCGAGGGCGATAGATGGTGGCACACCA
This sequence comes from Microvirga pudoricolor, assembly GCF_016892705.1. Taxonomy (GTDB): domain Bacteria; phylum Pseudomonadota; class Alphaproteobacteria; order Rhizobiales; family Beijerinckiaceae; genus Microvirga; species Microvirga pudoricolor. The sequence continues at coordinate 1,040,886 of NZ_JAFEMB010000001.1, forward strand.
TGAGCATGTCGAGATGCTCGTCGATGGTGTTGATTGTGTAGGGCCGCGTCGGGTTGGTGGAGGACGGCAGCACGTTGGGCAGCCCCGCCACCTTGATGATGTCCGGCGCATGGCCGCCGCCCGCGCCCTCCGTGTGGAAGGCATGGATGGTGCGGCCCTTGAAGGCCGCGATGGTATCTTCCACGAAACCGGATTCGTTGAGCGTATCCGTGTGGATCATCACCTGGATGTCGTATTCGTCGGCGACGCCGAGGCAGCAATCGATGGCGGCGGGGGTGGTGCCCCAATCCTCGTGCAGCTTCAGCGCGCAGGCTCCGGCGAGGATCATCTCCTCGAGGGCTGCCGGCTTGGACGCATTCCCCTTGCCCGAAAAGGCAAGATTCATCGGGAAGGCCTCCGCCGCCTCGATCATCCGGGCCATGTGCCAGGGGCCGGGCGTGCAGGTGGTGGCGAAGGTGCCCGTCGCCGGGCCCGTGCCGCCGCCGAGCATGGTGGTGACGCCGGACACCAGCGCCTCCTCGATCTGCTGCGGGCAGATGAAGTGGATATGCGAATCGAATCCGCCCGCCGTGATGATCTTGCCCTCGCCCGCGATCACCTCCGTGCCCGGACCGATGATGATGTCGACGCCCGGCTGCACATCCGGATTGCCGGCCTTGCCGATAGCCAGGATACGCCCGTCCCGGATGCCGATATCGGCCTTCACGACCCCCCAATGGTCGAGAATGACCGCGTTGGTGATCACGGTGTCGACGGCACCTTCCCGGCGGGACACCTGGCTCTGCCCCATGCCGTCGCGGATTACCTTGCCGCCGCCGAACTTCACCTCCTCGCCATAGGTGGTGAAGTCGCGCTCGACCTCGATGACGAGGGACGTATCGGCGAGGCGCACCTTGTCGCCTTTGGTGGGGCCGAACATGCCCGCATAGGCGGCGCGTGGAAGCGACGAGGGCTTGCGGTCGTTTTGCATCAGAGCGCTCCCATCACGTCCTGGCGGAAACCGTAGACCTCGCGCTTGCCCGACAGCGGCACCAGGGCGACCTCCCGCGTGGCGCCGGGCTCGAACCGCACCGCCGTGCCGGGCGCGATATCGAGGCGCATGCCGCGCGCCTTATCCCGCTCGAAGGCAAGCGCTGGGTTGGTTTCGAAGAAATGGTAATGGCTGCCGACCTGGATCGGCCGATCGCCCGTATTCGCCACCGTGAGAACGGTGCGATCAGCGCCCTCATTGAACACAATCTCGCCCTCCGGCGTGATCACCTCGCCCGGGATATCGGCCGATGGCCGCCCTCGGATCGGATGATGCACCGTGACGAGCTTCGTGCCGTCCGGGAACGTCGCCTCCACCTGGATGTCGTGGATCATCTCGGCAACGCCCTCCATCACCTGGTCGGCGGAGATCACATGCGCGCCGGCCTCCATGAGATCCGCCACCGAGCGCCCATCCCGCGCGCCCTCCACCACCGTGTCGGTGATGAGGGCCACAGCCTCCGGGTGGTTGAGCTTCACGCCGCGCTCCAGGCGGCGGCGGGCCACCATGGCGGCCATGGCGACGAGCAGCTTGTCTTTCTCTCGGGGCGTCAAATTCATGGGCGAGCCTTAGCTGAGCCACACGCGCGGCAGGGGCGCATGGCGGAAGGAGACAAGAAACGGGCAGGCGGATCGGCGCAAGGCCTCAACGCCAGCGGCGCAGAAGCGCACGGCCAGCATGCCGTTCCAGGCGCTGGCGGCCGCCTCGCATTCATCCGTGGAGACAAGATATTGCCGGGCCTCCTCCAGCCGCGCCTCCGCATCGGGCGCCACGTGGAGGAAGGTGGCGAGGGCATGCCGCCCGCCCGCGACGCTCGGCCGGGCGAGGAGTTCGGAGATCGGGCCGCTGAGCTTCAAGGTATCGGCGTAGATCAGCCGCCCGCCGCGCTGGATGCGCCAGCGATCCTCGAATAGGCCGTCCGTGATGACCTCCCGTCGCGCCGCGCGGCCGAAGACGACGGCCTCGAACACCGACAGGGAAGCGTCGTCCGGCATGGCGGCGCAAAGCTTGCGCGCCAGACGCGCCTGATCGAACAGAAGCGTCTCTTGCGGCATCCAGTCCATGCGGGAGCCAGGGCCCAGCGTCAGGTCGACCGATACTTCGGCCACGGGCCCATCCGAGCGATAGACCTTCTCGGCGGCGGGCGTCGCGACCGTCACGAAGGCGTCAGGACCGGCCGCGACCGCGATGGAGAAATGGTCGCCGCAGGCGATGCCGCCCGCCGTGTTGACGAGAACCGCCTCCAACCCCTTCCCGTCATGGCGGGGCATGCGCACGCGCATGGATCCGCTCTCGGAGATCCGTCCGGGCTTGGTGTATCCGCTGAAATATTGGGCGCTGAACGCGACGCGGCCGATCGCCCGTTGCCGGGTCAGGCTCGTCGTGCGGGCAAGGCCGTCAGAAGGCCAGGCGCTGACGTACATCGTCCCCCTCAAGCGCCGCGCGGTCGCCCTGGTGGACGATCTCGCCGCGCTCCATCACCACGAAGCGGTCGGCCAGATCCCGCGCGAAATCGAAATACTGCTCGACCAGCAGGATGGCCATATCCTTGCGCTCGCGCAAGTAGGTGATCGCCCGGCCGATATCCTTGATGATGGACGGCTGAATGCCTTCCGTCGGCTCGTCGAGCACGAGAAGGCGGGGCCGCGTCACGAGGGCGCGCCCAATGGCGAGTTGCTGCTGCTGCCCACCCGAAAGATCGCCCCCGCGCCGTCCGAGCATGGATTTCAGGACCGGGAACAGCTCGAAAATCTCTTCGGGAATCGTCTTCTCCCCTCGCTTGAGCGGCGCGAAACCTGTTTCCAGGTTTTCCTTCACGGTCAGCAATGGGAAAATTTCCCGCCCCTGCGGCACGTACGCGATGCCGAGCGCGGCGCGTTCGAAGGGCTTGAGCTTCGTGATGTCGTGGCCCTCGAAACGGATTGCGCCGCCCGCGATAGGGCGATGACCCGCAATGGCGCGCAGGAGCGACGTCTTGCCGACCCCGTTGCGTCCCAGCACGCAGGTGACCTCACCGATCTCGGCGCCTACGGACACGCCGCGAAGCGCCTGGGCCGCACCGTAATAGAGAGAGATGTTTTCGACGGAGAGAGCTGTCATCGGCCCAGATACACCTCGATTACGCGCTCATCCGCGCTCACCGCGTCGAGCGACCCTTCCGCCAGGACCGAGCCTTCGTGCAGGCACGTGACCTTCACGCCCAGGTCCCGCACGAAGGTCATGTCGTGTTCAACAACGACCACAGCGCGCGTTTTGGCGATGTCACGCAGAAGATCGGCGGTATCGGCGGTTTCCTGATCCGTCATCCCGGCCGCGGGCTCGTCCACGAGCAGGAGCTTAGGCTCCTGCGCCAGCAGCATGCCGATCTCGAGCCATTGCTTCTGTCCGTGGGACAACTCGGATGCCTTGCGGTGCCGATGTCCCGTGAGGCGCACCCGCTCCAACAGAGCATCGATCCGCTCACGTTCCAGCCTGGTTCGGCGCGAGAACAGGGTCGGGAACGGCCTGCGGTCGTCCTTGAGCGCCAGCAGGATGTTGTCCTCGACGGAATGCATGTCGAAGACCGTGGGCGTCTGGAACTTGCGGCCGATGCCGAGCTGGGCGATGTCGGCCTCGTCCAGGCTCGTGAGATCGTAGGATCCCTCAAAGAGCGCCGTGCCTTCATTGGGACGGGTCTTGCCCGTGATCACGTCCATCATGGTGGTCTTGCCGGCGCCGTTCGGACCGATGATCGCGCGCATCTCCGCGTGGTCGATGGCCAGCGACAAGGCGTTTAGGGCGCGAAAGCCGTCGAACGAGACCGTGACGTTGTCGAGATAGAGCAGCGTGGGGGTGACAGGTGCGTTCATGACCCTACTCCGCCGCGCTCGGAAGCGCATCGGGAGCAACCCCGGCCTTCGGTTTCCGCCGTGCGCGCTCCCACCATTCCTCCGCCGTGCCGAGGATGCCCTTGGGCATCAGGAGCGTGACGAAGACGAAAAGGCCGCCGAGCGCGAAGAGCCAAAGTTCCGGCAACGCACCGGTGAACCACGTCTTGCCCGCATTCACAACGAGAGCTCCCAGGATCGCGCCTGCCAGGGTGCCACGCCCGCCGACCGCCACCCAGATCACGACCTCGATGGAATTGGCGGGGGCGAACTCGCCCGGGTTGATGATGCCGACTTGGGGCACGTAGAGGGCGCCCGCCACGCCCGCCAGCATGGCCGACAGGGTGAAGACCGCCAGCTTGTAATGCTCGACCCGGTAGCCGAGGAAGCGGGTCCGGCTTTCCGCATCGCGCACGGCCACCAGCACTTTGCCGAGCTTGGAGGTGACGATCCAGCGGCAGAGCAGGTAGCCGCCCGCGAGCGCCACCGCCGATGCGACGAACAGGACGACCCGCGTCGAGGCGGCCTGGATCGGAAAACCCAGGATGTCCTTGAAATCGGTGAGGCCGTTATTGCCACCAAACCCCATGTCATTCCGGAAGAAGGCCAGCATGAGCGCGAAGGTCATGGCCTGGGTGATGATGGACAGATACACGCCCGTGACGCGGGAGCGAAACGCGAACCAGCCGAACACGAAGGCGAGCAGCCCCGGCACCAGGAGAACCATGAGCATCGCGAAGGGAAACCAGTCGAAGCCGTACCAGAACCAGGGCAGTTCCTTCCAGTTCAGGAACACCATGAAGTCCGGCAGGGTCGGGTTGGCATAGACGCCCCGCGCACCGATCTGGCGCATGAGATACATGCCCATGGCATAGCCGCCGAGCGCGAAGAACGCGCCGTGGCCGAGGGAGAGGATGCCGCAATAGCCCCACACGAGATCCACGGAGAGCGCCAGCAACGCGAAGGCGAGATACTTGCCGAGCAGGGGCACGAGGTGATCGGACAGATGGAAGGCCGACCCCGGCGCCGCCAGCATGTTCATGGCGGGCACGAGGATCGCGGCAGCGGCGAGCAGCACGAGAACCACGATGGTGCGGCGGTCGAAAACCTGGCTCATGCTTCCACCGCCCTTCCCTTGAGGGCGAAGAGCCCTCGCGGCCGTCTCTGGATGAACAGGATGATGGCAATGAGCAGCACGATCTTGCCCAGAACCGCACCCGCATAAGGCTCCAGCAGCTTGTTGGCGATGCCGAGCGTCATGGCGCCCACCAATGTGCCCCAGAGATTGCCCACGCCGCCGAACACCACCACCATGAAGCTGTCGATGATGTAACCCTGGCCGAGATTGGGGCTCACATTGTCGATCTGGGAGAGCGCCACGCCGGCAATCCCCGCGACGCCGGAGCCCAGGCCGAAGGCGAGCGCGTCGATACGGTTGGTGCGGATGCCCATCGAGCCCGCCATCCGGCGGTTCTGCGTCACGGCGCGCACGAAGAGGCCGAGCGAGGTGTAGCGCATCACGAGGAGCAGCGCCGCGAAAACCCCGAAGGCGAAGATCACGATGGCGATGCGGTTATAGGTGAGGCTCAAGCCCCCGAGTTCGAGCGCGCCGCTCATCCAGGCCGGGGTCCCGACCTCCCGGTTCGTCGGCCCGAAGATGGAGCGCACCGCCTGCTGCAGCATGAGCGAGAGGCCCCAAGTGGCGAGCAGCGTCTCCAGCGGGCGACCGTAGAGGAAACGGATCACCGTGCGCTCGATGAGAATGCCGATGCCGCCCGCAACCACGAAGGCCAGGGGAAGCGCGATGAACAGCGAAGCGCCGAACAACCCCGGCATCTGGGTGCGGATGATCTCCTGCACCACGAAGGTGGTGTAGGCGCCGATCATGACCATCTCGCCATGGGCCATGTTGATGACGCCCATCGTTCCGAACGTGATGGCAAGCCCGATGGCGGCCAGCAACAGAACCGATCCGAGCGAAATGCCGTACCAGACATTCTGCAGGGCGTTCCACAATTCGAGCCGTGAGCGGATACCGGCGGCGGCGGCTTGAGCCGCCTCGACAACCTCGGGCGCGCCGGTGACGGACGACAGGAGTGCCAGCGCATCCTGGTTGCCCCGGGCCTTGAGCACGCCGATGGCGGCGATCCGGTCTGCGGATGAAATGTCGGGAGCGCTCAGAAGAATGGCGGCGCGCGCCTCTTCGAGGATCGTCTTGACGGTTGCGTCCTTTTCCTGCGCAAGCGCCTGATCGAGGATCGGGAGCGCGGCGGCGTCCTTCGAGCGGAAGACGGCCCTGGCCGCATCGAGGCGCTTGCCCGCATCGGGGCTCATCAGGGTCATGCTGCCGAGCGCCGCCTCGATCGCCCGGCGCACCCGGTTGTTGACCCGCACGGGCTTGAGGTCGGCGGGCGCGGCCCCGGCGATCGCTTGTCCGGTCGCCGCATCGGTCATGGCGCCGGAGGCATCACGGATGACGACGCGCCCTGCCCCGGCCAACAACCGGCCGTCGCGCAGGGCCTCGACCACGGCCAAGGCCTGAGGGTTGCCGCTCGATGCGACGCCCACGATGGCCGTGTCCGTGTCGGCGTAGCTGTCGGTGGTGAATTTCTGCAGCGCGTCTTCGTAAGGACCCGCCATGGCGACAGAGGCCCAGGACAGGGCGAGGAGCACGAGAAGGGCCCGCAGGCTGTCGCGTAAGATCATCATGACATGAACTTTAATGAGACAGGGAACGAGGGCGGCAAATGCCGCCCTCGGTCATCAGGCGATTTTAAGCGCCGCCGCACTTCTTCGTGACGGTGTTGTAGTTACCGCACTTGAGGGTCTTCCAGTCGGCCACGAGGTCCTTGGAACCATCGAGCTCCTTCGACCAGGCGTCGCCCGGAACGAGACCTTCGGTCTTCCACACCACGTCGAACTGGCCGTTGTCCTTGATCTCGCCGATGAGGACGGGCTTGGTGATGTGGTGGTTGGGGAGCATCTCCGACACGCCGCCAGTCAGGTTCGGGACCTGGATGCCCACGATGGAGTCGATGACCTTGTCGGGCTCGGTGGTGCCGGCCTTCTCGACGGCCTTGACCCACATGTTGAAGCCGATCACATGCGCTTCCATCGGATCGTTGGTGACGCGCTTGTCGTTCTTCGTGAAGGCCTTCCACTTCTCGATGAAGGCCTTGTTGTCCGGCGTATCGACGGACTGGAAGTAGTTCCAGGCGGCAAGGTGGCCGACGAGGGGCTTGGTGTCGATGCCGGCGAGTTCTTCCTCGCCCACCGAGAAGGCCACGACCGGGATGTCGGTCGCCTTGACGCCCTGGTTGCCGAGTTCCTTGTAGAACGGCACGTTGGCGTCGCCGTTGATGGTGGACACCACGGCGGTCTTCTTGCCCGCCGAGCCAAACTTCTTGATGTCGGCCACGATGGTCTGCCAGTCGGAATGACCAAACGGCGTGTAGTTGATCATGATGTCCTCGGGCTTCACGCCCTTGGCCAGGAGATAGGCCTCAAGGATCTTGTTGGTCGTGCGCGGATAGACATAGTCCGTGCCCGCGAGCACCCAACGCTGGACGCCTTCCTCCTTGGCGAGGTAGTCGACCGCCGGGATGGCCTGCTGGTTGGGAGCCGCGCCCGTGTAGAACACGTTCCGCTCGCTCTCCTCGCCCTCGTACTGGACCGGGTAGAACAGGATGCTGTTCAGCTCCTTGAACACCGGCAGCACGGACTTGCGGGACACCGACGTCCAGCAGCCGAACACGGCCACGACCTTGTCCTTGCTGATGAGCTCGCGGGCCTTTTCGGCAAAGAGCGGCCAGTTGGAGGCCGGGTCGACGACGACCGCCTCAAGCTTCTTGCCGAGGATTCCGCCCTTCTTGTTCTGCTCTTCGATGAGCATCAGCATGGCGTCCTTCAGCGTGGTCTCGCTGATCGCCATGGTGCCCGAGAGCGAATGAAGAATTCCAACCTTGATGGTCTCCTGCGCCTGCGCGGCGCCGGCCATGGTTCCGGCGATCAACGCCGAGGCCGCGAGCCACCGCGCGCCTTTCACTGCCTTGCCTAACATCGACATCCTGATGTCTCCCCTTGCCTGGGCTGCCCCCAGTGCGGCGCAGGAGACGATGCAAGGCCCGTGCCAGCTGGGCTCGGCTGGCGCCGCGGAGGCGGCGTGCGAGCCTGCCGGCCAGTATGGCCTAGGCCGGAAAGCAGCGTGGGCGCAGGCTCATCGGCTACAAAAACGGCTGATGCCTAATAATGAGGCTGCATGAAATTGTTGCAGAAGCGGATCTGGCGTCAGGCGGCAGAGCTCGCCAGCCGAGGCCCGAGCCCATCGATCACGACCCGGTTCCGGCCGCTGGTCTTGGCCCCGTAGAGGGCTACGTCAGCCCGCTCGATCAGGTCTTGGACATCGCGGTCGGCGGGGCCGATCAACGCTCCGCCAATGCTGATCGTTACGGAAAAACGATGCTCGCCGGACACGATATCCTGCAGCTCCACGGCCCGGCGCAGGTTCTGGGCGACCGTCAGAACCCCCTCCTGGCCGATCTCGCGGATCAGGACCACGAACTCCTCGCCTCCGAAGCGAGCGACCTTGTCGGTGGGGCGCAGGTGCTCGCTCAAGGTGCGGGCAATGGCGCGGATCGCCTCGTCGCCGGCCGCGTGACCGTAGGTGTCGTTCACCTTCTTGAAGAAATCGATGTCGGCCATGAGGACCGCGAAGTTCCGGCCGTACCGCTGGAACTGGTCCACGGCATCCTGGCTGAAAAGGTCGAAGCCACGACGGTTGAGAAGTCCCGACAATGCGTCGGTCTCGGCCAAGCTGCGCAGCGCCGTCAGATCCTTCTCGTGCTGGGCGTGCGCGGCTTGCGACCGCTGCTCGGTTTCCAGCACGCGCCGCTCGGCGAGGCCCGCCCGCCGCATCAGAGAGCGCAGGGACGAGGCCAGACGGGCGACCTCCCGCGATCCACCCACCCGTGGGAACGCGCGCACGCTCGGATCGCGGCCGATCCGGTCGGCCGCATCGGTCAGAATCTGCAGAGGCTTGACCAGTTTTGCGGCGATCAGAGACGTCGCGAGGATCCCCATAAGCGCCACCGCGAAGCCGAGGGCCAGGATGGTGGCGGCAATCTGCTGGGCGTAGGCGAAGGCCACCTGCTTCGGCTGCCGGGATAGAATGATCCAGTTGAATCCGGGATAATCCCGGTACCCGTCCGCCACGGCGTAGCCCGTCAGGAAGACCTGGCCGTCCCGGGTGTCCTCGAAGGCACCCGACGTCTGGCGGAGCATGGCCCGCACCTGAGGTTCGGTGAAGGGCTTGGTGCCGGTTTTGGGTCCCAGAAGCACGGTGCCGTCCCCGGACAGGATCCAGATCTCCTGATCCGGGTTGCGCGACTGGTTCAACAGGTCGCCTCGCATCTCGCTTGCCCAGCTCCAACTCAGATGGGCGCCGAGGACCCCCGCCAAGGTACCGTCCCGGTTATGGACGGGTGCCGCCACATCCACGAAACGGAACGGCTCGTTGTCCGGAGAGGGACCCAGGATGCCCGCCAGCAGTTTGGCCTCGTGGACATCGCCCACGGCGGGACCATGCAGACCGTCCTGAAACCAGGGACGGGCCGCCACGGATTGGCCCTCCAGCATCCGGTAGGTGGCGGCATGGACCGTGCCGTCGGGCCTGGCGAAGCCGATCCAGGCATAGGCCGGAAACGAGACCTTCAGTTGCTCCAGGACCGGACGGATCTCCGCCGGGTCCCGGTTCCAGATCTCCCGCAGCGGCAGGAGCTGGGCGATGTTGCGCACCTCCCGGTATCGCTCGGCCATCCCCTGATCCAGGATGTTGGCGAGGGTCTGGGCGGCCACGGTCGACGCTTGCGTGATCCGCCCGATCGCCCGTTCGCGCGCGATATAAGCCGAGCTGAGCGCGAGCGCGCAGGCCAGGCCGAAGCACAGGAGACCGACCAGGATGGTAATCTGGGACCGGAGGGAGAGCCTGCGCACCATCTCTTGTCGTCCGTCTTCCGCTGTCTCGGTTGGGCCAGGTTTATCCCACCTGTCTTAGCATTCATCGGCCCGGATGTAACTTCATTTGCCTGAAGGCTTACACTCGTCTCGAAGCGACCTCTGCCAAGTCTTATTTCGGCTTTCGACACAAGATCAGAGCAATTTCGATATAAATATATCGTATGTTATAACAAAACTCAGTATATGTCGATCACTTTGCTGTATCCCGTGAGTCATTTCTTTTGCACTGACTTTTCCTTTGAGTTTTGGTAATGGCGTTTCCGTCTCCCGAGCTTTCGATATGTTTGCACCCAATCGCCCATCGCTCCAGATTTATTCCCTGATGAACCGCTTGCCGTGGCCGCGCGGCTATCGGGGGCGGATCCTGCTGATTTGCTTCGTCGGCACGCATGTTCCGCTGATCGCGTTCTGCGTCTTCATGCTCTTCGTCCGAGGAAGCTTCGACCAGACGTTCTGGATCGAGCTGCTGATCCTCTTGCTGGCAACGTTGGCGGGCACGGGGATGACCCTCTACCTGGTCCATGGGATGCTGGCGCCGCTTCGTCTGACATCTTCGGCGCTCCGATCCTATCGCGAGCAGCGGTCGCTTCCGGCGCTCCCCACGGGGTTCACGGACGAGGCCGGGGTGATGCTCGCGCAGGTTCAGGACACTCTCGTCGATCTCGACAAGGCCATCTACAACCTCGCCCGCGCGGCCGACACCGACGCGCTGACGGGGATCGGCAACCGTCGGTGGCTCATGAACCGGTCCAACGAGCACCTGGGGCGCGCCGCGAAAACGGGAGAGCCGCTCTCCGTCATCCTGTTCGACCTCGACCGCTTCAAATCGATCAACGATCACTGGGGCCACGCCGTCGGGGACGCGGCCCTGATCTCGGTCGCCCGGCACGTGCGGGAGGCGATCCCGTCCGCCTGCAGCTTTGCCCGCACCGGCGGCGAGGAGTTCTGCATTGTACTGCCGAACATCAACCTGACCGAGGCCACCGAAATCGCCTCGAAGCTGAGGAGCGGGATCGCGGCCCTGAGCGTCTCGCCCCTGGCGAAGGGCACCGTGACGGCCAGCTTCGGCGTAGCCATTCAGCAACCCGGCGAGACCGCCATCACGCCGGTCATCGCGCGGGCCGACGAGATGCTCTACGAGGCCAAGAACCAGGGCCGCAACCGGGTGGTCGCGACGGAGGCGTCGGAGGCCTGACGGCTCAGGCCCTCCATTCGGAGAACAGCCGCTCGCTGTCGAGGGTCTCGATCTGGTGGCTGAACCGCTTGGAATACAGGCTGAGCAGGCTATCGTGCCCTTCGTCGGACGAGCTGCACAGGGCATCCGAGACCAGTACGACCCGGTACCCGTGATCCACCGCGCCCAAAGCGGTCGCGAGCACGCACATGTCGGTCTCCGAGCCGGTGATCACCAGGGTGTCCGTGCCCTGGGACCGCAGGAGATTCAGGAGCCTGTGGCCCGTGAAGGGCGAGTAGACCGGCTTGTCGAGCACCGCGGCCGGCGGCGTGAGACGCGCCAGGGACGGCATGAGGTTGAGCAGGTCCGGATCGAGAACGGCCCGTGTGGCCTGACGCCAGTGCTCGTAATAGGCCCGCCATTGGCCCGGCATGTCCTCCGGCTTCTCGGGCGGGATGAACCGCGTGAAGACGGTCCGGTCCGCGTAGCGCTCGGCGATCCTCGTCACCGTCGGCAGCACGCGCTCCATCCAGGGAGCCGGCCAGGGCCCCTCCGAGGAAAACAGCTTCTGCATGTCGACGCACAGGTGGATGGTGCTGGATGAAAGAGGTCCGTGCCGTAGGTCAGACAAGCCTTGCTCCCGAAAATTCGCTCCTGGAAACGGACGGGAGAGGCCTGTGTTCCTGAGACCTCGAGAGCCGGCGGCCGGGGTTCAGCCCCCATAGTCGAATGACCCCTCCGGGGCGCCGCTCTTCCAGTAATTCAGGATGTGGCACTGATCCCGGTCGAGCCTGCGTTCCTTGCGGGCATAGAGGCGGATCGCCCGGGCCAGCGACGCCTCGGCTCCGGCCCAGACCAGCGGGCGCCCCTCGGGCCAGGCGGCCGACCGCACGGCATCGAGCAGGCTTTGGGCCTCGCCGCGCCCATGGCCGTGAAGCCAGGTCACGGAAAGCCCCTTCGGGCCGACCAGGGGCAGTTCGTCCGCGCGGCTCGGCACCTGAATGAAGGCCTGCCCCTTGGCGTCCGGGGGCAGGTTCTCAAGAATGAACCCGATGGCGGGAAGCGCCGTGTGATCGCCTGCCAGCAAGTACCAGTCGATGTTCTGCGCCGTCACGCAGCCCGGCCCCCAGATCCCCACCGGCGTACCCGGTGCGGCGTCGGCGGCCCAGCGGGAGCCGATCCCGGAATCGCCGTGGAGAACGAAATCGATGTGCAGCTCGCGGGTGGATGGGTCGAGGTGGCGAACGGTGTAGGTTCGCATGACCGGGCGTCGGTCCGGTTCCGGCCAGGTGAGGCGGCCGTCCGCCTCCAGGATCGGCCAAGCCGGCGTGTCCAGCCCCCTGGGCGGGATCAGCAGCTTCACGTAGGGCCCGAGGGCATTCCGGGGCACGTCGAACCGGGCCAAGCCTTCGCCGCCCAGCACGACGCGACGCATGTTCGGCGTCAGGTCGCGCACGCGCAGGACGTGCAGCACCAGCAGATCGAGCTTGCGGGCGGGGGCGGACTTCACGCGTGACATGGCAAATATCCTCGAAACATGACCGTCACCTCTCGCGGCGCATGAGATGCCAGATGAGGTATGGAACCCCGATCAGCGCCGCGACGACGCCGGCGGGGAGTTGGAGCGGGTAGATGACGAGCCGTCCGACCCAATCCGCGCTCACCATGAGGACGGCGCCGATCAGAGCGGCGGCGGCGAGCTGTGGCAGCGCCCGGTTCAGGCCGAGCATGCGGGCCAGGTGAGGGCCGACGAGTCCGACGAAGCTCAACGGTCCCGTGACCAGGACCGCCGCCGCCGTGAGAAGCGCCGCGAGCAGCATCAGGGAAAAGCGCGCCAAGCGCAGGTCGACCCCGAGACCCCGCGCCGCATCCTCGCCGAGGGGTAGGATGTCGAGCCAGCGCGACAGGAGCGGGGCAGCGGCCAGGAGCGGCATGGCCACCGCCAGCGTCATCCCGGCCGAGCCGTCATCGGCCCGATAGGTCGAGCCCGCGATCCAGGCCAGGAGCTGCGAAGCCCGGGGATCGCCCACCGCGAGGAAGCTGACCACCAGCGCGTCCATGAAGGCGCTGAGCGCGATGCCGGTGAGCAGAAGGAAATCGGGCGAGAACCGGGACCGGACGCCGCTCCACAGCAGCAGCGCCAGCACGGCGAGCGCGCCCGCCGACCCTGTGGCGAATTGCAAGCTCCGACTTGGCGCCGGGCTCAGGATCATGGCCACAATGAGCCCCAGGGCGACGCCCGTTCCGATCCCCAGGATCTCGGGGCTCGCCATGGGGTTCTGCGTCAGCCGCTGGATCAGCACCCCGGCGACCGCCAGCATGGCGCCCGCCATGAGCGCCACGGCCACCCGGGGCAGGCGCCAGGGCGCCAGAAGCGCGAACGTGTCCGCGTCCGCAACGGCAAAGCCATCCGGCCCGCGCCCGACGACCGCCGCCACGATGACGGCCAGGATGAGGAGGCCGCTCAATATGGCGAACAGGGGCGTCTGCCGCGCCCTGCGCGCCGGGGCGGTGGCTCTTTCGGCGAGCCACCCGGCGCCTGCCAGGCGAAGGCGGGGCAGGAGCCAGAGAAGAAGGGGCGCGCCGAACAGGGCCGTCACGGCGCCGGTGGGCAGGAGCTCCGCGAATTCGCCGCTCGCGGCCTGTACGCATTGATCGACGATCACCAGCAGGAACCCGCCGATGAGGGGCGAAAGGATCAGCCGGTCGCGCAGACGCCGGGCGCCGGACAGGCGCGCCACCTGGGGAGCCGCAAGGCCGATGAACCCGATGACGCCGACCGCCGACGTGACCGTGGAGGTAAGGAACACGGCGAGCAGGAGCCCTCCGCCCCGCAACAGCGGCAGCGACACTCCAAGGCTCCCGGCGCTGGTGTCGTCGAGGGTCAGGAGGTTCAGCGGCCGGGCGATCAAAGCCGTGACCGCCATCGCGGCGGCGACCCGCGGCAGCAGGTAGAGCACCACGGACCAGTCCTGCTGCGACAGGGACCCGGCGCCCCAGATGAATAGGGACGTGATGTATTCCTGGTTCAGGAGCCGGATCGCCACCGTCAGCGAGCCGCAGAAGAGCCCCGTGATGAGACCGGTCAGCACGAGGGACAGGGATGAGAAACCCCGCGCCCAAGCGACCGCGAAAATCACCCCCGTGCTCGCGAGACCGCCCGCGAGAGCCACCATCTCGCGACCGCCGCCCAGGAGGAAGGGCGCCCAGACCGTGGCGATCGTCAGCGCGAGTTGTGCGCCCGCCTCCACGCCGAGCGTCGTGGGCGACGCGAGGGGATTGCGCAGGATGTGCTGGAACAAGGCGCCGGCGAGGCCGAGCCCCATCCCGCACAGAAGCGCCGTCACGAGACGCGGCAGGCTGCTGTAGTGGAAGATCAGTTCGCGCACATTCTCGGCGTTCGGATGAAACGCCGCGGCGAACCAGGACGAGGGCGGAAGATACCCGGCGGCGCGAACGAGCACGAGCCCGACCGCCAGCGCCATGACGGCGCCGGTGAGCAGCACGGCGCGATGCGCACGCAACTCAGCCTGCATGGGAGCCGTCCCGTGCCACGAGCGCATCGACGAGGACGGTTGCGAACCGCTCCGCCGCCACCACGTCGCCGTAGGCCCATACGGCCGGCAGGCGGTATGCGCGGCCGGCCCGCACGATGGGCAGATGCCCGAGCAGGCCATCCCCCGCGAACCCGCGCAGGACATCGGGCGACGTCGGATCGTGATAGAAGAGCTGAGCCTCCGGGTAGGCCGCGACGGCCTCGGTGTCGGCCACCGAAAAGCCCCAGAACGTGGTGGGGCGCTGCCATGCATTGGAGAGGCCGAGCCGCGCCAGCACGTTGCCGAAAAGGCTGTTCGTCCCGTAGACGCGGGCATGGCGCGCATCCGAGAAGGTCGCGAGCAGGATCGGCCTGCGGGGCCGGTCGCCGAGGCGGCGGCGCAAGGAATCGAAGGAGCCTTCGATCCGGTCGAGAAGGCTCCCGGCCTGGGCTTCGGCCCCAAGTCGCTTGGCCAGTTCGCGCGTCACCACACGCGAGCGCTCCAGCGGCTCGGCGCCCGGCATGAAGGTGCCGAGCGACAGGGTCGGGGCGATGCGCTCCATCATGGGGATGACGGACGCGCTGAACGGCGTGGTGACGATGAGGTCGGGCCGCAGGGACGCCAGTGCCTCCATATTGGGCTCCGTGCGCAGGCCCAGATCCTGGACGCCTGCCGGGAGCTTGGGCTCGGAGACCCACCGGTTGTAGAGGTCGATCTCCGTGACGCCGGCCGGGACGAGCCCGAGACTCACCATGGTCGAGGCCAGGCCCCAATCCACCACGGCGACGCGTGTGGGAACGGCGCCTTGCGCGCCGGCGCGCCCGATCAGGACCGGAAGCGCCAGGGCCGCCCCGAGGATGCCGCGCCGGGTTGCCGTCATCGCGCGTAGCCGATCGGAGCGCCGGTCTCGGGGTTGGGAAAAACCCCCATGGGAATGCCGTAGATCCGCTCCAGCACCTCGCCGTGCATGATGTCGTCCGGTGCTCCCTGAGCCCGGATCCGACCCGAATGCAGCGCGATCAGCTCGTCGCAGAACCGGGCCGCCATGTTGATGTCGTGCAGGATCGCGACGACGCCCAGACGCCGCTCGCGGCTGAGATCGCGCAGTAAGCGCAGCACATCGATCTGGTGGGCGAGGTCGAGGGCCGAGGTCGGCTCATCGAGCAGGATGAACGCGCTGTTCTGGGCGACCAGCATGGCGATCCAGGCGCGCTGGCGCTCACCGCCCGACAGGGTGTCGACAAGGCGATCCGCGAGGGGTTCGACCTGGGACAGGCGCAGGGCTTCCTTGACCTGGGCCCGGTCCTCCGGCCCCATCCTGCCCAAGGGTCCGTGCCAGGGATAGCGCCCGAAGCCCACGAGCTCGCGCACGGTGAGGCCCGTGGCGGCCGGGACGGTCTGCGGCAGGTACGCGACCTGACGGGCGAAGGCCCGCGCGCCCTGCCGGTCCAGCGGCAACCCGCCGAACGCGATGTGGCCGGTGGTGGGCGCCATCTGGCGCGCCAGGAGCTTCAGGAGGGTCGACTTGCCCGATCCGTTATGGCCGATGATGCCGTAGACCCGGCCGCGCGCCAGGGTGAGATTCGTGGGCGCGAGGAGCGTGCGTCCTTCGATGGAAAAGCTTGCATCACGCACCTCGAAAACAGGATCGGCGGGGGCATCGCGCCCCCGCCTGTCCTGCTTCGCGTCATGATATGTCGCGGTGTCGGCTACCACTTATAGCTCACGCTGACGGTCGCCTTGCGGCGGTCGCCGTAGAAGCAGGCGCTCGTGGACGAGCACGACCCGACATAGACCTCGTCGAACAGGTTCGACACGTTGAGGGCCGCGCGCCAATTGTCGCGCTCGTAGTGAATCGTCGCGTCCGCCACCGTGTAGCCCGGAACGCGATACGTGTTGGCCTGGTCCGCGAAGGAACGGCCGACGAAGCGCACGCCCGCGCCGACGCCGAAGCCCTTCAGGGTGCCGTCCTGCACCGTATAGTTCAGCCACAGGGACCCGAAGCTTTCCGGCACGCCCACCGGCACCTTGCCGATATTGGCGACGTTCAGGTCCTTCGTGGTTTCCAGGTCGTAGACCGTGTAGGCCCCCACGAGGTCGAGGCCGTCGAGAAGGTTGGCGTTCGCCTCGAGTTCGATGCCCTGCGAGCGGACCTCGCCGGTCTGGATCTGGTTGAGGATGTTGGCCGGATCCGTGGTCAGGACGTTCTGGCGCTTCAGGTTGAACACCGAGGCGCTGACGAAGCTGCGCATGCCCACAGGCTGGTACTTCAAGCCCGCCTCGATCTGCTCGCCGGTCTCGGGTGCCAGCGGCTGCTGGGTGGCGCTGTTGAGGCCGATCTGCGGATCGAACGACTTCGAATAGGCTACGTACGGCGCCAGGCCGAAATCGGTGTTGTAGATGAGTCCGACGCGGCCGCTGAACTTGCGCTCGTCGCCGTCGAAGCTGCTCGCCGGGAAGAGATAGTTCTTCGAGTCGGTGTTCACCCAGTCATGACGGCCGCTGAGCACGAGGGTGAAGCGGTCGAACCGGATCTGGTCCTGCACATAGGCGCCGAGCTGGTTCTGGACGATGTTGCTCAAGGTATAGCGCGACAGCGTCGGGAAAGCGGGCGTGTAGATGGGGTAGACGAGGTTGAGCGACGGGCCCATCTCGAAGCCCTGCTCGTCGTCGATCCGGTAGCGCTTGTAGTCGAGGCCGAACAGCATGGTGTGCTGCAGCGGGCCGGTCGAGAACTTCACCTCGGCTTGGTTGTCCACCGTGAACTGGCCCACGCGGGGCGTCGTGACGAAGTTTCCGCGCGAGAGCAGCGCCTCTGAGGCGGTCGGCGGCGAGGCGTAGCCCAGGCCGTAGAGCGTGTTGAAGTCGACGCTGAGGTAATTGTAGCGCAGGTTCTGGCGCACGGTCCAAGCATCGTTCACCCGGTGCTCGAGCTGATAGCCGATCATGGCCTGCTCACGCTCGAACTTGTCGAAGCCCGGATTGCTGGTGAAGAGCTTCGTCGGGATGCGGCCGAACGGGGCCGGCACCACCGTACCCACGTAAGGCAGGAAGTTCTGGCCGTTAGTCTTGTCGCGCTGATACGAGCCCAGGATCGTCAGCGTCGTGTCGTCGTTGGGCTTCCAGGTCAGGCTCGGCGCGATGAAGGCGCGGTCCTCATCGGTATACTCGGTCTGCGTGCCGCCGACCCGGCCGAGGCCGAGGACGCGGTAGAACAGCTGGTTGCCGCCCGCGCCGACCGCCAGGGGGCCGCTGACGTCGAAGGCCCCGTAGGCGTTGCCGTAATTGTTGATGCCGAACTCGACCATGCCCTGCGGCGTGGTGGTGGGTTTCTTGCTGATGGCGTTGATGAGGCCGCCCGGATTGCCGCCGCCGTAGAGAACCGAGGACGGACCGCGCAGGACCTCGATGCGCTCCAGCCCCCAGGGCTCGAGCTTGAAGGTGGCGAACGAGGTCGAATAGAGCTGCAGGCCGTCAAGATAGTAGCCCGAGGTCTGGGCCGGGAAGCCGCGGATCAGGAACCAGTCGTTGCGCGGGTCCGACCCGAAGCTCTCGGACCGGATGCCGGGGGAATAGCGGGTCGCCTCCACCACGGATTGCGCCCTCTGGTCCTCGATCTGCTGGCGTCCCACGACCGAGATCGCCTGCGGGGTCTCGATGACCGGCGTGTCGGTCTTGGAGCCGCTGGCGCTGCGGGTCGCCACGTAGCCGTTGACGGGTCCGGTTGCGGTCTCGCCCTGCCCCTCGACCGTGATCGTCTCGAGCTGCGTCGCGCCATTGGCTGCCGGCGCGGTCTGCGCGAGGGCCGGCAGGACCAGCCCGGAGCTCAGGCCCGTGCTCACCAGCATCAGGTTGAGGAAGGCCCGCGCCCGTTTCGAGGATCCGGGGGACCGCCCCTTCGTATCCCGTCCCCGTGCTTCGCTTGCCGTCGACGCCTCGATCATGTCCCGTCCTTACGCTCTTGAAACCCGCGTTGTCACGCTAGCGTGCTATCGCGGATTTCCGAAGGACGAGCAAGATAAAAGATTAACGAATTCAATAACTTATATCTTTTCTAAAGTGAAACCTTTCTAAAGTGGGAGGCGCGTCGTTCCATTCCCGTGATCCCTTGGGACAATGGGCTCAGGGAGGGGTTCGGTCCGAGGGTTCGTCGTCAGGCCTGCATAGCCGGATTGAAGACGCCGCCGGCCAGAGCCAAGCTATCGAAGCGCTTCATCGCAAAGCCCGACAGGTCGATCCGGCTTCGGCCCTCCGCCACCACCTCCGCAGCGGATTCGCCGATGGCGGCGGAATGCTTGAAGCCGTGTCCGGAACAGGGCGACACGACCAGGATCCGGTCGTGATCCGGGTGGCGGTCGATGACGAAGTCGGAATCGGGCGTGACAGTATAAAGGCAGGTCAGGGATTTTGCGGATTCCGGCCGCACGCCGTTGAAGCGTCCGGCCACGTGGCGCTCGTACATCAGACGGGGCTCCTCCGGATCAATGGCCCGCTCCACCCGGTCGGGATCGACGCTCGCCTCATATTGCTCGGTGGCGGTCTTCATGGTGTGGCTGCCAGGGATGGACGGGAAGCCGTAGAAGCTCTGGCCTGCGCCCTTGCCGTGCTGCCAGATGAAGACCGGGCCCCTCTCCCAGGCGTTCTCCCAAGCAGGGTCGAGGGCGTACCAATGCATGACCTGGCGCATGGGCGTGAGCACCTTCTCGAAGGCCTCGCCCATCAGGCCCGGGGCCCAGGCCCCGGCGGCCACGATGGCCTGTCCGGCGAGAATCTCGCCCCGGTCGGTGACGATCCGGACGCTTCCGCCCTCGGGGCGAACCTCGCGCACCACGGTGCCCAGGATCGTGCGCGCTCCCATCCTCCCGGCGACATCGAGCTGCGCCGCGATGCATTCCTCCGGCCGCGCATAGCCGCCGCCGGGTTCGAAATAGCCGATCTCGTGGTCGCGCGGGGCGAAATGCGGGAAGCGGCGGCGGATCTCGTCCGCGCTCAGCATCTCGTGGGCGATGCCGTATCGCTCGGCAGCCTGGCGGGTTTGCGTCAGGAAATCGGCGCGCAGGCCCGTGGGGCGCGCGAATTCCTTGGAGGCGACCACCAGGCAGCCGCAGGCGACGAGAAGGCTGCGCCCCGTCTCGGCCTCCAGTTCGCGCCAGACCTCGTGGGACCGCAACGCGAGCGGCGAATATTGCGCCCCCTCACCGATGCCCTGCCGGGTGATCCGCGTCTCGCCATGGGTCGACCCTTGATCGTGGGGCGGCGAGAACCGGTCGATGCCGACGGCCTTCACGCCCCGGCGCGCCAATTGATAGAGGGCCGCCGCCCCCATGGCGCCCAGGCCGATCACGGCGACGTCGCAGGAAGAGGGTGTGTCAGCCATCGGTTCACTCCATGTGCAGGGGCCACCATACGGATTTGTGGCCGCCCGGGCGAGCGGATCCTGCTTGTTACGTCCCCGGTTCTGTCCTAGAAGGGAAGCCGTCTCACGGGGGGCCCGCACAGGGCTGAGAGATGGCATGGGGCCATCGACCCGTCGAACCTGATCCGGGTCATGCCGGCGGAGGGAATGAGCATGCGATTCAGCCCACAATGCTGCGCGCCGTGCGATTTGCGACGCCGGTCCACCCTGCCCTGCGCATGGGAGCGCCGCTGATGTTCAAACGTTTGGGTCTCACCCTCCTGTCCCTCGGATTGGCGACGGGCGCCGCCCTGGCACAGTCGAAGCCCGTCCTGACGGTCTACACCTACAGTTCCTTCTCGGGAAAATACGGACCCGCCAAGACCATCGAGGAGCGGTTCGAGGCGACCTGCAACTGCGACCTGCAATGGGTCACGGCGGAGGATGCCGGAAGCCTCGTGGGTCGCCTGCGCCTGGAGGGCGAGAGCACCAAGGCCGATGTGGTCGTGGGCCTCGACATGAACCTCGCGGCGGAGGCCCGGAACCTGAAGCTCTTCGCGCCGCACGGGGTCGACACCAAGGGTGTCGCGGTGCCGGTCGAGTGGGAGGACGACACCTTCATTCCCTTCGACTGGGGCTATCTCGCCTTCGTGTACGATTCCAACAAGCTCAAGACCCCGCCCGCGAGCCTGAAGGAACTGGTCGAGAACCCCAACGGTCCCAAGGTCGTGCTGCAGGATCCGCGCACCAGCGCGCCGGGCCTGGGCTTCCTGTTGTGGATGCGCAAGGTCTACGGCGACGGGGCCGACGCGGCCTGGGCGCAGCTCAAGCCGCGCGTCGTCACCTTCACCAAAGGCTGGTCGGAGGCTTATGGCCTGTTCCTCAAGGGCGAGGCCGACATGGTGATGTCCTACACCACCTCGCCCGCGTACCACGTCGTGGCCGAGAAAAAGGACAATTACCGGGCCGCCGCTTTCTCGGAAGGCCATTACTTGCATGTGGAGCTGGCGGGCCGGACCCGCACCACGAAGCAGCCGGAGCTGGCCAAGAGCTTCCTCGACTTCGTGCTCACCGAGCCCTTCCAGTCGGCGATCCCCGAAACCAACTGGATGTATCCGGCCAAGAACCCGGCCTCGGGCACGCCGGCGATCTTCAAGGACATGGTGCAGCCCTCGAAGGCGCTGATCTTCACGCCCGAAGAGGTGCTGGAGAACCGCCGCGCCTTCACGGACGGATGGCTCAACGCCACCTCCCGCTAGAGCATCGTACGCAAAAGTGGACCCGGTTTTGCGCGCGAACGATGCTCTGGTTCATAGAGAAAGCATCGGAACCGATCCAAAAAGTGCAAGTCCACTTTTTGGTCCGATGCTTTAGACGCCCCATGCGAAGCCTGTCCCATCCCGGGAGCCTCGTGGCCCTGGCCATCTTGGCTCTCGTGGTGGGCGGCTTCGCCACCCTGGTGCTGGCCGGGGGCGAGAAGCCGGCGCTCCTGGCGATCGGGCCCTACCTCGTCCGCGTCCTGATCTTCTCCACGGTCCAGGCTGCGCTCTCCAGCCTGCTCTCCCTGGTCTTCGGAGCCGCCCTCGCGCTCGCCCTGGCGCGGCGGCGGTTTCCGGGGCGCAATCTCGTCGTGTCGGCGCTCGGCCTCACCATGGTGATGCCCACCATCGTGGCGGTCTTCGCCGTGCTGGCGGTCTACGGCCGCTCGGGCTGGCTCGCCGCCGGCCTGCACGGGATCGGGATCCCGGTCGAGATCAGCATCTTCGGCTATCCGGGCATTCTCATCGCCCATGTGTTCCTGAACGCTCCCTTCGTGGCGCGGATCATGCTCGACGCCCTCAATACGGTTCCGGCCGAACAGTGGCGGCTGGCGCAGACGCTGGGATTCTCGCCCGCCCAGATTCTCCGCCACCTCGATTGGCCCGCCCTGCGGGGCGAGGTGCCGGGCCTGGCAGGGCTCGTGTTCCTGGTCTGCTTCAAAAGTTTCGCCATCGTGTTGGCGCTCGGTGGCGGCCCGGCCCGCGCGACCTTGGAGGTCGCGATCTACGAGGCCCTGAAGATCGATCTCGATTTCGGGCGCGCCGCGTGGCTGGCCTTCATCCAGACGGCTTTGTGCCTTGCCCTCACCCTTGCGCTGAACTGGGCCATCGCCCGCCCGCCGGCCGCCCAGACCGTTCGGGCGCTCGCGGTTCGGCCGGATCGCACCGACCGGGGCCTTTTGGCCTGGGACAGCCTCGTGCTCGTCTTGGGCCTCCTGTTCCTGGCACCGCCTTTCCTGAGCGTGCTGGCCGGTCTCGCCCACGTGGCGGCCGTGCTGGACGCGGATTTCGCCCGCGCCTTCGCCACCAGCATCGTCATCGCGGCCCTGGCGGCCCTCATGGCCTGCCTGATGGCCCTGGCGCTCGGCGGTGCGGCGCGGCGCTTTCGCCTCGCCGCCAGGATGCCCCGGCTGGCGGCGCTCTACGACGCCCTGCCGAACACGCTCCTGGCGGTCCCGCCCTTCGCCCTGACGGCGGGCCTGTTTCTCGCTATCCGCCCCTTCGTCGACCCTGCCACGGCGGGATACATCCTCCTGCCTCTGATCAATGGCCTGGGCGCCCTGCCCTTCGCCTACCGGTTCATCGGACCGAGGATCATGATCGCGGGCGAGCGATACGGCCGCCTGTCGGCCTCCCTCGGCCTGAGGGGGCTCGACCGCCTCAAGATCATGGACTGGCCCATCCTCGCCCGGCCCCTCGGGGCGGCCTTCGCCCTTGCCATGGCGCTGTCGTTCGGCGACTTCGGCGTCGTGGCGCTGTTCGGCGGCACGGAGCTTCAGACCCTGCCCTATCTGCTCTACGAAAGACTGGGAGCCTACCGGCTGGAGGAAGCCTCCTCCATCGGCCTGCTCATCGTCCTGGTGTCCTTCGTCCTCGCCCTCCTGTCGGGTCGCCTGTCCCATGCTGCTGATTGACCGATGCCGCCTGACCTGGCCCGATTTCCGGGCGGAGTACACCCTGGCCGTGGAGACCGGCGCCCTGTGCGCCGTGGTGGGTCCGTCCGGTGGAGGCAAGACCACCCTGCTGCATATGATCGCCGGCTTCGAACAGCCCGAGAGCGGCGCCCTGACCCTGGACGGGCGCAGCCTCCTGCCCCTTCCGCCGGCGCGGCGGCCGGTGGCCATCGTGTTCCAGGACCACAACCTGTTTCCGCACCTCACCGCCGCCCAGAACGTCGCCCTGGGGCTGCGCCCGTCCCTGCGCCTCACGGACGCCGAGAGGACCGCCGTGGCCGAGGCGCTCGATGCGGTCGAGCTGGACGGGCTCGAGGCGCGCAAGCCGGGCGAGATGTCCGGGGGCCAGCGCCAGCGCGTGGCCTTGGCGCGGGCCCTCGTGTCTCACCGCCCGCTCATCCTCCTGGACGAGCCTTTCAGCAGCCTCGACCCGGGCCTGCGCCGGGGCATGATCGGACTGGTGGACGCCCTGCGCCGCCGCAGGCGCATCACAGTCGTGATGACGATTCATACGCCCGAGGACGTCATGGAGGTCGCGGACCAGATGGCCTTCGTGGCCGATGGGTCCGTCATCGCCTCCGGCCCGCCGGGGAGGGTCCTGCGACAATACGACGACCCCCGCATTGGCGCTTTTTGTGGAACCGGCTGAACCTTATCGGGCCTTAGCGGTTGTTCCCTCTCGGGAAGCTGGGCCGTGACATCGCGGTCTCCGGGGACGAGGGAGGCGGGAGATGGCAGGTGTCAAATCCCTCAGGCAATCCTGCCGCACGGACGGCCTACTGGCGGCCGCCAACGCGACGGCCCGTCGCGCCGCCCCCGAAAACGACGTTTCGCCTTCCGACAGGACCCTCGCTGACGCGGTGGGATCCCTGCGCCGCAGCGGCCTGCTGGCCGCTCCCTTGCCCCGGGCCCTGGGCGGCGTCGGTCTGGGCCTGCCGGCCGAGGCCGGCAGCCGGCTTTGCGCCATCCTGCGTCTTCTGGGCTCGGGAAGTCTCGCCCTCGGACGGCTCTACGATCACCACGTCAACGTCATCCATCTGATCTGCGCCCACGGCACCCGCGAGCAGACCGAGCAGCTCGCCGTGGATGTGCGGGCGGGACAGCTCTTCGGCTTCTGGCACCTGGAGGATTGCCCCGATACGCTGGTGACGACCCGTCAGGGGAGCGACACCATCGTCGAGGGCCCTGGGTTCTGCGCCACGGGATCGAGCCTTGTGAACCGCCCCCTGGCGGCGGCCCGCGTCCGATCGGGCGAGATCGTGCTGATCTCGCCGTGGCGGCTGATCCGCCAGCCCGTCGAGCGCCGGGAGGGGGCCGCTCGCATCAGCCTGGCGGATGTCAGGCTGTCCGCCGGGGATCTGGTGGGCATCCTGCCTCCGAACGGCCTCGACCCTGTCCTGTCGGCATCGATCCGAGGATCGGCTGCGGTGCATCTGGGCCTGATCGAGAGCGTGCTCGAGGAGTTGAGCGAGCACCAGAGAGCCGTGGGCCAGGAGCACGATCCACACCGGCTGGCCCGGCTCGGCGAGGCCGCTGTGGCGGTTGAGACGGCGCGCCGTCTCGTGGAGCGCGCCGGGTCCGCGGACGGGCCTGGATCCGCCGGGCGGGCGGCGAGCAGCGCCAACCTCGCCGGCCTCGCGGTGGACAAGGCCGGATCTTGCCTCCAGTCCATCGCCCACGGTGCAGGAGGTCCTGCGGCAGGCGAGCCCGACACCGTCCTCGAGAAGCTCAGCCGAAAGCTCGAGGAGGCCCGGGAGCCATGGGTGGGCGATCGCCTGGTGCCCCCTGTACTGGCCCCACACCTGCCGCCGCCGATCACACCCTGTCACTAGCCGAGGAGGCCGGGGTCCGGGCCGTCATGGAGCGTTGCCGGGGGAGGATCGTCCGCCCGCGCGGTTTTCTCGCGCCGCACGGCTTGCCATCCCGCCCCGGAATGTCGTTGAGTGAAGCTTAAGCTGCTTCCCAGGCCCAATGACCGACCCATCCACACAGCGACTCTCGGCGATCGGCGGTGAGTTCATCGATTCCGAGCGCGAGAGGGCCTTCCAGGCGGAGCGCATGCCGGAGACGGTTCGCCACCTCCGCCTTCTGTTCCTCCTCTCGGCCCTCCTGAACACGCTCTTCTTCATCAGCGACTGGCGTTTCTACGGCCAGCCGCACTTTCTCGTCGCATTCCCGGCCCGCGCGGTGGTCGTCGCGGTGTCCCTGGGGTGCTGGTTGGCCATCTCCCGCGTGGCTACGTTCCGCCAGGCCCAGGCCACGATGCTGGTCTGGCAGTGGGTGACCGCGCTGGCGGTCGGCGCGCTGGTCAGCTCCCACAGCGATCTCGCCCTATTCGTCGTCGTGATGCTGCCGTCGATCTATTACCTCGTGGTCCCCAATCCGTTCCGGTGGACCGTCATATCCGGCGCCGGGTGCAGCATCCTGATGCTCGTGGGCTACCTGTCCGGGGACGACACGCGGGCGACAGCCACCGGTCTCGTCCTCGCGGTCCTGGTGCTCAACTTCGCCCTCGTCCTGGTGGTGACGCGGTCCAACCGCCTGCGGCGCCTGGAATGGGCCGCCACGCAGGCGGAGCGCCGCGCCAAGGAGGAGCTGACCCGAAGCCGGGCGATGTTCGAGCGCCTGTTCAGAACCGTTCCGCTGCCCCTCGTGGTGGTCAAGACCGATGGCGGAATCCTGGACACGAACGATGCCGCCGTGACGTTCTTCGGGGCGAACCGCGACGTCCTCGGCATTCGCTCCGTGGACGAGATCTACATTCATCCGGAAGACCGGGTCGACCTGATCACGGCCCTCAAGCGCGAGGGCCGGGTGAACGATTTCGAGACCATGGTGCGCCTGGCCGACGGGTCCATCCGCAACGTTCTCGTCGCGGCTACCCTCGTCGAGGTCGAAGGCGCCGACGCGGTGATTTCCGCCGTCATCGACATCACGGACCGCAAGGCCGCCGAGGAGCGGATCTGGCGCGCGGCGAGCCACGACCCGCTCACCGACCTACCCAACCGCGCCCTGTTCCAGAGCCGGTTCGAGCTCGCCCTGGCGGACGCGAACCATACCGGCAACACCCTCACCCTGTTCCTGATCGACCTCGACGACTTCAAGGCCATCAACGACACGAGAGGGCACGACGCCGGCGACGCCCTGCTCCAGGAAATGGCCGAGCGCCTGCGCCGCATGATGCGCGACGAGGACACCGTCGCCCGGCTGGGCGGCGACGAGTTCGTGGTGATCGTCGGCCCGCCCCTGCGCATGGAGCACGCGGGCGCCCTCGCGAACCGGATCCTGGACGAGATGCGCCGCCCCTTCGTCTTCAAGGGAGAGCCGATCGAAAGCGGCGCCAGCATCGGCATCGCGGTCTATCCCGATCACGACAGCAAGCCCGCCGAGCTGATGAAGGACGCGGACCTCGCCCTCTATTCGGCCAAGGCCCAGGGCCGCAACCGGGCGGTTCTCTTCTCGCCGGACATGCGCAACCTCGTCGAGCATCGCGCGACCATGACGCGGGACATTCAGGAGGCCCTGCAGGAGGGACAGATCGTTCCCTTCTACCAGCCGAAGGTGAATCTGGTGACCGGAGAGGTCATCGGCTTCGAGGCATTGGCGCGGTGGGACCATCCCCAGCAGGGCCTGCTGTCGCCCTCCGCCTTCCCCCTCGCCTTCAACGATCCGGAGCTGTCGGCCCTCATGGGCGAGCACATCGTGCGCCAGGTCGCGGCCGACATTCGCCGCTGGCTGGACCAGGGCGTGAAGTGCGGGCGCGTCGCCGTCAACCTGTCCACGTCCCAGTTCAGTTGGATCGGCCTCTCCAGGCGCTTCCTCGACATCCTCGAAGCGGCGGGCGTTCCGCCGCATTACCTCGACGTGGAAATCACCGAAACGGTCTTTCTCGGCCGGGCGTCCGTCCACGTCATGACGGCCTTGCAGCAGTTCCACGAACACGGCATCCGCATCGCTCTCGACGATTTCGGCACCGGCTACGCCTCCCTCATCCATCTCAAGCAGTTTCCGGTCGACGACATCAAGATCGACCAGAGCTTCATTCGGGACGTGGACCGGGACAGCGAGAGCGCCGCCATCGTGGTGGCGGTGATCGACCTGGGCAAGAGTCTTTGCATGGACGTGATCGCCGAAGGGGTCGAGACCGTGGAGCAGGCTCTCTTCCTGCGGGACCATGGCTGCCCCTTCGTCCAGGGCAACCTCTACTCGCTCCCGCTCAGGGCCGAGGCGGTGGTGGAGTATCTCGGGCGGGAGCGCCTGCGGCTGCCCGATCCCGCGCCCTCGTCGGCCTGAGCATCCGGGACCGAATCGTCCGGCAAGTGACCTTATACTGGTATGTCCGGGAACCGACCCTGTCCCCGGCCTCTCCGCCACCTCTTCCCGGCACTTCGCGTCAGAGGCGCAGAGACCGAGTGCCCGCTGCGTGCGAGCGGGCACCGGGCAAGGCCCTTCACGAAGTGGCTATTAAGTGGCATTGTACCGGTCCGACAAGCGCAATCCCGCCCAAGTCAACCCGACGATCCTTCATGAGCGAATTCCTGTATCTCGGCATCGATGGCGGCGGCACGAAATGCCGTGCGCGCCTGCGCGATGGCGAGGGGCGGCTTTTAGGCGAGGGCGTGGGAGGTTCGGCGAATATCCGCCTGGATCCGGATCTCGTCTGGTCGTCCATCCTGACGGCCGCCCGCATGGCCGTTGCGGAAGGCGGCCTCTCGGAGATCGACCTGAAACGCGTTCGTGCGGGCCTGGGAGCGGCGGGCGCCGGGCAGAGCAGCGCCGTGGAGCGTCTCCTGGCTCGGCCGCACCCCTTTGCGTCGTTCCAGGTCGAGACCGATGCCCATACGGCCTGGCTCGGCGCTTTCGGGGGGCGGGACGGCGCGATCCTGATCGTGGGAACGGGCTCCTGCGGCTACGGCTTCGTGGGGGACCGCCTCATCTATGTGGGAGGCTGGGGCTATGAAATCTCGGACGAGGGCAGCGGGGCGGCCATCGGCCGGGACCTGCTGCGCCGCCTGATCTGGGCTCATGACGGCCGCATCGCGGGCACGGCCCTGTCGAACGAGGTCTGGGCCGAGTTCAAGGGCGACCCCGAGGTTCTGGTGGACTGGGTCGGGCAGGCGCGCCCCAGCGACTACGCGCGCTTCGCGCCGGCCGTGCTGAGCCATGCCCGAAGCCGCGATCCCCTCGCCATCGCCCTCATGGAGGAGGCTGCGTCGGGGCTCGGCCGCATCGCGCTCCGGCTCCTGGATCTCGGGGCGCCCGCGATCTGTCTGTTCGGCGGCTTGTCGGAACCCCTGCGGCCCTGGCTGCCGCCGGTCGTCCGCGACGCCATCGCGCCGCCTGCCGCGGACGCGATGGACGGCGCCATTCTCCTCGCGCGCCAAGCCGACCAGCGGATGTGACCCATGACCGATCAAGCCGCTGCCCTTCCGCCGTTCGGCACCCTGGATGAGGCGAACCCCACGCCGCTCTATCTCCAGCTCCAGCATTTCATCGAAGAGGCCGTGCGCAACGGCTCCCTGAAGATGGATGCGGCCCTGCCGGGGGAGCGCGACCTCGCCAAGCAGCTCGGCATTTCCCGCGTCACGGTGCGCAAGGCCATCATGGGCCTCGTGAAGAAGGGCGTGCTGATCCAGCGCTGGGGGTCCGGCACGTTCGTGGCGCAGCAGATGCGCCTGGAGCAGCCCCTGTCGCGCCTCTCGAGCTTCACCGACGACATGTCGGCCCGCGGGATGCAATCCTCGGCGGTTCTGCTTAGCCGCTCGGTCGGCGTCGCCTCGACCGACGAGTTGATGGCGCTGGGGCTTTCTCCCGGTGAGACCGTCAGCCGGGTCAACCGCCTGCGCATGGCGGACGGCACACCCCTCGCCATCGAGCACGCGGTGGTACCGACCCGGTATCTGCCCGATCCCTCGCTCGTGAAGCAATCGCTGTACGCCGTGCTGCACGAGGGGGGCTACATGCCGGTCCGGGCCCTTCAGAGGCTGCACGCGGTCCTGCTCAGCGACGAACAGGCCCAGCTCCTGAAGGTCCCGCCGCTCACCCCAGCGCTCTACATCGAACGGCGATCCTTCACGACGGCGGGCGAGGCCGTCGAGTTCACCTCCTCCTATTATCGCGGCGACGCCTACGATTTCGTCGCCGAGCTGACCATCGGCCAGCCGCAAACGGACACGCCATGAACCACCCCGACACGAATGCCACCACCGCCATGCTGCGAGAGGCCCGGGAAGCGCCCGAGGTCGTGGCGCGCCTGCTCGGCGCCAACGGAAAACTCTGCGCCGATCTGGGCAAGCGGCTGCGCGCATCCCCGCCTCCATTCGCGGTGACGTGCGCGCGCGGCAGTTCCGACAACGCCGCGACGTTCGCCAAATACCTGCTGGAGATTCATTCGGGCCTGGTGACGGCCTCCGTCGGACCCTCGGTGACCTCCGTCTACGCGGCCCGGCCGCGCATGCGCGATGCCCTGTTCCTGGCCGTCTCGCAGTCGGGCCGCAGTCCCGACATCCTGCATCTGGCTCAGGCCGGGCGCGATGACGGAGCCCTGACGGTCGCCCTCGTCAACGACACCACCTCTCCTCTCGCCTCCACCTGCGAGATCGTCCTGCCGCTTCATGCCGGACCGGAGAAGAGCGTCGCGGCGACGAAATCCTTCATCGCGGCTCTGGCGGCGGGTGTCCAGCTCATCGCGCACTGGTCGCAGGACCGGGCCCTGCTGGACGCCCTCGACCGCCTGCCGGATGTTCTGTCCCGGGCCTCTCATCTCGATTGTTCGCCGGCTCTGCCCTTGCTGTCGGGGTCGGACAATCTCTTCGTGGTCGGACGCGGCGTGGGCTTTGCCGTCGCTCAGGAAGCGGCTCTCAAGCTGAAGGAGACCTCCGGGGTCCACGCGGAGGCGATGAGCGCCGCCGAACTCATGCACGGCCCCTGGACGCTCGCGGGCGATCATTTCCCGGTACTCGTGCTGAGCCAGCGCGACGAGACGCTGGGCGGCGTCACCGACCTTGTGTCGAAGCTCCGAGACCAGGGCGTTCCCGTCGTCGTGGCCGGCGCGGCCGACGGCCCCGCCACGGCGATGCTGCCCTCCCTGGAGGACGTGCATCCCTACCTGGCGCCCATCGCCATGATCCAGAGCTTCTATCCCCTCGTGAATGCCATTGCGCTCGCTCGCGGCCGCAATCCGGACAGCCCGCCCCGCCTGCGCAAAGTGACGGAGACGGTCTGATGGCGTTCGCTCTCGTCGGCGCAAGAGTCTTCGACGGCGATCACATGATCGACGGCCGTGCCGTCGTGATTGACGGCGGGCGCATTGCCGGTGTTCCGGACCAGAAGGACCTCGGCGTCGGGATCGAGACGAAGCACGTCGAGGGCCTGCTCGCGCCCGGCTTCATCGATACGCAGGTGAACGGCGGCGGCGGCGTCCTGTTCAACGACGAGCGCAGCGTCGCGGGCATCCGCGCCATCGGCGAGGCCCATCGCCGCTTCGGCACGACCGGGTTCCTGCCCACCTTCATCACCGATACCCGCGAGCGCATGGCCGAGGCCTTCCGGGCGGCCGGAGAGGCGTTGCGGGAGCGCGTGCCGGGCGTGCTCGGCATCCATCTCGAGGGCCCCTTCATCAACCCCGAGCGTAAGGGCGTCCACGATCCCGCTCACATGCGCCGGATCGAGGACGAGGATCACGCCATCATGACGTCCCTCACGCAGGGCAAAACCCTCGTCACGGTGGCGCCCGAATGGACGGGCATCGAGGCCGTGGCGAAGCTCGCGGCCGCCGGAATCCTCGTGAGCGCGGGCCACACGGCGGGCGACCATGCCACGATCATGGAGGCATACCGCAACGGACTGCGCGGATTCACGCATCTGTTCAACGCCATGCCGCCCATGGCTGGACGCGAGCCGGGGCCCGTCGGGGCCGCTCTCGACGCGGCGGATGCGTGGTGCGGCATCATCGTGGACGGACATCACGTGAACGACGCATCCCTGCGGGTGGCCATCGCGGCGAAGGGTGCGGACCGCATCATGCTGGTCACGGACGCCATGTCGTCGGTGGGCTCGGACATGACCCGCTTCGACCTGATGGGCCGCACGGTCTATCGGGCCGAGGGCCGGCTCACGACCGCCGACGGCACCCTGGCGGGTTCCGACATCGACATGGCCAGCACCGTGCGCAACGCCGTCGGGCGCTTGGGCCTGCCCCTGCGGGATGCCCTGCGCATGGCGTCCCTGACTCCCGCCGCCTTCCTGGGACTGGACCGTGAGCTCGGCCGCATCGCGCCCGGCTACCGCGCCGATCTCGTTTTGCTGGATGACGATCTGCAGGTCCACGGCACCTGGATCGGTGGCCGGGCGGCCTGAATCGGCAAGCCGATCTCAGCGCGGTTTCTCGTAGAACACGAAGGCATGCGGCTTTCCCGCGAAGTCCCGCTCGTAGCTGCGGGCGAGCGTCCAACCCTCGCGCTCGTAGAAGGCACGGGCGCGGCGGTTGTCGCGGAAGCACTCGAGGCTTTTCGCGCCGTTTTTTTCCGCGTGTTTCAGGAGCAGGGCCCCGACGCCGCGCCCCGTCGCCTCCGGGGCCAGGAACAGCATGTCGACATGGCCGTCCGTCAGCAGGCAGAAACCCAGAATCCATCCCTCGTCGGACGCGACCGTCAGGCTGGGCCAGCTCTCTCGGAACCGGCGCGCGAAGTAGTCCGCGTTCCGGCTCAGCAGCACGTCCTCGTCGAGAATGGACGCGAAGGCCGCCCGGTAGGAGCTTTCGGCGATCCGGGAGAGAGCCCCGACGTCGCGGGGTTCCGCGTTGCGAATGATCAAGGCTGACCCCGCAGCCGCGGATCGAGGGTGTCCCGCAAGGCATCGCCCAGGAGATTGAACCCGAAGGACAGGAACAGGATCGCGAAGCCCGCGAAGAGCGCGCTCCAGGGCGACAGCATGAGAAAGTTGCGGCCCTCTGAGAGCATCAGCCCCAGGGACGGTGTCGGCGGCTGCGTGCCGAGCCCCAGGAACGAGAGCGAAGCCTCCACCAGGATGGCGGCGGAGAGCAGCAGGCTCGTTTGCACGAGGATCACGGAGGCGAGGTTCGGCAGGATGTGCAGGAAGATGATGCGGGCATCCGACGCCCCGATGGCCCTGGCGCCCGCCACGTACTCGCTCTCGCACAGAACCAGCGCAGGACCCCGCAGGAGCCGCGCGAAGATCGGCGTGTAGACCACCGCGATGGCAATAGAAGCGCTGTAGGTTTGCGGACCAAGCACCGCGATGATGCCGATGGCGAGCAGCATGACCGGGAAGGCGAAAAGCACATCCATCACCCGCATGATGATGCGGTCGAGCCAGCCGCGATAATAGGCGGCGAGCAGGCCAAGCGCTCCACCGAGAACCAACGCGGCCCCGACCGACAGCAGGCAGGCGATGAGCGACGTGCGGTAGCCGTAGAGGATGCGCGCTAGCACATCGCGCCCGAGCTGATCCGTGCCGAGCCAATGGGCGGCGGTCGGCCCCTTCAGGCGGGCAATCACGCTTTGCGCCATGGGATCGTAGGGCGCGATGATCGGCGCCCCGAGAGCCAGGATGATCTGCAGCGCCACGAAGGCGACGGCGAAAGCCAGGAGCTTGTTGCGGTGAAGAGCTCTCACGTCAGGCCCTCACGCGCGGATCGATGACGATGTAGAGGGCGTCCACGATGAAGTTC
The DNA here is from genome assembly GCF_016892705.1 of Microvirga pudoricolor. Taxonomy (GTDB): domain Bacteria; phylum Pseudomonadota; class Alphaproteobacteria; order Rhizobiales; family Beijerinckiaceae; genus Microvirga; species Microvirga pudoricolor. The sequence goes on from NZ_JAFEMB010000001.1 coordinate 1,073,586, forward strand.
ACGAGCACGAAACCCGCCGTCACGACCAGGATGGTGGATTGAATGAGCGGGTAATTACGTTCCGCGATGGCACCCAGGATGAGGCGCCCCAGCCCTGGGATCGCGAACACCTGCTCGACCACGATGGCGCCGCCGAGCAGGTAGCCTGTCATGATGCCCACGCTGGTGATGAAGGGGATGAGGGCGTTGCGAAGCGCGTGCTTGTAGACGACGCGACGCTCGCTCACGCCCTTGGCCCGCGCGGTGCGGATGTAATCCTGCCCCAGCGCGTCGAGCATGGCGGAGCGCACGAGACGGGAGAGGTTCGCCAGGATCGGCAAGGCCAGCGCGAAGGATGGCAGGAGCATGCGCTGCAGGTTGCCGACCGGATCTTCCGAGAAAGGAACGTAGCCCAACGAGGCGAAGCCGGGCGCCACTTGCGCCAGGACGACGATGAGCACGATGCCGAGCCAGAAGGATGGGATCGTGAGGCCCGCAATCGCGCCCACCCGCATGGCCACGTCGGCGGCGCCGCCGCGCAGCTGCGCCATGAGGCAGCCGACCGGCACGGCCAACCCCGCGCCGAACAGCAGCGCCAGGAATGTCAGCTCCAGGGTCGGCCAGAGGTGAATGAGGATTTCCGTGGCGACGGGACGTCCGGTCCAGAGCGACGTGCCGAGATCGCCCCGAAGCGCCGACCCGGCCCAGATCAGGTACTGCTCGATGATCGGACGGTCGAGGCCGACTCGGCTCTTCAGTTCGGCCATCCGCTCGGCGGTGATCTCCGTATTGGCGCCGAGCATGATCGCGACAGCGTCGCCCGGGATCATGCGGATCATGAGGAAGACGATGATCGACACGCCGAAGAGCACGATCAGGAGATCGAACAGGCGCGTGAGCAGGGCACGGTTCATCGGGCGAGCTTCTTGAATGGAACGGCGCCGCCGGGGCGGCGCCGGGAGGGGTATCAGGGCGTCAGGCTGGCACCGCGCAGGGTGCCGAGCGAGCGGTTCGGCATCACGTCGTAGCCCTGCAGCTTGTCGCGCATGGCCGAGAACAGGGTGCCGTAGGCAAGGTGCGCCACCGGGCCCGAACAGGCGAGCTTCTTCTGCACCTCGTCATAGGCGGCCTTCCGGGCCGCTTGGTCCTGCATGGTGCGGGCGCCGTCGAGGAGCTTGTCGATCTCGGCGTCCGAGTACTTGAACACGTTGGTCGATCCGCCCGTGCGGAACGTGCGGTAGAAGTAATCGTCCGGATCGGGGCTGCCCGCATTGATGGACGCGAACATGTCGAAGTTGCTGTTGCGCCAATCCTGAATGAACTGGCCCTGCTCCTGGTTCTTCAGCTCGACCTTGAAGCCCGCCTTGTTGAGCTGCTCCTGCACCACCTGGGCGATGTCCTTCACGTCCTGGCGCGGCAGCACGTTCATGGTGACGGCGACGGGCATGGCGACGCCGGCTTCCTTCAGCAGCGCCTGGGCCTTGGCCGGATCGGGCTTGTAGCACGCGAACTGCGCCACATCGACGGCCCAGTTCTTGAGCGCCGGGGAAAGCGGCCCGCCGGGCACGCCCGCGCCGAAGAGCGCCGCGTCCACGATTTCCTGGCGGTTGATGGCGTAATTCACCGCCTCGCGCACCTTCGGGTTGTCGAAGGGCGGCTTGGAGGTGTTGAGGCCGATGAGCGTATAGGCGAGGTCCAGGGTCTCGCCGAGCTTCACGCCGGGCTTGCCCTTGAGCTGCAGCGCCGTGGCGGCGTCGATGTTCGGCAGAAGCGCGTATTGGCCGTTGGTGAGGCCCACTTGGCGGGTGGCCGATTCCGGCACGATGTTGAACTTCAGGCCCGACAGCTTGGGCGAGCCCGCTCCCCAGTAGCCGTCATGCTTCGACAGGAGGATGAAGCCGTTGGGCTGCCATTCCTGGAACTTGAACGGACCCGTCCCGACAGGGGCCTTCTGAAGCGCGTCCTTGTTGGTCTCGACGGATTTCGGCACGATCGCGATGGTGGCGATGGAGGCCAGCAGCGGAGCCGACGGCTCCTTCAGCTTCAGTTCCACGGTTTGGGGGTCCACGGCCGTGGCGGTCTCCACCGCAGCCAGGCGGCTGGCGAGCGGGGACGCCATGTCCTTGCTCTGAACCCGGCGGATGGTCGACACCACATCGTCGGCCGTCATCGCGGCGCCGTCGTGGAATTTCACATTCTGCCTGAGCTTGAACGTGTAGGTCTTGCCGTCCGGAGAAACGGTCCAGGACTCGGCGAGGCCCGGGCCGACCTTCAGGTCCTTGTCGACGGCGGTCAGCCCTTCGTAGATGTTGCCGTTCACTACCATGAAGCTCGGGAAGGCCGTGATCAGGTGCGGATCGAGGCCGGTCGGACCGGCATCCATGCCGATCTCCAGAACCTGGGCGGACGCCGACGATAGGGCCGCCATCATGAGTCCCGCGCAAAGACCGCCGCGCAGCGTTGCCTTAACCATGCCTTTTCTCCCTCTGTGGCATCCGCACGTTATAGGCGATCGGCTCGGACCTGTCATGGTCCAATATCATACCACTCTGGACCATTCGTCTCATCGTCGGCTATGCTGACGCCAATCTCGCTGCCTCCGGAGTCTCCCATGTCCCGCCCCCTCCTCAAAGCCATCGGCGTCATCAGCGGCACGTCCATGGACGGCATCGACGTCTCGATCGTCGAGACGGACGGCGACACGGTCGTCAGACCCGGTCCCGGCGCCACCCACCCCTATCCGGACGCGCTTCGCAAAACCCTCCAGGACCTCATTGCGACGCCGGAGCGGGCGCAGGCAGAGCCCCTGGAGGAGCTGGAGCGGGAGGTGACGGACGCCCATATCGGCGCCGTCCGGCGCTTCATGGAAGAGAACGGCCTGTCCGCCAGCGATGTGCAGCTCGTCGGCTTCCATGGGCAAACGGTGTACCACCGGCCCGAGGTGCGATTCACCCGCCAGCTCGGTCTCGGCGAACGGGTGGCCCAGACGCTCGGCATCGATACCGTCTACCGCTTCCGCCACGCGGACGTGGCGTCCGGCGGCGAGGGCGCGCCGTTCGTGCCCCTCTATCACCGGGCGCTGGCGAGCAGCCTGCCGCAACCCTTCATGGTGCTGAACCTCGGTGGCGTCGGCAACGTCACCTATATCGACCGCGACACGGTCATCGCCTTCGACACCGGCCCGGCCAGCGCCCTCCTGGACGATTTCGTCCTGCGTCGCCGGGGCTTGGCCTTCGACGAGAATGGCGGGCTCGCGGCCTCGGGGAAGCCGGACGAGGACCTCGTGGCGGCCTTCATGACCAATCCGTATTTCGCCCGCCCGGCGCCGAAATCCCTCGACCGGCAGGATTTTCACGACCGTGCCGGGGGCGTCGAGGCCTTGTCCGACGAGAACGGCGCCGCGACGCTGGCGGCCTTCACCATCGAGTCGGTGGTGGCGGCGCTGCGCCATGTGCCCACCGCTCCGAAGCGCTGGCTCGTGACGGGCGGCGGAAGGCGCAACGCCCATTTCATGGAGAACCTGCGCGAGCGCCTCGGCGTGGCGGTGGATCCCGTGGAAGTGGTGGGGTGGAACGGCGATTTTCTCGAAGCGCAGGCCTTCGGGTATCTCGCGGCGCGCTCCGTTCAGGGCTTGCCGTTGAGCCTTCCCACCACGACCGGGGTTCCGCGTCCCATGCCGGGCGGCGAACTCAACCGCGCCGCCTAGACGATCTCAAGCTCATGCCCCTCGAAAAGCTCGCCGACGAAGCCTTCGCGCCCGCACGGGACGCCGTGCAATCCGGCCGGATCCCGGGCGCCGTTCTGGGCCTCGTCACCACCGGTGGCGACCGCGCGGTTCGCCTGGACGGGCTCGCCCAGCGCGAGCCCTCCCGCGAGCCCTTGGGCCGCGACACGTGGTTCGACCTTGCGTCTCTCACGAAGGTGATCTTCACGACGACGCGGATCCTGCAGCTCGTGGCCGACGGGCGCTTCGGGCTGGACGATCCCCTCGCCGCCGTCATCCCGGACCTACGCCAATACGACATGAATGCGACGGAGCGGAAGCTCACCTTCCGGCAATGCCTGTCTCACCAGACGCACCTGCCGGGCGTCGAGCCGCTCTATACCTACGGCCAGGATCCGGACACCCTGCGGGCCTTCATCCTGCAGCGGGTATGGAATCCAGGGCCGCCGGTCTATTCCGACATCAACTTCATGCTGCTCGGCATCGCCATCGAGCGCGTGACCGGAACATCCCTGATCGACCAGCCCCTGCCGAACGGCTTCACGTTCCGGCCCGATCCGGCGCTTTGCGCCGCCACCGAGCGCTGCACGTGGCGTGGTGGGGTCATTCGCGGCGAGGTCCATGACGAGAACGCCTTTGCGCTTGGCGGTGCATCAGGCCATGCGGGCCTGTTCGCCACCATCGACAGCGTGCTCGATTTTGCCGGAGCGATCCTCGACGGCTCGGCCCTTCCGGCGTCCGGCCTCGAGGGCATCCGCACGCGTCAATCCGAGCGGCGCACGCTGGGCTGGGAAGCGCGCTACGGCGGCTGGCCCGGCGGGGATGCCTGCTCGGACGTCACCATCGGTCACACGGGCTTCACCGGCACCGGATTGTGGATCGATTTCGAGCGCGGCCTTGCATGGTCGCTCCTCACGAACCGGGTCCACCCGTCTCGCCACACGGAGAGCGGGATCATGCCGCTGCGCCGGCTGACGGGCGATACGGTCATTGCCCTCGCCGACCGGGCGCTCGGGCCATGAACCTATCCCCATAATTGTCGCCGCGCGGATCTCCGGGTCCGTTGCCGGACCGTCCAAGTGGACCTATACTGGTCTGCAAGAAAGACCCATGATGGCCACAGAACATTTCAGCGCCCGCTACCAGGATCTCGACGCCTGGCCCAGCCTCGACATCCTGTCCGCATTCCTCGAAGGCCAGCTCGCCGCCGTGGCGGCGGTCCGCTCCGCCCTGCCCGCCATTGCGGAAGCCGCCGAGGCCGCCGCCGAGCGGCTGCGCCGGGGCGGGCGTCTCGTTTATGTGGGCGCCGGAACCTCGGGCCGCATCGGCGTGCAGGATGGGGCCGAGTTGCCGCCGACCTTCAACTGGCCCGAAGCGCGCCTCGTCTACCTCATGGCGGGCGGCCCCGGCGCGCTCTTGAGCGCGGTCGAAAACGCCGAGGATTCCGTCGAGCAGGGCACGGAGAACATCCGCAACGCGGATGTCGGGCCCAACGACGTGGTGATCGGCGTCGCGGCGAGCGGCAACACGCCCTATACGGTCGCAGCCCTCAAGGAAGCCAAGGCGCGCGGCGCCCAGACCATCGGGGTCTCCAACAACAGCGAGGCCAGGATCCTGGCCGTCGCGTCCCACCCGATCGTGGCTGACACGGGCGAGGAGGTGCTGGCCGGGTCCACCCGCATGAAGGCCGGCACGGCCCAGAAGGTGATCCTCAACCTGTTCTCGACCCTGCTGATGATCCGCATGGGCCGGGTCTATCGCGGCCTGATGGTGGACATGCGCGCCACCAACGCGAAGCTGCGCCGCCGCAGCGTCGCCATGGTGATCCAGATCACGGGATGCGACGAGGCGACGGCCGCCAACGCTCTGTCCCAATCGGACGGCGTCGTGAAGATCGCGGCCCTCGTGGCTCTCGGCCTGAGCCGGGCGGAAGCCGACGCGCTGCTCGCCCGCAGCGAGGGCAATCTGAGAGTGGCGCTGTCCAACTTATCGAAGTAGCGTGCAGCCTGCGCCGGGCCTCGCTGCTCCGGCGCTGGTTCTTTTCGTGCGGGGCGCTTGGGGCATGTCGCTGGGTCTGGGGATCGACGCGGGGGGAACCGCCACCCGGTGGAGATTGGCGGACCCAGGGGGCGCCTGCATCGCGCAGGGCATGACGGAACCCCTGTCCGGCCACCTCTTTTCCGCCGCCGCCGAGGAGCGTGCCAAGCAGATCATCGGCGGCATGGCTCAGGCCGTCTCCAAGGCGGGACATCCCTTAAGCATCGTGGCGGGCATCACGGGTCTGACTCGCGAGACCCCTGCCGAAGCGCTCATGCGTTCCATGCTGGCCGAGGCCTTCGGAGTCGCGGGCGAACGCATCTTCGTCGCCGAGGACATGTGGATCGCCTACCTGTCCTACTTCGCGCTGGGCGAGGGCATCCTGGTCTATAGCGGCACGGGCTCCATCGGCTATTACCTGACCCCGGACAAGAGCGTGATCCGGGTCGGGGGGCGCGGCAACCTCATCGACGACGGCGGGTCGGGCTTCTGGGTCGCCCGCGAGGCGCTCAAGACCGTGCTGCGCAAGGAAGAGGAGAGCCCCGGCGAGGGCTGGTCCTCGCCTCTCGGGCTCACCCTGTCGCGCGGCCTCGGCGGCACGGATTGGAACCTGGTGCGGGCCTTCGTGTATGGCGGCGACCGGGGCAAGATCGGCATCCTGGCCCGTGCCGTCGCGGAAGCCGCCGAGACCGGCGATCCCGTCTCCCTCGACATCCTGCGGCAGGCCGGAGAAGAACTCGCGCGCCTCGCCAACAGCCTGATCAAGCGCGTGGGCCAGCGCCCCGTCGCGCTGGTGGGCGGCGGCTCGCGGCTTCACCCGGTGGTGTTCGAAGCCTTCCGGGCCGAATTGCCGCCGGGCACCGACGTGGTGACCAACGACGTGGACGCCGCCCTGACGGCGGCACGCCTCGCCGCCACGGTCGATTAGAGCATTTCTCGGTGAAGTGGATCCGGTGCACCGCCAAAATGCGGCACGATACAACAAGAGAGCTGCTTCGATCCCAACGGAAGCAGCTCTTGGGAAGCAACTCTTGGGCCGCAAAGCCTTAGTTTAGAACGCTTCCAAGCATTTGCAATTCTATTGCGCGTGCCTTCCGATGAGAATAGGCATGATCCCGGGCCGCATCTTGATCGGCATTTGACCCTCCCTCTTTTTCGGGGCTCACTCATGAAAAAATATTTTGCCGCGCTCACGGTACTGATGGCCGGGACGGCCTTCGCGCCTCTTGCGCACGCCCAGGCTCCGCAGCCGAAGGCTATCGTCGAGACCTATGCCAACGTGGCCCAGGCCATGTACGGCGACGCGGTCACCACCGCCCGCGACCTGCAGAAGGCCGTCGACGCCTTCCTGGCAAGCCCCACGGACGATACGCTGAAAGCAGCCCGCATGGCCTGGATCAAGGCCCGCGTGCCCTACCAGCAGACGGAAGGATACCGCTTCGGCAATCCGCTCATGGACGATCTCGAAGGCAAGGTGAATGCCTGGCCACTGGACGAAGGGCTGATCGACTACGTCGACGCCAAGAGCTACGGCGACACCTCCGACGACAACCCGCTCTACCGGGCGAACGTCATCGCCAACACGCGGATCCGCGTCGGCAAGAAGCAGGTGGACGCGTCCAAGATCACCAAGAAGCTGCTCGCCGAGACCCTGCAGGAGGCGGGCGGCGTCGAGGCCAACGTGGCGACCGGCTATCACGCGGTCGAGTTCCTGCTCTGGGGCCAGGACCTGAACGGCACCGGACCCGGCGCGGGCACGCGCCCGGCGAGCGACTACTCTCTCGACACATGCACCGGCGGCAATTGCGACCGCCGCCGCGACTATCTCAAGGCCGCCACCGACCTGATGGTGGATGACCTCGCTGCCATGGCCAAGGCCTGGGACGCCAAGGGCAAGGCCCGCGCGGACGTGCTGAAGAAGAGCCCGAACGGCGGTCTCGCCACCATCCTTACCGGCCTCGGCAGCCTCTCCTACGGCGAATTGGCGGGCGAGCGCATGAAGCTCGGGCTAATCCTGCACGACACCGAGGAAGAGCACGATTGCTTCTCGGACAACACGCACAATTCCCACTATTACGACCAGGCCGGCATGGTGGCGATCTATAACGGCAGGTACACCCGCACGGACGGCGCTGTCGTGCAGGGCGCGAGCCTGGCCGAGTACGCCAAGGCGAAAGCCCCGGACGAGGCCGCGAAGGTGGAAGCCGCGATGAACAACGCCACCACGAAGCTGAAGGCCATCAAGGACCGAGCCGATTCCGGCAAGGAGGCCTACGACCAGATGATTGCCGAGGGCAACACCGAGGGCAACAAGGTGGTGCAGGAGGGCGTCGACGCGCTCGTGGCCCAAGCCCGCGCCATCGAGGGCCTCGTCAAGAAGCTCGGCCTCAAGATCGAGCTGGAGGGTTCGGACAGTCTCGACAACCCGAGCGCCGTCGGCAAGAGCTGACAGCCGTGCTGCGGCGGCGCGATGTCCTGGCGGGCCTCGGAGTAGCGGGTTTCGCCGCTGCCGGAGGCTCAGGGCTGCTCGCCCGGCAGGCCGCCCCATCTCTAAAGCCACGCCCGCCGGTCTCCGGCGGGCGCCTGCACGAATGGACGCTGACTGCCCGCGAACGGCCCGCGCGTCTGCTGGGATCAAGCGGTCCCAACACGCCAGTCTGGACCTATTCGGACGGTCTCCTGCCGGTGATGCGGGTGCACCTCGGCGACCGCATCCGCGCGACGCTCCACAACGAACTGCCCCAGCACACCTCGATCCACTGGCACGGCATCCGCCTCGACAACCCGATGGACGGCGTGCCCTACCTGACGCAACCGCCCGTGATGCCCGGCGAGAGCTTCACCTACGAGCTGATGCCGCCCGATCCCGGCACCTTCTTCATTCATCCTCATTGCAACGAGAGCGGCCAGACCGGGCGCGGCATGGCGAGCGTGCTGATCGTCGAGGGCGACGAGGCACGGCGGCCCGACGACGACATCGTGCTGGCCTACAAGGACTGGCGACTCGCCCCGGACGGCGCGTGGCTGCCCACGGAAACGGCGGAGGGCGCGAGCCGGGCCGGTACCTTCGGCACCGTGCGCGCCGTCAACGGCATCGGGGCGGCAAGCCGGGACGTGAGGCCGAACGGCGATCTTCGGCTACGCATCCTCAACCTCGACAACACCCGCATCATCGAGGTGGGCGTGGAGGACGCGGACGCCTTCGTGATCGCGGTCGACGGCAACGCGGTCGCGCCGTTTACTCTCGATACGTGGCGCATGGGACCGGCCATGCGGCTCGACCTTCTGGTGCGTGCGCCGGCAGCGGGACGCAGCTTCAAGGTCATCGATTATTTCGGCGCAGAGACGTGGACGCTCGGCACCTTCATGGCGAGGGGTGATGCGAAAAAACGAACGCCCTTCGACCCCGCCCTTCTCTACGCCCCCGACATCCCCCGCGTCGATATAGCAAGGGCCGAGCGCCTGAGCTTCAGCTTCAGCGCGGCCAGCGGCTCCATCGCCGAGACCGCGGCCTTGCTGGCGCCCGACGATCCGCTGGCCAAGATCCTGATGGACGCGCTCTGCGTGCGCGATTCCGCGTTCTGGGCCATCAACAAGACATCCTGGCCGTCCGGCGACCACCGCAACATTCCGCCCCCCATCGGCATGCTGGAGGCGGGCAAATCGTACGTGTTCGAACTCTCGAACGTGACGCCCCATCCGCATCCGATCCACCTCCACGGCCACACTTTCGAGGTGCTGTCGGCCTCGCGCCTCAAGCGCCCGCGCCATTTCGCCGACACGTTGTTGCTGCAGCCGAAAGAACGCATCGAGATCGCGTTCGTGGCGCGGCCCGGAGACTGGATGTTCCATTGCCATGTGCTGGAGCATCTCGAATACGGCATGATGGGTTACTTGAGGGTCGCGTGATGAAACGCGCGCTCTGCCCTATCCTGGTCGTTCTCGCGAGCCTTTTCGCCACGCCGGGCCATGCGCTCGACGAGGCGATCGGGCGCGCCCTGTTCCGCCGCGCCTGGGTGCCGGCCCCGTCCTCCACGAAAGCCAATGCGGGCCTCGGGCCGCTCTTCAACGCCCGCTCCTGTGCGGCCTGCCATAAGGACCTCGCCCGTCAGCCCGTCGCGACCGATGCGGTGGGCCAGGTAGAGAGCGACAACATCGCCCTGCGGTTCAGCGATGCGGCGGGCGCGCCCGATCCGGTCTATGGCCGCCAAATGCAGCCCTCCGCCGTCACCGGTACGGAGCCGGAGGGCCATGCGGTGCTGCGCGGCGGTCGCTACGAGGCCTCCGGCCTCGCCTATGGGCCGCTGGCGGAGGGAGCCCGCACGGGCGCTTTACTGGCCCCTTCCTTACGGGGCCTCGGGCTTCTCGACACGATCCCGGATGCCGTCATCGCGGCGGGAGCGGAACGGCAGGGCGAGGGGATCAGCGGTCGCGTGAACTGGATCGCCGGACCGGACGGCAGGAAGCGCGCGGGCCGCTTCGGCTGGAAGGCCTCTGCCGCGACCCTAAACGCCCAGGTCGAAACCGCCTTCCTGCTCGATCTCGGTCTCTCGACCCCAGGTCGCCTCCAGGCCGCCGGGGATTGCACCGCAGCCCAGCGGACGTGCCTGCAAGCCCCGCATGGGGGACAGAACGGCGGCCCCGAGATCCCGGACGAGATCGTGTCTCGCGTGGCCGCCTATCTGGCGTCGATTCCACCCGACGAGCCCGAGGCCGTCGATCACAAGGGACGCGCCCTTTTCGCGGCGGCGGGCTGCGCCTCCTGCCACGTGCCGTCCCTGCCCGGCGCGGGCGGGCCCGTGCGAGCCTTCAGCGACCTGCTCCTGCACGATATGGGCCCAACCCTCGACGGTGGCGCGACGGAGCCCGGCGTGGCCTCGACCGAGTGGCGCACCGCGCCGCTCTGGGGCCTTTCCCGCACGCTGGCCAACGGCGCGGGCCTGCTGCACGACGGCCGCGCGACCACAATCGAAGACGCGATCAAACTCCACGGCGGCGAAGCGGCGGGGTCCCGTGCCCGTTTCGACACTTTGGCTCTTGCCGAGCGGCGGCGATTGATCGATTTCCTGAAGTCGCTGTGAGAATGTCCATGCTTCGACTGCGCCTCATCCTGGCTCTCATCTTCTCGACCCTGGCGTTTCCGTCCCTGGCGGATAACCGCGCGGCGATCGTGCAGGCCGCGCGCGACTTCATCGTCCCGCGCTACGAGGTTCTGGCGCAGACGACACAAGGCCAAAACGAAGCCTGGAAGGGGTTTTGCGCCGCACCCCGCGCGGACGCCATCGGTTCATTACGGGATGCCTACAACAAAGCCGCCGATGCGTGGTCGGGCATCGAGTTCGTGCTCTACGGCCCGGTCAGCACCGATTTCCGTTTCGAGCGCATGGCCCATTGGCCGGAGCGCAAGAATGCCGTCACGCGCGCCTTGGGCAACCTGTTGTCGCGCACGGGCACGGATGATTTGAGCCCTGAAAGGTTCGCGGGTGTCAGCGCCGCCGCGCAGGGCTTCACCGCCATCGAGCGGCTGCTTTACGAGCAGAACGCCGCGCGGCTTCTGAGCGACTCGTCCGAGACCGCGAAACGGCGCTGCGCCGTGGGCCAAGCCATTGCGGCGGGCCTCGCCCGCACCTCGGAGCAAGTGCTTGACGAGTGGCGCCGCCCCAGTGGCACGCTGGCGCAGCTCGAAACCGGCGATGCGGCTCGTGTCGAGGAGGCGGCCACGCGCCTTGCCACGGACTACACCACCCTGTTCGAGATCATCGACGACCAGAAACTTGGCGCCGTGATGGGCAAGAGCGCCGACGAGGCGAAGCCGACCCTGGCGGAGGGCTGGCGCAGCGGCCGCTCCATGCAGGCGATCCGGGTCAATCTGGAGGCGGCCGAGGCCCTGGCGCGGCAGATGCTCGATCCGGGCGACAGCAATAACTCCTCCCTGTTCTACGGCCTGGAATCGGCTCGCTCCATCGCGGCGAACCTCCCCGACGATATCGGGGCCAGTGCCGAGAATCCGAAGCGCCGCCGCCAGCTCATCCTACTGCGGGACGCCGTCCATTCCCTGCGCGAAACGGCCGCCGCCACCCTCCCGGCGGCGCTGGGCATCACCATGGGGTTCAACAGCCGTGACGGCGATTGACCGGCGCTCCTTCCTGGCGGCCCTGAGCGCCGCCGTCGCGGGATCCCTGGGCTCCAGAGGAGCCCGAGCCCAGGAGACGGCGCAGCCCCTCTTCGTCTCCGCCTGCCTCGACAAGGCGGAGGCCGCCTCCGTGGCCGTGTTCGACCTCGACGGCCGGATGCTGTTCCGCACGCGGCTGCCCGACCGGGGGCATGACATCGCGGCTCGGCCCCACTCTCCCGACCTCGTGGTCTTCGCCCGGCGGCCCGGCAACTGGGCCGCGGTCATCGACCGCCATACCGGCACCGTGTCCCAGGTCGTGACCTCGCCGGAAGGCCGCCACTTCTACGGTCATGGCGTCTTTTCGGCCGATGGCGGTCTCCTATACGCCACCGAGAACCGGATGCGGGACGGCGAGGGGCTGCTCGGCCTCTATGACGCCACGGACGGATACCGCCGCGTGGGCGAGATGCCGAGCTTCGGCATCGGGCCCCATGACCTCGCCTTCCTGCCGGGGCACCGGCACATGGTGGTGGCCAACGGGGGCATCAAAACCCACCCGGCCACCGGCCGGGAAATGCTCAACAAGGACGACATGGAGCCGAGCCTCGCGCTGATCGACGCGGAGCGCCAGACGGTCTTGGCCTCCGTGGATTTCGGCCCGAGACTCAAGGGCCTCAGCATCCGGCACCTGGCCGTGACGCCCGGAGGCGAGACCGTGTTCGGCTGCCAGTTCGAGGGCGACCGGGACGAGATGCCGGCTCTTGTCGGCACGATGACCCCAGACGGAAAAGCCCGTTTCCTGGAGATGCCCGAGGACGACCTCGACGCGATGAACAACTATATCGGCTCCGTCACCCTCGACGCCTCGGGCACCCTTGCGGCAGCCACGAGCCCGCGCGGCAACGCCATCGCGTGGTGGGACCTGACCACCGGCCGCTATCTCGGCCGCCGCCGCATGTCGGACGTGTGCGGCATCGCGCCCGCGCCCGTGAGCGGCGTTTTCCTCGCCACCTCCGGCAATGCGGGGGTCCGGCTCGCGCCCGTGGCCAAAGCCGATCTGGCGCCCCTGGGCGGCAGCGAGCTCGACCGCTGGATCTGGGACAACCATCTGCGCCGGATCTGATCACCCGAACGGACGAAATCCGCCTTCGATTCGCCGCAAGTGGCTCCCAAGGCTCCCGGACCCACAGGCGGCGCTCACGCATATGCGACGGCGTCCCAGGGGCGCTAGATCTTCCGGACCATGAGGCTTTCGATGTCAGACGGGGCAGGCACGTTCGAGCCGGCGGAGGCGTTCGACCGGCCTCTCGAGCCCGCCTCGGCTCCGGCATCCGCCGCGCCGCGCGGCCCAGTCGGCCGCCTGATCGACGCCGCGGCCGAGCTCAACTGGCGCCGGATCGGGGCCCTGATCGGCCTCGCCCTCTTCGTCGTCGCGGCCTTCGTGGTCTACCGGGAGGCCGAGGAGGTCACCTGGGACCAGCTCATGGCCGCCATCGGGCAGGTGAGCCGCCCCCATCTCCTGGGCGCGGCGCTCGCAACAGTGATCTCCTATACGGTGCTCATCGGCTACGACGTGCTGGCCCTGCGCCAGGTGGGCGCAAGGGTGCCCCTGTCGACGGCCGCGACCGCCTCGTTCATCGGCCAGGCCTTCACCTTCACCATCGGGTTCGGGCTTTTGACCGGCAACGCGGTTCGGCTGCGGGTCTACACGGCCGCGGGGGTGTCGGCCCTCGACATCGTGGCCATGGGTTTCTTGTGCGCCATCACGTTCTGGCTTGGCCTCGCGGCCCTGGCGGGCCTCGCCCTCATCGCGGAGCCGTCCCTGGTCTCTCTCGTGGACGGCGCGCCGGTGCTGCTCAACCGCGCCATCGGGATCCTCATTCTGGCCGTGCTGGCGGGCTACGTGGCCTGGGCCGCCATCCGGCGCAAGAGCGTACGGGTCGGCCAATGGGGCTTCACGCTCCCGGGCCCGAAGGCGAGCCTCGCGGCCATCGGGCTCGGCGCCCTCGACACGGCGGCCGCCGCCATGGCGCTGTGGCTGCTGCTTCCGCTCACCGGCGACGTGTCGTTCCCGGCCTTCCTGGTGGTGTTCATCGTGGCCACGGTGCTGGGCGTGATCAGCCACGTGCCGGGCGGCGTCGGGGTCTTCGAGACGACATTCCTGCTCGCCCTGCCGCAGATCCCCACCACGGACCTCGCCGCCGCCCTCGTGCTGTTCCGGATCGTCTATTACCTGATCCCGTTCGGTCTGGCCCTGGCGCTGCTCGCCTCGCGGGAGCTGGCGGAACACCAGAAGCCCATCGCCCATGTGGCGCGGCGCGTGGGCGGGTCCGTGCGCTCCCTGTTTCCCCAGGCCAGCGCGCTCGCGGTCTTCGGCGGCGGCGCGGTGCTGCTGCTGTCGGGCGCGACGCCGAGCGAGATGGAGAGGCTTCGCCTCATCCGCCACATCATCCCCCTGCCCTTCGTGGAATCCTCCCACCTGCTCGGCAGCATGGTGGGCGTTCTCCTGCTCGTGGTGGCGACGGGTCTCGTGCGCCGCCTGGCGACCGCCTGGCAATGGGCCATCGTGCTCCTCGCCGCCGGGGCCGTGTTCTCCCTGGTCAAGGGAGCCGATTACGAGGAGGCGCTGGTCTGCCTCGGCGGCCTCGCCTTTCTCGCCGTCGGGCGACACGAATTCTATCGCAAGGCCGATTTCTTCGCCGAGCGCCCCTCGCCCGAGTGGATCATCGCGATCCTGATCGCGGTCGCGGCCTCGATCTGGCTCGGCTTCTTCGTCTACCGCTACGTGGATTACTCGCCGGACCTGTGGTGGCATTTCGCCTACCGGGCCGACGCCCCCCGCTTCCTGCGCGCCTCCCTGGTGGCCGCCATGACGGCGCTCGGCGTCATCGCCTATGCGCTGATTCACCGGGCGCCGGTCGTGGAGGAGAGCGAGGCGGGCGACGGCATCGAGGCCGCCCGCCCCGTCATCGCGGCCTCGCCGAAGGTCGATTCCCATCTGGCGCTCATCGGCGACAAGAGCTTCCTGATCTCCGGCGACCGGCGCGGCGCGATCATGTACGGGCGCCAGCACGGCAGCATCATCGCCATGGGCGACCCCATCGCACCGGATGAGGATCTTGCGGAGGACCTCGTCTGGCGCTTCAAGGAGCTGGCCGACAAGCTCGGCGCCACTCCGGTTTTCTACCAGGTCTCGACCGCGTACCTGCCGGTCTATCTCGATGCGGGCCTGTCCCTCGTGAAGCTCGGCGAGGAGGCTTGGGTCGACCTCTCCCGCTTCACCCTGGAGGGCGGCGAGGGCCGGAAGCTGCGCCAAGCCAAGGCCCGGGCCGAGAAGGCGGGAGCCAGTTTCGAGCTCGTCCCGGCCGGGCAGGTGGCGCCGATCCTGGAGGAGCTGCGCGAGATCTCGCAATCCTGGCTCGGCCACAAAGGGCGCGAGAAGGGTTTTTCCCTCGGCTTCTGGACCGACGATTACATGCTGGGGTCCGACCAGGCCATCATCCGCCACGGCAACCGCATCGTGGCCTTCGCCAACCTCTGGCGCAGCGCCGACAGGAACGAGTTCACCATCGACCTCATGCGCCAGCGCCCTGACATGCCCGGCGGCGCCATGGACCTGCTCTTCATCAGCCTCATGGAGCAGGCTCGCCAGGAGGGTTTTCGCTGGTTCAGCCTCGGCATGGCGCCCCTGTCCGGTCTGCCCCGACACCGCCTCGCTTCCCGTTGGAGCCGCCTGGGCGCGCTGATCTACCGGCGCGGCGACCGGTTCTACAATTTCGAGGGCCTGCGGGCCTTCAAGGAGAAGTTCAAGCCCGAATGGCGCCCGCGTTATCTGGCCTATCCGGGCGGGCTCGCGCTGCCCAAGATCCTCTTCGACGTCACCACCCTGATCGCCAATTCTCCCGCCAAGGCCCTGCGGGATGCACGGAGACCCGCCCATGCCCGTTAAGTCCCTGGGGCTCGCCGTCGCGCTGGCGGCCTTGACGCTCACGCCCGCCGCAGCCGCCCCCCGCGAGATGATTGTCCAGCAGGACACGTTCGGGTCCGTGCCCCTGCTTGCCCCGCAAGGAGAGCCCAAGGCCTTCGTGATCTACCTCTTCGACGGCGAGCTGACGCCGGAGCGGCGGGCGCAGGCCGAAGCCATCGTGTCGGAGGGAGCCGCCGTGGTGCCGCTCTCCGCGCAAGCCGTCATCAGGCAGATGGACGAGAAGGCCGAACCCGACGACGATTGCCTCTATGCGCTGGGCGAATTCGAGGACCTGTCCACCACGGCCCAGCGCGCACTGGGGTCCGCCTCCTACCGCTGGCCCTCCATTCTAGGCGATGGCGTTGCGAGCGGGGCCCTCGCCTACCTGTCGATCGCGCAGGCGCCCGCCAACACGGCCGCCGGAGCGGTGAGCATCGGGTTCACGGCCCAGTTGGCCTCGCGCCTGCCCTTCTGCCCCGGCGCCAAGGGATCTCCCGTGTCGGGCGGCTTTTCCTACGCACCCGCCACCAACATTCCCGGGCCCTGGGTGCTGATTACTCCCGTCGAACCGGACCCGGCGACCCGAGCCTTCGTGGATGCGGACGGGGGCAACGAAACACAGGTGGTCGCGGGCGACGATGCGGCCCGCTTCCGGGCCGGCCTTCAGGCGGCCCTCCGGATGGGCTCGCCGCCGACCGAGGGCCTGGGCGACCTCCCTCTGGTCGACCTGCCGGCGCAGGGCCGCAACAGCGCCTTCGCGGTGTTCCTGTCGGGGGACGGCGGCTGGCGCGACATCGACAAGTCCATCGCCGAAACCTTGTCGAAGAACGGCATGAGCGTGGTGGGCCTCGATTCCCTACGCTATTTCTGGAAGCGCAAGGACCCGGACCGGATCGCCGCGGACCTGGAGCGGATCGTGGCCGCCTATGAGCAGCGCTGGCAGGCCCAGCGGGTTCTGCTGATCGGCTTCTCCATGGGGGCGGACGTGATCCCGCCGGTCTGGAACAAGCTCTCCAAGGCCACCCGCGACAAGATCAAGCTCGTGGTGCTCATGGGGCTCGAGCCCACCGCCGCTTATGAGATCTCCATCGCAGGCTATCTGGGGGTGAGTTCGGACGAGGTGGACATCAAGAACGATCTCAAGACCCTGCCGGCCGACAGGGTCATGTGCTTCTACGGGACCGAGGAAAAGGCTGACGGCGATACCGCCTGCACCTTGCCGGAGCTGGCCGGCGCGACCCTGCTGGAGCGAGGCGGCGGCCACCACCTGGACGGGAATTACGAGGCTATCGCGGCCGATATCCTGGCCCGCGCCAAGGCCCTGAAGTAGCTTCCCCCCTGGGGCGGCCTCATGACGGCTTGCGCAAAGGGCCAACCTCGGCCAAAGCTCGGCTTTCCTTTTCATGTGACGATGTTGACCGATGCAAGCTCTCTTTGTTGGCCAAACCTATATCGACGTGACCTTCCTGGCGGATGAAATTCCTACGGGCGACGACAAGATGGTGGCCCGGGATTACGCCATCTCGTTTGGCGGCAACGCCGTGACGGCGGCCTTCGCCTGCGCCAAGCTCGGCATCGTGCCCGACATGCTCACCTCCATCGCCGACGATTGGCTCGGCCGTATGTTCATCGACATGGCGGCCAAGTACGGGATCTCGGTCCATCACCGGAAGGTGAGGGAATCGTCCCTGTCCTTCATCATGCCGCACGGAGGCAAGCGCGCCATCGTTCGCTGCCGGGACGACCATTACCTGCACCCCGTTCCGCCGCTCAACATCGAGGGCGCCCGCGCCCTGCACCTGGACGGCCACCAGGCGGACGCCGCCATGCATTACGCCAAGGCCTTTCGCGAGAACGGCATCCTGACCTCCCTCGACGGTGGCGGCCTGCGGTCGAACACCCATGAACTCCTGGAGTTCATCGACGTGGCCATCGTGGCCGAACGCCTGTGCGAGCAGATGAGCCTGTCGCCCACCGAGATGCTGGGCTACCTCAAGAGCCGGGGCGTCAAGATCGGCGGCGTGACTCTCGGCGAGAAGGGCCTGGTCTGGTACGACGAGAAGGGTGTCGAGAGTGTGCTTCCGGCGCTGGCCGTGCCGCCCGAGGCCGTGATCGACACCAACGGCGCCGGCGACACGTTCCACGGCGCCTATGTGTACTCTGCCATGGCCCGCCCGGACCTGCCCTGGCGCGACCACTTCATCTTCGCCCGCGCGGCCTCGGCCCATGCCATTCAGCATCTCGGTAACGAGGCAAGCCTGCCGACGCTCGACGACATCACTGTCGTGCAAAAGCAATACGGCGAACGCAAGCTGGCGGCTTGAACTCCCTCTCCCATGGGGAGAGGGTTGGGGTGGGGGGCGTGCCCAAGCCGGATACCGTGCACCCTCACCCGGACCTTCGGTCCGACCTCTCCCATCCGGGAGAGGTATGGCGGCTTCACGCCGCCTTCTTCTGATAATCCTTCACGTCCGAGAACGTGATGTCCTTGGCGCGGTCCATCTCGTATTGGAGATTGAACGTGTTCGCCGCCATGAAGACCGGGGCATCATCGAGATCGCGGGCCATGGACGACAGGTGGCCGTCGATGAACTTGTCGAGCGCCACCCGATCCGGCGACGTGATCCAGCGGCAGATGGAGAAGCGGGTCGGCTCGTAATCGATGGGCAGGCCGTACTCGGCCTGTAACCGCTCCTTCAGCACGTCGAGCTGGAGCGCGCCCACCACGCCCACGATGGCGCCCGAGCCGTCCTGGGGCACGAAGAGCTGCACGACGCCCTCCTCGGCCATCTGCTGCAGGGCCTCGCGCAGCTTCTTGGCCTTCATGGCGTCCTGGAGCTTGATGCGGCGCAGGATTTCCGGCGCGAAGCTCGGGACGCCGCGAAACACCAGATCCTCGCCTTCCGTCAGGGTGTCGCCGATGCGCAGCGTCCCGTGGTTGGGGAGGCCCACCACGTCGCCAGCCCAGGCCTCGTCCGCGATGGCGCGGTCCTGGGCGAAGAAGAATTGCGGGGCGTTCAGGCTCATGGGCTTGCCCGTGCGCACGAGCTTCGCCTTCATTCCGCGCTGGAGCTTGCCGGAGCAAACGCGCATGAACGCGATGCGGTCGCGGTGGTTCGGGTCCATGTTGGCCTGAATCTTGAACACGAAGCCCGACATCTTGGGCTCGCCCGCTTCCACGAGGCGCTTGTCGGCCTCCTGGCCGCGCGGCGGCGGCGCATACTCGGCCATGGCGTCGATGAGATCGCGCACGCCGAAATTGCGCAGCGCGCTGCCGAAGAAGACCGGCGTGAGATGCCCCTCACGAAAGGCCGCGAGGTCGAAGGGCTTGCAGGCTTCCTGGGCCAGCGACACCTCCTCAAGCCAGGCATCGGCTTCTTCCGGCGGCAGCAGGGCGACCACGGAGGCGTCGTCCGGCCCCGAGACCCCCATGGGCTCCTCTTCCGTATCGATGCGCCGCACCTTGTTGCGGGCGAGATCGAAGGTGCCCGCGAAGCTCCGGCCCTGGCTGATGGGCCAGGTGATCGGAGCGGTGTCCAGCGCCAGCGTTTTCTCGATCTCGTCGAGGATGTCGAAAGGGTTGCGGGCCTCGCGGTCCATCTTGTTGATGAAGGTCACGATGGGAATGTCGCGCATCCGGCAGACCTCGAAGAGCTTGCGCGTGCGCGCCTCGATGCCCTTCGCGGCGTCGATCACCATGATGGCCGAATCCACCGCCGTCAGGGTCCGGTAGGTATCCTCCGAGAAGTCCTCGTGGCCCGGCGTGTCGAGGAGGTTGAAGACGCAGCCGCCGTACTCGAAGGTCATCACCGAGGTCACGACCGAGATGCCGCGCTCCTTCTCGATGCCCATCCAGTCGGAGCGGGTGGAAACCCGGTTCTTCTTGGCCTTCACCTCGCCCGCAAGCTGGATCGCGCCGCCGAACAGCAGGAGCTTCTCGGTCAGCGTCGTCTTACCGGCATCCGGGTGGGAGATGATGGCAAAGGTGCGGCGGCGGCCCACGGGGGCCGGCAAAGGGGCCTGGGATTCGGTCATGACGGGTGTGTTCTCTGAAACGGCGGCGGGGTCAACACGTCGCAGCATTGCCCCCTTAACGATCTGTGCCTCTCAAACCATATTGGTGTTTCCCGTCAACAACGAAAGGAGGTGATCCAGTGTCTCATTGTCACTGCCGTCGCCTCGCCGTGGTCGCCCGCTAAGTCATTGATTTAGCTCTGGCTTGGTCGAAGCGCCCGCGGCGTTCGACACGGCGAGATAATGTGGGGCCTGCCGGATTTCGATCCGGCAGGCCCTTTTTTATGCCCTCAGCCGAGCGTGAAGGCTTCGTGCACCGCCGATTGCACCCCACCGCCCAGCACCGCACCGCCGCCCGCCACATAGATCCAGTCGCCGATCAGAGCCGCCCCCACCGCGTGCCGGGGCGTGGGCATGGGCGCATGGTGCTGCCACGTGTCAGCCGCCGGATCGTAGCTCTCCATCTGGCCGAACACCTTGGCCTGGATCGGCTTGCCGCCCTCGATCCGCCCCGCCTCCCCGCCCATGGCGAAGAACCGGTCCCGGTAGGCCACGAGGCCATGGCCGGACCGAGCCGTGGGAATGGGCGAGCGAACCTCCCAGGTATCCTTGGCGGGCAGGTACACGTGGTGCAGGTCGGTGTTGTACTCGAACGTGTTGAAGCGCCCGCCGATGACATGGATCTGCCCGTTATGGGCGACGCAGCCCACATGGTCCCGCGCCCCCGGCAGAGCCTTTACCTGGCGCCATGTGTCGGCCTGCGGATCGTAGACCTCGTGCCAGCCGACGCTGGCGCGCTCCATCGTGGGCTCCGAGGCGCCGCCGATCAGGTGGACCTTCCCGGCGAGCACCACGGCCGCCGCCGCGCCGCGAGGGCGCGGCAGCGGCGCGATGCGCGTCCAGCGGTTGCTCGAGATTTCATAGACATAGGCGTTGTGATCCGGGTTGCGGTTCTGCTCGATGAAGCCGCCGAGCGCATAGACCCGGTCCCCTTCCGCCGCGACGGCCACATGGTTCGCCCCACGCGGCAGCGGCGCGGCATCGAACCAGCGATCCGTTCCAGGGTCGTAGACGTGGTGATAGGCCCGGTCGACCCGCCCCTCCCCGTAGCCGCCGACGATATGCATGCGGCCCTCCGCGGCGGTGGCCCAGGCCATCTCGCTGCGGGGGATCGGCAGGGCCGCGCGAGTCACCCAGCGTCCCTGGGCTCCCGCCGGGGCGGGGCTGTCCGTCACGCGCTGGGCTTCCTGCTCCGGCGTCAGGTGGTGGGGCACGCCGCCCTGGAGGCGCGCATAGGGATCCGGGGACGGCGGCGCCTCAGGGAGGGCGTGGTGCCCGGAATGCTGGGCCGCGGCCCGTTCGACACCCAGAACCGCCAGGGCGGCTCCTGTTAGAAATCCGCGGCGGTCCATGGCGTTTCTCCCCTGCGTCTCCGGTGGAGTATCGCGAGGCGCGAGGGGCGATGACAAGAGCGTGTCCTTGCGTCCGGATGACTTAATGACGACATGATCCCCATCCAGAACCCTGGATGACCCGATTGTGAAGCTGGACCCGATGACACGGGCAGGCTGTCGGGTAGATTGGCACGCGAACCGGGCGAAAGGCGCCCTCAGGAGGACACCAGTGATAGCCTATATGCGGATGGGACGAGGCAGCTCGGCGGGCGGGACGATCCCGGCCTTCTTGAAGCTGGCCGTGGCCGCTTCCCTTGGGCTCGCCATGCTGGCTCTGTTCTTCGTGGCCTTTGTGGTGGTGTTTCCAGTCGTCCTCGCCGTCGGCGCCGGGTTCTATTTCTACCTGAGGCACAAGATTCGCCAGGCCCAGAAACAGGCGCCGCAGCGCACGCCGCGCCCGGACGACGGCATCATCGACGTGGAATACACCGTGGTCGAGCACAAGCATCTCGACCGCCAGCCCTAAGACGTCGTCAGGCCCCCAGAAGCTTTCCCGTCCGCTGCGCCGTGATGCCCGCCACCTTGGCGATCCGCTGGCCCTGCGTAGCGAAGCGAACGAGCACGCGGGCGAAAAGCAAGCCGCCGTTCTCCGCGCATGCCTCCACGACCGCGCCGGTGGTCGGGTCGATGATCTCGGCCACGACGGCCCCCGCTTCGACTTTTTGGCCGACCTCGGCTCGGAACACGATGATGCCGGCGGCCGGCGCCACCACGGGCTCCGAAGCGGCAAGCGGCGTGGGCTCGCATAGCGCGTCCGGAACGGTAGGGCTTTCGCCCGCGATGACGCCCTGCAGGATCAGATAGTCGATCAACGCGCCCGCGTCCTTGCCGGCCAACGCGTGCGTCACGTCCGCCTCGCCCCGAAACTCAAGGGTCGTGGCGTGGCAGGCATTGGGAATGGGGTGATCGGGGAAGCGCTCGGCCAGTTCCGGCCAGGGACGGCTGCTCGCCTCATCGAAGGGATCGTCGCCTGATTCGTCCGCGAGCAGGAACGCCTCCACGCCGAGCAAGGCGCCCAGATCCGCAAACGCCCCCGCGGTCTGGGTATGCGTGTAGAGGTGTAAGGATGCCTCCGCGTCGCAATGGAGGTCGAGCACGACATCGGAATCCACGGCGAGGCGCAGGAGCGTTTGCTTCAAGCGCTCGGTCGGCGTCGCGGCGTCCCAGTCGTCGACCTCCGCCAGGAGCGCCTCCCGGACAAGGCGGACATTGGCCTGCGGGTCGGAGGTCAACCGACCCTCGATCCGCTTCGCCGCGCCCGGCACGAGGTAGGGGTAACCCCGGTTGAAGTTCTGTCCGTTGGAGAGATCGAAGCGGCCGACCGGCTGCCCGAGCAGCTTTTGGGCCAAGCCGATGGGGTTGGCCGACGGCACGAGAACGACCTCGCCCTCGATCCGGCCCTCGGATTCCAGCTGGCTCAGACGCTCGCGCAAGTGATGTGCCACGATCATGCCGGGCGTTTCGTCCGCATGCAGGGCGGCCTGGACGTAAACGCGCGGACGGGCGCCAGGCGTGCCGAAGCGCTGAACCGTGAGGGCAATCTGCGCGCCGGGCGCGAGAGGCGAGAGGGCGATCTGCTCTGTTTTCATCAAGGTCGCTTAGCAGCCCATGGCAGGCTTGGATAGCGTTCGAGCGACGGGCGGTGAAGCCTCAACCCTCTCTCGACCACCCCTGAGACTGGAACACGAAGCGCCCCGGATCGCTCACGAGGGCCGCGAGGCCCTGGAGGGCGGGTTCGGGGTTGATGATCACGTAGGCCGGGACCGTGCAGGCCCAGGCGTCGTGGGGCGCTTTCCGGTCGAAAGCCCCCCGGAAGCTCCCGTTCTGCAGCACGTCCACCATGCGCGGCGCGATGCCGCCCGCGATGAACACGCCCCCGCTCGCCTCGAAGGTCAGCGCCATGTCGCCGGCGTACCGGCCGAGCCAGCGCGAGAAGATGTCGAGCGTGTCGCGGGCCAGCGGCTCGCCCTCGCGGGCCGCCGCGAGCACGTCGTTGGGGAGGCGGAACGGGCAGTCCCGGCCGCGATGCGCGGACAGGGCCTTCGACAGGCGAAAGAGGCCGGGGCCCGACAGGACGGTCTCGGCCGAGACGCGGTTGCCGGTGCGTTCGAGATGGTGCCAGAACGCGAATTCGTCGTCGCCGGACGGGCCGAACTCGATATGGCCCGCCTCCGTGGCCAGGATGGCGAGGCGGTCCTCCACGGGCACCAGGGCGGCGGCGCCCAGTCCCGTGCCCGGACCGAGAACCACGCGGGCGCCGGGACCCGCCGTCTCGGTCGATCCGATGGGCGCGAGGTCGCCCTTGGCGGTCTCGAGCACGGTCACGGACGCCGCCACGGGCGTATAATCGTTCACGAGGGTGACCCGCTCGAGCCCGAGCGCCTCGCCGATGGCCCTGGCGTCGATGGTCCAATGCGCGTTGGTGAGCCGGATGACAGGCTTGTCGACCCGGGTGGCCACCGCGATCATGGCCGAACGCGGCGCCGCTCCGTCATAGGTGTCGAGGGCCCCCTGGATCGCCTCCACGGGGCTTGGCGTGTCAGCTGTCAAACGCCGCGGCAGGAGCCGGACCGGCTCCCCAGGGGCCGGTAGCACCGCGAAGCGGGCATTGGTGCCGCCGATATCACCGAGCAGGGCGGGAAACGCGAAGTTCGGGCTCATGGACCTGTATGCTCTTTCTCGCGGCAGCGGCGTCAGAAGGCTTCTTCCCAGCTCCGGCTCAGGCGGACAGCGGAATTGATGAGGCCGACCATCGAATAGGTCTGGGGGAAATTGCCCCACAACTCGCCCGTCGTGAAATCGGCATCCTCCGAGAACAACCCGAAGGAATTGCGCAGGGCCAGGATGCGCTCGAACATCTCGATCGCCTCGTCCTTGCGGCCGATGACGTTGAGCGCGTCCACGTACCAGAAGCCGCAGATCATGAAGGCCGTATGCATGAGGCCAAAATCGTCCTCAACGTCGTAGCGCAGCAGCAGGTCGCCGCGGCGGAGTTTCTCGCCGATGGCCTCCACGGTGCGGACGAAGCGCGGATCCTCGGGCTTGGCGAAATTCAGCTCCGCCAGGAGCAGCAGCGTCGCGTCGAGATCGCGGCCGCCATAGGACGACACGAAGGTGCCCGTTTCCGGGTTATAGGCCTTCTCGTCGATGATGGCGTGCATCCGGTCGGCGTGCTCGCGCCAATAGACCACGCGCTCCTTGCGCTTCATGGCCTTGGCGATCTTGGCGAGGCGGTCGCAGGCTGCCCAGCACATCACGCTCGGAAAGGTGTGCACGGCCGCCTTGGTGCGCAGCTCCCACGGACCCGCGTCAGGTTGGTCGAAGACCTCGATGGCCCGCTCACCGAGCTTTTCGAGATGCTCGAACAGCGCATCGTTGCCGGTGCGGTTCATGCGCTTGTCGAGGAATGCGTGGGTGGAGGCCAGCACGATGCTGCCATAGGCGTCGTTCTGGATCTGCGTGTAGGCGGCGTTGCCCACGCGCACGGGTCCCATGCCGCGATAGCCCGCCAGCGCCGTCGCCTCGTGCTCCTCCAGATTGGACGAGCGCGTGATGCTGAAGAGCGGCGGCATGTCCTTCTGGTCGCCCATCGCGTCCACGTCGTCGACGATGTTGGCGATATAGGTGAGGTATTCTTCCATGGTCTTCGTGGTGCCGAGGCGGTTCAGGGCCTGGATCACGAAATAGGCGTCACGCAGCCAGCAATAGCGGTAGTCCCAGTTGCGCTTGGTATGCGGGGCCTCCGGCACGGAGGTGGTGAGCGCCGCCACGATGGCGCCCGTCTCCTCGAAGTTGCAGAGCTTGAGGGTGATGGCCGCGCGGATGACGGGCCCCTGCCAATCGTACGGGATCGAGAGCGAGCGCACCCAGTCGCGCCAGAAATCGACGGTGCGGTCGAGGAACTCCCGGGCGGTGTTGTCGGCTTCCGAGCGCAGGGGCTCGTCCTCGCCGAAAAAGAATGACATCGGGCGGTCGACCACGAAGGGCTTTTCCTCGTGGATGTAGGAGACCGGCGCGTCGGTGGTGAGGCGCAGGGAACTGTGCGGCCCCACGAAACGGATGTGGTTGCTGCCCCGGGTCGTGGTGGGCTGCAACGAGCCCCACTCGAAGTGCGGCCGCAGGCGCACGCGGATACGCGGGCGGCCCTTCACGGGACGAACCCGACGAATGAGTTGCGGGGGCCGGAACGTGCGGTCGAAATGCTTGAACCGGGGGATGAAGTCGGTGATCTCGAGGATGTTGCCGAACGAATCCGTCATCGTGGAGACGAGGACGGCCGTATTCTCCAGGTAGGCCTGCTCGCAGGTCTGCATGCCGACCTGATCGATGGCGAAGACCCCGCGCTGCTCGGCATCAGTGCCGTCATCGGGGCTGTCCAGGAGGGCCGAAAAGACGGGATCGGCATCGAAACGCGGAAAGCAGCTCCACACGATCTGGGCGCGGCGGTCCACGAGCGCCGCAATCATGCAATTGCCGATCACGGCAAGGTCAAGCGAACTCATCTGTCTAACGGTCCCCGGTGAAAGGAAGCGGGCCGCCTGCGGCCCATTTTGATAGGGAATGCCTCAAATCGGCGGGCGTTCCTAGTCTCTCCCGCGCGATTGTTTCGCCGGCGCCGATCCGAATCGACAGGCCCCCATGGTCGTTGATGGTGGCGAAGCCGTTCTCGTCCGTGAGATCGTCCCCGGCGAAGATCGGACGGCGGCCCCGATAGGGCGACTGCTGCAGGAAGGTCTCGATCACCCGGCCCTTCCCGGCCACGGCGGGCAGGATCTCGGCCACGGCCTTGCCGTATTGCACCCGGTAGTCGACCCCCAGGGCCTCGGCGGCGGCCTGGGCCGTGGACAGGACGAAATCCTTCTCCTGCGGGGCAAGCCGCCAGTGCAGGGCCACCGAGCACCCTTTGTCCTCGATGACCACGCCCGTCTTGAGCGCCAGCACCTCGCCCAGCCGATCGGCCATCTCCCGGAGGCGGGGATGCTCCTCGGGCTGGCATTGGTAGAGCCGGTCGCCGATCCGGTGCTCCAAGCCGTGGAGCCCGCCGATATCGAAGGCGAAGGGTTCCAGCCGCCGGTCCAGGAACGAGATCGGGCGGCCGCTGATGATGGCGAGCGCTCCGCCGAGCCGCTCCTTCAGCCGCGCCAGGATGACCGGCAGTTCAGGATCGACAGAGACGGCTTCGGGACGCTCCACGATGTCGACCAGGGTGCCGTCAAAATCGAGAAACAGGGCCCATTCGGCTTCGCCCGCGGGGGAGAGCGGTGTCCCGGCCTTGGCTGCTTGCGTCAAACCTCGTGCACTCCCGTCTGGCGTCGGCTCACCCGCCTATATGATGCTGCCGGGCGGAACGGAAAGCCGAAAGAAGGCCATTTCCCGCAAAATCCCCCGCGCACGTCTTCGCCGGCAACCTGCTTCGCCGGCGTTCCCGGACACAACAAAACCCGCGACCGGGTTTCCCCGGTCGCGGGTTTGAGCGATGGAAGCCGGGTTTGTGATCAGTGCTCGCGGAACGCGCGGGCGAACTGCTCTTCCAGGGGTTTCATGAGATACTGGAACGGGGTGCGGTGGTTCACCTCGACGAACACCTCCGCCTGCATGCCGGCGATCAGCTTGACGTGCCCTTCGAGGCGCTTGATCTCCTCCTTCGGGATCGCCACCCGGATCGTGTAGTAGGTGGCGCCGGTCTGCTGCTCGCGGGAGACGTCCGCCGAGATCCGCGACACGGTGCCCTTCAGCTCGGGCGTGGTGCGCGAGTTGGAGGCGTGAATACGGATGTTGGCGGTCTGGCCGACCTGGATCTGGTCGATATCCGTCGGCTGAACCTTGGCCTCGAGGTCGAGCACGTCGTTCGTGGGCACGATCATCATGACAGGCTCGGCCGGCGAGATGACGCCGCCCACGGTGTGAACCGCCAGCTGGTGCACGTAGCCCGGGCTCGGGGCCCGGATGTCGGTGCGCTTGAGCTGGTCGAGAGCCGCCACGCGGCGCTCGGTGTACTCGGCGATCTGGCCCTGGATCTCGCGCAGCTCCTTCATGGCCTCGGCCCGGGTCTGCTCGTCGATCTGGATGATCTGGAGGTTGGTCTCGGCGATCCGGCCCTCGGCCTGGGCGATGGCCGAAATGATCTGGCCGCGCTGGCCCTCGATGCTCGCGGCATCGCGCTCCAGGGCGTTCAGGCGGGTGATCGGCACCAGGTTCCGCTGGTACAGGTCGCGGACGGAGGCCAGCTCATCGCGGATGAGCTGGAGCTCGCGCTCCTTCGCGGCCTTCTGGGCCTGGAGGCCCACGATCTCGTCCTGGGACTGGGACACGCGCTTGGCGAGCTGGTTCTTCTGGCTCTCCTGGGCGCCTTTCCGGGCCAGGAAGAGGGTGCGCTCGGAATCCATGATCTTCTTGATCGCGGGCTCGTCCATGCGCGAGACGAACTCGTCGGGCGTCTTGAGGTCCTTGGCGCCGTCCCGCTCGGCCTCGAGGCGGGACTGACGGCCCAGGAACTCGTCGAGCTGCTTGGACACCACCTGCAGGTTGGCCCGGGTCACGGTCTCGTCGAGGCGGACCAGCAGGTCGCCCGCCTTGACCTGGTCGCCCTCGCGAACCTTCAGCTCGCCGACGATGCCGCCGGTGGCGTGCTGAACCTTCTTGATGCTCGAGTCGATCACGAACTGACCGCCCGCCATCACGGCGCCCGAGAGCGTCGATGTCGCCGCCCAAAGGCCGATCGTTCCGCCGAACAGGGCGATCAGCGTCAGGCCGCTCACCGCGAGGCTGTGCAGCTTTTTCTGGTGGACGGATTTCTTGGCCGGTGCGGCCTGGAGAATCATGTTCATTTATCCAACCTCCCTCAGGGGAGAAGCCTGCGGGGCGCCTTGCGGCCTTGCCGCTGCCGGCGTTGCGTTGCGCTTCATCACGGCCTGGAGCACCTCGTCGCGGGGACCCATGGCCTTGACGCGGCCCGCTTCCATGATCGCCACGGTGTCCACGTTGCCGAGGGCCGCCGGACGGTGGGTGATCACGATGATCACGCCGCCGCGCTGGCGCACGGCCAGGATGGCCTGGTTGAGGGCTTCGTCGCCGGCCCCGTCGAGGCTGGCATTCGGCTCGTCGAGCACCACCATGAAGGGGTCTCCGTAGAGGGCGCGGGCGAGGGCCACGCGCTGGCGCTGGCCGCCCGAAAGCGAGGCGCCGCCTTCCCCGATATGGGTGTCGTAGCCGTCCGGCAGCCCGAGGATGAGCTCATGGGCGCCGGCCGTCTGGGCCGCCTTGATGATGGCCTCCGGGTCCGCTTTCGGGCGGAAGCGGGAGATGTTCTCCGCGATGGTGCCGTCGAACAGCTCCACGTCCTGGGGCAGGTAGCCCACATGGGCGCCGAGGGCATCCGGCTCCCACTGGTCGATAGACGCGCCGTCGAGGCGGACCTCGCCGCGCAGGGTCGGCCATACACCCACCAGGGCACGGGCCAGGGAGGACTTGCCCGAGGCCGAGGGTCCGATGAGGCCCAGGCCCTGCCCGGCCTGAAGCTGGAGCGTGGCGGCCTGGACGATGGGAGAGTTGGTGCCGGGAGCCCCCACATACAGGTCCTCGACGGTCACGTCCCTCTTGGGCGCCGGGAGCGGCATGCGCTGGCCCTGGGCCGGGATGATGTTGAGGATGTGCTGGAGGCGGCGGTAGCTCTGGCGGGCGCCGATGAAGCCCTTCCAGTTCGCAACCGCGATCTCGATGGGCGCCAGGGCGCGGGACATCATGATGGAGGCCGCGATCATGGAGCCCGCCGACATCTGGCCCTCGATCACCAGCAGGGCGCCGAGGCCCAGGATGCCGGATTGGAGAACCATGCGGAAGACCTTGGCGAAGGCACCGATCACGGAGGCCGATTCGCTGGCGCGCAGGCCGTCGTTCACGTGGGTGGTGTGCACCTTGTCGTAGCGGGCGGCCAGGAAGCCCAGCATGCCCAGGGCGCGCACGGCCTCGGCGTTGCGGCGGCTCGTCTCGGCCAGGGCATGGCGTTCGGCGCCCGACCGGGTGAGGTCGTACATCGGACCCCGGCTCTTCGCCTCGGTGTAGAGGGTGAGCATGACAATCACGATGCCGCCCACCACCGAGAACCAGCCCAGCCAGGGGTGGATGATGAAGCAGGCGATGAAGAAGATCGGCATGAACGGCATGTCGAACAGGGCCGTGGGGCCCATGCCGGACAGGAAGCCGCGGATGGTGTCGAGATCGCGCACCGGCTGCATGCTCTCGGACGACTTGGCGCCCTTGAGCGGCATCGTGGCCACGAGGTCGAAGATGCGGCGGGCGAGCTGCTCGTCGAAGCGGGCGCCGATCCGGGCCAGCATCTTGGCCCGGATGGTGTCGAGCCCGCCGGACAGCACGTAGGCCGCGAGCGTGATGAGCGACAGGCCCACGAGGGTCGAGATGCTCTTGCTGGAGAGCACCCGGTCGTAGATCTGGAGCATGTAGAGGGAACCCGTCAGCGCCAGGATGTTGACGATGGCGGAAAAGACGGCGACGCCTATGAAGGAGCTTCGGCACGCCTTGAAGGCGTCATAGACTTCCGTGCTCTCTTCTCTTCTTGCTGCCTGCTTCATTGTTGTTTCCTAGAGGGCATTACCAAGACCCCTCCCAGAAAGCCTCCCCCCAGGCCTTCGGGCGTTGGGAGGATGCACCGCTGGAAGCGGCTACGAAGTCGAGGCTCAAGCCAATCTATGAGCGCAACAGCTTTCTAGCACGGAAAACTGTCTTTTGAGATTGCTCACAAGGTTTAGGTGGGCCCCCATCAGTCGTACTTTACGTAACGACATGACATTTGTAACCATATTATATGTAACTATGTCAATCTCTGGGCGTTCCGAAAGTAACAAAAAAGAGGGAAAACGCCACGATGCCGCACATGGTAACGGTTTGGTAAAGACTTATGGTTAACCCAATGTGACCTGTTCGAGGGTCGCATCATGAAGGCCGAGTCACACGATCGGAAGCAAGCTGCCGCGGAAGCGCAAGTCGTTCCCACGAGACCGGACGGGAAAAGCACCGCCGTCCAACTCGACCCGAAAGCCAGCGCTGCTCTGGCCGAGGCCGTCTTGAGCGCCAGGAAGCCCGGTCCAGGGCCTCATAGCCGAAAAGCCGACGAAGAGCAACGTTTGCAACTTCCGCGCAATGGTTTTGGTCGCGGAACGCAACTTATGGTCCATTCCGCCCTCGTACTGGTCCTCGCGGGATCCTGCTGGCTGGCCGCCTATGCGGGCAATTTCACCAATCGCGACGCACTGCAGCAGATTGCCGCGGACACGGCCCAGCACCAGGCCACCCTCGCCCGGCTCGACCATAATCTCGAAATCCTGCAATCCGTGGTCAGCGTGATGCGGAGCAAGGCCGAGAAGGCATCCGTCGAGGAGACCCGGGAACGCGAACGGCTGGCGAAGGGCATCGAGCGGATCGCCCTGGCGTCGTCCGGTCCCGGTGAGCGCATCGCGGCCCTCGAGGCCCGAATCGACCGCATGGAGCAGCAGATCACGGCTGCCATCCTCAATCTCGCGCCCAAGATCGAAGCCCGGGCGGTTCAGGCCAAGGCCGAGGCTGCGACGGTCGCGGATGCCGGAGCGGACGCCAGGCCGGTCGAGACCAAGTCGACCGAAATGAAGTCGACCGACGTGAAGACCGTCGAGACCAAGCCGCCGGATCCGCAAACGACCTCCGCGGTGAAGTCCGTGGTGATGCGCGACGAGGTCGTCTCCGGCTGGACCCTGCGCGAGGTCTATGACGGCGCCGCCCTCATCGAGAGCCGAAACCGCCGCCTGTTCGAGGTGGTGCCGGGGGGATTCATCCCTGGCGTGGGCCGCGTGTCGTCCATCGAGCGCCGCAGCGGCCGTTGGATCGTCCTGACGGAGCGTGGCGTGATCGGCGCCGTGCGCTGAACGCGGCCCGAACTCAAGGTCGTGCCTGTCCGAGACATGACAACCTTGACGCGATGACGGAACTCGGAACATATTAAACGTTGTATCGTTGCTATGATCCATGCCTTCGCCGGGACGCCGTCCCGCGCGCATTTGGAGAATGCAATGGCCGACACGATCCATCACCATCGTAACAAGGGGTCCGCCCTTCTCGACGACATCGAGACCAGCAGCCGCCTGAGCATCGCGCTGTTCGAGGACCAGAGCCGCCAAGCGACGACCCGTCTCGCCGCCGATCCGGTCTTCGGCAACGCCGACCCCAACACGATGAACGGCGGCAAGGGCGACGACGTGCTCTACGGCGAGGGCGGCAACGACGTCCTGTCGGGCTTCGGCGGCGACGATTACCTGAACGGTGGCGCCGACCGGGACCTGCTCTTCGGCGGAGCCGACAAGGATACTCTCGACGGCGGCTCAGGTAACGATGTGGCCTATGGCGAGGACGGGAACGACGTCCTCTGGGGCGCCGGCGGAAACGACTACCTCGACGGCGGCATCGGCCAGGACATGCTCTATGGCGGCCATGACGGGGACACCCTCGACGGGGGTGCCGACAAGGACTGGCTCTATGGCGAGTACGGCGACGATTGGCTGTGGGGCGTCGACGGCAACGACTATCTCAACGGCGGCTTCGGCCGGGACACCCTCTATGGCGGCCATGATCAGGACACCCTGGACGGCGCCGGCGACAACGACATCCTCTACGGCGAGTTCGGCGACGACACCCTCTGGGGCGCGGCCGGCGACGATTACCTGAATGGCGGCGGCAACGACGACGCGCTCTATGGCGGCCACGACGGGGACACCCTGGACGGCGGATCCGGCAACGACCGCCTGGTCGGCGAGTTCGGAAACGATGTCCTGTGGGGCGGAGATGGACGGGATACGCTTTGGGCAGGCTCGGGTAGCGATCGGCTACATGGCGGTTGGGGCGATGACGTCTTCATCGGCGGCAGCGACGCGGACACCATCGATGGCGAGGGTGACTTCGACGTCGTGCACTATCAGACATCACCTTATGCCGTCGAAATCAATGTCGGAAGCGGCAGGGGTTCTGGGGGAGACGCGGAAGGAGATACCTATCGAAATGTCGAAGGATTCGTCGGCTCAAGCTTCGCCGATGAATTGAGCATCGGCAACGTGGCGAGCAACTCGACTTTTCTCCTCAACGGCTTCGACGGCAACGACCAGCTTATCGGCGGCGCAGGTTACGATCTCCTCTATGGCGGAGCCGGAATTGATATCTTGGTCGGCAGTGCAAGAGCCGATCACATCGACGGAGGTGAGAACCATGACATCCTCACCTTCGAACTCTCATCGGGTGGCGTCCACGTCGACCTCGATGTCGGGAGAGGATATCGAGGAGATGCCGACAGCGATACCTACTCCAGTATCGAAACGGTGATCGGAACACCTTCCGCCGACACGATCGTGGGAAGTTCGGTGGTGATCGATGCCTGGGACAGCTACCTCCTCGAAGGACAAGCAGGCAACGACACCTTGTATGCAACAGGATCTCACGCAACAGATCTTGTTGGAGGTTTGGGCGCCGATAGGATGTATGGGAACTCTGGACGCAATTACTTCACCGTTGACGATCTGGGCGACGCTGTGTTCGATCAGGCGAGGGATGATGGTGATGCAATCTTCGTGTCTGTGAACTATACGCTTCCCGGCGGTCAGTGCATCGAGGAAATTGTCGGATCCTCGGCAGGAATCCGTCTATCAGGCAATGAGCTCGACAACTTACTTGATGGGAGGACAGGCTCCGAGCAGCTAACTGGTGGTGGAGGAAGAGATACGTTTCTGTTCAGCTCAAATCTTGCACTGAGCGAGGCCGATACCATCACGGACTTCACCCCGTCGGACGACTCCATTTCTCTCACTCGATCGATATTCAAAAACTGCCAAGGGAGCAATTTTACTGGATTTGGAACTCTTTTGAACTCGCAATTCTACATAGGGTCAGCCGCTCACGATGCAGACGATCGGATAATCTACAATCAGGCGACAGGTGAATTGACCTATGACTCAAATGGTAGCGCAGCAGGGGGATCTATGAAGTTCGCGACATTGCTCAATAAGCCGGCAAGTGTCACCTATGCCGACTTCATCGTCGTTTAGAGTATCAACGGACATAAGCTTCCATCCGCGAAGCACACGTTCGACAGCCTTCATGGTCTGATGGCTGTCCATAGTCTAGAGCGCGAATACGGCTCTAGACTATGGACACCCCAAGATCATGATAATGATTTCGTCGTGCTAAAAGGGAGGTCCGCTCACATTGGCCACTCTCGACCTTGGTGGATTCACATCGGTTTCTCGCCCCGGCTCAACCGCTGCAGCGCTTCCAGCTCCACCGCGTCGTGGCTGCAGAACACCCGTACGCCGTTGCGGCGGTCGTTTGCCAGGGCGTGCACGCGGCGCCGGTTGCGGAGCCGCATCGGACGGTCGACCTCCATCATGCGCTGATAGGCGGCGAGACCCGGCGTGACCCTGGGCTGGGAATCCATTTCGTGACGGTGGAAATACGCGTCGCCCGCATTCAACAGCCAGCCCTCCGGCGTGTCGATCGCCACGCCCGCATGGCCCTCCGTATGGCCCGGCAGCGGGATCATGAGGATCTCGGGCGGCAGGCCGTCGAGATCGCGCACGGCGTCGAATCCGAACCAGCGCTCGCCGCCCCCTTCGTACAAGCGCCAATTCCGCACGTCGTCCCATTGCGGCGGCCGGTAGCGCCCGCGCTCGCGGAAGCCGTGTCGCGCGCGGGCGGCCGCCATCTCGTCCTGTAGAACATGCACGCGTGCGTGAGGAAAGTCCTCGAGCCCGCCCGCATGGTCGAAGTCGAGATGGGTCAACACGATGTGGCGCACGTCCCGGGGCGAAAAGCCGTGTGCCTTCACCTGCTCGAACGCGGTACGGCGGTGATCGAACTGGATGCGGTTGAAATGGATGAAGAAGGGATTCAGCCGCCGATAGGGATGCTCCACATCCTGGCGGCCGAACCCCGTATCGATGAGGACGAGACCCTCATCGGCCTCGACCAGAAGGCAGTGACAGACGAGCTGTGCCGTCAGGCCACGGCTGACGCCGTCCATCAGGCGCCCGCCGAGAGGACACATGCAGCCGCAGTTGAGATGATGAACGCGCATATCGCCGATCCGTGCCGAGCCGAGGTGACGTCAGGTGAAGTGAGGCCCAACGCCGGGCGCGCGAAAATGTTCGCCGCTTCAAGCCCGCGCTTCGGCCGCGCCGGCGATGGCACGGCGCCGGGCGGGCTTGGCGCTCGTCTTCTCGATCTCGCGGGTCAGGCGCGCCTCGAGAAAGGTCAGCACGGCGGCCTCTTCCGGCCGCAGCCCCGCCAGATCCTTGCGCAGCTTGGCCTCCACGGTCTCGCGCACCTCGATCAGAAGGTCGCCCTGGAGGTAACAGTCAAACACCTCCGGGTGAACGTAGCATTTGCGGCAGATCGTCGGTGTGTTGCCAAGGCGCGAGGAAACCTCCTCGATGGCGGCACGCACGTTCTTCTTGGCCTTGGCCTGCGTGTCGAACGTCTCGAATTCGGACAGCGCCATGGCGGCCAGGACCGTTCCGGCCCAGGTGCGGAAGTCCTTCGCGGTGATGTCGCGGCCGGTGATCTCCTTCAGATAAGCATTCACGTCGGCCGAGCTGACGGATTGCCGCTCGCCCGCCTCGTCGAGGTACTGGAACAGCTCCTGGCCCGGCAGGTCCTGGCAGGCTTTCACGATCCGGGCGACCCGACGGTCCTTGACGGCCAGGCGCCAGGTCTTGCCGCTCTTGCCCTTGAATTGGAACTTCAGCTCCGCGCCGTCCACCTCCACATGCGGGTCGCGCAGGGTGGTCAGGCCGTAGCTCTTGTTCTGCTTGGCGTAATCGGCATTGCCGACGCGGATCAGGGTCGTCTCGAGGAGGTGCACCACGGTGGCCAGAACCTTTTCCCGGGGCAGGCCGCGCAATTTCATATGGGCGTCGATGGTCTCGCGGATGGACGGGAGCGCGCGGGCGAAGGCGAACATGTGCTCGAACTTGGTGCTCTCGCGGATCTCCCGGAAGGCCGCGTGATAGCGGTACTGCTTGCGGCCCTTGGCGTCCCGGCCGGTGGCCTGGATGTGGCCGTTGGCCTTGGAGCAGATCCACACATCCGTGTAGGCGGGTGGAATGGCCAGGGCCTTGATGCGCTTGAGGGTGGCGTCGTCCTCCACCTTGCCGCCGCCGGGCTTCATGTAGGCGAATCCCTTCCCCACCTTCTTGCGGCGGATGCCGGGTTCCTCGTCGGACACGTAGGTGAGCCCGGCGCTTTCGGCCGCGTCGCGGGGATCGATGATGTCGTCCTGGGCGGTGTTGGGGTCCAGCAGCATGGCTCGCCTTGAAGTCGGAGTGCGATGTCAACTGGAGGGCGTCGGGTCCGGTTCCGCCGGCCCCCAGTGGCATAATAGCGGGTCCCCTTTTGGCCGCGATGCTCTAGAAGAGCTTTCCGTCCGCTTCGAGTTGCCCGTGTCATCCATCTCCCCCCCTCCCGTCGCCCCGCTCTCAAACGGCTCCCTCCCAGCCGGCTCCCTCCATGGGCGAAAGATCGTCTTCGTCGTCACGGAGGACTGGTTCTTCGCGTCGCACTTCCTGCCGATGGCCCGCGCGGCCCGCGAACTCGGCCTCGCCGTTTCGGTGGTGACCCGGGTGAACGCCCATCGCCACCTCATCGAGGCGACGGGCGCGAAGGTGATCCCCCTCCAGGCGGAGCGGCGAAGCCTCAACCCCATGACGGCGGGCTACGCGGCGGGTCAGCTCGCCTCGATCCTCAAGGCCGAGAAAGCCGATCTCGTCCATTGCATCGCCCTTCGCGCCATCCTAACCGGCGGCTTCGCGGCGAGCCTCGCGGGGGTCCGGCGACGGGTCTTCGCCCTGACGGGGCTGGGCTTCCTAGGCGCCCGGGGCGGGCTCGCGGGCCGTCTGTCGCAGCGCGCCGTGCGGCTTCTGGTCCGGGGGCTCGAGACCTCCCAGACCCGCTATCTCTTCGAGAACCGGGACGATCCGGCTGAGCTCGGGCTCGATCCCGATTCGGAGCGCGTCACTCTCGTGGGCGGAGCCGGAATCGACCCCGACCATTTCGCGGTCGCCCCCCTGCCCCCGCAGCCGCCGCTCAGGGTCGCCATCGTGGCGCGCATGCTGTGGTCGAAGGGGATCGACCTGGCCGTGGACGCCTTGCGCATCGCCCGCGACCGGGGCGCCGCCGTGGAGCTGTCGCTCTACGGCGTGCCGGACGCCTCCAATCCGAAATCGATCCCGGAGGACACCCTGAGGGCCTGGGGCCACGAGCCCGGCATCCATTGGCACGGAGCCACCCGCGACGTGGCCGAGGTCTGGCGCGAGCACCATGTCGGCTGCCTGCCGTCCCGCGGCGGCGAGGGCTTGCCCCGCACCCTCCTGGAGAGCGCGGCCTGCGGACGGGCGCTCGTGACCACGGACGTGCCGGGCTGCCGGGCACTGGTCCGGGACGGGATCGAGGGCCGGGTGGTCCCGGCCGAGAATGCCGCCGCCCTGGCGGACGCCCTCGTGGCCCTGGCGACCGACCCCGCCATGGTCGCCCGCATGGGCGAGGCCGCCCGCGCGCGGGTGTTGGACGGCTTTACCGAGCGCGACGTCATGGAAACCGTCAAGAGCCTCTACCGCCAGATGCTGGCTGCATGATCGACGATCCGGAGACCTTCATCCGGGCCGAAACGCGCCTGCGGCCGGTACCGCACGCTCCCGAGATCAGCCTGCATGTGGCCGACGAGGCCACGGAGCTGTGGCAGAAGACCGAGGAGGAGCTGGGCGCCATCGGGCTGCCGCCGCCCTTCTGGGCCTTCGCCTGGGCCGGCGGGCAGGCGCTGGCCCGCTACGTCCTCGATCATCCCGAAACCGTGCGCGGGCGCCGCGTCCTGGATTTCGCGTCCGGCTCGGGACTGGTCGCCATCGCGGCCATGAAGGCCGGCGCCCGGGAGGTTGCGGCCTGCGACATCGACCCCTTCGCGGTCGCCGCCATCGGCCTCAACGCGGCGGCCAACGGTGTCACGATCACGGCGCTCCGGGACGATCTCGTGGGACGCGACCGGGGCTGGGACGCGGTGCTGGCGGGCGACATCTGCTACGAGCGGGATCTCGCCGGGCGGGTGGCGGACTGGCTCCAGGCGCTCTCCACCCGGGGCGCGACCGTTCTCATCGGCGATCCCGGGCGCAGCTATCTGCCGATGGACCGGCTGGAGAGCCTTGCGGTGTATGAGGTGCCGGTGACGCGCACGCTCGAGGACGCCGAGATCAAACGCAGCTCGGTCTTCCGCTTCCGGACCCGGTAGAGGCGGATCAACGCCCGGACGCCATTTTTGTTCTGTTGTTTCGTTTGCATCCTTGCAAATGCGCTTTGGTATTTCGTTGCTGACAATCCTCTCTATATGTGTAGCTATATAACCTATACAAATGAACTGGGCCGCAACGTCACCTTGACCACAACATCACCTTGGCCGCGACCCTCCGAGCCACACCGACCGAGAGAGATTGAACCATGGCACGCATCCCCGCCCCATCTGGATACTCCTCCAAGGCCGAGACATCCTCCGAGCAGGCCCACTCCCATGCCCATGCCCATGCTCTTGCCCAGGCCGAGACCCTGTGCCGGGCCTCCGGGGCGCGCCTGACGCCGA
This sequence comes from Microvirga pudoricolor, assembly GCF_016892705.1. Classification (GTDB taxonomy): domain Bacteria; phylum Pseudomonadota; class Alphaproteobacteria; order Rhizobiales; family Beijerinckiaceae; genus Microvirga; species Microvirga pudoricolor. Next base: position 1,111,527 of record NZ_JAFEMB010000001.1, read on the forward strand.
TCCGCCGCCATGTCTACGAGGCTCTCTACGAGTCGCAAAAGCCCCTCGGGGCCTATGACCTCGCCGAGGTTCTCGCCCCGAACGGCCGCAGGCTGGCTCCGATCACGGTCTATCGCGCCCTCGACTTTCTCATCGAGCAGGGCCTGGCCCACCGGCTCGCCAGCAAGAACGCCTACATCGCCAGCGCCAACGCGGCCGAAACACAGGATACGGTGGCGTTCCTGATCTGCGAGAGCTGCGGCAGCGTGGATGAGGTCTCGTCGCAAGACCTCTCCAACAGTCTCTCGACCCTCCTGGCCCAGAAGGGTTTCCGCCCGAAGGACAAGGTGCTGGAGATCACCGGCCAGTGCACCCATTGCCAGTCGGGCTCGCACTGACATCGTCCCAGCGCGGGCTCGTCCCGCGGCCGGTCCAAGGCCAAGGCTCCGTCCAGCGGGCGGAGCCCTTCCGTCTCAGGCGGACAGGCGCCCCTCGTAGTCCGCCTTCAGGCCCATCCAGGCATCCCAGAACGGCTCCGGGTCCCGCCCGGCCAGTCGCGCGGCCAAAACGTCGAGATGCGCGTGCCACCCGGCGCTGACGTTGAGCAGGACGGAACGGTCCAGCACGCGGTGGTGCACCAAGGTCAACAGCACGTTCCCGCCCTGCGGCTCGAGATCGAACGACACGCCTCCCGTGCTGCCCCAAGTGATCGCGAGCCGGTGTGGCGGGTCGCATTCCGTGACCTCCACTCTCATGCTGTGGTCCGTCGAAAAGTTCGAGGGACGCCGGCCGGGTGGATCGGTCAATTCATCGTTACGCCAGACCAGATCGACGGGCGCCCCGACGGATTCCGCCATCGCGCCCGAAGCCAGCCATTGGCGGCGCAGGTCGCTCTCGACCAGATAGGCCCATACCCGTTCGGCAGGCCCGGGCAGCAGGCGCTGGATCCTCAAAGTGGTGGGCTCGGTCACGGTGCCGTAGGCGTCCAGGGTCGCAAGGTCGGTCATGTGTTCTCTCCTTTGGGTTTCGTTTCGTGACGGGCATCCTCCTCGCGGAGGAGACGGTCGAGGGCATCCAGACGACCGGTCCAGAAGCGTTCGTAGAAGCCGAGCCACTCCTGGGCGCCTGCGAGGGGACCCGGTTCGAGGCGGCACAGATGCGTGCGGCCCCGAACCTTACGGCGGATCAGCCCGGCCCTCTCGAGCACCTTGATGTGCTTTGAGGCGGCCGCGAGGGAGATCGCGAAAGGATCGGCCAGTTGGCCGACCGTCCTCTCCCCGGCCGCAAGGTCGCGAAGCATCCGGCGCCGCGTGGCATCGCCGAGGGCATGAAAGACAGTATCGAGTTGGGCAGATTGTAATTCAACCATGTGGTTTAATATCCATCGATCGGGTTTATTAGTCAACCGAAAGGTTGAATGATTTCACTGAAACGGCCCGTTGCTCGGACGTGGCGACGCATCACCCCTGCCGCGCTTGACGGATCGCGCTTTAAGCCTCAGCTAAACAGCGGCAGCGCCCGGCTGCCGCCGTGGAACGCCGTATGACCTCTCTCGACACGCCCTGCCTGCCCGACGCCTCCGACGACAGCCGCGCCGGGCCGGCTCCGCGCCACCGGACCGTCGGTGTGCAGGTCGGAGATGTCACGGTCGGCGGCGGGGCTCCCATCGTGGTGCAGTCCATGACCAACACGGACACGGCGGACGTGGACGCTACCGTGGCCCAGGTGGCGGCGCTCGCCCGAGCCGGCTCGGAGCTGGTGCGCATCACCGTGGACCGGGACGAGGCGGCCGCGGCCGTGCCCAAGATCCGCGAGCGCCTCGACCGGCTCGACGTGACCGTGCCGCTGGTCGGCGACTTCCACTATATCGGCCACCAACTCCTCGCCGATCATCCGGCCTGCGCCGAGGCGCTGGCCAAGTACCGCATCAATCCCGGCAATGTGGGCTTCAAGGAGAAGAAGGACCGTCAGTTCGGCGCCATCGTCGAAATGGCGATCCGCTACAAGAAAGCCGTGCGCATCGGCGCCAATTGGGGCTCTCTCGACCAGGAGCTCCTGACCCATCTCATGGACCAGAACGCCGCCTCGGCGGCCCCGCGCGACGTGCGCTGGGTGACCCGCGAGGCCATGGTCCAGTCCGCCCTCCTGTCTGCCGCCCGCGCCGAGGAGATCGGGCTTTCCCGCGACCGGATCATCCTGTCGGCCAAGGTCTCAGCCGTGCAGGACCTCATCGCGGTCTACCAGGAACTGGCCCGCCGCTCGGACTACGCCATCCATCTCGGCCTGACGGAAGCCGGCATGGGCTCGAAGGGCATCGTGGCGTCCTCGGCCGCCATCGGCATCCTGCTCCAGCAGGGCATCGGCGACACGATCCGCTTCTCCCTGACGCCCGAGCCCGGGGGCGACCGCACCGTGGAGGTGCGCACCGCCCAGGAATTGCTCCAGACCATGGGCTTCCGCACCTTTGTGCCCCTGGTGGCCGCCTGCCCCGGCTGCGGCCGCACCACCTCCACGGTGTTCCAGGAGCTGGCGCGGGACATCCAGACCTGGATCACCACCTCGATGCCGGGCTGGCGCACGGAATATCCCGGTGTCGAGAACCTGAACGTGGCCGTGATGGGCTGCATCGTGAACGGGCCGGGCGAGTCCAAGCACGCCGATATCGGGATCTCGCTCCCCGGCACAGGCGAGCAGCCCACCGCGCCGGTCTTCATCGACGGCCGCAAGGCCATGACGCTTCGCGGCGCGACCCTGGCGCAGGACTTCCAGAAAATCGTCATCGACTACATCGAGAAGCGCTACGGCCAGGGAAGCCGCGACGCCGCCGAGTAGGCCGGTCTCATGGAACCTAGGCCGCAGATTCCGTTTTAAGCTGCGGCGCGATATGCTAGAGAGCCGCCGCGCCTTGAGCCTCGCACGGGGGCTTGCCCTTTGGCGCCTGCATAGCAGTTGAACAAGGACGGTCTGCGGCGCGATCCGCAACGAAGCATCATCATGGCAGATCAACACGCCGCCGCCCCTGGTCACGCCGATTCAGCCGCCCCGGAGGCGACCCTTCCGGAAGGGCACGGACACGCCAATTTCTGGACCCTGACACTCGGGGCCATCGGCGTCGTCTACGGCGATATCGGCACCAGCCCCCTCTATGCCATGCGCGAGACCATCGCGGCGGCTACCGGAGGCCACCACGGCACGCCGGTGCCCATGACCCGCGAACTCGTGATCGGCATCCTGTCTCTGCTGCTGTGGGCTCTCGTCTTCACGGTCACGATCAAATACGTGATCCTTCTGCTGCGGGCGGACAACAAGGGTGAGGGCGGCTCCCTGACCCTGGTGGCCCTGGCCCAGCGGGCGCTCGGACGGCGCAGCCTGCCGGTTCTCGTGATGGGCATGGCGGGCGCGGCCCTGTTCTACGGCGACGCCGCCATCACGCCCGCCATCTCGGTCCTCTCAGCCGTGGAGGGCCTCAAGCTCGTCACACCGGCCCTCAACGACTACATCCTGCCCATCGCGGTGACGATCCTGGTCGGCCTCTTCATCGTGCAGAGCCGGGGCACCGGCCGGGTTGCGGCGTTTTTCGGACCGCTGACGCTCCTGTGGTTCATCACCATGGCGGGCCTGGGCCTCCTGCACATCTCGGACGATTGGGGCGTCTTCCTGGCCATCAACCCGTATTACGGGGTCTCCTTCCTGGTCACTCATCCGGGCATCGCCTTCACGGTCCTGGGCAGCGTCTGCCTGGCGGTTACGGGCGCGGAGGCGCTCTACGCGGATCTGGGCCATTTCGGCCGCCGGCCCATCCGCGTGGCCTGGGGCACCGTGGTGTTCCCGGCCCTCGCCCTGAACTATCTCGGCCAGGGCGCGCTGTTGCTGGCGCATCCGGAATCGGTCGAGAACCCGTTCTTCCTGCTCGCGCCGGGCTGGCTGCTCCTACCCCTCGTGATCCTGGCGACGCTGGCCACCATCGTGGCGAGCCAGGCCGTCATCACGGGCGCGTTCTCGCTGACCCGGCAGGCGATCCAGCTCGGCCTCCTGCCTCGCCTGGAGGTGCGTTTCACGTCCGAGACCCATCAGGGCCAGATCTACCTGCCCCGCGTGAACTGGCTGCTTCTCTTCGCGGTCGTGTCCCTGGTGCTCATGTTCGGCTCGTCGAGCAGCCTCGCCAGCGCCTACGGCATCGCGGTGTTCGGCACCATGGTGGTGACGACGCTTCTCGCCTGCATCGTCATGAGCCGCAGCTGGGGCTGGGGTCCGGTCAAGACCGGCCTCGTCATGCTGCCGCTGCTCGCCATCGACCTGACCTTCCTGTCATCGAATATGATCAAGCTCCTCGACGGCGGCTACGTGCCCCTGCTCATCGCGGGCGTGTTCTTCGTCCTGATGCTCACCTGGGTGAAGGGCACCCGCATCCTGTTCGAGAAGACCCGCAAGGTGGACGTGCCCCTCATCGAGCTCGTGAACATGCTGGAGAAGAGCCCGCCCCACCAGGTGAAGGGCACCGCCGTCTTCCTGACGAGCGACCCCGACACGGCCCCTGCGGCCCTCCTGCACAATCTCAAGCACAACAAGGTGCTGCACGAGAAGAACGCGATCCTGACCGTTCGCAGCTCCGACTATCCCCGCGTCAACGACGACGAGCGGGTGCAGATCGAGCATGTGGGCGACACGTTCTGGCGCGTGCAGATGACCTACGGCTACATGGAGACACCCAACATTCCGCGCGGCCTCGCGATCCTGCGCAAGCAGGGCTTCAAGTTCGACATCATGGCGACGTCCTTCTTCCTGTCCCGCCGCTCCATCCGGCCGGCGGCTCAGAGCGGCATGCCGCTCTGGCAGGACCGCATCTTCATCAGCCTCGCCAAATCCGCCAGCGACGCCACGGACTTCTTCCAGATCCCCACCGGCCGGGTGGTGGAAGTGGGCACGCAGGTGACGGTCTGACGCGACGCATCGCCGATGCGTCGCCAGAGGATAGAGTGTTGCAATCCAGACGGCCCGGTCTAAAGTCCGGATCGTCATGAACGCACCCCTGAAAACCTCCAGGCTCACCCTCGTTCCACCGAACGCCGAATGGCTCGACGGCTACGAGCACGCCCTCGCTCAAGGGTGGTCGCCCAACACCACCCATGACATCAGCCGGGACCAACTGGCCATGCTGCGCCGCGACCGGGCGAACTTCTTCCATGAAGCCTACCACAGCCCCAATTTCCGCCTGCCCGACGGCACCTTTGTGCCGCGCCTGCCCGCGCGGGATTTCCTGATCGTCGACGGCGAGTTCTGCGGGCGGATCGGCCTGCGTTTTCAGACCGGCACGGTAGAGCTGCCGCCCTACGTGTCGGGCCATATCGGCTACACCATCGTGCCGTGGAAGCAGGGACGCGGATACGCGACCGAGGCCCTGCGCCGGATCCTACCTGTCGCCCGTGAGGTGGGCCTCGCCCGCGTCATGATTACTTGCGACGACGACAATATCGGGTCGATCAAAGTGATCCGAGCCAATGGCGGCATCCCGGCCGGAGACAAGGATCACGAGACGCGTCCTGACAGGCGCAAGCTGCTCTTCTGGGTTCCGACACCCGAGGCTTAAAGGGACCTCGACTCAACTGCAGCGCTGAAGCGGAGGGATAGTTGACTAGGAAACATATTCTGATAGTTTCCTAGTTAACTTAAGAAGGCCTGCGATGCCGGAGAGCACGAAGATCAGCGGATTGGAGACCCACCTCGGGTACTGGCTGCGGTTCGTTTCGAACCATGTGTCACACGCATTCAGCCTCAAGGTCGAAGCCTCCGGCGTGACCGTGGCCGAATGGGTGGTCCTCCGTGAGCTCTATGATCGGGGCTCCGTCGTGCCGAGCCACTTAGCCGACGCCCTCGGCATGACCCGCGGCGCCATTTCCAAACTCGCCGACCGGCTCGCCGCCAAGGGGTTGGTCTCGAAGGACACGAGCCGGGACGACCGCCGGTATCAGGCCTTGTCCCTGACCGACGCCGGCAAGGCCTTGGTTCCACAGCTCGCCGCGCTGGCCGACGAGAACGACACCGCATTCTTCGGGCATCTGAGCGCGGAGGAACGCGTGGCCCTGGAGAAGACCCTTCGCGACATCGTTCGGCATCAGGGTCTGAAATCGATCCCGGTCGAGTGACCGTCGCTCGCACCGATAACTCTTTGCCGGCAAGGAGATAGCCATGAACCAGAGTGTGAAGACCGTCGTCGAGGAATGCACCCGTGCGTCCGACGAGGAGCGCGTCGCCTTCCCGCAAGTGGTGATGAAGCTCATGGACGCGGGCGTCGAGCGCTATCATGCGGACCTCGTGCGATCCGAGAAGACATACTACATGCCCGACGACGCCTCCCATGCCGTGCCGAATGCCTCGGTCGGAAGCGTGCCGGCGAAGGATTTCTCGTCCACGGGCGTCGAAGCGGCCGTACGGGCCATCCAGGCCGGACGGATCCGCTACAAGGAGTTCTGCGAGCGGATCGCGATGGCGGGCTGCGTCGGCTACCACGTCTCCCTGGCGGGCCGCCGGGCGGTCTATTACGGCCGAACCGGCGACAGTTACGTGGAGCCGTTCCCGGCCGCGCCAGCCCCTTAGGCCTGCCGCTCGACCACGAAGCGCACCGTCTCGCGCAAGATGTCGGCCTCGGGCCCGAACGATCCCAGAGCCTCGTCGGCCGTCGCCACCAGGCGCGCGCATTCCCGGCGCGCGCCGTCCATGCCGAGAAGGTCCACGAGGGTGGCCTTGCCCTTCTCCAGGTCCTTGCCGGTGCGCTTGCCCATGGCCTCCGAGGAAGCCTCCCGGTCGAGGATGTCGTCAGCCACCTGGAAGGCGGCGCCGAGCGCCCACCCGTAGGTGACGAGGCGCTGGCGGGTCTCGGCGTCGGCCCGGCCCAAGATGGCCCCGGCCTCTACGGAAAACGCCAGGATCGCGCCCGTCTTCATCATCTGAAGCTGGCGGATCTCCGTGTCGCCGAAGGACACGGCTCCGTAGCGGCCCTCCGCCGTGAGGTCGAGGAGCTGCCCGCCCACCATGCCGCCCAGACCCGACGCGCGAGCGAGGCCCAGCACCAGGTCGGACCGAATGGCCCCATCGGGATCGGTCGCGGAATCGGCCAGCACCTCGAAGGCCAGCGTCTGGAGCGCGTCGCCGACCAGGATGGCGGTGGCCTCGTCGAAAGCCTTGTGGACAGTGGGCCGCCCGCGCCTCAAATCATCGTCATCCATGGAGGGCAGGTCGTCATGGACCAGGGAATAGCCGTGCAGCAGCTCGACGGCGGCCCCGGTTCGCAGGGCCCCCTCCCCGGCGACGCCGAGGAGCCGGGCAGCCTCGATGGTGAGAAAAGGCCGAAGACGCTTGCCGCCGCCCAGCGTCGCATGACGCATGGCCGCCATGAGCCGGGGCGGCCGGGCGATCTCGCCTGAACGGCGCGCGTCTGCTAGCAACGTCTCCAGGAAGGCCTCGATGGCTGTCGCGACCTCGGTCAGCCGCATCACGAAAGAGCTGGTGGATGGCATTATGGTGAGCCTGAATACGGGCGACGCGGCTCCAGGAGCCGTGAAGGACGACGGGATGGACCTAGCGCCGGCTCCGGACCTTCGCGCCGGACGGAGCCGGAAACCTTTCTCCGTCTCCCGGCTCCTGCGTCGCATCGTCCAGATCGGCCTGGGCCTCGTCCTCTTATGGGTCGCGCTCGTCTTTTGGCTAGGGCTTTCCTACGCCATCGTGCCGCCGGTCTCCACCCTGATGCTCGGGCGCTGGCTCACCTTCCAGCCCGTGAACCGGCAATATGTGAGCCTGGACGAGATTTCCCCGAATCTTCCTTTGGCTGTGCTGACCGCCGAGGACAGCCGTTTCTGTCAGCATCATGGGGTCGATTGGGACGCGCTCAGGGACGTGATCGACGCCGCCGACGAGGACGGACCGTCGCGCGGGGCGTCGACGATCCCCATGCAGGTCGCCAAGAACCTTTTTCTCTGGCCGGGCCGCTCCTATGTGCGCAAGGGGCTCGAACTGCCCATCGCGCTCTACATCGATGCGGTTTGGACCAAGCGGCACATGATGGAGGTCTACCTCAACATCGCCGAGTGGGGCGACGGCATTTTCGGCGCCGAGGCGGCCGCGCAGCATTATTTCAGGAAGCCCGCCCGTGCCCTCACCCGAAACGAGGCCTCCCTGCTCGCCCGCGCCCTGCCGAACCCCCTGGTGCGCAACCCGGCCAAGCCCACGGCCCGCATGCGCGCCCTGGCGGCCCAGCTTCGCGCGCGCATGGAGGTGGCCGCCCCCTACAGCGATTGCCTCAGGCTGTGAGACCGATGCTTTTAGGGCTGGATATTTGCCGCAAGACCCTGTATGAGGCGCAACCTTATCGAGATTGAATTTGAGCGTTTCCCTGTTCCAGCGGGCGCTCAGCCGTTGACTGGAGACGAGAAATGGCCGTTCCGAAAAGAAAAACGTCGCCCTCGCGGCGCGGCATGCGTCGCTCCGCCGATGCCCTGAAGGCCCCGACCTATGTCGAGGACAAGGATTCCGGCGAGCTGCGCCGCCCGCACCACATCGACCTGAAGACCGGCATGTACCGGGGCCGTCAGGTTCTGAAGGTGAAGACGGACGCGTAAGACCGCATCCGTCGACAGGCGACCATGACAAGAACCGGCGCGCGAGCGCCGGTTTTTTGTTGCCGCGCCAGCCTTGCAGATTCAGACCGCCGTTTCATCCTTCGTTAACGCTGCGCGACGATCCTAGGCCCTCTTTTTGAAGGCGGGACGGGCGCGGATTGCGGAGCGCCTCTCGTCGCATGATGCGTTGTCGAGGGTTGCGTGATGGCAAGGCGGCGGAGCCAGGCGGAGCGGTTGAAGGGTGTCTTGCGGTCATCCCTGGGATGGCCCTCCTCCTATCGCGGGGGCCTCCCCACGGGCTTGCGAGCCGCCGCCTACACGTGGGATCTCGGGACGGATGCCTTGTCCTGGGGACCCAACGCCGCAGACGCCTTGGGGATCGCTCCCGCGAGCCTGCCCCGAACCGGCGCGGCCTTCGGCCAGCTCGTGGAGCCGGGCAGCGGGGACGACCGCCGGGCTGCCCTGCACCATGGGCCCGCGGGCCAGTCGCATCCCACCGCCTACAAGGCGTGCTACGCCCTGCGTCTTGGGCCCGAACGGACGTGCCTGGTGGAGGATGCCGGGCGCTGGACCGGCGATGCGCAGGGGCGTCCGGCCCTGGCCCGGGGGCTTTTGCGCCTCTCCCCCGGCGGCAGCCAGGAAGTGCCGAGCGCCCTGATCCGCGCCCGGTCGGACCTTCTGTTGCGGCTGCAGGGGGAACTCGTCGAGGCCCGCTCCTACCGTCACCGGATGACCCTGGTGGCGGGACGCCTCGAGGGCGAGGACGAGAGCGGCGAGCTCATGGGCGAGGTCATCGAAGCCCTGCGCCCCCTCCTGCGCCGGGGTGACCGCCTCGACCGCTACGCGCCGGGCCGCTTCGCCCTGACCCTGAACTCCTGCACGGCTGCCGACGCCGAGAGCGCCATGACGCGCCTGCTGCGCCTCGTCGAGGAGGGGTCGGTCGTCCTGGCCGAGACCCTGCGCCTGGGCGCCGCGAGCGTGCCGGAGCATGCCACCGAAGCGGTCTCGCTGCTGCGCCGGGCCGAGGAGGCCCTGGACGGCGCGACGGCGGAGGGCCTGCGCTTTGCCACCGCCTTCGCGGTTCGGGTGCCCGCAGCCTCGCGCTGCGGCACGGACCCGTTCGACGTGATCGACGCCCTCAACGGCCGGCGCCTGACCTATGTCCGCCAACCTCTCGTGGACGCGCTGACGCGCCAGGCCGTCTTCCACGCCGCGCAAGCCCGCATCGGCCGCCCGGACGGCAGCCTCTCGCCCGCCGGCGACGTGGCGTCGGTCATGGACGGACCCGGCCTGTCCCTGCTCCTCGACGGCCGGATGCTGGAGCTCGCGGCGGACGATCTTGCGGCCTGTCCGAGCGAGCGCACCATCCTGCCCATCGCAGGCGCGACCCTGCGGGAGAGCGAGTGGATCGACATGCTGGCGGCCCACCTGGGCGCCCGCCCGGGGATCGCATCCCGCCTGACGGTCGGGCTGCCCGCCGAGGCTCTGACCAAGGTGGATGCCGTCAAGGCCAAGCTCGACACCATGAAGGCGCTCGGGGTCGGCCTCGCGGCCTATGGCTTCGGGTCCGGCCATCTCACGGGCGACCGCCTCCGCCATCTGCCGGTCGATCTCCTGGTGATCGGCGGCCCCTTTGTCCAGGCCATCGAGCGCTCGCCCGAGGAGCGCCTCTACGTCCGCACCCTGATCGAGAGCGCCCACCGCCTCGGCATGGCGGCCGGCGCCGAATGGGTGGAGGACGAGCGCATCGCCCGCATGCTCGCGGGCTGGGGCATCGATTACCTGCAGGGCGGATTGTTTGGTGCCGATCTGACACGGCCGGCTCAGATGGGATTGCGGCCGGCGAAGCGGGCTTGAGACCGAGGGGGCGGGCCCCCTCGAAACTCATCCTGAGGGCCGCCTCAGCAACGTTTCGAGCCCCCTCCACCTCATCCCGAGGAGCGGCGCAGCCGCGTCTCGAAGGAGGGCTTCAGCGGAGTGTCTCCATTGCAAACTGGACCATCCTTCGAGACAAATTGCTTCGCAATTCCCTCAGGATGAGGGCGTGTAGAAACTATCTCCTTTAAGCGCCTACTTGTCCTTCGAGAGCGCGTCGAGCTTGGCCTGCATGTCGGCCATCTGGCGCTTGAGGGCGTCGAGATCGCCGGGTTCCGTGGGTTTGTCCTCGCCGCCCGCGCGGGCCTGGAAGGGCGAGAACATGCGCATGGCCTCGCGGAAGAAGCCCATATTGGTGCGAACCTGCTCCTCCATGGCCTGGAACGCGCCCGGCCCGAAGGCCTGGGACATCTGCTCCCGCAGCTTCTGCTGCTCCTGGGAAAGGTTGTTCATGGAAAATTCGAGATAGCTCGGCACGAGGGATTGCAGGCTGTCCCCGTAGAAGCGGATGAGCTGGCGCAGGAACGTCACCGGCAGGAGGTTCTGGCCTTCCTTGTTCTCCTGCTCGAAGATGATCTGCGTAAGCACGGAGCGGGTGATCTCGTCGCCGGACTTCGCGTCGTAGACCACGAAGTCCTCGCCCTGGCGCACCATGGTGGCGAGATCCTCAAGGGTCACATAGGTCGAGGTGCCGGTATGGTAGAGACGGCGGTTCGCATATTTCTTGATGACCGTCGGTTGCTTGTCCGTCGTCGCCATTGTGCCGTGATTTCCGCCGTGAGAGGGCCGGACCATTCCGCGTCCGCGGATGCTGTCCCTTGGAAAGATTATAGGCCTTCGGCGTAAGGGGCAAAGCGTCAAAAGTCTAAGAGTCGCTGGGAGACTCGCGAGGAGAACCGCTGAGCCGGACGCTGCACCCTAAGTGCAGCTTGACTTCCCCTGTCCCGCGGCTTTGATCGTGCCCATATTGATCGGGACATTCAAGGAGACCACCATGGCCCAAGGCAACATCGTCATCGTCGGGGCGGCCCGCACCCCGGTCGGCTCGTTCAACGGCGCCTTCGCCAACACCCCGGCGCACGAGCTCGGAACGATCGCCATCAAGGCCGCGCTGGAGCGGGCGGGCGTCGACGGCTCCGACGTGGACGAGGTGATCCTGGGCCAGATCCTCACGGCCGGCCAGGGCCAGAATCCCGCTCGCCAAGCCGCGATGGCGGCGGGCATCCCTCAAGAGAAGACCGCGTGGGGCCTCAACCAGCTCTGCGGCTCGGGCCTGCGCTCGGTCGCTCTCGGCCTGCAGCAAATCGCCAACGGGGATGCGTCCATCATCGTGGCAGGCGGCCAGGAATCCATGTCCCAGGCCCCGCACGCCGCCTACATGCGCGGCGGCACCAAGATGGGCGACATGAAGCTCCTCGACACCATGCTCAAGGATGGCCTGATGGACGCCTTCCACGGCTACCACATGGGCAACACGGCCGAGAACGTGGCCCAGCGCTGGCAGCTCACCCGCGAGGAGCAGGACGAGTTCGCGGTCGGGTCCCAGAACAAGGCCGAGGCCGCCCAGAAGGCAGGTCGCTTCAAGGACGAGATCGCGCCCGTCACCATCAAGGGCCGCAAGGGCGACACGGTGGTGGACCAGGACGAGTACATCCGCCACGGCGCCACGCTGGACTCGGTCGCCAAGCTTCGCCCCGCCTTCTCCAAGGAGGGCACCGTGACGGCCGGCAACGCATCGGGCATCAACGACGGCGCCGCAGCCGTCGTGGTGATGACGGAGGAGGAAGCCAACCGGCGCGGCCTGACGCCACTCGCGCGCATCGCCTCCTGGGCCACGGCGGGCGTCGATCCCGCCATCATGGGCACGGGCCCGATCCCGTCCTCGCGCAAGGCGTTGGAGAAGGCTGGCTGGAAGGTGTCCGACCTCGACCTCGTGGAGGCCAACGAAGCCTTCGCGGCCCAGGCGCTGGCCGTCAACAAGGACATGGGCTGGGACCCGTCCATCGTGAACGTGAACGGCGGCGCCATCGCCATCGGCCACCCCATCGGGGCGTCCGGCGCGCGCGTGCTCGTCACCCTGCTGCACGAGATGGCCAAGCGCGATGCCAAGAAGGGTCTCGCCACCCTGTGCATCGGCGGCGGCATGGGCGTCGCCATGTGCCTGGAGCGCTGAGAGCGGACGGACGGCGCCGACCCGGCGCCTTGCCCAAAAGAGCCTTGCCCAAAAGAGCCTTGCCCAAAAGAACAGCGGCGCGGCGGCCAGGAAGTTCTTCCCGGCCTCGCGGAAGGCGCTAAGGTAACGGAAGGGGCGGCCCGGACGACTCGGGCCGCCTTCGCATCTATGGACCCGCCAAGAGGTTCATCGGGAACGGCAACGGGAAGGAGACGACAATGGCGCGAGTTGCGTTGGTCACGGGCGGTACGCGCGGCATCGGCGCCGCGATCTCGAAGGCCCTGAAGGCGGCGGGCTACTCCGTCGCGGCGAATTACGGGGGCAATGATGAGGCGGCCGCGAAGTTCAAGGCGGAGACCGGGATTCCGGTCTACAAGTTCGACGTGTCGGATGCGGCCGCGTGCGACGCGGGCATCAAGGCCATCGCGTCGGAGATCGGGCCCGTCGACGTGCTCGTCAACAATGCGGGCATCACCCGGGACGGCATGTTCCACCGCATGACCTACGACCAGTGGTCCCAGGTCATGCGCACCAACCTCGATTCCATGTTCACCTGCACCCGGCCCGTGATCGAGGGCATGCGCGAGCGCGGCTTCGGACGCATCGTCCTGATCTCGTCCATCAATGGCCAGAAGGGCCAGATCGGCCAAGCCAACTACTCCGCCGCCAAGGCAGGCGTCGTGGGCTTCGCCAAGGCGCTGGCGCAGGAGAACGCCAACAAGGGCATTACCGTGAACGTGATCGCGCCGGGCTACATCGCCACCGAGATGGTGCAGGCCGTGCCCGAGGAGGTGATGAAAACCAAGATCCTGCCCCTGATCCCGGCGGGCCGCCTGGGCGAAGCCGACGAGATCGCCCGCAGCGTCCTCTACCTGGCGGGAGAGGATGCGGGCTTCATCACGGGCTCGACGCTTACCATCAACGGCGGCCAGTACATGGCGTAAGCGGGCGCGGCTCGCGCCCCGGGCATCGCTCCCGGCGCGAGGGGCGCCGCCCTTGCCGAAAACGGCGCTCCGCCCCTCCCCAGGAGGGGCGGTTTCCGCTATGGGCGGCGCATGACGACGCGCAACGCCACCCTCATCGGTTTTCTGGCCATCCTGTTCTGGTCGCTGCTGGCCCTGTTCACGGCCGCCACCGGAACGATCCCGCCGTTCCAGCTCGCCGCCATGACGTTCCTGGTCGGTGGGCTTTTGGGCGCGGCGAGCTGGATCGCCCGGCCCGAGGGCCTGCGCGCGCTGCGGCAGAAGCCGATCGTGTGGGCGCTGGGGCTTGGAGGCCTGTTTGGCTACCACGCGCTCTACTTCGCCGCCCTGCGCCTCGCGCCGCCCGCCGAATCGGGCCTCATCAACTATCTCTGGCCGCTTCTCATCGTGCTGTTCTCGTCCTTCCTGCCGGGCGAGAAGCTGAAACCCGCCCACATCGCTGGCGCCGTCCTGGGCTTCGCGGGCGTCGCGCTCCTCATCGCGGGGCGCGGCGGGCTCGATGCCCGGTCCGAGTACATTCCGGGCTATCTCTGCGCCTTCGTGGCCTCGTTCGTGTGGGCGGGTTATTCGGTCCTGTCCCGACGCTTCGGGCAGGTGCCCACCGATGCGGTGGCGGGGTTCTGCCTGGCCACATCGGCGTTGAGCCTCCTGTGCCACCTCGCCTTCGAGGCGACAATCTGGCCCGAGACGGCCACGCAGTGGCTGGCTCTGCTGGCGCTCGGCATCGGCCCGGTCGGGGCGGCGTTCTATGTGTGGGACGTGGGCATGAAGCGCGGCGACATCCGCCTGCTGGGCGTCGCCTCCTACGCGACGCCGGTTCTCTCGACCCTGATCCTCGTGGCGGCGGGCTACGCGGAACCGTCCTGGATCCTCGCCCTCTCCTGCGGCCTCATCGTGGCCGGCGCCCTGGTGGCGACCCTGATGGGCAAGCGCGTCAGCGCGAAGCGGGCCGCGGCATGACCCGGTGGGTGTAGCGGTAGGCCGGCTGGAATCCTAAAGCCCCATAGAGCGAGCGCGCCACCTCGTTGGCTTCCAGCACCTGGAGATAGGCGGTATGCGCCCCTTGCGCACAGCCCCAGGCCATGAGGCTCGACACCACCCGGCGCCCGAGCCCGATGCCGCGCAGGTCCGGCGACACCACGATGTCGTAGAGGCCGACATAGCCGCGCTCCACGACCCCGAGCCCCCAGGCGACCGGCTTGTCGTCGAGGCTCAGCGTCGCGAAGCCCGCCCTCTGGCGGATGCGCGACACGATCTCGATCAGCGTCTTGTCGTCGGCCTTCTCGCCGCCATAGGAACGCGCGGTTTCCTGCACCCAGCGCTTCGTCACGGCAGGCTGGATGGCCACCTCCGGATCCGGGCTGCAATCGCCGTCGACGGGCGCGGTCAGCACCATCGTAGGTTCGATCTCGTCGAACCCCCGCTCGGCCAGCAGCGCGTCCGCCTCCGGGGCCTGGACGCCCGTGAGCCGAAAGGTGGGGCGAACGTTGGCGACGATGAAATGCTCGACCATGTGGTCGACGAGCGCCCCGTCGAGGGTCGCGCCGACGCTGAGCGGCGTCGCCGAATTGGCGCGCTTGGAATAGCCGTTGGCGAAGCGCAGCACCCAGCCGTCGTAGAACTGGTAGTCGAAGGACGGCCAGGCGTTCATCAGCCGGCTCTCGAGGCCGAGGATGGAATCGTGGTCGGTCATGGGGCCTTCTGCCGGATGGGCGAAATCAGAACCTGTTCTTCCACTCCCGCAGCGCTTTGAAAACCGCAAAAGGATCGCCCGCGTCGAGATTCACGGCTTTCGCCACCCCGGCCTCGCCCGCTCTCAAGAAAGGATTCGTGGCCCTCTCGGCCCCGATGGTGGACGGCACCAGGAAGGTGCCCTCGGCCCGGGCGGTCTCGGCCTCCTCCATGCGGGCCTTCAAGGCAGCGTTGCCGGGCTCGACCGCGAGGGCGAAGCGCCCGTTCGAGAGCACGTAATCGTGGCCCGAATAGACGCTCGCCTCCTCCGGCAGGGCCGCGAGGCGCTGAAGCGAGTGCCATAGATCCGGATAGGAGCCGTCGAGCACGCGCCCGCAGCCCAGGGTGAACAGGGTGTCGCCGCAGAACAGAACCCGGTCGGCCGCGAACCAGTACGAGACGTGGTCCGAGCAATGGCCCGGCGTCTCCCAGACATGGGCCTGGAGATCGCCCACATGGACCGTGTCGCCCTCCTGGACGTAGGCATCCGCCTGGGGCACCTGGGCGCGCGCCTTGCTCGGCGCCACCACCCGGCAGCCCGTGCGGGCCTTCAGGGCCTCGATGCCCTGGACATGGTCGCTGTGCCGGTGCGTAACGAGAATGTCCGTGAGCTGCCAGCCCGTTTCCGCGAGAGCCGCCAGGATCGGAGCCTCCTCGGGGGCGTCGATGGCCGCGCAGGCGCCCGTATTGGGATCGTGGATCAGCGCCCCGATATTGTCCTGGAGGCAGAGAAAGGCGTGGACTTGAGCTGGCATCCGGATCCCTCGGGCGAACCTTGGCTTGATGGCCTGGGAGGTATCATGGGACACTGTGCGGGAGAAACCAGACCTCGGCCATGAGCTTTCAGGCCCGAATCCGTTGAATCGAGCGTTACGACCGCCCCATGAGCATGGACATCACCGATCTGCGAGGCTTCTACGGCAGCGCGCTGGGGGCCGTGACCCGACGCTTCGTCGGGGGCGCCATCGGCCGGTTCTGGGGGCCGCTCACAGGGCTGCGGGTGCTCGGCCTCGGTTTCGCGACGCCGTATCTCTGGGGCATCCGGGACGAGTGCGAGCGGGTTCTGGCCTTCATGCCGGCCCAGCAGGGCGTGGTGAACTGGCCGCCGACGGGCGCCTCCGCCTCCACACTGGTCGACCCGCTCATCATGCCGCTGCCCGATTCGTCGATCGACCGGGTTCTCGTGGTCCACGCGCTCGAAACCGTGGAGAGCCCGACGGAGCTGCTGCACGAGATCTGGCGCATCCTGACACCTGGCGGGCGCATCATCCTGGTGGCGCCCAACCGGCGCGGCCTCTGGGCCCGCATGGACACCACGCCCTTCGGCTACGGGCAGCCCTACAGCCGGTCTCAGCTGAAGGGCCTCATGCGCCAGACCTGGTTCTCGCCCGAGCGTTGGGCCGAGACCCTCTACGTTCCGCCCCTGCGCAGCCGCGTGCTCTTGCGTACCGCCCAAGCCTGGGAGCGGGTCGGCTCGGGCTTCTCGCTGCCGGGGGCCGGGGTGCACATCGTGGAGGCCACGAAACAGCTCTACCGGCCAGGGATTGTGCGCGCCGCCCGGCGGCGCACCCGGCTCGTGCCCGTCCTGGCGCCGGCCCCTGCGCGGGCCTCGCGCGTGACGGCCGGCAAGCCGCGGGCCTAAACGGCTGAAATCCCGCCTGCACGACCGTCCGGAAAACTCTTCCGGCGCATGTGATCGCACTTGACGTACATTATACGCACAAGGTACGTATAGTATACTGTACGATGTTCACGAACAGCCATCGCGCTGTCGAGGCTCACGGGCGGGCCCCTGATCTGGGCTCGCCGGGCGCGCCCCGGCAGTCGCCCTGCCGATGCAGCCCGAAGGCCCGCGCAGCCTTTGGGGCCGCATGCCCTCCGCCACCCCACAGGACGCTTCCATGAACCGATCCATCACCCGCGCCCTTCTGGCCGGATCCGCCGCCCTCGCCATGGCAGGCGGAACTCAGGCGCACGACCACGCGGTCTCGCGCGGCCGCCTCGTCTACGCCGACCATCAGGCTCCCCGGATCCACGTGCTCGACCTCGACAGTGGCGAGACCACCCACAGCTTCGACGTGCCGGACGCCAATCCTTCCCTGTCCACCACGGAGAACGGACGCTACATCGTCATCAAGACCGGGGATGCCGCCGGGACGGTGCGCTTCCTCGATACCGGACTGACCTTCGAATCCCACGGCGATCATGTGGACGTGCACAAGGGCGAGGTGCGGATGCTCGACTTCGCCCTGTCCGGCGACAAGCCCGCGCATGTGGTCTCGGATAGCGGCTGGGTGAGCGTGTTCTTCGACGGCCACCGGCCCTGGGAGCGCGCAAGCGATCCCCACGCGAGCTTCATCGCGCTCGACAGCCTCGGCACACCCGAACCGACAACCGTCACCTGGAAGAGCCCGGCGCCGCAGCACGGCATCGCATTCGCGCTCGGCCGGGACGAGTGGCTCGTGTCGACGCCCAACGCCGCCTATGCGGCGGGCGACCAAACGGCGAGTTCGCGCCCGAACGGCTTCCAGGTCGTCGCGTCCGGCGGCGAGCGGGTGCTCGCGTCCTTCGACAACCTCGCGGACCCGCAGAATTCCTGCAAGGAATACCATGGACATGCCCCCCGCGAGGGCGTGCACGTGTTCGGCTGCGCCGGCGGACCGGCGGACCACCTCACGGCGGGCGGATTGCTGGTGATGTCCCGAGCCGACACGGGCTGGCAGGCGCGGCGCCTGCCTTACCCGGATGCGCGCCGCTCCTCAACCGTGAAAGCGGGCAAAGCCGGTGCGCTGGTCGCCAATTACGGCAGCGTTGGCCCCTACGACGCGCTGCTGCGGATCGACCCGGCCGCGAAGACGCTCGCGGCGGCGGACGTGTTCCCGGTTCCGGGCGGGCAGGCCGTGTGCCATTTCGAGGTGTCAGCCAACGGCAGGCGCGTCGCAAACCTGACGCCGGACGGACGTTTGCGGATCTACGAGATGTCGCCGGACTGGAAGCAGGTGGCGCAGTTCGACGCCGTTCCGGCCTTCGACTGCGCCTACGGGGCCAAGACGCCAACGCCAAACCTTGCGCTCGTGGGCGAGAGCATCTTCGTGAGCGATCCGCTCGGCAAGCGCATTCGCGAGTACGGCATCGGCACCCTGCGGCAGGGACTCGACCTGCCGGTGGACGGGGTGCCGGCGAACCTCGCCGGGGGCGATTAGGGCCGGGTCACGCCGGGACCGGGCGCGGCTGCGCCGGGATGCCGAGCGAGCATTCCAGCGCGGCGCGGTCCCACCCCCCGGCGTCGGCGGCCGCCACGTAGGTGGTGTTGAGAAAATCGAGCAGGAGCGCGTCGGGCGAGGCCGCGTGGCGCACTGTCTCGTAGGGCAGGAGAAACTCGCCGAGTGTCTTATCGAAATGCGCGCCCGGCGAGACCGGCCTGTCGCGAAAGCCCGGCGGCTCCGGGTACGCATACGAATAGAAGGCCGGATGCGGATAGGCATCGCTGCCGGGCCAGAACCCGGCGCTGCTCACCTCGTGCGAATAGGCCTCGCGGGTCACCCCGTCGGGCAGGCCCGGCACGCCGCCGGGATGCGCCGGCGCGGGCTTTCCCGAGAACCGCGTGACGGCCAGATCGAAGCTGCCCCAGAAGAAATGCACCGGGCTCGCCTTGCCGAGGAAGCTCGAGCGGAAGAGCTTGAACACCCGGTCGACCTGCACGAGCGCGCGCCAGAAGCGGTGCGCGGCGGCGGCGTCATAGGTTTTATGGGTGTCGTCCTGCGAGAACGGGATCGGATCCGGCACCTCGTTGGGCATCTCGTTGATGGCCGCCCGGATGCCCAGCCCGTCGAGGCATTCCATGACCCGCCGGTAGAAGGCGGCGACGCTCTGCGCTTCGAGGGGAAGCGCCCATTCGTCGCCCCGGCTCGTGCGGACCAGGAGCTGGTGCGCGATGAAGTCGAATTCGAGTTCCAGGATCTCGTGTCCGACCGGGATGGGCGAGGTGCCGAGCCCTCGGGCGGTCACGTAGAGCGGCACCTGCCAGCCGTGATTGAGCCAGGGCGTCAGCGACAGGCGAATTTTGCCGACGATCTGCGTCCAGAGCTGCAAGGTCGCGGCGGTGTCGCGCCAGGCGGGGTAGGACAGTTCGGGCCAATGGGGGGCGGCGTCATGCATCGGGGCCATCCTTCGCTAGGCAAGGATATAGGCCGAGAAGCCCCCGTCGCCATAGGGCCAAGCTTCAAGGGGTCGTGACGCCGTTCAGGGCCTCGCTCTCCTCGTCCGTGAACAGGCGCGAGCGGGTGAGAAAGCGCACGTCCCGGCCGTTGTCGAGGGAGAACATCCCGCCCCGGCCCTGCACCACGTCGATGATGAGCTGGGTGTGCTTCCAATATTCGAACTGCGACCGGCTGATATAGAACGGCGCATCACCGATGGTGCCCAGCAGCACGTCGTTGTCGCCCACGATGTAATCGCCTTGCGGATAACACATGGGCGAGGAGCCGTCGCAGCATCCGCCCGACTGGTGGAACAGCACCGGCCCGTGATCGCTCACGATCTCGGCCAGGAGCGCGAGCCCAGCGGGCGTGACGGTAACACGCGGGGGCGGAAAGTCGGACATGGTTTTCTCCAAACACGGACGATGGCGGCGTGTCCACAGCCACCAACCTCATCCTGAGGGAATTGCGAAGCAATTCGTCTCGAAGGATATTTCCAGTGCTCTCTGGATCCTCCTTCGAGACGCCGCTTCCGCGGCTCCTCAGGATGAGGGTGAGTTCAATTCAAGACGCTCAGAAGAACCCGAGCGCCTTGTTGCTGTAGCTGACCAGCAAGTTCTTGGTCTGCTGGTAGTGGTCCAGCATCATCTTGTGGGTCTCGCGCCCGATGCCGGATTGCTTGTAGCCGCCGAAGGCCGCGTGGGCCGGATAGGCGTGATAGCAGTTCGTCCAGACGCGGCCCGCCTGAATGGCGCGGCCGAAGCGGTAGGCGCGGTTGCCGTTGCGGGTCCACACGCCCGCGCCGAGGCCGTAGAGCGTGTCGTTGGCGATGGCGAGCGCCTCGTCCTCGTCCTTGAAGGTCGTGACCGACACGACGGGGCCGAAGATCTCCTCCTGGAACACGCGCATCTTGTTGTGGCCCTTGAACACCGTGGGCTTCACGTAGAACCCGCCTTCCAGGTCGCCGGACAGCACGTTGCGCTCGCCGCCCGTGAGAACCTCGGCGCCTTCCTGGCGGCCGATATCCATGTAGCTCAGGATCTTCTCGAGCTGTTCGCTGGAGGCCTGCGCGCCCACCATGGTAGAGGGATCGAGCGGATTGCCTTGCTTGATGGCGTTCACGCGCTTGAGCGCCTTGTCCATGAACCGGTCGTAGATCGATTCCTGAATCAGTGCGCGGCTCGGGCAGGTGCAGACCTCGCCCTGGTTGAGGGCGAACATCACGAAGCCTTCGACAGCCTTGTCGAGGTAATCGTCGTCGTCCATTGTCACGTCGTCGAAGAAGATGTTGGGTGACTTGCCGCCGAGTTCGAGCGTCACGGGGATCAGGTTCTGGCTGGCATATTGCATGATCAGCCGGCCCGTCGTGGTCTCGCCCGTGAAGGCGATCTTGGCGATGCGCGGGTTCGACGCCAGGGGCTTGCCGGCCTCCAGCCCGAAGCCGTTCACGATGTTGAGCACGCCCGGCGGCAGCAGGTCCGCGACCAGTTCGGCCCAGACGAGGATCGAGGCGGGTGTCTGCTCGGCGGGCTTGAGCACCACGCAATTGCCGGCCGCCAGCGCGGGCGCGAGCTTCCAGGTTGCCATGAGGATGGGGAAGTTCCACGGGATGATCTGTCCGACCACGCCCAGCGGCTCATGGAAATGGTACGCCACGGTATCGTTGTCGATCTGGGCGATGGAGCCTTCCTGCGCCCGGATGCAGCCCGCGAAGTAGCGGAAATGGTCGATGGCGAGCGGAATGTCGGCGGCGGTCGTTTCGCGGATCGGCTTGCCGTTGTCCCAGGTCTCGGCCAGCGCCAGGGTGTCGAGGTTGTCCTCCATGCGGTCGGCGATGAGGTTGAGGATGCGGGCGCGCTCGCCGGGTGCGGACTGGCCCCAGGCGTCCTTGGCGGCGTGGGCGGCGTCCAGCGCGCGCTCGATGTCCTCCTTGTCGGAGCGGGCGACCTCGCACACCACCCGGCCCGTGATCGGCGAGGTGTTCTCGAAATAGCGTCCCGATACCGGCTCGACCCATTGGCCGCCGATGAAGTTGCCGTAGCGCGCCTTGAAGGGCGCCTTCGACACGGTCAGGAATTCCGGCTTGTTCATGGTGATCCTCCCTTTTTAAACCGAAACCCACTCTGCAACGCCCATGCCAAACGGTGGCATCGGCGTGCAGCAATCGTCGCTGCAATGCGGCAAGTGCCTGACGGGGCGACAAAGTCGTCACGCGGTTGAGAGGTGCATTCGGCGCGGCATCGGGTAAGCTGTCGTCAAGAAACAGCCCGGCCTGTCGCGGGATGCGACAGCCGCGACACCTGTCGCGGATTGCGACGGCCCCGGGGACATTCTGGGAGGACGACATGGTTTCCGCCGATGCGATCCTGACCGCGCGCCGCCAGTTCTTTTCGAGCGGCACCGTTTCCGGCAACCTGATCCCGCGCCCGATCCTGCGCTCCTGGTCCCGCTGCGCCGCGCAAGGCCTGCGGGGGGCGGCCGCGCCCCGGATCGAGCCGCTCACGGCCCCGGAGATCACCGCCGCTACGGAACCCATGGAGTCCTTCCGGCGCTTCTGCCGCCCGGAGATCGAGGCGCTGCATGCGGACGCGGAGGCCACCGACAGCATCGTGATCCTCACCGATGCGCGCGGCGTGGTGCTCGACACGGTTGGGAGCTCGACCTTCGCCCGCCAGGCCGCCCGCGTCACCTTGAGGCCCGGCATGCCCTGGGACGAGGCCGCAACAGGCACCAATGCCATCGGGACCGCCCTGGCGGAGCGCGCGCCCATCGCGGTGCGCGGGGCCGAGCATTACTTCGAGTGCAATCGCATTCTCACCTGCTCGGCCGCACCCATCTTCGGCCCGCGGGGCGAGGTGGTGGGTGTGCTCGACCTGTCGGGCCCGGCGGACAAGCATCAGGATTACGCGCTCGGCCTCGTGCGGCTCGCCGCCGAGCAGATCGAGCACCGCCTGTTCGAACGCGGGTTCGAGCATTGCGAGCGCATCCGCCTGCATCACGATCCCGCCATGCTGGGCACCGCGCGGGAGGGCGTGCTCGTGTTCGAGGACGGACGCCTGATCGCCGCCAACCGCCACGGCCTGCATCTCGCCGGCCTGACGGCGGAGGCCTTCGACCGGGCGAGCTGGTCGGA
Source organism: Microvirga pudoricolor (assembly GCF_016892705.1). Taxonomy (GTDB): domain Bacteria; phylum Pseudomonadota; class Alphaproteobacteria; order Rhizobiales; family Beijerinckiaceae; genus Microvirga; species Microvirga pudoricolor. The sequence continues at coordinate 1,134,215 of NZ_JAFEMB010000001.1, forward strand.
GATTTTCCGCGACCGGCTGGGCGCGTTTGCCGACGGAGGCCAGCTGCGCCATCGCGGCGGCGCGCTGCTGCACGGGCGGCTGGAGGAAGCGAGGTCGAAGCCTCGCTCCGTCCCGGCTCCCCCGCCCCTGCGACAGGCCCGGCCAGGCCGGTCTCCCGACATCCGGCCGGTGTTCGGGCCCCGGACGGCGGAGGACCTGGCCCGGACCGTCCGCCTGATCGACGCGGACGTGCCCGTTCTGGTGACGGGCGAGACCGGCTCCGGCAAGGAGGTGTTCGCCCGCGCCGCCCACGCGGGCAGTTCGCGGGCCGCCAGGCCGTTCGTGGCGGTCAACTGCGCGGCCCTGCCCGAATCCCTCATGGAATCGGAACTCTTCGGCTACGAGGCCGGGGCCTTCACGGGGGCGCGGGCGCGGGGTCAGAGGGGCATGCTGCGGGAAGCCGAGGGCGGCATGCTGTTCCTGGACGAGATCGGCGACATGCCCCTGCCTCTCCAGACACGCCTGCTCCGGGTGCTCCAGGAGCGCGAGGTGGTGCCCCTCGGCAACGGCCGGCCGGTTGCGGTCGACTTCGCCCTCGTCTGCGCCACCAACCGGAACCTGAACCGCCTCGTGGAAGAGGGCGCGTTCCGGGCCGACCTCTACTTCCGCATCGCCCCCTACACGGTCGCCATGCAGCCCCTGAGCGCCCTGCCGGACCGGGCGGGCCTCATCGTGCATCTCTGGGACCAGATGGGCGGGCCGGCGCGGGGAATCGCCCTGGGGCCCGATTGCCTGGCCCGGCTGGCGGCGCATAACTGGCCCGGCAACTACCGTCAGCTCGTGGGCTGCCTGCGGGCCATGTTGGCCTTGGGCGAGACCGGATGCATGCTGGGAGCCGAGGCCCTGCCTCTCGACCTGCGGGACGCCCGCCCCCGGGAGCCCGCCGCCCGCGCCGCCGCGACGGACTCCCTCGACGGCATCGCCCGGCAGGCCATGCGGGAGGCCGTGGAGGCGGCAGGCGGCAACGTCACCCTGGCCGCCAAGCGGCTCGGGATCAACCGCAGCACCCTCTACCGGCGGCTCCTGAGCCCGTCCGACCGGAGGCATTGAGGTCTCTCGCGTGACGCCCGGCGGCCGAAAGCAGGGCATGACCCGAACGGGTCTCGGAACCGCAGGCAGAGCCAACGGTTTCCAACCCCGGCTTGACTTGCGGGCCTCAAATCGCCAGTGTCCGCGCGCCCGGCGGGGCTGGTGAGGTCCGCGCCGGTTTTTCGTTTTTGACGGACCCTGATGCGCAGCTATCTCGATTTCGAAAAGCCCGTCGCCGAACTGGAAGCCAAGGTCGAAGAGCTTCGGGCGCTGGGCGAGAACCGCGACGCCGTCTCCATCGCGGACGACATTTCCCGGCTCGAGGTGAAGGCCTCGGATGCCTTGAAGGATCTCTACTCCAAGCTGACGCCCTGGCAGAAGACCCTGGTGGCGCGCCATCCGCAGCGGCCGCATTTCGTGGATTACTGCGCCGGCCTGATCACCGATTTCACCCCCCTGGCGGGCGACCGGAAGTTCGCCGAGGACGAGGCCATCGTGGGCGGGTTCGGCCGGTTCCGAGGCCAGGCCGTCTGCGTGCTGGGCCAGGAGAAGGGCTCCACCACCGAGGCGCGCATCCGGCATAATTTCGGCATGGCCCGGCCCGAGGGATACCGCAAGGCCGTGCGTCTGATGGAACTGGCCGACCGCTTCGAGCTGCCGGTCCTGTCCTTCGTGGACACGGCGGGCGCCTATCCGGGCATCGAGGCGGAGGAGCGCGGCCAGGCCGAGGCCATCGCCCGCTCGACGGAGGCCCAGCTCGGCCTCGGCGTGCCCAACGTCTCCGTGGTCATCGGCGAGGGCGGATCGGGCGGCGCCATCGCGATCGCCACCGCCAACAAGGTGCTGATGATGGAGCACGCCATCTACAGCGTGATCTCCCCCGAGGGCGCGGCCTCGATCCTGTGGCGCGACTCGGCCAAGGCCCAGGAAGCGGCCACGAACATGAAGATCACCGCCCAGGACCTGCTGCGGCTCGGCGTGATCGACGGGATCATCCCGGAGCCCATGGGCGGCGCCCACCGGGACCCGGAGGCCGCCATCGCGGCCACCGGCGACGCCATCGAGGAAGCCCTCCAGGACCTCAACAACATGGGCCCGGCGGAGCTGCGCGATCACCGCGCCGAGAAATTCCTCAACATCGGCCGCAAGCTCTAGGGCCCTGGGATCAACGGCCCAGGATTCTACGGCGAAGGGCCGCTTCCCTTGCGGAGGCTCTAGACCCAGCGCTTGTCGGCGGTGAAATCCACCGTCAGCCAGTAGCCGGGGCTCAGGCCCCCCATGGCGTCCGCGATCTCGGCCCGGATCGCGTCCAGCTCCTCGAACGACCGCCGGACGTCCCCGGACGGGGCCACCAGGCCGATTTCGATGAACTGCTGGCGGCCCGAACGCATGACGTGGGAGCTGAAGTCGCTGAAACCGTGGCGCTGCGCCACCGCCTCGGCCACCGCCCGCACATGCCGGTCGAGCTCCGGGGGTGCGATCTGCAGGATCTCCTTGCCGCAGCGCCAGACCGTCAGGAGCGGAAACGGCAGGAGGCCCAGGGCCACCACCAGCAAGATGATCGAGTCCACGTAAGGCGCGTAGACACGGGCCTCCGTGCCGGACAGGGCGCCCCCGATCATGAAGCTGACGCACAGCCCCAGGCTCAGCACGGCGCCCATGAACCAGGCGCGGGCGTCGAGGTCGAGAAGCTGCGAACCGAGGCTGCGCCCCTTTCGCCGGATGTAGACGAAGAGCCCCAGGCTCAGCACGCCGCTCGCCGCCGAGTAGATCGCTCCGGCCTGGAACTGAACCTGGCGCCCGCCCACGATCAGGCCGTTCAGGGCATCCACGAAGGCGTACAGGCACGCGAAGGTCAGGATCAGGCCGTTGAGCCCGGCCAGCATGGGCTCGAGATGCCAGTACCCGTATTGGAAACGGCTGTCGTCGCCGCGGGCGATGAGGCGCGCGGCCAGGAGCGCCACCCCCGTCATGCCGGCGTCGATGATCTCGTAGAACCCGTCGAACACGATGGCTTTGGAGCTGATGAAAAGCCCCAGCGAAATGCTGGCCAGGGACGACAGCAGGGTGAAAACGATCGATGTCTTAAGGATTTTCTGTTCGGCAATGCTTTGACTCGTCTGCGCCATCCGCCACCTTTGAAGGGCCTCCGCAGGACGGGAGATATGGCGTCGCGCGACGGGTTCCAGGGTGTCGCGCGGCAGGGCGTCGCAGGGGCGGGATAGGCGCGCGACAAGGGCTAGGGATGGGCGATCACGGAGCCGTGACCGGGGGAAAAGCCGGTGAAAGAGCCCTTCCGGAACGCAGTGGAACCTCGTAACGCCCAGCTTGCGGTAAGGGCGAGTTAAGGTTATGGGTTTAGGGCTACAGGGGAACTGTCCGGCGCCAATGACCGGGCAGATCAAAGATTGCGGGGTCCCCCATGATGAAGCGTTTCGCAATGGCGGCGAGCCTGACGCTTGCGCTCGCGGCCTGCCAGGATGAAAGCTTTACGCGCAGCTCGACACGCCACCTGACGCCCATTCCGGCCGCCACCATGTCGCTGATGGCCGAGAAGGGCATGTCCAAGAGCGACCCCATCCTGATCCGTTCCTACAAGAAGGAAGCGGAGATGGAGGTCTGGAAGCGGGGTTCCAACGGCCGCTACGCGCTGCTCAAGACCTATCCGATCTGCCGCTGGTCGGGCCAGCTCGGCCCGAAGGTCAAGGAAGGCGACCGCCAGGCGCCCGAGGGCTTCTACACGGTCTCGGCCGGGCAGATGAACCCGAATTCGGCCTATTATCTGTCGTTCGACACCGGCTTCCCCAATGCCTATGACCGGTCCTTCGGCCGCAGCGGCAGCGCCCTGATGGTGCACGGCTCGTGCTCGTCGCGCGGCTGCTTCGCCATGACGGACCAGAACATCGCCGAGATCTACGCCCTCGCCCGCGACGCCATGGCGAGCGGTCAGCGCGGCTTCCAGTTCCAGTCCTATCCGTTCCGCATGACGGCCAAGAACCTGGCCCAGCACCGGATGGACCCGAACATCGCCTTTTGGAAGAACCTGAAGGAAGGCTCCGATTATTTCGAGGTCACCAAGGACGAGCCCCGGGTGGCCGTCTCCGAGCGGCGCTACGTGTTCAACATGGACCCCTCGGCGGAGTCCGCCGTCGCGGCCAAGTCCCAGCAGGACGAGCGCGCGGTGGCGGAACTCGTCTCCGGCGGCACGAAGCCGATCCGCCTCGTCTATCATGACGGCGGCTCGCACGAGTCCTTCCGCACGGCCTTCGCCAATTCCACGGACGGCAGCGGATCCCTCGTGGTCGATGCCCGCATGCGCGACCGGTACGGCGACGTGAGCCGCCCCGAGGGCCTGTCCTCCGGCCCGCAGGAAATCGCCATGGACGGCAGCGACAGCACCAAGCCCGCCGCCCTGCCCTCGACGGTCCTGGCCTACACGGCCGCCAAGACGGCTCCTGTCACGGCACCGGCCTCCGCGCCGGCGGCCCCCGAGGTGAAGGTTGCGGCGGCTCCCGCCGCCGTAGCGCCCGCCGCGCCGGCCGAGGCTCCCGCCTCCGGTTCGACCGGCGCCCCGTTCTACAAGCGCATGTTCAACGGCATCGGCGACCTGTTCTCGTCTTCGTCCGTCTCCCAGCCGGAGACCGAGACCGCCCAGGTCTCGCCGTCGGTCTCCGAGGCGCCCCTGCCGCCCCAGCGCGGCACCGTGGTCAAGCCGCAGGCCTCGGCCCCGACCCTGCAGAAGCGGGTCCAGGCCACCTCGGTCACCGTGGCGGTGGCCAACTGAGCGCTCCTGCCCAGTTCCTCCTAACCTTCAAAGCCCGCCTTCGGCGGGCTTTTTCTTGGCCGTCCCTTCAGTCGCGGATTCGAGCGCAAGAGCCGGGATGCGGCTCCCTCCTGGCAGGGCCAGAGTGAGCGCACGATATGAACCGGAGGAGCCAATCATGGACGCTCTCGTGCAGAACAGAACCCTAACGGCGGCCGCCACCGAGCAGGACCCGCGCTGGACCCAGGTGGTGGCGCGGGACCGCGCGGCGGACGGCCGCTTCTTTTACTCGGTGCGCACCACGGGGGTGTATTGCCGGCCCTCCTGCGCGGCCCGTACGCCGAACCCCGCCAATGTGCGCCTTCATGCCACCCGGGAGGAGGCCGAGGCGGCGGGCTTTCGCGCCTGCAAGCGCTGCAGGCCCGACCAGCCCCCGCGGGACGAGCAGCACGCCACCCTGGTGGCCGAGGCCTGCCGCCGGATCGAGCGGGCCGAGGAGCCGCCGACCTTGAGCGACCTTGCGGCGAAGGCAGCCATGAGCCCGTTTCACTTCCACCGCGTGTTCAAGGCGATCACGGGCGTCACGCCCAAGGCCTATGCCACGGCCCACCGCACCCGTCGCGTCCAGGACGAGCTGGTTCGCAGCCCGACGGTGACGGAGGCGATCTACGGGGCAGGCTTCAATGCCAGCAGCCGCTTCTACGAGAAGGCCGGCGCCATGCTGGGCATGAGCCCGAGCGACTATCGCGCCGGAGGCCCCGACGCTGAGATCCGCTTCGCCCTGGGCGAGTGCTCTCTCGGGTCGATCCTTGTCGCCCAGAGCCCGAAGGGCATCTGCGCGATCCTGCTCGGGGACGATCCGGACGCCCTGTTGAGCGACCTCCAGGATCGCTTCCCCCGCGCGCGGCTCATCGGCGGCGACGCGGATTTCGAAGGTCTGGTCGCCCGCGTGGTCGGGTTCGTGGAAGCGCCGCGCCTGGGTCTCGACCTGCCTCTCGACGTGCGGGGCACCGCGTTCCAGCAGCGGGTCTGGCGGGCCCTTCAGGCCATACCGGCAGGCCGGACCGCGACCTATGCGGAGATTGCAGAAGCTATCGGGTCTCCGAAAGCCGTACGCGCCGTGGCAGGCGCGTGCGCGTCCAATGCGATCGCGGTCGCCATCCCGTGCCACCGGGTGGTGCGGACGGACGGAAGCCTCTCGGGCTACCGCTGGGGCGTGGAGCGCAAGCGCGCCCTTCTGAACCGCGAGAGCGCCTGACGTCCCCTGCCCTCAGGGCCGGATCCACCCTGTCGCGAGGGCGCTGGCCCAGTCCTCGCGGCCGCTCTCCCGAGCCAGCCCTACCATCCGGCCGCTGTCATAGGGGACGTAACGGAAGCTGACGGCCCAACGTCCATGCCGCTTTTCCAGCACGGCGTAACAGGCATCGGGCGTCGCCGTCTGCATCACATGGGCAAACGGAGCGTCGTCGCTATAGGCCGGGCACCCGACGCTGCCGGGGCTCACGATGAGCCGTCCGTCGCGCAGCCGAAGCGCGCGGGGGATGTGGGTATGGCCGCACAGGATCAGCGCCGCGTCGATACCGTCCGCAATGGCCTCGATCCCGTCCGAAGGCTTCAGGGTCAGGGTGGCGCCGTTGGATGCCTCCTCCATCCAATAGGCCGTGTCGCTGTCCGGGGTGCCGTGGCAGAGGAAGACATCGCGTCCGTAGCGGCCCGTCGCCGGCAGGCCGCGAAGCCATTCCAGATGGGCTGGATCCAACTGCCGATGGGCTGCCCGGTCGGACGGTCCCATGGCGGAGGGCTCCATCTCGACGAGCCAGCGGTCGTGATTGCCGCGGATACACGCCATGTCTCGCGTCATGAGCAGATCGGCGACCTCCCGGGCCGCCAGGGGACCGCTCAGGTGATCGCCCAGGTTGACGATCGCCGTGATGCCGATCCGGTCGATATCGTCCAGGACCGCCCTCAGGGCGTCGCTGTTCCCGTGCACATCGGAGATGGCAGCAAACGTTTCGCTCGGCCTTGCCCTCATGCGGTCAGCGTAGCGCAACCGGGCGCCGACCGAAACCGTGTGGCCGCGCAGACCAATCGAAAGGAGACGACGCCGACCGGACGTCGGTTTCCGTCCCCCCGCGGGCTTCTCCGACCTTCGGATCCGAGGGGTCCGACTAGGGATGATCACGCTTGAGTTGTTGGCCGGGATAGCTAGATATGCCGTAGCGAAAACAAGGGTGCGACGTGAGGCGCGTAGACGTGACGGAACAGAAGGATCCGGGAAGCGAGGAGCGCCGCTTCCAGCTCCTCGTGGATGCGGTCACCGACTATGCCATCTACATGCTCGATCCGCAGGGCTACATCACGAGCTGGAACTCCGGGGCGCAGCGATTCAAGGGATATCTCCCGCGCGAGATCATCGGCCAACATTTCTCGCGATTCTACACGGACGAAGACCGCGCCACGGATCTTCCCAAGCGCGCCCTTCGAACGGCCGCCCAGGAGGGCCGGTTCGAGCAGGAGGGCTGGCGCATCCGCAAGGACGGCACGCGCTTCTGGGCCCATGTGATCATCGATCCCATTCGCGATCCCGCCACGGGAGAGCTCATCGGCTTCGGCAAGGTCACGCGGGATATGACCGAGCGCAAGATCGCGCAGGAATCGTTGCGGCGCAGCGAGGAACAGTTCCGCCTTCTCGTGCAGGGCGTGACGGATTACGCCATCTACATGCTCGACCCGGAGGGCCGGGTCAGCAACTGGAACACCGGCGCGCAGAGGATCAAGGGCTACACCGAGGACGAGATCGTCGGCCGGCACTTCTCTCAATTCTATACGCCCGAGGAGCGCGCGCTCGGACTGCCCGCCGTCTCCTTGCGCACGGCCGCCCAAGAGGGCCGGTTCGAGAAGGAAGGCTGGCGCGTGCGCAAGGACGGCACCCGCTTCTGGGCGGGCGTCGTCATCGATCCCATCATCGGTCCGGACGGCACCCTCATCGGCTATGCCAAGATCACCCGCGACCTGACGGAGCGGCGCCAGACTCAGGAAGCCCTCGAGCAGGCCCGCAACGCCCTGTTCCAGTCCCAGAAGATGGAGGCGATCGGCCAGCTGACGGGCGGCATCGCGCACGACTTCAACAATCTGCTGACCGTGATCGTGAACGGGCTCGACCTGTTGTCCCGGCGCCTGGACGACCCCAAGGACATCAAGATCCTGGAGGGGATGCACCGGGCGGCCGAACGGGGCAGCAGCCTCAACCACCAGCTTCTCGCCTTCGCCCGCCGTCAGCCTCTCAAGCCCGAGATCGCCAACCCCAACGCGATCATCGCGGGCTTCGAGGCCGTGCTGCGACGGGCCGGCGGCGAGCGGGTTCACATGGAGCTGAGCCTCGCGCAGCGCCTGAGCCCCGTGAAGGTGGACATCCCGCAATTCGAAGCGGCTCTTCTCAACCTCGTGGTCAACGCGCGCGACGCCATGCCGGAGGGCGGCACCATCGCGCTCGCGTCCGGCAACGTGCAGCTCGACACGGTGCGGGCGCGCAAGCTCGGCCTGGAGCCGGGCCCCTACGTGTCAGTGGCGGTGACCGACACCGGATCGGGCATTCCGGACGAGCTGAAGAACCGTGTCTTCGAACCGTTCTTCACCACCAAGGAAGTGGGCAAGGGTACGGGCCTCGGCCTGAGCCAGGTCTATGGTTTCGTGACGCAATCGGGCGGACAGATCGAGATCGAGTCCGAGCTCGGCCACGGAACGCGCATGACCCTGCTGATCCCCGCGACCGACGCGGATGGCGAGATCGAGAATGGCGCTGCCGAGGATGACGACGCCCGCCCGGCGCGCAGCACCCTCGGCACCGCGCTGATCGTCGAGGACCAGCCGGACGTTCTCGATATCGCTGTGCAGATTTTCGAGAGCTTAGGATACGATGTTCTAACCGCCATCAATGCCGCCGAGGCTCTCGATGTGCTGCGCCAGGATGTCACGATCGACGTCCTCTTCTCCGACGTGGTGATGCCGGGCGATCGCAACGGCGTTGAGCTGGCTCGCGAGGCGAGGCGGATGCGCCCGGGCCTCAAGGTCCTGCTCGCCTCGGGCTATCCCATGTCGGCCCTCGACAAGGCGGATCTGTCGGAGGTCTCCTTCATCAGCAAGCCCTATCGCTGGACCGAGCTGGACGAGAAGCTGCGCGTCCTGCGCACTGGGTAGAGATATGAAGGCTATCGATTTTGAGAAACCCATTGCCGGACGTTCCGGAACCGCCCGTTGACGACCCGCTCTACCGTGATCCGGCGCTGGCTCGCTTCTACGACGCCGCGAATCGGTGGAGCGCGGATTTCGACCTCTGCCGGAAGCTGACCGACGGCGCGACGAGCATACTCGATCTCGGCTGCGGCACGGGAGAGCTGACGGCCGAGTTGGGCCGCAGAGCCCGTGTCACGGGCGTCGATCCGGCGGCCGCGATGCTCGACATCGCCCGCAAGCGGCGGGGCGGAGAGGCGCCGACATGGGTCGAAGCCGATGCGCGCACCGTTCGGTTGCACGAGACCTTCGATTGGGTGCTGCTGACCGGCCATGTCTTCCAGGTTTTTCTGACCCGGGAGGACCAGCTCGCCGCCCTGCGCACCATCGCGGCGCACCTCAATCCAACGGGCCGCTTCATCTTCGACACGCGCAATCCGCTCCTGCGGGGTTGGGAAGGCCGCACGCGGCAGAACACCCTGCAGAGGATCGATCACCCAGCGCTCGGCCGGATCGAGACCTGGAACGAGGCTGCCTATGACGAGGCGACCGGTATCCTGACTTACGAGAACGGTTTTCGCGTGCTTGCCACAGGCGAAACATCCTCGGGCAAGGCCCGGATCCGTTACACCTCCCACGAGGATTTGTGCGCCCTGTTGACGGAAGCAGGACTTGAGGTCGAGCGATGGCTCGGCGACTGGGACGAGCGGCCTCTTCATCCGGACACCCGGGAAATCATCCCGATCGGACGGCGCGGCTGATATGTCTCTGACACCTCTCGACGTGTACCCTCCCAATCGCCGCACCCACAAACCGGAGCATCACGCATGGACCGCCTTTCTCTCGCAGCCCTCATTCTCGTCGCCACCGTCTCCGCCGCCTCGGCGCAGGATTGCGCCAAGTCGGCCGACCAGATGACGCTCAATCAGTGCGCCGATGCGTCCTACCGCCGCGCGGATGCGGAGCTGAACCGGCTCTACCGTCAGATCGAGGGACGTCTGAAGGGCGAGCCCGATTCCGCGAAAGCGCTGGTGGGCGCGCAGCGCGCCTGGATCGCCTTCCGGGACGCCGAATGCACCTTCTCGTCCTCGGCGGTTTCGGGCGGCAGCATCTACCCGACGATCTACTCCGGCTGCCTCGAAAGCCTGACCCGAAAACGCGTCGACGACTTGAAACGCTATCTGAACTGCCAGGACGGCGACATGAGCTGCCCGGTGCCGGCGCAGTAGTTCGCGGGGCGGACGAACGCGCGCAGCCTCGACAAGCAAAAGCCCGGCACACAGGCCGGGCTTTTCGTTACCGTCAGATTGACCGGGGGCGTCAGGCCACGAACTGGCCGTGGCAGTGCTTGAACTTCTTGCCGGAGCCGCAGGGGCAGGGCTCGTTGCGGCCGACGCGTCCCCAGGTCGCGGGGTCGTTCGGGTCGCGGGCCTCCACCGGCACGGAGGGAGCCGCCGCGGCCGCATATCCGAGGGCCGACCCGAAGCCTCCGCCTTGGGGGGCGTCGAACTCGTTCTCGCCGGTTGCCGGATCGAGATGCTGGGCGAACATGGGCGGGAGCTCGGCGGGCTCGGGCTGCTGGAACACCACCTGGATGCGCATGAGCTGGCCTGTGACCTGCTCGCGCAGGTGCGCCACGAGACCGTTGAAGAGCTCGAAGGCCTCCGACTTGTACTCGTTGAGCGGATCGCGCTGGGCAAGCCCGCGCCAGCCGATGACCTGACGCAGATGGTCGAGGGTCACGAGATGCTCGCGCCAGAGATGGTCCAGGCTTTGGAGCAGAACCTGCTTCTCCACGTAGGTCATCACGTCGGACGTGTTGGCCTCGATGCGCTGCGCATAGGCCTCGTCGGCCGCCTTGCGGATGCGCTCGCGGATTTCGTCCTCGGCGATGCCCTCTTCCTTGGCCCACTCGTCCACCGGCAGGTCGAGGTTGAGAATGCGCTCGACGCTCTCCTTGAGGCCCGCCGTATCCCACTGCTCCGCATAGGCGTTGGCCGGAATGCCCCGCGCCACGATATCGTCGATGATGCCGTGACGCATCTCGTCGATGGTGTCGCGCACGCTCTCCTCGGCCATGAACTCCTTGCGCTGCTCGAACACGACCTTGCGCTGGTCGTTCATGACGTTGTCGTATTTGAGGATGTTCTTGCGGATATCGAAGTTGCGCGCCTCGACCTTGCCTTGAGCCCGCTCGATGGCCTTGTTGATCCACGGATGGACGATGGCCTCGTCCTCCTTCAGGCCAAGCTTGGACAGCATGCCGTCCATGCGCTCGGACCCGAAGATGCGCATCAGGTCGTCCTGGAGCGACAGGTAGAACTTGGAATGACCCGGATCGCCCTGGCGTCCGGAACGGCCGCGCAGCTGATTGTCGATGCGCCGCGACTCGTGGCGCTCCGTGCCGAGCACGTAGAGGCCACCGCCCTTGAGGGCCTGCTCCTTGAAGCGCACGACCTCGTCGTTGATTTCCTTCTCGCGCCGGGTCCGCTCCTCGCCCTCGACGCCCACGAGCTCGCGCTCGATGCGCATCTTGGCGTTACCGCCGAGCTGAATGTCCGTGCCGCGGCCCGCCATGTTGGTCGCGATGGTGATCGCGCCCGGCACGCCGGCCTGGGCCACGATGAAGGCCTCCTGCTCATGGAAGCGGGCGTTCAGCACCGCGAAATGCTTGGTGCCGGTTCCGGCGCGGGCGTCCCTGTAGAGCGGCTCCAGGGCTTGCGGGTTTTCGAAGTCGATGAGCTTGAAGCCGTCCTTGATCAGAAGCTCGGCGAGGTATTCCGACTTCTCGATGGAGGTGGTGCCCACCAGGATCGGCTGGCCGCGCTTGGAGGCGGCCTCGATGTCCCGGATCACGGCCTTGTACTTCTCTTCCGCGGTCCGATAGACCTCGTCGTCGTCGTCGATGCGGGAGACCGGACGGTTCGTCGGGATATCGACCACTTGGAGGTTGTAGATCTCCAGGAACTCATCGGCCTCGGTCGCCGCCGTGCCGGTCATGCCGCCGAGCTTGGAATACAGGCGGAAATAGTTCTGGAAGGTGATGGAGGCCAGCGTCTGGTTCTCGGGCTGGACCTGGACGTGCTCCTTCGCCTCGAGGGCCTGGTGCAGGCCCTCCGAGTAGCGCCGGCCCTGCATCATGCGGCCGGTGAACTCGTCGATGATCACCACCTCGCCGTTGCGGACGATGTAGTCCTTGTCGCGCTGGAACAGGGTGTGGGCGCGAAGCGCCTGGTTGGCGTGGTGCACCAGGGTGGCGTTCTGGGCATCGTACAGGTCGCCCTCGGTGAGCAGCCCGACCTCGCGCAGCAACTGCTCCATCTTCTCGTTGCCGGCCTCCGTGAGCGAGACGGCGCGCTGCTTCTCGTCGAGGTCGTAATCCGACTTGTCGAGGCGGGGCAGGATCTTGTCGATGGCGTTGTACAGGTCCGAGCGGTCGTCGAGCGGACCGGAGATGATGAGCGGCGTCCGGGCCTCGTCGATGAGGATCGAGTCCACCTCGTCCACGATGGCGAAGTTGTGGCCCCGCTGGACCATCTGGGCCATCTCGTACTTCATGTTGTCGCGCAGGTAGTCGAAGCCGTACTCGTTGTTGGTGCCGTAGGTGATGTCCGAGGCATAGGCCTGAGCGCGCTCGGAATCGTCGAGCCCATGGACGATGACGCCCACGCTCAAGCCGAGGAAGCGATAGATCTGGCCCATCCAGTCCGAGTCGCGCCGGGCCAGGTAGTCGTTCACGGTGACCACGTGGACGCCCTTGCCGGCGAGCGCGTTGAGGTAGACCGGCAGGGTCGCCACCAGGGTCTTGCCCTCGCCGGTGCGCATCTCGGCGATGGAGCCCTCGTGGAGGACCATGCCGCCGAGGAGCTGGACGTCGAAGTGGCGCTGGCCGAGGGTCCGCTTGGCCGCCTCGCGCACGGTGGCGAAGGCCGGGACCAGGATGTCGTCCAGGGTCTTGCCGGCAGCGAGCTGGGCCTTGAACTCCTCGGTCCGGGCCCGGAGCTGCTCGTCGCTCAGGGCCGCGAGTTCGGGCTCCAGGGCGTTGATGGCCGCCACCTTGGGCCGATAGGACTTCAGCCGGCGTTCGTTGACCGAGCCAAAGATTTTCTTCGCGAGTGAGCCGAACATCAGGTGCCTACGGAATTCCAGAAACCAGGAGAAAGAGCGATTTGGGCCGCGTTATAGACTTAATTATGCGGGAACGCATCTAAAAGGCTGCGCCACTCCGGCGCATCCCCTTCCCGAGGGTCCGGCGTCATGCCGGTCCCGGCGGGAAGCAGTGCCATAGATAGGCTGTCCCTTGCAAACCGCAATGAAGTCAGCCATCGATCTTGCCCGTCGCAGGACGATATCCCAGCCTGCCAGAGGATTCCACATGTCACGTTCCCCCCTCTCCCGGAAAAGCGTCCTGAAGCGCGCCCTGGCGCTCGGCGTCGTCCTGCCCGTCCTGGCCGGAACCGCCTGGGCCCAGACCCCGCCGGCCGCTCCGGCCCCCGCGGCACCAGCCGCCGCGCCGGCTGCCTCGTCCGATCCCGCCAAGGTCATCGCCCGCGTGAACGGCATGGACATCACCCAGGGAGATCTCGCCATCGCGGCCGCCGATCCTGCGCTTCAGCTGCCCGACATCCCGGATGCCCAGAAGCTCGACCTGCTGGCCGGCTACCTGATCGACCTCAAGCTCGGCGCCAAGGCGGCCGAGGCCGCCAAGGTGAGCCAGGCCCCCGATTTCGCCCGCAAGCTGGCCTACAACCAGGACAAGACCCTGCTGGACGAGTACCTGGGCCAAGCCGCCAAGAAGGCCGTGACCCCCGAGGCCGCCCGCAAGCTCTACGACGAGACCGTCAAGAGCATGACCCCCGACCAGGAGGTGCGCGCCCGCCATATCCTGGTGGAGAACGAGGACGAGGCCAAGAAGGCCTACCAGCGCGTGAAGGGCGGCGAGGACTTCGCCAAGGTGGCTGGCGAGCTGTCCAAGGATCCCGGCTCCAAGACCGATGGCGGCGACCTCGGGTTCTTCACCAAGGACCGCATGGTCGAGGCCTTCGCCGACGCCGCCTTCAAGCTCGATGCGGGCCAGATCTCCGAGCCCGTGAAGTCCCAGTTCGGCTGGCACGTGATCAAGGTCGAGGAGAAGCGCAACAAGCCCGTCCCGTCCTTCGAGGAAATGCAGGGCCAGATCAACACCTACCTGGAGCGCAAGGCCCAGCAGGACTTGATCGTCGGCCTGCGCAAGGACGCCAAGATCGAGCGCCTCGACGCCAGCGGCAACCTCGTGGAGCAGAAGGCGCCCGAGGCGCCCAAGCCCTGATTCTTCGACCTTAAGCGTGTCGTTACCGAAAATGCCCAGCTCGAAGCTGGGCATTTTTGTAAGCGATCCTGCCGCTCCTGTGTCTTGTCTCGGTCGCCTCCATGACTCGGGCGGAGGCCAGCGGCATCGCCCTTCGACCGTTCTCCATCGATGAAGCTGAGCAGCAACGGCGGGCTTGACAAAAAGCCTTGAAAAGCCGCACGTCGCGCTTCCCGTTTTGTTCCGTTTTTTGCGAGTCAAAGCATGTCCGTTTCCGTTTCTCCGCTCGCGCCCAAAACGACCCCGACGCTGCCTCCCATCGAAGGTGTCCGGATCGCGACCGCGGCGGCGGGGATCCGCTACAAGAACCGCACCGACGTGTTGTACATGACGCTGGCCAAGGAAACGGCGGTGGCAGGCGTGTTCACACGCTCCAAATGCCCGTCGGCGCCCGTGGACTGGTGCCGGAAGAACCTGGACAAGGGAACGGCGCGCGCGCTCGTGGTCAATTCGGGCAACGCCAACGCCTTCACGGGCAAGAAGGGCGCGGAAGCCGTGAAGATGACCGCCGACATCGCGGCCAGCGCCGCTGGGTGTCGCGCCTCCCAGGTCTTCATCGCGTCCACGGGCGTGATCGGCGAGCCCCTTGACGCCACCAAGTTCAACCGGGTGCTGGAGACCTGCGAGAAAAACGCCAAGCCCGGGGCTTGGCTCGACGCCGCCAAGGCCATCATGACCACCGACACCTTCCCGAAGGTCGCGACCCGCACGGCGGTGATCGGCGGGGTCGAGGTCACCATCAACGGCATCGCCAAGGGCGCCGGCATGATCGCGCCCGACATGGCCACCATGCTGTCCTTCATCTTCACGGACGCGCCCATCGCGGCTCCCGTGCTCCAAGCGCTCCTGAAGAAGGGCGCCGACAAGAGCTTCAACTGCGTGACGGTGGACAGCGACACCTCCACGTCCGACACCCTCCTGTTCTTCGCCACGGCCGCCGCCGCCCGGCGGGGCGCGCCCGCGATCTCGCTGCCAAGCGACAGGCGCCTGAGGGAATTCCGGCAGGCTCTCGAAGAACTTCTGGTCGATCTCGCCCAGCAGGTCGCCCGTGATGGCGAAGGCGCGCGCAAATTCGTGACCGTGAAGGTGACGGGCGCCGCGGGTGCGACCTCGGCCAAGCGCATCGCCATGGCCATCGCCAACTCGCCCCTGGTAAAGACCGCCGTGGCGGGCGAGGACGCCAATTGGGGCCGTGTGGTGATGGCGGTCGGAAAGGCGGGCGAACCCGCCGAACGCGACAAGCTCGCCATATGGTTCGGCGATATCCGCGTCGCCGTGAAGGGCGCCCGCGATCCCGATTACGACGAGGCCCGGACCACGGCCTACATGCGGGGCGACGAGATCACGATCCGGGTCGATCTGGGACTTGGCCGGGGCGAAGCCCGCGCCTGGACCTGCGACCTCACCAAGGCCTATGTGGAGATCAACGGCGACTACCGGAGCTGAAGCTTCCGTAGCCGCGATCAGGGCACCACGGTGGCCTTGCGCCGGACGACCACGTTCATGGGCCCTCCATACTGATCCGTGCCGATATACGCATAGGCGAACTCGTCCGGACCGCTATAGCCGGGCTTGGCCGCGTAATAGACGCTGAGGTTTTCGACCTTCGCCCGCCCCACCTTCGGCGCCTGAAGGATTTTAACCTCTCTGACGGCGCCCGGAATGCCGTTGGGGTTGAAACGGCAGGCCGTGCCGGCGTTCACCGTGATGGCGCCTTCGGTTTCGGATAGGGGTCCGGAGAAGAAGACGGGCGATGACGTGCAGGCCGCGTTCGCGGCTTCGGACAGGCTGCAGGCGAGGATCAGCATTGCTCCCGCAACGGCGGACGGTTTCGGCATGGGATTCTTCCAACAACATCATATGTTATAAAGTTATAATGTTGATTTTCAATCGCCCGCCATCCCGTTGTTTTCACCTTTCATCTGTGGTGAATGAACCGCGACCATGACCACCTCGCCTTCCCTCAAGCTCACCCTCGTCGTCGCCGTCGCCCTCATCGACGCGGATAACCGCATTCTCCTGGCTCAGAGGCCGGAGGGGAAGCAGCTGGCGGGCCTGTGGGAGTTTCCCGGCGGCAAGGTCGAGCCCGGCGAGCGGCCCGAGGAAACCCTGATCCGCGAACTCCGGGAGGAACTGGGCATCGACGTGAAGGAGCCCTGCCTGGCGCCCCTCACCTTCGCGAGCCATGCCTACGAGACCTTTCACCTGCTCATGCCGCTCTACATCTGCCGCCGCTGGGAGGGGTTCGTGCAATCCCTGGAGGGGCAGGCGCTGAAATGGGTCAAGCCGGGGGATCTGAGAGGCTATCCCATGCCCCCCGCCGACGAGCCTCTGATCCCGTTCCTGACCGACCTGCTGGGTCCGTGACCCGTCCATCGATGCCCCCAGCCCCTTCATCCGCCTTGCCGGCGCCGACACCCGGCTTTCTCGTCACCCACTTGCTTGCCTGCTCGATTCTCTGGTCGAGCGGCCTTCTGTTCATCAAGCTGAGCACCGATCTCAATCCGTTCGTGATCGCGGCCATGCGCGGCCTTATCGGCGCGTCGCTCCTGACCGTGTGGTTCGCGTTCCGAGGCCGAAGCATCCTGCCCCAGCGGCATGAATGGCGCATATGGCTGTTTCTGGGTGCCTTCAACGGATGGGTTCCCAATGTGCTGGTCGGCTACGCCCTGACCCAGATGGGCACCGCGCCTGCCGCCATGATACAGGCCGCCAGTCCGTTGATCGTCACCCTGCTGTCGCATCTGCTGTTCGCGGACGAGAAGCTGACGCGCCGGCGCCTTCTGGGAGTCCTGCTCGGCTTCTCGGGGATGGGCATTCTCATCGGCCCGGCGGCGTTTCCGGCGAGCGGCATCAGTCCGACCGGGGCGGCGGCCATGCTCTGCGTCGCCGTGAGCTACGCCATCGCCAATGTCTATGTGCGCACCATCAAGGTGGCCGACCCGGCGCGCCTGGCGCTAGGCCAGCAATACGGCTCGGCGGTTCCCGCAACCGTGCTGGCGCTCGTTCTGTCGGGTCCGGCGGCTTTCGCGGCCGTCCCGTCGAACCTGCCGCCGCTTCTGGGCTTGGGCGCGGTGGCGACGGCGTTGCCGATCCTCATCTTCATGACGTTGATCCGCCGGGCCGGCCCGACACGCGCTTCGATGGTGGGGTACCTCATGCCCGTCTGGACGGCGGTGCTGGCCGTTCTGTTCCTGAACGAGACGCTGGGCGTCCGCGAGTTGCTCGGGGGCGCCGTCGTGCTGGGAGGGGTCGCGCTCGTGTCCCTGAGCGGCGCTGCCCGTCGGCAGGGCTGACAGCCATCAATCCGCGAATTCCTCGATCGCGTCGACCCTGTTGGGATAGAAGGCCACGTAACCCGCGATCTCCTTCACGCCCGGTTTCGGAGACTCGTAGCTCCAGACGGCGTTCTCGCGCACGAGTCCGCCCGCCGTCACCGTGTAATAGGAGGCATCGCCCTTGTACGGGCAATGGGTGGAATGATCGGTCTTCTCCAGCAGGTCCATCTGCACGTCATCGCGCGGGATATACGTCACCGGCGGCAGGGTCGCTTCCTTCAAGCTCAGCGACCGGGTGGTCTCGGCCACGATGAAGCCGCCCAGCACCACGCGGATGCGGTGAGGATTGGGCGTGATCGCAATGGGATGGTTCGTGTTCGGTGTTGCCATGGCCTTGGTCCTGTTGCGGCGCTCCCTTCAGATAAGGCGCGCGCCGCCCCGGCCCAAGAGCCGCATGACCCGACACCAGCGCGGCCCCATCTGGGTATGGTCCAAGCGCGAGCGTCGCTCGCCTCCCTCCTTTTAGCGCGAGCGCCGCTCGCCTGCCCTACTTTTCAGGCTCGGGCCCTTCCCGGACCCCGAGCGCGTCGGCCAGGCGCACCTTGGCCGAACCCGGCTGGAGCGGCTTCTGCTGGCTCTCGTGCGGGGACCAGCCGGACAGCCAGATCACCTCGAAGGTCGCCGGAATGCGCCCGTCCGGGTCGCCGAAGCGCTCCGCATAGATCTGGGCCGCCCGCAGGAGGGTCCCACGGCGGAGAGGCGTCTTCCGGCGATCCGCCAGGGCGTTCGTCAGGCCCATGCCCCGCAGGTCCCGCATGAGGTTGAAGGGGTTCGCGTAGCGCACGCGGACCACATCCGTGTCCGTGACCGGAAGCGCGAAACCCGCGCGCTGCAGCAGCGCCCCGAGATCGCGCACATCCACGAAGGGCGAGACCCTCGGACTGATCCCACCCTCGAGTTCCGATTCCGCCTGGGCGAAGGCCTGGCGCAGTTCGGTCAGGGTCGAGCCGCCGAGCAGAGCCGCCAGGAACAGCCCGTCGGGCTTCAGGGCGCGGCGAATCTGGATCAGGGTTCCGGGCAGATCGTTGACGCTTTGAAGGGACAGAAGCGACACCGCGAGATCGAAGGCGCCGGCCGAGAACGGCAGGCTCTCCTCGTCTCCCAGCACGGCGCCCTCCTCGGGCAGGCCCGACAGGCGGACGACCGACGCGGCCCGGCCGCTCCCGCGCAGGGCCTCGGCGACGGCGGCGGTCGGCGATCCCACGTCGAGGGCCGCCCCGAAGGTGCGCAACACGGCTCCCAAACGGTCCTCCAGATCCTCCACGAGGCGGGCGAGGAGGAAATCCGCGTAGCCCTGGCGGAGGGCGCGCTTGAGCCGGAGGCGGACGAGGGAACGGTCGAAGACGAGAGGCGCGGACATGGGGGTCCATATGGCCCGGAAAGCCAACCGCGCCAAGACGGTCAACGCGAATGGCGGTCTATCCCAATGCGCCGGGCCGCGCCGCGGGAGGCGCTCGCCAAGCGCAACAATGATGCTAATCTGACCCGATGCACCCTCTCGTCGTCCAACGCCTGAAGGCCTGCCTGGAGGGCATCGTCGGCCTGATCTACCCACCGGCCTGCATCGCCTGCCAGGCCGCCACGGGCGAGCCTCATACGCTCTGCGCCGCCTGCTGGGCCGGCATCCGGTTCATCGAGCGGCCCTTCTGCGAGAGGCTGGGAACGCCCTTCGCGGTCGATCTCGGGATCGCGCTCCTGTCGCCCGCGGCCATCGCCGAGCCGCCCGTCTTCGAGCGGGCCCGGGCCGTCGCGGCCTATGACGGCGCGGCCTCCGCCCTGGTCAGGCACCTGAAATACGGCGACCGGCTCGATCTGGCCCGCGCCATGGGCGCCATGATGACCCGCGCCGGGGCCGAGCTGTTGTCGCAAGCCGACGTGATCGTGCCCGTGCCCCTGCATCGCTGGCGCCTCTGGCGGCGGCGCTTCAACCAGGCCATGGCCCTGGCCGACATCGTCGCGAGGGGCAGTGGCGTCCCCTGCGATCCCTTCCTGCTCGCCCGAGTGAAGCCCACCCGGCAGCAGGTGGGCCTCACCAAGGCGCAGCGGCAGACGAACCTCCAGGGCGCTTTCCGCGTCCCCGAGGACGCAGGGGCGAGGCTCATGGGACGGCGCGTCCTCCTCGTGGACGACGTGCTCACCACGGGCTCCACCGGCAACGCGGCGGCCCGCGCTCTCCTGCGCGGCGGGGCCTCGGGCGTCGACATCCTGACCTTCGCCAGCGTGGTGACGGATGCCTGATCGTCCCTATATGTCTTCCATCGCCGTTTAGCCGCGTCTCGAGAGGATCCCATGTCCGACATCACGATCTACACCAAGAGCTGGTGCCCCTACTGCTCGGCTGCCAAGAAGCTCCTGACCGGCAAGGGCGCCGCCTTCACGGAGATCGACATCGAGAAGAAGCCCGAGGCCCGCGCCGAGATGGTCCAGAAGGCCGGCGGCCGCACCACCGTGCCGCAGATCTTCATCGGCTCCCGCCACGTGGGAGGCTGCGACGACCTTTACGCGCTGGATGACAAGGGCGAGCTGGAGCGGCTATTAGCTTGAGACAGCATCGACGCACGGAGCCTTCCATGACCGCCCCCCGCTTCACCGCCGCCTGCATCCAGATGTGCTCCGGACGCGATCCCTTGAAGAACCGGGACGACGCGGTGGCGATGGTGCGGCAGGCGGCCGGCCAGGGCGCCGACTTCATCCAGACCCCGGAGATGACCTCCCTCGTGTGCCGCGACAGGGCCGAGCTGTTCGGGAAGGTCGGCCCCGAGGAGACGGATCCGACCCTCGCGGCCCTGCGCGAGGCCGCCCGCCAGGAAGGCGTGATGGTCCATATCGGGTCGATCGCCGTGAAGGTGGGCGACAAGGTGGCCAACCGGGCCTTCGTGATCGACCGGGACGGCGAGATCGTCGCGTCCTACGACAAGGTGCACCTCTTCGACGTGGACCTGCCCAACGGCGAGAGCTGGCGCGAATCGGCCACCTATACGGGCGGCGACAAGGCCGTGCTGGCCCCGACCCCCTGGGGCCTGCTCGGCCTCACCATCTGCTACGACGTGCGGTTCGCGGCGCTCTACAAGGCGCTCGCGTCGGGCGGCGCGTCCTTCCTGTCGGCTCCGGCCTGCTTCACGAAACAGACCGGCGAGGCGCATTGGCACGTGCTGCACCGGGCGCGCGCCATCGAGACCGGGTCCTTCATGATCTCGGCCGCCCAGGCGGGCACCCACGAGGACGGGCGCGAGACCTTCGGGCATTCTGTCATCATCGATCCCTGGGGCCGGGTGCTGGCCGATGGCGGCACGGGCGTGGGAGTCGTGATGGCCGAGATCGACACCGGGCTGGTGGCCGATTCCCGGGGCCGGATTCCCACGCTCAAGAACGCCCGCCCGTTCACGGTGGAGGTCGCCTCCGCACCTGAACCGGCCAAGCAATCCGCCACGGCCTGACGGATTGTTGATCGGGACCCCACGAACCTGTAACCAGGGCGGAATGTCCGGCGCCTTGTGCCGAGCCCCCCACTCCCCATCTCGACACCCATGATAAAGTATGCCCTCGCCTGCGAGCAGGCCCATGCGTTCGAAAGCTGGTTTCCCTCGAGCGATGCGTATGAAGCGCAGCTCGCGCGCGGTCTCGTGACGTGCCCGGTCTGCCACTCGCCTCAGGTCGAGAAGCAGATCATGGCCCCCTCCATCGCCCGCATGGACAAGCCTCCCATGGCGGTCCCGGCCCAGCCCGTGGCGGCCATCTCCGACAAGGAGCGGGAGATCCGCTCCATGCTGCGCGCCATGCGCGACCATGTGGTGCAGAACGCCGAGAACGTGGGCCACGGCTTCGCCGAAGAGGCCCGCAAGATGCATTACGGCGAGGCCGAGCAGCGCTCCATCTACGGCGAGGCCGCGCCCGCCGAGGCCCGCGCCCTCGTCGAGGAGGGCATCGACGTTTTGCCGCTGCCCGTGATGCCGGACGACCGGAACTGATCAGCGCCGTCCCGTGTCCAGGATCAGCACGCGGATGTCGCGCGTGGGCGTGAAATCGGTCTTGCGCATCTCGAACCGGGTCGGAGAAACCTTTTTCACCCCTTCGCCGCAGAAGCTCACGAGGTTGTCGGGCGAGCCCTTGTCCACGGTGAGCGTGAACGACCGGATGGGCCCGGCCCAGTTGCCGCCCGTCACCAGGATGTAATCGATGAAGCGGGCCTGAGGCTCCGCGGGCTTGCGCCGCTCCCGCTCGGCCCAGCGTCGGGCGCCGCCAACGAAATCCGCATCGATGCAGACGCCCTCCTGGTCGAGGAACAGACCGGACGCGCTTTTGACCTTCGCCATGGAACCGAGATCGAGGACGGCCCCGCCGACGCTGGGCCTGTAGCGGTGCTCGACGAGCACGTCCGCACCCGCCGGGAAGGTCTGAGGCCAGTGGTAGGCCCCGGACAGGACCCAGGTGGGGATCACCTCGTCATCGGCGGCGGATTCGGGATCCCCCTCCAGCACGTCGACGATGCCCTGCTCCTCCAGACGCCTGCGCTGTTCCGCATCGAGCCGCTTCAGCCTGTCCAGCACGGGTTCCGCAAAGGGCTCGGCCGGCAGGCCCAATCCGGCGAGGGTCTGGGTCACGTCGATGCCGTTCGCGAGGGCCCGCTTGTCCAACCGGGCCGCCACCGGCCTTCCGTCGACCGTGACGGAGAAGCGCATGAGATCGTCCGGCGGACCGTCGGGATAGGCGACGGGCGAGAAGGGATTCGCCTTGATGTCCGGCATCGGAAACGCCACCGTCCCGCTCACGTCCTTGTCGGTCAGGTTGCGGAAGCGGTACCTGACCCGCACCTCGTCGATCGATAGAAACAGGTCCTCGGACAGCATTGCCACCGCGTCGGTGCGGCTGAAGGTCAGGCCGCCGGCGGCGAAATTCGCCATCGTGTCGTTGGCCAGGGCCGGGCCTGCGAGGAGAAGGAGTGCGGCCGTGAGGACACCAAGGCGCGGCATGACGATCGTCCCAAAGTTCGGCGGCTGCGGGGCATGATCGGGGTTAGACCGTTTCCGGCGGCTTTTCCAGATCCGTCTGCCGAAGCGCTCCTCTCGGTCGCGATCCCAGGCTGGTCCCGGAGGAGATGCGGCCCCATTTGGGATGCTACCTTCTCGAGACAAGCCATTGACCGTCTACTTCACCAGCGACACCCATTTCGGCGATCCGCGCGTCCTGCGCATCGACAAGCGACCGTTCAAATCCATTGCGGAGCATGACGAGGCGCTCATCGCGCGTTGGAACGAGACCGTGTCGCCCGATGACGAGGTTTGGCATCTGGGAGATTTCGCCCTCCACGTGGATGCGGGGCGCATCGACAGCCTTCTCGCCGTGCTCCATGGCCGCAAGCACCTGATCACGGGCAACAACGACGGAGCCGACACGCTCGCTGCAGGGGGATGGCAGAGCGTTCAGGCCTATGCGGAGATCCACCTGGACGGGAAGGCGCTCGTGCTCTGCCATTATGCCTTCCGGACCTGGAAGAACATGGGCCGGGGCTGGCTCGACCTCCATGGCCATTCCCACGGCCTGCTCAAGCGCCAGACGCGCCAATACGACGTGGGCGTGGACGTGTGGGATTTCCGGCCCGTCACCCTGGAGACGATCCTCGGCACCCGCCCGTCCGCGCGCCGGCCGGCGTTTCAGAGGCGGGACGCCAGCAGCATGTAGTTGACGGCCGTGTCCCGCGACAGGGACCAGGAGCCGCTCAGGGGGCTGTACACCACCCCTTGCAGGTCCGTCACGCCGAAGCCCGCCCCCCGGATCGCCCCCGTCAGTTCGTCGGGCGTGACGAACTTGTCCCATTGGTGGGTGCCCTTCGGCAGCCAGCCCAGCACGTACTCGGCCCCCACGATGGCGGTCGCGAAGGAGCGCAGGGTCCGGTTGAGGGTGGCCATCACGAGCACGCCGCCGGGCTTCACGGCCGCCGCGCAGGCCCCCACGAAAGCCTCCACGTCCGCCACGTGCTCCACCACCTCCATGGCCAGCACGATGTCGAAGGTCTCCGCCCGCTCCACCACGGCCTCGACGGTCTCGTTGCGGTAATCCACGGGAACGCCCGCGCGCTCCGCATGGAGCTTCGCCACCGCGATGTTGGTGGGGGCCGGATCGAGCCCCGTGACCCGGGCGCCGAGGCGTCCCAGGGGCTCGGACAGGACGCCGCCGCCGCAGCCCACGTCGAGGATCGTCAGGCCTTCCAGGGAGCGGGTCGAACGCGGGTCGCGGCCGAAGCGGCGGCAGGCCTCGTCCCGGATATACGCGAGGCGGACGGGGTTGAACCTGTGCAACACCTTCATGGGCCCGCGGGGGTCCCACCAGGTTTCGGCGATCCGCTCGAAGCGGGCGACCTCGTCCGGGTCGACGGTCGATGACGGGCCGGCACTCATGGCGAACTCCTCTTTAGGCCTTCTCCAAAGAAGGCGCGGGACCGTGTTCAAGCGTTGACAGCCTGAGGCCTCGCCGTCATGTATACGCGCCTTTTCGCGCCGCCAAGGGCGGCCCGAGGGGGCAGATCCCGTCCACGGTTCCTCTCCAGGTTTTTAACGGCTCCCCTCCCATGCCTCGTCTCGTCATGAAGTTCGGCGGTACCTCCGTCGCCACGGTTGAGCGCATCCGCAACGTGGCGCGGCACGTCAAACGCGAGGTCGAGGCCGGCTACGACGTGGCCGTGGTGGTCTCGGCCATGTCGGGTAAGACCAACGAGCTGGTGGGCTGGGTCAAGGAGGCGTCCAGCCTCTACGATTCCAAGGAATACGACGTGGTGGTCGCCTCCGGCGAGCAGGTCACGTCCGGCCTGCTCGCGCTCGCGCTCCAGGAAATGGGCGTGAAGGCCCGGTCCTGGCAGGGCTGGCAGATCCCCATCATGACCTCGGAGGCCCATGGTTCGGCCCGAATCGCCGCCATCGACGGTACGGGCATCGTCGGGGGCTTCACCAAGGATCGGGAAGTGGCCGTGGTGTCGGGTTTCCAGGGCGTCCACCAGCCCACGGGACGCATCACGACGCTCGGCCGGGGCGGCTCCGACACCAGCGCGGTGGCGCTCGCCGCCGCCATCCAGGCCGAGCGCTGCGACATCTACACCGACGTGGACGGGGTCTACACCACCGACCCGCGCATCGTGCCCAAGGCCCGCCGCCTGGACAAGGTCTCCTACGAGGAAATGCTGGAGATGGCGTCGCTCGGCGCCAAGGTGCTCCAGGTGCGCTCCGTCGAGCTCGCCATGATGCACCGGGTGCCCACCTACGTGCGCTCCAGCTTCGACGATCCCGCCGACCCGAAGCTCGGCACCCTCATCTGCGACGAGGAAGACATCATGGAACAGCAGGTAGTCACGGGCATCGCCTATTCCCGCGACGAAGCCCAGATCACGTTGCGGAATGTCTCGGACAAGCCCGGCATCGCGGCCTCGATCTTCGTGCCCCTGGCGGACGCCAACATCAACGTGGACATGATCATCCAGGTGGTGTCCGACGACACCACCACCACGGACATCACCTTCACGGTCCCGTCGGCCGAGTACGAGCGCGCCTGCGCGGTGCTCAACGAGCACAAGGCCGAGATCGAGTTCCGCGACCTCCAAGGCGCCACGGACGTGGTCAAAGTCTCGGCCATCGGGGTGGGGATGCGCAGCCATGCGGGCGTGGCCGCCAAGGCCTTCAAGGCCTTGGCCGAGAAGGGCATCAACATCCGGGCGATCACCACCTCGGAGATCAAGTTCTCGGTTCTGATCGACTCGGCCTACACGGAGCTTGCGGTGCGCACGCTCCACTCGCTATACGGCCTGGACCAGGCCTGATACGCCTCGCCCAGTTGTCCAAGCCATAACGGTTTGGCGCGATTGACGAGGGGCCGACCGGGCTGCGACACTCGAATGAAGGCCGGCGGGCTCAACCGCCGGTTACCAAGAACGGGATCCGTGAGTTCATGCCGAGCGCTCCCGGCGGTCCGCGTCTTCTGCTGCGCCGCCTCCGCGAGATCATGGCGGAGCCGGTCGGCGCCCAGGATCGCCTCGACAAAATCGTCGTTCTGATCGCGGCCAACATGGTGGCGGAGGTCTGCTCCGTCTACGTGCTGCGTGGCGATGGCGTGCTCGAGCTCTTCGCCACCGAGGGCCTCAACCGCGAGGCCGTCCACCAGACCACCATGCGGTCCGGCGAGGGTCTTGTCGGCCTCATCGCGTCCACGGCCGAGCCCCTGTCGCTCTCGGACGCCCAGAGCCACCCGTCCTTCTCGTACAAGCCGGAGACCGGCGAGGAGATCTACCACGCCTTCCTGGGCGTGCCGCTGCTGCGCGCCGGCAATACCCTGGGCGTCGTCGTGGTCCAGAACCGGACCTACCGGGTCTATACCGACGAGGAGATGGAAGCTCTCCAGGTCACCGCCATGGTGCTGGCCGAGATGGTCGCTACCGGCGAGCTCCAGGCGCTCGCGCCTCTCGAGACCGGATCGGCCCTGCGCCGCCCGCTCCATCAGCGCGGCGTGTCGCTGGCGGACGGCGTCGGCCTGGGCCACGTGGTGCTGCATGAGCCCCGGGTCGTGGTGAAGAACCTCATCGCCGAGAACATCGAGGCGGAGCTGAAGCGCCTCGACGAATCCATCGGTGACGTACGGGCCTGGATCGACGACCTGCTCGACCACGGCGACGTGGCCCATCACGGGGAGCACCGGGAGGTCCTGGAGACCTTCCGCATGTTCGCCCACGACCAGGGCTGGCTGAGACGCATGCGCGAGGCCGTGATCTCAGGCCTCACGGCGGAGGCCGCCGTGGAGCGCGTCCAGTCCGACAACCGGGCGCGCATGATGCGCCAGACCGACCCGTATCTTCGCGAACGCCTGCACGACCTCGACGATCTCGCCAACCGCCTGCTCAACCGTCTCGTGGGCCGGGATATGGCGGCCGAGCGCGGCTCCCTGCCGGACAACGCCATCATCGTGGCCCGGTCCATGGGTCCGGCCGCCCTCCTGGACTACGACCGCTCGCGCCTGCGCGGCCTCGTGCTGGAGGAGGGCGGGCCGACGAGCCACATCGCCATCGTGGCGCGGGCGCTCGGGATCCCGGCCGTGGGCGAGGTCGCCAACGCCACGGCGCTCACCGAGACCGGGGACGCCATCATCGTGGATGGCGCCACCGGCGACGTGCAGATCCGCCCGACCCCGGAGGTCGAGGCGTCCTATGCCGAGAAGGCGCGCCTGCGCGCCCGGCGCCAGGAGCAGTACCGCAAGCTCCGGGACGTGCCCTCCGTCACCAAGGACGGCCGGGCGGTCACGCTTCAGCTCAATGCGGGCCTCCTGGTCGACCTGCCCCATCTCGAGGAGACCGGGGCAGAGGGGATCGGGCTTTTCCGCACCGAATTGCAGTTCATGATCGCCGAGCGGATGCCCACCGCAGGCGAGCAGCAGAATCTTTATGCGTCCGTCTTCGCGGAAACCGGCGACCAGCCGGTCACCTTCAGGACCCTGGACATCGGCGGCGACAAGATCCTGCCCTACATGCAGTCCATCGAGGAGGAGAACCCGGCGCTCGGCTGGCGGGCGATCCGCATCGGCCTCGACCGGCCGGGCTTGCTTCGCATGCAGCTGCGCGCGCTTCTGAAGGCAGCGGCGGGGCGCCCCCTCAAGATCATGTTCCCCATGGTGGCGACCTGCGACGAGTTCATCCGCGCCAAGGAGATCGTGGAACGCGAGAAAGCCCATCTCGACCGCCACGGCCACCCCCTGCCCTCGGACCTGAAGCTCGGGGCCATGCTGGAGGTGCCCTCGCTCCTGTTCCAGATCGAGGAGATCTGCGCCGCCGCCGACTTCATCTCGGTGGGGTCCAACGACCTGATGCAGTTCCTCTTCGCCATCGACCGGGAGAACCGGCGGGTGGCCGACCGTTTCGACCCCTTGAGCGCTCCCATGCTGCGGGCCCTGAAGATGGTGGTCGACGCCGCCGACGGGGCCTGCTGCCAGGCGACGGTCTGCGGCGAGATCGGGGGCCGGCCCCTCGAGGCCATGGCCCTGATCGGCCTCGGATTCCGCTCGCTTTCCATGTCGCCGGCCTCCATCGGTCCCGTGAAGGCGATGCTGCTGAAGACGGACGCCGCCGCCGTCGGCGCCCTCATCCGCGAGGAGCTGCAACAGGCGGGGGGCGGCGATTCGCTGCGTCCGAAGCTGGCACGCTTCGCGAAAACCCATGGTATTCCCGTCTGATGTCCATCGCTCCGCCCGCCGACCGCCTGAACGCCATCCTGGCCCGCCATGACATCGTGACGGCCACCCTGAACGCCGCACCCGACGGGGACACCATCGTGGCCCTGTCGCGGGAGCTCTCCGAGCTCGACGGGGTCGTGGACGCCATCCGGGCCTACAGGGCCATGGAGGAGAACCTCCAGGGGCTGCAGGCCATGCTGGAGGATTCCGACCCGGAGATGCGGGCGCTCGCCCACGAGGAGGTGCCCGGGGCCCGCGAGGACCTCGACCGGGCCGCCCAGGCCCTGCGGCTGATGCTCCTGCCCAAGGACGAGGCGGACGAGAA
The DNA here is from genome assembly GCF_016892705.1 of Microvirga pudoricolor. Lineage (GTDB taxonomy): Bacteria > Pseudomonadota > Alphaproteobacteria > Rhizobiales > Beijerinckiaceae > Microvirga > Microvirga pudoricolor. The sequence goes on from NZ_JAFEMB010000001.1 coordinate 1,162,487, forward strand.
GAGCGCCATCCTGGAAATCCGCGCGGGCACCGGAGGCGACGAGGCCGCGCTTTTCGCGGGCGACCTGCTGCGCATGTATACCCGCTACGCCGACCTGAAAGGCTGGAAGGTGGAAGTCGTGTCCGAGAGCGAGGGCACGGCGGGCGGCTACAAGGAAGTGGTGGCCGAGGTGAAGGGTCGCGGCGTGTTCGCGCGCCTGAAATTCGAGAGCGGTGTTCACCGGGTCCAACGGGTGCCCGACACGGAAACGCAAGGCCGCATCCATACCTCGGCGGCCACCGTGGCGGTCCTGCCTGAGGCCGAGGACGTGGACATCGCCATCAACGATGCCGACCTGAAGATCGACACCATGCGGGCGCAGGGCGCAGGCGGCCAGCACGTGAACAAGACCGAATCGGCCATCCGCATCACCCATCTTCCCACCGGCACGGTGGTGTTCGTCCAGGACGAGCGCTCCCAGCACAAGAACCGGGCCCGGGCCCTGTCGCTTCTACGGGCTCGCCTCTACGACGCCGAGCGCACCGCCAAGGACGCGGCGCGCGCCGCAGACCGCAAGTCCCAGGTGGGCTCCGGCGACCGCTCCGAGCGCATCCGCACCTACAATTTCCCGCAAGGGCGCGTCACCGACCACCGCATCAACCTCACCCTCTACAAACTGGAGGAGGTGATCGCCGGCAACGCCCTGGACGAATTGATCGACGCCCTGATCACGGACCACCAGGCCTCCCTCCTGGCGGACCAGGAAGCGGCGTAGGGGGCTTCGGTCCATGAGTTCCGAAGCTGATACAAATTCTGCCGACCGCTCACCCAGTCGCCCTACCCCCACCCCGGTCGCTGCGCGACTCGACTCTCCGCTCAAGGGGGAGGGCACACGGGCCGGTCATCTTCTGGATACCCGTCGGATCCTGTCTGAGGCCGGGATCGAAACCGCCGCGCTCGATGCGCGGCTGCTGCTGCTCCATGCGCTCGGAATCGGCGCGACCGAACTGGTCATGCGGCCCGACGAGCCGGTGACCCCGGCGCAGGGATCCGCCCTCGCGGCCCTGACGGCCCGGCGGCTCACCCATGAGCCAATGGCCCGGATCCTGGGGGAGCGGGAGTTCTGGGGCCTGCCCTTCCGGCTGTCGCCCGAGACCCTCGTGCCGCGCCCGGATACCGAAACCGTCGTGGCGACGGCCCTCGAGCTCTTCCCCGAATGGGACCGCCCCCTCCGGATCGTCGATCTCGGCACGGGCTCCGGGTGCATTCTGGTCTCGTTGCTCCACGAGAGGCCGAGGTCTCATGGCGTGGGCGTCGACCTGTCCCCCGGCGCCCTGAGAACCGCCCGGCGCAATGCGGTGCTCAACGGGGTCGGGGACCAGGCCCGCTTCCTGGCGTCGAACTGGGCCGATGCGGTGTCGGGCACCTTCGACCTGGTGGTCTCGAACCCGCCCTACATCGCCTCCGCCGTGGTCGAGACCCTGGACGCCGAGGTGCGGCACCACGACCCCCGCCTGGCGCTCGACGGAGGCCCGGACGGCCTGGAGCCGTACAGGATCCTGTTTCGGGAGGCGCCCCGCCTCCTCAAGGCCGGTGGCGCCATGGTGCTGGAGATCGGCTACGATCAGGCGGAGGCCATATCCCGCCTCGCCGGGGCGGCAGGCCTTGAAATCGTCGCCCTGCGGCACGATCTAGGGGGAAATCCCCGGTGCGTCGCCGTGAAAGCGACATGATCTCATGGGAACAGGCTTCATCCCCGTGAAGCTGGCAGAGATGCTGAAATATCGCTTGTTGGACCGGACGGAAACCGCTAGATTCGGCTTCAGAGATCGTCTTCGGTCAAACAAATCGGCAAAGCCCAGTTGAGGAGCAAGCCGCGGAAGACCAAACGATATCCATCGCGCAGGCAGGGGCACTGAACAGCCGGGCGCGATCACCAGAATCCGAAACTGAAGAACGGCCAAGCTCTCTCTAGACATGGCCGAGCGACAGACGGTTAGCCACGCGAACGGTGGGTGATAACACCCGTTCGGCGAACGAGATTGGCTTTGAATCGCGTGGGCACGAAGAACCAGCGAGGGTCGTAGACCAGAATGAGACCAGGACAGAACAGGCGTATGCGCGGCCGTAACAACAACCGCGGCAACAACAAGGGGCCCAATCCCCTGACGCGGAGCTACGAGTCGAACGGCCCGGACGTGAAGATCCGCGGCACGGCTCAGCATATCGCCGAGAAGTACAGCCAGCTGGCCCGCGACGCGACGGCCAGTGGCGATCCCGTGGCGGCGGAGAACTATTTCCAGCACGCCGAGCACTATTTCCGCATCATCGCGACCGCCCAGGAGCAGCTGCGCGAGCAGTACGGCTACCAGCAGCGCTTCGACGACGAGGGTGACGAGGAAGGCTTCCCGGGCGGCGACCGCCAGGATTTCGGCAACGGCGACGAGGTCGATCCGGGCCAGCAGCCGCAGCCCTTCGAGCAGCGATCCGAGGGCGAGCGCCAGCCTCGCTTCGATCGCAACGAGCGCTTCAACCGCGACCGCCAGGATCGGCCGGAGCGCGGAGACCGTCAGGACCGGGGGGAGCGCCGCGAGCGCTTCAACAACCGGGACCGTGCCCCGCGCCAGGACTATCAGCGCCAGGACCAGCCGCGCGCGGAGTTCGGCTCCGACGACCAGCCGCGCCAGGATCGTCCCGCCCGCTTCGATCGCCAGGAGCGGGGTGAGCGCCAGGAGCGTAGCGAACGCCCGGATCGTGGAGAGCGCCAAGATCGCGTCGAGCGCCAAGAGCGCGGCGAGCGCAGCGAGTTCCGCCGGGACCGTCGGCCGCGTCACGAGGACGAGAGCGCCGAGACCGGCAGCCTGCCGGCGTTCCTGACGAACCCGGTTCGCCAGCCCATCCCGGTCGAGAGCGAGCCGGCCCCGGCCGAGGCACAGTTCAAGGGCTTCGAGAGCGCGGAGGGACCTGCCCCGGTGAAGACCCGCCGTCCCCGCCGTACGCGGCGCGAGATGGAAGAGGCCCGTGCAGCCGAAGCTGCCGCCAAGGGCATCGAGACCCCGGCCGCCGAGTAGGCGAGTGCGCCGTTCGAGACGAGGGAGGGCTCCGGCCCTCCCTTTTTTATGGGCTCAGTCCAGAACCGAGAGGCTGTCGTCCTCCTTGAGGGCACCACCCTCCAGCACCTCGGCATAGATGCCGCAATCGAAGTGTCCGTAGGCCTGCATGAGCGCCTTGGGGATCTGCATGTCCCGCATGCCCGAGACCGGATCCACGTTCGTGGCGGCGCAGCGTTCGATCCGTTTCGTCACCTTGAGCCGAGCGCCGGATGGCGCCGCCAGTACCTTGCCGACGAGGTCGAACTCGGCCCACGGGGCCAGGCCGTTCACGTAGACATTGCCTCGGAAGCGCAGGGGGTCGATGCCGGACCCGACCGCATCTTCCAGATCCGACACGCTGGCCAGATTGATCAGTGACACGTAACCGCGACGCGAATCCGTGAACCGGAAGCCTTCGGGCGCCGTCAGCACCTTTGGGGGCCCGCGCAACTCGCCGGGCATGTAGCGGCGAAAGAACGCCTCGATGGCCAATCGCCCCTCGGGAGAGGACAGGTCGCCCCGCACCGCCTCGCGCCCGCCCTCCTCGACGGTCAAGAACCCGCTGTCGTCGTGGTACCGGGTGGTCAGCCGCGCCAAACTCTCGTTGCGCATGAGCATGAGGAACTTGATCTTGGGCTGGTGAACCGGCTCGGCTGGATCGAAGCCCGATGGCCCGTTTTCCACGGCAAAGAGCCGGTCGCCCGGGAAATACTGTCCTTGCGTCAGCCTGACGGATCCCAAGGCCTCCGGGGAAAGGCCCTTGACGGGATAGCGGTAGAGGGAGGCGATGCGGATGCTCATCCCCTACCGATAGAAGCCTTCCGGGCGTGGAATCAAGACATGAAAAAGCCCGCGCGAGGCGGGCTCCTTCCGTGGCTTATTGCAAGGCTCAGGAGGCGTCGCCCGCGCGACCTCCGGCACTCCGGCCCATCTGAGTCGTGAAGTTCGTCTCACGGGCGCGGCCGGGATCCGCCTGCCCCGTCTTGGCCTGCATGCCCTCGTGAGCGGTGCGGTGAGGCGGAACAGGCGTGTGCTCGTCGTGCTCCTGCTTCATGCGCAACGCCTTTTCGGCATTGGATCTCAACTCCGCATTGGCGGCCTTGGCTTTCTCGGCCCGACGCTTGCCAGGCGCCATCTTCGAAATCATGTCTGAAAAACCCATGTGAGTATCCTCTGCCTTATTCCTTGGCCCGCGAGAGCACGTCTTCGTCATCGCCTCGACGCACGGGAGGCGCGGGAACCTCGCCGGGGCGGACGGGGATGTCCTCGGACGTGAGGTCGGTGCCGGTCGAATCGCCGATCTCCCGATCGCGACCGCCCGCCTCCACGCCGTCCGTGCCGGTACGGGCCTGGTCGTCCTCGGTCAGGTAGGCCCGGTCGGAATGATCGCCGAAGGTTTGTGGTGTGACCGAGGGCCGGCTCTCGACCGGGCTCTCCGGCACGGCCATGCCGAGTTCGGAGTTGCGCGCCAGATCGGCCCGGGCCTTCTCGGCCTCCGTGCGCGGATCGTGTGTGTTGCCCATCGGGGATGGTCTCCTCACCTGTTGGGGGTCAATGCCCTGGAAAAGGTGCGGTTCCCTGGCGTTTCACCTCTTGTTGTGGCGGATGAGCAACACTACCTTGACCCTAGCGGGTGCTCCCACGGGGAGGCCCGACATCGCAGGGTCGGCTCGTGCCTCAGGGAGGGCGGGCGGGCCCGAGAGGGGATGAACACATGAATTTCGAAAAATACACCGAGCGTGCGCGCGGCTTCGTGCAGGCGGCCCAGAACCTCGCCATGCGCGAGGGTCATCCGCAACTGTCGCCCGGCCACCTGCTGAAGGTGCTGCTCGACGATCCCGAAGGCCTGTGCGCCGGTCTCATCGACCGGGCGGGCGGCCGCTCCCGCGACGCGCATGCGGCGGTCGAGCAATGGCTCGCCAAGCAGCCCAAGGTCTCTGGCTCCGCGGCGCAGCCCCAGGCCACTCGCGACCTGATGCGCTTCTTCGACAACGCCGAGAAGGCGGCCGAAAAGGCGGGCGATTCCTACGTGACCGTCGAGCGGATGCTGCTGGCGCTCGCCATGGAGAAGGACAGCGACGCGGGCAAGATTCTGGCCCAGGCCGGCGTGACGCCGCAGGGCTTGAACGCGGCCATCAACGCGCTGCGCAAGGGCCGCACCGCCGACAACGCGACGGCCGAAAACGCCTATGACGCGCTGAAGAAATACGCCCGCGACCTGACCGAAGCCGCACGCGACGGCAAGCTCGACCCGGTGATCGGCCGCGACGAGGAGATCCGCCGCACGATCCAGGTCCTGTCCCGGCGCACCAAGAACAACCCGGTGCTCATCGGCGAGCCCGGCGTCGGCAAGACCGCCATCGTGGAAGGCCTGGCGCTGCGCATCGTCAACGGCGACGTGCCCGAATCCTTGAAGGACAAGCAGCTTCTCGCCCTCGACATGGGCGCGCTCATCGCCGGCGCGAAGTATCGCGGCGAGTTCGAGGAGCGCCTCAAGGCGGTCCTGAACGAGGTGACGGCGGCCGAGGGCGGCATCATCCTGTTCATCGACGAGATGCACACGCTGGTCGGCGCAGGCAAGGCCGACGGCGCCATGGACGCATCGAACCTCCTGAAACCCGCGCTGGCCCGCGGCGAGCTGCACTGCGTCGGCGCGACCACGCTCGACGAGTACCGCAAGCACGTGGAGAAGGACGCCGCGCTCGCCCGTCGCTTCCAGCCCGTTTTCGTGAGCGAGCCCACCGTGGAAGATACGGTGTCGATCCTGCGCGGCATCAAGGAGAAGTACGAGCAGCATCATGGGGTGCGCATCGCGGATTCGGCACTGGTCGCCGCCGCCACCCTGTCGAACCGCTACATCACCGACCGCTTCCTGCCGGACAAGGCCATCGACCTGGTGGACGAGGCGGCCTCGCGCCTGCGCATGCAGGTGGACTCGAAGCCCGAGGAGCTCGACTCCATCGACCGCGAGATCGTGCGCCTGAAGATCGAGGCCGAAGCGCTGAAGAAGGAAACCGATTCCGCCTCCAAGGACCGGCTCGGCCGCCTGGAGAAGGAGCTCGCCGATCTCGAGGAGCGCTCCTCCGTCATCACCACCCGTTGGAAGGCCGAGAAGGACAAGCTCGGCCGCGCCGCGGAGCTGAAGAAGAAGCTGGAGGATGCCCGCAACGAACTCGCGGCGGCGCAGCGCCAGGGCCAGTACCAGCGCGCCGGCGAGCTGGCCTATGGCCAGATCCCCGAGCTGGAAAAGGAGCTGTCGGAAACGGAAGCGGCCGAGAACGGCGGCGGCATGATGGAGGAGGCGGTGACGCCCGACCACGTGGCGCAGGTGGTCTCCCGCTGGACCGGCGTGAACGTCGAGAAGATGCTCGAGGGCGAGCGCGAGAAGCTGCTTCAGATGGAGCAGGAGATCGGCCGCCGCGTCATCGGCCAGCGCGAGGCGGTCGAGGCCGTCTCCACCGCCGTGCGCCGGGCGCGCGCGGGACTGCAGGACCCGAACCGGCCCATGGGGTCGTTCATGTTCCTCGGGCCGACAGGCGTCGGCAAGACGGAGCTCACCAAGGCGCTCGCGGGCTTCCTGTTCGACGACGACACCGCGCTCGTGCGCCTCGACATGTCGGAATACATGGAGAAGCACTCGGTCGCCCGCCTCATCGGCGCGCCTCCGGGCTATGTCGGCTACGAGGAAGGCGGCGCCCTGACCGAAGCCGTGCGGCGCAGGCCCTACCAGGTCGTGCTGTTCGACGAGATCGAGAAGGCGCATCCGGACGTGTTCAACGTCCTGCTGCAAGTGCTCGACGACGGACGCCTCACGGACGGGCAAGGCCGCACCGTGGACTTCCGCAACACGCTCATCATCATGACGTCGAACCTGGGCTCCGAGTATCTCGTGAACCAGCCCGACGGCCAGGATACGGACGTGGTGCGCGACGAGGTGATGGGCGTGGTGCGCGCGCATTTCCGGCCTGAATTCCTCAACCGCGTGGATGAGATCATCCTGTTCCACCGGCTGAAGCGGTCCGAGATGGGCGCCATCGTGGACATCCAGATCGGTCGCCTGCAGAAGCTCCTGGAGGATCGCAAGATCACCCTCGACGTGGAGCCCGAGGCCCGCGACTGGCTCGCCGACAAGGGTTACGACCCCGCCTACGGGGCGCGTCCCCTGAAGCGCGTGATCCAGAAGAACGTACAGGACCCGCTGGCCGAGGCGATCCTGGCTGGCGACATCCACGACGGCGAGACCGTGCCGGTGCGCGCGGGCCCGCTCGGCCTGACCCTGGGCGACATCGCGGTCACCAAGGCCGAGAAGCGCCCGGCGGGCGTGCCGCTGAACTAAGTCGGTTTGTTGAAGATAGCAAAAGGCCGGGAGCGATCCCGGCCTTTCTGTTGGGTGCGGTTTCTCCCTCCTCCTTGTGGGGAGAGTCGAGTCGCGTCAGCGACCGGGGTGGGGGTGTGAGCACCAGTCCTTGATGGGTCCGGAGCCCACACCCCCACCTCCAACTCCTCCCCATCGCAACTCGGATGTTTCCAACTTGCGCACCTGGAAGCGCATATCGGACAAGCCCGATATCCGTGGGGAGGAGAGCAGGTTGTGGCCGTCAACAATGAGCCGCAGTCACCAAACCTCGCCCCCGGCCCCCTCCCATGATAAGGCCGCCGCAAACTCCCTCAGGCCCGAAGATCCATGATTCGTCTCGAAAACGTCAGCAAGCAGAACAGCCACCGCATCCTGTTCATCGAAGCCTCCGCAACCCTCCAGAAGGGCGAGAAGGCGGGGCTCGTGGGGCCCAACGGCGCGGGCAAGACGACCCTGTTCCGGCTGATCAACCGGGAGGAGGAGCCCGACGAGGGGCAGGTCTCGGTCGATCGCGGCATCACCATCGGGTATTTCAACCAGGATGTGGGCGAGATGGCGGGGCGCAGCGCCGTGGCGGAGGTCATGGAGGGCGCCGGTCCGGTGAGCGCGGTCGCGGCGGAGCTGAAGGAGTTGGAGGCCGCCATGGTTGATCCCGACCGCATGGACGAGATGGACGCGATCCTCGAGCGCTACGGCGAGGTGCAGGCGCGCTACGAGGAGCTCGACGGCTATTCCCTCGACAGCCGGGCGCGCGAGGTTCTGGCGGGCCTCGGCTTCAGCCAGGAGACCATGGACGGCGACGTGGGCGCGCTCTCGGGCGGCTGGAAGATGCGCGTGGCGCTCGGCCGCATCCTGCTCATGCGCCCGGACGCGATGCTGCTCGACGAGCCGAGCAACCACCTGGACCTGGAGAGCCTGATCTGGCTCGAAGAGTTCCTGAAGGGCTACGAGGGCGCGCTGCTCATGACCTCGCACGACCGCGCCTTCATGAACCGCATCGTCAACAAGATCGTGGAGATCGACGGCGGCACGCTCACCACCTATTCGGGCGATTACGAATTCTACGAAGCCCAGCGCGCCATGAACGAGCAGCAGCAGCAGGCGCAGTACGAGCGCCAGCAGGCGATGCTGGCCAAGGAGATCAAGTTCATCGAACGCTTCAAGGCCCGCGCGTCCCATGCCGCGCAGGTGCAGAGCCGCGTCAAGAAGCTCGACAAGATCGAGCGCGTCGAGCCGCCCAAGCGCCGCCAATCGGTGGCCTTCGACTTCCTGCCCGCGCCGCGCTCCGGCGAGGACGTGGTGCACCTCAAGAAGGTGCACAAGCGCTACGGCAGCCGCAGCATCTACGAGGGCCTGGACTTCTCCGTGCGACGCAAGGAGCGCTGGGCCGTGATGGGCGTCAACGGCGCGGGCAAGTCCACCCTGCTCAAGCTGGTGGCCGGGACCACCGCGCCGGACGACGGAACGGTCGCGGTCGGCGGCAGCGTGAAGATGGGCTATTTCGCCCAGCACGCCATGGAGGTGCTGGAGGGCGACCGCACGGTGTTCCAGTTCCTGGAGGATTCGTTCCCGCAGGCCGGCCAGGGTTCGCTGCGCACGCTGGCGGGCTGTTTCGGGTTCTCGGGCGACGACGCGGAGAAGAAGTGCCGGGTGCTCTCGGGCGGCGAGAAGGCGCGCCTCGTCATGGCCAAGATGCTCTACGATCCGCCGAACTTCCTGGTGCTCGACGAGCCCACGAACCATCTCGACATCGCCACCAAGGAAATGCTCATCGACGCGCTCGCGCGCTACGAGGGCACGATGCTGTTCGTCTCCCACGACCGCCACTTCCTGGCGGCGCTCTCCAACCGCGTGCTCGAACTGACCCCGGAGGGCATCCATCAATACGGCGGCGGCTACACGGAATACGTGGCGCGCACCGGCCAGGAGGCGCCGGGCCTGCGGCACTAGGCGGCCGTCGCCTGCCCTCACGATGTGGGAGAGGCCACATCTGCGGCGGTTTCCTTTCCCCCAAGGGGGCTGTCAGGGAATGGAGATTGGGTTGAACGACCGGGTGGGCGCAGCCTTCAGCTCTCACCGCCGTCATGGCCGGGCTTGACCCGGCCACCCACGTCTTGAGACGCGGGTGCGTGGATACCCGGCTCAAGGCCGGGCATGACGGGAGAGGGGTCTGCGTCTGAGGGACCGATTGCGTGCTCCGACTTTTCAACGCCCACCCGATCGCTTCGCGACCGGGGGGCCGACACAGTCGGAGCGCGCAAACGTCGCATCGATCAATACCCGACCGTAAACCGCTGCCGGACGTGTTTCGGCGTCTCCACCTCGTCCACCAGGGCGACCGCGTAATCCTCCGTGCTGATGCGGCTGTTGCCGTCGGCGTCGAGCAGGAGGTCGTCCTGGCCGAGGCGGAAACGGCCCGTGCGCTCGCCGGGGGCGATCACGGCCGACGGTGACAGGAACGTCCAAGCCAGACCGGGCTCGGCTTTCAACCGCTCCAGGAACGCGCCGCCTTTCCGGGCCTCCGCCAGATAGGCTTCCGGGAAGCCGGGCGTCTCGACGAGCGCCGCGCCGGATGGAGTCTTGAGGCTTCCGGCGCCGCCGACCACCACATAACGCGGCACGCCGGATTGGCGGACGGCTGCGATCAGGAGCTCCGGATCGCTGTCGCTGAAATGCACAGCGCTGATGATCACGTCGTGACCCCGCATGAGATCGGCGAGGCCGTCCCGATCGAACACGTCTCCGGCTTTCGGCGTCACGCCCGGCCGGGCGGGCACCTTGTCGATGTTGCGAACGATCGCCGTCACCTCATGGCCTCGGCTGAGAAGTTCGGCCAGAACCCGGGAGCCCACATGGCCGGTCGCTCCGATCAATGCCACTTTCATCGTCTTGTCCTCGTCGGTTACCAGAAGTGACTTGATGGCGATTTGGTGATTTACTGTAAAGAAGGCACTTGAGGCTCACCTGGTTACCGCTGAGAAACCCTAGCGGGATCTGGGCCTCCGATGGAGCGAGCGCGCCATGGATGCACCCAACCCCTACGCGGCCACCTGCCCGACCCGGCAGCTTCTCGACCGCATCGCCGACAAGTGGACGGTGTTGCTGCTCAGCCTGCTGAATGACGGCCCCATCCGTTTCAACCAGTTGCGTCGCCTGATCGAAGGCATCTCGCAGAAGATGCTGTCCCAGACCCTGCGCAAGCTGGAGCGCGACGGTCTCGTGGCGCGCAAGGTCATCCCCACCGTACCGGTGACGGTCGAATATTCGCTGACGCCGCTGGGTGAAACGTTGACCCGCACCATCGATCCTTTGATCCACTGGGCCGAGACCCACATGAGCGCCGTGAACGACGCCCAGAAGCTATACGACCGCACGGCGCGGGGCTGAACCTCTTTATCGGGACACGCGAAACAATCGAGTCGCGGGGACGTTGGCCTGCCATTCCCAGCAGGAGAACGCTTCATGTCCCGTCGTCTCGTCACAGCCGGCTTCATCGCCGCCATCATGGCCGCCCCGGCCTTCGCCCAGGGGGTCACGCAGAACCAAGGCATCACCCAGCCGGCCACGCCCCAGCCGGCTGAGACCCAGGTGAACCAGGGCCTCGGCGCCAATGCGGCGCAGCGCGAGCAGAGGGTTCAGCAGGGCGGCGCCCCACAGGATACCGGCACGCCCATGCGCCAGGGCCAGAACGCCAGCGCGCCCGCCCAGATGGGCCAGCAGCAGAGTCAGGCCGACATGCAGTACGTCCAGCAAACGCTGGCGGCCGGAACCGTCTCCCTGCAGCAATCGAACTTCGCCCTTGCCAAGGCGCAGCATCCGCGCGTGAAGGAATTCGCCAATTTCGAGGTGGCCGAGCAGAACACGCTCGCGGATGTGATGCGCTCGTTCTCCGAACCGTCGAGCACCGCCTCGACCTCGCCGGGGGCCCGCCAAGCCGCCTCCACGGCCCCTGAGCTGCCCGCCGCGGACGCGGCCGTGATGGAGAAGCTCTCCAAGGCCCAGCCGGGCGCCGCCTTCGACAAGGACTACGTGGCGGCGCAGATCGACGGCCACCGCAAGCTCTTGGCCGTCCAGGAGACCTACATGAAGAACGCGAGCGGCAATCGTGAGGCCCTGAACGTTGCCAAGCTCGCGAGCGGCCAGATCAAGGAGCACATCACCATGCTCCAGGACTTGCAGAAGGAACTCGGCCGCTAAGACCAAGCCCGGCCCCGCGATCGTCGCGGTGGAGGCCCCGCGATCGTCGCGGGGCCGGAACGCCTGCCCCGGACGGGGCGTTGCCCTCTCATGATGCGGGCATGTGGCCCGCCAACAGCCGAAGAGAGGAAGCCGAACGATGGCGAACGATAAACGCGGAAGTGTTCCCGAGCCGGACGTGGACGAGGTTCTCGACGAGTTGGCCGCCGACGAAAGCGAAGACTTCATCGCCGGTCCGACGGCCCGCAATGCGGCGGGCGACACCAAGCGTGCGGCCGCCAAGGCCACGGGACTCATGGGCGCCTCGAAGAAGATCGATCCCGATCTCCTGGTGGACCCGGAAGGCGATCGCGTCAAAAGCGGGTCGAATGCCGGTATTCACGGTTTCAACGAGTTGCCGGAAGATGGGTCGGAACCGGTGCGTTTGACCCTGACCAACGAGGAGATCGCCGAGAGCGTGCCCACGACGGCCCTCAAGAGCCCCGCCCAGCGGGCCGCCCAGACCGAGGCCTCCACCGGGGTGCAGCCCAGAGGGTCGGCCATGGACCGGGCGCGGGTTCCGGCGCCGGGCAATATCGTGGACGTTCCCAAAGGCATGCTGGTGCGCGGCCACCCCACTGCCAGCCAGGCCGGCGGCAAATCCACCTCGTCCACGGGGGACGGGAAGCCGGCGAAGCGTTCCACGGGCGGCGAAGGCTCGAAGGGCTGAGGTTCGGACACACGAGAGCTTGACCGGGGGAGGCGAAAGCTTCCCCCGGTCCTATACGGAAGGCACATCGACAGGGTAGCGCCTCGGCCTTATGGATCGTGGGACCGAACGATCCGAAAGCTTGAGGAAATGCCATGGATAGAAGAACGATCCTGAAGGGCGCGGGACTGGCTGCCGTCTCCGGCGCCGTCGCGTCCCCCGCCATCGCCCAGTCCCAGCCCACCCTTCAATGGCGCATGCCCTCCGCCTACCCGAAGAGTCTCGACACGCTCTTCGGCGCCGGCGCCCACGTGGCCCGCCGGGTGGCGGAGATGACGGACAACAAGTTCCAGATCCAGGTTTTCGCGGCTGGCGAGATCGTGGGCGGCCTCCAGGTCTTCGACGCGGTGCAGAACGGCGCCGTCGAATGCGGCTTCACCCTGTCGAGCTATAACATCGGCAAGGACCCCACCTTCATGTTCGACACGTCCGTGCCGTGGGGCATGAACGTGCGCCATCATCAGGCATGGCAGCAATTCGGCGGCGGGCTGCAGCTCATCCGCGAATTTCTCAAGGACTACAACGTCACGTCCATTCCGGCGGCGCAGACCGGCGCCCAGATGGGCGGCTGGTTCCGCAAGGAAATCACCTCGGTCGCCGACCTGCAGGGGCTGAAGTTCCGCATTGCGGGCATGGGCGGCCAGATCATGCAGAAGCTCGGCGTGGTGCCGCAGGTTCTCGCGGGCGGCGACATCTACCCGGCGCTCGAGCGCGGCACCCTCGACGCGGTGGAGTTCTCCGGTCCCTACGACGACGAGAAGCTCGGCTTCGTGAAGGTCGCGAAATATTACTATTATCCGGGCTTCTGGGAGGGATCGGCCCAACCGTCGGTCTTCGTCAACCTGGACAAGTGGAACGCGCTGCCGGCGAGCTACAAGGCGATCCTGGAGACCGCCTGCGCCGAGGCCAACGCGGCCTGCATGGCGAAGTACGACGCCGAGAACGCGGATGCGATCAAGCGCCTCGTGGCGCAGGGCGCGGTGCTCAAATCCTTCCCGCGCGACGTGATGGAGGCCTCCTACAAGGAAGCCTACAAGCATTACAACGACATTGCCGCGACCAATCCCAAGTTCAAGAAGATCTACGACAACTGGAACGCCTTCCGCGAGAAGGAGTCCACCTGGTTCCGCATCGCCGAGCTGCCGTTCGACGTGTTCACGTCCAACCAGGCCGCGCAGCCGCGCTGAGACTGGGTCCCTCCCATGCAGAGGCGGCGCATCCGGGATGCGCCGCCTTTTCCGTTGCAGGGATCGGAGTCCCGCTTAGCGCGTTGACCCCGGGAAGGGCTCGAGGCGGCCCAGCTTGGAGACGCGACATGCAGGACAAGAAGCAGAACGAGCAGGCTTCTCAGAAGGAAGGCGGCGAGAAGGACAAGAAGCTGCCGGAAAACTCGAAGGACAATCTCGACGACAAGCTCGACCACGGCGTCGAGGAGACCTTCCCGGCAAGCGATCCGGTTTCGGTGAAGATCACCAAGTAGTTGCCCTGCCGCATTCTAGTTTGCGAAACCTCATCCTGAGGGAATGGCGAAAGACGTTCGTCTCGAAGGATGGTTCCAGTGCTCTCTGGACCCTCCTTCGAGACGTCGCTTTCGCGGCTCCTCAGGGTGAGGTTGTGTCGGGTGAGGAGGCTCTCAAGCCCGGCTCGCAACCGCCACCCCGAGCGCCGCAACACCCATGCCGACGATCTGCAGGACAGTGAGCGTTTCGCCGAAAAGCCCGTAAGCCATTAGGGCCGCGACCGGAGGAACCAGATAGAGGAGGGTCGCGACCCCGACGACCGCTCCCTGGCGGATGAGGAACAGCAGCAGCCCGATCGCTCCGATCGACAGCCCGAATACCGCCCAGATCAGCCCGATCCAGAGCGGCAGGGTGAAATCGAAGCTCCATTGCTCCGTGAGCAGAACCACCGGCAGCGTCACGAGGGCGGCGCCCAGATATTGAATGACCGCGTTCACCCGCAGGTCCACCCCGCCCCCCGTGCGTTTCTGCCAGATCGTTCCCAGCGTGATCGACAGCATCCCGAACACGGCCACCAGCAGGGGGACAGGTGGCACGTCCGTTCCGAGCTTCGGCGCAACCACGAGGCAGGCGCCCAGGAATCCGATGCCGATGCCGAGCCAGCGCCGGGGCGTGACCCGCTCTCCCAGCAAGGGCCCCGCCAGCATGCCCGTCACCAGCGGCTGGAGGCCCGCGACGAGCGCCGAGATCCCGGCTGGCAGGCCGTGGCGCACGGACCAGAACACCGCCCCGAGGTAGCATCCGTGGAGCAGGATTCCGGCCACCATGCCGTCCCGCCACGTCCGGGCATCCCTGGGCCAGGCCGCTCCGGCGGCCAGCACGATCCCGGCCAGCACCGCCCCGGCCAGCACGTAGCGCACGAACAGGAAGGTCAGGGGCTCCGCATGAGGCGCCACGAGCCGCGCCACGATGAACCCCGTGGCCCAGATGAGCACGAAAAGCGGCGGGGCGAGGCGGGTGAGAGGACCGGACGGCATGGCCCGACGCTTAGGACCATTCCGGCGCCGGGGCAATTGCGGAGATCGTCCTTGTTCAATAGTGCTGAGGACGGAGTTCCCCGACGGGGCACGGCTTGCCGGCGCTGCCCCAAGCGCCATCTCCCCCTGCCGGAGAGTTTGTTTGCGACGCTTGCGCCTCTATACCGAGATCCTCGGCATCACCATGCACCGTTTCGTCATGCACGACGCTTGGGCGATCGCGAGCCATATCGCGCTCTCGGTGCTGACCTCGTTCTTCCCGTTCCTGATCCTGCTCACGGCGCTGGCCAGCCTGTTCGGCACCGGGTCCCTGGCGGACGAGGCCGCCGACATCATCCTGGAGGCCTGGCCGCGCGAGGTGGCGGAGCCCATCGCCAACGAGGTGCACCGCATCCTCACGGGGCGGCGCAGCGACGTGCTGACCCTCGGCCTGGTGCTCGCGCTTTATTTCGCGTCGAGCGGGGTCGAGAGCCTGCGGGTGGGCCTCAACCGGGCCTACGGGTTGCGGGAGACCCGCGCGTGGTGGCTGACGCGGCTCGAATCCATCGCCTTCGTCATCGGCGGCGCCTTCGTGATGCTGGCGCTGGCTCTCCTCGTGGTGCTCGGGCCCTTCGTGTGGCGGGCGGCCTTGCGCTGGGTGCCGGCGCTCCAGACCTTCGGGAACGTGGTGGACCTGTTCCGGTTCGGCGTCGCCACCCTGGTCATCGTGTCCGGCCTGCTCGCGGCCCACAAGCTCGTGCCGGCGGGGCGGCGAACGCTCTGGTCCGTGTTGCCGGGGGTGGGCGTCACCCTCCTGTTGTGGCTTCTCGGCGGCATCGCGTTCGGATGGTACCTGGAATTCTATCCCGGCGCCTACGCGTCCACCTACGGGGGCCTCGCCACCGCCATGGTGGCGCTGATCTTCCTCTATACGCTGGGCGCCATCTTCCTGTTCGGCGGCGAATTGAACGGCACCATCATCATCGCCAAGCGGCGGCGGCTGCACAAAGAGGCCGCGACGGCCCCGTTCAACGACGTGATCAAGGCGCCTTAAGACAGGATCCCACCTCCCGCCGACCTCATCCCGAGGAGCCTGAGCACCATATCGAACACTCTCGCCCTCATCCTGAGGAGCCGCGTTAGCGGCGTCTCGAAGGAGGGCTCCAGCGGAGTGTTTCCAGTGCCAACTGGACCATCCTTCGAGACGAATGGCTGCGCGGGCCCTCAGGATGAGGTCGTGGGATTGGCGGAACGGAGAACGAAAAAGGCCGGGCAATCGCCCGGCCCTTTCCATGCTCTGCAAAACGCTCAGCCCGCGATGCGGTACTTGATGAAGCCCTCGGGCGCGTCGCCCATCTTCTCCACCTTGATGCCGGCGGGCTGGTAGGCGGCTGCATTCGGGCCCGTGACGAAGACCGTGGTGACGCTCGACGGGGGCGGCACGAGCGACCAGGAGCCGTCCGCCTTGGGCGAGACTTCCTTGCGCTCGACGATGTAGCGCATGATGGCGTCGCGGGTGAGATCGGGGGCCTCGAACACGATGGTCTTGCCGTCGTTGCCGGGGAAGTTGCCGCCGCCGCCCGCGCGGTAGTTGTTGGTGGCGACCACGAATTCCTGGTCGTCCTTCACGGGCACGCCCTTGTAGGTCAGGTCCTTGATGCGATGGGCATCCGGGGCGACCAGCTTGCCGTCATTGTCGTAGCGCGAGGGTTGCGTCGGGTCGATCTTGTACTGGACGCCCGCGATGACGTCGAAGTTGAAGGCCGGGAATTTTGGGTTGATGAGCTCCTGCTCGCCGCCCTTGGCCGGGTCGATCTGGTTGTAGATGCCCGCCGAGCGCTCCAGCCACTCGCGCACCTGGCTTCCTGTGATCTTCACCGCCCGCACGGTGTTCGGGTAGATGTAGATGTCCGCCATGTCCTTGATGGCGAGCGGGCCGGGCTTGATGTCGGTGAAGTAGTTCGGGCCGCCGCGCCCGCCCGCCTTGAAGGGCGCCGCCGCCGAGAGGAGCGGCAGGTCCTTGTAGGGCGTGTTCTTGAGCTGGTCGGCCAGATACCAGGTCTGCGCATCGGCCACGATCTTCACCGAGGCGTCGTCGGAGATCAGCGCGAAATAGGAATGGATCGGGACCGCCGTGGTGCCGACCGGCTCGCGCACGTATTTCAGCGTCGCGTCGTGATCGCCTTGCGCCGCCGCCATCACGGCGGCCTCCGACTCGACCTTCGGCACGACCTTGCGGTCGACGCGGTCGTAGATCGGGCGCGCCTCGGTCTTGAAGTCCGCCACCTTCCAGGCATTGCCCTCCTTCACGAGGTCGAGGTCGATCACGCCGAGGTGGCTGCCCCAGAAACCCGCCATGACGGCGGGCTTGCCGTTGAGGGTGCCCTTCTGGGGATCCACGCCCGGAATGTTGGCGAATTCCTTGCCGCCCGGGAAGGTGAAATGCTGATGGCCCGTGAGAATCACATCGATGCCGTCGACCTTCGACAGGAAGAGCGCCGCGTTCTCCTCGCCCCCTTTACGCTCGCCGCCCGCGATGCCGGAATGGCAGAGCGCCACCACGATATCGGCGCCCGCCTTCTTGAGGTCCGGCACATGCTTGTTGGCCGCATCCACGATGTCGGTCGTGGTGGCCTTACCGTCGAGATGGGCCTTGTCCCATTGCACGATCTGCGGCGGCACGAAGCCGATCACGCCCACCTTGATCTTTTGCTTGGCGCCCGCCTCGTCCGTGACCTCGCGGTCGAGGATGAGCCAGGGCTTCTGCAGCAACTCGCCGTTGGCCTTGGTGACGTTGGCGCAGACCAGCGGGAATTTGGCGGCCCCCAGGGCATTCTGCAGGAAGTCGAGGCCGTAATTGAACTCGTGGTTGCCGAGCGTGCCGCAATCGTAGTTCAGGGTGTTCATGGCGGCCACCATGGGGTGCACGTCGCCGGGCTTCATGCCCTTGCGGTAGGCGATGAAATCTCCCAGCGGCGAGCCCTGGATCAGGTCGCCGTTGTCGAACAGCAGGCTGTTCTTGGCCTCACCGCGCGCGGATTTCACGATGGTGGCGGTGCGGGCCAAACCCACCGTATCGTCGGCCGCGTCGCGATAATAATCGTAGGGGAAGATATTCACGTGGAGATCGGTGGTCTCCAGGATGCGAAGCTTCACGGTCGGGTCGGCCGCGAAGGCGGCGCGAGGGAGAGCCACGGCTGCCGCGGCGGCAGCGCCCGTCTGGAGGGCGCGGCGGCGTGAGATGCTGATGGACGACATGAGGTGATCCCCTGAAACAAAGTTCTCTTTGGTCTCAGGAGAACACAACTTTCATGACAAGATCAACACGTCGTTTCAGGCGGACCGCAGGGCCGCGTCGAGATCGGCGAACAGATCGTCCGGGTCCTCCAGGCCCGTGGACAGGCGCAGCAGGTCCGGCGGGCATGGGGTGCCGGGCCCCTCGATGGAGGCCCGGTGCTCGATGAGGCTCTCGACGCCCCCCAGCGAGGTGGCGCGCTTCCACAGCCCGACGCGGGCGGCGGTCTTCACGGCGGCCGCCTCCCCGTCGGTGAGCTGGATCGACAGCATGTAGCCGAAGCCGTTCTCCATCTGGCGCGCCGCCACGTCGTGGCCCGGATGCTGGGGCAGGCCCGGATAGAGCACCCGGGCGACCTTGGGATGGGCCGAGAGCCGCTCGGCCAGCGCCATGGCGCTCTTGGCCTGAGCCGCCGTGCGCACATGGAGCGTGCGCATGCCGCGCATGAGCAGGTAGGCCTCGAAGGGGCCCAGAACCGCGCCGCCCATCTTGCGGATCGACACGATCTTCTGCCAGAAATCGTCGGCCTTCCGGCCCGCCAGGGCTCCGGCGATCACGTCCGAATGGCCGTTCAGCACCTTGGTGGCCGCATGCATGACGATGTCGGCCCCGAGGCTCAGCGGGCGGGTGTGGATCGGCGAGGCCGTGGTGGAATCCACCGCGAGCTGCGCTCCCGCCGCATGGGCGATCTCGGCAGCAGCGGCGATGTCCGTAATGGTCCAGAGAGGGTTCGACGGGGTCTCGATCCAGACGAGCTTGGTGCGGCCGGGCATCACCGCGGCCCTAAGGGCGTCAAGATCGTCCGTCTCGACGAAATCGACCCCTAGTCCCCAGCGCGTCGCCTCCGTCATCAGCCAGCTCCGCAGGGCCCAGTACATGACCTTGGAGGCGACGATGTGATCGCCGGGATTGAGCGCCTGGAACACGGCGGTGGCCGCCGCCATCCCGGACGAGAACAGGAGCGCGCCGGCCTCCGCCTCCTCCAGCATCGCCAAAACGGCCTCGGCCTCGCGGGTGGTGGCATTGTCGGGGCGGCCGTACACGTAGCCCGACGAATAGGCGTTGTCCTCGTCGCGGATATAGGTGGTCGCCACATGGATCGGCATCACCACCGCCTTCGTGACCGGGTCCACATGCCCCATGGCTTGAGCCGCGAGGCTGCGCTTGGACCAGCGGGAGGACGGGGACGACATGAGGCTTCTCCAGAAAGGGCGCCCGGTTCTCCGCCGGAACGTGCCGCAACGCAAGAGGTGAATGCTCAAGCCTTTCAATCAGACCCACGGCACGCCTTGACGATTCCCGCCATCGCTCAACATGAGGGGCAAAGTTTCGCGTCAGGAAAACCCATGCCGTCCGGCCCCGTCACCCTGAACCATCAGCCGACGCCGCCCCTGTGGCGCTTCCTGATCGCGGTGCTGCCCGTGGCGGCGGCGGGGTTTCTCGGCAGCATCGCCACCACGCCGAACATCCCGACCTGGTACGCGACCCTCGTGAAGCCCGGCTTCACGCCGCCGAACTGGCTTTTCGCGCCGGTCTGGACCTTGCTTTATGTGATGATGGCCTATGCGGTCTGGCGCATCCTGTCGCTGCCCGCCGACACCCCTGGACGGCGCGGCGCCGTGACGGCCTTCTTCGCGCAGCTCGCCCTGAACGCGCTCTGGTCCTGGGCGTTCTTCGCCGCCCATAGCCCGATGGCGGGGCTCGCGGTCATCCTGGCGCTGATCGCCGCCCTGCTGGTGACGATCCGGCGGTTCTGGGCGCTGGATACAGTGGCGGGCGCCCTGCTGGTGCCTTATCTCGCCTGGGTGTCCTACGCGACGGCGCTGAATGCCGCCGTCTGGTATCTGAATCGCTGAGGGAGCTGAGGCTTGGCCTCAGGTCTTGGCCTCGTCGAACAGGCCGGGATTCTTGTCGAGGAAGTCGAGCACGCCCACGAAGGGCAACTGCCGGTAGGAATGGGCCACGTCCATGCCGTAGCCCACCACGAACACGTCCGGACAGGTGAAGCCCACGTAATCCGCATGGATGGTGACGGCGCGCTTGCCGGGCTTTTCCAGGAGCACGGCGGTCATCACGTTGCGGGCGCCCCGGGCCATGAGCAGGTCCTTGGCGAACACCACGGTGCGGCCGGATTCGAGGATATCGTCCACCAGCAGCACGTCGCGGCCCCGCACGTCGCTCTCCACGTCGCGCAGGATCTCGACCTGGCCCGTGGACACCGTTCCGGTGCGGTAGCTCGACAGGTGCACGAACTCCACCTGGGGCTCGAGGCCGGCCCGGTGCAGGGCCCGGATCAGGTCCGCCGCGAACATGAAGCTGCCCTTGAGCACCGCCACCACCAGGAGGTTCTTCGGCTGGGACTCGGCCACGACCCGCGCGATCTCCTCGATGCGCTGCGCGATGGCCTTCTCGTCGAACAGGACCCGGATGCGGGGCGGCTGGTTCATCGTTCTTCCATACAAGTGATGCGTTCCATCCCAACCACCACGGGTCGCAGCGGAAGTCAAACAGGCAGGGGTAGGTCCCACCGATGCGTCAAATGCCCCGATCCGGCATTTCCTCACGCCTCCGGGCCCCCTGCCCCTTGGCAGCGACCGGGCCCGCATAGGATAAGCATGGCGAATCGAGAATCCGGCCGCGACGCGGCGCGCTAGATCCAGGGGCTTCGTGAAGGCATTCTACGACAGCGATTTCGACGAGGGCCCGGCGCCCACCGTGCATTTCGAGAATGTGGGCGTGCGCTACGGCATGGGCCCCGAGGTCCTGCGTGACCTGACCTTCTCCATCGAGCCGCATTCGTTCCAGTTTCTCACCGGCCCGTCGGGCGCGGGCAAGACCACGCTGCTGCGCCTGATCCTGCTCTCCGTGCGCCCGACCCGGGGCCTCGTGTCCCTGTTCGGACAGGACGTGTCCAAGATCTCCAAGGCGGAGCTCACGGATCTGCGCCGCCGCATGGGCGTGGTGTTCCAGGATTTCCGCCTCCTCGACCACCTGACCACCTACGAGAACGTGGCCCTGCCCCTGCGCGTCCAGGGAAAGGAGGAGGCGAGCTACCGGGCCGAGGTGGTGGAGCTGCTGCGCTGGGTCGGGCTCGGCGACCGCATGCACGTGCTGCCCCCGGTCCTGTCGGGCGGCGAGAAGCAGCGCGCCGCGATCGCCCGCGCCCTCATCGTGCGGCCGGAGCTGCTGCTCGCGGACGAGCCCACCGGCAACGTGGACCCGTCGCTGGCCCGGCGGCTCCTGCGCCTGTTCATCGAGCTCAACCGGCTCGGCACCTCCGTGGTGATCGCCACCCACGACTTCTCCCTCATGGACCAGCTCAACGTCCGCCGCCTCGTGCTCGGCGACGGCCAGCTGCACATCGACGAGTAGGGGCCGCATGAGCGATTCCCCGCGATCCCCAAGCGCCCACTCCAATGGTTCCCACCCCAAGGGTGCATCCGCCAAGGCAACTCAACCTGGCGGCCGCGAGCCGGGGCGCCTGCCCGCCTCGCTCCGGCGCAACGCCCCCCTGGTGCCGGTGGATTCGGCGGGCGGCCGGGCGCTCGCGGCCGTGATCGCGATCCTGACCTTCCTGGCCGCCCTGTGCGCGGGCGGCGCCGAGCTGGTGGCGACGAGCTCCTCCCAGTGGCGCTCGGACGTGGCCCGGGAGGTGACGATCCAGGTCCGGCCCCAGACCGGCCGGTCCATCGACGCGGACGTGGACAGGGCGGCTTCCCTCGCCCGCCAGACCCCCGGAATCGAGAGCGCCCAGGCGTTCACCAAGGCCGAATCCGAGCGGCTCCTGGAGCCGTGGCTCGGCACCGGCCTCGATTTCGGCGACCTGCCCGTGCCCCGCCTCATCGTGGTCAAGCTCCAGCCGGACGTGAAGCCCGATTTCGGTGCCTTGCGCCAAGCCCTGAGCGCGGGGGTGCCCGGCGCGACCCTGGACGACCACGCCCTGTGGGCCTCGCGCCTCTCCACCATGGCCAACACCATCATCGGCATCGGGGTCGTGCTCGTGGTGCTGGTCCTGGTCGCGGCGGGGCTCGCGGTCACCTTCGCGACCCGGGGCGCCATGGCGGGCAACCGCGAGGTGGTGGACGTGCTGCATTTCGTGGGCGCCAACGACGATTACATCGCGCGCGAGTTCCAGCGGCGGTTCTTCCGGCTGGGCCTGCGCGGCAGCGCCATGGGGGCGGGAGCCGCGCTGGCGCTGACGATCCTGCTTGGCGCCCTCGCCGGGTCCTGGAGGGCGAGCCCCGCCGGCGACCAGATCGAGGCCCTGTTCGGGTCCTTCGGCATCGGCTGGCGCGGCTACGGAATCGTTGTTTTCATTGCGCTGATCGTCGCGCTGATCACCGCTCTGGTGTCCCGGCTGACGGTGAGACGCTTTCTTAACGAAACCGGTTGATACTGAAACCATCGATTATGGGTTGCCTCTTCCTCGCCGCATTGTGCAGTATCGTCCACCACGATGAGTTCTCAGTCGCAGAACATAAACACGGCGAACGTGTTGAACGGGGCAGAAGCGCTCGGCTGGGGCTGGGCCTCGCAGGTGGCTCCCTTCATGCATAAGCGCCGTTCCTGGCTGGTCCGAGGAGGCCTCGCGCTCTTCGGGCTCGGGGTGGTCTTCGCCCTTACGGCCATGCTGGGATTCCTGGCCTTCGTGTATTCCCTGGACCGCTTCGAGCGGAAGCCCGAGACCGGCGCCGACGGCATCGTGGTGCTGACCGGCGGCGCGCAGCGGATCGACGACGCCATCAACCTCCTGGCGGAGGGCTATGCCGACCGCCTCCTGATCTCCGGCGTCAACGAGAAGACCAACCGGGAGCAGATCTCCCGCCTCAATCCGGGCCAGCGCCACCTGTTCGATTGCTGCGTTGACCTGGATTACCGCGCCCGCAACACCATCGGCAACGCCATCGAGATCCGCCGCTGGACCGAGCGCAACCATTTCGCCTCGCTCATCGTGGTCACGTCGAACTACCACATGCCCCGCGCCCTGGTGGAGCTGGAGCACGCTTTCCCGAACGTGCAGAAGATTCCCTATTCGGTGGCGGCCACCATCGATCCCCACGATTGGTGGCACAGCGCCTCCACGGCCCGGGTGCTGTTCTCCGAATACGTGAAGCTCCTGGCCGTTTGGGTGCGCACCCGCTTCGAGTCCGATCCGGAGCATTCCAAGGCCGCCAGGATCATGAGCGGCGGCAATCCGCTGATCCAGGTGGCGGAGCCGCTTTAGACATCCGCTTGCAGTTTTCCTAACCTCATCCTGAGGGAATGGCGAAGCCATTCGTCTCGAAGGATGATCGAGTGGAATGTTTCCAGCGCTACCTGAAGCCCTCCCTCGGATCAAGTCCGAGGGCAGGCTCTTCGAGACGCCGCATTCGCGGCTCCTCAGGATGAGGGTGAAGCGCCTAGAAACCGGGTCCCCTTTCGGGAAAAATGCGCTAGAAGAAGCCGCCCGCAGGCGCTCCCGCCCGCCACCTCGTCAGGCCATGCTCGTTCTTCGCTCCCTTCTGTTCAACGTCGCCTTCTACATCAACCTGATCGTCTGGCTGATCCTGCTGATTCCGGGTTTCGTGGTCCCGCGCAAGGCCTTCATGCGTCTGGTCCAGACCTGGGCCAGAACCTCCCTGTGGCTGCTGCGGGTGCTCGCGGGCACCAAGGTGGAGTATCGCGGCCTGGAGCGGATTCCGGCGGGCGGCCTGCTGGTGGCGTCCAAGCACCAATCCCTGTGGGAGACCTTCGCGCTCCTGCCGGTCTTCGACGACCCCACCTTCATCCTCAAGCGGGAGCTGCAATGGATCCCGTTCTTCGGCTGGTACACCTGGAAGGCGGATTGCATCCCGGTGAACCGCAAGGCGGGCTCCCAGGCCCTCGTGGCGATGACCGCCAAGGCCAAGGAGGAGGTCCGGGAAGGCCGCCAGATCATGATCTTCCCGGAGGGCACCCGCCGCCCGGCCGGAGCGCCGCCCGCCTACAAATACGGGGTGTCGCACCTCTATCAGAGCCTGGGCGTGCCCTGCCTGCCGGTCGGCCTCAATTCGGGCCTCTACTGGCCGCGCCGCAAGTTCATCCGGCATCCCGGAACGATTGTGGTGGAAATCCTGGAGCCGATTCCGGTCGGGCTCGAGCGCACCGAGATGTTCCGGATCCTCCAGGAGCGCATCGAGGACTCCTCCAACCGACTCTACGAGGACGGCCGCCGCGAGATCGGCCTGCCGCCTGTTAGCGCCAAAGCCTGAGATCACAACAGATTGAGCCGTCATTGACGACTCACTCCGTCGTTCTTATATTAGGAACAAATGGCGAACAAACGAACCATATCCTGGGCGATGGCGATGCGAGACATGCGCCATGATCGTGCACGGAGAGCGGGAGTGCGAGAGGAACGCTTACGGGCCACGGCGGACCTTCGTCCCAATCCGCCCCTGAGTTCATGGCGCGGTCATTCGGGCCGCCGCTACATCGTGGGCGTTCACGCCCTCGCCGAGAATGCCCTTCTGGACGTGGTGGACGCGGTCTTCCTGGCCGTCCGGCGCGGCCCCGACGGCGAGGCCCGCGTCATCGACGTGGCCGCCGCCGGTTCGACACCCAGCGCCACGGCCCGTACCCGCTGGATGACCCGGGTGCAGTCGCTCGGCGCCAACGAGGTCCATGTCCACCGGCTGGCGGACGGAGACGCGGAGCGCCGCGCCATCGTGGACGATCTGCGGATCGACGAGAACCAAGCCTGCTGAGCCCCTACCGCCCCGCCGATCAATCCGCGATGCCGTCCCGGCCCGACACCGTCATGAGGGTCGCCGTCAGGTAGGCGACGAGCCGCTCCTGCCCGGCCTTCTCGGCGAAGACGTCCGTCTGGGCGAGCGTGAGGGTGCGCCCAGCCTTGACCACCCTCCCCCGCGCCACGATCCAGTCGCCCACGGCCGGGGCCAGGAGGTTGATCTTGAACTCCGTGGTCAGAACCCCCGCATCGGCCGGCATGAGGGTCAGGGCCGCGAAGCCCGCCGCCGTGTCGGCGATGCTCGACACGGCGCCCGCATGAACGAAGCCATGCTGCTGCAGAATCCCGTCGGAGACCGGCAGGGCGATCTCGACCGCGCCGGGGCCGACCCCCGTGATCGTGGCGCCCAGCGTGCTCATGAGGCCCTGCCTGGCAAAGCTCTCCCGCACCCGCCGCTCGGCCTCGGGGCTTGCCTGCAATTTCGAGTTCTCCTGGATCCGGGCGCTCACGCGGGTGTCTCCTCGCAATGTCTTGCCTCAAATGACCGGACGCGGCAGCGTCGAGTCAACTTCAGCGAAAGTCGTGGGGGGTGGTTCCAAGGCGGCCCCGTCCGGTGCAGGATGCCGGGACGCCGAGCCGAGCTTTGCCATGACAGCCTCTTCGACAGACTCTTCGACAGCCGCTTTTCCCGCCATCCAGCGCCTGGGCCCCGCCGACCTCACCCTGTTCCGCCGTATGAACGCCCTGTTCGGCGAAGCCTTCTCGGACCCCGACGCCTACGGGGCCGAGCCGCCGGACGACGCCTATGTGCAGGGCCTTCTGGCCAAGGACCACGTCGCGGCGCTCGTCGCCGTGTCGGAGGGCGCGGTGGTCGGCGCGCTCGTGGCCTATGAGCTGGAGAAGTTCGAGCGGGCCCGGCGCGAGGTCTACATCTACGACCTGGCGGTCGACGAGCGGTTTCGCCGCCGGGGCGTCGCCATGGCCCTCATCGCGCATCTGCGCGGGATCGCGGCCCGGCGCGGCGCCTGGGTGATTTATGTTCAGGCCGATTACGGCGACGATCCGGCCGTCGCGCTCTACGAGAAGCTCGGGACCCGCGAGGACGTGATGCATTTCGACATCCCGGTGAACCCGTGAACCGGACATGATTCGATGATGGGGGAGGATCCTGCGGCATGGCACGGCTGATCTACGCGCTGAACCAATCCCTCGACGGCTACGTCGACCACACGGCCTTTGCGCCCGATCCGGCGCTGTTTCGCCATTTCGTCGACGATGTGCGGGGCCTTGCCGGCATCCTGTACGGCCGCCGCATGTACGAGGTGATGCGCTACTGGGACGACGACCGGCCCGAATGGGACGAAGCCGAGCGCGACTACGCGGCGGCCTGGCGCCGCCAGCCCAAATGGGTCGTGTCGCGCTCGCTCGAATCGGTCGGGCCGAACGCCACCCTCGTGTCCGAGGATGTCGCGGCGGAGGTGCGCGCCCTGAAGGCCCGGCTCGACGGGGTGATCGAGGTGGCCGGGCCCGAACTCGCCGCGAACCTCTCCGATCTCGGCCTCGTCGACGAGTACCGGCTCTACGTCCATCCCGTCGTGATCGGCGGCGGCAAGCCGTTCTTCGCCCGCGCCCGGCCGCGGCTGCGCCTCGTGGGGAGCGAGCCGATGAGCGGGGACGTGATCCGGCTGACCTACGTTCCGGCCTAGCCCGCCCCGGCGTCCGGCTCCAGGGCCGCCATGATCCGCGCCAGCAGGGGATCGGTCACGCCCATGGCCTCGAGGTGCTCGTGGGTGGAGCGCACGTAGTCCACGTTGGCGCCCGAGACGCCCTGGCCCTGGCGCACGTGCTCGACCACGTCCTCGAAGGAGAGGCCGCTGGCATATTGCGCGTGGCGCCGGTCGACCACGTAGGCCAGCGCCCGCACGCTCTCGCGGCCCTCGAGCCGCACGGGCAGCCGGCGCTCGAGATAGACCGACGTCACCTGCTCGCGCTCGCGCAGGTACTGCACCGTGGCCGCGGCCTCGGCGGCCGCCACCCGGAACGCCACCCCGTGGCAGCGCCCGCCCCGGTCGAGCCCCATCACGAGGCCGGGCCGCTCCGGCGTGCCGCGATGGACGTGGGAGAGAACGCACAGCGCCCGGTGGTAGCCGTGCAGGCCCGCGTGGCGCCGCTCCAGGAACGGAAAGCCAGGCCGCCACATGAGCGAGCCGTAGCCGAACACCCACAGATCCTCTGCCAGATCCACTGCCAGATCCTTTGCCGGATCCTTCGTCCCTTGGCTCATGCGCTCATGCCCGAAACCTGCCCCGATCGGGATGTAGCACCGGCCGGCGCCTGTGTCGCAGGGCCGGCGGGAGCCGTTTCCCCGTCCCGTCATGCTCTAGACCACATTCTCGCAAGTCGATACTGCTCCGGGCATCGAAGTCCGGCATCGACGCTCGCGTCGTCCCAAGGACAGCCAAGCCGACAGGAGACCCCGGATGGACCAAGCCCTCGCCGAGCCGCAGCGCCGTTCCGGCCGCTTCTGGCTCTACACGCCCTTCGTGATCCTGATCCTCGTGGCGATCGCCTGGAGCGCGGCCTGGTTCTACATCCGCAACCGCGCCGTGGAGGCCCTCGACGGCTGGCTCGCCGTGGAGGCCCGCGCCGGGCGGCAATGGACCTGCCAGGACCAGCGCGTGGGCGGCTATCCGTTCAACATCGAATTGTCCTGCGCGTCCCTCAACCTGAAGCAGGGCGCCATCACGGGAACGCTGGGGGGCTTCCGCTCCGTGGCGCAGGTCTACCAGCCGCGCTTCATCATCACGGAGATCGACGGGCCCCTTCAGATGACCGACGGCGTCGCCACCCTGAGGGGCACCTGGGACCTCCTGCAATCGAGCGTGCACGGCACCCCGAACGGCCTGCAGCGGGCCTCCGTGGTGGCCGAGAATCCGAGCGTCACGATTTCCGGTCTCGGGCCGGCGGACCTGACATCCTCGAGCCAGCACCTGGAGCTGCATCTTCGCCCCAGCCCGGCCCGCGCCCAGGGAAACTCCCAGAACGGAAACTCCCAGAACGGAAGCACCCCAACGGGAGCGCAAGCGGGGCCCCAAGCGGGGGCTTATGACGTGGCGCTCAGCACCCGCCAGACCAAGATCCCGGTCCTCGACGCCCTCGTGGGCGGCGGAGAGGCCACCGACATCCAATTCGACGGCACCGTGACCCAGGCGGCGGGCTTCCGGGGACGGCCCGTGGCCGAGGAGCTCGAGCGCTGGCGCAACGCGGGTGGCAAGCTCGACGTGCTGATGCTGTCCCTGGCCAAGGGCACCCGCCGGGTGGAAGCCAAGGGCGAGATCGGCCTCGACGCCCTGCACCGGCCGGCGGGCCAGCTCAGCGTGTCGGCGGCGGGCCTCGACGGCCTGCTCGGCAACGTGGTGGGCGGACGGGCGGGCGGCGCGCTGCTGGGCGCGCTCTTCGGCGGCGGCCGTCAGGCGCAGGGCCAGGCCGACGCCCCCAGGCTCGTGACCCTCCCGCCCCTGTTCCTGGCCAACGGCAAGCTCGCCATGGGCCCCTTCGTGATCCCCAACGTGACCCTGCCGCCGCTTTACTAGGGGCCCTAAGTCCGGCGAGTGACACGGATTGCCAGGGCAAAACGCGTGAACACCCGGCTGCCGGTCGCATTTGTTGAAAGCGCCATACCACAAAGCCGAGGCGCGCGCAGTCCATCGCCCGCGCCGGAGCTTGGCTGCGGCCGAGCACAGTGCGCACACGGTGCGACGGCGAGGTCCGGCCCGATCGACCGTCAGTCAGGCCGGTGCCGGGAAGGTGCGCGAATAGCTGCCGCGCCCGACAACACTGTCAGGATCTAAGTCTCATGGGCTTTCGCCAACATGCCGTTGAAGAAGTGCTTGAACTTCTGAACCTGCTGGGGCCATGACCAATCCTGGATCGAGATCAGGTTCTCGGCCGAGAGCTCATCCAACAAAGACCGCTCGTGATGCAGGCGCCGAAGAGCCTTCTTCAGGTCCTCCTTGGACCGGGAGGCCAGGATGAAGTCCCGCTGCTTCGGGCCGAATGCCTGAGGCACGATTCCGACGTCGGTCGAAATGACAGGCACACCGCAGGCCA
Organism: Microvirga pudoricolor; assembly: GCF_016892705.1. Lineage (GTDB taxonomy): Bacteria > Pseudomonadota > Alphaproteobacteria > Rhizobiales > Beijerinckiaceae > Microvirga > Microvirga pudoricolor. Next base: position 1,191,450 of record NZ_JAFEMB010000001.1, read on the forward strand.
TCGCCTCGAGCACGGGATTAGGCGTTCCCTCGATCTTGGAAACACAGACGAAGACGTCAATACTTGCGTAATAGTCCGGCATGTCGTGATGCGGGATCATCCGAATCTGGCGGTCGGCGAAATAGCTGTCGAGCGGAATGCCCTCCGCGTTCAACTCGGACAGGGCCGGCTTCAGGATCGTGTGGACTCCCTTGAAATCCTCGATATCTGCAGCCCAGGCGCTGTTGCCGGCCCAACCGACCACCAGCGGCCTGTCCCTGTCCCGTGGGCGCCGGCTGAGGCCTTTCCGGAACCGGTCCAGGTCGACACCGTCAGGGATGAGCATGGATGGCGGCGGATAAGCGGAAATTTCGGAATAGATGTCGTGCAAGCGCTGCGACGACACGGAATATCCTGTGACCGATTGAAACAACGGCGCAAACCGCTCGATATCGTCCGCGCCAAGGAAGAGATGATCGTAGACAGACGTCGTGACGGCCCTGTTTGAGAGGTATCGGTCCCGCAATTCCTGCGTGCTGATGCCGAACTTCGACAGTTCGCCGACGAGGCCGGGGTCTTGAAGAGACAGCGGATCCTGCCGCCAGAAGAAGTGCACCAGATCGTTCTGCTGAAGCAGAGGGAGCAACCTGACCCGTTCGCCGATGTCATAGGACGCCAGAATGTCGAACGCGAAGTCCGACGACAGGTGGGTCACGATTTGATGGGCGATATTATCGAAGGCCCACCCGACCGTATCGACCACCAAGCCAATCTTGGGCCGGGACTTGGCCACGGCGCCGGCGGGTCCGACGGGCTCGCTCACAACCCCCAGCGAGGCTTGTCTCTCGGCAAGCCAGCTCTCCGTGACGTCGTCCCAGAACTTGTAGCCGTATTTCTGTTCCAGATGCTTGGCCGAACGGCGCAGGATGTCGGTGGAGAAACGCTTCTGCTCGTAGGCGACGTCGTTGTCCGTATCCGGCGGCGGATGATCGTGGACCAGCGCTATGGCGCCGGTGGTTCCGACCTTGTAACCGTCCCGGAAAAGGCGAAGCGACAAATCCGTATCCTCGAACCCGATGAACAGCGCCTCGTCGTAGCCTCCGACTCTCTCGAACGAGCTGACCTTGAACACGCAGGACCCGCCGTACATGAACGACGAAAGAAAGCCCGGCCCATCATACGTCTCGACCGCCGTCTGAGGAAACGCGCTCCCGCCCCCGACGGAAACGCTTCCTTGGAGATCGTAGGTGATATGAAGCAGCCCCCCATAGGCAAACAGCGTTTTGTGATCGGGATCGAGCAGGGGGAGGCTCATGAAATGGGCGCCGAGCGCTCCGATGTCCTGCTGCAGACGCTGCAATGGGTTCGAAAGGAAGTAGATGTCGTTGTCGAGACACATCAACCATTCGGTGGCGACATGGGGAATCGTGGCGTTCCGCCCTCCTCCGACGCCGTGATTTTTCTCCAGCTCGATCAACCGCGTGCGATAAGGCTGACGCGCCAGGATCTGGCGAAGCTGCTCCAAGGCCTCGGGCGTCGATCCGTTGTCGACCGCGAGCACCTCCCCGGCGAAGTCTGGGATGTGCTTTGCGATCGAGTCGCAGAGGCGCTCCGAGAGATTGACCCGGTTGAGGGACAGAAACGAGATCGTCAGATTGCTCCCGGAGTTCCCGATATTCGCACCGCGCCGGGCCACGAAGTCGCCTGCCAAGAAAGTGTTCAGGCGATGGGAAACGAAGGGGATTGAATGTGTATCGGCAAGATGTCTCGGACGCTCGACGCTCATCGCTTACTTTGCCTTGAGGGTACGCACGAGTTTACGAACGAGGTTCAGGGCCGGCGACGGGATCTTCCGACGCACGGCTTTATAGGCGGACACAACTCGCCACGGAACCGTATCGACCGTATGACTCAGCATATGATTGCTGGAGGCAAGAAGCTCGTTCTCGTGCTTCAATTCATGGACGAGCTTGTCGGCTGCTCCCAGCCTTTGATTCAAGGCGACGATGTCGTTCCGCAGAATTTTGATGTCGCCTTGGCAGCTTGCGTTCCGATCATGCAAACTGGCGATCTCGTCGGACAGTTGTGTAAAGACCGCCGATGACCGGGAAACGGCGTCACGCAAGATCTCGTTATCGGAGAAAAGAGCTCTCCGGGCCATCTCGGCCCTGCGATAGTCCTGGGTCAGCTGGTCGATCTTTGCCTTGTCGGACAGAGAGGTCGGTGTCGCGAAAGGTCCCGTCTCCAGACTTTTCATCGATGACGGGAAGATCGCGGCGCTGGGCTCCAGATCGTTCGAGCCCCAGACTCCGACGAAGTACGAGCAGAAGCGGGGGTCCGGAGACGTGCTTGCGTCCGGCGGGACCATGACCGTGGCCTCGACGGCCTGATGGTTCATCATCCCGATCTGCTGCATGGTCGGGCCCTGCTGCGAGAAGCCCGGCGTCGTCGTGAACCCGATCGCCAGCCCGCCGAAGCGCCAGGAGCCGGCCCCGAGGACGCCCTCGCAGATCTGCCGACACTCGTCGAAGGTGTATTTCCGCTTGTGGAAGGGATTGCCCTGGTCGGGGTTCGGGTAATACCAGTGATCGTTGGGGCAGCTGATGATGATGACGGCATCATCGGTGGCGAGAGACTGGATTTGCTTCAGGTAGACCGTGGGGTCGTCGAGATGCTCGAACGTCTCCAGGCTGATGATCAGGTTGTACTTCCGGTCGCGGAAGACGGACGCCACCTCTTCGGCCCTTCCGGTGCGGAAGCGGACGCCTTCGCGCTGGAAGTTGCTCTGCGCGGCTTCGATCGCCTCGTCCGAGATGTCGACGCCGTCCACGCTCGCGGCGCCCCAGTCCTTGAGCAGCGCTGCGCCGTAGCCTTCGCCACAGGCCACATCCAAAATATCCTTGCCCCGGCATATCGGCTTGGCGATGGCATAGCGGGCGGTATGAATGGCGGCCTCGAGAGCGGAATAATCGCCTGAGCCGGTGAAAGAAAGCCGTTCCAAATTTGCCTACCTGAAAAAATTTAGACAGCCGGCCTCATGATGAGCGAAGCTGCGAATTTCCAATCTGCCCCTGTTGAGCATATCCCATTTGCGCATCGGAGATGCAAGCCCGCCCACCGTCCGGGCAAGCTGTCGTTCCAATTATTATTGAGCCCGTGGGTCGCGTTGACTATGAATGGTCGAGAGATTTCGATTACCGACAATGTACTTGGCCCCGCGAGGGAGTGGTCCGCAAATTTCTCAGAGCAACGACGAGCCTATGTTGTCGAAATCTCTCATCCCGAGCATGTATATTCGACCATTATCTAGCAAATCATACAAATGACGTGCATGAGAATGTACATTTATACAATAATTACCCTCCTCGGGTTGGTGATTTTATTTCTAATTTACTTATACACATTCTGACCGGGGATCCTGACGTCAGATTCCCTTCATCAACTCCATCAAGCACGATCCGGCCAGTACGATGACTGGCATCCTCCACTCATGTCCTTGTTATGGTCAATCCTGCTGACGCCAGCTCATCCATCGGTGGGATACTTCATATTCCAAGCATCATTGCTGGGCCTGGGGTTCGGGCCCGTCGCCGCAAGCCCCCTTTTCGCCGGAAGACGGCCTGCCTGGGCCGTTTTGCTGGGCGGCCTGTGCCCGCCGGTCTGGATCATCGCGGGCGTGCTTTGGAAGGACGTCCTGTTGGCGGCGTTCTGGTTGTGCTGTTTCGGCTCGCTCTTGTGCGCAAGACATAGCTTGAAAGCAGGGAGGAGAACGCCTTTCCGGGCCATGACGGCCGTTGCTGTCGTCTTTGGAATCCTCGGCTGCCTGACGCGGATCAACGCCGCGCCCGCCTTTATCCCACTTGTGCTCGTGCTGGCCCCCTTCGGCAAAGCGAGCGTAAGGGTTGGCTTAGCGGGCGCCATGCTGGCCTTCGCCCTAAGCGCTAACACTGTTCTCAACGCCTCTCTGAACGTCGAACGATGGCATGTCAGCAGCGTCTTGTTCATTTTCGACCTGGGCGGGATGAGTTCGATCGAGAAGACAGTTCTCCTCCCAGGATCCTGGACCGCCGAGGAGCGGGCTCAGCTGACCGATACCTGCCATGACCCGAAATATGCCAACTCGTATGTTTGGGGGTCCTGCAGGTTTGTCTCGGACAAAATCCGGGAGCAAAAGCTTTGGGGAGCGGACGAGCTTCGAAACACGTGGGTCCAGGCGATCATGCAACATCCTATGGCCTATGTCAGGCATCGGCTGCAGCACTTCTTCAGCTTCCTGCAACAGCCCGAAGGTTATGGTGTTGGGGTGACCTATCCGAACGACTTCGGCATCACATTCGAGCAGGGCCCGATGTTCAGGACAATGCTCGCCGTAGTCGGCGCGAAGGATCGTGTCGGCCTGCCGGTTCCGGGCTCTTGGCTGCTGGGCTGGCTTGTCTACGGCATCGTTCTTTTCGGAGCGATCCTGTGCTCGACCGTGAGTTCATGCCGCGCCGTCCTAGGCGCTGCCACCGCGTCGGCCGTCATCTATCTGCTCTGTTACGTGGTCGGCGGCGTCGCCAGCGACTACCGATATGGATATTGGTCCGTGGTCGCCCTGACGGTGTCGTCTCTCTATCTGCTCCATGACCTGTCAGGCGCGCTATGGGCGCGCCTGACACAGGGCAGGTCTCGCATGGGCGAGATTGTGTCCAACCCATCATGCGGCCAGACGTGACCCTCGGGCGCTCCCAGGACGGGGCGTAAGCGGGGCGGCCATGCCGATCCGCGCACGTGTCGGCCCAATATCCAACCACCCTTCTCCTCAACGGGGCGGATAGACCCATCACGCCCCGCGCTTCGCCACGTGCGCGGCGAGTTTTCCCAGGGTCTGGGCGCCGTATTCGACGGCTCCGAAGCCGATCGCTCCTTCCCGGCGCTCCTTGGACGGGTGCATCTGGCGCAGGGTGAGCACGGTCTTGCCGTCGCTCTGCTCGTCGAAGGTGACGAGCATACGGAAGCGGCCGGGGTCGTCGTCCTCGTCCGCGCCGTGCTCGACCTCGATGAGGGCCGGGGCCTCGACCCGCAGGAACCGCATCCGGTTGCCGTAGCGGGTGCCGTCCGGAGCCACCATGTCGAACCGCCAGAGCCCGCCGGGCCGGAGGTCGATCTCGCGGGTCTCGATCGAAAAGCCGTCGGGCCCGAACCATTGCGGGATCTGGTCCGGATCGGCCCACGCCGAGAAGACCAGGCGGCGGGGCGCCGCGATGACCCGGCTCAGGACGATCTCGCGGTCGAGGGGCCAGTCGCTCCAGGGCGAGGCGGAGTTTTGCGATGGGATCATCAACGTCTCAATCCTTCGGGGTCATGCGTTGGATGTGGGCTTCCATGCGGTCGAGGCGGCTCTCCCAGGCACGGATATGCTGACGGATCCACGCTTCGGTGGCCTCCAGAGCGCCCGGCTCGATCCGGCAGATCCGGACCCGTCCGGCCTTCTCGGAGACCACGAGCCCGCTGCGTTCGAGAACCTGCACGTGCTTGAGCAGGGACGGCAGGGCGATGTCGAACGGCTCGGCGAGTTCGCCGACCGATCTCGGACCCTCGCACAGCCGGCTGACGATCGCCCGACGGGTCGGATCCGCGAGGGCCGAGAAGGCCCGGTCCAGGTTGGTGTGATAGTTAGCCATGACGGAAAGTATTGACCGGCGACGCGGACCGATCAAGAAATACTTTCAGATGTGGCTAAGTTTTCGCCTCGGGATCGCGTGTCCGTCCAGACCTCACCGGATGGAGAGGCTCAAACGGGGTGCAACACGTGCAACGGCCGTCTCAACCTGGCCGTTTCGACGAACAGGGGTGGTGTTTGGACCGATCTATCGTCCGGCCGACTGGCCGTGCGACGGCGGTGGGACCCCTCGGGCGGATGGCGTCTTTCGCCTCTTTCCGCCGCGACCCGTCTCCCAGCCCCCATCGTATCCCAGCATGCGAAACGCGGATAGGCCGGGCGGCGGCTCAGGCGCCCGGGCGCGGCTCCGGCCCCGTCTCGGACGCCTTGTCCGGCTCCACCTCCCGCCTGCGGCCGAAATCGGGCTCCGCCGTTTCCTGGCCGGACGAGATGATGCCGCGGCGGATGGCGCGGGTGCGGGTGAAGAGGTCGAACAGCTTGTCGCCCTCCCCCCAGCGGATGGCGCGGGCCAGCAGCGCGATGTCCTCGTTGAGGCGGCCCAGCATCTCCAGCACCGCGTCCTTGTTGTGCAGGAACACGTCGCGCCACATGGTGGGGTCGGAGGCCGCGATGCGGGTGAAGTCGCGAAAGCCGCCCGCCGAGAACTTGATCACCTCGGATTGCGTCACGGTCTCCAGGTCCGCCGCCGTGCCCACGATGTTGTAGGCGATGAGGTGCGGCACGTGGCTCGTGATGGCGAGCACCAGATCGTGGTGCTGGGCCGACATCACCTCCACGTTCGACCCGAGCGCGGCCCAGAAGGCCCGCACCCGGTCGATGGCGGCCTCGTCGGTGCCCTCCGGCGGCGTGAGGATGCACCAGCGATTGTGGAACAGGGTCGCGAAGCCCGCATCGGGGCCGGAATGCTCGGTGCCCGCCACCGGATGGGCGGGCACGAAGGCCACGCCCTCGGGCAGGTGCGGCTGCACCTGGGCCACCACGGAGCCCTTCACGGACCCCACGTCGGACACGATGCAGCCCGCCAAAAGATGCGGCCGCAGGGCCTGGGCCACCGCCCCGCAGGCACCCACCGGCACGCACAGGATGACGAAATCCGCACCCCTCACGCCCGCCAGTTCGGTGGTCGCCTCGTCGGCCAGGTTCAGCTCGCGCACCCGCGCGACCACGCCCTCGTCCCGGTCGATCGCCACCAGGGTGTCGGCCAGCCCCAGATGGCGGGCCGCCCGGATGATGGACGAGCCGATCAGCCCCAGGCCCACGATGGCGACGCGGCGGAAGAGCGGTGCCGCGAGGGGCGGACCCAGGCGCTCAGGCATGGTCGCGCCCGAGGAACGCGCGCAGGGTCTCGACCAGGAGGCGGTTGGCCTCCTCGGTCCCCACGGTGAGGCGCAGGGCATCGGGCAGGCCGTAGCCGTCGATGCGGCGCAGGATCAGGCCCCGGCTCGACAGGAAGGCGTCCGCATCCCGGGCGGTCCGGCCGGGCTCTTTCGGGAAGTGAATCAGCATGAAGTTGCCCACGCTCGGCGTGGTCTTGAGGCCCAGCGCCCCGATCTCCTTGGTGAGCCAGTCGAGCCATTGCTCGTTATGGGCGATGGCGCTCGCCACATGGGCGTCGTCCCCAATCGCCGCGATCCCGGCCGCCATGGCGGGGCCGTTGACGTTGAAGGGGCCGCGGATGCGGTTGACCGCGTCGATGATGGGGGCGGGCCCCACCATCCAGCCGAGGCGCAGGTTCGCGAGACCGTGGATCTTCGAGAAGGTGCGGGTCATCACCACGTTGTCATGGGTGGCCACAAGTTCGAGCCCGGCCTCGTAATCGTTGCGGCGGACATATTCGGCATAGGCCGCGTCGAGCACCAGGATCGTGTGCGAGGGCAGCCCCGCATGGAGGCGCTTGACCTCGTCGAAGGGGATATACGTGCCCGTGGGATTGTTGGGGTTGGCCAGGTAGACGATCTTGGTCTTGTCCGTGACCCGCGCCAGGAGCGCGTCGACATCGGTCCGGTAGTCCTTCTCGGGCGCGATCACGGGGGTTCCGCCCGCCGCCAGGATGGCGATGCGGTAGACCAGGAAGCCGTGCTCCGAATAGAGCCCCTCGTCGCCAGGGCCCATATAGGTGTTGGTGATGAGCGAGAGCAGTTCGTCCGAGCCCGAGCCGCAGATGAGGCGCTGCGGGTCGAGGCCGTACTTGGCCGCGATGGCCTCGCGCAGCTTGGTGGCCGAACCGTCCGGATAGAGTTCGAAGTGGTCCGCCGCCTTCAGGGCCGCGATGGCCTTCGGGGAGGGTCCCAGAGGGGTCTCGTTGGACGAGAGCTTGTGGATCTTGGCCACCCCGACGGCGGCGCTCTTGCCGGGCACATAGGCCTCGATCTGCATGATTCCGGGACGGGGCTGGGGACGGGCGGACATGGGGGTTCCTGCGGGTGGACGGGAGGTTCGGGCTCTCGGCCAAGGCTCTAGAGCATCGGGCCCGAAAGGGGAATGCACTTTTGGAACATCGGCGATGCGCCGCGCGCGACGCCCGGTCCGGCAGGCCGGTCAGCCGACCCGGAACCGGGCCGCATGGCTGCCGATCTCGGCCAGGTCCGCGAGGCTGGCGCCGGCCTCCGTCAGGGCTTTGCGCAGCGCCTCGGGCGCGAGATCGCCCGGCGCCGCGATGAGCACCGACAGGCCGTTGGCGTCCGCCGCGCTCGCCACGGCCTCGCCGCCGAGGCCGGCCAGGGCGCCCGTTGCGCCCTTGTGCCAGCGCTCGAACTGGGCCGCATAGAGCACCACGTCCCGCACGGCGGCGTCCGTCAGCGGCTTGGAGATGCAGTAGACCGGGGTTCCGGCCGGGTGGTCCGGCCGCTCGATGAAGGGAAGGCGCGCGATGATCTTGGGACGGTCGGCCTCGGCCAGCGTCCGCCACCAGGCCCCGCTCGAGGCCCCCTGGTTCAGGCGGAAGATCCCCAGATCGCCCCGGCTCGCCGCCACGGCCTCGATCACGGCGTCGGCGCTCGGATGCATCGCATAGGGCACCGTGAAGCCGAAATGGAACCGGGCCGAGTCGCGCATGGGCGCGTCCCCGCCCGACACGTCCGCGTGGACCGCGTAAGGCGCCTGCACATAGGTGAAGGTCGCGATGATGACCCGCCAGATGCTCTCCACGGTGTCGAGGGGCAGGAGCCCCCCATGCCGCTCCGCCAGGGCCCTCATCATGGAGGCCTCGCGTCCGGGCCGGAAGGCGGATCCGGAATCCGACGTCTTCTTGACCTGGATCAGCCGCTCGATGATCGTCCCCCGCTCCATGAGCAGTCGGTGCATCTCCTCGTCGATCCGGTCGATGTTCTGGCGCAGTTCGGCAAGGGTCGGAGCGGGTGTGTCGGACACGGAAAACTCACCTTGAATGGGTGGGAGGCGCTCTCTCTCCTTAACGGCCCAAGGCCAAAGAGCAACCTCAATCCCGGACGGGCTGCGGCTTGCAGGCGATCGGACCCGCGCATAGGGCTCGGGCCAGTTCGTCCGTCCGCAGCCGCCGCCCCTCGGCGGTCGGGTGGAAGATGGTGTCGTACATCCGTTCCAGGGGCTGGAGGCCGCCGCCGGGGACGTCCACCCATTCGCCCCCGCAGGACGTGAACAGGCCCCTCGCCCGCTTGAGCAGGTTCTGGCGGTTGCGAATGTTCGCCTGGTCCATGAGGTAGATGTTGTCGGGCGTCCCGATCACGCGCACGCCCCGCCCCGCCAGGGAGCGGATGCTCGCGCAGAGGATCTGCCGCATCGGTGGCGAGACCGTTCGTCCCATGGAGGTGGTGCGGGCGCTGTCCTGCACGGTGGCGGGGGCGGGCCGGGCATCCGAGAGATCGAGGTCGCCATGATCGTCGACCCCGAAGCGCCAGTAGCCCTGCCGGGGAAGCGCGTCCCCGTCCCGGATCCTCACCAGCTGCTGCCACAGGAACGAGGGTTCGAGATGGCGGATGTAGCCCAGCTTCAGGCGCCACGGCAGGCTCAGGAAATAATCCAAGCCCTCCTGATGGCCCACCTCCGCGCTCATCTGGTTCATCTCCGTGGTGCGCGCATAGGCCTGGGTCTCGAGGGGCAGGAGCAGGATGTCGCCTGCCTGGAGGGCCGGCAGGGGGTCCGTCTCCTGCAGGGTGTACAGGACGTTCACGTGGCTTGCCGCGTTGACGGTCCGCAGACCCGTGAGGGCCTCGAGCCGCCGCGCCTCGATGCCGAACGTCGCATTGGATCCTGCCACGACCACGATCCGGCCCGGCGGCGCTTGCAGGAGCCTCAGCTTCTCGTGCCGGATCCAGGCGACCCATCCGGTCTCCTGGCGATGGGGGTTGAGCCTCCCCGCCCCGAGGATCCCGAGGAGCAGGACCAGCCCGAAGACGATGATCGTTCCGGCGCAGAAGCCGGCGAGGTAACGTGCCATGGGCATCAGAACTGGAAATAGAGGAATTCGCTCTCGCGGGCGAATTGCAGCAGGACGATCAGGGCGACGGCGAACAGCGCCCCGTAGCCGATTCCGGCGGCGAACGAGGGCCGCCACGAGAGGGCGCGGCGGGAGGTTTGCGGCGCCACGAACCAATCCGGGTAGAGACCGGGCCGGAACCGGTAGAGAACCACGTACATGTTGGGAGCCGCCACGCACAGGAGAAGCAGGGCCGCCACGAGCCCCAGGCCTTCGACCGGCCAAGCGTCCGGGAGAAGCGGGCCGCGGGCCCCCAGCATCGTCTTGACCATGATCCAGGCGCCCCGGAAGGTCTCCGCCCGGAAGAACACCCAGGCGAAGACCACCGCCAGGAAGGTCAGCCCCCAGGACAAGCCCCGGGACAGGCGGAACCCCATCCGGGCGGCCTGGGCGCGATAGGCGTGGTTGATCACCAGGTAGAGGCCGTGCAGGCCGCCCCAGATGACGAAATTCCAGGACGCGCCGTGCCACAGGCCGCCGAGCAGCATCGTCAGGGCGAGGTTCGCGTAGCGCCGGGCCGTCCCGCGGCGGTTGCCGCCGAGGGGAATGTAGAGATAGTCCCGCAGGAACCGCGACAGGGTGATGTGCCAGCGCCGCCAGAAGTCGATGATGCTGGCGGACTGGTAGGGGGACAGGAAGTTGACCGGCAGCAGGATGCCGAACATGCGCGAGATTCCCAGCGCCATGTCGCAATAGGCCGAGAAGTCGAAATAGATCTGAAGCGCGTAGGCCAGCGCGCCGAGCCAGGCCTCCACGAAGGACATGCGCAGCCCCTGGTCGAAGGCGAGGAAGACGGGGGTGCTGTACTGCGAGATCGTGTCGGCGATCACGACCTTCTTGAACAATCCCACGGACAAGAGCGTGAGGCCCACGGCGACGTCGAGACCGCGGTCCCGGGGCGACCGGCTGGCGAATTGCGGCATCATCTCGCCGTGATGGAGGATGGGGCCGGCGATCAGGTGAGGAAAATAGGTGACGAAGAGGCCGTAGCGGACCGGGTCGGGCTCGCTCGCCTTACGGGCGTAGGTGTCGACCAGATAGGCGATCTGCGTGAAGGTGAAGAACGAGATGCCGATGGGAAGGGCGATGTCCTTCATGGCCCAGTGGGCCCCCAGGACATCGCCGAGGTTCAGGAGATCGCCGATGTTGGAGACCAGAAAATCGGCGTACTTGAAATAGGCGAGGGCCGCCAGGTTGAGCGTGACGCCAGCGACCAAGAGGTGGCGGGGCCGGTCGGGCCCCGACAGGGACCTAGCCCGCACAATGGCCCGGCCGAACGCGAAATTGAGCGCGATGGAGGCCAGCAGGATCGGCAGGAAACGGGCCTCCCACCAGCCGTAGAAGAACAGGGACGAGACCAGGAGCCACAGGTTCGCGGCGCCCACGCTCCAGCGGCGCAGGACCCAATAGGCGGCCAGCACCGCCGGCAGGAAACCGAACAGGAATTCGGGCGAATTGAAGAGCACGGCCAAGCCTGTGACGTCGAATCGCCGGAGCGCTATCATCGCCGACCCGCCCAGGCAAATGCGATTTTCGAACCCGCCCCGTCCATTGACGGCGGCACCCGCCCGAACTACCGGTATGTTCGTAAAAACGAACGCCGGATCCATGCCCAGCCCCGCACTGTCCGCCGAACCGCGCAGCCAGGTCGACGACCCGTCGAGCCTCGTGGCGCGTTTTGGCGCCCATGAGCCGCTGGTGATGGACGCGGGTGTGCCCCTGGGGCCCTGGCAGATCGCCTACCAGACCTACGGCCGGCTCAATGCCGAGAAGTCGAACGCGGTCCTGATCTGCCACGCCCTCACGGGGGACCAGCATGCCGCCAATGTGAGCCCGGTGACGGGCAAGCCCGGCTGGTGGAGCACCATGGTGGGACCGGGCAAACCCGTGGACACCGACCGCTTCTTCGTGATCTGCACCAACGTGATCGGCGGCTGCATGGGCACCACGGGCCCGGCCTCCACGGACCCGGCCACGGGCCAGCCCTACACCCTCGACTTCCCGGTGGTCACCATCCGCGACATGGTGCGGTCCCAAGCCGCACTCCTCGACCGCCTCGGCATCGGGAGCCTGTTCTGCGTGATCGGCGGATCCATGGGCGGCATGCAGGTGCTGCAATGGGCCGCCAGCTACCCGGACCGCGTGTTTTCGGCCCTGCCCATCGCGGCGGCGGCGCGGCACTCGGCCCAGAACATCGCCTTTCACGAGGTGGGCCGCCAGGCCATCATGGCGGATCCGGACTGGCGCCGGGGCCGCTATCTCATTGAGGGAACGCGCCCTTCCAAGGGACTCGCGGTGGCGCGGATGGGCGCGCATATCACCTACCTGTCGGAGCAGGCCCTGCACCGGAAGTTCGGCCGCAATTTCCAGGACCGGAGCGCTCCCACCTTCTCGTTCGACGCGGATTTCCAGATCGAGAGCTACCTGCGCTATCAGGGCCTGTCCTTCGTGGAGAGGTTCGACGCCAATTCCTATCTCTATGTCACCCGCGCCATGGACTATTTCGACCTCGCGGCGGAGCATGACGGCATCCTGGCCAAGGCCTTCAAGGGCAGTGCCACCCGGTTCTGCGTGATCTCGTTCACGTCCGACTGGCTGTTTCCCACCTCCGATTCCCGCGCCATCGTGCACGCGCTCAATGCTGCGGCGGCTTCGGTGGGATTCGTGGAGGTGGAGAGCGACAAGGGACATGACGCCTTCCTGCTGGAGGAGCCCGCCATGTTCGCGGCCGCCCAGGGCTTCATCGACGCGGCGGCCCGCGTGCGGGGCATCGCATGACCGCGGCGCTCGACCGCGCCCCACCGACGGCCCAGCCACCGACCCGCCTCGACTTCCTGCTCGTGGCCGACATGGTGGCGCCGGGCTCGCGGGTGCTCGACGTGGGCAGCGGCGACGGCTCGCTGCTCGCCCTCCTGCGCGACCGGCGCGGCGTGGATGGACGCGGCATCGAACTCTCCCGCGAGGGCGTCAACCAGTGCCTCGCCAAAGGCCTGCCGGTGATCCAGGGCGACGCTGACACGGATCTGGCGGATTACCCGGACGACGCCTTCGATTACGTGATCCTGTCCCAAACCATCCAGGCGACGCGCCAGCCCAAGGTCGTGCTGGAACAGCTGCTGCGCATCGGGCGTCGGGCCATCGTGAGCTTTCCGAATTTCGGCCACTGGCGCGTGCGCGTCGACGTCGGCCTGAAGGGGCGCATGCCCGTGACGGACAACCTGCCCTATTCCTGGTACGATACGCCCAACATCCATTTTTGCACCATTCGCGACTTCGTGGAGCTTTGCCGGGTGGTGGGCGCCCAGATGGAAAAGGCCGTGGCCCTGGACGCAGGCGGGCAGCCCATTCGGGTCGCCCTGCCCTGGTGGGTCTGGAACCTGCTGGGCGACCAGGGCGTGTTCCTGCTCAAGCGACGCTGACGTCGGACGAGCGATCGGTCGGCGATGCGGGGCCCTGGCCAGCCTGTCAGACCAGGAAGAAATCTTTGTGCGTAAGGGCTTTGTGCGCGCCGACCTTGGCGAAATAGATCGCCTTGCGGGCGCCATTTCCATCAGCGTCGTAGTAAACCCTCCCGCTCTGGTCGTCATAGACGATGCGGTCGTCGCCGTCATGCGACGCCTTGCCGACCCAGAAGGCCTTCTCCTTGATGGCACCCTTCTTCTTGCCGGCGATCTTGAAGATCGCCCGGGAGAGATCGATGGTGTCGTGCTTGGCGGAAAAACCCTTGATCGTGTCGACATTCTTGCGCAGCGCCGTGTCGAAGACGAAGTGGTCGGCCCCCTTGCCGCCATTGAGCACATCCTTGCCGAGGCCGCCGGCTAGGGTGTCGTTTCCAGCTCCGCCCTTGATCTTGTTTCGGGCCTCGTTGCCCGTGACGACATTGTTCAGGGTGTTCCCCGACAACGTCCTGACCCTGCTCCCCGAAACGGCCGTCAGGTTCTCGAGATGGGCACCCAGCACATGGTTGACGGACGCCATCACGGTGTCGAGACCGGCCCCAACACCCTCGACGGCCACATCGCCTGCGGCGCCCACGTGGTAAATGTCGTCGCCCGCCCCGCCGATCATCCGGTCATGGCCGGACCCGCCCATGAGCGTATCGTTGCCCATCCCGCCATCCAGCGTGTTGTTGCCGCCGTTGCCGACGATGAGATTGTGGATTCCGTTGCCGGTCAGAACGAGGTCCGCCACACCCAAGGCCGTCAGGTTTTCGACCTCGTCCGACAGGGTATAGTTGAAGCCCGCGAAGACCGTGTCCACGCCCCCGTTCGCGTTTTCCGTCACGCGAACGCCGACGGCATCGACAGAGTAGGAATCGTTGCCCGATCCGCCCAGGAGCGTGTCGTTTCCGCCGACGCCCACCAGGGTGTCGGCGCCCGCGCCGCCGACCAGCAGGTTCGCCATGGCGTTGCCCTGCAGCTTGAGGGCCGCGCCCCCGGCGGCGCGCACAACCTCCACATGATCGGGCGCCACATAGTCGATGGCCGCGATCACCGTATCGTAACCCTGGTCGGCGCCCTCCCTGACAACATCGCCGGCATTGTCGACGAAATAGAGATCGTCGCCCCGGCCGCCGCTCATGACGTCGGCGCCGGCGCCTCCGTCGAGAATGTCCGCGCCGCCGCCGCCCGAGAGGTCGTTGACGCCTTCGTTGCCGATCAGCGTGTTGTCGTCGTTGTTGCCGACAAGCTTGATCGGCGTGCAGCCGCATCCGGGCGCCGCCTTCAGGATTTCGATGTTGGCATCGGCCTCCAGAGCGTAGTTGAAGGACACGACGATCGTGTCGGTGCCCTCGCCGGCGGTCTCGATCACGACATCGTCCTGGTCGATGATGTAGGTGTCATTCCCCTTGCCGCCGGACATGACGTCGAGACCGCCACCGCCATCGATCCTGTTGTTGCCGTCGTTGCCGATGATCGTCTCGGCACCGGTCGAACCGGTAAGGGAGATGGAGGCCGGGCCGGGCGCGGCCTGGAGAACCTCGATCAGCCATCCGGACCCGAGAGTGTAGTCCATCACGGAGGTCACGACGGTGTCGAAGCCCGTGTCCTCGAGGATTTCGTCAAGCTGATCATCGACATAATAATGGTCGTTGCCGGTGCCGCCCACGAGGCTGTCCACCCCGGCGGCGCCATTCAGGGAATCGTCCTGTCCACCGCCGACGAGCGTGTCGGACCCTGCCGCACCCCAGAGCGAGTCGTTGCCGTCGAAACCCAGGATACTGTCCTGGCCTTCTGTGCCGGCGAGCGTTTCGCCCGCATCGGACCCCGCGATGAGGTTGATGCCGGCGACCAATGACGGACTCGCAGCCGGCAGACCGGCGCGCGCGAACATTCCATGCAGGAATGTGGACCAGGATGACATGAAAACAGCCCCATAGACGGCACCTTCGCGGCGCTCGTATCGTCAGTGGCTACATAGTAACGCTCTCTCAGGTGCGCGTCCATGTTTATTCGGATGGGACGCTCGGCACAAAGTATGACTCGTAGCAAAGCCAAGATCAGACCCCTCAGCGTCGGGCCGCAACATCCGTTTATACTTGAACAGTACATGGCGATACGGAAAGGACCGCCCTGAGGCGGTCCTCCGTTGAAGCCGAGTCAAAATGTCGAAGTCCAATCGGGCTCGCCGGTCATGCGACCGCCCTGCCAGGGTGCTTCACGTCTTGAAAACCATTCCGCGGCAGGGAGAGCCCAACGAACTCGGGGCCAAATCTGAGGCCAAGCCTTCCTCCATGCAGATTGTTGTCAGAGAGCCAACGTTTTGTCGGAGGTCCTGGTTCGAGCTTGGCGCGTAATATTTCGCTCGCGCCCATGCCTGGGGTCGGGCATAGGGAAACGGTCCACTCGTCAGACCAGGCACCGCACATGCTTTCAGCCAAGCTCGCACCGCCGCTCCTTCTCATCGCCTCCAACGTGTTCATGACGTTTGCCTGGTACGGGCATCTGAAATACACGAACAAGCCGCTCTGGATCGTCATCCTGGTCAGTTGGGGCATCGCCCTCTTCGAATACTGCCTCGCGGTTCCGGCCAACCGGATCGGCCACACGGTCTATGGGGCGGCCGAACTGAAGACCATGCAGGAGGTGATCACGCTCGCGGTCTTCGCGGTGTTCTCGGTGTTCTACCTCAAGGAAGCCCTGACCCTGAACCACGTCGTCGGCTTCGCCTTCATCGCGCTCGGAGCCTTCTTCGTGTTCAAGGGACCGCTGTAGGCCTTCCGGCACCCCACCGTCAGACGACGAAGAAATCCGACGCGTCGATCTTCGCCTTGGCCTTGTTGGTGAAAGTAGCGATGCGGATCGCCCCCTGCCCGCCCACTCCGTCGGCGTCGTAGGAAAGGATACCTTTCTTGGCGTCATAGATGACCCGATGATCCTCGTCGAGGGCGCGGGTCCCGAGCACGAAAGCATCCTTGTCGAGCTTGGCCGGCCGTTTTTCCGTGCCCTTGCGGCCGAGCTTCGTGAAGACGGCGTTGTCGAGCCAGATCTTGTCCTGGTTGTTGCCGTTGAAATCCGTCACCGTGTCGACGTTGGCGTTCTTGCGTTTCGCCACGGCGGCGTCGAGCACGAAGACGTCCCGGCCGTCGCCGCCCGTGAGAGTGTCCCGGCCGAGGCCTCCCACGAGCCTGTCGGCTCCGGAGCCGCCACGCAGGTCGTCGTCCCCGAGGCCGCCCGAAAGGATGTCGGCGGCGCCGCCTCCGATGATGAGATTGGCGGCTTCGTTGCCGGTCAGGGCGAGCGGCCCGGCGCCTGCGGCGGCGCTGAGATGCTCCAGGCCCGCCGCGAGTTCCCAGGAGATCGACGCCACGACGTGGTCGAGTCCCCCGGCATCGACGATGACGTCGAGGGCGTTGTCGACGGTATAGAGATCGTTGCCGGCTCCGCCATCGAGGGTGTCGGCTCCCGCGCCGCCTTCCAGGATGTCGTCTCCGCCGCCGCCGGTCAGGCGGTCGTTGCCGCCCAGGCCCCGGAACCAGTCCGCCCCGTCCCCGCCCTGCATGACGTCGGCGCCCTCGCTGCCCACCAGGGCCTCCCGGGCCTCGTCCAGAATGCCGACCACCAGTTCTTTCTGGAAGGCGTTGCCGCTCTCATCCGTGACCTTGATGGCAATCCGGTGGGAGGCCTGCTGCTCGTAATCGATCTTCAGGCCGTCGGCCACGACGACCGTGTTGCCGTGGATCGCGAAGCGTCCGCCGGCATCGCTCACGAGGCTGAAGGTGAGGTCTGCGGCCGTGCTATCCTCGTCGGTCGCGAGCAGCGTGCCCACGACCGTGCCGTTCACGGGGCCTTCCTTGACGGTCGCGCCCGACAGCGCGATGTCGGTGGGCTTCTTGGTTTCAACCGGAACGGGTGTGTTGTCCGGATCGATCGCGAAGCGTTGCTGCATGATCGTGCTGGGGCCGGACGGCCCCTTGCTTTGCCAGGTCACGACCCATCCGGGGCGGCCGTCGGCGCCGAGATCGAACGCCGCCACGCTGGCCTCCGTCTGGTCGCCCGCCGTGCCGGCGTTGATCCCGCCCTCGACCGGCCCGTCGTTCACGAGCATCTCGGTGACGATCTGGGCGCCGGTCCTGTCATAGACCGCCTGATAGATCTCGACCTTGGTGCCGCTTGCGTTTCGAACCTCCCACACCACGACCCAGCCGCCATCGGCGAGCACCGCGACGGACGGGTCGCTGACGATGAGGGTCGGATCCGAATTCGCCGGTGTGGCGTCGAGGATTTTCCTGCCCCCATCGTCGAAACGCTTCACGGAGATGCGATTGTCGTCCCCATCGACCCAGACGAGAACGTAGCCGCCGTCCGGAAGAGCCGCCACGCTGCTCGCCGTGAAATGCCCGGCCGTTTGGGACGCGTTTTGGGGGCTGTCATGCGCAACTCCGTCCTTGTCGAACAGACGCTGCTTGACGACCTTGCTGCCGGCGAATTCCTCGCTCGTCCAGGTCACGACGAACCCGCCATCGGCGAGACCGGCGATGCTGACCTCGTCATCCACACCGGAAATCTGGCTCACATGGAAGTCGCTATCCACCCAAAGCGGTCGCCCAAGGGCGTCAAAGACTTGGATCTTCACATCGTTCTCGGGTGCATCTCCAGGCAAGGCCTCGTTCTCGGTCCATGCCGCCACCCAACCGCCGGAGCGGAGGGCTGCCACGTCCGGCACGCTGGAATCCCAGAACCGACCGGTCCCATCGAACGGGCTGATCGTCTCGACCATGTTGTTCCAAGCGGGGCTCAACCCGACGATGTCATCCTGGGGTCTTGCGTTGTCGGTCTGCCAGACCGCCGTCCATTGTCCGTCCGACAGGCGCGCCAAGGCCGCGTTGGCGTCCATCCCCTCGCTGGTGCCCTTGATGGTCGAGATCATGGTCTCGGAGAGGAATTTTCCGGTCGACGACCACTCCGCCACATGGATGTTGTCGCCCTGGGTCGGGGTCTGCTGCTGCCAGCTCACCACCCAGCCCCCGTTGGGCAGGGTAATCACGTCCGCGGCCGTCTGGACCGTGTTCGCCTGGTAGACGGGAAGAAGGTCGCCGATACGGTGGATTGAACGAACCATGATGCAATGCTCCAGGAAGCCGACCGGAATCGGTGACGCGGGGACCGGACTTGACCGACTAATGATTGATATATCGTTTCATTAATCGGATTGTGGCGGCTTGAAAATGCCCCTGGGGCAGCGGGCGCCCGCCTTCCTCGACGGCGTCGCCGGGAAATGCCTTGACGCCAAACGCCTTGAAGCCTGACGTTGCGGCATAACGTCCGCTGGCCTCAGCGCTCCTCCGCCAGGGGATGGAGATCGCGCACCATGCTTTTGAGCCTCTCGTCGAGGACGTGGGTGTAGATCTGGGTTGTGGAGATGTCCGAATGGCCCAGCAGCTCCTGCACCACGCGCAGGTCCGCGCCGTTCTGGAGCAGATGGCTCGCAAAGGCGTGCCGCAGGACGTGGGGGCTGACCAGATCGGCCCGCAGGCCCGCCGCGCCCGCCGCCGCTTTCAGGTCGCGCGCGAAGGCTTGGCGGGTCAGGTGACCGCTCTCGCTGTCGGACGGGAAGAGCCAGCCCCCCCCTGGCTTAGTCCCACCCTTTCCGCCGGCTTGGCCTCCCTCCTCCAAGAGGTCCAGATAGGCCCGTGCCGCGCTGCGGGCGGCGTCCGTCAGGGGAACGAGGCGCTCCTTGCCGCCTTTGCCGCGCACGATGAGGAAACGCTCGCGGGTCTTGGCGGCGCTGCGCGGCAGGGCGATCAGCTCCGAGACGCGCAGGCCCGTGGCGTAGAGCAGCTCGAGCAGGCAGGCCATGCGGGCGGCCCGCAGACGCTCGGGCCGCGACGCGCCCTCCCGGCCCACGGCCTCATGGGCGACGCGCAGGAGGATATCGACCTGCTCGACCGACAGCACCTTCGGCAGCGCCCGGCCCTTCTTGGGCGCCTGGACGGCCGCGGTGGGATCCACGGCCGCATAGCCTTCGACGTAGAGAAATCTATGGAACTGACGCACGGCCGAGAGGCGGCGGGCCGCCGAGGACGCCTTCAGGCCGCGCTCCTCCAGGCTTGCCATGAAGCCCCGCACCGTGGCGGCATCGGCGCCGTCGGGCTCGCGTCCGGCCTGCCCCAGATAGGCGAGATAGTCCTCGAGATCCCGGCGATAGGCGTCGAGGGTGTTCTTCGAGGCGCCGCGCTCGGCCGCCAGCATGTCGAGAAACAAGCCGGCATGCCGCCCGGCCTTCATTTCGGCAGACGGTTGCTGGGGATAGTCACGCTCATGTCCCGGGGTTCCGGCTTGACGAAGGTCGCCAGGGAAAAGACGGCGGCGAAACCGAGACCGGCCAGGATGGCGACGACGACGAGAAACCGGAAAAGGGTCGGCACGGGGCCCCTCTTGAGACGATGCGGTCTGCTACAACCACGCATGGGCCCGCAAGGCAACCCCTGGCCGGTCACGCTTGATTGAAGTGCCGGAGCGCCGGGCCCGCAGGCCGCCTCGCGCCACCTATGACGCCAGCCGCCCTCATGCTAGGACGGCAGGATGAACAAGATCAGCCGCTTCGATACCCCGGACGGGGATGGCGGGCCCGAAACCGGCACTCCGGGCGACTCGCCCTCGGTCGGACGCCGCCTGGGCCGGCGCTCCATCGTGCTCGTCGGCCTCATGGGCGCGGGCAAGAGCACCGTGGGCCGCCGTCTGGCGCACGGGCTGAGCCTGCCGTTCCGGGACGCCGACCACGAGATCGAAGCCGCCGCCGGCATGACGATCCCGGAGATCTTCGCCATCCACGGCGAAGCCCATTTCCGCGACGGCGAGCGCCGGGTGATCGCCCGCCTCCTGCAGGATGGTCCCCTCGTCCTGGCCACGGGCGGCGGCGCCTTCATGAACGAGGAGACGCGCCTGAAAATCGGCGAGAACGGGATTTCGATCTGGCTCAAGGCCGACCTCGACGTGCTCATGCGCCGGGTGCGCAAGCGCGCCACGCGGCCGCTCCTCCAGAATCCGGACCCGGAAGGCACCATGCGCCGCCTCATGGACCAGCGCTACCCGGTCTACGCCACCGCCGATCTCGCCGTGGATTCCCAGGACGGCCCCCACGACAAGGTGGTCCAGGACATCGTCGCGGCCCTGCAGCGCTGGTTCGACACCCAGGAAAGACGCGCCCCATGACCCATGCCGGACCTGTTGCGGCCCGCCGGCCCGAGGCCTCCGAGACGATCGTGCACGTGCCCCTGGGCGAGCGCGCCTACGACATCGTGGTCGGCCGCGGCGTGCTGCAGGAGGCAGGACCCCGCATCGCGGCGCTCGGTGCACGGACGGCCGCCATCGTGACCGACGCCCATGTGGGCCCGCTCTATGCCGAAACCCTGGAGCGGTCGCTCCAGGCCGAGGGCCTGCGCACCTCCACCCTGACGCTGCCTCCCGGCGAGGCCACGAAATCCTACGCGTCGCTCGCCGAGACCTGCGACGCCGTCATCGGCGCGAAGGTCGAGCGCGGCGATCTCGTGGTGGCGCTCGGCGGCGGCGTGATCGGCGACCTCGCGGGCTTCGCGGCCGCGGTCGTGCGGCGGGGCGTGCGTTTCGTGCAGGTGCCGACCACGCTCCTGTCGCAGGTGGATTCCTCGGTCGGAGGCAAGACCGGCATCAACTCTCCCCACGGCAAGAATCTCGTGGGCGCGTTCCATCAACCGAACCTGGTCCTGGCCGACACGGCCCTCCTGGACACCCTGCCGGCCCGCGAGATGCGCGCGGGCTACGCGGAGGTGGCCAAGTACGGCCTCATCGACGACGAGCGCTTCTTCGCGTGGTGCGAGGCGAACTGGCGCAGGATCGTCGCGGGCGGGCCGGAGCGCGACGAAGCCGTGGCGCGGAGCTGCCGCGCCAAGGCCGCCGTGGTGGTGCGCGACGAGCGTGAAGACGGCGACCGGGCCCTGCTGAACCTCGGCCACACGTTCGGGCACGCGCTCGAGCGGATCACGGCCTACGATTCCGCCCGCCTCGTGCACGGCGAGGGCGTGGCCATCGGCATGAACCTCGCCTTCCGGTTCTCCGTATCCCTCGGCCTGTGCGCCGCGGCGGACGCCGGACGCGTGGAGCGGCATCTCTCCGAGGTCGGGCTCCCGACCCGTCTGTCCGATGTCCCCGGCGGCTGCGGCACGGCCGATGACCTCCTGGAGGCCATGACGCAGGACAAGAAGGTCAAGGCGGGGGCGCTCACCTTCATCCTGGCGCGGGGCATCGGCCGGAGCTTCATCGCCCGGACCATCGAGCCCGGGACGGTGCGCGCTTTCCTGGCGGAGCAGTTGCAGGCCTGAGCCCATCGATGCCCGAAGACCACCTCTCCCTCGACCCCTGGCTGGCGGCTGCGGCCATCGCCCTGGCGCTGCTGCTGATGGCGGCGTTCGCCGCCGCCGAGACGGCGTTCACGGCGGCCTCGCGGGCCCGCATGCTGTCGCTGGAGGAGACCGGTGACCGCAGGGCCCGGGAGGTCAACCGCCTGCTGGGCCGGCGCGGGCGCTTCATCGGCGCCATGCTGATCGGGTTCAATCTCGTGGCGGTGGGGGCTTCAGCCTTCGCCACCAGCGTGATGGTGGGCCTCGTGGGCCGGGAGGGCGTGATCTACGCCACCCTGGGCATGGCGCTCCTCGTGATCGTGTTCGCGGTGGTGATGCCCAAGACCGCCGCGATCGCGGCGCCGGACCGCACCGCGCTGGCGCTGGCCCGTCCGGTCTCATGGGCCGTGACGCTCTTCGGCCCTCTCACGCAGCTCATCGAGGTCATCGCCCGGGTGCTGCTGCGCCCCTTCGGGATGCGCCTCGGCGAGGCCCTGCCGGTCCTGTCCGCCTCGGAGGAGCTGCGCGGGCAGGTGGCCCTGCTGCACCGGGAGGGCGGCGTGGCCAAGGTGGAGCGCGACATGCTCGGCGGCCTCCTCGATCTGGAGGAGCTCACCGTCTCGGAGGTGATGGTCCACCGCACCAAGATGCGCACCATCAACGCGGACCTGTCGTCGGAAGAGATCGTGCGCGAGGTGCTGGTCTCGCCCTACACGCGCATGCCGCTCTGGCGCGGCAGCCAGGAGAACATCATCGGCGTTCTGCACGCCAAGGACCTGCTGCGCGCCCTGGACGCGGTGGGCGGCGACGCCGGACGGCTGACGGTGGAGACCATCGCGCTCGAGAGCTGGTACGTGCCGGACACCACCTCGCTCAGGGACCAGCTCAAGGCCTTCCTGCTCAAGAAGACGCATTTCGCCCTCGTGGTGGACGAGTACGGCGAGACGCAGGGGCTCGTGACCCTGGAGGACATCCTCGAGGAGATCGTGGGCGACATCCGGGACGAGCACGACCTGTCCGTGCAGGGCGTGCGCCCGCAGCGCAACGGATCGGTGAACGTGGACGGCTCCGTGCCGATCCGCGACCTCAACCGCGCCATGGACTGGGACCTGCCCGACGAGGAGGCGACCACCATCGCGGGCCTCGTGATCCACGAGGCGCAGGCCATACCCGATGCGGGTCAGGCCTTCACGTTCCACGGCTTTCGCTTCCAGGTGCTGCGCAAGTCCCGCAACCGCATCACGGCCCTGAGGATCACGCCTGTCGTGCCGGCCCCGGAAACGCCGGATCCTCCGCCGCCAGGAAGTCCAGCATCGCCGCGCTGACGGCGCCGGGCTCCTCCAGGTGCACCCAATGGGTGGCGGCGTCGAACCAGCGTGCGCGGCCCTGGGCGCAGACCGCCAGGCTCGCCTCGGCCAGCTCCCGTTGCAGGAACCGGTCCCGTACGCCCCACAGCACCTGGACCGGCATGGGCAGAGGATCGGTCACGGGCGGCTCGCCGAGCATCGGGAGCATCCGGTACCAGTTCAGCATCGCCGTCAGGGCGCCGGGCCGCGCCCACGCCTCGCGATAGCGGTTCAGGTCGCCCTCGGGAAAGGTGCCTGGGCGGCTCGACCCGACGAGGCTGCGCCTGAGGACCGCGTAATCTCCCGCCGTCAGAACCATCTCGGGCAACCGCGGAACCTTGAAGAAGCCCACATAGGAACTCTTGAGCATCTGGGAGGGGTGCGTGCGCACGAAGGGACCCGCCACGCCGGGATGCGGCGCATTGAGAATGACGAGGCGTTCGACCTGGTCGGGAAAGCGGGTGGCGGCCCACCATGCGACGATGCCGCCCCAATCATGCCCGACGAGCCGGAAGGCCTGTCGTCCGCAGGCCTCCGCCAGCGCCGCCACATCCTCCGCCAGCGGATCGAGGGCGTAGGCGCTCCGCTCCGACGGCTTGTCGCTGAGGTTGTAGCCCCGCTGGTCGGGAACGACCACGCGAAAGCCTGCCTCCGCCAACGGTCCGATCTGCTTGCGCCAGCCCCACCAGAACTCGGGAAACCCGTGCAGGAGCACCACGAGGGGGCCGCTCTCGGGCCCGGCTTCGATGCAGTGGAGCCGGAGGCCGTTGACCTCTTTCCAGGTCTCAGTAGCCGGGACCGGCAGGCCCGCGACGAGGCTGGACCCCGTCAACCCTCCGCCACCACGCGCTCGACCTCGTGCACCTGCACCTTGCGACGCTTGGGCCTGGGCTGGCTCGCGCCCGCCATGAACTGCGCCTTGGCGAGTTCCGCGAAGCGCCCGCCCGTGGCGACCAGCTCGTCGAAGGTGCCCGTCTCGACCACGCGGCCCTGGTCGAACACGAGGATGCGGTCGGCATTGCGGATGGTGGCGAGGCGGTGCGCGATCACGAAGGTGGTGCGGCCCTTCATGACCTCGTCCAGCGCCTTCTGGAGCTTCTGCTCGGTCGCGGCGTCGAGCGCGCTCGTGGCCTCGTCGAGGATCAGCACCGGTGGATTCTTGAGCAGCGCGCGGGCGATCGACAGGCGCTGGCGCTCGCCGCCGGACAGGGACCGTCCGCGCTCGCCGATGATGGTGTCGAGCCCGTCCGACTGGCGCGAGATGAATTCGATGGCCTGGGCGCGCTCCAGGGCCTCGATCATCTCCGCGTCCGTGGCGTCGGGACGGCCGACCTGCAGGTTCTCGCGGATGGACCGGGCGAACAGCATCGGCTCCTGGAACACCACGCCGATGTTGCGCCGGAGCGACGCCAGGGTGAGGTCGCGGATGTCGTCCCCGTCGATGCGGATGAGGCCCGATTGCGGATCGAAGGCGCGGTGCAGGAGGCCCAGCGTGGTGGACTTGCCCGAGCCCGTGGAGCCCACGAGCGCCACGTTCTCGCCTGGGCTCACCGTGAAGGTCACGTCCTGCACGGCCGGGCGCTTGCCGTCATAGGAAAAGCTCACGTTCTCGAACGCGACCGCGCCCGTGAAGCGCTCCACGTCCTTGGCGTTCGGGCGGTCGTGCACGGCGGGCGCGGTGTCGAGCACCTCGAAGAACTCGCGCATTTTCGGGGCTTGCATGAAGAGCTGGTTGATGAAGTTCACGGCCTGCTCCAGCCGCGAGATCAGCATGGTGGCCATGCTCATGAACATCACCACCTCGCCGATGGTGGCCAGCCCGTTGAGGTGGAGCGCCGTGCCCACGAGAAAGATCGCCGTGACCGTGATGGTGGCGGAGGCCCGCGACGCCACGGAGGCCACCGCCCACCAGAACAGCACCGGGTTCTGAGCCTGGAGAAGATCGTGGATGATGGTGTGGAGGGAGCGCGTCTCGGCTTCCACGCGCGTGAAGGACTGGATGACGGGCACGTTGCCCAGCGCGTCCGAGGCGTGCTCGGCGAGCGACGAGTGGTAGCTCTCGACACGGCCCTGCAGTTTCTCGGTCTTGCGCAGCACGATGGCGGTCAGCACCGTGAACACGAGCACGAGGCCGACCAGAAGCATGCCGAGCCGCCAGTTGATGAACACGGTCAGCGGCAAGAGCACGATGAGGGCGATGAAGGCCGACATGTGCTCCCGGAAGAAGCCGAGCCAGAGCCAGGCCATGCCGCTCGACCCCTCCAGCATCACCTTCAGGACGCGGCCCGAATGGGTGGAGGTGTGGAAGGCGAGCGGGAGCTCGAGCACGTGCTCGAAATAGTTCGCCATCACGGCCAACCGCCGGCGATGCGACAACCGGTCGGCCTGGAGCGCCACCAGGGCGCCCGCCCCGATGGTGAAGAACCCGAACGCCACCCAGGCGACGATGAGGGGCGTGAGCGTCCCGAAGGTCACGCGCGGCGTTCCGGGCACCTGGGCCCGGGTCAGCACGTCGATGATACGCCCGAACAGGATCGGCTCCGCGAAAGCCGAGATCGCCAGGGCGACGTTCGCGAGGGCCAACATGGCCCCCAGCCTGAGGTCGGAACCGAGCTGGCCGAGGACGCGGGCGTAAAGGCGGATCAGCCACATGCGGCAGGCCTCCGGGAAGAATCAGGCTCGGACGATGCCGCGGGCCACGTCCATGAGAGCGGCCACCGCCCGGGCATCGGGGCGATCCTGGGCGCGCAGGCTTGCAACGACGGCATCATGATCGTCCCTGCCTTTGTGCTGTCCGAGCTTCCACTGTCCTTCGAGAGCATCCACGTCAACGACGATCCCGACGATAGCGTTCAACATAGTTGCGAAACGGTGCGGGTCCACCCCATCGGCTGGGCATCGCTGCTCGGACAGTCTTCCCGCTACCTGGGCCGACCGACACTCCAGGCGAGCCGGATCAGCGGCCGTCCGAGGCCACCACCAGGGTCCAGTAGACCTTGTACTTGGAATTGGGCGCATAGGCGGTCGCGATGGCCATGCGGGTGGCCTTGGGGTCGAGAAGCACCCGGTTGTGCTGCGGGCTCTCGCGCCAGCCTGAGAAGGCCTCGGCCAGGGTATGGTAGCCCGCCGACAGGTTGGCGCCGGGCGTTCTGTAGCCGGCGCCCGCGAGCCGGGCCTTGACGGCGTCGGCCGAGGCCGGCTTGTCGGCCGCCGCCATGGCGTCGGATTCCGCCTCCGCAAGGGCCTGCAGGCCGGGATCGAGGGCGAGCGGCGGCAGGTTGTTGTTACGCCGATAGGCGCCGATCATGTCCCGGGCGGTCGCGGAATCCACCACGGCGCCGGGCTTGGCCATGGAGACGTAGAAGGCCGGAACCTGCTGGGCGACCGGGGTCGGCTTGCTGTCGCAGGCGGCCAGAGCCAGGCCCAGGGCGGTCAGGAGAAGGGTGCGGTTCATGAAGCTCATGACGGCACTTTATCCTTCGGAAAGGTTAAGCCTTCGTCCTCCAGGGGCTCGGGCTCCTTCGGGTCCGGCTTTGGCGCCGGCTCCTCCTCGGCGGGCGCCGGGGCGGCGGACGGCGGCAATTCGCCGAGGCCGGATTCGCGCAGGGCTCGGAAGATCGCGAAATAGAGGTCGCTCGACACCCGTCCGGCCGAATCGATGTCGTCCACGAAGCAAATCAGGTCGAAATCGATGGTGTTCTCGGTGACCTTCTTGAAGAACACCCGTGGCGGGGGCTCGCTCATCACCTCCCGGTGGGCGAGCGCCGCCTTGCGCATGACGTCCGATACATGGTCGGGGTCCGCCGCGCGGGGCACCGGTACGGAAACCAGCACGCGACCGATGCGGTCGTTGCGCACCCGGTTGCGCACGATCCCGGAGATCAGGTTCGAGTTCGGGACGATGAGGGTCGAGCGGTCTCCGGTCTGGATCTCGGTCGAGCGCACGTTGATGCGCCGCACATAGCCCTCCCCGTCGCCCACCACCACGAGATCGCCCACCCGGATGGGCCGCTCCCACAGGAGGATCAGGCCGGAGATGAAGTTGTTGACGATGGATTGCAGGCCGAAACCGATACCCACCGAGAGCGCGCCGGCCACCAGGGTGAGCCGCTCGAGGCTCAGGCCCAGATACGTGAACGCGATCGCGCCCGTGACGATGACGCCGAGATAGCCCGCCGCCGTGCGGATCGAGTTGCGCAGGCCCGCATCGAGGTCCGTGGAGGGCAGGAACGTGTTGTCGAGCCAGCGCTGCACCACCCGCGTGAACGCGAAGCCCACCGCGATGAACAGGCCCGCGATGAGGATGGACGAGAGCGAGATGGTGATGCCGCCCACCGTGAAGCCGAAGAAGGCGGCGCGCAGCGAGCCCGTATAGTCCAGGGACTGGATGCCCCAGGGGGCCAGGACCAGCATGACCGCCACGATGATGAGAGCCAGCCGCAGGACGCCGCTGGAGAGCACGCCGATCTGCTCCAGGGAGCGGCGCCTGAGGCCCGTATTGGCCTGGAGCGTGGTGGCGATGCGGCTCTGGCTGCGCAGGGTGTTGCCGATGAACTCGTCGGCCATCTCGATGCCCACCACGAGCACCGACACCAGGATGGCGATCCAGATCGCCTGGTCGACCAGGAAGGATGCCAGCGCGATGTAGCCCGCCAGCACGCTGAGAATGACAACGGCCGTGACGATCCAGCCGACGGTTCGCAGGGGTCCGCCGATGTTGATCCCCGTGGGAACGTAGGGTCCGAGGCAGTCTTCGGCCTGGCTCTCTCGGGCCGCGAAGCGTCGCAGCAACTCGGCGAAGATCAGCGCCGCCGCGAGCGCGAAGAGCGCCCGGGTCATGATGGAGATCGGCAGAACCGCCGCGATGGCGCGGTTGAAGGCTTCCAGGGCCTTGCCGACCACCACCACGGTCGCGATGGTGACCGCGAAGCTCATGATCCGGTCCGCGGTCTCGTTCGAGACGGGGATCAGGCGCCAGGATTGATGGTCCGGCGCCAGGATGGCGTCGACGAGCGCCCGCACGAAGGCCACGAAGGCGAGACCGCCCAGGATGGCGCCGATCACCAGCTCCAGACGGGGCGGCATGACCTCGGCGGAGTGGATGGCCACCCAGATGAGCCAGCTTCCCGCCGCCGCCGGAACCGCGCCGAGGATGAACACGCCGAGAGCCGCCAGCAGGCGGCTGCGGCGGGCCGGATCCGTGATGGCATTGTCGCGGCGGATCAGGCGCGGCGCGATCGAACGCCGTCCCACGTAGAGGGCGATCGCCACGCCCAGGGCCAGCCCGAGGAACAGGAGGCGCGGGATGGTGGCGTTGCGCTGGAGATGCTCGACCGTATCCGACAGCGTGATGCTCTGGGCGCGGAGCTCGCGCGGGATCGCCTGGAGGGCATTGAGCCAGAGAGTCGGTGACAGGAGCCCTTCGCTCTGCGCGAAGAGCGTGTTGGTGAAGGCGGCCCGCCTGCGGTCGGCGATCTGGGTGGCGATCTGGTCGGCCTGCACCAGGAGGGCGCGGCCCAGGCGCTGGGTCTCGTCGAACTCGGCGACGGCGGCCTCGCGTTCCGTGCGGTCCCGCGCCACGTCGGCGCTTTCCTCGGGCTGGCCCGCCGCGGGCTTCGGCCCGAGCTGGCTCAGGCGGGCGCGGCTGGCCTCGAGGCGGGGCGCCTGCTGGTCGATGACCGCATTGATGTTCTCGGTCAGGGGCGCGAGCTGGTCCCGTAGCGCCTGGAGTTCCGCGTCGTTGAGGGCGCGGCCCTGCAGGGCCACCTCTTTCTGGTCGAGCTCGGCCTTGTAGCCGTCGAGCTTGGCGCGGGCCGCCTTGGTGTCCGTCGAGAGAATGGGCCCTGCTCCCTCCGCGGGGGCGGCCCCGCGAGGCGCCGGGGCGGGCGCGGCCGGCGCCGAGGCCGGATTCGTCTGGGCCTGAGACTGGGCCGGGGGCTGCTGGGCCTGAACGGTTCCGCCGAGCGTCACGCTCATCGCCATCATGGCAGCCACAATCCACTGCCGTGCTCTCATGCCTGTCATTCAGTCAGCCCTATCGCGCCCCTCGGGAGGCCCGTCCTTCGCGAATCATTACGGCGAAAAGTCGCCTTCGAGGCGAGGAAGCGCAAGTTTGCCCAAGACGTTCGCGCAAAACAAAGCCGGCGCGGAGGCTTCCGCCTCGGCGCCGGCCCTTTGGAAATGTGCTCGTTCAGCGGGTCGGAGCCGCGCTCGGGTTCGGGCTCGCGGGCGCCGGGTAGGCTGGGTTGGCCGGCGGGGTCGCGTCGGTCGGATTGCGGCTGGAGCCCGTGGTGGACCCTGTGACGGCGGCGCGGGAGGCGTCCTGGCTCGGGTTATCCGGAGAGCTCATCCCCACCCAGACCAGATAGCCCGCCACGGCCACGAGCAGGAGCGCCATGGAGCCGATGAGAACTCCCAGGACGGGGCGGCCGGAGGGACCCTGGCGGGCCCGGTCATCAGTTACGACTTTGCGCATGTGTGCCTCGTTTGACGTGAATGAGAGCAGGCCGTTGAGCCTCGGCTGTGAGAGGCCAACGCCAGAGCGTAGCGGCGGTTCCTGCGCGCCGCGCCGGGAGCGTGCAGGGCAATCGCTTTTGTGACGCTTCGGGCAGGGATCCAAACCTCCCGTGTCGCAGTTGTCGGAGGGGCGCTGCCTGAACAGTGTTTCCCGTGAGAGGCCATGAGTCGTGGAATGGGCAAGGGAGTCGGATGTGGGGCTGGCATGCCTTCCATGCGCGACGCACCCTCCGTTTCAGCCATGTTTTCGCCGCGTTGGATGCCCTTGAGTAAGCGCCGATTCAAGGAGAGATCATGCACGACAATCGCATCAGCCTCGATGGAGCGTGGGAATTCCTTCATGTGGCAGACGACCGTTTGTCGGGCCCGGCGGAGGTGCGCGAGGTCCAGGTTCCCAGCCCATGGCAGGCCCAGTTTTCGGACCTTCGCATGCGCGCCGGCATCGGCATCTACCGCAGGACCATCGAGATCCCGGAAGACTGGCTGCACGACAGCGTCTGGATGCGCTTCGGCGCCGTCTTCCACAACTCGCGGGTCTTTCTCAACGGCGAGCAGGTAGGCACCAACGAGGGTGGGTTCCTGCCCTTCTCGTTCGACGTGACGCACCACCTCAAGCCCGGCCTCAACGAGATCAAGGTGCGGGTGGACTCGCCCACGGACAACCCGGCGGAGTTCCCGGATTCGCCCTTCGCGGAAATCCCTTTCGGCAAGCAGAGCTGGTACGGCCCGCTGTCGGGCATCTGGCAGTCCGTGTACCTGGAGCGCCGCATCGCCGACCACATGACGCGGGTGCGCTTGGTTCCCAACCGGGAAACCGGCCGCGTGACGTCCGGCGTGTTCTTCGCGCGCCCGCTCACGGGAGCGACCCAGGTTCGCCTCGAGGTCAAGGATCCGTCCGGCGCGGTGGCGCTGGAAGAGCATCACGAGACGCAGGTCGGCGTTACCAGCATGCCCTTCGAGTTCACGGTGTCCGACGTGCAGTCTTGGTCGCCGGACACGCCCAACCTCTACCGCGTTCGCCTCGAAATCATCCGCGACGGCGACGTGAAGGACGTCATCGAGGACCATTTCGGCTTCCGCACCATCGAAACGCGGGGCGGCCATCTCTATCTCAACGGCGAGCCGCTCTATCTGCGCTCGGCCCTCGATCAGGACTACTACCCCGACACGATCTGCACCGTGCCGTCGGTGGCGTTCCTGGAGGACCAGTTCCGGAAGGTGAAGGAGCTCGGCCTCAACTGCCTGCGTTGCCATATCAAGGCGGCCGATCCTCGCTACTACGAGGTAGCCGACCGGATGGGCGTGCTGATCTGGACCGAGTTGCCCAACGGCGGCATGGCCACGGACCGGTCGCGGGGCCGTAAGGAAAAGCTGCTGAAGGGCATCATCGACCGGGACGGCAACCATCCGTCCATCGTCATCTGGACCATCATCAACGAGAATTGGGGCGTCGACCTCGTCAACGATGCGGATCACCGCGACTGGCTCAAGCGCACCTTCGCGTGGCTGAAAGCCTACGATCCCACCCGCCTCGTGGTCGACAACTCGCCGCTGGCGCCGAGCTTCCACGTGGAATCGGACATCGCCGACTATCATTTCTACGCGGCGATCCCGGATCACCGGGACGAATGGGACCGGTTCGTGGACGAGTTGTCGAGCCGCGCCTCATGGCTGTATTCACCTCACGGCGACGCCGTCATCACCGGGCGCGAACCCCTCATGTGCTCTGAGTTCGGCAATTGGGGCCTGCCCTATCCGAAGGACCTGCGCGACGCCAAGGGCGAAGAGCCCTGGTGGTTCGAGACGGGACATGATTGGGGCGAGGGCGTCATGTATGCTCACGGGGTCGAGAACCGGTTTTCCGACTGGAGCCTGGACCGGGTGTTCGGCGACCTGCGCCGCTTCGTGACGGCGGCTCAGTGGCAGCAGTTCCGCGCGCTCAAATACGAGATCGAGGCGATGCGCCGGAAGCCGAACCTGGCCGGCTACGTGATCACGGAGCTGCACGATTGCCATTGGGAATCGAACGGGCTGCTCGACATGCGCCGCAACCCGCGCGTCTTCCACGAACTGTTCCACATCATCAACTCCGACACCGTGATCGTGCCCAAATGGGAGCGCGTGTCCTATTGGTCGGGCGAGACCGTCAAGCTGCAGGTGGCGGTGGCGCATGGCGCCGGTCCCGTGATGGAGGATTGCCAGCTGGAGATCAGGCTGGGGGACGAGACCAAACGCTTGTCCCTGCCCCGCATCGAGGCGCCGGCCGTAGTGGATCTCGGCACCATCGAGCTGCCCACGCCGAGCCTCGACGACCCGGCCCTGCGTCGGATCGCGCTGGAGATCCGCACCTCCGACGGATGCGTCGTGGCGATGAACCACATCGATCTTGCGGTCCATCCGGAGCGTGGACGGCCCGCCCAGGCCCGTCAGCTCGTCTGGTCGGCCGACGAGGATCTGCGCGAGCGCTTCCGCACGCTCGGCTATGGCATGGCGCGAACCCTGGAGGACTCGACCCTCGTGGTCAGCCGCAACCATGACAAGCCGATCGCCGATCATGTGCGGAACGGCGCCAACCTGCTGCTGCTGCCCGAGGGCGACATGGGCCTCTACCCCTTCTTCCCCCACTGGCAGGCCGTGCGGGTTCAAAACCGCGACGGTACCCTCTGGCGCGGCGATTGGGCTTCATCCTTCGCGTGGCTGCGGCGCTCGCAGCAATTCGCCCGCTTCCCGAGCGGCCCGCTTCTCGACGAGACCATGGACCGGGTGCTGCCCACCCATGTGATCGCCAACTGCAACCTGCTCGACTTCCAGGCCCGCGTGTTCGCCGGTCTCGTGGTCGGCTGGATCCACAAGCCCGTGGCGCTCGGTGTCGAGCGCTCCTACGGGAGAGGCCGGCTGGTGGCGTCGACGTTCAGGCTGTTCAGGGACGAACCCATGGCCGACCCGACCGCCACCATGCTGCTCGACAGTCTCGTGGAACTCTCCGTCGAGGCTCGCACGGCGCGGCTGGAGGAAGCGGTGCGGGCCGCAGAGGCGGCAGCCTGACAACAGCCGCAGGCACAAAAAAGGGCGGCCTCAGGGCCGCCCTTTTTCCTTGCCGGTTACGCACTACTCAGCAGCAGCCCGAAATTTGAAATCTTCGACCCATTGGACCTCGCTGTCGCGGAAGAACCGCTCGAAGGCTCCCGCCAGGGAGGGCAGCAGAACTCCTCGTTCGCTCGTGAGGGTGGTGTCGCGCCCCTCGCCCGGAGCGCCCAGAACCAGATCCGTGTCGTAGCCCGCCCGCTGCGCCATGGCGACGGCGAAATCGTACCAGGAGACGCTGCCGGGGTTTGTCATGTGCCAGAGACCCGAGGCGTGGTCGATCAGGAGATTGAGCACCTCGTGAACGAGATCCGGCACGTAGGTGGGCGAGACCCGGTCCGCTCCAGCCTCGAAGGTCTGTCCGCTTCCGAGGCGATTCAGGACTGCCCAGGCGAAGTTGTACCGGTCCCAGGGCCCGAAGAACGCGCTGGTGCGCACGACGAGCGCCCGCTCGTGCAGCGCAAGCACCCGGCGCTCCGCCTCGGCCTTGCTGGCGCCATAGACCGTCAGGGGAGAGATCGGATCCGTTTCACCATAGGGACGTCCGGACAGGCCGTCGAACACCAGATCGGACGAGAAGGTGACGAGCGGGATGTCGAGCTCGGCGCAGGCCTGCGCCAGCACGGCGGCACCCTCGGCGTTTTCCTGGAAGCACCTGTCGGGCTCTCCTTCCGCCTCCGCGACGCGCACGTAGCCCGCCGTATTGATCACCGCCCAGGGGCGGTGGTCGGCGAGAGTGTCGCGCACGCTCATCCTGTCCGCGATGTTCATGTCGGCGCGCGAGGTGAGAACGTGGTCGAGGCCGCGCAGGTTGCAGATCCGCGAGAATGCGCGTCCTAGCGTCCCGGTGCCTCCCGTGATCAGAAGCTGACGTGGCGATCCGACCAGACGGCATGCCTTCGAGCGCCGGGTCGGGGACCGGTAGAATCGGGTGTCTCGCTTCCACCATCCTGCCCGGTCGAGCACCGGGTGGTCGTATGCGCCATTCCGGGCGAGAGCCTGCGTGGCCTGCGCCAGCGCGGTGGGGCGCGGCTCGGATCCGCGCACGTCGAAGGGACCCGGTTCGTAATGCCCGTGATTTTGGGTGAGAAGCGAACTCCAGTCCACGGTTCCGAACATCGTCCAGACGGTCACGGCGCGGATGTCGGCTCCCTCCTGGCGCAGGGCTTGCGCCGCCTGCCAGACCTCCATGAGCCAGCGGATCTGCTCGTCGCGGGAGGATCCGTGATGCGCTTCCGTGACCGCGATGGGACGCCGGTACCGCTCCCAGGTTTCCCGCAATCGGGCGAGCGGCCCGAGTTCCCTCGCCTCCAGCGGCATGCGAACGGCTTCCGCGTCCGCATAGCAGTGGCGCCCGTTGCCGCCCCGGTGGTGGTCCGGATACTGGTCGAGCCGTTCGTCGAGATAGCGCTCGCTCGTGAGATAGTGATTGATGCCGATGATGTCGGGCGCCGCGTCGGCTTCCAGGAAGAGGTCGAGATCTCTTTCCGAGATGCCGTGATCCAGGAAGATCCGCCACCAGGGGTGATGCCGGTCGACCATCCCGCACAGGAGATCGAAGGTCAGCCAGCGCCTCTGGTTTTCGTGCTCGGCTTGGTATGCGAGCTTCGGTGTCGAGAACGTCTTCCCCAGGTCGTCCGTTTGCACGAGCCCCGCATCGGGCCGAACCCTGCGGATCGCCCGCATGGACAGGACCGTGGCCTTGCACTGGTTGACGAGACATTGGAGGAAGGGGCCGTAGCCCGTCCCGTGAGGATACCAATGCCCGTAGAGGCCGCTGAACCGCGCCGTCGTCAGCGGTTCGTTGACCGGCGTATAGAGGTCGAGATGCGGGTAGCGCTCCGCGACGCGCCCGGCATGGCGGGCCAGAAGCTCCGGAAAGCCGGGATCGAGCATGTTCGTGTAGCGCGGGCCGCTTCCATGATGGCACAAGCCGGCGATGGGACGGATGTCGAGAGAGCGGAGATGTTCCAGGCGCTCGTCGTGCCAGGAGAAGTCGGCCTCATGAGGGGTGGCGGGAGAGATCGTCTCCCACAGCACAGGGTAGCGGAGGGTGCGGATTCCGAGCGCGGCGATGCGGTCGAGATCGTCGAGACGCTCGTGGTGACCCGTCTCGACGACTTGATCCCGGAACGTATCCCCGATCCGCGCCACAGTGCATTCGAGGCCGCCCCAAAGCTCAAGCGGTTGCTTCATCCGCTCGGAACCTCCATGGCCGTCCGACAAGATCATCGATGTCCCTCATGAAGCCAACGCCGCCGAAGCAGGCATGGCCTGGACCGAGCTGGTGTCGGCATTGGCCGGAAGGGATTCGTTGATGCGGCGGAAGGTTGCGAGGGCCTGTCCGACGATCTGATCCATGTTGTAGTAGCGGTACGTGGCCAGCCGTCCCACGAACCACACGTCCGGCGTCGCCAGCGCCAAGCGCTCGTACTTCTTGAACAGCTCCTGGTTCTCGGGCTTGGGGATCGGGTAGTAGGGGTCGCCCTCCGCCGACGGATACTCGTAGGTGAGCGCCGTCTTGGCATGCTCCTGGCCCGTCAGGTACTTGTATTCGGTGATGCGGGTGTAATCCTCGGTCTGCGGATAATTCACCACGCCCACCGGCTGATGCCACGCCTGGTCCAGCGTCACATGCTCGAACCGCAGGGACCGGTAGGGGAGCTTGCCGAACCGGAAGTCGAAATACTCGTCGATCGGACCCGTGTAGATCACCCGGCGGTGAGGGATGGTATCCTTCACGTCGGCATAGTCGGTCTGGGTCATCACGTGGATGTTGGGATGGCTGACCATCGTCTCGAACATGCGCGTGTAGCCGTGCTTGGGCATGAACTGGAACTCGTCGCCGAAATAGCGGTCGTCCCGGTTGGTGCGCGTGGGCACCCGCGAGGTGACCGATTTGTCGAGCTCGGAGGGGTCCAAGCCCCATTGCTTGCGCGTATAGCCCCGGAAGAACTTCTCGTAGAGCTCCCGGCCCACCACCGAGACCACCACGTCCTCGGAGGTCTTGATCTCGTCCACGGGCTCGGCGCGGGCCTTGAACCAGTCCTGCAATTCCTCCGACGTGAGGCTGAGACCGTAGAGCTTGTTGACCGTGTCGAGGTTGATGGGGATGGGCACCAGCTTGTCGTCCACCTTGGCCAGAACCCGGTGCTCGTACGGCCGCCACTCCGTGAAGCGGGAGAGATGGTCGAAGATCTGCCGGGAGTTGGTGTGGAAGATGTGCGGGCCGTATTGGTGGATGAGCAGGCCCTGGTCGTCGTAGCAATCGTAGGCGTTGCCGCCGATGTGATTGCGGCGGTCGATGAGAAGAACCCG
This sequence comes from Microvirga pudoricolor, assembly GCF_016892705.1. GTDB lineage: Bacteria > Pseudomonadota > Alphaproteobacteria > Rhizobiales > Beijerinckiaceae > Microvirga > Microvirga pudoricolor. The sequence continues at coordinate 1,227,626 of NZ_JAFEMB010000001.1, forward strand.
CTCGTTGCGCTCGGACGCCAGACGCTCCGCCAGGACGCTCCCCGCAAATCCCGCCCCGACAATCAGCCAATCGTACATGGAATCACTCCGCGGGGGTGGTGGCGTAGATGGGAAGCGAGGCAGGCGCGCGGTCGGTGGTTCCGTCCATCACGTCCTCCATGAGCGTGTTCATGGCAGCCCAGGTCTTGTCCCACGAGCCGGAGGCCAGGTGGCGGTCGACCTTGGCGAGCCAGGCCTCCTTCGGACGGGACAAGATGGCTTCAGCCTTCTCGACGACGTCCTCGGCCGAGTGGGCGATCTCCACGAGACCCTTGTCCCCGTAAGGCCGGATCACGTCCGTGATCGCGGTCGACACGACCGGAACGCCGGCGGCCAGGAATTCAGGCGTCTTCGTGGGGCTGATGAACCGGGTGGATTCGTTGAGCGCGAACGGCATGAAGCCGACGTTCCAGCCGGACAGGTAAGCCGGAAGCTCATCGTAGGACTTGCCGCCGAGCCAATGGATGTTCGGGCGTTGCGGCAGGGATGCCGGATCGATCTTCACCACGGGGCCGATCATGACGAACTGCCAGTCAGGCCGCAGGTCGGCCACTTGGCCCACGAGCTCCACATCCATGCGCTCGTCGATAACGCCGAAGAAGCCAAGGCGCGGATGCGGGATCGCGGCCTGGTCGGCCGGATCCGCCTTGACGCACCGGGCCTTGCCGAAATGCCCGGCATCGATGGAGGACGGGAAGCCGTGCACGTTGTGATGACGCTTGCGCTTGGCCTCGTACAGGCTCATGCCGCCCGTGAAAACGATGTCGGCGCGGGCAAAGAGGCTGTTCTCGAGGTCGATCAGTTCGCGGGAGGCGCCGCGGAAGAGCGAAAGCTCGTCCATGTTGTCATAAACACACAGGTCGCATTCCAGGCCGCTCGTGAAGGCGAGCGCCATCGGGGTATAGTACCAGAACACGCGCGGTTCGGTCGCCTCGCGGCCGATGAGCTCTTCGATGAGATCATGCTGCTCGGCGATGACGTCCTCGTGACCGAGGCCCTCCGGCAGAACCGGCACCGCGATGGTGACGCCCTGGGGACGCTGGCTCATGTCCATGTGAGGCTGGACGTTGGGCTTGAAGATCGGCTCTTCGATGACAAGAACGCGATAATGCTTCGCGGCACGGCTCAAGAGGTGCTGCGGACGCTGCCAGACAAAATCCCACCGGAGATGTGAAAAGCAAACGAGGAGAGGCGTATTCGTGTCGGCCAAAAACGGCGAACGGGGGGCATGCGGCTGCGTCGTCGAACGCTCTTGCATGGCGCGATCCTCAAAATGTGCGAGTTGTACGGGCGGACAGGTAGTCCGGGGGATGTGTTCAGGCGGTTTGGGACCAAGCCGCTGAAGGGTCGCGTGGGCGATCCGTCTACTAACCAAATGGATGCATGTTTGTTCCACGCCCATTCATCTTCGTGAACGGACGTTCAGAGGCTGTGCGTGTTCGCGCTATTTTTTCTCCAGCATCAGGTGTCCCTGCTTCTGGATGAAATGACGCGCCTTCTCGGCCACCATCGCGAGAATCCATGGCAGCCTGACCTCGACGCGAACCTGGTCTTCCATCACGTCGAGATGACCGTCGATGGTCTGACCCATCGCGGCAGCATGAAAATTCATGCGGTCCTGGTCCCAGGATTCGTCGAGCGCCGCGATCTTGTCCCCGAATTGCGACTTGAGCCGCGTAAATCCCGTTTGCAGGCGCCGATGCGCCTCGGCCTTGCCGAGATTGTGAGGAATGGAGACAACGAGGGGCTTCGACATGCGGGACTCCGGAATCGGATGTCAAAGCGGAGACTCCCATCAGGTTCCCGACAGGCGAGCCGTCACAGCATCTCGACCTTGATGGCGCGCACCACGATGGTCTCCTGGCGGAAGCGCCGCTCGAGATCGGCGCGGTAGCCCTCCCACCACGCATGGTCGAGATCGCGGGTCATGACCTCGAACACGACCATGTCGTCATGATTCGTATGGCCGCCTTCCTTCCACATGCCCTGCGCCGGCGCGCGGGTGAAGCTGGTGATGCCGCCGAAGCGTTCGGCCAGTTCCGCGCGGACTTTGCCGTAATCGGCTCCGTCGAAGCGGCGACCGGCATCGTCAGCCAGGGGCAGGAGGATCTGAACCAGATGCATGACCATAATCCTGGGGCGCCCGGCCGGAAAGAAAAGGGCAGGCGCTCTGCAAGCTCTGCCCTTTGGGGCTGGTCAGGCCTGGCGCGTATCCAGGGCGAAGCGCCCGGCGGGCTTGGAGATGCGCCACGGATGGGTCATGGAGGTGTAAACCGCCTCCGACGGGCGCAGGCGGCGCGCGGTGCCGTCGGCCAGCATTTCGTCGATGACCACAAACCCGAAGATGGTGAGCCGCGTGGCCATCACTTTCGTGGCGCGGTCATCGGCCGCGACGGGGAGGAATCCGGCCGTATAGACCGCATCCATGAGGCTCTTCTGATCGCGCCGGGGAGACGCGGCCGTGCGCGCTCCCGGAAAGCGCACCACATTCGTCGCTTGAGACGATATCGATTCCATCTACGCAACCCTTGGTCCCGAATCGAGGCCAAGAATCGCCCAGAGCCCTTAAGAAGCGCCTAACCGTATACGGACGGGGTCAGTTGATCCGGTGAAGGGAGACGTAAGCCGTGCCGGCCGACATCAGCCCGAGTTCCAAGGCCGGCCCCTTGGCCAGATCGATGATGCGCCGATGGGCGAAGGGCCCACGATCATTGACCCGCACCACCACGGACCGGCCGTTCTTCTCGTTGACGACGCGAAGCTTGGTGCCGAACGGCAGGTAGCGGTGGGCGGCCGTCATGGCCATGGAATTGAAGCGTTCCCCGCTGGCCGTGGACCGGCCGTGGAACCCGGGACCGTACCAGGACGCTTGACCCCGCTGGATCTCCCGGCCCGTCTCGATCGTGTTGGCGGCTGGCAGCGAACTCGTCGCCGCGACATCGACTCCTGAAGTGTTGCAAGCAGCAACGAAAAGAATTGGCGCCACAATTGACGCACGGGTGAGGATCTTTTTCAAGGATTATGCTCCCCTTGCCTTTGTGCAGGGGCGAAACGTGACGTATAAAAAGGCGAGAATATGGCAGACCTATTTTCGCCTTATATTGCTTCACTTTTGGCGAAGCTTAACCATTCATTCAATAGCCTGAAATTGAGTATCATTTGATATGATGACTATCCTATATGTTACTTTGTTTAATTCATTTCTTCCTCGTAACGATCCGGGCGTCGGTCAGCGCCGCGCCGTCGCCGGGGCCTAGCCCGGCAACGGAGGTGTTCTAGTTAAACGCCCATCGCTTCACCCGCATCCACGAGGCCCCTTCCCATGGCGCACCGATCCCCGGCGCAACCGTCACCCTCCCAGGGCCTCGCCGGAAGGGTCGCGATCGTGGGCGCCGGCCCCGGCGGCCTTGCGTCCGCCATGCTGCTCGCCCGGGAAGGCCTGCCGGTCACGGTCTTCGAGAAAGAAGGCGCTGTGGGCGGACGGACCCGCACGATCCACGCGCCGGGCGGTTACAAGTTCGACATCGGACCCACGTTCTTCCTCTATCCCCGCGTGCTGTCCGACATCTTCGCGGCCTGTGGCGAGAGGCTCGAGGACCACGTGGAGATGAAGCGGCTCGACCCGCAATACCACCTCGTCTTCGAGGGCGGCGGCGAGATTCGGGCGACGCCGGATCTGGACCGTCTCGAAGCCGAGATCGCGCGCCTGTCGCCCGCCGATGCCCGCAACGTGCGCCGTTTTCTGGACGACAACCGCGCCAAGCTCGAGGCCTTCCGGCCCGTGCTGGAACAGGATTTTTCCAGCCCCGCCGACATGGTGTCGCCCGCCATGCTGGCGGCGCTTCCGAAGCTGCGGCCCTTCTCCAGCGTGGACCAGGACCTCAAGCGCTATTTCGCCGATCCGCGCGTTCGCCTCGCCTTCTCGTTTCAGACCAAGTATCTCGGGATGTCGCCCTTCCAGTGCCCGAGCCTGTTCACGATCCTGTCGTTTCTGGAATACGAGCATGGGGTCTACCATCCGATCGGCGGCTGCGGCGCGGTGTCGGACGCGATGGCCAAAGTGGCCCGCAAGATGGGCGTCGACATCCGCCTGAACACGCCCGTCGACCACGTGATCTACGAGGGCGGCGAGGCGGTCGGCGTCCAGGCCGGAGGCGAGCGCATTCCTGCGGGCTCCGTCGTGATCAACGGCGATTTCGGCCACGCGGTGCGCCGCCTGATCCCCGAAGACATGCGGCGCAACTGGCAGGACCGCAAGATCGACAGCACCAAGCTGTCCTGCTCAACCTTCATGCTCTATCTCGGCATCGAAGGCGGCATGGGAGACCTCGCGCATCACACCATCCTCCTATCGAAGGAGTATGAGCGCAACATCCACGAGATCACGAACGGCATCCTGCCGGAGGAGCCGTCGATCTACATCCAGCACGCGGGCGCCACCGACCCGACCCTGGCCCCGGAGGGCCACACGAGTCTCTACGTGCTCGTGCCGGTCCCCAACCTGCGCTGCGGCATCGACTGGGCCCGCGAGGCGCCGCGCTACCGCAAGCTTGCCCTGGAACGCCTGAAGCAGCTCGGACTCGGCGACATCGAGAGCCGCATCCGTTTCGAACGCATGGTGACGCCGGTCGATTGGCGTGACGAGTTCTCGGTCTTCGAGGGCGCCACCTTCAATCTCGCCCACAACCTCACGCAGATGCTCTATTTCCGGCCGCATAACCGTTTCGGTCGCAACGTCTATCTGGTGGGCGGCGGCACGCATCCGGGCAGCGGCCTCCCGGTGATCTACGAGGGCGCACGCATCACGTCGCGCCTTGTTCTCGAAGACTTGGCCAAGCGCCGGGCGGGACAGCCCCCTGCGACCGGCCGCAACGCCCTGCCGGAGGCCGCCGAATGAAGACCCTCGCCTGTCTCGCCGCCGCAGGGATGCTTGCATCGTCCGCGTCCTTCGCCGCCACCCTCGTGATCCGGGCCGAAGGGGTCAAATCCGGCGAAGGCATGATCTACGCGGGTGTCTGCGACAAGAGCTTCGACGAGGCCACCTGCCCCTACAAGGACCGCGAGCCCGCCCGGCCGGGCACCGTCGAGTTGCGCTTACGCAACGTCAAGCCCGGCACCTACGCGATCGCGGTCTTCCACGACCTGAACGGCAATGCGAAGCTGGATCGCAACTTCATCGGATTGCCGAACGAGCCTTACGGATTCTCCAACGATGTGGGGCGGCGCGGACCGCCGAATTTCGAGGGTGCGCTGATCACCGTAAAGGAGCCCTCGACCACGGTCGTGATTCCGGTACGCTAGAGACCGCGCATCACCCTCGACGAGGCCTCTCATGCTGTGGCACGCCTATGCTCTCCTGTCCCATGGCGGGGACCGCATCGGCCTGCGCCACGGACGGGCGGCGGGCCGTCCCCGGCTGCGACGGCGTCCGGACGACGTGCTGCGCACCCTGGAGGGCATCGACACCGCCGTCTGGACCGCCAATGCCCTGGCGGCCTGCGCCGAGACCGGCCTGATCGAGGCCCTGGCCCAGCCCCAGACCCTCGGGCGCCTCTCCGTTCGAACCGGCCTGCCGGAGGATTCCGTTCGGATTCTCGCAGGGCTTCTGGCGAGCCTGGGGTTCGCCTGGGAGGAGGACGGTCGGGTTCACGCCGCTCCGGCCCTGGCGCCCTTCACCACACCGGACGGCGCGGCAACCTTCCGGGCCGCCCTGCGCGCGCCCTTGCTGCAGGCCGAGGCGTTCCGGGCCCGCGCGGCCACGGGAACGCTCGCCCTCGACGGCTGGACCCACACGGACGCGGCCATCATCGACGCACAAGGTCTGCTGACGCGGCTCTGGGCCGAGCGGGCGATCCCGAAGCTGCGCTTCCTGCCGGGGCTCACCGCACGGCTGTCGGCCCCAGGGGCGGCGCTTCTGGACGTGGGTGCCGGGGCGGCCGGCCTGTCGATCGCGCTCTGCGGCGCCTTTCCGCACCTGTCCGCCGCCGCGCTCGAGCCCGCGCCGCAGCCCGCCGCCATCGGCGAGGCGCGGATCGCCGAGGCAGGCCTAGCCGCGCGCGTCGCCCTGCGGCGCCAGCGCGTGGAGCACTTGGAGGACGAGGCCGCCTTCGACCTCGCCTTCCTGCCGCAGATGTTCCTGCCGGACGCCATCATGCCGGAAACGGCCCGGCGCGTGTTCCGGGCCCTGCGCCCGGGCGGCTGGGTGCTCGTGGCGGTGCTCGCCCGCCGGGGCCACGACGTCCCGTCCGCGATCAGCCGCCTGAAGAACCTGCTCTGGGGCGGCAATGTCCGCGACGCCGACGCGGTGCGGCCGAGCTTGGCGGAGGCGGGGTTCAGCCCCATCATCCGGGCGCCGGGCGGGGGCGCGTTCCGCATGCTCTGCGCCCGCCGTCCAATCCTGCGGGAGGCTTCTTGAAGTCGTTCCGCGTCCGCCTAGAACCTGAAGAACGGGACAACGCGACGCCATGGGCTCCGTCCCGCCGGGAGGAATTTTCGTGAGCGCTCAAGGAACGTCCGTCGCGATCATCGGTGGCGGCCTCGGCGGCCTTGCCGCGGCCTGCGTGGCGGGAGCCCGCGGCCACAAGGTGACCCTCTACGACAAGAACCCCTGGCTCGGCGGCAAGGCGGCGGTACTGCACGAAGGCGGCTTCCGGTTCGATATGGGCCCCACCATCCTGACCGTGCCCCGCGTGCTGGACCGCATCTTCGCGGAAGCCGGCCGCAAGGTCTCCGACTACATGGATCTCGTCCGGCTCGACCCGCAATGGCGCTGCTTCTTCGACGACGGCACGCGCATCGACCTGCAGGAGAACATCGACGCCATGGCGCAGGCCATGGACCGCTTCGCGCCCGGCAGCAACGCCGGCAAGGGCTACAAGCAGTTCCAGGAACTGTCCGAGAACCTTCACGGCATCTCCGAGCGGTTCTTCTTCTGGAAGCCCGTGGAGGACCTGTTCGACACTATCAACATTCGGGCCAACATGAACCCGGGGACGTTGAAGGACGTGCTGTCACTCCGCATGGGCTCGTCGGTCGCCGGCACGATCCGGTCCAAGGTGAAGGACGACCGCCTCGCCCAGATGCTGGACCACTTCACGCAATATGTCGGCTCGTCCCCCTACGGCTCCCCCGCCGTGCTCTGCGCCATCGCGCACATGCAGGCGGCCGACGGCGTGTGGTACCCCATGGGCGGAACGCGCGCCGTGGCGGAGGCCCTCGTCAAGCTCGCGGGCGAGCTCGGGGCCACCTTCCGGCCCGACACCGACGTGGCCTCGCTGGCGATCGAGAACGGCGTCGCCACCGGCATCGTCACGGCGTACGGCGAGACCGTGCGGTACGACAACGTGATCTCCAACATGGATTCCATGCGCACCTACCGCGAACTGGTGGGCGGCGAGGTGGGCGAGCATTACGCCAAGAAGGATTTCGAACCCGCTTGTTCCGGCGTGGTGCTCTATCTCGGCCTGAATAAGCGCTACGACCAGCTCCTCCACCACGACTTCGTGTTCTCCCGCGACCCGGAGGAGGAGTTCGACTACATCTACCGCAAGGGCGAGCCCGCGCCCGATCCCACCTGCTACATCGCCGCCCCGTCGATGACGGATCCCAGCGTGGCGCCGGAGGGCGGAGAGGCGCTCTACGTGCTGGTGCATACGCCGTACCTGCGCCCGCACCACGATTGGTCGCAGATGTTCCCGGCCTACCGGCAGGTGATCCTCGACAAGCTCAAGCGCACGGCCGGCATGGCCGACATCGAGAGCCGCATCGTGTTGGAGCGGCACCTGACGCCGCAGGACATCCACGACCGCTACAAGGTGCTCAACGGCGCGATCTACGGGTTGGCGAGCCACGGCAAGTTCATGGGCGCGTTCAAGCCCGGCAACCGCAGCCGTCAGGTACAGGGCCTGTACCTCGCGGGCGGCGCGGCCCATCCCGGTCCCGGCATGCCCATGGTGATGATGTCGGGCTGGATCGCCGCCGATGCCATGGACCAGGACAGCAAGGGCGAGACCTTACGGAAGGCGTCTTGAGTCGGAGCCCAAACAGGCCACGCGCCGCCCCCCATGGCCGCCGCCCGGCGGAAACCTCCCCCGTGACACGCCGCTCGGCCGTGATCCACGGGTTCATGGTGCAGGTCTTCCGGCGCTTCTTCAACCGGCACATGAACGCGCTGCGGGTCGCCCAATGGGGCGTGCCCGAGACGGAGGCGGGCGGCCCCGTCATCGTGTATTCCAACCACCCGGCCTGGTGGGACGCGGCGCTCTACATCCTGGCCGCGGACCGCTTCTTTCCCAACCATGAGAGCTACGCGCCCATCGACGCCGCGATGCTGAAGCAATACGGCATCTTCGGGCGCATCGGCGCGTTCGGCGTGGATCTCGACTCGCCCCGGGGCGCCGCACACTTCCTGGCCGCGAGCGCCGAGATCCTCTCCCGGCAGGACCGCGCCCTCTGGATCACCGCGCAGGGCCGGTTCGGCGACGTGCGCGAGCGGCCCCTGGGCCTGAAGCCCGGCCTCGCCCATGCGGTCGACCTCGCTCCCGATTGCACAATCCTGCCCCTGGCCATCGAATACGCGTTCTGGCTCGAGCGCGGCGCGGAGGCCTGCATCGCCTTCGGGCCGCCGATGCGGGGCGCCGACCTCGCGCGGCTTCCCCGGGCGGAGCGTCTGCGCCACCTGGAGGAGCGGCTCACCACGACCCTCAACCGCCTGAGCGCCGACGTGATGAGCCGCGAGCCGGACCGTTTCCGTCTCGTCCTGGAGGGCAGGTCCGGCGTCGGCGGGTTCTACGATGCCTGGCGCAGGCTCGCATCCGCCGCGCGCGGACGCCGCTTCGATTCCTCCCACGAGGGCCGCGCCACATGACCGACATCCTGGCCCTCGTCCTGCTGGCGCTCGCGGTCTTCCCGCTCCTCCTGGGCCTGATGAACCTCGCGATCCTGCGCGCCACCCCGCGCTACCGGCCGCACGGGGACGTCCTTGTGTCGATCCTGATCCCGGCCCGCAACGAGGCCGCCCATATCGGCCCCGCCCTCGTGGCGGCGCGCGCCAGCATGGGCGTGCCCGTCGAGATCCTCGTCATGGATGACGGCTCGACGGACGAGACCGCCGCCATCGTGCAGGCCCATGCGGCCCGGGACGGGCGCGTGCGTCTTCTCACCGCGCCCGCCCTGGAGGATGGCTGGACCGGCAAGGTCCATGCCTGCCACCACCTCGCGGAGGCGGCCTCGGGCACGCACCTTCTATTCGTGGATGCCGACGTCCGCCTGGAGCCCCAGGCGGCGGCCGCCCTCGCCGGGCACGCACAGGCGAGCGGCGCGGGCCTCGTCAGCGCCGTGCCGCGCCAGATCACCCGCAGCCTCGGCGAATTGCTCACCGTGCCGACGATCAACATCCTGCTGCTGGGCTACCTGCCCATGGGCTTCATGCGCCTGTCCCGCGATCCGGGCCTCGGAGCCGCCTGCGGCCAGCTGGTCCTGGCGGAGCGCGAAGCCTATCGCGAGGTCGGTGGGCACGGAGCGATCCGGGGTCTGCTGCACGATGGGATCCAGCTCGCGCGGGTCTTCCGCCGCCGGGGCCACATGACGGACCTCGTTCTCGGGGACACACTTGCGTCCTGCCGCATGTATCGCGGCTTCGGCGAGGCCTGGGCGGGCTTCGCCAAGAATGCCCACGAGGGCATGGCGACCCCGGTCGGCCTGCCGGTCTGGACGATCCTGCTCCTCGGCGGCCACGTGCTGCCCTTCTGCCTCCTTCCCTTTGCGTTCGGCCCGGTCCTGGCCCTGGCGGCGCTGGCGTCTCTGTCCGCTCGCGCCATCGTGACGCTGGCCACGCGGGAGAACCTGTTGTCGATTCCCCTGCATCCCTTCACGATGCTCGTGGGTCTGGCGATTCAATGGAGCGTGCTCCTGCGGATCGGCGGCGCCCGTCGGGCCGGCTGGAAGGGCAGGCTCTATCCGGCGGGGTGAGGCATGGGGCGCACCGTCACCACTGGCAAAGGCCCACGAGACGAGAACTTTCCCGTCGCGTCCCTTCTGCTCGCGCCCGAGCGCCGCGCCGCCGTCCTGGCCTTCTACGGCTTCGTGCGCGAGGCCGACGACATCGCCGACGCGCCGGACCTCTCGGGTCCGGACAAGATCGCGCGCCTCGACGCGTTGGAGGCCGCCCTCCTGGCGGGCGATCCTGCCCATCCTGGCGCCGCCCGGCTTCACGCCGCCCACCGCCGGCACGGCGCCGGGATCGACGAGGCCAGAACCCTTTTGGACGCCTTTCGGCAGGACGCCGTGAAACGCCGCTACGCCGATTGGGGCGAGCTTGCGGCCTATTGCGCCCTGTCGGCCAATCCCGTGGGGCGCTTCCTGCTGCGGCTCCACGGCGAAGGCGACACGGCCCTGGCGCCCGCCGACGCCCTGTGCACGGCGCTCCAGATCCTCAACCATCTCCAGGACGCGCCGGACGACCGCGCGGCGCTCGACCGGGTCTATTGCCCGGTCGGCTGGATGGAGCAGGCGGGCGGCGAGGAGGCCTTCTTCTCGCCCGGCAACGCGGCGCGGCGGCGGGCCGTGCTCGATTCCGTCCTCGACCGGGTCGATGCCCTCGTGGAGGCCGCCTCCGCCCTGCCGGAGCGCCTGCGCGACCGCCGCCTGCGCGCCCAGAGCCTGGCCACCCTGGCGCTCGCCCGGGCGCTGTCCCGTCGCCTGCGCCTGCACGACCCCGTGCTCCGCCGCGTTCAGGTGAGCAAGGCCGATGTTCTGCGGGCTTTCGGTGCGGGCCTGCGCGGGCTGCGGCCCGTGGAGAGCCGCGACGCCGCCATCACGGCCGCCGCCGTGCGGCGCTCGGGATCGTCCTTCCGGCTCGGGATGCAGAGCCTCACCGACGAGCGACGCCGCGCCATCCACGCGGTCTACGCCTTCTGCCGCGCCGTGGACGACATCGCCGACGGGGCGGCGCCGGTCGCCGAGAAGCTCGCCTTCCTGGCGGCGTGGCGACGGGAGGTCGACCATCTCGACGCGTCGCAGACCCCTGTCGGCCGCGAGCTGCGCCGGGCCGCCGACCGCTTCGGCCTCCCCTTGGGCGAATGCCACGCGCTCCTCGACGGCATGGAAACCGACAGCGGCGAATCCGTCCGCCTCGCGGATGACGCGGCCCTCGACCTCTACGGCCGCCGCGTGGCGGGCTCGGTGGGCGCTTTGTCGATCCGCATCTTCGGCCAGCCCGAGGCCCACGACTTCGCCCTCGGGCTGGGACGCACCCTCCAGCTCGTCAACATCCTGCGCGACGTGGACGAGGACGCGGCCCGCGACCGGGTCTACGTGCCCCTGGAGCGGCTCGCGCAGGCTGGCCTGCGCGACGCGCCCGCCCGTGCCCTCGTGGCGGATCCGCGCTTCGCCCGGGTCTGCCGTGACCTCGCCGGGCAAGCCCGCGCGGGCTTCGCGACGGCCGACGCGGCCCTGAAAGCCTTCGACCGGTCGGCCCTCAAGCCCGCCATCCTGATGATGGAAAGCTACCGCCGCCTGCTGGACCGGCTCGAGGCGCGCGGCTGGGGCACCCGCCACGGCAAGCTCCGGCTCACCGCAGGCGACCGCCTCCAATTGCTGACGCTCGCCGTCACGTTTCCCATGAGGACCGCCTGATGACCGGCCGCACCCACATCATTGGCGCCGGCGTCGCGGGCCTGAGCGCGGCCCTCGCGGCCTCGTCCGAGGGCCGCGAGACGATCCTCTACGAGGCCGCCCCCCAGGCGGGCGGGCGCTGCCGCACCCTCGACCCCGCCGACGGCTTCCGCCACGACAACGGCACCCACGTGCTGTTCACGGCCAACCGCTGCGCCCTCGATCTGATCGAGACCGTCGGGGCGCGCCATCAATGGATCGAGCCCGAGCCGGAGGGATTGCCGCTCCTCGACGCGCGAACCGGGCGCCTGAGCCACGTGGGCCTCACGCCCTGGTCCTGGCTCGACCGCGCCCGCCGCCCGGCGGGCCTGAGCCTGGAAGATCTCGGACGGATCGCCCGGCTCGCCTTCTCGTCCGACGACCGCCCGGTTTCCGAGGTGGTGGGCAAGACCCCCATCCTCGACACGCTCATCGAGCCGCTCACGGTGGCGGTGCTCAACACCCCCGTGGCGACCGCCTCCTCCCGCCGCCTCGGCCGCGCCATGCGCAGCCTCCTGTCCCCCGGCGCGGGCCACCTGCTCGTCGCCCGCAACGGCCTGAGCGAGGACCTGGTTCAGCCTGCCCTCTGGGCGCTGGAGGACCGCGGCGCCACGATCCTGACGGGACAACGCCTGACATCCATCCGCACGCGCGGAGACCAGGTCGCCGCCCTCGTCACCACGGACCGGATGGTGGTGCTGCGGCCCGACGACCAGGTGGTGCTCGCCCTGCCGCCCTGGGAGATCGCCCGCCTCGTTCCCCATCTGTCGGTGCCGGACGCGTTCGAGCCGATCCTCAACCTGCATTTCCGCATGCGCGGCCTCGACCGCCCGCGCTTCGTGGGCCTCATCGGGACCCTGGCCCAGTGGGTGCTGGTGCGAGCCGACCACGTGAGCGTCACCGTCTCGGCCGCGGACGCCGCCATGAGCCGACCGGCCGCCAGCCTGTCGGCCGCGATCTGGCGCGAGATCGTGCCCGCGCTCCAGGCGGTGGGCCTCGACGTCGCCCCGGACCGGCAGCCGGAAGCCCGGATCGTGAAGGAAAAGCGCGCCACCATCCGGCAGGCGGCGGGACCCATTCCCCAGCCGCTCCTGCGGCCCTTCGCCAACATGGCGCTGGCAGGCGACTGGATCGGCGATTTCCCGGCCACCATCGAGAGCGCCGTGATGGCGGGCGAGCGCGCCGCCGCCCTGCTGGGGCGCCCCCGAGTCCGGGGCTGCGCGCCAAGGGCCGGGGACGCGGCGCGCACGGGCCAGACCGCATGAGCGCGAGCCTGCCGCCCCTGACCGTTCTCCTGGCCTCCCCGCGAGGCTTCTGCGCCGGGGTCGACCGCGCCATACAAGCCGTGGAGGACGCGCTGATCCGCACCAACCGGCCCGTCTACGTGCGTCACGAGATCGTGCATAACGGCCAAGTGGTGCGCGACCTCAAGCGCAAGGGCGCGGTTTTCGTGGAGGACCTGGCCCAAATTCCCGACGGGGCCGTGGCGATCTTCTCCGCGCATGGCGTTCCCCGCTCGGTGGAGCAGGAGGCCAAACGGCGCGGTCTCGCCGTGCTCGACGCCACTTGCCCGCTCGTGCGACGGGTGCATGTGGAGGCTCGCCGCCAGACGCAGGCGGGGCGCGAGGTCATCCTCATCGGCCACCGCGACCACGTGGAGGTGGAGGGCACCGTCGGACAGGTGAAGGGAACCGTGCACGTGGTCGGGAGCGTCGCGGAGGCGCTGACCGTCCAGGTGGCGACGCCGGACCGTGTCGCCTACGTGACCCAGACGACGCTCTCCGTGGACGACACGCGGGAGATCATCGCGGCCCTCAAGGAGCGCTTCCCGGCCATCGAGGGCCCGGACGTGAAGACGATCTGCTACGCCACCCAGAACCGCCAGATGGCCGTGCGGGTCATCACGGAGCGGGCGGACCGCGTGATCGTGTGCGGCGCGCGCAACTCCTCCAACTCCAACCGCCTGCGCGAGGTGGCCGAGCACCGCGGCTGCCCGGCCCTGCTGATGGAGGACCTGCGCGACCTGACCCTCGCGTTCATCGACGGCGCGCGGGTGATCGGCCTCACGGCCGGCGCCTCGGCTCCCGAGATCATGGTGCAGCAGGCCCTGCGCCAATTGGCCGAGTGGCGTCGCGTCTCCGTGGAGGAGGTTCGCGTGACGGAAGAGGGCACCCGCTTCGCCCCGGTGGATTTCGCGCGGCTCTAGGATGCGCCGGGCAGGCCGCTAATGCAGCCCGGCCTCTTCGCCCCATCCGATATCCCTGGCGACCAAGTCGGCCGTGGCGATCAACCGGGACAGGGACGGCAGGTTGGCGATCACCTCCGCCGGAAGCTCCCGCCGCAGGTCGAGAACACACAGGAGAGCCCGGAGAATCACGATGTCGGAGCGATCCTTCTCGGGCCAGTCGTCAAACGGCATCAGCATAGGGATGGTCCTGAACGACGTCGTCTGATGGATGAAGGTCCTCGCCCTCGACGAGCAGCACCGGATGCCGGATGCCATACACCTCGCGCGACGCCTGCAGGGTTTCCCGGGTCACCCCGGCATAGATCGGAACGACCGGCTGGCCGTCGTATTCGCGGGGCAGCGCGAGGGGGCGCGCCTTCCACCCGAGCTCGATGATCCGGCTCATGAGGAGAGGATGGGTCTGCACCAGCAGCGCGCGCAGTCCCAGGTGGAGGCAGGCTTCGGCGACGCCCAGGAACATGTGGGCCGTCGTCGCATCGACGCCCTTGTGCCTCTCCCGTTTCTCGGGAGCCACCGCGCAACGGGTCCACTCCCAGATGTCGGGCCCGGTGGGCGCCGTGCCGCCCTGGAGCATCTCGGGATACACGTCGCTCAGCAGGTGCGGCTCCGTCGTCGGCAGCAGCCGGGTGTACGACACCACGGACCCGCCTTCGACGCCCACGAGATGGACGCAGGCATCCGTGTCGAACTGATCGATCTCGCGCCCGTCGGGCCGCCGCAGCGCCGTCCAGCCGAGGCGGTCGACGAAGAACCTGTGCCGAAACCGGTAAACCTGATCGAGCAGCGGCGCATGGCGCGCCGCGTTGGCCTTGTTGATCAAAAGGATCATGGCATCCTCCGTAGGGCGGAGAATTCAGATGATCGGACGGAACTGGTCCATCCCGTAAAAATACGGGGCGGGCGGCGGACGGCCTCGTGCCCGCGCGCCTGACCGCAGCGGCCCCGAAGCCGGCAGCGGCATACGGCGTTGATGCGCCGTTAGGGAATGATCTTGCGCCGAATGGCCTCGGCGACGCACTGAACGCGGTTGACGGCGCCAAGCTTCATGGCGGCGTTGGAGAGGTATTCCTCGATGGTTCTCTGCGACAGTCCCAGGATGGTGCCGATGTCCCAGGCGGACTTGCCCGACGCCGCCCAGCGCAGGCAGTCGATCTCCCGTTGCGACAGGTGACTCGGGGACGGCGAACGTCCCGCCTCCCTGCGGGTCAGGAGGTTGCGGGCCTGGCCGTGGGCGTAGATCGCGATGAGATGGAGGCCCGCGCGCTCGTCCTTGCTCAGGGAGAGGGCGTGCGCCCCGAAGGTGACGATCGCCTGGAACCCGTGCGTCGTGTAGATCGGCACCGCGAGCCCGTCCACGAGCCCGAATTGCGGCGCCTCCCTCATGATCCGGGCGCCCTCGCGGTCGTCCGGGTCGAGGGGGGCCTCGCTCCAGGCGAAGGGCATCGTCGTCTGGCGCACTTTCCGGATGACGGGATCCCGGTGAACGTAGCCCTCCCGGGCGTAGCGCTCGAGCCAGGCATCCGGCCAGCCCGACAGGAGCACGTAGGGATCGAGCCTCTCCCCGGCCGAAGGCAAGCCGGAGATGCAGAAGCTCTCGAAACCGAGCGCGGCCCCGGCCCGGCGGAGCTCCGCGGAGATGTCGTCGATGGTGGTCAGGCTGCCGAGACGCTCGACGCAGTCAAAGGTGAATTGCCGGACCTGAAGCTCGGATATTGGCAAGCACCCTCTCGACCTCGGAATCGCAATGGATCTATAATATTACAACTTTACACCTTTGAACAGGCGCCCCGATGGCTGAGAGCCCCAAAGCAGCGAGCCTGGCCGATCATCACATCGGAGCCCGCCTCCGCACGCGGCGCCTCCAGATCGGCCTGAGCCAGGAGAAGCTGGCGGCGGCTCTCGGACTGACGTTTCAGCAGGTGCAAAAATACGAGAAGGGCACCAACCGGATCGGGGCGGGACGGCTGCTCGAGATCGCCCGGATCCTGGACGTGCCGGCCGCCTTCTTCTTCGAGGGCGCGCCTGGCGGCCCCGCATCCCAGGACCGGGGGGAGGCGCCGGAGGAATTGCAGCAGCTCTTCGCGTCCCGGGACGGCATCGCCCTGGCGCAGGCCTACCTGACCATCCGGGACCCTGGGGTGCGGCGGAGCGTGGTCGACCTGATCGAGCACCTCGCGGCCGCAGCGCGGGTCCACCCCTAGGGATCAGGCTCCCGCCACGAAGGCCGGCTGGTGCCGCACGGGCTGGGGCGCACCGGCCACGAGGCCGAGGCGGTCGCGGCGCATCCAGCGCCACAGCATGAGGCAGGCCACGACCGCGAGCCCCGTGGCGAGGCCGATCCAGATCCCGACGCCGCGCAGGCTCGTGAAAAAGGCGAGCCCGATGCCCAGGGGCAGCCCGACGCCCCAGTACCCCACGGCCGCGAAGAGCATCGGCACCCGCGTATCCTGGAGCCCGCGCAGCATCCCGGCCCCCACCGCCTGCGCGCCGTCCGCGAGCTGGAAGACGGCGGCCAGCACCAGGAACGACAGGGCGAACCCGATGACGGCGGCGTTCCTGGGATCGTTCAAGTCCAGGAAGGCGCTGATGAGGAAATGGGGTGCCGCCAGCATGAGGGACGCCGTGACCACCATGAAGCCGACGCCGAGCCCGAAGGCGATCCAGCCCGCGCGGGTGACGCCCTCACGGTCGCCCGCCCCGTAGGCGCGGCCGACCCGCACCGTGACGGCCTGGCCGACGCCGAGGGGCACCATGAAGCACAGGGATGCGATCTGCAGCACCACGTTGTGGGCCGCGAGCTCGTAGATCCCGATCCGGCCCATGAGCAGGGCGGCGGCGTTGAAGATCGTGACCTCGAAGGCCAGGGTCAGGCCGATGGGCACGCCGATGCGCCACAAGGCCCGGAAGCGCAGCCAGTCGGGGCGCCAGACCCGTCCGAACAGGTGGTAGCGCTTCAGCTGCCGGTCGAGGCCGATCACGAGCCCGAGGCACAGGCACATGAAGGTGGTCGCCACCAGCGTGGCGTAGCCCGCGCCCACCAGCCCCAGGGCGGGCAAGCCCATCTCGCCGAAGATCAGCGCCCAGGCGACGCCGAAATTCACCGGAATGCCGAGGATGCTGATGAGAAGCGCCCAGCCCGGGCGCTCGAGGGCCGCCAGGTAGGAACGCAGCACGAGATAGATCAGGAAGGGCAGCACGCTCCATTGCAGGGCCCGGATGTAATGCCCCGCATCCCGCGCCAGGGTCGGGTCCTGGCCGACGGCGTTGAGGATCGCCTCTCCGTTCCACAGCACGATCCAGATCGGCACCGTCACCGTCACGGAGGCCCACAGGCCCTGCCGGACCGTGCGCCGCACCTCGCGCACGGAGTGACGGCGCCGGCCGAGCTCCTCGGCCACGAGGGGCGAGACCGCGCTCACGAGGCCGATGCCGAAGATCAGGAAGGCGAAATAGATGTTGGTGCCCAGAGCACCCGCCGCGAGCGCCTCCGGCCCAATGCGTCCGATCAGGATCACGTCGGACGCCATGAGGCCGTGCTGCGCCAGGTTGGTGAGCACGAGCGGCCAGCTCAATGCGAGCGTGGCGGCCAGTTCCGCCGTCCAGGCGGACCGTCGGGTCGGGTGATGCGGCGTTTCCATGGGCCGGCTTGTAGCCCGGTTCGGGGCCGGCTTCCAGCCTGCCTGCCCAATTCATGGGCAGGATGCCGGGCCTAGAACGGAACCGGGACGGTCCCTTCCCGTTCACCCCTTCGTTCACGCAAACGTCAACACCAGAACCAGCCGCATGGACCAGTATTTCTCGCGCGGCGCAGACCAGCCGGAGAGGCCCGCCATGGCGCATCCCGCGCCGCCTGCGACCGTCATCCCGTTCATGATGCCGCCCGTAACCCATGACCGGCGGGGCCGCTGGCGCACGGTTGGGATCGAGATCGAGTTCACCGGTCCCACGGCGGCCGAGACGGCCCGAGCCCTGCGGGCCGCCTTCGGCGGCGCGGTGCGGGAGAACGACCCGCACGCGTTCCGGCTCATGGGCTCGTCCATCGGCGACATGAGCGTGGAGCTCGACAGCCGCATGGTGCATCCCGCCAAAACCGGAAAGGGCGGCGCGATCCTGCCTCGGATCGCGGCCTGGTTCGGGTCGGCCGCGCGGGTGCTCATCCCCTGCGAGATCGTGACGGCGCCGCTGCCGCTCAACCGCCTTCACGAAGCCGAGCGCGTGCTCGATGTGCTGCGCGGCCTCGGCGCCAAGGGCACGCAGGACGGCGCGCTCTATGCCTTCGGGCTGCACTTCAACCCGCAGGTGCCGGCGGAGGATGCCGCCACGGTGGTGGCCCACCTCAAAAGCTTCGTGCTGCTCAACGCATGGCTGCGTCGGCAGGTGGCACCGGATGCGACCCGCAGCGTGCTGGGCTTCGCCGACCCGTTCCCGGCGGCCTATACCCGGCATCTGGTGGCGCCGGATTACTGGCCGGATCTCACGACCTTCATCGACGATTATCTGGCCGCCAATCCGACCCGCAACCGGGATCTCGACCTTCTGCCGCTCCTGCTCCATCTCGACCCGGACCGGGTCCGGCGCGCCCTGCCCAACGAGAAGATCAACGCCCGTCCGACCTTCCACTACCGCCTGCCGGACGCGCGGGTGAGCGATCCGGGCTGGAGCCTCGCGCCGGACTGGAACCGCTGGGTGAGCGTGGAGCGCCTGGCCTGCGACCGCGACCGGCTGATGGCGGCGGGCCAGGCCTATCTCGGCTTTGCCGGAGAAGAGAAAAGCTGGGCCGACGTGGCGGACGGGATCGTGCATTCATGACGCGTCCCCTCATCGGCGTTACCACCTCGAAGCGTGGCGGCTGGCGCAGCTATCTCATGCACCGCTGGGCCCTGTCGCGGGCGGGCGCGCGCGCCGTACGCCTCGTGCCGGGCGAGCCCAGCCCGGACGAGAAGCTGCACGGCCTCGTCATCGGCGGCGGCGACGACATCGGAGCCGAGATCTACGGCGGCGAGGTGCTGCCCGACGTGCGCATCGACCCGGACCGGGACCGGATGGAGCTCGACCTCCTGCAGCTCGCGCTACCCGTCGGCCTACCGGTGCTCGGGATCTGCCGGGGGTCGCAGATGATCAATGTAAGCCTCGGCGGCACGCTCTACACGGACATCCACCGCGTCTACGTGGAGGCGCCCAGGATGCGCACGGTGCTGCCGAAGAAGACCGTGCGGGTCGTGTCCGGCAGCCGCCTCGACCGCATCCTGCGCTGCAATCCCTGCCGGGTGAACGCCCTGCACCATCAATCCGTGGACCGGCTCGGGACCGGTCTGCGCGTGGTGGCCCAGGACGAGAGCGGCATCGTGCAGGCGATCGAGAGCACTACGGCGCCATTCCTGCTCGGGGTGCAGTGGCACCCGGAGCTCCTGTTCTGGAAAGCGCCGCAGAACCGCCTGTTCGAGGCCCTCGTCCAGGCCGCGGATGAACGGCTGGCCCACGCCCCGGAGGCGGCCCTGGCGGTGTGAGGGGTCCGAGCCGGATCGCTTCCCTTCTAGATGATCATGAAATCCTTGAAAGTCAGGGTTCCTTTGAGCTTGGTGAAGGTCGCGATCGTCAATGCCGCCTTGCCGCCCTCGCCATCCGCATCGTACATCAGGGCCTTCTTTCTCGGGTCGTAGATCAGATAGTCATTGCCGTCGGCGGCAGCCTTGCTGATCGTGAAATAGGCCTTGTCGAGCTTTCCGGGCTTGGCCTCCTTGCCCTTGCCGAGTTTCCGGAACACCGCGTTGTCGAGCCATATGGTATCGTCCCGCACCACGAAATCGGTGATCGTATCCACGTGGGTCTTGGCCTTGTCGGGCTTAGCGTCGAACACGAACACATCCTTGCCGGGCCCGCCCGTGAGCACGTCCCGGCCCTTGCCGCCCTGGAGCCGGTCTCTGCCGCCGCCGCCGCTGAGCGTGTCGTTACCCGAACCGCCTTTGAACACATCCTGGCCAGGCCCCCCTGATAGATTTACAGGCGTTCCTTCCGGAAGACCGATCGTTCCAAAGCTCTCATTGAGGACATCGGCGACCGAGATGGTGAAGACGGCATCCTTGGTCAGGCCTCTGCTGTCGATGGCGCGTACCGTTACGGCATGAGAGCGAACCTGCTCGAAATCAATGCGGGCGCCGTCGGCTACGACCAAATTGCTGCCCGAGAGAGCGAAGCGGCCACCCGCATTGTCGAGAAGCGCGTAGGTGAGGCTGTCACCATAGGCCAGGTTAGCATCCGATGCCGAAAGAGCTCCCACGAGGGTGCCGTTGGCCGCGCCCTCGGATACTGCAGTGTGAGAGAGGGTCACGGACGTTGGTGCTTGGCTCGGCATGAACTGCTGCATGAAGATGCCGCTGAGCGAACCGTCCTGGCCTTCTCCCGTCAGCGGGGACGACTGCCACGACAGGACTACCCGACCATCCGCCAAGGTCGCGGCTTCCGGATCCTTCTGATTGCCTTTCACAAAAGCGTTCACAGGGACATCGTAGGATGTGTGCGGGTTGCCGTTCGCGTAGAATTGTCTCTGATAGACACCCTCGAAATCGCCGTCCTGATTGAGGGATTGCCATGACGTGACCCATCCTCCGTCGGGAAGGGGCGTCACGTCGGAGTATCTTTGGCTGAAATCGGTGAAGATGTTGACCGGCATGTCAGTTGTCGACAACGCCTGCCCATTCGCATCGTACCGTTGCTGATAGACACCGTAATGGTAACCGTCCTGTTCGTACGATGTCCACGTAATGACCCAGCCGCCATCGGCCAACGGAGCGATACGCGCCGAGGATTGATCCCCTGCCGTGTACGCATTGACGATTTTCTCGCTTTCGACCTCGTTGCCAAGGCGATCGTACCGGCGCTGAAAAACGCCTGCTCCGTCGCCATCCTGTCCATACGACTGCCAGGTAACGACCCATCCTCCGTCAGCCAGCACGGCCACATCCGCTTGGGTCTGGCTGCCATTCGTCTCGACATTGACGAGCTTGTCACCCTCTGTCGAGACTCCCGCCTTGTCGTAGCGGCGCTGAAAAATGCCAAAGCTGCTGTCGCGGCCATCCTGCCCCTGTGAAGACCAAACGACCACCCAGCCTCCGTCCGGCAACCCTGCGACCTTCGCATCGTCTTGTGGTCCTGCTGTCACGTCGTTGACGCGCTTGTCGACAGCCCTGCCGCCATCCTTGAAGAATGGCTGTCCGAGGCTGTCGTAGCGCTGCTGAAAGACGCCGCTGCCCGAGCCGTCCTGCCCGTCCGATCCCCACGTGACAACCCAGCCGCCATCGGCCAGCGAGGCGACACTCGGCGAGAATTGATCTTTATCCGGGAAGGCATTGACGAGGACGTCGGCAGGATTTCCGCCGGCCTGAAAGAACGGACGCCCGAGGCTGTCGTAACGCTGCATGAAGATTTCGTTCATGGGAGAGCCGGCCTCCTGGCTCTGCCACGCGACAACCCACCCGCCATCACGCAAGGCCGTCATGGCCGGCTGCGTCTGATTTCCTAGGGTGATGGTATTAACCTTCGTTTCCGCGCCGACTCTGAACATATGATCCTCAAAAAAATCATGTGATATATTATCATATAACTTAAATTCCCCAACGACAAGTTCCCCCGAGGGCTTCTAAGCCCTCAGTGCCGGAGAGCGTCATCGCGAGCGCCTCCGAGACCTGCGCTCGCAAGGGCAGAGCGGTCATTATTCGCAATGTAAATTTTTGATGACACACAATCGAGTAATTACATAAAATCGAATTTATATTCGGCATGACCGATAATAATGAGTTTATTGACGCAATAATGAAGAAAATATCAAGAATATCCATAGTCTATGTTGAACGAAAATCATCTCAGCCGGTTTCCGCCTGTCTCTGGCTGAACGCCGGGACGATCAGAGGCGGCTGCCCACGGCTTCTTCCCTCTCTACAGAACCTGCATTTCGACATTACGGTATGACATAGAAGCCTTGCCGAAGAGCGGCGGCGAAGCTCTGGTGCAGGCCCCGTTCAGGTTCGACCGGCTAGATCCTCCTGACGCGGGACGGGCGGCTCGCTGCCAACACAGACGTGACCGATTCCTTGACCTTTCCCTTGGCGGGAAAGCCGTTCAGCCGATTGACCGCGAGCCCCGCCCGCCCCATGAGCAGGGCGGGCAATCGGTTGCCCGCCCGTTCGCGCGTTCCGGCGGCTCGTCCGCCCCATGAGGAAGATCCCTTGCGGCTCACGTTTTCGTCCCGTCTCGCCCTCCTGCCGGCCGCGCTGGCGCTCCTGTCCTTCGGCCTCGCGCCGGTTCAGGCGCAGGAGGCTCCGCGGGCGCAGGATGCCCCCGGCGCGCAAAGTCCCGCGCCCACCCAGGACAGCGTCGAGCGGCGGGTCGACGACCTCGTCGGGCAGATGACCCTCGAGGAGAAGCTCGGCCAGCTCAACCTCATCTCCCACGGCCCGCCGCTGAACTGGGATGACATCAGGACCGGGCGGGCGGGCGCGTTCCTCAACTTCAACAACGCTCCCGACGTCCTGCGCGCGCAGCGGCTCGCCCGCGAGTCGCGCCTGAAGATCCCGCCGCTCTTCGGCCTCGACGTGCTGCACGGCTTCCGCACCCAGTTCCCGCTGCCCCTGGGGGAGGCCGCAGCCTTCAACCCGGAGCTCTCCCGCAAGGCCTCCGAATGGGCGGCCCGCGAGGCGGCTTACGTGGGCGTGAACTGGACCTTCGCGCCCATGGCGGATCTGTCGCGGGACATCCGCTGGGGCCGCATCGTGGAGGGCTTCGGGGAGGATCCCCATCTGGGCGCCGTGCTCACCGCCGCCCGCGTGCGGGGCTTTCGCGACGGCGGGCTCGCCACGGCGGCCAAGCATTTCGCGGGCTACGGCGCCCCGCAGGGCGGGCGCGACTACGATACCACGTTCATCCCGCCCGCCGAGATGTACGACATCTACCTGCCGCCGTTCAAAGCCGCCGTGGAGGCCGGAACCGTGAGCCTGATGGCGGCCTTCAACGCCAATAACGGCGTGCCGTCCACGGCCAATCCGTGGCTGCTCACGGACGTGCTGCGCGGCCAGTGGGGCTTTGGCGGCTTCGTCACGTCGGATTGGGCGGGCATCCATGAATTGCTGGGCCACGGCGTCGCGCGGGACGGCGCGGAGGCGGCCCGCAAGGCGATCCTGGCGGGCGTCGATATGGACATGATGGGCCAGCTCTATGTCAAGCACCTGCCGGACGAGGTGCGGGCGGGCCGCGTGCCGATGAGCACCGTGGACGAATCCGTGCGCCGGGTGCTGCGCTCCAAGATGCGCATGGGCCTGTTCGACCGGCCCGACATCGACCCGTCGCACGTGGACGCCGCGTTCCCGTCGCCTGAATCCCGGCAGGTGGCCCGCGAGGTCGCCCGCGAAACCCTCGTGCTCCTGAAGAACGGCTCCGGCGCGCTGCCGGTCGGGTCGAACGTGCGCTCCATCGCGGTGGTGGGCCCGCTCGCGGATGCGCCGCGCGACCAGCTCGGCCCCCATGCGGCGCGCGGTCATGCGGAGGACAGCGTCACGCTGCTCCAGGGCATCCGCGCGCGCGCGTCGACGGCCGGGATCGCGGTGAATTACGCGCCGGGCTGCAACCTCGTGGACGAGCCCGTCGCTCCCCTCAAGCGCGAGCATGCCCGCGTGTGGGACCTGTTCTGCCGCACCACGGACGGCCTGCCGGCGGCGCTCGACGCCGCGCAAAAATCCGACTTGGTGGTGGCGGTATTCGGCGAGCCGCAGGAAATGTCCGGCGAGGCCGCCTCGCGCACGCGCCTGACGCTGCCGGGCCGGCAGGCCGAGATCCTGGAGAAGCTCGCCGAGACGGGCAAGCCCGTGGTGCTCGTGATCATCGGCGGACGGCCGCAGGAGCTGGGCCCGCTCAACGACCGCATGGCCTCGATCCTCATGGCCTGGTATCCGGGCACGGAGGGCGGCCACGCGGTGGCGGACGTGCTCTTCGGCGACGAGAACCCGAGCGGCAAGCTGCCCGTGAGCTGGCCCCGCAGCATCGGCCAGCTGCCCCTCTACTACAACGCGCTCCCGAGCGGCCGCCCCACCCTGCTGGCGAACCGCTTCACCCTGCAATATCTCGACGAGTCGCACCTGCCGCTCTACCCGTTCGGCTGGGGCCTGGGCTATTCGGGCTTCGCCTATACGGACCCGGCCATCGCCAAGACCCGGCTGGAGAGGTCGGACAGGCTGGACGTGACGGTCACGGTCGCCAACCGGGGCAGCCGCGCCGGCCAGGAGGTGGCGCAGCTCTACATCCGCGATCCCTATGCCAGCCGCAGCCGTCCCTTGCGTGAGCTGAAGGCCTTCGAGAAGGTCATGCTGCAGCCCGGCGAAGCCCGGCGCGTGACGCTCTCGGTGCCCCTCACGTCGCTGGGCTTTCATCTCGACGACGGGACCTACCTGGTCGAGCCCGGCGCGATCGAGGTCTTCGTGGGCGGCTCATCTCTCGCGGAGGCCGCCGGCACGGTCGAGATCGCTGAGGAGCTGCGCCTCCCGCCGGGAGGCCGCTGACCGCCGGACCAGGTTGCCCCCGCCGCGCAGCAAAAAGGGCTCCCGAGGGAGCCCTTTCGCATGGTGTCCCGGACGGGCGGCCTAGTAATAGCCCGTGTCGAACGAATAGGACACGGTCAGGCCGAGGCCGATCTGGTTCTCGTTGCCGAAGCGCTTGACGATGGGGCTGTCGGCCGCGTCGCTCACGAGGCGCTTGTAGGTCACGTAGGCCGTGGTCGACCATTGCTCGGACCAATCGTAGGTGAGCGCCGTGGTGGCGCCGACGGTCGTGAAGCCGCCGGACGGATTGTAAGGCGTCACCAGGCCGTTGAGGGAGGCCTCGTAGGGGGTCACGCCGAAATAGGTCTTGGTAAACTCGCTGTCGCCGAGGCCCACGCGCGGACCGGCCGAGAACGTGAACGCGCCGTAGCGCTGCACGAAGTCGAGGCCGAGATCGCCCACGAAGCCCTCGTGGCCGTTGAAGCCGCGGCGGATCTCCGCGCGGGCGCGCAGGAACTCCACGGGCCAGAACTCCACGAACAGGCCGGGCTCCACCGCCCAATCGACCTTGGACAGGCCGAAGAGGCGCCGGTCGTCCTGCAGGTAGCGCCCGCCCTGGAAGCGGCCCACGATGCCGAACCGCAGGGCCGAGCTGTCCTCCAGCAGCGAGAAGCTCAGGCCGTCATCGGGCGCCGAAAAACGCTGCGGCGTACCGGCCCGGCGGAAACTGACCGACGGGAAGCCCACGAAGCTGTAATCGTCCGCGCCCGGATAAGAGGGGCCGACCTTCAGGTTGCCCTTCACGGTGGCGATCCAGCCGCCCGTGGGCGCGGCCGCCGGAGGCGCGCCGAACAGGGGATCCGCCGCCTGAGCGGTTCCGGCAAGCGCCCCGCAGGCCAGGAGGGTTCCGAGGGCGAGGGAATGGGTCAGGCGCATGGCACTTCCTGTTGCGGTTCGGTCCGCGGTCAGACCCCGGGATCGGTCCGGTGTCCGGGCCCCGGATGGGGCTCGCCGCCGAAGATGACGTTGCGGCACCTTACGGATATGCGGCCGGGAGGGATACCCTTCGCGGCCGCGATTGCCAAGCCGAGGGGCAGGTTGCCGGGCGCTATGGTAAACAGGATACAGCCAGGGTCTCGGCGAAGGTCTCGGCGGGGCGCTCAGACCGAGAGGGCGTGCAGGTCCGCCAGCAGCCGCTCGATATCCCCGCCCGGCAGGCCGGTCTCGACGAGGCCGTGGGCGTGCTTCCAGACCGGCACGGCCCGGGCCAGAAGCGCCCTCCCGTCCGGGGTCAGGGCGAGGCGGCGGGCGCGTTTGTCCCCGGGGTCCGGCGCCACGCTCACGAGTCCGCGCCGCTCCAGGGGCTTGAGCGCCGCCGTCAGGGTCGTGCGGTCCATGGCGAGAAGCCCGGCCACCGATCCCATGGAAGGCGGCTCCGGGCGGTTCAGGGACATGAGCAGGGAGAACTGGCCGTTGGTGAGCCCGAGGGGCCGCAGGGCCTCGTCGAACCGCCGCCCGAGGGCCCTGGCGGCCCGCTGAACATGCAGGCACAGGCAGGTGTCGCGCACCAGGAGCGTGATGTCGTAGGGGACGGTCGAGGAACCCGGATCGCGGGTCAGGGGCTTTGACATGGCCCATTAATGTTGATATCAACCTTGTCTGTCAAGCGAGCTCAACGTCGCAGCAAGGGAAATGCCGATGCAGCCCAACCGAATCGTGTCCCGGGACGAGTGGCTGAGCGCCCGCCGGGCCCTCCTGGCCGCCGAGAAGGAAGCCGTTCACCTGCGCGATCGGGTCAATGCCCAGCGCCGCGCCCTGCCCTGGGTCGAGGTCGACAAACCCTACCTGTTCCAAGCGCCCGACGGGCCCAAGACGCTCTCGGAGCTGTTCGACGGGCGCAGCCAGCTCATCATCTATCACTTCATGCTGGCGCCGGGCTGGGAGGCGGGATGCGTCGGCTGCTCCTTCCTGTCCGACCATTTCGACGGCGCGGTGCCCCATCTCGAACATCACGACGTGACCCTCAAGGCCGTGTCCCGGGCCCCGCTGTCCGAAATCGAGGCCTACAAGGCCCGCATGGGCTGGCGCTTTCCGTGGGTGTCGTCCTTCGGCAGCGATTTCAACTACGATTTCCATGTGTCCTTCACCCAGGACGACCTCGCCAAGGGCCAGGTGAACTACAACTTCTCCGAGACGCCGTCGGAGCAGGCCCATGACGAATTGCCGGGCGTGAGCGCGTTCTACAGGGACGAGGGGGGCCGCGTGTTCCATACCTATTCGAGCTATGCCCGCGGCATCGAGGAGTTCATCGGCACGCTGATGATCCTGGACCGCGCCCCCAAGGGCCGCAACGAGACATCGACCATGAGCTTCGTGCGCCGCCACGACGAGTACGAGAGCCGCCCGAAGGCCGCCGGCTGCTGCGCCTCCTGAGCGCCCCCTATTCCCATCCACAGCGAAAAGAGAACGCCGATGTCGCCATCCCAAGGCAGCTTTGTCTGGTACGAACTCATGACCACCGATCCCGCGGGCGCGAAGGCGTTCTACGGCCACCTGGTGGGCTGGGACCTCAAGGACATCCAGGTGCCCGGCATGACCTACACGATCCTCAGCGGAGGCGGAACGGATGTGGGCGGCCTGATGGGAATGCCCGGGGAGGCCTGCGACGCCGGCGCCCAGCCGGGCTGGATGGGCTATGTGGGGGTCGACGACGTGGACGGGAGCGCGGCCGCCTTCGAGCGTGACGGCGGCACGGTCCTGCGGGCTCCCGACGACATCCCCGATATCGGCCGCTTCGCCGTCGTGGCCGATCCGCAGGGCAATGCGCTCTGCCTGTTCAAGTCCCGGAACGCGGACGGCGCGGAGCCGGTGCCGCTCATGAAGAAGCCTCTCGGGCATGTGGGCTGGCACGAGCTCGTGACCTTCGATCAGGCCGCCCTGTTCGACTTCTACGCCAAACAGTTCGGCTGGACGAAGGACCACGCCTTCGACATGGGCCCAATGGGCGTCTACCAGATCTTCGCGCATCGCGGCGAGGCCCTGGGCGGCATGATGAACAAGCCCCCGCAGGCACCGGCGCCGTTCTGGCTCTACTACTTCATGACCGATGGCATCGACGAGGCATCGGAGCGCGTGACGGCGGGCGGCGGCAAGGTCATCAACGGCCCGATGGAGGTTCCGGGCGACGCCTGGATCGTGCAATGCCTCGACCCCCAGGGCGCGATGTTCGCGCTGGTCGGGCCCCGTCGGCAATCCTGACGCCAGGGGCCGCCAAGGCGCCGCCAGGATGCGCTTACCGGAGCGGGCCGCACCGATCGCAGGCCCGCCGGAGGGCGCTATCCCGGGGCATCCTGGCCGCTCAACCCCGCGTGCCGCGCCAGGAGCCGTTTCGCGGATCGGTAGGTGGGGACCTCGACCATCAGCCCTTCGACATCGACGCGATCCAGCCCCTTGGCCCGGGCGGCCTCGAACGCCTCCACGAGCGTCCGGGCCCGCGCGACCTCGTCGGCGGAGGGCGTCAGGAGGTCGTTGACCGTTCCGACCTGATCGCGGTTGACGACGCTTTTGGCCTTGTAGCCGATGCGGCGCGCGAAGCGGATGTCGTCGTGCAGGTGACGCGGGTCGGCGTAGGTGTAGGGGCAGTCGATCGCCAGCACGCCGGCGGCCACGCATTCCACGAGAAAGCGCGAACGGACATAGGCCAGTTCGTGGCCCTCGGGCGTTCTCTCGGCGCCGAGGTCGGCGGCCATGTCCTCCGCCGCCAGCAGGAGAGCCGAGACCCGGCGGGAGGCGGCCGCGATGTCGGCGATTCGTGTCAGGCCCCTGGCGGTTTCGATATTGGGCACGATCTCGGTTGCGCCCTCCGGAATTCCGATCTGCCGCTCGAGCCGGCCCACCGCGTTCTCCAGGCCTCGGACCTGACCGGCCGACGTCACCATCGCCATCATGACGATGGCGGGCCGCCCCTGCATGACGGCCTCGAGGTCTTCGAGGCCGCCATCCTCCAGCGGGTTGATCCTGACCGCCGACAGGCACGGGGACGCGTTCCAGCCTGCGAGGATGCGCGGGCTCATGGAGCGGGCTTCCGGGCGCCGCTCCGGCGGCGTGAAGTCCTCCAGCTCCTGGATCAGCACGTCCGCGCCGCAGCCTGGCGCCGCCGCGAGAACGTCACACTCGGCCCCCGGCAGGAAGAGCCAGGAGCGGCGCGCTTCGATGGATCGTTTGGTCTTGATCACGCTGGAAGGCCTTTTCGCAATGCCCCGAGCCGCCTCGTTGCTACGGCCCGGGGATTTCCTCGATGAGCAGCTCGAAGGTTACGCAGACGGGGTTGTCGCCTTCGACGATCGGGCCGCTGTGGATGTGCCCATCCATGTCGACCACGTCGATTCGCATGACGCCGTCCGGGCCGGTCCGCCCCTCATGGATCAGGACCTCCGTCGCGTGGGCCTCGACGCGGCGGCCGTCGGCGAAGCGCACGCCGTTCAGGCTGCCGATGCCGTGCACGTTCGCCCGCGCGATCCCCCAACGGCCGCACAGGGATTCGATGGCGGTGCCGATATCCTCGTTGGGCCGCACCCGCGCCAGCAGCACGCGCGGGCCCACCGGCTCTTCGCCGCCCTGGACGCGGCTCACGGGCCCGAAGAGCGTGAAGTGGGTCTCGGGGTCGGGCGCGGCCATGAAGGTGGCGTCCCGGAAGCCGATCCCCACGGCCTCGACCGGCTCCGTCACGACGGTGTCGGGAGCCAGCATATGGCCCATCCGCCGTCCCTCCGGCGTCTCCCAAAGGCCGTGGCAATGGATGAAAAATCTGCCGTCCCGCTCGCCCACGATCGCTCCGGCCCGCTCGATGCGCACCGAACCCTCGGGCGCGAAGGTGTCGCTGTACCAGGCCGCGTGGGCATCGTCCGGCGACGCGGCCGGCATGACGAACCTGAAAGGCTCGCACCGCCCACCCCGCAGCACGACGTACCCGCCGAGGCATCCCGCGGCCGCAAAGCCTCGGGCGATGGCCACATCGACCGAAAGGCCCGCCTCCAAGCTGAAGCGCAGCGGAACCGGCGCGCCGGGGACCGCCGTCACGCGCTCGGGAAAAGGCGGCCCTGGATGTTGGATCTGTCGCATGTCGTCGTCCTGGGCCCTTCAATCCGCTCGCATGATCTGCGCGGGATCGCTTCGCGGATCCCGGCGCTGCCACCGGCCGGCCTCGACCCCGGCGATGAATTCGGCCACCATCCGGTTGAACAGGGCCGGCTCCTCCAGATTGAGGGTGTGGCCCGATTTCGGAAACATGGCGAGCCCCGAGCGCGGAACGGTGCGCTTCAGGAAGATGCCGGGCTGGATCGCATGATCGTCCTCGTCGCCGACGATCACGAGCAGCGGAACGTCCATGGCGCTCAACGAATCCTTCAGGTCGTAGAGGGAGGGCCGCCGCATCTGCACGCCCCGCATGGTGTTGGCGGCTCCCCGCACCGAGTGCCTCGCGAGCCTCTCGGAAAACAGCTTCCAGCCGCGAGGATCCTTGTCCTGGAACTGAACGCGGGACGCGCTTTCGGCGTAGATGGGAGCGAAGCCGTCCGCGCCGCGCTCCTCGAACCCTCTCGCGACCTGCTCGGCGTTCCGGCGGAAATCCTCCTGGTGCTCCGGCTCGGAGCCGTAGCCTGCGCCCGCGACGACGGCCGACAGCACGCGGGCCGGATGGCGAAGGGCCGCGTGGAGGCACGCGAAGGCTCCCATGGACAAGCCCACGATGTGGGCCTTGTCGATGCCGGCCGCGTCCATCACGTCGACGATGTCGTCGGCGGCACGCGACTGCGCATAGCTCTCCAGGCTCTCGGGAATGTCGGAGGGCGCATAGCCCCGGGCCGCGTAGGTGACGCATCGGTGCCGGCGCGAAAAATACGCGACCTGGGGCTCCCAGCTCCAATGGTTGCCGCCGAACTCGTGAGCGAACACGACCGGCGTGCCCTGCCCGTCGGACTCGTAGAACAGCCGCACCCCGTCGCCTGTGGTCGCAAAAGCCATGTCGTCCCTCTTTCAGCGGAATTCCGAGACGGCGCAGCTTTGTCCGCCGTCCACGGGCAGGCACACGCCCGTGATGAACTTTGCCTCGTCGGATGCCAGGAACACGGCCGCGTGGGCGATGTCCCAGGCCGTTCCCATCCGGCCGATCGGAACGGCGGCGTTGCGGGCCGCCACCATCTCGTCGACGGATGCATATTGTCCGGAGATCTGGCGGTAGATCAACGGCGTGTCGATGAGGCCCGGCATGATGCAGTTGGCCCGGATGCCCTGGCGGGCATATTGCATGGCCAAGGCCACCGTTGCCTGATTCACGGCGGCCTTGGCGGCGTAATAGGCAAAGTACGGATAGCCCGTCCAACGGATCGCCGCGAGGGACGAGATGTTGACGATGACTCCGCCGCCCTGGTCCAGCATGTGCGGGATGACGGCCTTGGCGGTGCGGTAGACCGGCCCGATGTTCAGCTGCAGGGCGGCCTCGAACTGCGCCTCGGTGAGCTCGACCGGCCCGCCCATATGGGTCGCGCCCACGTTGTTGTGCAGGATGTCGATCCGCCCGAAGCGGTCCATGACGGATGCGACCGCGCGTCCGACCGAATCCGTGTCGGTCACGTCCGCCGCGACGGCGATCGCCTCGCCGTCTTCGCCCACGATGATCGAGGCGGTCTCGTCCGCGGCCTCCTGGGACAGGTCGATGCAGGCGACGCGTGCTCCCTCCCGCGCATAGGCGACGGCGGCCGCCTTGCCGTTGCCCCAGCCGGGTCCCGAGGACCCGGCTCCGAACACGATGGCGGTCCTGCCCTTCAGGCGATCGACCATGAAAAACCTCCCTTGTGCCGGGCCCGTGGCCGGCGGATGTCGTATGGGCGGCGCGAACGCCCTCCCGTCATGCTCGCGGCCCCGGTGGCGGCTCGGACCGGGCGCGGCTCGCGGGCGGATCGCCGATGATGCCCGCGGCCGTGAACCCGCCATCGACGCAGATCGTCTGCCCGGTGACGTAGCTCGACCGGCGATCGTCGAGGAGGAAGACGGCCGCGCCCGCGATCTCGGCCGGGGAACCGTAGCGGCGCTGGGGCACGGTTGCCATCCAGGCCGCCCGGACCTCCGGCGTGTGGACCTCCTGCACGAGCGGCGTCTCGATCGGGCCCGGCGCGATGGCGTTCACCCGGATGCCCAGGGGCGCCAGCTCGACAGCCATGACCTTCGTCATGGTGAGAACGCCCCCCTTGGAGGCTCCGTAGGCGACGCGGCCCTTATTGCCCGCGATGCCGGACACGGACGCGATGTTGACGATCGAACCCGCCCCGCGGGCCCGCATGTGCCGGGCGGCCTCCCGGGACACCACGAAGCTTCCGATCAGGTTGACCTCCAGCATCCGCCGGAAGAGGTCGGCGCTGGTGTCGAGGGCCGGCACGTCGCGACCGATCCCCGCCGAATTGACGATCCCCGTCAGGGCGCCGAACTCCGCCTCGATGCCTGCGACGGCCTCCACGACCGCGTCCTCGTCGGCGACATCCAGGGACCGGTACCTCACACGGCCGTCCTGCGACCCGAACCTGTCCCGGCAGCGGTCGAGATTGCCCGGGTCCAGGTCCGCCACTACGGCGCGCCAGCCCTCCGCCAGCACCGCCTCCACGACCGCGAGGCCGATCCCCGAGGCGCCTCCGGTCACGAGCACCGTCCGTTGTGGGTCCATGTGAGCCTCCTTGAGCGGGCCGATGCCCCGCCGGGTCCGAACGGACCTGCTTGATCTCATGCCTGGGCTTGCAGGGGCCGGTCGGGCGGAAGGTCTCCCCGCGCGATGAGCTCGGCCCGGATGTCCTTCTTGGTGATCTTGCCGTAGGCCGACCTGGGCAGCGCCTCCCAGAAGATGACGCGCTTGGGGAGCTTGTAGCGGGCGACCTGGCCGTCGAGCCATGCCAGCAGCTCCGGCTCATCGAGGGCCGCGCCCGGCCGCAGGACGCAGACCGCCACGCCGACCTCGCCCCAGGTCGCGTCCGGAACGCCGAGGATCGCGACCTCGGCCACGGCCGAATGGGTCAGGATCTTTTCCTCGGTCTCGCGCGGGTAGACGTTCGAGCCGCCCGATATGTACATGTCGGAGGCCCGCCCCGTGATGTAGAGGAAACCCTCCCTGTCGAGATGGCCCAGGTCGCCGGTGCGGAACCAGCCGTCCCGGAACGCCTTCGCGTTCGCGTCCGGGTTGTCGTAATAGCCCGCGAACACCGCAGGCCCGCAGACGCAGATCTCCCCCGTCTCGCCGGGACCGAGCTCGCGTCCCGCATCGTCCTGAATGGAGATCTGCATGCCCGTGCGCTCGTAGCCGCAGGAGCCCACCTTGACGTCCGGGCCGTCCTCGACCTCGTGAAGGGCGGGCGGCAGGACGGTGATGTTGCCCGTGACCTCGCCCAGGCCGAAATACTGGACCAGGACCTTGCCGAGCTTTCTCAGCGCGTGCTTCTGGTCCTCCCGGTACATGGGCGCGCCCGCATAGATCACGTACCGCAGCGACGAGCGGTCGTGCGCGTCGACGGACGGGTGCTCGGTCAGCAGCTTCACGATGGTGGGCACCGTGAACATGTTGGTGATGCGCCACCGCTCCACGAGGCCCCAGGCCTCGTCCGGGTCGAACCGGTCGCTGCTCAACAGAACGGTCTTGACCCCACGCGCCACCTGCACGAGCTGATGGACCCCCGCCCCGTGGGAGAGCGGGGCCAGGACCAGGGACGCGTCGCGGGGCGTGGTGCCGGGCATCAGGTCGCAGAGATGGTTCGTGATCACGAAGGCCATCTGGCCGTGGGTCAGAACGGCCGCCTTGGGCCTGCCCGTCGTGCCGGAGGTGTAGAAGAACCAGCACGGATCGTCGTACGCGACGGCCGCGGCCGGTACGGGCTGCCCGGCGTGTCGGGCCACGAGGGCGTCGTACGATTCGCCGAAATCCGCATCCCCGATCGCGATAACGAAGCGGATCGCGGGCGCAGCCTCCCGGGCGGCCCTGGCATGGTCGGGAAAATCGCCATGGCAGATCATCGCGCAGGCGCCGCTGGACTGGGCCAGATAGGCCACTTCGGCGGGTGTCAGACGGTAATTCGTCGGCACCCAGACGGCGCCGATCCGGAAGCAGGCGAACATCGACTCGAACATCTGGTGACAGTTCTTGGACTGCACCAGGACGCGGTCGCCCTTGCGCACGCCCCGCGCGGAGAGCGCCGCCGCCATCGCATCAACCCTGCGGTCGAGTTCGGTCCAGGTCCAGGCCTCCTCTCCCCGGACGAACCCGATCTCGTCCCCGAACCGGCGCGCGGCCTGGCGCAGCATGTGGGAGAGGTTCATGACCCGCTTGGAGATGGGCGCGACGCCGCCCACGGGAGCGTGTTCGAAATCGTCCGTCACCGGCGATGCTCCCTCAGGGTCCCGGCGCCGCAAGGCCCCGGCCCCTTGGGAGGCCTGTGAGCCGAACTCGACCGAAGGGTCGACGCGATGCAAGCATGTGGCATGTTCGCAATTCCTTCCGTTCAGGGGCCGGGACGAGGCTTCCGATGCCGGCGCGAGGCGTCACAGGAAGCCCGTCGAGATCCAGGGCACCACCGCGATGATGACGAGGCCGACGATGAGCGCCACGAGGTAGGGCCAGATGGCCCCGATGGCCTCGTCGGGCGGCACGTTGCCGATCTTGCAGGCCAGATAGAAGCCGACGCCGATGGGCGGCGCCATGAGGCCGATATTCATCGCCGTCACGATCACCATCGCGTAGTGGATGTCGTTGATCCCGAGGGTCTTCGCGATGGGGAACATGAGCGGCGCCATGAGCACGATGGCGGGCAGGCCCTCGAGCACGCTGCCGAGGATCAGGAAGACCACGATGGTCACGCCCATGAAGGAGAGCCATCCGCCCGGCAGCCCCGTCATGAAGCCCGCGATGCTCTGGGCGACGCCCGCCTGCGTGATGGCCCACGCCATGGCGAGCGCCGTGCCGAGGATCATCAGGATGGACCCGGTCAGGGCCGCCGTCTCGACGAGCATGCGGTAGAACGTGCGCCAGCCGATGCCGCCGTAGAGCACCATGCCGATGACCAGCGCGTAAAGGACCGCGATGGTGGACACCTCCGTGGCGGTCGCCACGCCGCCCGCCACGGTGCTCCGGATCAGGAACGGCAGGACGAGCGCGGGCGCGGCCACGAGGAGCGTGCGGCCCATGAGGGAGACGGGGGCCCGGCGCACCTTCGTCATGTCCTCGCCCCGCGCTTTCCAGCGCGCCAGGATGGCGAGCACGGCGAGCAGCACCATGGCGACCACGATCCCACTGGTGAACAGGCCCGCGATCGACACGCCCGCTACCGAGCCCAGCACGATGAGCACGATGGAGGGCGGTACCGTGTCGGCCATGGCGGCGCCCGTGGCGAGCAGCGCGATCATCTCGCGCGGGCTGTGGCCGCGCCGCTTCATTTCCGGGAAGAGAGCGGGCGCGACGGTGGCCATGTCGGACACCTTGGAGCCCGAAATGCCCGAGACCACGAAGAGGGACCCCAGCAGCACGTAGGACATGCCCGCACGCACGTGCCCGATGAGCGAGGCGAGAAAGTCGATGATGGCCTTCCCCATGCCGGTGGCATCCAGGATGCAGCCCAGGAACACGAAGATCGGAACGGACAGCAGGATGATGCCCGACATGCCCTCGTCCATGCGGCCGATCATGACGAAGATCGGAACCCGCGTGGCGAAGGCCAGGTAGCTCAGGGTGCCGATGCCGAAGCAGAACGCGATGGGAACGCCCGCGACGAGGCACGCGGCCACGAAGACGACGAGGAACAGGACAATCTTGCCGTTCCCGAACCGCACGAGCGACGGAGAGGCGTACCACAGAAGGGCCGCGATGGCCGCGATGACGAGGGCCGAGACGATGAGGTCGCGCCGCGCCGACGTCTTGAGCGCATAGGCGGCCACGATGCCCAGCATCGACAGCATGCCGAACGGAATCGCGGCAGCGCGGGCGGTGTTGGGGATCTCCAGCGCCGGGGTCGTGATGGACCATTCCTCCAGCGCGTAGTCGAAGGCCGGCGGGATCAGCGACGCCAGGAACGTGGCGGCCACCAGGAGCCCGAACGTCTGCACGAGCCGCCGCGTTCGCGCCGGCATCATGTACAGGAACAGCGTCAGCCTGAGATGCTCGTTGCGGTCGAGCGCGATGGCGGAGCCGAGCATGGCGAGCCACAGGAAGCACAGGGACGCGACCTCGTCGATCCACACCACGGAGAGCGAGAAGACATAGCGTGAGGTCACCCCCGCCAGCAGCAGGAGCACGATGGCGACCAGCAGGGCGGAGGCGACGACCTCGAAGGGTTTGAGGAGACGGGAACCCGGCCGGACGTCGCTCTCGGCGACGGGCACCGATTCGGGCGCGGCGAGGACGTGTGCGGAGGATGTCATGCCCTTCCCTTCCTCTCGAACGGCCGGGGATCGCATCGGGCGGTCGGTCCCGCCGGAAGGGCGGGACCTGACGACGGAGGGGTCGAGGCCGACCGGACGAGAGGCCGATCGGCCCGGTCCGTCAGGCCAGGGAGCCGACGGATTTCTCGAGGATCGCCCACGCCTCGTCGCCGTACTTGCCCTTCCACTCCGCGTAGAAGCCGGCCTTGCGCAGCTTGTCGCGGAACGGGGCGGCGTCGGGCTGGTTCACGGCCATGCCCTTCGCGGCCAGTCCCTGCTGGAGGCCGGCATTGAGCTTGGCGACATCCTCCCGCTCCTTCATGGCGGCGGCGTTGATGTGCTTGGCCACGACGGCGCGCACGTCCTCCGGCAGGCGTTCCCAGGCCCGGCGGTTGGCCAGGAACCAGAAGCCGTCCCACATGTGGTTCGTCATCGACAGGTTCTTCTGGACCTCGAACAGCTTGGCGGTCGACACGATGGCCAGGGGGTTCTCCTGTCCGTCCACCACCTTGGTCTGGAGGGCCGTGTAGACCTCGTTGAAGTTGATGGAGGTCGGAGAAGCCTCGAAGGCCTTGTACATGGAGGTCCACAGGGGCGAGACCGGCACGCGGATCTTGAACCCCTTCAGGTCGTCCGGCGTCGCGATGGGCTTCGTCGAGGAGGTGGTCTGGCGGAAGCCGTTGTCCCAGATCTTGTCCATGGCCACCAGGTTGGCCTTGGCGATCTGCTGGCGGACATAGGCGCCCAGGTCCCCGTCCATCGCCTTCCAGACCGACGCGTAGTCCGGGAACGCGAAGCCGACGCCGTTGATGGAGGCCGCCGGCACGAGGGTCGACAGGATCAGGCCGGACAGCGTGAAGAACTCGACGCCACCCGAGCGCACCTGGCTCAGGGTGTCGGTGTCGGATCCGAGCTGGCTGCTCGGAAAGATCTGGATCTCGACACGGCCGTTGGTCTCGGCCTTGATGGCCGCGGCCATCTCCTGGGCCCGCACGTTCATGGGGTGGGCGGCCGGCAGGTTGTTGGCGTATTTATAGGTGAACTCGGCCTGCTGGGCACGGGCGACGAAAGGCGCCCCCACGAGGCCGCCCGCGAAGGCAGTGGAGCCGGCCACGAGCAGGCGGCGGCGGGAAATGATCATCTCATCCTCCTGGTCGGATCCCGCAGGACCCTTTGCGTTTCCTCGAACCTCTGGGGTCCATCTTGTGGACCTTCTCGGAGGCCTTCCGATTAGAAGAGCACTGGAAATCGTTTTGTCAAACCCTCAATGTGCCCACAGGGAACGCGCCGTCGCGTGGGCCCAAGAGGGTCCATATGCTGGAACATCCCAAGAGTTCGTCGGCCAGGATCGCCGTGCAGGTGATGGGCGACGCCGCGGCCGGCGGCGCGCAGAGCATCGACCGGGCGGCAACGCTCCTGCTCCTGGTCGGACGGGCGGGCCCGTCCGGCGCCCGCCTGTCCGATCTCGTCGCGCAATGCGACCTGTCCAAGCCCACCGTCCGCCGGATGCTCCTCGCCCTCGTGCGGGCGGGCCTCCTCGACCAGGACCCGGTCTCGCGGCGCTATTACCTCGGGCCGGAGATCTACGTTCTGGGCACCCTCGCGAGCACGCGCTTCGGCATCCACCCGATCTCGCTCCGCTCCCTCGCGCGGCTCAGCCAGGAGACCGGCGATACGGCCTTCCTGTCGGTTCCGCGGGGCGTCCATTCCATCTGCGTCCACCGCGAGGAGGGCTCCTATCCGATCCGCATCCACGCGCTCCACGCCGGGGACCGCCATCCCCTCGGGGTCGGGGCCGGGAGCCTCGCGCTGCTCGCGGCCCTGCCCGATCCCGACGTGGACGAGGTCCTGGCCGCGAACGCGGCGCTGCTGGCCGAGAGATACCCGCACCATCCCCCATCCGTCCTCCTGGGGCTCATCCGGGAGACCCGGGCGAAGGGCTATGCGCTCAATCCCGGCATGCTGTTGCCCGGCTCCTGGGGCGTTGGCGTGCCGATCCGGGCCGCGGACGGCCGGCCCATCGGCGCGCTCTCCATCGCGGCGATCGAAAGCCGCCTCAGCCCAGCCCGCCAGCGGGAGGTCGCTTCCCTTCTGAAACAGGAGGCGGCCCGGATCGAGACACGCCTGGGCGAGGCCGGTGGCGGGCCGGCCGCGTGCATTCCCGCCGTGCACGATCGTCCTCCCCATGGTAAGAGGTCCGGGACGGAGTCCCTACCGTGAGCGAGGCTGGCGCATGTCCGACCTGAAGAGCCGGATCGTCAGCCTCGGCGGCAGGGTCGCGAGCGGCCTGCGCCCGCCTCCGGGAGCGGGCGACGCGAAAGGGCGCCTGCAGGCCAGCACCCGGCGGGCCGAACTCGCCGGGCTTCAGTTCGCGTTCTTCGCCCGGCTGACCGCCATCGTCATCGTGACGGTCTGGCTGTTCTGGATCGTGCCCTGGCCCCGCGACCTCTATTATGGGGCCTACGCGTTCGCGTTCTTCCTCCTGGGCTATATCCCTTACCGGCTGCGGCATCACGCCTACGGGGAGACGATCAAGCTCGGGTTCATCGTGCTGGACGTGGCCCTGGTGACCGTCGCGATCCTGCTGCCGCCGCCGGTGGCGTCCGTGGCCGAATGGCCCGTCCAGACCCGGCTGCGCGGCCAGGAATTCCTGTACCTGCTTCTGCTCCTCGCGGAAGCCGCCCTCACCTATTCGCCCCGGCGGGTGGTCTGGACGGGCCTGTGGATCGGGATCGCCTGGTCGGCCGGGGTCATGACGATCTACTCCCTGCCGGACACGACCCGCTTCAACGACGTCGCGGCCGAGGGCGCGCTCGCGTCGACTTCGGTGCTCGACATCATCCTGCGACCGACCTTCGTGGGTCTCACGGCGTGGTACACTCAGCTCGTGGCCACCGCCCTGTTCACCCTGCTCCTGACCCTGACGGTCTGGCGCGGCCGGCGGACGCTCCTGAGTCAGGTGGAGGCGGAGGTCGTGCGGGCGGACCTGGCCCGCTACGTCTCGCCGGACGTGGCCGAGGCCCTGGCCAAACGCGGCGCCAGCGGGTTCGGCGATCCGTCCACCCGAACCGTGGCCGTCCTGTTCGCGGACATCGTGGGGTTCACCAAGCTGACCGAGCCGCTCTCGCCGGAGCGGACCTTCGCGCTCCTGCGCAGCTTCCAGGAGCGGAGCTGCGCCATCGTCTTCAAGCATGGCGGCACGCTGGACAAGTATCTGGGCGACGGCTTCATGGCCACCTTCGGGGCCCTCGACCTGCGGCCGGACGCATCCGCCCGCGCCCTCGCCTGCGCATTCGAACTCCAGCAGGAGATCGAACGCTGGAGCCGGAAGCGGTCCGGCCGAGGGGCCGATCCCCTACGGGTCTCCGTCGGGATCCATTGCGGCCCGGTGACGGTGGGCAATCTCGGGGGCCGGGAACGCGTCGAGTTCACCGTGGTGGGCGACGTCGTGAACGTGGCGAGCCGGCTGGAGGAAGTCACCCGCGAGGTCGGCGGATCCATCGTGGCGTCGGAGGATTGCCTGCAGGCGGCGGGCGCCGGGGATTGGACCGGACGGTTCCACACGGCCCGCGAGATCCGGCTGCGGGGCCGGCAGCGGGGAACGCTCGTCCACATCGCCGAATGAGGGGAGAGGCCACGCGACGGTTCCAGGCCTCTCGAGGCCCGGACCCAAGCGGCCGAAGAGTGGCAGCCGAGGAGTGGCGTCCGCGGAGGGATTCGAACCCCCGACCTAAGGTTTCATCCCACTTCGGCTTTCGCCGCCGCCCGGGTGCGCCCCGGGCGTTCGTGGTCTGGACTGTCCCTTCACCCTAGGCCGGAGCCCTTAGGTGCTGCCCGTCCAGTCTCTACACCTTCCCCTGGCGGGGCTTGGCTCGGGATTGGCATGCCGCGGTGGCGGCGCAGCTTTCCCCGACTTTGAGCAGATCGATTGCGGCGTTTCCGAACCGCAACCCCCAATTTTTAGGAAACCTTCGCTCTATCCTGCTGAGCTACGCGGACAAACTCGTGAGGTCACACCTTTAGTGCGCCTCGCCGCGGCGCGCAACCGCCAACCGACCCGGCGAATCCCGACACGAGGCTTTGCGGCCGGGACGTTTCCTGTAAGATCGTTGCGATGACGGCAGCGCCCCCATGATCCACGCCTGGCGTCTCGCCGCCCTCCTCGCCGGGACCCTTTGCCTGACCGCATCCGCCTGGGGTCAGGCCCGGGGCGCCCCGCCGTGCGGCGGAACGGCAGAACAGGACCGAATCACGGGCGTCTCGGCGGAGGGCGACCTCTCCCTAGCCTCGGGCCGGATCGCGCGTCTGTCCGGCATCCGCCTGCCCGAAAGCGGTCCCCAGAGGGAACAGGCCCTCGCCTTTCTGAGGATGCAGGGCGACAAGGCCGTCCTCGTGCGAGCGCCAGGCGCCTTGGACCGCTGGGGCCGCCTGTCCGCCATGGTGGAGAGCGCAGCTCCGAGCGGTTCTTCGTCCGCCCATCTGGCCGCCGAACTGGTGACGAATGGGCTCGCGCTGGTCGATGCGGGTGTGGCCGAAACGCATTGTGCGCCTGACTTGCTGCGGCTTGAGGCCGATGCGCGGCGTCAGAGCCTTGGTATCTGGGCGCAAGATCGCTATAAACCGCTTGATGCGATGCAACGAGAGAGCTTGCGCGAGCGAGCCGGTGCTTTCGCGCTTGTGGAAGGACGGGTGCGCAGCGTCGGCGAACGGCGCGAGCGGACCTATCTCAACTTCGGGGGAGCATGGGCAGAGGATTTCACGATCGTCATCTCCAGGAAGACCTGGACCCGCATGGCGGAGCGCGGCGTCACGGCCGCATCCTTGAAGGGCAGCCGAATCCGGGCCAGAGGCATTCTGGAGGATTGGCAGGGCACCGCCCTCACGGTCCGGGTGCCGGAGATGATCGAGCGGATCGAAGACCCGTCCGGACGCTGAGATGACAACGAGCGCCCCCTCCCGCATCCCCTCTCTCCTGTCGGCCGTGACGCTCCTCGCGTTGGCGCTGGCCGGCTGCGCCGGAACCCAGACGGACGTCCAGCTGCCGGCCGCCGCCCCGCGCACCATCGTGGAGACCCAGAGCGACCGCGACCATGCCCGGCTCGTGGCCGCCTTCGGCGGCGAGGTGCGCGCCCCCCAGGCCCAGAAGCTTCTCAACGACATCGTGGCCCGGCTCGTGCCGGCCACGGACCGCCCGGACGAGACTTTCCGGGTCACGATCCTGAACTCGCCGGTGGTGAATGCCTTCGCGCTGCCCAACGGGAGGCTCTACGTCACGCGCGGATTGCTGGCGCTCGCCAGCGACACGTCCGAGATCGCGGCCGTGCTGTCCCACGAGATCGCGCATGTGACCTTGCGGCACGCATCCCAGCGCAGCGAGATGC
This sequence comes from Microvirga pudoricolor, assembly GCF_016892705.1. Lineage (GTDB taxonomy): Bacteria > Pseudomonadota > Alphaproteobacteria > Rhizobiales > Beijerinckiaceae > Microvirga > Microvirga pudoricolor. The sequence continues at coordinate 1,268,914 of NZ_JAFEMB010000001.1, forward strand.
AGGCGCGCTCGACTCTCATCACCCGCGTGACCGAGAACGTGCTGAAGAACGCCTCCGAGGCCGCGGCCGTGCGCGACCGGTCCCGCAACACGCTCGCGGGCTTCTCGCGGTCCCAGGAACTCGAGGCGGATCAGGTCGGCGTGAAGGTGCTCGCCCGGGCGGGCTTCGACCCCTTCGGGGCGCCCCGCTTCCTCACGGCCCTCGGCCGGGCGGCGGGCGGCGCCGATGCGAGCCGCAGCGGACCTGCCGACATGATGTCCACCCATCCCAGCACCAACGAGCGCATCCAGGCCGCCACCCAGGCGGCCCGGCGCGCCAGCGCGCCCGGGATCGGCGAGGCCAACCGCACGGAGTATCTCGCGGTGGTGGACCGGCTGCCCTACGGGGACGATCCCGCGGACGGGGTGGTGCGGGGCCACCGCTTCATTCATGCCCGGCTCGGCGTGGCCTTCGAGGCGCCGGACGGGTTCACCTTGGAGAACACGTCCCAGGCGGTGCTCGGGTCCTCTCCGGATGGCAGCCGGCGCCTGCTCTTCGACGCGGCCGAGACGCCGGACGGCCAGAGCCTCGAGGAGGTGCTGCGCTCGACCTGGAACGACACGATCGAGCCCGGCAGCCTGGAGACCACGACCATCAACGGGCTGCCCGTGGTCATCGGGTTGTCCAAGGGCAAGGAATGGAATTTCCGGGTTTCGGCCATCCGCATCGGTCAGACCACCTATCGCCTGATCATGGCCATGAAGGTGGGCGCAGGCGACCTCGACGGCATGTTCCGCCAAACGCTGGCGAGCGTCCGGCAGGTCTCGCCCGAAGAGGCGCGCACGATCCAGCCCCTGCACCTAGACGTGGTCACGGCCCAGGCGGGCGATACGGCCGAGACCATGGCGGCCCGAATGACGGTGGCGGATCGTCCCCTGGAGCGCTTCCTCCAGCTCAACGGGCTGGACCGCGCCGCTCCCCTGGAGCCCGGACAGCGCTACAAGATCGTCGTCGAATAGAAAAAGCCGCGCCGGATTCGAGCCGACGCGGCTTTGAAAGGTCGGAGGCGGTGGATCAGACGAAGGCGCCGGACGCCTGTGGATACTTGTCCATCAGGGCGCGCTTCAGCTTCTCCAGAGCCCGGTTCTCGATCTGACGCACGCGCTCCTTGGAGATCCCGAGGCGGTCGCCCAGGAATTCGAGGGTCACCTGCTCCTCGTTGAGGCGGCGGGCCCTGAGAATGCGAAGCTCGCGCTCGTTGAGCACCTCCAAGGCCTGCTGCAGCCAGCGAACCCGGCGCTCGCTGTCCAGCACTTCGCTGACGCTCTCGTCGGGAAGCGGGCTGGTATCCACCAGAAACTCCATCCGCTCCGCCGAATTCGATGAGTCGGCGTCGAGCACCGGAGCGTTGAGGGAGGTGTCGGGAGCCGAGAGGCGGGCGTCCATCATCGCCACGTCGGCCCGGGAGACGCCGATGGCCTCCGCGATCTTGCCGTGAACCTCGGACGGGATGTGGTCGTCACCGTTCCGGGTCAGGCGGGCCCGCAGCCGTCGGAGGTTGAAGAAGAGAGCCTTCTGGGCCGAGCTCGTCCCGCCGCGAACGATGGACCAATTGCGCAGGATATAGTCCTGGACCGAGGCGCGGATCCACCAGGTGGCGTAGGTCGAGAAGCGAACCTCGCGCTCGGGCTCGAACCGGGCGGCGGCTTCGAGAAGTCCGACATGGCCTTCCTGGACCAGATCGGCCATGGGCAGGCCGTAATGGCGGAAACGGGCCGCCAAGGCGATGACGAGGCGCATATGCGCAGCGGTCAGTTGGTGTAGGGCCGTTTCATCCTTGTTCTCTTTCCACCGCACTGCGAGCAGATGCTCTTCCTGACGTTCCAGGAAAGGAGCATTCATCGCGGCGCGAACGAACTTGCGACGGACCCCTGAGATTTCTCCCATTCGCGTTCTCCCCTTGCGCATATGCACAACGGGTCACGCGCGGAAAAGTTCACGGCAAGGTTAGCAATTTTGCACAGATAGTCTTGCAGGCCTGGAAGGCAAGGGATTCGCATGCAAAAAAGCCCGGCACGAGGCCGGGCTTCCCGTCGCTCCCGTGGAAGCGAAAACGTTTCAGGCGGCCTCTTCCTGAAGGTCGTCGGCCTCGTCGGCCTCACCTTCGGCACCCTTGGCGGCCCGGCGCGGAGACTTCGCAAGGCTCTGCTCGATGAGCTTCAGGGCTTCCGTATCGGTGATCCTGTTCACGGCACCGATCTCGCGCACCACGCGGTCGAGAGCGGATTCGTAGAGCTGGCGCTCGCTGTAGGACTGCTCGGGCTGCGCCTCGGAGCGGTACAGGTCGCGAACCACCTCGGTCACGGAGATCAGGTCGCCCGAATTGATCTTCGCCTCGTATTCCTGCGCGCGGCGCGACCACATGGTGCGCTTGACCCGGGCGCGGCCCGTGAGGACATCCAAGGCCTTCTGCACAAGGGCGGGCTCGGCGAGCTTGCGCATGCCGACGCTGGACGCTTTCCCGGTCGGAACGCGCAGCACCATCTTGTCCTTGTCGAAGGAGACCACGAACAGCTCCAGCTTGAAGCCGGCAACCTCCTGCTCCTCGACGGCCGTGATACGGCCGACCCCGTGAGCCGGATAAACGATCGCTTCACCGGTCTTGAAACCCAAGCGCTGGGCAGACTTCTTGGCTGTCGTCATGCGAGAGAGGCCTCCTTGCATGGCTCGCGCCTTGCGGCGGGAGCAGGTTCCACCGGGCAGGGACCCGGGGGAACAATAATGATTGATCGCGAACCGTTGCGGTTTCGCTTGTCTCCCTGTTCGCCAGTGGCTAGAAAGCGCCTATGATTCATGACGCACGGCAGCTGAAGCTACCGATGGTCATGCATGTGCTACCCAATTTCATAGTCGATGAACCGCTCGTGGTGCGGGGTGGATGCACGTCAGGCGCAAGCGACGGCAATAGACGGACCCTATCATAGTCCGTGCAAAAAAGCAAAAATATTTCAGAAACACTGTTAAGACGTTGCGTTTATGGCCACGCTTGCAACGGGGCAAGCATCGGGCTTCCCATGGCTCAATCGCCCTCGCCAGGATTGGGGCTGAAATACTTCTCCAGCTTGCCATCGACCCCGTCGAACTCCTTGGCGTCCGCGGGCGCGTCCTTCTTCTGCGTGATGTTCGGCCAGCTGCGCGCCATATCGGCGTTGATCTTGAGCCATTGCTCGAGGCCCGGCTCCACGTCCGGCTTGATGGCCTCGGCAGGACATTCCGGCTCGCACACCCCGCAATCGATGCATTCGTCGGGATGGATGACGAGCATATTCTCGCCCTCGTAGAAGCAGTCGACCGGACACACTTCCACGCAGTCCATGTACTTGCACTTGATGCAGTTCTCAGTGACGACGTAGGGCATGAACGATCCTTCGGGGGCTCATCTGCGAGGTGATCCGGGCCGCTCCGGCGCATCCTGCGGAAAAGTGGACCCGGTTTTCCGCACGAGCGTTGCGCCCTTCGGGAGAGCGGAGCATCGAGCCCAGGACTGGGCCCACTTTCGGGTCCGATGCTCTAGCGGCTGTCATCTTCGCTGGCAAGCGGCTCCCCTGCTGTCTCGATGCTGATGTAGAGCTGCCTTGCTTCCGTTGCAGGGCCCCGCCTAGCGCCGAGATCCGCCACCCGGATCACCAGGGTCGTGCGGCTGAGCGCGAGGGTGATGACGTCGTTGAGGGCGATGGCCTTGGCGGGGTTCTCGGTCCGCTGCCCGTTTACCCGGATGAAGCCGCTCGCGACCAGCTTGGCCGCGAGCGTGCGGGATTTGGCAAAGCGCGCGAACCACAGCCACTTGTCCAGCCGCTGACGGTCCTCGCGCATGCGCTCAGGGTCTCACTTCTTGCTGTCCTCAAGCTGGGACTTGAGGGCCAGAAGCTTGGCGAAGGGCGAATTGGGATCGGGCTGCTTCTCGCGCCGCTCGTCGCGGCGGCCCTCGAAGCGCTGGTCCGGACGCGGTCCGCGCCGGTCGTCCTGCCGTCCCGGACCGCGGGGCGGCCGGTTCTGAGAGCGCCCGCCCTCCCCCTGCCCGTCCCGGCGATCCGCGCGGCGCTCGTCCTGACGGCGGTCCTGACGGGGCGGGCGATCCCCGAAGGAGCGAGGCTCGCCCTGGCTCCTATCACCCTGGTTTCTGGCGCCCTGGTTCCGATCCCCACCCGGCCTGCGGCCCTGACGGGAGCGCTTGTCTCCCGGCTCTCCGCGCCCGTGGTGGCGGCCGCCCTCGTGCTGACGCCGGCCCTGGCGCCAGACCTCGATCAGAACGGGCTCGGCGGGAGCCTCCGTGGCGGATCCGGCGGGAGTCGATCCATCCTCCGACGCGGCCATGGGCTCGTTGGAATCGGCCGGGGCCGCAGCGGGCGCCTCGTCGACCACGGGCATCTCGGCAGCAGCTTCCGTCTCGGGAGAGGCGGCGGCGACGGGCTGCGCTTCAGCCGGTTCGGCTCGGGCTGGTTCCGCCTGATCCGGTTCCGCTGTGTCAGGTTCCCCTTGGCCCAGCTCGGCCTGGGCGGATTCGGCCTCAGGCATGGGCGCTTCCGAGGAAGCCTCCGCGCCGGGCTCCGGGCTCCCGGCCTGCCCGGCAGGCTCGATCGCGCGGGGAGCCTCAACGAGCGGAACCGTGATGGCCGGGCCCGGACGGCTCTCCGAGACATAGCCCAGTGACTTCAGGATCGTGGCAAAATCCTCGCCGGCGCAGCCGACCAGGGACGTCATCGCGACCGTTGGCACGAAGCCCTCGCCGTCGGCGGCGCCCGCCGGGGCTTCACCCGGGGTGATGCCGGGCCGGTAGGCGATGGCCGGGCGGATGAGGTCGGCGAGGCGTTCCAGGATGTCCACGCGCACGGCCCGTCCGCCGCAGACGCGGAAGCCCGCGGCGCGATAAAGGCCCGGAGCGATCTCGGCATCCACCGGGATCGAGGTGCGGCCGGACTGGGCCAGATGGGCGATCTCGTCGATGCCGCGCTGCTCCAGCCCGCCGTTCCGCAGGGCCCAGAGCTGGGCCGCGAGGGTGCGGGGCGCGGGCTTGAGGAGGGCCGGCAGATAGAGGTGATAGGCGCCGAAGCGCAGGCCCGCCTTGCGCAGGGCGGCCCGGGCGTCCTGGTCGAGGCTGCGCACCTCGTTGAGCACCTTGGCGCGCTCGAGCACTCCCAGGGCCTCGCCCACCTGGAACGCGATGCCCCGGGCCAAGCCCGTCAGCTCCGCGTTGTCCTCGAGCTGCATCACGGGCCCGAGCAGGCGCACGATATAGGCCTTGAGCCAGGCGCGCAGGCGGTTCTCGACCTTGTCCCGGGCAGCGCCGGTCAATTGCTCGTCCGACAGGACCCGCAGGCGCGGCTCGAAGAGCTTGTCGCCCGTCTCCATCCTGGCGACGGGATCGCCCATCCACCGGATCGTGCCGTCATTGGACAGGACCAGGGTCGTGTCGGGGGTCTCGGCGAAGCGGTCCGCCCGCGCCTCGATCTCGCCCGCCAGGGCCTTGCCGGCCGCATTGCGCAAGGTCTTGGCCTCCGTGGTGTCCGCCTGGGGATCGGGGACGAAATGGAAGCCGTGCAGGTGGCCGATGTGCTGGCCTTCGACGGTAACGTCGCCGGAGGTCGTGATTTCCGCTTCGAGCATCGTGTTCTCTCTCAAGCGCCGCATGAGAACGCTCGTGCGCCGGTCGATAAAGCGCTGAGCGAGACGTTCATGAAGCGCGTCCGATAACTTGTCCTCTACCTGACGCGCAACACCCTGCCAATGCTCCGGGTCCTTCAACCAGTCGGGACGATTGGCGACGAAGGTCCAGGTGCGCACCTGGGCGATGCGGTTCGACAGGGTGTCGATGTCGCCGTCCGTGCGGTCCAGAGCCCCCACGTGGCGGGCGTACCAATCCGCCGGAACGGCTCGGTCCTTCGACAGGAAGCCATAAATCTGGCCGATCATGTCCGCATGGGTGTGGGGCGAAACCTTCCTGTAATCAGGCACTTGGCAGACCTGCCACAGGCGCTCCACCGCCGCCGGGCCGCGGGCGTAGCCCTGGATGTCGTCGTCACGGGCCAGGAGCTCGAGGGCCGCTACGTCCTCGCCCATGGGCGCGCGCGCCAGGCCGTGCTCGCGGGGCTGGATCGCCAGGCTGTCACGCAATCGTGCGAGGGAGGAGAAATCCAGATCAGGGTTGCGCCACTGCAACACGCGCTGCGGATCGAAGGTGTGATTCTCCAGCGCTTCCACGGTCTCGGCGTCGAAAGCCGGGCAGCGCGCCGTGGTGCCGAAGGTGCCATCCCGCATGTAGCGGCCGGCCCGGCCCGCGATCTGGGCCAGTTCGGACGGATAGAGCTTGCGGAAGCGGAAGCCATCGAACTTCTTGTCCGACGCGAAGGCCACGTGGTCGACGTCCAGGTTCAGGCCCATGCCGATGGCGTCGGTGGCGATGAGGTAGTCCACGTCCCCGTTCTGGTAGAGCTCGACCTGGGCGTTGCGGGTGCGGGGCGAGAGGGCTCCCAGCACCACGGCCGCGCCGCCGCTCTGGCGGCGGATCAGCTCCGCGATGGCGTAGACCTCCTCGGCCGAGAACGCCACGATGGCGGAACGCCGGGGCAGGCGCGAGACCTTTTTCTCCCCCGCGAAGGTGAGCTTCGACAGGCGCGGCCGGGTGGTGACGTGGACGCCGGGAATCAGTGCCTCGACGAGCGGCCGCATGGTGCTCGAGCCGATGAGAAGGGTCTCGGAGCGCCCGCGCTGGTTCAGGAGTCGGTCGGTGAAGACGTGCCCCCGGTCAAGATCGGCCGCGAGCTGGATCTCGTCCACGGCCACGAAGGACACGTCCAGGTCGCGGGGCATCGCCTCCACGGTGGAGATCCAGTAGCGGGCCTTGTCGGGCTTGATCTTCTCCTCGCCGGTCACGAGGGCCACGTTGTGCTCGCCCGCCTTTTCCACCACCCGCTGGTAGACCTCGCGGGCCAGCAGCCGCAGGGGCAGCCCGATCATGCCGCTCTCGTGGCCGAGCATCCGCTCGATGGCCAGGTGGGTCTTGCCCGTGTTGGTCGGCCCGAGCACGGCGGTGACGCCGCGGGCGCGCTGCTGCGGTGGAAGGGAACGGCGGGCCATGGATGGGATCAGATCTCGGGCCTCGGTCCCGGCCTCGGGGCCGGACGATCCAGGGCGCGGACGCCTTGGATAGGGTTTGCGGACGATGTCGGCCCGTCTGGGCGCCCTTCTTATATGGTGTTGCAGGGCCGATCCGCCACCGCTCCGGGCGCGCCTGCACCGAACTTTCGTATCACTCGGCGAGTGTCGCCCGGCCGGAGATCGGCGTGACCCGGGCGCCGGAATCGATGCTGAAGGTCGAGGCCTCGACCACGCTCATGCCCACCATGGTCCGCACGGCGATCCGCACCGGGACGAGCACCTTCTGGCCTTCGACCGGGGCCAGCCAGATCGACATGTCCTTGTTGCTCTCCATGAACTTAGTGGCCGGACGCAGGGCGCGGTGACCCGCGATCGGCACGTATCGGGCGTTGCAGACCAGGACCTTCCCCTTGTACCCCCCGGTCTCGGCGTTGCGGGTCTCCCCGTAGGACAGGACCACATTGAAGCGCGCCGCGCCGTCGAAGACCGGCAGGGTGCGGTTGCAATTGGCTGGATCGGCCGGCCCCTTTCCGGACGCCACGGGCATCAGGAGGGCGCTGAGGGGGTCGATGACGCCGCGCTTGTCGGAATCCTTCAGGGCGACCCGGTCGGGCTTCTCGTCCACGGGCGGGTTGACCTCCACGGCGGAGACGTTGCCGCCCGCGAGCCCCATGCGCACCGTCCGCTCGTCGCTGGAGGACCGGGACGTGACCGCGAAGGCAGCAGGCTGAGGCTGGGCGCCCACCAGGGACCCGGAGGCCGTGGCGGCGCCCTTGCCGCCGGTGAGCATTCGGGCGAGGCCCGACAGCTTGACGGCGAACTGCATGGTGTATTTCTGGCCCTCGAAGGTCGAGGACAGGTCAGCGGTGCCGAGCGGGATCCCCGCCAGGGTCACGTCGTAATCCGCCTTGAGGGTCTGGGCGCCCAGAGGCTGGGTCTGGGCAAGCGAGCCGAGACCGGCCGCGCTCAAGGCCATGAAACCGAGAAAAAAGGGATGCATCGGGCTTTCTCTGAAAACTTGGTTAAGGCTATCCCACACGAATCAGAAGAAATCGTGACCACGATGTTGCAAAAAATCGAGGTGCGGCGCCTGCTATTCTTGACGCGGGGTCGGGTCTTGGCCTATAGGCTCCCCACTTCCAAGGACTTTTGGTGTCCGGCGGCGTGGGATCTGCGTTGAAGCAAACCCGCGACAGTCCAAGCCGTGGCCCCTTTATAGACGAATAGGATAGAACCATGTCGCGCCGTTGCGAACTGACCGGCAAGGCCGTGCTGAGTGGCCACCTGGTGAGCCACTCGAACCGCAAGACGAAGCGGAAGTTCCTGCCGAACCTCTGCAACGTCACCCTCCAGTCCGACACCCTGCAGCGCTCCGTGCGCCTGCGCATCTCGGCCAACGCCCTGCGCTCCGTGGAGCATCGCGGCGGCCTCGATGCGTTCCTGGCCAAGGCCAAGGGTGAGGAGCTGTCCTCGAACGCCCTGACGATCAAGCGCGAGATCGAGAAGAAGCTCGCCGCCGCGAGCTGAGCGTCTCGCCTCACACGGTTTGGCAGCGGGCGGCTTTTGCCGCCCGTTTGCGTTGCAGAGCCTGAATCGCAAAGCCTGAATTGGAAGCCCCGAAGGGAACCCCCATGTTCGGAACCGGCCCCATGACCGCCCTCGACCGCCGCGACTTCGGCATCGCGCTCGCCGCCATCACCCTGGTGGTCCTGGCCTCCAACATCCTGGTCCAGTACCCCTTCGCCCATGCGGGCCTGGGCGATTACCTGACCTGGGGCGCCTTCACCTACCCGTTCTCGTTCCTGATCACGGACCTGGCCAACCGCCGCTTCGGCAATGCGGGCGCCCGGCGGATCGTCTATGTGGGCTTCGTCCTGGCCGTCGTGCTGTCGGTCATCCTGGCGACGCCCCGGATCGCCATCGCGTCCGGCTCCGCCTTCCTGGTGGCCCAGCTTCTCGACATCCGGATCTTCTCGGCCTTGCGGGACAAGGCCTGGTGGCTGCCCCCCTTCGTGTCCTCGGTGATTTCCTCGGCGCTGGACACCGCGATCTTCTTCTCGATCGCGTTCTATTGCGGCGACATTCCGGGCTTCCAAACCACGATTTCGGGCCTGCTCGGCAGCGCAGGCATCGCCGACGAATGCGTGGTCCTGCCCTGGACCAGCCTCGCGCTGGCCGATTACCTGGTCAAGCTCGGTCTCGCGGCGCTCGCCCTTGCGCCCTATGGGGCCGTCCTGCGCTTCATCCGACCACGCATGACCCAGCAGGCCGCCTGACCGGCCTTACAGGAAACCGTCCGTGTAAGGCGGGTGCGGGATGGCTTGGTGGGCCGCCCGCAAGGCCGCCGACCAGCTCTCGCGCAGGTCCCGAAAATAGGGCTCGTCGTCCTGGATGCGGTAATTGACGCCGGCCGCGAGCGAATCGCGCTTGGATACCAGGATGTCGATGGGCAGTCCCACGCCGAGGTTGGACTTGAGGGTCGAGTCCATGGAAATGAGCCCGAGCTTCAGGGCCTCCACCAGCGAGGTCCCATACGTGACCGCGCGGTCGAGGATGGGCTTGCCGTATTTCGGCTCGCCGATCTGCAGGAAGGGCGTGTCGACCGTGGCCTCGATGGCGTTGCCGGCGGAATAGACCTGGTAGAGCCGCATCGGCGCATGCCCGATCTGTCCGCCCAGAAGCATCGTCACGTCGAACGACATGTTGTGCTTTTCCATCTCGATCCCGTCGATGGCATAAACCTGCCGGATCGCGTTGCCCACGAGATGCGCCGCCTTGGACATGGTCGGCACCGTCAGGAGCGTTTCCATGCGGCCCGTCTCGGTATCCTCGATCCCCTCGGTCAGGAGGGAGAAAGCCGTCTGGCTCACCGAGAGGTTTCCGGCCGTCGCCAGGCTGATGACGCGGTCGCCGGGCACCTCGAAAGTGTGCAGCTTGCGGAAGGTGGCGATGTTGTCGACGCCCGCATTGGTGCGGGTGTCGGCGATCATCACGAGGCCCTCCTTCACGAGGACGCCGACGCAATAGGTCATGGTTTCTCCCCTGGGACGCGCCGTCCCGCCTTGAGGCGCGGGCTTTACCCCTGAGCCTGGCGCGCGCTTTCTATCGTAAGATTGACGCCCAGGTCTTCCTGAGACGCGCCGTAAAACGCACCGCGCACGGGTGCGGCCTCCAAATAATCCAATCCAATGGCGACGCGTATATAATGTTCGGTGGCGGAGGTCGAGTTGGCGCCGTCGAAACTCACCCAGCCCAGGCCCTCGATATGGGCCTCGGCCCAGGCATGTCCTGCGTCCTGGACGACCTGATCCGGACGGTGCAGGTAGCCCGACACATAACGGGCCGGAATGCCCAGGTGGCGGGCGGCGGCCAGGAACACGTGGGTGAAATCCTGGCAGACCCCATGGCCCGCCGCGAAGGCCTCCTCGGCGGCCGTGGCCGTATCGGTGGCTTGCGTGTCGAAGAGCAGCCGCCCGTGGAGCGCGGCCGTGATCGCATGGGCCCGGTCGAGGGGATTGGACAGGCGTCCGGCGGTGTCCTCCGCGAAGGCGCGAATCGCCGGATCGGCATGCGTCAGCCGGGTTTGCCGCAGGAAGAACGGGACCGGGAAACGCTCGGCGCAGCCCCGGGTGATGCCGGCCGTGTCCGTGGTCTCGATCTCCCCTGAAACCTTGAGGCGGATTTCCTCCACGGGCCCCTGGGCGTAGAGGGTGTGCATGATGTTGCCGTACCAGTCCTCCCGCCGGATCAGCCGGGCATCGGCGTCCGTGTCGAGGGACCATTTCAGGATGGTCTGGCCCTCGTGGCCCCGCGGTGTGAGGCGCAGCATCTGCATCGTCGACTTGACCGGATCGTCGTAGCGGTAGGTCGTCTCATGGGTGATGCGAATGCGCATGGCTCAGCCGAGATATTGGTTCGTGATCGCGACCCCGAGGCGGCTGTTCTCCGTGATGAAGTCCTCCAGGAACTCGTGCAGGCCGTGCTGGAAGATGTCCTCGATCGTCCTGTTCGTCAGCCGTGCATGGGCGGCGCGCGCCATGCGCTGGGCATTGCCCGATGTGCCGTAACGCTCCGAGATGTCGTCGAGATGGCGGGACAGCGCCGCGTAGCAGGCGGCGAGGGAGCGGGGCATCTCCTCCCGCAGGATCAGGAGATCCGCCACGAGCCAGGGGCGCAGGTTCTGGTGATAGACCCATTGATAGCTCACCAGCGCCGAAACGGACCGCAGGATCGCGGCCCACTGATAGTAGTCGATGCCGCCGCCCACCTCCGAATCCTTGGGAAGGAGCACGTGGTACTTGACGTCCAGCACACGGGCGGTGTTGTCGGCGCGCTCGATATAGACGCCGAGCCGCGAGAACCAATAGGCGTCGTTGCGCAGCATCGTGCGCAGCGCCGAACCGTCGTAGCGAAGCGAGGTCTCCTTCACGAGGTTCAGGAAGCGCGGCAGGTCTTCCACCTGCAGGGTCTGGGACTTGAAGCGGCGCAGGTCGAGCCAGGCCGAGTTGATCGATTCCCACATCTCCGAGGTGAGCGCTCCGCGCACGGAGCGGGCGTTCTGGCGAGCCGTGTCGAAACAGCCCTGGATGCTGGACGGGTTCGCCTCCGAGAAGGCCAGGTAGTCGATCACGTTCTCCGGCGTCACCTCGTCGTACAGCGCCCGGAAGCCCTGGAGGGCGCTGGCCGTGATGAGGGCCGATTCCCACTCGTTGGTGTCGACCCCGTTATAGGAGATCGGCATCGAGGCCATCCGGTAGGCCACGTCGAGGATGCGGGCGGTGTTCTCGGCCCGCTCCACGTAGCGGGAGAGCCAGTAGAGGCTGTCGGCGTCGCGGCTCAGCATGCGGGCCGCCTTCTGTTCGTCCTGCCGCTCATTCGCTCAGCACCCAGGTGTCCTTGGTCCCGCCGCCCTGGCTCGAATTGACCACGAGGGAGCCCTCCGTCAGCGCCACGCGGGTCAGGCCGCCGGGAACGAGCCGCACCCGATCGGCGCCCGAGAGCACGAAGGGGCGCAGGTCCACGTGCCGGGGGGCCAGGCCGTTCTGGGTGAAGATGGGGCTGGTGGACAGCGCCAGGGTGGGTTGGGCGATATAATTGTCGGGCCGGTCGAGGACGCGCCGGCGGAACTCGTCCCGGGCCTCGCGGGTGGCGTGCGGGCCCACCAGCATGCCGTAGCCGCCCGAGCCGTTGACCTCCTTGACGACGAGCTCATGCAGGTTATCGGTCACGTATTTCAGGGCGTCGGGCTCGCGGCAGCGCCAGGTCGGCACGTTCTTCAGGATCGGCTCCTCGCCCGTGTAGAAGCGCACGATGTCGGGCACGTAGGAGTACATGGCCTTGTCGTCGGCCACGCCCGTGCCGGGAGCGTTGGCGATGGTGACGTTGCCGGCGCGGTAGGCCGCGATCAGCCCTGGAACGCCGAGGGCCGAGTCCGAGCGGAACACCAGGGGGTCGAGGAAGTCGTCGTCGATGCGGCTGTAGATGACGTCGACCCGCTTCGGCCCCTGCGTCGTGCGCATGTAGACCACCTCGTCGCGCACGAAGAGGTCGCGGCCCTCCACCAGTTCGACGCCCATGCGGTCGGCCAGGAAGCTGTGCTCGTAATAGGCGCTGTTGAGCGAGCCCGGCGTGAGCACCACCACGGTGGGCCGGTTCGAGCCCTCGGGCGCCACGGATTTGAGGGTGGCCAGCAACTCGTTGACGTAGTTCTCGATGGGCCGGATGCGCTGCATTGCCATGAGGTCCGGGAAGAGCCGCAGCATGACCTCCCGGTTCTCCAGCATGTAGGAGACCCCCGAGGGCGTGCGCAGGTTGTCCTCCAGGACGTAGAAGTCCTCGTCGTCCACCCGCACGACGTCGACGCCCGCCACCTGCACGTAGACCCCGCCGCGCAGGGACAGCCCGTTCATCTGCGGACGGTAATAGGGGTTCTGGTAGACGAGTTCTTCCGGCACGATCCCGGCGCGCAGGATCTCGCGCGCGCCGTAGATGTCCTTGAGGAACATGTTCAGCGCCGTGACGCGCTGCTCCAGGCCCTGCGAGAGCCGCGACCACTCGCGCCCGGACAGGATGCGGGGAATGATGTCGAAGGGAATGAGGCGCTCCTCGGCCTCCGCATTGCCATAGACCGCGAATGTGATGCCCACTTTCCGGAACAGGAGCTCGGCCTCGGCGCGGCGGCGTTCCAGCAATTCGGTGGGAGCGGATTTCAGCCAGTCCTGGAGCACGTCGTAGGCGGCGCGGCCTTGCCCGTCCTGCCCGTTCATCTCGTCGAAGATCGATCTGTCCGCCACTGAAGCCCTAAACCCGTCCTCGTCGGTGCCCCGACCGCCAGGGACCTGTTCCGTTGCATGCTCGCCCGGAAGCTTAGAGGCCGGCCCAACGCCCGCACAAGTCCTCCCTGCCTAGCCAAAAGGCAGCATATGCCCAGAATGGCATCACGCGGCCCAACGGCGGGCAGGCATCGGGACGGGTGCTAGCCCGGAAGAGCGAATTCCAGGAGCAGGGTCCTTTGCAGGCGGCTGAAATTGTCGTCCGAGATGAGGGTCAGGATGATGTCGCCGCCCCGGCGGAAGACGGCGAGACCCTCCATGTTGTCGATCTGGTGCGTCGGCCCGCTCTCGAACAGGACGGAGCCCGACACGGACGCGTCGGGCCGCAGGGACGAACCCGCGACCCGGCGGATGCGGATGCGAAAGCCCGTGAACAGGCCGAACTGCCGCTCCAGGAGCAGGAGATCGCCGTCGGGCAGGAATGCCATGTCGCTCACATCGTAGCCGCCGGAGCGCTCGACCAGGAACGTGCCCCGCTGCGGTCCCGTCAGGATGAACCCCAGGGTGTTGGGGCTGTCGCCCCGATAGGCATGCTCGGCCACGGCCACGACCGCGCCGGCCAGGGGGGAGCGGGGCGGCGCGACGCCGAGGGCCTCCAGGCCGCTGTTGTTGGGCAGGTCCTTGATCTGCTCGGCCAGGTCTTCCGGGAGCGGGAGGAGCCTCGCCCGGGCCAGGACGCCTTGGCGCCCCCAGTCGAGGCGCATGACCGCATGACGGCGCTCGATGCCGATATAGGCCGTGCCGTCCGGGCCGACCGCAAAGCTTTCCGTATCGTAATAGGGTGTTGTACTGAGCCGCTTGCCCGCCTCGTTGAGGACAGGGGCCAGGACAGCCTCGGACAGGCCGGCAAGCTTGCCGTCCCGGGTCTCCACGTCGGCCGTCAGCCATTGGGCGTTGTCCGCGAGGGCCACGAGCTTTGCGCCGTCAGGGGATCGCCAGAGGCCCGAGAAGCCGCCGAAGCGCTCGTCCGCGCAGCGCAGTTCGAGCCCGGAGCGGAAGACGAGGCCGTCGAAACGGGTGCGCTCGGGTTCGAGAACGGACAGGTAGGAGATGGCCCGCGCCTGGATGTCGATGGGCTTGAGGGCGCTGGCGGCGCGGGGCCGCGCCGAGCCCGGCCGTCCGAGGAAGGCCGCGCCCGCCAGGACGCCGCCGCCGACGAGGAAATGGCGCCGGTTCAGGTTCATGCGGCGGCGAGGGTCGTGACACGCATGAGGGCGGCTCCTGAACGGCGCGGTGGGAGAATCCGGCGGGTATCAAGCCTACCGGAAACGGGGGCTGGCGGGGAGATAGCTCCTTTGCGCCAGTGGGCCCGTCAGGCGTGAAGCTTGCGCCGGGGGGCGAAGGAGGCCTGCGGCGGGTTCTCCTCGAACAGCTCCGCTAGCTTCTCGGTCATGACGCCACCGAGTTCCTCCGCGTCCACGATGGTGACAGCGCGGCGGTAGTAGCGGGTCACGTCGTGCCCGATGCCGATGGCGATGAGCTCCACGGGCGAGCGGGTTTCGATCTCCTCGATGATATGGCGCAGGTGGCGCTCCAGGTAGTTGCCGGGATTGACCGACAGGGTCGAGTCGTCCACCGGCGCTCCGTCGGAGATGACCATCAGGATGCGGCGCTGCTCGGGGCGCGCGAGAAGGCGCTTGTGCGCCCAGTCCAGCGCCTCGCCGTCGATGTTCTCCTTGAGCAGGCCCTCCCGCATCATCAGGCCGAGATTCTTGCGCGCCCGGCGCCAGGGCGCATCCGCCGACTTGTAGATGATGTGACGCAGGTCGTTGAGGCGCCCCGGATTGCCGGGCTTGCCGCCCTGCAGCCAGGATTCCCGCGACTGCCCGCCCTTCCAGGCCCGGGTCGTGAAGCCGAGGATCTCGACCTTGACGCCGCAGCGCTCGAGCGTCCGGGCCAGGATGTCCGCGCAGGTCGCCGCCACCGTGATGGGGCGCCCCCGCATGGAGCCGGAATTGTCGAGCAGGAGCGTCACTACCGTGTCGCGGAAATTGGTGTCCTGCTCTCGCTTGAACGAGAGGGGCTGGAACGGATCCATGATGATACGAGGCAGGCGCACCGGATCGAGCATCCCCTCCTCTAGGTCGAACTCCCAGGCCCGGTTCTGCTGCGCGAGCAGGCGGCGCTGGAGGCGGTTGGCGAGGCGGCCGACCACGCCCTGGAGATGGGCGAGCTGCTTGTCCAGATAGGCGCGAAGCCGCGTCAGCTCGTCGGCGTCGCACAGGTCCTCGGCGAGGATGACCTCGTCGAACTTCGTCGTATAGGCCTTGTAGTCCGGCCCCCGCGCCTCGTTGTGGCGTGACGGCGGGCGCCAGGATTCGGAGGCGTTCTCCGAATCGGCCTCGTCCATTTCCTCGGGCATCTCGCCGGAGGGGCCATCGGCCTCCTCGGACGCGCCCTCCTCCAGGTCGTCGTCCGAGTCCGCGCTGGTTTCCATCTCGGCCCGGTCGCCCTGCGATTCCTGCTCGGACTGGCCCTCGCCCTGCTGCTGCTCTTGGTCGGACTGATTCTCGTCCTCGCTCTCCTCGTCCTCGGGATCGAGGGCGGCCTCGTCGGCCATGTCGAGGGAGGCGAGCAGGTCGCGCACGCCCCGGGCGAATTCCCGCTGGCTCTCGATGCTCTTGAGAAGGCCGTTCAGGTCCTGGCCCGCCTTGTCCTCGATGAAGTCGCGCCACAGGTCCACGATCTTGGCGGCGGCCGGAGGCGGCTTCTGGCCCGTCAGGCGCTCGCGCACCATGAGGGCGATGGCATCCTCCAGGGGGGCGTCGGCCCGGTCGGTGATGTCCTCGTACTTGCCGCCGCGATGGTAGCGGTCTTCCAGCATGGCGTTGATGTTGGACGACACGCCGCTCATGCGGCGCGAGCCGATGGATTCCACGCGCGCCTGCTCGACCGCGTCGTAGACGGCGCGGGCAGCCTGGCCGTCAGGCGCGAGGCGGCGGTGCAGGGTGGCGTCGTGGCAGGCGAGGCGCAGGGCCATGGAATCGGAGTGGCCGCGCAGGATCGCCACGTCGCCGGCGTTGAGCTTGCGGGGCGGTTCCGGCAGGCGCGCCTTGTCACCCATGAGCGCGGGACGATCGGACGCGAAGGTCACCTCGAGGTCCTGCTTGCGGGCGATCGCCTTCATGCAGCCGGCGATCGAGCGCTTGAGCGGCTCCGACGGCGCTTCCTTCTTCTCACCCGGTTTGCGGTTCGAGATGGACATCGGATTCCTTATACCGTCATCCCGGCCAAAGCGGAGCGGCGAGCCGGGATCGCGAAAACCAGCGAAATTTGCATGCGATCCCGGATCGCGCAGAGCGCGTCCGGGATGACGCTTTGTCTTAGCTCAGCGCGATATTCACCGCGCTCTCCGGCAGGTCCTTGCCGAAGGAGCGCTGGTAGAACTCGGCCACGAGGGTGCGCTCGAGCTCGTCGCACTTGTTCAGGAACGTGACCCGGAACGCGAAGCCCGTATCGCCGAAGATCTCGGCGTTCTCGGCCCAGGTGATGACCGTGCGGGGGCTCATGACGGTGGAGAGATCGCCGTTCATGAAGGCGCTGCGGGTGAGATCGGCCACGCGCACCATCTTGTTGACGATATCCCGCCCTTGCGGGTCTTCCTGGTAGTGCTTCGCCTTCGACAGGACGATGTCGACCTCCCGGTCGTGGGGCAGGTAGTTCAGGGTGGTGACGATGGACCAGCGGTCCATCTGGCCCTGGTTGATCTGCTGCGTGCCGTGATAGAGGCCCGACGTGTCGCCGAGGCCCACCGTGTTGGCGGTGGCGAAGAGCCGGAAGGACGGATGCGGCTTGATCACCCGCTTCTGGTCGAGGAGCGTGAGCTTGCCGGACTGCTCCAGCACGCGCTGGATCACGAACATCACGTCCGGGCGGCCCGCATCGTACTCGTCGAAGACCAGAGCCACGTTGTTCTGCAGCGCCCAGGGCAGGATGCCGTCCTGGAAGGCCGTGACCTGCTGGCCTTCCTTGAGCACGATGGCGTCCTTGCCCACGAGGTCGATGCGGGACACGTGGCTGTCGAGGTTCACGCGCACGCAGGGCCAGTTGAGGCGGGCCGCCACCTGCTCGATATGGGTCGACTTGCCGGTGCCGTGATAGCCCGTGATCATCACGCGCCGGTTGCGCGCGAAGCCCGCCAGGATGGCCAGCGTGGTCTCCCGGTCGAACAGGTAATCCGGGTCGAGGTCGGGCACATGCTCTTCGGACTGCGAGAAGGCGGGCACTTCCAGATCCGAGTCGATCCCGAAGACCTGACGCACGGACACCTTCATGTCCGGGGTAAGGGCTGCTGTTTCGGTGTCTGCCTTCATGGGGGCCTCTCGGTCGGATTGCCGTCGTGATTCAAAGGGATGCGTCAGACTTCTTATAGGCCTCGCAGGCGAGGCGCAAATGCCGCGAACGCAACGCGGGCGGTCGTTTTGCGATCAGCAGAGCCCGGCGGATTTGAGGGTGTCGTGCGCCTTGATGATGTCGCGCAGGCGGGCCTCGTAGGAGCGATCGCCTCCGTTGGCGTCCGGGTGGAACCGCTTCACGAGAGTCTTGTACTGGGCCTTGATGGCCGGCCCGTCCACTCCGTCGTCGAGGCCGAGCACGTCGAGCGCCCGCCGAACCGCGCCCGTATAGCGGGGGCGCTTCGGCTCGGGGGCCTGGCGCTGGCGGGCCTGGGTGAAGTCATGCCCGTTGAGAACCCCGAGCGGGTCCACGTAGCTCCAGTCGCGCTTGGGCGCCTCCGGGCTCGCTCCCGGCTTGGCGGACGAGTTCATGCCCATGGTCCAGGTGGGACGGTGGCCGATGATGGCGTCCTTCTGGTAAGCGGCCACGGCGGTGTCGGACATCCCGTTGAAATAGTTGTAGGATGCGTTGTACTCGCGCACGTGGTTGAGGCAGAACCGGAAATACTGGCCCTCCCGGTCCCGGCCCATCGGGGCGCGGAACTCGCCCAAGGCCTTGCAGCCGGGATGCTCGCACGAGGGCCCTTCGGCCTCGCGCGGTTCATCGGCGGAGGGCTTGATGCGGATGCGGTCGAAAAGAGGCGAGTTGAGATCCATGATTCAGCGATTATGAGGGGCTAGCAGCCGGGAGCCAAGGCCCCGGCACTTTTGGCCGCAGACCTCTTCAAAAGAGTTTACAGGACGATATGACAACGCAACCCGACGCCCATCAGCCGACAATTCCCATGGCGGCCTGGATCGAGCAGGCCCTGCGCGACAGGTTTCAGCCCTCCGAACTCACCGTTACCGACGAATCGGACAAGCATCATGGCCATGCGGGGTGGCGTGAGGGCGGGGAAACTCACTTCCGTCTTTATATCGTGTCGGAAGCCTTTTCCGGCAAGACCCGGGTGGACCGCCACCGCCTCGTCAACGAGGCCATGAGGGGCGCCTTCGACCGGGGGCTGCACGCCCTGGCGATCCAGGCCAAGGCGCCGGGGGAGTAGGGCTTTCGCGCTTTTTCAACCTCATCCTGAGGAGCCGCTTTAGCGGCATCTCGAAGGAGGGCTCCAGCGGCGTGTTTCCGGTGCAAACTGGACCATCCTTCGAGACGAGCCTTCGGCTCCCTCAGGATGAGGCCTTCGAGATGAGCCTCCGGGTTTGCTCAGGGCGGGGCTCCCGGTTCAATCCACTCTACTTGATCCGCTCGAGCACGCTCACGTAGTTCGCCACGGCGGCGCCGCCCATGTTGAAGATGCCGCCGAGCTTCGGGTTCCTGACCTGGATGCCCCCGGCCTCCTCGCAGAGCTGCATCGCGGACAGCGCATGCATGGACACGCCGGTCGCCCCGATGGGATGGCCCTTGGCCTTGAGGCCGCCGGACGGGTTCACGGGCAGCCGGCCGTCCCGATTCGTCCAGCCTTCCTTCACGGCGGTGGCGCCCTGACCCGGCGCGGTGAGGCCCATGGCCTCGTATTCGATGAGCTCCGCGATGGTGAAGCAATCGTGGGTCTCCACGAAGGACAGGTCGGAAAGCTCGATCCGGGCTCCGTCGAGGGCCCGCCGCCAGGCTTCCGCGCAGCCCTCGAAGGACACGATGTCCCGCTTCGACATGGGCAGGAAATCCTGCGCGTGCACATTCGCCCGGAACGCCACCGCGCGCTTCATGCCGAGCGCCGTTTCCGTATCGGCCAGCACGATGGCGGCCGCCCCGTCGGAGACGAGGGAGCAATCCGTGCGCTTGAGGGGACCGGCCACGAAGGGATTCTTCTCGCTCTCGGCGCGGCAGAAATCGAAGCCCAGATCCTTGCGCATCTGCGCATAGGGGTTGTCGACCCCGTTCTTGTGGTTCTTGGCCGCGATCATGGCCAGGGCGTCCGACTGGTCGCCGTAGCGCTGGAAGTAGCGGCCTGCGATCTCGCCGAACACGCCCGCGAAGCCGCCCTTGGTCTGGCCGTCCTCCGGCAGGTAGGAGGCTTTCAGCAGGTTGGCGCCGATCTCCGGGCCGGGGGTGCGGGTCATCTGCTCGACGCCCACCACCAGCACGGTCTTGGCGCGCTTGGCCTCGATGGTCTTGATGGCCTGGTTGATCGCGGCGGAGCCGGTCGCGCAGGCATTTTCCACCCGGGTGGCGGGCTTGAAGCGGAACTTGTCGCTGGCCTGGAAGACCAGGGAGGCGGTGAAATCCTGGGGCGAGAAGCCCGCGTTGAAATGGCCGAGCACGACCTCGTCCACATCCTCGGGCCCGATCCCCGCATGCTCCAGCGCCTCGTTCGTGACGCGAACGATCAGGCTCTCGACGGTCTCGGAGTCGAGTTTGCCGAAGGGCGTATGGGCCCAGCCGACGATGCAGGCTGTCATGGATGTTGTCTCCCGAACGTATGTTGTCCGGGAGAATGGCCCTGAAGTGCGGGTTTCACAAGGCCTGCATCACGCCCTGTAGCCGCCCACGCCCTCGCCCAGATAGGCGTTGTTGGCCTCGCGGATGCGGGCCGCCTCGTCGTCGTAGATGAACGGCAGGAAGGCGTAGCGGCGGCCCTCCGTCACCTTCGAGACCGAGTGCAGGAGCGAGCACGAGAACACCACCGCGCCGCCCGCCGGAGCCTTGTAGGTGCGCGGCCCGTATTCCGGAAACCCGACCTCGCCGCCCTCGAACTCCGCGTTGAGGTTGATCGAGACCGCGAAGCGCCGGTGGGCCGTGCCCTTGGTGGTGTTGTCCCGATGCGCCCGGAAATGCCCCCCGTCCTCCGCCGCGTAGCAGGACACGATGTAGCGCTCCATCCGGGTCGGCTTGAAGCAATGGACCTTCTCGATCTCGGTGTTGATGCGCCGGATGACGCGGTTCTGCACCTGCCGGATCAGGTTCGGGTCCGTGATCGTGTAGTCCTTGCGGCGCTTGTGGTTGGGGTTGTGCACCGCCACCGTCTTGCCGTCGACCTCGCGCATGTAGCCCGACTCGGTGCCGCCATGCTCCTCGTAGAGGCCGATGAGGTGCTTGCGGAAGCCTTCCTCGAACACGTCCGGCACGATGAGGATCGGGGCCTGGATTTCGAACCCCGCGAAACGGTCGATCGGCGGCAGGGCGCGCAGATAGGCCATCACCTCGTCCCGGTCGCTGCCATCCTCCCGGAACGGAAACACGGCGCGAACGCGCAGGGTGGGGTTGAGCACCATCCAGAACCGCCGGGCCGCCACCGAACCGCTCTCCTGCCCCTGCGGCAGCGCCCCATAGAGTTGTCCGACCTTGCCGTCGAAGTCCCAGAAATGCCGGATGCCCGGCAGCATCTCGCGGGCCCGGCCCTCGGACTGGTCCGCCGGATCGAAGCTGATTCCGAACAGGGCGAGCTTGTCATCGTCGAAGAGCGAGCCCTGCCCGGCCTGGATCGCCTCAAGGGCCGCCCGGCCCGGCTCGTCCGACGCCGTGCCGTAGAAGCACAGCACGATGTAACGCCCCGCCACCGTATCGAAGGCGAAATTCGGGTTGCTGGTGCAGGCCTGATGGAACCACGGCGCCGGATCGCCCGCCTGGAGAGAGCGGTAGGCGGGTTTCGTGGCGGCGGCGGTGGCGGCGGACATCGCGGTTCCTTCCATAACGTAAGAGTGTTACGCTTTTCTAGACCGACGCCGCGAGGCCGCGCAACCTACCTTTGCGTGAACAGCAGCAGCCCGACGCCGCCGAGGATGAGGGCCATGCCGAGGATCTCCCGCCGCGTGGTTCTCTGGGCCATGAACCGATGGGACACCGCCTGCGCCATGAGCACCTCCACAAGGGCGAGCGTGCGCACGTTGGCGGCGGTGGTGAGGGCAAAGCCCAGGAACCAGAACTGCGAGGCCAGGGCGCCGAGGAAGCCCGCCCCGAGGGACGTGCGCCAGACCCGGAAGCTCGCGAGGAGCGCGGGCCGGTCGAACAGGCCGAGCCACGCGACCAGGATCAGGGTCTGGACCCCCAGGCTCCAGGCGAGCGTCGTGGTGGCGCGGACCAGGTAGGAGCCGTCCTCCAGGCTCAGGATCGCGCCCCGGAACCCGATCGCCGCCAGGGCGAAGAACGCCCCGGACCCGATGCCGAACACTACGGGCTTCCATCCCGCCGACGCCAGGTTCGTGCCCGGCTTCACGGACATGAGCACGACGCCGGCGGTGGCGATCAGGATCGCGAGCCCGATCATCGGCGTCAGGGTGTCGCCCAGCAGCACGAGGCCGAACAGGGCTACCTGCACGGGCTCGGTTTTCGTGTAGGCCGTGACCACCGAGAAGGCGCGCTCGCGCATGGCGGCGAGCATGAGGGCCGTGGCCAGGATCTGCACCGCCGCACCAGCCGCCACAGAGATCAGAAAGGCGCCGCTCGGGCCGGGGATCCTCTCTCCCGTGACGATCCACACGAAAATGAGTGCCAGGAGCGCGAACGGAAACCCGTAGAGAAACCGGACCTGGGTCGCGCCCACGGTGCCGATCATCTCCGTCAGGCGCCGCTGGGTGGCGTTCCGCCCAGTCTGGGCGGCGGCGGCGATGAGCGTGATCGGAACCCATAAGTACAGAGAATTCATGGACGTTCTTGAAAACCTTGCATCTCGCCATGCTCTTGCCACGGAATTCGCTATGAAGGAATTCGACCTAAGGGGCTTCGGGGGAATCCCAACCTAGTCAAGTTGTCCGTTTGAGGCTACCAATGGCCAAGCTGCTTGAGGCAGGGCTATCAGCTTCGCGTCGCATATGCATGTTTTGTATGGAGCCGTATTGATGGGTGCCAGCCGAGCCCTCCGCTTATCCGTTCTCGCCATCGCTGCCCTGTTGAGCGGTTCGGCCTTCGCGGGCGCTCCGTCCCTCGTGGTCGATCTCCAGAGCGGCCGCGTCCTCCACGCCGACCGGGCCACGGATCCGTGGTTCCCGGCCTCCATCACCAAGCTGATGACCACCTATGTGGCCCTCGACATGGCCCGGCGGGGCCAGGTGAGCATGGAGACGCTGCTCACCGTGACGGATGCCGCCGCAGCCCTGCCGCCGTCCAAGATGGCCTTCAAGCCCGGCACCCAGATCCGCCTCGACAACGCGCTGAAGATCATCATGGTGAAGTCGGCCAACGACGTGGCCGCCACCATCGCGGAGAATCTCGGCGGCTCCATCGACGGATTCGCGGCCCTGATGAACCAGAAGGCGCGGGAAATCGGCATGCACGAGAGCCGGTTCGCCAACCCGCACGGCCTGCCCGACGAGCGCAACCAGACCTCCGCCCGCGACATGGCGATCCTGGCCCGCACCCTGCTGACCCAGTTCCCGGAATACAACGACCTGTTCCATATCGGCGCCATCCAGTACGGCCGCCGGGTCATGCGCAACACCAACGGGCTCATCGGCCGCTATCCGGGCGCCGACGGCATGAAGACGGGCTTCATCTGCGCGTCGGGCTTCAACGTGGTGGCCACGGCCACCCGCAACGGCCGCCAGCTCATCACCGTCGTGCTGGGAGCGCCCTCGGCCAATGAGCGCACCATGAAGGCCGCCGAGCTCTTCGACCGCGGCTTCGGCTCGTCGCCGAGCCTCGCGGCCTATTCCCTCGAGAACCTGCCGGATTCCGCCTCTACGGCCCCGCCGGACATGCGCTCCGTCATCTGCGACCGCCGCGGCCCCGTGGGCGAGGACAGCCAGACCACCGTGGCGGAGGACAACGCCACCCCGAACCTGCTCAGCCCCTCGTCCAACGTCTTCGCTTTCGCGGGCGGCAACGCCCAGCCCCTGCGCACGACCCTGGGACCCCGCGCGGCGGTTCAGCCGGTGCCGGTCTGGATCGGCCTGAACCCGCCATCCGAGAAGGACCTCGCGGCCCAGGCGGCGGAGGAAGATGCGGCCGAGAAGGCCCGTCAGGCCAAGAAGGCGTCCAAGACCGCCAAAAAGCCCGCCAAGGCCACTGACGCGAAAACCGCCGACAAGGCCGACGATGCGGACGCCCCGGAGGTCAAGAAGGACAAGAGCCGCGCCAGCGTCTCCCTCAAGCCCGTGAGCGACGCCGCCAAGAAGGTGGACACCAAGGCCGCCGACACGAAGAAGACCCCGGCCAAGCCGCAGGCCGCCGCCGACACCAAGGCGGAGCCCAAAGCCGACGCGAAGGCCGACGCCAAACCGGCCGCCAAGACGCCGCCCAAGCGCCCGGCGGCCCAGAAGGACAAGCCGAAGGCCGCCACCGAGGGCTGAGGGCCGCGCCCGATGCCATTCCCACGAATATCGGGCCTGCTCGATATCCGCCTCCTGTGAAGCAAGTCGGGAACGCCCGACTTGCCTGCGGCGAGGATCGCGTCGCGTGAGCGACCGGGGTGGGGGTCGAAAAGTCGAAGTCTTCCGTCCGTCATTGGAGCGCATTCGCTTCTACCGTCATGCCCGGCCTTGAGCCGGGTATCCACGCCCCACGTCGCTAGACGTGGGCGGCCGGGTCAAGCCCGGCCATGACGGCGGTGGGAGCGATGTCATCGCTCACCGGGTCGCCCCACCTCCACCCGAGCCCTTCGGGCCTGCCCTCACCACAAGGGTGAGGAAACGGCCCCGCGCTCATCCAAACCCGGCTTCGCCACCTTGCATTTGGGCCCGATCCGCGCGAACGGAGGCGCGTGACCAAGCCCTCCTCTCCCCTGTCTCCCGCCGGCTCCCTGTTCGCCCTCGGTTCCGCGGCGCTCTACGGCCTCAACATCGTGTTTGCCCGCGTGGCCGCCCTGGAGGGTGCCAACGGGCCGACCATCGTGGTCTACCGGGTGCTGCTGATGCTCGCCCTCATGGGCGTGGCGCTTGGCTTCCTGCGCCGCCCCCTGGCGGTGGCACGGGGCGAAGGGTTTCCCATCGTGGTCTTCGGCCTGTCCACGGCGATGCTCGGCCTCTGCTACGTGTCGTCGGTGGCCTTCATCCCCGTCACAGTGGCGGCAGTGATCTTCTATGCCTATCCGGTCCTGATCGTGCTCGCGAGCCCGTTCGTGGAGAAGACCCGCCTGACCCTGCCCCTGATGGCCGTGGTGCTGGCCGCCCTGACCGGCGTGGTGCTGGTGGTGGGGCCCGTCTTCGACGGCCTCGACTGGCGTGGGGTCGCCATGGCCTTCGGGGCGGCGATCGCCTGCGCGGTGCAGTTCTTCGTGGCGGCCCGGACCCCACGGACCGATCCCCTCGCCAAGGTGTTCTGGGGCCACGTGATCGTGCTGCCCACCGCCCTCCTCGTGGGCGTCGTGACGGGGCAGCTCGGCGGCCCGGCCATGCTGGCGCTGGCGCCCTTCGCCGTGTTCGTGACGGTGGCGGGCTACGTGGTCGGCTTCCTGCTCCAGATCGCGGCGCTGGCCCGCATCGCCCCCGTGGCGGCCGGAATCATCTATTGCCTGGAGCCCGTGGTGGCGGCCCTGATCTCCGTCGCGGTACTGGGGGAGGCCCTCACCCCCGTCCAAGCTGCGGGCGGGCTGCTTGTGCTGGCCGCCATCGTGGCCAACATTATCCTGGAGCGCTCCCGCAAGACGCCCCTCGTTCCCACGGATTGAACCGATGTCCTCCCGTCCAGCCGGCCCCCTGCCGCCGATCCCGCTCACGATCCTCACCGGGTTCCTGGGCGCCGGCAAGACCACCCTGCTCAACCGGATGCTGCAGGACCCGGCCCTGGCCGATACGGTCGTGATCATCAACGAGTTCGGCGAGATCGGCCTCGACCATCTCCTCGTCGAGACGGTGGACGAGGGCATGATCCTGCTGGGAGCGGGCTGCCTGTGCTGCACCGTGCGGGGCGATTTGATCGCCACCCTGGAAGACCTGCTGCGCAAGCGCGACAACGGCCGCATCACGCCGTTCCGGCGCGTGGTCATCGAGACCACCGGCCTGGCAGATCCCGCCCCGATCCTGCACGCGGTGCTCTACCACCCCTACCTGTCCATGCGCTATGCCCTGGAGGGCGTCGTGACCGTGGTGGACGCGGTGAACGGCCCGGGAACCCTCGACGCGCATCACGAGGCCGTCAAGCAGGTGGCGGTGGCCGAGCGGATCGTTCTCGCCAAGGCTGATCTGGCCGATGCCGCCAGCCTGTCCGGGCTTCGAGAGCGCCTCCACGCGCTCAATCCCGGCGCCGCGATCCTCGACGCGGATGCGTCTGTCACCGACATTCTGTCGGGCGGCCTGTTCGGGCTCGACGGCAAGATCGCCGATGTGGGCGAGTGGCTGAAGGCGGAGGCCGTCGAGGAAGCGGAGCACCGCAGCCACGCCCACCAGCACGGCCATCACGATCACGGCCACCACCACGACGTGAACCGGCACGATGCGAGCATTCGGGCCTTCTGCCTCACGAGCGACGCGCCGGTGCGCCAGGGCGCGCTCGACATGTTTCTCGACCTCCTGCGCTCCGCGCAAGGATCGAGGCTTCTCCGTGTGAAGGGCCTCGTGGCCCTCGCCGAGGATCCGGACCGTCCGGTGGTGATTCACGGCGTCCAGCACGTGATCCACGTCCCGGCGATCCTGCCGCGCTGGCCCAGCGACGACCGGCGCACGCGCATCGTGTTCATCGTGGACGGCGTCGACCGGGACGAGGTCGAGAGGTTGTGGAACGCGTTCCTGGGCAAGCCGGGAATAGACCAACCGGATGCAGCGGCGCTGGGGGACAATCCTTTGTCGCTGCGGCGTTAGCCCGTTTCTGCCGATCTCAACCTCATCCTGATGAGAGCCGGAGGCTCGTCTCGAAGGATGCTTCAGCGGAGTGTTTCCCGTGCACCCTGGATCATCCTTCGAGACACCCGCTACGCGGGCCCTCAGGATGACACTTCGAGACGAATTGCCACGCAATTCCCTCAGGATGAGGCTCTGAGACGAATGGCCTTGTCGCTCATCAGGACGAGGTCATGCTCGATACAGATCAAGCCGCCATTTGCGAGCGTTGCGCCCAGCCCGTCATCGATTGCTCGATGGCGGCCGTGATCGCGTACATGATCACGCCGAGGATCGCGAGCACCACCAGCGCGGCCCAGACGAGCGGCACCTCGAAGGCGGCGGACGCGCGGGTGAGCAGGTTGCCGATGCCCACGTTCGAGGCGTTCTGCTCGCCGATCACCGAGCCTACATAAGCCAGCGTGATCGCTACCTTCAGCGAGCCGAAGAAATACGGCATCGCGCGGGGCAGGCCCACCTTCATGACGATGTCGCGCTTGGACGCGCCGAGCGCCCGCAGCACGTCCTCCATCTCGGGCTCGACGGTGGAGATGCCGGTGGCGACATTCACCACGATGGGAAAAAACGAGATCAGGAACGCCGTCATCACCGGCGGCACCCAGCCGACGCCGAACCAGAACACCAGGATGGGCACCACGGCCACCTTGGGGATCGAGTTGAACCCGACGAGCAGCGGATAGGTGCCCGCATTGATGAGGCGCGAGGAGCCCAGCATCATGCCGAGCAGCAACCCGAAGACGACCGCGAGGCCGAACCCCGCCAAGGTCATCCAGAGGGTGAAAAAGGCGTGGTAGGTGAGCTGGCTGCGGTATTCCCAGATCGCCGCGAGGATCGTCGACGGCGCGGGCAGCACGAAGCTCGACACGCCGAAGACCCGGCACACGATCTCCCAGAGGGCGAAGAACCCGATGGTGAAAATCCAGGGCGCGAGCATGAGGGAGCGCTTGGTGACGGTCATCGGAGCAAACTCGCAAGCTGGGGGTCGTTCACACTCCACCTCATCCTGAGGAAGGCCAAAGGCCCGTCTCGAAGGAGGGCTCTAGCGAAGTGGTTCCGGTGCTGGCTGGACCATCCTTCGAGACGCCCGCTGCGCGGGCCCTCAGGATGAAGTTGTGGCCCTGCTTCGGACATTCGTCTCACGCTGCGCTCCGCGCGTGGGCGATGTGACCGCGCAGGTCGTGCACGACGGCGCTGAATTCCGGCGTGTAGGTGATCTCGAGATCGCGCGGGCGCGGGAAACTCACCTCGCGCTCGGCCACGATGCGGCCGGGACGGGCGCTCATGCAGAAGATCCGGTCGGCCAGGAAGGTGGCCTCGCGCAGGTCGTGGGTCACGAGGATCACGGTGAATTTTTGGGCCGCGTGCAGGTCGCGGATCACGCACCACAGCTCCTCGCGGGTGAAGGCGTCGAGCGCCCCGAAAGGCTCGTCGAGCATGAGCAGCTTCGGCTCGTGGATCAGCGCGCGGCAGAGCGAGGCGCGCTGCTGCATGCCGCCGGAGAGTTGCCAGGGAAACTTCTCGCCCTGCCCCCTCAGGCCCACCTGCGCCAGCAGCGCCTGAGCCTTGGCCACGTATTCGGCCTTGTGGCGCTTGAGGCGCGAGCGGTGCGGCTCCACGATCTCGAGGGGCAGCAGGATATTGTCCAGGGTGGTGCGCCAGGGCAGCATGGTGGGGTTCTGGAACGCCATCCCGGCGAGCTTCACGGGCGCACCCACCTGCTGGCCGTCGACGATGACGGTGCCCTGCTTGGGAAACTGCAGCCCCGTCGCCAGCTTCATGAGCGTGGACTTGCCGCAGCCCGACGGCCCCACGATGGCCGCGAACTCGCCCTCCTGAACCCTCAGGTCGAGCCCCTGCACGGCGGGCGCGCCGTCCTCGGCGCGGGCATAGACGTGGGTCACGTCATGGATGTCGACGAAGGCGGGCAAGAGAGGCTCCGGAAACTACCCTCCCCTTGAGGGGGAGGGTCGGGGCGCGACAGCGCTCCGGGGTGGGGTGGGAAACGCGACCTCACAGAGCGCGGTGGTTCCACCCCACCCCGCTCGCGGTGCTCGCGACCCTCCCCCTCAAGGGGAGGGTCTGAGGCGTCAGTTCACCTTCCGGGCATCGCTCGCGGGCAGGAACGCGTCCGAGAACACGTCCTCGACCTTGGGCTTGGCCTTGTAGGTGAAAGTGAGGCCGATCTGGTCGAGGGCGCGGGCGAAGCGGTCCTTGTCGATGCCGCCGAAGCCGTTGGCCTTGACCCAGGGGGTCAGCATGTTCTGGTCGAGCACCATTTTCAGGCGCTCAAGCTCCACGTCCTTCTTGGCCACGTCGTTGCGTTTGATCACGGAATCGACCGCCGCCGACGGGTCCTTGATGGTGTCCTGCACGCCCTTCATGATCGCCCGCAACAGGCCTTTCACGGCCTCCGGCTTCTCGGCCGCGAATTTGGGCGAGATCAGGATGGTGTTGCCGTAGAGGTCCACGCCGTAATCGCTCATGAGCATCACCACGATGTCCTCGGCCGGAACGCCCCGGGACTTCAGGTTGATGAAGGACGACATGGAGAAGCCGAAGACCGCGTCGACCTCGCCCTGCGCCAGCATGGGCTCGCGGACGGGGAAGCCCACATTCTCGAACTTCATGGTCGAGTCGTCGATCTTGTTGACGGATTTGAAGATCGGCCATTGCGCGTAGGCGCCGTCCGCTGCGGGCGCGCCGAACTTCTTGCCCTGGAGGCTCGATACCTCGGCCGAGATGCCCCGGCTCTTGCGCCCGATGATGGCGAAGGGCGGCTTGTCGTACATCACCATCACGGCCTTGATGTCCGTACCGGGATTCTCGTCGCGGAACCGCACCAGGGAGTTCACGTCCCCGAAGCCCGCGTCGTAGGTGCCCGAGGCCACGCGGGAGATCGGCTCCCGGGAGCCCGCCGCCGGATCGATGGTCACGTCGAGGCCCTCGGCCTTGAAGTAGCCCTTGTCGAGCGCCACCGCGAAGGGAGCGGCCGGTCCCTCCCAGCGCCAGTCGAGGCTGAACCGCACGGGGGTTTGGGCAAAAGCCGACTGGGAGGCCATCAGGGCAGCAAGCCCGAGACCGGCTTTCATGATCCAGGACCGGACAGACGTCCCTCTCATGAAGGACGAAGAACGCGACATCGAAAATTCCTCCCTTGCGCAAGCATGTGTCTTCGACAGGCAGCCAACCGCCCTGCCTTCGGAGGCAGCATGCAATCAAAATGCGGCGCGGCCCGCAAGGGAGGGGTGCCGAACAACAATGCGTGATCTGCCTCTTCCTTGGGCAAAGCCGTCCGACCGGCAACACCCGGGCGTCAGACCGGCAGCATCCCGTCGCTCTTCACCTCCTCCATGACCGCATAGGTGCGGGTTTCCTTGACGCCCGGAAGGGCGAGAAGGATTTCGCCCAGGAAATGCCGGTAGGCGGCCATGTCGGCGACGCGGGTCTTGACGAGGTAATCGAAGCCGCCCGCCACCATGTGGCATTCCAGGACCTCGGGCGCACGCTTCACGGCCTGTGCGAACTTTTCGAACACGTCCGGCGTCGTCTTGTCGAGGGAGACCTCCACGAAGACCAGCAGCCCGAGGCCCAGGCGATGCGGATCCAGCCGTGCCCCGAAGCCCGCGATGTAGCCGTCCCGCTGCAGGCGCTTCATGCGCTCGCCGGTAGAGGTGGGCGACAACCCGATCTTGTCGGCCAGTTCCACGGCGCTGATCCGGCCGTCGGCCTGGAGCTGTTTCAGGATCCTGCGGTCGATCCGGTCGATATCCGTCATTCTAACGCCCATAAAGCTCAAGAACCGAACTTTATACGGCACATGGCGAAATTACGCCATCGAAACACGGCGCGAGCGCCTGTATTCTCCGGCCAGCGTCTAAAGGACATCCATGACTCACTCCCTCCCCATCGCCCTTGCCTTCAACCCACCCTATGCGGAAGACGACCGGGCCATCGCGGGCCGCCTTCTCGCGAGCGCACGCCTGACCCCGGAGCGTGAGGGGCGCGTCGACCGGCGCACGACGGGGCTCATCGAGGCGATCCGGGCCAAGGGCGGCGGTCTCGGCGGCGTCGAGGACATGCTGCGGGAATACGCGCTCTCCACCAAGGAGGGTCTTGCCCTGATGGTGCTGGCCGAGGCGCTGCTGCGGGTGCCGGATGCGGCCACCGCCGACCGGCTGATCGAGGACAAGCTCGGCCAGGGCGATTTTGCGGGTCGCGAGGCCAAGTCCGACGCCTTCCTGATCTCGGCCTCGTCCTGGGCGCTCGGCATCACGGCCCGAATCATCCAGCCCGGCGAGACCCCGGAGGGCATCCTGCGCCAGGCCGCCAAGCGCATCGGCCTGCCCGCCGTGCGCACGGCCACCCGGCAAGCCATGCGGGTGATGGGCAACCACTTCGTACTGGGCCAGACCATCGAGGACGCCCTGAAGCGGGCCGGATCCGGCAAGGGCCGCCTCTATCGCTATTCGTTCGACATGCTGGGCGAAGGCGCCCGCACGGCGGACGACGCCCGGCGCTATTGGCAGTCCTATGCGGACGCCATCGAGGCCATCGGCCGCTCCGCCGGAAACGAGCCGCTGCCGAACCGGCCCGGCATTTCGGTGAAGCTCTCCGCCCTCCACCCGCGCTACGAGGCCACGAGCCGCGAGCGCGTCCTGGCGGAACTCGTGCCGCTGGTGATCGAGCTCGCCCAAAAGGCCAAGGCCTATGACCTGAACTTCACGATCGACGCCGAGGAGGCCGACCGGCTGGAATTGTCCCTGGAGGTCATCGAGGCCGTCCTGTCCGACCCGTCACTGGCTGGCTGGAGCGGGTTCGGGCTCGCCATCCAGGGCTACCAGAAGCGTGCTGGCGCAGTCATTGACGCCATCGCCACCATGGCAGAGCGCTACGACCGGCGCATGATGGTGCGCCTCGTCAAGGGCGCCTACTGGGACACGGAGGTGAAGCGGGCCCAGGAACGCGGTCTCGACGATTATCCGGTCTTCACCCGGAAGGCGATGACGGACCTGAACTACGTGGCCTGCGCCGAGAAGCTTCTGGCGCTGCGCCCGCGCATCTATCCGCAATTCGCCACCCACAACGCGCTGACCGTCTCGTCCATCCTGGAGCGGGCGGGCGGCACGGAGGGTTACGAGTTCCAGCGCCTGCACGGCATGGGCGAGGCGGTCTACGGCAAGCTCCTGGACGACGAGCCGGGCCTGGCCTGCCGCACCTATGCGCCGGTGGGCGGCCACCGGGACCTCCTGGCCTATCTGGTACGGCGCCTTTTGGAGAACGGCGCCAACTCGTCCTTCGTGTCGGTCGCGGCGGACGACGACATCCCGATCGCGAACCTGCTGGTGCGGCCCGCCGACATCATCGGGTCTCCCGACAAGGCCCGGCACCCGAAGCTGCCCCTGCCCCGCGACCTTTACGGGCCCGGCCGCGCCAACTCGCGGGGCGTCGAGTTGGGCCACAGGACGTCCCTGGCCGCGTTGGCGGACGAAATCCGGCCCCATGCGGGCCAAGCCTACAAAGCCCTCCCGCTGGTCGACGGCAAGGCCGCATCCGGCACCACGCGTCCGGTGCTCAGCCCCATCGACGGCAGGCTCGTCGTGGGCGAGGTGACGGAGGCCGCGCCGGAGACGGCGGACCGCGCCATGACGGCGGCCCGTGCCGGTTTCGCGGCCTGGAGCCGGACGGTTGCGGCGGCCCGCGCGACGGCGCTCGACCGCGTGGCCGATCTGCTCGAAGAGCGGCGCGGCGAGATGCTCTACCTTCTCCAAGCAGAGGCCGGGAAGACCATCGACGATGCCCTGTCGGAGGTTCGCGAGGCCATCGACTTCTGCCGCTACTACGCCGCACAAGGCAGAACCTTGTTCGGCACCGGCGAGGCCATGCCGGGCCCGACGGGCGAGAGCAACGTACTGCGCCTGCGGGGTCGTGGCGTCTTCGTGGCGATCTCGCCCTGGAACTTTCCGCTCGCCATCTTCCTCGGGCAGGTGACGGCCGCCCTCATGGCCGGCAACGCCGTGGTGGCCAAACCCGCCGAACAGACGCCCCTGATCGCCGCGCTCGCCGTGAGCTTCCTGCACGAGGCGGGCGTCCCGGCCTCGGCCCTGCATCTGGTGCCCGGTGACGGGCGCGTGGGCGCGCGCCTCGTGGAGCACCGGCACGTGGCGGGCGTGGTGTTCACGGGCTCGACGGAGGTCGCCCGTCTCATCAACCGCACGCTCGCGAACAAGGACGGCGCGATTGTGCCGCTCATCGCGGAGACCGGCGGCATCAACGCCATGATCGTGGACGCGACGGCCCTGCCGGAGCAGGTGGCGGATGATGTTGCGACCTCGGCTTTCCGCTCGGCGGGCCAGCGCTGCTCCGCCCTGCGGCTCCTCTGCGTGCAGGAGGACGTAGCCGACCGGATGATCGAGATGATCGCCGGGAGCGCCAAGGAATTGAAAGTGGGCGACCCTCGCGAGGTCGCAACTCAGATCGGCCCCGTGATCGACCATGACGCCAAGGAGAAGTTGGACGGCCATATCGCCCGCATGACAAAGGAATCGAAGGTGCATTACGCGGGCAGCGCTCCGGCCGGGACCTATGTGGCGCCTCACGTCTTCGAACTGAAGCGGCCTGCGGATCTCGCCGAGGAGGTGTTCGGCCCTGTCCTGCACGTGGTTCGCTACAAGGCAGGGCGCTTGAACGAGGTGATCGAGGCCATCGAGGAGACCGGCTACGGCCTGACGCTCGGCGTGCATTCGCGCATCGACGCCACCGTCAACCGGATCGCCGATACGCTCTCGGTGGGCAACGTCTATGTAAACCGCAACATGATCGGGGCGGTAGTGGGCGTGCAGCCTTTCGGCGGCCACGGTCTGTCCGGTACGGGCCCCAAGGCGGGCGGGCCGCATTACCTCCTGCGCTTCGCGACGGAGCAGACCGTCACGATCAACACGGCAGCGGCGGGCGGCAACGCCAACCTCATCGCGATGGGCGAGTAGCGGTTCGCTCCCCTTTAGCCCTCGCATCGAGATCCAGGGCGCGCCGCACCAGCGCGCCCGCGATCTGCTTCTGGACCGGATCGAGCCTCAGCTCGCAGCGATGCACATCCGTTGCAAAAATCCCTTGAGCACGCCGGAGCATTTTGAAGAATGCGATGCTGATATCGATGTGCTGCTGCGTGAAGGCGAGGATCGGCAACATGCGCTCGAACGCATCCCGCGCCGCATCGGCTTGCCCATCGCGGAACAGGTCGTAGACCCGGCCGTAAGGATGATCCATCGCGGTTGGCATGAAGGCATGCACGCCCCGCTGCAGGGCCTCCATCATCTGCCCGGCCGCCCACCCGCCCGAAACGTGAAAATCGCCCCCGAAAGCTCCCAGGACCTGCGAGTATTTCGGGCCCGCCAGGACGCTCTCGATCTTGATGGCCTGGAAGCCCGGGCAATGGCGCGCGAGTCCTTCGATGACGCCGAGGGGCAGCCCGTGACCCGTCCAGTCGAGGTCTTGCACGACGATCAGGTCCGGTCCGGTCTCGGTGAGGCGCTCCAGTTCGGACCGGAGCTCGGACAGCTTTTTGCGCGGGTCGACCTGATAGCACGACGCATCCGCCCCGATGCGTTTCGCCTGACGCGCGAGGATGAGCGACGCGTCCAGGTCCGGCCCGGTCACATTGACGATCAACGGCACGCGTCCCGCGATCACTTCGGCGATGATGGACCCGATCCGGTCCCGTTCCTGGAGGCTGAGGCTGCGGTTCTCGGCGGCGACTGCCAGGATCAGGAGGCCGGCGCAGCGCGCGTCGAGGGAGGCTTCGACAACCCCTCGCACCCCGGCCTCATCGACTCTGCCGTCGAGGTCGAAGGGCGTGTTCAGGCTCGGAACGATGCCGCGCAGGCGGGCGAAGGTGGGATGCATGGGCAAAGCCCCGGCGCGTGAAGCGGCTGGACGGTGCCCGGGTCGCGCCTGCTCGGACAGCCAGGGCGAGCATAGGCCGGGTCCCGCCAGGTTTCATCCCCGGAACGGAAAGCGTGCCAGGAAACGCCACGGCCCGCCCTCGTAGGACCAGAGCAGCAAGCCCGTGGCGGTGGCCGTGAAGGGCTCGAAGCCAGTATTGAGCCGGTCCAGCAGCGTGCGCGCCGCGTCCGGCGAGACCTTGTTCTGGACCGTCACATGCAGGCGGGGCTTCTGACGATCCTGCGGCGTCAGCCAGTCGGCCCAGGATGTCGCGAGGCTGGCGCGAAGGGCATCGACCTCGGGGCTCTCCAACGCATAGGCGACGCCTCGGCCCAGCGAGCGCAGGCCGGTCGCCCGCATGGCGATAACAGGGCGCCGGCAATGCGGCTGGACATCACTGTCGATCCTGCGCCGTTCGGAGCCAGGCAGGTGATGGAAGAGCGTCACGTGAGCGGGGATAAAGTTCCGCTCCTGGGGGAAATACGCCTTGCGCTGGTCGTCGAAGAACCTGAACGAGGCCTCATCGAGGTCCAGGGTCAGGATGAGGGGATTGGGGGGGTGCATCAACGAAAAGGCCGGCTGAGCGCCGGCCTTCGAAACCTAGAATGAAAGAGCTTCCTTGGCCTCGCGCAACTGCGCGATGGTGGCCTCGGCGACATGCTTGGCCGCCGGGTCGTTGGTGGCGTCATACGCCATCTCGGCCTGGAGGATCTCGTGATCGAGAACGTCGGTGGTGAGCTCCTCCGCCGGAAGGGCCCGCTCGGCCAGGACGGTGAGACCGTTCTGGTTGATGTCGGCGAAGCCGCCGCGGATCAGGATGCGCTTGCCGTTGCCGGGGTTGTCCGTGACGACGAGGAAGCCCGTCTTGAGCGCCGTCATCATGGGTGCGTGGCCGGCCAGAACCGTCATGTCGCCTTCGACGGCGGGCAGGACGACGGCCTCGACGGAGCCGGAGAACAGCACCCGCTCGGGAGAAACCAGTTCAAAGGTGAAGGGGGCCATCAAAGCCTGCTCCGTATCGTCCCCGGGAAGCGCGGCTGAAAGCCGGATCGTTTCGGGAGAATGTTCTGAAGGCGTGGCCCGGGCCACGCGACGCGCGGCCCGGATTCAAACGTGTTCGGATTTAAGCGGCTTCGGCAGCCAGGCGCTGGGCCTTCTCGACCGCCTCCTCGATGGAGCCGACCATGTAGAAGGCGGCCTCCGGCAGGTGGTCGTAGTCGCCGTTCACCAGTCCCTTGAAGCCCTTGATCGTGTCCTCGAGGGCCACGAGCTTGCCGGGCGAGCCCGTGAAGACTTCGGCCACGAAGAACGGCTGCGACAGGAAGCGCTCGATCTTGCGGGCGCGGGCCACCGTCATCTTGTCCTCTTCGGACAGCTCGTCCATGCCCAGGATCGCGATGATGTCCTGGAGCGACTTATAGCGCTGCAGGATCTGCTGAACCTGACGGGCCACGTTGTAGTGCTCCTCGCCCAGGATGGCGGCGGAGAGCATGCGCGAGGTCGAGTCGAGCGGATCCACGGCCGGGTAGATGCCCTTCTCGGCGATGGAGCGGGACAGAACGGTCGTGGCGTCCAGGTGGGCGAACGAAGCGGCTGGAGCCGGGTCGGTCAGATCGTCGGCCGGCACGTAGATGGCCTGCACCGAAGTGATCGAGCCCTTGGTGGTGGTGGTGATGCGCTCCTGCAGGGCGCCCATGTCGGTCGCCAGGGTCGGCTGATAGCCCACGGCCGAAGGAATACGGCCGAGAAGCGCCGACACCTCGGAGCCCGCCTGCGTGAAGCGGAAGATGTTGTCCACGAAGAACAGCACGTCCTGGCCCTGGTCGCGGAAGTTCTCGGCGACGGTGAGGCCGGTGAGCGCGACGCGGGCGCGGGCGCCCGGAGGCTCGTTCATCTGGCCGTACACGAGAGCGCACTTGGAGCCCTCGCCGCCGCCGTGCTTGTTCACGCCGGACTCGATCATCTCGTGGTAGAGATCGTTGCCCTCGCGGGTGCGCTCGCCGACGCCGGCGAACACGGAATAGCCGCCGTGCGCCTTCGCGACGTTGTTGATGAGCTCCATGATGAGCACGGTCTTGCCCACGCCGGCGCCGCCGAAGAGGCCGATCTTGCCGCCCTTCGCGTAGGGAGCCAGCAGATCCACGACCTTGATGCCCGTCACGAGGATCTGGCCCTCGGTGGACTGTTCGGCATAGGACGGAGCGGGCTGGTGGATGGCGCGGATGCCTTCCGACGGGATCGGGCCGGCTTCGTCCACGGGCTCGCCGATGACGTTCATGATGCGGCCGAGCGTGCCGGCGCCGACCGGCACCGAGATCGGGGCGCCGGTGTCGGTGACGGGCTGGCCGCGCACGAGACCCTCGGAGGTGTCCATGGCGATGCAGCGC
Organism: Microvirga pudoricolor; assembly: GCF_016892705.1. Lineage (GTDB taxonomy): Bacteria > Pseudomonadota > Alphaproteobacteria > Rhizobiales > Beijerinckiaceae > Microvirga > Microvirga pudoricolor. The sequence goes on from NZ_JAFEMB010000001.1 coordinate 1,305,808, forward strand.
ACGGTGTTCTCGCCGAGCTGCTGAGCCACTTCGAGCACGAGGCGGTTGCCGCCGTTCGTGGTCTCCAGGGCGTTGAGAATTTCCGGCAGGTGGCCGTCGAACTGCACGTCGACGACGGCGCCGATGACCTGCGTGATCTGGCCGGTCTTGCCGGCGGTGGTGGCGGTGTTGGCCATCGTTGGCTCCTCTCGGATACGGGTCAGAGCGCTTCGGCGCCCGAAATGATTTCGATCAGTTCCTTGGTGATCATCGCCTGACGGGACCGGTTGTAGGTCATCGTCTGCTTCTTGATCATCTCGCCCGCGTTGCGGGTCGCGCTGTCCATGGCGCTCATGCGGGCGCCCTGTTCAGAGGCCGCGTTCTCCAGGAGAGCGCGGAAGATCTGGATGGTGAGGTTGCGCGGCAGGAGGGTCGCGAGAATCTCGCCCTCGTCCGGCTCGTAGTCGTAGACGGCATCCGTGGAGACGCCGCCGGCTTCGATTTGGGCCGGAATGATCTGCTGCGCGGTCGGGATCTGGGCGATCACCGACTGGAAGCGCGAGTAGAACAGGGTCGCGACGTCGAACTCGCCCGCCTCGAAGAGCGCGAGCACCTTCTGGGCGATCTGGTCGCCCTGCTCGAATCCGAGGGTGCGAACGGAGCGTAGGTCGACGAGATCGATGATCTGCGCGGCGAACTGGCGACGCAGGATGTCGTAGCCCTTCTTGCCGACGCAGATGATCTTGACCGTCTTGCCCTCGCGCAATAGGCGATTGGCATGATCGCGGGCGAGACGCGCGATCGACGAGTTGAACGCGCCGCACAGGCCGCGTTCCGCCGTGCAGACGACCAGGAGGTGAACCTGGTCGCCCCCGGTTCCAGCCAGCAGACGCGGCGTGTCGGGTCCGACGGTGACGCCGGACGCGATGTTGCCGAGGACCGCCGACATGCGCTGGGCATAAGGACGCGCGGCTTCCGCCGCCATCTGCGCCCGGCGCAGCTTCGCGGCGGCCACCATCTGCATGGCCTTGGTGATCTTCTGCGTCGCCTTGACGGAGGCGATGCGGTTTCGAAGGTCTTTCAAGCTCGGCATCGAGCGTCCCTACCCCTGTCCGGATGTCCGGTTCGTGATGACGCGACCGGTTTTTACGAGAAAGACTTGGCGAAGGACTGGACGGCGTCCTTGAGCTTCGCTTCCGTATCGCTCGACAGATCCTTGCTGGAGCGGATCGACTCCAGGATCTCGGGGTGCTTGCTGCGAACCAGCGACAGAAGACCGTCCTCGAAGCCGCGCACGCGGTTGAGCGGCAGCGCATCGAGGTAGCCGTTGACGCCGGCATAGATCGTCACGACCTGCTCTTCCATCTTCAGCGGCGAGAATTGCGGCTGCTTCAGGAGTTCCGTCAGGCGCGAGCCGCGGTTCAGCAGGCGCTGCGTCGTGGCATCGAGGTCGGAGCCGAACTGGGCGAAGGCCGCCATCTCGCGGTACTGGGCCAGCTCGCCCTTGATCTTGCCGGCGACCTTCTTCATCGCCTTCGTCTGTGCGGCCGAGCCCACGCGGGACACGGACAGACCGACGTTCACGGCCGGGCGGATGCCCTGGTAGAACAGATCCGTCTCCAGGAAGATCTGGCCGTCCGTGATCGAGATCACGTTGGTGGGGATGTAGGCCGACACGTCGTTGGCCTGCGTCTCGATCACCGGCAGAGCCGTGAGCGAACCTGCGCCCTCGCTGTCGTTCAGCTTCGCGGCGCGCTCGAGGAGGCGCGAGTGAAGGTAGAACACGTCGCCCGGATAGGCCTCGCGGCCCGGCGGGCGGCGCAGAAGGAGCGACATCTGGCGGTAGGCGACGGCCTGCTTGGACAGATCGTCGTAGGTGATCACGGCGTGCATGCCGTTGTCGCGGAAGAACTCGCCCATGGCGCAGCCGGCGAAGGGCGCCAGGAACTGCATCGGGGCCGGATCGGAAGCGGTGGCCGCCACGATGATCGAGTATTCCAGCGCGCCGTTCTCTTCGAGAACCTTCACGAACTGGGCGACCGTCGAGCGCTTCTGGCCGATGGCGACGTACACGCAGTACAGCTTCTGCGATTCGTCGTTGCCCTGGTTCAGAGGCTTCTGGTTCAGGATCGTGTCGAGGGCGATCGCGGTCTTGCCGGTCTGGCGGTCGCCGATGATCAGCTCGCGCTGGCCGCGGCCGACCGGGATCAGGGCGTCGATCGACTTGAGGCCCGTCGCCATCGGCTCGTGCACCGACTTGCGCGGAATAATGCCCGGCGCCTTCACGTCCACGCGGCGGCGCTCGGTGAACTGGATCGGGCCCTTGCCGTCGATGGGGTTGCCAAGCGCGTCCACGACGCGGCCGAGCAGGCCCTTGCCGACCGGCACGTCCACGATGGAGCCCGTGCGCTTCACGGTCTGGCCTTCGGCGATCTCGCGGTCGGAACCGAAGATCACGACGCCGACGTTGTCGGATTCGAGGTTCAGCGCCATGCCCTGCACGCCGCTCTCGAACTGCACCATCTCGCCGGCCTGAACCTTGTCGAGGCCGTAGCAGCGGGCGATGCCGTCACCGACGGACAGAACCTGGCCGACTTCGGTGACTTCAGCCTCGGTGCCGAAGTTCTTGATCTGCTCTTTGAGGATCGCGGAGATCTCAGCGGCTCGAATGTCCATCAGTGGACCTCTTTCATCGCTAGACGAATGGAATTGAGTTTGGTGCGCACCGAAGCGTCCACCATGCGGGAGCCCACCTTCACGATGAGGCCGCCGATGAGGCTCGGGTCAATCTTGACGTCGAGGGAGACGTCAGCCTTGGCGACGTCGCGCAACGCCGCCTTGATGTCGTTGAGCACCTTGTCGGAGGGCTCCTCCGCCAGGGTGACCTGGGCCCGAACGATGCCCTTCGCGTCCGACACGAGGTCCCGGAAGGACCGGATCATGTCAGGAAGGGCGAAGAGGCGGCGCTTGGCCGCCACGAGACGGATGAAATTTCCCGCAAGCCCGGAAATGCCGGCCTTGTCCAGGAGAGCCCCCACCGCCGCCGATTGCTCCTCGGCCGTGAAGACCGGATTGCGGATGAGGCGCTGCAGGTCTTCGCTGCCCTGGATCAGGCCATTGAAGCGCTCTAGGTCGCCCGCGACGGCGTCCACGGACTTCGCTTCGTGAGCGAGTTCGAACAGCGCCGAGGCGTAGCGTGTAGCCACACCCGACAGGAGGGGTCCTTCTTGCGAACCGCTTTGCGCCACGTAACGTCTCTCTCAGGTCTCACGGGACCGGTCCGGCATCAGTGATGGTCGGCGCCCGGAAAACCCGTCAGGTCGGTAAAAAGGGAGCCTTGGGCGGGAGGCGTCTCCACCCCTCAGGCGGGGGTGCACTAACATGGGTTTTCCAGGAGCGCAAGCTGACCAAGCGCTTGAGCCGCGCGGGAAAAAATGGAAGCTTTTTAAGGTAAACCTCAAAGCTCCAGTATTGCGACTTCGCAGTTGCGCAGCATCTGGCCCGTCAGGTGGTGGAAGAACGTTCCGTGCCCCACGACGGCGATGAGGCTCTCGGGCCGGGCCGACAGCCAGTCCCGAAACCGGCCGACCCGCTCCTCGAGGACCGGCGCGGGCTCGACCACGAACCCGTTTTCGCCGGGTTCGCCCTCGTTGTGCCACCAGATCTCGTCGAGATGGTCGAAGGTCAGATGGGGAAACTCCGCCCGCAGGAGCGCCGGGGCCCGGCCCACGTCGCAACTGCTGCCCAGGTGCTCCCGGTGCAGGCATTCGATCTGGATCGGGGGCGCCGCCGGGTGATCCTTGAACAGGCCCATGGTGGTCTGGATCGCCCGGGTCAGGGGCGAGGTCACGACAAGTTCATAGGGGTGACGGCGCAAATCCTCCGCGCGCTCGGCCACCTGCCGGTGGCCGAGTTCGGTCAGGAGCGCGTCGAAATGGTTCGGATCGACCCCGAATTCCGCATAATGCGCATTGAAGGTCGACTGGCCGTGGCGGATGCAATGAACGATCTTGGACATGATTCCAGGGGGTTGGGGTCTAAAGGAAGCTCTGAGGGTCGACGTCGATGGACACCTTGGTGTTGCCCCTTACCTTTGGGCAGCGGGTGAGCCAATCGCGGAGGTAGGCCTGGAGGTCGACCTCCCGTTCCGTCTTGACGAGGATGCGGTAGCGGTAGCGGCCCCGGATGAGGGCGAGCGGGGCCTCGGCGGGGCCGAGCACGGTAACGCCGGGCGGCGGGCTCGCCACCTTGGCCATGGCGCGGGCATGGGCCTCCGCGGCCTCTCGCTCGGCGGCCGAGACGACGAGGGCGGCCAGTCGCCCGAAGGGCGGCAGTCCCGCGACCTCGCGCACGTGGGTCTCCTCCCGGTAGAATCGCTCGGCGTCCCCCGACACCAGAGCGGCAATGACGGGATGGTCCGGCTGCCAGGTCTGGACCAGGCCCCGGCCCGGCTTCTCGCCGCGCCCCGCCCGTCCCGTCACCTGCTGAAGCATCTGAAAGGTGCGCTCGGCGGCGCGGGGATCGCCGGAAGTCAGGCCGATATCGGCGTCCAGGACGCCCACCAGGGTCAGGAGCGGAAAGTTGTGCCCTTTGGCCACGAGTTGGGTGCCGATCACGATGTCGACCTCGCCTGCCGCCACGGCGGCCAACTCCGCCTTAAGGCGCTCGGTCCCTCCCGGAAAGTCGCTGGAGAGGACCACGGAGCGCTTGTCCGGGAACAGCTCGGCCACCTCCTCGGCGATTCGCTCGACCCCCGGCCCGCAGGGCACCAGCGAATCGACGCTGCCGCAGGACACGCAGGCCTGCGGGGTCCGCTCCACATGACCGCAATGGTGGCACACCAGCGCTCGGCGGAAGCGGTGCTCCACAAGCCATGCGGAGCAGTTCGGGCACTCGTAGCGGTGGGCGCAGGCGCGGCACAGGGTAAGCGGCGCATAACCTCGCCGGTTGAGGAACAGGAGCGACTGCTCGCCCCGCGCGGCATTCTCCTCCATGGCGGCCACGAGGCTCGGCGAGAGCCAGCGGCCTTTCGGAATCGCTTCCTTGCGCAGGTCGATGGCGCGGATCTGCGGCAGGGACCGGCCACCAAAGCGCTCCGGGAGCCGCACATGATGATAGCGACCCCGCTCCACATTGACCCGGCTCTCGATGGACGGGGTCGCGGAGGCGAGAATCACCGGAGCGCCCTCGATCCGGCCCCTGACCACAGCCATGTCACGGGCATGATAGTGGACCCCATCCTCCTGCTTGTAGGCGGTCTCGTGCTCCTCATCGACCACGATGAGGCCGAGATCCGGATAGGGCAGGAACAGAGCCGAGCGAGCGCCCGCCACGACCTTCACGTCTCCAGCCGCGATGGCGGCGAAGAGGCGTTCGCGTTTGCGGCCGGAGACGCCCGAATGCCAGCAAGCCGGCTTGACGCCGAACCGGGCTTCGAAGCGGTCCAGAAACTGCGCCGTCAGCGCGATCTCGGGCATGAGGATCAGGGCCTGCCGTCCCTGACGGATCGTCTCGGCCACGGCCTCGAAATAGACCTCCGTCTTACCGGCGCCTGTGACGCCTTCAAGTAAGGTCGCGGGAGCCGGGTCTTCGGACAAGGTTTCGATCAGCCGCTCGGCGGCCTCACGCTGGCCGTCCGACAGGTTCGTGGCGATGAAGCCGGGATCCGGCGTTCCCGCCACCGGTTCGGCCGCCAGGGCAACGGCTTCGAGAGTGCCCTCGTCCACCAGACCGTCGATGACACCCACGCTCACGCCCGCCGCGTCGGCGAGTTCGCGCTTGAGATAGATCGTGCCCTCCCTTGCGGCCTCGATCACTTTCTGGCGAGCTGGCGTCATGCGCTTGGGTTGCGATCCCGTCAGCCGCACGCCCACGCGCGTGACCTCGATACGGGTCTCGTCCACGAGACGAAGCCCCATGGACAGTGCCGAGCCCTTGGGCGCGAGGGTATACCAGGCGATCCACTCCAGGAACTTGCGCATGTTGGGCGACAGGGAAGGCGTGTCGACCACCCCCGTGACTTTCTTGAAGTTCGCCGCCGCCCCCTGGCGCAGCTCCCAGACCACGCCCACCACCTCGCGGGTCGCGAGCGGCACCTGGACGACGTCCCCCTCCTTCAGGGTGAGCCCCTCCGGCACGGCGTAGCTGTACGTGGTGTCCAGCGCCAGCGGGATGAGGATGTCGGCAACCTGATGGCTCATGGATCTTCGGTGGGTCCGTGGAGAATGGGGTTGATGGTCGTTCGGATGGAGTTAACCAGATCCCTCTTATATAGGGAGCGGCTCGGCACAAAGCAGGAACATGTCTGAGAGCGATTCGAATCATGCCCCCGACCTTGCCGTCCCGGGTGCGGCGGACACCCGCCAGGAGGCGGCGCAATGGCTGGCCGGGCTTGCCAAGGAACGTCGTCTATCGCCGAAGACCGTGGAAGCCTACGGACGGGACCTGCGCCAGTTCCTCGTTTTCCTGACGGTCCACCTCGGCGGGGCGCCGGACATCAAGGCCATCTTGAGCCTCAAGCCCCTCGACATCCGCTCCTTCCTGGCGGCCCGCCGCATGGGATCGGTGCAGAGCCGGTCCCTCATGCGCCAGCTCGCAGCCCTGCGCTCCTTCGCCCGCCACCTGGAACGGGAGGGCTACGGCACCGCCTCGGCTTTCGCGGCGATTCGCACGCCGAAGGTGGAAAAGAATCTGCCCCGTCCGCTCACCGCCGCCACGGCGGTCGCGGTGACCGAGGCAGAGACCCGGTCGGGCGGCGATCGAAAGCCCTGGATCCTGGCCCGCGACGCCGCCGTATTGTCCCTGCTCTACGGGGCGGGCCTGCGTATCTCGGAGGCCTTGGGGATCCAGCGGCGGGACGCGCCGATCCACGGCATCGATTCGGTCACGGTGACCGGCAAGGGCGGCAAGATGCGGGGCGTGCCGGTGATCCCGGCGATCCAGGCCGCAGTGGAGGAGTATGTGAGCCTCTGTCCGTATGCGCTGAAGCCGGAAGGCCCTCTTTTCGTGGGCGCCAGGGGTGGGCCCTTGTCCCCCCGCATCATTCAGCTCGCCGTGGAGGAGCTGCGGGGTGCGCTAGGCCTACCTGACAGCGCCACGCCCCATGCCCTGCGCCATTCCTTCGCGACGCATCTTCTGGCCCGTGGCGGCGACCTGCGCGGCATCCAGGAACTGCTCGGCCACGCCTCGCTCTCGACCACGCAGCTCTACACGAAGGTGGACGCCGCCCGGCTGATGGATGCGTTCGATGCCGCACATCCAAGGGCGCGGGTGAAATAGGCTTTGGCTGTGCGTTCTTATCCCTCTCCCCTCTGCGGGAGAGGGTGGCCCTCGCGTCAGCGAGGGTCGGGAGAGGGGCGTCAGGAAACCCGGGATGCGTTGGATTGCGCGACTCGGTTCATGCCGTTGCGCATGAGCAAAAGCAGGACATAGCGAATTCGTCCCCTCTCCCGGCTTGCTCCGCAACCCACCCTCTCCCGCAGAGGGGAGAGGGCTTTTGAGACATCACATATGGATGGCGCGCTTCTCGACCGCCATCGCGGCTTCCTTGACGGCTTCCGCGAGAGTCGGATGCGCGTGGCAGGTGCGGGCGATGTCCTCGGAGGAGGCGCCGAACTCCATGGCGACGGCCACCTCGTGAATCAGGTTGCCGGCCTCCGCACCGATGATGTGGGCACCGAGTACCTTATCGGTCGAAGCATCGGCCAGGATCTTCACGAAGCCGTCCGTGGTGTGGTTGACCTTGGCGCGGCCATTGGCCGTGAACGGGAACTTGCCCACATTGTAGGCGATGCCCGCAGCCTTCAGCTCTTCCTCGGACTTACCGACGGAGGCGACCTCCGGGAAGGTGTAGACCACGCTCGGGATCACGTCGTAGTTCACGTGCCCGGCCTTGCCGGCGAGGATCTCGGCGACGGCAACGCCCTCGTCCTCGGCCTTATGGGCGAGCATCGGACCCGCGATCACGTCGCCGATGGCGTAAATGCCGGTGACGTTGGTGGAGAAATGCGCGTCGGTCAGGATGCGGCCTCGGTTGTCGAGCTGCACGCCGATGGATTCGAGACCCAGGCCCGTCGTGTAGGGTACCCGGCCGATGGCCACCAGCACCGCGTCGGCCTCGATGGTCTCAGGCGTGCCGCCGGCGGCCGGCTCGACCGTGACGGTTGCTCCGTTGCCGTTGTTCGCGACGCCGGTCACCTTGGAGCCGAGCTTGAACTGGAAGCCCTGCTTGCCGAGGATGCGCTGGAAGTTCTTGGCGACCTCGCCGTCCATGCCGGGCAGGATGCGGTCGAGATATTCCACCACCGTGACCTGGGAGCCGAGACGGCGCCAGACGGAGCCGAGCTCAAGGCCGATCACCCCCGCACCGATCACGACGAGGTGCTTGGGAACGGCCGGCAGGTCCAGGGCGCCCGTGGACGAGACCACCACCTTCTCGTCGATCTCGACGCCCGGCAGGCGCGTGACGTCCGAACCCGTGGCGATGACGATGTTCTTGGTTGCGAGAACCTGGTTCGAGCCGTCCTCGCCCGTCACCTCGACCTGGCCGGCGGCGGCGATGCGCGCCGTGCCGATGAAGGCATCGATCTTGTTCTTCTTCAGCAGGAACTCGACGCCCTTGGTGTTGCCGTCGATGCCCTCCTGCTTGAAGGCGTGCATCTTCGCGAGATCGAGGGTGGGGGCCGACACCGTGATTCCCATGGCGGCGAAATGGTCTGCCGCATCCTCGAAGGAATGCGAGGCATGGAGCAGGGCCTTGGACGGAATGCAGCCCACATTGAGGCAGGTGCCCCCATGGGTCTTGCGCTTCTCGACTACGGCGGTCTTCAAACCAAGCTGAGCCGCCCGGATGGCGCACACATAGCCGCCGGGGCCGGTGCCGATGACGATGAGATCGTAGGACATTGTCGTCTCCACTGAACGTCATGCCCGGCCTCAAGCCGGGCATCCACGTCTTTACGTTGAAGGCGTGGCTGGCGGGAAGGTCATCTCGCCATGACGCTGGATGTGAACTTCTTACAGATCGAGCACGAGGCGCGCCGGATCTTCCAAGGCTTCCTTCACGCGCACCAGGAAGGTCACGGCCTCCTTGCCGTCCACGATGCGGTGATCGTAGGAGAGCGCGAGATACATCATCGGGCGGGCGACGATCTGGCCGTTCTTCACCACGGGACGCTCCTCGATGCGGTGCATGCCGAGGATGCCGGATTGCGGGGCGTTGAGGATCGGCGTCGACATGAGCGAGCCGTAGATGCCACCGTTGGTGATCGTGAATGTGCCGCCCTGCATCTCGTCGATGGAGAGCTTGCCGTCGCGAGCGCGCTTGCCGAACTCGGCGATCTTCTTCTCGATGCCGGCGACCGAGAGTTGGTCCGCGTCCCGCACCACCGGAACCACGAGGCCCTTCTCGGTGCCGACCGCGATGCCGACGTGGTAGTAGTTCTTGTAGACCAGCTCCCCGCCGTCGATCTCGGCATTCACCGCTGGCACGTCCTTGAGGGCCTGGATGACCGCCTTGGTGAAGAAGCCCATGAAGCCGAGCTTGGTGCCGTGCTTCTTCTCGAACACGTCCTTGTACTGGCTGCGCAGGTGCATCACCGCGCTCATGTCCACGTCGTTGAACGTGGTGAGCATGGCGGCGGAGTTCTGTGCATCCTTGAGGCGGCGCGCGATGGTCTGGCGCAGCTTGGTCATCTTCACGCGCTCCTCGCGGGAGGCGTCGTCCGGCGCGGAGGGGGCCCGCACCTGAACGGGTGCGGCAGGCGCCGGGGCCGCCGCGCCGCCGGTCGCGATGGCGGCCAGCATGTCGCCCTTGGTGACCCGGCCGTCCTTGCCGGACCCGGCGACGTTCGCGGGGCTCACGCCGCTCTCGGCGGCAAGGCGACCGACGGCTGGGCCGTTGTCGCGGGACGCCGCAGCAGCAGGGGCGGCGGCCGGAGCGGCCGCGGGTGCCGGAGCGGCCTTCGGAGGCTCGGCCTTGGGAGCTTCGGCTTTGGGAGCCGGCGCCGGAGCAGCGCCGGCAGCACCTTCCGTGATCGAGCCGAGCACCGCGCCGGGCGTCACCGTCTCGCCGTCCTTGGCGATGATGTCGCCCAGGATGCCGCTCGTCGGCGCGTTGACCTCCAGGGTCACCTTGTCGGTCTCGAGTTCGAGAACCGGCTCGTCCGCCTTTACGGCGTCGCCGGGCTTCTTGAACCAGCGGCCGATGGTGGCCTCTGAGACGGATTCACCGAGTGTCGGTACGCGGATTTCGGTCGCCATGGTCATAATTCGCTGTTTGAGGCCGTGGGGCCGTGGAACGGGAAGGCGCTTCGCGGCATCAAGCCGCGAAGGCCTCGTCGAGGAAGGCCTGGAGCTGGCTCAGATGCTTGGACATCAGGCCGGTGGCGGTGGCGGCGGAGGCCGAGCGTCCGACATAGCGCGGACGGCCTGCCTTCGAGCCTGCGGTCTTGAGCACCCATTCGAGATAAGGCTCGACGAAGGTCCAGGAGCCCATGTTCTTGGGCTCTTCCTGGCACCACACCACGTCGGCCTTCTTGAAGCGGGAGAGCTCCGCCGCCAGCGACTTGGCCGGGAACGGATAGAGCTGCTCGACGCGCATCAGGTAAACGTCGTCGATCCCGCGCTTCTCCCGCTCCTCCAGGAGGTCGTAATAGACCTTGCCGGTGCAGATCACGACGCGCCGGATCTTCTCGTCCTTCACCAGCTTGACGCCGTCGGTCGCATATTGCGCGTCGTCGTGCAGCACCCGGTGGAAGGATGTCCCCTCCGAGATGTCAGCGAGCGTCGAGACGCAGCGCTTGTGGCGCAGCAGGCTTTTGGGCGTCATGAGGATGAGCGGCTTGCGGAAGTCGCGCTTCAGCTGACGGCGCAGGATGTGGAAGTAGTTCGACGGGGTCGAGCAATAGGCCACCTGCATGTTGTCCTCGGCGCACATCTGCAGATAGCGCTCCAGACGGGCGGAGGAATGCTCCGGACCCTGGCCTTCGTAGCCGTGCGGCAGCAGGCAGACGAGGCCCGACATGCGCAGCCACTTGCGCTCGCCCGACGAGATGAACTGGTCGAACACCACCTGGGCGCCGTTGGCGAAGTCGCCGAACTGGGCTTCCCACAGGGTCAGCGCGTTGGGCTCGGAGAGGGTGTAGCCGTACTCGAAGCCGAGCACGGCCTCCTCCGAGAGCATCGAGTTGATGACCTCGTAGCGGGACTGGCCTTCCTGGATATTGTTGAGGGGCGTGTAACGCTCCTCGTTCTCCTGGTCGGTGAGAACCGAGTGACGCGATGAGAAGGTACCGCGCTCCACGTCCTGGCCCGACAGGCGGACCCGGTGGCCTTCCAGCAGGAGCGACCCGAAAGCGAGCGCCTCGGCCATGGCCCAGTCGATGCCCTGGCCGGTTTCCATCATCTTCTTGCGGTTGTCGAGGAAGCGCTGGATCGTGCGGTGGACATGGAAGCCCTCCGGCACGGTGGTCAGCGCCGTGGCGATCTCCTGCAGGGTCTCGACGGGAACGCCCGTCTGGCCCCGGCGCGGATCGTCGGAATCCTCGCGCACGGCCTTGAGGCCGGCCCAGCGTCCGTCGAGCCAATCCGCCTTGTTGGGCTTGTAGGCCTGGGCGATGTCGAGCTCGGTGTCGAGCTTGGACCGCCAGGCGTTCTTGATCTCGTCGACCTCGGCTGCCGTGACCGTCCCCTCGGCCACGAGCTTCTTGGAATAGATCTCCAGAATCGACTCGTGAGCGCGAATCTTGCGGTACATGAGCGGCTGGGTGAAGGCCGGCTCGTCGCCTTCGTTATGGCCGAAGCGGCGGTAGCAGAACATGTCGACCACGACAGGCTTCTGGAACTTCTGCCGGTACTCGGTCGCCACCTTGGCGGCGAACACCACCGCCTCCGGATCGTCGCCGTTCACGTGGAAGATCGGCGCCTCGACCATCTTGGCCACGTCCGACGGATACGGGGACGAGCGCGAGAAGCGCGGATCGGTGGTGAAGCCGATCTGGTTGTTGATGATGAAGTGGATCGAGCCGCCGGTGCGGTGGCCGCGCAGGCCTGACAGGCCGAGGCACTCCGCCACCACGCCCTGGCCCGCGAAGGCGGCGTCGCCGTGGATCAGCAGCGGCATGACGGCAACCCGGTTGTCCGGGGTGCAGCCGTGCTGGTCCTGCTTGGCCCGTACCTTGCCGAGCACGACCGGATCGACGATCTCGAGGTGCGACGGGTTGGCCGTGAGCGACAGGTGGACGTTGTTGCCGTCGAAGTTGCGGTCGGAGGAAGCGCCCAGATGGTATTTCACGTCGCCCGAGCCTTCCACGTCGTCAGGCGCGAACGAGCCGCCCTTGAACTCGTGGAACAGGGCGCGGTGCGGCTTGCCCATCACTTGGGTCAGCACGTTCAGGCGGCCGCGATGGGCCATGCCGAACACGATCTCCTTCACGCCGAGATTGCCGCCGCGCTTGATGATCTGCTCCAGGGCCGGGATCAGCGACTCGCTGCCGTCGAGGCCGAAGCGCTTCGTGCCGGTGTATTTCAGGTCGAGGAACTTCTCGAACCCTTCCGCCTCCACCAGCTTGTTCAGGATGGCGCGCTTGCCTTCCTTGGTGAAGCTGATCTCCTTGTCCGGCCCCTCGATGCGCTCCTGGATCCAGGCCTTCTCGGTCGGATCGGAGATGTGCATGAACTCGACGCCGAGCGTCTGGCAATAGGTGCGCTCCAGAATGGCCACGATCTCGCGGATGGTCGCGAATTCGAGGCCGAGCACGTTGTCGAGGAAGATCTTGCGGTCCCAATCGGCGTCGGTGAAGCCGTAATGAGAGGGATGCAGCTCCGCGTCGTCGGGACGGTTGTTGAGGCCCAGCGGATCGAGCTTGGCATGGAGATGGCCGCGCACCCGGTAGGCACGGATCAGCATGATGGCGCGCACCGAGTCGCGGGTCGCCTGCAGAACCTCGGCCTGGCTGATCTCGGGGCTCTTGGCCTGCGCCTTGGCCTGGATCTTGTCGCCCATGGCCTTCTCGACCTGGGCCCAATTGCCGTCGAGTGCGGAGACGAGTTCGCCGTTGGCCGGAACGGGCCAGTTCGGCCTCTTCCAGGACGCGCCCTTGGCGCTCTTCTCGACCGCCTGCCTGTCGTCCCTCAAGGCACCGAAGAACGCTTGCCACTCGGCATCCACCGAGGACGGGTCCTGTTCATAGCGGGCGTAGAGGTCCTCGATATAGGGTGCGTTGGCCCCATAGAGGAAGGCTGTGTTGAGGAAGGTTTCGTTGGCGTCCTGGCGTGCCATGGCAATATCGATCCAAAATGACGGGTGCCGCCCCGGTCGTCCGGGACGGCATTATCGGGGTCAGCCCTTCAAGACCTCAACCAAGGTCTTTCCAAGGCGGGCCGGCGACGGCGACACGCGGATGCCCGCGGCCTCCATGGCGGCGATCTTGTCTTCCGCACCGCCCTTGCCGCCGGAGATGATGGCGCCCGCATGGCCCATGCGGCGACCGGGAGGAGCCGTGCGGCCCGCGATGAAGCCGACCATCGGCTTCTTGCGGCCTTTCGCGGCCTCGCGGGCGATGAACTCGGCGGCCTCTTCCTCGGCCGAGCCGCCGATCTCGCCGATCATGACGATCGACTCGGTCTTGGGGTCGGACAGGAACATGTCGAGCACGTCGATGAACTCGGTGCCCTTGACCGGGTCGCCGCCGATGCCGACCGCCGAGGTCTGGCCCAGGCCTTCATTGGTGGTCTGGAACACGGCCTCGTAGGTGAGCGTGCCGGAGCGGGACACGATGCCCACCGAGCCGGGCTTGAAGATGTTGGCCGGCATGATGCCGATCTTCGACTCGCCCGCCGTCACGATGCCGGGGCAGTTGGGGCCGATGAGGCGCGACTTGGAGCCCTGGAGCGAACGCTTCACCCGCACCATGTCGAGCACCGGAATGCCTTCCGTGATGCATACGATGAGCGGGATCTCGGCCTGGATGGCCTCGCAGATCGCATCGGCTGCGCCCGGAGGCGGCACGTACACGACCGAGGCGTCCGCGCCGGTCTTCTCGCGCGCTTCCATGACCGTGTCGAAGACGGGCAGGTTCAGGTGCGTGGAGCCGCCTTTGCCGGGCGAGGTGCCGCCGACCATCTTGGTGCCGTAGGCGATGGCCTGCTCGGAATGGAAGGTCCCGTTCTTGCCGGTGAAGCCCTGGCAGATGACCTTGGTGTTCTTGTCGATGAGGATGGACATCGGGGCCTCTTACTTTCCGCGAACCGCGTTCACGATCTTCTGGGCGGCGTCGTCGAGGTCGTCGGCCGGGATCACGTTGAGGCCGGACTCGCGGATGATCTGCTTGCCCTCCTCGACGTTGGTGCCCTCAAGCCGCACCACCAGGGGAACCTGGAGGCCGACGGCTTTCACGGCCGCGATCACGCCGCGCGCGATGACGTCGCACTTCATGATGCCGCCGAAGATGTTGACCAGGATGCCCTTCACGTTCGGGTCGGCCGTGATGATCTTGAACGCCGCCGTCACTTTCTCCTCGGACGCGCCGCCGCCGACATCGAGGAAGTTCGCGGGCTCCTCGCCGTAGAGCTTGATGATGTCGAGCGTCGCCATGGCAAGACCGGCGCCGTTGACCATGCAGCCGATGGTGCCGTCGAGGGCGATATAGGCGAGATCGTACTTGGACGCGTCGATCTCCTTCTGGTCCTCTTCCGTGAGGTCGCGCAGTTCGACGATGTCCGGGTGGCGGTAGAGGGCATTGCCGTCGAACGAGATCTTGGCGTCGAGGCACTTGAGGTGCCCGTCCTTGGTCACGATCAGCGGGTTGATCTCCAGCATCTCCATGTCCTTCGACACGAAGGCCTTGTAGAGCTTCGCCGTCACGTCCTCGGCTTCCTTGGCGAGCGGACCCTTCAAGCCCAGTGCCTTGGCGACCGTGCGGCCATGGTGGGGCATGACGCCGGTGGCGGGGTCGATCGCGAAGGTGAGGATCTTTTCAGGGGTGTCGTGGGCGACCTGCTCGATATCCATGCCGCCTTCCGTGGAGACCACGAAGGCGATGCGGCCGGTGGCGCGGTCCACCAGCATGGAGAGGTAGAACTCGCTTTCGATGTCGGAGCCGTCCTCGATATACAGACGGTTGACCTGCTTGCCGGCTTCGCCCGTCTGGATCGTCACGAGGGTGTTGCCGAGCATCTGGCCGGCGAATTGCTTGACCTCTTCGACCGACTTGGCGAGGCGCACGCCGCCCTTCTCGCCGGCGGCCGCTTCCTTGAACTTGCCCTTGCCGCGGCCGCCCGCATGGATCTGGGACTTCACGACCCAAAGCGGACCGCCGAGCTCCTTGGCGGCGGCCTCCGCCTCGTCGGCGGAGAAGATGGCCTTGCCCTTGGAAACCGGGAGGCCGAACTCTTTCAGGACGGCCTTGCCCTGATATTCATGGATGTTCATGTGTTTTCTCTTCCGTCATCCCGGACGCCAGAGGCGATCCGGGATCGTGAGCCGTGTTTCACTCGTCCTGCGATCCCGGTTCTGCGCTGCGCTTCGACCGGGATGACGTCGATCCTTTAGGCGAGCGCCGGGTTGATCTGCTTGCAGGCGTCGACGAGACCCTGCACGGAGGCCACCGACTTCTCGAACATGCCCTTCTCGTCTCCCGAGAACTCGACCTCGAGGATGCGCTCCACGCCGCCGGCGCCGATCACGATCGGAACGCCCACGAACATGTCCTTCACGCCGTACTGGCCGTTGAGATGGGCCGCGCAGGGCAGGACGCGCTTCTTGTCCTTGAGGTAGCTCTCGGCCATGGCGATGGCGGAGGCTGCGGGCGCATAGAAGGCCGAGCCGGTCTTGAGCAGGTTGACGATCTCGCCGCCGCCTTTACGGGTGCGCTCGACCATGGCGTCGAGCTTGGCTTGCGTGGTCCAGCCCATCTTGACCAGATCCGGCAGCGGCACGCCCGCGACCGTGGAGTAGCGCACCAGCGGCACCATGTCGTCGCCGTGACCACCGAGCACGAAGGCGGTTACGTCCTTGACGGAGACGTTGAATTCCTCGGCCAGGAAGTGGCGGAAGCGGGACGAATCCAGCACGCCGGCCATGCCGACGATCTTCTCAGGCTTGAGCCCTGAGAATTTCTGGAGTGCCCACACCATGGCGTCGAGGGGGTTGGTGATGCAGATTACGAAGGCGTTCGGGGCGTATTGCTTGATCCCGTTGCCGACTGCTTCCATGACCTTGAGGTTGATGCCGAGCAGGTCGTCGCGGCTCATGCCGGGCTTGCGGGGCACGCCGGCGGTCACGATGATCACGTCCGCGTCCTTGATGTCCGCGTAGTCATTCGCGCCCTTGTACTTGGCGTCGAACCCATCGACCGGCGCCGACTCGGCGATGTCGAGGCCTTTGCCCTGGGGAACGCCTTCGGCGATGTCGAACAGAACGATGTCGCCGAGTTCCTTCAGGCCGGCGAGATGGGCGAGCGTACCGCCGATCTGGCCGGCGCCGATGAGCGCGATCTTGTGACGGGCCATGAAGATGTCCTTGGATTGTGGGTAAGGCAAAAACCTCGAGAGGTGGCGCTGTTTGCCATGAGACATGGGCCCGCTTCAAGCGTCCAAAAGGTTCTGTCGTAAGGCTTTGCGCCCCTTTGAGCTTAAGCTGACGTTAACATGTTTCGATTTAGGCTTTAGTTTCAAAGACGTAGCTGAACCCTAGTCCCGCCGAAATTTCTGTTACAATTTTCTGATTTTGTCATTCGCCTAGACGTTGCCGAACGCCAGGGCCCGCAGGATGATCCGGATGGCCGTGGCAAGCCGCTGGTCGAGGATGTCGGGCGGCACGTCCTGGTCGAGCCGGATCGCCACCGGATTGATGAAGCGGTAGGTGGTGTCCGTGATGAAGGACAAGGCCCGCTCCCGGTCCCTGGGGTCGAATTTGGCGGTGGCGACCCCCTCGTCGATCACCCGCTCCAGAAGCTGGCGCATCCGCGCCTTGTGCCGGCGGACGAGGGGCCGGGAGGTCTCGGTCGCCGTCACGTAGACATCGAAGAGATGGCGGTCCTCCACCAGCAGGTCGCGCTGGGCTCCGGCCCAGGCCTGGAGCAGGCGCTCCAGCTTGTCGTCGGCCGGGTCGGGCGCGTCGGCAATCCCGGCGATGAGGGCCTCCAACTTGCGCAGCCACTGGCCCGCCACCGCGTCGATGAGGGCCGCCTTGGAGGGAAAGTAGCGGTAGACGTTGGCGTGGGTCATCCCGGCCGCATCCGCGACGGCCACGACGGTAAGCCCCTTGAAGCCGAAGCGCTTGAGATAGTCGGACGCCACCGTCAGGAGCCTGGCGTCGGCGGGACCGTCAGCCACCGGAACGCGGGTGCCGGGGCGCGGGGCCTTCATGTCTCCACCAATCCCGTACTCTGTCCTGAATCCTGGGAATCCGCCGCGCCGTGAGGCAGGGAGAGATACTCCTCGGACCGCATCTCGATGAGGCGTGAAACCGTACGGTCGAACTCGAAGGCCTCGCGGCCGCTCTCGGCCTCGTAGAGCGCGTGGGCCTCGGCGTCGGCGGAGGCCAGGAGCTTCACATGGGCATCGTAGAGGGCATCGATCAGGATGATGAATCGCTTGGCCTCGTTGCGCCGGTCGAAGGTGAGACGCGGAATGTTCTCCAGGATCACCGTGTGAAAGTGCTGGGCGACACTCAGGAAGTCGGAGGCACCTAAAGGCTTGGAGCACAGGTCCCGAAAATCGAAGCGGGCGACGCCTCCCGCCGCCTGGGGCACCTCGACCGGATGGCCCTTGACGGTGAGCGTGACCGGCTCGCCCTGGTTGCGGCCCGTGAGACGTTGAAAGGCGAGGTCGAGAGCCTGCCGGGCGGCCGCATCGGCCGGGCTGTAATAGACGGGGCTGCCCGCCAGCTTTTCGAGCCGGAAATCCGTGCGGGCATCGAGACGCACGACCTCCATCCTGTCTTTCAAAAGACCGATGAAGGGCAGGAACAATGTCCGGTTGAGGCCACCTTCATAGAGCCGGTCCGGCTCCACGTTGGAGGTCGCGACCACCACGACGCCACGCTGGTAGAGCGCCGCGAACAGGCGCCCGAGGATCATGGCGTCGGCGATGTCGGTGACCGTGAACTCGTCGAAGCACAGGACCCAGGCTTCGTCGGCGAGGGAATCTGCCACGGGGCGGATCGGGTCGTCCCCCTTGACGGCTCCCGCCTTCAGCTTCTCGCGCCAGAGATGGATGCGCTCGTGCACGTCGGCCATGAAGGCGTGGAAATGGACCCGGCGCTTTCGCTTGACGGCGAGCGCATCGAAGAACAGGTCCATGAGCATGGTCTTACCGCGTCCGACCGAGCCCCAGACGTAGAGACCTTTGGGCGGAGCGGGGTTGCGCTTGCCGAACAACCACCCCAGGGCGCTGGATTTCCGGGCGAGCCGGTAGCCTGCCAGAGCCTCGGCCAAGACGTCGAGCCGCCGGATCAGGGCCAGTTGCGCGGGATCGCGCTCGATGGCTCCCGAGGCCACGAGGGCGTCGTAGCGGGCCGCGATGGTGGGGGGTGGCAGGAGGGTATCGGTCACGGTTCCGAGCGATACCCTCCCGCAAGCCTCAGGGCAAACGCCTTATCGCACGAGGGAGATCGGGCCGCCGGATTTCGTGAGCGCGCCGCTCAGCGAGGCCGAGGAGCCTCGCACCCGGGCCACGACCGCACCGCCGGTCTGGTAGAGATAAATCTCTCCGTTGCGATAATCCCAGGCGTTGACCCGGGACAGGTCCTGGTTGGCGCAGCCCGTGCTGGAGGCGCGATAGAGATCGAGGGCGGGCGCGCTGGAGAGCTGCAGGCGGCAGGCGCTCCCCGTAACCTGCGCGGTCCAGGCTCCGACGAGCGAGCTGCGGCTCGCCGGTGCGGCCGGAGCCGCGGGGGCGGCGGCGGGCGGCGGAAGTGCGGCGATGTCGGTACCGCCCGGCGCGACGGGCGCGCCGACGACCGGGGGAAGCGGCTGACTTTCGACGGGAGCCAAGGGGGCGGTCTCGATGGGGCCGGCCGGCATCGGCTCCACGGGCGCCGGGGTCATGACCGGGGCGGCCGCCGCGCTCCGGATCGGCGCGCCGCCGAGCCGCGCCGACGAGCAGGCCCCGAGGGCCAGGGTGGCGCAGGAGAGGACGGCAAGGGCATAAATGCGACGGCTCATTCCAACCTCAATGTCTGGCGGCCGGACGAGGCCGCGTTTTCCGTTTGCTGAGCGTGAAATGGCAACCTTGTGGACGGTGTCAAGCTGGGCCGGCATCCTCCTTGCTTGTCATTGCGGCGCGTGAGGCGTGGTCGGGCCGGTCGCTCTGCAGGAGGCGCCAATGAGCGTAGGCCGCTGCGGCGGCGCTAAGGCTCATGAGCAGGATGACGGTCGCCATATAGATACCCGAAAAGAACGGTCTTCGGGCACGTTATATCGATTCTTTATTTCACTGCAACGAAGTTGCTTGACCGTGTCCGCTGTCTTCGTCGGGTTTTGCGCGACACGGCCGGAGGCCCTGAACGATTCCGGGCCTCAGGCTTTGGCGATCAGATGACCCGCGCCACCATCATCTTCTTGATTTCTGCGATGGCCTTGGCGGGATTCAAGCCCTTCGGGCAGGTATTGGCGCAGTTCATGATCGTGTGGCAGCGATAGAGCCGGAACGGGTCGTGCAGGTTATCCAGGCGCTCGCCGGTGTTCTCGTCGCGGGAATCGATGAGCCAGCGATAGGCCTGGAGCAGGGCGGCCGGGCCCAGGAAGCGGTCGCCGTTCCACCAATAGCTCGGGCAGGAGGTGGTGCAGCAGGCACAGAGGATGCACTCGTAGAGGCCGTCGAGCTTCTGGCGCTCCTCGGGCGTCTGGCGCCACTCCCGCTCCGGTTCCGCCGTCTCGGTCTGGAGCCAGGGCTCGATGGAGGCGTGCTGGGCGAAGAAGCTCGTCAGATCCGGCACGAGATCCTTCAGCACCGGCATGTGCGGCAGCGGATAGATCTTCACGCTGTCGGTCTGGCAATCGTCGATGCCCAGCGTGCAGGCGAGCGTGTTCACGCCCATGATGTTCATGGCGCAGGACCCGCAGATGCCCTCGCGGCACGAACGCCGGAAGGTGAGCGTCGGGTCGACGTTGTTCTTGATCCAGATCAGCGCGTCGAGAACCATCGGGCCGCAATCGTCCCGGTCGACGTAATAGGTGTCGATCTTCGGGTTCTGGCCGTCGTCGGGATTCCAGCGATAGATGCGGAATTCCTGCATCCGGTTGGAATTGGCCGGCTTGGGCCAGCTCTTGCCCTCGGTGTAGCGGGAGTTCTTGGGAAGTTGGAACTGGGCCATTCGGTTTTGCCTCTGAGCGACGCCCCCGGCTTCGATCGGGTTGGACGCCTGGACTCCAGGAAACGTGGAAGACGAAAATGGCCGGGAGCGAGCCCGGCCATGAAGGCGTTAGTACACGCGAGCCTTCGGCTCGATGTACTGGATCTCGTTCGACATGGTGTAGGTGTGCACCGGCCGGTAATCGAGCGTCACGCGGTGGGACGTGTCGTCGAGCCAGGCGAGCGTATGCTTCATCCAGGTCTTGTCGTCGCGGTCGGCGAAATCCTCGCGGGCATGGGCGCCGCGGGATTCCTGGCGATTCAGCGCGCCCTCCATCGTGACCACGGCCTGTCCGATCAGGTTGTCGAACTCCAGGGTCTCCAGGAGATCGGTGTTCCAGATCAGCGAGCGGTCCGTGACCTTGATGTCGGCGGCGGCGTTCCAGACCTTGTGGATGAGGTCCTTGCCCTCCGCCAGCACGTCGCCGGTGCGGAACACCGCGCAGTTGTTCTGCATGGTCTTCTGCATCTCGAGCCGGAGCTGCGCCGTGGGCGTGGAGCCGTTGGCGTAGCGGAACTTGTCGAGGCGCGAGAGCGCGAGGTCGTCCGCGCCCTTGGGCAGGTCCGCGTGCTTCTCGTTGGGCGTCATGATCTCGGCGCAGCGCAGGCCCGCCGCGCGGCCGAACACCACGAGGTCGATGAGCGAGTTGGAGCCCAGCCGGTTCGCGCCGTGCACGGACACGCAGGCGGCCTCGCCCAGGGCCATGAGGCCGGGCACCACCGTGTCGGGGTTGCCGTTCTTCAGGGTCAGCACCTCGCCGTGATAGTTCGTCGGGATGCCGCCCATGTTGTAGTGCACGGTCGGCAGAACCGGGATCGGCTCCTTGGTGACGTCCACGCCCGCGAAGATCTTGGCGCTCTCGGAGATGCCCGGCAGGCGCTCGTGCAGGATCTTGGGATCGAGATGGTCCAGGTGCAGGTAGATATGGTCCTTGTTGCGGCCCACGCCTCGCCCGGCGCGAATCTCCATGGTCATGGCGCGGGACACCACGTCCCGGGAGGCGAGGTCCTTGGCGGACGGCGCGTAGCGCTCCATGAAGCGCTCACCCTCCGAGTTCGTGAGGTAGCCGCCCTCGCCGCGCGCGCCCTCGGTGATGAGGCAGCCCGCCCCATAGATGCCGGTGGGGTGGAACTGCACGAACTCCATGTCCTGCAGCGGCAGGCCGGCCCGCAGCACCATGGCGTTGCCGTCGCCCGTGCAGGTATGGGCGGAGGTCGCCGAGAAATACGCGCGTCCGTAGCCGCCGGTCGCCAGGATGGTCATGTGGGCGCGGAAGCGGTGGATCTCGCCCGTGGACTGGTTGAGGGCCACGACGCCGATGCAGCGGCCGGAATCGTCCATCATCAGGTCGAGGGCGAAGTATTCGATGAAGAAGTTGGTCTGGTTGCGCACCGCCTGGCCGTAGAGGGTGTGCAGGATGGCGTGACCCGTGCGGTCGGCGGCCGCGCAGGTGCGCTGGGCGGTGCCCTTGCCGTAATCGGTGGTCATGCCGCCGAAGGGACGCTGGTAGATCTTGCCCTCGTCCGTGCGGGAGAAGGGCACGCCCCAATGCTCCAGCTCGTAGACGGCGGCGGGCGCGTTGCGGCACAGGTACTCGATGGCATCCTGGTCGCCGAGCCAGTCCGACCCCTTCACGGTGTCGTACATGTGCCAGCGCCAGTCGTCTGGGCCCATATTGCCGAGCGAGGCCGAGATGCCCCCTTGAGCCGCCACGGTGTGCGAGCGGGTGGGAAACACCTTGGTGATGCAGGCGGTGCGAAGGCCCGCCTGGGAGCAGCCGACGGTGGCGCGAAGGCCCGCGCCGCCCGCGCCCACCACCACCACGTCGAAGGTGTGATCGATGATATTGTAGGCCTTGCCGTTGGCGTTCGTTGCTTGAGCCATGAGTCTTTTCCTTACAGCAGGATCCGGCCGAGGCTGATCTTGAGGATCGCGAAGATGCCCGCGACGGCGATGATGACGGAGTAGAAATTGTTGAGCATGGTCAGGGCGATCTTCTGGCCCTTGTGGTGGATGTAGTCCTCCACCACGATCTGCATGCCCAGCCGCATGTGGTTCGTGACCGAGATCAGCGCCAGGATCAGGATGATCGCCACCAGGGGATGCGACACGACCGAGACCGCGCCCTCGTAGGACGGACTCGCGGCGAGCGCCGCCACGATGATCACGAAGGCGATCACCAGAGGAACGTTGGACACCGCCGTAAGGCGGTGGAGCCACCAATGCTCGACCCCGTGCCCGGAGGCACCGAGCCCCTTCACGCGGGCGAGCGGGGTGCGCATGGACACGCGGGTATCGGCTCTGTTGTCGGCCATGGGAGGATCCTCAGAACGCGATGAAGGCGACGATCCAGATCAGGAGCGTCAGGGAAACGGAGCCGACGAGGGTGAAGCGGGCCATGTTGTAGCGCTGGCCCGGCTCCATGCCGTGGCCGAAATCCCATACGAGGTGGCGGACGCCGCCCAGCATGTGGTGCATCAGGATCCAGGTATAGACGAACAGGAGAAGGATCCCGACCGGCGAGCCGAAGAACCACTGGACCCCGTCGAAGTATCGCGGCCCGGACGCTAGGGCCACGAGCCAGATCGCGAACAGCGCGATGCCGCCGTAGAGGGCCAGGCCCGTGATGCGATGGACCACCGACATCACCATGGTCCACGTCATGCGGTAGATCTGAAGATGCGGGGATAAGGGCCGCGGGGCCACTTTCGCCTCAGCCATGTCGTCGCTCCTGGTTCGCTCCAGCCCACAAGATCCGGGCCTGCCGGCGGTTCCGCCCGCCGCACTTTAGAAGGGTTCGTATCGGAAGCGCCTCAACATCGCAATGCACCTCGTGAAAGGCGTTCGAAAGAAAGGCCACACTTCGCCAGACGCGAAGTTAGCGCTATGGTGGCCCCCTCACAATTTGTAATAATTCTTATCATCCTTCGCGATAGGCGAAGGATGCGGGACTTTTGCCCGGAGGGCGTCGTGCAGTTCGACCTGACGGATCTCAGCCTCTTCCGCCACGTGGTGGAGGCTGGCAGCATCACTCACGGGGCGGAGCGGTCGCATCTGGCCCTGGCGGCGGCCAGCACCCGCATCCGCAACATGGAGAAATCCCTCGGGGCGCCCCTCCTGCGGCGCAACCGCCAGGGCGTGGTGCCCACTCCGGCCGGTCGCACCCTGCTGCAGCATGCCCGCACCCTTCTGGCCCAGGCCGAGCGCCTGCGGGAGGATCTTGGAGCCTTCACGGGCGGGCTGGCGGGCCAGATCCGGATCCTGTCCAACACCAACGCCCTGACCGAATTCCTGCCGGAATCCTTGAGCGCTTTCCTGGCGCAGCATCCCCAGGTGAGCATCGACCTGGAGGAGCGCCTCAGCGACGAGATCGTGGGCCTGATCGCGGAGGGCGTGGGCGATATCGGCATCGTGGCCGGCACCGTCGATACGGGCCACCTGGAAACCTACCCGTTCCGCAGCGACCGCTTCGTGCTGGTCGTGCCGGAGGGTCATGAGCTGGCGGCCCGGAGCGAGGTCTCCCTCGTAGAGGTTCTGGGCCACGACTTCGTCGGCCTCGACCGCGCGAGCGCCCTCCAGCGCTTTCTAGCCGACAAGGCGGGCCGCATCGGGCGGCCCTTACGCCTGCGGGTGCAGCTGCGCAGCTTCGACGCGGTCTGCCGCATGGTGGAGGCGGGGGTCGGCCTGGGCATCGTGCCCGAGACCACGGCTCGGCGCGCCGCCCGCACCATGGCGATCACGGCCATCCACCTGAAAGACCCCTGGGCCGTGCGCGACCTGACCCTCTGCATCCGCTCCCAGAAGGACCTGCCCCCCTCGGCCCGCCAATTGGTGGAGCATTTGAGAGAGGGATCCCAGGCACCGGACGAGCCTGGACTTCACATCGGCGTGACACCGGAATGATTTCGCACGCCCGGTGTCTCTTCGATGTCCGCCCAAGGACGCAACAAGGAGGAAACCATGCCTGGGACCCGTAGCCTTTCGATGATCGCCGCCTTCGGCCTGCTGGCGCTGCTGCCAGCCGGCGCCAGCGCCCAGAGCCCCGAGACAACCTTCTTCGTCACCAGCTCCGGCTCCGGCAAGGGCGCGGACTTGGGCGGGCTCGAGGGGGCCGACCGCCTGTGCCAGGGCCTGGCGGAGGCCGCCGGCATTCGGGGCAAGACGTGGCGGGCCTACCTGTCGGCCCAGGCCATCGGCGGGGCGACCGGCGTCAATGCCCGGGACAGGATCGGCCGGGGACCGTGGCAGAACGCCAAGGGTGTGGTGGTCGCCAAGGACGTGGCCGACCTGCACGGCCCGGGCAACAACCTGAACAAGCAGACCGCCCTCACCGAGAAGGGCGAGACCGTGAACGGCCGGGGCGACACCCCGAACGAGCACGACATCCTCACGGGCTCGCAGCCGGACGGCACCACCTTCGCGGGGGGCCAGGACATGACCTGCGGCAACTGGACCAAGAGCGGCCCGGACGGCGCCGTCATGGTCGGCCACCACGACCGCACCGGCCTGGACGAGTCCCCGCCGGCCAAGTCCTGGAACGCCTCCCACGCGTCGCGGGGCGGGTGCAGCCAGGATGCCCTCAAGAGCACCGGCGGGGCCGGGCGGCTCTACTGCTTCGCGGCGAACTGATCAGGCGGCGGCATCCACCGCCGGCACCGGCAGGCCGCGGCGCAGGCAGGCGGCCTCCAGGGTGTTGCGCAGCAGGCACGCGATGGTCATCGGCCCGACGCCCCCGGGAACCGGCGTGATTGCGCCAGCGACGGCGGCCGCCTCTTGGAAGGCCACGTCGCCCACCACCTTGGTCTTGCCCTCCCCGGCGGCCGGGTTCGGCACCCGGTTGATCCCGACGTCGATCACCGTGGCGCCGGGCTTGATCCAGTCGCCGCGCACCATCTCGGGACGGCCTACCGCCGCCACCAGGATGTCGGCCCGACGGCAGATCTCCGGCAGGTCGCGGGTGCGCGAATGGGCCACCGTGACGGTGCAGCTTTGCGCCAGCAGCAGTTGCGCCATGGGCTTGCCCACGATGTTGGAGCGGCCGAGAACCACGGCATTGAGCCCCGCGAGGTCCGGCCGCACGGACCGGACCAGCAGGAGGCATCCCAGCGGCGTGCACGACACGAGACCGCCCACCCCGGTCATCAGCCGGCCCGCATTGATCGGATGAAACCCGTCCACGTCCTTGGCCGGATCGATGGCCTCCAGGACCCGCTGCGCGTCGATATGCTTGGGCAGGGGCAACTGCACCAGGATGCCGTCCACGGACGGGTCCTCGTTGAGGCGCCGGACGAGGCGCAGGAGCTCGATTTCGCTCGTGGAGGCGGGCAGAATATGCTCGAAGGAGGCCATGCCGGTCTCCACGGTCTGGCGCGCCTTGTTGCTCACGTAGATCTGGCTGGCCGGATCCTCGCCCACCAGCACCACGGCGAGCCCCGGCCGGACGCCCTGCCCGGCCAAGCCCGCCACGGCCCCGGCGATGCGGCCGCGCAGGCCCGCCGCGTAAGCTTTTCCGTCGATGATGGCTGCGCTCATGGGTCCCGTCCCGTCAAAGCGGCGAGCCTCCGGCCCAGGGCCTCGGCATCGCCCGTGATCACAAAGGTTTTCCGTCGGGCCGCGGCGCCCCCTGCGAGGCGCACGGCGGAGGCCGGAAGCCCCAGCCGCTCGGCCAGAAGCCGCCGAAGGGATTCATTGGCGGCCCCGTTCTCCGGCACGGCCCTCACCCGCAGCTTCAGCACCGCCACGCCGTCCGCGAGGGTCTCGATCCCCTCGATGGCGTCCCGCCCACCGCGGGGCGTCGCCCGGACCCGGACGTCCAGCCCCTCGGGGCAGGTCCGCCAGGGCGCAGGCCCGCCGTCAGAAGGCACTCGGTAGGAGATAATCGATGATCCAGCCCCGGATCAGCATGATGAGGAGGATCAGGATGACGGGCGAGATGTCGACCCCGCCGAGATTGGGCAGGATGCTGCGGATCGGCCGCAGGACCGGCTCGGTCACCGCGTCCAGGAAGCGCCAGATGCCCCGCACGAGGTCGTTGCGGGTGTTCACGACGTTGAAGGCGACGAGCCAGCTCAGAACGGCCGTGGCGACGATCAGGTAGGTGTAGATCTGCAGGACGAGCAGGATCACTTCGAGCAGGGCGCGCATGGAACACTCGCGAGGATGGGGTGAGCTTCATGTAGCGTTCCTGGCCGGATGGAACAACCCGGAACCGACCTGCACCCGGCAGGCTCGGGCCCGGCCCGCAAAAAGGAGGCGCCCCGCCCCTTCCGGCCGATTGACAGACGAAAGCCCACGGGCCTAAAACCTCACCGCTTGGTCTGCCGACCGGACCGGGGCTGTAGCTCAGATGGGAGAGCGCTGCAATCGCACTGCAGAGGTCAGGGGTTCGAATCCCCTCAGCTCCACCAACCTTTTGAAACTTCCTGGAATTTTTTGTTTTTGACCTGAGTTGCCATACCCGCGATGAGCTGATCGGGAGCGCGATGCGGCGGGCAGCGGTGCGTCCGGGGTCAGCCGCCGGATGGCCAGGGACAGGTTCAAGGCGGTGGGGGACGCCCGCCGGAACCTTGCGGGTCGGGCGGACCGTCTTGATCGCTTTCACCTTCAGGCTCCATCGCGGCGAGATACGTCCGCAAGTGTCTGGCGAAATTTTTAGCCGGTCCCGATAGCGTCCGGCCTCTCAAATACTGCAATCCGAAGCTGATGCGCATCGATGAATTCTGAATCTCCCGGTACACGAGGGAATTGCCGCCAGACCGGGACGTGACGTAGCGGGGGAACACGGCAACGCCCACACCCGCTGCAGCCATTCCGAGGGCCGTGTCGATCAGAGAAACCTCAAAGGTGTGCTCGAAGGCGATGTTCTGCTGTGTCCGGATCACATCGACCAGTCGCACCGCCGCGCTCGTCGGCCGCAAGACGACCATCCTATGTGGTCGCAGAGTCTGCCAGGTGACCTGCTCCAGGGTTTCGAGCGGGTGGTTGCGGCGAAAGACGACGGTCAGCGATTCCATCCGATCAAGCACGGGAAGAATGGCGATCTGTGGATGGGCGACATAGCCTGACGGCGTGACGGTCAGCCCGATATCGGCTTCCTCGGACAGGATATGCCGTAACGTCTCATGGCTACGACAATCATGGAACTCGATCTCGACCTCAGGGTGTTCGGCTAGAAAGCTCGCGATGACAGGCGGGAGAAGGTTGGCCGACATGTGCGGCGCCGCGGCGATCGACAATCGGCCGCGGAAGCCGGCAGCGCGCTCGCGCACCTCCTCGACCGAACGGCGGAACTGCTCCAGCAGCTTCGTGGCATGCGACAGGAATTCCTGCCCTTCCGACGTCATCGACACCTGACGTGTCGTTCGATCAAAAAGCCGCACACCCAGTTTCTCCTCGAGCTCCTTGATCCGCTTGCTCAAAGCGGATTGTGTCATCCCAAGCTCTTCGGACGCGTTCGTGTAACTATGAAACCTCGCCAGAGCGTCGAAAGACTCCAGATCGCGCATGCTGATGTCAGGTGTCATAGGTCATTTATTCCAGAACAGACTTAGTTCAGTCGATTAATTCCCTTAAACAAAGAGTGCTCAAGTTCTACGCTGACTTCAAGTCCACACTGCCAATGATTGTCTCAGAGAGTGAAATCGCATGCATGAACGCTGGATCGACGTGGGAGGCATCCGCACACGTTATCTGATAGCCGGCTCAGGAGGCCGTCCGGTTGTTTTCGTTCACGGTGGAACGATTGGGGACGCCAATTCGGCATCGAGCGCGGACGACTTCATTCCCGTCGCAACGATCATGGCGGAGAGACAAACAGCCATCGCAGTCGACAGGCTTGGCCAAGGATATACCGACAATCCGCCCCTCGACGATGAAAACGGCTGGACGATGAAGGGGTCGGTACGGCACTTCATTCACTTCCTCGAGGCATTGGGGCTGGGACCTTACCACCTCGTCGGCCACTCCCGCGGCGGCTACGTCGTGACCAGGACGACTCTTGAGCGGCCCGACCTCGTGGAGAGCCTGACGATCGGCGACAGCAACACCGTCGCTCCGGGTGGAGCACGCAATGAAGGGCTGCACATTCGCAACCCCCACCCGCCAGGGAGCCGAGAAGCCCTTCGCTTTTCGACGATGCACTACTCCTTCGACCCGTCTCTGACTTCGCCGGAACTCATAGAAACGAAGCTGCGCATTCTCGGAACTGACAAAATCCGCCAGGCGATCGCCAAGATGGGTGCCGGCGGGTTGCGGGTGAAACGATTTCTGCCCGACCTTACGGCGGACCGGGAGGACCTGTTCATGCGCCTTGAGGCTCAGCCCATCAAGCGGCGCGTTCAGATTCTTTGGGCCTACAACGACCCGACTGCCCCGATCGAGATGGGCTACAACCTGATGCGCCTCATATCCAAGCACCAACCGCGGGTATCGATGCATGTCATCAATCAATCCGGGCATTCGCTCTACCGCGAACGCCTCCCTCAGTTCGTTCGCGTCCTCAAGGACCACATTGACGGGTGCTACGATGGCATTTGATATCCCGACCATGGGCAAGGCGCAGTTCATGGACGCCGGCGGCATCAAAACCCGCTATTTCGAGCGCGGGAGCGGCCCTTGCGTCGTCCTTCTGCATGGTGGCCACATGGGCTCGCCGACCGAGGTTCAGACGGCCTCGGTTTGGTCGACCATCTTCGACAGACTTGGAGACGGCATTCGAGTCATCGCCATCGATCGCCTCGGACAAGGATACACGGACAACCCGAAAGCAGCTGATGATTATACGCTCGATGCGAGCGCCGCTCACGTAGCGGCCGTACTGAGAGAGTTCGGCAATGGGCCCTACCACCTCGTGGGCCATGACGAGGGCGCGTTCGTAGCGGCCCAGATCTCCGTCGAACATCCCGGGCTCGTCGCCAGTCTTGTGCTGGTCTCGGCCAATACGCTGACGCCAGGCGTCGACCGACGCAACATCGTTCAGGCCAATCCGCCCGTGCCGCTTATGAGCCGGCAGAGCTTGCGCTGGATGTTCGAGACAGCTTCTCCATCGCACCTTTCGGTTACGGAAGAGTGGCTTGACGAACCAGTAGACGTCGCAAAGAGCGACAGGAATGTGGAAGCCGTAGAGGTCATGCAGGCCGACGACCGCTATCTGCGCTCCTATGTGGGTTCTTGGAACCGCAGGCGCTCCGAATTGCATCGCTTCATCCATGCCAACGGCTTACCCTGCCCAACTTTGGTGGTCTGGGGCCTCGACGACCCCATCGCTCCTTTCAGCAATGCGGAATACCTGATGGAGCTTTTGGCGCCGAAGCAGCGGGAAACCGAGCTTCGCGTCTTCAACCGCTCCGGCTATTACGTGTTCCGCGAGCATCCTAACGCTTTCTGCAGAACCGTCCGGTCATTTGTGGAATCCCACACGAACGCATAACCCCTTGAAACCAGAGGCCCTTCGATGATGACACGAACGCTCTTAGTTTTCGCATCCCTGTTGATGTCAGGCGCCGCGAGCGCACAGAATCTCAAGATGGGCCTTGGCGGGCAGATTACGTCTCTGGACCCGCATTATCACAGCGCCTCGCCCAATGCCGCCTTCTCCTACACCATTTTCGACCGCTTGACCGGAACGGACGAGAATGCCCGCCTCCAGCCAGCGCTTGCGACGAGTTGGAAGATGATTGACCCGCTGACGTGGGAATTTAAGCTGCGCGAAGGCGTGAAGTTCCACAACGGAGAGGATTTCACGGCCGAAGACGTCGTCTTTACGTTCGAGCGCATTCCGAAAGTCACGAACAGCCCCGGCCCTTATACAAGCTATCTTCGTGGCATCGAGCGCACCGAGATCGTCGATCCCCTGACACTGCGCATCAGGACCAGCGAGCCGGTGCCGACGCTGCCTCTCATGCTGCAACGCATCACCATCCTGGACAGCAAGACACACGCCAACGTCACCACGGAGGACTTCAACTCTGGAAAGGCGCTGATCGGGACTGGCCCGTTCAAATACGTTTCCGGAAGCAGCATCTCAGGGGTCAAGCTCGCCAGAAACGACCAACATTGGGGTGAGAAGGCCGCGTGGGAGACGGTCGACTACCGGGTCGTCGCCAACAATGCGGCACGGACGGCAGCCCTCCTGTCGGGCGACGTGGACATGATCGACCAGGTATCCAGTGCCGACGTCCCGCGCCTGTCAACAAACAACGCCTTCGAGGTGGTGAACGCGACAGGCTTGAGACTGATGTACATCAACCTCGACCACTCGCGAAAAGAAAACCCTGTCTTCATCACCGATGCCTCGGGCAAACCGCTCGCGAAGAACCCCTTGACGGATGTCCGGGTGCGGCAAGCCTTGTCGCTGGCTATCGACAGAAAGGCACTCGCAGAGAGGGTCATGGATGGACTTGCCGTTCCGTCCATGCAGTTCATGCCCCCGGATACCTATGGATATGCGGCCGACATCGCGGCTCCTGCGGCAGATCCAGCGAAGGCGCGAGCATTGCTGGCTGAAGCGGGCTACCCTCAAGGCTTCCAGATCACCCTCCATGGGTCGAATGACCGCTTTCCCAACGACGCTCGCGTGTTGCAGGCGATTGGACAGATGTGGACGCGCATCGGCGTGAAGACGAATGTTGACGCCATGCCTTACGGACCGTTCCAAAGCCGGGCGAGCAAGCAGGAATTCGCCGCCTTCCTTGGCACGTGGGGCAGTGCTGGGGAGCCGGGAATCGGGATGACCAACACTCTTGCCACTTTCGACAAGGAAAAGGGCACTGGCTCTATCAACCGCGGGCGCTACAGCAACCCCGCCTATGATGTGGCCCTTGCCGCAGCGGTCAGCGAAATCGACGATACCAAGCGCGAGCAGGCCTTTCAGCAGGTGATGCGCGATGTCTTGAATGATATGCCGATCCTGCCGCTGTACATTCAGAAGAACACTTGGGCATTGAAAAAATCAATCGCGTTCAAGGGGCGCGCTGATGAACTCACGCTTCCGCAGGAAGCCAAGCCCTCGCCATAGCAGGGTCACGGAGAGAATTTGCTCCAGAGGTCAGACCGACCTCTGGAGCATGACGAGGGTGCCGAACGCGAGCCGTTCAATGCAAGAAACTGGGACAAAGCAGGTTCATGACTACTTGGTTGGCACAGCGTCTCGTTCAATCGGTATTCGTTGTGCTTGTCATGACTGCGATCGTTTTCGTCGGCGTCAACGTGATCGGCGATCCCGTCTCGATCCTGATCTCGCCTGACGCCAATCAACAGGAACGCGCGAGAATCGTCGCTGAGTTCGGTCTCGATCAGCCTTTGTGGAGCCAGTACCTTTCTTTCCTGAAGGGCACTCTTCAGGGGAACTTCGGCAATAGCTTCGTCTACGGCATGCCGGCCCTTCAGGTCATTCTGAGCCGCATGCCGGCCACGATGGAGCTGGCGATTGCGGCGATCTTACTTTCGGTTCTGATAGGCGTTCCACTCGGGCTCTACGCTGGTCTTCGGCCCCACTCGTTCTTCGCCAAATTCATGATGGCTGGCTCGATCCTCGGATTCTCCGTGCCGCTGTTCTGGTTGGCTCTGATCCTGATCATGTTCTTTTCCGTCTATCTCGGTTGGCTTCCGGCAAGCGGCCGCGGCCAGACCGTGGACTTTCTCGGGATCGGCTGGTCATTCTTTACGTGGGATGGGCTCTCTCATCTCTGCCTGCCGGTACTAACTCTCTCGATCTTCAAGATCTCGCTCATCATGCGCATGGTAAGAGCTGGCGTCCGCGAGGTGTTGCCCCAAGAGTATATTAAGTTTGCCAGAGCCAAAGGGCTTTCGAGGCAAAGATTGCTTTATGTGCACGTTTTGAAGAACATCATGATCCCAGTCGTGACGATCATCGGCCTTGAGTTCGGCTCATTGATCGCTTTTTCGGTCGTCACCGAGTCCATCTTCTCTTGGCCGGGGATGGGAAAGCTCATCATCGACAGCATCAACGTGCTCGATAGACCCATGATTGTCGCCTATCTGATGATTATCGTGTTCATCTTCGTCACGATCAATCTGATCGTGGACATTCTCTACACGACGCTCGATCCACGTGTGCGACTCTCCCGTGATTAAGGATACCCCGATGTCGGCACATGCCAGCAGCGCATCTCGTTCCGAACAGGACGAGAAACTTCCGATCACTGAAACGCCGGTGCGGCGCATGGTCCGGGAGTTCATGGCTTCCCCGTTGGCGGTTTCGGGCTTAGTCGTGCTGTCGGTCCTGAGCCTTCTTGCCATTTTCGGACCTTTTATCGTCCCGCAGAATCCCTATGATCTCATGCAGTTGGACATTATGGATAGCCAGCTCGAGCCTGGCGCGCAATCCGTGGCCGGCATGACATACTGGCTGGGTACGGACGACCAAGGCCGCGACATGCTTTCCGGCATCATCTATGGTCTTCGCACATCGCTTGGCGTTGGAGTCATCTCAGCCCTCGTTGCAGCGTTGATCGGCACATCAATAGGAATTTACGCCGCCTACGCTGGAGGGCGCACAGAAAACCTCATCATGCGGGTGATCGATCTTCAGCTCTCGTTTCCAACAATTCTTGTCGCGTTGATGATCCTTGCCTTTATGGGACGCGGCGTGATGAACGTCATCCTGGCCCTTATAATCGTCGAATGGTCGACTTATGCCCGCACCGCGCGCGGTGTCGCTCTCGTCGAGCGTCGCAAGGAATACATCGAGGCCGCAGAGTCGCTTGTTATCCCTCGCTGGCGTGTCCTCTTCAAGCACCTGCTGCCAAACTGCCTGCCTCCCCTGATCGTAATTGCCACGGTCCAAGTCGGACGCTCCATTACCCTTGAGGCCACTTTATCCTTTCTCGGCCTCGGCGTTCCAATCACGGAACCCAGCCTCGGCTTACTGATTTCAAACGGGTATCAGTACATGCTTTCAGGCAAGTACTGGATCAGCTTGTATCCAGGAATCATGCTTCTCGTCATTATCGTGGCCATCAATTTGGTCGGCGATCAACTTCGCGACGTCGTCAACCCGAGGAGGCAGGCGTGAACGGCTTTGCGTCGGATCCCAAGACGATGCATTCCTCGAGCCGGGCGCTGCTTGACGTCCGTGGCCTGAAGGTCAAATTCAAGACGAACCGTGGAGAAGGCACGGCCATCAATGATGTGTCGTTCACCTTGAGGCGTGGAGAGGTTCTCGGCTTGGTCGGCGAGTCCGGGTCCGGAAAGTCGGTCACCGGAATGTCGCTCATGGGCCTCATCGAGAATCCTGGACGCATCTGCGGCGGCCAGATCCTCTTCGATGGTATCGACTTGGCCAAACTATCCGACCTGGAAATGGAGCGGCTGCGCGGCAAAAGGATCGCGATGATCTTCCAGGATCCGATGATGACTCTCAATCCGGTCCTGCGGATCAGCACGCAGATGATCGAGACCGTACGTGCTCACGACGATGTGACACTGGTGGAGGCGCGCCGGCGGGCCCGTGATGCTCTCGGGCAGGTGGGCATACCAAGACCGGAGGAGCGGCTCGACGCATACCCTCATGAGTTTTCAGGGGGAATGCGCCAGCGTGTTGCGATCGCAATCGCGCTGCTCCATAAGCCGGATCTGATCATTGCCGATGAGCCAACCACAGCCCTCGATGTCACGATCCAAGCCCAGATCCTGTCGGAGGTGCAGAAGCTCACGTCTGAGTATGGCACGGCGCTGATTTGGATCACTCATGATTTATCGATCGTGTGCGGACTGGCGGACAATGTCGCGGTGATGTATGGGGGTCAGATTGTCGAGTATGGGCCAGTCGCGGAGGTCATCCGAAGCCCCCGGCATCGCTATACAGATGGTCTTCTGAATTCCGTTCCGAGCCGCAACAGACGCGGAGATAGATTGCGGCAGATATCCGGGTTCGCACCGTCGATCTTCAGTATGCCGCAAGGGTGCGCTTTTCGCCCGAGATGTTCATTCGCGGACGACGCCTGCCATCAGACGCCCCCTTTGGCCACACACGGCAACCATGCCCATAGGTGTTGGCATCCGATCAGTTCCCGGGAGGGTCTCGGCTCATGAACCCCGCGCAGTCCCCACACGGCGCATTATCGACCACTGGACGGTCTCCGGACGTCTTGCTGGAAGGCCGTAACCTGTCCCGGGTCTTCGGGCGGAAGACCGACTTGGTAGCCCAAGCTCTCATCAAAGCGGGACTGGCACAGCCTCCCAAGATGCTTCGGGCCGTCGACCGTGTCGATCTGACGATTAAGAAAGGCGAAGTCGTTGGCTTGGTGGGTGAGTCGGGATGCGGAAAGTCCACGCTAGGACGCGTCATCGCAGGCATCATCGACCCCACCGAAGGTGAGCTGTTCTGGCAGGGCTGCGATATTCGCTCTCTCAGCAGTGCTGAAAGGCGGCAGATCAAACTCGGTGTCCAGATGATTTTCCAGAACCCGTTTGCATCGCTCAATCCGAGGATGACCATCGAAGATGTCGTTGGTGAGGCGCCTCGCATCCATGGCTTCATCCAACGAAGCGGCAAAAGCAGCGTCGAGTATATAGATGAGCAGATGCGACGCGCCGGCCTGCCACCTGCCCTCAAGTCGCGCTACGCGCATGAATTGTCAGGTGGACAGCGGCAACGCATCGGTATCGCGCGAGCTTTGGCTGTACAACCGGAGGTCCTGGTCTGCGACGAATCCGTTGCGTCGCTCGACGTGTCCATTCAGGCGCAAATCATCAACCTGTTCATGGACCTGAGGCAGGAGTTGCAGCTCACCTACCTCTTTATCAGTCACGATCTCAGCCTTGTTGAGCACATCTCGGATCGGGTCATCATCATGTATCTGGGGCGCGTTGTCGAGGAGGCGCCGGTCGAAGAGATATTCTCTCACCCCAATCATCCATATACTCGAGCGCTCCTAGCTGAAATTCCCAGGCTGGAGACGACGAAACGCCGCTTCACAGCACTCAAGGGCGAATTACCGAGTCCTATGAGCCCACCGCCGGGCTGTCACTTTCATCCCCGCTGCCCTCATGCCTTCGAGCGCTGCAAACTTGAGACGCCACAGCTGAAAGAAGTTGCACCCAACCATGTTTCGGCTTGCCATTTGAATGATGCTGGTCAGGGAATCTAAGCGGCTCATCCTCCTGATCTGATCCAACTCAAGAGATCGTCGCTCAAGTGCTGTTTGCCGCTTCCATTGGGATGGCCACCGGTCATTGGAGCTTCATCCGATCAGGCTGCGGCCGTTATAGGATAACGGGCTTCCGCTGCTCAAAGGCTGCCGGAATACCCTCGAAGGATTGAAGTCGCTCTTGTGGCAATCTCGCGGGCTGCCCTGCTCAATGGCTTCTTCTGCCCCGTTACGAGGACAACGTAACGATTGATGTAAGGATTGCGAATTGTAGCGCTTGCAAACACTCGGTCCTGCTTTTCACTCAGAATCGTATGGGGGGCTTTGACCATGTAGCAGCCGCAATGGAGCGTCATCTCCTTCTGGGCAAGGATCGAGTCCGCTTCGGCGACGATCGTGAGGCTGATTTTCAGACGCTTCGCCGCCGCATCGACAGCCACGCGCAAACCATTGGTCAGTGCCGGAAGGACGAGAGGAACATTGGAAAGCTCCGCGAAATCGATCTCCTC
Source organism: Microvirga pudoricolor (assembly GCF_016892705.1). Taxonomy (GTDB): domain Bacteria; phylum Pseudomonadota; class Alphaproteobacteria; order Rhizobiales; family Beijerinckiaceae; genus Microvirga; species Microvirga pudoricolor. The sequence goes on from NZ_JAFEMB010000001.1 coordinate 1,341,762, forward strand.
GGGCAGATCCCAATCAGCTGAATTTCCTGCCAGAACGAGCCGAGAGTCGAACATCAGGCTACGAGAATCCAGAACATTCTCCTTGTACTTGCTGTAGATTCCAACCTCAACAACGCCTTCAGCGAGCCAGTGTTCGATCTGCTCGCTGAATCCCTCATAAATGCGCAGACGGATGCCCGGGCGTTCGCTCCGGATCTGGTTCAGCAGATTTGGTATGATATAGGGGATCAGCGAGGGCGGCAGCCCGATCGAGACGTGTCCGCTGGGAAGGCGGTTGAACGCTCTAAGGTCTTCAGAAATCTGATCGACCTCTCGCAGCACGGATTGGGCTCGCGCCAAAGCCTCATGTCCGAGTTCCGACAACTCCACTCCGCGTCCGGTGCGGTAGAACAATGCGCCGTCCCACTCGACTTCCAGTTCGCCGATGATCCGACTGATCGTCGGCTGAGCTAGGCCGAGCGAGATGGCAGCCTTTGTGAAGCTCCCCAATTCGGCGGCCCGAGCGAATGTACGCAGATGCTCCAGATTCATCGGCACGTCATCCATATTTTGGATATCGGATATTACTAACATGTACTAGACGGATCGCAAACAACGTCTAGCATGCTTCCAATATAAGACTTCGGGCAGTCCTCCGTGGATTGACCCAGAAGCCAAAAAGCACCAAACGGAGGAACGCATGGGACGCTATCGCGCGCGGACTGGCGCAGGAATCGCCAGCTCGCTATTCTTTGTTCTCGTTTCCACATCGGCTTTCGCGCAAACCAAGGTCGTGCGTTTTCTACATAACGAGACCGATCCACCCAGTATTGAGTTCTACAATAAGGCCATCAAGGATTTCGAGGCGGCGAACCCGGATATCAAGATCGAGATGGAAGCCGTCAGCACCGACGGGCGTCTCCAAAAAGTTCTGGCCTCTATCAACACGAAGACTATGCCGGAAGTTTTCAAACTGCTTCCCGAAGAGAGGTTCGAATTTGCCCGGAAAGGTTATTTAGTCCCCGTCGATGACGTCATCAACGAAATCGGTTCTTCAGACTACGTTCCTGGATCGCTCGTGCCGGTCGAAGGCAAGACGTACGACATTCCCTACACCCTAGGCAATTACGGCGTGCTCTGGCAACGCGATGACATGCTCAAGGCGAAGGGACTCGAGACACCAAAGGACTGGGATGAACTGAAGACGGCAGCAAAAGCCCTCACCAGCGACGGCAATTTCGGATTCATCTACCCAGCCGGCAAGAACCGCATGGCTAGCATCTATCTGTCAGCGATGATCTGGAATGCCGGGGGCACCTATTTTGACAAGGATCTCAATGTCAGTTTCGACAATCCAGGAACTGTCAAGGCATTGACCTTTCTAAAGGAGATGGCTGCGTATTCGCCGTCCGGCATCGGTTCTTACTCCTACGGAGACATGATCAATGTCTATCTGACGGGCAAGATCGGTCTCGACATCTATGCTCCGCGTCTGGCAGCCAATGCCGCAGTGAATACACCGGAGATCTTCAAGAACACGAGCGCGAAGCCGATGCCCGCCGGGCCGAGCGGCGTCGCGGTCAAGTTCGTGAACGCCAATAGCTTCGCACTTTCGTCTCCCGCAGTAGGATCGAAGAACGTCGATGCTGCGCGCAAATTCCTGAAATTCATCGTGACAGGGGAACGCCTCGAACAGTTCTCGCTCACGGCCTATCCTCACCTTATCCCTCCGCTGAAAGGTGTTCAGGAGAAGGTTATCAAGATGGGTGCGGCGCAAGTTCTGAACGGTCGCGAAGATATCGGACGTCTTTCCTTCGACACGTCGAATTCCCTTGACTTCGAGTCGGAGGCGGGAGCCGTCTTTAAGGACGGGAAAGTGATACGCTCCGGCGTGGTGAACCCCTATATCGGCTCGATCGTCGCCAGAGGAATACCCGCCGAAGTCGTGCAGCGTGTCGTCCTTCAGGGCGAGGATCCCGCCAAGGCTGCGGCGTGGGGCCAAGAGCGCATGAAGCGGGTCGTCGACGATCTCAAGAAATAGCTGTCGAGATCCACTAACAGCGCCCGCGTTTTGGCGCGGGCTACACCTCCGGAGAAGTTCCATGCCACAGGATCAGGCGGCCAGCCCGGTCGTGTCCCTGCGCGAACGCGTCAAGTCCCCTCCTGCAAAGTCGATGGTGGACTCCTACTTTGCCCCTGCAATCGCGGCCGGGATCAAGTTCCAGTTTGACTCCGAGATGAAGGTGCATCTGGCGCATGCCCTCATGCTCGCCGAGCGCGGCATCGTTGATCGATCAGAGGTCGCGCAAATCATCGCAACGCTCTTGAACTTGCGAGATGTCGGCGTCTCGGCGCTGACCATCGATTACCAACAGGAAGACCTTTTCTCCTATATTGAGCGCTACATCGTGGAGCGTCTCGGGCCTAGTACGGGAGGGCGGCTGCATACGGGTCGAAGCCGGAATGACATGCACGTGACCTCGTGGCGGCTTGCCCTGAGAGCACGACTTGTGGACCTGATGAAGGTTGTCCTTGACCTTCGGCGCACACTGATCCGTCTTGCCGGTCAGCATGTCGATACCGTGATGCCGGGATACACTCATACCCAGCATGCTCAACCTATCTCCTTCGGGTACTATCTCCTGGCCGCTGCCGATCTTGTCGAAAGAGACTTTGCAAGGCTCGCCGGCGCCCTGTCGCATGTCGATCGTAGCCCCTTGGGCGCGGGTGCGCTCTCGACAACAGGGTTCCCCATCGATCGGGACATGACCCGCGACCTGTTGGGTTTCGCGGAACTCGTCGAGGTCGGATATGACGGAGTTGCCATTCGCGACGACGTGCACGAAACCGCCGCCGCCGTCGCCATCCTCATGACGGGGATCTCGCGGGCGGCGACCGATCTGCAGACTTGGAATACGATGGAGTTTGGTTTCATCGAGCTTGATGATGCCTACTCCAGCGTGAGCAGCATCATGCCGCAGAAAAAAAATCCGCAGGCGCTCGAGCACGTGAAAGGTGTTGCTGCGATCGCCATCGGCGCTCTCACGACTGTACTGGCCTGCAGCAAGAACACTCATCTCGCTGATGTGAATGACGGCGTTTCGGCACCCAACGCTCCTGCATTGGAAGCCATCGAACGCGTCATCCGATCACTTATTGTCTTTGAAGGGACTCTCTCTACCCTGAAAGTCCGCACAGACGTCATGCTGCATTCAGCAGAGATTGGCTTCGGGACGGCAACAGAGCTTGCCGACATCATCGTCCGAGAGACGGGGCTGTCGTTCCGCATGGCTCACAATGTCGTGGGTAAAGTCGTTCGCGAAGCGATCGAGGCAGGCCGCATCGCAACCGATATTACCGCGTCCGACCTTGACGCGGCCTCTCAATCCTTGTTCGGACACGCTCTCAACATCTCCGAGGATAAGGTTGCGACGGCACTCGATCCTGCCGAAAACCTGAAAACGCGTACCGTCACGGGTGGCCCTGCGCCGGAGCGAATGGCCGAGATGCTTGCTAGACGGACAAGCGATCTCGACCGAGACTCTCACGGTGTCGACGAGATCGTCCGCAGGGTGGCGGATGCGGATGCGCGGCTCGAAGACCAAGCTCGGCACTTAGTGGCCAGCTCCAGTCCGACCGCTCCATCAAAGATCGTGAGTTAACTCAATGGCGCAGCTTGAAATTCGACAGGTCAGCAAGGTCTTCACGGACCACACGGCGGTCTCCAATGTCAGCCTCACCGTGAACGACGGCGAATTCCTAGTCCTGCTGGGCCCATCCGGTTGCGGCAAGAGCACGTTGCTTCGCATGATCGCAGGGCTCGAGCTGCCAACCTATGGTGACATCGTCATCGGCGGACGTTTAGCCACGCGACTACAGCCCAAGGATCGGAACATCGCCATGGTGTTCCAGAACTATGCACTTTACCCTCACCTGACAGTCTACGAGAACATCGCCTTTCCGCTTCGCGTCCGGGGGGCAAATACAAAGAACGTCGACGAGAAAGTGAGATGGGCTGCAGGTCTCGTAGGGCTCGACAGTCTCCTGAAGCGCAAGCCGCGTCAGATGTCGGGTGGCGAAAGGCAGCGGACGGCACTTGCGCGTTCGCTTGTACGGGACCCTGATGTCTTTTTGCTGGACGAGCCGCTCTCAAACCTCGATGCCAAGCTGCGACATTCGGCACGGGAGGAATTGCGTCAGTTTCAAGACCGCGTTGGCGTGACGTCAGTCTACGTCACCCACGATCAAGTGGAGGCCATGGGTCTCGGAGACCGGATCGTCGTGATGCAGGGTGGGACCGTAAGACAGATTGGCACACCCGAAGAGATCTATCAGTATCCAGCGGACACCTTCGTGGCGACCTTCATGGGTTCCCCGCCCATGAACCTGATTCAGCAAGACGATATCACCCTGGGCTTTCGCCCGGAGAACTTCCTGCCCGAGAGCAATTATCCGTCGGGAAGCGATGTTACCCGCATCGCATTTCGTGTTTATAGGGTGGAGTATCTTGGAGGCGATCGGCTCCTCTATGGTCATGTCTGCGGGGGCTTGCCCGAGACGCCGGCGATAGCCCGGATACCGTCGAGCGTCTCCTACTCCCCTGTCGTCGGATCGGAGACGCCCTTCGCGGTCGCCACGGCAGACCTACGACGCTTCGAAACATCGAGCGGCAGGGCATTACCGGTTGACGGAATAGTCGTCGAGCGGAGGCTTGCCCATGGCTGACGCCCGCGCGGCAATGGATGGCGATCGCACGCTCGCCTATGCGACACTGGCCCCAAGTTTCTTCCTGCTGGTTCTTCTTGCGGCCGTTCCAACAGTCACCGTGTTCGCGACGGCCATGCAGGATGTCGGCATGGGAGACATGTCCGGTCCTTATGTAGGCTTTGAGAATTTTGCCTGGGCTCTCGAAAGCCAAGCATTCTACACAGCCTTATGGAACACGTTTGTCTGGGTCTTCGGAAGCGTAGCGATAGAGATGATTTTCGGTCTTGGACTGGCGCTCCTTCTCAACAAGACATTTCTGTTTCGTGGCGTCGCCCGCGCAGTCATCCTGGCACCATACCTGGTGCCGACGGTCGTGGCCGTTCTTGTCTGGCGCTACATGTTCCACGATATCGTCGGCATCATCAACGCTGGACTTATCACCGTCGGTGTAATCGACAAGCCGCTTCTATGGCTCAACAGCCAGTCCCTGGCCATGACATCGGTCATTCTCGTCGGCGTCTGGAAGTTCTTTCCCTTCGTGGTCATTGCACTTCTTGGCATCCTTCAGTCGATCCCTCAGGAGCAGTACGAAGCCGCTAAAATCGACGGTGCCAGTGGCTTTCAGCAGTTCTGGCGTATCACCCTCCCCTATGTGATGCCGGTCTTCCTCCTGACGGCGCTCCTGCGCACCATCTGGAGCTTCCATAAGTTCGAGATCATCTATCTGATGACAGGAGGCGGTCCCCTCGACGCGACGACGACGCTGCCGATCCTTGTATACCTGAAGGCTTTCTCGGATTTCGAGTTTGGACGTGGAGCGGCTGTCGCCATTCTGACCTTCACGATTCTGATCGTTTTCCTCGGACTGTACTTCCTCCTCATCAAGCGCGCGGAGGCTCACCAATGACATCGGCAACCCTGTCCATCGCAACGGCTCCGGATAGACCGCGACGTAACCATGAGCTGGCGGACGTGCATCATCTTGCCTCGCGCATGATGGTCTATCTTCTGGCTTTCACGGCCGTGTCCGTTGTCGGATTCCCGCTCTTTTGGATGGTGCTATGTTCCTTTAAGCCTGGTGGCGAACTCTATGCGACCCCCCCAAGCTTCCTACCACGGGAATGGACACTGCAGAATTACCGAGACCTCTTCGTTCAGACTAACTTTCCGACCTACTTCGCGAATAGCCTCATCGTGGCGGGAGGAGCGACCGTTCTATCGCTTGTGATTGGAGGCCTCGGCGCCTATAGCCTCAGCCGATTCAAGTTCTTCGGGATAGCCGCTTTCTCAAATGCGGCACTGATCTGCTACATGCTACCTGAGGTTCTGATCGTTCTTCCGCTCTATATCTATGTAGTGAAACTCGGCCTTGCCGATACCCTGATCGCGCTCATCATCGCCAACACGGCATTTACGCTTCCGCTCGCGCTCTGGTTCATGCGATCCTACTTCAACGCCATACCTGTCAGCCTGGAAGAGAGCGCGATGATCGATGGCTGCACACGACTGCAGGCCATGTACAAGGTCACAGTGCCGCTCGCGCTTCCTGGCATTATCTCCGTCGGTGTTTTTGCCTTCAACCATGCGTGGAACGAGTTTCTTTTCGCTCTTGTCTTCACTTCCTCAGAGCGGAACAAGACACTGCCGCTCGGTCTCGCCACATGGATTGGGCAGGACAACATCTACTCTTGGGGGATGCTGCTCGCTGGGGCCGTTCTCGTCACGATTCCTGTCGTACTCTTCTATCTGCTCGTTCAACGCAAACTGGTCGTCGGACTGTCCGATGGCGGTGCCAAGGGCGAGTAACTGTCGCCGCTCTTTCTAGACCTGAGGTCATCATGAAGATCAAGAATGTCACCGTCATTGCCGTTGAGATTCCGCTCTCGAAGAACTTCGGTGGCAGCCGGTACAACGTCACGAAGCGATGCACGATCATCACCCGCATGGAAACGGACGCAGGGTTGATCAGCGAGGTCTATAACGGCGACAACCGGGATCATATGCATGAGGTTGTCGAGATCATCGAGAAGGAGCTGACGCCTCTCGTGATCGGGGAGGATGTGTTTGCCATCGAGCGCATTTGGCAAAAGCTTTTCAAGCAAGCCGAATGGAATCGTGATCGCAAGCTCGTCATGGAGGCGATCGCGTGCATCGACAGTGCAGTCTGGGATCTCATGGGCAAGGCCGCCGGCGTGAATGTTTGCCGGCTCCTCGGAGGCTATCGCCAAGAACTGCCGATCATCTGCATCGGCGGGTATTATGAGGAAGGCAAAACCCTTTCGGATCTCGGTCGCGAAATGGAGCGCCTCAAGGAGGCGGGGCTCGCTGGCTGCAAGGTCAAGGTCGGCGGCATGACGGCTGAGAAGGATGCCGAGCGTGTGGAAGCCGCCCGCAAGGGGGCTGGCGACGACTTCATGATTGCGGTCGACGCTAACCGCGGCTGGCCGGTCTCCGAGGCGGTGCGCTTCGCACGCATGATCGAGCAGTATGACATTGCTTGGTTCGAGGAGCCGTGCCACTGGCACGATGACGCGCGAATGATGGCGCAGGTGCGCCGTTCTACGCGTATCCCGATCGATGCAGGCCAGAGCGAAGCAACCAGCGCCGGAGTTCGGCGTCTTGTGGCGGAAGGAGCAGTGGACATCGTGAACTTTGACGCGTCGGAAGCTGGAGGCATTACCGAGTGGCGACGGGCTGCAGCGCTATGCTACCTCAACGACATTCGTGTCGGCCATCATGAAGAGGCCCAGATCGCCATGCATATGATCGCTGCCATTCCGAACGGATTATGTGTCGAGTGCTTCGAACCGGCCCGCGACCCTATCTGGGCAGAGATGATTGCCAACCGTCCCAATCCAAAGAACGGCATCATTCAGGTCCCTCAGGGACCTGGATTTGGACTTGAGTTGAACTGGGACATGATCAAGCGCTTCCAAGTGCATTGAGCCCGATGTGACGTCTATCGATCAGGTCAGTTCGTTAGGCCATAAGGTCCGCAGTCAGCGGGTGCGCCTCGCGAAGCGTGTTCGCCTAGCGACAGCCTTCGGTCTCATGGCTATCTCCGGCCTCGTCTGGACGTCGTTCAGTCTTTTTCTCGTTGCCATTGAAGGAGATGTCCACTGGTCGAGGGTCGAGATCGCAGGGGCCTTCAGTGTCTTTGCGCTCACCAACGCGTTGACGGCTCCAGCATTCGGTCACGCCCTAAGCCGCTGGGATAGCCGCCGCCTTCTTGCTGCAGCGGCGCTTGTCCTCGGCCTGGCTCTGTGCGGCCTCTCATTAGTGGAGACACCGCGCGCCTATTGGATAGTATTCGGTTTCATCGGCGGCCTCGGAAGTCATTGCACGAGTTCTTATGCCGTCTTCGCGGTTCTGGCCGGCCGGTTCCGCGACCGTCCTGCGACGGCGATGGCCATCGCGGATGCGGGGTCGAGCTTTGCTACCTTCCTGGGACTTCCTATCATTCATTGGATTATCGTGACTTCCGGATGGCGGTCGGCTTACCTGGCATTAGGGTTGCTGGTTGCCGTCGTTGGAGGAGCTCTGCATCTTCTTGCAATGGACCCGGTTCGCAGAGTTCAACAGACAGCGAGCACGAGACACCTCTCCATCGGTATGCCTCTCGTTCTGCTTCTTGCGATCGCTACTGCCTATTTTTGCGGTTCTGCAGCCTATCAGGGGCTTATCACACAACAGGTCGCCCTGCTGGACGATTACGGTGTCGCTGAAAATCTCGCTGTTTGGGTCGTCGCTCTCGCGGGCCTGATCCTCTTCGTCTGGCGCATTGGGTCGGGCTATCTCTGCGATCTATGGGGGCCGGAAAGGGTCATGATGATCGCTGCCACGGCAATCATCATGACATTTGCGTCGATAACGATCGGTGCGTCGTTTATGGCGTTGGGTCCTTTGCTCATCTTCCCATTGGCAGGAAGCATCGCCTTTGGCGGACAACAGGTCATGCTCGCCGCCACCGTCCAGCTCATGACCCATCAGACCGATTTTGCCCGTATCCTTGGGATCTGTCGCATGGCTTCAGGTATCGGAATGGCTGTCGGCCCCCTCATCGCGGGATACGCCTACGACCTCAATGGCGGGTACAAGGCACTTCTGCTCATACTTGCAGCCATATCCTTCGGGCATGTCATCGCCTACGTGACGGCGGTCGAGCTTGGCCGAAAGAGACACTCGTCTACAGTCGCGAAACAGGGCGGATGAATTATGCCCAGGCTCAGCTGAGCCTTTGTGAAACCGAACATGGGGACTAGGTTAAACCTGCGGAATTTCAGATCTGGAGGAACGAAACCTCTCGTTTGCGACGCAGTCGCGCCTCCCGATTAAGGCCCACCTTGGAAACGAACTGATCGAAGGGTGAGCCCTCCAACGCGCGATGACAGATTGGGTTGGAGCTGAACCGAATAGGGTCAACTTCATGACAGACGTGCGCGAAGCCGCGGTGCCGTCCAGTCGATAAAAGCACGAGCCTTAGATGCGAGGCGGCCACGTTCGGGATAAACGAGGGTTACGGGCATGGGTTCGGGGGCGAAATCCTCGAGGATGGCGAGTAGGACACCTGAGTGCAACTCCCGCTCGACCTGATATGACAGGAGCCTTGCAACCCCCAAACCCGCAACCGCTGCGGCGACTGCAGCTTCCGTCGAGTTCACGGCGAGGCGCGTGCGCGGCTCGGTGGTCCATGCGGAGCTGTCGCCGCGGTAGCGCCACTCGGGCGCACGTTCGAAGCCTTGGAACGTGATGCCGTCATGCCCAGCGAGGTCACCAGGCGTGGTAGGAAACCCGCGTTGGGCTAGGTAGGTAGGGCTGGCGCAGGCAATGCGGCGTATGGCACCGACCTTCGCCGCCCGTAAGCCGCCATCGATCAAATGGCCGATGCGAACGGCAACATCGATGTGATCTTCGATGAGGTTCACTTGACGGTCGTTGAGCAGGAGCCGCAGGTCGATGTCAGGGTGGTCCTTCAGGAAGTCGAGGGCGACCGGGAGAACATGCGTTCGACCGAACATGGTAGGCGCCGTCACATGGAGTTCGCCCCTGAGCACCGTGTACTCGCCCGCCGCCTCGCGCTCTGCCTCCCGGACCTGCTCCAAGATGCGCTTGGCCGCCTCAACATAGGCGCGGCCCGCATCGCTCAGCTCCACCTGTCGGCTTGTGCGCACCAGGAGCTGGGCGCTCAGATGCCGTTCCAGGTCCGCCACCCTTCGGCTCACTGTGGCTAGCGGCACGCGCAGGTGTCGCGATGCAGCCGAAAGGCTGCCCTGTTCTACGACAGTGAGCAGAACAGTCATGGCATTGAAGCGATCCATCAATCCTTCCATAAGATGAGAGGCAATGTCTCATATTCTCAGGATATCGCTGGTAAATTGGAAGGTCTAGTGTCCACTTATGTCCGGACACCGATATTGATTGAGATCGATCGTCCGGCTCATCCATTGCTGGAGCTTATCCCATGCCCCTCTCGCTCTCCCGCCGCGCATTTGCCTTAGGCCTCCCAACGGCCGGTCTCTTGGCCGCCGGGCAATCCCTTCCTGTGCGAGCCGCCAGCAGTCAGTCCGCTCCCGCTATCACCCCGCTTGCGCAAGTCAGGGTTGGTCGCTTCACCGTGACGGCCTTGTCGGACGGCTATGCTGACATGCCTTACGTCTACTTCCCAGGCCGGACGCCAGAGCAGGTTGAAGCTGCCGCCAAGGCCCAGTTCACAGCGCGGCCGGGCGGTGTGCGCTTCCTGTTCAATCAGTATCTCGTCGAGGACGGATCCAGCCGTATCTTGATCGATGCCGGACCCGCCGGCACGTTGGGCCAAACCGGGCGCCTCCCCCAGGCGCTCGCCGCCTGCGGGCTGAGATTGGATCAAATCGAGGCCGTGATCGTCACCCATATGCACCAGGATCACCTTGGTGGCCTTGTCGCGGGCGGGCGCCGTGTCTTCCCGAGAGCGGAGGTGTATGTCGACCGGCGCGATATTGCGCATTGGACCGATCCGGCCAAGCAGGCCGGTGCGCCCGATTATCTTCAGCCTAGCTTTCGCCTCTCGGCCGACCTCGTCCGCCTGTATCCAAATCTCCAGGCGACGCAGGGCGACCACCAGATCGCCCGCGGCGTGTCGCTTGTCGATCTTGCAGGACATACCCCAGGCCATATCGGTGTGCGGATCGAAGACGGAGGACAGAGCCTGATCATGGTTTCCGACATGCTTTTTCCCGTGGTGCACCCGACCATGGGCACCGACGTGAATTTCCTAATGGAAGCGGATCGACCGGCGGCTCAGGCCATGCGGGCGCGCTTCTTCCCTCGGGCGGCCGAGGAGGGTGTGCTCATCGCAGCCACGCACATGCCCTTCCCCGGTCTCGGCCGGATCGTGTCCGACCAAGGTCGCCTGACGTGGAATGTCGCGGATTGGGCTTACCAGGACTGACCCCACATCCTCTAGCTCTCGACGAGGTTGACCATGCTACACAGATGGCTGGAGATCGCTTCGACCCCTTCTGTGAAGGCCGAGCGTGAGCGCAACGGCAGTGCGGCCCAGTATGCGCGCGTGGACGGGACACTGGACCGAACTGGGCCAGTCCGAAATGACCGGTTCGGCGACGCAGAGTCAGAATTCATCGCGGGACGCGACGGGTTTTATCTCGCCTCCGTGTCGGAGACCGGCTGGCCCTATGTGCAGTACCGGGGTGGCCCAATAGGATTCTTGCGGGTCTTGGATGATCGTACCCTTGGCTTCGCGGACTTTCGGGGCAACCGTCAATATGTAACGGCTGGCAACATCGCGACGAACGACCGGGTTTCGCTCTTCCTGATGGACTACGCCCATCGGCGGCGCCTCAAGATCTTCGGACATTTGCGGATGATCGATCGGACTGCGGACCCCGAACTGGTTGCAAGCCTCGCTTCATCCGAGTACTCGGCGCGTTGGGAGCGTGCGGCGCTGATCCGGGTCGAGGCTTTCGACTGGAACTGCCCTCAGCACATCACGCCACGCTTCACGCAAGAGGAACTGGAGCCCATGCTCGCCCCCATACGTGAGGAAATCGAGACCTTGCGCGCCGAGAACCAACGTCTTCATCACCTGCTGGGTCGAAAGGCGTGATCTATCGATCTTGAAGAAAGCTGCTCGAGGACCCGCTCATGCGGACCATTGAGCAGCGATGAGCATGAACGGTCATTAGACGGGCTGAGAATCCTCCCGGGTAGGCGTTAGACCATGCTGTGCCCGAATCAAATCTGCGGCCCGTTCCCCAATGACCACGCAGGGCGCCATTGTATTCCCAGTGGTGATCCGGGGCATGATCGACGAGTCGGCGATGCGAAGACCTTCGATGCCATAAACCTTCAGTTGGTTATCGACGACCGACATTTCATCCCTGCCCATCTTCGCTGTACAGGACTGATGCCAGTAGGTAACCGCGGATCGCCGGATAAAATCCACCATACCGGCTCGGTCCCGCGCGCCTGGAGCCGTCTCGCCTGTGACCAGGGGCGCAAACGCTTCGCTATTCCCAAGATCGCGGCACAATTCCACGGCGACCAAGGCCGCAGCCATGTCTTCCGGTTCGCTGAGTGAATTCGGCTCGATCAAGATAGGATTTGCGGAGTTCGCGCCTGACAGCCGCATCCGACCTCGACTCCTGGGCTGAGCGAGGCCAGCGAACATCGTCCAGCCGTGTTCGGGCGTATCGAGTCCCGTCTCGATCGGCGAAGGAACGGCGAACTCCAATTGACACTGCAGGATGTCAGGCTGGGTTAGCCGCGCGTCGCTTTTCCAGTACAGTTTGGCTTCGCATCCGCCCCCGCCGACCCCCTCGGGCTTTTTGTAGGCCCAGGTGCAGCCGAAGGCGAGATGGTCCTGATGATTGCGGCCGACACCCGGCAGATGCTGAATGATGGAAATACCGTGAGCCCGCAACTCCTGCTCCGGCCCGATCCCTGATTGCATCAGCACTTTCGGTGTATGGATCGCGCCGAGGGACAACACCGTCTCGCATCGGGAGATCAGGCGAAACTGCCGGCCATCGATGAGAACCTCTACCCCCGTCACCCGCTTTCCATCGAAGGTCAGGCGCGTCACCAGCGCACCGGTGAGAACCGTGAGGTTCGGTTGCGACAGAAGGGGACGTACATAGGAGCCGAACATGGATTCCCGCTTGCCGTCGCGAATCCGCAATTCGGCGATCGATGCACCACCAGGGCTCTCCATCATCTCACCATTCGGTGTGTCGAAGACGGGAATTCCAATCGTGGATGCTGCCCTCAACAAAGACTCGGCGATCGGTTGGGGCTTGTGAGGCTGTGCAACATAGGCTGGCCCTTCCCCGCCGCGTCGGATCGGGTCAGGCTCTCCCTGCCAATTTTCGATCCGGCGATAGTAGCGAAGGACGGATTGGTAACCCCACGCCTCATCACCGGCCTCGGCGGCAAAATGGTCCCAATCTTCCTTGTGCCCCCTCGCCCATACCATGACGTTGATACTCGACCCTCCACCAAGCCCTTTTCCCATGCTGAGAGGGAGACGCCGATTGTCGAGTCCCGGCGCTGGCTCTCCCGTGAACCCCCAGTCCCGACTGGAGCCGAGATTGAGCGGCCACTGCCCTGGATTCGTAACCGTTTCGGCCGCGTCGTCTCCTCCCGCCTCGAGCAGCAGCACGCGGGCGCACCCATCTTCTGCCAACCGCGCGGCGACAACCGAGCCGCTGGAGCCGGCGCCGCAGACGATAAAGTCGAAAACGTCGCTGACCTCGCCGTTCGAAAGGGCGGAATGATCGGATGGATTTTGGTCACAGGTCTTCGGCTTCACGTGACGGACCTCCGTGAATGGAACGAGGGATGGATTGTCATTGTCGATCGGCGGCTCGGTCGGACGTCTCGCTTTGGGCGTGCGTTACTTTGCACGGCCATGCTTAGCGTGGTCCCACCTAGCCACCCTTGAGAGAACTTGCTTGTCGCTAACGGAACAGGATCGACTGCTCCGGTGAGGCAGGGTTCATCAGCGTGACACTTTCGTCGAGATGGCCTTGGCGGCCTGGTCAATGGTGTCCGCAACGACGCCAGGCTGCGTCATGAAGAGAGCATGGCTCGCCGAAACCTTCGTGACCTGTGCCTTGATGCGCTCTGCCATATGGATCAGCATCGCCTGATCGAACGCCTTGTCCTCGGTGGCGATCACGGCCCAACTTGGCTTCGAGCGCCAGGCCGCATTCTGGAGCGTCGTGCCGAACGCCGACATGTTGATCGGGACCTGCGAGTCACTCATGAAGGCGACATCGGCATCGCTGGCATCATGAGCAAAACCAGACTTGAATTTCGTCGGGCTGACATACCCGAATCCATCCTTCGTCGTTTCGATCACGAACTCTGAGGCAGGCGCAAATCCTTGATATTGCTGAGCCGTCGTCTCGCCCGCATCAGGCGACAGCGCCGAGACATAAACAAGGCCCGCGACTTTCTCGTCAATGCCGGCCTCGGTAATAACCGTACCACCCCAAGAGTGGCCCACGAGGATGACCGGCCCAGTCTGCCGCTCAAGAGCTCGCTTTGTGGCTGCGACGTCGTCTTCGAGCGATGTCAGCGGATTCTGAACGATCGTGACCCGATAGCCGCGCTTCGAGAGATTGTCGTAGACTCCCCTCCAGCCGGATCCGTCGGCAAAAGCGCCGTGGACGAGCATGATGTTCTTGACAGCTTGGCTGGCAGGAATGGTCTCAGAAACCGCGGGTGATACGGTCCCTGAAAGGCCTGTTGCGGCCATAGCGACGGCGGCGATGCTGTTGGTGATCTTGATCATGACGACTTGCCCTCCTCAAAAGCGATAATTGTTATCGCGATAAATATAAATACTCAGATCAGCTGATCCGTGTCAATATTTTTTATCGCGATATTGTTTTTTGCGATATCAACGGTATGTTCAAGCGTCAAGGACCAAGAGTATGAGCCATCAAAAAAACGATCCACCGCCTCTCCAAGACCAGCTCTGCTACGCAATCTATACTGCTGGAATCGCGATCCAGCGCGCTTACAAACCTCTCCTCGATGAGCTGGGCCTGACGTATCCGCAATACCTCGTGCTCAACGTTCTATGGAGCGAGGACGAGCAGACCGTAGGCGCGATTGCCCGTACCCTTGCGTTGGAATCGAGTACCCTGACGCCGCTCTTAAAGCGCCTCGAGACGTCCGGCCTGCTGCGCAGATCCCGGAACAGGAACAATGAGAGGCAGGTGGTGATCGCATTGACTGAAGTGGGTCGAGCGCTGCAACACAAGGCAGGCTGCCTGAGCGACGCCTTGCTTGCAGCTTCGACGCAAACGCCAGAGAACCTAGCGGCTCTCAACCGAGACGTGCGCAATCTCCGCAACGCGGTCTATTCCCACATCGGGGGGTGGGACGCCCCCGCCTGATTTGGCGACGCGTGAAAACCTTATGCCGTGGGCACCGTACCCCCGTCGATGACGTATTCGGTTCCTGTGATCGACGCGGCGCGTTCAGAGGCTAGGAATGCGATCAGGTCCGCAACTTCCGCTGGTTCGGCCGGGCGTCCGAGCGGTATTCCGCCTAGCGCGTCCATGATGAGCTTCTTACCGCCCTCAAGATCAGTCCCCGCCCCTTTCGCCAAGCGCTCGGCGAAATGGATGGACGCGTCCGTTGCGATCCAGCCCGGTGATACCCGAACCACTCGGACGCCTCTGGGAGAGACCTCCTTCGACAACGCCTTGCTGTAGGTCGATAGCGCAGCCTTGGCTGCAGCATAAGCGGTTGTGGATTCCGGAAGAGGCAGTACGTTCTGAATGGACGTGACGTGGATGAGCACGCCGCTTCCGCGAGAGACCATGTCCGGCACCAGATGTCGATCCATCCGCAAAGCGGGGAAAAGGTTCAAGGACAGCTCCCGCTGCCACTCGGCATCGGTGAGCGCCGAGAAGCCTCCTCCAGGCGCGGACGAACCACCCAGCATATGGACGATGACATCGACGCCACCGAGACGTTGGCGCGCGGCGTCCGCGACGGTCGCGCACCCCTCCTCAGTTGTCAGGTCAGCCTCGACGAACATGGTCTCGGGCAGGCTGTCCGGTCGCGCCCGCGCCGTGGTCAGCACCCTCGCCCCAAGTTCGCGAAACAGACTGACGGTCGCCGCTCCGGCACCTTTGGTTCCAGCCGTGATGAGTGCGCGCTTGCCGACCAGATTGAGAAAGTCAGTCATCACCGGATCTCCAGGCTGGCAATTTTGTCGTCGCTGATGGCGAAGGCATAGCAGAGGGTCACGGGGCTGCCCGAAAGCTGGCCGCTGACCTTGGCTCGAACGAAAGCCGTATTGCCATCGACCATTGCTTCCAGGGGTTCAGCGACGTGCTGCGCTTTCTGTTTCGCGGCCAGCCACCAGTCGCGTATTGCGAGTACGCCTTGGTAACTAGCGCCTTCGTCCGCAACGATGGCGTCGACCGTAAATGTCCGGACCACCGAATGCTCATCCTCCCGGCGGTCAGCCTCGAAGAATGCCTCCAAAACCTTAGGCATGTTCATCGTGTTTCTCCGTTTCAATATTCCCGAAGCCACGATTTAGCGCTCGACCATTACACAGATAAGTGGGATAAATCAGCATGCGAAGATGAACAGATCGGGACAATGGAACAGGCAAGCCTGAAAGATCTGGAGGCGGTCATAGCCATTGCGCGGCGCGGAACGTTCCGGGCGGCGGCTATCGACCTTGGAACGTCCACCACGGCGTTGAGCCATACGATCGCAAAGCTCGAAGCGGTCCTCGGCGTTCGCCTTTTCAACCGCACCACCCGCAGCGTCTCGCTCACGGATGCCGGAAAGCTTTTTGTCGAGCAGGTCGCCCCGTCGCTCCAGAACATCTATGCGGCGCTAGAAGCCGTACGCTCCCAGCGGGAAACCCCCTCCGGGACGATACGGATCAATGCCGCGCCTTTCGCAGCGCGCGCCATCATTTCCCCGCTGATATTGGAGTTTCTACGCCGGTATCCGGATATGAATGTCGATCTGGTGACCGATGGAAAGATGGTCGACATCGTTCGGGACGGATTCGATCTCGGCGTCCGGGTCGCCGGGCTCGTACCAAGCGACATGATCGCGGTCTCGCTTGGCCGACCTCAACGTCATGCTGTGGTAGGGTCTCCCGCTTATTTCGAGCGGCAGGAGAGGCCTATCGTTCCCTTGGATCTCCTCAAGCACAGGTGCATTCGGGTTCGCCTGCCTGACGGATCCCTCTACCACTGGCGGTTCGAGAGAGACGGAGAGCCGGTGCAGATCGATGTGGCAGGGCCGATCTCACTCGATGAGGCAAGCCTGGTCAGGACGGCGGTGCTTGAGGGGACGGGCCTGGGATACACCATGGAGCAGGAAATCCTGCCGGACATCGAGGCGGGGCGCGTGATCCGGGTTCTGGAGGATTGGACGCCACCCTACCCAGGTCTTTGTCTCTACCATCCCGGGCGACGTCATCTATCGGCTGGGATGAAAGCCTTTTTGGATTTGGCGCGTGATATCTCCAGGCGCCCAGCGGGGTCAATCCTGAGATCCATGCTCAAATCCTGAAAATCGATCATACGCAGCGTCCAACAAGGGTTCCACCGAGCCTGCTACACTATCCCGGAATCGTTCGCACTCTTCTCGCTCACGGCAAGCGCTCCTGCCCATTCAGGCGGTAACTGATACACCATTTCACGGCACGATGGTCACTGGTCGGATTTTGCACGGCTCCAAACAAAAGAAGTGCAGGATGGGCGCTCGCCCACGCTTGTCCGCCAATGCCTATCCATGGCACTGGAACAAGGACTCTCAAGTCCAAGGCCATGCCTACAGGTGCGAACAGACGAATGATTGAGATCCGAGGTGTTCACAAGGAATTTTCGATCAACGGTGCTGTGGTTACGGCGCTCAGTCCTACCGACCTCGATGTGAGCCGCGGCGAGTTCATCAGCATCATCGGTCCGTCAGGGTGCGGGAAATCGACCCTCCTGCGCATCCTCGCCGGCTTGGAAACCCCGAGTGGCGGATCCATCACGCTCGATGACGGCAGCTCGGCCCGGCAGCGCGTCGGCTTCGTTTTCCAGGAGCC
Organism: Microvirga pudoricolor; assembly: GCF_016892705.1. Lineage (GTDB taxonomy): Bacteria > Pseudomonadota > Alphaproteobacteria > Rhizobiales > Beijerinckiaceae > Microvirga > Microvirga pudoricolor. The sequence goes on from NZ_JAFEMB010000001.1 coordinate 1,359,529, forward strand.
GGTTCTTCTGCCATGGCTTTCGACGCTGGAGAATGTTCGCTTCCCTCTGGATACGGCCGGAATCGCCCGGACGGAAGCCGACAGACATGCCGCAGACCTTCTGAAGCTCGTGGGGCTGAACGGTTTCGAAACGGCCCTCCCCCGCGCCCTGTCGGGCGGAATGCGCCAGCGGGTTTCCATCGCGCGTGCGCTGTCCTATGACCCAGCTTTGCTCCTGATGGATGAGCCCTTCGGCGCTTTGGATCTCATCACTCGCGACAGACTGAATGATGAGCTCCTTTCGATCTGGGCTCACACGAAGAAGACCATCCTGTTTGTCACGCACAGCGTCGAGGAAGCTGCCTATCTGTCCGACAGGGTCATCGTGATGTCCTCACGACCCGGCCGGATCAAGAGCGTCTACAATGTGGATCTTGCTCGCCCTCGAGGAGAGAATACGAAGTTGGATCCAGGATTCCATCAGTTGATGGCGGACCTTCGGCGGGATCTCCGATGAAGGGCTTTTGGAGAGCCATCGAGACCACTGTCGCTATCGCAGGCATCATTGCAGTGTGGGATCTCTACACCCGCATCTATGATGTTCCCAACTTCCTGCTTCCTTCGCCGGTCTCCGTCTGGAGCGCGTTTCTAGAAGCCGCTCAAGGACCGCTCCTCGGACATCTTCTTCACACCGTTACAATACTTGTCTCCGGCTACATCCTCGGCGTGCTATCAGGGATGGCAAGCGGCCTTCTTCTGGCAAAGAGCGAGCGGGTGGAACGCTGGCTGTCCGGCCCGATCCTGTTTCTGCAGACCGCTCCCAAGATCGCACTGGCACCCCTCTTCGTCATTTGGTTCGGCTTGGGGATTACGTCCAAACTCATCCTGATCGTATCGCTTGTCTTCTTTCCCGTTCTGATCGCAACTCTCATCGGCATCCGTTCGGTCGACAGGAGACTGCACGATCTGGCGCGGGTGCTTCATCTCAATTTGTGGCAGCGTTTCCGCCGCATCGAGTTCCCTTCCGCTCTTCCAGAGATCTTCATCGGCCTTCGAGTGGGAGCCGTGCAGGCTGTTGTTGGCGCGATTCTGGCTGAATGGATGTCCGGCAAGCAAGGACTGGGGTACCTGATGACCTTTGCAACGGCAACGTATAAGACCCCGCTCTTGTTTGCAACGGTCATCTTAACCGCGCTGTTAGGCATTGTCGTCTACCAGATCATCGAGTTCCTCGAGCGCCGATTGCTCTCCTGGCGAGATCAGCCATGACCCACTCAGTTTCACGCTCCGCGGCATTCCCCTGGCTTGACGGGCAGCCCACTCATTTGCCCTGCGAGTCCGGGGACGTGATGCCGTCGGTTCTTCTTCCAGGAGATCCAGACAGGGTCTCGAAGGCCGCTGCGGTCTTGGATCAGGTGAAGGAGATCGGACGCAGGCGGGAATTTCAGATGGCCCGCGGGATGTGGAACGACGTGCCGATCACCGTCTGCTCGACGGGAATCGGCGGCCCTTCGACAGAAATCGCGGTCGTGGAGCTTGCCAACCTTGGAATGAAAAGAGCCATCCGGGTCGGAGGAATGGGAGCGATCGACCCGAGCATGCCGCTGGGCTCTTTCCTGATCGTCGATACCGCCCTTCGGAACACGGGGACGGCTCGCGTTTATGATCCATCGTGTGAGCCCATTCCAGCCTCGCCCGAGGTCGTGGAAGCCCTCGAGCGGGCCGCGACGATCCTCAAGCTGCCATTCCGCAAGGGCTCAATCCATACCACCGATTCCTACTACTGGGGGCAGGAGCGTTTGGCTCGGCCCGGCGCCGATCCGGAGACGTTGCCAACAGCCGGGCTGATGCGACGGCTGACCGAGGCTGGCGCCGTCGGTATGGACATGGAGTGCGAAGCGCTGTTCGCTGTCGGCCGGGCCCTTGGAAGCCAAGTTGGAGCCGTCTTGGCGGTCCACGGCAATCGCGCGACGGATCAATGGCTGGAGGATTATGAGGAAACCCAGCACAATCTCATTCGCCTTGCAGCAACCGCAGTATCACTTCTCGACGCCAAGTAAGGCGTCCAATCCGGGAGATCTCTGATGAAGCGTCGAACCTTTCTCGCAGGCAGCACGCTCGCCGCAGTTGCAGGTATCATTCCACGGGTAGCCGGCGCTCAGAGCGCCGAGTCGGTGACCCTGCAGATCGACGGGGCCGCCGTTCCGTTCTATGCCCCCATCTACGTTGCCCAGGACAAGGGGCTGTTCGCGAAGAACGGCCTTGAAGTTCGCATCGTCTATGCCGCCGCCGCAGACATCATGCGCAACGTGGCGGCCGGCAATGTGCAGTTCGGCTTCCCGAACGGGGATGCGGTCATTGCCGCGAAGGCCAGTGGACTTCCCGTCAAGGTTGTTCATACCACGTATCAACGCGGCATTGGCGCGACCCTTTTCAAAACTTCCGAGAACATCAAGAGCTTTGCGGATCTGAAAGGCAAGACCGTTGCGGTCACCAGCCTGGGAAGCCCGAATTATCTTCAGCTCCAAGTAGGGCTGAAGCAGTCCGGCCTGAAGCTGGATGACGTCAATGTCGAAGTGATTGCCACCGGGGCGATTGTGCAGGCTCTGCAAGCGGATAAGGTCGACGCTATCGTTTTCTCGGAGCTGCGGCGCTACAATCTTGAAGCGGAAGGCGTGCAGGTCGGCATGATTTCATCAAACGACTTCCTGCCGTCCTTCGGCAATGTCGTTGTGACCGGTGATCGGTATCTTCAGAACAGCCCGAAGGCAGTGAGCGGCTTCAACGCGGCTCTTAGCGAGGCCATCCAATGGGTTATCGATGGTCACGTGGACGAAGCTCTCGCTATTGCGATCGATAAGCATGCCCAGACATGGAAGGGACAGGAAGCCGTGTTGAAGCGCGCCTTCACGGACTCGTTCATCCCGTCGATCTGGCAAAGCGCTCTGACGAAGCAGAAGGGAATCGGCGCGGGAGATCTTGGAGCTTGGCAGAAGAACATCGACATCCTGGCGGAATACAAGGTGATCGAGAAGGGCTTCAAAGCCCAGGACCTCGTGGTTCAGCCCAGCGATATCAAAGCCTAGTCCCGCGGCCTCCGTCGAAAGGCGGAGGCCTCCACCCATAGGTTACAATGACAATAACCAGCGTCCTGACGGCTCTCCGCACGCTCACCATAGCAATTGCCATCTGGTGGATTTTCGTGCTCGTGGCGAACGTGCCGTCCTATCTGCTCCCCGCACCGGACGCCGTTGCATCCCGATTCGTCTTCCTGGCCCAAACCGCCGAGCTGACGAAGCACATCCGCGTGACGCTTTTGGAGATTGGCGCGGGATTCGTCCTGGGAGGATTCCTGGGCGTCGCCTTTGGATGGCTATTCGTGCGGGTGCCTGTTTTGGGCCGCCTCCTGTCACCTCTCATCCTGCTCCTCCAGACGGCACCCAAGATTGCAATCGCACCCTTGCTTCTTTTGTGGCTGGGATTGGATATGGGCCCCAAGATTACCCTGATCGCGATCGTGACCTTCTTCCCCGTCATGGCAGGCGCCATGACGGGATTTGCAGCTGTCGAGAAACCGTATCAGGATCTTGGCACTCTCCTCCGGTTGAGCCCTTGGCAGCGCTTTCGGCGTATCGAGCTCCCCTTCTCGCTGCCACCTATCCTGGCAGGCTTTCGGATAGCGTCGACCCAGGCAGTTACTGCAGCGGTCATTGGGGAACTTATGGGAGCAACTTACGGCCTCGGCTATCTCCTTAGCCTTGGGCAGGAGAATGGCGATGCGAGCGTAGTCATCGTCGCGATCCTGATCCTGTCCACGATTGGCTGGGGCTTTCATGAACTCATCAGGCTCTGTGAAAGATACATGCTGAGTTGGCACGCCAGCCACTTAGCCATCGAGGCTTAATGGGCAAGGATGACCGCGCGATGCGCAGTCCACGACAGGCCTCAGCCTGAATCGAGGCGTGACCGCTTCGGGATCCCGGATCCTCCGGGCTGAGCGGGGTGATTGTTGTTTCGCGGGATTGGTATTGGGGCCGATGGAGGCGTCGATACTCTCGCAGCATCGATGCAGCCAGCAAAGCCGTTACCTTCATCCTACAAGCGAGCTGACTTTGGTTAGAAGCCAGCGGGTCAGACGCATCTGATCTCGAGGTATCCCCTGATGCCGTATTTCGAGCCCTCCTGTCCCAGGACAGACTGCTTCACCCCGCCATACCTGATCGCGTCGAGAGCTTCGGCGAGGCTCCGGAACGGCAAAGCTCAGTCCGATCGCGAGAAGAATACTAAAGCAGGCATCGTGTCAGTTTTGGCGAAGCATGCTGGAAATACAATCTAAAAGTGTATTAGACGAAAAATTATCTGCTTGCCGGTTGCAATCAGATCAAGATCGATTACGGGATCGGCAGGTACCTATTCCTGAAAGACTGGCGAAGACGTAGTCAAATGAAACGTAATTCTATAAAATACTCGCCTGTACTTCTGGGCCATCTGCTCACGAGCGTTAGTCTTGCTGCTGTAACCTGCTCCTTCGCCGCGCTCGGAGCAAGCCCGGTGAGCGCTGATCCTCATATTCGTGTGATCCAGCAAGGCACAAATGGGCGTGACCAGGAATGGTCCACGGATGCTCTCACAACGCCAGGCGGAAACGGCGCCTCGATTGACCGAACCCTCTCCGCTCCAATCTTCATGCAGTGGGACAGCAGAGGTTACATCCCTCTCGGGCGGCAGAGCCGGAATTACATCGGCTCCGCTATTGAGATAGGTTCAATTGGAGGCGACGGCGGGGGGGCGGCTCGCAACGACGCCCGCATCATCGGCAAGCCGGGCGGCAATGGGGGAGACGTCTCTGCCGTTCTGAACGGAGACGTCACCGGGCAGTATCGGCCTGGGCCTGACAAGGTCGAGGTCATGGTCACATCGACCAGGACCGTGAAGAAAGGCAAGAAGACGGTCGTCGAGACGTACCAACGTCCTCAAACCTATGCGACGAGTCTCCTTCCAACTCTCCCACTGATCGCCGTCTATTCCATCGGTGGCAACGGTGGCACCTCTTTCGATCGCGTCGGGCAGGGAGGGGCTGGCGGCACAGTCACGTTGACACTCGCGGGCATTGCTTCCGCCAATGCATGGGATTCCCCTATCGTGCACCTGCGCTCGATCGGCGGATCGGATCACACCTTCAAGCCTGGAATATCGCACGGGTCGACCGCGGACCGCGTCGCTCTGGACACGGGCGGCAACGGGGGCGCCGTCACCGCCCACATCATGGCGGGCGGCAAGATTTTGGCCGATGGGGCCAACTCTCCAGGCCTTGTCGCCGAGTCGCGGGGTGGACATGGCGGGACGACCGGAGACGCGAACTCGAGCGCTCCGTTGGCATCCAACGGGGGCAACGGCCGGAGCGTCACCTTCACGAACCATGGCGAGATCGCCACGAAAGGCGATCGATCCATGGGGGCCATCCTGCAATCCGTGGGTGGCCTCGGAGGCGATAACAGTGCCCGGAGCGGAGGATACGCAGGCGGCAGCGGCGGCGACGCAGGCAGCGTCGCCGCGACGATAGCGTCCAACGGCAAGATCACGACATCGGGTGCTTACGCATTCGGTCTCGTGGCTCAGGCCATCGGGGGCGCGGGCGGCAGGGGCGCCGGGGGCTTCTTTGTCGGAGGCGAAGGCGGCTCGGCCGGCGACGGCGGTACGGTGAGGGTGACGAATCTCGGAAGCATCGAGACCAAAGGCGAAGGCGCGGCTGGCCTTGTGGCGCAGAGCACGGGCGGCGGGACCGGCGGTTCCATCCAGATCGGCCAGATCGCAAAGATCGACGGCAGCGGCGGCGGCGTCGGGGGCAAAGGCGGCTTTCTCTTCTTTGGCGGCGGCGGACAGGGCGGAAAGGGCGGCGATGGCAAAGAGGTCAACGTCATCAACGAGGGTTCCATCACCACGAGCGGGAATGCCGCGTTCGGCATCTTGGCTCAGAGCGTTGGCGGCAGCGGCGGCACAGGGGGAAGAGGGGCGAGCTATGGCTTCCTGCTCGGTGGAAGCACCGGCGGTGACGGCGGGGGCGGTGGTAACGGGGGCAGCGTCAATGTCGGCCAGAAGGACCTTCTCGAGCCTCTCGCCGCGATCGATCCGTCCAAAGACTCCATCAACAGGATCATCACGACCGGAAAATCAGCAAGCGCCATCCTCGGGCAGAGCGTCGGCGGCGGCGGCGGCTTCGGAGGAACCGCGAACACCGCGAGCGCCGGGGTTTTCGGCGCGATTTCCATCGCCGTCGGAGGCGATGGCGGCAAAGGCGGCGACGGGGGCAACGCAACAGTCGATAACGTCTCGTCGTTGAACACGACCGGCCAGGCGTCCCATGGGATTGAGGTCCGCAGTGTCGGCGGCGGCGGCGGCAAGGCAGGTGACGCCTCCGCTTATGCCGTCGCCGGAGCCCCTCCCGGCTACCCATCCGTCAGTTTTGCATTCTCCGTCGGAGGTACGGGTGGTAATGGCGGTAACGCGAAACTGGCCAAAGCCGTGAACCGCGCAGACATCTCGACCGAGGGCCAAAAGGCTTATGGCATCCTCGCTCAAAGCATCGGCGGCGGCGGCGGCTCAGTCGGCAGCTCGCAGGCGATTGCCGATACCGTCGGTTTGTATAAAAACCTGGATGTCGCTGTTGCGGTTGGCGGCCGCGCCGGAGGTGGCGGTAATGGCGGTGCCTCCAGGATCGTCAATGCCAGTACGGTAACCACGAAAGGCGCCTTCTCGACCGGTATTCTCGGCAGCAGCGTCGGCGGCGGGGGCGGAGAGGGAGGGCTCGCGAGCTCATCCACGGAGAAGAGTCTCAGCAGCTACATCACGACGCCGACGCTCGGTGCCGTCAATACAGGCAAAACGGTCGGAATCTCGGCGGCGCTGGGCGGGACCGGAGGCAAGGGCGGCAGCGGGAACACCGTGACGGTCAAGAATCTATCGACCGTGGATACGAAGGGCATCGAGGCGACGGGGATCTTTGCCCAGAGCGTTGGCGGCGGCGGCGGCCGGGCTGGAGGCTATCTCAGCAAGGGCTCGAAGGATCTGTCACTGAACGTCGGCGGCTCCCGCTTGAAGGACGACAAGGACGGTGGCGGAGGCGACGGCGGTGCTGTCGAGGTCACCAACGCGCCCAAGGCGACAATCACGACGGACGGCCACGGCGCAACGGGAATCTTTGCCCAGAGCGTCGGCGGCGGCGGCGGTGTCGGTGGATCCTGGGCCGGAACCCAGCAAGCCCCCAAGCTGACTCTCAGCACCATCAAAGGCATCGCCAGCGCAGCGAAGACAGGCTGGGCAGCCTGGGAAGGGAAACTTTTCGAGACCAAGGAGAGCCTCGACCCGGCCGTCAAGCTTGCCCAGAAGGTCGCCGCCCTCGAGAACGCCAAGGGCATCTGGAAGAACCTGAAGGGTACGGTCGATGTTGGGGGAGCCTTCTACGACACCTTGAAGAAAGAGATTCAGGATCAGTTGAAGCCCGTCATCGGCGAAGTGAAGAAAAATGACGGCAAATTTCCGTTGACGCTCTCCGTCGCCGTGGGAGGAAGCGGAGGCAAGGGCGGCGCCGGGAAAGGCGTGAGCGCGACGAATGCCGGCTCGGTGGGGACGGAGGGCAATTCCGCCTATGGCATCTTCGCGCAATCGGTCGGGGGCGGGGGCGGTTTTGGCGGCGGAGCCGTCGGATCGAGCAGCACGACCTACAGCGCACAAATCAATGTCGGCGGAACCGGAGGCGAGGGTGGTGAGAGCGCTAAGGCCGCCGTCACCAATTCCGGAAGCGTCATCACGAAAGGCGCCGGGTCCATTGGCCTGTTCTCTCAGAGCGTTGGGGGCGGCGGTGGCGTAGGCGGCACCGCAGCCAATCCAAGCGTGTTCTCGGGAGCAGTCGGCTTCGCGCTCGGCGGTACCTCGGGGAAGTTGTCCGATGCGGGTGCCGCAACGATCACAAACTCAGGAACCGTGGCCACCCAAGGCAAGGAAGCGCATGGCCTCGTCGCTCAAAGCATCGGCGGCGGTGGGGGCGTCTACTTCGCAAAGAAGGAAGGCATCATCGACGCTTCCGAGATCCAAAAGATCATCAATGACGACCCGGCCTTCAAGCACAAACAGATCAACAGCGAACAGGCCAAGATCCTCGTGGAGTCGCTTGCCGAGTGGCTCGGTGTCGGCACGCCTCAAACCACCACGACGAAAAGCACGCAACCCTTCAAGTCGTTCAGCGTAGAGGCTGGCCTGGGAGGGCGAGCCTTCACCGGGGGCAATGCCGGCGCCGTCAGCGTCACTCATTCGAAATCGATCTCGACCGAGGGTGTAGGAGCCATCGGAATCTTCGCACAGAGTGTCGGCGGGGGCGGCGGCTTCGGCAGCGACGTGAGCCCGCTGGACCGTGCGGCAAGCAAATGGTCGCTCGGCGGCACCGAGGGCGTGCGCGGGAACGGTGGGGCCGTCAATGTCACGTTTGACGGGCGGGCATCGATCACGACCGCAGGTGCGGGCGCGACGGGCGTCTTCCTCCAGTCGATCGGCGGCGGCGGCGGGTATGGCGGAACTGGCAGTGGATCCTTTTCCGTCGTCGATGCAAAAGGGGACACCCAGTATATGCCCGATCCTGACGGATTTGGCATCGGCACGTACCAGACCCTCTATTACGGCACTTCAGGCAATGGTGGTCCCATTTCCGTCAATATGGGGAACTCAGGCGGAGGGCATGTGACCATCACGACCGCGGGCCCCCGAGCACACGGATTGTTCGCGCAAAGCCTGGGCGCCGGTGGGGGAACCGCCTTCATCATCGACGCGTCCAACCCGGCCGTCTCCAGTGACGCTAAAAGCCGCAACGCTGACGAAATGCAGGGGCAAGGTGGTACCATCACGGTGAGCACCAAAGGCGACATTCTCGCAAAGGGCCCAGGGTCCTACGGTGTGTTCCTGCAAAGCGGCGTCCAGAAGTCGGATGGCACGCTCGATGCCACGCGACTTGGGGGCACCATCCGGTTGAAGCATTCCGGCAGGATCGAAGGCGGGGCGAAGGATGGTGCTGCGATCCGGATCGATGGAGGCCTCCAGAACGAGATCACCCTTTTGGCCGGGTCCCATGTCCAGGCCGAGTCCGGCAAGGCGATCATGGGATCTTATGCGAAGGAGACCGTGGTGAACGGTGGTACGCTCATCGGTGACATTGACCTCGTGAGCGGTGGAACCAACGAAGCGAACACGTTCGCCAATACAGGGAGCGCGACGTATCAGAGCGGCATGGGCGATACGAGCCTGAAGCTGGGGCGGGGTGGTCGTTTTACGAATTCCGGCGCGTTGAACATCGCCGGCTCCGACATGATCGGATCCCTGGCCATCGCGCCTGGGGGAACGGCCAGCCTCGGCGGCAGCCTCATCGTCGATGTCAACAGCCTCGCGACGGCCCCCAAGGATCGCAGCGATCTCCTGACCGGACAGGATGTCACGCTCCAGGGCGTCGTTGTCCGGCCCCGGGCGGTCCAAGGTCTGCTGCCCGGACAGTTCACGGTCATCTCAGCCACCCGCCTCGACGACACGTTCGGCGCACAGGGACAGGGACCAGCCGTGAAAGCGGAAGGCAACCCTGGGAGCCCCTTCAGCTGGTCGGCCAGTCGGCACGGCTCTGATGTCAGGATTGCGCCATCGGCTGGCTTCTCCCAGGCAGCTTCCGGCGCGCTGACGCCCACGGAGCAATCCGTCGTCGACACATAGCAAAGCGCCTGGGATAATGGCTCGACCGACAAGGCCGGTCTCTTCGCGACGTTGGCCAACGTCACCTCCCCGCAAGATTATCAGACAGCCATCGACAGCACATCCACGGAAAGCCAGCACCAGCCGGTTGTGTCGCAAGCGATGCTGGCCCGGACATCCATGAACCACGCCATGAGTTGTCCCATTTTTGTCGATGGCGGCACGATGATCGGCGAAAGCCAATGCGTCTGGGCCCGCGTCACGGGCCATCGTGCCAAGACCTTCGAGTCACGAACGACCGATGGTTTCACTCAGAACGGCCTCGACTTCCGTGTCGGCGCGCAATGGGAGGTGAAGCAGGATTGGTTTCTCGGGGCGACGGCGGCTTACAGCGAAACCGATGGCTCAAGCCAGGATGGCTTCACCGCCACGGATGGCAAAGGCGGTGACGTCTCGATCGCCCTGAAGCATCAGCGTGGCCCCTGGCTCATCGCCGGATCGTTCCATCTCGGATACAGCTCGAATGACATTTCCAATCGTTTCGATGTGGGTGATGTCGTCTGGAACGCCCGGGCGAACGCCGATCTCTGGACAGCTGCCGCCAAGGCACGGGTAGCTTACGAGTTTGCTTTCCCGGCTTGGTATGTCCGGCCTTATCTCGACATGGACCTCATCTATACGTCCATGGCAGGCTACGCGATACCAGGTGACCTGTTCTCATTGAAAGTGGGCAGGATGCAGGACTGGACCTTGGCCGTTCGGCCTGCCGTCGAAATCGGTACGCGCATCGAGTTGAGCGACATGGGCTGGCTGCGCCCTTACGCAAGCATCGGCTTCAGTCAGTTTTCCGACAGCAATCTAGCGGCCAGCGTCCAGATCTACGATGACATGCCGGACAATCATGCCTTCCGATCGACACCTGCCATGCCTGAAACCTTGCTCGATGTCGGCGTAGGCATGCAGTTGTTTGCCCATGGCAAGTATGAACTTCGCGGTGAATACAAGAGCCAGATTGGTGATCAATTCCTCAGCCATGACGCCAGTCTGAGGCTCTCGATCGGGTTCTGACGCTCGAACTGGTTGAGCCTGTCCGTGCCTGCGCTCCCATCGAGAGTGGCCTCGACATCATTCGGAGGGGAGTGCAGCTCCAGCTGGTTCGCGCTCCTGTCTGCATGGGCGGATACGATGCGGCGAGATGGACAAACACATTGATGGATGATCGGCTTCAAGATTCGGCCGTCATGGATCCAATGCGATTGCCGAAATCCCAGAAAACATTTTCCGCTACGCAGGCGACCATTGGAAGGGATGATCCGGTAAGCCTTTTACGCCTGTATCGATGGCAAAAACGCTGCCCGAGAGCGGGGCCTCCTGTAACTGTTGACTCGAGAGGCGGATCCTGGCCGACGTGATGAACAGCGTCGAGAGGTCTGGGCCGCCGAACGTGCAACTCGTCGGGCGGGGCACCGGAACGCTGATGGCCCTGTCCACCGTTCCATCCGGAGCATACCGGATGATCCGCCAGCCATCCCATTGCGCGCTCCAGACGAAACCCTCCGCATCCACCGTCAAGCCATCAGGGACGCCCATGTTCTCGGGTGTCTGGGCGAAAACCCGCCGACGTGAGATCGTACCGTTCTCAAGATCGAAGTCGTAGACGAAGATCGTTCGGGCCATTGAGTCGGTGAAGTACATGGAAGCGTTATCCGGACTCCAGCCGATGCCGTTCGAGATGCCGATACCCGTTTCCATGCGGTCGATCCGGCCGCGCGCGTCCAGGCGATAGAGACTCCCTGCACCCGGCGTGACCGCCATGTCCATCGTTCCTGCCCAGAAACGTCCGAGGGCATCACACTTGCCGTCGTTGAACCGGTTACCAGGCTTGTCGGCCTCCGGATCGCCGATGGGGGACTTTCGGCCGGTAGCCGGATCAAAGAGTGAAAATCCGGTCTGTGAGGCGATCACGAGCCCTCCCGCGCTGCATTCTGCAAAAGCGCCGACAATTTCCGGCATGGGCACGACGACGTCGCTCCCTTTGATCGGATCCGACAGGTGGATGGCGGGAGCCAGGATGTCGATCCATTTGAGCGAAGCGTCCTTTCGGCTCCAGAAAGGCCCCTCCCCGAGGAAGGCGCTTGAACGAACGACGCAGGAAGCAGACGGTTGGTTTGCCATGTGAGCCTTCGGAGGCTGGATCGGTTGCGTAAAGGCAGCTTGTCCCGTGATGCGCTGCGCCGACCGCAGCAGGTCCGGGCCCAACTCATGCAGTCGCTCGGCACTCATGCGAAAGGCAGGACCGACGATCGCAATCACGCCAACGGGACGGTTGGCCCGGTCCAGGATCGGAGCCGCGACGGAGCAAAGACCGTCCTGCCACTCCTGATCCTCGATGGCGTAGCGCCGTGCTTTCGTGACGTCGAGTTGTGCGCGGAACGTGTCTCTGTCCACGATCGTCGTCGTCGTCAAGGGCTCGAAGGAAATCGCCTCGACAAGGGCGTCGAGGCGATGAGGCTCCATGAAGGCCAGAACAGCCTTCCCGGCAGCTGTGCAATACACCGGCATCCGCAAGCCCTCTGAGATGCCGAGCGGATAGGACTGCGGGTTGCTGACAACCTGCTCGCAGGACAGGCTTTCTCTCTCGCCGACGGCAAAGAAGATCAGCTCGCCTGTGAGCGCATGAAGGCGGATGAGCTCAGGTTCGGCCAGCGCCTTGAGATCGAGCTCTGCCGTGGACCACCGCGCATATTCGACGAGACGCCATCCGAATCGATAGCGGGCATCCTTGTTGTCGAAGCGGATCGTCCCATGGTCAGTCAGAGCGGCGAGTATCCGATGCAAGGTGCCTTTAGGCAGGCCCGTCGCCTTTCCGATCTCCGAGAAGGTCATGCTTCCTCCCCCGTCGGCGAGAGCATCCAGGATCCCGAGCCCTTTCTGAAGGGCCGCCGTCCCGCGCGCCGCCGCGTTGTCATCCGATTCACTCAAGCCGAACCTCCGCTTGACACCCCTCTAAACCCCGATCATTATCAGTTCCACAATATAAAACAAGTTCTACATTATAGAACCAATGGTTACCGAGGAACGTAGAAACGAGGAGGGTGACATGAGCCGAATGACGAGAAGGATCCTTTTGGCGGCAGTTTCGGCCGTCGCGGTGGTCGGCGCGGCTGCCGCGCAAGCCAAAACGAAGATCACCTACTGGGCATGGACGGAGCACGTCGCGGCCGCCAACGCGGTCAAGACGGAGTTCGAAAAGCAAAACCCCGACATCGAGGTCGAGATTTCCAACCTCAATCCGTTCGACCTGCAGGACAAATTTCTCGTCGCCATGGCGGCGGGCGTCGGCGGCCCGGATGTCGCTCTCATCCTCCAGCGTCGATTTGACGTTTACATCTCGACGGGCGGCCTGCTTGAGACCACAAAAGAGATGAGCCCTCTCAAAGGGCAATACCCCGCAGCCGTCTGGTCCTCCATCGAGCGCGACGGAAAAACCTACGGGGTCCCTTACGACCAGAACCCATCCGCTCTGTTCTATCGAAGCGACATTTTCGAACAAAACAACATCAAAGTTCCATTCGATACCTGGGACGACTTCGTCGCCGCCGGCAAGGTGCTGTCCCAGAAGGGCATCTTCATCACCCACGTGTCGGCGCCGAGCGGCGTCCCCGGTGTCGCGAACCTGGTGGAGTACCTGCAGTCGCGCAACGCACAGATCTTCGATGACAACGGCAAGGTCGTCAGGAACAACGCACTCGCTCGTGAGACCGTGCGCTTCTATTACGATTTGGCGAGAACGCACAAGATTGCGTTCGAATCCCGCAACAACGCTCCTGAGTTCTTCCAAGCCATCAAGGACGGACGGATCGCCGGCTACGCGGTTCCCTCCTGGGCTCTCTTCCGCCTCCAGAAGGAGGCGCCGGAGCAAAGCGGCAAATGGCGTGCGATGCCCTGGCCGAAATGGGGCGCCAACGCGCCCGCTACCACGGGCGCATGGGGCGGAAACGTCCTGGCGATTCCCAAGTCCTCCAAGAACAAGGAGGCGGCCTTGAAGTGGGCTCAGTTCATCGGCGCCAACGACATCACGCAAATTCGGATCTGGGAGGAAGGCCACCTGCTTCCCGCTTTCGAGCCAGCCTTGAAATCGGAGGCGCTTCTGAAAGGTGAATCCTATCTGGGTGGGCAATCGATCTACGAGAGCGCATTGAAGCCTCGGACCCTCAACAACTTCAACTATTTCGATTGGGCCAAGACCGAGGTGATCGTGGGCAACGAACTCGACCTGATGTTCGGCAACAAGAAGACGCCCGAACAGGCTTGGGACGACATCGAGAAGCAGCTGATCAGTCAGCTCCGGCGTTAAATCCGGTCTGGCAGAGACCCTCTCTGCCAGCTCTCCATTCCCTGCAAGGATAAGCAGATGACCGCTGCAGACATGCTGGCGAGGCGGAGTCCTGCGCCCTGGCGACGGACGTTCCGCCGGGCGCTCATTCCCTACCTTTTCCTGGCGCCCTTCTTCATCACCTTCCTGGCCTTTTGGCTGGGGCCGATCATCGCGTCCTTCCTCTATTCCTTCACCGACTGGCGCGGCGTGCTGGATGCACAGTTCGTCGGCACGGCGAACTACGAGCGTATCTATAACGACCCGCGGTTCTGGCTCGCTCTCCGGAATACGGCGTTCTATGGACTCGTATACGTCACCTTGCTCAACGTGTTGGCCTTGGCCCTTGCGCTGGCCCTCGATAGCACGTGGCTACGGTTCAAGAATGGGCTGAAGATCGGCTTCTTCCTGCCGGTGACCATCAGCTTGGTGGTTGCGGCGGTCATTTTCGAGATGGTGTTCGCCAACGGCGTCGGCCTCCTCAACATCATTCTGGGCGCGTTGGGCCTGCCTCAGCCGGACTGGCTGGGAGACCCGCAGGTCGCCATCTGGTCGATCATCATCCTGCGGATCTGGCGCGCTCTCGGCTATTATGCGGTCATCTACTTCGCCGGGCTGCAGGCGATCCCGAGCGACGTCAAGGAAGCCGCGCGCCTCGATGGCTGCCGGCCCTGGCAGGTCACGTGGTACATGACCCTGCCGCTCCTGAAGCCTGTCATCCTGTTCGGCGTCATCATGTCGACGATCTGGGCGCTCGAACTGTTCGACGAGCCCTGGGTTCTCACGAAAGGCGGGCCTGCGGACAGCACCCTGACCATCGTGATCTATCTCTATCAGGCGGGTTTCCAGTACATTGAGCTCGGCTACGCCGCCGCCGTGTCCTACGTGCTGACCTTCCTCATCGTCGTTGCCGCCATCGTCCAAAAGCTCCTCATCGGGAGGGAACAGCAATGACCATGCAAGTCATGAACCCTACCGAGTCCCGCGTTGGGGCGGCAACACGCTCCATGCCGCTCGCCTCGTATTTCGGCACTCTCCTAATGCTGGCGCTGCTCGCAATCGTGATGACACCCGTCCTCTGGGCCGTGTTGTCTGCCTTCAAGACCCGCAGCGACATCTTTGCGGGAGACGTCTGGCCCCGCAACTGGTCCACCGAGAGCTTCCGCGATCTCCTGTCCAAGACCTTGTATGTAAGATGGATGGTCAACAGCCTGTTCGTGGCGTTCTGCAGCACCGCACTCGGCCTGTTCTTCTGCTCTCTTGGTGGGTATGCATTCGCCAAGTTCGATTTTCCCGGCAAGACATTCCTATTCTGGGTCGTGATCGCCTCGGTGTCGATCCCGCCCTTCACGACCGTTATTCCCCTTTTCGGCTGGTTGGCCCGACTGGGTCTCTTGGACACATATCTGGTTCTCATCCTGCCTTTCGCCGCGAATGCCTTCGGCATCTTTCTCATGCGTCAATATGCAATGGGTGTCCCCAACGAATTGCTGGATGCCGGCCGAATCGACGGATGCGGCGAGTTTCGGCTGTATTGGAGCGTCGTCCTGCCTCTGTTACGGCCCGCCTTGGGCACGGTCGGGATTCTCATCTTCATCGCTTCGTGGAACAGCTACATCTGGCCGCTTGTCATGATGCGGTCCGATCAGATGCTGACGCTGCCGGTCGGCGTCGCGTCCCTGAAGGGCGACCAGCTTCCGGAGTATGGGATGCTGATGGCAGCCTCGGTTCTCTCCAGCCTGCCCATCATCCTCGCGTTTTTCGCAATGCAAAGACAGTTCATCGCCGGCCTCACGCAAGGTGCCGTCAAATAGTCTCAAGCGAGGACGAAAGCATGGAATTGGATCTGAAGGATAAGGTCGTCCTGATCACCGGAGCAGCGCGCGGGATCGGCCTCGAGACCGCCGGGTGCTTCGCGGCAGAGGGCGCTAAGCTGATGCTCGTCGATCGGGACGAAACGGCTCTGGCGGCGGCTGCCTCGCAGATCGAGGGGTCGGGATGTATCGCGGCGGACCTCACCGCAGACGGAGCAGCCGACGCGATCATTCAGAAGACTGTCGACACTTTTGGCCGAATCGACGTTCTGATCAACAATGCCGGCATCAGTGAGCCTGCTCCCATCGCCGGGACCAGCCCCGAGTCCTGGCGCAAGGTGATGGCGGTCAACCTCGACGCCGTCTATCTGCTCTCCCGTGCCGCAATGCCGGCTCTCGGCCGATCGAAAGGTGCCATCGTCTCGCTTGCGTCCTTTGCCGGAAAGCGAGGAACCCTGTTCGGTGACAACACATCCTATTCCACCTCCAAGGCCGGTGTCATCGGGTTCACCCGGGCGCTCGCGATAGAGGCCGCCAAGGTTGACGTTCGCGTCAATGCCGTCGCGCCGGGTCCCGTCGCAACCGAACTCATCAAGGCGTTGACGCCGGAACAGCTCAAGCGCGTCACCGACTATGTCCCCCTGGGCCGTATGGCCGAACCTCGTGAAATCGCCGAACTGATCGTCTTTCTGTCTTCCGCCCGCGCCACGTACATCACTGGAGAAGTGGTCAACGTGAACGGCGGGCTCTACATGGATTAAGGGCATGTCGCCTGCAGTTTCACCCCTCACGATCACCCAAGTCAGGCATTGGCTGATCTATATTCCGTTTGAACATCCCATCGTCTGGGGATCCGGCAAACGCCCTGGCAGCACGCGCCTTATCGTCGAGGTGACCACGGCGGGCGGGATCAAAGGGTATGGTGAGACCATATCTCTTCTCGACTTCGTGCCGGCAGTCTTCGAGAAGGTTGTCTCACCCCTCTTGGTGGGACGCAGCGTCTCCGACGTCGAACGGTTTCACAGGCATGTCCTCGGAGCAGGCTACTATCACCATCAGCGTGCAGCCGTCATGGCCATGGCCGCCGCCGAGATGGCCATGTGGGATGCTCTTGGCCATCATGCGGGGCTGCCTCTCCATGCCCTCTGGGGTGGCGCTTATCGAACGGACGTCGAACTGTCCGCTTATCTGTTCGTCGCCGATCCGGCGGGTTGCGCCAGTATGGCGGCTCGCTTTCTCGACCAAGGCTATACAACGTTCAAGCTTAAGATCGGACATGATCTCGGCTCGGATTTGAGCTTGGTCGAAGCCGTACGGCGAACCATTGGTGATACGATTCCCTTGCGGGCAGACGTCAACGGAGCCTGGACACCCGGAACCGCCCGGCGTCAGCTGGATCGCCTGAAGGGGTACGACTTGGCTTATATCGAGCAGCCCCTCGTCCTCGACGATCTGATCGGCCATGCCGAACTTCGGAAGGCGCAGACGGTGCCGGTTGCATTGGACGAGTCGGCTTATACGTTGAACGATGTCGGCAACATCGTTCGGATGGGGGCTGCAGACGTCATCCTCCTCGATCCTCACGAGCAAGGCGGCCTGTGGCAGTGCTTGAAGGCCGCGGCCATCGCGGAAGCGGCCGGCATACCCGTGACACTTCACAGCGGTGGCGAACTCGGTCTCTCCCAGGCCGCCTATCTCCACCTCGCCGCCGCCATACCTAATCTGTCGATCGCGATCGACACGGAGTACTACTACCATACGAACGACATCCTGAAGGATCCGCATAGGATCCAGAGCGGACGGCTCCCCGTTCCGATGGGGCCGGGCCTAGGGGTGACGCCTGACCTCGACAAGCTTGAGAGTTTGCGCACCACGAAGGTCATCGGAGCCTATCTGGATGCAGACCGGCCTGGATGGTTTGCCGAGAAGCCGAAATATTAGGTGCGGAATGAGACGATTCCAGAACCGCGTCGCCGTCGTGACAGGAGCCAGCCAGGGCATAGGCCAAGCAGTGGCGCGGCATCTTTCCATGGATGGCGCGACTGTTTATGCGGCAGACGTTTCAGCGGACTCCGGAGACGCCGGAGGGGTGCGCAGCCGACAGGTCGATGTAACGAGCGAGGTGCAGATCGAGACGCTCTTTGCCGAGATTCACGCCGTTCACGGCCGTCTCGACATGCTCGTCAACAATGCTGGCATTCCAGGAGAGGGCAACCTTGGCGAATTGACCGTGGACGCATGGAACCGCGTCTTTGCCGTTAACGTCACCGGACAGATGCTCATGTGCCGGGCCGCCTTGCCCCTGCTCGGTTCCGGCTCCAGTATCGTGAACGTTTCGTCCGTCGCAGCCCATGTGGGGTTCGCGGACCGGGCTCCCTACTGCGCCTCAAAGGCGGCTGTGCTCGGCTTCACGCGCGCTCTTGCTGCGGAGTTGGCTCCTTCCAACGTTCGAGTCAACTGCGTTTGTCCCGGAACGGTTCAAACGCCCTGGATCGAGCGCCTGGTCGGAGAAGAGGATGGAGCAGACGCCAAACTCGCCGGCATGCGGGCACGCCAAGCCCTCAACCGGATCGGAGAGCCGTCCGAGATCGCCGCGACGATCGCCTTTCTTCTGTCGGACGAGGCGTCCTTCATCACGGGCAGCATCATCATGGCAGATGGTGGAATGCTGGCTGTCCGATAAAACTTTGGAGCGCAGAATGGCTACAGTCACACTCGAGCGTGTTCGCAAGACCTTCGGAGATGTCGTCGTCCTCCCGGGGATCGACCTGACGATCGAGAATGAGGAATTCGTCGTGCTTGTCGGGCCTTCGGGATGCGGCAAGTCGACCCTTTTGAGAATGATCGCAGGCTTGGACGATCTGACGGGCGGGACGATTCGCATCGGCGACCGCGTCGTGAACGACGTCGACCCTCGCGACCGCGACATCGCCATGGTGTTCCAAAGCTACGCGCTCTATCCACATAAGACGGTCTTCGAGAATATGTCGTTTGCCCTGAAGCTTCGGGGCGTCGAGAAAACTCTCATAGAACGAAAGGTCGAGGAGGCAGCAAGCATCCTCGGTCTTACAGGTCTCCTCGATCGGTATCCCCGGCAATTGTCGGGCGGGCAGCGGCAGCGCGTTGCCATGGGCCGCGCCATCGTGCGCGATCCTCAGGTGTTTCTGTTCGACGAACCACTCTCCAATCTCGATGCCAAGTTGCGTGTAGCGATGCGCACCGAAATCCGGTCCCTGCATCAACGCCTCCGAGCCACCTCGATCTATGTGACCCACGATCAGGTGGAAGCCATGACCATGGCTGACCGGATCGTGGTCATGAATGCCGGCCGGATCGAACAGGTCGGCACGCCGATGGAATTGTATGACAGGCCCGCCAATGTCTTCGTGGCCAATTTCATCGGATCCCCTGCCATCAATCTGCTTCCGGGCCATGTCGGGCCGCAGGGAAGGTTCGCGACCAAGAGCGGCTTTCATCTGCCGGGCGCGGATGGTGGCCAACCGGCACAAACACCACTCCTTTATGGCATTCGGCCCGAGCACCTGGAGATCGATGACGAGAGCGGATTGCCGTTTCAGGTCAAAATCGTCGAACCGACGGGATCGCAGGTCATCCTGTACGGCGATTATGCCGGCAGCCCTGTCTACGCCCTGTTCGGCGACCTGCGGGGCGTTGCGGTTGGCGACACGCTCAAGCTATCGCCCCGTCGCGGCTCCATCCACCTCTTCGACGAGCAGAGCGGAGCGCGGCTGCAGGCGTGACCTCTTTGCGCCTCGACCCAGCCACCTCTCCCCGACGAGCCGCTGGCGTGCGTCGAAATGGTCGCACGCCGCAATCTCTCCGGGCCTGATGGGTGCCTCACGCTCAATCCGGCCAGCTGAGAATTTTCTCGCGGGCGCTTGAGCGCCCTGCCTCTTGAAAGCGCGCCGTGTTGGACGCCTTCAATGTCGTCTCCAAGCGGGCGGCGACAATCTCTGCCTCACCTGGATGCAGATTGCAGGGATCGAGATAGAAATGCCCCCTCTCCTTCTCGTGGTCTCGGACGATGACCGGCGGATCACCGGCCGCAAGAGCGGCCGCAAGACTCGTCGCCGTAAACCCACTCTCCGGCAAGACCTGCACAACGAGTCTGTCCAGCGGGTTGTCGGTCGGATCGGGAACGATCTCCGCGACAATTCCGGGGATCCGCGACAACGCACCCTCCCAAAGCTGGAGCGCCGCCCGTTCGCGCTCGCGGATTCCGGCGTGATCCCGCCTCTCCCAGGCCTCGAGAGCCGCCATGACTCCTGCGACGCTCTCCTTTCCAACCTTCATCCCGCGACCGATGCCGCGGTTCTGCAGATAAGCGGCGCGGACGAGGTCCTTACGCCCGGCGACGATTCCGGTTGTCGGACCGCCCAGAAACTTGTGACCGCTATACAGAACGATGTCGGCGCCTCGCGCGAGAAACCCTTTCAGATCGTATTCCGAAGCCGCGTCAACAATGACGGGAATGCCTCTCGCATGGCACACCTCGCAGAACTCATCCAAGCCGATCATGCCGTATTGGACCGTATGGTGCGAGACCACATACAATGCTGATGAGGTGCGGTCCGTGATCGCCTCTTCAAGCTGATAGCCATAGGAGCTGCTGACCGTCCCGACGGGAACGACCGTTCCCCCCGCGAGACGGACGGACTGCTCGACCGGCGCACCGTAGCTGACCATATGCCCGACTTGGAGCAGCACCTCGCTGTTCAGCCCTGTTGCGTCGGGAAGGCGCTCGATGGCCAGAAGATTGTCGCGGGTCATGGCGCCTGCGATTGCGACCGCGATCCCGCTCGCGCAACTCGCCGTGACGAAACCGGCCTCACCGCCTGTCAGGCGCGCGATCACCCGGCTGGCGGCCCGTTGGAGCTGGTCAATCTCGACGAACTCGGGTGCGATGGCGGCCATTGCGGCGATGGCCTCCGGCACCATAATCGAGGCGCCGAGCGCCGTCATCGTGCCCGACACGTTGACGATCGGTCTCAGGCCAAGCTCTTCTCGAATATCTCGATCATCCGGACGGGCATCGGTGTGGGCGGGGGACGAAGACATGGTGTGCGCCTTTCAGGAAAGGATAGGTGTCATCGGAGGAAATCTCATGGGGCGATCTCGAAGATCGCCTCGACTTCGACCGTGATGTTGCCGGGCAGGGATCCCATCCCGACGGCGGAACGCGCATGGCGGCCCGCATCCTCGAAGACCGCCACGAAGAGGTCGGACGCGCCGTTGATCACCAGCGGATGCTCCGTGAATTCCGGAATGGCATTCACCATGCCCAGCAGCTTGACGACCCGCCGCACCCTGCCGAGATCCCCAAGTGCCATATGGGCGACTGAGAGAAGATTCAGCCCGGTCGTGCGTGCGTGGAGATAGGCGTCTTCGATGCTCACGTCCGCGCCGACCTTGCCTTGGTGCAACGATCCATCGGGCTCCCTGGGTCCTTGTCCCGAGAGATAGAGAACGGACCCTGAAAGAACGAACGGCACGTAAGTGCCGATGGGATCCGCCGGCGCCATCAGCTCAAGGCCGAGTTCCCGAAGCCGATCATAGGGTGTCATGACAGCTCCTGTTTGGCTGAAGGGACCGGTTTGCCTGCGACTACGGTATGCCGAGCATCCATCAGCGCCTCCTGTGATGGGTCTCGAACCGGCTGAGGAAAGCCCTGAAGCGCTCGCTTCCGCGAGCGCCTTCGAAAAGGTCCTCCGGCGGCCCCTGCGTGTCGATGACCCCGTCGGCCATGAAGACGATTTCACTGCTCACCTCGCGGGCGAAGGCGATTTCATGGGTGACCACGAGCATCGTCATTCCCTCGTCCGCCAAATCGAGAACCACATCGAGCACCTCCCCGACCAATTCAGGATCGAGGGCGGATGTAATCTCGTCGAGCAGCAGGATCTTAGGGCCCATCGCGACCGCACGCGCGATTCCAACCCGCTGTTGCTGGCCGCCGGAGAGTTGGGACGGCAGCCGGTCGAGCTTGTCGCCCAGTCCGACGCGGCCAAGCCAGTGGCTCGCGAGGTCCCGTGCCTCACCTTTGGACTTTCCTCGCACCTTCGTGAGCCCGAGCATGACGTTCTCGGCCGCCGTGAGATGCGGAAAAAGGTTGAACATCTGGAAAACCATCCCGGTTTCAGCCCGGATGCGTGCGAGGTCCCGTTCGGAGCGAAACTTCTTTTGCACCACGTCGCGATACCCGACTTCCTGACCGTCGATCTGAACCGACCCTCCGTCGTAGACCTCCAGAAAGTTGACGCATCGCAACAGCGTGGTCTTTCCGCTCCCGGACGGGCCCAGGATCGTGACCACCTGACCGCGACGGACATTGAGGTCGACTCCGCGCAGGACGGGAACGGAGCCATATTGCTTTTTGACACCCGCGATCTGCAGCAGGGGCGCCGGCTTAGGAATCGAAGAGGACGTTTCCATACTGGCCCCTAATCCCGGATGTAAGAATAGCGAAGCTCAAGGCGTCGGCTGAGCATCGAAAGCGTATAGTTGATGACGAAGTAGAAGACGGCGCCAAGCACATATAAGGGTAACGCCTCGTAAGTGCGGCCGATCACCTGCTGTATGCTGTGCATGAGATCCGTGACACCCAGCAGGGATACGAGGGCGCTTCCTTTTACAGCGTCCGTCACGCCGTTGATCCAGGGTGGGAGGAACCGGCGCACAGCTTGCGGTGCGATGACGTAGACGAGGCGAGCCGGAAACGTCAGGCCGATCGCCTTGCCGGCATCCATCTGACCACGTGGGATCGAGCCGATGGCGCCACGCACGTTCTCGATCACCTGCGCGCATTTGAAGACGGTAAGGGCCAAGACGGCGGCGCTGAAAGGTTGCAGATTGAGCCCCGCAACTGGCAGGCCATAATACACGAAGAAGATCAGGACGAGGATGGGAATTCCACGAACGACGTCGCTGAAGCCACGGATCACCCAGCGCAGCGGCGCCGGGCCGTAGACGAGGGCAACACCCATCAGGCCGCCGATGACCAGCGACAGGCTGACGGTGAGCAGCGAAACCAAGAGCGTGACGGCAAGCCCGGCTCCAAGGAACGGAATAGCGTAGAGAATGGCACTCAGCATGTCAGCGGCCGATCGAGAAGCGACGCTCGATCGCGCGCAGTCCGAGAAGGATGGCGTACCCGGTCACCAGGTACATCCCCGTCACGATGAGATAGACCTCCACGATCCGGAACGTGTTCGTGTTGATCCATTGCGCTCCGTAGGTCAGTTCCGGCACCGCGATCACGGACGCGATGGAGGTGTCCTTGAACAGGGACACGAACGTGTTGGAAAGCGCCGGGAGCGTGATGCGGAGCATCGTCGGCAGACGCACATGGATCAACCGCTGCCAAGGGGTGAGGCCAATCGCCTTTCCGGCATCGATCAGACCGGCAGGAACGGCGGCCAAGCCGGAACGAAACACCTCGACCAGGTAGGCTCCTGCATAGAGCGAAAGCGTGGCCACGAACGAGGTCGTGGCATCATAGGCGATGTCGACCGCCTGGGGCAGGCCGTAGAAGACCAGATAGACCAGAAGGATGAGCGGAACGTTGCGGATGACTTCGACGTATGCCCCAATGGCCGCTCGCGTGAGGCGTCCTCCGGATACGTGGGCGATGGCCAGCACGAGACCGATCACGACCCCGATGCCAATGGCGAGAACGGCCAATTCCAGACTGAGGATCAGGCCGCCCCACAACCGATCGAAGTGACGCCAGATCAGGTTGAAGTTGAGGGCATACCCCATCGTGCCTCCGCTCCGTGCCCGGCGCCGCTCGTCGCCGCACCGGGCTTACGGGTGACGTCAGATGCTTGGAAAACCGGGCGTGCGGCCAGGAGCGTCAAGGCCGAAATAGTCTTTGAAAGCCTTGTCGTAGAGGTCGTTCTGATGGCCATACATCGCCACGCTGAATGTCGTGTTCACGAAGTTGAGCCAATCCAGGTCGCCCTGGCGCATGGCCGCGCCGTAGAGCATGCTGTACCATTTCTTGCCGGCGTCGGCATAGCGGTTCGGATTCCGTGCCACGAGCCATCGTACGGTGGAGAGATCGACGGCAGCGGCGTCCGCCCTTCGTGACTCGAGAGCCTGAATGACATTGGCCTGCGCGTCGATCTGCATGACCTGCGCCTCGGGTAGAACCTGATGCACGGATTTCTCCGCATCGACGTTCTGCAGGATGGCCACTTTGGTGTTTCGCCCGCCCGCCAGAAGCTGATCGAAGGTCTTGTTGGCTGCGTCCGGGCGGGTCAGGAGGGCGATGCCTTCCACGTAATATGGGCGGCTGAACGCGACAAGCTGAGCTCGCTGGGGCGTCATCGTCATGAACTGAATGACGATGTCGACCTTGCCGGTCGTGATGTTGGGAATACGCTGCGCTGCGTCCTGGCGGACGAACTCGACCTTGTTCTCGTCGTCGAACAGACCCTTGGCCAAGATCCGTCCCATGGTGATGTCCATGCCGACGAGTTGCCCTTGCTCATTCTCGAAGTGCCAGGGTGCGTTCGTGCTGCCGGTTCCGACGATCAGCTTGCCGCGGTCGAGCACGGTTCTGAGGAGGCTTCCGGCGGGAGCCTGCGCTGCTGCCTTCTCGGGCGTCAGGGCTGCGGCCGTCGCACCGACCAGCCCGGCCATCGCGACGCCTGCAGTGCCCAATTTGAGAAACTCTCTACGCGGCCGCTCGTGCTCCATGACATCCTCCGTCTGGTACCACCCCTCGCTTGGAGATTGTGCCGGCGGGTACCGACCGGCCTCTCCGCTTGGTTAGCCCTTGCAGATCGAGATAGTCCGGTATACTGGACATAAGTACAGCGGGCTGGACTAGACTTTAACAGGGCCCAGCGGTTCAGCAAGAGATTTTATCGCGGATCCGGGGCTTTGCCGGCCGAGCAACTTTGAGACGACATCATGCAGACAGAACACACGCCGAAGTCGACTCCCGCGATCTCACGCGGCAGAGGGATTGATCGCGTCCTGGATTTGTTAAGTTTTCTTCACACTCACGGTCGGCCCATCCGTATCGGTGATTTGGTCAAATCCTTGAACGCCCCACGGTCTTCGACCTACGAGATCGTCAAGACGCTCACGGATGCCGCTTTGCTCGAGACGACGTCGGACGGAAAGCTTTTCTTCGGCAAGGCACTCTATTTTTACGGAACGGATTACCTGCGGGAGCACGATCTGGTTCGCAAAGGCCGCGACGAAGTTGATCGACTCGCGCTGGCGACCGGAGAGACGAGCCAGTTTTGCATGCTTCACGACAACAAATACACCGTGGTGCATATGAGGGCAGGAGCACGTCCTTTCGGCATTAGTTCCGATATCGGAACGCAGGTGCCCCTTCCGTGGACGGCCTCCGGTCGCCTCCTCCTCTCTCACCTGAGTGCTGCCGAGATCCGATCACAGGTCAGCGGCAACGACCTTGCTCTGCCCAACGGCAAGGAGATCGATCTCGAGGAATTCGTGGGGGCCGTGGAGGAAGCACGCAGACAAGGCTTCTGCATCACGTCGGGATTGGTTGACGCCTACACGCATTGTCTTGCTGCACCAGTCCTTGATGAGGAGAGCAAGGCGATCGCAACGCTCTGTTTCGTCATCCCGGTTGATACGTCTCAAAAGCGCATTCTGGAGCTGCGCGACATTCTGGTCGAAAGCGGACGCGCCCTATCGTTGTCTGCTCCGGCCCGGCAAGCCAACCTTGCATGATAATGGTAAACTCGCCCTTCAGGTCGGCCGCCGGATGCTTCGACTCCTACGACAGGCAGCCGCTCGCTCCTTCACATGAGACGTGACTTCAATACGGAGCATGCTGGTTCGTAGTGACATGGGCGAAAGCGATGAACACATCGACGCTTTTGCACCCTACGGGACGAAGCTTGGCACTCGAGGCCTCAGAGGCATTTCCAGAGATGTCTTGTTGTCCAAAAAGCAGACTCGCCGCTCTCTGCCCCATGACTTCGGGAACCTCTACCTTCCTGAAATTATCTTGCTCTGAGTTTTGAGCCTTTCTCCGCGAGAACAAGCGTCCGTTGACGGGCTCTTCCGGCTGAGGATCAGGCACTTGCCACCATCGTCCGTAGAGGTCGATCGAGAACGGGGCGGGAGGACCTCATCCAGTGAGAATGTCCGCCCCGTCAGTGGATCGAGAATTAATGTCATCACGTACTCCCGTCGCTCAATGCTCGCAGAGCATCAACAAGAAAGTCTATCTGCACAATCGAAACAATGACCCATGCGCGATCCGAACCGCGTGACGGGGGCAAGAGGCAGCGCATAAAGCTTCGCCCGATGGTGAGATGGCAGCTAGAGTAACGTCAGCCGTGCGAGTCATGGGCGGCACGCATTCAGGCCGGAGGCCTTGCGACGCGCACGAATGACTTTTCCATATGCGATTGCGACGACGGGGCCGTTCTCTCGATCCGAAAACCCTCTGCGCTGCTTCACATAGTCGATGTCGGCGCGCGTGAACGTTTTCGCGGCACGGCCCCGAGCCTGAAACCCCAGCTTCGGCCCCATCGGAATTCCGGCGTCGTCCAAGCGCCGCACCGCGATCATTTCACCCTTGGCACGACACCGGAATCCTTTGACCGGGTCGAACCAAAGGTCCGTCACGCAGTAGTAGCGCACAACTCCGGCATCCGTGGCGCGCTGGCGCATCAACTGGTCTCCGACCCTGAAATTGCTCATACCCATCGTCCGAAATCCTATTCGTCGGGCAGAGTACAGGGACGGCGTCTATGGGGACCATCGGGAGATGTACGCATATCGCAGGGCGAAGACATGGCGCTCGATAGGTCCTTGGATCGCGATCTTCACGAGGCTTACGGCACTTCCCTCGAGCGATTCAGGATGAGAACGCGCGCATCGCCCGCCATTGCCGCCTCGCGGCAGACAGCAGGCCCCAGATGGCCTCTCAGTCGCGGATATCGCGCCGCCAGATCGTCCAGGGTGATGTTGTCGGGGATCCGAGGGCGGGCGACGCATATCGCGCCTTCACGTCCCCAGGCGGCCTCGAAGGGCATTGGATCGATTTCGTGAGCCTGCTGGACTCCGAAGCGGTCATAGGGGTCGATCAGAATCCCGTTTCGGGTCGAAGGGTTCCCATCTCCTCCATAATCAGCTCTCACCATGTGAATGCAGGCCGCGTGCAGGTCTTGCATCGGGATAGCGTGGGTCGTCTCCCAAGGCTCGTATCCCATCAGGATACATTTCCCCTGGGCACCGCTTGTACAGGTGAAGGACCATCTGCCGTTTTCCGATTCCAGCGGTATTCCCAAACGCCTCTGCTGCGCATCCGGCTCGCACAGGTTATCGAACCTGCCGTTATGGTTAGCCGACAGGCTGTACAAGGGGATGCGCCCCCTGCGGGAGGTTTCGATCCAGACGATGTCGTCGATGCGAACGACTGCTTCACCGGCAGATACTTTCAGCGTGATCGTCGCGCCGCGCAGGCGCTCGTCCTGGGCTATGACGCCCCGTTCACCGTGAACTTCGAAGCGACCCTCTCGCACGACCAGCCTTGCGGCATCCGCCTGATGAGTTCCGCTGGCTCCCCATCCGAGAAGAGCCGCGCTGCCGCCCATGAACAGCAATAGGGATGAGGCCCGGCGTTGCATCCTCCGCCATGTGACGGAGGATGCAGGCTGGTGCTCAGTCGAGAACAAAGCGCGTGCCATCGTGAAGCTCGATCGAGCCGGACGAGCCACCGGAACGTGTGGGCAGGCCTTCTCCTTGCTCTGATCCGGCCATTGAGCGCCCATTGAAAGCGAGGCCGTTGAAGGCGAGCCCATTGAACGCAAGGCCATTAAAGGCAATTCCATTGAGGATTGGGCTGTTTTGAACGGCAGGTGTCGTAACTTTACCAGTTGCGCCCCGTTCAAGTCCGTGGGTCGATTGGGTCGTCTCGTAGGCCATGGCGGCGGCCGGTATCGAGAGATAGAGAACCAGAGCTGTTAGCTTCATTGCATTCATCCTTGATGGTGTCGCGAGAGCAGATCTCGCGATCACAAGTCACTTACCTTGCCGGATGCATGGTCCCAATCGGAAGATGCACCGATGTTCCGCAGCGAGCAGGCGTGTAGTCGTCACTGTCATGACGCTTGGTTTGTCCGTTGCGCACCGCTCCAGCGCGCTGACGAGAACGGCGCTCCTGGACATCGGAGCGGATCGTGCGCGAGGTGCCGCCGGTCCCGACAACGATCAGCCGCTCGTTCCACACAAGGGTGGGCTGCCGTCTGCGCATCGCATCCGGAACCTCGTGCTTGGGCAGAGCGGGATCGACCGCGCCAGGGCCCATCATCGTTCCGGCATCGTGCGTGGACGGCCAACACGGGATCAGATAGCGCAACGGCCTCGTCCGCATCGCGGCCCCGATCCAACGGAAGGGGCTGGCCTTGAACGGCTGGGACCAAGCCGCACTCGCTCTCAGGCTATCTGACACCAGTGATGTCACGGGCCGACACGGGGTGAGGGCTGGGACGCCAGCTGTCGGAACGCTCGTGAGTTGGTTTTCGCTTAGCACGCAGGATACAGCCTCCCCCAGCATTGAGACGGCATGCTCTCCATGATGGGCAAGCTTTGCTATCGGAAGAAATGCGGATGAAGTCTGAGCCGCATGACCGCTGCCAGGGCATGGCCACGAAGCATGGCGGCACCCCGATGCAAAAGGGCCTCCCGAAGCGGAGGAGCTTTGGGAGGCCTGAGGTGGGTACGGTATGGGAGGAACCGTCGATGCAGACTGCCACCGGGTTGGATGTCTGCCTATCGGAAGATCCTCCGATGCCGGAACTCTCTCTGGCGTCACGACCGGGCCCGCGTTCTACGCGAGGGTCAACTCCCCAGTCTGCAAGGCGACGGCGACCGCCTGGGTCGTGTTCGCCACATCGAGCTTTCGCCGGATATGGTCGAGGTGATGGATGGCGGTCTTTTCCGCCATCGTCAGGATGCACCCGATCTCCCAGGCACTCTTGCCGGCCGCTGCCCAGGACAGCACCTCCCGCTCGCGGGCGGTGAGCCGACCGGCCTTCACCGGGGGCGCTCCAACGATCGTCTTGAGGCGTCGATGGACGGTGACGGCGAGGAAGTTGAGGATCGTTTGCTGTCGGCTGGTGAGGTGAATGGGCGTCGCGCTGGCGAAGCTGACGACCGCCTGCCACCCCGTTGCCGTATAGAGCGGCACGCAATAGCCGTCTCTCAGCCCGAACTCCCTGGCTTCTCCGAGAAGTGTCTCGGCGGCCCTGCCTCCCGCCGCAGTGAGGGCCTTGGACCAGCGAAAGGGAGAACTATCCACCAAAGCCAGTTGGGCAACCGGGTCGTCCTTGATATAGTTCTGGCTGACGTAGCGGAGAAACCATTCCCGGGGCCATGCGCTCAAGAGGACAAGCGGCTCCACCGGACGATTCAATGCCGGGAGGCCGCTCACAATGAAGGAGGTGAGGCCGAACGGTTCGGTCACCCAGCGCAGCCCCAGCAGAATCTCCTCTGCCGTTTCGAACGTCTCGCACGTTTCTATGAACTCGAAGGCCGCTTCCACTGGGTCGGAGGTCATGGATCGCCCCATTGCTAATCGTAACACTATTACTTAGATGGGTCGAAGCGGGCGTCAAGAGCCGAGGCGCCCGAAAGGTCATGCTGCAAGAAATCCCGCGCGACGTCGTCCTGGCTGCACCAAAGCCTATGCCCCACTGTTCCATGCTGGTTTAGGCCTCGCCTCTATCTTCGGAGAGGCAATCCACTATAGTCTCGCCCCGCAATGGAACGATATTAAGTGATGAAGAAGAGGCCGGGTGGAGACTGCCACCCCAGGCTGGAGTCCACCGCAATGAAGGAAGAGCTTCCCGAAAAGGAAGAATTTTTGAGGAAGCTGGAGGATCTGCAAGCTGAGAACAACAAGCTCCGGTTCCAGATCCAGGCCCAGCGGCGGCTTCAGGAAAGCGTCGCCAACGTTCGGCTCGAGGAGCTCACTCGCGAAAGCCGCGCTGCCGACAAGCAGCATGAACGGTTGGTCGCCACGGCCCGCAACATCGCGGCTGAGCTGGACGCCAACCGCGACTATTTCACGAATACGGCGGACCTCATTCGCGTCGTTGCCAATATTGCGGCGGATTATGCCGTCATCGCGATCGACCGTGAGGGCCGCGTGACGAGCTGCAACATCGGCTCTCGCCGCATTCTCGGCTGGGACAGCGAGAACAGCGCCAACCAGCTCGGATCGTTCGTCTACACGGCCGACGACCAGGCGACCGGCGTCTTCGAGTCCGACTTGAGAACGGCCGCCGCCGAGGGGATCGCCGTGCGCCGCAGATGGCATCGGCGGGCCGACGGCCGACAGTTCTGGTCCAGCAGCGCCATTCTTCCGGTCCGTGGCGACGATCTTGAAGGCTATGTCCTTCTGCTGCACGATCACGCGGACAGGCTGGACCTTGCCGGCGATGTCAGGGAGGCCGAGGACCGGGTGAGCCGGATGATCGATGACCTTCCGGTCATGACCTGGGTGATCGACCCGACAGGATCCTGCACCTTCATCAGCCGGGCGTGGTGCCATTACACCGGCCAGACGAGGGAGGAATGCCTGGGCCTCGGATGGTTGGACGCCGTGCTGCCGAGCGACCTCAAGCGCATGCACGAGGAATCTCTGAAAGCCGGTTCGCGGTTGCAGCCCTACCAGATCGAGTACAGGCTGCGTGGCCAGGACGGCCACTATCGCTGGGTTCTCGGCATTGGAGCGCCGCGGTTTTCCGATTCGGGAAGCTTCATCGGCTATATCGGAGCGGTGATCGACATTCACGACCGAAAGCTGGCCGAACAGATGCTCTCGGCGGTTCCCCAGACCGATCCAGATGTCCTGGAGGATATCAATGAGGCCTTCTACGCCCTGGATGAGAGATGGCGCATCACATACGTGAACCGTAAGGCCGAGGAGATCTTCGGGCGTTCGCGCGACATACTTCTCGATCAGGTCATCTGGTCCGCCCTTCCGGAGTGGTCCGAGGGTCCGATCCACCAGGTCCATGTCGACGCGAAGACCCGCGACGCGCCCATGCAATGCGAGGTTCCCTCGCCGCTCCCGGGCGAACGCCTATCGCTACGCCTTTATCCAAGCCCCACTGGAGTGAGCGTCTATTTCCGCCGGCTCGGCTGAGATGATCCGCCGGCTCAGCCTCTTCGGGCATGGGCTCGAAGAGGCGTGGCCGCCCTCTTGACTACCAGCAGGTATAGCCCCCATCGGCGAGGACGATCGAACCCGTCATCAGGCTTGCGGCGTCCGATGCCAGGAACAGCACCACGGACGCGATCTCCTCGATCTCGCCCAGCCGCCCCATGGGCGTGCCGTCGATCCAGGCCTTGTACATGTCCGGCTTGGACTTCACGAACTCGTTGAGAGGAGTGGCAATGTAGGTCGGTGCGACAGCGTTGACGCGAACGCCGCGGGCGCCCCACTCGGCCGCGAGGGACTTCGTCAGGTGGTGAACGGCTGCCTTCGAGGCGTTGTAATAGGACTGTTCCTGGGGCTTGTTGACGATGAATCCCGACATGGAGCCCACATTCACGATCACTCCGCATCGAGCCTCGAGCATATGCCGCCCGAAGGCCCGGCAGCACCAGAAAGTCCCATTCAGGTTCACGTCGATGACATTGAGCCAATGCTCGTCGGCCACCGTTTCGGCCGGCGTCTCGCTCCGGGCGATGCCCGCGTTGTTCACCAGGATGTCGATCCTGCCGTGACGCCGGACGACCTCGTCCGCCACCTCCGTGACCCTTGTGGGGTCCGTGACGTCCATGATGACGATCTCGGGGTCGTAGCCCTTGGCGCGCAGCCGGTCCCGGCCCTCCTCAGCCACCTCGGCATCCCTATCGGCGATGATGACCTTGGCGCCGGCCTCGCTGAGCGCCTCGACGCTGCCGAGGCCGATGGCGCGCCCGCCCCCGGTCACGAGGGCGATGCGGTCGTTCAGTCTGAATTTCTCAAGGTACATGACATTTCTCGTGATTTGAGGTCAGCTCATCCAATTGCCGCCATCGACGTTGAGCGTCTGGGCGACAACGTACTCGGCATCGTCAGAAGCCAGGAAAACCGCGGCTCCGGCATGATCTTCCGGCCGCCCCATGCGGCCGTAGGGCACCGCCTCGCCGACGAGCCGCTTCTTCTCACCGATAGGCCGGTTCTCGTAGCGGGCGAAGAGCGCATCGACCTCTTTCCACATGGGAGTGTCGACGACACCCGGCGCGATTCCGTTGACGTTGATGCGGTGCCTGATGAGATCGAGGCCGGCCGATTGCGTCAGGCTGATCACGGCCGCCTTCGAGGCACAGTAGACGGACACCAGGGCCTCGCCTCGCCGTCCTGCCTGCGATGCGATGTTGATGATTTTTCCGCCCTGTCCGCGCCCGACCATGTGGCGGGCCACCGCCTGCAGGGTGAAGAACAGGCCTTTCGTGTTCACGCCGAAGACGAAGTCGTAGCTTGCCTCGGTGACGTCCAGGATCGGCGCCATGTCGAAGACGGCAGCGTTGTTCACCAGGATGTCGATCCCGGCGGTTGTCCGGGCGACCGTTTCGACCATCGCGTCGATGGAGGCCTGGTCCGTGACATCGAGCTCGACCGCGAACGCGTCCCCGCCAACGGCTTGCGCGACGCTCCGGGCCGCGGCGTGCGACACGTCCGCGACCGCGACGGTCGCACCTTCACGCGCATAGCGCTCCACGATCGCGCGGCCGATGCCCCCGGCGCCGCCCGTGACGACCGCGACCTTGCCTCGAAGCTTCATGGGCGGATCGCCTTTCCGGTCTGATCGAACCGGTGGATATGAGCCGGATCGGGCTTAAGGGTCACGCGCCCGCCCTCGTTGAGGCCCAATTCTCCGATGACGCGCGCCGTCAGGGTCCCGGCCTCTCCCGCATCCACGTACAGGAAGGTGTCGCTGCCCAGGTGCTCGGCCACGCTGATGACGCCGCTCCAGCCCTCGCCTTGTCCTCCTTCCTCGCGGGCGACACGCAGGTGCTCGGGCCGGATGCCGATGGTGGCGGCGCCATGAGCGCTTGCGATGCGGCCTCCGATGAAGTTCATGCGGGGCGACCCGATGAACCCCGCGACGAACAGGTTCGCGGGGCGCTCGTAGAGCTCCAGCGGCGTGCCGTACTGCTCCACATTGCCGGCGTTGAGGACCACGATCTTGTCCGCCATGGTCATGGCTTCGACCTGGTCATGGGTCACGTAGACCGCCGTCGTGGCGAGGTCCTTCTGGAGTTTGGCGATCTCAAGCCGCATGTTGACCCGAAGCGCCGCATCGAGGTTGGACAGAGGCTCATCGAACAGGAAGCCCTCCGGCTCGCGCACGATGGCGCGCCCGATGGCCACGCGCTGCCGCTGGCCGCCGGAGAGTTCGCGCGGCTTGCGGTCGAGATAGGGCGTCAGGTTCAGGATGGAGGCGGCGCCCTCCACCTTGCGGTCGATCTCGGCCTTGGGCAGACCCGCCATCTTGAGGCCGAAGCCGATATTGCCCCTCACGCTCATATGGGGATAGAGCGCGTAGGACTGAAAGACCATGGACAGGCCGCGCTTGGCGGGCGGCACATTCGTCACGTCGCGACCGTCGATGAGGATGCGTCCGTCCGAGATGTCCTCGAGACCCGCGATCAGCCGCAAGAGGGTGGACTTGCCGCAGCCCGATGGGCCGACGAAGACCACGAAGGAGCCATCGTCGATCTCCAGATTCACATTCGGGATGACGTTGACGGAACCGAAGGTCTTGCGGACGCCGTCGAGAGTGATGCTGCCCATGGAGATGCCCCTTCCGTCGTTACTTGACCGCGCCGAATGTCAGACCGCGCACGAGCTGCTTCTGGCTGAACCAGCCCAAGATCAGGATCGGCGCGATGGCCAGGGTGGAAGCCGCCGACAACTTGGCCCAGAACAGCCCTTCCGGGCTCGAATAGGATGCGATGAAGACCGTCAGCGGTGCCGCATTGGACGTCGACAGGTTGAGCGTCCAGAAGGCTTCGTTCCAGGCCAGGATAAAGTTGAGCAGCAGCGTCGAGGCGATGCCGGGCACGGCCATGGGGGTCAGCACGAAGGCGAGTTCCTTCAGGATCGTCGCGCCGTCCATGCGGGCGGCTTCGAGGATATCCTTCGGGATTTCCTTGAAATAGGTGAAGAGCATCCAGATGACGATGGGCAGGTTCCCCAGGCACAGCACGATGATGAGGCCCGTGCGGGTGTCGAGCAGGCCGAGATCCCGGAACACCAGATAGATCGGCACGAGCACGCCCACGGGGGGCATCATCTTGGTGGACAGCATCCAGAGCAGGGTGCCGCGGGTCCGCTCGGTCGGCGCGAAGGCCATGGCGTAAGCCGCCGGAATGGCGAACAGCATGGCGATGAGAACCGACCCGCCCGCGATCGTGAGCGAGTTCATCGCGTGATGCATGTAGTCGCTGCGTTCCTGGACGATGCCGTAATTCTCCGTCGTCCATTCGAAGAACAGGAAGGACGGCGGCGTCGCGAAGGCTTCCAGCTCCGTTTTGAAGCTCGCCAGGATCATCCACAGGATGGGAAAGAAGATGATGAGGCCGACGAGCCAGGCCGCGCCCGTGCTGACGACCGCATGAGTGGTTGTGGTGCGCCGGGCCATGGTCAGGTCTCCAGGTTCTTGCCGACCATGCGCACGAGGAACATGGCCACGATGTTGGCCAGCACGACGGCCACGAGGCCTCCGGCCGAGGCTCCGCCCACATCGTATTGGATGAGGGCCTGCGAGTAGATCAGGAACGCGATGTTGGTGGTCTGGAGGCCGGGACCGCCGCCGGTGGTCACGAAGATCTCGGCGAATACGGTCAGCAGAAAGATCGTCTCGATAAGGATCACCACGGTGATCGGTCGGGCCAGGTGCGGCAGGGTGATGTAGAAGAAGGTCGAGAACGCCTTGGCGCCATCCATCTCGGCCGCCTCCTTCTGCTCCTCGTCGAGGGATTGGAGCGCCGTAAGGAGAATGAGGGACGCGAAGGGCAGCCATTGCCAGGACACGATCAGGATGATCGAGAACAGCGGCATCTCGGCGAACCAGTCGATAGGCCGCAGTCCGAGCGACGTCGCGATCCAGGCGAACAGCCCGGAGACCGGGTGCATCAAAAGGTTTTTCCAAACCAGCGCGCTCACCGTCGGCATCACGAAGAAGGGCGCGATGACCAGAAGCCTGACGATGTTGCGGCCGAAGATCGGCTGGTCGATGAGAAGCGCGACCCCGGTCCCCAGCACGACAGTGATCAGGAGCACCGAGCCCACGAGCACGAGCGTGTTTCGCAGGGACGCCAGAAAGGCCGGATCGGTCAGGAAGTAGACATAGTTTTCCAGGCCGATGAAGTCTTCCGTGCCTGGGTTGAGGAGATTGTAGCGCAGGGTCGAGAAATAGATCGTCATGGCGAGAGGAACGATCATCCAGACGAAGAGCAGCCCAACCGAGGGCGCCGTCAGGACCCGTCCCAGCACGCGGGTTTGGCGCGTGGACATACCCTTCCTCCCACTTGTCTCGATGGCCACCCGGCCGGATCATGGCCGGGTGGCGTAAGGATGCTCCGCTCGTTGGGGCGTCGGCGCTTCGGATCGGGCTCGCCTATTTGATGTAGCCGCCGCGCTTCATCTCGCGCTCCGTCGCCGCCTGGGCGGCCTGAAGGGCCGCATCGATGGAGGTCGCCCCCGACAGGGCTGCCGAGAACTGCTGCCCCACCTGCGTGCCGATTCCCTGGAACTCGGGGATCGCGGCGTATTGCACGCCCTTGTACGGCACGGGCTTCACGGTGGGCTGGTTCGGGTCCGCCGAGTTGATGGATTCGAGGGTCAGCTTCGCGAACGGGGCCGCCTTCTGGTATTCCGGGTTGTTGTAGAGCGAGGTGCGCGTTCCGGGCGGGACATTGGCCCAGCCGTCCTTCGAGGCGACGAGCTGGAGATAATCCTTCGAGGTCGCCCAGCCGATAAACTTCTCGGCCGCCGCAGCCTTCTTCGAACCCGCCGGGATGGCCAGGTTCCAGGCCCAGAGCCAGTTGGCGTTCTTGCCCAGGCCCTTGTTGGGCGCCATGGCGAAGCCGACCTGGTCGGCCACCTTCGAGTCCTTCGGGTTCGTCACGAAGGAGGCCGCCACCGTGGCGTCGATCCACATGCCGCACTTGCCCGCGTTGAACAGGGCGAGGTTCTCGTTGAATCCGTTGGAGCTCGCGCCGGGAGGTCCGGCTTCCTTCATGAGGTTGACGTAGGTGGTGAGGGTGTCCTTCCACTCGGGCGTGTTGAACTGGGGCTGCCACTTCTCATCGAACCATCGGGCCCCGAAGGAGTTGGACATGGCCGTCAGGAACGCCATGTTCTCGCCCCATCCAGCCTTGCCGCGAAGGCAGATGCCGTAGACGTCCTTGGACTTGTCCGTGATCTTCTTGGCCGCATCGACGATAAAGTCCCAGGTCGGCTTTTCCGGCATGGTCAGGCCAGCCTTCTGGAAGAGGTCCTTGCGGTACATCGTCATGGAGCTCTCGCCGTAGAACGGCGCCGCATAGAGTTTGTTGTCGGCGCTCACCGCCGCGCGGATCTGCGGCAGGATGTCGTTGGCGTCGTAATCGGCCCCCAGATTCGCGAGCGGCAGGAGCCAGTTCTGCTTGGCCCAGATCGGAACCTCATAGGTTCCAATGGTCAGCACGTCGAACTGGCCGCCTTTGGTGGCGATGTCGGTGGTCACGCGCTGGCGCAGCACGTTCTCCTCGAGGGTCACCCATTTCACGGTGATGTCGGGATTCTTCTTGGTGAACTCGTCGGTCAGAGCCTGCATGCGGACCATGTCGCCGTTATTGACGGTGGCGATGGTGAGCGTTTCCGCAAGAGCTTGGCTGACGCTCATCAGCGAGGCGGCGCCCAGAAGGGCGCCCAAGAAACGTTTCATTCTTTCCTCCCAGGCCTGTGATGAGCATATGCTCTCACAATGCACATATGCTCACTTAGCCCGAAAGACCTGTCAACGCGGATTCGTTTTTGCAGCGCAACAGTTTGACGCCAAAGGAGAAACCTCCCTGGCGGCTCGGCGCGTGGCAGCGACTAAAGTCGAAGCGATCCGGGGCTACGTGCCCTTCAGGAGAGCCTGTGCGGTCGTCTCGTTGGTGATCAGGCCGTTGATCAGCTTCCCCCTGAGGGCGGCGCGAATCGAAGACACCTTGGCGTCGCCGATCGCAACGCCGACGTCCAGGCTCTGGGGCGATCTTCGAATCGGGATGCTGGTCAGGCGGGCGTTGGAGCCGCCCTCGACGATGCGGCCCTCGGCATCGAACACCCAGCCCGTAATCTCACCGACAGCGCCCAGGTGCATCATCTCGAACAGTTCGTCCCGCGAGATGAATCCGTCGATGAAAAGTTGCGCGTTCATGTCCATCTGGCCGATGCCCACGAGCCGCAGGTCGGTCTTCTCGGCAAGGCCCCGCACCCGGCTGACGGGAGCGATCCTGAGCAGTTTCTCGCGCTCGCTCTCGGAGGACAGGAAGACCGGCAGCGGCATGGGGAAGTGCCGGGCCTTGGTCAGGTCGGCCAGCAGGGCCAGGGCGTCGAAGAAGCTGGCGGACCCGTCCGGCGAGATGTTGCCCACCAGGGATACGAGTTGATGGTCGGCCCGGTCCATGGCGGGGATCTGCTCCACGGCCGCCCTCATCATGCGGCCGGTCCCCAGCGCGATGATGAGGGGGTTGGGGCTGCGGAGCCGAGCCTCGAGGAAGGCCGCGGCGGCCTCGGCCGCTCCCACCACGGGACTCTTCGATCCCGGATCGGCCGGCACGACCTGGCAATGCAGGAGTTCGTAGGCATCCTTCAGGCGGGATTCCAGCTCCATGCAGGCTGCGATGGGGTGATGCAGCCGGAAGGTGATCAGACGCTCTGATAGGGAGAGCGAGACGAGGCGCTGCGCCGTCGCGCGGGAGACGTGCAGCTTCTTGGCGATCTCGTCCTGGGTGTTGCCCGCGATGAAATACAGCCAGCCCGCCCGGGCGGCATCGTCGAGCCTGGAACGTTCTGTGTCGGACAATGCCATGAAGCGCCTGCGTGAAATCTGGTGCGGTCTCGAAGTCGGGTCGGCCATGGCCGGACGCCGGTTTTCCTCACGAATGGCACAGCCGTCACGGCCTGTAAAACGACGACATCGTCCCGGCCACGCTGCGGAAATCGCCGCCTCGCGGCGGCGGGTCCGGCAGGGACGGCTATTTGGCCGCCGCGGCCTCGGGCGCGCGACGCGGCTTGATCGCGTTGGCGAGGACCAGCCCGGCCACGATGAAGGCCGCTCCCGTCATGTCATAGTCGTGGAGGCTTTCGCCGAGGATCAGATAGGCCAGGATCGCGACGAACACGGTCTGCAGGTAGAGCAGCATGCTGGCGCGGCCCGCCCCGAGGGTCTCGACGCTGCGATTGTACAGGTAATACATCAGCGCGCCGCCCGGCCCCGCCACGTAGGCCAGAGCCCAGATCCCGTCCGCATGCAGGGCCGAACGCTGGCCCGCGTAGAGCTCTCCCAGGTAGAACGGAAGAGCGGCCAGCGCGCCCGCTCCCAGCAACAGGACAACGAGGGGGAGCAGCTCGATGCCGAACTTCGCCCGCCGCAGGAGAACCGTGTAGAGCCCCCAGCACAGTGCGCTGCCGACGATCCACAGCTCACCGACGCTGAGCTGCAGCCGCAGCAGGGCGCCCAGGTCGCCCCGCGCCACGATGACCGCCATGCCGACCAGCGCCAGCACGGCCCCGAGAGCTTTCCAGAGGCCGAGCGGCTCACCCAGCACGATGCGCGCCAGCACCATCGTCATGACCGGTGACAGCGCCATGATGATCCCGGCCGTGGTCGCGTCGGTGTATTTGAGGCCCGTATAGATCATGCCCTGGCAGAGCGTCAGGCCGATGGCGCCGATCAGGATCACCTCCACGGCCCGGGACCGGAGGAGCGCCAGCATGTCTCCATGATGGCGATGCACGATCGGCAGCAGGATGGCGCAGGCCAGCGCCAGCCGCCAGAAGCAGAGAGCCCAGGGCGGCATCTCGGGGCCCGCCCATTTGGCCGCGATGTAGACGCCGGCCGAGAGAAGCCAGCAGAGGACGGCCGTGGCGTAGGCGGTCGCAGGCGGCGCGGAGGCCGCCGGCGCGGCACTGTTCGGGGCCATCGGGAACGACTGCATGGGGCTCCTCCGATCCTGCCGCCAGCATAGTCCCCTGTGCCGCCCTGTCGAGCGGAGTCACAGGGGCGCTTCACTCGCCCGGACGGGCCGACATATCACTGGCGGTGCATGCCAGGCCCTGCGGCCGGGAGGGCGCCTCGGCGTCAGTCTCCTCCGCCGAGATGGGCGAGGTCCGACAATTCCGACAGCATGTGGGCCTTGCCCTTCTCCTGGGTCTCGGCGCGATGCCTGTCCAAGGCCGCAACAGCCTTGCGGAAGCTTTCGCGGGACGGCTGACCGTCGCCATCCTTTTCGCCCAGGCTCTCCCATGAGAAGCCCAGCGCCCGGCAGATGATCATGGCCTCTTGATCGCTCACGGTTTGTGTCCCCCAATCCCACGGAGTTGTGCTACCACCGGACGGCCGCCCCGGAGCCGATTGGGTTTTCGTCCCCGATCCTCCAGCGGCATCTTGGACCAGTGTAGACGGACTCGCGCGGCGTGCAAAATGTTTGACCGCGCGACGAGTCGGGCCAAGACCCTCGATCAAGACCACCGGCCTGGACCCCCGTCCGGCCATCGACCGTTCCCGAGTATTCCGAACATGACCCTCTCCTCATCAGCAACCGGTCACCGCCTGTGGGCACTTGCCATGAGGCAGCGGACGAGCTTTCAGGATCTCGGGCTTCTCGCCGCCTTCATCGCCGTCGTGGCGTTCCTCACTTTCGAGGTCGATCTTTTCGTGAGCGAGGGCGCCGCGACCCTGCAGGAGGAAACCATCGAGCTGGACGAGGCTCTGCTCCTCGGCGGCCTCCTGGCCATAGGCCTGCTCGGCTTCGCCATCCGCCGGTACATGGAACAGAAGCGGGAGACGCAGCGGCGCATCCGGGCCGAGCAGCATTCCCGCGAGCTCGCCTACCAGGACCCGCTCACGGGCCTGGCCAATCGCCGTCAGTTCGAGGAGGCTCTTGCGCAAGCCGTCGGTTCGCCCCCCGGCGCCGGAGGAGCCCACGCGCTGTTTCTGCTCGACCTCAACGGCTTCAAGCAGGTCAACGACGTTCACGGCCACGGCATCGGCGACGAGGTTCTGATCGTCGTGGCCCAGCGCCTCCTGGCGGCGGTGCGCGAAGGCGACCTCGTGGCCCGTCTCGGCGGCGACGAGTTCGCCATCCTGGCCCAGCACCTGATCGGCCCGGAGGCCGCGACCAGCATTGCGCTGCGTGTCATCCAGGGGCTGAGCGAGCCGATCGCGACGGGAACCATCCGCCACGAGATCGGCACCGGCATCGGCATCGCCCTGATCCCGGGCGACGCCCAGACGACGGCGGAAGCCCTGCGCAAGGCCGACGTCGCCCTCTATCGCGCGAAGGCGGAAAAGCGCTCCGCGCTGCGGTTCTTCGAAGAGGACATGGACCGGCTGGTTCGGGAGCGGGAGGAGATCGAGCGGAAGCTTCGAACGGCGCTGGCCGCCAACGCGATCCGCCCGTTCTTCCAGCCCTCCTTCGACCTGCGGACCCGGGAGATCGTCGGCTTCGAGGTCACACCGCGGTGGCTGGGCGAGAACGAGGGCGAAATCCCGCCGGAGCGCTTCATTCCCATCGCAGAGGAGACCGGACTGATCCACGGCATGGCCGAGCGCCTCCTGCGGGAATCGTGCGAGGCCGCCGTGAGCTGGCCGGATCATGTGATCCTGTCCATCGACATCTTTCCGAGCCAGATCAAGGACCGAAGCCTCACCGAGCGCATCCTGCGCATCCTGGACGGAACCGGGCTGGCGCCGAGCCGTCTCGAGGTGGAGATCACCGAGAGCGCCATCGTGCGCGACCTCGAGGCCGCCAAAGCCGTGTTCGGCGCCCTTCGCGAGGCGGGCGTCAAGATCGCGCTCGACAATTTCGGCACCGGATATTCGAGCCTGTATCACGTGAAGGAGTTCAAGCTGGATAAGATCAAGATCGATCGCAGCTTCACGGAGACGATGAACCAGGAGGACAGCGCCCGGATCATTTCGGCTCTCGCGGGCCTGGGGCACGGCCTCGGCCTCACCGTCAGCGCGGCGGGGATGGCCGACCCTTCCTTGCGAGCGCCCATGCTTCAGTCCGGGATCCAGCAGGTGCAGGGCGACGTTCTGAGCCGCCCCTTGAGCGTCGC
The DNA here is from genome assembly GCF_016892705.1 of Microvirga pudoricolor. Taxonomy (GTDB): domain Bacteria; phylum Pseudomonadota; class Alphaproteobacteria; order Rhizobiales; family Beijerinckiaceae; genus Microvirga; species Microvirga pudoricolor. The sequence goes on from NZ_JAFEMB010000001.1 coordinate 1,400,753, forward strand.
ACAGGCGCAGGCGCTCCTGATGGCCGGTCCTGTGGCTTAAGGCTGGCGCACCGCGCCCGAATGGGCTTTTGAACGCAAGCGCCGCTATCCCAACCGCTCAAGCATGGGTAGCGTCGTTCCGGCAACTCTCACGGCTGAACCCTCATGCATTCGAACAATCCCGCCTCCCGTCTCCGCCACGCCGCGCGAGCCGCTCTCGCCGCGTCCGTGCTCCTGACGGCGCCCGCGATGGCTCAGGAAGATCCGGCCGCCCGTTTGCGGCCCCTCGTCGACCGAATCGTGGGGTCTGCGGTTGGCGCCGAGGCGATACCTGGCGTGATTGTCGGCGTCAGCTGGCGCGGTCAGCGCAGCTATTATGCCTATGGCGGCCCAGGCGGGGCGCCATACGACCGGAACACCATCGTGGAGATCGGCTCCATCACCAAGGTCTTCACGACAGCGCTCTTCGCCGAAGCCGTGCGGGAAGGCCGCATGCAGGCCGACGCCCCGATCCAGTCCTACCTGCCCGACAGGCCGCTCCATCCCTGCACGGGGCAGATCACGCCCCTCCAGCTCGCCGACTTCACCTCCGGCATGCCGGAGCTGCCCGGCAACGCGCCTCGGCAGCTGGCCCGCCGGGGGATCGACACCTACACGAGCGAGGACTTCCTGAACTGGGTGACGCGGTGGACGCCCGAGGACACCGAAAACTGCGGCCAGCCCGCCGCGTATCGCTACTCCAATGCCAGTATCGGGCTGCTCGGCTATCTCGTGGCGCGCCAGCTCGGCGAGCCCTGGGAGGGTTTGGTGCGCGCGCGCATCACGGCGCCCCTGCGGATGACGAGCACGAGCGTAACCGTGCCCGAAGCGGAGCGCGCGCGCGTGGCGCAAGGGTTCGGGCCGGACGGAAACCCCGTCATGGCCTGGCCCGTCTTTGCGTGGTACCCGGCGGGAGCGCTCCGGTCGACGGCCGCCGATATGCTCGCTTTCGGCGAGGCCGCCTTGGGACATGAGACCGTCAACGATGCCCCTGTGCCAGCCCGCCTGAGCGAAGCGCTCAAGGAGGCGATGCAGCCCATCTATCAGCCGTCCGGACAGGTTTTCGGCCAGGGCATGGCCTGGATCGAGAATGCGGGGGATCCGGAGGCGGGACAGCGCCCCGTCTTTCTGAAAGTGGGGGGCACCGACGGCTTCAACAGCGTGATCGTCATCAATCCGGGCAAGGACTTGGCGGTCTTCATCGCGGCGAGCAAGCCCCAGAGCGGGATCCCGCGCCTGGGCGTCGAGCTCTCCCGGCAGATCCGCTGAGCGGGCTGTCGAAAATCGTCGGTGCCAACTGGGCTGATCGGTTGTCAGAGCGACGCACATGACGCTACGGTAGGACTATCATCCAAGAGGGAAGTTTCACGATGCGGAGATGTTTGACGCTCATGGGGGCCGCCGGCCTTTTCGCTCTCATCGGAACGGCGGCCTCGGCCATCCCCCTGGCGGGGGCCTCCCGCGTCGATCCCTCGAGCCCCCTGGCGAAGGACCCCCTGGCGACCACGGTCGATTTCGTCTGCGGCCCGGGCTACCACCTCGGCTGGGGCGGGCGGCGCTGCTGGCCTAACGGATGGGCGCCCGCCGAGGAGATCCCGCCGGGCTTCGTGCCGCCGCCGCGCGAGCCGCAATACGTCTACGCGCCGCCTCCGGTGCTCGAATGCCCGCCCGGCTACCGCCTCGGCCGGGGCCTGCGCCGGTGCTGGCCCGAATGAGGACGCCCTGAACCGGCGCTGGCGGGGGCGCCGGGCGTCTCCCCGGCCCTCAGGGCTTGTTCCTGTCCTGCCAGCACACGACGAGGATTTCGGCCTCCTCGGGGCTCGTGGATGTGTAGGCGTGCCCGACGCCGCTGTTGAAATACAGGCTGTCACCCTGGTCCAAGTCCACCGGGGAGCGTCCGTCCATGTGAACGCGCAGGGCCCCCTTCGTGACGATCAGGAATTCCTCGCCCGCGTGGCGGATGTACCCTTCGAACTCCGCGAAGCTGCGGGCCGTCACGCGACCGAGCATGGGGGTCATCTGCTTGTTGGAAAGGCCGGCTGCCAGCATCTCGTAGACGTAGGTGGGCGAGTCATATCGCTCCGCGTCGCCCCTGCGCGTCACCATGAGGGCATCGGGCCCGAACGAGCGGCTCTCGCCCGTGAACAGGGCCCCCACATCCAGGCCCAGGCTTTGGGCCAGAGGCACGAAGCGGTCGTAGGTCAGGGACATCTGCCCCCGCTCGACCTTCGAGATCGTCGAGATGGCCAAACCCGTCCGCTCGGCGGTCTCGGCGAGGGTCCAGCCGTTCTCTTTCCTGAGCTGCTTCAGCCGCCGCCCCAGCGTCAGACGATACGTCGTCACGGTCTTTGCCTCCCCTGTTCGTCATGAGATAACACAACACTTTGCAAGGCAGAAGTTTTCTGATACGAAAACGACACGTTATCTCGTTTGAAAGGCGTCTCATGCAGCGGTTCGATTGCATCGTGGTCGGTTCCGGCATCGCGGGTGCATCGGCGGCATACGAGATCGCGGGGGATCGCCGGGTCCTGCTCGTCGAACGGGAGATGCAGCCCGGTTACCATGCGACGGGCCGCTCGGCGGCTCTTTTCGCCGAGACCTACGGCAGCGCTCCGGTGCGGGCCCTCACGGCCGCCAGCAAGGCATTCCTGACCGCGCCGCCGGGCGGCTTCGCGGCAACGCCGCTGATGACCCCCCGGCCGATTCTCCTCATCGGGCGCGACGATCAGCGGGACCGGCTTCAGGCCGCCTATGCCGAGAATGCGCCCTTCGGCACCGTCGAGCGGCTGACGGGAGCGCAGGCCCGCGCCCTCGTTCCCGTGCTCGATCCCGGCGTGATCACCGGAGGGGTGCTCGAGCCCCGCGCGCAGGACATCGACGTCGATGCCGTGCACCGGGGCTATCTCAGGGGTTTCGGGCGGCGGGGCGGAAAGCTGGCTCTCGGCGCCGAGGTCCTGGCTCTCCGGCACCGGGGCGATCTCTGGACCGTCGCAACGTCGGCCGGACCGTTTCAGGCGCCGATCGTCGTCAACGCGGCCGGGGCGTGGGCCGACGCCGTCGCTCGCCTCGCCGGCATCCGGCCCATCGGCCTCGTGCCGAAGCGGCGCAGCGCCTTCATCTTCTCGGGCGATACCGGCGCGGGCACCGAGGGCTGGCCCGCCGTGATCGACATCGACGAGACCTTTTACTTCAAGCCGGAGGCCGGCCTTCTCCTCGGCTCGCCGGCCAACGAGGACCCCGTGGCGGCCCAGGACGTCCAGCCCGAGGAGCTCGACATCGCGCTCGCGGTCGACCGCATCGAGGCCGCCACGACCCTGAAGGTCGCGCGGATCGGACGTCGCTGGGCGGGCCTGCGCAGTTTCGTGGCCGACAGGATCCCGGTGAACGGCTTCGACGGCCGCGCGCCCGGATTCTACTGGCTCGCCGGACAGGGAGGCTACGGCATCCAGACCGCGCCCGCCATGGCGCGCCTCTGCGCCGCTCTCGTCCGCGGGGAGCCGGTGCCGGACGATCTGGCCCGTCACGGCATCGAGCCGGCGGCCCTGTCGCCCGCCCGGCTCGGGCGCGAGGCCGTCGCATGAGCGCCCTCTTCGTCACCCTTGCGGCCCTCGCTCTCATGGCGTCGGGAGCGGCCGTGGCCTACACGGTCGGGGCCGCCACGGTGCTGGCCTTCCTGGCCACGGACAATGGCCGGTTCCTGGCCATCCTGCCCCAGCGGCTGTTCAGCCAGGTCGACGTCTTCGACCTGATGGCGATGCCGCTTTTCATCCTCACCGGCGAAATCATGAACAAGGCGGGCATCACCCGCGCCATGATCGACCTCTCCATGGCGATCCTGGGACGGCTGAAAGGCGGCCTCGGCTACGTCAACATCATGACGTCGCTCTTCCTGTCCGGCATCTCCGGCTCCGCCGTCGCCGATGCGGCAGCCCTGTCCAACACGCTCGTTCCGGCCATGCGCGACCGGGGCTATCCGGTCCCTTACGCGGGGGCGCTCACCTCCGCGGCCGCCATGATCGGCCCGATCATCCCGCCCAGCATCATCATGATCTTCTACGCGGCCCTGATGCAGACTTCGGTGGCGGCGCTGTTCATCGCCGGGATCGTGCCCGGAATCCTCATGGCGGCCACGCTCTTCGGAGCGAATGCCTATTACGCGCGGCGGGACGGTCATCCCGGCGGACGCACGGACGACGTTCCGGCCTTCTGGCCCGCCTTGCGGCATGCCCTGCCGTCCCTGTCGCTGCCGGTCATCATCGTCGGCGGCATCGTGGTGGGGGTGGTGACCCCCACCGAGGCCGGAGCGCTCGCCGTGTTGGCCTCCATCGCCGTGGGCGCCTATTACGGAGGCCTCAACGGCCGGACCTTGCGCGAGAGCCTGGAGCATACGGTGGTGCTCACGGGCACCATCTTCATGGTGCTCTGCTCCATCGCGGCCTTCGGTTGGCTCGTGGGCCACGAAGGCTGGCTGACCGGACTGGCCGAGGCCGTCACGGGCCTCGGACTCGGCCAGATCGAGTACCTTCTCCTCATCAACGTCATCTTCGTGGTCGCGGGCATTATGCTCGATCCGCCGATCGCCCTGCCGCTGCTCGTGCCGCTGCTCGCGCCCCTGGCCGTGAAGCTCGGCACCGATCCGGTCCATCTCGGCCTCGTGCTCTGCCTGAACCTGACCATCGGCATGATCACGCCTCCCTTCGGCGGCGTCCTGCTCATCGTGTCGTCGATCACCAAGGGCGACTATTGGCAGCTCAACAAGGCCGTCACGCCGTTTGCCGTCATCCTGACCGTGCTGCTGTTCGTCCTCGTGCTCGTGCCGGAACTCTCGCTTTTTCTGCCGCGCTCCATGGGCTTCATCGACTGACCGAACCGGAGGAATGCCATGCGACCCCTGAAGACCCTCGCGATCCTGGCCGGCCTGGTGCTGGGTTGGAACGCCCACGCGACCGAGATCCGCATCGCTCTGGACTGCCCGCCCGACCCGGCGAAGTGCGGCTCTTACGTGTTCGCCCACGCCTTCGCCGAGCACCTGAAGGCCAACGGCCTCTCCGCCAGGGAAATGCCGGTCGGGTCCATCGGCGGCGAGGCCGAGCGCCTGGACCAGACGGCGCAAGGCCTGCTCGAGGTGAACATGGCGGACCTGGCCCGCGCCGCGCAGCTGGAGAAGTCCGTCTCCGCCTTCATGGCGCCGTATCTGTTCGACTCCCTCGACCATCTGGACCGCAGCGTCGCGAGAAGCGACCTCATGAGCCGCATCAACGCAAGCCTGTCCAAGAAGGGCGTCCGCATCATCGCCCTGGTGGCGACGGGCGGCGGCAACGGACTGTTCAACGTGAAGCACCCTATCGCCAAGCCCGAGGACCTCAAGGACCTTCGCATGCGGGCCCTCGACGAGAACCAGCTCAAGCTGTTTCAGGCCTGGGGCGGCAACGGCGTCGTGATCACCATGCCGGAGGTCGCGACCGCCTTCCAGACCGGCACGGCCCACGGCTACGTCAACGCCCCCTTCGTGCCGTTCATGTTCGGCCATGCCGACATCCTGAAATTCTACACCGACGCGAAGGTCACGCCCTCCCTGCGGGTCGCGATGATCGCCGAGGATTGGTACAAGGGTCTCTCCGACAAGGATCGGGGAATCGTCGACGACGCGGCCGTCAAGGCCCTGGCCGCGAACCGCGCCTGGGTCGGCCCCAGCGACACGGCCGCCCTCGCGCAGCTGGAAAAGGCGGGCGTCTCCATCACCCGCTTGGCGCCCGAGAGCCGCGCGCGCTTCCGCGACCTGTCGCGGCCGGCCTGGACGGCCGTTCTGAACCAGGCCGAGATCCAACCCTATATCGACGCCGCCGAAAAGGGACGCTGAGCCGATGGGCCTGGGACGTCAGATCGTCGCCCTCTCGGGAGCGCTCGACCGGATCTGCCGGGATGCCGCGATGGCGTGCCTCGTCCTCATGGTGGCGTTGATCGCGATCCAGGTGGTGGCGCGCTACGGCCTGTCCGACCCGCCGGGCTGGACCGAGGAGGGAGCGCGATACGCCATGGTGTGGTCCGGCTTTCTGGGCACGACCCTGGCCTTCCGGCGGGGCGCCGATCCGACCCTGACCAGCCGCGCCCTGTTCTCGTCCGGACCTTGGCAGGGTCTCGGCTTCGCCCTTCGGGCCGGAGCGGTCGGCCTGTTCCTGGGACCCGTCTGGTACGTGTCGGTCTTCGGACCCGGCATGGATCCGGCGCGGGGCTTTCTCGCCCGCACGGCCGTTCGCAGCACCGAGAGCCTGGGGATCCCGCTGATCGGATTCACCCTGGCCCTCCCGGTGGCCATCACGGTGATCTTCATCCATCTCCTATCGCAGGGGCTCGCGCGTGAATGGACGATCCGCGGCAGCGGTGAGGAGCCGTTGTGAGGGTCTTTGCCGCGACCCTGGCCACGGAAACCAACACGTTCTCGCCCCTTCCCACCGGGTGGGCGAGTTTCGAGGAGGGGGAGCTCTTCCGGAGGGGCGCCGCCCCCGAGGAAGCGACCCTGTTCACGGCCCCCCTTTGGGCGGCCCGCCTTCGCGCCGCCCGCGAAGGCGGGACCGTCGTGCCGGGCTTGTGCGCCTCCGCGCAGCCGGGTGGGCCGACGACCCGAAAGACCTATGAGGCCCTGCGCGACGAGCTCTTGGCCGATCTCACGGCCGCCCTGCCGGTCGACATGGTCGTGCTGGGACTGCACGGCGCCATGGTGGCGGACGGCTACGACGATTGCGAGGGCGATCTCCTGGAGCGGGTTCGCGGCATCGTGGGGCCGGGGGTTCCCGTCGGGGCCGAGCTCGATCCTCATTGCCACCTGTCCGACCGGATGGTGTCCCATGCCACCGTCCTGGTTTGCTACAAGGAGTATCCGCACACGGATTTCCGCGAGCGCGGCCTGGAGCTCGTCGACCTCTGCGCGGCGGCGGCGGCGGGGCGGATCAGGCCCGTCATCAGCGTTTACGATTGCCGGATGATCGGGATCTTCCACACGTCGCGCGAACCGATCCGCAGCTTCATCGACCATCTCAAGGCCCTCGAGGGCCACGACCACGTCCTGTCGATCTCCGTGATCCATGGATTCCCCTGGGGCGACGTTGCCGATTTCGGCACCAAGATCATGGTCATCACGGACGGCGAAGCCCGGTGGGGCATGACACTGGCCGAGATCCTGGGCCGGGAGCTGATCGCCTTACGCGAGGCCGCCATGCCCCGCTATCTCTCGGCGGAAGCCGCGGTGGACGCCGCCTCCAAGGCCAGGTCGGGGCCCGTGGTGGTCGCCGACGTTTCGGACAACCCCGGTGGAGGCGCTCCCGGGGACGCGACCTTCCTGCTGCGAATCCTTCTCGAGCGCCGCATCGTTCATGCGGCGCTCGGTCCCTTCTACGATCCGATGGCCGTGCGCCTGTGTTTCGAAGCCGGGGAAGGGGCCCGCATGCCCCTGCGCATCGGCGGCAAGACGAGCCCGATGTCGGGCGATCCTCTGGACCTGGATGTGGAGATCCTCTCGCTGCGGCGGGATGCGCGCCAGAGCTTCGGGTCGTCCAGGGTCGAGATGGGCGACGCGGCGCGCATCCGGGCGGAGGGAATCGAGATCATCCTGACGAGCCGCCGGGTTCAGGCCATGGGCCAGGATCTGTTCACGTCCCTGGGGACCAATCTTCTGGCCCAGCGTCTCATCGTGGTCAAATCCAGCCAGCATTTTCACGCGGCCTTCTCGCCGATCGCCCATCAGGTCATCTATGCGGCTCCCCCCGGCGCCATCATGCCGGACTTTCAGAAGATCCCTTACAGGAACATCCCACGTCCGCTCTGGCCCATCGACCGTTAGGCCGACGTCTCAGGCCGCGATGGGCACGCCGGCGGCCTTCAGGGCGGCGTCGATTTCGGCTCCCCCGATGGCGCCCGGCTTGAGCCGTTCGCGCACCATGCGGGCGCTGAGTTCCACGAAAGACGCATTGGCCGGGGTCGGTACGCCATGGAGCCGGCCGAGCAGAACGATCTCCCCGTTCAGGTAGTCCGTTTCGATGGAGCCGGTCCCCCGGCTGAGGCTTTGAGCCGACGAGTTGCCGGCCCGGCTGACGCCCTCGATCGGCTGGGGACGCATGAGCGCTTCGTGACGCGGGTCGGCCGCTCCGACGCCGCGCCATGCGATGCCGGCGGCCCTGAGCGCGGCCTCGGCTTCCGCCCGGAGGAGGCCTGCGAACCGGGTGGTGTCGGCCTCGAGCCCGAGCGTCGCCTCCAGGATGTTGTTGAGGTTCAGGATCAGCTTGCCGTACTTGCTCTGCATGACCTGGGGCGTCACGAAGGCCGCCACGTTGGCTCCCTCGAGGGCACGGGCCAGACGATCGTCGTGGTCGTCCCGGCCCTCGGGATAGCGCCCGATGTCGAACACCCCGTGCCGGGGCGTCGAGAACGCGCTCACCTCGCCCGGCGTCGAAAAGTCGGCCGGCATGATGACCGTGACGCCGTGAACGTTCGCAAAGCGGCGCAGCGCGAAGCGCTCATTGGCCACGCCGTTCTGCATGCAGAAGATCGGCTGCTCAACCACGCCCGCCGCGCGCAGGCGCTCCAGGGCGGGATTCGTGTCCTGGGTCTTCATGGTCAGAAGGATGGCGTCGTCCGGCCGGAAGGTGATCTCGCCGGGGTCCGACACGCAGGGGAACCGGGCTCTGGCGGTCTTTCCCGGCGTGCGCAGCAGAAGACCGTTCTCCCGGATGGCATCGAGCTGGGCGCCGCGCGCGATCCCAATGACCTCCTGGCCGGACAGCGACAGGGCCGCCGCCACGGTGCCCCCGATGGCACCGACACCGTAAATGATGAACCGCATAGCTCCCCCTGAAGACCTCCGACCGCCTCAGACGGCCCGCGCCAACGGGGCTGCCTCGGTCTTTTCCGGCTTCAGGTGAGTATGGATCGCCGCCTCGATCTTTGACAGGTCTCCCGGCGCAAGATTTCGGAACGGCGGGCGGCAGCCGCCGCAATCGACCCCCATGAGCTTCAGGAAGCCCTTGGTGGCCGGGAAGACGCCGATCTCGATCAGGAGGTCGATGATGATGTTGGCCCGCACCTGAAGAGCATGCGCATCGGCGATGCGGCCTTCCTTGAAGGCCTTGTAGAGGTCGACGAACAGCGAGCCCATGAAGTTGTAGGTCGTGCCGATGGCCCCGTCCGCCCCCATGGCGAGCCCGCCCAGGCACATCTCGTCATAGCCGTTATAGATCGTGGCGTCCGGCCGGTGGCGCTTGAACCGCTCGAGCTGGAACAGATCCTGGGAGGTGTGCTTCACGCCGATGATGCGGGGGTCGTCGAGAAGCCGCAGCAGATCGGTGTGCCCGAGCTTTCCGGTGCGTCCGCCGAAATTGTAGACGATCAGCGGCAGGGGCACGGCGGATGCGAGCGCCTTGTAATGGGCCACGAGCTCCTCGGCCGAGAAATCGTAATAGAAGGGCGGGATCGCCGAGACGGCATCGTAGCCCGCCTCGGCGGCGGCACGCCCGAGACCGATGGTGTCGTCCGTCCCGATGGCCCCCACATGGGCGATGAGGGTGCCACGGCCCTTCACGGCCTGTGCCACAGCCTTGAGGATCTCGGCGCGCTCCTCGCGGGTCTGGATGAAGGCCTCGCCCGTGCTGCCGCCCACATAGAAGCCGTCGATGCCCTGGCCGAGCTCGAAATCGACGAGTTGCGGCACCACGTCGGGATTGAAGCGGCCGTCCTCGCGGTAGGGGGTCACGAGGGCCGAAAGGATTCCGGCGAATTTCGGTTCGGCTGTCTGGCTCACGGGAGGCTCCTGGGGGTCGTTTCAGTGTCGGGCGTAGCGGCTGTAGGCTTGTTCGAGATGGCGGCTCATGGCGTCCGCCGCGCGCTCGCCGTCCCGGTCGCGGATGGCTTGGTACACGGCGAGGTGCCCGGCATAGCTTTGCCGGTTGTGGGTTTCGGCGTCCGCCAGCGGCGGGCGCTGGCCGATGATCCACTCCACCGCCGCATCGTGCATGGCCGTGAAGATCGGATTGGCGGGGATTTCGGCGATGACCCGGTGGAAGGCCACATCGGTGAGCGCGAACGCCGTCTCGTCCCCGATGGCGGCTTCGTTCTGGCGCAGGGCGCTCTCGAGATGCGCGATCTGCTCGTCGCTGGCATGGGCGCAGGCATGGCGCACCAGCCCGGTCTCGAGAAACAGGCGCACCTGCTCGAAATGCCCGACCGCGTCCTGGTGCTCCAGCCAATGGCGCACCGTGCTGTCGAGTTCCCGGAGCACCTGCTTGGGGCTCGGCTCCGTCACACGGGGACGCTCGCCGCTCGTGAGGCGGACGAGCCCGATGCGCTGGAGCGCGTAGAGGGCCTCGCGGATCGACGGGCGTCCGACCCCGAACAGGTGCATCAGGTCCCGCTCCGAGGGCAGGAACGAGCCCGCCGGGTACGTGCCGTCGCGGATCGCCGCCGTCAGGCGCTCGACGATCTCATCGGAGAGCTTTCGCCGCTGGATCGGGCCGAGCTTCATGCTGTCCCCCACCGTCATCTCCAAATGGTAAAGCCGCCGTCCACGATGATCTCCTGGCCCGTTACATAGTTCGATGCGTCGGAGGCCAGGAACAGGATGGCGCCCTTCAGGTCAATCCCGTCCCGGCCCATGCGTCCCAGCGCGGTGAGCCGGCTGTAATCGGCCACGAACCCTTCGGGCATGTCGGAGCGCTCGAACCCGCCCGGCGAGATGGCGTTCACCCGCACCCCCTGGGGCGCCAGATAGGCGGCGAGGTCCCGGGTCAGGCCGAGGATCCCGGCCTTGGAGGCCGCGTAATCCACGGGTTGGCCCTTGAGGCCGTTGCGGTCGTAGACCGAGCGGTCGCGCCCCACATGGGCCGCGATGGACGCGATGTTGATGATCCGGCCGCTGCCCCGCTCCGCCATGCGCTTCCCGAATTCCCGGCAGCAATAGATCGGCCCGATCAGGTTGGCGCGGATGAGGCTGTCGATATCGGCGGGATCGCGCTCGAACAGGCGCGCCTTGCTATGGCCGGAGCCCCCGCCCCCGTTGTTCACGAGAATATCAACACGCCCGTCCGACCAGTCCGTCACCGCCTCGGCCGCGGCCGTGACCGACGCGATCTCCGTATGGTCGAGGGCAAGGCCCAAGGCCTTCACGCCGTAGCGCTCTTCGATCTGACGAGCGGAATCCTGAGCTTTCCGGGCATCCCTGGAGGTCACCGCCACGTCGGCGCCCGCCGCCGCCAACACGGAGGCCGCATCGAGACCGAGCTTGCTGGCGCCTCCCGTCACCACGGCGACGGAACCGGACAGGTCGAAGAGAGCGGCGATCTCGCCATGAAGTTGCGTGTTCATTTCCCCCTGAATGTGGCCTTGACAGTGTCATGCCGTCAAGGTGTTATACCAAAATCAAGCAGGGACGGATGATGGAAGTTTCGCAAGCCCAGGCACAATCCCCGGCCGCGTCGTCTCGACCTCACGTCAAGCGCGCGGGGGCCGGCGCGCGCTTCGTGGCGATGCTGAAGCGGCGGCAATTGGTTCTGCTGACCCTGTTCATTCTGCTGGCCGCCTGGGAGATCGCGCCCCGGGCGCTCAACATCCCGGATTACCTGCTGCCGCCGCCGTCCCAGGTGCTCACGGCCTTCCTGGGACAATGGCAGCGCACGCTCGCGGCCACCTGGATCACCACCACGGTGATGCTCGGCGGCTATCTCATCGCCATCGTGGTCTCGATCCCCCTGGCGCTCCTGATCGTCTCATCCCGCGTGGTCGAGGATACGGTGGAGCCGATCATGCTGGTGTTCCAGGTGATCCCGAAGATCGCCATCGCGCCGCTCTTCATCGTGTGGTTCGGCTTCGGCTACACGCCCAAGACCATGCTGGTCTTCCTGCTGGCCTTCTTCCCGATCACGCTCAGCGCGGTGGCGGGCTTCCGGGCCGTCGATCCGGACATCATGGACCTCGCCCGCTCCACGGGCGCGTCACGCTGGTCCATGTTCCGCAAGATCAAGTTGCCCCAAGCCCTGCCGCAGATCTTCACCGGCCTGAAGGTCGGCGTCGCGCTGGCCTCCACGGGCGCGGTGGTGGCGGAGTTCATCGCGTCCGACCGGGGCCTCGGCTACCTGCTCCTCGAATGGCGCGGCGAGCTCGACACGCCCATGGTCTTCGCGGGCGTCTTCGTGATCAGCTTCGTGGGCATCGTCGTCTACTACGCCGTCGAAGCCATCGAACGCATCACCATCCCCTGGCATGCCTCCCAACGGGACCCTGCCGCCATGGGGGCGTAACACAACCCCTTTATCAATCCGAAGCGCCCGCCAAGAGGCGTCGTCTCCCCGGAGGAAACCATGAAGTCATCCAAGACCGCGCTCGCCCTTGCACTCGGCATCGGCGTCTTCGCCTTCCAGCCCGCCGCCCAGGCCGCCGATACGGTGAGCCTGCGCCTCAATACGATCCTGAACGGCTGGCACTGCCCCTGGCACATGGCCCGCGACAAGGGCTGGTTCAAGGAAGCCGGGATCGAGATCCGGGAGATCGGCGAAGGGCGCGGCTCCGCCGACACGGCCCAGCTCGTGGCCGCCGGCACCGATACCTTCGGCCTCGTCGATCCGGCGGTGGTGATCGCGGGCGTCTCCCGCGGCCTGCCGATCCAATCCGTCTACAGCCTGATCAACAAGAGCCTGCTGGCGGTGGTGTCGGCCGCCGACAAGCCGATCAAGTCCGCCGCCGACCTGAAGGGCAAGCAATACGTGACGCTCGCGGGCAGCGGAGCGCTCCAGATGTTCCAGGCCGTGCTCGCCGCCAACAAGATGTCGCCCGGCGACGTGAAGATCCTCACCGTCGATCCGGCGGCGCAATACGCCACCCTGATGAGCGGCCAGGTCGACGCGATCCTGATCGGCCTCGACGGGGTGCCGGACCTCGAGGCGCGCGGCTTCAAGTACCACGCCGTCACCTACCCGGAACTGGGCGTCAACACGATCTCCTCCTCGGTGGCCACGACCACGGACCTGATCCAGAAGAATCCCGACCTCGTGAAGCGCTTCCTGGCCGTCACCCGCAAGGCCTGGGAAGAGGCGATCAAGAACCCCGACGCGGTGGTGGAGGCGTGCCTCGCCGTCAAGCCGACGGGCTCCAAGGAAGCCTTCCGCAAGCAATTGACCGACGTGATCGGCGCCCTGCGCTCCGAGAACAACAAGGACAAGCCCCTCGGCTTCGGCGCCGAGAAGGACTGGCAGATGACCCTGCAGGTGCAGAAGGATTATCGCGGGATCAAGACGGACGCGCCGCTCAGCGCCTTCTACACCAACGACCTGCAGCCGCAATGACCGCGGGAGTCACGATGGAGCCGGGATCCACGAGCGCCGCCGGAATCCAGAAAGCCGGCGGCGGGCGCGAAATCGCCGTGAAGAACGTCTCCAAGGTCTTCACGACGGACGAGACCCGCACGGAAGCGCTGCGCGACATCTCCCTCACGATCCGTGAGGGGGAGTTCGTCTCCATCGTGGGCCCGTCGGGCTGCGGCAAGTCCACCTTGCTGCGCCTCATCGCCGGCCTGATGCCCGTCACGTCCGGCAGCATCGAGATCGGCGGCAAGACCGTCACGCAGCCGATCACGGATGTGGGCATCGTGTTCCAGAAGCCCGTGCTGCTGGAATGGCGCAACGCCCTGGAGAACGTGCTGATCCAGCCGGAGCTGCGCGGCCTCGATCCGCGCGCCTACGAGCAGCGGGCCCGGGACCTTCTGGCCGCCGTCGGCCTGTCCGGGTTCGAGGGCGCCTACCCGCGCCAGCTCTCGGGCGGCATGCAGCAGCGCGCCTCCATCGCGCGGGCGCTGGTGCACGATCCCTCGCTCCTGCTCATGGACGAACCGCTCGGCGCCCTCGACGCCTTGACCCGCGAGCAGGTGCGCGTGGATCTGGAGGAGCTCTGGCTGTCCACGGGCAAGACCGTCCTGTTCATCACGCATTCCATCGACGAGGCGGTTCTCTTGTCCGACCGCGTCGTGATCATGTCGCCGAGGCCCGGCCTCATCGACCGGATCATCGACATCGACCTGCCCCGCCCCCGCGGACTCGAAGGCCGCAAGGCCTCCGCCTTCAAGGAAGCCGAAGAGGCCATCACGCGCATCTTCCTGGAGCGGGGCGTTCTCAAGCGCGGCCAGCCCTTCGCGGCGATTCACAGGCCGGGAGCCTAGCGGTGGCGGCCGCGTTGAGGGGGAACTGGGCCACGCTTCTGCTCCCCATCGAGGCCGACGATTCCATCGATTTCGGGCGCTTGGACGAGGAGCTTTCGGTACTCACGACTGCGGGCGTCGACGGCATCTATTCCAACGGCACGGCGGGCGAATTCCACAATCAGACCGAGGCCGAGTTCGACCGCATCCAGGAGATGCTGGCCTCCCGCTGCGGGCGCACGGGCACGCCGTTCGTCATCGGGGCGTGCCACACGGATCCGGTCACGGCCTTCTCCCGGATCCGGCGCGCGGCCGCCCTCGAACCCGCCGCCATCCAGGTGATCCTGCCCGACTGGGTGCCCGTGAAGGACGAGGAAGCCGCGTCCTTCCTGGAGACCGCCGTCAAGGCAGCAGGCGGCATCCCGCTGGTGCTCTACAATCCGCCGCACGCCAAGCGGGTCCTCGACCCGGAAACCCTCGGCCGCCTGATGCGGCGCTTCGGCATCCCGGCCGCCAAGATCGTGGACGGCGATGCCACCTGGTACGAGCAGGCCCGCGCTCATCTCAGCGGCCTGTCGATCTTCGTGCCGGGACACCATCTGGCCACCGGGATGCGCGAGGGCGTGGCCGCCGGAGCGTTCTCGAACGTGGCCTGCCTCAGCCCGGTGGGCGCCCAGCGCTGGACCGACCGCATGGCGGCGGACCTCGACGGATGCCTTGCCATCGAGACCCGCCTGCGCGGCTTTCTCGACGAGCATATCGTGCCGTTCCAGCGCGCGGGCTATTCCAACCCGGCCCTCGACAAGCTCCTGGCCGCCATCGGCGGCTGGGCCCCGGTCGGAACACGGCTGCGCAAACCCTATCGTTGGATCGACGAGGCGCAGGCCTCCCGGCTGGCGCCGCTCGCACGGCGCGCCGTTCCCGAACTCTTCGAGTAGATCATGGCCGCACCCACAACCATCGCGGCCATCCGGCCCGTCCTTCTCAGCGCGCCCTATGGGGCGCCCGACAATCTCGAGGTGGAGTTGCACCTGCCGGGCGGCTACCGCACGACCGGCCTCGTCGAGGTCACGCTGGAGGATGGGACGACCGGTCTGGGGGAAGGCTATATCGCGGTCTTCGCCCCGGGGGTTTTCACCGCGCTCATCGAGCTTCTGGCTTCGTCCCTGATCGGTCAGGACGCCTCCGACCTTGGAGCGCGGGTCCGCGACATGCGGCGCCTGACGGAATACTGGAGCCTGCAAGGCGGGGCGCGCCACGCCATTTCGGCGGTGGAGATCGCGCTGATCGATGCGGTGGCGAAATCGAGGGGCGTTCCGGCCTACCGCCTCCTTGGCGGACGCACGGTCGAGCGCATCGCGCTTTACGGCAGCGGCGGCGATTCCCTGACCAAGGCTGCCATGCAGGCCGAGATCGGGCTTCTCACCGAGCGGGGCATCGGCCTCTTCAAGATTCGCGCGCGGCGCCATGAGGCCGCCAAGGCCGCCTGGGTGATGGAGGAGGCCGCCAAATCAGGGATCGGTGTCGCCATCGACATGACGCAGAACCTCGCCGAGCCCGCCCAGACCGTGGGCGATATCATCGCGTTCCTGCAGGACCTCGCGGGGCGCACCTCCCGTCCCCTGGCCTTCTTGGAAGAAGCGCTCGGACCCGCCGACACGGGTTCGTACCGTTTCCTGCGCGGGCAGATCCCCACCCGAATCGCCGGCGGCGAGACCGTGACGACGCCGGGCGAGCTCTGCCGCCGGATCGCCGACGGGCTCTACGACCTCGCCCAGCCCGACGCCACGGTGATCGGCGGGATGCTGGCGACCCTGGAGGTCTTCGCGGCGGCCCGGCACTGGGGCTGTCAGGCGGTCGTGCACGCCTGGGGCAGCGCCGTGGGCATGCTGGCGAACTATCACGCGGCTTTCGCGGGCGGCGGCTCCCTGGCCGAATGGCCCATGCCGCCTTACGCCTTGCGCGACGATCTCCTGGCCGAGCCTCTCGGCATCGCGGACGGTCACCTCACCCTGTCCGACGCCCCTGGTCTCGGCGTGCGTCTGACCCGGGACATCGAGGCGCGCTACGCCTTCAGGGCCGATGCGGTCTACAATTGCGCTCCGGGAGTGCCCCGCGCATCCGAATGGTCCGATCCGGGCCTGTGACCGCATTCGGGCGTGGCATGATAGAATTGACCGGATATCGGTCCGAGCGCCCAGCTTCATTCTCAACAAATGTGAAGCGATGACAGGAGTTTGCTATGAATATATACCGATGGAATCGTCTCTTTAAATAGTGATATCCTTTCCGCCCTTGCGGGAGTTCTGGCTGTGTATCAGTTGGAGGACGACAAGAGCGTCTTCGATTTTGAACTCCATGTCACGAGTGGGGCGAACGGCAACGCCAATACTCCCGACTTCGTCGTCATCCCGGATAAGGACCTTCTTTTCCTGGCCGAATTCGAAAGGCATGGCGACGATCTCCTCCTATTCGGGCAGGATCAACGCACCGCGATCGTTGTCGATTACTTCAAAGGCCATCAGCGCGCCGCCCTCGTCACGGCGGACGGCGCGGGCCTGTCGGGCGCGGCGGTCGAAGCGCTGGCCGAAGCGCACGAGCGCGAGGAATACGCCCAGGCTCAAGCGGCCGACCTGCCCACGGGGCGCAGGCCCATCGGCCAGGTCCAGAAGGTCAGCGGCTCCGCGACCGTGATGAGAAACGGCGTCCTGGTCGAGCTGCAGGCCGGTGACAACGTCTCGCAAGGGGACGTGGTGCAGACGGCATCCAATGCCTCGCTGGTCATCAAGTTCAACGACGGCACGGTCTTCGGCCTTTCGTCGAACGCGCGTATCGTGCTCAACGAGATGATCTACAGCGCCAGCGCGGCCGGGAACTCCGCGCTCTTCACCCTCGTGCAAGGCGTGATCGGCTTCGTGGCGGGCCGGGTCGCCAAGACGGGCGACTTCCATGTCGACACGCCCGTCGCCACGATGGCGATCCGGGGCACGGCGGTGCAGACGGAAATATCGGCCGTGAGCGGCGTGACGACCTTCTCGCTCCTGACCGAGCCCGACGGCAAGGTCGGGTCGTTTCAGCTTTACTACAAGTACAGTCCGTCCCGCCTGATCGCGTCGGTCTCGGACCCGTCCCGGGCCACCGTGGTCACTCCCCTGTCGCCTACCGAGGTGCGGGTCAGTGAAATCGCCAAGTCGTCCGACGCCGTGCGGTCGGAGAACGGCTTCTTTCGCGACCTCTTCCAGTTTTCGTCGTCCGGGCAGAGGCGCGGCAGCAGCGACGTCGAGGGCATCCCGGTCATTCCGGCCTCCGACACCGTCTCGCCCATCGAGGGACGCAGCGACACCGTCCCGGTCCTGCTGTTTCAGGCGCCGACCCTGCAGAAGCTGGATATCCGCCTGCCGGAGCGCGCGCCCCCCATCGCCTTCACGGGCGCGGTGTTCGAGGACGGCCCCATGACGCAGGTCGAAAGCCGGCAGGAGGCGCGCCCCTTCGGCTGGCCGATCGACCTGCCGGACCGGCTGCCGGCCGGCGTGACCTACGACGCCGCCGCCCGCTCCTTCACCCTCGATCCGTCCGATCCTGCCTATCAGGGGCTCGCGGCGGGCGAGACCCTGTCGGTCGAGGTCCGCTACGCGTTTCGCGACGAAAACTCCGGAACGCCCGCATCCATCGCCTGGACCGTGACGGGTCGGAACGACGCTCCCCAGGCCCGGCCGGATCGGGCCGCCCATCTGGGCGAGACCGGCAGAACGGTTCTGGCGCTGGGCGCCAACGATTCCGACATCGATGGCGACGCCCTTCGGGTCGTCTCGTGGTCCCAGCCCATCGAGGGGCGGGTCCTCCTGTCGCCCTCGGGCGATCTCGTCTTCGATCCCGGCCGGGACTTTCGCGCCCTGAGCGAGGGGCAGACCGCGACGGTCCGGTTCACTTACACGATTTCCGATGGGCACGGGGGCTTCGACACCGCCGTCGCGACCCTTCAGGTGGACGGGCACGGCACCTTCGTGGCCCGGCCCGCCCTGGCGCAGGCGGAGGGGCGGCTCGGCGTCAACCACCAACCCGTCACCCTGACGATCCGGGCCCCGTCGCAGACCACGACGGAGGAGGCCAACCTGGATCTCAGCCTGACGCTTGGAGACGTCGTCCAGCCCACGATCAACGTCCTGTACGCCATCGACATCTCCGGCAGCACGGCGGAGCGCTTCTCGGGAGCGGCGGTCGGCGACGTGAACGGGGACGGGCGGGCGAACACGATCCTCGACGCCGAGATCGCGAGCCTGATCCATCTCACGGACCGCATCCGCGGCCTGGGCTTCGCCGACGGGACCGTGACCGTCACCGTCATTCCGTTCAACGGCGCGGCCAACCCGGCCGAGCCGCAAGGCCCGCACCAGACCGGCGCCAACACGGGGGCGAAAACCTTCGGGCTGGGCGAGGCCGGCGACGGGGCGCTCGCGCGGTTCCTCACGGGCTTGAGCACCGGAGGCGCGACCAGCTACGAGCGGGCCCTGCAGGCGACCCTGGACAAGCTCCAGGAGCTCGATCAGGGCGGGGAAACGAACATCGTTTATTTCCTGTCGGACGGAAACGGGACGGGCGACGTCCGGGACGAGAAGCAAGCCCTGGAAACCGCTCACGGAGCCCGGATCTCCGCCGTCGGCATCGGCGACGACGCCAGCCTGGCGGGCCTGAACCTGATCGACAACACGGGCTCGGCCCAGATCCTGAACGCCTTCGACCAGCTCGATCTCTCGCTCCTGGGCAGGCCGGTGTCCCAGGGGTCGGTGCTCGACCTGGACCTGTTCGTGAACGGCGCGCAACTGCGCGATGTCGGCCCCGAGGATCTCGTCGGCCGCGCGGGCGACTGGAGGCTGAGCGTGCCGTTGGCGGATCTCGACCGCTTCGTCGGTGAGCACAACACGGTGCTGGCCAACGTGACCCTCACGGGCGGACAGGTTTTCTCGGCGCAGCTCGATATCGCCGGCAGGCTCCCCCGCTCCACGGATCTGATCCTGTGAGGGCCGGGACCGGCCAGGAGCAGGGGCCTTCGGAGCGGGAGCCTTGAGCGGCGCTCCGGCAAGGCTCCACCGGTTCGGGCTCGGGCGCATCCTCAGCCTGATCCTGCTCGCCGCGCTCATCGGCCTGCGGGCCTGGGACCCCGCGCCCGTGGAAGCTCTCCGCCACAAGGCCTTCGATGTCTATCAACTCATCCACCCCCGGGACGTGGCCGGCGATCCCGTGGTGATCGTGGACATCGACGAGAGGAGCCTAGGGGAACTCGGCCAATGGCCCTGGCCCCGCTCCCTCGTGGCCGACCTGGTCCTGCGCCTGCGGGACGCGGGCGCCGCCGTGATCGGGTTCGACGTTCTCTTTCCCGAGCCGGACCGGTCGTCGCCGGAGGTCGCCGCCGGCAGCTTCCGGGGCCTCGACAGCGAAACCCGCGACAAGCTTCGCCGCCTGACGGGCCACGATGCCCTCTTCGCCGACGCCATCCGGGACGCGAAGGTCGTCCTCGGACAATCCGGCTACCGGGTCTCGTCGGCCGGTTCGAACGAGGGCTCGGTGTCCCCGGACGGCCTTGCCCTCGTGGGTGAGGACCCCCGCCCTTACCTGGTGCGGTTTCCGCACCTGCTGCGAAACCTGCCGGTTCTGGAGAGCGCCGCGCAAGGCCGGGGGATCTTCTCCATCATTCCCGAGGGGGACGGCACGATCCGGCGCATCCCGCTCGTCGCCCTCGCGGACGGAGCGATCGTCCCCTCCCTGTCCCTCGACATGCTGCGCCTGATGACGGGCTCGGACGCCATCGTCCTCAAGACCGGAGCCGGCGGCATCCAGAGCGTCGGCGTCGAGGGCCTGGAGATCCCGACCGACGGCAAGGGCCGGATCTGGCTGCACTTCGCCTCGGCGGGGTCCGTGCCTTACGTCTCCGCGCTCGACCTCCTGCGCGGTTCGGTGCCCAGGGAGAGGATTGACGGCAAGGCTGTGCTGATCGGGACCTCGGCGGCGGGCCTGCTGGACCTGAAAATCACGCCGATCCATCCGGCCACACCCGGCGTCGAGCTCCACGCGCAGCTCATCGAGAGCGCGCTGGCGCACACCACCCTCTACCGCCCCAACTACACGGCGCTGATCGAGTTCTGCCTCGCGGCGACCTTGGGCCTCGTGCTGATCGTCCTGGCGCCGCGGGTCGATGCCGGAACGCTTTTCGTTCTCGGCGGCATGGTGGCGGCGCTCACCATCGGGATCTCCTGGTATGCCTTCGCGTACCAGGCCCTGCTGATCGATTTCACCTTCCCGCTCTTCGCCAGCCTGCTGATTTATTCCACCCTGGTCTGCACCAACCTGGTGACCGTCTCTGCCGAGCGGCAGCGGGTCCGGTCGGCGTTCAGCCAGTACATCTCGCCCGCCCTCGTCGAGCAGCTTGCCCAATCCCCCGAGAAATTGGCGCTCGGCGGCGAGGAGCGCGACCTGACGGTCCTGTTCTCAGACGTCCGGGGCTTCACGGCGATCGCCGAGTCCTACAAACACGACCCGCAGGGCCTCACCAGTCTCATCAACCAGCTCTTCACCCCGCTGACCAACGACATCATCGAACGCCGGGGCACCATCGACAAATACATGGGCGACGCCATCATGGCGTTCTGGAACGCGCCGCTTCGCGACGCCGAGCACGAGACCAATGCCTGCGACGCGGCGCTCCGGATGCTCGAGAGCCTGACCGCGCTCAACGAGCGGCGGATGCGCGAGAGCACGCCGGATCACCCGATCACGCCCCTGAAAATGGGCATCGGCCTGAATACGGGCCCCTGCGTGGTGGGCAATTTCGGATCGGACCTTCACTTCAACTACTCGGTCATGGGCGATACGGTGAACCTGTCCTCGCGCCTGGAAAGCCTGTGCAAGCATTACGGCATCCCGATCATGATCGGCGAGCGGACGGCGCTCGCCGTCGCCGGGCAATTCGCGGTGCTGGAAATCGACCGGCTCCGGGTCAAGGGCAAAACCGAGCCGGAGCGGATCTTCACGGTTCTGGGCCGCGCGGAGATGGCCGGCCGGCCGTCCTTCCGGGAACTGGCCGTCCTGAACGGGCAGATGCTCGCGGCCTACCGCCGCCGGGCCTGGGCGGACGCCCTGGAGGCGATCATCCGCTGCCGCGAGGCCGGACGCGCCTATGGGCTCGACGAGTTTTACACGATGTATGTAGGGCGCATCCGCCACCTTTCGGACAACCCGCCGACCGAACAATGGGCCGGCATCTCCATCTTCGAGACGAAATGAGGGTCGGGCCCGCATTCTTAGCCGGGCTATGCGACTAAAGCATAAGTGCCTTCCAATATAACGGCTCCTCCCCGGGGCTGGAGCTGCCTATATCGAGGCAACGAAAAACAACCGCTCCGGCACCTGAGAGCGGTTCTCTCAAGGGGTTTATCTCGATGTTCGTCACCTATCTCCTGTCCAAGGTCCGCGCCTACATCCTCTACCGCGAGACCGTCCGGGAACTGTCCCAGCTTTCCGACCGCGAACTCAACGACTTGGGCATCTCGCGCTACGAGATCGCCAGCGTGGCCCGCCACCACAGCGCGGCGTGACGGCGCTCGAGCCTCAGCCCATGTCGCACCATCAAGAGGTTGCTCCGATGCAGAACAGGACCCGGTCGGCCGAGCGGATCAGAACCCGGTATGAGCCTCCGACCCTGGCCGAGGCCATCGTGGCCGCTCAGGGCCTGGCGGACGACCTGGACGCCCAGACCGAGATCGCCGCTGCCCTCATGGGAATGCTCCAGGCCGACGTGCGCCCTGCCGTGATCGCCGCAGAGGCCCCGGCGAGGCCCGTCCTCCGGTCCCATGCGCCGGCGCGAGCGGTTCCGCAGACCGTGATCGTGGAACGCCGGCGTCCGCGGGTCCTCATTCGCTGATTGCCGGGCCCGTCGCCCGGCAATCGGCTGCGTCCATTCGATCCTATCCTTTCTGGCTCTCGACAAAGCGCAAGGAAGCGTCACATTGGCTGCGTCCGCCGCGGGGCGCGCCTTGATCGAACGATACACGGTCACGCGCGACGGATCCGGCGAGGAACGCGAAGAATTGCTTCCTTTTCGCATGGATCCGTCGGCGTGATTGCGTCGTTACCCCCGGCTCAGGGAGGGAACGATGGACAAGCTGCTGACGCGTGACGAGATGATCGCCGGGGTCCTGACACGACAGGCCATGGCGTTCGTTTTGGCAGGGGGCCGCGGCAGCCGCCTCATGGAATTGACCGACCGGCGGGCCAAGCCCGCGGTCTACTTCGGCGGCAAGGCCCGCATCATCGATTTCGCGCTCTCGAACGCGATCAATTCCGGGATCCGGCGCATCTGCGTCGCCACGCAGTACAAGGCCCACAGCCTGATCCGTCACCTGCAGCGGGGCTGGAACTTCCTGCGGCCCGAGCGCAACGAGGCCTTCGATATCCTACCCGCCTCCCAGCGCGTCGCAGAGGACAAGTGGTATCTGGGCACGGCCGATGCCGTGACGCAGAACATCGACATCATCGAAAGCTACGATCCCGAATATATCGTCATCCTGGCGGGCGACCACGTCTACAAGATGGATTACGGCCTGATGCTCGCCCAGCATGTGGAATCGGGCGCGGACGTGACGGTCGGCTGCATCGAGGTTCCGCGCATGGAGGCCACCGCCTTCGGCGTGATGGAGATCGACACCACGAGCCGGATCATCGATTTCGTCGAGAAGCCCGCCGATCCCCCCGCCATGCCGGGCCAGCCCGACCTGGCCCTGGCCAGCATGGGCATCTACGTCTTCCACACCAAGGTGCTGCTCGAGCTCCTGCGCCAGGACGCGGACGATCCCCACTCGAACCATGATTTCGGCAAAGACATCATCCCGGCGCTGGTGCGGGACGGGAAGGCGGTCGCCCACAAGTTCTCCGACAGCTGCGTCCGGTCGGGTGCCGAGCCCGAACCCTACTGGCGCGACGTCGGCACCGTGGACGCGTTCTGGGAGGCCAATATCGACCTGACGGATTTCGTGCCCGCCCTCGACCTGTACGACAAGGACTGGCCGATCTGGACCTATGGCGAGATCACGCCGCCTGCCAAGTTCATCCACGACGAGGAGGGGCGGCGCGGCATGGCCACGAGTTCCCTCGTGTCGGGCGGCTGCATCATCTCCGGGGCGGGCATCGACAAGTCGCTGCTCTTCACGGGCGTGCGGGCGCATTCCTACAGCCGCCTCACGCACACCGTCGCGCTGCCTTACGTCACCATCCACCGCAAGGCCCAGTTGAGCCGGGTCGTCATCGACCGCGGCGTGGTCATCCCGGAAGGGCTCGTGGTGGGGGAGGATCCGGAGGAGGATGCCCGTCGCTTTCGCCGGACCGCCAACGGGATCTGCCTCATCACGCAGCCGATGATCGACCGGCTTCAGGACTGATCCGGGATGCGCCGATGAACGTCCTCATGATCGCGTCGGAATGCGTTCCCCTGATCAAGACCGGGGGTCTCGCCGACGTGGTGGGCGCCCTGCCCTTCGCGCTCGCGCGACACGGCTGGAACGCGCGGGTTCTCGTGCCTTGCTACCCCGCCGTGAGCGATGCGCTCCGGGAGGCCGTGGCCGTTCATGCCTTCAGCGACCTGTTCGGCGGCGAGGCGCGGATCCTGTTGGGCCGAACCCCGAGCGGCCTTGAGGTTTTGGCGCTGGACGCCCCGCATCTCTACGACAGGCCCGGCAACCCTTATCTCGGGCCCAACGGGAGGGACTGGCCGGACAACCACCTGCGCTTCGCGGCCTTGTGCTTCGCGGGCGCCCGCTATGCCGAGCTGCAACCTGATGGCTGGGCCGTCGATCTGGTGCATGGGCACGACTGGCAGGCGGGGCTGACGCCCTTGTACCTGGCAGACCCGGCTCGCCTCCCGACCGTCTTCACGATCCACAACATTGCCTTCCCGGGGATCTTCCCGGCTTCGGTCGCTCCGGCGCTGGCGTTGCCGCCCGAGGCCTTCACGGCGGATGGATACGAGTATTACGGGCAGGTCTCGTTCCTGAAGGCCGGGCTGACCCTCTCCGACAGGCTGACGACCGTAAGCCCCACCTATGCGCTGGAGCTGCAGACGCCCGGTTTCGGCATGGGGTTCGACGGATTGCTGCGCTACCGGAGCGGCGATCTAAGCGGCATCCTCAACGGTGTGGACGAGACCATCTGGAACCCGGGCACCGATCCCCTGATCGCCCATTCCTATGCACCGTCCTCCCTCGACGGGAAGAGACGGAACCGCGGCGACCTTCAGCGCGCCATGGGGCTCGACCCCGATCCCGAGGCGTTCCTTACCTGCGTGGTCAGCCGGCTGACGGACCAGAAAGGCCTGGACCTCCTGCTCGGCGCGCTGCCCGACCTGATGGCCGATGGCGGACAGGTCGCCCTGCTGGGAACGGGCGATCCAAGCCTTGAAGCGGCTTTCTCGACGGCCGCGGTGCAGTTCCCGGGGCGGGTGGGCGTCCGGATCGGCTATGACGAACCCCTGTCGCACGTTCTTATCGCGGGCGCCGATGCCATTCTGGTGCCGTCCCGCTTCGAGCCCTGTGGCCTGACCCAATTCTACGGATTGCGCTACGGCACGATTCCCGTCGTGGCGCGAACGGGCGGCCTTGCGGATTCCATCATCGATGCCAATCAGGCAGCCCTGGAAGCCGGCGTCGCCACGGGGATCGTGTTCTCGCCCATCGATGCCGGCGGCGTGCGCGACGGTCTGCGGCGGGCCGCCGCGCTCTTCGCGGACAAGCCCATCTGGAACCGCATGGTCCAGAATGCGCTCCGGCATCCGGTCGGATGGGAGCGCTCGGCCGCGCAATACGATGCCGTCTACCGATCCGCTCTCGGCATCCGCGCAATCGACGCTTCTTAACCCTGCCGTAAGGTTATGCTTCGGAAGCCTTCGGGAATCGTGGACGCCCCCGGGCAGGTTTGCTTGAGTGCCCCCGCAGCCACTGATAGCTCCTGCGAGGACCCATGATCCACTCCTACGTGAAGGCGATGCGCCAGTACGCGACGTTCTCAGGGCGCGCCGCACGCCCGGAATACTGGTACTTCGTGCTGACGGTCTTTTTGGCGACGCTCGTTCTGGTCGCCATCGACGCGGCCCTCGGGACACTCGACGCCCAGACCCGGATCGGCCTTTTCAGCGGCATCTGGGGGGCGGCCCATATCATCCCGGGCCTCGCCGTCTCCGTCCGTCGGCTACACGACATCGACCGCACGGGCTGGTGGGTTCTTCTCGCCGCCATCCCCCTGGGCAACATCGTCCTGCTGGTCTTCCACTGCCAGGGCGGCACACCCGGCCCGAACCGTTTCGGTCTTCCGCCCGTGCCGCCCCAGCGCGTATAAGCACTTCCGACCATCGTGGAGGACCAACGTCGATGCCCGACCATCAGCCGATCCTTCCTCCGAGCGGCATGGGCTGGCAGCGGCGCCCATACCACAGGCAATGGCTCCTGGAGCAGGCCGACGCGCTGTTCGGTTTCTTTCAATACGACTTGACGCATCCCGACGGCGGCTTCGTAACCTTCGACCGGGCCGGGCCGGTCGCATCCGGCGAACCCGTGCGACAGATTCACAACACCAGCCGCATGGTCCACTGCTTTTCCATCGGTCATCTCCTCGGCCAGCCGGGCTGCGAGGACATTGTGGACCACGGGATGCGGTATCTGTGGGAGAGCCACCGTGACGGGCAGCATGGCGGCTATGTGTGGTCCCTGGACGACGCCGGCCCGAAGGACGACACCAAGCAGGCCTACGGCCATGCCTTCGTGCTGCTGGCCGCCTCCAGCGCGAAGGTGGTTGGACACCCCCTGGCCGAACCTCTGCTGGCCGATGTCACGCAGGTGTTGGAGGATCGCTTCTGGGAAGAGCGGCACGGTGCCGTCGCCGAAGAGTTCGCGCGGGACTGGTCGCCCTTGAGCGCCTATCGCGGCCAGAACTCGAACATGCACCTCACGGAGGCCCTGATGGCAGCCTTCGAGGCCACCGGCGAGCGACTCTATCTCGAGAGGGCCGAGAGGATCGCGAGCCTCGTCATCGGTCGCCATGCGGCCGCCCTTGACGGGCGCGTGGCGGAGCATTTCACGGCGGACTGGACCTTGGATCGCGCCTATCGCGGCTTCGAGGTGTTTCGCCCCTACGGCCTGACGCCGGGCCACTGGCTCGAATGGTCGCGGCTTCTCCTGCAGCTCTGGGCGCTCGGCGGAAAGCGTCACCCCTGGATGCCGGACATGGCCGAGACCCTGTTCCGTCGATCCGTCGACCTCGGCTGGGACCGGGTTCATGGGGGATTTTTCTACACCCTGGACTGGGACGACACGCCGTCGCTGCGCCACAAGCTCTGGTGGCCGCTGGCCGAGGGCATCGGGGCGGCGGCCTTCCTGTGCGAGCATCGGCCCAACGCGTTTTATGAAAGCTGGTACCGCCGGTTCTGGCACACGGCGGCCGCCCATTTCATCGACCGCGACCACGGCGGCTGGCACCCCGAACTCACCGAAGACCTGAGGATCGGCAGCGCGCTCTTCACGGGAAAGCCCGACCTCTATCACGCGCTGCAAGCCTGCCTGATCCCGCTTTTCCCCAAGACCGGCAGCCTCACGCGCGTGATCGCGGCCGCGGAGGCGTGAGGCCGTCGACGGCGGCGTCCTTCAGGCCGCGCCTCTCGTCTCCTCGGCCATGGCGGCGATCGCCAGGCAGCCGCGCACGGCGCAGTCCTCGTCACCCATGATGATCTGCAGGCCGAAAGCCTCGCCGGTCCGGCGATAGACCTCCACGAGATCGTCGTCGCCCACGACCGCCACCGTGTCGCCCTCCGAGAACCACCCGAGGGTTCTCGCATCCTCGAACTCCGACGCCACCACAATTCCCGACAGCATGTCGGTCATCTCGGCCGGGTCGACCCGGCCCGCAAGCCATCCAGTGCGGACGGCGAACAGATGGCCGAGAAGGGACGCCGGACGGGGGTCGTCTCGCACGACCGCGATTCCGCGTGCGAAAGCCTGCCAGTCGGGCGTTTCCGGTTGCCTCGCGACCTTGGCCAGGAACGAGTGCCGGGCAAGGGTGCCGAAGATTTCGCCGGTCACGAAGGTTTGAAAGCGCTGGATCGTGCCACCCTCGATGCGGGCCCACTTGGCATGGGTGCCCGGCAGCACCACCGTCCGGTCTTCGGATAATCCGAACCCCACGAGTTGCGTCTCCTCGCCGCGCATCACGTCCGGGAACGGATATGCGCTCGGGTCGGTGAGGCCCGGCACGAACGTGATGGACCCGCCATCCGGCAAGCTCATGCGGCGCACCTGCGCGGCAAGCGATCCGGCATCGGCAGGTGTTGCCACGTAAGGCATCTCGACCCAGCCATTGCGGCTGCCGATCATGCCGGCCGCGTAGACCGGCAGCACGCCGTACCGTTCGCGCCAGGGTGCGATTGCCCGCTGCAGCACCGTCGCGAAGCCATCCTTGGGCACCGACTGAATGCCGTCCTGGGATTCGATCCTGTCGGCCACCCGGCCGTCGGCCTCCACGAGCAGAGCCCTGAAGGATGTCGTGCCCCAGTCGAGGACGATGCGGAGCGTGGGGTAGGCATTCATGGTGGGCGATCCTCCGGGTTTCAGCTTTCGGTTCGCTTGACCTTAAAGCTCGCCTTTCGTAAGGTCCATGATGAAAAACAGATGATCCATATATTGGACCGAATGAGGAAACGCGATGCTAAAGGGTATCCTGCCCGTCCTGCCAACCCCTTTTGCCGCCACGGGCGTTCCGGACGAGGCCGCCATGGCCCGCATCGTGGATTTCGCAGTGGCATCCGGCGCCGACGGCGTCGTGTTCCCGGGCTTTGCCAGCGAGGTGGATGAGCTGTCGGCGGCGGAGCGCGGGGCTCTGCTGAGCCTTGTCGTGAAGCGCGTGGCAGGCCGGGTGCCGGTCGTCGCAGGTGCCAGTGCACCCAGCGCCGAGGCTGTCATCGGGCATGCCCGCGAGGCGCTCGGCCACGGCGTCTCGACCCTGATGATCCAGGCCCCGAAATCGGTCGGTATCGACGCCGCCGCCGTCGCGGCCTTCTACAAGACCATCGCGGACGCGGTGCCCGAGATCAGGATCGTACTCCAGAACGCTCCCGCCCCACGCGGGTCCGACCTCAAGCCCGACGTGATCGTGGAGATCGTCAGCGGAAATCCCGCCATCGCCTATGTCAAGGAAGAGACGCTTCCTGCGGGGCCCGCCATCACGTCGATCCTGGCGAACCGCGCCTCGCACCTGACAGGCGTCATCGGCGGCGGCGGCGCCCGCTACATCCTCGACGAATACGCTCGCGGCGCCTGCGGGGCCATGCCGGCCGTGGAAATCGCCGACATCCATGTGGCGCTCGATCGCGCCTACCGGTCCGGCGACGTGGACCGCGCCCGTGACCTCTACCGCCGCACATTGCCGCTTCTGGTGATCCAGGCGAACTTCCGCATGGCCTTCACCAAATACGTGCTGACGCGCCGGGGCATCCTGGACAATCACAGGACCCGCGCGAAGGGACCTGCTCTCGACCGGCATGACCTGCGTGAGATCGACGCCTGGCTCGACAGCGTATCGGACCTTCTCACGGTCGCGCCGCTCCAACGCCTTGCGGGAGCCGCCGCATGAGCGAGCGGGTCGCGCGCATCGACGTCTACACGATCACGATCCCGCGCGAGACGATTTATCTCGGCGAGGCCCGCCCCGGCGAGAGCGTCAACGAGCGCGGCTATATCGTCCGGCGCGGCAACCGCACCGTCTACCCGACCAGCGACCGCACCGTCGTGGTGCGCGTGGAGACGACAAGCGGCGTGGTCGGCTGGGGCGAAACCTACGGCATCGTGACGCCCGGCGCCGTGGTGTCGATCGTCAACGATCTGCTTGGCCCCTACCTCATCGGCCGCGACCCGCGCGACGTGGCGGTGATTCATGAGGATTTCTACGATTTCATGCGCGTGCGGGGCTATACGGGCGGCTTCTATCTCGACGCGCTCGCGGCCATCGACATCGCGCTCTGGGATATCTGCGGGCGCCTGGCCGGCGTGCCCCTCGTCAAGCTCCTGGGTGGCCAGCGGCATGAGCGGTTGCCCGCCTATATCTCCGGCTTGCCGAAGCGCACCCGTGACGAGCGCGCCACCTTTGCAAAGAGTTGGCAGGACAAGGGTTTCAACAGCTTCAAATTCGCCTCTCCCGTCGCCGATGACGGCGTCGTGGCCGAGATGCGAACCTTGCGCGAGGCGCTAGGACCGGAGGCCCGAATCGCCTGTGACATGCACTGGGCCCAGACCGCCGAGCAGGCCGTCTCCCTGATCCGCGCCATGGAGCCGCATGGATTGTGGTTCGCGGAGGCGCCCGTTCACACGGAGGACGCGGAGGGGCTTGCCTGGGTGGCCCGCAACGTCTCGACGGCGATTGCGGCGGGCGAGGAATGGCGCACCGTCTACGATATGGTGCCGCGTGTGGCCAAGCGGGCCTGCGGGATCGTGCAGCCCGAGATGGGACATAAGGGCGTCACCGAGTTCATGCGCATGGGACACTACGCCCAAGCGCACCATCTGGAGATGATCCCGCACGCCACCATCGGCATCGGCATCTTCATGGCGGCGAGCCTGCACGCCAGCTCGGCCCTGCAGGCCGTGACCTGCCACGAGTACCAGCATTCGATCTTCGAGCCGAACCGCCGCCTGCTCGCCGGTGACATGGATTGCCGGGAGGGCTTCTACACGCTGCCCACCGGTCCCGGTCTCGGCGTCGAGCCATCCGAGGAGGCCCTGAGCCTTCTCCAAAAACACGAAGCCTAAAACGCAAGAACCCAACAGGAGGAAAAGCAATGATGAGACGGAAACTGGCCCTGCTGGCCGCTGCCGCCGCGATGGCGCTTGGCACCAACGCGGCGCTCGCTCAAACCAAGGTTCTCAAGTTCGTGTCCTGGCAGAAGGACGAGCGCGGCGTCGGCGACTGGTGGGCGTCCGTGATCAAGGCGTTCGAGGAATCGCATCCCGGCGTGAAGATCGAATGGACCAAGGTCGAGCGTGGCGCCTATGCGGACACCATGACGACCCTGTTCGCCGGCGGCACGCCGCCGGACATCGTGCATCTGGCATCCTTCGAGTTCCAGAAATTCGCCGATACCGGATGGCTCCAACCGCTCGATCCCTACATCAAGGATTCCAAGCTCGACCTGAAGGGCTGGGCGGGCCAGGATACCTGCGTCTGGAAGGGCGAGACCGTCTGCACCATGATGCTCTATTTCGGGTACTTCATGGCCTATAACGACGACATCCTGAAGAAGGAGGGATTATCGGTCCCCAAAACCTACGCCGAGTTTCTGGCGGCGGCGCGCAAGACCACCAAGGACCTCAACGGCGACGGCATCGTGGACCAGTTCGGCACGGGCCACGAGACGCGGGGCGGCGGCGGCCAGTATCTCAGCGAGATGATGAACTACACCCTCGACGCCGGAGGCCGCTGGACGGACGAGAACGGCAAGGTGACGATCAACACGCCGCAGATGATCGAGGGCCTGACGCGCTGGAAGACCGTCGTGAAGGACAGCCTCACCCCCCGCGACATGTCGGCCGGCGAGGTGCGCCAGCTCTTCGCGGACGGCAGGATCGCCATGAAGTTCGACGGCCCGTGGCTGTGGCCCATCATCCAGAAGGGCAAGGCCAAGGACCAGATCAAGACCGCCATGGTGCCGTTCAACCCGCCTGTGGGCGGATCCTCGAACGTGCTCGCGATCCCGGCCGATATCTCGAACGACAACAAGAAGCTCGTCTGGGACTTCATCAAGATCGCGACCTCGGACCCGTTCCAGACCACTTACGCCACCCTGGGCGCCTCCCCGCCGCCGAGCCCTCGCGCGGACATCACGGCGGCCAAGAAGGAGAACCCCAACTTCGATCTGCTCGTGGAGGCGACGAAAGCCGCATCCAACGCCAAGGTGGACCGCATCCCCAAGGGACTCGAGATCCAGTTCAACGAGTTCTCCAAGATGATCATGGAGGAGGCACAGCGCATGATCATCCAGGACCTGGAGCCCAAGGCCGTTGCCGCCACCATGCAGCAGAAGGCCGAGGCCCTGCAGCAGCAATAGCGCCCGCACGCCCGAGGCCGGCCGCTCTCCCGCGGCCGGCCCCCTTGTCCCGTGCCTGAGGATGTTCATGAAGTCCGGTTTCAGTCTCGATCTCGCACGCCCCAGCCGCCGCCACTGGCTCGGCTACCTCCTGCTGGCGCCCGCCGTTCTGTTGATCGGCCTGATCATCCTCTATCCGCTCATCGTCTCGGTCGACCTGTCGTTCCAGAACGTGAACCTGGCGCGGCTCGACCAGCCCCGCCGTCCCTTCACGACGGCGAATTACGAGCGCCTCTTCGCCTCGCCCGATTTCTGGAACGCCAGCTGGGTCACGTTCAAGCTCGTCGTGATCGTGAGCTTCTTCTGCTTCCTCCTGGGGCTCGGGACGGCGCTTCTCGTCAATAACCGGTTCCGGGGCCGCACTCTCGCGCGCCTGCTCGTCGCCCTGCCCTGGGCGGTGCCGGAGGTGATCGCCGTGGTGATCTTCGCGTGGCTGTTCGATTCCTCCTTCGGCCTCATGAACTGGATCTTCATCAAGCTTGGGCTCATCGACACCACGGTGAACTGGTTCTCGTCGCCCGGCGCCGCGTTCTTCGTGGTCTGCGTCACCATGATCTGGAAGGGCTATCCCTTCGTGTCGATCATGATGCTGGCAGGCCTGCAATCGATCCCGGAGGACTTCTACAACGCCGCGCGGGTGGACGGCGCCAATGCGTGGCAGCGTCTGGTCAATATCACGATCCCGTCGCTGATGCCCGTTCTCGGCGTCACCCTCGTGCTCGTCATGCTGTGGGTGTTCCGCGACTTCTCCATCATCTACGTGCTCACGGGCGGCGGACCCCTCAAGGCCACACAGAGCCTGTCCATCATGACCTACGAGCAGGCCTTCGGGTTCTTCCGGATGGGCTACGCTTCCGCCATCGGCGTCGTGACCCTCATCGTCTGCGTCATCGCGAGCCGCCTGATGATGGGCCGCGCGCCGGACAACATCTGAGAGAGCCGCCATGAAGTCTCGTCCCCTCGACCGCATCTTTCTTTACGGCTCCGTCATCGTCGTCTGCGGCCTCCTGGTCTTCCCGATCTACTGGCTGTTCGTGACCGCGATCTCGACGCCCGACCAGCTCCGCGCCCTGCCGCCCAAGTTCTGGCCCGAGACGCCGCGCTGGGAGGTATTCGGGCAGATCCTGCGCGACCGCCCGATCCTGCTCTGGCTCTCCAACTCCGCGCTGGCGGCCTTGGGCAGCGTGGTCCTGTCCATGACGGTGTCGGTGCTGGCGGGCTACAGCCTGTCGCGCTTCCGGGTGCGGGGCGGGCAATCGCTGGGCCTCTTCATTCTGACCGCCAAGATGCTGCCCGCGACCCTGCTGGTGATCCCGCTCTTCGGCATCTTCCGCACGGTCGACCTCATCGGCAGCCTGTGGTCGATCATCCTGGCCCACGCCACTCTCATCATCCCCTTCACGACCTGGATGCTGAAAGGCTACTTCGACACGATCCCGCGCGAATTGGAGCAGGCCGCCATGGTGGACGGCTGCTCTCCGTTCGGCGCCATGGTGCGGGTGATCCTGCCGGTCTCGGCGCCGGGGCTTGCGGCGACGGCGCTTTACGGCTTCGTTTTGTCCTGGTCGGACTATGCCTACGCGCGCACCTTCCTGACCAACGCCCAATCCAACTGGACGGCGAACCTCGGCATCACGACCATGAAGGGCGAATACATTTCCAACTGGGCCGACATCTCGGCGGCCTCGATCCTGGTCGCCCTGCCGGTCCTCGTCATCTACCTCTTCCTCGAACGCTATCTCGTCGGCGGCCTGACCGCTGGCGCCGAGAAATAGTGGAGTTTCCTTCATGGCCGGCATTCGCATCCAGAACGTCACCAAGTCCTACGGCCCGCTGGCGGTTCTCAAGGACTTCTCTCTCGAGATCGCGGACGGCGAGTTCGTGGTCTTCGTCGGTCCGTCCGGCTGCGGCAAGTCGACGATGCTCAAGATCCTGGCCGGGCTGGAAGAGGCATCCTCCGGCACGATTCATATCGGTGACAGGGACGTGACGGATCTGGCGCCCGGCGACCGGGACATCGCGATGGTGTTCCAGAACTACGCGCTCTATCCGCATCTCACGGTTCGCAAGAACATGGGTTTCGGCCTGAAGATGCGTGGCACGCCCGCCGCCGAAATCGACCGACGCGTCGTGGAGGCCGCGCGCATCCTCGGTGTCGACCACCTGCTCGACCGCCGCCCGCGCGCGCTCTCGGGCGGCCAGCGCCAGCGTGTCGCTCTCGGACGCGCCATCGTGCGCGAGCCGCAGGCCTTCCTGATGGACGAGCCACTCTCCAACCTCGACGCCAAGCTGCGCGTTCATACCCGCGCCGAGATCAGCGCCCTGCACAAGCGCCTCGGCGTCACGACGATCTACGTGACGCACGATCAGATCGAGGCCATGACCATGGCCGACCGCATCGTGATCATGAAGGACGGCGTGATCCAGCAGATCGCCGATCCCGACACCATGTTCCGCAAGCCCGCCAATCTTTTCGTGGCAGGCTTCATCGGCTCGCCGGGCATGAACTTCCTGCGCTCTCCTGTGACGTCCCACGAGGGCCGGGCGGCCGTGCGTCTGTTCGGTCAGGCCGTGGCGCTTCCCGCGCCGGCATCGCTGGCGGGACGGGACGTGGTCATCGGCATCCGGCCCGAACATATCGCGCAGGGCGCCGGGCCCGTCACCGTGGAGGTGGCGCCGCGCCTCGTGGAAAGCCTGGGGAGCGAGAAGTACATCTACATCGACGTGCCCGAGGAGAACCGCACGACACTGGCTCGCACCGGCGGAACCGAGGAGGAGAGACGCGCCGATACCATCATTGCGCGCCTCATGAACGCCGACGAAACATCCACGAGCGGCTCCCTGAGAGTGTCCTTCGATCCCTCGCGGCTGCACCTGTTCGACGCCAACACCCAAGAATCCATTCAACTCTGAAAGGCCGCCCCATGACCATTCTCGTGACAGGCAGCGCGGGCCGCGTCGGATCGAAGGTCGTCCGCCGCCTGCTTGAGGCGGGCGAGACTGTCACCGGTTTCGATCTTCGGACGAGCGGTTTGCAGCATTCGAATTACCGGGAAGTGACCGGCACCTTCGACGACAGACCGGCGGCCGCAAGGGCTGCGGAAGACGTCACGGCCGTGCTGCATCTCGGTGCCTTCATGTCCTGGCACCCGGCCGACGCGGATCGGCTCCACCGGGCCAATGTGGAGGGCACGCGGGTTCTCCTGGAAGAAGCCCTGCGCCACAAGCCCCGGCGGATCCTGTTCGCAAGTTCCGGCGAGGTCTACCCCGAGAACGTGCCGAATTACCTGCCGGTGGACGAAGACCATCCCCTCAAGCCGCGCTCCCCTTACGGCCTCACCAAGCTGCTCGGCGAGGAGCTCGTGCGTTATGCGGAGCGGACCTCCGGCACGCCGGCCACGATCCTGCGTTTCTCCCACACCCAGGACGCCGCCGAGCTTCTCGACGAATCGAGCTTCTTCTCCGGGCCGCGCTTTTTCCTGCATCCGAAAATCCGCCAGCAGGAAGGGTTCGGCAACAGGGCTATGGTGGAGGCGCTGCAGGCCATCGACGACGGGCGCGAGGCGCTGGTCCTGTCCCGCAACGAGAAGGGCCGTCCTTTCCGCATGCACATCACCGAGACGCGGGACATGGTCGACGGCATTCTGCTGGCCTTCGGGAGCGAGCAGGCGGCGGGCCGCACCTATAATCTCGGCGCCACGGTGGCCTTCGATTTCGCCGAGCATCTGCCCAGGATGGCGCAGTTGACGGGCCTGCCCCTCAAGACCATTGATCTGCCGGGCGGCGGGGTGTTCTACGAGACCTCCAACGCCCACATCCGCAGCGAACTGGGATTTGAGCCGCAATGGACGATCGACCGGATGATCGCAGAAGCCGCCGAGGCACGGGCGCGCCGGCATCGGGCGGCGTGAGCGTGGAGAACCCGCAGGTTCTCAAACCCGAGGAGCGGGACGTGCCGACGGGCGCCGCCGCGCTCGCCAAAGGCCTCTATCTTCTCGAGGTCATCGGCGAATGCGCGACCCCGCCCCGGTTCAAGGACCTGCAGGCGGCCACGAATCTCCCGAAGGGCACGCTGGCCCGGATGCTCAACACGCTCGTGCTGTTCCGTCTCGTGCGCTACGAGGACAGCGACAGCACCTACCGGCTTGGCCATCGCTTGTTCGAGCTTGCGCATCGGGTGTGGGAATCCTTCGACCTGCGCGGCGCCGCCGCGCCCGTTCTCGACAGGCTCGCGGACGAGACCCGGGAGACCGTCGCGCTCTGCTCCGTGGACAACCACGAGATTCTCTACATCGACCAGAGGAGCCGGGGCGGCGCCTTCGGATTCCGCATCGAGATCGGGCGCCGCGCCCCCCTCCATTGCACGGCGGGCGGCAAAACTCTCCTGGCCTTCGCGCCGCCGCACGAGCGCCGCGCCATGCTCGACGGCATCCGCCTGGAGCGCTTCACCGACAAGACCATCGTGGACGAGGAGGCGCTGAACGCCGACCTGGCGCTGGCCCGCGTGCGCGGGTACGCGATCTCGCTGGAGGAGCACGTGGAGGGCGTCGTCTCGGTCGCGGCGCCGATCTTCGACCATACAGGCCGGGCGGTCGCGGCCATCGGGGTGTTCGGACCGCATGCCCGCCTCTCGAACGATCGCCTGCATACGACGGGCCGAGACCTGATGGAGGCAGCTCGCCGCATTTCCGGCAATGTGGGCGCGATGCCGGTCAACATTACGCCCCAGCCCAAGCTCCGGGTCGCGGGTGAAAGCGACGCGGAATGCGTGCTGCCCTGGGGGGCGCACCTGGCGGAAGGCCCCGTCTGGATGCCGCACGAGAAGCGGCTCTACTGGGTCGACATCCTGGCGCCGTCCGTCCACCGCTTCGATCCGTCGACGGGCACGAACGAAGAGGTGGTTCTGCCGCGCCTCGTGAGCGCCGTCATCCCGTGCCGGAGCGGCGGCATCGCGGCCCTGACGCAAGACGGCTTGGAGGCCCTGGACTTTTCGACGGGCAGGCTGACACCTCTTGTCGACCCAGAGCAGGATCTTCCCGACAACCGCTTCAACGACGGCAAGTGCGACCGGTTGGGCCGCCTCTGGGCCGGCACCATGCGGCTCGATGCCAGTAAGCCCACCGGCGCGCTCTACGCCATCGAGGGCGACCGTTCCTGGCGGCGCTTGGCGGACGGCTTCTTCGTGGCCAACGGCCTCGACTGGAGCCCGGACGGAAAGACGTTCTATTTCGCCGACTCGGCGCCGGGCCGCATCTACGCCTACGACTTCGATCTCGCGGCTGGCGCCATCGCGAACCGCCGCGTTTTCGCCGAGATGGACCCGAGCGAAGGACGTCCCGACGGATTGGCCGTCGACAGCGACGGCTTCGTCTGGTGCGCGATCTGGGACGGCTGGTGCGTGCGCCGCTATGCCCCCGACGGGCGCATCGAGCGCGAGCTTCGCCTGCCCGTTCCGCGCCCTACGAGCATCGCCTTCGGCGGTCCGGACCTGAAGACGATCTTCATCACCACGGCGCGCATCCGCCTGCCGTCCAGGGTTCTGGCGCAGGCGCCGTTCTCCGGCGGCCTGTTCAAGGCCGCCGCCCCCGTGGCCGGCCTGCCCGCCTCCGAGTTCGCGGGCCGATGAGCGCCCATTATCCCGACCTGAACGGCCGTACAGCCCTCGTTACGGGCGGCGCCGACGGCATCGGCCGGGCCGTCGTGGAGGCCCTGACGGCGCAAGGCGCACGTGTCGGTTTCATCGATGTGGCGCAGCAGGCTGGCGAAGCTTTGGAACGGGTTCTCGCGACGCAAGGCCATAAGGTTGCCTTTGCTCACGCGGACCTGCGCGATGTCGACGCGACCCGCAACGCGGTCGCCCATTTGCGAGAAACGCTTGGCCCAATCTCGATCCTCGTCAACAATGCGGGCCACGACGAGCGTCATCGCTTCGAGGACGTGACGGAGGATTACTGGGACGACCGGTTTGCCGTGAACCTGCGCCCCATGATGTTCGTGAGCCAGGCCGTGGCACCCGACATGAGGGCTCTGGGTGGAGGCTCCATCGTCAATCTCGGGTCCACGTCCTGGATGCAGGGTGCAGCGGGTCTGATCGCCTACACGACGGCGAAATCCGCCGTCATCGGCTTCACGCGTTCTCTGGCGCGTGAACTCGGAGAGGCGGGGATCCGCGTGAATTGCGTCACGCCCGGCTGGGTGATGACGGATCGGCAGCGCGAGAAATGGTTCACGCCGGAGAAGTGGGAGGCCGCGCAGGCGCGGCAATCCATCAAGGGCGAGATCCGGCCCGAGGACGTGGCCGCCATGGTGCTGTTCCTGGCGTCCGGCGCGGCCCGCATGTGCAGCGGCCAGAACTACATCGTGGATGCGGGCGTGGTATAGGCGATGCAAGACGTACCCTCATCTCTTCCGCTTTCACCTCCCCTGCCGCCATCGCTTCCGCACGATGTCTTCACGGGCGACGCCGATGTCCTGGCCTCACGCCTGTCGGACTGGCGCGGGCGGATCCATGGACGCTCCTGGCTGTTGGCGCGGCCGCGCAGCACGCTCGAAGTGGCCGCCCTCATGCGGTGGG
Source organism: Microvirga pudoricolor (assembly GCF_016892705.1). Lineage (GTDB taxonomy): Bacteria > Pseudomonadota > Alphaproteobacteria > Rhizobiales > Beijerinckiaceae > Microvirga > Microvirga pudoricolor. Next base: position 1,438,679 of record NZ_JAFEMB010000001.1, read on the forward strand.
CGAGCGACACCGGGACGCCCGTGGTGACGCAGGGCGGCAATACGGGCTTGTCCGGGGCGGCAACGCCGGACGAATCGGGGCGGTCCATTATCCTGTCCCTGGAGCGCATGAACGCCATCCGGTTCGTCGACCCCGTCGGCAACACCGTCGTGGCGGAAGCCGGGTGCGTTCTGGCGCACCTGCAGGGCACCGCCGCAGGGGCCGGGCGCCTGTTCCCGGTCAGCCTCGGCAGCGAGGGCTCCTGCACGGTCGGCGGGATCGTGGCCACCAATGCGGGCGGCATCAACGTGGTGCGCTACGGAATGACCCGCGATCTCGTCCTGGGCCTCGAATACGTCACGGCCGCGGGCGAGGTCGTGGAGGGACCTCGCAGGCTGCGCAAGGACAATGTCGGGTACGACCTGCGCCACCTGATCGTCGGCTCGGAAGGAACGCTGGCCGTCGTGACGGCCGCGGCCTTCCGGCTGGTGGCCCGCCCGAGGCATCGCCACAGTGCCCTGTGCGGGCTGGCAAGTCCGGCCCTCGCGCTCAATCTTCTTCACGCGGTCCAGGAGCGGGTCGGCGACGGCCTCATCGCTTTCGAACTCATGTGCGCGGGCGAGATGGACCTCATCCGCCTTCGCTTTCCGGACCTTCGCGTTCCCATCGAGCCGGCCTCGCGCTGGTATGTCTTCCTGGAGGCCGGCTCGAACGAGCCGGGCCTGTCCGACGACCTGACGCAAGCGCTCGCGGACGCCTTGGACCGGGGGCTCGTGGACGACGCGGTGATGGCGCAGAGCGGCGCACAGGCCGAGGCGCTGTGGCACCTTCGCTTCGCGGTCTCAGAGGCCAACAGGAGCGCCGGACCGGCCGTGCCTTTCGACATAAGCGTCGCCACGGACGACCTCCCTTCGCTCCTGCATGCGATCGAAACGGAGCTGGCGGCGCGCGTTCCCTTGGTTCGCGTCGTGTTCGTCGGGCATGCCGCAGACGGCAACATGCATGTGACGGCCCTGCTGAACCAGGTCCCCCCGGAGAACCGGGAAGCCGCAACCGATGCGGTTCGGGCGATCGTCTACCAGGCCGTGACCGCCCGCCACGGCAGCATCTCGGCTGAGCACGGCATCGGGCGCACGGGCCGGCGCGCCTTCGAGGTTTACGCACAGCCCACGGAGCGCGCGCTGATGCGGCGGATCAAGCAGGCTTTCGATCCGGCCGGAATTCTCAATCCCGGCGTTCTGTTCTGAACCCTCGCGGCCGGGCTGCTCACCGGCCGTCCCGTGGGGCGTCCAGATCTCGGACGACGGATCGAAGCCAGTCCGAGAAGGCTTTTGCGGGCCCCGTCGCATGGCCGCCCGGCATGCGCAGGAAGTAGTACCCGAGCGGCGCCGTCGCCTGACGGCCCACCGGCACGAGACGCTGGCTGTCCAGCTCGTTCAGGATGAAGCGCCGCTCGACGAGAGCGATCCCCGTGCCCGCCAGCGCGGCCTGGATCGTCAGGTCGTCGGTTTCGAACTGCATGAGTCGGACCTGGGCCGGCCAGCGAAGCCTCTGGAAGGCCGCCCACATTTTCCAGTCCCAGCAATCGTCCGTCGCGCTCAGGAGGCGACCCTTGAGCAGGTCGTCGGGCGTCAGCGTCCGTCCCCAGTCAGCTCCCCCGATGTAATGCGGCGCGCAGACCGGCAGGGCATCCTCCTGGAACAGGATGCTGCCGGCATCGTCGGGCGCGACGGGGCTGTAATCGATCACGACATCGGGGTTCTGCCGGCGGGACGTGCCCTGTCCGGTCGCCACGGTCAGGCTGACGGGAAGATCCGGATGCGCCTCCTCGAAGGCGGGCAGGCGGGGGAACAGGATCCGGGTCGCGAAGGTCGGCAGAACGTGGATGGTGAGCGCCTGCGCCGCAGCCGGACGCTGCTTGAGCCGTTCACGGGCGGCACGAAGCGCGATCGTCATGTCGTCGAAGACGTCGGAAAGGCTGGTCTGCAACTGCAGCCCCTCCTCCGTGAGATCGACCTTGCGGACGCTTCGCGAGAACAGTTTGCCGCCCAGGACCCGCTCGAGTTCGGCCACCTGCCGGCTGACGGCGCTCGTGGTGACGCCAAGCTCCTCCGCCGCCTTCTGAAAACTCTCGTGCCGGCCCGCGGCCTCGAAGGCGCGCAGGGCGGAAAGGGGCAGCAGGCGGCGGCGCATGGTTGCGTTCCAGGAAACTATGAAGCCCGAATAAATCATTTGTCCGAGGGGCTCAACCATCAATATTACATTGTAACCATAAATAGAAAATCGAAGCGTCGCATTCCTATACGGCAATGCCTGAGCCGGCCCGGAGACGACAGCATCCAAAAGCCAAGACATGGGAGGCACCGATGAGCGATCTGCTTGTAGTCGGCGGCGGAGATATTACGAAGATCGACCTGTCGTCATCCCGAATTCTCGAAATCGTCGAATCCTCTATTGCGGGAATCGGAACCGGCACCTCGCTGAACCCACCGAAGGTCTCCATCGAGCCCGTCGCGAAAAGCATGACCATTGCCATGCTGGCGCACGTGAAGGGGACCGCAGCCCTCGGCCTCAAAGCCTACACGGAGTTTCCCACGGGAGACGGCCGCACCAGCGTCGGCTCCACCATCACGCTCTTCGACGACGCAACCGGACGCCCGCTCGCCTTCATGGACGGCGCATGGATCACGGCCGCGCGCACGGCCGCCGTCACGGCCCTGTTCGCCCGCGAGGCCGCCACGCCGGAGGCACGCATCGCTCTCGTGATCGGAGCGGGCCTCCAGGGCCGTGCGGCGATCCCGGCTCTCTTGGAGACCAGGCCGGAGCTGACGGAACTCCTGGTTCTCGCGCCGCGCCAGGAGGCGGTGGAGCGTATGCTCTCGGAACAGCGGGCCGTTCTCGCGGGTCGCCAGGCGCGCTTCTGCGGCGATCCCACCGAGGCGGCCCGGCATGCCGACATCGTCATAGGGGCAGGCGGGCCGGGCGCGGGCGGTCTTGTGACCCACGCGATGCTCAAGCCGGGCGCCACCGCGATCCTGCTGGGATACGGCCTCGCCGGAGACGTGCTGCACGGGGCGGACCGGGTGCTGGCCACGAGCGAGGCGCAGTTGCACACCACCGGCAGGGATTTGGCCGACGCCAAGGGGCGCTTTCCCATTGTCGATGCCGAATTGCCGGACATCCTGCTCGGCCGGAAGCCTGCGCGAACCGAAGCGCACGAGATCGTGTTCGCCTACAATAGCGGCCTTGCGGTCACCGATGTGGCGGTTGCCAAAGCGGTCTACGAAGTCGCGAGACGCACCGGCGCGGGCCATCGGTTCGGCGGGTTCCGATGAGCGCGACGCCACTCCGGCTTCCAGCCCGTCTCGAGGGGATCGGCCGTCGCCTCATCGCGGCGGAATCCGGCCTGCTGCGCTCCCTCGTCGAAGGCTTCGGATCCCCCTGCCATCTGGTGTTTCCCGATGCGCTCGCGGAGCGCGGGGCCGCCTTCGACCGCGTCTTCCGGGAGGCCGGTGTGGCCGGGCGGATCTACTTCGCCGCCAAGGCCAACAAGAGCCAGGCGTTCCTGGAGGCCGCGGCCCGATGCGGCATCGGCGCCGACATCGCCAGCAGGCAGGAGATGAGCGCCGCCCTCATGGCCGGATTGCGAGGCGAGGACCTGATGGTGACCGGGCCCGACAAAGGCTCATCCCTGCACCGCCTGGCCCTGCGTCATCGCGCCTGCATCGCGGTCGACAGCGTCGAGGAACTACAGGCCCTGGTCGGGCTCATGGAGGCGGAGGATCACCAGGAGGGCCGCGTCGTGCTGCGCCACCGGACGCCCGCAGAGGTCGGGAGCCGGTTCGGCATGACGGCGAACGAGGTGTCCCACGCGCTCGGCCTGCTGGCATCGGCCAAAGCCCGCCTCACCCTTGAGGGTTTCTCCGTTCACCTGAGCGGATACGACGTCGGCGCGCGGGCGCGGGCAGGCGCCGGCCTTGCGGCATTTTGCGAGGCTGCCCGTGAGCACGGCCTGCGCCCCACGCTCATCGATCTCGGCGGCGGCTGGCCGGTGCGCTACGTGGGAGGCGAGGACTGGGACCTGTTCAACGATACCGTCACGGCGGCGGATTTCCATGCGCAACGTCGGTTCGAGGGTTTCTATCCCTACCACGCGCCGATCGCCGGCCATGAGGCCCTGCGGGCCTGCCTGGCGGCGCCACTCGCCGGGGGCGGCACCCTGGCCGGCCTCTGCGCCCGGGGGGGCCTCACCGTCGCCATCGAGCCCGGCCGCGCACTGCTCGACGGGGCGGGCCTCACGGCGTTCCGCGTCAGGTCCGTCAAAGCCCGGGACGACGGCTATTCCATTCTCGGGGTGGAGGGACAGAGCTTCAGCCTGTCCGAACAATGGTTCTCCAGCGAGTTCCTGCCCGATCCGATCCTGCTTCCCCGAGAGCCGAGGCCCGCTGGCCTGGTTCGCGCCTGTGTGGCGGGCGCGAGCTGCCTCGACGCCGACATGCTCACATGGCGCAAGGTCGCGTTTCCGGTTCCGCCCCTGCCGGGCGACCTGCTCATCTACGCCAACACGGCCGGCTACCAGATGGATTCCAACGAATCCCCCTTCCATCGGTCGCCGCTGCCGAGAAAGCTTGCCCTGTGGCACCGCTGTGAAGGCCTCCGCTGGTGCGAGGACGACCTGTTCTGCCAGGCCGACTGGCACCCTCCCGCCATCCCCTACGACAGGAGCCCTGCCGATGATCATCACCCGCGTCACGGACTGGATCGGTTGCACGCCATTGCTTGAACTGCGCATCCGCAACAGCGATTGGCGCCTTTTCCTCAAACTCGAGAAATTCAACCCCGGCGGCAGCATGAAGGACCGCATGGCCCGGGGCATGATCGATGCCGCGGAGCGCTCCGGTCGGCTCAAACCCGGCGGCACCATCGTCGAGTCCTCCTCCGGCAATACCGGGACCGGTCTGGCCATGGTGGCTGCCGAGCGAGGCTACCGCTTCATCGTGGTGGTCGATCACCAGACGGCGAAGGACAAGATCCGGACCATGAAGGCCCTCGGTGCCACCGCGGTCGTCATCGGAGCCGATCGGCCGGGAGATCGGGTCGCCACGGCGGACCGGGAAGCCCTCGCCCGCGAGATCGCCGAGACCACGCCGGGTGCGGTTCTGATGGCCCAGCACGAGAACCCGGCCAACGCTGCTTCCTATGATGGCTTGGCCCGCGATCTCGTGGAGGTCCTGGGATCGTTCGACCTGCTGATCGGGTCGGTGGGCACGGGGGGCTCGCTGTGCGGCACGGCCCGAGGCGTGAAAGCGCAATGTCCCAGGACCAGGGTCATCGGCGTCGAGCCCAAGGGCTCCGTCATCTTCGGTGCCCAGGGAGGCACCTATTATCAGTCCGGTACGGGCGTGCCGCCCGACGTCGCCCTCGGATCGGTGATCGACTACCCTCTGATCGACGAGGGATGCACCGTCGGCGATGCGGCGGCCTTCAATGCCTGCCGATTCATGGCGCACCGGTTCGGCTTGCTGCTCGGCGGGTCGGCGGGGGGCGTGATCTATGCCGCCGCCGAGCGTCTGCGCACGCTGCCCGGCAGCGGCACGATGGTGGCTCTCGTGGGGGACGGCGGCGAGAAATACCTCGACACGATCTATGACGACGATTGGATGACCGAGCGCCGCCTCCTGGACAGAAGCGTCGAAACGGACCTCGCCATGGTTCTCACGAGCATCGATGCGTCGGAGGACATCCATGCGGCGGCCTGAAGCGGCATCGGTCTGGTTCGGCACGGGCGACACACTACGCCTGGCGGTGCCCCTCATGGCGGCGCAGGTGGCGGTCGTGGCCCTTGGGCTCGTGGACACGATCACGTTCGGGCGCCTCGGCATGGGAGCGCTGGCAGGCGGCGGCCTCGGGACGGCGGTCTTTTCCCTGGTTCACATCATGTGCGTCGGGGTTCTCGCGGCCGTCGGAAACGAGGTCGCCTTCGCGCGCGGCGCGCAGGACCCGGCCGGCATCCGGAGGGCCGTGCGGTCGGGCATGATCGTCGCCCTCGGCCTGGGCCTTCTCGCCGGCGGGCTGACGGCCTTTTCGGCCCCGCTGCTTCTCGTTCTCGATCAGTCGCCCGGCGCCGTCGCGCATGCGTCGCACTATCTGCGGCTGGCTGCGCTCGGGATAGTTCCGAGTCTCATCTTCACGTGCCTGCGGGGACTGACTGTCGGGCTCGCGAAACCCGGACCCATCACGGCGATCACGGTTGCGGCCGTCGCCATCAAGGCGCTTCTCAATGCGGTCGTCGTCGGCGTCGCCCTGGATTTACCCCCGGATCGGCGGACCGATTTCGGGCTGGCCTGGTGCGGCTTCGCTAGTACGCTGACGTACCTGTTCATGGCCGGGGCCCTCTGGCTCTCCTGCCGCCGCCGCCTGGCGGAGTATCTGACCTGGCTGGGGCATGGCGGCCGCCTGTTCCGCGACGCAGGGGAGCTGTTGCGCCTCGGGATCCCGATCGGCATCACCTACGGGGTCGAAGCCGGGCTGTTCACGGGCGTGGCCCTCATCATCGGGCGCTTTGGCGAAGTGGCCCTGGCCGCCCACCAGATCGCCAACCAATGCGTCTACATCGCCTTCATGCTGGCGGTCGGCTTGTCCTATGCGGCCTCCGTTCGGGCGGGACAAGCTGCGGGATCGGGCAACCTGGCGGAGGCCAGGCGGCTCAGCCGGCAGGCGATCATGATCGGCCTCGTCATGATGACGGGAACGGCCTGTCTCTTCATGGTCTTCGGAGCCTCGCTGGCGGCCGCCCTCGTGGGGCCCGGGGTGGCGGAGCGCGACGACATCGTGGCTCTGGCGGCGGGGTTTCTGTCCGTCGCGGCCTTTTTCCAATGGGCGGACGGGACTCAGAACATCGCCATGGGGGCTCTTCGCGGCCTCAAGCATGCGCGCTCCACCATGGTGGCCGGAACTCTGGGCTATTGGGTCGTCGGCTTGCCCGCCGCCTGGCTCCTCGGCGGGGCCACGCTCTGGGGGCCCATAGGCGCATGGTGCGGCCTCGGACTCGGTCTTTATGCGACCGCCGCCATGTTGGTGGCCCGCCTTGAAATGGTGACGCTGCCCACGGCGGCGACTCCCCGAACGATCACGGCTTGAAGTTGGAGGAAGTCATGAAGGATATTGTCCTGCGCTCCGTTCTCGACCTGCGGGCAACGGAGGAAACCGATTCGCCGCATGCGGATGCGGTCGCGTCCCTGATCCTGCGCGCCGGGGTCTGGACGACGCCCGTCTGCATCGAACGCGAGACCGGCGCCGTGATGGACGGCCATCACCGGCTGGCCGCCGCGCATCGACTCGGCCTGCAGATGATACCGGTGGTTTCTCTCACGTACGATCAGGTCGAACTGCGCGCGTGGCGGGACGGCTTCGAGGTCAGTCCGACCGAAATCATGCGGCGGGCGCTCGCCGGAGACCTCTATCCTCCCAAGACCACCCGGCATCTCTTCGCCGAAGCCCTTCCGCCCTGCCTCGTGCCTCTCGCGCGGTTGCGCCTCGAGCAGGAGTTCGGTCGCCACATGGACTGGGTCTGGAACGGCGAAGGCACGCCGAACGTGCAGGTTCCCGGGGCCCGCTACGGCGTAGCCGAAAGACGCCTGAGAACGGCCGCGTGAGCCTGTTCGCGATCCATAGACCCTCCTGTCCCGGGAAAGAGCCTAGAATGAACAAGCGCAAACCGACACTGGATCGCGACGAACTCATCGCCTACGCGACCGATATTCTGACCGAAGCCATGAGGGATGGTTTGATCGAACCGGTCGCGATGATCGAGTGCAGTCATTTCGCGGCCAAACCGACCCTGCTGGACGCCATGCGGGCCGTCGCGCCGCTCGACCCGGAAGCCCAGATGAAAGTCATGGTGTTCGCGCGGCGCCTTTCCGACAGGGTCGGACTGGTGCACTAAGGCCGTCCGTGGCTCTCGCGAACGTTCTTCACCGGGTCGGATCCGCACCCAAGCCCAACGGCGGCTTCGACGAGGACAACGAGGTTGCGCTGGAGCCCTGGATCGCCGAGGGCCATGAAGGCCCGCACCAGTCTGATGCCATCCGGCATGGTCATGATGGCATCGAAGTCCTTCGCCGCATCGGCGCCGAAGCCTTCGGTTCCCGGCGTCCCATCGAAGAAGTACCCGACCGGCACGTCCAGAACGTCGCAAATCCCCTGCAGACGGCCCGATCCGATGCGATTGACCCCCTTCTCGTATTTCTGGATCTGCTGGAAGGTAATGCCGAGAGCGGCCCCCAGCGCCTCCTGCGTGATGCCGAGAGCCAGACGCCTGGCTCGAACCCGGCTGCCGACATGGCGATCAATGTCATTGGGCGATTTTTTCATGGAATGGCGAGCGGGTTCGATCACGTGAGGACATCGCGCGAGAGTGCTCGACGTCTCGATCCCATAACGTGCCCAGGATGGGAAGCACACGACGAATCTATCGGGTCTTCGCAGGGGATCATTCAACGTTTTCGTTGAAGCCCGTCGCCATTTTCGTATCGTCAAAATTCTGGCGGTCGAACGGTGAGGTCGGAACGCCTCGGATCATCCCGGAGACCGGCCGCGATCCTCGTTCGGCGACTTTCGCAGTCATCAACACCATGAGCCACCGATCCGAAAACGGATGATTCCAAGACATGTTGCAGTGGTTCTAGAGATTGAACAATTGCCTGATCCCCGCATCGAAACGGGTTGTGGGAGGATCGAGGCGACATTCCGGACGAAACCAAGGATTGGGTGGCCCGAAAATCTCGTGAAGCCAGTCGAAGACGATCGCCACAGGCCTGACGCTCAGGCGCTCGGTGAGGGCAACGGCATAAAGAGGCAACGAGACTTTCACGCCGAGGTCCAGCGGAACGGCGTCAGGCTCGAGGATGGTGTAGCTGCCCAGAAGGCAGATGCCGAGGCCTGCCTTCACCAGCATTCCGTAGGCCATGGAATTGTCGCACAGGTGCGCGACCCGGCCGGCCTGGAGGATGTGGTTCCATTCAGACCATTGGGTGGTCTTGGCCGCGTAAAACTCCGACTGCAGGAAAAAGTGCTGCGAAAGGTTCTCTCGCGTCGGGATGCCGTGGCGTTGGATATAGGACTTGGCCGCCACGGGGACGAAGTGCAATCGCCCCAAATGCCGATAGGTCACATCCGTCCCGTCCGGGGGGCTGAACCCGATCATCACGTCGGTCTGGTTCTCGCGCAGGCTCACGAGGTTGATTAGGCTCTTCAAATGCAATTGGATGCCGGGGTGCTTCTGACCGAACGACGGAATGGCGGGCGTCAGGAAGAACGTGTTCAGCCCGTCCGTGATGCTGAGACGCACGACGCCCTCGGCCTGCTGCGGCTCCGTCCTGAGACCGTTGGTCAGATTGAAGAGAGAATGGTCGAGCGCTGTCAGGGCCTGGGCGAGCGAGTGCCCCTTCACGGTCAGCTCGATGCCATGTCGGGTGGACATGAAGAGCTTTGCGCCCAAGATGTCCTGGAGGCGCTTGACCTGGCGGCTCACCGTCGGCTGGCTCGTGTTGAGAACCTCGGCAGCCCGGTTGAACGACTTGGCGACGGCGAGAAAGACGCGCAGCTCGCCCCAGAATTGGCCACTGAGGATTTCCTCGTTGTCCAGGGGACCGCGATGGAGATGATGCTGGTCTGGGTCGAAGGGCATTCGGGCCTGCCGCGATTCATGGGCAGGCCATACTATGCAGTCGTAACATTACTTCAATGATGAAGTGGCCCGCTCCGATCCGAAGGTCTGGCACATCGGGACTATCCCATGATCAGCGACGCGCGTCGGCCTCAGCGGGACTTCTTGAGCTCGCTCGGCTTGTGAGCGGCTTCCTTGCCGGATTTGTCGCTCTTCACGATATATTGCGGGTCGTCCTTGGAAGCCGCCACCTTATGGCCCTTGATGTGGGTCTCGGAGGTCTGCTTCTTGACAACCTTGCCGACGCTGTGCCCGCCCGAGGAATCCCATTCCACCTTGTCGCCGGCTTTGAACGCTTTCGTCATGGAGCACTCCTGTCCGCTTCCGAGAAAACCTGCCGCCCTCTGAATGCGAAACGGCGCTACGGCTTTCCCGTTCCGTCCCGGGTGCGTGAAGACGGGCTGTCGTGGACGATCATCGCCAGACGGTGGCACCTCTGCGCACCCGGCTCCAGGCAGATCATCGCCGGCTTGTCCTGGAGATCGCCGTCGAATCCTTCGGGATCCGCATATCCGGTCCAAGCCTCCAGGGACAGGAACGGGGCGCCAGGCTTGGTCCACGCGGCCAAATGAGGGAAATGCTCCACGGTCATCTCGATCGCAGCCCCGGAGGGCGCCTCGAAGCGCCAGGATCGGCTGTGGGCATCGAGAAACACCAGGGCGTCGTCGCGGAATAGATCGGACGCCAGCGCAAGCTTCCGGTCCGCCAGGGGGATGGGCCGTCGGGCGGTGGCGATCAGCCCTTCGGCCGTGATCACCGGAACCTCGGGTCTCTCCGGCTCCGCGAAGACGAGACGGTGCCCCTCCGGGGACGAGCCGTCGAACGGCCAGGGGAAAGCGGGGTGGAGCCCGAGCGCGTAGGGCAGAACGTCTGGGCCTGGGTTGTGCACCGTGAACGCGAGTCTCAGCGCGCTTAGCTCCAGGCGCACCTCCAGGTCGAGGCGGAACGGGAGCGGGAACGTCGTATCGGCGTCCTCCGGCTCCAGGCGAAGACGAGCTTGATCGGGCCCTCGCTCGACGCATCGGAAGCGGGACGTGCGCGCGAAGCCGTGACGGGGCATGTCGTAGCTCCGCCCGGCGATACGCACCCGAGCGCCCTTCACCTGGCCGACGACGGGAAACAGGACCGGGGCATGCCACGCCCAATAGGCCGGGTCGCCACTCCACAGGAGGTCCCGACCGCCCACCTGCCAGCGGATCGGCTGCGCCCCCAGGAGGGCGATCTCGGCCCGGCTGGTGCCGGACGACAGACTGATGCTGTCGCCCGGGATGGTTTGAGCCGTCACTTGCCCTTCTTCGAACCGATCTGCTCGTCCCACCGGCGGAAGGCCAGCACCATCTTGTCCGGCGTCAACGGCAGCTCGATGGGGTTGTCGGCGATGAGGCTGGCATATTCGGGACGGCCATATTCGCGGATCACGTCCTGGCTCTCCTTCGGGGCCATGGAGAGCGGCACGTTCTTCACCGCCGGGCCCGGATAGAGATAACCCTCGTCATAGGCGAAGGCCTGGCTCTCCGGCTTCAGGAGGTCATTCATCAGGTCGAGCAGCACCGCGAGCTTGTCGTCGGAGACGCCCTTCGGCACCACCATGAAGAAGGCGTCGGACACCCAGTGGAAGCCTTTGAGCGTCGCGATCTTGGCTTCCTTGGGCACGATGCCGAGCGCCCGGGGATTGATGTCCCATCCGGTGGTCGAGATGATGATGTCGCGCGAGCCTTCGCCGAACTCCTTCATGGTCGCGGTGGTGCCGGACGGATAGTACTCGATGTTCGGATTGAGCTCCGCCAGATAAGCCCAGGTCTTGTCCCAGCCGTTGACCGGGTCCTTCGGATCCTTGTCGCCCAGAATATAGGGCAGGCCCATCATGAAGGTGCGGCCGGGGCCGGAATTGGCCGGGCGCGCATACATGAAACGGTTCGGATTGGCCTTGGCCCAGGCCAGCAGTTCCTCGGCCGTGGTGGGCACGGACTTCACGCGCTCAGGTGCATATTCGAGGATCGGGCCGGACGGATAGTAATTGATGACGACGCCGAAACCCTGGCCCTGCGCCTTGTGCAGGTTCAGGGCGGCAGGCTCGTAATTGGCCTCCAGGCCCGGGAAGCGATCATTATAGGCTGGCAGGAGTTTCAGCCAGAGGCCCTGCTCCAGGCCCGCCGCGAGGCCGTCGCTGCCGGTCAGGATCATGTCGATGTCGATGCGGCCCGCATCCTGCTGCGCCTTGACCTTGCTGGCGAGTTCGGGCGCGGGAGCCTTGACGTATGTTATGCGGGAGACGAGTTCGGGCTTGGCCTGCTTGTAGGCATCGAAGGCCTTCTGCATCAGGGCCAGGGCGCCGCCGACGTCGATGACGTTGATGGCCACCGGGGATTTTGGCAAGGCCGGCGCCTGCGCGCGGGCTCCCGTGGCCGACAGCGCGGCCAGACCAGCAGCGCCGCCCAGCAGGTGGCGGCGATTGATTGAACTACCCTGATCCATCCGAACTCTCCCTCTCGTTGCGGCTGCGTAAAGCCGATCCCTGACCTGCCGCGGCATTCCCGCGGAACGTCACTCTTCCGTTGCGGCAGTGAAGCAAAAAGAAACTGTGGCGACAACGGCCTTGACCGAAGTGGTCGACTGATCGTGATCCCGACCCAAGGTCAGGGCGGCTGCGCCCGGCTCGGCTGGAGCGGTTATGGGGCGTCGTCGAGAAGACGCGCGAGGCGGCGCAGGGCAAGGGAATAGCCCTGCGTGCCGAACCCCGCGATCACGCCGTCCGCCCGGTGAGACACGAAGGAGTGGTGCCGGAAGGCCTCGCGCTTGTGAACGTTGGAGATGTGGATCTCGATCACTGGTCCCTCGAAGGCGTTCAGCGCGTCGAGGATGGCCACGGATGTGTGCGTGAAGGCCGCCGGGTTGATGGCGATGCCCCCGGCGGCTTCCCGGGCCTCATGGATCCAGTCGATGAGCTCATATTCGCGGTTACTCTGATGGAAGCGGATTTCGAGCCCGAGTTCACCTGCCAAGGCCCGACAATCCTGCTCCACGTCGGCTAGCGTCTCATGGCCGTAGATGTGGGGCTGGCGCTTGCCCAGCAGGTTCAGGTTCGGGCCGTTCAGAACATAGACAAGGCGGCTCACAGGTGTCTCTCCATCCTCTCGATGGAGAGCCCCTTACACCCTTAAGGTGGAGCCGGTCGACAGGAATGGCCTCAGCCGCGCCTTTCCGGCGGGACAGGCACCTCGAGCGGACCGGAGGGCGGCACGCCGATGGGCTCCCCAGAGGGCTGAACCGGGCTGGGGGCCGGCGCCGGAATGTCGGGCTGCTGGACGGGCTGAGGCATTTCCGGAGGCGTGTCCGGGCGGTCCGGCGTCGAGGCCGGGTTGCGCGGATCGGTGCCCGACGAGGCGAATGCTGACACGGGGGTCTCCTTCGACGCACACACGCGCCGTCAGACCAACCCCTCGGCCTCTTTCATGTTCCGGCCGCGCCCGTCCGGCGACGGTTCAGCCGACGTATTTCTCGTGCAAGTAGGCGAGATAGGGCTCGGGATCGAGCCCGCGTCCCGTGACGCGGTGCAGCAGTTCCTCGCGGGTGAAGCGGCGGCCATGCTGCCATACCTTGTCCCGCAGGGCGTCGGCCAGGGGAGCGTAGTCACCAGCCGCGAGGGCATCGTCCAGGCCGGGACCTTCCGCGCGCAGCGCCGCCATGACCTGGGCACCCATCACGTTGCCCACCGTATAGGTCGGGAACGACCCGATATAGCCCGTCGACCAGTGCACATCCTGCAGCACGCCCCGCGCAGCGTCCGGAACGTCGAGGCCGAGATCGCGCTTGATGGCGGCGTTCCAGGCCTCGGGCAACTCGTTCACCTTCAGGGACCCGTCCATGAGGGCCGCTTCGATTTCGGCCCGTAGCATGATGTGGAAATCGTAAGTCAGCTCATCGGCTTCGACGCGGATGAATCCAGGCTCCACGCGAGTGACGGCCCTGTAGAATTCCTCGGCCGTCACATCGCCGAGCTGATCGGGGAACTGCTCTTGCAGGGCCGGGAAATGCAGCCGCCAAAAGGTGAGGCTGCGCGCCACGTGGTTCTCCCACAGGCGGGACTGGGATTCGTGCGCACCGAAGCTCGTGCCGCCCACCGCGTAGAGGCCGATCAGATCGGTCGCCAGCGTGGTGCGGGTATAGGCTGGATCCACCCCCTGCTCGTAGAGGCCGTGGCCGACCTCGTGGGCGGTTCCGAAAACGGACGCCGGCAGGTAGTTGCGGGTGTAGCGCGTGGTGATGCGCACATCGTTGCGGGTGAACGAGACCTCGAAGGGATGAACCGTGGTGTCGAGACGCCCACGGCCGAAATCGTAGGTCATCGCCTCCGCGATGCGCAGGCCGAAGGCGCGTTGCCCGTCCTCCGGGAAATCCCGGAACAGGAAGTCGGAGCGCGGCGCCGGCTTGGCGCGGGCCTGATCCAGGATGAACTTCAGCCCGATCCGCAAGCCCGTGAAAAGTTGGCGCAGGCTGGCGGCGGTCTCGCCCGGCTCGTAGATCGACACCATGGCGTCGTAAGGGTGCTCCTCCCAGCCGATGGCATCCGCATAGGCGCGGGACAATTCGACGGTCTTTTCCAGATAGGGCACATAGGACGCAAAGTCCGATGTGGCGCGCGCCTTGATCCAGGCCGATTGCGCCACGGTGCGCAGGGCCGCACGCTCCTGAATCAGCGAAGCCGGGATGCGGCTGTGATGGATGAAGGCCGCGCGCGTCTGGGCCACCATGCTCCGCTCCGGTGCATCCTCGGGCAGCGACTCGATGCCCTTTTCGGCGGCGTCGAGAGCCGCTTCCGTCTCCGGTGCGAGCAGGAGGTCGCGGGCGATGCGCGTGAGCGTCGCGATCTGCTGGCCGCGGGTCTCCGCCCCGCCGGACGGCATCATGGTGCGCGAATCCCAGGTGAGCAGGGAGGTGGCGTTCAGCACGTCGTTGACGGCGGCCACGCGCTCGTTGAGCGCCTTGAGGGCATGCATTGTCATGAGATCGACCTGTCAGGCGGTGCCGCCGGTGTTGAGATGGCAGGCGGAGGAGCGGCCGGGCCCGATGGGCGCCAGCGCCGGAACCTCGCGCTTGCAGCGCGGACCCGCGAAGGGGCAGCGCGGATGGAAATGGCAACCACTCGGCGGATGGAGGGGCGAGGGAATCTCGCCGGCGATGGGGCGGAAGTCCTTGCGGCCGACGCCGACCCGCGGAACGCTCTCGAACAGGGCCCGCGTATAGGGGTGGTTCGGGGCCGCATAGAGTTCGGGGGTGGGGGCCAGCTCCACGATCCGGCCCAGATACATGATGGCGACCCGATCCGAGACGTGGCGCACCACGCCGAGATCGTGGCTGATGAAGATCGCCGTGAGGTCGAGGTCGCGGCGCAGGTCCATGAACAGGTTCAGCACCTGGGCCTGGATCGACACGTCCAGCGACGCCACGGGCTCGTCGAGCACCAGGAGATCCGGCTTCATCGCGAGCGCGCGGGCGATGGCGATGCGCTGGCGCTGGCCGCCGGAGAACTGGTGCGGGAAGCGGCGGCGGTAGCTCGGATCGAGGCCGACGCGGCCCAGCATGTCGGCCACGTAGCCGTCCGCCTCCCGGGCCTTGACGATCTTGTGGGCCACCGGCCCCTCGCCCACGGTGTCGCCGATGCGCATGCGCGGGTTGAGGCTGGCGAACGGATCCTGGTGGACCATCTGGACGCGGGTGGTGAGCTTCTGGGTGCGCCGTCCCTGCTCCTTGGCCACGGGGGCGCTCCCGAAGGTCACCTGGCCGTCGCTGGGGGTGTAGATGCCAGCCACGATGCGCCCGAGGGTGGACTTGCCGCAGCCGGACTCGCCCACGAGGCCGATGACCTCGCCCTTTCGCACGTCGAGGCTCACATCCGTGACGGCGCGCACGATCTCGGTCTTGCGGCCCGCCCCGAAGGCGCCCGCGATGCGCTCGCCGAGGCTCGGGCGCTTTACGAAGCGTTTTGATACGCGGCTGATGTCGAGGATGGCGGCGGACATGAATCGGACTCGATGGGGTAATGGCAGAGGGCGGTGCGGCCGCCCTCGAAATGCTGAACGGGGGGTGTGGTGGTGCAGGCGGGCCCGGCCTTGAAACAGCGCGGCGCAAAGGCGCAACCGGGCGGCAGGTTGGCCAGGGACGGCGTGGAGCCGGGCACCTGCGGCAGGCGCTCGCCCGGCTCGTGCTCGGCCGGAACGGAGGCCAAGAGGCCCGCCGTGTAAGGATGGCGCGGGGATGCGATCACCTCGGCGGCGGCACCCGTCTCCACCACCTTTCCGGCATACATGACGCAGATGTCGTCCGCGAGGCTCGACACCACCGCCAGATCGTGGGTCACCCACACGAAGGCCGTGCCGGTGTCGTCCGCGAGGCGACGCACTTCGGCGAGAATCTGGCCCTGGATCGACACGTCCAGCGCCGTGGTGGGCTCGTCCGCGATGATGACCGCCGGGCTGTGCAGGAGCGCGATGGCGATGGCCACGCGCTGGCGCATGCCACCGGAGAGCTGGTGTGGATAGGCGTCCAGCCGCTCCTCGGGGCTCGGAATGCCGACCTTCGCCAGCGCCGCGCGAGAACGCTCCCAAGCGACCTTGCGGGAGACCTTGTCGTGAGCCCGGACCGCCGCGATCATCTGGGTGCCGATCTTGAGGACCGGGTTCAGGGTCATCATGGGGTCCTGGAACACCATGGCGATCTTGGCGCCGCGCACCCGGCGCAGGGCTTCCCCCTTCAGCCGCGTGACGTCGACCCCATCAAGCAGCACCTCGCCGCCCGCGATTTCGCCCGGCGCCTCGATGAGGCCGAGGATCGAGTAGCCCGTCACGCTCTTGCCGGAACCGGATTCGCCGACGAGGCCGAGAATGCGGCCGCGCGCGACCTCGAAGCTGACGCCGTCGACGGCTTTCAGGGCACCGGCCTTGGTGTGGAACTGCGTGCGCAGGTCCCGGACCTTGAGAACCGCGTCGCTCATCGGCTGCGCCTCGGGTTGAGCACGTAGCGGACCTGATCGCCCACCAGGTTGATGGCCACCACGGTCAGCATCAGCGCGATGCCGGGATAGATCGAGATCCAGTAGCGGCCCGAGAGCAGGAACTGGAAGCCGTTCGAGATCAGCGAGCCCAAGGAGGGCTGCGTCAGGGGCAGGCCCAGGCCGAGGAAGGACAACGTCGCCTCCAACGCGATGGAGTTGGCCACCTGCACGGTCGCCACCACGATGAGCGGCGGCAGCGCGTTGGGCAGGAGATGCCGGAACAGCACCTGCCGGGCGGGCAACGGGGTCGAGAGGGCGGCCTCGATGTAATCCTTGCGCCGCTCGGCGCTGGCGGCCCCGTGGGTCGTGCGGGCGAAGTAGGCGTATTGCGCGGCCGTGAGCGCCCCGATGAGCTGCGGCATTCCCTGGCCCAGCATCGCCACCAGGACGAGGGCGAGCAGGATCGCCGGGAGCGAGAGCTGGAGGTCGATGATCCGCATGATCACCGCCTCGACGCGGCCGCCGTAATAGGCCGCGACGAGGCCGACCGTGGTGCCGAGGAGGAGCGCGCAGAAACCCGCTGAGACGCCCACGATCAGGCTGGTGCGCAGACCGTAGAGGATGGCCGAGTAGACGTCGCGCCCGGCTGCGTCCGTGCCGAGCCAGTGGACGTAGCCGCCCGACCCGGTCTCGCCGGGTTCGAGACGCGCGTCGAACAGGTCGAGGGTCTGCTGGTTGTAGGGATCCTGCGGCGTCACGAGAGGCGCCAGGACCGCCATGAGCACCACGGACACGATGACGATGAGAGCCGCCACCGCGACGGGGCTTTGCCGGAAGTCGGACCAGAATCCGGCCAGACGCGTCCAGCGTGTTTCAGCGTCCAGGCTCATGAGGCAGCCTTCACGCGAATGCGGGGATCGAGCTGGCCATAGACCAGGTCGACGACGAGATTGATGAGCACGAACAGGAACACGACGAGAATCAGGTAGGCGACCATGACCGGGCGGTCGAGGACGGTGATGGAATCGATGATGAGCTTGCCCATGCCGGGCCAGTTGAACACGGTCTCGGTGACCACCGCGAAGGCGAGCGTCGAGCCGAGCTCCAGCCCGAAGACCGTCACGATGGGGATCGAGATGTTCTTGAGCACATGCAGCCCCACGACCTTGCCCTCGGACAGGCCTTGGGCGCGGGCGAACCGCACGAAGTCCGAGCTCATGACCTCGCTGGTTCCGGCCCGGGTCAGGCGGATGAGAAGGCCGAGCTTGAACAGGGCGAGGTTGAAGGCCGGCAGGATGATGTAGCTCCAGCCCTCCAGGGACGTGATCGACATCGGGATGCCGAACACGGTGGTGGTCGGACCTCGCCCGCCCGAGGGCAGCCAGCCCAGCTCCACGGCGAACACCATGATGAGCAGAAGGCCGACCCAGAAGGTGGGCACGCTGAAGCCCAGCACCGAGAACGCCATGATGGCGCGGGACGACAGGGCCTCCGGCTTGTAGCCCGCCCACAGCCCCAGCGGGATGCCGAGGCAAGTGGCGATGAGCATGGCGGTAAGCGCCAGCTCGAGCGTCGCCGGGAAGCGCGAGAAGATCAGGTTGATGACAGGCAGACGGTAGATGAACGACTCACCGAAATCCCCGTGCAGCATGTTGTTCATGAACACGAAATACTGCTCGATGAGCGGACGGTCGAGGCCGTAGCGATGGATGAGCGCCTCGCGCAGGGCCTGGTCGGAGGCCGGGTCGATCATCACGTCGATGGGGTTGCCGATGGCATAGACGCCCAGGAACACGATGATCGACATGGCGATGACGACCATGAGCGCCTGCAGCACGCGCTGAATGAGAAAGCCTATCATGCGGTCTTGCGATGGTGGTCCGGGTTCAAGCCCGGACGGAGGAACGGCAGGAACCGGCCGGATCGCTCCGGCCGGTTGGATCATTTCAGGCCCGCGATCAGCTCTTGGGCTTGATCTCGTAGGCCAGGGTCTCCTGGTCGACGCGGGACGGAACGGTCAGCATGCCCTTCTTGGCTGCCCAGACGGTCTGGATCTGCACGGTCGGGATGAGAGCGCGGTCGTTCATGGAGACTTCCGTCACCTTCTCGAACAGGGCGCGGCGCTTGGGATCGTCCATGGTCTTGGAGCCGTCCTCGAGGAGCTTGTCCACCTCGGGGTTGGAGTAGCCCTGCTTGTTGAACGCGCCGAGGCCGATGGCCGGATCCGCCGTGTGGACCAGGGAGCCGTAGGTGTAGCTCGCCTCGCCCGTCAGGGTGCCCCAGCCGCTCATCCAAAGCGAGAACTCGCCCTTCTGCTGCGCCGGGAAGAACACCGTGCCGTTGAGCGCATTCGCGTTCACCTTCAGGCCCGCGCGGGCCCACATCTGCGAGAGCGCCTCGCACACGGCTGAGTCGCCCGGCAGGCGGTTGTTGGTGCAGGCGAAGTCGATCTCGAAGCCCTTCGGGTAGCCGGCATCGGCCAGCAACTGCTTGGCCTTGGCGACATCGTAGGGCTTCTCGGGCAGGTTCTTGGAACCACCGAAGAAGTTCGTCGGCATGAGCTGGTTCGCCGGACGGCCGAGGCCTTCGAGCACCACGCGCACGAGGGTCTTGCGGTCGATGGCGAGATCCATCGCCTCACGCACCTTCGGGTCGCGCAACGGGTTGGCGTCGATCTCCTTGCCGTCCACCTTCACCTTCTTCGGCAAGGTTTCCTTCACGTTCGGCGTGATGTTGAGGAAGTAGACCGAGTCGGCCACGAAGGTGTCGACCGACTTGTCCTTCTGCATCGCCGCGTAGTCGGTGGCGGGCACGTAGTTCACGAGATCGACCTGGCCGGACTTGAGCGCCGCCATGCGGGCCGGATCGCTAGCGATCTCCTTGCGGACGACCTTGGCCCAAGGCTGCTTGTCGCCCCAATAGCCGTCGAAGCGCTCGACCACGAAATCGCCCTTCGGCTCCCAGGACACGAACTTGTAGGGGCCGGTGCCGATGGCGGCCTTGCCGGAGTTGAACTGCTCGTTGCGGGCTTCCATGCCGACGTTCTTCGAGACGACGAAGAGGCGGATGAAGTCGTTGGGCAGCGTGGGCGCAGGCGCCTTCGTGATCACGTGCAGGGTGTTCTTGTCGATGACCTTCGTCTCTTTCACCTGCTTGGTGTAGATCGTCATGCTCATCGGACCGGTCACCACCGGGATGCGGTCGATGGAGAACTTGACGTCTTCGGCGGTGAGTTCGGACCCGTCGTGGAATTTCACGCCTTCGCGGATCTTGAACTCCCAGGTCGTGTCGTCGACGGGCTTCCAGGACGTCGCGAGACCCGGCTTCAGCTGCAGGTTCTCGTCCGCCATCACCACCGTGTCGAAGATGTGGCGCAGGGTTTCGGCCTGACTGCCCAGGGTCGACCAATGCGGATCGATGGAATCCGGGCCGGCGCGCACGCCGATGGTGAGGGTCTGGGCTACGGCGGCGCTTCCGCCGAGCATGGTTCCGAAGAGCAGAGCCGCTGCAAATGTACGGCCGAGCTTGGAATTTTGTTTCACTGCATATCCCCTCTTGCTAAGGACCTAACTTTTCGTCCAATGTGTTCTTATCGATTATGACGGTAGGTCGCGGAAAGTCAAAAAGTCAACACAAACGTTCAAGCGGACCAGATGAGTTCTCACATAACAGCGGGCGACCGTTATAATGAAATAGAACAGTCAGCGGGCAGCAAGATCCTTACGGACCTCGCCGACGCGCTGGACCGCACGTTGCCCGTACCGCTGGGCATCCAGCTGCGCGGGCTCATCGAGTTCGGCATCGCGCTGGGCGAATTGCCGCCCGGCCAACGCCTGCCGTCCGTGCGCGAACTGGCCGATCGGGCCGGGATCGCGCCCATGACGGTCGCGACGGTCTATCGCGAGCTGCGCAAATCCGGCCTCATCGAGGCCAAGCCCGGCGCCGGCACTTATGTGGGCGACGGTCATAATAGCGACGGTTTGCGGTCCTCCGCCATCCGTCGGGTGCAGCGCCGGATTGACGCGCTCTTCACGGAGGCCGACGAGCTGGGCCTCTCGGGGTCCGTCGTCGCATCCCTGGTCAACGCCCGCGCGGCCCGGGGCCGGGCTGCCACCAGGCCCTTGCGGCTCGTGATGGTGGGCAATTTCCTCGACACGACGGAGCAATATGCCCGCCGCATCCAGGAACACCTCAATCCCGGCGACACGATCATGGCCACCACCGTCACGGCGCTGCAGGAGGGCGAGCCCTTCCCGATGCCCTGCGACGTGTGCATGACGCTGGCCCATCGCCGCGCCGAGGTGGAGGCCATGATGCCCGACCGGTCGATTCCGCTGGTGGGCCTGAGCTTTATCCCGTCCGAGGAGACCCGCGCGAAGCTCGCCGTCATCGACCCCATGGCGCGGATCGGCATCGTATCGATCTTCCCCGAGTTCATGGCCCTGATGAAGCCCGGCGTCCTACGCTTCACGCCTCATGTGTCGGACGTGGAGGTGCGCCTCATCACGGCGCCCGACCTGAAGGACTTCCTGGCTTCGCTGGACGTGCTCATCTACGCCAGCGGCGCGGAGCCGATCTTGAAAGACCTGCTGCCTGGACGCCAGGCGCTGGAATTCCAATACGTTCCCGACCCGCACGCCATCCGGCAGACGCTCATGCCGGTGATCGAGCGCATGCGCTCGGCCCAATCCGCAGACACAGAAGAGGACAAGCTTTCATGAAGATCGGCGAGATGAACTGGCTTCAGGTGGAGGAGTACCTGAAGACGGACGACCGCGCGGTGGTGCCGCTCGGCTGCACGGAGCAGCACGCCTATCTCAGCCTGTCCGTGGACAGCATTCTGGCCGAGCGCGTGGCGCTGGAAGCCGCCGAGCCGCTTCGCGTTCCGGTCTTTCCCGTTCTCGCCTACGGCATCACACCGTACTTCATGTCCTATCCGGGCACGGTCTCGATCAAGGCCGCGACCTATATGGCGATCGTCACCGACGTGCTCGATTCCCTCTACCGCACGGGCTTCCGCCGCATCCTGTTCGTGAACGGCCATGGCGGCAACTCGCCGGGCCAGACCGCCGGGATCGAGTTCATGAACGCCCGGCCCGATTGCCGGGTGCGCTTCCACAATTGGTGGAACGCTCCCAAGACCTTCGAGAAGGTCAAGGAGATCGATCCCGTCGCGTCCCACGCGTCCTGGATGGAAAACTTTCCCTGGACGCGCTTGCCGAACATCGCTCAGCCCGACCACCAGAAGCCGATGGTGGATCTGGAGCGCATGCGCACGTTCGGCCCCGAGGGCGTGCGCGAGATCCTGGGCGACGGCAATTTCGGCGGACGCTACCAGCGCTCCGACGAGGACATGGATGCCATCTGGTCCGTCGCCATCGACGAGACCCGCGCGCTGATCGAGACCTGGTGATGACGCAAGAAGCTACGACACAAGAGACCATATTGATCTGGGGTGCCGGCGCCATCGGCGGCACGCTGGGCGCTTATTTCGCCCGTGCGGGAGAAGACGTTCTTCTCGTCGATATCGTCGAGCCGCACGTGGACGCCATGAACCGCGACGGGCTTCTCATCGAAGGCCCTGTCGAGACCTTCCGGCAGCCGGTTCGGGCCGTGACGCCGGAGGGGGTCGTAGGCACCTTCAAGCGAATCATCCTGGCCGTGAAGGCGCACCACACCCGCGACGCCGTGCGGGACTTGGCGCCGCATCTGGCCGAGGACGGCAGCGTGCTGTCGGCCCAGAACGGCCTCAACGAGATCGTCATCGCGGAGGAGATCGGCGCCGAGCGCACGGTCGGGTGCTTCGTGAATTTCGGCGCCGACTGGCTGGAGCCCGGCCGCATCCTGTTCGGCAACCGCGCCACGGTGGCGGTGGGCGAACTCGACGGGTCCACCACGGAGCGCCTGCGCGACTACCATCGTCTGCTGTCGATCTTCGAGCCCAAGGCGGTGCTGACGGACAATATCTGGGGCTATCTCTGGGGCAAGCTCGGCTACGGCGCGATTCTGTTCGCCACCGCGCTCACCAACGGCTCCATGTCGGAAAACCTCGCCTCGGCAAGGCATTTCCCGGTCTTCCGGGAACTGGGCCGCGAGGTCATGGCCACCGCCAAGGCCAGGGGTGTGACGCCCTTAGGGTTCAACGGCTTCGACCCGGACGCCTTCATGCCGGGCGCGGGCGAGGCCGCCGCCCATGGGTCCGTCGACGCCATGGCGGAGTTCAACCGCCACACGGCCAAAACTCATTCGGGCATCTGGCGCGACCTCGCCGTGCGCAAGCGCAAGACGGAGGTGGACGCTCAAATCGCCATCATCGCCACGCTGGCGCGGGAAGCAGGGATTGCGACCCCTGCCATCGACACGCTCGTCACGCTCATCCACGACATCGAGGACGGGCGGCGTGAACAATCCTGGGAAACCCTCGACCTTCTGTTGGACACATGCAACTCGACTTCAACAACCGCCGCGCTGTCGTAACCGGAGCCGCGCAGGGCATCGGCCGCACCATCGTCGAATCGCTCGCTCGCGAAGGCGCTCAGGTCTGGGCGCTCGACCTCGATGAGGCGGGCCTGCGTACCGCGAAGGAGAAGGGCGCGCAGGAAACCCGTACGCTGGATCTCGCTGATCGCGCCGCCGTCAAGGCCGTCATGGATGATATGGCGGAACAGCTCGGCGGCATCGACATCCTCGTCAACTGCGCGGGCGGCGTACGCGGCCAGGTGGCTCGCCCTCTCGAAGAGGTCAGCGAGGCCGATTGGCTCGTGCTGTTCGAGGCCAACGTGCACGGGGCCTTCTATTGCGCGCAGGCCGCAGCCCCTCACATGAAGCGCAACAAGGCGGGCCGGATCGTCAACATCTCGTCCGGCGCGGGGTTGCGTCCCAGCCTCACAGGCATCCAGGCCTACACGGCCTCGAAACACGCGTTGGTCGGCCTGACGAAGCAGCTGAGCTTCGAGCTTGGGCCCTACGGCATCACCGTCAACAGCGTGGCGCCCGGCTTCGTGCTGTCGAACCCCGCCACGCAGCGTCAATGGGAGAGCTACGGACCCGAGGGTCAGGCGCGCCTCGTGGAGAGCATCCATACCCGCCGTCTCGGCGCCCCGCAGGACATCGCCGACACGGTTCTGTTCCTGGCGTCCGACGCCGCCGGCTGGCTCTCGGGACAGATCATTTCCGTCGATGGCGGGCGCTCCTAGGCGTTCGCCCAACAACAGATGCAAGACAAAGAATTCAAGGGAGGCATGATGGACCGGATTCAGGAACAGCCCTGGACATGGAGCGAAGAGGTCTGGCGCGGAAAGGTCGAGCACGTTCGCGCGGGCCGGTCGCTGAAACCCACCACCTGGAAGAACGGGGCGCGCTGCGCCGTCGCGCTCTCGTTCGACTCGGACCACGAGACCAACGAATTACGCGATGGCGGCAAGTCCATCGGGCGCATGTCGCAGGGTCAGTACGGCAACCGCAAGGGCGTGCCGCGCATCCTTGAGGCGCTCGCCAAGCACGACGCCAAGGCGACCTTCTTCGTACCCGCCGTCGCGGCCTTGCTTTATCCCGACGAGCAGCGCCGGGTGGTGGCGGAAGGCCACGAGATCGGCATCCACGGCTGGATCCACGAACTCAACAGCGTGCTGCCCTACGACACCGAACGCGACCTGATGTTCCGGGCCTCCGACACGCTGGAAAAGATCACCGGCCAGCGGCCCGTGGGATTGCGCACCGCCTCCTGGGACTTCAGCCCCGACACCCTGCGCATCCAGCGCGAACTGGGACTACTCTACGATTCCTCCCTCATGGCCGATGACGATCCGTACGAACTCCTCGACCGGGGCGAGCCCACCGGCATCGTGGAGTTGCCGGTGGAATGGATTCGCGACGACGCGGTCTATTTCAACATGCACCGCTTCAGCGGCCTGCGCCCTCATACTCCGCCCACGGCCGTCTACGACATCTTCCATCGCGAGTTCGAGCGGGCCTATGAGGAGGGTGGTCTCTTCCTGCTGACCATGCATCCGCATGTGACGGGCTATCGCTCGCGCATCTGGATCCTCGAAAAGCTCCTGGAAGATTTCGCGGCGCGGGGCGACGTGTGGGTTGCAACCCACGCGGACATCGCCGCTTACGTGAAGGAGAATGCCTGACATGGCGCTTCGGCGCGCCCGGGATCTCGGCCTCGCCTGCGGGTCGCTGCCCACCGGGCCGCGCAACGCCATCAGCGATGTGCCGGGGGTTCGCGTCGGCCATCGGACGCTCGATACGGGAGATCTGCGCACGGGCGTGACGGCGATCCTGCCCCATGGCGGCAACGTCTATCGGGACAAAGCCGTCGCGGCGGTTCACGTGCTCAACGGGTTCGGCAAGAGCGCGGGTCTCGTGCAGGTGGGGGAACTCGGCACCCTCGAGACGCCGATTCTGCTCACCAACACACTCGCGGTCGGCACGGCCTGCACCGCCCTGGTGCGCCGCGCCATCGCGGCGAACCCCGATATCGGACGCGAGACCGCCACCGTGAACCCGCTCGTATTCGAGTGCAACGACGGTTGGCTCAACGACATTCAAGCGCTGGCCGTGACCGAGGCCGATGCCTTCGCGGCCCTGGACGATGCGGCCGAAGACTTCGCTGTCGGGGCCGTGGGCGCGGGATGCGGTATGAGCGCGTTCGGATTCAAAGGCGGCATCGGCACCTCCTCCCGCCGCATCACGCTCGATGGCGCGGCCTTCCATCTCGGCGTGTTGGTGTTGGCCAATTTCGGCCGCGCCGGCGACCTGCGCCTGCCTGACGGACGCAAGGTGGCGCCCCCGAAGACGAAGCCGGAGGCCGAGAAAGGCTCCGTCATCGTGATCGCGGCCACCGACATCCCGCTCTCCGACCGACAGCTCGAACGGGTCATCCGGCGCGCGGGTGTCGGTCTCGCGCGTCTCGGCTCCTTCTGGGGCCATGGCAGCGGCGACATCGCGTTCGGCTTCACCACCGCCAACTTGGTCTCGCACGACGAGACCGCCGATCTCGTCTCCATGCGCATCCTCAACGAGAACCGCATCGACCGTCTGTTCGAGCCCATGGCCGATGCCGCCCAGGAGGCTGTGCTCGACGCCCTGGCGGCGGCCGCCCCCATGACCGGGCGCGACGGCCACCACCGTCCTGCCCTTGCCGACACCCTCACCCTCAACTGATCGAATCCCATGACCCCGAATTCCAACGATTTCACTCTCGCGATCCATGGCGGCGCGGGCACCATCCTGAAGAGCCGCATGACGCCCGAAAAGGAGGCCGCCTATCACGCGGGGCTGCGCCGGGCGCTGGAGGCGGGGCGCGCCGTCCTTGCCGATGGCGGCGCGGCGCTCGATGCCGTGACGGCCGCCGTGATGGCGCTCGAGGACGAGCCTCTGTTCAACGCCGGGCGCGGCGCGGTCTACACCTCGGCGGGGAAACAGGAGATGGACGCCGCCATCATGGACGGGCGCGACCGGGCGGCAGGCGCGGTGGCGGGCATTCTCGGACCCAAAAATCCGATCCTGGCGGCTCGCGCCGTGATGGAGCATTCGGGCCACGTGCTGCTGATCGGCGAGAGCGCGCTCGAGTTCTGCCGCCGACAGGGCCTCGCCTTCGAGGAAGCCCAATACTTCTTCACCGAGCAGCGCTGGCAGGCCCTGCAGGACACGCTGGCCATGCAAGAGAGCGGCACCGAGGACACGGACGAATCGCGCAAGCACGGCACGGTGGGAGCGGTCGCCCGTGACCGGCACGGCAATGTGGCGGCCGCCACCTCCACGGGCGGCATGACGGCCAAATCACCCGGCCGCGTCGGCGATAGTCCGGTGATCGGCGCCGGGACCTGGGCCGACGACGCCACCTGCGCGGTGTCCGGCACGGGCCACGGCGAGATCTTCATCCGCTACGCCGCCGCGCACGAGATCGCGTCACGCATGCGCTATGCGGGCGAGAGCCTGGAGGAGGCGTCCCGCGTCGTCGTGATGGACATGCTGGCACCGGCCGGCGGATCGGGCGGCATCATCGCGGTGGATCACGCAGGCAATTTCGCCCTGCCGTTCAACTGCTCGGGCATGTATCGCGGCGTGGTGCAGGCCGACAACGCCTTGCGCACGGCGATCTATCGGGATGACCTGAAGGACGTCAGCGCGTCGGCGTGAACTGCGCCACGAGCTGGTAGAGATCGCCCGGATAGGTGAGCCGCACGAAGGTCACGGTGTCCGCCCCCCGCCAGGTGCGGCGCTCCACCACGAGGCAGGCTTTGTCCGGCGCGACGCCCAGAAGCTTCGCCTTCGCGGGCCCGGCCTGCACCGCGTAGATCCGATTCTCGGCCTCGGTCCAGGGCACGTGATGGAGCAGCCATGTGCCGGGCGGGGTGGTCTTGAAGGCCGTGATCGCATCCTCCGGCACGATGGCGAGATTCATGAGCCTCTCCTCTATGGCGAAGGGCTCGCCGCGAGCGAGATGACGGCAGCACAGGTCGAGGACCGGCAGGACGCCGTTGCCAGTGGCCCGCAGCCTGTCCCGGTCTTCCTGGGTGGATTTGCGCCGCGTGCTGCTCAAGAGTTCGTACCCGTAGGCATCGCCCCGGGCGGTGATCTCGGCCGGGATGTCGGGAATCTGCAGTACGGCCGACTGCGCCAGGGGCCGCGCCACGAAGCTGCCCGCCCGCCGCCGCCGCTCGATGAGGCCCGCCTCGGCTAGGCTCGAGAGCGCCTTGTTCACCGTCATGCGCGAGCAGCGGTACTGCTCCATGAGTTCGTGCTCGAAGGGGATCCGGTAACCCGGCTCCCAGGTCCCGGACAGGATCCGAGTTTCGATGTCGGAGCGGATGCGCTGGTGCAGGGTGTCGGCCATACCGTCCTCAAAATGCTGGATCAGGCCAGGAGACGCTTCAAGGTTTCTTCGAACCGGGCCCGGATCGCCTCGGCGCGATGGTGGCGACCGCCCGTGACAACCTTGTGCCCCCGGCTCCACACGCAATCGACCGCGTTCCGTCGGCTGGCGAAGATCCAACTGTCGAGAAGCGCATCGCCCTTGCGGCCCGCGAGGGCATGGTGGTCGGCGTCAAGTGAGACACAATCGGCCCACTCGCCCACCCGGAGTCCCGCATTCGGCGTGCCCAGCGCCTGGCTGCCGCCCGTCAGCGCCCCGTCGAAGAGGGCTCGCCCCGTCGACGGCGTCCCGGCCGTTGCCATGACGTTGCGGGCGCGATGCAGGAGACGCTGCGAATATTCGAGCTGCTGCAGCTCGCCCGGCAGGCTGATCAGCACGTTCGAATCGGATCCGACACCGTAACGGCCGCCCATGCCGACGAAGTCCGGGCCGTTGAAAGTCCCGTCTCCCAAGTTGGCTTCGGTGAGGGGGCACAGACCTGCCACCGCTGCCCGGTGAGCCATGGCGGCGGTCTCGTCGGAGGTCATGTGAGTGGCGTGGATGAGGCACCAGCGCTCGTTCACGGGTTGGTTCGCCAAAAGCCATTCCACGGGCCGCGCGCCGCTCCAGACCTTGCAGGCCTCCACCTCGGCGGTCTGCTCCGCGATGTGGATGTGAACCGGTCCGTCGCCGGCGAGCGGCACCACGGCGTCGAGTTCTTCCGGCGTCGCGGCCCGCAGGCTGTGCGGAGCCACGCCCACGATGGCGCCGTCAAGGCCCGCAACGGCGCGGCGGCTGAAGGCCAGAAGGTCCGCATAGCGCGACACGTCGTTGATGAAGCGGCGCTGGCCCGGCGTCGGCTCCTGCCCGCCGAACCCGCCGTGGGCGTAGAAGACCGGCAGCAGCGTGAGATTGATGCCGCTCTCCTGCGCGGCCTCGGCGATGCTCGCCGCCATCTGGGCGATGTCCGCATAGGGCCGCCCGTCCCGGTCATGATGCAGGTAATGGAACTCGCCGACGCGGGTGAACCCCTCCTCCAGCATCTCCACATAGAGCTGCGCCGCGACCGCTGCCACATCGTCGGGGCTCATCCGGCCGACGAAATCGTACATGCGCTCGCGCCAAGTCCAGAAGCTGTCTGCGGTGGGACCCCGCATCTCGGTCAGGCCCGCCATGGCGCGCTGGAAGGCATGGCTGTGCAGGTTCGGCAGACCCGGCAAGCCGACGGCATGGCGCTCGTCGCCTGCCTCGGCAGGCACGCCCGCCTCGATGGCGGCAATACGGCCCCCCTCCGTCACGAGCCTGACATCCTGCGTCCAGCCCCCCGGCAGGAGAGCGTCCCTGAAGTGCAGCGCGGTCATCTTTCAGCCCCGTCCTCTTCGACCTATGGACAGGTTCGCCTGGCCATGTTTAATATGTATAGACAAATAAGCGGTGTCGAGCAATTCGACACTTCATCAATCCGGGGATGCTGACAAGCGATGGCTTCGAAAGTGGATCGGATCTGGCACAACGCCCGCCTCGCCACCCTGGCCGAGGAGCGTGACGGCCTGGGCCTTGTCGAGCAGGCCCTCATCGCCGCCAAGGACGGACGCATCGTCTATGCGGGGGTGGCGTCGGACGCGCCTTCGTTGGACGCCGCCGAGCGGATCGACTGCGAGAACCGCTGGGTCACGCCGGGACTCGTCGACTGCCACACGCACCTCGTCTATGGCGGCGACCGCGCCCTCGAATTCGAGATGCGCCTCAACGGCGCCTCCTACGAGGATATTGCCCGTCAGGGTGGCGGCATCGTGTCCAGCGTCAAGGCCACGCGAGCTGCGAGCGAGGACGAGCTGGTGGCAGGCGCCGCGCGGCGTCTCGACCACCTGATCGCCGAAGGCGTCACCACCGTCGAGGTGAAGTCCGGCTATGGTCTCGACCGGGAAACCGAGATGCGGGCCTTGCGCGCAGCCCGCCGCCTCGGCGAGATCCGCCGGGTCAGCGTCGTCACGACGTTCCTGGGCGCCCATGCGCTTCCGCCCGAGGCGAAGGGCGACAAGGACGCTTATATCGACCTCGTGATCCGCGACATGCTGCCTGCCATCGCGAAGGCCGGACTCGCCGATGCGGTCGATGCGTTCTGCGAGGGCATCGCGTTCTCGCCGGACCAGACGGCGCGGGTCTTCAGGGCCGCGAAGGAGTTGGGCCTGCCGGTCAAGCTCCACGCCGATCAGCTCTCCAATCTCCATGGGGCGGAGCTGGCCGCCTCCTTCGACGCCTTTTCGGCGGATCATCTCGAGCACACCGACGAGGCCGGTGCCGCCGCCATGGCGAAAGCCGGCACGGTCGCGGTGCTGCTGCCCGGCGCGTTCTACACCTTGCGCGAAACGAAGATGCCGCCCATGGAGGCGTTCCGTCGTCATGGGGTGAAACTGGCGCTCGCCACCGATTCCAATCCCGGCACCTCGCCTCTGACATCCTTGCTGCTCACGATGAACATGGGCGCGACCCTGTTCCGCATGAACGTGAACGAGTGCATTGCGGGCGTCACCCGCGAGGCCGCCCGCGCGCTCGGGCGTCTGAACGAAACCGGGACGCTCGAGGCCGGGAAATGGTGCGATCTCGCGATCTGGAACATCGAGCGCCCGGCGGAGCTGGTCTACCGCATCGGATTCAATCCACTTCACGCCCGCATCTGGAGGGGCCAATGATACAAAGCGTTACACTCGTTCCAGGCGAAGTTCCTCTCGGCGCTTGGCGCGCGATCTATCGCGGCGCGGACGCGACCCTCGATCTTTCCTGCCGCCCCGCCGTGGAGGCAGCCGCCGCCACCGTGGACGCCATCATCGCCAAGGGGGAGCCGGTTTACGGCATCAATACGGGCTTCGGAAAGCTCGCGAATGTGCGCATCGCCGATGCGGATCTCGCTCAGCTCCAGCGCAACATTGTGCTGTCGCACTGCGCGGGCGTGGGCGAACCCTTGCCCGTGCCTGTAGTGCGCCTTGTGATGGCGCTCAAGCTCGCAAGCCTCGCGCAGGGTGCCTCCGGGGTGCGGTGGGCAACGGTCGAGCATCTGGCAAGCTGCCTCCAGCGCAATCTGATCCCCGTCATCCCGTCTCAAGGATCGGTGGGTGCCTCCGGCGATCTCGCACCGCTGTCCCACATGACGGCGGCCCTCATGGGCGTGGGCGAGATGGTGTCGGAGGGCGAGCGCATGCCCGCCGAGCGGGCTCTCGCCCGCGCCGGCTTGGAGCCCCTGGCCCTTGGTCCCAAGGAAGGCCTTGCCTTGCTCAACGGGACTCAGGTCTCGACCGCGCTCGCGCTGGCAGGTCTCTTCGAGGCCGAGCGGGTGTTCCAGTCGTCTCTAGTCACAGGAGCGCTGTCCACCGACGCCGCCAAGGGATCGGACGCCCCCTTCGATCCGCGCATCCAGAAAGTGCGCCGCCATCCGGGCCAAATCGAAGTGGCAGCAGCCCTACGAGGCCTCATGAGCGGGAGCGCGATCCGGGCCTCGCACCTCACCAATGACGACCGCGTGCAGGATCCCTATTGCCTGCGCTGCCAGCCCCAGGTGATGGGCGCCTGCCTCGACCTGATGCGCCAGGCCGCGACGACCCTCGACCGGGAGGCGAACGGCGTGTCCGACAATCCGCTCGTGTTCTCCGATACGGGCGAGATCATCTCCGGCGGAAACTTCCACGCCGAGCCCGTGGCCTTCGCGGCCGACATGATCGCGCTGGCGCTGTGCGAGATCGGCTCCATCGCGGAGCGGCGCATCGCCATGCTGGTGGACCCGGCGCTCTCCGGCCTGCCCGCGTTCCTGACGCCGCGCCCGGGTCTCAATTCCGGCTTCATGATTCCGCAGGTGACGGCGGCGGCTCTTGTCTCCGAGAACAAGCAGAGGGCCTATCCGGCCAGCGTCGATTCGATCCCGACCTCCGCCAACCAGGAGGATCACGTCTCCATGGCGACGCACGGCGCCCGCCGTCTTCTCGCCATGGCGCGGAACACCGCCAACGTGATCGGCATCGAACTCCTGGCCTCCGCGCAAGGCTGCGACTTCCATGCGCCCATGCGCTCGAGCGAGTTCCTCGAGCGCGCCCGCGCCACGCTGCGCGCCGCCGTGCCTCATCTGGAGGACGACCGGCACATGTCGCCCGAAATGGCCGCCGCCACAGTGCTCGTCACCTCCGGCGCGCTGGCCGATTCCACCGGCTTTTCGTCCTTCCCTCGCATCGACGCCTGAACAGGTTCACCATGACCCGCATCGACAACGCCCGCATCATCCGCGCCGCGCACGGCACCGAGCTCTCCGCCAAGTCCTGGCTGACGGAAGCGCCGCTTCGCATGCTCATGAACAACCTCGATCCCGGCGTGGCCGAGAAGCCCGGTGAACTGGTGGTCTATGGCGGCATCGGCCGCGCGGCCCGCGACTGGGAGAGCTTCGACCGCATCGTGGCGTCGCTGAAGAGTTTGAACGACGACGAGACGCTGCTGGTGCAATCCGGCAAGCCCGTCGGCGTGTTCCGCACGCATGCCGATGCGCCGCGCGTGCTGATCGCCAACTCGAACCTCGTGCCGCACTGGGCCAACTGGGACAAGTTCCACGAGCTCGACCGCAAGGGCCTCATGATGTACGGCCAGATGACGGCCGGGTCCTGGATCTATATCGGCAGCCAAGGCATCGTGCAGGGCACCTACGAGACCTTCGTGGAGGTGGGGCGCCAGCATTATAACGGCGACCTCTCGGGCCGCTGGATCCTCACGGGCGGCCTCGGCGGCATGGGCGGCGCGCAGCCGCTGGCCGCCACCATGGCGGGCGCGTCCTGCCTCGCGGTGGAATGCCAGCCGAGCCGCATCGAGATGCGCCTGAAGACGGGCTACGTGGACCGCCGCGCCGACACGCTGGACGAGGCCATGGCGATCATCGACGAGGCCCGCATGACCAAGAAGCCGGTCTCGGTCGGGCTCCTGGGCAACGCCGCCGAGATCTTCCCCGAAATCTACCGCCGCGGCATCCGCCCCGACGCTGTGACGGACCAGACCTCCGCCCACGACCCGATCAACGGCTACCTGCCCAAGGGCTGGACGCTGGACGAATGGGAGCGCAAGCGCGAGAGCGACCCAAAGGCGGTGGAACACGCCGCCAAGGAATCCATGGCCGAGCACGTGCGCGCCATGCTGGACTTCCACAAGGCGGGCGTGCCCACCCTCGATTACGGCAACAACATCCGCCAGATGGCGAAGGAAGAGGGCGTCGACGACGCCTTCGACTTCCCGGGCTTCGTGCCGGCTTATATCCGCCCGCTCTTCTGCCGCGGCATCGGGCCGTTCCGCTGGGCCGCGCTCTCCGGCGACCCGGAGGACATCTACAAGACCGACGCCAAGGTGAAGGAGCTGCTGCCGGACAACAAGCATCTGCACAACTGGCTCGACATGGCACGGGAGCGCATCCACTTCCAGGGCCTGCCCGCGCGCATCTGCTGGGTCGGCCTCGGCGACCGTCACCGCCTCGGCCTCGCCTTCAACGAGATGGTGGCCAAGGGCGAACTGAAGGCCCCCATCGTGATCGGACGCGACCATCTCGATTCCGGCTCGGTCGCGAGCCCCAACCGTGAGACGGAAGCCATGAAGGACGGCTCGGACGCCGTGTCCGACTGGCCGCTGCTCAACGCGCTCCTCAACTGCGCGTCCGGCGCCACATGGGTGTCGCTGCATCATGGCGGCGGCGTCGGCATGGGCTTCTCGCAGCATTCCGGCATGGTGATCGTCTGCGACGGCACGCCGGAGGCCGCCAAGCGCATCGAGCGCGTGCTGTGGAACGATCCCGCCACGGGCGTAATGCGTCACGCGGATGCGGGCTACGAGATCGCGGTCGATTGCGCCCGCGAACACGGCCTCAACCTCCCGAGCCTCGACTGACCATGACGGCCAGGGTCATCCGCGCCGCCGATCTCGTCCGGGTGCCCTGGAAGAACGGCGGCGGCACCACGGCCGAGGTCCTGGCCTATCCCGAGGGCTCCGGCTTCGACAGCTTCGGCTGGCGCCTCTCCATGGCAGATGTGGCGGCCGACGGACCGTTCTCGGCGTTCCCGGGCATCGACCGGACCTTGATTCTCGCGGAGGGCGACGGGATCGAACTTTCCGTGGAAGGCGTGCCCACGCGCCTGGATCGGATCGGCGCCAAGCTGTCCTTCGATGGCGCGGACGCCACGGCCGGCACGCTTCTGGCCGGCCCGATCCGGGACCTCAACGTCATGACCCGGCGCGGACTATTCTCCCATCGCGTTCGCCGCGTCGAGGCAGGCGTCGTGCTGCTTGCCGAAGGCACGCGGACCGCCTTCGTCATCCCGCTCCAAGGGACGCTCGATGTCACCCTGGGCGCGCAGCTTCATGCCCTCGGGCGCCTCGACACGCTGGCGCTCGATGGGACGTCTGACATCATTCAGGTGTCCGGGACAGGGAATGCGGTGCTGGTCGAGATCGCGCCCGAAGTTTAGTCCCGTTGCGCAAACATGCGGCACTGGGACATGTCTATACATTTGACAAAGGGGCGCGGAATGCCATTCTGGCCGCCGTGTGAGCTGCCGGACAAGCCCGCAGAAGGGCGGCAGCGAGGCGATACAACCAGAGGGACAGGGGAGTCCGCGATGAAAGCAGTTTTGGGTGGTTTGGCCCTTTTGGCGCTGGCAGGCGGGTCCGCCGCCGCGCAGGATACGAGCGTCACGGTCGGCATCTCGGGCTGGACGGGCTTCGCGCCCCTGACGCTCGCAAAGGAAGCCGGGATCTTCAAGAAGAACGGCCTCGACGTCACGATCAAGAAGGTGCCGCAGGCAAGCCGTCACCTCGCGATCCAGTCCGGCGACATCCAATGCGCCGCCACCACGGTGGAGACCTGGATCGTGTGGAACGCCAACGGCGTGCCCACCAAGCAGATCTTCCAGCTCGACAAGAGCTATGGCGCCGACGGCATGGTGACCAAGAACGACATCGCGACGATCAAGGACATTAAGGGCAAGACCGTGGCGGCCTCCGCGCCCGGCACCTCGCCGTATTTCGCGCTGGCCTGGATGCTGAAGAAGAACGGCCTGTCCGTGAAGGACGTGACCGTCGTCAACATGGAGCCGGGTCCTGCCGCCCAGGCCTTCATCGCCGGCCAGAACGACGCCGCCATGACCTACGAGCCCTACCTGTCCTCCGTGCGCGCCGCGCCGCAGGCCGGCAAGATCATCGCCACCACCCTCGACTACCCGATGGTGATGGACACCTTCGGCTGCACGCCGAAGTTCCTGACTGACAATCCGAAGGCCGCCAAGGCGCTGGCCGACAGCTATTTCGAAGCGCTGGAGATGATCGCCAAGGACCAGGCCAAGTCCTACGACATCATGGGCGCGGACGTGAAGCAGACCGGCGAGGCGTTCGGCAAGTCGGCCCAATTCCTGCGCTGGCAGGACAAGGCCGCCAACAAGACGTTCTTCGACAACGAGTTCAAGACCTTCTCGGCCGAGGCCGCCGACCTGCTCCTGGAGATCGGCGTCATCAAGCAGAAGCCGGACATGAACGCGCTGGCCGATACGTCCTTCATTCAGTAAATCCTGCTCTACCCGATGGCCCGCCCTCGCGCGGGCCATCGCTTTTTCTCCATCACACGACTGAGCATCCATGCCCCGTCCTCTCGAACCGGTCAGCCAAGGCACGCGCGTCGTGCTCGGCATTTCGTTCTTCGTCCTCTTCGTGGCCGCCTGGGCGGTCGCGACGCTGGGCGGCTTCGTGTCGAAGACCTTCCTGGCCGATCCCATCACCATGGTGCAGGACGGCTGGCTGCTGCTCACCCGCTTCGGCTTCCTGTCGGATATCGGCATCACGGTATGGCGCGTGGTCGGCGGATTCGTGCTGGCGGCGCTCTTCGCCGTGCCCATCGGCGTGATGATGGGCGCCTACAAGCCGATCGAGGCCTTCCTCGAGCCCTTCGTGTCCTTCGCCCGCTACCTGCCCGCTTCCGCCTTCGTGCCGCTCCTGATCCTGTGGGCGGGCATCGGCGAGATGCAGAAGCTGCTCGTGATCTTCATCGGGTCGTTCTTCCAGATCATCCTCATGGTGGCGGTGGCCGTCGGCAACACCCGCCGCGACCTCGTGGAAGCCGCCTATACACTGGGATCGAGCGATACCGGCGTGGTGAAGCGCGTGCTCATTCCGGCCAATGCGCCCGACATCGCCGAAATCCTGCGTCTCGTGCTCGGCTGGGCCTGGACCTACGTGATCGTGGCCGAGCTCATCGGTTCATCCTCCGGCATCGGTCACATGATCATCGACAGCCAGGCGCTGCTCGCCACCGGCCAGATGATCTTCGGCATCATCGTGATCGGGATCATCGGCCTGATCTCCGACTTCCTGTTCAAGGCCCTCAACCGAGTTCTCTTCCCGTGGCGGCTGGCATGACGCGCACCATCCTCAAGGTCGACACGGTCTCGCGGGTTTTCCCGGGCGTGCGCGGCGGCGCACCCGTGCGGGCGCTCGAGCCCACGAACCTCACCGTGGCCGAGAACGACTTCATCACGATCCTCGGCCCCTCGGGCTGCGGGAAGTCCACGCTCCTGCGCATTGTAGCGGGCCTCGACCGGCCGAGCGCGGGGCGCGTGCTGCTCAACGACCGGGAGATCAAGGGACCGGGCGCGGATCGGGGCATGGTGTTCCAGTCCTATACGCTGTTTCCGTGGCTCACGATCGCCGAGAACATCGCCTATGGGCTGCGCGAGAAGGGCCTGCCGAAGGCGCAGCGAAGCGAGATCGTGGCGTCCTACACCGAGAAGGTGGGACTGCGCGGCTTCGAGAACCATTACCCGAAACAGCTCTCGGGCGGCATGCAACAGCGCACGGCCATCGCCCGCGCGCTCGCCAACGACCCGGCGATCCTGCTCCTCGACGAACCGTTCGGGGCGCTGGACAATCAGACCCGTTCGCTGATGCAGGAACTCCTGCTCGGCATCTGGGAGCGCGAGCGCAAGACGGTGCTGTTCGTCACGCACGACATCGAGGAATCGATCTTCCTGGCATCCCGCGTGATCGTCATGACGGCCCGGCCCGGCCGCATCAAGGCCGACATCCCGGTCGACCTGCCCCATCCGCGCCACTACCGCATGAAAACGAGCCCGGAATTCTCAAGCCTCAAGGCGCAGCTGACGGAAGAGATCCGCGCCGAGGCGCTGCAGGCCGAGGCGCATTGATCCGCTTCACGCCCGAGGGGATGATACACCCAATCGGTAGGACGAAATGGCTAGCGGCGCGGTCCTTCATCATGGATTAGTCCGCAAAGTCACGGGCTGATTCTCTCATTTATTAAGGCCGCCAGAGGCCAAGGTTGTAGTGTCACGCCAACGGCCCGAGCCGAGGGCCGTCCGGCGCCGGAGCGGGTCTGTCTCCGAGCGTCTTCAATCTTGGAGGAAACATTCATGGCGATTGCGATCAATCCGGTCACCGGAGGGAGTGGCGTGTTCAATTGGGTCGATGGAACAGGGCCCATCGACTCGATCAACCTGACGCTCGAAAAGACCTGGTCCATCAATCTGGCAGCCGCCAG
The DNA here is from genome assembly GCF_016892705.1 of Microvirga pudoricolor. Classification (GTDB taxonomy): domain Bacteria; phylum Pseudomonadota; class Alphaproteobacteria; order Rhizobiales; family Beijerinckiaceae; genus Microvirga; species Microvirga pudoricolor. The sequence continues at coordinate 1,475,799 of NZ_JAFEMB010000001.1, forward strand.
CACCTTGGACATCGAGCTGAAGGACGACGGACCGCTGAAAGGGGCCGAGTTCGCTCTCTATGTCGACGACGTTCTGGTGGGCTGGTCCACCGCCACGACGGATGAAGGCCATTTCAAGGGCATCCTGAACGACTACCTGCTCGGCGCCGGGACCCATACGGTGAAGGCCGTCGTCACGAAGCTCGACAAGATCCCCGTTCCCTTCATCGGCAGCATCCCGTCCTTCATCGGCATCGGCGAGTACAAGTTCTCGGACATTCGGCTCGTGAACGCGCCCCCCGTGGTCGTCAACAATAAGCTCGTGCCGGCGCTGGGCGCCTGCCAGCTTGGCGTCAAGATCGGATCGGACGATCTTCTGGTCACGGACGCGAACGGCGATCCGCTCACCTACACCATCACCAAGATGTCGGACGGCGTGATCCTCATTCACGGCGTGCCGGCCGAGAAGGGCTCGACCTTCACCCAGGCCGACATCGACGGCGGCTACGTGCAGATCCTCGGCGGCGACATCTCGAGCTCGTCCCTGTACGACAGCTTCGAGTTCTCCGTCAGCGACGGCACGTCGAGCGTCACCGGCACCTTCAAGGCGCCCTACGGCGGCTTTGACACGATCCAGAAGGCCCCCGTCTATGGCGGCTACTGGGGCGGCAACGGCAACGACTTCCTGCGCGGCACGGATGCGGCCGACAACATGTCCGGCGGCAACGGCTGCGACCTGATGATCGGCGGCAAGGGCAACGACCAGATGCATGGCGGAGAGGGCAACAACAAGCTCTTCGGCGGCAGCGGGAACGACATGCTCACCGGCGGCAACGGCGACGACCTGCTCGACGGCGGCGACAATGCCGACCAGATCCACGGCAACGGCGGCAACAACATCATCTTCGGCGGCAACGGCTCCGACACGATCACGGCCGGCGAAGGCAACGACCTGGTCTGGGGCGGATGCTGTGCCGACACGATCCACGTCAACGGCGGCAACAACCGCGTCGATGCGGGCGAGGGCAACGATACGGTCACGGCCGGCAACGGCAACGACACCATCATCTTGGGCACGGGCGACGACGTGGTGTTCGCCAACGGGGGCCTGAACAAGTTCCAGCTCGGCGGCGTCGCGGGCGCGCTCTCGGACGGCAACGACCAGTACACGGGCGGCAACAATGCCGACAAGTACGCGCTGTTCCTCGACGACCGGGCCGGCAACGCGGCCGGTTGGGGCAACGACACGATCAACGGCTTCCGCATCGCTGAAGGCGACCAGCTCGTGGCGTTCAACCCAAAAGCCGGGTTCTGGGACAACGACGCCGACCTGACGAGCCTCGTCGCTTCCGACTTCGTCAATGCCAGCCGCGGCACGGGCGGGAATGCGGGCGACCTGACGCTGACCTTCGGGTCGGGCCCGTCGCAATCCTCCGTGACGATGAAGTGGTTCTTCTGGGACAACGGCTCGTTCGGTACCACCAACGGCAGCGCGAACGTCACGGACGGCCAGCTTCTCAGCATCCTGAAGGCCGCGGTGCAGGATGGCGCCAGCGTCGGCGTGAGCGGCTCCGACTTCCTGGCCAAGGCCCACAACTACATCTCGCACGACTTCATGATCGCCTGAGATCGACAAGCTCGGCAACGAAAAAGGCCCGGCGTTCCCGCCGGGCCTTTTTCATGACGCTCACCCGCGATCAGCCGACGGGGTGCGGTTCCTGCGCGATGGTGAAGCGCACCTGCGCTTGAGGGCGGTGGTCCTCGGACATGACCTTCCAGGTTCGCTCCGCGTCGCTGCGGGACTCGAAGGGGCCCACGACGCGCTCGGTACCGTCGATGAGGGTGTCGAAATCGGTGGAGGTGTACTCGCCGCCAACGACCCAGAAGCGTGAGATCTGCATGGTGTGTCTCCCTGTCGATATGGATTACTCGGCCGCCTGAAGCTTCGGCGTATCGTGGAACTGCGCGGTCTCGGTGGATTCGCCCATGGCGGTGGTGGACGACTTGCCGCCCGTGATGGCGATCGCCACCTGGTCGAAATATCCCGTCCCCACCTCTCGCTGGTGGCGGGTGGCGGTATAGCCCCGGCTCTCCGACGCGAACTCGTCCTGCTGCAGTTCCGAATAGGCCGCCATGCCGCGGTCGCGGTAGCCGTCCGCCAGGTCGAACATGCCGTAGTTGAGCTGGTGGAAACCCGCCAGCGTCACGAACTGGAACTTGTAGCCCATGGCGCCGAGCTCGCGCTGGAACTTGGCGATGGTCGCCTCGTCGAGCTTCTTCTTCCAATTGAAGGACGGCGAGCAATTATAGGCCAGGAGCTTGCCAGGGTGCTTCTTGTGCACGGCCTCGGCGAACTTGCGGGCATCGTCGAGATCCGGATGCGAGGTTTCCCACCACAGGAGATCGGCGAGCTCCGCATAGGCGAGGCCTCGGGCGATGCAATGGTCGAGGCCGGTGCCCTCCTTGAGCCGGTAGAAACCTTCCGGCGTGCGGCTGTCGGGCTCGATGAAGGGTCGGTCGCGCTCGTCCACGTCGGAGGTGATGAGCCGGGCCGATTCCGCATCGGTGCGGGCCATGACGAGGGTCGAGGTGCCCATCACGTCGGCGGCGAGCCGCGCCGCCGTGAGATTGCGCTCATGGGCCGAGGTCGGGATCAGCACCTTCCCGCCGAGATGCCCGCATTTCTTCTCAGAGGCGAGCTGGTCCTCGAAATGCACCGCCGCCGCGCCCGCCTCGATATAGGCCTTCATGATCTCGAAGGCGTTGAGGGGCCCGCCGAAGCCGGCCTCCGCATCCGCCACGATCGGCAGGAACCAGTCGCGGGAGGCGCCGCCTTCCGCATGCTCGATCTGGTCGGCGCGCTGGAGCGTGCGGTTGATGCGGCGGCACAGCTCGGGACCGGAATTGGCCGGGTAGAGCGACTGGTCCGGATACATGGCGCCCGCCACGTTCGAATCCGCCGCCACCTGCCAGCCCGACAGATAGATCGCCTGGAGGCCCGCGCGGGCCATCTGCATGGCTTGGTTGCCCGTCATGGCGCCGAGAGAGTGGATGTAGGGTTGGGTCCGCAGTTGCTCCCAGAGGCGCCGGGCGCCACGCTCGGCGAGCGTATGGGCGACAGTCACGGAGCCGCGCAGCTTGAGCACGTCGTCCAGCGAATAGGGCCGGCGCAGGCCGTCATAGCGGCCCTCGGGCGCACCGGGAACGAGATCGTCGAAGGAGGTCGGACGGTTGGGCTGCATGGCGCTTCGTACCTTTACATTTCTTGACAAGAGCCAGAGCTGGTCCACAATCCTCAGGGAGGCCCGCGGCTCACTGAAGCAATAATGCCTGAGGGGTCGCAGGTTTCAACGACGAAACGGAGACGAGAAGTCATGCTGTCACACAACGACATGCTTAGCGCTGTCATTCTGTAAAGAAATTTACAATGCTGGATGACGCCCGAAAACTTTTCGTCGGTCCGCGCCTCAAACGGCTGCGGCGGGAGCGCAACCTGAGCCAGGCCCGCATGGCCGAGGAGCTCGGCCTCTCGCCGAGCTACCTCAACCTCATGGAGCGCAACCAGCGCCCCATCACGGCGCAGGTGCTCATCCGCCTGTCCCATGCCTATTCGCTCGACCCGCGCGAATTCGCCACCGACGACCACGAGCGCGGCATCTCGGACCTGGAGGAGGTCTTCGCCGATCCCCTGTTCCGCAGCGCGCCCGTGTCGCGGCTGGAGCTGCGCGAGACCGTGGAGAACGCGCCCAGCGTCGCGGAGGCCATCAACCGTCTCTACCGCGCCTACGTGTCCATGCGCGGCGCCGGCGAGGTCTCGTCGCCGTTCCTGCGCGACCGCGACCGGGCCGAGGACGCCCCGCAGGAGAACCCGGTCGAGCGCGTGCGCGACCTCGTCCACGAGGCCAAGAACCATTTCGCCGAACTGGACGAAGCCGCCGAAGCGCTCGCGTCCGACCTGCAGCTCACGGGCCACGAGCCGTTCTACGCCATCGCGGATCGCCTGCGCGCCAAGCACGGCATCCGGGTGCGCGTGATGCCCATCGACGTCATGTCGGATTCGCTGCGCCGCTATGATCACCACCGGCGCCAGCTTCTCATCTCCGAACTCGTGGACGGCTCGGGCCGCACCTTCCAGGCCGCGTACCAGCTCGCCTTCGCGGAGATGCGCGAGACCATCGACGCGCTGGCGCAGGGCCTCGAGGCGCAGGACGGCCCCGCGCGGCGCCTGCTGAAAGTCTCCCTGGGCAACTACTTCGCGGGCGCCCTGATGATGCCTTACGCGAAGTTCCATGCGGCCGCGGAGGCCATGGGCTACGACGTGGACGTGCTGAGCGCGCGGTTCGGCGCCAGCTTCGAGCAGGTGGCGCACCGGCTCACCACCCTGGCCCGGCCCGGCGCGCGGGGCATTCCGTTCTTTCTCGTGCGCGTGGATTCCGCCGGCAACGTGTCCAAGCGCTTCTCGTCGGGGCGCTTCCCGTTCTCGCAATACGGCGGCACCTGCCCGCTGTGGAACGTGCACGCCACCTTCAAGACGCCGGGCCAGATCGTCACGCAGATCGTGGAGCTGCCCGATACGTCGCGTTGGTTCTCCATCGCGCGCGCGGTGCGCCGGGCCTCCAACCCATGGGGCGTGCCCGATCCGCAATTCGCGGTCGGGCTCGGATGCGAGCTGAAATACGCCCACCGTCTCGTCTATGCGCGCGGGCTCGACCTGACGGCGCCGGATCCGACGCCCATCGGCATCAACTGCCGCCTGTGCGAACGCCTCGCCTGCCCGCAGCGCGCCGCGCCGCCGCTCATGCACAGGCTGACCGTGGACGAGATGACGCGCGGCGTCTCGCCCTTCACCTTCGACGCGTCGTGAGGAAGGCGCCGCTCAGGCCCGCTTGAGCGCCCTCGGCTGCGCCGCGTCGGCGGCCGGCATCGTGTCCTCGAGCCAATGATCGAGGAATCGGTCGAGCCAGCGGGACACGTGCGGATCGTGCTGGAAGCGGCCCTCGATCTGGCGCGCGCGGTCCTGTGCGCCTGGAATGGCGAGGCGCTCCCAGGCTTTCACGGTCCAGCGGCAGATCATGGCGTGGGTGACCTCGGGATGGAACTGCAGCCCGAAGGCCCGGCGCCCCACGCTGATGGCCTGGGTTGGGAAATCATCGCCCGTGGCGAGCGTCTGGGCGCCCGCCGGGCAATCGAACCCCTCCCGGTGCCAGTGATAGACATGCCCCGGCCACGGCACCCCCCAGGCCTCGCTCAGGGAGCGGCCGGATTCCGTGGGCAGGAGCGGATAATAGCCGATCTCGGCGCGCCCGCCCGGATGAGTCCAGACCGGAGCGCCCATGTGGCGGGCGAGCATCTGGGCCCCGAGGCACAGGCCGAGGAACGGCTTCTCTTCCTTCAACGCCACGCCGATCCAATCGATCTCGGCCCGGATGAAGTCGTCCGGGTCGTTGGCGCTCATTGGCCCGCCGAAGACGACCGCGCCCGCGTGGCCCGCCAGGGTCTCGGGCAGGGGATCGCCGAAACGCGGGCGGCGGATGTCCAGCGGGTGCCCGCGCTCCAGGAGAAGACGGCCCACGCGCCCCGGGGTGGAGTGCTCCTGGTGCAGGACGATCAGGACCGGACTCTTCAGGACCGGGTCCCTGGCGACCGGCTCAGCCACGGGAGGGACCCGCCACCAGGTTGCGGATGGCGTTCGTCCTGATCGCCGCGATGGCGGTGTCGTCCAGGCCGAGCAGCCGTCCGATGCGCCAGATCAGGTCGTCCTCGAACTCGTGCACCTGTCCGTCCACCACCGCCACCCGATAGGCCAGGGCGAGGAGCCGGGGACGCTCGGCGGCCGGAACGTCGTGGGAGATCCGGTCGGCAAGCGAAATCGCCGGGTCGGTGCCGGCGCTCAGGTCGGCGGCCTGATCGAGCAGGCGGGCCGCCACATCCTCGTCGACGCCGAAATAGGACCGCAGCAGAACCGGCAGGCTGCGCTCCTCGACCTTGAGCATGCGCCCATCCGCATGGGCGACGAGCAGCAGCAGAGCCGCAACGGTCAGGCGCTCCTCGTGATCGGGCGCGGTCTCGGCCAATCCGAGCGCATCGTGGAACAGTTCGCGCAGGTTTGCCATCAGGGACATGGCCCGATTGTTCCAAGAAGTCCGCCATCCCGCAAGGCCCTCCGCCGCATGGCTGATCCGCCATCGCGCAAGGAACGGATGTCACGAACGGCCCGAAGAAGGGGTCGGGGACCGAGCGATGCGGCCGGCGCGGGATTAGCGCAGGAAGCCGTTCTGTTCGAGATAGCCCCTGGCCACCTCTTGGGCCGACAGCCCCTCGATGGCGATCTGCGCGTTGAGGGATTGCAGGCGGTTCAAGGTGAGGGACGAGAAGACGGGCGCAAGTGCCTTGCCGATCCCCGGATAGGATCGCAGGACCTCGCCGCGCACGACGGGCGCGGGCTCATAGACGATCTGGGCGCCCCGCACATCGGCCATGACCACGAGGTCGAAAGCCGCGATGGCGCCGTCGGTGCCGTAGACCATCGCGGCGGTGACACCCTGGGTTTTCTGCGCCGCCGCCCGCATGGTCACGGCCGTGTCGCCTCCCGGCAGCAGGACGATGCGCTCGCGGGGGAACCGGAAGCCGTAGGTTTCCTCGAAGGCGGGCAGGGCCGCCGGGCTTTCGACGAATTCCTGGGACGCCGCCAGGATGACGGCATCGAGGCCGGGGGACACCCGGGCGAAGTCCTCCATGGTCCTCAGGTCATGGCGCCGGGCTACGTCGCCCCGCAGCGCGATGAGCCACGTGTTGTTGGCGGGAGCCCGGTCGAGCCAGACCAGATCGTGCCGGGCAAGGTCCAGCCGCTTGGCGGTTTCGAAGGCGTACGCGGCGCTGCGCCAGCCCCCGTCCGTCTCCGAACCGTGAAAGAACGCGCCGTTGCCGGTATATTCCGGGTAGATGTCGACGGCTCCGGACAGGATGGCCTCCCGCACGGCCTTGGTGGGCCCGAACGGGATGCGGGTCTCGACGGGAATTCCCTGCCGGTCGAGGACGAGGGCGATCATGCTGCCCAGAAGCGCGCCTTCCGTATCCATCTTGGACGCGACGACGACGGGCGATTTCGCCTGGGAACCCGGCGCGGGCGCCCTGGGCTGCGCCAGGACAGGCGTCGACCACGCCAGAAGGGCCAGGCCTGCGCTCACAGCCGCAACCCACGTCCGTTTCACATTGGCCCCCTGCCTGGGACCGCCCCTTTTGGCGGTCGACGCACGATAACATATGTGACCCAGCCGAGGGTGTGGTTCAAGCGCAAACGCCGCACCGGATCGTGAGCTTGGCCATCTTCCCCGAGGGCTCTATCTAGTGATAGAAATCATTTGATTCCGGGACGCTTTCGTCCATAGGTGAATCCCACAGGAGAAGTCCTGTGGGCACGCCTCGCGAAAGCCGGATACGATCGCAAAAGAAAGAAGAATTGGTGACTGAAGGCCTGATGAGCGCGGACGATCTACAGGGGCTCCGTATTCTGGTTGTCGAGGACGAAGCGGCGATTTCCCTCCTCCTGGAGGACATGCTGCTCGATTTCGGCTGCGAGGTGATCGGCCCGGCCGCCCGCCTCGCGGCGGCGCTGGACGCGGTGACGCGGGAGAAGGTGGATCTTGCCATCCTGGACGTGAACGTCGCGGGCGAGCCGATCTATCCCGTCGCCGAGGCCCTCGACGCGCGCAAGATCCCGTTCGTGTTCTCCACGGGCTACGGCAGCGCTGGCATCAAGGACGCGTTCCGCAACCGCCCCGTGCTCCAGAAGCCCTTCGCCCAAAACGACCTGAAGCAGAAGCTGCTGATGGCCCGGCAGGACGGCTCCGCGGCCTGAACCGGCCGCCACCGCGGCCGTGAACCGGCCGCCTGACCTTAACCATGGAACGACATGCGGGTTGTGCTCTCCGGCACATCCATGAGGGAATGGATTCCGCTTTGAACTAGGCCTCGCGATAGGTAAGGTGCCCACCTTCGCTAGACTATAGCCTTTCGGATCGAATTCCATGTCCCGTCGCCTCCTGCGGCTCGTCGCAGCCACCAGCACGCTTGCCCTCCTGGCAGGCGCCGCCTCGGCCCAGACGCCCGTCCCGCGCGCGAATCCGGCCGCCGGCGCGATCGTGGCCGCCAAAGGCGGCGAGGAGCTGAAATTCGTCCAGGAGAGCGCCTGGCGGCCGGCGGAACTCCGGCAGAGCCTCATCGACGGCGATACCTTGCGCACCAACGCCATCGGCAATCTGGCGATCCTCTTTGCCGACCAGACGCAGATCCGCGTCGGCCGCAACTCGACCCTCACTGTGCGGGACGTGGCCGCCGGTGCGGGCGGAAGCACCCAGCTCGACCTTCAGTCCGGCAATGTCTGGGCCCGCGCCTCCCGGGGCGGATCGGGGGTCGACGTCCGCACCCCCGCCGCCGTGGCGGCGATTCGCGGCACCGACTGGTCGCTGTCCGTGGAGGGCAGCCGGACCTCGCTGATCGTGCTGGAAGGCGTGGTGGAGCTGCGCAACCCGCAAGGCTCCGTCACGGTGCGGCAGGGCGAGGGCGCGGTGGCGTCCATCGGTCAGGCCCCCACCAAGTTCGTGCTCGTGAACTCCAACGACCGCGAGCAGATGCTGTTCTACCTGACCCTGCGCGACGCCTTCACGTCCCTGCCGACCACCTCCCTGGAAGGCCCGGCCCTGCGCCAGGAGCGCGCCCGGATCGAGGCGGTGCCGCCGGGGTCCCGCAGCGCGGAGGACTGGCTGAGCCTGGCCGAGATCGCCCCCTATCTCGACGGCCGCGCCGCCGCCATCCGGGCCCTGGCTGAGGCGCGGGGCCGACCCTTGAGCGCGTCCCAGCGCGCGCGGGCGGATCTGGCCGAGGCGGTGATCCGGGGCTCGCAGCAGCGCTGGACCGAGGCCGCCGCCCTGTTTGCCCGCGCCGAGCGCGGCGTCGACCCAAAGCGGCGGGTCCTCGCGGCCTACGGGCGCTACGTCGCCCAGTCGCTCGCCGACCCGAAAAAGGTCTTTCCCGAGCCGCGCATCGGCAGCAACGAACCGCTCGGCGCGCTCGCCCACGCCTATATCGTGGCCTTCCGGCAGGACCTGAACGCCGCCTCCGAGGTCCTGAAGGCGGCGGAGAAGCGGTTTCCCAACGACACCCGCATCGCCGTGGCGGCCGCCCAGGTGGCCTTCGCGCTCAACCGGCGCGAGGAGATGCGGGCTTCCATCAACCGGGCGGCGGCCATCGACCCCGACGACCCGAACGTGATCGCGGCCCATAGCGGGATCCGGGGCGACGTGGACGGCGAGGTCAACGCCGCCCTGGCGGACCTGCGCCGGGCGGCCGCCATCGCGCCGGGCAACTCCAACATCTGGAACGCCATCGGGCTGTTCGAGTCGGATCGGGACCGGCCGCTCGCCGCCGAAGAGGCCCTGCGGCGGGCCATCGCGGAGGATCCGGAAAGCCCCGTCTCCTATGCCAACCTGGCCTTCCTGCTCCTGGACCAGAACCGGGTCGACGAGGCCGGCGCCCTCATCGACAAGGCGCTCGCCCTCGATCCGGCCTTCCACGTGGGCTACGTGGCCCGGGGCCGCTATCTGCTCCAGAAGGGCGAGGCGGCTGCCGGCCTGGAGGCGATCCTGGCCGGCTCGGCCGCCAACCCGGCCTATTCGCAAGGGCTGCTCGCGGCGGCCATTGCCTATTACCAGAACGGCGAAGAGGCCGAGGCCCAGCAGGCCCTCGACAACGCGGACCGGCTCGACCCGAACGACCCCATCGTGTCCATCGCCCGCACGGCCATCGCCATCGACCAGTACCGGGCCGACGAGGCCGTGGTGGCGGCCCGGGAGGCGGTGCGCCGCTTCCGGCAGCGCGGCGGCGACTTCGCGGGGCTCGCGGTCAACAAGCAGGGCGGCTCCTTCCCGGCCCAGGCCTACCGTTTCCTGAGCCTCGACGAATGGGGCCGCTTCTACGGCGATCGCACCTTCGACCCCTTCATCGGGTCGAGCTATTTCGACCAGTCGGCGGCCCGGCGCGACAGCCTTCTCGTCGCCCGCCCGACCCTGGACGCCGTGCAGGGCCTCAGCGCCGACCTGACGGCCTATAACCTGATCCTGCAGGGCCTGTTCTTCGACCCGCTCGCGGTCTCGGGCCGGATCGGCCGCCTCGACCTCCTGCGCCGCCCGTTCCTCGATGCGGAGATGGGCGGCAGCATGCTGTTCCGGGGCGGGCGGATCGGCTGGGAGACGGAGGCCCAGGTTCAGGCCTTCTCCAACGACCCGATCCCCACCTCGGTGGCGCTGACGGCCGGGCGCACCCGCCTCGACGCCAAGGACGCCATCGACCGCGACAGCCTCGACAACGCCTCGTTCTTCATCGGCGCCGCGCCCTCGGCGGCGGACCGCTTCCTGGTCTTCGGATCCGCGACGAAAAACGCGCCCGGCCTCGCCACCATCAACGAGACCCTGCGCACGTTCGCGGGCCGGCAGGACACCACGACGCTCCAGCTCGGCGGAGGCTGGAGCCACAGCTTCGCCGACCGCAACGTGCTCACCGCCGCAATCTATGCCTATCGGGGCCTCGACAAGCGGTTTTCCCAGCAAAGCAGCCTGGAGGCCTTCCCGATCTTCGTGGCCAGCGAGCTCTGGCAGGGGACCAAAATCGAGGGCGTGGTGGCGGCCCTCAACCATTCCATCGGGTTCGGCGACTGGACCCTGCGATACGGCATCGAGAGCCAGAACGGCGAGACCCGCGCCAGGAGCCTGGGCCGCAACGGGTACATCGACTTTACCGATGGAACCACGGAGATCATCCCCGTGGACGATTCCGCCTCGGCGTCCTTCCGGGCCGGGCGGCTCTACGCCGACCTGTTCTGGCGCCCCTCCGACCGGTTCGAGGCCCAGGCCGGGGTGCAGCGCACCTTCCTGGACATCGAGGGCCAGAACGACGACATCGCGGTCTCGCCGCGGGTGGGCGTGGGCGTGTCGCCCGTGGAGGGCCAGTGGCTGCGCGCGGCCTATCGCCGGGAGGGCAGCCTCGCCCTGCCCTTCACGCTCTCGCCCATCACCACGGTGGGCCTCGTGCCCAACGTGCTGCCGGTCTCGCTGGGCGGCGAAACCAACACCCTCGCCCTGCGCTGGGACGCCGAATGGTCGCCCCATGTCTTCACGGCGGTGGAATACCAGCGCCAGCGGGTCGACGCCTTGAGCCTTCCGGTCTCGAACACCTTCGACAGCCTCTCCGTGGACAAGGCGCGGGTCGACCGGCTCGCCGCCACAGCGAATGTCTGGCTCGGCTCCGGCATCGGCCTGTTCGGCACCGTGGGCTTCACGGATACGGAGATCACGGCGGGGGACGGCCTGCGCAACGACGTGCCGTTCATCCCCGGCCGATTCGCCCGGGCCGGCCTGACCTTCGTGCATCCGAGCCGCCTGAAGCTGACCGTGGCGGAAACCTATTACGGCGACCTGAAGGGCAGCCTGTTCGGCGCCAAGCTCGACGATTACTGGACCACAGACGCGTCGATCACCTGGGAGACCGCCGACCGCCGCCTCCTGTTCGGCGTCACGCTCCTCAACCTGCTCGACGCCGATTACGAGCTGGCCCCCGGGATTCCGGGGGCGGGCCGCACCGTGGCGGCTTCGGTGCGGGCCCGGTTCTAGCGCAGCGGGCGGACAAGTGGACCCGGTTTTCTCCCCGAACGATGCGCTTCCAAGAGGGTGGAGCATCGGAAACATCCCAAAAGCGGGCCCCCTTTCGGGTCCGAGGCTCTAGGCGTGGCCTCCACGCCAAGACCGGTCCGGCCCGCCCATCTGGCGGACGAGGACCTCGCGGGGGCGCCCGCTTCGCCCTGGCGCAATCTCGGGCTCGCGGCCCTCATCGCGGCCCTCTTGGTCCCGCTCCTCTTCGCGGCGCCGTTCCGGCTGGTGGAGGCACGGCTCTTCGACGTGTTCTCCACGATCGCGCCCCTCACGCCGCCCCAGCCCAGCGTGACGATCGTGGCCATCGACGAGCCGTCCTTCGCGGAGATCGGGCAGCGTTGGCCGTGGCCCCGGAGCCTGCACGGGACCGTGGTGGAGAAGCTGCGGGCGGCGGGCGCCAAGGTGGTGGGGGTGGACATCATCTTCTCCGAGCCCTCGACGCCTCAGGCCGACGCGGCGCTCGCGGCCGCCATGGGGCCGGACGTGGTGCTGGCGGCCGACGACGTGACCACCGTGATGGAGCAGGGCACCCAGGTGTCGCGGGTGGGGCCCATCGACGACCTGACCGAGGCGGGCGCCGTGCCGGGCGTGACCTCCGTCGATCTCGACGGCGACGCCTCCTTGCGCCGCATGCCGTCCGTCCCCGACAGCTTCGCCGCCCAGGCCCTGCACCGGGCGGGCCTGCCCGTGACGGAAGCGCCCGAGGGCGCGTTGATCCAGTATTTCGGCGGACCGCGCACCTATCCGACGGTCTCCTACTACCAGGCCCTCGATCCCGACGGGTTCCTGCCCAAGGGCTTCTTCAAGGACCGCATCGTCTTCGTGGGGCTGAGCCTCAAGGCCGCCCCGACGCCCGACAGCGGCGCGGCCGATACCTTTCCGACGCCCTACACGCTTGCGGACAACACCGTGACGGCAGGCGTCGAGATCCAGGCCACGATCCTGGACAACCTCCGCCACGGGCTGTTCATCACGCCCGTCGCGCGCCCCGCCATGGCCGGGCTGGTGATCGCCGCCGCCTTCCTGGCGATGCTGCTTTGCGGCACCGGCATGTCCTGGCGGGCGGTGATCCGGGCCGTGCTGGCCCTCGCGGGCCTGATCCTCGGATCCTGGCTGCTCCTGCGCTATGGGCGGCTCTGGGCGCCGCCGGCGCTGCCCGCCGCCGCGATGCTCGGCGTGTTCGGCACCCGCTTCGGGCTGGACTACATGCAGGAACGCCACCTGCGGCGCACGGTCTCCACGGCGTTCTCCCGCTACCTGCCGCCGGATCTCGTCAAGCAGCTCGCCCGCAACCCCTCGGCCCTCAAGCTCGGCGGCGAGCGGCGCACCCTGTCGATCCTGTTCTGCGACGTGCGGGGGTTCACGAGCCTGTCCGAGCGCCTGAAGGACGAGCCCGAGAAGCTCACCACCCTCATCAACCGCCTGCTCGACCCGCTCTCGGAGGCCGTGATGGCGGAAGGCGGCACCATCGACAAGTACATGGGCGACTGCGTGATGGCGTTCTGGAACGCGCCCCTGCCGGCCCACGACCACCCGCACCGGGCCGTGCAGGCGGCGCTTCGCATGATCGAGGCCGTCAAGGACCTGAACGCCGTGCTCAAGGGGGAGAGCGGCGAGAGCGCGCCGGTCTTCGCCGTGGGCGTGGGCGTCAACACCGGCGACTGCGTGGTGGGCAATGTGGGGTCGCGCTGGCGCTACGATTATTCCGTACTGGGCGACACGGTGAACCTCGCCTCGCGGCTGGAAGGCCTGTCGAAGGAATACGGCGTCTCGGTCATTCTGGGGCCCAGCACGGCGGAGGCCGTGCGCGACGATTACGTGCTGGTGGAGCTCGACCGGATCGCCGTGCGCGGGCGGACCACCCAATCGGCGATCTACACCGTGCTGACGCCGGCCTCGGGCCGGGCCGATGCGGCCGTGGCCGAAGCCGAGGCCCTGCATGCGCGGCTGACGGGCCACGTCCAGGCGGGCGAGACCGCCGAGGCCCTGGCGCTGATCCCCCGCTGCGAAGCCCTCGCGCCCGCGCTTTCCAAATACTACGCCCGGCTGCGCGAAAAATTGTCGGCCCCCTGAAACGGCAAAGTCCAAGAGTCTCGAAGCGCTTCGGCCAAGGCCTGCAGCTGCAAGTCATTTGCAAGTCAAAACAAGGGCTTGCGCGGACCGGAACCCGGACTATAAGGCCGTTCCCGCGGCCGGAGCCGCGTCACCGAAGACCGTTCAAGCCGGAAAGACCTGAACCGATGGACAAGCTGCAGAAACTCGCCCTCGGCAGCATCGTCGTCGGAGCGCTGGTGCTGGCGCTGAAATATGCGGCCTTCCACGTCACGGGCAGCATCGCGCTCTATTCGGACGCGCTCGAGAGCATCATCAACGTGGTCACGGCGGTGGTGGCCTTCTTCGCGATCCGGGTCAGCGCCGCGCCGCCCGACGCAAACCACCCCTACGGCCACCACAAGGCGGAGTACTTCTCCGCCGTGCTGGAGGGCGTGCTCATCATCCTGGCGGCCCTGTCGATCCTGCGGGAGGCCTATTTCGGCTTCCTGGCGCCCAAACCCCTGGAGGCACCGGGGCTGGGCCTCGCCATCAACGGCGCCGCGAGCCTCATCAACGCGGCCTGGTCCTGGACCCTGATTCGCCAGGGCCGAGCCTTCCGGTCCCCCGCCCTCATCGCGGACGGACGCCATCTCCTGGCCGACGTGGTGACCTCGATCGGGGTGATCATCGGCATCGGTCTCGCCCTCGCGACGGGGCTCACCATCCTCGATCCCATCCTGGCGGCCCTGGTGGCGGTCAACATCCTGTGGTCCGGCTGGGGGCTCGTGAAGGAGAGCCTGAGCGGCCTCATGGACGAGGCGGTGCCGGAATCCGTCCTGGTCCGCGTCCGGGAGGCGATCTCGGCCAATGCGGAGGGCGCCATCGAGGCACACGACCTGCGCACCCGTCACGCGGGCCGGATGACCTTCATCGACTTCCATCTCGTGGTGCCGGGCCAAATGAGCGTGACGGACGCTCACGACATCTGCGACCGGCTGGAGCGGGCCCTGAAGGCGGAGGTGGAGGATGCCCTCATCACCATCCACGTGGAACCCGACAACAAGGCCAAGCATGCCGGGATCGTGGTGCTGTAAGGCGCCTCGATCTCGGCGCGAGCCGCCCCTATAAGAGGGCCCCGGCCGCCACGCCAGGCTGGCCCCGAAGGAGAGCTTTCCATGTTCATCGCCATGAACCGCTTCAAGGTCGCGCCCGATCAAGCTTCCGCCTTCGAGGAGATGTGGATGTCGCGGGAGGTGCACCTTCATACGGTGCCGGGTTTCGTCGAATTCCATCTCCTGCGCGGTCCCTCAAAGGACGATCACGTTCTCTATTCGTCCCACACGGTCTGGGCGAGCCGTGAGGCCTTCGAGGGCTGGACCAAGTCCGAGGCCTTCCGGGCCGCGCACCGGAACGCGGCGCCCGGCGGACGGGCGGCGCTCTACATCGAGCATCCCCAGTTCGAGGGCTTCGAGGTGATCCAGACCGTCACCCGGGACGGCAAGAGCGTCGCGGCCTGAGGTTTCGAACCGGGGCGGGTTGATCGCCCGGCCTGAAAGGCTAGAAGCCTATGCCGGGTCCCACGCGAGGCCCGGCATCGTCATGCAGCAAAAGGCCCTCCGGTTGCGCTTCACCATCGTCACGCCCACCCTGAACCGACGGGACATGCTCGCCCAGGCACTCGACAGCGTCGCGGCCCAGGAGCACGGGAGCGTCGAGCATCTGGTGGTCGACGGGGGATCCACGGACGGCACCCTGGAGATGCTAGCCGGGCGCCCCGGCGTGACGGTCCTGGCGGACCGCAGGCGCGGCCTCTACGACGCCATCAATCTCGGGATCGAGCGCGCCTCCGGCGACGTGATCGGCCTGCTCAATTCCGACGACCTGTATCCCGCCGGCACCTTCTCGGCGGTGGAGCGGGCCTTCGCGGCTTCGCCCGGAACGGACGCGGTCTGCGGCGCGGCCGAACTGTTCGACGAGACCGGCACGCTCGCCCGCTACGACGACCCGCGCGACCTCGGGCTCGACGCCCATGCGGCCTTGATCGGCGCCTGCATTCCCAATGCGCGCTTCTTCCGCCGCACGGTTTTTGAGCGCATCGGCGGGTTCTCGCTCGACTATCCCCACGTGGCCGACCGGGATTTTTTGAGCCGCTTCCTCATGGCCGGGCTCAAGACCGCGCCCATCGACGCCCTGACCTGCCGCTACCGCCGCCATGGCGGTTCGCTCACCTTCGCGGCCGGCGCGGAGCGTGGAGAGGGCTTGCGGGGGGAATTGCTGCGCCTGGCAAGGGCTATCGAGGCCGACCCGAGGGCGACGCCTGCCTTGAAGCGCAAGGCACGGGCCCTGGAAGGCCGGTGCCTCGTGAGTTTGGCGCGGGCGCGCCTGCGGTCGGACGGGCCTGGAGCGGCGCTCCGTCTCCTCGCGGCCCGCGACGGACACCTGTCGGCCGCGCCGGTTCAGGCGCTGACGGCGGGGATCTGGGACAAGCTTTCGACACGGCGGGGGTGAAGTCACGCCCAAAGCCTCATCCTGAGGGAACGGGTTCGCCATGGTCTCGAAGCCTCATCCTGAGGGCCCGCGCAGCGGGCGTCTCGAAGGATGGTCCAGCCAGCACCGGAACCGCTCCGCTGGAGACCTCCTTCGAGACGCGGCTGCGCCGCTCCTCAGGATGAGGTCGAGGCAAGGATGAGACCGAGGGAAAGGCGAGGTCGCCGGAAAGCGGCCTCAGATCCGGTTGTACACGTCGTCCAGGCGGACGATGTCGTCCTCGCCGAGATAGGAGCCGGATTGGACCTCGATCAACTCCAGGGGGATCCGCCCCGGGTTTTCCAGGCGATGGACCGCTCCGAGGGGGATATAGGTCGATTCATTCTCCCGCACGATCCGCTGCTCCTCGCCCACCGTCACCAGCGCCGTGCCGCTCACCACGATCCAATGCTCGGCCCGGTGGAAGTGCTTCTGCAGGGACAGGCGGCCGCCCGGCTTGACCACGATGCGCTTGACCTGGAAGCGGGTGCCGATGTCCAGGGACTGGTAGGACCCCCAGGGCCGGAACACCTCCATGTGCTCCTCGATCTGGGGCCTTCCCTGAGCCTCCAGCTCCTTCACCAGGGGCTTCATGAGGTCCATGTTGGCCCGGTCGAAGACCAGGGTGGCGTCCCCGCTGGTGATGACCGCGATATTGTCGAGCCCGGCCACGCAGACGAGGCTCTGGCTCGACACGAAATTGTTGCGGGCCTTGAGGAACACCGCATCGCCGATGGCGGCGTTGCCGTGCTCGTCCTTCTCGGTCAGCTCCCACACCGCATGCCAGGAGCCCACGTCCGACCAGCCCATGCTGACGGGAATCACCGCGACCTTGTCGGTCTTCTCCATGACGGCGAAGTCGATGGACACCGCGTTGGCGGCCCCGAAGGCCTCCGGGTCGAGGATGGTCCAGCCCAGGTCCTGGCGGCCCTGCCGCACGGCTTGGGTCACGGCCTCGACGGTCTGGGGATCGAAGCGCTCGTACTCGGCGAGCAGCATGTCGGCCCGGAACATGAAGTTGCCCGAGTTCCAGAGATAGCCGTCCGCGATGTAGCGCTTGGCCGTCTCCTCGTTCGGCTTTTCCACGAAGGCCGCGACCTCGCTGACGCCGGGCACCGCGAGGGGGCTGCCCGGCCGGATGTAGCCGTAGCCCGTGGCGGGCTGGTCGGGCGTGATGCCGAAGGTCACGATGGTGCCGTCCTCCGCGGCCCTTGCGGCGGTGCGAACCGCCGCCTTGAAGGCGGCCACGTCCTGGACCACGTGATCGGCCGCCAGCGCGATCACGATGGCCTCCGGATTGCGCTCCGCGATGAAGGCCGCGCCCGCCGCGATGGCCGGACCGGAATCCCGCCGCGCGGGCTCGAGGAGGATCGGCGCCTTGATCCCGAGGGCGTCGAGCTGGTCTGCGGCGATATGCCGGTACTCCTCGTTGGTGATGATCACCGGGTCGGCGAAGAGATCCGGGTCGGTGACCCGCACCACCGTGTCCTGGAAGCTGGAGCGCTCCCCCATCAGGTTGATGAACTGCTTGGGCGCCGCCTTGCGGGAGGCCGGCCACAGGCGCGTGCCCGCGCCGCCGCAGATGATGAGAGGCACCAAGTGCCGGGACAGGCTCATGAAAAGTCTCGTTGTGAACGGTTCCCGCCTGTGCTGCCATAGGGTCCGGCCGATGGCAAGGCCGGCTTGATCGTCTCGACAAGGGGGCGGCTTTGGGATAAGTGCGGCGGCTTGTATCAGTGATTCAGACCCACGCGCGCCCGCGGCCCCGGCTGACGATCTCGAGCCGGACGCGGGAGGGTCACGTTGAACGACCGGCACGTCTTGATGGCCCCCCAAACCACGACGCCTGCCGGTCCAAAAGGTAATAGGAATTAACATGTCGAAGAAGGTTGCCCTGATTACGGGCGTGACGGGCCAGGACGGCGGCTACCTGTCGGAGCTTCTGCTGTCCAAGGGCTACATCGTCCACGGCGTCAAGCGCCGCTCGTCCTCGTTCAATTCGGGCCGCATCGACCACCTATACCAGGACGTCCACGAGCGCGACGTGCGCTTCCGCCTCCACTACGGCGACATGACCGATTCCACGAACCTCATCCGCATCATGGCCGAGGTTCAGCCCACCGAGATCTACAATCTGGCGGCGCAGAGCCACGTGCAGGTCAGTTTCGAGACCCCGGAATACACGTCCAACGCCGACGCCACCGGCACCCTGCGCATGCTGGAGGCCATCCGCATCCTCGGGCTGGAGAAGGCGACCCGGTTCTACCAGGCCTCGACCTCGGAGCTCTACGGCAAGGTCCAGGCGGTGCCCCAGGACGAGAACACCCCGTTCTATCCCCGCAGCCCCTACGCGGCCGCCAAACTCTACGGCTACTGGATCACGGTGAATTACCGCGAGGCCTACGGCATGCACGCCTCCAACGGCATCCTGTTCAACCATGAGGGCCCGACCCGGGGCGAGACCTTCGTGACCCGCAAGATCAGCCGCGCCGTGGCGGCCATCGAGCTCGGCCTGCAGGACAAGCTCTATATCGGCAACCTGGACGCCAAGCGCGACTGGGGCCATGCCCGCGAATACGTGGAAGGCATGTGGCGCATCCTGCAGCAGGACGAGCCCGACGATTATGTGCTGGCCACGGGCGAGACCCACACGGTGCGCGAGTTCATCGAACGCGCCTTCGCCCATGTGGGCCGCACCATCGCCTGGAAGGGCAAGGATGCCGAGGAAGTGGGCGTCGACGAGACCACCGGCGCCGTGCTGGTGGAGGTCGATCCGCGTTATTTCCGCCCCACCGAGGTCGAGCTTCTCTTGGGCAACCCCGCCAAGGCCAAGGCCAAGCTGGGCTGGGAGCACAAGACCACCTTCGCCCAGCTGGTGCAGGAGATGGTTCAGGCCGATCTCGACCTGTTCCGCCAGGCGGGCACCAACCGGGGCAACAGCGAAGCCGAGTCGATCAAGAACCGCATGGTCGGCTGAACGGCCTCTCAGGGACCGGAACGCGGGGCCGAAATGGCCCCGTTTTCGTTTGGGTTCTCGGAGCCACGCGGTGCAGGCATTCCCCAGCGGAGGTTGAAAATCGCCCGCCGGGATGATTATGAGAGACGAGATGTCGTTGCAGACGGCCGGGCCTGGAGCCGCCGGACGCACGACCCTTAGGCCTTTGACGCTTCAACGCCCGCCCCTCGCGCGGCCCGGACCCCCTGATGTCGAGCATCCCCTCCCCTGCCGGTTCCCCCCTGAAGATCGGCATCGACCTGCGCTACATCACCACCGGCGCGTCCGGCGGCGTCGCGCCCCAGATCACGGAGACCTTCCGGGCCCTGATCGCGTCCGCGCCGGCGTGGCAGTTTCACGTGTTCGGCACGATGTTCAACCAGGACCTGATTCCGGTGGATGGGCCCAACGTCGTCCACTACACCCTGCCGCTGGACACCTATTACGCGGCCCAGCAGGCGATCCTCGACGCCGAGGGGATCGACGTCCTCTACCGGCCCTTTCCCAACGAGGACGGGCTCGCCTTTCCGCTCGAGAAGCAGATCGTGTTCATCCCCGACCTGCAGCACGAGTTCTTCCCGGATTTCTTCGACGCCGAGACGCTGTCCTTACGCCGCACCCATTTCGCGCGGCTCATCACGGGCGCGGGCGCGGTGGCGACCAATTCGGACCATGCCCGAGGGACCATCCGCGAGCGCTACCGCAACGCCCATGACGACATCTTCCTGATGCCGCCGGCCTCGCAGACCGCCGGGATGCAGGAGGCCTCCGCGGTGTCGGATGCGTTCGCCGCGAAGGTCAAGGGATTTCAACCCTACTTCTTCTTCCCGGCCAATATCTGGCGCCACAAGAACCACGCCGCCCTGCTCGACGCCTTCCACCGCTTCCGGAGCGAGCATCCGGAGGGGGCGTCCTACAGCCTCGTTCTGTCGGGCCATCCCAAGGGCTGGGACGCGCTCCAGGCCCAGCACCCGACGGAGGGCGTGCACCATCTGGGCTTCGTGTCGCGGGACGAGCTGGTCCATCTCTACCGGAACGCAACAGCGCTCGCCTTCATGTCCCTGTTCGAGGGCTTCGGCATGCCGGCCTTCGAGGCGTTCGAGGCCGGTTGCCCGGTGATCTGCTCCAACACGTCGAGCCTGCCGGAGGTGACGGGCGGGGCGGCGCTGACCTGCGACCCGACCGACCCCGCCAGCATCGCGGGCGCCATGGGGCGGATCGCGGGCGATCCCGCCCTGGCGAAGGACTTGGTGGAGCGCGGGCGCGCGCGCCTTGACGCCTATTCCTGGGCAGCCTCCGCCGAGGCCCTGAAGCAGGCCATGATCCGGGTCGCGGCCCGCAAGATCGGCGCGCGGACAAAGCCCGCCGCCGGTCCCCGCGTGATCGAGGACACCTCGATCAAGGTCTCCATCGTGACGCCGTCCTACAACCAGGGCCGCTTCCTGAAGCGCACCATCGAGAGCGTGCTCAACCAGACCTATCCGAACATCGAGTACATCGTGATGGATGGCGGCTCGACGGACGAATCCGTCGAGATCCTGAAATCCTACGGCGACCGCTTCCGCTGGGTGTCCGAGAAGGACAAGGGCCAGACGGACGCCATCAACAAGGGTCTGCGCCAATGCTCGGGCCAGATCCTGGCCTATCTGAACTCCGACGACACCCTGGAGCTCGACGCGGTCGAGACCGTGGTGAAGTTCTTCCGCGAGCACCCGGAGATCGAGCTCGTCTACGGCGACGCGAACTATATCGACACGGAAGACAACGTCACCGGCCGCTACCTCACGGCGCCCTATTCCTGGGACCGGCTGGTGCAGGATTGCTGCGTGTGCCAGCCCGCCGCGTTCTGGCGCTCGTCCGTGGTGGACAAGTTCGGGCTCTTCGACGACGAGCTCGATTTCACCATGGATTACGATTACTGGCTGCGCATCGGCCAAGGCGGCGGCGGGATCATGCACCTGCCGGTGCTGCTCGCCAATTCGCGGCTCTATCCCGAGACCAAGACCATGTCGTCCCGGGGCAAGATCTACAAGGAAATCTTCGAGATCTCGCAGAAGCATGCGGGCCGGATCAGCAAGAGCTACGTCCAGGGCTACTGGAACCACCGCCTGTGGGAGCGCGAGGACCTGTTCGCCAAGGTGGCGCGGCGCGTTCCCATGCTGGAGAAGGTGTTCGTCGAATACGACGCGGCGCGCCTCGACGACACCCATTATCCGCCCTTCAAGGCCTTGCGCCACGTGGCCTACCGGTCGGGCCGCAGCGTCCGGGCCCGGATCATGAACACGATCAAGCGCTCGGCCTTCCTGGTCCCGCTGAGTTCCGGGGTGGCGGGCGTCTACAAGGACAACTGGCTCTCGCCCTATATCCGGCTCTCCGCCTCCCCCGCCCGCAACAAGATTTTGGTGCTGGAGGGCCGCGTACCGAAGGAAATGACCCTGAAGGTGAAGGCGGGGCGCGAGGTGGTGGGCGAGTATCCGCTCAAGGCCAACGGTATCGAGCGGGTGGAGATCCCGGGTTCCGACAAGCCCATGGAGTTCCATTTCAGCGCCTACGCGCCCGACAAGGCGGGCCGTCACCTCTCCTTCCACGTGAAGTCCACCAACTGCTTCACCGAGGAAGAGGTGTGACGCATCGTTTGGTCTTGCGGCGTCACGTTGTGACGGATACGGAACAGGCCGACCTGACAGGAACCCGATGAGCGGAGCGCAAACTGGCATGCAGGAGAATGGCCCCGGGGCCCCCAATGGAGCCCCAAGCGTGATCGGGATCAGCGTGGTGGTGCCGTCCTACAACCAGGGCCGGTTCATCGACGACACGATCCGCAGCCTGCTCGACCAGGATTATCCCGACCTCGAAATCCTGGTGATGGACGGCGGCTCCACGGACGACACGGTGGAGCGGCTCAAGGCCTATGGCAGCCGCATCCGCTGGATCTCCGAGAAGGACGAGGGCCAGTCCGACGCCATCGTGAAAGGGTTCGCCCAAACTTCGAAACCCTGGATCACCTGGCTCAATTCCGACGACTTCCAGTGCGACCGGGCGCTCTGGCGCGTGAACGAGGCCGTCAAGGCGCAGCCGGACGCCGAGGTGGTGATCGGCGGCGGGCACTACACCCATGAGGACGGCTCGTTTCTGCGCGACTACCCCACCGTCGACGTGGGGCCGAACGTGGACATGCGCCGGGAGATGTTCGAGAAAGGCTACGTGGCCCAGCCCTCGATCTTCTACACCCGCGCACTTTACGACCGTGTCGGCGGCCTCAACCGCGCGCTTCATTTCTGCATGGATTACGAGCTTTGGGCGCGCTTTGCCGTGGCGGGCGCGCGCTTTGCCCGGGTGGAGGCCGACATCTCGGCCAACCGCTGGTACGAGACCACCAAGACCGCGGCCCAGATCTTCGACCTCTATGCCGAGGTGGTGGCGACCCAAAAGCGCCTCTTCGGCCGCGTGTCGCCCTATTTCGTGCAGGCGATCAGCGATCACCTCTACACCAAGTTTCACGCCCAGTTCTTCGGCGACAGCGGCCACCTGCTGCTGCGCTGGGTCTGGTTCAAGGCGATCTGGGTGGCGCTCAACGCCACGGCGCCGGGCTATTGCGTGGGGGGCCTGTTCCGCCACACGCTCGCCAAGTCGGGCCCTGCGGTGGGGGACTCCATGACGGTCCGGGATTGGACCAACGGCGTCAGGGCCTACCTGCGCCGCAGACGCGCCGCGCGGGCCGGCGGCTAGAACATGCGCATCTCGATCGTCACGCCAGCCCTCAACAGTCGCAGCTTCCTGGGCCCCACCATGGACGGCGTGCTGGCGGCCGACCATGGCGATCTGGAATACATCGTCATGGATGGCGGCTCCACGGACGGCTCGCAGGACGTGATCGCGGCGCGGCGGAACCGGCTGAAGGCGGCCGTGAGCGCCCCCGACGAGGGGCTCTATGACGCCCTCAACAAGGGTTTCGCGCTCAGCACCGGCGAGATCATGGGCTGGATCAACGCGGGCGACGCGCTGTTTCCCGACAGCCTGCGCATTCTCGACGAGATTTTCACCGTTCATCCCGAGGTCGAATGGGTGACGAGCCGCGTCATCAGCTTTCTCGACGAGCGGGGCCGCCTCGTGGAGCAGGCCATGCACTGGGGCATCGACCGCGACGGCTACCTGCGCGGCGAGCACCTGCCGGGCTTCTCGCGCGGGCGCTCGCTCAGCCTGATCCAACAGGAATCGACCTTCTGGCGCCGGTCCCTCTGGGAGCGCGCCGGCGCGAGGCTCGACACCTCCTACCGCCTCGCGGCGGATTTCGAGTTGTGGGCGCGCTTCTTCCGGCATGCCGAGCTGTGGTCCATCTCGGCGCCTTTGGGAGCCTTCCGTCGCCACGCGGACCAGCTCAGCGCGATCCACTGGGACAAGTATCTGGCCGAGGCCAAGCGGGCCCTGGAAGCGACCGGCGCGCGTCCGCGCAACGGCCATGCGCAGAGCCTGTCCGTCGGCCTTCGCCGCTCCCTGCCCCGCTCGCTTCGCCCCCTCGCGTCGCGGTTGCGCCTGTTCCGGGCCGCCCCGTTCTGCGAATTCGACACCCAGGGCCAGACATGGCGCCTGACGCGCTTTTGAGCTAAGAGCGCATCCGCTCAACCAATGGAATTCCGCCCATGAGTCTCGCCCTGGAAGGCAAGAAGATCTTCGTCACCGGCCATAACGGCATGGTGGGCTCGGCCATCGTGCGGCGCCTGGAGCAGGACGGCATCGGATCGCTCACCGCGGGCCGCAAGGACGTGGACCTGCGCGACCAGGCGGGCGTGCGCGCCTTCATGGAGCGCGAGCGTCCGGACGTGGTGGTGATCGCGGCCGCCAAAGTGGGCGGCATCCATGCCAACAACACGTATCCGGCGGATTTCATCTACGAGAACCTGATGATCGCCTCGAATCTCATCGAGGCGGCCCACCGCACGGATGTCCAGAAACTGCTGTTCCTGGGCTCGTCGTGCATCTATCCCCGCCTCGCGCCCCAGCCGATCAATGAGGATTCGCTGCTCACCGGGCCGCTCGAGCCCACCAACGAATGGTACGCGCTTGCCAAGATCTCCGGCATCAAGCTGTGCCAGGCCTATCGCAAGCAGCACGGGCGCGACTACATCTCGTGCCAGCCCACCAACCTCTACGGCCCCAACGACAACTTCAACCTGTCGACCTCGCACGTGCTGCCCGCCCTCCTGCGCAAGGCGCACGAGGCCAAGGAATCGGGCGCCGCGAGCATGAGCGTGTGGGGCACGGGTACGCCGCGCCGGGAGTTCCTGCACGTGGACGACATGGCGGATGCCTGCGTGTACCTGCTGCGCCATTACAGCGGCGAAGTGCCCTTGAACGTGGGCTGGGGCGAGGACATCTCCATCGGCGAGGTGGCGGGCCTCATCAAGGATACGGTGGGCTTTGGGGGCGAGCTCGTCTTCGACACGAGCAAGCCCGACGGCACGCCGCGCAAGCTCCTCGACACGACCCGCATCAACGGGTTGGGCTGGAAGCCGAAGATCGCCCTCCAGGACGGCCTTAAAGGCTACTACGAGTGGTTCCTGGCCCATCAGGCCGACTTCCGCGACTGAAACCGATGTCACTCCCGCGGCGGACGGTCAGCGTCGTCGTTCCGGTCCACGACCGGATCGACAGCCTGCGCCGGGCCGTGCAATCGGCCCTCGACCAGACCCGGCCGCCGGACGAGATCGTCATCGTGGACGACGCCTCGCCCGAGCCCGTCACGGCCGAGGCGCTCGGCGTCGACGATCCCCGCATCCGCATCCTGCGGCTCAGCCCCAATCGCGGCGCCGCCGGAGCCCGCATGGCGGGCGTCGAGGCGGCGAGGAGCGACCTCGTGGCGTTCCTGGACTCGGACGACATCTTTTGGCCCGGCAAGCTCGAAGCGCAGTTGCCGCTGCTGGAGGAGGCCGGTGATCTCGTGGCGGTCTCCTGCGGCTGGGAGGCCAGGGACGAAGCCACCGGACGGGCGATCACGCGCATCCCGATTCCGAGCGCCGATCCCGTCGATTTCGCGGGCGGCTGCTGGTTCAGCCCCGGCTGCACGGTGGTGATCCCGAAGCGCGCCTTCGCGGTCTGCGGTCCCTTCGATCCGCGCCTGCGCCGCCTCGAGGACCTCGACTGGTTCCTGCGCTTCGCGCTGGCCGGCGGCGCGTTGCGCGTCGCGCCCGTCATCGGCTGCACCATCGCCATCGGCCGGCGCGCCCAGCCCGGCCCCGTTTTCGAAGCCGCGGACCTGATCGAAGAGAAATTCTCGGCCGGCCGTGACCCGAACGTCACGCCCAAACTCCTGCGCCACCTTCGCGCCTGGCTCGACGTGGAGCGGGCGGTGGCGTTGCGCAACGGCGGGCGGTGGTTTGGGATGGCGGCGGCGCTCGCGCGCTCCCTGGCCCTGGTGCCCCGGACGGGGGTGCAGCTCAGAGCCTGGTGGTCCTGAGCCGCCGGAGGCTCACGCGCCCGTCGCCCGCAAGGACAGCGAGTGGAGGCCCAATCCGAGCTTCCGGGTATCGGGAGAGGTGGGAACCAGCTCCTGGGCGGAGGTCGGCTCGGCGATCTCGAACTTGATCGTCAGGCGGCCGGGCGTGCTGCGCAGGGCGTTGTCGGGGATCGGGAACGACACCCGCTGCTCGCGCGTATCGTCGGCATATTGCAGGGTCCCGATAAGTTCCTTGTTGGCGTAGACCCGCACGGTCTGCCGGCCCTTGGTCGACAGGAAGCCGCGGGTGTCGAGGTCCAGCGAGAGGTGCTG
Source organism: Microvirga pudoricolor (assembly GCF_016892705.1). Classification (GTDB taxonomy): domain Bacteria; phylum Pseudomonadota; class Alphaproteobacteria; order Rhizobiales; family Beijerinckiaceae; genus Microvirga; species Microvirga pudoricolor. Next base: position 1,501,801 of record NZ_JAFEMB010000001.1, read on the forward strand.
GGCATCGGCCGGGAGCCGGAAGGACAGGCCCGCGGCCGATCCGCTGGTCCAGCTCCCCCAATCCTCGGCGGATCCCCAGCCATAGAAACGGAATCGCTGGCTGTTGCCGCCCTCCTTGAAGCTCACCGTCTCGCCGATGGGCGCGGGCGCTCCGGCATGCTGCCAGGAATCCTCGTTCCAGAGCGGCGATCCCACCACATAGCGCGTGATCGACGGAAGCTTGTTGGTGCGCCAGTACTGCGTCAGCCATTGATAATGGTTGAACACCCGGCCGTCCGGCGACGTCTGGCGCGCGATGGCGCAATCGCCCACGCTCTCGCAGATGATCTTCGACGCATCCGCAAGGCTGATCGGCTGGTCGGAGAACCGAACGTCCCCTTTGGCGCCGATGGGCTTGAACGCGAAGGTCGGGTTGGCGCTGCCCATCAGGGACGGCAGAAGCCCCGACGTCAGATCGCTTCGCGCGTTGGCCAAACCGATCCCGTGATCGGCGAAGACCGCGATGGCCGTCTTGTCGTAGAGGCCTTTCTTCTCGAGCTCGCCGAAGAAGACGCTCAGGGCCTTCAGGCCGCAATGGACATGCGTCTTGAAGCTCCGCCGCGTGGTTTGCCGCGACTCGCCCACATAGGTGCAGCTCTCGTCCATCACGGAGGGCTGGTGGGTGCTGAACAGGTGGAGATACTTGGCCGTGGGCTGGCCCGCGCTGTCATCGAGGCGCTCGGCCATCTGCAGCAGCACGTTGTTGCCCCGGACCGAGTGCTGGATCAGCCGGGGATCGCGCAGGAACGGCGCGAAGGTCCAATCGCCCCTGTTGTAGACGGCATCCTTGAGTGCGAGCGGCGCCAGACGCAGCAGGGAGACGTCCAGCAGGTAGGCCGCATCCCGCGAGAGAGCGGACTTGCGTCCCCCGAGAACCGACGCATCGCCCGGACACATCGCAATCTTTTCGGGGCAGATGCCCAGGATGGGATTGACCAGGGCCGTGTCGTATCCCTTGTCGGCCAGCTGGTTCAGGAAGGAGCCCTTCGCGATCGTCTTCTGATAATAGTCCGGAACGGGGATCGTCCCGTCGTATTCGATGCCGGAATGAATCGCCGGAACGGACAGGTATGTCGTCGGCGCAACGCCGGCCGTGTCGGGATAGTACGTAAAGCCCTTGAACGCGGCCGCGATCTTCGGGTCTTCCTTGAGGATCTCCTCGAACACGTCGCTCTGCATGGAGTCCAGGAGAACGACGAGAACGTTCTTGTCCTTCGAGAAGCGATAGAGCTTCGACAGGTCGGTCTCGGACATGTCGGACATCGGATGGGCGGCGATCACCGGCCAGGCCGAGTAGGCGTTGCCGCCGGCCACCAGCAGGAGCCCGAGAGCCAGGATGGCGGGCCGCGCCTTCGCGAACAAGAACACGAGGGTCATGCCGACCAGGATCGCCAGAAGCTCGAGCCCCGATTGCCAGAAAGGCACGTTGAGGGACCATGTCTTTCCGTCGATCAATCCGAACTGATAGACGATGAAATTTCCGTAGAACCAAGCGTAAACGGCAAGCGCGCCCATCAGGGAGGCCCAGATCAGGGCATAGCGCCGGGGAAGCAGCAGCGCCGGCACGAGTCCGATCGCAACCGGGATCGCCATGAACTTGGCGTAGACCCCGATCATGTTCTGGATCGAGAATGAGAATTCGGACGTATTGCCGGCGAAAATGCCGGCCGGGAGCGCAACGAACAGGATAACGGAAATGAGAATTCCGGCGGCGAGGCCGAGAAGAGCGGATTGGGAACGCATCGCGATTTCCAAGTGAAAGCAAATATCACAAAGCTCTATAGGAGGGGTCGCGCCTCATCAAGCGATGCCGCCCCGGGTGCGCGGGACATATGGCCTCGGCTCTAAGCGCCGGATTCGAACCGCACGGACTCGACCGCGATCCCGAGCTTGCGGCCGACCGCTTCCCCGATCGGCTCGATCCGGCTCGGATCGATCTCGATGCGCGCGGGCCGCCCACGCTCCTCGGGCCGCAGCGGAAGGCTGATCGTCCGGTCACTCCAGGTGGTGGGCTCGGCCATCGTCCATCGCGCCACCTCGCGACCGTTCAGCTTGACGGCCAGCGTCTGGTTCTTGTGCGGATTCATGAAGCGGAGGGTCATGGTGACCGCGGGCGCATCGGGCAATGTACCGGACAGGACGGCGTCGTGGCCCAAAATCCAGGAAGCGGGCACCCCCGGCCCCTCGATGGACCATTTCTCGTTCACGAACTCCCGCGCGTTGGGGTCGTCGAATCGGACATGTCCCAGGGGCGCCTCGTTGAACGGCTGCCGCGCCAGGAAGGTCGGATCCGCGTACCGGGCGACATCCGCGTCAGCGACGGCCTGGACCCGGATCGATCTCACGGCGATTCCCTGGTCGCTGGTGCCGCGCTGGTCGAGGGCGCTGAACTTGGCAACATCGAGATCGATCCGCACGGGCTTGCCGGTCTCCTCCGGGAGCGGCTCGAAGATCACGGACGCCTCGGTCCAGTGCGGCGATGGCTGGATGTCCCATCGGGCCAGTTCGCGTCCGTTCAGTCTGGCGCGAACGACCTGGTCGGGATGAGGGTTCAGGAGCCTGACGGCAAGGCGCAGGCGCCCGCCCGCCGGCAATCGTCCCGAGATGGAGGCCGGATTGGCGATGGCCCAGGAGGCCCGCACGCCCGGCGCTTCCACGGACCACCCGGAGCCCAGGAACCGGCTCGTGCGGGGATCCGCGAAATCCAGGAGGCCGAGCTCCTCGTCGGTCGCGACGCTGCGGGCGCCGTCCGCCGAGGACCAGGACGAGGGATCGCGCACATGGCCGCGGATGACGAACGATTCGGCCTTCGGCAGATGGGGGTGCTTCGCGTCGTCCGGATTGCGGTAGAACACGTAGGATCGCTCCCGCTCGGTCGCGCTCGTGACGTCGTGGATGGCCATGCCGGGCGATTGGGGATCGATCCCGAACGGCTTCAGGATCGTCGGGTAGATGTCGATGAGGGAGACCGGCGCGTCGCTGGTGCGGAACGGCTCCTCGTCGCCGAAATCGTGGAACGCGAGGGTGGGATTGGCCGACGACATGACGTGGGGCGGCACGCCCGACCGTGACCCGCCCTTGAGGAATCCGTAGAGCGATCCGTGATCCGAGATCACGAACATCATCGTGTTCCTGAAGACGCCCAGGCGCCGCAGCGTCTCGATGTAGTCCCCGGTGCGCCGCAACAGGCAATGGGCCTGCCCCTGGAATTCCTTGAACGCCTGGCCCTGCTCCCGGACGGCGCAGTCCTGGCCGAGGACCGGGGGCAGATGGGCACCCCAGAAATGCAGGAACTTGAAGGTCGGGCCGCCGGCATCCGCCTTCGTGTCGCGGATCAGCTTGTCGAAGACCGCGAGGTCGATTTCCGAATTCGTCGGCGGGGTGTTGTCGCACAGCCGGGCCAACCGGAACCGGCCCCGGTCATAGAAGATCTCCTTGAGAAACACCGGGAGCTGGCGAAACCCGAACACGTCGTAGGCCGACCCGTAGCGGCGGCAGGCGGCGGCCTCGGCGTTGAGGAAGTCGGGCCTGTTCAGAAGCGGGATTCGGGACGCCTGCGTGCCTTGCGCGCCGAGCACCGTCTCGATCCGCGTCGGCATGACCCGGTTGAAATAGGCCGGGATCGTCTCCTGATCGGCCCCGTAGGGCTTGCCCGTCAGGACCGTCGGGATGCTGAGCGCCGTCCAGGGGAACTGGCCGGTCGCATTGGTGTAGAGCCTGAATCCGTTGAACTTGCGGCGCAGGTCGGGGTCGCCCGCGACGATCTGCTCGAAGACGTCGACCTGGAGGGTATCCAGGAGCAGCACGATGACGTTCCGGCCGCCGGCCGACACGCTGGTCATGCCCGGCAGCAGTTTCTTGTCCTTGAAGAAGCTCGTGGCGACCGCGTCTCCGCCGTTCAATTTCGGTTTGGTCCCCCCCGACAGGACCAGCCAGGCGCCGAAGCCGACACCCGCCACGAGCACCAGGGACAGAAACCGGCCATAGGCCGGAACCGCCTTGCGGGGCCAGGCCAGCGCCGCCCCCACGAGAACCAGGAGCGCACCGATCTCGAGCGCGCCCTTGAGCCGAAAGGACGAGAAATCGATGATCCGCCCGTCGAAGATCCCGAAATCCCAGACGAACACGTAAAATTGCAGGTAGAGATAGGTCGCAACCGCTCCGACGAGCGCCACGGGACGGAGATATCCCCTCGCGGCGGCGGCTTTCAGGCCGGCGCCCAAGAGAAGGGACGCCGCCAGGGCGGCGAGCAATGGCCATGCCAGCAGGGCCGAGAGGCTCAGATCGAGTTCCTCGCTTTGGGCGACGAGGAACAGCGGCCCGAGGACCACGACTTGAAGGACGAGCGCGAACGCGATCAGGAATGGCATGGGACCTCACGGCGGGCCCGTCCGGTCTTCAAGAGCCGCGCAAGCCTTGACCCTTGACGGAGGGCGGACCGGAACCCGCCCTATCCGTTCGATGCGGACCGGACTTAGCTCCGGTCGTAGAAGAACAGCGTGCGTCCGCTCTCCGAGACCACCTTCTGCTCGACGATCCGGGCCCGCTTGGTCAGTTGGCCCGCGAAGGTCTCGACGCTGTAATCGTCGAAGATGTCCTCGCGCAGGGCCAGCATGGTCTGCACGGTCTGGTCGTTCTTCGGCACGAACTCGATGACCCCGAGGGGCGCCCGATCCACGAGCCAGTCCACCACTTGCGGCAGGGGCACGTTCTTGGCGATGGCGAGGTGATGCTCGAAGGCGAGCGCGACCATGCCGTCGACCTTGGCACGGTGGCCGAAGCCGGACCGCTCCGCCTGCATCCAGCCCTGGTCCGGGCTCGGATTGGAGGCGTCGAGCCACAGGGGCAGGAACTTGAGCTTGTCGGTCTGCGAGCGCGAGAAGGCGAGGTCCAGGGCGCGTTGGTCGAAGTCGAAGCCCACCACGTAGGAGGCGCCGCCCTCGAGGGCCGCCACGGAATAGTCGCCCGTGTTGCAGCCGATATCGATCATGATGCCCGGACGCGTCTTCGCGGCGAACTCGGCGACGAAGCGGCGCTTCTCCTGCGCCTCGGCGCTGCTGTAGGTGTTGTCCTTGGCATAATCGCCCCAGACCGTCTTGCCGGAGCGGGCCGGCTCGAGCTTGGCGATCCAATTGCGGAGCTGGCGCAGCATGCCCTCATAGGCCGTGCGGGACAGGGTGCGGGTGTTCTTGGCCTCCTGGATGGCCTTGGCCGGCGCGTTGGTGGCCTTGGCCTGGAGCTTCGCCTGCAGGATGACCTGGCTCAGCATGTTCCAGGACAACCGGCTGCTGAACGGCAGGGCCCGGGCCAGATCCGCCGTGGGGATGCCCTCCAGGCTGCCGCGATACCAGGTGTTGTGGGCGATGCCGAGAGACGATTGCAGCAGGAGCGGGTTCAGGAACTGCTCGCAGAACTGCCGATGGCCGATCCAGAACTCGCCTTTGCGATAGGGGCGGACCGACAGGAGATCGATGAAGACGGGCTGCGACCCGATGAACTGGACATTGTAGGCCGTCGCGTCCGACAGGACGGCGTCCTGCGCCAGAAGGTCGAGCTGCAGGTCCAGGTGATGGAGCGCCGCCGCCTTCAGGGCCCCGAAGGACCACTCGTAGGGATACGAGATGAACGGGACCCGCGGGTGCTCCACCACGTAGGCGGCGCGCGCGAAGCCCTCCTGGCCCGCGGGCTTCTCGATCTCGCGGCTCTCGATCAGCAGGCCCTTCTGGGCCGCCGCTGAGAGAATGCCCTTGTCGCGAACCGTCTCGTAATCGGCGCGTGCGCGCTCGTTGATCGTCCTGAAGATGCGTCCGGCATCCTCATAAACATGTCCCGCGGGATCGCGGTAGGATCCCGCGTTACGTTGCGCAGCTGTCATCGAAGAGGCCTATTACTTCCCGTCGATCTGCTTGGCGGCGGACCGGCCGGTGAAGAAGGCCTTCACGCGCTGATAGTAGAGGGACACAACGGTCACGCTGGCCGCGATGCCGCCGATCAGGGCCTGGAGCAGGATGCTGCCGGTGCCCGGATCCAGGTAGGCGTAGGCGGGAGTGGTCAGCAAGCCCAGGGCGAGCAGGCCCCAGATCATCGAACGGTGCTTCATGTGATTCTCTCAAACAATGGATTGCCGACAAAAAACTTTGTCGCCGCAGCCTATGCAACCGAAATTATGTCACCTCTGCGGCACGGTCCTTTAGCACGACACACCGTGACATATCGGCAACATGATTTCCTTTTCCTAAATTACCTCGCAACCATAAACAATCTGTCATATGGCCGATCCGGCCCCCGGATCTGCTTCCATTCGACGCGCCGTCTCCAGGGCCGCGGCCGCGCTTGAAAGCCGTGCCGGGGTCGCTTAGGCAGGGGCTCCACCGTCCGAGGAAGCCATGTTCGTCACACCGTCGCCCGACCTGAAAGTCAACACGCTCGCCTTCGAGACCACGCCCCTGGTCAAGCCGACGGGCTTTCGCGAGTACGACGCGCGCTGGTGGTTCGGCCACCCGAGCTCCGACAAGGCGCCGGAGCTCAACCTCATGGGCGTCCAGGCGCTCGGCATGGGCTTAGGCACCCTCCTCGGCCAGCTCGGCGTCAAGCGCGAGGTGGTGGTGGGCCACGACTTCCGGAGCTATTCCATGGCGATCAAGATCGCCCTCGCCCAGGGGCTGATGAGCGCGGGATGCGCCGTGCACGATATCGGCCTCGCGCTCTCGCCCATGGCCTATTTCGCCCAGTTCGCCCTCGACGTTCCGGCGGTCGCCATGGTGACGGCCTCCCATAACGACAACGGCTGGACCGGGGTGAAGATGGGCGCCCAGCGCCCCGTGACCTTCGGGCCCGAGGAGATGGGCCGCCTGAAGGAGATCGTCCTGTCCGGCGCCTTCGAGGCCCGCGAGGGCGGCTCCTACCGGTTCGTCGAGAACTTCGCGGACGCCTATGCCCGCGACCTGACGGACCGGCCGCGCCTGCGCCGCCGGATCAAGGCCGTGGTGGCCTGCGGCAACGGCACCGCCGGCGCCTTCGCGCCGGGGATCCTGGAGGCGCTCGGCGTCGAGGTGATTCCCCTCAACACCGATCTCGACCACACCTTTCCGAACTACAACCCGAACCCGGAAGACATGGAGATGCTCCACGCCATGGCGGCGGCCGTGAAGGAGCACGGGGCCGATGTGGGCCTCGGCTTCGACGGCGACGGCGACCGCTGCGGCGTGGTGGACAACCATGGCGAGGAGATCTTCGCCGACAAGATCGGCGTCATGCTGGCGCGCGACCTGTCGAGCCTGCACCCGGGCGCGCAGTTCGTGGTGGACGTGAAGTCCACAGGCCTGTTCGCCACCGATCCGGTGCTGCAGAATCACGGGGCGAAGACCGATTACTTCAAGACCGGTCATTCCTACATCAAGCGCCGGGTCAAGGAGCTGAACGCCCTGGCGGGCTTCGAGAAGTCCGGCCACTTCTTCTTCAACACTCCCGTGGGCCGGGGCTACGACGACGGCCTCGTGACGGCGATCGCGGTGCTCGACATGATGGACCGCAATCCGCAGAAGAGCGTCGCGGACCTCTATGCGGAGCTGCCCAAGACCTGGGGCTCGCCCACCATGTCGCCCCACTGCGCCGACGAGGTGAAGTACGACGTGGTCGAGCGCGTCACCGCCCGCCTGACCGCCATGGCGGAGGCCGGCGAGGCCATCGCGGGCCAGACCATCGTCGACGTCAACACCGTCAACGGCATCCGGGTCACGGCCCAGGACGGCACCTGGGGCCTGGTGCGCGCCTCCTCCAACAAGCCTGAGCTGGTGGTGGTGGTGGAGAGCCCCGTGTCGGAGGAGCGCCTGCACGCCATGTTCAAGGGCGTGGATGCCGTCCTGCGCGAGAATCCCGAGGTCGGGGCCTACAACCAGACGATCTGATCCCTTCGGCTCCGGGGTGGGGAGCCCCGCATCGCCGACGCGGCGGTGCTAGTTGACCGTCTTGGACCCGTCCAGGACATGCCAGCTGGCTCCCTGCCACAGGGTCCCGCCGATGTCGTAGGTGGTGATGCCCGGGACCTTGTCCAGATACCAGTACTCGGCCTTCCATCGATAGTCGTGGAAGATCCGCGAGGCCCTGTTGCGGGACGCCGGGATGGCACAGTCTCCCGTGGCGGCGCAGATGAAGCCTGCCACGTTGGCGATGCTGTTGTGCTCGCCGGACCGCTGCATCGGACCTTTCGCGCCGGCGGGCTTGAAGGCGAAGGTGGGATTGGCCTTGCCCATCAGGATCGGGGTGGCCACGTCGAACGGGCCTTCGGCGCGGCTGTTTCGGATCCGGTTGATGCCGTGGTCCGCGATGAGCACGATGGTCGTCGCGTCGTACACGCCCTCGCGCTTGAGAGCCGCCAGGAACCCGCTCAGGGCCTTGAGGCCGCACACGATCTGCGTCCGGTAGCTGGCGCGCGAATAGGCGATGGTCTCGCCCACATAGGCGCATCGCTCGTCGATGACGATGGGACCGTGGGTGTTGAAGAGGTGCAGGAACTTCGCGGTCGGGGCCGGAGACGTGGGCTTGGCCTTCCGGCTCAGATCCGCCAGCAGGGCGTTGCTCCGGGCGGCGTGCTGGGACAGGTTGACGTCGCTCACGGCCGGGGCGATGCGCCATTGGCCCTTGTTGTAGACCGCCTCCTTCACGGCGAGGGGCGCGAGCCTCAACAGCCCCAGGTCGAGGAGCTGCGCGCCGCTCTCCACATAGGACGAGCGCTCCCCGAGCAGCAGGTTGCTGTCGGTCACGCAACGGGCCTTGGCCGGGCAGATCCGGCGGATGGGGTTGAGAACCGTCGAGCGGTAGCCGCGCTCGGCCAGCCGGTTGAAGACGGATCCCTCCTGCACGGCGACGCGGTAATATTCGGGCATCGAGATCGTCTTGTCGTACTCGATGCCCGAATGGATCGCCGGGATCGACAGGAAGGTCGTGGGGGCGACGCCCGCCGTATCGGGGTAGTAGGTGAATCCGTCCAGGGCCGCCTCGACCTCGGGCGCGGTCTTGAGAGATTCCTCGAACAGGTCGCTCTGCATCGCGTCCATCAGGATCACGAGCGTGTTCTTCTCGGGCGAGAACTCATAGAACGCCGAAAAGTCCTCCTGCTTCGGGAAGCGGGGGGCTTGCGCGGTCAGGGCGGGCCATGCGGTGGCGAGGCTGCCGAGGGTGAGCACGAGCAGGCCCCCGGCCAGGATCCGGGGCCGCGCACGGGCGAAGGCGAACGCGCCCGCCAGGAACAGCAGGATGAACGCGCCTTCGAGCGCTTTCTTCCAGGGCGCGACCTGGAGCGAAAAGTTCTGCCCGTCCAGGAGCCCGAAATCGTACACGACGAAGTTGCCGTAGGCCCACGCATAGGCGGCGAGGGCACCCATGAGGCAGGCCCAGAGGCCGGCCGCACGCACCGGCAGGACGAGGGCGGGCAGGAGCGTGAGGGCGATCAGGGCGGCCATGCCGTAACGGTAGAGCCACACGAGACTGTTCACCGGCCAGGCGAATTCGCCGGCATTGCCGCTGTGAATTTCGGCGGGAATCGAGACGAAGAAAACCGCGCAGGCCAGGATGCCGGCGGCGGCGGCCAGGAGAACGGCGGACGAGCGAGAAATCATGGCGCTTCCAGTGAGCAAAGCCGATGACTACGACGGGGGAGGCATTTGGGCAATCTGGCCAATCCCTGCCCTCGCGGCCCGCCCGGGTGCGGCGACGGGAAGCATGACGCCCTGCCCGCTCGGCCTGACGGCTGGAACCTGCGCCAACTGAAAGGATCGATTTCTGATCGGAAAACTGGAGCGGGCGAAGGGATTCGAACCCTCGACCCCAACCTTGGCAAGGTTGTGCTCTACCCCTGAGCTACACCCGCGCTCCGTTTGGAATTGGTGGAGCCAGGCGGGATCGAACCGCCGACCTCTTGCATGCCATGCAAGCGCTCTCCCAGCTGAGCTATGGCCCCATTCCAACAACCGGCATCGTCTGCCGCGCTCTCCGACCCCGGATGACGAACCGGTCGCCCGACCCGCTGAGGGGAAACCCGAAGGGATGGTGCCGCAAGAGGGATTCGAACCCCCGACCCCCTCATTACGAATGAGAAGGCGATCATTTCCGAGCGTTTCCTCACGTTTCCCTACGTTGGTCTATTCCCTTATGAAACAGCTACTTATATGCTGCAGTGTGTCCTGGTGTTTCCGCCAGTTTCCATAAATGGTGGTCACCCGGTGGTCACCGTTAATCTGAGTGACCACGCATGGCAAAGGCAGCGATCAAGATAACCAAGAGGTCTGTTGACGCTGCAGAGCCTGAGAGTGCTCGTTATGAGTTGTGGGATACGGACCTCAAAGGCTTTGGCCTCCGCGTTGAACCAACGGGTATAAAAACATTCATTGCTCGTTATCGAGCAGGGGCTGGCGGAAGGACGGCCCCGAAGCGATTCGTAACCCTGGGGCGGTACGGCGCCCTGACACCAGATGATGCTCGGCGGAAAGCCAAGGAAGTTCTTGGCGCCGCAGCACGCGGCGAGGACCCTGCCGATGCAAAAGCGAAAGAGCGGGCCGCGGCCAGCCTCTCAGAGTTGGCTGAAGCATTTCTTGCAAGCCACGTCAGGAAGAAGCGGAAGGCCAAGACGGTTGAGAACTATGAGAATGCGATAAACAATTACATTCTACCCAACCTCGGTCGGAAAAAGGCCAAGTTGGTCGCAAGGCTTGATCTGTCTAGGCTCCACGGGGATTTGTCCGACAAACCTGCTATCGCCAACCAGATAATCGCAGTAGCCAGTTCGATGTTCTCATGGGGCTCACGGCACAGCTTTGTGCCTGAGGGCTTCAATCCAGCCTCCAAGATTGAACGATATGATGAGAGGCGTAGGGAACGCTTCCTCTCGACCGACGAGATCGAACGGATTGGAGAAGCTTTGAGAGAGGCCGAAACTATTGGGCTGCCTTGGGAGCCAGATCCTGACAAGCCGCAGTCGAGGGCCAAGCACTCTCCGAAAAGCGAAAACCGACGCGTAAAATTCGGCAAGGAGACCGTGGCGGCTATCCGCCTGCTCCTTCTGACGGGCGCCAGGCTCCGGGAAATATTGCATCTGCGTTGGGACTATGTGGACTCAGAGCGTGGGCTACTTCTGCTTCCGGACTCTAAAACAGGTCGCAAGACTATCATCTTGAATGCCCCCGCCTTGCTCATCCTTGAGGGTCTGGAGCGCGTGTCGGATTACGTCATTCCCGGGGACAAACCCGGCAAGCCTCGATCAGACCTCAAACGCCCCTGGGCGGCCGTCTCGACGCGGTCTGGTTTAAAAGGCGTCCGGCTTCACGACCTCCGGCACACCCATGCCAGCTTTGGAGCCGGCTCCGGAATGGGGCTTCCGATCATCGGCAAGCTACTGGGTCACACTCAATCAGCTACAACTGCCCGCTACGCTCACTTAGACGCAGACCCTTTGCGCCGGGCCTCTAACAAGATTGGCGGGGCGATAGCCGCTGCTCTCGAAGGTAGGCCCAATGGCCCTGCCATGCCAATTGAAGGAAAGACGAAGCAGTTAGGGGAGAGTGATTGAGCAGAACTACAGCCAAATTGGATCTCATCGACCGCTATGCGATGAGCCTCATGGACGGCGCGCTGTGGCTGATCCCATCCAGCAGAAACAGGCATTTGATTTCGATCTGCCTAGACTTGGAGGCACGGGGACTTTGCTCAGTCAGCCGATTGTTCGGCTATCAAGACGGCAGGGTCCTGTGCGAACTGAGTGAGACCGGCCGTAAGGCTTTTGCAGATTGGCAGGCTCTCTAGGCTGCCTCTGAGGGATCCGCTCGTTCTCCCCTCGCGACGATTTCAAGCGTGCCGTCCGGGAGCGGGCGCTGGAGTTTGAGAGCCTCCTCCAGGGGTGCCGTCAGCCATGCCTCGTACTCTTCGTCCGTTGTGAGAATGACCGGCATAGCCTTGGGGTGGATCGGCTTTACCTCGGCATTGGGTTCCGTTGTCAGGAAGCTGAAGAGATGATGTCCGCCCTCAACTAGGTGGTTCTTGGTGTCACGCGCTCCAAGATCTGTCACACTAACGTTTGAGAAAATAGGGTATTTGCGCGGGGTCATTTTCCTGATGCCCGCAAAGATATTAGCAAGGCGGACGCTGGCGACGGTGTTAATTCTTTGCTTCACGGCCATATAAAGGCTCTGGTCTTTCCGGCCAGGGGAAGAGATCTAATGCGCTTTGAGATGTACCGTGACACTGTTGGAGAATACCGATGGCGCCTGAAGCACGAGAACGGCAATGTCATCGCTGACTCAGGCGAAGGCTATAGGAAAGCAGTCGACTGTCGGCATGGGATCATGATCATCACGTCCTTGCCTGGGACAACCCCGGTCGTCGATATGACCACCCAATACGCTGAGCCCGAGCTTGAGAACTCCGAGAGGTGGTAGAGGTGTAAACAGCGGTATAAGGAATAATGCTCTGCCGCTTGTGCTCGCCTGTACCACTCTCAAAATGGGCGCAGCCAAGGCTCTTTGGGCATGTGCAACCTCCGCGCCTCGCTTACAACACAATGTTTGATGCTTATAGCCCCGTTAGCAGCCCCTCAGTCGGCTCCTGATCTTTTCGGCGCAATCGCGCGCCTCGAAGCACACATGGCTTTGAGGTGATCTATGGCCGAACTCAAAAATGGTGAGTCTACCTATCGGGCACAGCTCGTTGACCGCGTGACTGGGAGAGCGACAGAAACTACATTCCCTTGTCTAGATGACCGTGAGGCCATCCTGATGGCTCAACATCTTGCCTTGTATCGCCTCGTCGAGTTGTCGCAAGGTGACAGAATCATAGGGTCATTTCCTCTAGCAGGAGGACCCAGCGATGCTTGAACGGCTTGAAGTCTCGGATACTTGATACGGCTGGCCTCGTAAAAGCCGCGATCCCATGGCTAACTGTCTCAGTCAGAAGCTCCACAGTCAGCTTTTGATCTTTTCGGCGTGACTCCGCGCCCCAAAGCGTCCCCGGCTTTGGAGGTTGCCATGCTCTCTTACCAACTTATAGATCATCGAAGCCTCAGAACCAATCTGCTCTGGTGGCGGAATGGCCCCGTAAACTGGCTTTTGATCACGTTAAGCCTCTGCTTCTGCCTTTGGGCGATCAGTTGGGGCTTAATTTGACTTTAGCCAAATGTCAGCCAATCAGTGATGGAGGCATTCATGCCAACAAATCTCCCGCCAGATCGGAAAACTAATACTTCAGCCGAAGTAGCTCTCAATCGAAACCTGGGCACATCATTAAACTGGCTTGCCGTTGTTATTGGGATTGGTCTTTGCTTCTGGGTTGTCAACTTCGGCCTAAAGTCGCCTTCTTATGTCAACAGCCCAAGTGCGGTTGAGGCTTTGCTCCAACAGTAGGAAACTGACCTCTATGTTTGGCGACCTACCGCCGCCGGGTCTAAAGTCGCAATTGCTTATTGTCGGAATCATATCCGTGGGAGCCTTTGGGTTTCTGGTCATGGCAGCCCTTATGCTCTGAGTCACTGCGATGACCCGATACATGTCTGCCAATCGACTGTTGCCCCTGACATCTCGTGAGCTTGCTTGAAGATAAGGCCTGCGACTGGCTGAGGCCTTCCTTAAAGCAGATCTTGAAAGCTTAAAGCGCCATGCGCCTTGAAAACTCCCCGACCAATCGTGAAGCCAGAGGACAGCTCATGCGCTGGGGCCTTTACAGAGTTCCAGCGCTCGCTGCTGTAGGATTGGGGCTTTGGGCCGCCGTCTTTTGGTTGACCTGACCCCTCTTCCGAAAACTCCTGCGTCCCTACCACACTCTTCTCGATACAGACCCTGAGACGAGTTCCAATCATGATGGCGCCGTCGCGATCGTGCGATGCCATTTCTTAGATGGTGCGCTGGTCATTGACCATTATTTGAGCTTCGCCTGTAAGCATCTAAGTTTGACAGCAGAGCGACGTGCCGCCAGTTGATCCTCACAACAGCCAAGCGGCACAGATCCTCAAGCTACCTGTTTTTCAGGTGTGTGGGGTGTGTGAGGTGTGAGGCTCAATAAATTCAGCAGCTTAGCCCCACACACCTGCTTGGTGAGAGGTGTGTGGGGTGTGTGGCTAGATCGCCGGAAATCGCCGACTGTTGCTTCGTGTAGACTGAAAACAGCCTACAATCAGCTATCACGCTGTCGTTTGCCCAGGCGTTGGCGTCGAAGGGACTTCAAGAGGCGTCGATGGAGGAACGCCTAGAGGCTCACCCTGCCCCGGTAGCTCACTTGGTCCTGTAGGAGGCACACCCACCGGCTCCTGATTGCCTGGAAGGCCCTCAGGGCCAGCGGGAGGTAGTACAGGCTCAGGTCCCGGCGCCGGGATGTCCGGCTGCGGCGGCGAAGGAACGTCGGGCATATCGGACATGTCATCATCCTGTCGGGTTGCTACCTATGAATCCACTGAGACAGGGTCCGTTCCCTAGCCCTAAGGATTCCGCGTGTCTTAGACTCTCGGAGAACGAGGGAAAGCAGACATGGCTATCAGGTTTCGGTTCTACGTCTTTGAAGAGAACGGGTGCCTCAAGCGGATCCCCAGGCATGTTGCAGACCGTCTGCCCTTCGGAGAGGACACGATCCCCGAGTACGCCGGCACAGCCCAGAAGGTGGTTCAGGTCGTTGTCGAGAACGAGATGGCAAGCCCGTCAGAATTTTGGATGCCACGGGCTCAATCTGGCACTTCGACAAAAACGGCAGCATCGTCGACAGCCTTCATAAGAGCCTGCGAGCCGTCCTGATGGCGAACGCCCAGGAGAAGAAAAAGCCTGGCAAGGTTGTCGATCTACGCCCTGATGTGAAGCGGAAGCAATTGCTGGAGCCGTACCGCTGGGACGTGACAGCCGAGCACTTAGACCGCATCGCCGCTGACCTATGGCCTGGGCTGGCAAAAGCTAACGAGGTCCGGACGGTCAAGGGTAGCCTCAGGAAGATCCCTCCCCTCACCCGTGAAGGCCGCGAAGCTGTCGACAAGCTGCACTCCGCTGTGGCCAACATGACGAACTGCCTTCAAGGGTTGTCAGAGGCAGCTCTCAAAGGATTGGTCTACGAAGCGGATCACTTGGCCGCTGCCTACGCGGAAGGAAGGCCCTTCTGGCAGGCCATCACCACCGAGGCCCAGAAGTACAAGGACATCCAGACACAGCACCGCACTGGGAAAGGCCCGTTTGTTGCCGTCCTTCGCCTATGGAAGGAGGTCGATAAGTATGAAGTGCGCGAAGTCGATACGATTGCGGTTCGTTGCAAGAACAAGGCAGCGGCCATTGAGACTGCTCGACGGCTCCTTGCTGAGAACGCTCACAGGTTTGACGATGGCGTGTCGGTCGAGGCTGAAGTGCTAGCCTCTTTGGAATGGGAAGCCGAGCCTGAGAAAGAAGTGGCAGAGACTTGATCTAGATACAGTCCAATCCTGTAATTGGGCCTGTATTATCAGGACAAGCTAGTTTGGGGAACTTTGATTGCTGTTCTCGACTTTAGCTAGTAGCTAGGTGTTCAAAGGCAGGACTGATCACCCTCGACCGGGCAAGATGCTCTATCGCCAAGCAGGAATAAAAGACCTCGCTCCCCCTGGCGAGGTCTTTTCTTTGGTTTGTCTCAAATTCTTGGGCTAGCTCATTTGCAACTTTATTATTTCGCACGTGTTGACGCCTCAACACAGGGACGTGCGGCAAGCGATAGGATTTCGCTATGCTGACTGATGACGACTACTTCGAGAACATGAGAAAGAGCGAAGCACCCAAGCTCTGCAACTCGCTGATTGAGTTCGTCGGTATGACGCTTCGCAACAATTACACAGACACGTTCGTCAGCCCGGTATCGCCGGAGATCCAGAGATGGTTAGACGAGTTGGAGGCAGTGCCGCGAGCGCCGCTGGATCCGCATGAAAGCTAAGCCCACGCTTAGGCACCTGATGTCCTGTTGCCGCCAAGGTCGCTGGCATCCAAGTGCATGAGCTCAGCCAGACGGCTTCGGGCGCGAAAGACCCGGCTTTTGACGGTGCCGATAGCACAGCCTAAGGCGATTGCCGCCTCCTCGTACTGCATCCCTTCCATGCCAACCAGTAAAATGGCCTCCCGCTGATCCTGGGATAATTGGGCCAGAGCCGTCTCAAGCTCCTTGTGAGCGATCCTGTCCTCTTGTTCCGGGATAGAAATCATACTGGCAGCGAGTGAGCCATCTGCGTCCTCAACCTCACGGCCGGCCTTGCGGTGACTTGAGAAGAACTGGTTGCGCAGGATGGTAAAAAGCCAGGCCTGGAGGTTCGTGCCTTCCTCAAACCGGTCCGAGTAGCCGATAGCCTTGAGAACAGTATCCTGAACGAGGTCCTCAGCCTTGGTGCTGTCCTTGGTCAGCGAGATGGCGAAGGCTCTGAGGTTTGGAAGCGATGCCATGATCCCGTCAGTGAAGGACTGGTTGACCGGCTCGTTGTGAGCCCGGATGACCTGCGATACCCGGACGGCCAGTTGCTGAAGGCTACGGGGCAACTTGTCCCCAGCTGGATCAGCATACAAAGCGCGCAACTGCGCACCGAGATGGGCTTGGACCGCTTCATCAAGAGCGGCCTGCGGCGACAAGGGCGGTTCTGAATTCGTATCGGGCATAGGAATGACCTAGGCCAAGCTTGGCTTAAAACAACCTGTGAGCCCCAACCCAGAAAAAAGGCCGCTGTTGCCAGCGGCCCGAAGTTTAGGGAGGAAACGCCCAAGAAGGGCATGCAGCGCGGGCTCGCCACGAGACCTTGCTGCACTGCAAAAACTAGTTCAGGGCTGAACGCTCCGCAAGCCTCATTGGCCTCTGGCACTGGCGCGATTTGCGTCATTTGGCCTAGACATTGATCAGTGCATCCTTCCATTCTGCTGGTGGGGCCGTTCCCGTCTCTGGCCTTAAACCTGTTCTCAACCCACCAGATTACCTTACCTCCATCCTTCTGTGAGGGTTTGGCGTCCAACATCAGGATCAAAAATTGGGCTCAGAAAATTGCGATATCGAGTTAAAAATGAGTTCAGGAATGTCGGCTGATCAAAGCAGATTGCAGGGTCCCCTAAGGCAGCCCTCCGTTTCTCCCGCCGCACAGGCTCGTATCGGGGACCAACTGCGGTACATGTATGAGGATCTCAAGATACAACCTCTCCCTGAGACCATTCTTGCTGTTCTGAGGAAGCTGGAGCAGCAAGGCCCTGCTAGTCACGAGGACTAAGGCCATCATCGAGCCAGCAAAGTTCGAAGAGCTGTGACCACTCGACCAAGAGGCGGTGCCTGAGATGATGAAAAAGAAAGTCCTCACAATCACTGATGTCTACGTGCCGGTGAAGCGCCGGCAGACACTTGATCAGCAAAAGGTTGATAGCTTGGCCCAAGACATCTTGGCCGCTGGTCAGACTTCACCCATCCTCGTGCGGCCCGATGGCAACCGATACGTCTTGGTCGAGGGTCTTCATCGGCTCGAAGCGTGTCGTGCCCTCGGCGAGACGAACATTGATGTCTACCTCGTCCAGGCTCGGCAGCATTGAGACTGCCAAGACGGCCGCCCAGCTAGGCGTCACATCGAGCGATTGCGGCCTCTGAGGAACCAGATGGCAGCAGCGATGATCACGATGAGTAGGATGATCCACCAATAGCCAGTGATCCCACCTGTCGTGGTCGCTGGGGCCGCTCCCGGAGCAGGCGTTTGGGCAAATGCCGAGGAGGCGAATAGAATAAGAAAGCTAAAGAATGCTGCGAGTTGGTGCATGAGGAGGCCTCCGTTGAAGAGCCTCAGCAAGACAGGTCACCTCGCAACCAAGCTGGGCTACAAAGACCGAACGCTCCCTATCGAAAGGTTGTTCCACCTTTCACAGGGCTAGGAAGCGATCAGGCCGAAAGTCTCGTTCCTGTACGGAGCTCGCTGAAGGCTGGATATAGACAACAGCTCGGTGCCATTCGCGCCAGCTTGAGGCCCCTGAGACATAAGCCCCGCAGCAGACAGCATTTTGAAGTCCATCCGAGATGATGAAACAGCATTGATTGCGCTGAGCCTTCAGAGGACGTATTCGGAGCTTTGGATTTAACTCGGGTGTCAAGATAGCCGTCATCGTCTGCTCCACTCCCCTGCACCAAATGGCTAAGGTCCGCATATGCCTGTTCATTGCGAGGCGGCTTAAGCGGAAAGTAAACCGGGAATGGGACCTTATGACCTTGTGAGTTGGCGGGAGCCTCATGGCCAACCCTTCCCAATGCCTTCCGCAAGCTGGCCGTTTTTGAGGTGTGATCGGTGTGATTAGTGTGATCTCTAACAGTATCAATGACTTACGGGATCACACTCATATTTTGATTAGTGTGATCGGTGTGATTTTGGATCGCTCCACGTCGTCTGATGTCTCCGATGAGGGGTGGTCATCCAAGCCGGAGTATCACCGTTGATGTTACCAAGAGACTGGTCAGTTGGAAAAGAGGCCAATATCCCAAGAGATCGCCACCCTCGTCCGGTACTACCTCGGTAAACCGTTCCTTCGATTCAAGCAGCTCGGTCACCTAGATAGGGGTTGGCTCATCGCCAACTGGTCGGTCTAATACCTGCTAGGCTAGGGTGAAAGAGAACCAGCAGTCTCATCAAGGAGCCGAAAGCCCCATGACGTCGCCGACCGCTACTGCAGGAATGCTGATCCGCTGCCCAGTCCCCGAAGTATTTAACGCCTTCGTCGATCCAGCCGTCACAACACGTTTCTGGTTCACTCATTCAACCGGATGGCTCGCACCAGAGGCCGAAGTTAGGTGGACTTGGGCAATGTATGGCGCCACCACTGACGTCAGGGTCAAGGAGTTCGAACCCAATCGACGCATCCTTATGGAGTGGGATGTCGACTCGTCACCAACCGAGGTTGAGTGGATTTTCCAGCCCCATGCTGACGGCACATTTGTGGATGTCGTGAATAGGGGCTTTGCTTCAAGTTCGGACCAAGTTGCGAATGCTATTGAGAGCGCAGGTGGGTTTGCGCTGGTGCTCGCTGCAGCCAAGTTTTGGCTTGAGCATGGTATCCGTCCAACCCTTATCGAGGACCGCCACCCTAGTGCACATGTCTCAGGCTGGGTGTCAGCAAGCTAAAGGCTATGCAGGTTCTGATCCGCTCCCACACGCCCGCCCCATGCTGACGCTGGGCGGG
The DNA here is from genome assembly GCF_016892705.1 of Microvirga pudoricolor. Taxonomy (GTDB): domain Bacteria; phylum Pseudomonadota; class Alphaproteobacteria; order Rhizobiales; family Beijerinckiaceae; genus Microvirga; species Microvirga pudoricolor. Next base: position 1,521,003 of record NZ_JAFEMB010000001.1, read on the forward strand.
GTGTGGTCTCCAAGGCCCTGACATTTCTTGGAATCAGACACCTCTTAGACAGGGTCTCTGCAAACCTCTTGCCAAAGTTGCCGATGAGGAGAGAAAATCAGTCGACATTGCTCAGCGGGATCGGTCGCTCCCTGGATCGCTAATTGCACCCTGGGCCAGATGCTCGCTCGCCCAGATGGCCGCTTGAGTCCGGTTGGAGACTTGGATCTTACGGAGAATGGCCTTCACGTGAACCTTCACGGTCGCCTCAGCGATATCGAGCTTGTTGGCGATGACCTTGTTGGCGTCGCCACGCATCAGCATGCGCAGAATATGCGCCTCTCGTTGAGACAATTTGTGCAGCGAAGGGTGCTCGCTCCAGCTTGGAACTGGCATTTCAATAATCTGCTGCGGAGAAGCAGATCTTGATACCCCCTCCTTCGCCAACATGTCGATTATGTTACCTGGCACGAACGTGTGGCCGAGAGCAACGAGCTCCAGCGCCTTGACCAACACATCAGGTTGCATCGTGGTGAGACAAAAACCGTTGGCACCTGCGCTTTGCAGCTGAAACAGGCTATCGAGGTCGAAAGCGTCAGATAGGACGACCACAGCTGCCGCGGGACTTTCTGCTTTGATTCGATCAATGAGTTCTGCCGTCTGAGAGGCCGAGGCCTCCCCTTCGATAACGATGAGTGATGGCTGTGCGATCCGCAGATCCTGCTGGGATGAGACAACGTCAAAGCCCTGGCTTGAAATGATATGCTCAAGCCCTGCTCGGATAAGCGCTGTTTTCAGCACCAGAGCGACGCTCTTGCGAGCGGCGGCTCTCAGATCAGGCACAAGGTTCAGTTGGACGGACAATGGTCGATCTCCGCTGCATCGAAGCAGCCCAAATGGTCAGGCTTCCAGGGGCGAAATGTGCCAAAGGTTATAGATCGAAGCTTTGCCGGATTGATACTAAACTGGAGGGGTAGGAACTTTAATGGTCAAGCTTCGTTGTAAGGAGTTCAGCCAAAGAAAAACCCCAGCTTTCGCTAGGGTAGGTAGAAGGCGAAGGGGAGAACAACCTTCGCTTTATCAACTGTGTCCTATGCGAGAAGTTCCTATCATTTGATATATTGTCATTGACCAACAGAATCAGCTCGTACCTTGCTGCGCGGACGGCCCCTTTTGGAAGCCCCAGCCGTGATGACGGATGCACCAGATAAGGAAATGGTCTCCAGCATTGCGTCCGCCATCTGCTTGAGAGCCTTTTGCTGCATCGGGCTCAGCAACCCGATCCGCTCGGCCAAGATCTGGTTGGGGGTCGGCAGGATCCCGACATCCTCGTCCTTGCCGTAGAGCCACAGGAGCGGGCACCCCAGGGCACGCGATATTTCCTCGAGACGGCCGGCCGTGATGCGGTTTGTCCCCTTCTCGTACTTCTGCAGTTGCTGGAAGGTCAGCCCTAGCCGTTTGGCTAGAATTTCCTGACTGAGTCCTTTGGCCTTCCGGGCTTCTCTGATCCTCTCACCGATGAGCCCATCAAGCTCAGAGGGGCTTTTGACACTGCGCATAGAACGACTCCGGCTCAGACATGCTGCCAACAACGAGAAGGCGAGCCAACCATAGCTAAATAACGTCCAGGAAGTTGAAATTCCATCACCTTACGAGGAGCTAACGCGATGGGATTAGTAGCTGAATTACGCTGGGGCTGCTTCCGAGCAAATTTGGGGAACACAACCACACCTTTAAGAGTCATCTCACGAATTTTGGAGTTTTGATATGGCCAAGCCTCTTGAGTACGACCCCGCCCTCCGCGTCGATGAGAGCCAAACCGTCCGACAGGAGCTGCCTTTCGCCTTGCGCGTCGTGGGCTTGGGCATTGTGCTGGCGGGCCTTGCCACCGCTATATTCGCGACTCTTCAAACGGTTTAATGCAAAAGCCGTCACCAGGGCACGGACAGCGGCCTCGTTACTCCAGCGAGGCCTTTTCTTTGGCCAGGCAGGTCACCGTCCTGGATCGGCATTAGCAACATCTTCCAGAGACAGTCGCAGCCTCTGGACGGTTGCGAGGGTGCCTTTGGGTGCCTGCATCATCTGAAGCTGCGCCTCAGTGTGCTTGGCCTCCCGGATAACCATCTCAGGGGTAAACAACCGCCGCTGTATCAAGCTTAGGACGAGCCCATGGACAAGGGCCTCTAGCCCGCGGATCTCAGCACGAAGATCCTCTATGTTGTCAGCATCAGACATCATGCATCATCTTATGTTTGATGCGGGCGACCAGTTCACGCAGGCGCTTCTCAGTCGCGACCCGCTGTTCGAGCAAAGCTGCGATTTCGCTGTTTGGATCTTGAGCGCGAAGCTCTTTGGCCAACTCCAGCATCTCGTCCATCGTAGCCTCGTCCTCAATCGCAAGGGCTGCCAACCGCAGAGCTTTGTTCGACATCATTCCCAACGCGCAGCAGTTAAGCCGACGGTAGAGAACGTCTTCGCCCTCAGTTTTATTCCGCAATCACTTTCGATCGCGAAGAAGGACAAAGGCAGATTTCAGCATCGGATAGGATTATTTATTACGATGTTCGTTTCGAGCACTCGCCCTGAGCATTATCATTGTCACGAGCGACTTGATGTTGGCCTGACTATTGAGGCATTTAGCGAGTTTTTACTGCTTCCTTGCAAATAATCAGGTCAAGGCAGTTGACGTTGAACGACGTTTAACAGCCCACACAACACAAGGCAGCATAGAATGCCGCGGCAAAACCAGCGACGGCCATAATCACAATGCCCATCTCAAAAGCGAGGGAAGCGGCTCCATCGTTCTCCAACATCGAGATCAACCCCAGTTCAACCGGGAGTTTAAACAAGTTCTAATCTAAAAGGTTTCGCTCCTGCCAAGCTTTTTTGCGTTCAGTGCGGTTTTTAGGCCTGCCACACTTCGATCCAATCTTCTTTTCACTCCTCTTCCAGGGCATGAAACAAGCTGACAGAGCACCCCCTGCTGATCCCTTAGTATCCAGGGCTTGTCTGACAGGAAAAGGACAGCAAGCTCCTGCCTGCCCAAATCGGGGTTGATTGACCCTTCAGACTGTCACCCCCTGCACGGCGACATCGCCCTTTGACATCTCGCTGGGCTCCATCCAACGAATGCTGAGAACGCGGTCACCCTTATGCCATTCGGACGACGCCCTTAAGGCAATCTCCCTGTGCTCCAGATCCTCAGCACTATGACCAAACACGAGATGATACTTCCCATCGTGGCGGGTGTTCCTCTGCTCCAGGCTCTCAAGCCTCTTCAGCATCGCACGGCTCATCCTACGCTCTCCTCTTTAAAATCCTCGCCCACCAGCTCAATCATGAAAATCTCGTCGCCCTCCTTCCACTTCGAGGAGGCCTTCAGAGCGTCGACCTGCCCCGGCAAGGTTTCGGCAGTTCCCAAGAGGACATGATCCGGCCCCTTGTCCCGATTGGTCCTCAGTTCCAGGCTGGCAATCCGCTTCAACATGGTCCGGCTCATCACTCAGCCCCTCTGGTCAGCGTGGGGACAATCACCCGATGAATGAAGTGGTCTCCGCCCTTTGCCTCACCGGATGCCACGATGTCGGCCATACGAGCGTCACCGTCCTCGCCGTCCCGAAGGATGATCCGATGCCAGCTCCCGACGTCGCGGGGTGCAGCCTGCTCTAGCGCTTCCAATCGCCGCAAGGTTCGAGTGTTCATCGCGAATGCTCCTCATCCATTTGCAAGACCCAATCGTCATGGCTCATCGACCATGGAATGGTCTGGGGCCCTTCGGCCTGGCGCTGCTCCACGGGAAGACCTTCGTTCTCATCGAACATGAAGTCCGATGCCTTGGCCTTTCCCGACGCGATGAGGGCTGACCTTTGCACCTGATAGTCGGCCGCATCACTGGCATAGATGAGGTGGTAATAGCCGAGAGAATGGACACCGCTTGCAGCCTCTAACCGCTCAACACGTTTCATTGATGCTCTGCTCATTTCGCCCCCTGTGCGGCCTCCAGTTTGTCGAGTCGTTGTTGGATTTCATGAAGCTCCACCGCCTTGGTGAAGCCGTCGACCAGCTTGGACAGCTCACCCGCCTCTGTCGGAGTAATGGTGCCTGAGGCGACCGCATCCACGAGGGCGGAGCTGGCTTTCACTGCGTCAGCAGCCGTCTCCATCTTCGGCATAGCGAATTGAATGGGCCGATCCTTCCGAGCGGGCACAATCCGGTCCATGCAGAGCCGAATACCCAAGGGAGATCCAAAGCGGTTCTGGCCATCTCACCGGCCACGGCAATCAGAGCGAACCTATGCGCCACACGGTAGGCCTGGCCTCCCGTCTCACCTATCCCTGCGAGAAGATCCTGCTGCACACGGCTCACCCAGGTGCGGGCCGTCTCGGTCGAGGCGTCAACGTCCTTCGCCAGAGCTTCAATGAAGTGCCGACCTGCTGCTCCGTAAAAATTCTGGGAGGCCGTCTTCGCTACCTTGGAAAAATCTGCAGGTGCAAAGCCCTTGGTGTCTTCGAAGAGGCCTAACCCCTTCCCGGCATCAGCAGGGACATCCACGAGGCGAATGAGCTGCCCAGCCTTGGCCCGCTTGCCGGTCTCGGCAATCTTGTCGCCCAGGCCGATCTCGCCGGACGACAACAGCATGATGCGCCATTCCGAGCGTGTCTTCACCTCAGCGTCACGAGTCGCCCTGCCCTTGCCCTGCCCATTCACCAGCAGGTAGGCCGTCGCGCCGGCTTCCTTCGCATCAAGCTCACCCAGCTCATCGAGGATATCCCATACGAACTTGCGTTCCTTTTCCGTCAGGTCGCCGGCATCCTTGCCCCGACACCACAAGGCCATTTCCCGCATGGTCATCGTCTCGGCTTTGGGCTCTGGCCTAGGCGGAGGCGAGTAGGTGGGAGGGCTTGCAGGCTGAAGAGCTTCCACGAGGGCGTGGAAGTCGAGACCGGCGCCCTTCAGCGTGCGATCGATGGCCCGGACGGTGGCAACGACCTCGCCGTCATGATCCGTCGAGAGCATCGGAATGAGCTTCGAGAGCTTCGGGGTGATGATGGTAAGATCAGCCATGACGCACATCCCGCAGCAGGCCCGACAGTTCAGCGATGGCGAGGGCCAAGGCGGGGCTGACATTGGCGCGGTGGGCGACATTGCGAACTGCATGGATGGCCAGCAGCTCGGTCTTTCCCTAGTTCGTGACATCCTCGAAGCGGAGGGTCGCGCATGACCCGGGCGCAATATCAGAAGTGGCGGTTCTATGCCGAGAGCCTCATCCAACAGGCCATCGACATCCTCGACCAGCTCGACGGGGACGTGGACCTAGAGGATGGGTGGGATCTAGAACCCTCCCTTGCCTCCCCCGTTGGCGGCGACAGTCAGAACATCTGGTGTGCAGGATCCGACGATGACTGGGAGCAGACTGAAACCCTGACTGCCGCATGAGTTGTGTTGCATCCTCTTAACCTGATATCAGCAGCCCAACTCAATCACGTAGAACATCTAATGCATCTCCACTTCCCCGAAGACCAAAAAGCTACGCCTCAAGTTTACCGGCTCATCTACCGTAGCCAGATGACCATTGAGGGTTCCCCCCGTGAGGTCGCGGAGGAGATCAGGCGTATTCTGACTTGGTCACGAGAATGGAATCATCGGGCTGGAATTTCAGGAGCGTTGCTGTTCGACCTGCATCGCTTTGCGCAGGTGTTAGAAGGCCCTCCAGAGGCGGTCAAAAACCTATACGGTCATATCGCCTGCGACAGTCGGCATAGGCATATTACGCTTCTTCACCATGGCCCTGTTGCGAGCCGCCATTTCGACACATGGTCCATGGGCTTTGCTCGTACGAACGATGAGGCTGCTCTGGCCCATCCGGAGGATTTTCAGCGGACGGACGGGGAGAAGGCGGAAGATGTGCTGAAACTGCTCATGTCTCTTCTTCGAGAACAACGCAACCACTAGGTCGGTAGACAAAAGGAAGCTGAGAGCGAGCGAGAGGGGCCGCCTCACAACCAAGGGGCAAACTCCATGGAACGTCTATTGTCGCTCCTGCTGACACCGCAGGACGCGCCCAGCTCAGGTCCTATGCTGGCACGGCTTATGGCCTTCCTCTTCGAGCGCAAGCCCCTTCTGGCCAATGGCATCCTGTCTATAGCCGTGGCAGGACTCTATTACGGCGTGACGGTCGTGCGGGAGTGGTTGTTCTTCCTCCTCGTCGGGTCTGGCCTGCTGGGGTCAGCCTATCTGGCCTACAGAGTATCGCGACGGGTCTCACGGCGGGGCTGGCTTGATGCCGTGGTGCTGCTCGGTGGGCTCGGCGGCTTGATATTGGCTGGAATGACCAAGGGCCGCCCATAGTCGGCTCAGGGCTCTTATCAGCTGCTCGCGTTGATCTCCACGACATGCCCGTCCGGGTCTAGGACATAGACCTGAGGGTAGCCTGCGGGACTATGGCGCTTGACCAAAAGCTTCCTCCCGCTTCCATCAGGGGCATTCTCAGCATAGCCGTGTCTAATCAAGTGATCGAGCGCGGCATCGAAGTTCTCGACCCGCAGAGCGAAGTGACAGTCGTTGTTGTCGATGCTCGCCTTAGTTCGGAAGGTAGCTTCAGGATGAACCGCGAGATGAACCTGAGTGGAACCCATATCAAGCCAAGCGCCGTCCACCGGGAAGCTAGGCCGGGGCGCGGGCTTCAAGCCGAGGATGCCGCTGTAAGAGGCCAAGGACCGCTCTAGGTCTTGCGTCGCGATAGCAACATGATGAACAGCCCGAACAAGCATCTGCCGCGCCTCCTGGAGGATATCACCCGCCTCATGGGACAGTGTAACCCATCCGAAGGCAGTCGAGGCATTGCAAATCGGTAGGCGCCGACTTTTTAGCCCCTTTTGTCGTCTTGCGGGCCGGACTCGCCTGAATCAGTATCCCCCAGCCAATCGCCGCGGGGGAAGCTATGGGCCTCGAAGTCGTCAGCGAGAACAGCGAACGCGACATCCGAAGGAAAGAGGCCGAGCGGGAGGTCAAGTACTGCCTCAGGCAGCTCGCCGCCAACATCATGCGGATCTCCCGTGGCGGGGGCTCCATGGAAATCGGGCGCCAGAACGTGGCCCTAATCGAGGCGTTCGATCAGTATTTCGAGGCCTATGGCCACTACCCATCTCTTCAGGACATGCGGGCTTGGCTCAGTCCAGACGCGGCACAGAAAGAGTACCGGCCTTGGACAGACAGACCTTATAACGACCCGGATGAAGTGCGGTGGCGAGAAACGGGCGAAACTGACTTCGGTGACGCCGTCGGCGTGATGCGGGATGGCGGGCTTCAGTTGGTAGCATCGATGCTACTGGATCAGACCGCTCAGGCCTCCCAAGGCAAGAAGCAAATCCTGAGTGGCGTGCGGGAGCTTGAGCAGGCCAAGGAGAAGATGCAGGCTTATCACAACCCACCTGCGACCAGCCCACAGAGGAAGGCCACGAAGCGAAAGGCGTTTAAGAAAGTGTCGAACCCCTGGGATGACTGAGGCTCGATACGTCCTTTGGGTTGAACTTGGCGTCCAGCGGCGCATTCTGGCGCCCTTCGAAGTCAACATTAGTCAACATTTCGGGCTCTAACCCATTGGAATCCCGTCCCAGAGGATTGGCCCCGTCGAGGGCAAGCACCTGCGTCCGCCTGTTTAGGGTCAACAGCGGGTCCCTTGGAAATATGGGCTTTTGCGTCCGACCTGTTGACCTGATGTAGAGGTGATGTTGACCTCCTGTTTACATGGCCAGCTACACCAGGTTGTAGGTCTTCGTAAAAAGTCTACGCTAGGCGGACTGAGATGCCCCCATCCACAAGCATCGGGCTGCCCGTCATGAAGCTCGATCGGTCGGAGAGAAGAAACAGGGCCGCTTGAGCAATTTCATCGGCCGCTGCCATCCGCTTCATCGGATGCAGGTTCGCAATGAATTCAAGAACTGATGGATTGCCCTCCCCTCCCGCAGGAGTGATGGTGCCGCCTGGTAGCACCGCGTTGACTCGAATGCCCTCGGCTGCATGGTCGGACGCAAGCGACTGCATGAGACCGACCATCCCAGCCTTTGATGCCGCATAGGCTCCCATCCCCGGCATGCCGCCATTGCTGAAGCCAACGAACGATGAGGTAAACACGATGGAGCCGCCCCTCTGCTTCATCATCGGGATCTGGGCTTTGGCCGCCAGGAACGCGCTTGTGAGGTTGACTGAGATGACCTCGTTCCAGGCCTCGAACGTCATCTCTGCAACGGGCCTCAGCTCTCCGACTATGCCGGCATTGTTGAAAGCTCCGTCGAGGCCTCCAAACTCTTTGAGAGCAAGATCAACGAGAGCGCCGGCATACCCTTTGTCTCTGACGTCTCCGGGAAGGCATACAGCCCGCCCACCGCTTTGGCCGATACGCGCAACAAGTGTCTCAAGTTCGCTTGCTCGACGCGCCCCTAAGACCACGTTCGCTCCCTCTGCGGCAAACAGGGCAGCGGCAGCAGCTCCAATACCACTGCTCGCTCCCGTCACGATGATTGTTTTGTTGCTCAGTTCCATCCAATGCCATCCTAATGTTTGGGATGGCTGGATTTACTGATCCACACGGAGGGCAGCGATCCGTTTCATGCGGTTGAACTGAAATTCGTTGCCGACCCTGGAGAACCTTCTGTTCATCATCGGCTGCTAGAAGCGCAGCAGGCTGTGTTGCGTATCAAGCCTGAAGAGGCCTCGCCCGGATCTACCCCGGGCGGGGCTTTTTAGCTTCATGCTGACGTCGATTGGGGTGGGTAGATACGTCTCTTGAGGAAGCCGGCAGCAGTCACGTTCAATCCTCCCATCCGTCACTCCTGGCCTTGCTCGCAGTAGCGCTCAATCCGCCCTTGGCGGCGACCAGCACCAGTTCGGGCAGGCTGTTGACGTTAAGCCGATGCATCACCCTTGACCGGTAGATCTCCACTGTCCGTGGACTTAGGTTCAGCTCCTGACCAATGCTCTTGTTGGTGCCCCCTGCGAGCAGGCCTTTGAGCACCGCAAGCTCGCGCTCGGGCAAGGCCCGAACTTGAGCCTTCGCCATCTCTTCCTCCTGATCCTTCGCATCCGCATCCCTCATCTGACCAGCTACGCTCGCCACTGCCAGGAGAATGTCCTTGGCCTCATAGGGGACAGTCACGAAGTCGGCGGCACCCGCTTTCATGGCTTTGACACCTATCATGGGATCACGTTCCATCTCCCCCACGACAATGACCGGCAGATCTCTTCGCTGGGACTTGATCTCGTGTGGGATCGTCAGGCCACTCGAACCTGCGAGACGGATGTCACATACAACACAGCCTGGGGCTAGGACGGCCGCCGCCTCCAGGAAGCTGTCACTGGAAGCAAACCCGCGCACATTGTAGCCTGCATCACGCAGGATCTCCGCGAGGTCATCCGATGAGGTCTCGTTGCCAATGACATAGACTAAGGATCCGGAGACCTTGGTGACGTCCTGCAGAATGCCGCCGAGTTGCCGCACCCGACCCTGCTCATCGAGAATGGGAAAGAAGGTATCGCGCAGCCATCGGATCTGGTGGTTCGGCCGAATGATGCGATACTCTTCCGACCGAACCTCGCCCAAACTGACTTCGTCAATGGACTTTTGGATCCGCTCGCGGTCCTCGGGATGAATAGCGTCCAACCACTCGTCCTGGGTCGCTGGCGCCTTGATGAAAGGGCTCCGTCGTGGATCTGGGTTTGCTCCCAATTGGGTGACGGCCCGCGTTTTCAGGTCGAGCGTCCACAGGAGGTGGGTCGAGTGAGTCGCAAATTGCCGAAGCCGCTCCTCGCTTTCCCGCAGACGAGCTTCGGCCTCCCGACGATCAGTCATATCTTGACCGACTTTGAGAAAGGTCGGCGGTTCGGTTCCGATACGCCGCAGAAGCCGTGTCCACCCATCGAGAAAGGCACGGCTGCCATCTTTACGAAGGTGCCAGCGCACATCAGGGGCCTGCCCGGTCTTCTCGGCCTCAGCCAACTCCTTCTCCGGCACGCCTTCAGCTCGGTCCTCTGGCGTGAACGTCATCGCGAATTTTTGGCCGACAGCCTCCTTGGCGCTCCATCCGAACACGGCCTCGGCGCCTGGCGACCAGGTCCGGATCTGCCCTTGCTGATCGATGGTGAAGATGGCGTAATCCAAGGCGCCCTCTAGGATGAGCCGATGCTGCTCCTCGCTCTGGTGCTGAGCCTCGGCCACTTCGCTCTGTTTGCGCGGTTCTGAGTTCGGCCTAAGCGGGATCTGTCTTGATTGGTCCTCAGGCATGATCACTCTCTCGCCAGGCCCTAAGTTAACATGCAGAGGAGTAATCTATGACTTAGGATAAGTACGTAGCAAGAGTCTTATCGGCAGCGCTCTCATCACGCTGTTACCCTGTCTAGCTTAGAACCATTGCCACTCAACGCCAGACAACAATCAGAGAGTATTATTCAATGGTGATAGAACAGAAATTCAATATTCCTGCTTATCGTATACTACTTCTCTCATTACCGTTAGGTTTTAAATCACAGTATTGAATTGTAGGGAAGGTGGGCGAGACGACTTCAAACTGAGAATTTAAAACTAAACCATTGAATACACTGGTTCTGGTTTGGTGATTGGACAGAGCATCGGTCAGGTCGCCGCTGTATCATTTCAATATTGAGCGTAGAGATTGGTGGCCCGTCGCCAGGTCTTTGCGGTTGAGGAAGCGGCTTGCGCGGATCGCCCCAGAGCTTGTCACGTTCCTCGATCCGGCCACACCTTATAATGATCGAGGCGAACCCTTGTGCCACAGGACTAGGCCCGAAGGCGAGATCACACCGAGACATCTATAAGACCGGCTTGTCCATTGTCGGCTTGTGGAAAGAGATTTGGCTGCAGGATGCAGTCGAAAGTCTCGGCAGCCCTCACCTACTGTCGAGCGATTTAAGTGGGGTGAGCCTGGATAGAGAGGAGTGTCAGTGTAGGCACTGAACAAAGTAGCGCGTCATGGAACCTTTCGGCCAGCAACAGTTATCTTCATACCAGCGGTTCCTTGGTCGGCCGTTTCCCTTTTTGGCGCAAGACCGCGCTCGAAAGCTTTCGAGGCTTCGAGGAAGCGGCATGCCCTTGGGCGACGGCACCGGCAACACTTATCGCGTTCTGTTCCTTGGGCCTGACGGACGCTGCCTGGATATTTGGTCCTTTCAAAGCTCAACCGATGAAGCCGCTGTTGCAGAAGCGGTCAAGGTATCAAGTCATCGCGCAATCGAGCTTTGGCGAAAAGGTGTAAAGCTTTGGCCCTCTAACAAAACTGAATCTGAGAGCAAAACTGGCCCCACGACCGCATAGGCCTGGTCACTTACCTACATTTGTCTCGACACAAACCCTGCAGCGAACTCAGCTATCGTCTCGATAAAAGGTCACACGTGATGCTTGACCACAGCACATGTTGTGCTGGCGCTATTCCCTCGGCTTCTAAGCACTTAGCTGTTAAGACTGGCATCCGCGAAGGGTGACCTGACAATGACGGAAAATGTTGAAGTGCATGTTGCGACGGTGCGAGGCATTCAGGCTGTCCCTCTGATTCTCGAAGTTGTTTGCCGAACCACCGGAATGGGCTTCTCGGCCATCGCCAAGGTCACTGAAGACCGCTGGACCGCTTGCGCTGTGCAGGACAATATTCAGTTTGGCATTCAGCCAGGTGGTGAACTCAAAGTTGAGACGACCATCTGCAACGAAATCCGACAGACGCTCGACGCGGTCATAATTGACCATGTCGCTGAAGACGAGAAGTATAGTAGCCATCATACACCAGCCTTATATGGGTTTCAGAGTTACATCTCCATGCCGATCATGCTCGCGGACGGGACATTTTTTGGGACACTGTGCGCCATTGACCCTCGTCCGGCGCGACTGAAGAACCCCGAGACGATTGGTATGTTCAAACTGTTTGCTGAACTCATTGGGTTTCATCTCAATGCCAGCGACCGCTTAGCTGCAAGCGAAGCCGATCTTCTGGACGAGAGAAAGACTTCGGAGTTGCGAGAGCAGTTCTTGGCTGTGCTGGGCCACGACCTGCGCAATCCTCTAGCTTCGATTGATGCCAGCGCGCGGATGTTGAACAAGGAACCCATCACTGCAAAAGGTGCCACCTTTGTCAGTTTGATACAAAGCAGCGTTGGGCGTATGTCTGAGTTGATTGACAATGTTCTCGATCTGGCAAGAGGCCGCTTGGGTGGTGGCCTGTCGCTAGAGCGCACGGCACAGGTACAACTCGGCTCTGTCTTGGAACAGGTTGTCGATGAGTTGAGAGCCGCTTGGCCCGACCGTTTGATCGCAACAGAATTTGCCGTAACCAAGCCCGTCAGTTGCGACCGGGCTCGCATTGCTCAGCTTTTATCAAACCTTGTTGGGAATGCTCTGACCCACGGAGCCACCGATGAAGTAATCCGGGTTGAAGCATCCACTCAGGGTCGGATCTTCGAGATGTCAGTTATTAACAAAGGGCAACCCATTCCGCCGGCTATGATTGAGCGGCTGTTTCAACCGTTTTTCAGGGTAGCGGCTCGGCCCGGTCAGCAGGGATTGGGTCTGGGCCTTTACATATCGAACGAAATTGCAAAGTCTCACAGCGGGTCGCTTAAGGCTGTCTCAACTTCATGCGAAACGCGCTTCACCTTTCGTATGCCGCTTATTTAAGGGATTATCCCCAGCCTCAGTCCCTTCAATGTATGGACACGACCTACTGCCAGATACTGAGGATTAAGACAGGAGCGCGTTCGCATTGTCCCAGAACGACTCGATTTTCCAAGTTCACCAAATTCATCTAACAAACGAGACTGGATCTTATGCCGAGAACGACTCGAGGCCGCGGTGGCTCATGAGGCATTGGCTGATTGCATACTAGACGCTGTGCGGCTTGGGTGGCTCTTGATCGACCAGTTTTTGCTCTTCGATGCTAGCCTGATCCTCCAAAAACGTTGCTCTGTTTAAAAGGTCGATGCGATCCGCTTCGCTTGAAACCCATTTTGCCACCTCGCGAACACTGCGGGCTCTGTCGCGGTACTCGCTCGGTTTGCTCGGCGTCGGCTCAAGGGGCAATCGACGAACCTCCATCGAAATTTTGATCACCAGCACGCGCTGATGGTTTTGATCTCTTACGTCGATGACAACTTCACGGGCGTCGCTTTTAGGCAGACGGTCGCGCCCAATCTCTGCGGCGCGTCTGGCGGCCTCATGTTCGGCTTGATCGAGGGTATGAAAGTCGATCCCTTCCCGGTCAGGGACGAAGCGTGTGCTCTCACGAACATCAAAGTAGAAACGTGGCATGAGCATGCTCCTCAAGGGCGTTATGATATGGAGGACATATCCCTTTCTAGAAGCTGGATGCACAAGTAATTCTCGTCAGGGTATAGATTTTAATGGAAGCAACTGCTGAGCTGTATCCTCGATTGGGCTTGGGGCAGACGCATGCTCATTGCGGCCTCCTCACGCGGGCAATGAGTTGCCGTGACGATCCTCCTATCTGTTTCGCCAGCATTAGGCTGACCATCGAGACTCGACATACTTCTTGAGCTGGGATTCTACCTAAGTGTCCATCCTGCCCCAGCAACGGGCCAGAGGCGCCTTCCAAAACAGATTCTTTCGGATCCTCGGCTTTCAGTTTGGCGATGGTTCTGACAGAGAGGATAGAATTCTCGACCTCCCCTTACCAGGGGGGCTCTACCACTAGGCTACATCATCCAAAAAACTGGAGCGGGCGAAGGGATTCGAACCCTCGACCCCAACCTTGGCAAGGTTGTGCTCTACCCCTGAGCTACACCCGCGCTCCGTTTGGAATTGGTGGAGCCAGGCGGGATCGAACCGCCGACCTCTTGCATGCCATGCAAGCGCTCTCCCAGCTGAGCTATGGCCCCATCAATTTCATCTACCGTGGTCACCCGGTGGTCACCGGAACTTACGATAGTTCTCCGACTCAGATCTAATCGTATCTCAAACCCTTGCAAAACAAGGGAAAGGGATGGTGCCGCAAGAGGGATTCGAACCCCCGACCCCCTCATTACGAATGAGGTGCTCTACCAGCTGAGCTATTGCGGCGTCACGATCCTTCGATCGAAGAGGGCGACCTCATACCCTCTGCCCCGGCGCTTGGCAAGGGCAGATCGGCACGGATCGCAAGGTCCCGCGGGACTTCCGCGAAAGCGCCCCGCCGGCCCCTGGCCGGAGCCCGCGCCGCTACCAGAAGCGGCTGCGGTCGGCCGGCCGCTTGTCGGGTCCCGGATCGTCGGGCTGGCCCAGCGGAAAGACCACCGCGTCGGGCCGACCGGACGGCCTGCCCCCCGGGTCGGACGGGATCGATTCGCCCGCCGCCGGCGGGCCCTCGGCCGCCACCTCGACCGGCTCGGCCATGGCATCGCGGACGATGTCCTGGCGGGCGTCGTAGGCCTCCGGGGTGGGGGGGATGGACGTGAGCGATCCTTGAGTGACCGGGCTCGGCGCGTTCAGACCTTGGGCGGTCGCATCCCGAGGCGGCGAGGCCTGGACGACGGGAGCGTCCGGCGAAAGCGGCGGCGGCGCGACGGGCTCCACTCGCCCCTTCGGGGGCACCGCATCCTGCTCCGCGACAATCACCGGCAGGGAGCGGGGCTCGTCGTCGAGATCCGCCGTCACATCGTCGCTCATGGCGAGTTCCGGCGCCACGAGCACGTCGGGCGGGGCCTCCCACGCGAAGGCGTCGATGCGGCCCGTCACGGGCGAGATCGGCGCCCATTGGTCGGACACAATGCCGTCGGCGATCCAGGCCGGATCGCGGGGCGCGCGAGTCGCCCGGGCGAGCCACTCGCGGCCCCGGCCGGTGGCGCCGTGCTCCGCCTGTTCCAGGTCGGACATCAGCAGGCACACCCGCATGGACGGGCGCTCGGCCAGCAGCGGCTCCAGGACCGACCGGGCCCGGCCGAACTCCCGCGCCTCGAGGGCCGAGCGGGCGACCGCGAGACGCCCCTCGGGGCCGTCCGAGAGCCGGAGCAGGGTCTCGGCCCGCTTTAGGCGGTCCAGGGCGGAATCGCCCGGCCGCAGGTTCACGTAGACCTCGGCGAGCTCCGGATGGGGCTGGGATCGCCAGGCCGCCTCCAGGATCTTCGCGGCCCGGCGCAGGTCGCCCCGGTCGGACAGGAGCTTGCCCGCCAGCCCCGCTGCCGGCACGAGGCCGGGGGCGAGCTTGACGGCGTCCTGCGCGCTCGCGAGGGCGCCGGCCCGGTCGCGCTCCACCCGGTCGAGGGCATCGGCGGCGAGCAGCACGGCCCGGTGGCGCTTGGCCGTGGGCTTGTCGAGGAGGCCGAGGGAGGCCCGGCGCTCCACGGCCGAGAGGGCCCCGCGCCAGTCGCGTTCGGCGCACAGGGCCTCCAGCACCGCCTCGCCGGCCCAGGCGGCGGCGGGCGCGAGGCGGGCCGCCTCGCCGGCATATTCGCGGGCCGCGATGGCGTCGCCCCGGCGGCGCGCCTCGACGAAGAGGCCCCGCAGGCCCAGCACCCGGGTTTCGTCTTCCTCCATCATCTGGGTGAAGGCGTCCTCGGCGGCCTGGCGGTTGCCGGAAATCTGGGCGGCCTGGGCCCGCAGCAGCAGGGTCAGGGGCTCCGAGCCCAGCAGGCGCTGGGCCTCGTTGGCGTAGCGCCGGGCCGAGACCGGGTCGCCCGCCCCCACGGCCACCATGCCCCGCGACACGGCCTGATAACCCCGCGAGCGCCGCCGTGCCCGGGACGCGAAGGTGAGGCGGGACGGCAGGTTCAGCAGGCCGGACACCACCGCCCACAGGAGCGCGAGCGCGATGGCCACGCCGATGAGCGCGATGGCGGCCACGGACACGGAGGTCTGGACCTCGTAGCCCCCGAAGGTGACCAGGACCGTGCCGGGCCGGTCAGCCAGCCAGACCGCTCCGAACGCCGCGACGCAAAGAAGGCCGATGAAAACGAGTGCGCGCCACATAGCTGGGCAGATCCTTCCTTACTGGACCGTACGGTTGAGAGCCGCGAGGGCATCGGACGCGATGGCGTCGGCGGCGTTGTCGGCCGCGACCCGGGCGCGAGCCCCCCGGGCCCAATCCTCCGAGAGGCGGCGCGCGGGCTCGGGCAGGGTCTCCCAGGCCGCCAGGGCGGCCTTCACGTCGCCGCGCTCCAGGGCCTCGCCGATCCGGGCCACGATGCTAGGCGCGCCCGTGTCGCCGGGCTGATCCACCGGACGCACGGTCACGACCCGGTCGACCATGCGCAGGAGCCGGTCGTTCCAGCCCTCGGCGCCGCTCCGCGAATCGCGGATGATCGTCTCGCCCACGGGCTTGAAGCCCTCGGCGAGCTTGGCGGCCGTGGGCGCGCCCGTGGTCGCGAAGGGTTCCAGCGGGGCCAGCCGCGACCCGTCGGTTCCCACCTTGCGCAGCGCCTCCAGGAGATCGCCGTAGGGGGTGCCCGACCGCAGGGCGTCGCCCAGGCGCTCGGACAGCGTCACGGCCACGCCCGCCCGGGTGGCGTTGGATGCCCCCTCCTGCGCCTGGCGGGCGAGGTCGGCCAGGCGCCCGTCCTGCTGGCCGATGCGCTGCTCGAACCCGCCGATTCGCGCGTCCTGCTGGCCCAGGCGCTGGTCGAAGCCGCTGAGGCGCCCGTCCCACTGAGAGAATTGCTGGTTCAGGCGCTGGTCGAGGGCGCCGATCTGCTGGCCTTGCGCCTCCAGGCGCCCGGCGAGCTGTCCCGACTGCTCGGTGAGCTTCCGGTCGACGGCCTGGGCGGCATCGAGGGCTTGGGACGCGGCCTGGGAGGCGGCTTGCGAGGCGGTTTGGGAAGCCTCCCGGGCTGCCTGCGCGCTGCCCTGAAGCCCGCTTTCCAGGGCCGCGAGGCGGGTGGTCAGGTCGGTGAGGGCCTGGCTGTCCTGGGGGGCCGCGTCGGACGGGGCGGGGCGGTTGCGAACCTCCTGCAGGGTTGTCTGGGCCTCCGTCAAGCCGGTTCGCAGCTCCCGGAGCAGGTCCCGCTGTTCCATGCGACCGCGCTCCAGGGCCGTGACCCGCCCGGCGAGGGCCCCGGACCCGTCCGCCGGCAGGCCGCTGATGCGCTGCTCCAGCGCGTCGATGCGCCGATCCTCGTGGGCGAAAGGCACCAGGGCCTGCACGCCGAGCACGATGCCGCCGCCGAGGAGGCCGCCCACGAGGCCGGCCGCCACGAGTTGGCCGAACCGGCCGCCGGATTGCGGAGCCTCGGCCGTCGGCCCGGCCGGCGGAACCGTTCCGAAGGATGTGTCGGACGCGATCGAATCCACGCCCGTGGCGGCATCGACCGAGGCCGGACCGGATGACCCGTCGAGGGTCGTGTTCTCCGACAGGGTGGTGTCGGCCAGGGTCGTGTCCGAGAGGGTCGTGTCGGACGGGACCGCGTCGGCGGAGGTCGCGCCGGCGAGGGTGGTATCGATAAGGGTCTTGTCGGACGCGGCGCCGCTGCCGGTCAGGGTCTCGCCGGGGACATCGTCCGAGAGGGGGTCGCGCCGGGTCGCGTCGGCGGCCTCGAGGCCATCGGAGGACGCCGCGCCGGGCAGCGTGACCGAATCCGTTCCCGCGAGGGTGTCGGCCGAGGGCGGCACCGGGGCGGGCGGCGTGTTCCCCGCGGACGGCGTCGCGCGCTCGGCGGGCGGGGCCGTGCCCGCCGGCCGCTTGCCGTCGTCCACGACCGTGGGCTTCACGTCGATGGTGGCGGGCTGCCGCGCATGTTTCTTGCGGGAGGACTTCGGGGCTGTGGGGTCGGATGAATCAGTCACGGGTCACTCATGAGATGCAAATAAGGCAAGCTTAAGCGCAGCATTTCGTTCCGGGCATGGCCGAAAGCAAGGCAGGCGGTCACGGCGGCGCCCCGTCTCCGCCGAGCAGGGCCAGGAGCGCATCCTCGTTCGGTCCCGCCGCCACGGCGGTGCGAAACCCCGCCGCCGCGAGCGGCCGGGCCACATCCGCCGAGAGGCAGAGATGAGAGAGGTCCCGGGCCCCTGCGGCCAGGCCCGCTTCCTCCACCAGCTGACGAAACAGATCCGCGCTCCGTCTCGAATAATGGAGCGCCGCGCCGACATTGCCAGTGCGCAGGGCCGCGATGGCGTTGTCCGGCAGGCGCGCGACGGGCTGCGCGTCGTAGGTTTCCCAGATCACGATCCCGTAGCCGAGAGCCCGCAGGGCAGCCTCCGGTTCGGGCTTGCGATGGCGTCCCGTGGCATGGAGCAGGCGCGCCGGCGCCGGGAGGCTGCCCCGCACGAGGCCCGTGAGGGACCGGGCATCGCCCTCCGCCTCGTGGACCGGTCCGAGGCCCGCCGCCCGGGCGGCGGCGGCCGTGCGGGACCCGACGGCGAAGACCGGACCGCCAGCCGCCTCCGCCGCGAGCGCCGGAACCGCGTGGGCGCTCGTGAGGAGACAGGCGTCGAACGGCCCCTCGGGCGGTCTCTCGCCCGTGGGCACGACGGTGAGAACCGGGGCCAGAACGGCCTCGTGTCCCTGCTGCGCGAGCCGCGCCGCCGTGCGGGCGGCGGCCTCGGGCGCCCGTGTGACCAGAACCCGCATCAGGCCTTCAGGAAACCGTCGGGCATGCGGGCGCGCAGGTCCTGCCCGGCCTCCCGGCCAAGGCGCTCCGCCTCCGTGACCGGGCCGCGCCGCGCGACCTCCAGGCTCTCCGAGCCGTCCGGCCGCAGCACCTGCCCGCGCATCTCGATGGTGTCCCCGGTCACCCGCGCATGGCCCGCGATGGGCGTCCGGCAGGAGCCGTCGAGCACCGCCAGGAAGGCGCGCTCGGCCGCGAGGGCATGGCCGGTCTCCATGTCGAGAATGGGGGCCACGGCGTCCCCCACCCGCGGATCGCCCGCCCGGATCGCGACCGCGATCGCGCCCTGCCCCACGGCGGGCAGGAAATCGTTCGTGTCCAGTACCTCGGTGGCGTGGTCGGTCATGCCCAGGCGCCGCAGGCCCGCCATGGCGAGCAGGGTGGCGTCCACGGCGCCGTGCTCCAGCTTGCCGAGGCGCGTCTGCACGTTGCCGCGCAGGAGCGTGACCCTGAGGTCCGGCCGCAGGCGGCGGATCTGGGCCTGGCGCCGCAGGGAGGCGGAGCCCACCACGGCGCCGGGCTTGAGCTCGCGCAAGGATCCGGCCTGGAGGCAGATGAAGGCGTCCCGCACGTCCTCCCGGGGCAGGTAGCCCGCGATGACGATGCCGTCCGGCAGGTGCGTGGGCAGGTCCTTGGCCGAATGCACCGCGAGGTCGATGGAGCCGTCGAGCAGCGCAATGTCGAGTTCCTTGGTGAACAGCCCCTTGCCGCCCGCCTCCGAGAGCGGCCGGTCCTGGATGGCGTCGCCCGTGGTCTTGATGACGCTCAGCGGCAGGCCCTCCACGGGCCAGCCATGGGCCACCGACAGGCGGGCCTGCGTCTCGTGGGCTTGGGCCAGCGCCAGGGGGCTGCCTCGGGTTCCAATCACCAGGTTCGCTCGTTCGGCCATTCTCGAGATTCGTCGTCCTTGTTCGCGTGATCGCGTTTGATCTTGTGCGGCGCGGCGGACTATAGGGGGAGGAGACCTGGGCCGTGAAGCCCGAAACCGGAACTCTTTCGCCCGCCTCCCAGAACCCCTCGGATCCCCCATGCGCATTCTCGGCATTGAGACGACCTGCGACGAAACCGCCGCCTCCGTGGTGGGCATCGGCTTCGACGGGCGCGGCGAGATCCTGTCCAACGAGGTCCTGAGCCAGATCGCCGAGCATGCCGCCTATGGGGGCGTGGTGCCGGAGATCGCGGCCCGCGCCCACGTGGAGGTGATCGACCGGCTCGTCGCCCGCGCCCTCAAGAACGCGAACTGCACCGTGGGCGACCTCGACGGCATCGCGGCGGCCGCCGGGCCCGGCCTCATCGGCGGCGTCATGATCGGGCTCACCACCGCCAAGGCCCTGTCGCTGGTGACCCGCAAACCCCTGATGGCCGTGAACCATCTGGAAGCCCACGCGCTCACGGCCCGCCTCACCGACGGCATCCCGTTCCCGTACCTGCTGCTGCTGGCGTCGGGCGGCCATACCCAGCTCGTGGCCGTGAAGGGCGTGGGCGACTATACGCGCATCGGCACCACCATCGACGACGCCATCGGCGAGGCCTTCGACAAGGTGGCCAAGTTCCTGGGCCTGGGCTATCCGGGCGGCCCGCAGGTGGAGCGCGAGGCCCTCAAGGGGAACCCGGAGCGCTTCAACCTGCCGCGCCCCATGCTGGGCCGCGCGGAACCGAACTTTTCGCTCTCCGGCCTCAAGACCGCCGTGCGGCTGGAGGCGGAGCGCATCGCGCCCCTGACGGCGAGCGACGTGGCGGATCTCTGCGCGGGCTTCCAGGCCGCCGTGGTGGACGTGGTGGTGGACCGCACCCGCGTGGCGCTTCGCGGCTTCCGGGACATCGCCGGGCACCCCTCGGCCCTCGTTGTGGCGGGAGGCGTCGCGGCCAACCAGGCCCTGCGCGGCGCCCTGCAGCGGCTGGCGGTCGAAACCGGCCTGAAGATGGTGGCCCCGCCCCTGTCGCTCTGCGGCGACAACGGCGCCATGATCGCCTGGGCCGGCCTGGAGCGCCTGCGGCTCGGCCTCGTCGACGACATCACGGCCCCGGCTCGCGCCCGCTGGCCCCTCGATTCGAGCCGCGACGAGGCGGGAGCCAAGGCGTGAGCCGAGACGCCGTCGGCATCGCCGGCGCCGGCGCCTGGGGCACCGCGCTCGCCAACGCGGCGGCGGCGGGCGGTCGCGACGTGATCCTGTGGACCCGCGACCCGGCCCAGGCCAGCGCGATCGCTGCCACGCGCGCCAACGACCGCTTCCTGCCGGGCATCGCGTTGCACGAGCGCATCCGGCCCGTCTCGGATCTGGCCGCCCTGCGGGAGGCCGGCATGGTGCTCCTGGTCACCCCGGCCCAGACCACCCGGGAGGTGGCCGGGGCCCTCGCGGGGGTGCTGCCCGAGGCCGTGCCGCTCACGATCTGCGCCAAGGGCATCGAGCGCGCCTCCGGCCATTTCCTGAGCGACGTGGTGCGAGAGGTGCGGCCCGGCGCTCCGGTGGCGGTCCTGTCCGGCCCGAGCTTCGCGGACGATGTCGCCCGGGGCCTGCCCACCGCCGTGACCCTGGCCTGCGAGGGCGAGGCGCTGGCGGGCGCCATGGCGGCGGCGCTCTCCGGCCCCACCTTCCGGGTCTATCACCGCACCGACCTGCGCGGCGTCGAGATCGGCGGCGCGGCCAAGAACGTGCTCGCCATCGCGTGCGGGGCCGTGATCGGCAAAGGGCTGGGCGAGAGCGCCAAGGCGGCGCTGATCGCGCGGGGCTTCGCCGAACTCCTGCGCTTTGCCCGCGCCTACGGGGCTCAGGCCGAAACCCTCATGGGCCTGTCGGGCTTAGGGGATCTGGTGCTCACCTGCTCCACGGCCCAATCCCGCAACTTTTCCTTCGGGCTCCGCTTAGGGAGAGGCGCCACCGTGGCCGAGGCCTCCGGCGGCAAGCTCGCCGAGGGGGCCGCCACCGCCTCGGCGCTCGTCGCCCGCGCCCGCGCCAAGGGAATCGAGATGCCGGTGTCCGAAGCGGTCGAAGGCGTGCTCGACGGGCACCTCACCCTCGACCAGGCCGTCGACGCCCTCATGAACCGTCCCCTCCGCTCCGAACAGTGAGACCTTCATGGCCCATTGGCTCTACAAGTCCGAACCCTCCGTCTGGTCCTGGGACCGGCAGGCTGAAGCAGGCCCCCAGGGCACGTTCTGGAACGGGGTCCGCAACCACGTGGCCAAGCAGAACCTCATGGCCATGAAGACGGGCGAGCAGGGCTTCTTCTACCATTCCAACGAGGGCAAGGCCGTGGTGGGCATCGTGGAGGTGATCCGCGAATACTACCCGGACCACACCGACGAGTCGGGCAGGTTCGGCATGGTGGACATCAAGGCCGTCAAGGCGCTGCCGAGGCCCGTGACGCTGGAGGCCATCAAGGCCGAGCCGGGGCTTGAGAGCATGATCCTCGTCAACAATTCGCGCCTGTCCGTGCAGCCCGTGACGGATGAGGAGTGGGCCATCGTGTGCCGCATGGGCGGGCTGTAGGGCCGAAAATCACGCCCGAAGCCTCATCCTGAGGGAACTGCGGAGCAGTTCGTCTCGAAGGATGGTCCAGTCTGCACCGGAAGCACTCTGCTGGTGCCCTCCTTCGAGACGGCCTGACGGCCTCCTCAGGATGAGGTCGAGCTGGATGAGGTGGGGGGTTCGATGAGGCGGAGGTTTAACCAAAGTGCGAGCCCCCTCAACCTTGCCCGCCGCCACGCTCTTTCCGTAAACCTAATGCCACCTAGTTCCATCCGTCTGGGAGAAGCGCCATGACCGACAAGATTTACGATGTGCCGTCCGAATGGACCCGTCGCGCCTATCTGGACGATGCCGCCTATCAGGCGAAATACCAGGCCTCCGTCGCCGATCCGGACGCCTTCTGGGCTGAAGAAGCCAAGCGCATCCACTGGTTCCAGGAGCCGACCCGGATCAAGAACACGAGTTTCGGCCCCGGCGACGTGTCGATCCGCTGGTTCGAGGACGGCACCACCAACGTGTCCTACAACTGCACCGACCGGCACCTCGCTACCCGGGGCGACCAGACCGCCATCATCTGGGAGGGCGACGACCCGTCCCAGTCGAAGCATATCACCTACCGGGAGCTTCACGCGGAGGTGTGCCGCATGGCCAATGTCATGCGCAACCGGGGCGTCGAGAAGGGCGACCGGGTCACGATCTACATGCCGATGATCCCGGAAGCGGCCTACGCCATGTTGGCCTGCGCCCGCGTCGGCGCGGTGCATTCCGTGGTGTTCGGCGGCTTCTCGCCGGACTCGCTCGCGGGCCGCATCGAGGACGCGCAGTCGAAATTCGTCATCACGGCCGACGAGGGCCTGCGGGGCGGCCGCAAGGTGGCGCTGAAAGTGAACGTGGATGCGGCCATCGACCGGGTCGGCGGCGTCGACCACGTGCTGGTGGTGCGTCACACCGGCGCCGCCGTGAATATGGAGCCGGGCCGCGACGTCTATTACGACGAGGCCGCGGCCTTCGTGACCGACGACTGCCCCGCCGAGGAGATGAACGCGGAGGATCCGCTGTTCATCCTCTACACCTCTGGCTCGACCGGGAAGCCCAAGGGCGTGCTCCACACCACGGGCGGCTATCTGGTCTATACCGCGATGACGCACCAATACGTGTTCGATTATCATGACGGCGACGTCTACTGGTGCACCGCCGATGTGGGCTGGGTGACGGGACACTCCTACCTGCTCTACGGGCCGCTGGCGAATGGCGCCACCACGCTGATGTTCGAGGGCGTGCCCACCTATCCGTCGATCTCCCGCTTCTGGGAGGTGGTGGACAAGCACAAGGTCTCGATCCTCTACACTGCCCCGACCGCGATCCGCTCCCTGATGCAGGCGGGCGAGGAGCCGGTGAAGAAGACCTCGCGCCAATCCCTGCGGCTTCTGGGCTCGGTCGGCGAACCCATCAATCCGGAAGCCTGGGAGTGGTACTATCGCGTGGTGGGCGATGGGCGCTGCCCCATCGTGGATACCTGGTGGCAGACCGAGACCGGCGGCATCCTGATCACGCCGCTGCCGGGCGCCACGAAGCTCAAGCCCGGCTCGGCCACGCGGCCCTTCTTCGGCGTGAAGCCGCAGGTGGTCGACGCGGACGGAAAGGTCTTGGAGGGTGCGACGGAGGGTAATCTCGTGATCGCGGATTCCTGGCCCGGCCAGATGCGCACGGTCTACGGCGACCACGAGCGCTTCGTGCAAACGTACTTCTCGACCTATCCGGGCAAGTACTTCACCGGCGACGGCTGCCGCCGCGACGCCGACGGCTATTACTGGATCACCGGCCGCGTCGACGACGTCATCAACGTGTCGGGCCACCGCATGGGCACGGCGGAGGTCGAATCCGCCCTCGTGGCGCACCCGAAGGTGTCGGAGGCCGCCGTCGTGGGCTATCCGCACGACATCAAGGGCCAGGGCATCTACGCCTACGTGACCCTGATGGCGGGCGAGGAGCCCTCCGAGGAGTTGCGCAAGGAACTGGTCGGCTGGGTGCGAAAGGAGATCGGCCCCATCGCGTCGCCGGACTTGATCCAGTTCGCGCCGGGCCTGCCCAAGACCCGCTCGGGCAAGATCATGCGCCGCATCCTGCGCAAGATCGCCGAGGACGAGTCCGGCAATCTCGGCGACACCTCGACGCTGGCCGATCCGGCGGTGGTGGACGATCTGGTGACCAACCGCCAGAACAAGCGCACGCAGGCGGCATAGGGCTCAAGCATCATCCCGGACGGCGCAGCCGTCCGGGATGAGCTGTTTCAGCCTACGGGCACGGGTTGCAGTGCTCGAGGTGGATCGCGTCGATCCTGGCCTCCAGCTCCGGCGTGATCTCCACGTCCACCGACGCGATGTCGGTCTTGAGCTGCTCCATCGTGGTCGCCCCGATGATGTTGGCGTGCACGAAACGGCGCGAGTTCACGAAGGCCAGCGCCATCTGGGCCGGGTCGAGCCCGAATTCGCGGGCGAGCGCCACATACTTGCGGATCGCCGGCTCGGCGCCGGGCGTCTCGTAGCGCTGGCCCCGGTCGAACAGGGTGGTGCGGGCGCCGGCCGGGCGCGCGCCGTCGAGGTACTTGCCCACGAGATAGCCTTGCGCCAGGGGCGAATAGGCGAGTAGGCCCACATCCTCGCGCACGCTCACCTCGGCAAGCCCAACCTCGTAGGTGCGGTTGAGCAGGTTGTAGGCGTTCTGCACGGACTGGACACGGGGCCGGTCCGTCCCTTCGGCCTCCTTCAGGAACGTCATGGTGCCCCAGGCGCTCTCGTTGGAGAGGCCGAGATGGCGGATCTTCCCGGCCTTCACGAGGCCGCCCATGATATCCAGGGTTTCGGCGATGGGGTGCGAATCCCCTTCCAGGTGCTTGTAGACGGTCGAGTTGGAGCCCCAGGTCATGGGGCGGTCGGGCCAGTGGATCTGGTAGAGGTCGATGTAATCGGTACCGAGGCGCTTGAGGCTCTTGTTCACTGCCTCTTCGATCTGGACGCGGGAGAGTTCGGCCGGCGAGCCGTCGTCCCGGAACCAGGTATTGGTCGAGCGCCCCACGATCTTGGTGGCCAGGACGATCTTGTCGCGGTTCCGCCGCGCCTTGAACCAGGAGCCGATGATCCGCTCCGTGGAGCCCTGGGTGTCGGGCTTGGGCGGGATCGAATAGAGTTCGGCCGTGTCGAAGAAGGTGACCCCCTGGTCGACGGCGTAGTCCATCTGGGCGTGGCCCTCCTCCTCCGTGTTCTGCTGACCCCACGTCATGGTGCCGAGGCAGATCAGGCTCACGTCGAGGCCCGTGCGGCCGAGAGGACGGTACTTCATGGCAAGGCTCCTCGCGACGGACGGACCATCGCGGTCATAAATCGGGAAAGGGCGCCGGCGGATGTCAGCGCTTGGGAAGGGTCGCGAGAAATGTCTCCACGCTGGGCAGGATGCGCTCGACGATCACCTCGACGCCCTTGGCCGTGGGATGGAGGCCGTCGGGCAGATTGAGATTCCGGTCCCCGGCGATCCCGTCCAGGAAGAAGGGATAGAGCACGAGGCCGTGCTGCTTTGCAATATCGGGATAGAGGCTGTCGAATTTCTGCACGTAATCGGGCCCGAGATTGCGGGTGGCGTACATGCCCGCGAGCATCACCGGAATGCCCCGGGCCTTCAGGCCGGTCACGATCTCGCCGATGGCCTTGCGGGGAATGGCCGGGTCGAGACCGCGCAGCATGTCGTTGGCGCCGAGCTCCACGATCACGCCGTCGGTGCCGTCCGGCACGGACCAGTCGAGCCGGTCGAGCCCGCCCGTGGAGGTATCGCCCGACACGCCCGCATTGACGATCTCCACGTTATGGCCCTTGGCCCGCAAGGCTTTTTCGAGAACCGCCGGAAAGGCGGCCTCGGCCGGCAGGTTGTAGCCCGCCGTCAGGCTGTCGCCGAGGGCCACGAGGCGGATCGGTCGGCTCTGGGCCAAAGCCTGGGGGGTGAATGCAAAAGCGGCCATCATGGACGCACACGCAAAAATGATCGTCATGAATGGGCCGGAATGGCGCTTCATCGATATGTTTCCCATATGAGGTCGAACGGGCCGGGGCTTCCGGCGGGGATCATCCTTCCAAGATCGGGTTCAGGTTTATGCAGGACAAGGCCATTGCGCTGCACGATGTCGATTTGAGTCTCGGACGCGGGGCCGCGCGGGTGCACATCCTGAAAGGCGTCTCCCTCGACATTCCGAAGGGCGAGGCGGTCGGGCTCGTCGGACCGTCCGGTTCCGGCAAGTCAACCCTGCTCATGACCATGGCGGGCCTGGAACGGCCGGATTCCGGCAAGATCATCGTGGACGGCACCGATCTGGCGGGCCTCGACGAGGATGGCCTGGCGCGGTTCCGCGGGCGGCGCATCGGCATCGTGTTCCAGTCCTTCCACCTCGTTCCCACCATGACGGCGATCGAGAACGTGGCCCTTCCCCTGGAACTCGCGGGCGAGGACGAGGCCTTCGAGCGGGCCGAGGCCGAGCTCACGGCCGTGGGCCTCAGCCACCGGCTCCACCATTACCCGGCCCAGCTCTCCGGCGGCGAGCAGCAGCGCGTGGCCATTGCCCGCGCCATCGTGCCCAACCCGGCGATCCTGGTGGCGGACGAGCCGACCGGCAACCTCGACGAGACAACCGGCCAGTCCATCGTGGACCTGCTCTTCGCCCTCAAGCGCGACCGGGGCGCCACCCTGGTGCTCGTGACCCACGACCTGAACCTCGCCCGCCTGTGCGACCGCACGGTGCGCCTGCGCTCGGGACTGATCGACACCGACGCGGCGGCGCGGGTCTGAGGCCTTTCCATGCACGGCACCATCACCCCGCCCGCCGGTCGCCAGCCCCGGCCTCATTCGTCCCTGCCGCTGATCCTGCGACTGGCCCTGCGCGAGATGCGCGGCGGGCTTCGCGGTTTCGGCATCTTTCTCGCCTGCATCGCGCTGGGCGTCGCCGCCATCGCCAGCGTGGGCTCCCTGTCGCGCTCGCTCACGGAGGGCATCACCCGCGAGGGGCGGCGCATCTTGGGCGCCGACATGGCGTTCTCGCTGACCCAGCGCGAGATCGCGCCGCCGGAACTGGCCTTCCTGACCGGGAGGGGACAGGTCGCGTCGGTCACCACCCTACGGGCCATGGCGGTGGCGGGCGAGAAGGGCTCCGGCCTCGTGGAGCTGAAGGCCGTGGACGGGCAATATCCCGCCATCGGGACCCTGGACACCGACCCGCAGCTCGCGCCCGCCGATCTCCTGGCCGAGCGCGAGGGCGCGTTCGGGGCCGTGGCGGATCCGGCGCTGCTCGCCCGGCTCGACCTCAAGGTCGGCGACCGGATCACCGTGGGCGGGGCCCCCCTCCAGATCCGGGCAAGCCTCGTGTCCGAGCCCGACAAGATCGCCAGCGGCATCGGCTTCGGACCCCGCCTCCTGGTCTCGCAGGAGGCCCTGAGGGCCACGGGGCTGATCCAGCCCGGCAGCATCGTGCGCTGGACCTACCGGGTGATCCTGTCCGGCCCCTCCGACGACGCGACGCTCGAGCGGATCGAGGCCGAGGCCAAGACGGCCCTGCCGGAGGCCGGATGGGACATCCGCACCCGGGCCAACGCGGACCCGCGCTTTGCCCGCAACATCGAACGCTTCACCCAGTTCCTGACGCTCGTCGGTCTCACCGCCCTGCTGGTGGGCGGGGTCGGCGTCGCCAACGCGGTCCGGGGCTTCGTGGACCGCAAGCGCGCCTCCATCGCGACCCTGAAAAGCCTGGGCGCGCCCGGCGGGCAGGTGGTGCAGCTCTACCTGCTGCAGGTGATGATCATCGCGCTCGCGGGCGTCGCCATCGGGCTCGCCTTCGGGGCCGCCCTGCCTTTCGTGGTCACGGGTCTGTTCGGCCATCTCCTGCCGATCCCCATCCAGCCGACGCTGGCCTGGAGCGAGCTCGGCATCGCGTTGCTCTACGGCCTCCTGACCGCGCTCGTCTTTGCCATCTCGCCGCTGGGCCGGGCGCATGACGTACCGGTCTCCGGCCTCTTTCGCGACCAGGTCGATCCCGAGCGGCGCTGGCCGCGCAAGCGCTACGTCGCGGCCCTGGCGATCTCCGCCGTGGCCCTCGTGGGACTGGCGCTGATCGCGGCCTACGACCGCAAGATCGCCCTCATGTTCGTGGCGGCCTCCGCCCTGTCCTTCGGGCTTCTGCGCCTCGTGGCGACGGGCATCATGGCCCTGGCCAAGAGGACGCCGCGCCCGAAGAGCACCGCGCCGCGCCTGGCCCTCGCCAACATCTTCCGGCCCGGCGCGCTGACCCCGTCGCTCACCCTGTCGCTCGGCCTCGGCATCACGCTCTTGGTGACCCTCGCGCTCATCGACACCAATCTCAGCCGCCAGCTCCAGCAGACGCTGCCGGAACGGGCCCCGAGCTTCTTCTTCCTCGACATTCCCAACGCCCAGGCCGACACGTTCGAAAAATTCCTGACCGACCAGGCGCCGGGCTCGCAGATCGAGCGGGTGCCGATGATGCGCGGACGCCTGGTCTCCCTGAAGGGCGTGCCCGTGGCCCAGATCCGCGCCGACCAGGAGGCCGCCTGGGTGCTCGACGGCGACCGGGGCATTACCTACGCGGCGACGCCGCCTGCGGGCTCGAAGCTCGTGGAGGGGTCCTGGTGGCCCGCCGACTACCGGGGCCGCCCCCTCGTGTCCTTCGACCGCAGGCTCGCGAACGGTCTCGGCCTCAAGGTAGGCGACGACATCACCGTGAACGTGCTCGGCCGCAACATCACGGCCACCATCGCCAACCTGCGCGAGGTGGAATGGCGGTCCATGGGCATCAATTTCGTGATGGTGTTCTCACCCAACAGCTTCGCGGGCGCGCCCCACACACATCTGGCGACCCTGTCCCTGCCGGGCGGCCCGGACCCGGCCGCCGAGGCCCGGATCCTGCGCCAGTCGGCGCTCACCTACCCGAACGTGACCAGCGTGCGCGTGAAGGATGCGCTGGAGGCCGTCAACGACGTGGTCTCCCAGCTCGTGATGGCGATCCGCGGCGCCAGCTCCATCGCGCTGATCGCGAGCCTTCTGGTGCTGGCGGGCGCGCTCGCGGCGGGCCAGCGGGCCCGGCTCTACGACGCCGTGGTGCTGAAGACGCTGGGGGCCACGCGGGCCAAGCTGCTCGGGGCCTATGCGCTCGAATACGGGTTCCTGGGCCTGGCCACCGCGCTCTTCGGCCTCCTGGCGGGGTCGGTCGCGGCCTATTTCATCCTGACCGACGTGATGAACCTCGATTTCCGCCTCGATCTCTCGGGCGCTCTTCTGGCCTCGGGGCTGGCGGTCCTGGTGACAGTAGGCTTAGGGCTGGCCGGAACGTGGCGGATCCTCAGTCAAAAGCCCGCGCAGTACTTGAGAAGTCTTTGAGGCCGCGCCCGCCGGAAAGTGCAGTCGGGGCGTTTTTCGGCGGCGCTCTCAAGCCTAAGCTTGGAAGACCTTTCACGAAGGTTTGAAGCGTGACCATGCCTCTTGCGGAACCGGAGGCGACCGCTCATATTTGGCCTATCGCCGACCAATCGGCGTCTTGGAGCCATCCGGCCTCCATAGAGGGAATCAACAACGGGACACCGCGAGAGGACTCCGATGCAACCGTATGACCAGAACCAGACCGCCTACGGCTCGGGCTTTGCCCGGTCGTCGGTGCAGGTCGACCAAGGCCTGCGCAGCTTCATGCTGGGCGTCTACAACAACATGATCGTGGGCCTGGCGATCTCGGCCCTGGTCGCGCTTGGCATCAATATGGCCGCCGTGACGGGCGACCAATCCGCCGCCGCGGCCCAGATGGGCGGCGTCTACCTGACCGAGTTCGGCCGTCTCCTGTACGGCACGCCCCTGATGTGGGTGATAGCGCTCGCACCGCTGGCCTTCATCTTCCTGTTCTCGTTCCGCATCGACCGCATGTCGGCGGCATCCGCCCGCACCATGTTCTTCGCCTTCGCGGCCGTGATGGGTGCGTCGCTCTCGACGCTTCTGATCCGCTACACGGGCGCCAGCGTCGTGCAGGTGTTCTTCATCACGGCGGCCGCCTTCGGCGCGCTGTCCCTGTGGGGTTACACCACGAACCGCAGCCTGTCGGGCATGGGCTCGTTCCTGATCATGGGCGTCGTCGGCCTGCTGCTGGCCTCGCTGGTGAACATGTTCGTGGGCTCCAGCGCCCTGCAGTTCGGCATCTCGGTGCTCGGCGTGCTGATCTTCGCGGGCCTGACCGCCTACGACACGCAGAAGCTCAAGGAGATGTACCTCTACGGGAACTTCGACGGCGAGGCCGCCGCCAAGGTCTCGATCATGGGTGCGCTCCAGCTCTACCTGGACTTCATCAACATGTTCCAGTTCCTGCTGGCCCTCGTGGGCAACCGCAACAACTAAGCGGATAGTCTTCTCGGACGAGATCGAGCCCCGGCCTGAAAGCCGGGGCTTTTTCATGTCTCTTGCCACCACCGAGGCGGGTGGGTAGGGAAGGCCCATGTCCGTCCTCGTCCGCCCCTCCCGCGATGCCGACCTGCCCGCCATCACGGCGATCTACGCCCACGCGGTGGAAAACGGCACGTCCTCGTTCGAGCTGTCGCCGCCCGACGAGGCCGAGATGGCCCGCCGCCGCGCGGCGCTCCTGGACGGCGGCTTTCCCTACATCGCGGCCGAGCGGGACGGACACCTGTTGGGTTACGCCTATGCGGGTCCCTACCGGGCGCGGCCCGCCTACCGGTCCACCGTCGAGGATTCGATCTACATCGCGCCCGACGCGCACCGGCAGGGGGTCGGACGCGCGCTCCTGACGGCCCTCATCGCGGAAGCGGAGCGGCAGGATTTCCGGCTGATGGTGGCGGTGATCGGCGACGAGGCCTCCCACGGCTCCATCGGGCTCCATGCCAGCTTAGGTTTCGAGCCGGCGGGCGTGTTCAAGGGTGTCGGCTACAAGCATGGGCGCTGGCTCTCCACGGTGCTGATGCAGCGCGCGCTGGGACCGGGCCTCGCCACGCCGCCGACCCGGCCGATTCCCTGACGGGCGCATCATGGCCGGTTGGATCCGAAGGCCCGGCGGCGCGCTGTGGCACAATCCCGATTTCCTGAAGCTCTGGGCGGCGCAAAGCCTCTCGGCCGTGGGCTCGCGCTTCACCCGCGAGGGCCTGCCCATGATCGCGGCCCTGCTGCTGGGCGCCTCCGCCACGGAGCTGGGTTTCCTCGTGGCGCTGAGCGCCCTGCCGGGCGTGATCCTCAGCCCTCTCGCGGGCGCCTGGATCGACCGGACGCGCCGCCGCCGGGTGCTGATCCTGGCCGACCTCGCCCGCGCCGCCGCGCTCCTGACCCTGCCCGTCATGGCGTGGTGGGAGGCGATCACCATCGGGCAGGTGATCGGCGTCGCCACGGTCGTGGCGTTCTTCTCCATGCTGTTCCAGACCGCCGACAACGCCTACCTGCCCACCGTCGTCGGGCCCGAGCACATCCTGGACGGCAACGCCAAGATGGCCACCACCGACGCGGCGGCCGAGATCGCCGGTCCGGCGCTCGCGGGCATCACGATCCAGGTTCTGACCGCTCCCTTCGCGATCATCGTCGACGCCTTGTCCTATCTGTGGTCGGCGCTTCTGCTGGCCCGGATCAAGCGGCCCGAGAAGCCTCTCGTGACGGGCGAGCACGCGCCGGACATCTGGCGCGAGACGGCGGAGGGCCTGCGTTTCGTGTTCGGCCATCCGGTCCTGCGCCCGATGACGCTCTGCCTCTCGTCCCTGGCGTTTTTCTTGAGCTTCTTCGCGCCGCTCTACGTGCTCTTCGCCGTGCGCGACCTCGGGATCCAGCCCGGCGTGCTGGGGCTGATCGTGGCGCTCGGCGGCTTGAGCGCCCTGACGGGCGCCACCCTGGCCGGCCGCCTCGCCCTCGCGCTGCCGCCGCGCACGCTCCTGTTCGTCACGCTGATCGTCTACGCGGCAGGCCTGTCCTTCATCCCGATGGCCGGGGGCTCGTTCTGGATGGCGGTGACGTTCCTGGGCATTTCTCAGCTTCTCTGCGACGGGCTGTACATCGCGTTCTACACCAACGCGGTCACGCTCCGGCAGAAAGTCACACCGGATTCCTTGCGCGGCCGGGAGGGCGGCACCTTGCATCTCCTCACCGGCGGCCTCGGCCTGGTCGCGGCCCTTTTGTCGGGCGTCCTGGCCGACGCCTTCGGCATCCGCCCGGTGCTGTGGTTCGGCATCCTCGGCGCCCTGGCGTCGAGCCTGTGGCTCCTGCTGCTCCCGCGCCGGATCCACGGGTAGGGATCACGCCAAGCCGAGAAAGACCGCGAGCGATCGGGTGACCGAGAGCATGGATTCGTCGTCGAGACGGCCAAACGCCTCTCCCATCCGCTCTCGCTTCATGGTCATCGCTTTGTCGATCATCACCTGCGACGGCTTTTGCAGGCCATTGCTGGGCGACGGTTGAACCGGCACGCGGATCAGGGGAGCATCCACCATCGTGCCCGATATCAACAGAACCGTAACCGTGCTGGTCTCCTCGAACAGGTCCGATTGGATGATCAAAGCGGGACGAGGCTTGCCAAAATCGCCGGGCACGGCGACCGTCACAAGATCACCGCGCTTCACGCGTCATCATCCAGATCCGAGAGAGCGGCATCCATGAAGGCCGACAGGTCGCGGTCACTCGCGTCCGTTGAAGCTGTTACACGGGCTTGACGACGGCATTCTTCGGCAAAGCCCGGACGGCGGGCATCCGGAATCCAGATCTGCACGGGCCGCAGGCCCGCAGCGCGCAGGGCATCACGACGCTTTCGGACCCTCTGATTGATTGGCGTCGGCATAGCTTGCTCCGATCTCGTACGTTACATGTAACGTACGAGCGGAGTCGATCAAGCCTGAACTCGTTCGTGTGAGGCCCTATCACCTCAAGCCGGTACCACTTTCGGCTTGTCGAGAACCCGCAAGACCCGGTCGAGCTCGGTGCCGCGCTTGAGGATCATGCCGGCGGCCGCCACTACCGCATAGGCACCCTGCTTGCGGGCAAGCCTGGGGTCCTTCTCGATGCGGTAGAGCGGAACCTCGGAGGTGCGCCGGTAGATGGAGAAGACGGCCTTGTCGGGGGTGAAGTCGATGGCGTAGTCGCGCCACTCGCCGTCCGATACTTTCCGTCCATAGAGATTGAGGATGGTTTGAAGCTCCCGACGGTCGAAGGAAACCTGCCTCGGCGTACCCGGAAAGGGGAGGATGCGGGCCGTCCCCTGTGCCGAGCCGCCGTAGGGCTGCTCCGCGATGTCACCTTCGTTCATAATCCCTCCTGAACGATCCATCTTCCTCATGATGGGCCGGAAGGTTAGCCGGTTCAACCCCGCCGCCCGTCTTGTCACACCCCCCGGCTCACGGCTTCGTCAACGCAGCCTTGCTGTTGCCATATTGGTGCCGTGCCCAAGCCCCAGTGTCCGACGATAACGTCATCGTTGCCTCGACGGCCCGGTGCCATGACTTCTCCGGACACGTCAGCCCCCCAGCCCCTCCGGGTTGTCGGGCCCGGGCCTACGACCCCGTCGAGACATGAGGCCGCCTCCCCGGGCGGCCTTTTCTTTTGGGCTCTGCCTTTTCCTTTGGGCGATGGACCGCGCTCAGAATCCCTCCAGCACGATCTTGCCCCGTGCCTTGCCGCTCTCGATGAACCCGTGGGCACGCCTGAGATTGGCGGCGCTGATGGTTCCGAACGTATCGGCCAGCGTGGTGCGCAGGGTGCCGCCGTCCACGAGGCGCGAGACCTCGTTCAGCAGGTCGTGCTGCGCCTGCATGTCGGCGGTCTGGAACACCGAGCGGGTGAACATGGATTCCCAGCGGATCGACACGCTCTTGCCCTTGAACTTGAGGGCGTCGAAGGTCGCCGGATCGTCGATCAGCCCGTAGCGCCCCTGGGGGGCGATCAGCTCCACGGCGTCGGCCAGATGCGCGTCGCTCTCGGTGATCGAGAACACGAAGGCGGGCGCCCCGATCCCGAGGCCCGCGACCTGCGGCGCCAGGGGCCTGGAATGGTCGACCACGTGATGCGCGCCGAGCGCCTTGACCCAGGCCTGCGTCTCGGGCCGCGACGCCGTGGCGATCACCGTCACGTCCGTGAGCTGGCGGGCGAGCTGGATCGCCACGGAGCCCACGCCGCCAGCGCCGCCGATGATGAGGATCGCGTTGGCGGCCCCCTCCACCGGACGGCGGATTTCGAGCCGGTCGAACAGCATCTCCCAGGCCGTGATGGCGGTGAGCGGCAGGGCCGCGGCTTCCGGAAAGCTCAGGGACGACGGCTTCCGGCCCACGATCCGCTCATCGACCAGATGATACTCCGCATTGGTGCCCGAGCGCACGATGCTGCCGGCATAGAACACCGCGTCGCCGGGCCGGAACAGCGTCACGTCCGGTCCGACGGCGGACACGATCCCGGCGGCGTCGTAGCCCAGGACCTTCACGTCGCCCGCCTCGGGCTTAGCCCGCTTGCGTACCTTGGTGTCGACCGGATTTACCGAGACGGCCTTCACCTCCACCAGCAGATCCCGTCCCGCCGGTTCAGGCTTCGGCAGCTCCACGTCGATGAGGGACGCCTCATCCGAGATGGGCAGGGATTCGCGGTAGCCGACGGCACGCATGGGTCTCACTCCTGTGGGGTTCGGGCCCAAACCTGCATCGAAAGAGCGGCCGGCCCGGTTGAAGTGGGATGAACGTGGTGCATATGCTCAAGGGAGGCAAGAACGCACAATTTGGGCACATAGTATCGAAAAGGATACTGTCAGGAGGAGTTCCCCATGCCGTCCCCATCGCCAGCCTCGCGCCGAAAGACCGGTGGCTGCCCCACGGGCTGCTCCGTGGAAGACACGCTCAGCCTCATCGACGGCAAGTGGAAGATCGTCATCCTCTACAAGCTCCTGCGCGGCACCCTGCGCTTCAACGAAATCCGCCGCCAGATCCCGGCGGTGACGCAGCGCATGCTCACCAACCAGCTGCGGGAGCTCGAAGCGGACGGCCTCGTGATCCGCACCGTCTATCCGGAGGTTCCGCCCCGGGTGGAGTACAGCCTGTCCGCCAAGGGCCGCAGCCTGGAGCCGGTTCTTCTGGCCCTGAAGGCCTGGGGCGATGCAAATTTCGGTGCACAAGCGCAGGCGAGGGCCGCCTGAGGGAATTTTCGCGTCCAAGAGGCCCATTCGGTCGGAAAATTGGCGCAAAAGCAGCCGAACGCGCCTTCCAAAGGGCTCAAAAGTGGATTTCGATGCCCCTTGGCCGCTTCGCCGGCGCTGTTGCGAGTCCCTCGCGACTGTGCCAACGCTCCTGCCAAAAGGACGATAACGTGAGGACCCGCGCATGAACGTGGAGACGCCGACCGGCAACAGGCTGGCCCAGGAAACCATCGCGGCCCTGAAGGATTCCGACGTTCCGGACACCTTCGTTCAGGACCTGTTCGGACGCGTGCCGTCCGAGGATCTCGCGCCCTATACCCCCGGCACCCTCGCGGGCCTCGCGTCGGCCGCCTACGAGCACCTCAAGGCGCCCCGCTCCGGGGGGGCCGACATCCGCCTCGTGGATCTCGAGGTGGAGCACGAGGGACGGCGCAAGGACGTCACGGTCCTGGAAGTCGTCAACGACAACATGCCGTTCCTCCTCGACTCGACCCTGGCCGAAATCGTGGACGAAGGCTACGAGCCCCTTCTGGTCGCGCACCCCATCCTGGCGGTGGAACGCGATCCCTCCGGGGCTCTGGTTCGTCTCGTGGGCGAGGCCACGGCGTCGGGCCGGGTGGGCGTCAAGCGCGAGAGCTTCATCCACATCCATCTGCCGCGCCTCGACGACGAGGCCGCCCGGGAGCACCTGATCGCGTCCCTGCGCCAGGTCTATGCGGACGTGGCCGTGTCCGTGCGCGACTGGCCCGCGATCCGGGCCCGCGTCACCGAGACCGTCCAGAACTATCGCATCAATCCCCCACCCCTGCCCGAGGCCGACGTGCGCGAGGCCGTCGCGTTCCTGGACTGGATGGCGCAGGACAACTTCACCTTCCTGGGGCTTCGCGAATACCGCTTCCCGGCGGGCGACACCGCGGCCGATCCGGTGCAGGGCACGGGGCTCGGCCTCATGCGCGACCCGTCCGTGCGGGTGCTCCGGCGCGGGCGCGAGCTCGTCACCATGTCGCCGGAGATCCGCGCCTTCCTGGCGCGTCCGCAGGCGCTCATCATCACCAAGGCCAACGTGAAATCCCGGGTGCATCGCCGGGCGCATCTCGACTACGTGGGCGTGAAGCTCTTCGACGACGACGGGCGGCTCGAAGGCGAGCTGCGCATCGTCGGGCTGTTCACGTCGAGCGCCTATACGAGCACCACCAGCGAGGTGCCGTATCTGCGCCTGAAGGCCGCCCGGGTGGTGGCCCGCGCGGGCTTCGACCCGGCGAGCTATGCGGGCCGGGGCCTGCTCAACGTGCTCGAGAACTATCCCCGCGACGAGCTGTTCCAGATCGACGAGGACACCCTCTACCGCTTCGCCATCGACATCATGAACCTGTCCGAGCGCCCGCGGGTTCGCGTGCTGGCGCGGCCGGACGAGTTCGACCGCTTCGTGTCGGTGCTCGTCTTCGTGCCCAAGGACCGTTACGACACCGATGCGCGCCGGCGCATCGGCGAGTTCCTGGCGGGCGTGTTCGAGGGCCGCATGTCGGCGGCCTATCCGAGCTACCCGGAAGGCCCGCTCTCGCGCACGCATTTCATCATCGGCCGCGACGAGGGCCACACCCCGCAGGTGTCCCGCGAGACCCTGGAGAAGGGTATCGCCGCCATCGTGCGCACCTGGAGCGACGCCCTGCGGGACCAGTTCGCCGAAACGGTGGGCGGCCCCCGCGCCCGCTCGCTCGCGGCCCGTTACGCCCACGCGTTCAGCGCCGCCTACCGCGAGGCCTTCGACGCCGGGCAGGCCATCGCCGACATCGCCCTGCTGGAGCAGCTCTCCGACGCGCGCCCCCGCGCCGTGGATCTCTACCGCCGCGACGGCGACGACAAGACCCGCGTGCACCTGAAGGTGTTTTCGCGCGGCCAAGCCCTGCCCCTGTCCGAGCGGGTGCCGCTTCTGGAGAATCTCGGCTTCCGGGTCGTCAACGAGAGAACCTACCGGGTCCTGTCCGGCGCCGAGCGGGTGTGGCTCCACGACATGACCCTGCAGCGGGCGGCCGGGGGCGAGATCGAGATCGACGAGATTCAGGAGCTGATCGAGGCCGCCCTGCTCGCCCTGTTCCGGAACCTGGCCGAGTCGGACGCCTTCAACCGCCTCGTGCTCGAAGCGGGCCTCGGCTGGCGCGACGTCGCCATGGTGCGGGCGCTCGGACGATATCTCCGCCAGGTTCGTATTCCTTACGCCCAGGATTATCTCGCCGAAACGCTCGCCCGGCACGGCGCGATCGCGGTCAATCTCGTCCGGCTGTTCTATGCGCGCTTCGACCCGCGCATCGAGGACGCGGGCGAGCGCTCGGCCTCGGAGGCCGGCATCCGGGCCGAGATCGAGGAATCGCTGCGCGCCGTCACGAGCCTCGACGACGACCGGATCCTGCGCCGCTTCGTCAACCTGATCGAGGCCGCGATCCGCACCAATTTCTTCCAGCTCGAGAGCAACGGCCTGCCACGCCAGACCATCGCGCTCAAGTTCGAATGCGCCCGGGTCGAGGGCATGCCCCTGCCCCGCCCACTCTACGAGATCTTCGTCTACTCGCCCCGGGTCGAGGGCGTGCACCTGCGCTTCGGCCGCGTCGCGCGCGGCGGCCTGCGCTGGTCCGACCGGCCGCAGGATTTCCGCACGGAGGTGCTCGGCCTCGTGAAGGCCCAGCAGGTCAAGAACGCCGTGATCGTGCCTGTCGGTGCGAAAGGCGGCTTCGTGCCCAAGCACCTGCCGCCGGCAAGCGACCGCCAAGCCTGGCTGGCCGAGGGGACGGAGAGCTACCGCATCTTCGTGCGCACGCTCCTGCAGCTCACCGATAACATCGAAGGCGACCAGATCGTCCCGCCGCCGGACACCGTGCGCCATGACGGCGACGATCCTTATCTCGTCGTGGCCGCCGACAAGGGCACCGCGACCTTCTCGGACACCGCCAACGAACTCTCGGCCGAGAAGCATCACTGGCTCGGCGACGCCTTCGCGTCCGGCGGCAGCCAGGGCTACGACCACAAGAAGATGGGCATCACGGCCCGGGGCGCCTGGGAGGCCGTGAAGCGGCACTTCCGCGAGATGGACATCGACATCCAGAAGGAGCCCGTCACCGTGGCGGGCGTGGGCGACATGTCGGGGGACGTGTTCGGCAACGGCATGCTCCTGTCGCGCGCCCTCAAGCTCGTGGCGGCCTTCGACCACCGGGACGTCTTCCTCGATCCCGACCCCGACCCGGAGGCCTCGTTCCAGGAGCGCGAGCGCCTGTTCGGCCTGCCCCGCTCGAGCTGGCAGGATTACGACAAGGCCCTCCTGTCCAAGGGCGGCGGGATCTACCCGCGCTCCGCGAAGTCGATTCCGCTCTCGCCGGAGGTGCGCGCGGTGCTGGGCATCGACAAGGCGGAGGCCGCCCCGAACGAGGTGATGAGCGCGATCCTGCGCGCCGACGTGGGCCTGCTCTGGTTCGGGGGCATCGGCACCTATATCCGCGCCTCCACCGAGACCGACGACGAGGTGGGCGACCGCGCCAACGATGCCATCCGGGTCACCGGCCAGGAGATTCGCGCCAAGGTGATCGGCGAGGGCGCCAATCTGGGCGCCACGCAGCGCGGGCGCATCGAGGCGGCGCGCGCGGGCGTGCATCTCAACACGGACGCCATCGACAATTCGGCGGGCGTGAACACCTCCGACGTGGAGGTGAACATCAAGATCGCCCTCACCACGCCGGAGCGCGACGGACGCCTGTCCCAGGACGACCGCAACGCTCTCCTGGTCGACATGACCGACGAGGTCGCGCGCCTCGTCCTGCGCAACAACTACCTCCAGACCCTGGCGCTCTCGCTCTCGGAGCGCAAGGGGATCGCCGATCTGGGCTTCGCGCAGCGGCTCATGCACATGCTGGAGCATGACGGGCGCCTCAACCGCACCGTGGAATACCTGCCCGACGATGCCACGCTCACCGAGCGCGCCCGCAAGGGCGAGGCAATGACGCGACCGGAGCTCGCGGTGCTGCTGGCTTACGCCAAGCTTGCCCTGCACGACGAATTGCTCGACAGCGCCGTGCCGGACGATCCCTATCTGGGCCGCGAGCTGGAGCGGTACTTCCCGGCCGAGATGCGCGAGCGCTTCCCCGACGCCATCGCGACCCATCGCCTGCGCCGGGAAATCATCGCCACGCAGCTTGCCAATGCCATCATCAACCGGGGCGGTCCCACCATGGTGGCGCGCCTCGTGGACCAGACCGGCACGGACGCGCCCACCATCGCGGCGGCCTATGCGGCCACCCGCGATTCGTTCGGCCTTGGCGACCTGAACGCCGCCATCGACGCCCTCGACGGAATCGTGCCGGGCCCCCTGCAGCTTCGCCTCTATGGCGGCTTGCAGGACCTGCTCATGAGCCGCATCGTCTGGTTCATCCGCAACGTGGACTTCGCCAATACGCCCCTCGACGACATCATCGGCACCTACGCGGAAGGGATCTCCGAGGTGGAGCGCCACCTGCGCGACACGCTCTCGGCCGAAGCCATCGCGACCTGGGACGCCCGCGCCGCAACGCTGATGGAGAACGGAACGCCGGAGGACTTGGCCCGGCGCCTGGCGGCCCTGCCGGACCTCGTGGCGGCTCCCGACATCGTCCTGACGGCCCGGCGCACCGGCAAGCCCGTCCTCGAGATCGCCCGCACGCATTTCGCCCTGGAGCAGGCCTTCCATCTCGGCGCCCTGATCGGGGCCGCCCGCGAGATCAACGTGAACGACTACTTCGACGGCCTTGCCCTCGACCGGGCCGTCGACGGCATCGCGACGGCCCACCGCAACCTCACGGCCGAGGTCGCCTCCCAGGACGCATCCGGGGAGGCCGCCCTGGAGGCCTGGAGCGGGAAGCGCGGTGCCGACATCGCCCGCATCAAGGGCGCCATCGACAGTATCGTGTCGTCGGGGCTGACCCTGTCGAAAGTCACCGTGGCGTCCAGCCTGCTGGGCGATCTCGTCAAGGGATAATTCACGGGTGGCGCGGCAGAAGGGCCCCTGGTAGTTCCGTAGCGGCAAAACCCTTTGCCCGCTACGGAACCGAGGAATGCGCGTTTGAGCTTTGACAATCACACCTCGGCCCTCCGGTCCGGTCCGGTCCAAGGGGCATCGCGACGGGCGATTGTCG
Source organism: Microvirga pudoricolor (assembly GCF_016892705.1). Classification (GTDB taxonomy): domain Bacteria; phylum Pseudomonadota; class Alphaproteobacteria; order Rhizobiales; family Beijerinckiaceae; genus Microvirga; species Microvirga pudoricolor. Next base: position 1,561,379 of record NZ_JAFEMB010000001.1, read on the forward strand.
GCTGGCTGTTCTTCGACTGGGCCTGCCAGCCCTTCTTCACCCTCATCACCACCTTCGTGTTCGCGCCCTATTTCGCCTCCGGGCTGGCACCCAACCCGGTGGCGGGCCAGAGCCTGTGGGGTTATGCGACCGCGACGGCGGGCCTGATCCTGGCCGTCCTGTCGCCCGTCCTGGGATCGATCGCGGACGCCACGGGACCGAAAAAGCCGTGGATCGCCGCCTGCGGCCTCGTGCTGTTCGGGGCTTCCTTCGCGCTGTGGTACGCGGCTCCGGGCCAGCCCGGCGCGATCGCCATCGCGCTTCTGGGCTTCATTCTCGGCACCATCGCGGTCGAGGTGGCGGGCGTGTTCAACAACGCCATGATCCCGCATCTCGTGCCGCCGGAGCGCTACGGGCGTCTGTCCGGCACCGGCTGGGCCGTCGGCTATCTCGGCGGGCTGGTGTCGCTGCTGATCGTGCTGGGGTTCCTGGCCGCCAACGGCGAGACGGGCCGCACGATCCTGGGCTTCACGCCGCTGTTCGGATTGGATCCGGCCACGCGGGAAGGCGACCGCATCACCGGCCCGTTCTCGGCGGTCTGGTTCCTGGTTTTCATCCTGCCGCTCTTCGCCTTCACGCCCGACATCGCCCGCTCGCAGCTTCGCCTCGGCGAGGCGGTGCGCCGGGGCCTCGCCCAGGTGCGGACCACCATCGCGGATGCGCGCCGCCACGAGAGCGTGGGTCGCTTCCTGATCGCCAACATGGTCTATCAGGACGCCCTCGTGGCGCTTTTCGCCTTCGGGGGCATCTATGGCGCGGGTGTCTTCGGCTGGCGGGCCACGGAGCTCGGGATCTTCGGCATCCTGCTCACGGTCACGGGAACGGTCGGGGCCCTCATCGGCGGGCGGCTGGACGACCGGTTCGGCGCTAAGCCGGTGATCCTCGGTGCTATCTCGGTGCTGAGCGTCGTCTGCTTCGGGATCCTGTCCCTCGGGCCGGACCACGTCCTCTTCGCGGTCCCCACCGCGCCGAGCCTGCCCGGCGCGGGCTTGTACGACTCGGCGCCGGAGAAGGCCTTCGTGGCGCTCGGCCTCGTGATCGGCGCGGTGGCGGGACCGCTCCAGGCCTCGTCGCGCTCGCTGCTGGCCCGCCTGGTCCCACCCGCGGAAGCGGGGCGCTATTTCGGGCTGCTGGCGCTCTCGGGCAAGGTGACGTCGTTCCTGGCGCCCCTCATGGTGGCCATCGCGACCGCGCTCTTCCAGACCCAGGCGGCCGGACCGGCGGTGCTGATCCTGTTCTTCGCCACCGGGGGCTGGCTGCTGTCGGGCGTGAAGCGGGTGTAGCTACTCGATCGTCACCGCCGTGCCGTTGGCCGTGACCATCATCATGCCCTGGTTCTCGCCCATCGAGCCGTAATCGAGCTGCACGCCCACCACCGCGTTGGCGCCCAGGCGCTGCGCCTCGTCCATCATCTCCTGCAGGGCCGTGTCGCGCCCGTCGCGCAGCACGCGCTCGTAGGAGCCCGAACGGCCGCCGACCACGTCGCGGATCGAGGCGAAGAAATCGCGAAACACGTTGGCGCCGAAGATGGCCTCGCCTGACACGACGCCATGATAGGCGGTGATGCGGCGGCCTTCGACGGTGGGCGTGGTGGTGACGATCATGGGGGTCTCCCGGTTGCGGAAGACCCTGATGTAGGTCGCCGGGACGGGGGTTGGAAGATCGGCCAGCTCGGCCGCCCCACTCCCCTCATCCTGAGGGCCGCGTCAGCGGCGTCTCGAAGGAGGGCTCCAGCGGAGCGTATCCGGTGCAAACTGGACCATCCTTCGAGACGAATGGCTGCGCCATTCCCTCAGGATGAGGCTGCGTGGCCGGAGCCCTGGCGGGCGGTGCTAGTGCCTGAAATGCCGGTAGCCCGTGAACACCATGGCGAGACCCGCCTCGTCGGCGGCGCGGATGACCTCGTCGTCCCGCATGGAGCCGCCGGGCTGGATCACCGCCGTGGCGCCCGCTTCCGCGGCGGCCAGCAGGCCGTCCGCGAAGGGGAAGAACGCGTCCGAGGCGACCACGGAGCCCTTGGCCAGGGTCTCGGACAGCCCTGCCGCCTTGGCGGCCTCGGCGGCCTTCCAGGCGGCGATGCGGGAGGAATCGACCCGGCTCATCTGGCCCGCCCCGATGCCCACCGTGGCGCCGTCCCGGGCATACACGATGGCGTTCGACTTCACGTGCTTGGCGACCCGGAAGGCGAAGCGCAGGTCGTCGAGCTCGCGGTCGGAGGGCGCGCGCTTCGTCACCACCTTGAGGTCCATGGCCTCTACAACCGCGTTGTCGCGGTTCTGCGCCAGGAATCCGCCCGCCACCGTGCGCAGGGTGAGGCCCTCGGCGCGGGGATCCGGCAACCCACCGGCCAGCAGCAGGCGCAGGTTCTTCTTGGCCGCCACGATGGCGATCGCCTCCTCGCTCGCGTCGGGCGCGATGATCACCTCGGTAAAGATTTCCGTGATGGCGCGAGCGGCCTCGGCATCCAGGGGCCGGTTCATGGCCACGATGCCGCCGAAGGCCGAGACGGGATCGCAAGCCAGCGCCTTTTCGTAGGCATCGCGCAAGGAGGTACCCTCCGCCACGCCGCACGGATTGGCGTGCTTGACGATGACAACGGCGGCGGAGCGCTCGGGGACGAACTCGGCGACGGCCTCATAGGCCGCATCGGTGTCGTTGATGTTGTTGTAGGAGAGCTGCTTGCCCTGTACCTGACGGGCGGTGGCGACGCCCACCCGCAGGTCGGGCGTGCGGTAGAACGCGGCCGCCTGATGGGGGTTCTCACCGTAGCGCATCACCTCGGCGAGCGTGCCGCCGAGCGCCCGGAAAGGCGGCGTGTCCTCGGCCAGCTCGCGGGCGAACCAGTTGGAGATCGCCGCGTCGTAAGCCGCCGTGCGTGCATAGGCCTTCTGGGCCAAGCGCTTGCGCAATTCGAGCGACACCGATCCGTCATGGGCGGACAACTCGTCGAGCACGGAAGCGTAATCCGTGGAATCCACCACGACAGCCACGTCGCCGTGGTTCTTGGCCGCCGCGCGGATCATGGCCGGGCCGCCGATATCGATGTTCTCGATGCAGTCGTCATAGGGCCTGTTCGCCGCCACCGTGGCCTCGAACGGGTAGAGGTTCACCACCAGGAGATCCACCGGCACGATGCCGTGCGCCAGCATGGCGGCCTGGTGCTCCGGATTGGCGCGCACGCCGAGCAGCCCGCCATGCACGCCCGGATGCAGCGTCTTGACCCGCCCGTCCATCATCTCGGGGAAACCCGTCAGGTCGCTCACGTCGCGCACGTCGAGCCCCGCCTCCCGCAAGGCTTTGTGGGTCCCACCCGTGGACACCAGCTCCACTCCATGAGCGCTGAGCGCGCGGGCGAAATCCACGAGCCCGGCCTTGTCGGACACGGACAGAAGAGCGCGCGTGACGCGCCTCAGAGCACTCGGCATGACGGCCGCTCCTCGAAACGAAAGGAATCTGCGGGCGCGATAGCATGGGGGGACCGGGATGGAAACCGCGTCGCGGCGCAATCCCGGCCTGTCGCTAGAGCATCTTTCGGTGAAGTGGATCCGGTTCAGCGTCAAAGATGCGGCACAGTTAAGACAGGAGCTGTTTCCATTCAAATGGAAACAGCTCTAGAGCAATTCCGGCCCCGGCTCGGCGGCCCGGGCCTGCGGGGCGCGGGTCAGGCGCTCGAAGCGCCAGCGCACGCTGGAATGCTCGGTGGGGCGCACCGCGATGACGATCTGCTCCGTGCGGCGCATGCCGTCGGAGGTGGCGAGAAAGATGCTGTCCTCCACGAAGGCCTCGCCGGGACTGACCTCGAACTGCCAGGCCTCGCGGTTGGGCAACACCAGCATGACGACTCGCCCGCCCTGTGCGCGGCTCGCCCGGATGCCGGGCGCGAGGTGGAAGCGGATCAGCGCCTCGGTTTGGCCTGAGATCGGCGCATCGCCCCGGAAGGTGTCCTCGCCCTCGAGCTTGTGCCCGTCCGCGGAGAGCTGCCAGCGGCGCTCGTGCACGACCCCGAAGCGCTTCCTGTAGGCGTCGTGGCTGGCGCTGAGGCTTTGGACGTGGTCGCGTTCGTTGCGCTCGGTCTGGACCGTCTCGGGCGCATGGATCGCCACCGGGCCGATGCGGCGCAGGATCCAGCGGGCCATCATCCGCTCGAACCAGAACCCCTTCTCGGCCACGAACAGGCTCGACGAGACCTCATTGACGGACACGGTGGAATGGGCCGCCGAGGACCGGGAGGCCTGCAGGATCGTGTCGCCCGCGATGCGGGGCGTGCCGCAATTGACCACGATCCGCTGCGGGCCGCTGGAAAATTCGAAGGACAGGGTTCCGGCCCCGGCTTCCGACGAGAGCCGCGTCGGCGGCAGCTTACCCACGTCGGCCACCACGAGCGAGCGTCCCGCCTCCAAGCGCTCGTACCCCGAATAGGGCGCGTGAAGGATGGGCTGGCTGCGCATGTCGTCATAGGTGAGCAGCGTCGCCAGATGGTCGGCTGCCGTGACACCCATGCCGTTGAAATGCGAGAGCGTGCCGTCCCCGTGCCGGAACATGCGAACCATGGGCAGCATCCGGTCGATGGCGTTGAGGAGCGGCTCCGGCGTGTCGACCTCGCGGCTGGCATACATCTGGCGCAGGGGCAGGAGGTCGAAGAGCAGGTCCACCACCACGCGGGGATTGCGGCTGGCATGCCCGCCATCGGCGAGGATCTGCCGGTCGAGCTCCCGCACCAGAAGCCGCGTGGCCCGGCGCAGGTGGCGCTCCAGCCCCTCGCAGCACAGGCCTGCATAGCAGAGCGCGATGGCGGCCATGAGCCTTCGGTAGGGGGTGGCGCGGCCGCGCAGGTCGCGCTCCAGGTCGCGCATGTGGCGGCCGACGATCTTCAGGAACCGCTGGTAGAAGGCATGGTCGGCCCCTTCCAGGATCAGGGGCGACTGGCTGATGAACGAGATCAGCCGCCGGGCGATGACCTGGGTTTCGCCGGCGATGCGCCGGTCGCCATGCCGCGAGGTGACGAACTCGTCCACCAGCGCCCGGGCGTTGGCCTGGGCGAGCGCCGTGCCGGCCGCCCGCAGATGGCGCAGCCAGCCGAAGCCGTAGAGCGCCTCGCCCCAGGCCCGGCTCGGCGGGTCGAATTCGAAGGGCGAGCGGCCCGACGTGGTGACGGAGCGGCCCGCGAAGGCGAAGAAGCCCGAATAGATGTCGGTGGCGATGGTCGGATCGGCGGTGCGCAGGTCCTGGGGGGCGAAGAGCAGGCGGCCGGGAGACGGGGTGCCGGGGGTAAGGCCGGCAAGGCCCCGGCGGATCGATCCGCCCATGGCGCGACCGGCTTCGCTGAAGCCAAGCCCGTACAACCGCCAGCGTTCCGGCCCCCACTCCACCTCGGCGAATCCCCTCGTCTTGTCAGCTCAAGCTTAGGCGAGGAGTTCTGTGCGAATGGTTAACAAGCGGTAAGCGCGGACGCCGGTCATGGCGCCTTTCTGACGAACCGCGCCGCGAAGAAGCCGTCCATGCCGCCCCGTCCCTCCTCCACCGTCAGGTGAAACGGCAGGGAGCGCAGGTCGCCCAGGGGCGAGATGAGATCGGCGAGGCCGCCGACTTCCTCGGGGGCGATGGCCTTGCGCTCGAAATCCGGGTGCCGGGCCAGGAAGGCTTCGGCCTGGCGCTCGCCTTCCTCGGCCTCCAGGGAGCAGGTGCAGAACACGAGGCGGCCGCCGGGCTTGAGGAGGGTGGCGGCCTTATCGAGAAGGCGGGTCTGCAAGCCTGACAGCTTGCGGACATCCTCGTCGTCCTTGGTCCAGGCGACGTCCGGGTGGCGGCGCAGGGTGCCGGTGGCGGAGCACGGTGCATCGAGCAGGATCGCGTCGAAGGGCGCCACGTCGAGCTTTTCGGCATTGATGGCCTGGGTCTCGGCCGTAAGTTGCAAGCGTTCGAGGTTCTCGCTCAGGCGCACCAGCCGCCGCGCGGAGCGGTCCACGGCCAGGACCTCGGCCCCGGCCGCCGCGAGCTGGGCGGTCTTGCCGCCGGGCGCGGCGCACAGATCGGCGATGCGCTCGCCCGGTTGCGGGTTGACGAGACGGGCCGGAAGGGCGGCGGCGGCATCCTGCACCCACCATTCCCCATCCTCGTATCCGGCCAGATCCCGCACCGCCGTCCGCTCAATCACGCGAAGGCTGCCCGTCGGCAGCAGGACAGCCCCCAGTCGCTCGGCCCACTCGGCCGGGTCGCCTTTCACGGTCAGGTCGAGGGAGGCCGGGACCCGGTGGGCCTTGGCGATCCGGCCCGCCTCGGCTTCGCCGTATTGCGCGATCCAGCGCTCCTTCAGCCAGTCCGGCACATCGGCCAGCGGGTCCTCGATGCTCAGGATCGCGTCGCGCTCCCGCGCGATCCGGCGCAGGATCGCGTTGATGAGGCCGCCCGTGTGACGCATGCGCGGGTTCTCGTGGGCGAGGCGGATCGCCGTGTCGACGGTGGCATGGTCGGGAATATCCAGGAACAGGATCTGGGCGGCCCCGATCGCCAGCAGATAGGCGAGGTTGGGATCGCGAACGCCCTTCTCGACCCGTTCCTCGATGGCGCGCCGGATGGTGCCGAAGCGCCGGAACGTCACGATCGCGATGGCCCGCGCCAGGGCCTCGTCCCGGTCCGGCAGCGGCGCCGCGCGGGAGAGTTCGTCCAGGACGTCGTCCAGGGGCACGCGCCGCTTCAGGGTTTCCAGGACGGCATTCCAGGCCAGGCGGCGGGGGGCGACGCCGTCGACGTCCGGCCGGGTATCTGCTTGAGCCAATTCTTTTTGTCCGATCCTAGCCCCATGGTCCCTGACGGGACTCCCCCTGACGGGGCTTGTTCCAGGGGCTCGTTGTGGCCTGGGATGTGAACGATCCCCGGCCTGCGTGACCATTGACGGGCGCACCGGCGCCCATTTGCTGCGCCAGGGCCTGCAGGGCCGCGATGCGGTTCTCCGTCGCCGGGTGGGTCGAGAACAGGTTGTCCACGCCCCGGCCCGACAACGGGTTGATGATGAAGAGCGGCGCGGTCGCCGGATGGCGCTCCGCGTCCTCGTTGGGAATATGCGACACGCCGCCCGCGATCTTGGCGAGCGCCGAGGCCAGCGCGAGGGGCTGGCCGCAGATCTCCGCGCCGATTCGATCCGCTTCGTACTCCCGCGAGCGGCTGATGGCCATCTGAATCACGCCCGCCGCGAGGGGCGCGATGAGGGCCGTGCCGATCATGACGATTGGGTTGGGCCGCTCGGAGCCGCGTCCGCCGAACAGGAAGCCGAACTGCGCCAGGCTCGCGATGGCGCCCGCCACCGTGGCGCTGATCGTCATGATGAGGGTGTCGCGATTCTTCACATGGGCGAGTTCGTGGGCCATCACGCCGGCGAGCTCGTCATAGGTGAGGATCCGCAGGATGCCCGTGGTGGCCGCCACCGCGGCGTTCTGGGGGTTGCGGCCGGTCGCGAAGGCGTTGGGCTGCGGGTTGTCGATGAGATAGACCCGGGGCATGGGCAGGCCGGCCCGGGCCGCGAGGTCGCGCACCATGCCGACCAGTTCCGGCGCGGTCCTGTCGTCGACCTCCACGGCATGGTGGGCTGCCAGGGCCAGCCGGTCGGAATTCCAGTAGGCGAAGACGTTGGTGACGACGCCGAACCCGAGGGCCAGCAGCATGCCGGTGCCACCGCCCAGGAGATAGCCCACCCCGCCGAACAGGGCGGTGAGGGCTGCCATCAGCATGGCGGTCTTCATGGTGTTCATCCGCGTCTCCCCATCGGTCCGGCGCGGCCCGCCGGATCAATCACCTCTCATGTAGGCATGCCCCCGCATCCGCCCAAGCCGCCTGACGGGATCGTCAGAACGAGGAAGCCTTAGGCGGCCTCGCCGTGGATCGCGAACCGGTTCCGGCCGGCGCGCTTGGCCCCGTAGAGCGCCGCGTCCGCCTGCGCCACCAGGGCGGACGGCTCGGGCAGGGCATCCGGCAATGCTGTCGCGATGCCGATGCTCACCGTGACCAGTCCCTCGAGGCCGCGAGGATGGGGAATGCCCGCAGCCGCGAGCATTCCGCTCACGTGCCGGGCCACCTCGGCGGCCCCGGCGGCGTTCGTGTCCGGCAGGATCAGGGCGAATTCCTCGCCGCCGTAGCGGGCCGCGACATCGTCGGGCCTGCGCGCGGCGGCGGCCAGGATGGCGCCGAAGCGCCTGAGCACCTCGTCCCCGGCCGGATGCCCGAGCGAATCGTTCAGGAGCTTGAAGTGATCCAGGTCCATCAGGAGCAGGGACAGCGGCGTCAGGGTCCGGCGGGCGCGCCGGATGGCCCGGTCGAGGGCGGAATCGAAGGCGAGCCGGTTGGCGACGCCGGTCAGGCCGTCGGTTTCGGCGAGCCGCGCCAGGTCGAGGTTGCGCTGCCACAACTCGACCTCGTCCATGGCGATGGAGCCGAGATCGGACAAGGGCGTCAGGTTGAAACGGTCTGCGTCCTGGGCTTCCCGCTTCAGGATGCAGAGGGACGCCACGGCCTCGCCGTCCTCCGTCACCAGGGGGACGCCCGCATAGAACCGGAACGGGATCTGGGTGACGAGTTCGAGGCCGTCCAGGCGGGGATCCGTCCTCATGTCGCCCACCACCAGGGGCTGGCCGGACGCGATGACGATCTGGCAGACGCTCTTGTCCCGCTCGATCCAGGGAACGATGCGCTCGCCGGTGACCGATTTCATCCACTGATAGCGGTCGTCCACGAAGCCGATATAGGACACGTCGGCCTCGTAAAAGGCCGAGGCGAGCCGCGTCACGCGATCGAAGCGCTCGTCCTGGGGCGTGTCGAGGATTCCGCAGGCATAGAGAAATTCAAGGCGCCGGGCCTCGTTGGCGGGGGGCGCAGGCACCTGGAACAACGGCATCTCCTTACACGATGACTGCCCCGGATATTGGCCGGGGCGGGATATGGGTCAAACCAAAAACATCAAATGTGTTTCCCGGGGCGTGACGGCAAGCCGACGTCCCGGCCGGAAAATCTCGACCTGGAGGGGTGCGCACCCCGGTCCGGAGCGATATATGAACGCCATGAGCACGAAGGATCTCCCGGAGGGCGCAGCCCCCGCCAAAACCCTCTCGCCCGCCGCCCGCCGCGCCCTGGAAGAGGCGGCCCAACGCCGGGAGGCCATCGACCGCCGCGCGGCGGACCTCGCCCGGAACAAGGAGCACCAGGGCCGGGGCGGCCTGGAGCCCGTCCGCTACGAGGATTGGGAGATCAAAGGCCTGGCGAGCGACTTTTAGGCCCTTACGCCTTCCGGGCCCGGACCATGAGCCACTCCGTCGGCACGCCGTCATAGCCCGACCCGGTCATGCCCTCGATGTTGAGGGACGCCCAGCGGTCGGGATCATAGACCTCCCGCAGCCAGTCCGCCGTCGGATAGTTGAAATAGCGCTCGAAGCGGTCGCGCCCCTCCGCTTCCCCGGCCTTGAAGCTGGCGTGAAACTCCCCGCCGCTTCTCAAGGCCCGGTGGATGCGCCCGACGATGCCGCCGAGCTCGTCCCGCGGCACGTGAAGCAGGCAGGCATTGGCCCAGACGCCATCATAGCGCTCGGCCTCGTCCAGGTCCCCGAACAGCAGCACGCGAACGGGCCGCCCGAGGCGCGTCTCGGCCTGGGCGGCGATCTCAGGCGTGCCGTCGGTGGGCGTCACGTCGAAGCCCCGGGCCAGCATGGCCTCGCTGTCCTGCCCGCCGCCGCAGCCGAGTTCGAGGATCGCGGCGCCCTTCGGAAGCGACTCCAGAAAGCGCCCGAGCCGGTCGTGATCGACCTCCCGGTCGCGATTCGCATAGGCCTCCGCGTCGCTCGCGTAAAAATCGATGGTCGTCTTGTCCTGGGCCGACATGGGCGCCTCCGTGAGAGACGTCATAGGGGCCTTGCGGTTTTTTTGAAAATTTTTCGACGCCCCATGTCACATCCGGCAGGGCTCGTCTCGTCTTTGCCGTCGACGCACCCGTCATGCACAGGAGATGAACCATGCAAGCCCGCCTGAACCCCCTCGCCGTCGCGCCCGACGTGCTCAAGCCCATGATCGACCTGTCCATGGCGGTCGCGAAAAGCGGCCTGGAGGAGAGCCTGCAGGAGCTGGTGAAGATCCGCGCCTCGCAGATCAACGGCTGCGCCTTCTGCCTGCACATGCACACCCACGAGGCCCGGGCCAAGGGCGAGACCGAGGAGCGGATCTACCTTCTCGACGGCTGGCGCGAATCACCGCTCTATAGCGATCGCGAGCGCGCGGCTTTGGGCTGGACCGAAGCCCTGACCCGTGTCGCCGAAACCCGCGCGCCGGACGCCGATTACGAGGCCCTGGCGGTGCATTTCACCCCGGAGGAGCAGGTGAAGCTGACCCTTCTGATCGGCACGATCAACACCTGGAACCGGTTCTCGGTCGGGTTCCGGTCGATCCACCCCGCAGGGAGAAGCCGTGCGGCCGCCTGACGACGCCCTCGCGGACCCGTTCGAGGCCCAACGGCCCCGGCTCATCCGCCTCGCCTATCGGATGCTCGGCTCCATGAGCGAGGCGGAGGACGTGGTGCAGGACGCCTTCCTGCGCTGGCACCAGGCGGACCGGGCGGCGGTGCGCGCGCCCGCCGCCTATCTGTCCCGGACCGTGACCCGGCTCTGCCTCGACGTCCTGAAATCCGCCCGGATGCGACGGGAAACCTATATCGGCCCCTGGCTGCCCGAACCGGTGGCCGAGCCGGCCTCGGACAGCCTCGACGAGGACGTGTCGCTCACCCTGATGATGGCGCTCGAGCGCCTTTCGCCCCTGGAGCGCGCCGCCTTCCTGCTCCACGACGTGTTCGGGATGGGCTTCGACGAGATCGCCGCGACCCTCGACCGGGAGCCCGCCGCCTGCCGCCAGCTCGCCGCGCGGGCCCGCGCCAACGTGCGCGCGTCCAAGCCCCGCTACGCCGTCGACCGGGAGACCGGGGCGCGGATCGCCGAGGCCTTCTTCGCGGCCTCGCGCAGCGGCGATTTGGGTGGCCTGCGGGCGCTCCTGGCCGATTCCGTGGTGGTGCGCTCCGACGGCGGCGGCCTCGCCTCCGCGGCCCTCAACCCCATCCTGGGCTTCGACAAGGTCGCGCGCCTGCTCGTGAGCGTCGCCCGCAAGACCGGCCATGCCCGGCCGCCGGTGCTCTATCGCGGCCCCATCAACGGCCTGCCGGGCTTCGTGACGCGCGAGGCCGACGGGATCCTCCAATCCACGGCCCTCGACATCCAGGACGGGCGGATCGTGGCGGTCTACATCGTGCGCAACCCCGAGAAGCTGCGCCATCTGTCCAACCTGCTGACCGAGATGCCGTAAGGCCGCCCGACGGGGATTGTTCCGGCCCTGCCCTGCCGCTACTTTGCGGCCGCAAGACGAGGTGAAGGATGGCCGGGGCAGCAGCACGCCTGGAAGCGTTTCGAGACCTGTTGGGGGATGCCCACCGGGCGCTGTCCCTGACCTTCGGGTTCGAGCTCTGGGACGGATCGACGGTCCCGCGCGACCTCGCGACGGAGGCCATGCGGCTCGTGATCGCCCAGGAGAGCGTGGTCGCGAGCCTGTTGCGGCGGCCCAATCTCGACACCGCCGTCAACGCCCATGTGGCGGGCCTGCTCGATTTGAAGAACGGCACGATCTTCGACCTGGCGGCCCAGCGCCCGCAGGGCAAGGTGGGCCGCCAATTGCGGGGCCTGAGCAAGATCAAGGCCGCTAAGGCGGCGCTGCGATTCCTGCGCGCGCCCGCCACCATGCCGCGCCCTCTCGATGCCGTCCAGGACGCTCCCGACGCCCGGGACGGGCAGCCCCAGACCAACAAGCGCAACATCGCCTACCATTACGACGTGTCGAACGCGTTCTACCGGCTCTTTCTCGATCCGGAGATGGTCTATACCTGCGCGTATTTTCAGCCCGAATGGCATGACGACCTCGCGCGGGCGCAACGCGACAAGCTCGACATGATCTGTCGCAAGTTGCGCCTGAAACCCGGCGACCGGCTGCTCGATATCGGCTGCGGCTGGGGCGCTCTCATCTGCCACGCGGCCGAGCATTACGGCGTGCATGCGACCGGCGTGACGCTCGCCGAGGAGCAGGCCGCCCTGGCGCGCGAGAAGATCGCGGCGCGGGGCTTGGGGGACCGCGTCGACGTCCTGGTCAAGGATTTCACCCAGATGGAGGGCGCGTTCGACAAGATCTCGTCCATCGGCATGTTCGAGCATGTGGGCATCGCCAACCATCCGACCTATTTTCGCGCCGTGCATCGGCTCCTGAAGCCGCGCGGGCTCTATCTTCATCACACCATCGCGCGGCGCGCCAAGCGCACCGAGCGGGCCTTCCGCAAGCTCAAGCCCGAATACAAGGCCATCACGCGCTACATCTTCCCCGGCGGGGAGCTCGATCATCTGGGCATGTCGGTGTCCAACCTCGAACGGTTCGGGTTCGAGGTCCACGACGTCGAGGCGTGGCGCGAGCATTATCAGCGCACCACGCGCCTGTGGTGGGAGAACCTCAACGCCCGCCGCGCCGAAGCCGAGGCGGAGGTGGGGCCGGAAAAGACGCGCCTGTGGCTGCTGTATCTGGCGGGCTGCTCGCTCGCCTTCGAGCGCGGCGCCGTGGGCGTGAACCAGACGCTGGCCTCCAAGCGCACCCGCGGCCCGGCTGGGCTGCCGCCGTCGCGGGCGGACCTGTATCGGTGAACTCGGCTCCGCCCTCATCCTGAGGAGCGGCGTAGCCGCGTCTCGACGGAGGGCTTCAGCGGAGTGTTTCCAGTGCAAACTGGGCCATCCTTCGAGACGAGCCTTACGGCTCCCTCAGGATGAGGCTTCGGAACGAATGGCTGCGCCTGTCGATCATTTGCTATTTGCTACCGCTCCACCACCACCCGCGTGCCCACGCCCACGCGCTCGTATAAATCCACGATGTCCTCGTTGAGCATCCGGATGCAGCCATAGGACGCGAAGGTGCCGATGGAGCCCGGGCGGTTGGTGCCGTGGATGGCGTATTCGTCCCGGTCCAGCGTCAGCGCCCGCACGCCCATGGGGTTGGCCGGCGAGCCGCCGGGGATCACGTCCGGCAGGCGGGGGTTGTCACGGCGGACCTCGTCGGGCGGCGCCCAGGCGGGCTGGACGTATTTGCCGTCGATGCGGGCCTCGCCGAGCCATTGCTTGCCGGGCTTGCCCACCGCCACCCGGTAGCGCAGGGCCGTGCCGTCGGGGCCAACGAGATAGAGCCGCCGCTCCGCCGTGCGGATCACGACCGTGCCGGGTGAAACGCCAGCCGAAAACGGCACGCGCTCCCGCGCCTGGGCGTCCGCGACCGACGCGCCCGCGGCCAGGAGAAGGCCGAACGCCAACCCGTATCGAACGATGTCCCGTCCCGTCCCGCCTGCCATGCCTCGAACCCTCCGTCGGGAATGCCGTCGAAGTGAGACGCCGTGGCTATGCTCAAGGTTCCAGGCGGATCTCGACAGGATCCTGGCGGGAGACCGTCCGGCGCGTCAGATCACCGGATCCCAGGCCGGCATGCCGTTTTCCGGCACGGGTCCGGTGGCGCGATGGTGCGGCACGCGGTTCGCCATGCGGGCGTAGAGCCGCTTCACCGTGGCGCTGGCCGTGGTGACGAACAGGAACGGCAGGAAGGCGTGGACCAAGGCCGCAAGGGCCGCCAGGGCCAGGGGACCCGCGAAGCTCAAGGCCACCCGCATGTGATCGAAATAGGATTCGCCGACCGATTCGGGATGCTCCGTGAACAGCTGTTTCAGGGACATGACAACCTCCTGGGCGAAAGCCGGGAGGTTAGGCCGAAACCCGGCCGGTCTCAAGCCGGGCGCCGCCATCGGGCCCGTGGGCGGGAGGCTCCGTTAACCTTGGGCGGATTTAAGTCTAGTGGATGAAGGCCTTGGGCAGCCCGGAACCCGGAACAAAATTCACCTGTTGATCGTATGCTCCACATGGTTGCGGAGGTGGCCCGTCCGGCTCCACGATCAGACAGTCCAGCCTGTCCAGGGGGTTGCCCATGCCACGCCTGTTCACCGGCATCGAGATCCCGGCCGAGATCGGCCTGAAGCTCTCGACCTATCGCGGCGGCCTGCCCGGGGCCCGCTGGATCGACCCGGAAAACTACCACATCACCCTGCGCTTCATCGGCGACGTGGACTACGCCACCGCCTCGGACGTCGATGCGGTGCTCGGCGACGGGCGCCGGCGCGGGCCGATCACGGTCACCTTCGACGGCCTCGACGCCTTCGGGGGCGGTCGGCCCCGGGTGGTGCTGGCGCGGGCCGCGTCCAACGCCATCCTCGACCTGCAGGCCGAGCAGGAACGGGCGGTGCGCCGGGTGGGCATCCCGCCCGAGAAGCGCAAGTTCACCCCCCACGTCACCCTGGCCCGCCTGCGGGATTCCTCGCCCATCGACGTGGCGGATTATTTCGCCGCGCGGGGCCACTTCCCCCGCCTGTCGTTCACGGCCAGCCGCTTTGTGCTGTTCTCCTCGCGCGATTCGGTGGGCGGGGGGCCTTACGTGGTAGAGGCCGCCTACCCGCTGGAGGCCCAGCGCGCCTGGGCCTGAGATCGCTTGAGTTCCGGCGGGCCGGGGCTTAGGGGCGGGGATCTCTTCCAGACAGGAAGCCTCGGGGGTTAATCATGGCCCGCATCATCTTCCTCACCCATCCGGAGGTCGTCATCGACCCGGCCGTGCCCGTGCCCGATTGGCCTCTCAGCGAGACCGGATTGCGGCGCATGGAAGCGTTCGCCCGAACCCTCGAAGGGTCCGGCGTCACGGCGGTCCATGCCAGCCGGGAGCGCAAGGCCCTCGACGGGGCCGAGATCGTGGCCGGGCATCTCGGCTTAGCCTTACGGGCCGAGCATGACCTCGGCGAGAACGACCGCTCCGCCACGGGCTATATCGCGCCCCCGGAATTCTGGGCGGTCGTGAAGGAGTTCTTCGGGCGGCCGCACGAGAGCGTCCGGGGCTGGGAGCGCGCCGTGGACGCGCAGGCCAGGATCGTGGCGGCGGTGGGCCGCGTCGCCCGGGAGGAGCCGACGGGGGGCGACATCCTGATCGTGTCCCATGGCGGCGTGGGCTGCCTGCTGACCGCCCACCTCCAGGGCGTCCCCATCGGCCGGGAGGACCGGCCGAGCCATCCGGGCGGAGGCTGCCACATCGTCCTCGATCGGGACACGCTGGCGCTGCTGGCCCCGTGGCGCACGGTGGAGCAGGGACTCGGGCCCGGGGTAAACCCTTGAAACCGCCCCCGCGGGCGTCAGACTCAAGGCATTCGCCACCTGTCCGGTGGCCGTACGAGACCCTGTCATGAGACCCCTGAACGAAACCGAACGCGCCGAGCTTCTGCCCGCCCTGGACGGCTGGGCGCTGCTTCCGGACCGCGACGCGATCCGCAAAACCTACGTCTTCTCCGACTTCACCGCCGCCTTCGGGTGGATGACCCGCGTGGCTCTCGTGGCCGAGAAGATGAACCACCATCCCGAATGGTCCAACGTCTACCGGACCGTGGACGTGACGCTGTCGACCCACGACGCCCATGGGCTGACCCGCCGGGACATCGAGCTCGCCCAGCGCATGGATGGGTTCGCGGCGGGCCTCACCAAGTCATGAGCGGCCAAGGCACGGGGAGCGGGGCCGTCCGAACGGGCGGCTGCGCCTGCGGCCAGCTCACCTTCGAGGCCCGAGGCGAGCCGAAGCGCGTGGGCCTGTGCCATTGCATGACCTGCCGAAAGATCAGCGGCAGCGCGTTCAATGCCTATGTGATCTATCCGGCCGACCGGGTGGCGATCAGCGGCGAGCGGCGGGGCTGGTCCGACACGCCCGCCACGGAACGCTTCTCCTGCGTGGTCTGCGGCTCGCCGGTCTTCGACCGGGACGCGGCGGACGAGGTCGAGCTCCTGCTGGGCGCCTTCGACGCCCCGAACCTGTTCGCGCCCACCTACGAGTGCTGGACCCGGCGGCGGGAGACCTGGCTCGAGCTCCATGACCTGAGGAGCTTTCCCGAGAACCGGGAGGCGTGAGACTGGGGCCATGCCACAGATTCGTCGCGCTTGCGCCGTTTGGTAACGGGCACGAAAGGGCGTCCCGGCCGTTGAACCGGGTGCCCAGGCACGGACGCAACGAGCAGGACCAGATGAGCGACGGTTTCACGAAACCCTTCACCAAGGCCGAGATGGACGCCATGCGCCGGGAAGGCGGCGGTCCGGCGGACGGGACGTCCGGGCGGGACCGGACGGGACCCGAGACCATCGGGGACGAGGCCGCGATCAAGCGCAGTTTCTGGGCCAAGCTCCGACGGGTGGGCGGGCGCATCCCCTTCGCGGAGGATCTCGTGGCGGCCTTCTACTGCGCCACCGACCCGGCCACCCCCAACCGGGTCCGCTTCATCCTCATGGGCGCCATCGCGTATTTCGTGCTCCCCACCGATGCGGTGGCGGATTTCCTGCCTCTCCTGGGCTTCGCCGACGACGCGGCGGTGCTCGCCACCGCCGTCACCCAGGTGGCGGGCTCAATCACGGAGACGCACCGCGCCAAGGCGCGCGAGGCGCTGCTGCAGGATGCGCCCCAGGACAGCCGCGCTTAACCTAAAGGAAACTTGGTTACACTATAGCAACGCAACCGCCGTCTGTGAGAAAACTCACAGATCAAACCTGACGCTTCGACTAAAGCGACGCAGGATTGCTATTCCAAATGTAATTGCAAGACTAGCAAAGCTTCGGTACGGAATGACAATCCTTCCGCGCGATAGATTTCGTCTGTCGCCAGGGTCTTTAGCACGAGGTTTCATGCGATGGGCGTTCGGAGAAGCGGCGACAATTACGCCGGCGACGGCAAGGCCAATGTCATCAACGGCAACGGCCGCCCCAACGCCATCGACGGCGGAGGCGGCAACGACAGCATCACGGGCGGTCGCGGCGACGACCTGCTCGGCGGCAACAGGGGCCACGACACGATCTATGGCGGCGCCGGCAACGACATCATAGACGGCGGCCGGGGCAACGACCTGATCGTCGGCGGCGCCGGCAATGACATCCTGGTGGGTGGCCGCGGTCAGGACATCCTGACCGGCGGACGGGGCCAGGACGTGTTCGCCTTCGAGTCCAAGTTGGGGCCCGCGAATGTTGACGTGATCACGGATTTCAACGCCAAGGACGACACGATCCTGTTGTCTCACGCCATCTTCGGCAAGATCGCTGGGCTCGGCGACCTGGCCAAGAACGCCTTCGTGACAGGCCCCCAGGCCCTCGATAAGCACGACCGCATCGTCTACGACCCGACCACCGGTGCCCTGTCCTACGATCCGGACGGGAGCGGCGCCAAAGCGGCGGTGCAGTTCGCCCAGCTGAACCCCAATACGAAGCTGACCCACAAGGACTTCCTGATCCTGTAAAACCGACGGGTCCGATGAGTTCACAAGGCCGCCTCCGGCGGCCTTTTTTCGTGGCCCTGCCTGTCCGGCCGCACCCGGCCATACCGCCAAGCTGTGCGCCGCAACACGCCCTGGCAGGAAAATCCTGCTAAGTCTGGCATATAACGTTTCGAAAAGACTTGCCCTTACGGCAAGATCCGGCTACCCGGCGCACGTTATTCCATCGCCAGACTTCGACCCAGGGGCAGAACCAGCATGGCCAAGATCAACATCCCGGTGACACCGGCTTTCCCGACCAATCCCGACGAGATCATGAAGGCCGTCAACAGCCCCGGCGACGACGTCATCTCGGGGGCGGTCGCCCTCTACATGGAAAGCATTCCGGTCAACATCGACCTGTCGAACCTCCTGCCCCAGAACACGGGCTTCGGCTTCGACACCTTCGCGCCCACCGTTTCGACGGTGTTCACCGGCAACGGCAACGACGTCGTCACGGGCAACGCCAACGCCAACTTCTTCGTCGCCTCGGGCGGCAACGACAGGCTCTCCGGGGGCGCGGGCAACGACGTCCTGTTCGGCGGCGAGGGCAATGACACCCTGGACGGCGGCGACGGCATCGACTTCCTGGTCCACGATTTCGGCAAGGACGTCTTCACGGGCGGCAAGGGCGCCGATTATTTCGCCTTCATCGGCAAACCCATGAAGGGCGCCCACACCGCCACGATCACGGACTTCACCGTGAAGCAGGACAAGATCCTCCTGTCCAAGGCCGTGTTCAAGAAGGCCGTCGGCACCAAGGGCGTGCTGAAGGAGAGCAATTTCTACAAGGGCGTGGGCGCCAAGGAAGGCCGGGACAAGGACGACCGCATCGTCTTCGACACCAAGAGCGGCAAACTCTATTACGACGCGGACGGCGCCGGCGGCCAGAAGGCGGAGCACTTCGCCACCCTGGCCAAGACCAAGAGCCTGGCGAACCTGTCGTACAAGGACTTCTACATCTAGGGCTCACCGTCTTGTGAACCGATCCCAGAAGGGCCGCCTGCGCGGCCCTTTTCCTTGACGGGCCACCGGTTCCCGGGGGCGAGGCACCCCACCGCATCCCCAAAGCGGCGGTCTGCGCTTAACGGGAGAGGTGAAGAGTTCTTAACCATCCCGGTCTAAAGTCCCGTCCCATGATTCTCGCATCGCCTCTCGCATCCCTCCCGCGCGGCCTGGCCGCAGGCCTCCTCTCCGCCGCCTTCGTGTTCGCCACGGGCGCGCCCGGCATGGCGCAGTCGTCGAACCAGCGGACCAACGCCAAGCCGGCACCCGCAAGGGCCGCCCCCGCCAAGCCCTCGGCGGCTCGCCCGGCGGCGGCCGGCGCGGCCGCAGGAGCGGCAGCCGCCACGGCGGCCCCGGCGGCGGGTCCCGGCGGATCGTCGCTGGTGGCCTCCTTCGGGGATTGGGGCGTCTACGCGGCCCAGAGCGGCCGGTCCAAGATCTGCTACGCGCTGAGCCAGCCCAAGGAGCGGCTGCCCAAGAACCTCAACCGCGATCCGGCCTACGTGTTCGTGTCGTTTCGCCCGGCCGAGAACGTCCGCAACGAGGTCGCCCTCGTGATGGGCTTCGCCACCAAGGAGAACGGCCCGTCCGAGGCCGCCATCGGCAGCACCTCCTACGCGCTCCTCACCAAGGCCTCCAACGCCTGGCTGAAGAACCCCGCCGAGGAAGGCCAGGCCATCGCGACCATGTCCCGGGGCTCGAGCCTCGTGGTCAAGGCCCAGTCGGCCCGGGGCAACTCGCTCACCGACCGCTACTCGCTCAGCGGCTTCGGGGCGGCCCTCGAGCGCGCCCGCAAGGAATGCTCGTAAAAACCTCACGATTCCGACGCAATCGTGTTATAGGGACGCGCAAATCCCAATCAGAGAGAGCGTGACCCCCATGGCGACGGTGCTCGACATCGCCAAACACAATGCCAATGCGGCCCCTGTCGCCGTGACCGAGGCGGCGCGCCTGGCCGGCATCGAGAAGACGGCGGAGATGTCCGTTTCGGCCGGCAAGGTGCCGGGCCACGTGTCCCTGGTGGGTCTGACGCGGGACGAGCTGAAGGACAAGCTCCTGGCCATCGGCGTCGCCGAGCGCGAGGCCAGGATGCGCGTGGCCCAGCTCTGGCACTGGATCTATTTCCGGGGCGCGCAGGGCTTCGACGAGATGACCAATGTGGGCAAGAGCCTGCGTGCCTCCCTGTCCGAGGCCTATACGCTGTCCCGCCCCGAGGTGGTGTCCGAGCAGGTGTCCAAGGACGGCACCCGCAAGTGGCTGATCCGCATGCCCTCCACCGGCCCCCTCGATAAAGGCGCCGAGATCGAGTGCGTGTACATCCCCGAGACCGACCGCGGCACGCTCTGCGTGTCGAGCCAGGTTGGCTGCACGCTGACCTGCTCGTTCTGCCACACCGGCACCCAGCGCCTCGTGCGCAATCTGACCTCCGCCGAGATCGTGGCCCAGCTCGTGGTGGCCCGCGACCGCCTCGGCGACTGGCCCGACGCCACCCCGCCGGAGGGCGCCTTCGTGCCGAACGACGGCTCCCGCTTCGTGTCGAACATCGTGTTCATGGGCATGGGCGAGCCCCTCTACAACATCGGCGATGTGGTCAACGCCATCGACGTCATGTCCGACGGCGAGGGCCTGACCCTGTCGCGCCGCCGCATCACGGTCTCGACCTCCGGCGTCGTGCCGCAGATGGAGCGCCTGGGCGCCGAGGCCAACACCATGCTGGCCATCTCGCTCCACGCGGTGCGGGACGAGTTGCGCGACGAGCTCGTGCCCATCAACCGCAAATACGACATCAAGCAGCTGCTCGATGCCTGCCGGGCCTACCCAGGCCTGTCGAATGCCCGCCGCATCACCTTCGAATACGTGATGCTGAAGGGCGTGAACGATTCCGACGCCGACGCCCGCGAGCTGGTGCGGCTGCTCAAGGGCATCCCGGCCAAGATCAACCTGATCCCGTTCAACCCCTGGCCGGGCTCGAAATACGAGTGCTCGGACTGGGAGCGCATCGAGCGCTTCTCGGAGATCGTCTACCGGGCCGGCTACGCCTCCCCGGTCCGCACCCCGCGCGGCCGCGACATTCTCGCTGCCTGCGGCCAGCTCAAGAGCGAGACCGAAAAGCTGCGCGCCCGCGCCCGCATGATGGCCGAGCAGGGCATCGGGGCGGAAGGGGTGTATGCGGTGGGGACGGGAGAGTAAGCTTTTCTTCGCTCCCATTCAGCCTTGCAATAACTGACTATCGATATACTATATCGTTTATTATTGGCTTGAGCAGGGCTCTGGACTTACATGAATGATTGGCCGTGTCGGCTTCCCTGGATCAAGCATGCCGGGAACGAGCGGCTCCGACCACACTATCGAGGGGCTTCAACCCATAGACTCCATGACGGTCCCTGGCAGACCGTCATGTGGCTGGATGAACGGCCTATAGCTGCACGCGTATTCCCATGACAGCCAGCGCTGGGCTCCGCCATATCATCGGAGTTCTTGTCGTCACCGCGACAGCCCCCTTGGTCACGATGTTCCTTATTGCAGCGGTAGGATTATGCCGTGGCCTGTTGAATGGCCATGTTGATCTTGCTTATCTTCTAAGGCTGATACCAGGCCTTCTGATCGGCAACTATATCATCCTCAAGATCTTAGGCCCTCCGCTTCTTGTAGGGTCTACCCTCGTTGCTGGGATCATCTACGCAACAGGTCTACGAACTTGGTATGCGAGCTCGATCGGCGGAGCATGCTTCGGCGGATGCTTCGTTCTTTTGAGCATGAGAATCCCATCCGAGGAACACCGGTTGATCTTCGCGGTCGAATCCGCATCGATTTTTCTTCCTGCCGGCGCCATCTGCGGCTGGATCTACTGGCGCATCGCCGTCGCTGGCTCCAAGCCTGAGCCCGTGCCATAACCGGCGGATGCTCCTGCGCTGGCTCATCCTCATCCCGCTTGCCCTCTTTCTCGCGATCAGCGCGAGCAGCGTCTTTCTCTTCGTCGCGTCCGTGGCCGATCCGGTGATGGCGGACCTGATGGGCAACACGGTGTTCGTCGGCTTCTGGTCGCTCCTCGACGCGATCTTCGAATCGGACGATCCCGGATTCCTGATGGCCCAGACCCTGGGCGACGTGAGCCGGGTGCTGTTCACCTTCCTGGTCCTGCCGCTCCTGCTCGTCGCCCTCGTGAGCGAGGTGACGCGGGCCCGGAGCCTGCTCTGGATGGCGGGCGCCACGGGCGTGCTCACCGCCGCCGTGCCGTGGATCCTGCGCGGCTCGCCCCGCATGACCTCGCCCACGGAGTTGCATATCAGCGTGGTGCTGGGGCTCACCGGCGCCGTGGCGGGCCTCGTCTATTGGGCGGTCGCGGGGCGCCCGCCCGCCCCACCCCCGGCGCCGCTTCCCCCGGCTCCGCCCCGCGCATGACCCGCGCCCACCTCACGCAAGCCCAGGCCCGGCGCATCGCCCTGGCGGCGCAAGGCCTGCACGAGCCGAGGCCCGAGCGGGTCACGGCCCGGCACCTCGCCCGCGCGCTCTCGCGCTCGCACCTGCTCCAGATCGATTCGGTGAACGTGCTGGTGCGGGCCCATTACATGCCCCTGTTCTCCCGGCTGGGCGCCTACGACCAGGGCCTGCTGGAGCGGATCGGCTATCATCGGACAAAGCGCATCGCCTTCGAGTATTGGGGCCACGAGGCCTCCCTCATCCATCTCGACCTGCACCCGCTCTTCCGCTGGCGCATGGCCCGGGCCGCGCGGGGCGAGGGCATCTATGGCGGGCTCGCCCGGTTCGGACATGAGCGGAAGGACTTCATCGACCGGGTCCGGGAGGAGATCCGGGCGCGGGGCCCCATCGGGGCGGGCGAACTGACCGACGGCGGCAAGTCCCAGAGCGCCTGGTGGGGCTGGAGCGACGGCAAGCGGGCGCTCGAATGGCTGTTCTGGGCCGGCGAGGTGACGACGCTGACCCGGCGCGGCTTCGAGCGGATCTACGACCTCACCGAGCGGGTCCTGCCCGATGCGGTGCTGAACGCACCCACGCCTTCCGACGAGGAGGCGCAGCGCGAATTGCTGCGCCATTCCGTCCGGGCGCTCGGGGTCGCCAGCGAGCGCTGCCTGCGCGATTACTTTCGCCTGGAGGCCGCGGACGCGAAAGCGCGCATTCCCGAGCTCGTCGAGGCGGGCGACCTCGTGCCCGCCACCGTGGAGGGCTGGGGGCCGGTCTATCTCGACCCAGCGGCCCGGATGCCGCGCAAGGTCGGGGCCCGCGCCCTGGTGTCGCCCTTCGACCCGGTCGTCTGGGAGCGCACCCGCACGGAAAAGCTGTTCGATTTCCGCTACCGCATCGAAATCTACACCCCGGCCGAGAAGCGCGAGTTCGGCTATTACTGCCTGCCCTTCGTCCTGGGCGAGGCCATCGTGGCGCGTCTCGACCTCAAGGCCGACCGGGCCTCACGCCGCCTGATCGTGCACGCGATCCATCTCGAACACCACGCCGCTCCCGATACCGTCGCGGGACCGCTGGGCGAGGAGCTGCGCCTGATGGCGGGTTGGCTGGGGCTGACCGACATCGCCGCCCCGTCCGAATGGGCAGGGCGGCTCGGCGTCTGAAACCGTCAGAGCGGCGGAGGCGGCCGCGACCACCAATCCTCCTGCCGTGTCCGGCGCGCATCCGGCAGGCGAGAATGGGGCAGGCGCGCATCCTCGCGCAGCCGGTCGCTCAGCCAGCGCGGATCGGCGAGGCGCCCGAAGGTGGGTCGAGTCTTGAGACCGAACGTCCGCAGGATGGAGTGCAGAAGCGACGGCAGGCGCGCGGCCAAAGGGCCGCGCGGGCGATCGGGAAGGGAGGTCATGAAAATCTCGCAGGTCGGGCCTCGCCGCGCGAGGGCGCGGCTCTAGGCCAAGGGGCCAAGCAACGGACGAAACGTGTTCGTCACCACATTCGCTGTTTGGGACAGACCTGGAGAAAACCGGGAAAGGCGGAGGAGACGGCCAGCCGATTCACGCGCGTGGTCGGCCCTGCAGCGATGGACTGCAGGGCGAACACATAGGCTCGTGAGGGTCTCGGCCGTTCGAGGGTCACGGGAAGCTCGCTGCGCTAGGGCACACAAGGGTGAAACGCCGTGACCGTAACTCGGTTTCAAGGATCGGGCAAGCGCGTAAGCCCCGCCCGATTCGTTGAGCGGTGGGCTATTGCGACAGCGTGAAGGTCATCGTGATCTCGGCGTTGAGCACCTTCGAGATCGGGCAGTTCTTCTCGGCGGTCCGCGCGAGCTCCTCGAACTTGGCGTTGTCGATGCCCGGCACCTTGGCCTGGAGCGTCAGGGCCGATTTCGACACCTTGAAACCGTCGCCATCCTTGTCCAGCGAAACCACGGATTCGGTGGCGAGTTCGGTGGGCGTGAAGCCCGCGCCCTGGAGCTGAAAAGCGAGCGCCATGGTGAAGCAGCCCGCATGCGCAGCCGCGATCAATTCCTCCGGGTTCGTGCCCTTCTCGTTCTCGAAGCGGGTCTTGAACGAATACGGCGTGGAGGACAGGACGCCGGAATCGGTGGTGAGGTGGCCGGTGCCGTCTTTGCCCGTGCCCTGCCAAACGGCCTTCGCCTTGCGGTTCATGGTGCTCTCCCTGTGTGAAGCATCGCAGGAACTAGGACAGGATGCCCGAAACTCCAGCCCCAAACCCTGGCCCGCAGGGCATGCCGGCCCGCTCGGGCCGAACCGGGAACCTGTCCGGGAGACGCGATTCCGAACATGGGTGAAGATGGGCTATGCCTCCTGTCCCGTCGCCGCCCTATTTTCCAGGGGACCGGCTTGCCGCCACGCCCTAGGCCTCCCGATGTTCCACCTGCATCCCCGCCTGCGTCCCCGCCTCGTCAGCTCCGCCCTGGCGGCGGTCCTGGTCTTCGGCGTGCTGCCGGGGGATTGGACGGTGAACACGCGGCTCTTGGCTGCCTGGGACGTGGGCGTCCTGCTCTATCTGGCGGCAACGGGCTTCATGATGATGCGGGCCACGCGGGACAACATCATGGCGCGGGCCAAGGTGGAGGACGACGGCGCCGTGGCCGTCCTGGCGATGACCCTCGCGGCGGCGTTGGCGAGTCTCGCGGCCATCGCGCTCGAGCTGCACGGCGTCCGCGACGCCCAACCCGCCCAGAGCACCCTGCGGATCGGCCTGGCGGGCCTGACCATCCTGTGCTCCTGGTTCTTCGTGCATACGATCTACGCGGTGCATTACGCCCACGAGTTCTACGGGGGCGACGGGGAGGAGCGGCGCGGTCTGAAGTTCCCGGAGGAGGAAGCACCGGTCTACGGGGAGTTTCTCTATTTTTCCTTCAACATGGGCGCGGCCGCCCAGACCTCGGACGTGACCGTCGTGTCCCGGCGCATGCGCCGCCTCGTGCTGGCCCATACGATCCTGGCCTTCCTGTTCAACACCACCATCCTGGCGCTCGCCATCAACGTGGCGGCAAGCTTGATCTGAGGGGATCGCGGGGCCTCGCGCCTACGCCCAAAGCCGGCTTGCCCGGCCATGGGGTTCCCGTAAGCTCCTGGCCTGCATCTTGCATTCTGCGAGGCCTGTCAGGAGTTCAAGAACAGCGTATGATCCGATCCTTCCTCGATGGCCTCTATCTGGCCGCAGGCTATCTGGCGGGCCTTTTCCTCATCGTCATCTTTCTTCTCATGATGGGCCTGTCCCTGGGCCGCGAGGTGGGGGTCAACATCCCGGCGGGCGACGATTTCGCCTCCTGGTGCATGGCCGCCATGGCGTTCCTCGGATTGGCCCATACCTTCCGGTCGGGCGAGATGATCCGGGTGGGGCTACTCATCGACCGCTTTCACGGCCGCACGCGCCGGGCGTTCGAACTCTTCTCCCTGGTGCTGGGCCTCGCCTTCACGGGATTCTTCGCCTGGCACGCCGTAATGCTCACCTATGACAGCTGGCGCTTCAACGACATGGCGCAGGGGGTGCTGGCGGTGCCGCTCTGGATCCCGCAGCTCGGGTACTGCACGGGCCTCGTCATCCTGTTCGTCGCCTTCGTGGACGAGTTCGTGCATGCACTGGCGGGCGGAGAACCGCGCTACGAGAAGCCGCCTCCGGCCAATGCCGAGGAAGTGGTCGAGCGCGCCATCCAGAGCGGGGTCTAGGCCATGGAACTCGTCACCATCTCGGGCCTCCTGCTCGTCCTCCTCATCGTGCTGCTGGCGGGCGGCGTGTGGATCGCCATCGCGCTCATGGCCTGCGGCTGGGTGGGCATGCAGTTCGTGGGCGGCGGCATCCCGGCGGGCTCCGTGCTCGCCACCACGATCTGGGGCAACTCCGCCTCCTGGACGCTGGCGGCGCTGCCGCTCTTCATCTGGATGGGCGAGATCCTGTTCCGCACGCGCCTGTCCGAGGAAATGTTCAAGGGATTGGCGCCCTGGCTGAACTGGTTGCCGGGCCGCCTGATGCACGTGAACGTGCTCGCCTGCGGCATCTTCGGATCCGTCTCGGGCTCGTCCGCCGCCACCTGCGCCACCGTGGCCAAGATCGCCCTGCCGGAGCTGAAGAAGCGCGGCTACGACGAGACCGTGAGCTTAGGCAGCCTCGCGGGCGCGGGCACGCTCGGCATCCTGATCCCGCCCTCCATCACCATGGTGGTCTACGCGGTCGCCGCCAACGTGTCGATCATCCAGATCTTCCTGGCGGGCTTCCTGCCGGGGCTGCTCGTGATGGCGCTCTATTCGGGCTACATCGCGCTGTGGTCGGTGCTGCATCCGGAGCGCTCCCCGCCACCCGAGCCGCGCATGACATTCGCGGAGAAGATGCGCGCCTCGGCGAACCTCATTCCGGTCTCGCTCCTCATCGCGCTCGTGTTCCTCACCCTGATGTTCGGCTGGGCGACCGCCACCGAATGCGCCGCCTGGGGCGTGCTCGGCTCGCTCGCCATCGCGTGGTGGTCGGGCTCGCTCACCTGGGAGAATTTCCGGGCCAGCGTCATGGGCACCACGCGCATCACCTGCATGATCATGCTGATCCTGGCGGGCGCGTCCTTCATGTCGACCTCGCTCGCCTATACGGGCATCCCGCTGGCGCTGGCGGGCTGGGTCGAGAGCCTGCACCTGTCGCCCTACGCGCTCATCGCCGTGCTGACGATCATGTACATCCTCCTCGGCACCGCGCTCGACGGCATCTCCATGATCGTGCTCACCACCGCGGTGGTGATCCCCATGGTGAAGGCCGCCGGTTTCGATCTCGTGTGGTTCGGCATCTTCCTGGTGCTCGTCATCGAGATGGCGGAGGTCTCGCCCCCGGTCGGCTTCAACCTGTTCGTGCTCCAGACCATGAGCGGCAAGGATTCGAACACGGTAGCGCTCGCGGCGCTCCCGTTCTTCGGCCTGCTGGTGGTGGCGGTGGCGATCATCACGATCTTTCCAGACATCGCGCTCTACCTGCCCAAGCTCGCCTTTCCCGACTAACATCCAAGAAAACCAGAGGAGAATCCACCATGAGACATCTGACCCGCGCGGCTCTCGGCGTCACCGGCGCCCTGCTGCTGTGCTTGCCCGCCATGGCGCAGACCAAGTGGAACCTGCCCGCCGCCTATCCGCAGGACAATTTCCACACCGAGAATCTGACCCAGTTCGCCAAGGACGTGGCGGAGGCCTCGGGCGGCAAGCTGCAGATCACGGTTCACGCCAACGCATCCCTGTTCAAGGCACCTGAGATCAAGCGCGCGGTGCAGACCGGCCAGGCCCAGGCCGGCGAGGTCCTGATCTCGCTCTACGAGAACGAGGACCCGATCTACGGCCTCGACGTGGTGCCGTTCCTGGCCACGTCCTTCGATCAGTCCAAGAAGCTGTGGGACGTGCAGAAGCCCGCGGTGGAAAAGAAGTTCGCAAGCCAGAACCTGATGCTGCTGTTTGCCGTGCCGTGGCCGCCGCAGGGCATCTTCGCCAAGAAGGACATCAACACGGTCGAGGACCTGAAGGGCGTGAAATGGCGCTCCTACAATCCCGGCACCGCGCGCATCGCGGAGCTGGTCGGCGCGCAGCCCGTCACCGTGCAGGCGGCGGAACTGCCGCAGGCGCTCGCCACCGGCGTGGTCAACACCTTCATGACGTCGGGCGCCACGGGCTACGACGCGAAGGTGTGGGAGTCGCTCTCCCACTTCTACGACACCCAGGCCTGGATCCCCAAGAACCTGACCTTCATCAACAAGGCCGCGTTCGACGCCCTCGACAAGCCGACGCAGGACGCCGTGTTGAAGGCCGCCCAGGCGGCGCAGGAGCGCGGCTGGAAGACCGCCCAGGAAAAGACCAACTGGTACACGGACCAGATGGCCGCCAAGGGCATGAAGATCCAGCCCCCGAGCCCGGAGCTGAAGGCGGGCCTGCAGAAGGTGGGCGAGCAGCTGACCCAGGATTGGCTGAAGAAGGCCGGGCCCGACGGGCAGGCCGTGATCGACGCCTACAAGAAGGCGGGATCGTAAGGCGCCCTACGGGCGTCATGGCCGGGCTTGACACGGCCACCCACGTGGCCACGGCCCAAGAGGCAGGCGTGTCAAGACATGGATCCCCGGCTCAGGGCCGGGGATGACGAGCGAGGGCGTGGAACGGCCTCACTCCTCCGGCCGCTCGCCCTCGATCACCCGCCGCACCACGTCGAAGCTGAAGCCCGCGCGGGCGAGGGAGGCCATGTCCTTGTCGCGGTAAGGGGCCCGCTCGCCGGGCCGATAGGGTCCGAGCTTGCGGCGCTTGGCGAAGGCGTGGGCGGCCGCCTCCTCGTCGCCCTCCTCGCCCTCCAGCGCCGCCGCGATGGCGTTGCGGTCCACGCCCTTGGCGGAGAGCTTCGCCCGGATCGCCCGGGCGGAGCCGCCCCGGCGACGCAAGGTGGCGACGCGGGCCTCCGCGTAGCGGGTGTCGTCGATGAGGCCGACCCGCAGGCTCTTGGCCACCACCTCGTCGATGGCCTCCCGGAACTCCGCCGGATCTTCCCCCCGCAGGCGGCAGCGCTTGTCCACCTTGCGGCGCAGCACCCGGCGCAGGTTCTCGGCCGAGGACGAATAGCGCTCCAGATAAGCCATGGCGGCCCGCTGGAGATAGGCGGGCGTGACCTTGCGGGGCGGCTTTCGCTCCGCAGGGGCCTTGCGCTCCTTGTCGGGCCGCTGGGGCGGCCGATCCTCGAAATCGCTCATGAGTGCTCGCCGGGCCGCTCCACCTGGCCGCCGCGCTGCAATTGCAGGGCGATGAACCAGCACAGCGACGCCCAGGCGGCGCCCACGCACCAGCCCGCCAGCACGTCGCTCGGCCAGTGGACGCCGAGATAGACGCGGCTCGACCCGACCATCAGCGTGAGAAAGATCGCCAGCCCCATGAAGAACACCTTGATGCGCCGCCGCTTGACGATGCGGGTGAGCAGCGCGCCGAGCGTCAGATACACAACGGCCGACAGCATGGCGTGGCCGCTGGGAAAGCTCGCCGTGTAGACCCGCACCGCATGGGCGACGAGGTCCGGGCGGGGGCGGTCGAACAGCATCTTCAGACCGTTCGACAAGAGAAGTCCGCCGTCCACCGTGACGAAGACCAGCACGGCCGCCGCCTTCTTGCCCGCCATGAGCAGGTAGACGATCGCCGCGAACGTCACCAGGAGCAGGATCGTGGTGCCGCCGAGCGCCGTGATGTCCCGCGCGGCCTCCTCGAGCCAGCCGGGGCCCAGGGGATCCGCCGGGTTCTGCGGGTTGCGCAGAGCCAGCATGATGGCCTGGTCCCATTCGTGGGTCTGGCCCTCCGTGACGTAATCCGCCAGTTCGATGAAGACCCAGGCGCAAACCGCCAGGGCCAGCAGGGACAGGAGCGGCCCGACCTCGTTGAGGCGGAAGCGCAGCCAAAGGGTTCGGGCGGTGGACGGAACGGGAAGATGCATGGCGCAAGAATAGGGTCTGGGGGGCCCGATGGCGAGGCCCGTCAGGTCCAGTAGAGAACCCGAGCGCCAGGCAGGCGCGCCGGAATCCGCTCCTCGAAGAAAGCCCGCATCTCGCGCATCGCGTCCGCCGGGTACACGTATTTGGTCGAGCCGAACTTGGTGAGCTTGCGGCTGCGCTTGGCCTCTTCCATGTCGAGGGACGAGCCCGGATACCAGCCCGTCAGCACCTCCTTCGACCCCGGCGTGAAGCGGTGCGTGATGAGCTCGACCGTGAGGTCCGGATCGGGCACGCCGTCCAGGGCCTGCGCGGCCTGGACCAGGAGATCCTCGTAAGCGTCGCGCCAGCGCTCCACCGGCATGATTGGCGCGATTGTGAGGCCGATGCGGTAGCCCGCCAGCGCCATGCGGCGCAGGGCGCCAAAGCGCGCCGCCAGGGACGCGGTGCCGCCCTCGAACCGCGCGGCCGGAGCCGCGTTCACGGAGAAGCGCACCCGCGTGCGGCGGTTGTGAGCGAGCCCGAGCAGGGGCTCGACCGCGTCGAACTTGGTGGTGAAGCGCAGCTGGACCGGCGCATCCCAGGCCCCGAAATGCAGGATCAGGCGGGCGAGCGAGCCGGTGATGTGCTCGATGCCGAGCGGATCGGTGTAGCACGAGGCCTCGAAGGTCGTGCCCTCGTGCGCCCGCCCGGCCTGCCGGGACGTGACCGTGCCGCCGCCGACGAAACCCGGCAGGACGCCCAGGATCTCGTCGAGATTGGCATAGGCCCGCGTCACGGGCGGCCCGGAGAGCGATCCGGCCAGGTAGCAATACTGGCAATGGGCGGGGCAGCCCTCGGCGAGGTCGACCCGCCAATCGGCGCTGGGCGGGATCGGCTGGAGCCTGAGCTTGGTGGGCGGCGCCACCACCACCGCGAGCGTGTTCTTGGCCTCCGCATAGGCCCGGCGCGGGTCGTCCCCGTTCAGCCCCGTGAGCCGGTTGGCCTTGAGACGCACGATCTCGGAGCCCAGCGCCTCGGCCCGCTCCACCATGGCGCGCCCGTGATCGTAGTCGAGGGCCGCCGGCGTGACGAGCACGCGCCGGGGCCGCCACAGCTTGGGCGGCGGGGCGGCGGAAGGGGACGGGAGAGCGCTCATGGGAGACGCAACGCCTTGGGGACAGGGATGATCCGGCAGGATGGCGGGCGGGTACCGCCAGGGGCGCGGTTTGCCTGCCTCGTCATGGAAGATGGGAGGCGCTAGGCCCGACCGGGAGAGCTTGCGTCATCATGGCTCGGGCGACCGGGCCTCATGCCCGGCGCGCGAGACGTCCTCGCTTGGGGGCTGGCGTGATGCCATGGGGTTTGACGGCCTCTTGCGGCCTGACCAAGGGGCTTTAAGCTCGGGCGAACACTGCCGTGGAGGGTGGACGTGAAACACCGGATGTCGGGGACGATCCTGGCGGGCGCCGTCGCGCTCCTGGCCTGCGGGGCCGCGAGCGCCGCTCCGGCCGCCAAGAGCAAGGCCGCGTCCGGGGACGCGCGGGAGGCCTGCAAGGCGGAGGTGGCGGCCGCCCACCCGCCGGGCTCCCTGTCGCGCAAGCGCAGCCCCCGCGACGCGCTCATCGCCGAGTGCATGGAACGGCGGGCCGGCGCCACGCGCTGACGGGCCGGACGTTTTCTCACGGGAGAGCGTCGCACAGCTATGAAGAACCCTAGGCCCGTGTTCTCCGGCTTTGCGGGTCAAAGGCGCGGACGCCGCTACCGTCATGGCCGGACTTGACCCGGCCACCCACGGGCTCACACCGCAAGACGCCTCCCGGACAATCGAGGTCCCCGGCTCAAGGCCGGGGATGACGGTGGGGACGGCCTGAAGGAACGCCGATTCGGCTCTCCGGGCCTACCGTCTTCCCGGTGGACCGTCACAAGGCCGGTGCCTGTCCTCGAGCCGGGGCGAGGACAGGCACCGGCTTCCGGATCCCCCCTCCTCCTGCGACCTCGGGTCCCCTCGGAACCTATCGTTTCCGCCCCAGATTATGCTAGAACAAACAGCGAACTATGATCGAGTAGCGTGACATGGACGAGAAGCTCGCCAAGAAGCTGCGCATCCTGGCCGATGCGGCGAAATACGATGCCTCCTGCGCCTCCTCGGGCGCGCCCAAACGCAAGGCGGATGTGGACGGCTTGGGCTCCACCACGGGCTCAGGCATCTGCCACGCCTACACGCCGGACGGGCGCTGCGTCTCGCTGCTCAAGATCCTGCTGACCAATTACTGCCTGTTCGACTGCGTCTATTGCGTGAACCGCCGCTCCTCGAACGTGCGCCGAGCCAAGTTCACGGTGGACGAGGTCGTGACCCTCACGATCGAGTTCTACAAGCGCAACTATATCGAGGGCCTGTTCCTGTCCTCCGGCATCATCCGGTCGCCGGACTATACCATGGAGCAGATGCTGCTGGTGGCCAAGAAGCTCCGGCGCGACCACGGCTTCCGGGGCTACATCCACCTCAAGACCATTCCGGAGGCGAGCCCCTGGCTGATCGAGGAGGCGGGCCTCTGGGCCGACCGCCTCTCCATCAACCTCGAACTGCCCACCGAGAAGAGCCTGGAGCGGCTGGCGCCCGAGAAGGACGGCGCCTCGATCCAGGACGCCATGGCGCAGATGAGCGAGCGCATCGAGGAGGCCCGCGAGGAGCGCCGCCATTTCTCGCCCGCCGGGCAATCGACCCAGATGATCGTGGGGGCGGACGCCACCACCGACCACGACGTGCTGAAGGTGAGCGACAAGCTCTACGGCCATTACAAGCTCCGGCGCGTCTATTACTCGGCCTTCAGCCCAATCCCGGATTCGTCGTCCGTGCTGCCCTTGAAGCCGCCGCCGCTCCAGCGCGAGAACCGGCTCTACCAAGCCGATTGGCTGCTGCGCTATTACGGCTTCGACGTGGACGAGATCGCGTCGGGCGGCGAGGCCGGGATGCTCGATCTCGACATCGACCCCAAGCTCGCCTGGGCGCTGAAGAACCGCCATCGCTTCCCCGTCGACGTGAACACCGCCGACCGCGAGATGCTCCTGCGGGTGCCGGGCCTGGGCGCGCGGGCCGTGGACAAAATCGTGCTGGCCCGCCGCCACACTACCCTCCGGCTGGAGGACGTGGCGCGGCTCACCTCGGGCCTGAAACGAGCCCGCCCGTTCCTCGTGGCGGCCGACCACCACCCGAAGAAGAGCCTCGATGGGGAGCGCCTGCGCGAGCGGCTGGTGGAGAAGCCCGAACAGTTGAGCTTGTTCGCATGAGCCTGCACCGCATCACCCTGAAGGACGGCGCGGATCTCGACGGGTTCCGCCGGGCGGTGCGCCGGGTCATCGCCGAGGAGCTGGCGCCGCAGCACGTGGTCTGGACAATCGGCAGCGAGCCCGACCTGTTCGGCGACGATGCGGGCGGCGAGGCGGCGCCGGTCGCCCTGCCCCGCCCCGTGGGTGAACTCATTCAATTGGTCGTCTGCCACCGGGACCCGGAGCGCTACGCCCTGCTGCACCAGCTCGTCTGGCGCGTGCTCAACGGCGAGCGCGAACTCCTACAGATCGCCAGCGACCCGCTGGTGCACCGCCTCGACCTGATGGCGCGCACTATCCGCCGCGACCTGCACAAGATGCACGCCTTCCTGCGCTTCCGGAAAGTCGGCGGCCAGCATCTGGAACGGTTCGTGGCCTGGTTCGAGCCGGATCATTTCATCCTGGAGGCGACGGCAGGGTTCTTCATCGACCGCTTCCGCTCCCTGGACTGGACGATCCTGACGCCGGTCGGCTCTATGCGATGGGACAGGGCGAAGCTCACCTATGGGCCGCCGGCCCGCAAGGAGGACGCCCCGTCCGAAGACAGCTTCGAAAACGGCTGGCGCGACTATTACGAGAGCGTGTTCAACCCCGCGCGGGTCAACCCCACCGCCATGCGGGCCGAGATGCCGAAGAAGTACTGGCACAACATGCCTGAGGCCGCCTCCATCCCGGCCCTGATCCAAACCGCGTCCCAGCGCGTTGAGAGGATGATCGAACAGGAGGCCACCATGCCGGCAAAGCGAACGCCTGAGCGCGCCATCGAGGCCATGTGGGATCAGGAGCCCAAGACCCTCGAGCAGCTCAACGCCATCATCGGCAAGGCGGGTCCGCTGGTGCCCGGCGCCACCCAAGCCGTGTTCGGCGAAGGACCGGCCCATGCCGATATCGTGTTCGTGGGCGAGCAGCCCGGCGACCAGGAGGACCTGCAGGGCCGCCCCTTCGTGGGCCCGGCCGGCAAGCTTCTCATGAAGGCCATGGGCGAGGTCGGCCTCGACCAGAGCAAGATCTACCTCACCAATGCGGTGAAGCACTTCAAGTTCGAGCAGCGCGGCCATCGCCGCATCCACGCCAAGCCCACGGCGGGCGAGGTGAAGCATTACCGGCCCTGGCTCATGAAGGAGCTGGAACTGGTGCGCCCGAAACTCGTGGTGGCGCTCGGCGCCACCGCCGTGCTGGCGCTCTCGGGCAAGCAGATTCCCATCACGCGGGCCCGGGGCCGGGCCGCGTTCGGCGAACGGCAGGGCTACATCACGGTGCACCCGTCCTACCTGCTACGCCTGCCCGACGAGCACTCCAAGCGCGAGGCCTACGACCTGTTCGTGCAGGACCTCGCCCGGATCCGCGACCTGTCGCTGGCCGACCTCGACACCGGGGAGCTGCCGCTGGCGGCCGAGTGAACCGACGGCGGCCCCAGGTCGAACCTTGGCGGCGCGACAGAGGTGTTGCATCGCTGCCGCAGCCGGGCGCAAACCCAGGAGTCCTTTGCTAAAGCCTCGGAAACGTTCGGCTTTTTCAAGATCGCTCGCTTAACCGCCCCTTAAACTGCCACAATTACAGTGCCTGAGAGCATCCATGGAAAGGCCGGACCTTGGAACCGGCCGGTGATGGAATCGGGGATCAACGTGGCGAACGGACGTGGCCGGCGCGAGCCGGTTTTCGATGCGCCCGCCGTCGATGCGGGGGAGACGGACATCCGTCTCTCGCCGGAGGATCGGTCAGGGGGCAGGATGGCGCGTCGGGGCGCTTCGGGCGAGCGGAACGCGGGCAAGCCGCCGGCGCGGCGCAAGGTCAAGAAGGCCAGGCGCCGGGGCGGCCGCTCGCTGTTGAGCCGCCTGTTCTACGCCGGCATCGTCATGTGCCTGTGGGGCGTGATCGCGGTGGGCGGCGTCGTCGCCTATTACGCCGCGCAATTGCCGCCCATCGACCAGCTCACCGTTCCCAAGCGTCCGCCCAACATCGCCATCATGGCGAGCGACGGCACGCTTTTGGCCAACCGGGGCGAGACCGGCGGCCGCAACGTCTCCATCAAGGAGCTGCCGCCCTACCTGCCCAAGGCCTTCGTGGCCATCGAGGATCGGCGCTTCTACCAGCATTTCGGCATCGACCCCATCGGCATCACCCGCGCCATGATGCGCAACGTGACGGGCGGCGGCGTGGCGCAGGGCGGCTCGACGCTCACCCAGCAGCTCGCCAAGAACCTGTTCCTCACCCACGAGCGCACCGCCTCCCGCAAGATCCAGGAAGCCATCCTGTCCCTGTGGCTGGAGCGGAACTTCACCAAGGACCAGATCCTCGAACTCTACATGAACCGCGTCTATTTCGGCGCGGGCGCCTATGGCGTCGAGGCGGCGGCGCAGCGCTATTACGGCAAGTCGGCCCGCAACCTGTCGCTGGCCGAGGCCGCCGTGCTGGCGGGCGTGGTGCAGAGCCCCTCGCGCCTTGCTCCCAACCGCAACCCGAAGGCCGCCCAGGACCGGGCCGAACTCGTGATCGCGGCCATGAACGAGCAGGGCCTCATCACGCCCGGCATGACCAAGACCGCGCTGGGCACGCCCGCCGAGCCCACCAAGCCGAAGGGCGCGGGCTCCGCGAACTACGCCGCCGATTACGTGATGGACGTGCTCGACGACTTCGTGGGGACCATCGAGTCCGACATCGTGGTGTCGACCACCATCGATCCTACGATGCAGGCCGCCGGCGAGCGTTCCCTCGTGGACGAGCTCAACGCCAAGGGCCAGAAGTTCAACGTGAGCCAGGGCGCGCTCGTGGCCATGCAGCCGGACGGGGCGCTGCGGGCCCTCGTCGGCGGACGCAACTACGAGACGAGCCAGTTCAACCGGGCCACCGTGGCCCGCCGCCAGCCCGGCTCCTCGTTCAAGCCCTTCGTGTATCTCACCGCCATCGAG
Source organism: Microvirga pudoricolor (assembly GCF_016892705.1). Classification (GTDB taxonomy): domain Bacteria; phylum Pseudomonadota; class Alphaproteobacteria; order Rhizobiales; family Beijerinckiaceae; genus Microvirga; species Microvirga pudoricolor. Next base: position 1,596,924 of record NZ_JAFEMB010000001.1, read on the forward strand.
CAGGGCCTGACCCCCGACACGGTGCGCGAGGATTCGCCTGTGCGCTACAAGGGCTGGGCGCCGGAGAACTACGACCACGGCTATCGCGGCCCGGTCCAGCTGCGCGACGCGCTCGCGCTGTCGCTCAACACCATCGCCGTGAAGCTCGGCCTCGAGGTCGGCCCGAAAGCCGTGGTGCAGACGGCCCAGCGGCTCGGCATCGCATCCCCGCTTCAGGCCAACCCGTCGCTGGCGCTGGGCACCTCCGAGGTGACGCCCCTCGAACTGGTGAGCGCCTACGCGGCCTTCGCCAACGGCGGCACCGGCGTGATTCCATATGTGATAACCGCCGTGAAGACCGCCGACGGCAAGGTGATCTACCAGCGCCCGGCCGGCAGCGGCAATCTCGGCCGCGTCATCGATCCGGGCTCGGTCGCCATGATGAACGAGATGATGCACAACACCTTCGTCATCGGCACCGCCAAGAAAGCGCAGATCCCCGGCTGGGCGCTGGCGGGCAAGACCGGCACCACGCAGGATTACAAGGATGCGTGGTTCGTGGGCTTTTCCGGCAACCTCGTGGCGGGCGTGTGGCTCGGCAACGACGACGGCACGCTCACCAAGCGCGTGACCGGCGGCAACCTGCCCACGGAAGTCTGGCACAACTTCATGCTGGCGGCGCTCAAGGGCAAGCCCCCCGTGGGCCTGCCGGGCGGCGAGCGCTTCGGACCCTCCGACGTGCCCGTGGCGGGCGGCCCCGGCAACAACTACGCCAGCGCGGGCGGCGAAGGCTGGGTCCAGCCCCAGCCCGCCCGCCGCGGCTCCCCGGAGAAGAACTTCTTCGAGCGGTTGTTTGGATTGTGATGATGCGGCTCGCGCCTTGCTGGCGCGAGATCGGTTGCGATACGTCCCGAGCAACCCTGCGATCATCATCCTTCCGGGATCGCGGAGGGAATTCGATGCACGAATGGCTGCAGCTTCTGACGATCGCGGGCGTGTTTCTCCTGAGCGCCGTCAGCCCCGGCCCAAACTTTGCCATCGTGACCTCCACGGCGATGGGCGTGTCGCGCCGTGCCGGGATCCTGGCGGGCCTCGGCCTCGCGGCGGCGTCGTTCACCTGGGCGCTGCTCGCGGTTGCCGGGATCGGCCTCATCCTGACCCAGGTCCCCTGGATCTATACGGCCGTGAAGGTTGCGGGTGCCACGTATCTGATGGGGCTCGGGATCAAGATGGTGCTCGGCGCGCGCAAGCCTGTCCCGGAGGAGACCGACGGGAGCCTCAAGGACGCCACGGCTTTTCGAAAGGCCTTCCTGGTCAGCCTGACGAACCCCAAATCCGTCGCGTTCTACGGCAGCATCTTCAGCGTCATGGTGCCGGCCCATGCCGGGTCCTGGTTTTACGTCGCGGTCGTGGCGCTCGCCGCCACGATCTCAGCGATCTGGTATTGCGGCCTGGCGGTTCTGTTCTCCCACGGCTTCGCCCGGCGCATCTTCACCCGGGCGAAGGCGGGGATCGAGGCCACCATGGGTCTGGTCCTGATCGGCATGGGCGGGCGCCTGCTGTTCAGCCGCTGACCCGGCCTGGACGGCGACATCGGCCCGTCAGGGATCCCGGTTCATCGATGCCATGCGCGGGTCCAGCGTGAGGGTCCCGCGGCCGAATTCCGGACCTCGGCTCGGGAAGTTGCATAGCGCCTGCACTCAGCCCTGCCGCACCTTCCCGGTCATCGTAAAGATTACCAGCGCCAGGACGCCCGTGCCCGAGATAGTGATCGGCAGGGGCAGGGCCGAATCGCCCAGGAACTGGCCAAGGCCGATGCCCAGGAGCGCCGCGAAGGTCATCTGGCAGATGCCGAGCAGGGACGAGGCCGCGCCCGCCCGGTCGGGAAACGGCATCATGGCCGAGGCCATGGATTGCGGCATGGTGAGGCCGACCCCCACCGCGTAGACCGTCATGGGCAGCGTGACGGCGAGCGACGAGGGCACGCCGAGCCCCACGCAGGCCAGCATCAGGAGGCCGCCCGCCGCCAGGAAGACCACGCCGAGCTGGATCGTGCCGTCGAGGCCGCGCCGCCCCACCACACGCTGCGCCAGGGTGGTGCCCGAGATGAAGCCCAACACCATGAAGGCGAACGAGAACGCGAAGGTGAGTTCGTTCAAGCCATACACGCCCTGGAGCACGAAGGACGAGCCCGAGATGAAGGCGAACAGGCCCCCATAGCCGAGCATGGACAGCATCACGTAGACCCGGTAGCCCCGGTGCCGCAGCAGAACGGCGAAGCCGCGCAGAATCGACCCGAACGAAAGGGGAGCCGGGGATTTCAGCCGGATGGTTTCGGGCAGCCGCAGGGCCACCACGGCGGCCAGGATGAGGCTGGCCGTCACCATGACGAAAAAGATGCCGCGCCAGCCGACGAACACCGCGATCAGCCCGCCCAGCACCGGCGCGACCGCCGGAACGACGCCCATGATCATGGCCATCCGGGAGAGCTCCCGTCCGGCCCGCGGGCCCTCGTAGAGATCCCGCACGATGGCCCGCGCCAGCACGATGGGACCGGAGGCGCCGAGCGCCTGGGCGAAGCGGGCGAGGGTCAGGGTCTCGATGGTCTGCGCCGAGGCGCAGAGAAAGCTCGCAAGGACGTAGAGACCGAGCCCGAAGAGCAGCACGGGCTTGCGGCCGATCTTGTCGGCGACCGGACCGTAGAAGAACTGCCCGACCGCGAAGCCCAGCAGGAAGGACGACAGGGTCAGCTGCACCCCTGCGGTCGAAGCCCCGAGCGTTCCCGCGATGGTGGGCAGGGACGGCAGGTACATGTCCGTGGAGAGCGGTCCCAGCGCCGTGAGCAGCGCCAGGGTGACCGTGAGGGCGAGGGTGTCGGGCTTGAGCATCGCGGACCGGTGAGGATGGCGGTCCTGGCTTTAGCGCGTTTTCAGGGCCCGGCGCAGCCTAAAAATGGGCCGGTTGCGCCGCGCCGGAGTGTGGCTCACGTCGCCCGGAACATCGACACCCGGTCCGGGATGGTCTCCACCGCGGGCCGGAACTGCTTCGTCTCCGGATCCCGGATCATCAGGATTCCGGTCGCCACGCCGAAATAGGCCCCGTGGAGCTGGAGCTTGCCGCGCTCCACCAGGATGCGCACGCACGGGAACGTCATGAGGTTGTTGAGGCTGTTCTCGATGGCGGCGAGTTCGAGGCGGGTCAGGTACTCGGCGAAGTCGTCGCCGCGCGGGCCCGCCGGTTCGGCGGCGGGTGCGATCAGGCTCATCCAGCGGCCGATGAAATCGCCCGGCGAGAGCGGCGCGGTGTCGTCGGCAAACGCCCGGATGCCGCCGCAGCGGGCATGGCCCAGCACCACGATGTGCTTCACCCGCAGGGCCTGCACGGCGAATTCCAGCGCCGCCGAGGTTCCGTGGAAATCGCCCTGGGTCTCGAAGGGCGGCACGAGGTTGGCGACGTTGCGCACCACGAACAGCTCGCCGGGGCTCGCATCGAAGATCACCTCCGGCGAGACGCGGCTGTCGCAGCAGCCGATGATCATCACCTCGGGCGACTGGCCCTTTTCGGCCAGGAGCTCGTAGCGGCCCTTCTCGCGGGGGAAGCTGGAGCCGAGAAACGCGCGGTAGCCGTCGGTCAGGTTTTGGGGAAACACGGCTGGGCCTCCTTGTTGCTGATCCCCACCTAGGCGCAACGGGACCCCTTGGCAACTCGTCCGGGGCATTTCCCACGGCTTTGCGCGGTGCTAGCGTGGGCCGAACCCAGGAGCCGGCATGGTCGACCCGTCAACGCTCGCGGCCTTCGGCCTCATCGCGCTCGGCATGGTGCTGACACCAGGCCCGAACATGATCTACCTGATCTCACGCTCCATCTGCCAGGGACGCCTGGCGGGCCTCGTCTCGCTCGGCGGCGTGGCGGCCGGATTTGTCTTCTACATGCTCTGCGCGGCCTTCGGCATCACGTCGCTGCTGTTCGCCGTCCCGTATGCCTACGACGCCCTGCGCCTCACGGGCGCGGCCTACATGCTGTACCTGGCCTGGCAGTCGGTCAGGCCCGGAGGCCGCTCGCCCTTCCAGGTGCGCGACCTGCCCCGGGACAGCCATCGCAAGCTGTTCGCCATGGGGCTGGCCACGAACCTGCTGAACCCCAAGATCGCGATGCTGTACCTGTCCCTGCTGCCGCAATTCATCGATCCGGCCCGGGGTCACGTGCTGGAGCAATCGCTCCTGCTGGGCTCCGCCCAGATCGCCATCAGCCTCTCGGTCAACGCGATCATCGCGCTCATGGCGGGCAGCATCGCGGCGGTCCTGGCGCGGCGGCCGGGCGTCGCGACGGCGCAGCGCTGGCTCATGGGCACGCTGCTCGGCGGGCTGGCCCTGCGCATGGCGTTCGAAACCCGGAAATAGCCTCAGGCCACCGTGAGGGCGTCGAGCTTGGCCAGATCCACATTGGCGCCGCAGAGCAGCACGCCGACTCGCTCGCCGGAGCGTGGCCGGTAGGCCCCGGAGATCAGCGCGCCCAGCGCTGCCGCGCCGCCGGGCTCGCTGGCGATGCGCCAGTCGCGCCACAGGGCCGCCTGCGCCTCCCGGATGGCCTCGTCGGCCACGAGCGCGACGTGGTCGACCGCGTCGCGGCAGGCCGCATAAACGAGGTCGCCCACATTGCGGGCGCCCAGCGAATCCCCCGCCACGGAGTTCACGTCCACGTCGACGGGCCCGCCCGCCTCCAGCGCCGCGTGCAGGGCCCGCGAGCCCTCCGGCTCCACGCCCACCACTTTCACGCGGCCCTTCCACCAGCTCGCGATGCCGCTGATGAGGCCGCCGCCGCCGACCGCCACCAGCACCGTATCGAGGGCGGACGCGTCCCCCTCCCATTCGAGGCCGATCGTACCCTGCCCGATCATGGTGGAGGGAGCCGCGAAGGGATGGACCCGCAGGGCGCCGCTCTCCGCCACGTAGCGGTCGCAGGCCTCCTGGGCGTCCGCGTAGCGCGCGCCGCCGATGACCACCTCGGCCCCGTGGGAGCGAATCACCGCGATCTTCGCCGGGCTCGAGATCTCCGGCACGAAGATGCGCGCCTTCAGCCCAAGCTGCCTGGCCGCGTAGGCCACCGCGGCTCCGTGATTGCCCCCGGATGCCGCCGCCACGCCCGCCTCCGGGATCTCGTGGGACAGGAGCGTGTTGAAGGCGCCCCGCGCCTTGAACGAGCCCGAATGCTGGAGGTATTCGAGCTTCAAACTCACCGGGCCGTCATGGCCGAAGCCCCGGGGCAGGGTCCAGACCGGCGTGCGGCGGATATGGGGAGCGATGCGGGCATGCGCCGCCTCGATGGCGGCGCGGGTCGGAAGAGGCTGGGTCATGGGGCTTTCTAGACCGATCCCGCGGGCTCATGGAACCGAATTGTTGGCCCCCGCGAAGGTCCAGATGGCGGCCGGGATGCCGTGGGCGTCGATCTCGGGCGGGTCGGGATAGGGACGGCCGCGCCCGGCCGCGATGGCCCTCGCCACCACGAGGGCCGCGAGAGCGTCCAGCATGTCGTCGGTTTTCGCGCCCTTGGGCGGGATCCCCTCCGTCACCGGGGCCGGAATCCCCCCGCGCCCGAGGAGCGCCCGCCGCTCGTCGAGGCCCGCGGGCGTCTTCTTGCGGTGATCGAGGGGCCGCTCGCCGTTCAGGGTCCAGAAGGCGAGTTCGGGATGCACCTCGTAGACACGCCCGCGCAGGGCCGGGTCCGCCCGCAGAAGGGCATCGATCTGGCGGATGCGCGGCACGATGGCGTTGGCGAAGGGCGAGGGCGCGAAGGGCTGCAGGCCCGACCGGGCGAGCGCGATGGCCTCGCCGTAGGCGGGCGCCTCCACCACGGCCCGCACGGAGGTGGGAAACACCGACGCGCCGAGGCGTCCGAGGAGCGGCCGCACCAGCACCTCGGCCCGCCGCCCGCCCCGCTCGACCCGGTCGGGAAGCCCGACCGGCATGTCGACCGCCACGATGGCGGGCCGTTCCGAAACGGCCAGGACCGCGGCGAAGTCGGGCACGAGGCGAAACCCGACTGCGCCCGGATCGTCGAGGCGGCTCAAGGCGACGATCCAGCCCTTCGGGCATCCGTCCACGCCGGCGATCCAAGGGGGCATGCGCGGTCTCCGGTTGGCGTTCCGGCCCGCAACCCCCTAAAGATCGGGGATCGACCCACGCCCTATCGAGGAAACGCCGATGATCGCCATCCGTCCCCGCCGCAGCGTTCTCTACATGCCGGGCTCGAATGCCCGGGCCCTGGAGAAGGCCAGGACGCTTCCGGCGGATGCGCTGATCTTCGATCTGGAGGACGCGGTGGCGCCGGACGCCAAGGAGAGCGCCCGCGAGGCCGTCCGCGCGGCCGTGGCCGGGGGCGGCTACGGTCCCCGGGAACTGGTCGTGCGCATCAACCCCCTCGAATCGCCCTGGGGCGAAGCGGACCTCGCCGCCGTGGCGGGAGCGGGGCCGGACGCCGTGCTCGTGCCGAAGGTCCACTCGCCCGAGGACCTGGTGGCGGTGGGCCTCCGGCTGCGCCGCCATGGCGCACCGGACAAGACCCGCGTCTGGGCCATGATCGAGACGCCCCTGGCGGTTCTCGACGCCCGGGCCCTGGCCAGCACGGCGGGCGACGTGGACACCCGCCTGTCCGGCTTCGTCATGGGCACGAACGATCTCGCCAAGGACACCCGTACGCGTCTCGTGCCGGGCCGGGTCCCGATGCTGCCTTGGCTCATGGGCACCCTCACGGCCGCCCGCGCCTACGGCCTCGACATCCTCGACGGCGTGTACAACGACCTCTCGGACGCAGGCGGCTTCAGGGCGGAGTGCGAGCAGGGCCGGGATCTCGGCTTTGATGGAAAGACCCTGGTCCATCCGGGCCAGATCGCGTCCGCCAATGCGGTCTTCGCGCCCTCCGCCGAGGAGGTGGCGCTGGCGCGCGCCGTCGTGGACGCCTTCGCGCGCCCGGAGAACGCGGGCCGGGCCGTGATCGGTCTGGAGGGCCGCATGGTGGAGCGGCTTCACGCCGACATGGCCGAGCGAACCCTGGCGCTGGCGACCGCGATCCGGGAGCGGGACTAGGGACCCTCAGGCCTCCCGGCGCATGGGCAGGAGGTTCGACACCTCGACCATGTTGTCGTCCGGGTCGTAGAAATAGACCGACCGGAGCGTCCCGGCCGCGCCGATTCGCTCAACGGGCCCGCTGAAGATCGCGACGCCCTGGCGCTTCAGGTGGTCCATCACGTCGTCCAGGGGCAGCGAGGTCAGTAGGCAGAAATCGCCGGCGCCGGGCGTCGGGTTCCGGGCGAGGGGGTCGACGCTCACGCCCACCTGCTGGAGGTTGATCTTCTGGCGGCCGAAATGCAGCGCCCAGCGCCCCGGGCTCATCTCCCGCGCCTCCATGCCGAGCACGCGGCCGTAAAAGTCGCAGGTGCGGGCCACATCCGCCACCACGAGGACGAAATGGTCGATGCTGTCCACATGCATGCGGATGCTCACTCCGTCAGGGGCCGGGCCTCTTCGGGCAGCATGATGGGGATGCCATCCCGGATCGGGTAGGCGAGGCGCGCCTGGCGGCTGATCAGCTCCTGCCTCTCGGGATCGTATTCAAGGGTCGCCTTCGTCAGGGGACAGACGAGGATCTCCAGGAGCTTGGGATCGACCCGGGTGGCCTCCACCGGAGGCGGGGCGGGCGCGGAGGCGTCGTCGGTCATGCCGGGTCCTTACTGGAGGGTCGTGTCCGGGCCGCCGGTGCGGGCGAGCTCGATCTCGGTCAGCGCGATGAGCACCTCGGCCCGCGTCTTGAGGTCGGGGGCTTCGAGCAAGGCCTGCTTCTCGCGGGATCCGAAGGGGCTCATCATGCTGAGCGCGTTGACGAGGGCTTCGTTGGGAGCCTCCTCGATCCCCTGCCAATCGACGCGCACGTCGGCCGCCTCCACGAAATCCCGCAGGGCCTTGATGACGCCGCCACGGTCGACGGCCTCCTCGCCCGCCCGGGCGGTGAAATCCGACTCGAACGGTTTGAAGTTCACGCGGCACTGCCGGTACAGCGTGGTGGTGGGCAATTCCTGCTCCACCTCGAAACGCCCCACCCCGATGAGGGTGACGAGGTAGCGGCCATCCCCCGTTTCGGCGAACTGCGTGATGCGGCCCGCGCAGCCGACCCGGTAGAGCTTGGGCACGGAGGCCATCTCGGAGTGATCGGGATCGGGCTGGATCATGCCGATGAGACGGTCACCCCTCAGGGCCTCGTCCACCATGGACAGGTAGCGCGGCTCGAAGATGTTGAGGGGCATCTGGCCGCGGGGCAGCAGCAGGGCTCCGGGCAAGGGAAAAACGGGGATGACCGCCGGGCAATCCTGTGGCCCCCGGTAAACCGCGTTCATTCCCATCCCGGTCTCCTGCCCATTCCAAACTCTGGCCGATGCGTGCGGCGTCAGGCAAACAGGATCGAGGACAGGCGCCGCCGTCCTGCGACGGTTGCGTCGTCCATGGGGCCCCAGGCCTCGAAGAACTGGAGAAGCTGCTTGCGCGCGCCATCCTCGTTCCAATTGCGGTCGCGGCGGACGATTTCAAGGAGTTGACCTGCCGCTTCCTGACGCTTCCCTCCCGCGTTCAGTCCGACCGCGAGGTCGAACCGGGCCTGGTGGTCCCCCGGATCGGCCTCGACCCGTCGCTGCAGATCCGCGAGATCGCCCAGGGAGCCGGCCTGTTCGGCGAGCTCGATGGCGGCCCGCGCCCCCACGATGGCGGGGTCCCCGGCCTTGGAATCCGGCGCCATGGCGAGGAAACGCTTCGCGCCCTCGAGATCGCCCAGGTCCACATGGAGCTTCACCAGGGCGGCCAGCGCGGCGGCGTTTTCCGGGTCCTGGGCCAGCACGGCGGCGTAGAGCTCGGCCGCCCCGCCGATATCGCCCGCCGTCACGAGGGCATCCGCCTCCGCGAGCAGCTCCTCGGCGGCGCTGGGGCCGAGGGGGCCGACAAGACGCTCGATGAAGCTCTTCACCCCACTTTCGGGCAAGGCCCCCATGAAGCCGTCCACGGGCTGGCCGCGCTGGAAGGCAAACACCGCCGGGATCGACTGCACCCCGAGCTGGCCCGCGATCTGGGGATGCTCGTCGATGTTCATCTTGACGAGCTTCACCTTGCCGCCCGCCTCGCGCACGGCCTTCTCGAGGATCGGCGTGAGCTGCTTGCAGGGCCCACACCAGGGCGCCCAGAAATCGACCAGCACGGGCTGCTTCATCGATTCGGCCATCACGTCCTGGCGGAAACCGGCCGTGGTGGTGTCCTTTACGAGATCGTCGGCCGCGGAAGGAAAGGGGGCGGCTGGGGGATCGGTCAGCATGGCGTCCTCGGTGCGTGCAGGGAGAGGGCTCCCGTCCGGGTCAGGCTCGTCGGGGTGTTGCCCCTCACGGGGAAAGGGCCCCCCACAGGGATGTTGCCCTTCACATGGGCTCCGGCGCGGCGTTTGGCAATTCTCCGGGGGGCTCCGGCAGGCGGATAATCCGGGGCTCGTGGTCGACCGCGCGGAGGAACTTCAGGAGATCGTCGCGGGAGACGCCGGTGGTCATGGAATTGACCAGGGGATGAAAGTTCACCCGCGCGTGCTCCATGAGGTTGGCGTCGAGGATCAGGGTCACCTGCCCGGTGGCGTCGTTGGCGACCGCGAAAGGCGTCACGGACCCCGGCTCGACGCCCAGGGTCGCCCGCAGGAGTTCCGCGGATCCGAAGGACAGCCGCCCCGAGGCCCCGATGGCCTCGTGGGCGCGCTTGAGGTCGATGGCGGTCTCGTCCTTCGCCGTGATCAGGAACAGGCGGCCATTCTTGTCCTTCACGAACAGGTTCTTGGAATGGGCGCCCGGAATCCGCGCCTTCACGGGCCGGGACTGGGCCACCGTGAAAACGGGCTCGTGCTCCACGGTCTCGGCCGCGATGCCGAGTTCGTCCAGGCGGTCGAGGAGCTGTTGGGGCGACAGGTGGGACAAGGCGGGTGTCTCCGGGTCTTGCGGCAAAGAAGCCTGCGTTCTAGCGCATCGCGCCCCAAAAGGGACCCTCCCCCGCGACGGCCGCCCGCACCGCGTGGCCGGAGCGACCCGGCGCGGCGAGAAAAAGTTTGGCCCGGGGCTCTTGCAATGTGAATCGATTTGGGGCAAATGGGCGTCCTCGCAACGGTGCCTCGGCGCCGCGGAGCGCGGGTGTAGCTCAGGGGTAGAGCACAACCTTGCCAAGGTTGGGGTCGAGGGTTCGAATCCCTTCGCCCGCTCCATTTTTCCAGACATGCTTGGAAATGCAAAAGCCGCCCTCGGGCGGCTTTTTGCCGTTGGGTCCCGGCCCCGACATGGCAGCCAATTTCCTTGAAAATGCACCGATATATCGCTATGAGGGGCCAAGCCTGGCGGTGCCCGGCCCATCCTTTCATTGCTTATCACCCTATGGATTTCACATGGCAGTCACGACTGCGCGAACGCTCGGCTATTCCACGGGCGGCGGCCCCCTCCAATTCGAACCGGCCCAGTACATCAGCGACAGCGCCAGCGACGTCGTGCGGGCCGGAAACGGCCCGAACGAACTCTTTGGCCAGAAGGGCAACGACACCCTCTACGGCCTCGACGGCAACGACCTTCTGTTCGGGGGCCCCGGACGGGACATCCTGTACGGCGGCAAGGGCGCGGATTATTTCGTGTTCGACACGTCTCCGAAGGCCAACAACGTCGACCTCGTCAAGGACTTCAACCGCCAGGAGGGTGACAAGATCGTCCTGGCGCTGAAGTTCCACAAGGGTCTGCGGGAGGCGCTGGCCACCGACGCCTCGGGCACCGTCAAGACCACGTCGGACTTCGCCCTCGACGCCAAGACGGCCACGCTCCGGAAATCCTCCTTCGTGGCTGGAAAAACGGCTCTCGAGGCCGACGACCGGCTGATCTACGACAGGGCCTCCGGCGTGCTCTCCTACGACCCGGATGGCAACGGCGCCCTCGCGGCGGTCCAGATCGCCCGGTTCAAGGCCGGATTCGCCCTGAAGCATTCCGACATCGTGATCTACTGAGCCGCCTTCTCAACGCCTGACCGGCGACGCGTCGCCGGTCAGCGCGAGGCGCAGGCCCAGCGCCACCATGACCACCCCCGCGCAACGCTCCTGCCAGGCGATGAGCCCGGGACGGCGCGCGAGCCAGTTGCCGATGGTGCCGGTGCCGAGCGCCACCGCTCCGAGGATCACGAAGCCCGACAGCTTCTGCACGCCGCCGAGGAACAGCAGCTGGACCGTCACGGGCCACGCACTCGCCGGATCCACGAATTGCGGCAGGAACGCCAGCATGAACACCATGGCCTTCGGGTTGGTGAGGTTGTTGATCAGGCCCTGGCGAAGCGCGGCGAGGTCCGAGACCGGCCGGGCGGCCTTGCGGTCGAGGCGGTGCCGGCGGAACGACCCGACGAGCAGCGTGGCCCCGAGCCAAACCAGATAGGCCGCCCCCGCCCAGCGCAGCAGATCGAAGGCGAGCGGCGAGGCCGCGATGAGGGACGTGACCCCCAACGCCAGCAGCGGCAGCTGCACCAGGCCCGCCACGAGGGTCATGCCGACCGCCGTCAGGACGGCCGCGCGCCGTCCCTGCCCGACGCCGCGGCTGAGCAGCAGCATCATGTCGGGTCCGGGCGCGAGCTGCAGGGCCAGCACGGCCGCGTAGAAGGTGAGAAATGTCGGTCCATCGGGCATGGCGAAGGCTCCCCGAGCGGGCTTACGCCGACGCGCAGCCACCCGCAAGGCGGCCCAGCGGGCGCGCTCACCCGTTTGCCGCCTCGCGCGCCGCATGCTACCCCGCAGGCCTCGTGAGAGCGGCAAACGGAACGGCGATGGTCCGCAAGAGCCTGTTCGGCAAAAGCCCCGTCAAGGGCGACACGCTTCCCCTGATCCGGCGCCTGTGGGCCGACTGGATGCGGCCGCACGCGCGCACCCTGAGCGTGGTCCTCGTGCTGGTCGCCCTCGTGGCGGGCGCGACGGGGCTCTACCCGGTGCTCATCAAGGCGGCCTTCGACGCCTTCACGGCCAAGGACCAGCGGGCGATCCTGCTGGCGCCGCTCTTTGTGATCGCGGTCACGTCCGTGAAGGGTTTTTCGCTCCTGGCGCTGACTGTCCTCACCAACAAGGTGGTCACCCGCATCGAGGCCGACATGCAGACGGCGCTCTTCGGGCATCTCGTCGACGCGGACCTGGCCCAGGTGTCGCGGGAGAGCCCCGCCGCCTTCACGCAGCGCTTCACCACGGATTTCCTCTTCATCAAGGAGGCGCTGACCCGCCTGTCCACGGTGTTCCTGCGCGAGGTCACGACGATCATCGCGCTGATTGGCGCCATGCTGTGGATCGACCCTGTCGGCACGCTCGTGGCCGCCGTCACGGTGCCGTTCATCGCGCATCCCATCGGCAAGATCGGCAAGAAGCTGCGCCGGGTCGCGATTTCGACCCAGGAGCAGACGGGCCAGATGGCGTCGCTGATCACCGAGAGCCTTGCCGGCACCCGCGTGGCCAAGACCTACAATCTCGAAGGCTATCTCAAGGCCAAGGGCGCCCACACCTTCGACGAGGTGCGGGCGTTGAAGATGAAGGCCGCCAACGCGCGCGGGCGGCTCGACCCTCTGCTGGAGGCGGGCGGCGGCTTCGCGGTAGCGGCGGTGCTGGTGCTCATCGGCTGGCGCATCCTGTCGGGCGAGAGCACAGTCGGCGATTTCACGGGTTTCGTGAGCGCCCTGATCCTGGCGGCCCAACCCATCCGGGCCTTGGGCAACCTCAACGCCATCGTGCAGGAGGCGGCGGCCGCGCTCCAGCGCACCTTCCACGTGATGGACGAGAAGCCGACGATCCGGGCCAAGCCGGATGCCGCGCCGCTCACCGTGGCGGAGGGCGAGATCCGCTTCATGGATGTGAGCTTCGCCTACGGGTCCGAGAGCGCGGCCCTGAAAGGCATCGATCTCGTGGCGGAGGGCGGGCGCACCACGGCCCTGGTCGGGCGATCGGGCTCCGGCAAGTCGACGCTGCTGTCTCTCGTGCCGCGCCTCTACGACGTGACGGGCGGCGCGGTCCTCATCGACGGCCAGGACGTGCGCGACGTGTCGCTCACCACCTTGCGCGACGCCATCGCGGTGGTGAGCCAGGACGTCTTGCTGTTCGACGACACGGTGCGGGCCAACATCGCCTTCGGGCGGCCGGGGGCCACCGACGCCGAGATCGAAGCGGCCGCGCGGGCCGCCGCCGCGCATGATTTCATCGGGCGGATGCCGGAGGGCTACGAGACCCGGGTCGGCACCGGCGGCAGCCGACTGTCGGGAGGCGAGCGCCAGCGCGTGTCGCTTGCCCGCGCGTTCCTGAAGAACGCCCCGATCCTGCTTCTCGACGAGGCCACGAGCGCGCTTGATTCCGAATCGGAGCGGCTGGTCCAGAATGCCATCAAGGAGCTGATGCGCGGACGCACGACGCTGGTCATCGCGCACCGGCTCTCCACCGTGCGCGACGCGGACCGGATCGTCGTGATGGAGGCGGGCCGGGTCGCCGAGGTGGGGTCGCACGCGGACCTGGTGGCCGAATCGGGCATCTATGCCCGCCTGCACGCGCTCCAGCTGTCGAACGACCTCGATCCGGTCTCCGTGGGCCCGATCACTCCCGCCGCATGACGCGGTCGACGAGCACGTTGGACCAGAAGCCGGGCTTGAAATCGCGCTCCAGCGCCTCCGGGTCGTAGATCGTCTCGACCCAGGCGAGGAACGGGATGCCCTTGGCCTCGCCTTCCGCCCGGTAGCGGTCGAAGAACGCGTCCAGGATCCCGGTCTTCGAGAAGCGGAAATGGCCGAACCGCACGGAGAGCTGGCGCAGGGCCTCGGCGACGGGCTTGCCCTCGTGCACGATGAGGTAGAGCGCCGCCACGAATCCGGCCCGGTCGGCGCCCGACTTGCAGTGGAGCACGGCCGGATATTCGAGCCTGTCGAAAAACGCGACCGCGCTCAGGATGGTGTCCCGGTCCGGCGCGCCGCGCGAGCGCACGATGAACTCGGTCAGGTGGATGCCGAGCCGCTCGCAGATCTCCTTCTGGAGCTGCCAGGAGCCGTGCTCACGCCCGCCGCGCAGGTTCACGATGGTCCGCACGCCCTCCGCCTTCAGGCGCGCGATCTGGTAGGGGGCCGGCTGGGCCGAGCGCCACAGGCGCTCCGAGACCCGGTGCTTGTTGAGATAGGCGAGGCGAAAAACCCCGTGGTCCACCAGCAGCATGTTGGTCCAGGCGCGCAGACGCCCGAGACCGCCCTGGATCGGCTGATCCCAACGGGCGATGCGGGCCATGCGGCGGGCATAGCGGGTTTCGGGTTTGAGGAAGCGGTTGATCACAAGCGTTCGGTTATCGGGTTCGAGGCCGCCAGCCCTTACCAGTGCGCGGCCACGAGGGCAACGCGACGCCCTCGTCGGGCAAAATTCCACCCACCTCGCAAAAAAGCGGCCCAGGTTGCCCCAGGCCGCACTCTTTGCAATGGCAGCCCAACGCTGCCGGATCAACATGACTTTGGTTTACGCGTAGATCAGAAAGCTTTCGTGATTCAAACTCAGGCCAGGGACAAGCCCTGCGGAGGAGACCGGGGCCTTGGTCCCGGTGCCGTCGACGTTCGGTGGGAGCGGTTCGGCATCGGCAGTCCGCGCGAAGGCACGCACCTTCGCGTCGTCTGCCTCGGCGTCGGCTCCGAGACTCGATCCAAACTTCGGCCGAAAACCGGCCGGGATGGCGCTGCCGTTCTTAGGAGAGCCCCGAGAGGTGCCCGGGTTGGGGCCCGGATCTCTGTCGTGCGGGCCTTGTCGCCCGCCTTGTCCTGCCGGTTGACCGGCTTGCCGATATCGATATGACATTACGTTGCGAAAGACAAGGCCGCCCCGCGAATTTTTTCGTGGCCACGGGGAAAGCAGGGACAACCGGCGGCGAGGCCTGCGTGGTCCGATGCCGGGCTCGGCCGCCTCTGGGGCAGCTTCCGACGAGGCAGGCGTGTCGCAGGGGCCATCCCGCCGCCGCTCGCCCGACAAGTTGCGTCGGATCAGTTGCCGCCCTGCGGCCCGTCGTGTAAGGGGTGCGGTTCGATCCGTCTTCCACGGCGGGAGGCGCCTCGGCCGGCGCTCATGCCGCCCGACGCCTTCCCGACGATCCATCATTTCAGGAGAGCGACGAGCATGTCGTCCACCTTCGAGACCGTCGCCGGCATCATTTCCGATACGGCCGACATTCCGCGCGACCAGATCACCCCCGAGAGCCATGCCATCGACGATCTCGGCATCGACTCGCTCGCCTTCCTGGACATCGCGTTCGCGATCGACAAGGCCTTCGGGATCAAGCTGCCGCTGGAGCAGTGGACCCAGGAAGTGAACGAGGGCAAGGCTCCGGCCGAGGAATACTTCGTACTGAAGAACCTCGTGGCCCGCATCGACGCCCTCATCGCTGCCAAGAACGCTTAAAAGACAAACCCATGCGCCTCGAATATTTCGAGATGATCGACCGCGTGGTCGGGCTCGACCGCGACGCGAAGCGGATCGAGGCGCGCTCCACGGTGCCGACCGAAAGCCCCGTCTTCGAGGGCCATTTTCCGGGTCATCCCCTGGTGCCGGGCGTGCTGCTCACCGAGACCATGGCCCAGGCCTCCGGTTACTTGGTGCTGGGCCTGATGGATTTCTCGCACATGCCGTTCCTTATGGCGGTCGATAAGGCGCGCTTCCGCACTTTCGTAGGGCCCGGAACCGTGCTGGCGATCACCGCCACCCTGGAGCATGAGGGTTCGGGCTATGCCGTCACCAAGGCGAGGATCGCGGTGGAGGGCAAGCCGATCTGCGACGCGGAGCTGCGCTTCCGGATCATGCCCTTCCCGGCGGATTTAAGCGAGCAGATGCGCGGACAGGCGCGGCGGATCGGCCTTCTGGAGGCAGCATGACGCGGGAAGTGGTCGTCACCGGCATCGGGCTCGTGTCCAACGCGGGCGAGGGGGTCGAGGCGCACCTCCAGGCCCTGGCGGCGGGGGCTCCGCCCCGGACCGACGCGGAGCGCTTCGCGCCCCATCCGGTCCATCCCCTGGCGGCGCTGGACTACGACAAGCAGATCCCCAAAAAGTCCGACCAGCGCCAGATGGAAGCCTGGCAGCGCATCGGCGTCTACGCGGCGGGGCTAGCGCTGGACGCGGCGGGCGTGAAGGACGATGCCGAGCTGAAGGCCCGCATGCACCTCGTGGTGGCGGCAGGTGGCGGCGAGCGCGACTACGCGGTCGACGGCCAGATCCTGACGGGCCTGCGCCAGGCCGAGAATCCCGGCGTGTTCCTCAACGAGCGCCTCATGGGCGACCTGCGGCCGACCCTGTTCCTGGCCCAGCTCTCCAACCTGCTCGCCGGCAACATCTCCATCGTGCACGGGGTCACGGGCGCGTCGCGCACCTTCATGGGCGAGGAATCGAGCGGCGTCGACGCGATCCGCATCGCCCAAGCCCGCATCGCGTCGGGCCAGAACGACATCTTCCTCGTGGGCGGCGCCTACAATGCCGAGCGCCCCGACGTGCTTCTCATCTACGAGATGGGCGGCTTCCTTTGGAAGCAGCCCTACCGGCCCGTGCGCGAGCGCGGCCCGGAGGGCGGCATGATCCTGGGCAGCGGCGCCTGCTTCCTGGTGCTGGAATCCCGCGAGCACGCGGAGGCGCGGGGCGCGAAGCCCCTGGCGGCCATCGCGGGCGTGGCCTCCGACCGCGCGCGACGCGAACCGGGCAGCGTTACGAAAGCCCTCACGAAACTGGCGGGCGATCTCGATGCCAAGCCCGATCTCGTGATCTCCGGCGCCACGGGCGTGGCGGAGATGACGGGGGAGGAAATGGCAGCCATCGCGGCCCTGGCCCCGCAGGCCGCGGTTCGGATGACCGGCGACCTGATCGGGCATACGATGGAGGGCCAAGCCCCGGCGGGCGTGGGCCTCGCGGCCGCGCTCATTGCCGACGGACAGGCCTCCGAGGCCCTCGTGACCTCGGTCGGCCACCAGCGTGGCGAGGGGGCCGTCCGGCTCGTCCGCGCTTCGGGAGCGTAAGGGAGACAACACCATGGCGCTTCGCGACAAACAGGGCCGACCGCTCGTGGCCGTCACCGGCATGGGCGCCGTCACGTCCATCGGCCACGGCAAGGACGAGACCTGGGCTTCGCTGACCGCGGGCCGGTCGGGCATCAAGCGCATCAGCCGCTTTCCCACCGAGGGCCTGCGCACCACCATGGCGGGCACCGTCGACGACGTGGAGGTGGAGGATCCGTTCAGCGCCCCCATGCTGTCCGAGCGCTTCGCCGTGTTGGCCGCCGAGGAGGCGGTCTCCCAGGCTGGCCTGTCGCACAACGATTTTCCGGGTGCGCTCTTCATCGCGGTGCCGCCCGTCGAGATGGAGTGGCCCCAGCGTGAGGCCCTGGCCGATGCCTCCGGCCAAACCGGGGACATCACCTACGCGGATCTCCTGAAGGCCGCCGAGACGGGCCGCTTCAAGGCCTGGCACAACCTGTTCATCTTCGGCACCGTGGCCGATCGGGTGGCCGACCGCTTCGGCACCAAGGGCTCGCCGATCTCGCTCTCCACCGCCTGCTCGTCCGGCGCGACCGCGATCCAGCTCGGCGTCGAGGCGATTCGGCGGGGCGAGACGGATGCGGCGCTCTGCATCGGCACCGACGGGTCCGTGAACCCGGAATCCCTCATCCGCTTCTCGCTGCTCTCCGCGCTTTCGACCCAGAACGAGAACCCGGAAGGGGCCTCCAAGCCGTTCTCCAAGAACCGGGACGGTTTCGTGATGGGCGAGGGCGGGGCCGCCCTCGTGCTGGAGAACGCCGACGCCGCGATCGCACGGGGCGCCAAGATTCTCGGATATGTCCTTGGCGCAGGCGAGCGGGGCGACGGTTTCCACCGCACCCGATCGAGCCCGGACGGTGCGCCAGGCATCGCGGCCATCCGGGCGGCGCTCGACGATGCGGGCCTGCATCCGGACCGGATCGACACCATCAACGCCCACGGGACCTCGACGCCCGAGAACGACAAGATGGAGGCCATGAGTTGCAAAGCCGTGTTCGGCGAGCGCATGGCGACCGTTCCGATCTCGTCCAACAAGTCGATGATCGGCCACACGCTCACGGCCGCGGGTGCCGTCGAGGCCGTGATGTCCCTGATGACGATCCTCAACGGCCGCATCCCGCCGACGATCAACTACAACGTGCCCGACCCGGCGATCCCGCTGGACGTGGTGCCGAACGTCGCCCGCGACGCCAATGTCACCACCGTGCTGTCGAACTCCTTCGGCTTCGGCGGGCAGAACACCTGCCTCGTGCTCGGGGCGGAACCGGCGTGACGAGTCTGGGCGCAGCCATTGCTCGGAAACACCACTTAACCCTCTCCCCCAAGGATATCGGGCCTGCCCGATATCCCGTCGGAAAAACGCAAGTCGGGAACACCCGACTTGCGGTGGGGGAGAGATGGAGAGGGGGGTATGTCGCCATCGGGATGAGCAAGTGCGCCTTCGGCCCGTTTGCGCCCACCCCCCTCCCTAGCCCTCCCCCACAAGGGGGGAGGGGATTGGAGTCCCATCCATGACCCGTGTTCTCGTCACCGGCGGCGGCAAGGGCGTCGGCGCCGCTATCGTGCGGGCCCTCGTGGCGGCGGGCCACGATGTGGATTTCACCTACCGGTCGTCGGCCGATGCGGCCACCGCGCTCGCCGACGAGCTCATGGGTGCCCATCCGGGCCGCACGGTCGCGATCCATCCCGTCGACCTCTCCGACACGCAGGCCGTGGAAGCCTTCTGCGAGAGCATCGAAGGCGAGAGCTGGTTCGGGTTCGTGCATAATGCGGGCCAGCCCTACGACGCACTCGCCGCCATGATGCAGCAGGACAAGGCCGAAGCCGCCATGCAGGTGAACTTCTGGTCCATGACCCGCATCGCCAAGGCCCTCATGCGCGGCATGATCCGGGCGAAAGCGGGCCGCATCGTCGGCATCGGGTCGGTGGCGGCGCTCCAGGGCAATCCCGGCAACGCCGCCTATGCGGCCTCCAAGGGCGCGTTGATCTCCTATTGCCGCACCCTCGCCATCGAGACCGCCAAGCGCGGCGTCACCGTCAACGTCATCGCGCCGGGCTTCATCGACACCGACATGATGGCGCCTTACGCGGCCTATCGCGACACCATGGAAAAGCAGATCCCGGCGGGCCGCTTCGCCAAGCCGGAGGAAATCGCGGGGCTCGCCGCTTTCCTGATGAGCGAGCCCGCAGCCTACATCACCGGTACGGTGCTGCCCATTGACGGCGGCCTGACCGCGATGATCGGGATCCACCGCTAGGCGCGCGCCGCGATCCCGGCCGGCCGCCTCGGAGGCGGGCCGGACCGGGTGGGAACCCGGGCCCTCTCATGGCTTCGGGGCGATCTCCCACACCATCTGGATGCCGGACGTGTAGCGCAGGGTCGCGGGCGGCACGATGGGCACCTCCTCGGCCGGGGCGGCCTTCATGGCCTGCATCCGCATCATGCCGTCGTTGCGCTCCATATAGGGCTGGGCCGAGCCGTCCCGGATCTCCAGGATGCGCCCGAGGCTCACGCCGGAGGCTTCCGCATAAAGCTCGGCCTGACGCCGGGCATCCCGCACCGCCGCCCGCCGGGCCTCGTCGCCGCCCTCCTCCTGCCGGTCGAGACCGAAGGAGACCGACTGGAACAGCATGTTGGGGCTGGCCAGAATCTCGCCCGCCAGCCGCCCGACGCCGCTCAGGTCGCGGGTGGTGATCCGCAGGCGGTGATGGACGGTGAATTTGGGCTGCTTGATCTCATTGCCGTTGCGGTCGGCGCGGAGCGGGGTCTGGAAGACCTGAAAGTTCTCCGTGCGGATGTCGTCCTTCTTGATGCCCAGGCCCTGGATGCGCGCCAGCACCTCCTCCGAGGAGGTGCGGTTCTGGTCCACGGTCTTGGCCACGGTGTCGCCTTGCGTTTCCACCAGCACGAAAACCCGCGCGAAATCGGGCTTCAGCTCCGCCTCGCCGGTGCCCGACACGCTGATCGTGGCGGGGCGCGGGCCGCGGACGGACGGGTCTTGGGCCATGGCCGGGGAGGCAAGAAGAACGGCCGCGAGAGCGGATGCAGACAAAAGGCGCATGAAAGGGATCCTCGAAAACGAACTCCGCCCCGGAGCATTCCCGGCAAAGCGGACGCCGGTTTGCCGTCGGAAATGCGGCGAAAGAACGGTGAAGCCGAACCTACGATCCGGCGTCACCAGGAGTTCGCGACCTTACCGAGGTGGGCCTGAAGGGGCGCTTAACGGCCCGTCTTCACCCGGGTCCAGAGCCGGGTGACGGTGCGCTGCGAGCGGTCGTCATAGGCCGTGTTGGTGAACAGCCGCTTGAAGGTCGCCTCGTCCGGGTAGATGCCGGGGTCGTTGAGGATCTCCGGCTTGACCGCCGCCTTGGCGGCGAGGTTGCCCGAAGCATAGGACACGAAGTTCGTGTTCATGGCGGCGATCTCGGGCCGCATCATGAAGTTGATGAAGGCGTGCGCCTCGGCCACGTTCCGGGCGTCGGCCGGGATCGCGAAGTTGTCGAACCACATCAGGGCGCCCTCGCGGGGGATCACGTAGGAGATCTCGACGCCGTTCTTGGCCTCCTCGGCCCGGTTCTTGGCCTGGATCATGTCGCCCGAATAGCCCACCGCCATGCAGATGTCGCCGTTGGCGAGGGCGTTGATGTATTCCGACGAGTGAAATTTCTGGACGTTGCCGCGCACCCGGAACAGGGCGTCGCCCGCCTTGGTCAGGTCGTCGGTGCGCTTCGAATCCGGGTTGAGACCGAGATAGGCCAGGATGCCCGGGAACAGGTCCTCGGGGCTATCCAGCACGTAGATGCCGCACGCCTTCAGCTTGGAGGCGTATTCCGGCTTCATGAGCAGGTCCCAGGTGTTGAGCGGCACGTTCTCGCCCAGGATCTCGCGCACCTTCTTGGTGTTGAGCCCAATCCCCGTGGTGCCCCACATGTAGTTCACAGCGTATTGGTTGCCGGGATCGAAGACCGCAAGGCGTTGCGCGATCTCGGGCCACGCATTGGAGAGATTCGGCAGCTTGGCCTTGTCGAGGCGCTGGAAGATCTTGGCCCCGATGAGCCTCTGCAGGAACGGTCCGGACGGCACCACGATGTCGTAGCCCGACTTGCCCGCGAGCAGCTTGGTCTCCACGATCTCGTTGTTGTCGTAGGTGTCGTACACGACCTTGATGCCGGTCTCCTTGGTGAATGCGTCCAGGGCCTTCGGGTCGATATAATCGGACCAGTTATAGACGTTGACCGTCTTGTCCTGGGCGAGGGCGGCCGACGTTGCCCCGAGGGCGACGCCGAGGCTGAGAACGGCTGACACGAGGGTGCGGATCATCAGGGGTGGGAACTCCGTAAGGTTAAGCCGGCCGCGCCGATGCGGCCCCTCGGAAGCTAGGAAATTCCGGGCTTGGAAACAAGCGCATGCACCGCCTCACGCCGCGCGCCGCACCGCGTCCGCGAGCCGTTCAAGGCCCGCGTCCAGGGTCGCGTCCCGCTTGGCGAAGCAGAACCGGACCACATTCTTGACCGCGCCCTCCGCGTAGAAGGCCGAGACCGGGATGGCCGCGACCCCGTGATCCATCACCAGGCGGCGGCAGAACGCCACGTCGTCGCTCTCGCCCAGGGGCGCGATGTCGATGTTGAGAAAATACGTGCCCTGGCTCGGGATGACCTTGAAGCCGAGGGTCTCCAGCCCCGCCGAGAAGCGGTCGCGGCTGCGGGCGAAGCCGGCCCGCATGGTCTCGAAATAGACGTCGTCCTTGGCGAGCCCGTAGGCCACGGCCGCCTGGAGGTTGGGCGGGGTCGTGAAGGTGAGGAACTGGTGCGATTTCGCCAGGACCTTCAGGATGTGCGGCGCGGCGCAGACGAACCCGACCTTCCAGCCCGTGAGGCTGAAGATCTTGCCCGCCGAGCCGATCTTGACCGAGCGCTCGCGCATGCCCGGAAGCCCCAGCACCGGCTGATGCCGGCGTCCGTCGAACACCACGTGCTCCCAGACCTCGTCGGAGATCGCGATGGCGTCGAAGCGGCGGCAGAAATCGGCCAGCAGGTTCAGGTCGTCCTGGGAAAAGATCGTGGCCGTGGGGTTGAGCGGGTTGTTGAAGACGACCGCCTTGGTCTTGGGCGAGAAAGCCTTGGCCAAAGCCTCCTCAGTCAGCCGGAAATGCGGCGGCTGGAGCGTCACGAATTTGGGGATGCCGCCGGCCAACCGCACCAGGGGCAGGTAGGCGTCGTACATGGGCTCGAACAGCACCACCTCGTCGCCGGGCTCCACGATGCCCAGGATCGCGCCCGCCAGCGCCTCCGTGGCGCCGGACGTGACCATCACCTCGGTGTTGGCGTCGAGGTCGAGGCCCTGCCAGTGCCCGTAATGGGCCGCGATGGCGGAGCGAAGTTCCGGGATGCCCATCATGGACGGGTACTGGTTGTAGCCGTCGAGCGAGGCTTCCGCCGCCTTGCGCCGCACGTCCTCCGGCCCCGGATCGTCCGGAAAGCCCTGGCCGAGATTCACCGCACCGGTCTCCCGGGCGAGGCTCGACATCACCTCGAAGATGGTGGTCGGAAGGTTGGCGAAGATCGGGTTCATGCCGCGCTCACGGGTTGGTTGTTGGGCCGGGTCGGGTTCGTAGCACGGTGCGGGCGCGATGACACGCGGGATTGGTGGATCGCAGACACGGCGCATGACCCTTCCCGCAAGGCCAGAGAGCACAGCCCGCGTGACTCACAGCCCCGCCCTTGCTATCGCGACAAGGACGCAACCCGGCTCGCCATGCTCCGCTCGACCAAGCCCCTGATCCTCGGCCTCCTGGCTCTCGCGGGCGGGCTCGCGCTCGCATCCCTGATGCTCGGGCCCGCGCCCCTATCGCCGGGACTTGCCCTGAAAGCGCTCGTGACGGACCAGGGCAGCGCCAGCGTGGTGGTGCGGGAGATCCGCCTGCCGCGCACCCTGCTGGCGCTCCTGATCGGCTGGACCTTCGGGCTTACGGGAGCGGCGCTCCAGGGGCTCCTGCGCAACCCCCTCGCCGACACCTCCGTGTTCGGCGCCTCCCAGGCGGCGGCGTTCGGGGCGGTGTCGGTGCTGTATTTCGGGCTCGTCGGCGCCCTGTCGTGGGCGTTGCCGGCCGCCGCCATCGGCGGGGCCCTCCTGTCCATCGGGCTCGTGGTGGCGGTGGCGGGCCGGTCCACCACGGTCGTGGTGCTGGTTCTGGCCGGGCTGGCGGTGGGAAGCCTCGCCGGGGCCGCCACGTCGCTCGCCATCAGCCTGTCGCCCAATCCCTTCGCCGTCACCGAGATCGTGTTCTGGCTCCTGGGCTCCCTGGAGGACCGGTCCCTCACCCATCTGTGGCTCGCCTTTCCGTTCTGCCTTCTCGCGAGCGGGCTCCTGCTCGCCTGCGGGCCCGGCTTGCGCGCCCTGGCGCTGGGCGAGGAGACCGCCGCGAGCCTCGGCGTGAACGTGCCGCGCCTGCGGTTCGGGATCGTGCTCGCCTCCGCGCTCGGCACGGGCGCGGCCGTGGCGGTGGCCGGGTCGATCGGCTTCGTGGGCCTGGTCGTGCCCCACCTGATCCGGCCCCTGGTGGGGCACGACCCGGCCCGCGCCCTCGTGCCGGCGGGACTCGCGGGCGCGGCCCTGCTGCTTGCCGCCGATATCGCCGTGCGGCTGATCCCGACCCCCGCCGAGGTCAAGATCGGGGTGCTGACGGCGCTCATCGGCGTGCCGTTCTTCCTCTGGATCATCGCCCGCCGGAAGGCCGAATTGTCGGAGACGCCCGCGTGACCCGGCTCGACGCAAGAGGACTCGCCGTCGATCTCGGCCGCAAGCCGGTGCTCGGCGGGATCGACCTCGCGTTCGAGGCCGGGTCCCTCACGGTGGTCGTCGGGCCCAACGGGGCGGGCAAGACCACCTTAATCCGGGCGCTCGCCGGTCTCCTCAAGCCCCGGCAGGGCGCGGTGAGGCTCGACGGGCGCGCCCTGTCCGACCTGTCCGGCCATGAGCGGGCGCGGTCCATCGCCTATCTGCCGCAATCCGCCACGCTGGCCTGGCCGCTGCCCGTCGCGGGCGTGGCGGCGCTCGGCCGCCTGCCCCATGGCGAGACCCCGGACGCCCTGACCCTGGAGGGCCGGGAGGCGGTGCGGACGGCCCTCCACGCTGTCGGCCTCGAGGGTTTCGAGACCCGCCCCGCGACGGACCTCTCCGGCGGCGAGCGCGCCCGGGTCCTGCTCGCCCGGGCTCTCGCGACCCAAGCCCCGGTCCTGCTCGTGGACGAGCCCGTGGCGGCCCTCGACCCGCGTCACCAGCTCATCGTTCTGGATATTCTGCGCGCCAAGGCCCGTTCCGGCGCCACGGTGGTCGCCATCATGCACGACCTCACCCTGGCGGCCCGCCATGCGGACCGGATCGTGCTGCTGGAGGGCGGCCGCATCCGGGCCGAAGGGCCGCCCGAGACGGTCCTGACCGAGGCGCACCTGGCCGAGAGCTTCGGCATCGCGGCCCATGTCACCCACCAGGACGGCCGCCTGACGGTCACGCCGGACCGGCCTTTGCCGTGATCTGACCAAACACCCCTTGAAGGCAGGTTGCTATTGAACTAAGTTCAGTGGACTAAGTTCGGAGGATTGCCATGGAAACGGTCAACATTCATCAGGCCAAGACTCACTTGTCCCGGCTGGTTGATCGGGCCGCCAAAGGAGAATCCTTCGTGATCGCCAAGGCTGGCCAGCCCTTGGTCAAGGTCGTGCCGTTGGACACCCCTAATCCCACCAAGCTCAAGCGCACCGGTTTCATGATCGGTCAAATCAAAGTCCCGGACGATTTTGATCGAATGGCCCAAGACGAGATCGAGGCACTCTTCAACGGTGAGACGTGAGATATCTGCTCGATACTCATCTCCTGGTTTGGATCGCGGGGGATCCGGACAGGCTGTCCACGGAAGCCGTCCGGTTGATCGAGGCAGAGGATAACCAACTCTTCTTCAGTGCGGCCAGCCTGTGGGAGATCGCCATCAAGAATAGCCTCGCGCGTGCCGATTTCCTCATTGATGCTCGGGTGCTCCGGCAGGGATTGTTGGACAGGGATTACCGGGAGATTCCGGTCACCAGCGATCACGCGGTGGCAATCGATGGATTGCCGGCGATTCACAAAGATCCCTTCGACCGGATCCTGATCGCCCAAGCCATGGTGGAAGGGGTCGTTTTGCTGACGGCGGATGCGACGATCGCCCGTTATCCAGGGCCGGTCAGGCAGGTCTGAACGCGAGAGAAGGCACTTCCGCCTGCCCGGCCCTCACATTGACAAAGCCCCGGTCCCGGCGGATACCCCGTTGCGTTTCTCGGCCGGGTTCATGAATCGTCAGCTTCTCAAGAAAACGCTCATCATCGCGCACGATCTCCTGATGACGGCCCTCGCCGTCGTCCTGACCTTCGTGGTGCGGTTCGATGGCTGGCTTCTGAACGAGCGCCTGCAGCAGCTGCCCCTGTTCCTGCCGCCCTTCATCGTGTTCGCCGGGCTGGTCTACTGGTTCTTCCAGCTGTACCGGTCCAAATGGCGCTTCGCCTCCCTGCCGGACCTGTTCAACATCTTCCGGGCCTCGACGGTGCTGGCGCTGGCCCTGCTGGTGGCTGACTACATCTTGGTGTCGCCGCAGCTGTTCGGGTTTTTCTACTTCGGCAAGATCACCATCGCGCTCTACTGGCTGATCCAGATGTTCCTGCTGGGCGGCCCGCGCCTGGCCTTCCGCTATTTCAAATATGCCCAGTCGCGCACCGGGTTGGAGCGGGATTCCAACACCCCGACCCTGCTGCTCGGGCGCGGCGCCGATATCGAGGTGATCCTGCGGGCCATCGAGTCCGGCACCGTGAAGAAGATGCAGCCCAAGGGCGTGCTCTCCTACCGGTCCGACGATCTCGGCCAGTCGATCCGGGGCGTCCCGGTGCTGGGCACCTTCACGGATCTCGACCAGGTGGTGCAGGATTTCCAGGAGCGCGGCTCGCCCATCCGCCGCCTCGTGGCGACCCCCAGCGCCCTGTCGCCGGAGGCCCATCCCGACATGCTCATCGCCCGGGCCCGCCGCCTCGGGCTGCCGCTGGTGCGGGTCACGAGCCTCGGCGAGGGCATGCGCAACGCCGAGCTGGCGCCCCTGGAGATCGAGGACCTGCTCCTGCGTCCGACCGTGCAGATCGACCGCACGCGGCTCGAGACGTTCATCCGCGGCAAGCGCGTGCTGGTCACGGGCGGGGGCGGCTCCATCGGGTCGGAGATCTGCACCCGCGTGGTGGCGTTCGGGGCGAGCGACCTCATGATCGTGGAAAGCTCGGAGCCGTCCCTGTTCCACATCCTGGAGAACCCGACGCTCATCGATTCCGACACGGCCGTCGAAGGCGTCATCGCCGACGTGCGAGACCGGGAGCGGATGCGGGAGGTGATGGGCGCCTTCAAGCCGGACGTGGTGTTCCACGCCGCCGCGCTCAAGCACGTGCCCTATCTCGAGGCCCACTGGATGGAGGGCATCAAGACCAACGTGTTCGGCTCCGTGAACGTGGCCGATGCGGCCGTGGAGGCGGGGGTTCGCGCCATCGTGCTGGTGTCCACCGACAAGGCCATCGACCCGGTCTCGATGCTGGGCGCCACCAAGCGCTTCGCCGAGATGTACGGGCAGGCGCTCGACGCTGAGTTCCGGGGCCGGGGCGACGCGACCCGCATCATCGCGGTGCGCTTCGGCAATGTCTTGGGCTCCGTCGGCTCCGTGGTGCCGAAGTTCAAGGCGCAGATCGCGCGCGGCGGGCCGATCACCGTCACCCATGCCGACATGGTCCGCTACTTCATGACCATCCGGGAGGCCGCCGACCTCGTGCTGACGTCGGCCAGCCACGCCAACCAGGAGGGCCGCACCCTCGACCCTCGGGCCAACACGGACGACCGCGCCTCGGTCTACGTGCTCAACATGGGCCAGCCGGTGCGCATCTACGAGCTCGCCGAGCGCATGATCCGGCTTGCGGGCTACGAGCCGGGCGAGGATATCGAGATCAACGTCACGGGCACCCGGCCGGGCGAGCGCCTGCACGAGATCCTGTTCGCCCGGGACGAGCCCATGGCCGAGATCGGCATCGCGGGCGTGATGGCGGCCAAGCCCATTTTCGCCGACCGGGCGCGGGTGAACGAGTGGCTGGACGCCCTGAAGCAGGCTCTCGTGGCGGGGGACCGGGCGGCGGCCGACCGGGTCTTCGAGGAAGCGATCCCCGAATTCAAGCGCCGGCTGCAGCCGATTCCCGCGCCAGCGCAGCCAGACCCTCCGGCGTCGCGACCGGCGGCTGCCAGCCGAAGCGCCTGAGCGCGTCCGGGCTCGCCACCAGCGAACCGGCGATCCGCTCATAGGCTTCCGCCTTGCCCGTAAGCGTCGCGGCGGTTTTCAGCACGAAGGCCGGAACCGGGACGAGTCCGGGCTCGCGGCCAAGCCCCCGGCGCAGGGCCGCGATCATCTCCGGCACCGTCACGGGCTCAGGATCCGCCACGATGAAGGGGCGGCGGATCGGGCCATCGGCCCTCAGGACCGTGTCCACGGCCGCCACGAGATTGTCGAGGGACAGGAGCGAGCGACGGCCCTTGAGGCCCCCGAGGGGCAGCGGCCAGGGTTTTTGCGCCAGGCCGAGCAGCTGGGCCATGTTGCCCTTCACGCCGGGGCCGTAGACCAGGACCGGGCGCAGGGCCGCCCAGTCGAGGCTGGAGGACGCCAAGCCCTGCTCGGCCTCCAGCTTGGAGCGCCCGTAGGCGTCCGTGGGGCGCGGCTCCCCATCCTCCGTCAGGATGCTGTCGGCCGCCGGGCCGCTCTGGGCCCGGATCGAGGATAGGAACACGAAGCGCCGCACGCCCGCGCGTTCGGCGGCCCGCGCGAGCGCCAGGGTGCCTTGCGTGTTGATGGCCCGGTAATCGTCTTCTGGGCGGCCCGACATGGCGTGCGCCAGCCCCGCCGAGTGGATCACCATGTCGACGTCGCGCAGGGCCGCCGCCATGTTGTGCGGCGACGCGATGTCGCCGATCACGGCGCTGGTGGCGCCCGGCGGCACCTCGCTCGGACGGCGCAGCAGAACCCGGACGCGATAGCCGCGTCCCGGCAATTCGCGCAGGAGATGATGGCCGATGAATCCGGTGGCGCCGGTGAGCGCGATGAGGGGCTGGGTCATGGGAGCTCGATCAGGAGGGCGCGACCTTGGGGGGACGCGATCATGGCGAATACGTCCGGCGCGGGGTCGCGAAGCGGCGGAGGAGCCCGCCCACGAGGATGAGGCCCGCGAGCAGGCAGGCGGCCTGGACGAGCGGGGTCGGCCAGATCAGCGTGACGGCCGAGAGACCGCACAGGAGAAGGTTCAACCCAAAGACCTGGGCGCTCACCTGCAGGGCGGAAAACCCGTTATCGGTCGCCTGCTGGTAGAAATGGCTGCGGTGGGCCTCCCACACGCGCTCGCGCCGGGCGAGGCGTTTCAGGAGCGTGATGGTGGCGTCCATGAGATAGTAGAGCGGCAGCAGGATCGCGGCCGCGAGCGCGCCGGTTCCGGCCAGTTCGAGGAGCATCCAGCCGACGAGCAACCCGATGGGCAGGGATCCGACGTCGCCGAGAAAGAGCTTCGCGACCGGCCTGTTGAACGGCGCGAAGCCCAGGAGCGCTCCGCACAACGCCGCCGCCGCCAGGGCGGGGCCGGGAGGCACGGCGCCCAGCGCGCCGAACAGCGCCAGCCAAGCCGTGACGGGCACCATCTCGGCCACCGTGATCCAATCGAGCCCGTCCATGAAGTTCACGAGGTTGACGAACCACACGCCGGCCAGGAGCAGGATCGCCTGCTCCAGGAGAAGCGGCACGGAGTCCGGCAGGATGCGCAGGTCGGCCGCGAACAGGACGCCGATGACGGCCATCACCTGCAGCAGGAGCCGGGGGCGGGCCGGCAGCGGACGGATGTCGTCGACTGCGCCCACCACGGCGAGCAGGAGGGCCGCCGCCGCCACCGGCAGGAACGCGCCGAGCAGCGGCGGCGCGAAGGCTAGGATTCCGGCCGAGACCAGGAGCGCGGCGGCCAGGATGGCGATGCCGCCGCCCTGCGGGGTTGGCGTGCGGTGGCTGGAGCGCGCGTTGGGACGGGCCAACGCATAGCGGACGAGGAGCGGCCGCAGGACGACGATCAGCCCGGCGCTGAGGGCGGCCGCGCCCGCGATCACGCCCGAGGCTAGAGCGATGACGAAAGATGTCGACATCATCTCACGCGCTGTGAAACTCTTGGTACCACTCCACGAACCGCCCGACCCCGTCCCTCAGGGAGGTAGCGGGCGAGAACCCGACCGCCCGGCGCAGGTCCGACACGTCGGCGCGGGTCTCCGGCACGTCTCCGGGCGGCAGCGGGCGCTCGCTGCGGAGGGCCTTTTTTCCGAGCGCGTCCTCGATGAGCGCGATCAGGGTGTTCAGCTCTTCCGGGTTGTCGTTGCCGATGTTGTAGATCCGGTACGGGGCCGCGCTCGTGGCGGGATCGGGATGCAGGGCGTCCCAGTGCGGATCGGGCGCGGGCGCTTGTCCCACGAGGCGCACGATGCCTTCCACGATGTCGTCCACATAGGTGAAGTCGCGCCAGACCCGGCCGGCATTCGACACCGCGATGGGCCGGCCCTCCGCGATGGCGCGGGTGAAGGCATAGACCGCCATGTCGGGCCGGCCCCAGGGTCCGTAGACCGTGAAGAAGCGCAGGCCCGTGACGGGCAGGCCGAAGAGATGCGCGTAGGAATGCGCCATCATCTCGTTGGCCTTCTTGGTGGCGGCGTAGAGGCTCACCGGATGCTCGGTGGAATCGTGCTCCGAGAACGGCAGCGTGCGGTTGGCGCCGTAGACCGAGCTCGACGAGGCGTAGACCAGATGCGCGACGCCACCGTGGCGGCAGGCCTCCAGCATGTTCATGAAGGCGTTGAGATTGGAGGCCGCGTAGGGCTGCGGGTCCACGAAGCGGACGCCGGGCTGGGCCGCCAGATGGATGACGCGCTCGAAGCGGTGGCGCGAAAACAACGCCTTCGTGGCCGCCGCGTCCGCGAGGTCAACGCGCTCGGGCAGAAAGGCCTCATGGGGGGTCAGCCGCGCGAAGCGGGCCTCCTTCAGGGCCACATCGTAATAGGGCGTGAAGCTGTCGACGCCCACCACGGGGTGGCCCAGCGCCAGAAGCCGGCGGGCCGTGTGATAGCCGATGAATCCGGCGGCGCCGGTCACGAGAATGGGGGCGTTCAACGGGGGGTGGCTCGCTGCTTCGGGACGGCCGGCACCTTAGAGCATTTTTCCCGGAAGGGGATCCGGATTCGTGCGGGTGCGGGGCCGGAATGGGGACAACCCGTTAGGCCCCGGCCGGCACCGTCCGCCCCTCCGCCGGCGCGGCTTCCGCCGCCCTCGGGGCTAGGGTGAAGCTCTGGCGTTCCCGGGCCACGAAGGCGGTGGGCATCACGGCCTGCATCTCGGCCTCGAGCTTGCGCAGATAAGCGTCGTTATGGCCCGGATAGAGGTGAAAGATCGCCAGCGCGCCGACATCCGCGCCCTGGCACAGCTCGACGCCCTTCTGCCAGGTCGAGTGGCCCCAGCCCTGGCAATGGGAATATTCCCGCTCCGTGAACATGCCGTCGAAGATGATGAGATCGGCTCCTCGCACGAACGCCACGAGGGCGGGGTCGGGCCAGGGCGTGGTGTGCTCGATGTCGCTGATATAGCAGACGGACCGGCCCCCGTGGCGGAACCGGAACCCCGTGGCGCCGCCCGGGTGGTTGAGGAGGTGGGTCTCGACAGTCGTTCCATCGCGGAAGGTCAGGGTCTCGCCCGCCTTGAAGCCATGGTGGCGGAACCGGGCGGGCAGGCGCTCCAGGTTGATGGGGAAGATGGGAGGCGAGAAGAGCCGGTCGAGCCCTTCCTCGGCGCTCGCGCCGTTGAGGTGGCCGCACCAGGTATGGATGACCCGGTCCTTGTTCAGGACCGCCGGCTTGAAGAATGGAAAGCCGCCCACATGGTCGAGGTGGAGGTGGCTGAGCAGGATGTCCACGTTGTCGGGCAGCTCGTCGCCCCAGGCCTCGCCGAGCGAGCTGAGGCCCGTCCCGGCGTCGACGATGAAGAGGCGCTCGCCGCAGCGCACCTCCACGCAGGGCGTGTGGCCGCCGAACTCGCAGAAGGCCGCGCCCGAAACGGGAGTCGAGCCACGGGTCCCCCAGAAGCAGATCTGAAGCCCGTCGGAAGATGCCGCCCGCCTATTCATCGCTCGATCATGGTCCGTTCGACCCCCCTGTCACGTGCGCTGGCGCACATGAACTTCCGGAACTGTCCTTTTGTTGCCCCAATGATCATACCAGGGCCTCCTCTTTCCTCAAGGCGCGGGCCTCCAGGGTGGGAACGCCGCGGGCGAAGCGGATCACGGCGTCGAAGGGGGGATCGTCCATGGCGGCCGAGACGGCCGGGGTCACGATCATGAGACCGCGTCCCGCCATGGCCCGGCGCAGGGCCGCCACCATCCGGTCGGCCGCGGGCCCGGGCAGGCCGTCGAGCGCCCGCTCGACGATGAGCATGTCGGGCCGGCGCACCAGGCAGCGCACGAGGTCGATGGCGGCGATCTCGCTCAGCGTCAGGTCGCCGCCCCGCACGTCGACAGGGGTGTCGTAGCCGATGCGGGACAGATCGCCGTCGAGGCCGCGCTCGGCGAGGACGCGGCGGATCACCGCCTGGACGGCGGCCTCGGCGCCGGCCTGCTCGGACGCGATGCGGCCGAACAGGAGGTTGTCCAGAACGCTCGCGGCGGTGCAGAACCGGTCCTCGTGATAGAACTCGATGGCGGCCTGGAGGCTTGGGGGCAGCATCTTGGCGAAATCCGCGCGGGCCGTGAGGATGCGGGCCTGCAGAGCCTCGTCGAGAAGGCCCAGGCGGTGGCGGCTCTCGGAATAGCGCAGGGCGAGCCCCATCAGGCGCTCCCGGTCGCGGGCGGATTCCACGCCCCGACGCTTCTCGTTGCGGCGGGCGACCAGGTCCTCGAAATAGGGGCGGTCGGCGGCCGAGAAGAAGGCGAAGCGCTCGAACAGCGGATGCCCGTCCGGCACGTCGGCGAAGATCTCGATCATGCTGGTGGCGATGGAAAAGCCCATGCGTACGAGGGGCTTGGTCAGGTCGCCCGCCTCCAGCACGGCGCGCACGAAGGGATGCGAGGCGAGATGCTCCTCGCTGAACGTGTCGCCGATCGGCTTCCCGAACAGGATGTTGCGGCCGATGGAGGCGTGGCTGTTGTAGCGGCTGGCGTTGAACGGATCGACGAAGCCCGCGATGCCCTCCGCCAGGAGGGCGGCCTGGACGGCCCCGCGGGCCTCCAGGATGGAGGCGGCCAGCCTGGGCTCCCGAGCCGGATTGAAGGTTCCTTCCATGCCGCGGGCATGAACCAGCCGGTCGAGCCCCGCCGCTTGGACCGCCTGCGCGAGCCGGGCCTCCACGTCCCCGTCGGCGGGCGCCCCGTAGAGGAAGTTGTCCCGCAGGGTTCCGGGGATGAGGATCGTATCCCCGGCGAAGGCGATGCGGTGAGCCCGGGTGGCGGGATCGACGGCCGACAGGTCGACGCCCCCGTAGGTGAGGTTTCCGGTCGAGGCGTCGAGGTGCCCGCCGGCCAGGGCCGCGAAGAGACGGGCGCCGGAATCCCCGTCGCCCACGAGGGCCACGTGGGCCGGGAACGGGATGTTCAGGTCGATATTGGCGATGCGCCCGCCGCTCGATGGGTCATAGGCGGATACGCCCCTGGCCAGAAGCGCCCCGGAGGCCGGCAGGGGCACCGGGGCGGTGCGGCGGTCGCGGGTCTGGAGGCTCGCGATGCCCCGGGCGATGTCCACGAGGAGGCCGCGGACCCGCTCGGCCATCCGGTGCCACTGCACCAGCTCCCGGGTGCCGCCCGCGCTGAGCGCCGCCGCCAGGGTGCAGGCCGCGAGGCTTCCCGGTGTGATCTGCCGCTCCGCCACGTCCCAGAGCCCCAGGCCCAGGACAGCGACCGGCGCCAGCATCAGGACGATGGGGGCGAAGATGTCCGTCGCGGCGGCCCGGCGCTCGAGGCCCTGCACGGGGCC
The DNA here is from genome assembly GCF_016892705.1 of Microvirga pudoricolor. Taxonomy (GTDB): domain Bacteria; phylum Pseudomonadota; class Alphaproteobacteria; order Rhizobiales; family Beijerinckiaceae; genus Microvirga; species Microvirga pudoricolor. Next base: position 1,630,076 of record NZ_JAFEMB010000001.1, read on the forward strand.
GTGAACCTTGACGATCTTCTCGCCGATGCGGCCGCGCTCGTAGGGGCCGGTGCCGTGGGCCCGGAGCGCCGGCATGCGGTTCAGGAGATCCTGGAGAATCTGTCCGGTCCGCTCCCCCTCGGTGCGCCGGGCGTGCCCGGCCCGGACACGGCCGAGCAGGCGGCGGGAGAACAGCATCGCGCCGACGCCCAGCACCGCCGCCAGGGCGATGCCGAGATGCCAGTCCGTGACGAGGGTGTAGATCACGCCCAGGGCGACCATCCCGCCGACCCGGACCGAGGTCACGCACGCAAAGCCCAGGATGTCGCTCTCCCGGGCGAGCGCGTCGCCCGCCAGGGCCGAGGCCGCGACGGCCTCCTCGCGGGCGGACGGCGAGGAGCGCAGGATCGCGTCGAGGATCGTCGTGCGGACCCGCTGCAGCACCCGGCCGCCGATCCCGACGGCGATCCAGTCCACCGCCACGAGAAGCGATCCCATCACGAACGGGATGAGCCCCAGGCTCACGATGGCGATCCGCTCGAAGAACGCCGCCTCCAACGGGATGCCGGGATAGAGCACGACGGGCTCGAAGCCCAGGCGCTGGGGCATCGGGAGCGCGATGCGCCCGAACGGGACCGTGGCGGCGCCCGGAACGACCCCGTCGACCACCGCGCGCACGAGGTCGATCTCCCACAGGAGGAGCCCGCCCACCACGACCAGCAGGATCAACGCGGCGGCGTGCCGGCCGGGGGCCGTCGTCCACGCCAGGCGAAGCGGATCGCGCTCCATGTGACATCCCAAGACTGCGACGGGCCCGGACATCCGACGGGCGCTCGACGTTCACCGGCCCGAAATTGGGCATACGCCCGGGACGCTACACAAGACGTGACGGAAAACCAGCCCCTTTGCGTCGATCGGTGCCCCGTCAAGGTCTCGCCTACGCCCCGGCGGGCCCTATCTGCCCCCTCTCGTTGCTCCCGGACGGAGGAATGCTTCCTTCATCATGACGTCATCCCTTCCGATCGATGCGGTTTTCGGGCTCATCGTCGAGCTGCCCTCCCGCCAGCCGCCGGCCGCGCCGCGCCGGCTCAAGGGGCTGTTCCGCGATCTCGCCCGGCCGGAGCCGCCCGAGGCCGCCGACGACATCGAGGACCTGATCTGGGCCCTTTGGATCTCCCACGAAGACCCGGCGGCCGAGGAGACCATGGCGGCCGCCATCGAGGCCATGGCGTCGGGAGCCCTGAAGCAGGCCCGTCCCCTGCTCGACCATCTGGTCGAGACGCATCCGGACTGGGCCGAGGCCTGGAACAAGCGCGCGACCCTGGCCTTCATCGAGAAGCGCGACGCCGACAGCGTGCGGGACATCGAGCAGGTGCTGCGCCGCGAGCCGCGCCACTTCGCGGCGGTGTCGGGCTTCGGGCAGATCTGCCTGCGCAACGGCCATCTCAACGAGGCCCGCGTAGCCTTCCAGGTGGCGCTCTCGATGAACCCTCACCTTCTGGGCTTGCGGGAGCTGATCGACGAGCTCGATCCCCAGACCCTGATGCTGCACTGAAGGCGCGCCCGGCCCCGCGCGACATTCCGGCGGTTGCGGCGGAAGGCTCGCGCCTTAAGCTGGCCGGATGTCCGATTCGCCCGCCCCGATTCAGCTCCCAGCGCCCATCATCCTGCCCGTCGACCGGCGGCAATCGCCCGTGGCGGCCGGGATCCAGCGCGGGGTGCGCCGGCTGTTCGCGCAGCTCGGCCACGTGACGTTGCCGGAATTCACCCTCGCCAACGGGCGCCGGGCCGACCTCATCGCGCTCGCGCCGGACGGGGGCCTGACCATCGTGGAGATCAAGTCGAGCGTGGCGGACTTCCGGGCGGATCGCAAATGGCCGGATTACGAGGGCTTTTGCGACCGCTTCTACTTTGCGATCTCCGAGACGATTCCCTTCGACATCCTGCCGGAGGATCGCGGCCTGATCGTCGCCGATTCCTTTGGGGCGGCGATCATGCGCGAGGCCGTTCACGTGCCGCTGGCCGGGGCCCGCCGCAAGGCCGTCACCCTGCGCTTCGCCCACGCGGCCGCCTCCACGCTCCATTCCTTGAGCGATCCCGACGCGGTGAGCGACGGCAGGCTCTGAACCCGCCTTGGGCCGGGTCGCGGCGGCCTAACGTTTGCGATTCCGGGGCCAGGCCGCGCTCTGGTACGATGGCTTAAGCACGGGCCCTGCGCGTAAGGATCTTGCGCGGAAGACGCCGTAGCGAACCGCATCTGCGGGGGACAGCTCATGAACGATCAGGTGGCCGTTCACTACAGCGGCGGTGGCGGTCTCTTGGACGCGATCTCCACGGGGCTGCGCGAGGCCGGAAAAGATCCGGATCGGCTGACCGCGACCGATCTGGCATCGGTGGACGAGTTCCATATCCGGGGACGGAAGGCCACCCTCGAGCTCGCGGCATCCCTCGACATCGCGGCCACCGATCATGTGCTCGATATCGGCAGCGGCCTGGGCGGACCGGCGCGCACACTGGCCGAAGCCTACGGATGCCGCGTGACGGGCATCGATCTGACGCCGGACTTTTGCAACGCCGCGACGGTTCTCAGCGAATGGGTCGGCTTGAGCGGCCGGGTGGATTTCCGCCAGGGCGACGCCACCGCCCTCCCGTTCGACGACGCGACGTTCGACGCCGCCATGACCCTTCATGTGGCCATGAACGTCGCCGCCAAGGACCGGATGTACGCGGAAGCCAGGCGCGTCCTGAAGCCCCGCGCGCGCTTCGCGATCTACGACGTCCTGCAGGGCGAGGGCGGCGCGATCCACTTTCCGGTGCCCTGGGCGCGGGAGCCGTCGATCAGCCATCTGGCGACGCCGGACGAGATGTCGGCCCTTCTGTCCGGGGCCGGATTCACGGTGCTGAGCGTCCGGGATTCGACGGAGGAGAGCCGAATTTGGTTCGAGGCGGCGGCGGAGCGGCTTGCCCAGGGGTCTCCGGCCGTGACGTTTCAGACGTTCATGGGGAACGATTTTCCCGCCATGGCCCGCAACCAGGTCGCCAACCTGCGGGAGCGGCGCATCCGTACCGTGAGCTACATCTGCGAGTCATGAGAAAGGCCGGACCCCTGCGGGAATCCGGCCTGTCTTCATCCGTTGCCCGATGGGCGGAGAGGCACTCTAGCGCGGCGCGCGCTTGGCCAGGATGCGCTGAAGCGTGCGGCGGTGCATGTTGAGGCGGCGGGCCGTTTCCGACACGTTGCGGCCGCACAGCTCGTAGACGCGCTGAATGTGCTCCCACCGGACCCGGTCGGCCGACATGGGATTCTCCGGCGGCGTCGCGCGCTCATTGGGCATGGCCATGAGGGCCGCGTGGATCTCGTCGGCGTCGGCCGGCTTGGCGAGGTAGTCGAAGGCGCCCATCTTCACGGCCGTCACGGCGGTGGCGATGTTGCCGTAGCCCGTCAGGATGACGCCGCGGGCCTCGGGGCGGCGGTTCTTCAGGCGTTCGATCACGTCGAGGCCGTTGCCGTCGCCGAGGCGCATGTCGATCACCGCGAAGGCCGGAGCCTCGCTCTCGATGGCCGACAGGCCCTCCGCCACGCTTTCGGCCACGCGCACCTGGTAGCCACGGGTTTCCATGGCCCGGGCGAGGCGGGTGGAGAAGGGACGGTCGTCGTCCACGATCAAGAGGCTCTTGTCGGCTCGATCCTCGAACGCCACGGGGGTATCGGCCATCAGAACGTCTCCCTGCATCCTGGGAACTCCTTGAAATTCAAGCTCAAATGCTTGAATCCAATATAGGAACGCTCCCCATGTTTCGTGAGGGTCGGACTCTAAGACCCCTGCGGCGATATTGCCGCACCCCTTTCAAACGCATGACGAGGCCAAACGATCCGCGTCACCGCCCCGGAGGCCGGCGGAAGGGCGTTGCCGAAGGTCAGCTCGGCCCCCGACCGCTCGATCAAAGTCTTAGCAATGAACAGCCCCAGGCCCAAGCCTCCCCCCTCTTCACTATCGTCTGATCGGTCGACGGCCGCGCGGGTGGTCACATAGGGCTCGCCCACCCGCAGGAGCACGTCCGGGGCAAAGCCCGGGCCGTCGTCGCGGATCTCCAGGCTGACCTCGTCGGGGGTCCAACGGGCCGTGATCGTCACCGTCTCGGCGGCGAAATCCACCGCGTTGTCGAGGATGTTGGACAGGCTGTAGACCACCCCCGGATTGCGCCGCCCCATGGGCTCGGGCCCTCGCCCCTCGTGAACGACGTCGATGTCGACACCGAGCGACCGCTGGGGCGCCACCAGCTCCTCGACGAAATGGTGCAGCGAGATCGTCTGCAGGAACCCCGACCCGTCATCGCCCATGGAGGTGAGCTTGGTCAGGATGGTCCGGCAGCGCTCCACCTGCTCGCGCAGGAGCTTCAGGTCCTCGGCCACGGGGCCGTCCTGGGGCAGGGCGTGGTCCATCTCCTTGGCCACGAGGGCGATGGTGGCCAGCGGCGTGCCGAGTTCATGGGCGGCCGCCGCCGCGAGGCCGTCGAGCTGGGACAGGTGCTGCTCGCGGGCGAGCACGAGCTCCGTGGCGGCGAGCGCCTGGGCGAGCTGGCGCGCCTCCTCGGCCACCCGCCAGGCATAGACCCCCGTGAACGCCGTTCCCAGCAGGATCGCGGTCCAGATTCCCGTGACGTAGAGGAATGGGAGGTCGAGGCTGCGGTCCGGGAACCAGGGCAGCGGCCGGTGGGCGATCACCAGGATGGTGGCGCAGCCCACCGCCAGGAGGCCGAGCCCCAGGGTCCGCTCCGGCGTGAGCGCGGCGGCCGAGATCAGGACCGGGGCCAGGAACAGCATCGCGAACGGATTCTGGAGCCCGCCCGTCAGGTAGAGCAGGGCCGCGAGCTGGAGCACGTCGAAGGCCAGCACCAGGGTGGCGGCGTTGTCGCTGAACCGGTGGCTCGCCGGGTACTGAATCCGCAGCAGCAGGTTGAGCCAGGCCGAGGCCGCGATGGCGATGAAGCAGAACCCGAAGGGCAGCTCGAAGCCCAGGCCGAACCGGACGCCCGCCACCGCCACGGCTTGTCCGGCGATCGCCAGCCAGCGCAGCCGCACGAGGGTGTCGAGGCGCAGGTGCCGGGCATGCCGCACCCATTCTTGCGATCTGATCTGAACCATCCCCACAAAGGATAGGTCGCGACCGGTCCGTCTCCAAGGACAGACGTAAGACAATATTCAGAGACCCGACCCTATCCAAAGGGTGTGCGGCCAAAGCAGCATTGTATTATTTGCCAGGAACTTTATTTTTACAGCTTCGGTTGAGGATGTTGCTCGACTCGCCCGTTGTTCAGAACAGGGCTCCCAACCTTAAGGGCGTTTCTATGAATTTAGCCTATTGCTGGTACGAGGCCGCTCATTGGATGCTGTCTCCGGCCCGTGCCGCCACCGACGTGACCAAGCAGTTTTTCGACAATCCCGGCAACCCGCTCACCCACACCCCCTACGCTCGAACCGTTTCGGCAGCCTGCGAATTGTTCGAGCGCGGGACACGCCGCTACGGCAAGCCCGTCTTCGGCCTCGGCACGACCCTCGTCGACAACCAGGAGGTCCGGGTTCGCGAGCGGGTCGTCTGGGAGCGGCCCTTCTGCAATCTCGTGGCGTTCGAGCGCGACAGCCGCAAGGCCGCCGAGCAGCCCAAGCTGCTGATCGTGGCGCCCATGTCGGGCCACTATGCCACCCTGCTCCGGGGCACCGTCGAGGCCTTCCTGCCCACCCACCGGGTGATGATCACGGACTGGACCGACGCCCGGATGGTGCCCCTCGCCGAGGGCCGCTTCGACCTCGACGACTATATCGACTATCTCATCGCCATGTTCCGGGAGTTCGGGCCCGACCTCCACGTGATGGCCGTCTGCCAGCCCGCCGTGCCGGTGATCGCCGCCATCGCCCGCATGGAGGCCGAGAAAGACCCCCGCACCCCCCGCTCCATGACCCTCATGGGCGGCCCCATCGACACCCGCCGCTCGCCCACCGCCGTGAACCAGCTCGCCGAGAAGCGCGGGATCGAGTGGTTCGAGCAGCATTGCATCACCAAGGTGCCGCCGGCCCATCCGGGCTTCTGGCGCGACGTCTATCCGGGCTTCCTGCAGCTCTCGGGCTTCATGGCCATGAACATCGACCGGCACCTCACGGCCCACTGGGACATGTTCAAGCACCTCGTGGACGGGGACGGCGATTCCGCCGAGAAGCACAGGGACTTCTACGACGAGTACCTGGCCGTCATGGACCTGACGGCGGAGTTCTACCTCCAGACCGTCGACAAGGTGTTCGTGCGCCACGAATTGCCCAAGGGCGAGATGATCCACCGGGACAAGCCCGTGGACCTCATGGCGATCCGCCGCTGCGCCATCATGGCCATCGAGGGCGAGCGGGACGACATCTCGGGCGTCGGCCAGACGCTGGCGGCCCTCGACCTGACCCCCAACCTGTCCTCTGACAAGAAGGTCTACCTGCTGCAGGAAAAGGTGGGCCATTACGGGGTGTTCAACGGCTCGCGCTTCCGCCGGGAGATCGTGCCCCGAATCAATGCCTTCATCGCCTCCCAGGAGAGCGTCGCTGCGGCCCGGCTTTAGGGCGTTGCACCGCCTCGACCGTCCGCGCGGGCGAGGGACGCCCGCGGATCCGTGGACCCCATGAGTCTCAAGTCCTTGATCGGGCAGCGGAATCGATCCCGGAAACGGATTCGGGTTTCGGCTCGCGGCTGGTGTCAAGTCCTCGGGTTTGTTCTTGATCGGTTCTCGCCAGCGGCAAACGGCTGCGCTGACAAAAAGGAGCCGTCGGGGCAGATTGCGGGCATGAGATTCGCCCTGTTCCGCCGCGTTCCCGCGGACCCCTCCTGTCTCAAGGTTTCCCATGCGGGCCAGTCGTTTACGGTGGCCCTGAAGCGCCGCCCGACCGCGAAGCGCATCACCTTGCGCGTGTCCAACGCGACGGGCGAGGTCGTGCTCACCATCCCGGAGCGCACCGATGTAGGCATGGCCCAGCGCTTCGCCGACAGCCACGGCAACTGGATCGCCACGCGGCTGGCCAAGGTGCCGGCCCGGGTCCTGTTCCAGCCCGGCGCGCTCGTTCCCCTGCGCGGGGTACCGCACCGGATCGTGCATTGGTCGACGATCCGGGGCACGACCCAGGCCACCATCGACGAGGACGGCACCCCCATCATCGCGGTGACGGGCGAGCTGCCTCACGTGGCCCGCCGGATCGAGGAGTTCCTCGCCGCGGAGGCCCGCAAGGATTTCACCGTCGCGGTCAAGCGCCACACGGCCGCACTGGGCGTGTCGGCCAAGCGCATCACCGTGCGCGACACCAAGAGCCGCTGGGGCTCCTGCTCGGCCAAGGGAGCGCTGAATTTCTCCTGGCGCCTGATCATGGCGCCGCCCTTCGTGCTGGATTACCTGGCCGCCCACGAGGTCGCGCACCTGCGCGAGCTCAACCACTCCCCCCGCTTCTGGCGCCACGTCCACGGGATCTGCCCCCGCACCGACGAGGCCGAGGAATGGCTCAAGATCTACGGCAGCGCCCTGCACCGGTTCGGCTAGGCGAATTCGTTCCGCTCCGGCCTTGGCCTGTGCGGGAGCGAGCCTGTCCGTCGCGGGGACTTGGTGGACGCCGCTCCCGCAACGATGCGGCCACGACTAATTCGCTGCCGGGATGGACTGGTCCTGGTGCTCCAGGCGATTCCATTCCGAAGACGGAATTCCGCAAGGTCCGGCGGCCAGTTCACAGCCGCAGGATTCATCGAGCAAGAATTCACGCATCGCGACGAGCCGCGGATCTTTGACGAGAGCTTTCGGCCAGGTCGCCACGAAGGTGGTCGGGGCCATCATCTTGATGTCGCCAAAGGGACGAACGAGGCGGCCAACGGCAAGTTCGGCATCGATCATCGGGGACCGGCCGAGCAACAGGCCCGTGCCGTCGATGGCGGCGCGCAAGGCCAAGCCGAAATGACTGAAGCGGGGACCTCGGGCGTGCTTGCCCTCGACCCCCAGATACGCGAGCCAGACATCCCAATCGAGTTCCGGCCTGAGGGGATTCAGATCCTCATCGCGATGCCCGTCTTCGCGCAACAGGCGATGCTGCATCAGGTCCTCGATGGAGAGCTGGAGGTTCGCATTGAGCAGGCTGGGGCTGCAGACGGGAAAGACCTCTTCGCGCACGAGGGGCATGCTCGTCGCCGTCAGACGAACCTGCCCGGAAGGCTGGGCCATAATGGCGATATCGACGCCGTCGCGATGGAAATCCGGGGCTTCCTCCATCGCCGCGATCCTGACCTCGATCCGAGGATGACGCACGGCGAACCGGCCTAGCCTGGGGACCAGCCACCATGTGGCAAAGGATGACGGCGCGGACACGGTGAGAAGACCGGCCTGTCCTCGCGTTCTGACGCGATGCACGGCAGCGTAGAGGCGATCGAGGCCGTCCGCGATGCCGACGAGAAGCAACCGGCCATCGTCCGTCAGCTCGACACCGGGATGCTTGCGCCGAAACAAGCGACACCCCAGGTGCTCCTCGAGTTGGCGGACCTGATGACTGATGGCGCTTTGCGTGACGCAGAGCTCGCTGGCCGCCTGCGTGAAACTGAGGTGCCGCGCCACTGCTTCGAAGGTTCGCAGCCACGGGAGGGGCGGAAGGGGCGGTGTACGGGCGACCACGACGAGCCTCATGAAAACGGCTCATGGGGCCGTGAGAAATGGCCATTCGCCACTCCCAAGAGCCCAGCCTAGCTTTCCATGAACAGTGTTTCAAGGAAAGCCCATCATGAGACTGGTAACTCTCTGGAGCGCCGTTCGGCGCATCATCGGCAGCGCACGGGGGTACTGGCGGCGACATGTTTCGCCGGACACCCAAACGTTGAGCGACTATATCTTGCGCGACATCGGGCTGGACCAGCATCCGGGAAGCCGGGCGGAGGCCTGGTGGCGCAGCGAGGTCATCCCGCCCCGGGAAGTCGACGACCTTCGCCAATGAAAAGGCCGCCTCGCGGCGGCCTTTTGTCGGCGCCTTTAGGCCGCCTTCTTCTTCGACGGCAGGAGGTTGCGGTTCACCATCGCCTCGGCGATCTGGATCGCATTCAGCGCCGCGCCCTTGCGCAGGTTGTCGGACACGCACCAGAAGGCGAGGCCGTTCTCCACCGTGATGTCCTCGCGGATGCGGGAGATGTAGGTGGCGTCCTCGCCGGCGGCCTCGTGCGGGGTGATGTAGCCGCCGGGCTCGCGCTTATCGACCACCATGATGCCGGGAGCCGCGCGCAGGATCTCGCGGGCTTCGTCCGCCGAGATCGGGTTCTCGAACTCCACGTTCACGGCTTCCGAATGCGAGATGAAGACCGGCACGCGCACGCAGGTGGCCGTGAGCTTGATCTTGGGATCCAGGATCTTCTTGGTCTCCGCCATCATCTTCCACTCTTCCTTGGTGAAGCCGTCCTCCATGAAGACATCGATCTGCGGAATGAGGTTGAAGGCGATGCGCTTCGGAAACTTCTTCTCCTGCACGTCCTGCAGCGAGTAGAGCGCCTTGGTCTGGCGGTCGAGCTCGTCCATGCCGTCCTTGCCGGCGCCGGAGACCGACTGATAGGTGGAGACGACCACGCGCTTGATGGTGGCGGCGTCGTGCAGCGGCTTGAGGGCCACGACGAGCTGCGCCGTGGAGCAGTTCGGGTTGGCGATGATGCCCTTCTTCATCTCGCGCACGGCTTCGGCATTCACCTCGGGCACCACCAGCGGCACATCGGAATCGTAGCGCCAGGCCGACGAATTATCGATGACGACCGCGCCCTGGGCGGCGATCCGGGGCGACCATTCCTTGGAGATCTCGCCGCCCGCCGACATCAGGCACAGGTCCACGTCGGAGAAGTCGTAGCTGTCGAGGGTCTTGGTCTTCAGCGTCTTGTCGCCGAAGGAGATTTCCGTGCCCTGGCTGCGGCGGGAGGCCAAAGCCACCACCTCATCGGCCGGGAAGGCGCGCTCGGCCAGGATCTCGAGCATCTCGCGGCCCACATTGCCCGTCGCACCGACGACGGCGACCTTGTAACCCATGTCTGTCTCCTTTTTGCGGCTCTCCCCGAACCTGAAAACCCATCGTGGGGTATCGCCTCTCGCCCCGTGGGGAGAGAGAACCGGGGACGACGAGGCTTATTCGGCCGTTGTGGCGGCCGTCGTGACGGTTTTCGTTTTGCTCGTCGTGAGCCGGAACATCGTCATGCCAATCGTCGTGGGGCCCGATCCGCCGGGCCCAGCGGGTTCAGCAACACACCAAAGGCGCGCCATCGTCAAGACATTTCGTCGGGGCCGCGCGGGTCTCCCGTCACAGGCCGCCCGGCCCTCCATCCGACAGGAGAAAGCGATAGAAGGCCTTGTCGAGGCGCCGCGCCCCCAGCCGCTCGTAGAAGGCCTGCGCGCGCCTGTTGCCGCCGTCCGTGGTCAGGTCGATGCGGCCGATGCCATGCGCCCGCCCGTAGGCCGCCAGCCAGCGCATCATCGCCTCGCCCACGGCCTGCCCCCGGGCGTCCTCCGCCACGAACAGCTCCTTGACGAAGATCAGCCCCTGAAGGGTCAGGCCGGGGCGAAGCACCGCGAAGCAGGCCAGGCCGACCGCCCTCCCGCCCGCGAACGCGACGGCGTAGCGGGTCCCCTCCCGCTCCGCGAGAGAGCGCGACACCACGGCGAGCGCCGCCTCCGGGGTGGAGCCGGGATCGGCGTAGTGGACCTCCAGGGCCCGGATGAGGGAAGCGACCGCGGGCGCATCCCCGGCCTCGGCGAGCCGGATGAGGGGTTCGGCGTTCGGCATGGTTTCGGGGCTGGGCGTGAGGCTGGAGATGGGGCTGGATGCGGGGCCGGGCATGACGCCTCTGGGATTTCGTTAACCGTTCGTTGAGGATGATTACCAAAACATTTCGGCGGAGCGCCAGCGTTACGGTAGAACAGGCGGACCGATCTGTTTTTGGACCGCATCGCGCCCCATGCTCAAGGCCGCCCACCCGCAACCGGACGAGGACGTTTTCGACGATGTCGAGGACGACGCCCCCGTTCGCGTCCGCAGGCCGATGCCCTGGCTGCGGATCGCGATCCTGTCCGGCGCCATCGTGGCGGGCCTCGTTCACCTGGCCCAGAACGCCGAGCGGACCGCTGTCCCGGATGGGCCGCGCGAGGTGCCGAGCGCCGTTCTGACCGCACCGCCCCCGGCCTGGAGGATCCTGGCCCGGCCGACGCCCCTTTTCGGCTTCGAGCCGAGTTCCGTTCCGGCCGGTCTTCAGGCCCGGGAGCGCTCCGGTGGGGAGCGCGAGGACACGCTGACGCTTGGGAGCTTGGGCGACCGGGTCTTCGGACGCATCACCCTCACCCGCGGCGGAGAGGCCCGCCCGCGCAGCCTGTTCGTCGACACCGTGCGTCGCGCCGCCGAGGCGGGGCTCTCGGTGGCCCGCAACGCGCCGAGCCGGACGCTGTCCACCAAGTTCGGCCCGGTGGAAGCGGCCGCCATGACCCTGGCGGGCCCGGCCGAGCAGGGCTGCCAGGTCTTCCGTTGGTCCGACCCTGGGCACGAGTCCGGGCTGGGGCTTCACGGCTGGCTGTGCGGCGGCGAGGCCGAGCCCGCGGACGACCATCGGGTCGCCTGCTTCGTCGATCGCCTCACCCTCGTGAACGAGGCCGATCCGGCCCTGAAGGCGCTCTTCCGGGACGCGGAGGCGCGCCGCGCCGCGTCCTGCGGGTCCGACCCGCGCACCGCATCGGCCGAACCCGCCGCCCCTATCCGACGCTGACCGTGATCCGGTGCACGGGATTGCCGCCATACCCGCCCGGATTCCAGTTTTCGGGCTCGAGGGGCTGACTTTGGCCCTGTGAGCTGGTGGCCCGCGCCATGATCTCGTGAGCGCCCTCCCCCGGCAGGGTGATCCGGGCGGTCCAGCGGGTCCAGTCGTAGCGGTTGCGCAGGGGCGTGAGCGCCGCCTGCGTCCAGGTCTCGCCGCCGTCCCGCGACACCTCCACACCCGTCACGGCGTGATCGCCGGCCCAGGCCGCGCCCCGCAGATCGAGGGCGCGCCCGCCGGCGGGGAGGCGGGCGCCGTCCGCCGGGGACGTGATGATGGAGCGCACCGGCATGGACTCGATGATGCGGAACTCCACCCCCTCGCCCGAGGAGCCCGGCGGAATCGGCCGCACGGGGACCCGGTAGGTGGTGCCGCCCATACCGGGCCCGTCATGCTCCCGGTCGCGGATCCAGATGCGCTTCAGCCATTTGGTGCTGAGCGAGCCGGGCCATCCCGGCACGACGAGGCGCAGGGGCCCGCCGTGGCTAAAGGGCAGCGGCTCGCCGTTCATGGCCCAGACCAGGAGGGTGTGCTCCTCCAAGGCCTTGGCGACAGGCACCCCGCGCGACATGGCCTGCCGCTCGTGGCTCCCGGTCGCGTCGGGATCGGCTCCGAAATGGCCCGTGAATAAGGCGCTCGGCTTCAAGCCCGCCGCGCGCAGCACGTCGCCCAACGACACGCCCGTCCATTCGGCGCAGCCCACACCCCCATGGGTCCACGGGTTGCCCGGCGGCAGCGGCCGGAAGAACGAGCGGCCGTTGCCGCCGCATTCCATCACCATCCGAAAGGTTTTGTGGGCGAAACGGCTCTTCAGCTCCGCCAGGGTGATCCGCAATTCGGTCTCGACCTCGCCGTCGACGGTGAGCGTCCAGGATTCGGGATCCGCTGCTGCGTCTGGGAACAGGCCGTTGTTGCGCACGAAGAAGCGCGCGACCGGCGTCGTCTCGTCATCCAGCAATTCCTCCGGGGTCTCCGCCACGAAGGGCTTTTGCCCCAGGAAGGAGAGGCCGGGATCCTTGCCGGGCAGGTCGGCGAGGCTTTGGGGCTGGTGGGGCGTATCGGTCATGGGACGGCTCATAAGCTTCGACGGAACATTTCTAAGGCAAGCCGCCTTGTTCTGACAGCTCGCAATGGAACGGAAGGTCAATGGCTTCCAAACGTTTCGAGACCCCATCGATGGAGGTTTTGACGATGCGCCGCTTCACCATGATCACCCTAGCCGCTTTGGGCACCCTCACGGCCTTCTCGGGCTTTGCCGAAGCGCAGGCCCAGTCCGAGCGTCCCCTCACCTTGCGGGTCACGCCTCGCAGCTTCCTCGATCCGGGCCCCGTGGCGCCGGTCGGCTCCATGAACCGCTACGCCACCACGGGCCAGTCCTCCCTGGTGACCTCGCCGCCCTGGAGCAACAACGAGCGCTTCAGCCCGAACCTGCCGTCAGGCCCCGGCGAGCCCTTCGTGGGCGCCCGGAATCCCTTCGACGGGATCGAGACCACCGGCTCGATCCGCTAAGACCAGCCTTGCAAAAGCTCCCGAGCTCAAACTCGGGAGCTTTTTTGCGTCAGGACAGGGCTTCCAGCTCACCCACGATCGCATCGCCCACGTCGGTGGTGCCCACCGCGTTGGCACCCGGTCCCGCGATATCCTTGGTGCGGGTGCCGGAAGCGAGCACGTTGGCGATCGCCTTGTCGAGCATGTCGGCCTCCTCGCCGAGGCCGAAGGAATAGCGCAGGGCCATGCCGAAGGAGCCGATCATCGCGATGGGATTGGCCAGGCCCTTGCCGGCGATGTCCGGCGCGGAGCCATGCACCGGCTCGTAGAGCGCCTTGCGGGCGCCGGTCGCCGGGTCCTCGGCGCCGAGCGATGCGGAGGGCAGCATGCCGAGCGAGCCTGTGAGCATCGCCGCGATATCCGAGAGGATATCGCCGAACAGGTTGTCGGTGACGATCACGTCGAACTGCTTGGGCCAGCGCACGAGCTGCATGGCGCAGTTGTCGGCCAGCACGTTCTCCAGCTCCACGTCGGAGAACTCCTCCTTGTGGACCCGCCCCACCACCTGGCGCCAGAACACGCCGGTCTTCATCACGTTGAATTTTTCGGCCGACGAGACCTTGTTCCGGCGCTTCTTGGCCAGGTCGAAGGCCACGCGGGCGATGCGCTCGACCTCGTGGGTGGTGTAGAGCTGCGTGTCGACGGCGCGTTGCGAACCGTCCTCCAGGGTCACGATCTCCTTGGGCTCGCCGAAATAGACGCCGCCCGTGAGCTCGCGCACGATCATGATGTCGAGGCCTTCCACCACCTCGCGCTTGAGCGAGGACGCATCGGCGAGCGCCGGGTAGCAGATCGCCGGGCGCAGGTTCGCGAAGAGGCCGAGATCCTTGCGCAGGCGCAGCAGGCCCGCCTCCGGGCGCACCGCGTAGGGCACGCTGTCCCATTTCGCGCCGCCGACCGCGCCGAACAGCACCGCGTCGGCGTCTTGCGCCTTGACCATGGCGTCCTCGGAAATCGCCTTGCCGTGCGCATCGTAGGCCGAGCCGCCCACGAGATCCGTCTCGGTCTCGAAGCCGATGCCGCGCTTCCTGAACCATCCCACCAGCTTCTCGACCTCGCGCATGACCTCCGGGCCGATGCCGTCGCCGGGGAGAAGGAGAAGCTTGTGCGTTGCCATGGTTGCCTCGTGGGATGGGCCGTCGAAGGAGCGGGCGGGAAGAACCCGGCCCTTAAAGAACCGAACGGGCGGCTTGGCAAGGGTCTCGCAAGAGCAGGACGGGCTTTGGGCCTTCGACCATAGGGGAATGCCGATTCGTATCCGGGAAGACCGCCGCGTCGTTGCCGACTCACCCGAGGACGGATAGGTTGAAATCAACCTATCACCCGCATCCGCTTCGATGAGCGGTGCCTCAAGGGACCGTGGAGAGGCTTCGATGGATCGCATTGACTTGGTTCCGGCCGAACAACTGGCCGAAGGGAACGTGGCCGACTTTCCCAACGAGAGTGCCGCCTATCGCCGGGCCCGCAACGAACTTCTGGCAGAGGAAATCAAGCTGAGGCGCCAGATCGAGCGCGTTGCCGCCCAGCGCCGTGCCCTCCCGCCGGGCGGCGCGGTGACGAAAGACTATTCGTTCGAAGGCGAGAAGGGGCCCGTCACCCTGGCAGGCCTCTTCGGCGATAAGGATACGCTCGTCATTTACAGCTACATGTTCGGCCCCCAGCGCAAGGCGCCCTGCCCCATGTGCACGTCCCAGATGGCGTCCTGGGAGAGCAAGGTTGACGATATCGAGCAGCGCGTGGCGCTCGCCATGATCGCCCGCTCGCCCATCGAGCGCCTGATCGAGGCCAAGAGGGCGCGGGGTTGGACGAACCTGAAAGTCTATTCCGACCCGAGCGGCGATTTCACCCGGGACTACGTGAGCGGCGAGGACGCGGATGTGCCGGGCTACACGGTCTTCACCCGCCGCGACGGCACGATCCGGCATTTCTGGAGCGCCGAGATGAACGGCGCCAGCGCCGATCCCGGCCAGGACCCCCGCGGCGCCCCCGATCTCGACCCGCTCTGGACCCTGCTGGACACGACCCCCGAGGGACGCGGCGCGGACTGGTATCCGAAGCTGAGCTATCGGTGAAGCGGATCAGCTCCGCAACGCCTCCAGAACCTTTCCGCCCGGGCGGCCGCGCTGTTGCAGGCCGATGCGGCGCTCCACGTCCTTGATGGCGTCGCGGGTCTTCTGGCCGATTTTGCCGTCCGGCACGCCCACGTCGTAGCCCCGGGCGGTCAGCAATTGCTGCAGCTCAAAGCGCTCGGCGCGGGAGAGCGGCGGGTCGTCGGTGGGCCAGGCGGTGCGGATGCCGGGCTGACCTTTCAGCCGGTCGCCCAGGAGCGCGATGGCAAGACCGTAGGACTCGGCCGCGTTGTAGGAATAGACCGCGTCGAAATTCTTCGTCACCACGAAGGCCGGGCCGTTGAGGCCTGCCGGGATGAGGATCCCGGCCGGGTAACTGCCCGAGAGCGGCCGCCCATCGATGCGGGTCACCCCCATGGCCGCCCAGGTGGTGAGCGGCTTCTTGTTGCGGCGCCCCGCCAGCCCGGCATTGAAGCCCGCGGGCAGGCGCACCTCGTAGCCCCACGGAATAGCGTTGGACCAGCCGGCTTTCTTCAGGAAGTTGGCCGTGGACGCCACCGCGTCCGGCACGGACGAGACCACGTCTCGCCGTCCGTCGCCGTCGCCGTCCACGGCGAGGCGCTGATAGGTGGAGGGCATGAACTGGGTATGGCCGAAGGCCCCCGCCCAGGAGCCGCGCAGCAGCGACGGGTCGATGTCGCCGTCCTGGACGATCTTGAGCGTCGCCATCAGCTCGCCCGTAAAGTAAGCCTGACGGCGCGGAGCGTAGCAGGACAGGGTGGCGAGCGACTGCACCAGGGGCCGGTCGCCGAAATTCTTGCCGAAATCGGATTCGACGCCCCAGACGCCCGCGATCACGTAGCGGTCGACCCCGTAGCGGGCCTCCGCGTTGGCGAGCGCCCGGCCCCACTGGCTCATGGCGGCCTTGCCGTCGATCACGCGCTGGTCGTCCACCAGCGCCGCGAGATAGTCCCAGATTTCGGTCTTGAACTCGGGCTGCGCGTTCATCAGCTCGAGAATTTTCATGTCGGGCTGGATGCCCTGCACGGCGACGTCGAAGGCCTGGCCGGAAATGCCCTTGGCGGCGGCCTGGGCTTTCAGGCCCGACAGGCAGGAGCGGAAATCCGCCTGAGCGAAGGCCGGAGCGGCCACGAACAGGCTGAGGGCGGCGAGCGAGGGGGCGATGAGACGAATCATGGCCCGGATTTTGTGGACGATTAGGTTAATCTTATGGAAACGGGGCCGCATGAGACACAGGCCATCCGGGAACCTCACCCTAGGGAGGGCCCCATCCTCCCACTGACCTCATCCTGAGGAGGGCCGCCAGGCCCGTCTCGAAGGAGGGCTCCAGCGGAGTGCTTCCGGTGCTGGCTGGACCATCCTTCGAGACGAACTGCTCCGCAGTTCCCTCAGGATGAGGCTTCGAGACGAATGGCTTCGCCATTCCCTCAGGATGAGGCTTCGAGACACGTGCTGCGCAGGCCCTCAGGCTGAGGCGGTTGAGGAATGCCCTCAAGCCCAGGGGCGCTCGCTCATCTTCTGCTCGAAGGTGTCGATAGCGGGGGCCTTTTCCATGGTCAGGCCGATGCCGTCGAGGCCGTTGAGCATGCAATGCTTCTTGAACGGGTCGATGTCGAAGTGGATCTGGCCGCCGTCGGGCCCGCGGATGGTCTGATTCTCCAGGTCCACCGTCAGGGTCGCGTTGGAGCCGCGATCGGCATCGTCGAACAGCTTTTCCAGGTCCTCGGGGCTCACCGTGATGGGCAGGATCCCGTTCTGGAAGCAGTTGTTGTAGAAAATGTCCGCGAAGCTCGTGGAGATCACGCAGCGGATGCCGTAATCGAGAAGCGCCCAGGGGGCATGCTCGCGCGACGAGCCGCAGCCGAAATTGTCGCCCGCCACCAGGATCTGGGCGTTCTTGTAGGCGGGCTTGTTGAGCACGAAATCCGGGTTGTCCGAACCGTCCTCCCGATAGCGCATCTCCGAGAACAGGCCGGTGCCCAGGCCCGTGCGCTTGATGGTCTTCAGGTACTGCTTGGGGATGATCATATCGGTGTCGATGTTGATGATCCGCAGCGGCGCCGCGACGCTTTCCAGCACGGTGAACTTGTCCATGGGCCCAGTCCTTGAGGGTTTCGACGGTGTTGGAACCGCTCTTAGCAAAGCCCCGCCCGCGCGCCTAGCCGGATGATGGTCGCGGCGGCCGGATGGGAGCGCCCGACTTGACGGGCCGGCCCGCACCGCCGAAAAGGCAGGCCTCATCTTTCATCCAAGCTTCTTCCAAGCTTTTTCCGAGAGGGTTTTCCATGACGATCCAACGCATCAAGCCGGGTCCCCGCATGAGCGCCGCCGTGGTGCATGGCGACACGGTCTATCTGGCGGGCCAAGTGGCCGACAAGACCGCCGGCAAGAGCGTCGCCGAGCAGACCCAGGAGATCCTGTCCATGATTGACGGCCTCCTGGCGGAGGCCGGCTCGGACAAGTCGAAGATCCTCATGACGAATATCTGGCTCACCGACATGGGCACGTTCCAGGAGATGAATGCCGTGTGGGACGCCTGGGTGCCGACCGGCAACTCGCCGGCCCGCGCCACCGTGGAGGCCAAGCTCGCGGCCGCGCCGTTCAAGGTCGAGATCGCCGTTATCGCGGCGAAGTAACGCCGCATCCCAGCGGAAACGACAATGGGCCCCGAGGGGCCCATTGCTTGACGAGAAACCCTTTACGGGCAGGGATGGTCGAGGCCGTCGTAACCCCTGTAGGTTCCCGTGGCCGGGTTGTAGGACCGGAACCGCTGGGCGCAGTAGCCTGCCGCGCTCGCGTTGGGGGCCTGGTAGACCGGAGCGGCCTGGGCCTGCTGGTTGGCGATGGCGCCGCCGATGATCGCCCCGGTGGCCAGCCCCACGACGCCTGCCGCTGCCGCCGCCCCGTAGTCGCGGCGATAATACGGACGTCCATAGTAACCGTAGCGGGGGCCGTAATAGCCCGGACGATAGCCATAGCGGGGGCCGTAACCGTAGCGCGGACCGTAGCCGGGGCCGCCGCGCCAGCCAGGGCCTCCCCGACGCCACTGGGTGTAGTCGGACTGGATCTGGCCTTTCTCCAGCGCCGCGAGAGGCCCGGTGACGGGATTGGCCTTCTCGGCCGCCTGAGCGCCGAGGGCCGGCGCCAGAAGCGCCGCCGCGGCTGCCAGGGTGATCGTTAGCTTACGCATGGTAAACTCCTTCCTGGGCTTACGAACGTCCACGGCCGGACGGGGTTCCGCCTCTTTGGGCCGGATGGCGCGTTATCGCTTTTTCGTGAGCCATTTCAGGCTTTTACGGCCGGTTTTCTGAACGTCTGTTCAGCTTCCTGGGCTTGCATGCGGCCTAGGCCCGTCGGACAGAGGTCCAGCACCGCGCAGCGCACGCAGGCGGGATTCTTGAAGAAGCAGCATTGCTGCCCGTGCAGCATCATGATCTCGTGGTTGTCGTAGACCTGCTGGGCGTCCCACCCCTCCGGCAGCATGGCCGCGAGGGCCGCATGGGAGGGGCCCACATCCATCGATTTCGGGATGAGGCCGGTGCGCTGGGCGACGCGGTGGTGATGCGAATCCACCGGCAGGGCGGCCTTGCGCAGGGTCGAGAAGGACAGCACCGCCGCGCTTGTCTTGGGGCCGACCCCCGGAATGGTCTCGAGCCAGGCTCGCGCCTCCCTCACTGGCATGTCGCCCAGGAAGTCGAGGGACAGGCTGCCGTGGCGCTCCTCGACGGCGCGCAGCACGGCCTGGATCCGCGGCGCCTTCTGCTCGGGCCAGGTGACGCCGCCGATGATCCGCTCGATCTCTGTGGTCGGAGCGTCGCGCACGGCGGACCAGTCCGGGTAGCGGGCCCGCAGGGCCTTGAAGGCGCGGCCGGAATCCGCGTTGCGGGTGCGGTGGGACAGCAGCGACGAAACGAGTTCGCTCAAGGGGTCGAGATTGTGAAAATACGGGATCGGGCAGCCATAGACCTCGCACAGGCGGTGGTGGATCTCCAACGCTTTGGCGGCGAGGGTTTGAGCGTCCTGATTCATGGCGGTGTGAATCCGCGAATCAGCCAAACGGTTCCATGCCGGGACGGCGGCCCGCGCCCCGTTCAGTACAGGGTGGTGCGTACGCGCTCGGGAAGGGCCTCGTCGTAGGCGTCCCCGTCGATGCGGTCGGTGAGGGCCGCCAGCATCCGGCCAGGACTCGGCACGGTGGCGCGGTCGCGGCGGCTATCGGGATTCCACAGGTCCGAGCGAACGATGGCCCGCGAGCATTGGAAGAACACCGTCTCGACGGCGATCACCAGCGCGGTGCGGGGCCGCTTGCCGTCCACGGCGAAACCGTCCAGCAAGGCGGGATCCGCCGAGATCCGCGCGCGGCCGTTCACCCGCAGGGTCTCGCCGATGCCGGGGATCATGAACAGCAGCGCGACCCGCGGATCGCGCACGACGTTGCGTAGGGAATCGATGCGGTTGTTGCCGCGCCGGTCCGGCAGGACCAGCGTCCGGTCGTCGACCACGCGGATGAAGTCCGACCTGTCGCCGCGCGGCGAGCAATCGAGCCCGTCCGGCCCCGCCGTCGCCAGGACGGCAAAGGGGGCGGCCTCGACGAAGGTGCGATAGGCCGGCACGAGCCGATCCGTCTCCTTCGCGATCGAGGCTTCGTTGGCGTCGCCATAAAGGGCCTCGAGGTCTGCCAGCGTGGTGATCGTATGCATGCGGTCAACCTCCCGGCTCCGTGATGCCATGCCGGGGAGCCGTCGGCAACGCGGCGGCGACGGCTGCGCGGACTTGGTGCCGGACGGCCTCCAGGCAGGCAGGACCTTTTTGGGCAAGCAGCCAGGGCAGGCTTGAGGAATTTTAGAATTATTCTAAGATAGAACGCTCAGATCCTGGGTCCTCCGATGATCTTCGACACCTTCCTTGGACGCGGCGTCCAGAGGCCTTTCACGAGCCTGACCGAGCAGGAGATCCTGGCCCTCGCGATCTCGTCGGAGGAAGAGGACGGCCGCATCTATGCGGATTACGCCGCGCGCCTGCGCGGGGACTATCCATCGTCGGCGGCGATCTTCGACGGCATGGCGGCGGAAGAACACGGGCACCGGCGCGCGCTCATCGACGAGCACCGGCGGCGGTTCGGCGAGCATATTCCCCTGATCCGCCGCGAGCATATCGCGGGCTCTTTCGCCCGCCGTCCGGTCTGGCTCATGGCGAACCTGGACATCGCCCGCATCCGGTCCGAGGCGGAGCGCATGGAAGCCGACGCGGCGCGGTTCTATGAGGAGGCGGCCAAGCGCGTCACCGATACGGGCACCCGCAGGCTTCTCGGCGACCTCGCCCAGCAGGAGCGGGCGCATGAGCGCCATGCGGCCGATCTGCAGGCCTCGCGGCTGACGGAAGATGCGCGGGGCGAGGAGGACCGCAAAGCCCGTCACCAGTTCATCCTCACCTGGGTGCAGCCTGGGTTGGCCGGCCTGATGGACGGCTCGGTGTCGACGCTCGCCCCCATCTTCGCGACGGCCTTCGCGACCCAGAATTCCTGGACCACGTTCCTGGTGGGCCTCGCGGCCTCGGTGGGCGCCGGCATTTCCATGGGGTTCACGGAAGCCGCCCATGACGACGGCGTGATCTCGGGGCGCGGCTCGCCGCTCAAGCGCGGCCTGGCCTCCGGCTTCATGACGGCTTTGGGCGGGCTCGGCCACACCCTGCCCTACCTGATCCCGCATTTCTGGACCGCCACCGCCATTGCCGGGATCGTGGTCTTCGTCGAGCTCTGGGCCATCGCCTGGATCCAGAACCGCTACATGGAGACGCCGTTCTGGCGCGCCGTCCTCCAGGTGGTCGTGGGCGGCTCCCTGGTGCTGGCGGCGGGCATCCTGATCGGGAGCGGGTAGAGTCTCTCTCGGCGGCCTCCCGCCGACGAAAAAGGGCGCGGCTTTCGCCGCGCCCCTTGAAGACATGGGCCTGACAGGCGTCTTGGCTTATTCGCCGGCCTGCTGCTTCTGGGCGTCGCGCTCGGCGCGCTCGGCGTCGCGTTCGGCCTTCAGCTTCTCGGTGATGTCCTCGCCGGTCTCCTGGTCGACGACCTTCATGGAGAGACGGACCTTGCCGCGCTCGTCCATGCCGAGGAACTTGACCTTCACCTTGTCGCCTTCCTTGACGATGTCGGTGACCTTGCCGACGCGGTGCTTGGCGAGCTCGGAGATGTGCACGAGGCCGTCGCGCGAACCGAAGAAGTTCACGAACGCGCCGAACTCCATCACCTTGACGACGGTGCCCTCGTAGATCGTGTTGACCTCCGGCTCCGCCACGATGGAGCGGATCCAGTTATAGGCCGCCTTGATGGACTTGCCGTCGGCGGACGCGATCTTGATGAGGCCGTCGTCGTTGATGTCGATCTTGGCGCCGGTCTTCTCCACGATCTCGCGGATGACCTTGCCGCCCGACCCGATGACCTCGCGGATCTTGTCGGTGGGGATCTGCATGGTCTCGATGCGCGGGGCGTGCTCGCCGAGCTCGGCGCGCGGCGCGGTGAGCGCCTTGTTCATCTCGTTGAGAATGCCGGCGCGGCCTTCCTTGGCCTGGTCGAGCGCGACGCGCATGATCTCTTCGGTGATGCCCGCGATCTTGATGTCCATCTGGAGCGAGGTGATGCCCTGCTCGGTTCCGGCGACCTTGAAGTCCATGTCGCCGAGATGGTCCTCGTCGCCGAGGATGTCGGACAGGACCGCATAGCGCTCACCCTCGAGGATGAGGCCCATGGCGATGCCCGCCACCGGACGGCGCAGGGGCACGCCCGCATCCATCAGGGCGAGCGAGCCGCCGCAGACCGACGCCATGGAGGACGAGCCGTTGGACTCGGTGATCTCCGACACGACGCGGATCGTGTAGGGGAACTCGTGGGAGGCCGGCAGGACCGGGTGGATGGCGCGCCAGGCGAGCTTGCCGTGGCCGATCTCGCGGCGTCCCGGCGAACCCATGCGGCCCGTCTCGCCCACCGAATAGGGCGGGAAGTTGTAGTGCAGCAGGAAGGTTTCCTTGCGGGTGCCCTCGAGCTGGTCGATGAACTGCTCGTCCTCGCCGGTGCCCAGCGTGGTGACCACCAGCGCCTGGGTCTCGCCGCGGGTGAACAGGGCCGAGCCGTGGGTGCGGGGCAGAACGCCGACCTGGGACAGGATCGGACGGACCGTCTTCAGGTCGCGGCCGTCGATGCGGGTGCCGGTGTCGAGGATGTTCCAGCGCACGACCTTGGCCTGGGCGTCCTTGAACACGCTCTTGACCTTCTCGGCCTCGAATTGGGCCTCGCCCTCAGCCGGGAAGAGCGCATCCATCACCTTCGCCTTCACGGCGTCGACGGCGGCGTAGCGGTCCTGCTTGCGGGTGATCTTGTAGGCCTCGCGCAGCTCGGCCTCGGCGATGCCCAGGACGGCGGTCTCGACCGCCGAGACATCGGCGGGCTGATAGTCGCGCGGCTCCTTGGCGGCCTTCTCGGCCAGGCGGATGATCGCCTCGATGACCGGCTGGAAGTGCTTGTGGCCGAACATCACGGCGCCGAGCATCACGTCCTCGGACAGCTCCTTGGCTTCCGATTCCACCATCAGCACGGCGTCGGCGGTGCCGGCGACCACGAGATCGAGGGTGGTCTCCTCCATCTCCTGGAGGCTGGGGTTCAGCTTGTACTGGCCGCCGATATAGCCGACGCGGGCCGCGCCCACCGGACCCATGAAGGGCACGCCCGAGAGCGTGAGGGCGGCGGAGGCCGCCACCATGCCGACGATGTCGGGATCGTTCTCGAGGTCGTGGGACAGAACCGTCACGACGACCTGGGTGTCGTTGCGGTAGCCGTCGGCGAAGAGGGGACGGATCGGACGGTCGATGAGGCGGGAGACCAGGGTCTCCTTCTCGGTCGGACGGCCTTCGCGCTTGAAGTAGCCGCCGGGAATGCGGCCGGCCGCGTAGGTGCGCTCCTGGTAGTTCACCGTGAGCGGGAAGAAGTCGATGCCGACCTTCGGCTCCTTGGCGGACACGACGGTGGCAAGCACCGTGGTCTCGCCGTAGGTGGCGACGACGGCGCCGTCGGCCTGGCGGGCCACCTGGCCGGTTTCGAGCACGAGCTTGCGCCCGGCCCAGATCAGTTCTTCGCGTTGAATATCGAACATTTGGCGTCTTTCATGACAGGGCGGCGGCCCGATGCCATGAGCAAGACGGCAAGACACTCGCGCGGCGGGTCGATCCCGTCGTCTTCAAGTGCCTTGCGATCCTGCCATGGTCATCGCGTCACCCGCCTCATTTCAATGCCGGGACAGTCCCTGTGGCGTCCTTCCGGCAAGAGACCGTCCGGGGCCGGGCCCCGGACGGGAGTTCTGCGAGAGGCTTAGCGGCGGATGCCGAGCTTCTCGATCAGGGTCTTGTAGCGGCTCTCGTCCTTCTTCTTGAGATAGTCGAGGAGAGAACGGCGCGCCGACACCATCTTCAGAAGGCCACGACGGGAGTGGTTGTCCTTCGTGTGGCTCTTGAAGTGGCCGGTCAGGTTGTTGATCCGCTCCGTGAGGATGGCCACCTGCACCTCGGGGGAGCCGGTATCGCCTGCCTTCTGGGCAAATTCGCTTACGAGCGCGGTCTTGCGCTCAGCCGTGATCGACATCGCATGTCCTTTCGGTTGGAGAGGGGGGCCGGCCCAGGGAATATCAGGGATATTCAGAGGCTCGGCCGGGCTCGCCGGAGGCGGCCGGGCCGGGATGTCGTCCAGCGCGGTCGGGTCTCTCGACGCATTCCCGAAGCTTAAGCTCAAGCAAATCTTGCGGGAATTCGGCCGCACCATACACGAAAAGCCCGTGAATGCCAGTAGATTTCACGGTGGGCCTCCGGGCCGGAACAAGAGGGCCGTGCCGTGGTTGTCGGGCGACGTTTCCCGAACCCTGAAAGGCTTGCCCCATGGTTGCCAACACGGCCGATCTCTCGTCTTCCGACGCGGTCCAGACGATCTTCATCACCGGCCTCCAGAACGCCCACGCCCTCGAGAAGGAGGCGGTTCAGCTGATGGAGCGGCAGATCGAGCGCCTGGAACATTATCCCGAGATGGAGCGGCTGCTGAAAACCCACCTGAAGGAGACCCAGGGCCAGATCGAGCGCCTGCAGGACGTCCTGCACGCTTTTGGGGAGGACCGTTCGCTCCTGAAGGACGTGGCGACCCAGTTCATGGGCAACATGGCGGCGGTCGCCCACGTGCCGATGCAGGACGAGATCCTGAAGAACACCTTCGCCAACCACGCCTTCGAGAACTTCGAGATCGCCGCCTACAAGTCGCTGATCACGGTCGCGGAAGCGGCCGGGCATTCGAAGTACGTTCCGGCCTTGCGGCAGACCCTCCGGGAGGAGGAAAAGACTGCCCAGGCGATCTACGACCAGATCGAGGCGATCACCGGGAAGTACTTGGCGCGCGAGGCCAAGAACCTCAAGGCGGATCGCTGATCCGCGGTGACGCCGGGGTTTCGGAGCCCGCCTTCTCCGCCCCAGACGGCCACGGCCTCCGGGGCTTCTTGGTGCGTCAGGCACCCAGGTTGAACACCCGGTGCGGCACGAGCTCGCCGCGCTCGATGTCGCCCACCGCCACGAGCACGCCGCCGCAGGTGGCGTAGATCTTGCCCGACAGGGGCGCCTCTCGGCCGCGCAGGATGATCGACTGGCCCCGCATGAGGCGGCCCGCCATGTCGCGGCTGACGTTGATCGACGGCAGCTCGCTCAAGGCGGTCTCGACCGGCCGGAGGGCGGCCGCCTCCGTGGCGAGATCGTTCACCACCACGGCGTCCTCTTCCGTGAAGGGCCCGACCCGGGTGCGCCTCAGGGCCGCGATGTGCCCGAGGCATCCGATGGCCCGGCCAAGGTCGCGCGCGATGGCGCGCACATAGGTGCCCTTGCCGCAATCGGCTTCCAGGATCGATCGGTCTCCGTCATGGTGCACGAGACTGAGCCGGTCGATTTCGACGGTGCGGGCCTGCAGCTCCACGACCTCGCCGTCGCGGGCGAGATCGTAGGCGCGCTCTCCCTGGATCTTGATGGCTGAAAACCGGGGCGGCACCTGCTGGATCTGTCCGACGAAACGCGGCAGCAGCGCCTCGATCTCGGAGGCGTCCGGGACCCGGTCGGTGCGCTCCACGATCTCGCCCTCGGAATCGTCCGTGTTGGTTTCGGCCCCCCAGGCTACGGTGAACACGTAGGATTTGCGCCCGTCCATGATGAACGGCACGGTCTTGGTGGCCTCGCCCAGGGCGATGGGCAGGATGCCCGATGCGAGAGGGTCGAGGGTGCCCGCATGGCCGGCCTTCTTGGCCGAGAGCGCGCGCTTGACCGCCGCCACCGCATGGGTGGAGGTCATGCCGACGCCCTTGTCGAGCACGATCCATCCGTTGACGTCGCGTTTCTTCGGGCGGTCGTGCTGGGGACGCCGCTGCGGCCGTTCGTCGGTCATGGTCGTTACTCGTCGTTGGGGCTGTCGTCGGCCTCGGGGCCCGTATCCTTGCGAACCTTGTCGCTACGCAGAAGCGCGTCGATGCGCGCAGCCTCGTCGAAGGTCTCGTCGCGGCGGAAGCGCAGGTCGGGCGCGAACTTCAGGTTGACGCGCCGGGCGACCTCCTGGCGCAGAACCTTCTTGTTCTTCTCCAGCGCCCGGATCACCGCGTCCTCGTCCTTGCCGCCGAGCGGCATCACGTAGGCGGTGGCGAGCTTCAGGTCGGGCGACATGCGCACTTCCGGGATGGTGATCACGTGCCGGGTCAGCGCGTCGTCCTGGATGTCGCCTCGGGACAGGACTTCGGCCAGCGCGTGGCGGATGAGTTCGGCCACTCGCTGCTGGCGCTGGGTCGGGCCGGTGGTTTGTTCGAAACGTTTCGCCATGGATCAGGTTATGGATCTCTTCCGGGCTCGAACCGGATGGTCAAGTCTATCACGGCCCGACGGGCCTGCCTGCAAAAAGCATCACCGGGACGAGCCCGGTGATGCGGATGATCGGCTGTGGGAGACGGGAGCCCTGGAGGCCGGCCCGTCCTTTCCGGATCCCGGAGGGATCAGAGGGTCCGCTTGACCTCTTCGACGCGGTAGCACTCGATGAGATCGCCGACCCGCATGTCCTGGTAGTTTTCGAAGGACATGCCGCATTCCTGGCCGGCCGTGACCTCGCGGGCGTCGTCCTTGAAGCGCTTGAGCTGCGAGAGCCTGCCCTCATGGATAACCACGTTGTCGCGGATGAGGCGCACGTGGGCGCCGCGCTGGACCACGCCGTCGAGGACGCGGCAACCGGCGATCTTGCCGACCTTCGAGACGTTGAACACCTCGAGGATCTGCGCCTCGCCGAGGCGCTCCTCGCGGAGCGTGGGCGCGAGCAGGCCCGACATCGCCTTTTTCACATCGTCCACGAGGTCGTAGATGATGTTGTAGTAGCGGATCTCGACGCCGGCCCGGGCGGCGGCCTCGCGGGCCTCCTTGTGGGCGCGGACGTTGAAGCCCAGCACGATGGCGCCGGAAGCTTCCGCCAGGGTGATGTCCGATTCCGAGATGCCGCCGACGCCGGCCTGGAGAATCCGGGCGGAGACTTCGTCGTTGCCAACCTTCTCGAGGGCTCCGGCGATCGCTTCGGCCGAACCCTGCACGTCGGCCCGGATGACGAGCGGGAATTCCTTCCGCCCGGCGCCGGACTTCAGGTCGCGCATCATGTCGACCAGCGTGCGCCCGGCAGCACCGGTGCGGGCCGCTTGGTTTTCACGCTTCTGACGGGTGCGATACTCGGTGACCTCACGGGCGCGGGCCTCGGATTCGACCACCGCCACGCGGTCGCCGGCCTCGGGCGTGCCGTTGAAGCCCAGGATCTCGACGGGCACGGAGGGCCCGGCTTCCTTCACGTTGGCGCTCAGGTCGTTGATCAGGGCGCGCACGCGGCCCCATTCGGCGCCCGCCACCACGATGTCGCCCGTATGGAGCGTGCCGCGCTGGACGAGAACCGTCGCCACCGGGCCCCGGCCGCGATCGAGCTTGGCCTCGATGACCGTCCCTTCCGCCGAGCGGTCGGGATTGGCCTTGAGGTCGAGAATCTCGGACTGGAGCTGCAGGCCCTCGAGCAGGCTGTCGAGGCCCTGGCCGGTCTTGGCCGAAACCTCGAATTCGAGGGTTTCGCCGCCCATGGATTCCACCACGATGGAGTGCTGGAGCAGCTCGGTGCGCACCCGCTGCGGGTTGGCGTCGGGCTTGTCCACCTTGTTGATCGCCACGATGAGCGGCACGCCGGCCGCCTGCGCGTGGGTGATCGCCTCCACGGTCTGGGGCATGACGCCGTCATCGGCCGCCACCACGAGCACCACGATATCCGTCACCTTGGCGCCGCGGGCGCGCATGGCCGTGAAGGCCGCGTGGCCCGGCGTGTCGATGAAGGTGATCTTGCCGCCGAGGGGCGAGGTCACCTGATAGGCGCCGATATGCTGCGTGATGCCGCCGGCCTCGCCGGAGACCACGTTGGTCTTGCGGATGGCGTCGAGAAGCGAGGTCTTGCCGTGATCGACGTGGCCCATGATCGTGACCACGGGCGGACGCGACACGAGGTGATCGTCCACGTCGGGCGTGTCGAACAGGCCCTCCTCGACGTCCGACTCCGCCACGCGCTTGACCGTGTGGCCGAGCTCCTCGGCGATGAGCTGGGCGCTGTCCGCGTCGATCACGTCCGTGATCTTGTGCATCTGGCCCTGCTTCATGAGCATCTTGATCACGTCGACGCCGCGCTCCGACATGCGGTTGGCGAGCTCCTGGATCGTGATCGTCTCCGGAATGACCACCTCGCGGGCGATCTTTTCCTTCTGCTCGACCTGCCCCTTGCCCAGCAGGCGCTGGTTGCGGCGGCGGAACGACGCCACGGAGCGGGTGCGCTCGTCGTCGAGGGCGTTGGACAGGGTCAGGCGGCCACGGCGCTTCTCCTCGCCGGGCGCGACCTTCGGGGTCTTGGGCACGGCGACGGGCTTGGCCGCGATGCCGGGACGACGGATCGTCGGACGCGCGGCCTCCTCGTCGTCCGTGCGGGCGGGACGGGGGGTGACGCCGGCAGCCGGGCGGGCGACCGGTTTGGCGGCTTCCGGCTCGGGCGCGGCGGGCGCCGGGCGGGCCATATGGTTCAGGCTCGGCGGACGGCGACTGTCGGTGCCGGCGAACCCGGGACGGGGCGAACCGGCCGGGCGGGCGGCGCCTGCAGGACGCGGAGCGCCCCCCGGAATGCGGGCGGCGGCGGGTGCGCGATCCTGGGCCGGACGCGACGCGGAGGCTCCGGCCGGCGCGGACGACCGCGCCTCCTCGCCCAGGCGGCGGCGGGCTTCCTCCTCGGAACGGCGCTTGCGCTCGTCTTCCACGCGACGGCGCTCTTCTTCCTCGTGCTTGCGGGCCTCGGCGGCCTCGCGGTCACGGGCCTCGGTCGCCTCGCGCTCGGCGCGGCGCTTGGCCTCTTCGGCCTGCGACTGGCGATCCTCTTCCTCGCGGCGCCGGGCATCCGCCAAGGCATTGGCGCGGGCATCCCGCTCCTGATCGGACAGGGTCCGCAGGACCACGCCGGAACGCGGCGCGTTGGATTGCCCGGGACGCGGACGCCCGCCCTGCGACGGGGCGGCCGGACGCGGCGGCGCGGCCGGCTTGGCCGCGACGGGCGCGGGCTGCGGGGCGGCAGGCTTCTCGGCAGGGGCAGTTCCGGGCGCAACAGGACGGCGCTTCACCGTCTCGACCACGACCGATTTCGAGCGGCCATGGGAGAAGCTCTGACGCACCGTACCCTGTTCGACAGGGCGCTTCAGCGACAGCGTCTTGGGCGCCACGTGCAGCGTCTTGTCACCTGGATTTTTCGTATCACTCATTCCGCTCAGATCCTGCGGGTTCCATAATCGTATGTTCACCGGCTCCCCCGACAGTGGAGCCAGTCTGACCAGCATCAATGCCGCGATAGGCGCGGTAACGATGCCAACGGGATAGAAAACCGTCGCTTCCAGCGCCCGCGACGAGGGCAGCATGTATCACATGTGACCGGCCTAATGCCAAACCCATTTCGTCGTTTGACAGTTCCTGGATGACCGGAAAGCTTAATATTGCGTCGCCGAGGCGTTTTCGCAACTGGTTGGCGATCTTTCTTCTCCCGTCCTCCGCGGCTTCCGCCGCGTGAACGAGGGCAACGAGAGGCTTCTCGGCGGCGGCTGATTCGACCTTTGAGAAGCCCGCGATCACATTGCCTGCCTTGTTGGCAAGAGACAACCCCTGGCGCAGATCCTCGCGCAGGGTCCGCTCGATGGCCTCGGCGAGATCCGGCGCGGCCTTGACGTCCGCCTTGAAGGCGCGGGCGAAGAGGCGACGCTTGACCGCCTCCTCCACGCAGGCCCGGCTGGCCCCGACCCAGACCCCTCGGCCCGGCAGCTTATGCCGCAGATCCGGGAACACCTCCCCGTTCGGCCCAACGACGAAGCGGATCATCTCCGCGGCCGGTCGGACCGTTCGGGTCACAATGCAGGTGCGCTCCGGTTCTTGCCGCGCCACGGGAGAGGTCCTTTCCGGGCCATGGCCGGTTACGAGGGCTGAGCTTCGGTCTCGGCTTCCTCAGCCGATCCCTCGGTCTCGACTTCCTCGGTTTCGACCGGGGCCTCGATCCAACCTGCCTTGACGCGGGCCGCCATGATCATGCCCTCGGCATCCGCGCGGGAGATCTCGAAGCCGTCGAGGGCACCGGCGTAACGGGTAGCCTCGGGGCCGCGGCCTTCCGTCCAGCCCGTCAGGTCGTCCGTGGCGCAGCCCGCGAGATCCTCGACCGACTTGATGTCGTTCTCGCCGAGCGCCACCAGCATGGCTGTGGTGAGGCCGTCGATGTCCTTCAGGTCGTCCTCGACGCCGAGCTCCACCCGGCGGGCCTCATGCTCGGCCTCGATGCGGGCGAGGTATTCCTGGGCGCGGGACTGGATCTCGTTGGCGGTATCCTCGTCGAAGCCCTCGATGGAGGCGACCTCGGAGGCGTCCACGTAGGCGATCTCGTCCACGGAGCGGAAGCCTTCCGACGCGAGAAGCTGCGCCACGACCTCGTCCACGTCGAGGGCGTTCATGAACAGCTCGGTGCGCTCCTGGAATTCCTTCTGGCGGCGCTCCGATTCCTCGGCCTCGGTGAGGATGTCGATGTCCCAGCCCGTGAGCTGGGAAGCGAGGCGCACGTTCTGGCCGCGGCGGCCGATGGCGAGCGACAGCTGGTCGTCGGGCACCACCACCTCGATGCGGTCGGCCTCCTCGTCGAGCACCACCTTGACCACCTCGGCGGGCTGGAGCGCGTTGACGATGAAGGTGGCCTGGTCGGGCGACCACGGAATGATGTCGATCTTCTCGCCCTGGAGCTCGCCCACCACGGCCTGCACGCGCGAGCCGCGCATGCCCACGCAGGCGCCCACCGGATCGATGGAGGAATCGCGGGACGTCACGGCGATCTTGGCGCGCGATCCCGGATCGCGGGCGACCGCCTGCACGGACACGATGCCGTCGTAGATCTCGGGCACTTCCTGCGTGAAGAGCTTCGCCATGAATTGCGGATGCGTGCGCGACAGGAAGATCTGCGGTCCGCGGGTCTCGCGGCGCACGTCGAACAGGTAGGCGCGCACCCGGTCGCCCGGCCGGAAGGTCTCGCGGGGGATCAGCTCGTCCCGGCGCACGATCGCCTCGCCCCGGCCCAGATCCACGATCACGTTGCCGTACTCGACGCGCTTGACGACGCCGTTCACGACCTCGCCGATGCGGTCCTTGTACTCCTGGTACTGGCGGTCGCGCTCGGCGTCGCGCACCTTCTGGACGATGACCTGCTTGGCCGATTGCGCCGCGATGCGGCCGAAATCGAAGGGCGGCAGCGTCTCGGAGATGGCGTCGCCCTCCTGCGCCGCCGGATTGCGCTTGCGCGCCTCGGAGAGCGGGATCTCGCGGGAATCGTTTTCCATCGCGGCGTCGTCCACCACCAGAAGATGGCGGGACAGCCGCAGCTCGCCGGTCTTCGGATTGATCTCGGCGTGGATGTCGGTTTCGGCGCCGTAGCGGGAGCGGGCCGCCTTGGCGATGGCGTCCGCCATGGCGTCCAGAACGATCTGCTTGTCGATTACCTTCTCGCGCGCGACCGCATCGGCGATCTGCAAGAGCTCAAGCCTGTTGGCGCTGACAGCCATCGGGGTCACTCCTTCCTGGGGTTCTTCTTCCGCGGGCCGTTCTTCTCGGGCGGCTTCGCGGAGCTGTTCGGGTTGTTGTCCGGGTTGTTGTCATTGAGGCTGTCTTCGGCCTCGATCTCCTCGTCCGCGCCCTCCGCCGACGGGGCGGTGCCCCGGCGCAAGGACTCGCGGATCAAATCGTCGGTCAGCACCAGTCGGGATTCGCCGAGATCGGTCAGGGGCAGGCGCACGAGGCGCTCCTCGCCTTCCTTGACGTCCGGCAACTCGACCAGCGCGAAGCCGTCCTCGACGCCCCGGATGAAGCCCCGGAAGCGCTTGCGGCCGTTGAGCGGCACCGCCATCTCGATCTTGGCGTCATAGCCGATCCAGCGCTCGAAATCGCTCGCGCGCACGAGCGGCCGATCGATCCCCGGCGAGGAGACCTCCAGGTAATAGGCCTGGGCGACCGGATCCTCGAGGTCGAGGATGGGCGAGATCGTCTTGCTGACGGTCTCGCAATCGTCCACCGACATGGTGCCGTCCGGCCGCTCGGCCATGATCTGCACCGTGCAGCCGTTGGTGGGCGTCACCCGCACCCGCACGAGGTGGAAACCCAGATCCTCGATGGCCGGCTCCACCAGCGCCGCCACCCGAGCGGCCACGCCGGTTTCCGTGATCAGGCGCCTGTCGCGTTCGTTCGTCATCGTATTCCGTTGGTGTCCCGTCGGTTTTCGCGGGCCCTGGCGTCCGAGCAATAAAAAAGAGCGGACCCGGCGGGCCCACTCCCAAAAGCAGTATACACTGCAACCAGAGCTGACAGGGCGAACTATAGCGCCTCGCGCCGGTCGATGCAAGAGTCCGGGTCAGACGATCAGGAAGTCCTTGTAGGTCACCGTCGGCTTCTTGCTCAAGGACGCGAACGCCACGGCCTTTTCGGGGCCGTTGCCGTCGGGATCATAGGACAGGACGCCGGATTTGGCGTTGTAGAGAATCCGGTCGTTGGCGTCGTGAGCCGCCGCGCCCTTCCAGAACGCGCCCTTGTGGAGTTTGCCCGAGAGCTTGCCGAGCGCGCCGAAGATGTCGGCGTCGAGCCGCATCGTATCGTCGCGGGAGGAAAAATCCGTGATGGTGTCGCGGCTCCGGGCGGCCACGCGGGTGTCGAACAGGAAGGAATCGCTGCCCGGCCCGCCCGTGAGCACGTCCTTGCCCTGGCGCCCGGCGATGAGGTCGTTGCCGGCGCCGCCCTCGAGGCGGTTGGCGGCCGCGTTGCCCTTGAGGATGTCGCTCCCGGCGCCGCCCTTGGCGTTCTCGATGAGGGACCGGGGGCTGCCCTTGTGCTGCAGGGCGTTGTAGACGTTGCCCAGGGCCTTGTGGCCGTCGCCCAGGGCGGCCCGCTGCGCGTGGCTGAGAACCGAATACCCGCCCGGTTCGAGGTCGATCCGCACCCCGTTCGCGTAGTTCGACAGGTCGAAGGTGTCGTTGCCGCCCCCGTCCCAGATCGTCTCGAAGATCCGGTTGGCCTTGGCGCCCTTGACCTCGCCGCTGCCGGGACGGCCCTGCCCCACCCCGTCCACGAAAGCCTCGCCGGTGCGGGGATCCCACCGGTAGGTGGTCGGGCCGGCGCGGAAACTGTAATTGGCGCCGTACAGGGTCTGCAGCGCCGCGATGTCGTACATCATGTAGGTTTGCGGATAGCCGACATCCTCGTTGGCGAGCCCCGAGATCGGCTGGCCCTGATAGGACCGGTAGCTCATCACCGTGTATTGCAGCTGGTCGAGCCTGGCCGGGAGGACGGGGCTGTCCTCGTGGGGATGCTTGAGCCCGATGGCGTGCCCGAATTCATGCAGGGCCACCAGGGCCTCGTAGCCGCCGAGGGCGGGCTTGTCGAAATCGTAGAAGGGCCCGAACCAGACATCGCCTGCGGCCGGTCCGCTGCGGGGGTCCGGCAGGTAGGTATAGGCCACGTCCGCCAGGCCCGTGGCGGCCACGCGCAGATCGGCGCCGGATCCGGCGGCCTCCCGGAAGGACAGCCGGGTGAACCCCTCGATCGGCGTGAGCGTCATGGCGGCCCCGCCGGACTCCGGGCCGGTGCCGTCGATGAAGGCGCGGAAGGTCTGGCGCAGGGCGGGGCCGACGGGCTCGAAGCGGCTGAAGGGTTCGCCGAGGCCGTAGGCGAAGCCGTAGCCCGCCGAGCCGTCCGGAAACCCGTAGGTCAGGGAGCCGGACCAAGCATAGCCGGACAGGAGCGCGTCGATTCCGACATCGCCGGCGGTCACGAATGTTCTGGTGGGCCGAGCCATGGGGCCTCGCTACGTGATAACGTCTTCTCGACTTCGACACTTAGGTCGCGCGGCCCCAACCTCAACGTCCCGGTCGCCCTGGTCCGTGCCGTGGGGCACAGGATGGCAGGACCGGCTCGTCCGTTACACCCGGACGAAGGTCAGGTACGAGGGCACGCGGCCTTCCCGCAGGGCCTTGGCCTCGTAGCGGGTGCCGGGCCAGCCGGCCCAGGGACGGCGCCAGTCGTCCGGCCGGGCGGCGGTCCAGCGGAAATCCGGGGATCGCAGGATTCGGGCGATGCCCCAGCCCGCGTAATCGTCGATGTCGGTGGCGAAGCGCAACTGGGCACCGGGTCGCATGACCCGCGCCAGCAGGCTCAAGGTCTCGTCCGAGACCAGGCGCCGCTTGCGCTGACGGCGCTTGGGCCAGGGGTCCGGGTAGAGGATATAGACCCGGTCGAAGGCCGCCTCCGGCAAGGCCGGCAGGAGGTGGGTGACGTCGTCGTCCCAGAGACGGACGTTCGTCAGGCCCTCTCCGTCGATCAAGGCCAGCATTTTGGCCATGCCGTTCAGGAAGGGTTCGCAGCCGATGATGTTCACGTCCGGATGGGCGCGGGCCTGGGCGGCGAGGTGCTCGCCGCCGCCGAAGCCGATCTCGAGCCAGGTCTCGCGGCCGGGGGCCGGGAACAGCTCCGAGAGGGCAGCCCCCGGCGCGACCCGCAGGGCCGGGAGCAGGTTTTGGACCAGGTCGTCCTGGCCGGCGCGCAGCCTCTTGCCTTTCCGGCGCCCGAAGAAGGCGCCGGTCCCTTCGGAGGCTGCGGTCATAGCCTTAGGCCAGGGCCGACTTGAGGCTGTCGGCGAGGTCCGTCTTTTCCCACGAGAAGCCGCCATCGGCTTCCGGGGCGCGGCCGAAATGGCCGTAGGCGGCCGTACGGGCGTAGATCGGGCGGTTCAGGTTCAGATGGGTGCGGATACCGCGGGGCGACAGGTCCATGGCCTCCATCAGGAACGTCTCGAGCTTGCCCTCGTCCACCTTGCCGGTGCCATGCAGGTCCGCGTAGATCGACAGGGGCTTGGCCACGCCGATGGCGTAGGAGAGCTGCAGGGTGCAGCGGTCGGCGAGGCCCGCCGCCACCACGTTCTTGGCGAGATACCGCGCCGCGTAGGCCGCCGAGCGGTCCACCTTCGTCGGGTCCTTGCCCGAGAACGCGCCGCCGCCGTGGGGAGCCGCGCCGCCATAGGTGTCCACGATGATCTTCCGGCCCGTGAGGCCGCAATCGCCGTCCGGGCCGCCGATCACGAACTTGCCCGTGGGGTTCACGTGCCAGACCGTCTCGTCGTTGACCCAGCCCTGCGGCAGGGTCTTGCGGATATAGGGCTCCACGATGCCGCGCACGTCATCGGAGGACAGGTTCTCGTCGAGATGCTGGGTCGACAGGACGATCTGGGTCGCGGCGACAGGCTTGCCGTTCTCGTAGCGCACCGTCACCTGACTCTTGGCGTCGGGGCCCAGGACGGCGGCGCCGTTTTCCTTGGACTTGCGGGCCTTGGTGAGGTTCTCCAGGATCTTGTGGGCGTAGTAGATCGGGGCCGGCATCAGCTCCGGGGTCTCGTTGCAGGCATAGCCGAACATGATGCCCTGGTCGCCCGCGCCCTCATCCTTGTTGCCGGCGGCGTCCACGCCCTGGGCGATGTCGGCCGACTGGGCGTGCAGGTGGATCGCCACGTCGGCGGTCTTCCAATGGAAGCCGTCCTGCTCGTAGCCGATATCCTTGATGGCCGCGCGGGTGAGCTCCTCGACCTGCTCGATCACGGAGGACGGGCCGCGCACCTCACCGGCGATCACGACGCGGTTGGTGGTCGCGAGCGTCTCGGCGGCCACGCGGGCCTCCGGCTGCGCCGCCAGGTAGGCGTCCACGATGCTGTCGGAGATCCGATCGCAAACCTTGTCCGGATGGCCTTCGGAGACGGATTCGCTCGTGAAAAGGTAGCTTGAGCGCGGCACGGGATATTCCTTTGGGTTTTATCGCGAGATGAAGGATCCGCGCCCCCAGGGATGCCGCGGAAAGCGCCGTCATGGCCCAAGGCCGCAGAAAGGTCAAGAAAAACGGCGAACGCGTTCTTTATGAAGAACGCGGCTCGTCTTCTCCGGAGGCCTCCTCCGAGGCGGACAGCACCGAGACGAGCTGCACGATGCTGCGACGAACCTTCGCACTCTTGATCTGCGCGAAGGTGCGCACGAGCTGCAGCCCTTCCGGGGTCGACATGACCTCCGCTGCGTAGGGCGCGGCGTCCGTGTCGGAGAAGCCGCTGTCCTTGCGGCTCTTGAGGCCGGTGAAGAAGAACTCGATCTCGACGCCCAGCACGGTGGCGATGTCGACGAGGCGGCCGACGCTGATCCGGTTGGTGCCCTTCTCGTATTTCTGAACCTGCTGGAACGTCAGTCCCAGCATCTCGCCGAGCTTCTCCTGGGACATTCCCACCGTCATCCGACGCATGCGCACGCGGCTGCCGATTTCCACATCGATCTCGGTGGTCGACTTCTTCATCGATCAAGCTCTCCCCGCGAGCGTGGCCAGGGCGCCAGGCTCCGCCCGTCAAATGTTCCCAAAGGGAAGCCGCCGCCGCCGACGGACAACCAGAAGGGTGAAAATAACCACAAGCGTAGCAATTAATACTGCCTGCCAGTACCCCCTGTATGGGGAGGGGTGGACTGCAAGTGGTAAATTCGCGTCCAGGACGCCCTCACTGCCCAGGCCGAGACGGCCGACGATGCGGCCATAGGGGTCGATCACGGCCGAAATGCCGGTGTTTGCGGCCCGGATGAGGGGGAGACCTTCCTCAACGGCACGCAGGCGGGCCTGGGCGAAGTGCTGGTATGGCCCTGGCGTCTGCCCGAACCAGGCATCGTTGGTGACATTCAGGATTGCATTCGGGCGCGGACCATCGCCCAGGACTTCGCCGGGGAAAATCGCTTCGTAACAAATTGTCGCAGCCAGCGGCGGCAGGCCGGGCACCGGCAGCGCGCCGCCCCGCCGGCCCGGCTCGAACCCCCCGGGGATATGAACGAACTGCCTCAGGCCCACCCAGCGGATGAGGGTGTCCAGGAAGCCCGGGATGTACTCCCCGAAGGGCACGAGGTGGACCTTGTCGTAGGCCCCCAGGATCGTGCCCCGGTCGTCGATGGCCTGGATCGCGTTGAAGAACCGGCCCACGCTCTCGCCTGGGAGCGGCTCGTCCA
Source organism: Microvirga pudoricolor (assembly GCF_016892705.1). Lineage (GTDB taxonomy): Bacteria > Pseudomonadota > Alphaproteobacteria > Rhizobiales > Beijerinckiaceae > Microvirga > Microvirga pudoricolor. The sequence goes on from NZ_JAFEMB010000001.1 coordinate 1,667,204, forward strand.
TGCGGGCCGCGCCGGTGACCAGCACCTGCCCCGGATTCAGGAGCGCCGCGATCTGGGCCAGGGAGGCGGGATCCCGGTGCAGCAGGAACGGGAACGCGGATTCCGGCCAGATGATGTGGGTGATGCCCTCCAGGCCCTCCCCCTGGTCGTTCGCCTCGGCGCTGATCGTCAGGTAGCGGCGCATGATGGCGTCGCGGTTGCGGGGGTTGAACTTGGCGTCCTGGGGCAGGTTGGGCTGCATGATGCGAAGCCGCACGGCCTCCACCGTCCCGACGGGGGCGTCCGGCACCCGCCAGGCCCCGAAGGCCGCCATTCCGGCCAGGAGCGCGGCCGCGAGGCCCGGCAGGACCAGGCGCTCGCGCGCGCCGCGTCCGGTCAGCAGCACGGCCGGCGCGGCGCCGATGAACACCGCCATCACCGTGAGCCCGTAGAGCCCCGCCAGGGTGGCGCTCTGCATGAGCCAGAGGTTCTGCCCCAGCGCCATGCCGGGATTGTTCCAGGGGAAGCCCGTGAAGAGATGGCCGCGCAGCCATTCGCTGACCGTGAGCCCCAGCACGAGGGCCAGCACCCGCGTGGCGTCGCCCGTCCAGAGCAGGCGGGCCAGCGCGAAGCCCAGGGCCGTGAAGAAGGCCAGGAGGGCGGGCAGGCCGAGAACCCCGAAAGGCAGCGCCCAGGCGAACTGGTCGGCCTCGACCAGGAACGCGGCCCCGAGCCACCACAGCCCCGCCACGAAGTAGCCGAAGCCCCAGGCCCAGCCGATGAGCGCCGCGGTCGCGAGCGTGCGCCGCCGCGAACCGGACGCGCCCGCGCCGTCGAGGAGCCAGATGGCGGGCGAGAGAGACAGGATCAGGGCCGGGAGAAAGCCGAAGGGCGGCATGGCCAGCGCGCCCACGGCACCACTGGCGACGGCCATGAGCCAGCGGCGCCATCCTGTCGCCAGGATGACGCGATCCATCACCCGGTTCATTCGGCGGCGGCTTTTTCCGGGGGCGGCCGATGGGCCGGATCGGCGGGCTCGGACGCGGCCTCCGGCGAGCGGCGGTGGATGCGCAGGCGCTTGACCCGGCGCGGATCGGCGTCCAGCACCTCGAACTCGAGCCCGAAGGGCCCCGCGATGAGCTCGCCCCGGGAGGGCACGCGACCCGCGAAGGTCACGAGGAAGCCCCCGATGGTGTCGATGTCCTCGGCGCTGACCTCGTCGTTCAGGTCGACCCCGAGGCTCTCCTTCACCTCGTCGAGGCTCGCCCGGGCATCGGCCACGTAGGTGCCGTCGCTGCTCTCCATGATCGACATCGCGGTGGCGTCGTCGTGCTCGTCCTCGATGTCGCCCACCACCATCTCGACCAGGTCCTCGATGGACACGAGGCCGTCGGTGCCGCCGTATTCGTCGATGACGAGGGCCATGTGGGTCCGGGTCGCCTGCATGCGCACCAGGAGGTCGATGGCCGGCATGGAGCGGGGCACGAAGAGGACCGGCCGCAGGATCTTGGCGTCCGCCAGGGTGAGCGAGAGGTCGACCCGGATGAGGCTCGGGGCCGCCACGGGGGCGCCTTCGGGGTCGCGCCGGCGGCGGGCCGTCCGGTCGTCGGCCCGCTCGGCGATGAAGTCCAGGAAGTCCCGGATATGGACCATGCCCTTGGGGTCGTCGAGGGTTTCGCCGTAGACCGGGAGCCGGGAATGGCCGGCGGTGCGGAAGAGGCCGAGCAGGTCGCCCAAGGACATGTCCGCCGCCACCGCGATGATGTCGGCGCGGGGCACCATCACGTCCTCGACGCGGATGCGGTGGAAGCCCAGCACGTTCTTGAGCATCGCCCGCTCCTGGGGCGAGAAGTCCGTGTCCTCGTCGGCCTCCGCCAGAACGTCCTCGAGGTCGTGGCGGAAGGATTCGCGGGCTTTGAGGCCGAGCCGGATCAGGACCCGGTCGTACCAATGGTCACGAACGCCCTCCGGGTCCGATGGGGACCGGACGGGACGTTCGTTGCGACTTCGATCATCATTCATGGTGGTTCAAGTTTCAGCCGTCGCCTCTCGGCGCAGGGGCTGCCATATCGCGATAGGGGTCGGCGATGCCAAGATTGGCCAGGGCTTTGACCTCGAGAGCTTCCATGGCCTCCGCCTCCTCCTCGACCTCGTGGTCGTAGCCGAGCAGGTGCAGCACCCCATGGACGATCAGGTGGGCGTAGTGGTGGGCGAGAGGCTTCGATTCGTCCTCCGCCTCCCGCGCCAGTGTCTGACAGGCTAATGCAAGATCGCCCAAATGGCGAGGAGAATGCTCGCCGGGCATGGGCGGCGCCGGAAAGGACAGGACATTGGTGGGCTTGTCCTTCCCGCGCCATTCCCGGTTCAGCTCGCGGATGCCGGCGTCGTCGGTGAGCATGACGCTGACCTCGTAATCGTCCGCGTCGGCATCCGAGACCGTCAGAGCGGCTTTCGCCGCCCTCCGGCCCAGGGCCTCGGCCTCGGGAAGGGCGGACCAGTCGCCCGCCTCCACCACGAAGTCGAGATCGATCACGCCCGGCGTCCCGGAAGGGCCTGCGGGGTCGTCACGTGTTCGCCCCGGCGAGTCGCCTCGTCATAGGCCGTCACGATGCGGCGCACGAGGTCGTGGCGCACCACATCGCCTTCCCGGAAGGTGACGCGGCCGATGCCCTCGACCCCGTCGAGGATCTTGGTGGCCTCCACGAGACCGGATTTCTGGCCCGGCGGCAGATCGATCTGGGTCGGGTCGCCCGTGATGATCATGCGCGAGCCCTCGCCGAGGCGGGTGAGGAACATCTTCATCTGCATGGAGGTGGTGTTCTGGGCCTCGTCCAGGAGCACCACCGCCTTGGTGAGCGTGCGGCCGCGCATGAAGGCGAGCGGCGCGATCTCGATCATGCCGGTCTGCAGGCCGCGGTCCACGTGGCGGGCCTCCATGAAGTCGTAGAGCGCGTCGTAGATCGGGCGCAGGTAGGGGTCGACCTTGTCGCGCATGTCGCCCGGCAGGAACCCTAAGCGCTCGCCGGCCTCGACCGCCGGCCGGGAGAGGATCAGGCGCTCGGCCTGGCCCTGCTCCAGCAGGGAGACCGCATAGCCCACGGCCAGCCACGTCTTGCCGGTGCCGGCCGGGCCTTCCGCGAAGACGAGCTCGTTCTTCTTGAGCGCCTTGATGTAGTCGTTCTGGGCCGCGTTGCGGGCCCGGACGGGGCCGCGCTTGCGGGTGGCGATCTGGTCGAAGCTCGTCAGGCCTGGAACCGGCACCTCCTCGGAGGAGAACAGGGTGCCCTGAAGGGAGGCCTCCTGCACGGCCCCGTCCACGTCGCCGGGGCTCAGCACCACGCCCTGGCGGGCCTGGTCGTAGAGGCTCTCCAGGACGCGGCGCGCCAGTTCGGAGCCCTCAGGCGTGCCCTTCACGGTCACCCGGTTGCCGTTGGCGGTGGCCACCACGTGGAGGCGGCGCTCGAGATGGGCGAGGTTCTGGTCGAACTGTCCGAAGACCACGCTGGCGAGACGGTTGTCGTCGAAGGTCAAGATGATTTCGGCCTCTTCCTCGACGCCGGGGTGAAAGCTTGCGGGACCCCGTCCCTTGTGACCTCGTGCCGTCACGCTTTCCGATGGCCTCAAATGCCGTCTCCCACGTTACGCCGCCGCCCGGTCGCCGGGTGCGGCTTGTTCCGCGAACAGGCTGTTGGAGCCCGCCCGCACGATCCTGACCCTGACGATCTCGCCCACCCGATGGGTGTCGGTCTCGAACTGCACCGGCTGCAGGTAGGGCGACTTGCCCGCCATCTGGCCCAGATGCCGGCCCGGCTTCTCCAAGAGAACGTCCATGGTGCGCCCGACGGTTCCGTGATTGAAAGCCTGCCTTTGGGTTTCCAACAGGTTTTGCATCCGGGCGAAGCGCTCCGCCTTCACGCTCTCGGGAATCTGGGCCGCGATCTCGGCCGCCGGGGTGCCGGGGCGGGGGCTGTACTTGAAATAGAAGGACGTGGCGAAGCCCACATCCGCGATGAGCCGAAGCGTGTCCTCGAACTCCGAATCGGTCTCGCCCGGAAAGCCCACGATGAAGTCCGACGACAGGGCGATGTCGGGCCGGGCCCGGCGGATGCTCTCGATCACGCGCCGGTACTCGTCCGAGGTGTGCTTGCGGTTCATGGCGGCCAGGATGCGGTCGGAACCGGACTGCACCGGCAGGTGCAGGAACGGCATCACGGCCGGGATGTCCCGGTGGGCCGCGATCAGCTCCTGGTCCATGTCCCGGGGATGGCTAGTGGAGTAGCGCAGCCGCGCGATGCCGGGGATCTCGGCGAGGCGATGGAGCAGGCGCCCCAGCGTCCATGTCGCGCCGTCCGGCCCCTCCCCGTGATAGGCGTTGACGTTCTGGCCGATGAGGGTCAGCTCGCGCACGCCGGCGTCGGCGAGGCGCAGGGCCTCGTCCACGATCCGGGCGACGGGGCGCGAGACCTCGGCGCCGCGGGTATAGGGCACCACGCAGAAGGTGCAGAACTTGTCGCAGCCCTCCTGGATCGTCAGGAACGACGTGACGCCCCGGCTGATCGTCCGGGCCCTGGAGGCGAGCGGCAGATGGTCGAACTTGTCCTCGACCGGGAATTCCGTGTCGACCACGCGGCCCCTGTCGGCCTGATCCAACAGGTCGGGCAGGCGGTGGTAGTTCTGTGGGCCCACCACCACGTCGACCACGGAGGCGCGGCGCAGGATCTCCCGGCCCTCGGCCTGGGCGACGCAGCCCGCCACCACCACCTTGGTGTCGCGCCCGGCCTCGCCCCGCTCCTCCTTCAGCTCGCGCACGCGGCCGAGCTCCGAATAGACCTTCTCGGCGGCCTTCTCGCGGATGTGGCAGGTGTTGAGGATGACGAGATCCGCCTCCTCCATGGCCTTGGTTTCGCTGTATCCCTTGACGGCCAGCACATCCGCCATGCGCTCGGCATCGTAGACGTTCATCTGGCAGCCATAGGATTTCACGAAGACTTTTTTCACGCGGTCGACCTGTTGCGAAGCGAAGCCCTGGGGCCGTGACGGGTTATCGAATGTCCGTCTTTAAGGGTTTTGGGACGTCAAGAGAAGAGCGGTGAGCCTGCGGCACGAGAAGCCTTATTCCGGCAGCCCCGCCTGCCGCAAGCCCTCGCACAGATTGTCGATCACCCGGGCACTGAAGGGCGGGGCGACGCGCACGGCGCCCACGGTCAGGGCCGGGTTGGCGGCCAGCAGGTCGCGCACGCAGGCCTGGGCTTCGGCGTGCCGGCCCGTGTGGCTGTAGGCGGCGCCCAGGAAACGGCCGATCCAGGCGGCGCGCGGGTGGGCGATGCGGGCTTTCTCGAGCCATTCCACGGCCTGCGGGAAGCGCTCGGCCACGAAATGGGCGTCGCCGATCCCCGCATGGGACGAGAACAGCATCGGGTCGAAGGGGCTGAGCCGGATCGCGCGCTCGAAATGCTCGATGGCGGTCTCGGGCTCGTCGATGAAGGTGCGCAGCCAGCCGCTGCGGTTCCAGGCCCAGGCCGAGTTGGGGTCGAGCGCGAGGGCCCGGTCGATGAGAAGGGCGCCCGCCGCGAAATCCCGGGTGATGATCGTGCGCGCGGTGCTCAGCATCGCCAGCACGAGGGGGTCGTCCGAGGTCAGCTCGGCGGCGGCCCGCGCCTTGCCGATCGCGTCCCGCCGGTCGCGCTCCACATCCTCCGACCAGATGTAGATGACGCGCTGGCCGCTGCACCAGGACGACAGGGCGAGCGCCAGCGCATAGGCCGGATCGAGCTCAAGCGCCTGGTCGAGGAGGCGCGACGCGATGGCGTTCGACACCTGATCGGCGGACCACACATGGGGCATGGCCTGCATGACGAGGTCGTAGGCGTTGAGGTTCTCGGGCCGCTTGCGCCGGGCGCGCTCGATCTCGGCCGCGCGGATCGACGGCTGGATCGCGCCCACCACGCTGGCCGTGATCCGGTCCTGCAGGTCGAAGAAGTCGTCGAGCCCGCCGTCGTAGCGCTCGGCCCAGAGATGGCCGCCGGTGGTCGCGTCGATGAGCTGGGCCGTGATGCGCACCCGGTCGCGCGCGATGCGCACGCTGCCCTCCAGCACATAGCGCACGCCGAGCTCGCGGCTGATCCGCTGCACGTGGACCGGCTTGCCCTTGTAGGTGAAGGTGGAATTGCGGGCGATGACGAAGAAGGACCGCACGCGGGAGAGCGCCGCGATGATGTCCTCGGCGATCCCGTCCGCCAGGAACTCACCGTCGCGGTTCTCGCTCATGTTGTCGAAGGGCAGGACCGCGATCGAGGGCCGGTCCGGCATCGCCAGCGCGGGCCTGGTCTCGGGCAGCAGGCCACCGAAGAGGCCGTAGATCCGCACCGGCTTGCGGATGTTCTTCACATGGGTCTCGCCCTCGTCGCGAAACGCCAGGGGCACGTGGTCGCGCACCTCGTCGTAGACCTTGGCGGACAGGCAGATCGCGCCGGGTTCCGCCAACTGCTCCAGGCGCGCCGCGATGTTGACGCCATCGCCGTAAATGTCGCCGTCCTCCTCGATGATGATGTCACCGAGATTGATGCCGATCCTCAGCCGGAGCGGCTGCGTCGCTTCCTGAAGCGATTCCTGCACCGCCACCGCGCAGCGCACGGCCTCCACGGGGCTGGCGAACTCGATCAGGAAGCCGTCGCCGGTGGTTTTGACGACCCGGCCGCGATGGGCGGCCACCTGCGGCGCCAGGACGGTTCGGCGCAGGTGCCGGATCCGCCGCACGGTGCCCTCCTCGTCCTGGCCCATGAGCAGGGAATAGCCCGCCACGTCCGCGGCCAGAACGGCCGCGAGACGGCGCTGCACCTTCGGGTTGTCAGGATCGCCCATCCTCCAAACCCCGCGCGGAAAGCGGAATGGTGCGGCCTTCGGGCGATTTCGTCCAGAGGTGGCGAACGGCGGCGGCCAGGACGGCGCGGAGCGGCTCGGGATCGGGCGGCGGTCGAACGGCATCGCGCGACCATGATCGAGACCGCCCGGCCGTGCCATGCTCCAGCGCACGTGCCTTGATCCGAACCCGGACGCTATCCGCCCTGGATCGCCCGGCGCACCGCTTCCTCAGCCGCGGCGGTGGCCTGCTTGCGGTTGCCGTTGAAGGGCACAGGCTCGCCCCAGGTCACCACCACGTCGAGGGCGCCGTTCGCCACGAAATGCGCCAGGTGCGGGGCCAAGTCCATGTCGGCGTACCAGGCGATGAAGGGCCGCTCGCGACGGGTGACCGGCAGGCCGTTCCGGCGCGTGTAGGACAGGGCCAGGGGCTGCAGGTGAACCGGCCCGGCGCCCGGATCGGTGAGCGCTGCCTGGGCGGCGCCCACGATGGAGGAGCGGAACGGCAGAAGCCGGTTGCCGTCGCTTGTCGTGCCCTCGGGAAACAGCACGATCACCTCGCCCTTCGCCAGCCGCAGGCCCACGGTCTCGTTCACCTCGGCGGTGGCGCCACGTCGGGCCCGGTCGATGAACACCGAGCGCTGGAGCTTCGCCATGAACCCCACCACCGGCCAGCCCTCGATCTCGGACTTGGCGATGAAGGACAGGGGGCGCAGCGATCCGATCACGGGAATGTCGAGCCAGGACACGTGGTTGGACAGGACCAGGGTGGCGGTGCCGGAGGGCGGCGTGCCGCGCTCGATCACCCGCACGCCGAACAGGCACAGGAACAGCCGGTGGAAGCGCATCGGGACGGTGTGCAGCACGCTCCAGCCGAACCGCAGCGCCAGGAGCTGGAGGCCCGCGGCTCCCAGGAGGTAAAGGCCGAGGACCACGAGCCTCAGGCCGACGCCGATTCGCCTCACGCGCCATCCCTTCGGGATGCGCCGTCCGGCCCCGCCCCGGCGGGCCTGTCGCTGGCCTGGGCGTCGGACCTGACGTCGGAGCTGGCGTCGGGCTCGATCGGCACCGCGTAGAGCTCCAGCCGGTGATACACCACCTTGTAGCCCAGGCGCCGGGCGATCTCGGTCTGCAGCGCCTCGATCTCCTCGGAATGGAACTCGATCACGTCCCCGGTCTCGAGGTTGATGAGGTGATCGTGATGCTCCCGCGCGGCGTGCTCGTAGCGCGAGCGCCCGTCGCGGAAGTCGAGGCGCTCGATGATGCCCTGGTTTTCGAACAGCTTGACCGTGCGGTAGACGGTGGACAGGGAAATGCGGTCGTCGACGGCCGCGACGCGGCGGTGCAGCTCCACCACGTCCGGGTGGTCGCTCGCGTCGTCGAGGGCGCGCGCGATGATGCGCCGCTGCCCCGTCATGCGCAGGCCCTTCTCGCGGCAGGCCCGCTCGATGGCGTCGGACCGGCGCGCGGCTTTCTTCTGGCTGGTGCGTGCTGCCACGATTCACTCCCTGCCCGCTTATACGGGACCGGACACGGCGGGGCTACAGGGTGGGCCTACAGGGCGAGGCTCATGGTCAGCGCTGCGGCGCGGGTGCCGTCGGGGCGCGGGTAATAACCCTCCCGGCGGCCCGCCTCCCGGAAGCCGAGGCGGCGGTAGAGGGCGAGCGCCGGTGCGTTGCCGTCCTCCACCTCCAGGTGCACCACGCGGGCGCCCCGGCGCACGAGCGCATCGAGATGGTGGGCCAGGAGCGGGCGGGCGTGGCCCCGGCCCCGGGCCTCGGCCGCCATGGCCACGGTCAGGATCTCGGCCTCGTCCAGGACGACGCGCGAGATCGCGAAGCCGCACAGGGAAGCGCCGAGGAAGAACCCGTCCGCCAGCACGGCCCGGTCGCCCAAGAGGCGCTCGAATTCAGGCACGTCCCAGGGCCGCGCGAAGGCGGCGGCGTGGATCCGCGTGACCCGGGGCGCGTGGGCGGGCGCCAGGGCCTCCAGGCGGGCGCCCGGCGGGGTGCGGAACCAGTCGAGAAAGCTCATCGGGACAACGGGCCGGGACAACCTATCGAGACATTGAGCGGCGGATCGCTTGGACCGGACCGGTCAGCGCCGGGCGATCCGGGCGCCGTCCTGGGGCTTGGCGTCGGGACCGCGCAGGTACAGGGGCTTGGGCAGGGCGCTCGCCGGATCCGCGAGGGCGCCGAGACGCGCCACCCAGGCGATATCGGGGGCGAGCGGGGCGTCCGCGAGGGTCGCCTCGATCCCCTGCGCCCAGGCCTCCGCCGCCAGCGTCGGGGCGGCCGATCCCGCGAGCACCAGGGGCCCGGAACCCAGGAGCCGGAGCGCGTCGCGCAAGGACATGAGGCCCGCCGGAATGATGGTCAGGCCGCCTGCCGCGATGGCCTGCACGTAGATGTGACCGTGCTTGGCGTCGATGGCGGCCGTGTAGAGCCCGCGCGTGCCGCCCGCCAGCATGGGAGCCAGGAAGGCCGACAGGGTCGCGACTCCCACCACCGGAATGCCCGCCGCGAGCCCGATGGCGCGCGCGGCCGAGATGCCCACCCGCAGGCCCGTATAGGAGCCGGGCCCGACCGTGACGGCCACCCGGTCGAGGGCGGAGAACCCGCCCTCGACCCCGGCCACGACCCGGTCGACCAGGGGCAGCAGGGCTTCCGCGTGGCCGCGCTCCATGGGGATCGATTCGCCCGCCAGCGGGATCGTGTCCCCGGCCTGAAGCACGCAGGCCGAGCAGGCGCCGAGCGCCGTATCGATGGCAAGGATGCGCAAGAGGGTCTCCGGACAGGTTCAGGCGGTTGGCTCTTCTTAATGGAGCGAATGGCGAATGGCGAATGGTGAGTGGGCAGGTAAGCGGGCATGAGACGGGAGACGGAACATCAGCCCTCCATTCGCCACTGGCCACCCACCATTCGCTTTGTCCTAGACCGCCTGCACCTCGCGCACGTCCGGCAGGAAGTGGCGCAGGAGGTTCTGGATGCCGTGCTTCAGGGTGGCGGTCGAGGACGGGCAGCCCGAGCAGGCGCCCTTCATGACGAGATAGACCACGCCGTCCTTGAAGCCCCGGAACGTGATGTCGCCGCCGTCGCCCGCCACTGCCGGGCGGATGCGGGTCTCCAGGAGCTCCTTGATGGTGGCCACCGTGGGGGCGTCGTCCTCGTCGAAGAACTCCTCGCCGTCGTCCGTGGCCGGCGCGGCCTCGTTCTGGAACAGCGGCAGGCCGGTCATGAAGTGCTCCATGATGCCGCCGAGAATCGCAGGCTTGAGATGCTGCCACTCGCCATCCGCCTTGGTGACGGTGATGAAATCGTAGCCGAAGAAGACGCCGGTGACGCCCTGCACGGCGAAGAGCCGGCGGGCGAGCGGGGAGGCGTCCGCGCTGTCGGGGTTGCGGGCCTCGAAGGTGCCTTCCGGCATGACGACGCGGCCCGGCAGGAATTTCAGGGTCGCGGGATTGGGCGTGGCTTCGGTCTGAATGAACATGGTCTTTTAGTCCTCTGGCGCCGGTTCAAGGCCGGGCAAGTGGGAGCCGGGATTGGGCTGTAATCCTTCTAGCAGATTTGGGGACGGAGAAGGAAGATTGCCAGGAGACGCGACGGCACCTCCGTCATGGCCGGGCTTGACCCGGCCACCCACGGACCACGTCCCAAGACGTGGGTACCCGGCTCAAGGCCGGGCATGACGGCGCGGCCTGCCTACCCCGCCAGTGCGTCGATTTCCTCGTCGCTCAGCCCGCCCGGCACGATCACGATGGGGATCGGGAAGGTGGAGGCGGCCTTGCCGGCGAGCGTCGTGACCAGGGGGCCGGGGCCGTCCTTGCTGGAGCCGGCGGCCAGCACCAGGAAGGAAATGTCCTCGTCCTCGTTGATCAGCTTGATGATGGTGTCGGCCTTCTCGCCCGTGCGAATCACCTGCTCGGGCTCGACGCCCGCGGCGCCCCGGGCCTCCTTGGCGGCCTCGTCCAGGCGCTTCTGAGCCTCCTCGGTGGCCTCCTCGATCATGGCCTCGCCGACCCCGATCCACTCGAAATTGTCGGGCGGATCGACGATGGCCAGCATGAGCATGCTGGCGCCGGTGCGGGCGGTGCGGCGGGACGCGAAATGCACCGCGCGGGCGCATTCCGGCGTATCGTCGATCACCACCATGAATTTCGGCCGGTGGCCGGCCTCGTAGGATTGGCGCTTTCCGCTCACGATTCAGCCCTCCGCCGCGTCGCGATGCTGCCGCGACGGAAGGCCCGCCGCAAGCCCACCCTCACGGTCATCAGCGCGCCCGCACGAAGCCCACGATGTCCTTGACGGCGTTCATGGTTTCGGTGGCGATGCCCCGCGCCCGGTCGGCGCCGTCGACCAGCACCGCGTCGATATGGGCCGGATCGGCCATGAGGCGGCGCATCTCGCCGGCCACCGGCGCGAGCTTCGACACCGCCACGTCCACCAAGGCCGTCTTGAAGCCGGAGAACTGCGAGCCGCCGTGCTCGGCCAGGACCGCCTCGGGCGTCACATCCATCAGCGCCGCGTAGATCGCCACGAGGTTGTCGGCCTCGGGCCGCGCCTTCAGCCCCTCGACCTCGGAGGGCAGCGGCTCGGGGTCGGTCTTGGCCTTGCGGATCTTCTGCGCGATGGTGTCGGCATCGTCCGTCAGGTTGATGCGCGAGTAATCGGACGGGTCCGATTTCGACATCTTCTTGGCGCCGTCCCGCAGTGACATGACGCGGGTAGCGGGCCCATGGATCAGCGGTTCGGTGATCGGGAAGAACGCCTCCCCGAACCCGTGCTCGGCGATGGAGGCCGAAAAGTCGTTGTTGAACTTCTGGGCCACGTCGCGGGTCAGTTCGAGATGCTGCTTCTGGTCCTCGCCCACGGGCACGTGGGTGGCGCGGTAGAGCAGGATGTCGGCCGCCATGAGCATCGGATAGGCGAACAGGCCGACCGACGCGTTCTCGCGGTCCTTGCCGGCCTTCTCCTTGAACTGGGTCATGCGGCTGGCCCATCCCATGCGGGCGACGCAGTTGAACACCCAGGCGAGCTCCGCGTGGCCGGAGACCTGGGACTGGTTGAACACGATGTGCTTCTTGGGATCGATCCCAGCGGCCAGGAAGGCGGCGGTGACCTCACGGATCTGGCGCGCCAGTTCCTTGGGGTCCTGCCAGACCGTGATGGCATGCATGTCCACGACGCAATAGATGCAATCGTGCGTGTCCTGCATGGACACGAAGCGTTTGATCGCGCCGAGATAATTGCCGAGATGTAGGTTCCCGGTCGGCTGAACGCCGGAAAAGACCAGTTCCTTGAACTGCGCCATCGTCTTCGTACTCCTAAGCCGGAGAGCTTCCACCTGGGCCGGAACAGCTTCTCCGAATGCGGCGCGGGTTATGACAGGGGATTTGCATTCGCGCTAGGTTTGCTTTTGAGCAAATGCAAGTCCTCTCGCGTCACCGCCTTGAGCATCCAGGAGGAGGCACCGTAGAGCGCCAACCCGCCGACGCAGAGAGCGACAAGGCCCGCGATACCGGGCTCAGGGATCGACGCGAGAGCCGCCCACAGACCCGCGGCCAGAACGAGGCTGGCCCCGGCGGTCCGTAGAACGGTTCCGGCGAAAGCCCTGTCGAGGCTCCACAGGCCCATGATCCGCAGCAGAATGGCGAGCCCGGCGGCGTGGAGCGCGCAGGCCAGGCTGACCCCGAGCGCGATGCCCGGAACGCCAAGCGCCGATCCGAGGCCCGCGGAGGCCAGCACCGTGGCGGCGATCCCGGCCAGCAGGGCCAGCACGGTCCCGCGCAACGCGCCCCTGGCGAACAGGGTCTGGGAGATCACCTTGCCGAGGGCCGCGAAAGGCAGGCCGAGGCCCAAAGCCGCCAGCGCCGCCGCCGTGCCCGCCGCATCCTCCGGCCCGAAGGCGCCGCGCTCGAAGAGCACCGAGGCGATGGGCCGTGAGAGTACGACGAGGGCTGTCGCGGCCGGAAGCGCCAGGAGCAGGGCCACCGTCATGGCCTTGTTCTGGGCCGCGATCAGCCCTTCGGGACGCCCTGCCCTGTCCCGCGCGGCCAGCTCCGGCAGCAGCACGGAGCTGCCCAGCGCCGCCACGAGGCCCAGCGGCAGCTGCATGACCCGCTCCGCGTAGTAGAGCCAGGACACGCCGGAGGGCCAGAAGGACGCCACCAGGGTCCCGGCCAGGATGAAGAGCTGCGCGGCTCCGCTCGCGGCCAGCGACGGGAGCCCCGCCCACAGCACGGCCCTCAGGGCGGGCGAGGAACGCGGCCTGCGCAAACGGATGGCCCGCTCCGGCAGGCGCCACAGAGCGGCCGCCACGATGGCGAGCTGGACGATCCCGGCCAGGGACGAAGCGGCGGCGAGCCAGCCCGCCTTCCAGGCCAGCGGCTGCGGGCTCTCGCGAACGATGAGCAGGGTCGCGATCAGCCCCGCATTGACCGCAAGCGGCGCCAGGGTGGCGGCCGCGAACCGCCCCCGCAGGTTCAGGAGCGCTGCGCCGACCGACGCCAGGGTGATGCCGATGACGGAGGGAAAGCCAAGCCGCGTGTAGAGCGCCACGAGATCGAGAGCGCCTTCGTCCGCAAGGCCCGGCGCGATCGCGAAGGCGATGAGGCCCGCGCTCAGTTCCACGAGGCCGGTGAGGCCGACGAGGATCAGGCTCAGCGTCAGCATCACGTCCCCGGAGACCCGCGCGGCCTCGTCGGATTCGAGCCGTCCGAGCGCCGGAATCAAGGCCGGGTTGAGGCCGCCCTCCCCGACTACCCGCCGCACCAGGTTCGGCACCCGGAACGCCGCCAGGAACGCGTCCGCCACGGGCCCGGCGCCGAGCGCGCCTGCGAACAGGATGTCCCGGACGAAGCCGAGAACCCGCGAGGCGGCGGCGCCGAGGCCGACCAGGAGGGAGGAACGGAGAAGCGACATGCGCGACGGCGCTTAGCGGGTTTGGGGGGCGTTGTCGAAGGGCCTTTGGCCGAAGCGACGATCTCCGACCTCGTCTCTGTGCAGACCTCATCCCGAGGAGCCGCTCCGGCGGCGTCTCGAAGGAGGATCCGGAGAGTCCCGGAAACACCCTTCGAGACCCATGCTGCGCGGGCCCTCGGGATGAGGCTGTGTGGAGCTACGTTACCCTCGCGCCTCGGCGATGGCGGCGCGTTTCTGGTCCAGATTCATGCCGCCGATATAGGCCAGCGGCGTGAGGACGAAGGACGGGGTGGCCACGAGGCCGAGCGAATTGCCGAGACGGAGGGCCTCGTTCAGAACCCGGGTGGTGGGCTCGCCCGCCGCGCGGTCCGTGAGCCCCTTCTCGTCGAGCCCGAGACCCTTCGCGACGCCCAGGGCGCGGGCGCCGTTGACCGGACCGCGCAGGCCGAACAGACCGAGATGCAGCTTGAGGTAATCCGCCGGCCCCTGCATCTGGAGATACCCCAAGGCCACGCGCGCGGCTTCGACGGAGGCCGGGTCGAGGATCGGATAGTTCATGAGCACGTAGGTGAGGTCGGGCTCGGCCTTGAGCAGGGCCTCGAGTTCGCCCGCCGAGCGTTTGCACCAGGGGCAGTTGTAATCGAAGAACTCCACCATGATCACATCCCCATGAGGATGGCCGAGGCGCACGGCGGAGGGCAGCGCCAGGGTATCCTCGACCAGCTCGCCGGGTATCCTCTCGGGCTCCGGCCCCCGCCCGGCGAGGGCGGGCGCGGCCAGCCCCGACAGGGGCCCCGACAGGGACAGGCCGAGAAGAACCGAACGGCGGGACGGATGCACGGGAGACGCTCCTGGAACGGGGCTGGCGGACACGGATCGAAGAGGTTGGGCAAGCCCTGCTTCGCGGCGACCGGTAAGCGGGGCAATTGCGGCGCCCGCAAGGCCGGGCGGACGGTTTTCGGCGCGAGGGCGGGACATGTAGACGGCCGATCCTCGACGCCAGCCCGAGTCGCGTCCCGAGCCGCAACCTATGTGATACGAGCCTGAGGGTTACGGATTTATGATGCGGCCGGCGCCCGCGCGACCGGGACCCGCGACCGGAACCCCCGGAACGGCGGGCCCGATCCCGGGTCCGATGCCCCGTCCCGAAAACGGCGCATCGTTCGTGTAGAACCGGCGGCCGGCATCGGCGAAAACCGGATCCGCACGGTCCCAGGCGATGCGCGAAGGAGCGTGCCGATGCAGACCGATACGGTTTTCGCGGGCCCGGTGCCGCAGCTCTACGACCGCCACCTCGGGCCGATCCTGTTCCAGCCCTTCGCCGACGTCATCGCCGAGAGGATTGGGGCAGGCGACCGGCAGATCCTGGAGACTGCCGCTGGCACCGGGATCGTCACCCACGCCATGGCCGCCAAGTCGCCGGACAGCGCCATCCTGGCCACGGACCTCAACCAGGCCATGCTCGACGTGGCGGCCGCGAAGCGCGGGGGCGGGCGCGTGCGGTGGCAGCCCGCCGACGCCCAGTCCCTCCCCTTCGATGACGGCGCCTTCGATGCGGTGGTGTCGTCCTTCGGGGTGATGTTCATGCCCGACAAGGAAGCGGCCTACCGCGAGGCCCGGCGCGTGCTGCGCCCCGGCGGGCGCTTCCTCTTCACGGTCTGGGACCGTCTCGACGCCAACCCGCTGGCCCGGATCGCCACCGAGACCCTGGCGCATGTGTTTCCCGACGATCCGCCCCAGTTCATGGCGCGAACGCCCCATGGCTACAACGACCGCCGGCGGATCGAGGCCGATCTGCGGCAAGCCGGGTTCACGGCGGTCGCCATCGAGGAGATCCGGCGGGACACGAACGTGCCCTCGGCCCTCGAACCCGCCATGGGCCTGTGCCAGGGGACGCCCCTGCGGGGCGAGATCGAGGCGCGCGACGGCGGGGACCTGGCGCGGGCCACCCGGGCCGTGGAGGCAGGCCTGCGGGACCGCTTCGGCGAGGGTCCGTTCCGGGCACCGCTCCAAGCCCTGCTCGTGACGGCGTCCTGACGAACCGGCCCAGACCGGGAACCTCCCGGGCCGGGAGCATCCCGGGCCGCAATGGGCGCGGGCTCAGGAGCGTTGCGGCCTGCGGCGGCGGGACTCCACCTCCCAGAGCACGTCCGGATCCTCGTCGAAGATCACCCGCGCCCCGTTATGGGCCGTCAGGTAGGTCCAGAGCCAGCGCATGCAGACCAGCAGGCGGTTCTGGAAACCGACGAGCAGGTAGACGTGGGCGATGCCCCAGACGAGCCAGGCCGGGAAGCCTTTTAGGCGGAACCGGCCCCACTCCACCACCGCCTCGTTGCGCCCGATGACGGCGAGGTTGCCCCGGCTCCGGAACCGGAAGGGTTTCGGCGGCATCCCGTTTTGGATTTTCGCCCGCAACGCCCGCCCGAGATAGACGCCCTGCTGATGGGCCACCTGCGCCAGGCCCGGCAGGGGCGAGCCGTCCTCCGCGAGGCTGAGCGCCGCATCGCCGATCACGTAAACGCCCTCGCGGCCCGGCACCGACAGGTCCGGCGCCACGCGGACGCGGCCGGCCTTGTCGGTTTCGAGATCGAGCCAGCGGCCGACCGGCGAGGCCTGCACGCCGGCGCCCCACACCACGGTGGCGGTGGGGATCAGCCGTCCGTCGACGGTCACGCCCTCGGGGGTGACGTCCTCGACCGCGTGCCCCGTCATGACCGTAACGCCGAGACCCGTGAGGGCTTTCTCCGCATAGGCCGATAAATCCTCATGGAACGCGCTGAGAATTCGCTGTCCGCCTTCAATGAGCAGGATGCGGGCCTTGGTGGGATCGACCGCCTTGAAATCCCGCGCGAGGGCCTCGCGGGCCAGCCCCGCGATGGCGCCCGCCATCTCGACGCCGGTGGGACCGCCGCCGATGACCGCGAAGGTCGTGAAGCGCTCCCGCTCGGCGGGATCCTCCGTCCGCTCGGCCTGCTCGAAGGAGAGCAGCACCCGCGCCCGGATGCGGCGGGCATCGTCCAGGGTCTTGAGGCCCGGCGCGGTCCGCTCCCAATCGTCGTGCCCGAAATAGCTGTGCGCCGCGCCCGTCGCGAGGACCAGGCTATCGTAGGGGATGCGCTCGCCATCCTCGATCACGATCGCGCGCCGGTTCGCGTCCACGGCATCCAGTTCGCCCAGGAGCACCCGGATGTTGTCATAGGGGTTGAGGATGTGGCGGATCGGCTCGGCGATCTCGCCCGGCGACAGGATCGCGGTGGCCACCTGATAGAGGAGAGGCTGGAACAGGTGGTGGTTGCGCCGGTCCACTAGGGTCACGTCGATGCCGTCCTGGCCTCCGAGCGCCTGGGCGACCGCCAGGCCGCCGAAGCCTCCGCCCACGATCACGACCCGATGGCGGCGCGGTTTTTCAGCGACCGAGGCGGCACGATCCGAACTGTCTTGGATCGTGGCATGAAACTTTGGTGGCGCCGAAACGAGCGTCATGAACCTCTCCGCCGGGGTGATGATGTCGGAGGACCAACGGCAACGCCGGAGGGCTGTTCCGGAATGGCGGTTGCCGCCGAAGCGCGATGGAGGGCGCGGCGCGCTCGTTCGCTGCTCCCTCGCGGGGAGGGCCTCAGTCGCGGGGGCGGCCGCGCTCGGGGTGGAGACGTCGGATCGTTTTGTCGATCGATGGGAGCAAACATGCTTCCACCGTCATGGCCGGGTTTGACCCGGCCAGCCACGCATCACGCCGCAAGAGGTGTCATGGCAAGACGTGGGTCCCCGGCTCGAGGCCGGGGATGACGGCGGTGGGAGCGGCCTCAGCCTTCCTCGCCCGTGACGCCGGCGGCGTCCTGGGCCTTCAGCACGTCGGGGCGGGGCATCGAGATGATGTTGTAGCCCGAATCCACGTAATGGATCTCGCCCGTGACGCCGTTGGACAGGTCGGACAGGAGATAGAGGGCCGAGCCGCCCACGTCCTCGATGGTGACCGTACGGCGCAGGGGAGCGTGGTTCTTCTGATAATTGAACATGTGGCGCGCATCGGCGATGCCGGCGCCCGCGAGCGTGCGCACGGGACCCGCCGAGATGGCGTTGCAGCGGATGCCCTTGGGGCCGAGATCGGACGCGATGTAGCGCACGCTCGCCTCGAGTGCCGCCTTCGCCACGCCCATCACGTTGTAGTTCGGCATGACTCGCATGGAGCCGCCATAGGTGAGCGTGAGGAGCGATCCGCCGACGCGCAGGCGCGAGGCGGCGCGCTGGGCGATCTCGGTGAAGGAGAAGCAGGAGATCACCATGGTGCGCGAGAAGTTCTCGCGGGTGGTGACGTCCACGTAGGAGCCCTTGAGCTGCGACTTGTCGGAGAACCCGATGGCGTGGACCACGAAATCGAATCCGTCCGCCCAATGGGTGTCCAGGGCCGCGAAGGCAGCGTCCACGGAGGCCAGGTCCTCGACGTCGCAGGAAACCACGATGCTCGAGCCCAGCGACCGGGCCAGCGGCGCGACGCGCTTGCCGAGCGCCTCGCCCTGATAGGTGAAGGCGAGCTCGGCCCCTTGCGCCGCGACGGCCTTGGCGATGCCCCACGCGATCGAGTGATCGTTCGCGACGCCCATGATGAGGCCGCGCTTTCCTTCCATCAGTCCGGTCAATCAAGCCCCCCTCGCGTCAGCCCCGCGGCGCGATCGTCGCGCGCTTAAGCCGGGCCCCTATCGGTTTTCAAATATTCGTTGTGTGAAAACGGTGTCGTGTCTTGAAAAAGCTATCGCCGCAAATCCGGCGCAGCACAACCGACGGAGGGGCAAAAACGCCCCTCCGGCCGATCACGCTGTGTAACGCTGCATGACAAGGGTGGCGTTGGTGCCGCCGAAACCGAAGGAATTCGTCAGCACCGTATCGATCCGGGCGTTGTCGATCCGCTGGCGCACGATGGGCATATCGGCCATGGCCGGGTCGAGTTCCTCGATATGGGCGCTCTCGCAGATGAAGCCGTTGTTCATCATCAGGAGCGAATAGATCGATTCCTGCACGCCCGTGGCGCCGAGCGAATGGCCCGTCAGCGACTTGGTGGCGGAGATCGGCGGGCACTTGTCGCCGGTGCCGAACACCTCGCGGATGGCCTCGATCTCCTTGAGGTCGCCCACGGGGGTCGATGTGGCGTGCGGGTTGATGTAGTCGACCGGGGCCTTCACGGTCTCCAGCGCCATGCGCATGCAGCGCACCGCGCCCTCGCCGGACGGGGCCACCATGTCGTAGCCGTCGGAGGTGGCGCCGTAGCCCACGACCTCGCCGTAGATGCGCGCGCCGCGCGCCTTGGCGTGCTCCAGTTCCTCCAGCACGAGCACGCCCGCGCCGCCCGCGATCACGAAGCCGTCCCGGTTGACGTCATAGGCGCGGGACGCCGTGGCGGGCCGGTCGTTGTACTTGGTGGACATGGCCCCCATGGCGTCGAACAGGTTCGACAGGGACCAGTCGAGATCCTCGCAGCCGCCCGCGAACATCACGTCCTGCTTGCCGTACTGGATCATCTCGTAGGCGTTGCCGATGCAATGGTTCGAGGTCGCGCAGGCGGACGAGATCGAATAGTTGATGCCCTTGATCTTGAACCAGGTGGCCAGCGTCGCGGAGGCCGTGGACGACATGGCTTTCGGCACCGCGAAGGGCCCGATGCGCTTGGGGCCCTTCTCGCGGGTGATGTCGGCCGCGTCGATGAGCGTGCGGGTGGAGGGACCGCCCGAGCCCATGATGATGCCCGTGCGCTCGTTGGAGATGTCGCTCTCCTCGAGGCCCGAATCGCGGATCGCCTGGTCCATGGCGATGTGGTTCCAGGCCGTGCCCTTGCCGTGAAAGCGCATGGCGCGCCGGTCCACCAGTTCCTCGACATTGATGTCGGGGGACCCGTGCACCTGGCAGCGGAAGCCGTAGCGGGCGTAGTCCGCCGCATGGACGATGCCGGATTTCGCCTCGCGAAGCGAGGCCAGCACCTCCTGCGTGGTGTTGCCGATGGACGAAACGATGCCCATGCCGGTGACGACGACGCGCCTCATAACCAACCTCTCTCAAGCAATCGGGGCCGGGTCTCGTGCGAGACCATCCCGGTCCGGGCGGGATGCTCCAGACGTAGGATGCCCAGGGCCTATTCTCAACCTGGGCCGAATTTGTGTCGATGGATTTTCGCCGATCAGCCGCCCGCCGGGGTCTCGGCCTGGAACAGGCCGACCCGCAGGTCCTTGGCCTCGTAGATGCGGCGCCCGTCCGCTTCCACCCAGCCGTCGGCGATGCCCAGCACCAGCTTGGAGCGGAAAACCCGCTTGAAGTCGATGCCGTAGACCACCTTCTTGACCGAGGGCAGGACCTGATCGGAGAACTTGACCTCGCCGACCCCCAGGGCCCGGCCCCGGCCCGGCGACCCGAGCCAGCCGAGATAGAAGCCCACGAGCTGCCACAGCGCATCGACGCCGAGGCAGCCCGGCATGACGGGATCACCCTGGAAATGGCACTGGAAGAACCACAGGTCCGGTCGGATGTCGAACTCGGCCAGGATGTGGCCCTTGCCGTTGGCGCCGCCGTCCTCGCCGATCGACGTGATCCGGTCGAACATCAGCATGGGGGGCAGCGGCAACTGGGCATTGCCGGGGCCGAACAGCTCTCCGCGCCCGCAGGCGAGAAGGTCCTCGTATGTGTAGCTCGACTGGCGGGCCATGAAGGGGGCCGATCCTTTCATCCAACGGTCATCGGGGGGATCTAAGGCTGGCCTTTACGAACCCCAAGGTGCGCTCTGGTAGCACAGGCTTTCGCCGCCTTCAAAGGGATCGCCCGCTCGGATGTGTGCGCATCCGGCCGGTCCCGCCCTTCCGCCGGCGCTGCGGCCGGCCGTCCTCGGGGCTTCGCCTTGCGGTAAGCCCCTCGATTTTCTATCATTGCGGTGATAGAAGCCGCCATCATCGTATTCAGTTCCGAGACCATGACCGATCCTCTGACCGCCTTCATCGATTCCAAGATGCCTCCCATGCACCGGCGCGGCTGCCCCGTGTCGGAGCTGCGGGACAAGTTGCGGCGGGTGGGCCTGCGTCCGACGCGTCAGCGCGTGTCCCTGGGCTGGCTCCTCTTCGCCAAGGGCGACCGGCACATCACGGCGGAGCTGCTGTTCGACGAGGCCACCAAGGCCCGGGTCCCGGTCTCCTTGGCGACCGTCTACAACACCCTGCACCAGTTCACGGAGGTGGGCTTGCTGCGCCAGCTCGCCGTGGACGGCACCAAATCCTATTTCGACACCAACCCGACCGAGCACCATCACTTCTTCTTCGAGGAAGAGGGCGAGCTGGTGGACATGCCCTCCGAGGGCATGAGCGTGACGGACCTCCCGGCCCCGCCCCCCGGCATGGAAGTGGCCGGCGTCGAGGTCATCGTCCGCCTGCGCAAGAAGCCTGCTTAAGACGGCATCAACATTCGACCTCATCCCGAGGACTCGCGCAGCGGGCGTCTCGAAGCCTCATCCTGAGGGAATGGCGGAGCCATTCGTCTCGAAGGATGATCCAATTGGCACCGGAAGCGCTCCGCTAGAGCCCTCCTTCGAGACGGCACTTCGTGCCTCCTCAGGATGAGGGCGAGTGGGTTGGAGAGGTTGCTCTCCGGCAGCAAGGATCGCGCCGCGTCATGCCGATCAGCCATATCCTCCTGGCCCTGTCCGTCACGGTGATCTGGGGCCTGAGCTTCGTGGTCATCAA
This sequence comes from Microvirga pudoricolor, assembly GCF_016892705.1. Taxonomy (GTDB): domain Bacteria; phylum Pseudomonadota; class Alphaproteobacteria; order Rhizobiales; family Beijerinckiaceae; genus Microvirga; species Microvirga pudoricolor. The sequence goes on from NZ_JAFEMB010000001.1 coordinate 1,688,676, forward strand.
GCTCGGCATCGGCACCACCCCTCCCCTGTTCCTGGGCGCCCTGCGCTTCGCCTTCGCGGCCTTTCCGGCAATCCTGTTCATCCGCAGGCCCCAAACGCGCCCGTCCCTTATCGTGGCCTACGGGTTCTTTCTCGGGGTCGCCCAGTTCGGCCTGCTTTTCGTGGCCATCGGGCTCGGCATGCCGGCGAGCCTCGCCTCCGTGGTGATGCAGGCGCAGGTCTTCTTCACGATCCTGTTCGCGGCGCTGCTCATGGGCGAGCGGCCCGGACCGCACCAGATCCTCGGCGGGATCGTGGCCTGTCTCGGGCTGTGCCTGATCGCCTGGCCCCGCATGACGGGCGGCGGCGCCGTCCCGTTCCTGATGACGGTGGCGGCCGCCTGCGCCTGGGGCGTGGCCAACATCGTCGGCAAGCGCGCGGGCCGCATCGACATGCTGGGCTTCATCGTGTGGGCGAGCCTCGTGGCGCCCCTGCCCCTCCTCGGCCTCTCGCTGGCCTTCGAGGGTCCCGACCGGATCCTGGCCTCCCTTCGCGGCGCCGACGCGGCCCTGGTGGGCGCGGTCGCCTATCTGGCCTATCCGACCACGGTCTTCGCCTTCGGGATCTGGAGCTACCTGCTCTCCCGCCACCCCGCCGCCCTCGTGACGCCCTTCGCCCTGCTGGTTCCGGTCGCGGGCATCCTCGGCTCGACCGTGTTTCTCGGCGAGCGCATGGTGCCGGTGGAGATCGCGGGCGGGGGCGTGATCCTGGCCGGCCTCGCCATCAACATCTTCGGGCTTCGGGCCGCCAGGCGGTTCCGATCCTGATCCGGCCTCTTTCCGTTGCGGCAAAGCGCTGCGCCCGGGACGATTTGGCCGATCCCCGGCGCGGAGGTGGGCGTTTTCAGGCTTGACCTAGCGTCGTTTCCTCGACCTAAGAGGGATGGATCCCGAGCCCACACCCCCGGATAATCGGGTCGCCGGGCGAGGCCATGCACCGCGGCACCCATGCAGTTCCGAGCCCATCCATCTCCCCATGCCCGCCCCCCGGCCGCACGCTCGACGTGGCTCAAGGGGGCGGCGGGCGCCGTTCTGAGAGTTCTGGGCTTGAGACCATCCGCGACCCACAAGACGCTTCCGAGCCTGGGCCTGACGTCCACCCATGGGCTGTTCACCTGGAACGAGCTCGTCACCAACGATCCGGCCGCCGCCTGCGCGTTCTTCACCGCGACCCTTGGATGGACCTTCGAGGAATTCCGCCTTCCCCAGAGCGTCTATTGGATCGCCATGGTGGGAGAGCGATACGTCGCGGGAATCTGCGGCTTCGACGAGCACGACGACATCCCATGGCCGCAATCCCATTGGGTCGGCTTCGTCGAGGTCGACGACGTGGATGCGCGCATCGCGAGCGCCCGGGCGCAGGGCGCCAGGATCGTGCGCGAGCCGCATGACGTGATGGGGGTGGGCCGGGTGGCGATGCTGCGCGATCCGACGGGGGCCTATATGGGCTGGATGACTTCCATCAAGCCCGGCGGCTGAGGCCGGATCGGACCTTTCGCGGCCTGGCGCGTTGGGCCTCCAGCGGAGACCCATCCGGCGGAGGCATCATGGCTGACACACCGGCCGAGAAGGACATCGAGCGCAGCGCCGAGCAGGCGCAGGAGGCGGCGGAACAGACCCAGGAGGCCGCCGAGCACACGCAGGCCGCCGCCCGCACCACCGCCAAAGCCAGCGTCCAGATGAAGGACAGCGCGGACAGGCGCACGGAACTGGCGGCCGACCGCACGGTGTTCGCCGCGGAGCGAACCTATGCGGCCTGGGTGCGCACGGGCCTGGCCGCCCTGGCCTCCGGCATCGGGGCCAAGAAGCTCCTGGACGGCGTCGTGCCGGAGGGGATGATCGTGGCCACGGGCTCGGTGCTGGTGCTGTTCAGCGCCTTCTGCTTCGCGGCCGCCGTCTGGCGCCAGGTGTTCGTCGGCGCGCCGCCGCCCAATCCGGACGTGCGGCGCATGCCCCCTGCCCTGCTCCTGGCCGTGAACGGCTTCCTGGTGCTCGTCGCCCTGGCGGCCCTGTTCACGGTGATGTTCGGGCGCACCGGCGGGACGTGACGAAAACCCTTACGACAGCAGCCCTTCCTGGCGGGCGAGGTCGAGCAGGCTCGCCTGCGGACGGGCTCCCAGATGGCTGATGACCTCCGCGGCAGCCAGACCGCCCAGGCGGGCGCAGTCGGTCAGGCTGAGATCGCGGGCGAGGCCCGCCATGAAGCCCGCCGCGAAGAGATCGCCCGCGCCCGTGGTGTCCACCACCTTGGCGACCGGATAGGCCGGAACCGCAAGGGTCTCGCCGCGGCTCACCACCAGGGCGCCCTGCTCCGAGCGCGTCACGACGCCCAGCACCTTCTCGTCCCGCAGGGCCGCGAGCGCCGTGCTGGCGTCCGAGGTCTGGAACAGGCTCTGCAGCTCGTGGATATTGGCGAACAGGATGTCGAGGCTCCCGTCCCGCATCAATCCGAGGAACTCGTCGCGGTAGCGGTCGACGCAGAAGGAATCCGACAGGGTGAGCGCCACCTTGTTGCCAGCCCCATGGGCGATCGTCACGGCCTTGCGGAAGGCCTCCTTGGCGGCCGGCGGGTCCCAGAGATAGCCCTCGAGATAGACGATGGCGGAGGCCTCGACGGTGGCCGGGTTGACGTCGTCCGGGGTCAGGTTCTGGCAGGCGCCCAGATAGGTGTTCATGGTGCGCTCGCCGTCCGGCGTCACCAGGATGAAACTGCGGGCGGTGGCCGGGCCGTCCCCGGCGAGCGCCACGTCGTAATGGACGCTGATGGCCTTCAGGTCGTGGGCGAACAGATTGCCGGTCTCGTCGTTCTTCACCTTGCCGATGAAGCCCGCCCGGACGCCGAGCGAAGCGATGCCCGCCGCCGTGTTGGCGGCCGAACCGCCCGACACGATCGTGGCCGGGCCCATGTCGTTGTAGAGCTCCTCCGCCCGCGCCTCGTCGATGAGCTGCATGGCGCCCTTATGGACGTTCTTGGAAACCAGGAAGGCTTCGTCCGTATGGGCGAGCACGTCCACGATGGCGTTGCCGAGGGTAAGAACGTCGATGCGGGGATGGGACATGAGGGAACCGGATTGCGTGATGGGACCGGCGCGCTTTCGCATCCGGGACGCGGGCGGTCAAGCTGCACGCCGGGATCGGTCCGGGCGGCTCTCGACCGGGCAAGGGATCGTCACCCCGTCCGATCCGGCCCGAAAGGCTCTTAAATCATCGAGGCCTGGAGCGTGTCGGCGTCGGGTTCCAGGGGCATGGCCTTGCGGCTCTTCTCGGCGGCGGCGTCGAGAACCCGCAGGATTCGGGCGATGTCGTCCTCGCTCAAACCCCGGATTTCCCGGGCGAGCCGATTGGCCAGCAGGGTCGCGGCCGGATTGGTGCTGGCGGTGTCGACCTTGATGCGCGGGTCGGACAGGTCGGCCAGGCGGGCGAGCTCGTCGGCCTCGTCCCAGATGATGTTGAAATACTGGATCACGCCCTGGATCAGCGTCCAGGTGGGCTTTCCGCGCTCGCCGCGCTCCAGGGCCGACAGATAGGCGCTCGATACACCCAGATGCGCAGCCATGTCCTTCAAGAGCAGACCGCGCTCGCGGCGCAACCGCCGCACCCGTTCACCAAAGGGAGTCATCCGTCGATCCTGCACCGCGCCTGCGGCGAAGCCGGACGTAGAGTGCACCAGATCCGCCGTGGTGTGGAGAGGCTTCGTCGAATCCGACCACAAGAGATCGCAGGTCCGGCAGCCGCAGCCAGTGCGGCACCATCCGGCGCAGGACGCCGCGCTCCTCGAAAAGCGCGCCCGGGGAGGCGGCTCCGCCTTTCCCGGTGATCACCAGAACGACGGCGTGGCCGGCATTCTGGGCCCGGTGCAGGAACCCGACCAGGGCGAAATGCGCCTCTTCCTGGCGCATCCCGTGCAAGTCGATGGTGCCGTCCACCGCCCGTGTCCGGCGGCGGAGAGCCTGGAGAGTCTTGCGCTCCACAGGCGCCAACGGCGGAACGGCGGGTTTGGGCTGCGGCTTGAGGGGCGGTGGGACAGGGGGCTTTAAAGTGGTTTTGGAAGGGGTTTTGGAAGGGGCCTTATTCGTGGAGCCTTTAGCCGAGAGAGCCGGAAGCACGGGCGCCGCCTCGGCCTCAGGCTCCTCCGGATAGACCTTGCCCTTCATGGGCTTCACATGCCGGGCCACATGAGCCCAGAGGCGCTTTTCCTCGGCGCTGAGCGGGCGGCGGCGCTTGGTCATGGCACGAGCTTGGTCATCGGGCCGGAAGAAGCACGACGAAACGGGTCGTGTGCCTCATCAGCCCGGCCCGCGTTCCGGCCTCCGGCCCGCTGCCGACGAAGAAATCGCCTCGCGCGGGTCCCAAGATGGCCGAGCCGGTATCCTGGGCGATCATGAGGCGGTTCAGGGGATCGGCTTTCTCCAGCGTGACCGGGAGCCGGCCTTCGAGCCAGAAGGGCAGGCCGTAAGGCCAGAGATTGCGGTCGACCGCGAGGCTGCGGCCCGGCACGAGGGGGTGCCCGGCCCCGCCGACGGGTCCCTCATCGGGGGCAAGCTCCCGGGCCTCGCGAAAAAAGATGTAGGACCGGTTCCGGTGCATGAGCTCCCGCGCCTCGGCCGGGTTGTCCTTCAGCCAGCCCATGAGCTTTTCCAGCGTCATGCTCTCCAGATCCATGATCCCGCGCTCGACCAGGACCCGGCCGATGGACGTGTAGGGCCGGCCGTTGCGGCCCGCATAGGCGACCCGCATGACGGAGCCGTCCGTCAGGCGGATGCGGGCAGAACCTTGAACATGGAGGATGAAGGCTTCGCCGGGCTCTTTCAGCCAGACGACGGGCTTGGCGCGCTGTCCCAGCGCTCCGCCCTCGATGGCGGCCCGGTCGGGATAGGGCTCGTAACCGGTTGCGGTGCGTCGCGCGGCCTGGAGACCCGGCTCGATCCCCGGAAGGCTCTCGCCCTGCGGGATCGTCACGAGATCGTCGGGCCGGTCGAGGAGGGGAACCGTGAAGGTTTCGGTGCGGGTCCGCGAGCCCCTGAACTCCGGCTCGTAATAGCCGGTCAAAAAACCCCGGCCGGTCTTCAGGACGATTTCATGGGGCCTGAAATGGGTCTCGAAAAAGCGGCGCGCCTCGGCCTTCGACCGCACGGTCAGGGCTGACGCCGCCTGGCAGACCTCCCGGAGGCCGGCCCCGGCGATCTGGGCCGGGCGAAGCTCCGCCTGCTTGTCCAGGATGGGCCCGCAGCTGCGCCGGAAGGCCCGGAAGGCAGCCGCGTGATCGTCCTCGGCCCATCCGGCCAGGTCCGAGAAGGCGAGGGGCTTCAGGTCCGCCTGTTCGGCGAGGGCGGCGTTCATGGTGGGTGTCCCCGCGAGCACGGCCAGGACGGCCAGCCCGGCACGCCTCATTGCCCCGCTTCGGTCGCGACGAGCTGCCAGTTGGGATTGCGGCTGCCGAGCGTCCGGGCGAAGGTCCACACGTCGGTCACGTCCACCACCGTGTCGGGGCTGCCGTCCACCACCTGGCCGGACGGATCGCGGGTCACGGTGATGAGCTTGGACAGGATGCGCACCACGATCTGGGCGCTGCTGCCGGCCACCTCGACGTTCTCGATATCGGCCTTGTCGATGGACACGAAGGTGGTCTCCACCTTCTCGCCCCGCTTCTCGCGCTCAATGATGGCGCCCTCGAAACCGTCATAGACGTCCCGGGAGAGCAGGTCCTTCAGGGTCTTGCGGTCGCCCTGCGCGAACGCGATCACGATCATCTCGTAGGCGGCCTTGGCGCCCTCGAGAAACACGCCCGCGTCGAAGCCGGGCTCGGCCCGGTCGATGGCGTCGAGGCCGTTCGCCACCGGGGTGCCGGGCTCGGCGATGCCCTTCCAGCGCTCGGCGGGCGGAACCGGAGGAGCGGCGGGCTTGTCGCCGTTCTGGTTCGGCAGCCGGACCACGTTGTCCCGGTCGGCCGCGGGAGCCTCGGGCCGCATGGGGGGCTCCCGGCGGGACAACGGGTCGAAGGGCGGCTGCTGCTCGTTACCGGTTTTCTGGCCCAGCACCGAACGAAGGCGCCAGGCGACGAAAACCGCGAGCACGATGAAGATAAGGGTCGTGATGTCGAAGGAGTCCTGCATCGTCGATCCGGTTTGAGTCAGTCGATGCCGGCGGCGTCAGGCCTGGGCCGGCACCCGCTCAGGGGTGGAGGGGCGTTCCCTCGCATATGGGGTCATAGGCTCGTAACATCCACCTTCTCTTGCGACAAGCGACGGGCCTAACGGAATCTTGTTCACCGGGAGGAAGCGTGCTAGCGCGGGGGTCCATGGCCCGTCGCCGTTTGGGCGCCTCTCAGGCGCTTCGTTCGGGCCCGATCGATCATCCTCCCTCGGAGCAAGACCATCATGGCCGATACACCGGCAACCAACGGGGCCACGCAGGACGCCACCCCGGCCCTGAACGCCCTCGCGCAATATTGCAAGGATTTCTCGTTCGAGAACCCGAACGCGCCGCGCTCGCTGCAGCCGCAACAGGAAGGCCCGCAGATTAACCTGCAGGTCAACGTCAACGCCAAGCAGCTCGACGAGGCCGATTTCGAGGTCGACCTGACGCTGGAAGGCAGCGCCAAGGTGGGCGGCAAGGATGTGCTGTTCGCTTTCGAGCTGACCTATTCGGGCGTGTTCCGGGTCCAGAACGTGCCGGCCGACCAGCTTCATCCGGTGGTGATGATCGAGTGCCCGCGCCTGCTCTTCCCCTTCGCCCGCCAGATCGTGGCCGAAGCGGTGCGCAACGGCGGCTTCCCGCCCCTCTACATCGACCCGATCGATTTCGTGGCCCTCTACCGCCAGCGCGCCGCCGAGATGCAGGCCCAGCAGGGCGCCGCAAACCAGACCCTGTCGTAAGACGGGACCCGAGTCGACGCCTTCAAGGACACCGCCCTCATCCTGAGGGAATGGCGCAAGCCATTCGTCTCGAAGGATGGTTCCAGCGCTCTCTGGATCCTCCTTCGAGACGCCGCTTTCGCGGCTCCTCAGGATGAGGTTCTTTCTTTTCAGGAAGCCTGCTCTTCGCCGAGATAGCCCCGCCACAGGGCGTTCGGACCGAGGGTCTGAATGAACGCCTCGTGGGCCTTGCGCTCATCGTCCGTCAGGCGGGACACCAGCGGCCGCTCTTTCCGGGGAGCGGCCGTTTCCGTTGTGAGCGCCACGTTGGTGCGGGCGGTGCTCTGGAACGACAGGTCGAAGCCGGTCTGCTTGCCGCCGATCAGCTCGATATAGACCTCGGCGAGGATTTCCGAGTCGAGCAGCGCCCCGTGCTTGGTGCGGCGGGAATTGTCGATTCCATAACGCGAGCACAGGGCGTCGAGGTTGTTGGCCGCGCCGGGATGCTTGCGCCGGGCGAGCGCCAGGGTATCGACCGCGTCGGCCAGCGCGAACCTCTTGTGGCCCGTGCGGGCGAGTTCCGCGTTGAGGAAGCCCACGTCGAAGGCCGCATTGTGGATGACGAGGGTCGCGTCGCCCACGAAATTCATGAAATCGTCGGCGATGGCCGCGAAGACCGGTTTGTCGGCCAGGAACTCGTTGCTGAGCCCGTGCACCTTGAAGGCGCCCTCATGCACCGGAAATTCCGGGTTGATGTAGACGTGATAATATTGCCCGGTCGGAATGTGGTTGAGGAGTTCCACGCAGCCGATCTCGACAATCCGGTCGCCTTTGGCGTGGTCGGTTCCGGTGGTTTCGGTATCGAGAACGATCTCACGCAACATCGAAGGCATCCCGCATCACTCGCCCGGAGCGTCCGGCGAGACAGGTTAAGATATCGCGCACCTGCGCCCGCGCCGAGGGGAAGCCGCGCCCTGTGTCCACAAGGAAATGGGCTTTTTCTCGCTTTTGCGCATCCGGCATCTGCTTGGACAGGATGAGCTGAAATTTTTCCTCCGTCATACCGGGCCGGGCGAGAACACGCGCGCGCTGGATCTCGGGCGCGGCCGTGACGACCGCGACGGCGTCGCAGCGCGCCTGTCCGCAGGTTTCGAAGAGCAGGGGGATGTCGAGGACGGCAAGGCCCGCGCCCGACTTTGCGGCCCGTTCGAGAAACGCCGCCTCCTCGTCCCGCACCAACGGATGGACGATGGCCTCCAGGCGCCGCATCGCGTCGGGCTGGCCGAGAACCAGCCGGCCGAGGATCGCGCGATCCACCGCGCCGTCCACGACCGCCTCGGGAAACGCCCCGGCCATGAGCGGAACGGCGCGGCCGCGATAGAGGGCGTGAACGGACGCATCCGCATCGTGCACCGGCACGCCGCGCTCCCGGAAGAGGGCGGCGGTGGCGGATTTGCCCATCCCGATCGATCCCGTGAGCCCCAGCACGAAGGTCATTTCGGCCTCTCGAGATCCGCCACGATCAGCGCCCGCAGTTCTGGTGTCACCCGCGGCTCGACCCCGAACCAGCGCCGGAAGCCCGGCACGGCCTGGTGCAGCAGCATGCCGAGCCCATCCACAATCCGCAGGCCCCTGGCCTCGGCGGTGGCTAGGAGGGGCGTTTTCAGCGGCACATAGACGATGTCCGCCACGATGGCGCCGGGCTTGGCGTCCGTCAGCGCGATGTCGAGGGGCGGCTGGCCCGCCATGCCGAGCGACGTGGTGTTGACGATGAGGCCCGCCTGGCGCGCCGCCTCGTTCAGGTCCTCCCAGGCGACGGCTTCGAGGTCTTGGCCCGTCGGATCGAGATCCCGCACGAGGTCGGCGGCTTTCGCGGCGGTGCGGTTCGCCACCCGGATCGGCCGGATGCCGCGCTCCTGCAATCCGGCCACGACGCCCCGCGCGGCGCCGCCCCCGCCGATCACGAGCGCGCCGCCTTCAACGGCGTCCCAGCCCTCGCCCAGGCTCTGGTCGAGATTCGCCATGAAACCCTCGACATCGGTGTTGTCGCCCCACAGGACGCCGTCCTCGACCCAGACCGTGTTGACCGCGCGCAGGCGCTCGGCCCGGGACGTACGCCGGTCCACCACCGCGAAGGCGGCCTCCTTGTGGGGAATGGTCACGTTGCCGCCCGCATAGCCGTTCGCCGCGAAGCTTTTCAGGAAACGGGCCAGATCCTGGGGCGCGACCTCGATCCCCTCATAGGAGCCGTCGAGCCCATGCTTCCGCAACCAATGGCCGTGGATGAGAGGCGAGCGGGAATGCTGGATCGGCTGGCCGATGACGAAGGCCTTCGCCATGCAATGAATTCCTTAGAATGCGAGACAGCCGAGACCGCGCAGGGCTGACAGGAGAGGGATGAGCGGGAGGCCCAGGATGGTGGAATGATCGCCTTCGATGCGCTCGAAGAGATGAATCCCGAGGCCCTCGACCTGATAGACGCCGGTGCTGACCAGGACGGACGAGTCCGCGCGGTCCAGGTACAGGTTGATGGCGTCGGGTCCAAGTTCGCGCATGGTCAGGCGGGCCGTGGCGTCGAAATCCGACAGAATCTCACCGTCCCGCGCCAGGCATCCGGCCGCATGAAGCGCGTGCGTTCGGCCCGACAGCCGCGACAATTGTTCGAAGGCTTCGTCCCGGCCGCCTGGCTTGTGAAACAGGATGCCGTCGCAGGCCAGCACCTGATCGGCCCCCAGAACGATACGGGCCGGATGCCGTCGGCTGACCGCAAGCGCTTTCTCACGTGCGAGACGAGCCGCGAGGGCAGGCGGAGAGAGACGGTCCGAAGCGGCTTCCATCTCGATGGCCCGCTCGTCCACGCCGGGCGCTTCGGTCTCCGGCACGATCCCGGCGGATTCGAGCAGGGCTCGGCGCGTTCGGCTGGTGGAGGCCAGCAGGAGCGGGGAGGGGGCGGCCCAGACGGGAGGCATCAGGATTCCGCGATGAATTTCAGGCGATGGTCGCGGTAATAGTCCAGGATCGCGGCGGCTGTCTCCTCGATGGAGCGGCGCGTCACGTCGATCATGGGCCAGTTGTGCCGGGCGAACAATTTGCGCGAGGCCGCGATCTCCTCGGCCACCGAATTCCGGTCCACATAGGAGGTGTCGTCGTCGGCCCTGAGGCTGAGCAGCCGGTTCTGGCGGATCTGCACGATGCGCTCCGGCGTCGCCACGAGCCCCACGATGAGGGGACGCCGGGCCTTTTCCAGCACGTCCGGCGGTGGCACCCCCGGCACTAGGGGGATGTTGGCGGTCTTGACACCCCGGTTGGCGAGATAGATCGCCGTCGGCGTCTTGGAGGTGCGGCTCACCCCCACCAGCACCACGTCGGCGTCCTCCAGGTCGAGGGGCAGGTGCCCGTCATCGTGCAGGAGGGTGAAGTTCATGGCGTCGATGCGCTTGAAATATTCGGCGTTCAGCATGTGCTGCGCCCCCGGGCGGGCGGTCGAGGCGGTGCCCAGATAGGACGACAGCAGGGAGTGAACCGGTTCGAGCACCGACAGATAGGGCGAGCCGGTGGCGCGGCAGACCTCTTCGAGGCGCTGCGACAGGTCCTGCTCGACCAGGGTATAGAGCACGATGCCCGGCGCGGTCTCGATCTCGGCGATCACCCGCTCGAGCTGGGTCGAGGAGCGTACGAGCGGGTAGACGTGCTCGATGGCCGCGATGCCTTCGTATTGCGCCACCGCGGCGCGGGCCACGGTGATCAGGGTCTCGCCCGTGGAGTCGGATACGAGGTGAAGATGGAAGTAGCTGCGTCCCACACAGGCCCCCTGCATAAGGAGTCGATGAATGTGGATAGTTCGCTTGTGTTTCCGGGTCCAGCGAAAGCCCCCTGTGGACCGCTCCGGATTCCGTCAACAGATCCGTCCGATGGGGGACCCGGGAATCGGACTCGTGGGAGAATCCGGTACGAATCGATTCCCAAACGTGACTTTGAATCGGATCGGACCGCGTTAGGGATCTGTTAAGCTTTAAGAATTCGGAAAGGATTGTGGCGGGGGCGTCTCACCCGTAAACGAGACGTTAACGAAACGCCGGATGTGGAGGTCCTGTGGACGGGGTTGCGGCTTTACGATTCACGGCCCAAGAGAAACAACAGATTCTCAGAATCTAAGATTCTATCTTTTTAGAAGAGAGGCCTTGTGACGGAGCGTTCCCCCAAAAAGACCTCATCCAAGACGATCCTGCGCGTGCTCGATGGCGAACCTGTCTGGCCGCTGCCGATCTGGATCATGCGGCAGGCGGGCCGGTATCTGCCGGAATACCGCGCCACCCGGGCGGAAGCGGGATCGTTCCTCGATCTCTGCTACAACCCGAAGCTCGCCACCGAGGTGACGCTTCAGCCGATCCGCCGCTACGGCTTCGACGCCTCGATCCTATTCTCCGATATCTTGGTCATTCCCCATGCCTTGGGCCAGGAGGTCCGCTTCGTCGAGAACGAAGGCCCCAAGCTCGACCCGGTCACGTCAGAGACCGATCTGGCGCGGCTGGCCGAGGAATTGCCCCTGAGCCGTCTGGAGCCGGTTTTCGAGACCCTCGACCGTTTGCGGGGTGCTCTCCCGTCCGAGACCACGCTTCTGGGCTTCTGCGGGGCCCCCTGGACGGTCGCGAGCTACATGATCGCCGGGAAGGGCACGCCGGATCAGGCACCGGCCCGCCTGACCGCCTATCGCGATCCCGCCTTCATGCAAAAGCTGATCGACAAGCTGGTCGAGGCCTCGACGGTCTACCTCATCCGGCAGATCGATGCGGGCGCCGAGGCCGTGCAGATCTTCGAGAGCTTCGGCTCGGCCCTGCCGCCGGCGCTCTTCGACCGCCTGTCCCTGGAGCCCATCCGCCGCATCGTGTCCGGCCTGAAGGCGGCCCGCCCGGCCGCGCGGGTCATCGTGTTCGTGCGGGGCGGGGGCGCCCATCTCAGGCGCTTCGCCGAGAACGGCATCGGCGACGCGCTCGCCCTGGACTGGACCCTCGATCCCACCCTCGTCCTGCCGACGCTGCCCGGCATCGCCACCCAGGGCAATCTCGATCCGCTGGCGCTCATCGCCGGGGGAAAGCCCCTGGAGAACGGCATCGACCATGTCCTGGAGGCGGCTCGCGGCCGCCCGCACATCTTCAACCTCGGTCACGGCATCCTGCCCGAGACCCCGACCGAGCACGTCTCCCAGCTCGTGGCCCGCGTGCGCGGCGCATAAGGCTCACCCACGATGATGTATCTCTGGATCAAGGCCCTGCACGTGATCGCCGTGATCAGCTGGATGGCTGGCATGCTCTATCTGCCACGGCTCTTCGTCTATCATTGCGAGGCCCAGATGGGCTCGATTCAGTCCGAGACCTTCAAGATCATGGAGCGGCGGCTCCTCAAGGCCATCATCAACCCGGCCATGATCGTCACCTGGGTGCTCGGCCTGTACCTCGCCTGGGACGGGGGCTGGTTCGCCTCGGGCTGGCTTCACGCCAAGCTTCTCTTCGTGCTGGTCCTGTCCGGCGTGCACGGCTTCCTGTCCAAGACCGTGAAGGTGTTCGCCGCCGACGAGAACGTGCGCCCGGCGCGGTTCTACCGGATGATCAACGAGGTCCCGACGGTGCTCATGATCCTCATCGTGATCCTGGTGATCGTGAAGCCGTTCTAACGGCAGGATGGCAAGGCCTTGAAATGTCAGGGCGTTACAGCTTATAGTACCGGAGTGAGAGACGGGCTTTCGCCCGCCCCTCGTTCCTAGAAGATAATCCAGACCCGGACAGAGACTTGCCAGCCCGTCCGGGTCTTTTTCATATCTAGGGTGAAGCTGATGGGCCAAAACCACATCGCTTGCACCTCCGTTTCGAAGGCGAGGCTGTCGCCACAGTCCGGCGAGCCTATCCGGCCGGATCGCGCCGCTGGCCCGGCGCTGCTGCTTTCCCTATCGAAGCAGCCTGTTTAGTGGCCCGATCTTAAAATGTAATAAAGAAACGAAAACCGGAGAGGAGTCCCCGGTTTGTCCGGTCTCGTTGCAGCGCGGGAAAGTGCTTAGACCTTGATCTCACCCTCATCCGCGCCCTGCCAGTAGTGAATGCGGCTGGCATGGACTTTGATCAGAACGAGGCCGGGCGTATTCACGCCATCCTTGAACCAGATCTCCAGATCCTTGGTCCAATGCGCCTCGAAAGCACCCTTGTCGCGAATCAGTTCGGCGCGTCCTTCGACGGCGATGAAGATCGGCGGTTTGCCGAGGAGCCCTTTGCTGCCCTGGAAGGATAGGGCGACCTTGGGGTCGCGCTTGATGTCCTCGATCGTCCGCGTGTCCTCGTAGGAGAAGAAATACGAATCGCCCTCATAGGCAACATCGCCGTTATTGCTCATGGGGCGCCCGGCGATCTCGCCGCTTTCGGTGTGGGTGGACAGCATTGCGAAATCGATCTCGCGCATCTTGTCGGACAGGTCGGAAAGGGTCAGCTGGGTCACGGGGTGTCCTTGCGTTGAAGCGGCAGGCCGATAACCGGCTTCTCGCACGGAACGTTCCGGGCGCGCTCGTCCCGCAGGGCGTCGCGAAAGATATCCCCATGGACTTGGGACATTCGGGCCGCTATTTCATATTCTCAAGCTAGGGCTCTTGAGACTCGCCCGGAAAAGCGTTACAAGACAGGCCTCTTCCTAAAAGACAGGTTGCGCTGCATCGGGCCTCATCAGCCCTCCCGCTTTCACAATCGTGATGAGGGGCGGCCCTGTCGAACCATCCTTCCCCTCCGCCTCGCGCGTTCAGTCCTCTCTGCCCCGCGCTTCCCACCCTGAGAGTGTTCCCCGATGAGGGAAATCAAACTTCAAGATCTGAAATCCAAGTCGCCCACCGAGCTGATCGCCTTTGCCGAGGAGCTGGAGGTCGAGAACGCCAGCACCATGCGCAAGCAGGAGCTCATGTTCGCCATTCTCAAGCAGCTGGCTGCCCGTGAGGTGGAGATTATCGGGGCGGGCGTCGTCGAGGTGCTGCAGGACGGCTTCGGCTTCCTGCGCTCGGCCGACTCGAATTATCTGCCTGGCCCGGACGACATCTACGTCAGCCCCAGCCAGATCCGCCGCTTCGGCCTGCGCACCGGCGACACGGTGGACGGCCCGATCCGCGGCCCCAAGGAGGGTGAGCGCTATTTCGCCCTGCTCAAGGTCAACACCATCAATTTTGAGGATCCCGAGAAGATCCGGCACAAGGTGCATTTCGACAACCTGACGCCGCTCTTCCCCTCCGAGCGCTTCAAGCTCGAGATCGAGGACCCGACCCGCAAGGACTTCTCCTCCCGCATCATCGACGTGGTGTCGCCCATCGGCAAGGGCCAGCGCGCCCTGATCGTGGCCCCGCCGCGCACCGGTAAGACGGTGCTGATGCAGAACGTGGCCCAATCCATCACCACCAACCATCCCGAATGTTACCTCATCGTGCTGCTCATCGACGAGCGCCCCGAAGAGGTGACGGACATGCAGCGCTCCGTGAAGGGCGAGGTCGTGGCCTCCACCTTCGACGAACCCGCGACCCGCCACGTGCAGGTGGCCGAGATGGTGATCGAAAAGGCCAAGCGCCTCGTGGAGCATGGCCGCGACGTGGTCATCCTGCTCGACTCGATCACCCGCTTGGGCCGTGCCTACAACACGGTGGTGCCGTCCTCCGGCAAGGTGCTCACCGGCGGCGTCGACGCCAATGCGCTCCAGCGTCCCAAGCGCTTCTTCGGCGCGGCCCGCAACATCGAGGAGGGCGGTTCGCTCACCATCATCGCGACGGCGCTCATCGATACCGGTTCGCGCATGGACGAGGTGATCTTCGAAGAGTTCAAAGGCACCGGCAACTCGGAAATCATCCTGGACCGCAAGGTGGCCGACAAGCGCACCTTCCCGGCCATCGACATCACTCGCTCCGGCACCCGCAAGGAGGAGCTGCTGGTGCCTAGCGATACGCTCAAGAAGATGTATGTGCTGCGCCGCATCCTCAACCCGATGGGTACCGTCGACGCCATCGAGTTCCTGCTCGACAAGCTGCGTCAGACCAAGTCGAACAGCGACTTCTTCGACTCGATGAACACCTGATCGCGGCCGAATCGACCGTCTCGACAGGCCCTCGCGGAGCTCCGCGGGGGCCTGTTCTTTTGGAACCTAGGCTTCGGCTCGGCCCAGAACGCTCAGGCACGCGGCGGCCGCCTCGCGGCCCTTCACGACCATGTGATCGGAGAAGAAGGACCGATGAGTGTCGTGTTCATGGAAGTGCTGCGGGGTCAGCACCGCCGAAAGCACCGGAACGTCCGCATCGAGTTGAACCCTCATGAGGCCGGAAATGACCGCCTCGGCAACGAACTCATGCCGGTAGATTCCACCGTCGACGACCAACCCCGCCGCCACGATGGCGGCATAGGTCCGGGTTCGCGCCAAACGTTGAACTCTCAGGGGGATTTCAAAAGCGCCCGGAACATGGTGGACGTCGACGGACCCATGGGGAATGCCCGCCTCGCTCATCGCGTCGAGAAACGAGTCTCGGCACCGATCGATGAGATCCCGATGCCAGGACGATTGGACGAACGCGACTCGAACGGGCACCGGCAGAGGGTTGGAGGCGTGGGACGTGATGGGGGACTGATTCATGATGGCTCCTTGTTTGGCCGGGACATGAATCAGGGCATGCGGACACCGCGACGAACCGCATGCTTGCGGCATCGGGATGACCGATCTCTTTCATCCGGACTGTCACCGTCGGCTTTGGATTCTCACCATATCTGCTGACCCTCCCGGAGACCGGGAAGCGCTCGCGGGCTCGAGGGTTTCCAAACGGGCCCCCATCACCGCCGGTGGGGACTTTCACCCCGCCCTGAGATCATCACCTGCCCTGGCCGGGCAGGTGGTGCTGTCTAGGATGCCAGGGGAAACTTGACAAGATCATCGGCCTTGTGAGCCGGTGAACCGGGACCACGCAAAGCCGTGACCTTCGGGACATCCCCTCCCACGCCAGAGTTTCGATGAACATGCACTTTGACGACACCATCTTTGCCGTTGCGTCAGGATCGGGACGCGCCGCCGTGAGCGTCGTGAGGATCAGCGGTCCGGCCTGCCTGTCCGTTCTCGCCGGTCTGACGGGCGGGGTGCCCGAACCGCGGCGGCTGGTCCTGCGCCGCTTGAGGGATCCTGCGGGCGCGGAACTCGACCAGGCGCTCGTGGCCTGGATGCCGGGTCCCAGGAGTTTCACGGGTGAGGACCAAGCCGAACTGCACATTCACGGTGGTCTGGCGAGCCGCGCGGCGGTGCTGCGAACCCTGGGGGCCATCCGGGGTTGCCGCCCGGCTGAGGCCGGGGAGTTCACCCGAAGAGCCTTTCTCAACGGCCGGATGGATCTCACACAGGTGGAGGGCCTCGCGGATCTGATCGACGCCGAGACCGAGGCCCAGCGTCGGCAGGCCCTTCTTCACCTGGAGGGCCATCTGGGACAAGCGGCCGAGCGCTGGCGGCATGCCGGAATCGATATCCTGGCGGCTTTGGAAGCCACCTTGGATTTCTCGGACGAAGACGGCGTACCGGATGACCTGGAGACGAGCGCAGCCGGTCGCCTGTCAGACCTTGTGACCGAGATCGACACCGCGCTAGCGAATCCGGCCGGTGAGCGCCTGCGAGAGGGACTCACCGTGGTGCTGGTCGGCTCGCCCAATGCGGGAAAATCGACCCTTCTCAACGCCTTGGCCCGGCGGGACGTGGCGATCGTGTCGCCAATGGCTGGAACCACGCGCGACGCGATCGAGGTCCGTTGCGACCTCGGCGGGATCGCCGTGACGGTGGTGGATACGGCTGGCCTGCGGGAGAGTGACGACCTGATCGAGCGGGAGGGCGTCCAGCGGGCCCGCGCTCGTGCTCGCACGGCCGACATGGTGCTCTGGCTGCTGGGTCCGGACGATCCGGCGCAAAACCCGCCCGAGGGCCGATCCGTCCTGCGGGTGGCGTCAAAGACCGACCTTGGGGACCGGCGCGCGGATTGCGCTCTCGGAATCTCGGCTCTCACGGGGGAGGGTATGGGAGAGCTGCTGGAGCACCTAAAACGGGACGCCGAAGCTCTCACGGGCGAGGGTGCCGACGCCATCATCACCCGGGATCGCCACCGTTGGGCGCTCGAAGAGGCATCTGGGGCCTTCCATCGGGCCCTCTCGTCCCTGAAGGCCGGCGACGGGCTCGAGCTCGCGACCGAGGATGTTCGCCTTGGAGTTCGGGCCCTCGGGAAAGTGACCGGCCGCGTGGATGTGGAGCACGTTTTGGATCGCCTCTTCGCGGGCTTCTGCATCGGCAAGTGATCCGCCGCATTTTTTTGCGCTGCAGCATATGTCCTGTGTCATTGTGGGACTGTCAGGCAGGTTCCTCTCGAGACCATAATCAGGTACCAGTGAGCCCTCGGCCGACTCGGAATGTTTCACGTGAAACATAGCTTGAGAACCACTCCGACCGATCGGCCCCATGAGATTCAAATGAGTATAAACTTCGATGTCATCGTCGTGGGCGGCGGCCATGCTGGCGCCGAGGCAGCCGCGGCTTCCGCACGCGCCGGCGCCAAAACCGCTCTGGTGACCCAAAAACGCGCCACTATTGGTGCCATGTCGTGCAACCCTGCCATCGGAGGCCTCGGCAAGGGCCACCTCGTCCGGGAGATCGACGCGCTCGATGGGGTCATGGGTCGGATCGCCGATCAGGCCGGCATCCAGTTTCGCCTCCTGAACCGCCGCAAGGGTCCAGCCGTGCGCGGACCCCGCACACAGGCCGACCGGAAGCTTTACGCTCGTGCGATGCAAGACGAGCTGAGCCGCACGCCGAACCTGACGATCATCGAAGCTGAAGCGCACGACATCGCTTTGGAGGAAAACCGCGTCACCGGCCTCATCCTGGGCGACGGTCGCCAATTGAGCACCGGATCGGTGGTCCTGACGACCGGGACCTTTCTCTCCGGACTGATTCATATCGGCGAACGTAAGATCGCCGCCGGGCGCATGGGAGAGGGGCCGGCTCTCGGATTGTCTGCCACCCTGCGGCGCTTCGGCTTCGATCTCGGCCGCCTGAAAACCGGGACGCCGCCGCGGCTCGACGGGCGGACTATCGACTGGGCCTCACTCGACAAGCAAGCGGCCGATGCCGAACCTGTCCCGTTCTCGGCCCTGACGGAACGGATCTCAACACCTCAGATCGAGTGCGGCATCACCCGCACCACAGGGGCGGGTCATGACCTGATCCGCGCCAACCTTCACCGTGCGCCCATGTATTGTGGCGATATCTTGAGCAGAGGCCCTCGCTACTGCCCGTCGATCGAGGACAAGGTCGTTCGTTTCGGCGATCGCGACAGTCATCAGATCTTCCTGGAGCCGGAAGGGTTGGACGACATCACGGTTTATCCCAACGGCATTTCGACCTCGTTGCCGGAGGACGTTCAACAGGCCTTGCTAGAACATATTCCAGGGCTCGAACGCGCCCGCATGATCCAGCCCGGCTACGCCATCGAGTATGACTTCGTGGATCCCCGGAATCTGACAGCCACCTTGGAGACCAAAGCCATCGCGGGCCTGTTCCTGGCCGGTCAGATCAACGGAACGACCGGCTACGAGGAGGCTGCCGCCCAGGGTCTTGTCGCCGGTCTCAACGCGGCGCGCCGGGCAGGGGATCAGACCGGCATCGTCTTCGACCGCGCCGAGTCTTATATCGGTGTGTTGATCGACGATCTGGTCACGCGCGGCGTCAGCGAACCCTATCGCATGTTCACGTCGCGATCCGAGTATCGGCTCAGCTTGCGCACCGACAATGCCGACGAGCGATTGACCTCGAAAGGTCTGGCATCCGGGTGCATCGGCCCGGAACGGGCCCGGCACTACCACGCCGCCCAGGCGGAGCTGATGGATCTGCGTCACCTCTTGAACACCCTGACGGTCACGCCCGGCGAAGCCTTGAAGCAGGGAATCGACCTGAATCGTGACGGCATTCGGCGCACAGCCTATCAGCTCCTGTCCTATCCGGCCCTGCAGTGGAGCGATCTCAGTCGGATCTGGCCCCATCTGGGACAGGCTTCTGCGAAGGTGCGTGAGAGGTTGAAGACCGATGCGACTTACGCGGTCTATCTCGAACGGCAGGATGCCGACATCGCTGCGTATCGTCGCGACGAGGCCATCGTTCTTCGCAGTGATATCGATTTCAAGGCGCTGCCGGGTTTGTCGAACGAGATCAAGCTCAAGCTGGAGACGGTCCGACCCGCGACCCTAGGACAAGCAGCCCGCATCGAGGGAATCACACCTGCGGCGCTGACTCTCTTGGCGGCCCACGTAAAGCGGACGTCCAGATCCGTTGCGGCAGGGGAGACGGTCCGATGACAGATTCGGCGATCCACTCGGTCGCTTCGGTGGATGTTTCACGTGAAACATATGAGAAGCTCCAGCTTTTGGTGTCGGAGCTTCAGCGCTGGCAGGCGATCAAGAACCTCGTCGGTCCCGGAACCCTCGACCACATCTGGAATCGACACATCGAAGACTCACTCCAACTTCTCGCCTATCGCGGCACCGCCGGGCGCTGGTTCGACCTGGGCTCAGGGGCCGGTTTTCCGGGGCTTGTCCTGGCCATCGCGGGGCGAGAGACTGGGCTCGAGGTCGCGCTCGTGGAAAGCAATGCCCGGAAATGCGCTTTCCTGCGTCACGCCGCCCGCGTCACGGAGACGCCTGTGACCATCCTTGAAGCGCGTGTCGAACAGGTGGTCCCAGGTTTCGTCGGGCAGGCCGATATCGTCTCAGCCCGTGCCTTGGCGTCCCTCACACAGCTGATCGAGTGGACCGCCCCGTTGTTGAAAGCGGGCACAACCGGGATGTTTCCCAAGGGCAGGGACCTCCAAACCGAATTGACCGATGCCCGAAAACGATGGACATTCGAGGCCGACATCATGCCCAGCCGGACTGATTCCGAGGCTGGCATCATCCGCATTACATCCTTCGAGACATAAACCATGACGGTTTCCCCTGGCGGAGCGAGTCTCACCACTCAGCTCGGCAAGCCGCGTATTCTGGTACTGGCCAATCAGAAGGGCGGGGTCGGCAAGACGACCACGGCCATCAATCTCGGAACGGCGCTCGCGGCGATCGGCGAGAAGGTGCTGATCATCGACCTCGATCCGCAGGGCAACGCCTCGACGGGTCTCGGGATCGACCGTAAAAGCCGCCAGATCTCGACCTATCACGTCCTCGGCGGCGAAGCCTCCCTCGAGGAGGCCATCACCGAGACCGTCGTGCCCCGGCTCTGCGTGGCGCCGTCGACCCTCGACTTGCTGGGCGTCGAACTCGAGATCGCCAACGAACGCGATCGGGCCCACCGCCTGCGCATGGCCATCAAGGGCCTGATGGCCAAAACCAGCGCCGATCCCTTCACCTATGTGCTGATCGACTGCCCGCCGTCCCTGAACCTGCTCACGATCAACGCTCTCACGGCGGCCGACGCCGTGCTCGTGCCGCTCCAGTGCGAGTTCTTCGCTCTCGAGGGCCTGAGCCAATTGCTCAAGACCGTCGAGCAGGTGCGCACGTCCCTCAATCCGAGCCTGACCATCCACGGGGTCGTGCTCACCATGTTCGACCCGCGTAACAATCTTTCGGGTCAGGTGGTGGCGGATGTGCGTCAGTTTATGGGCAGCAAGGTCTACGAGACGATGATCCCGCGCAATGTGCGTGTGTCGGAGGCGCCATCCCACGGCAAGCCGGTGCTGCTCTACGATCTCAAATGCGCCGGATCGCAGGCCTATCTCCGGCTGGCCTCCGAAATCATTCAACGGGAGCGCGCCCTCCGGGCCGCTTGACCACACAGTCGCGTAAGGGAACATCATGGCGGAAGACGGGGCGAAGCCCAGCAGGCTCGGGCGGGGATTGGCGGCGCTGATCGGCGAGGTCGGCGACGAGATCGGCGTGGTGGAAAAGGGACGGGGTCAAAGACGCGTTCCCGTCGAGTTTTTGCGGCCGAACCCGCGCAACCCGCGCAAGCATTTCGAGGACGGCGATCTCAAGGAACTGGCCCAATCCATCCAGGACCGCGGGATCATTCAGCCCATCGTCGTGCGGCCGATGCCGAAGCTGCCGGATGCGTTCGAGATCGTGGCGGGCGAGCGCCGCTGGCGTGCCGCCCAGCAGGCGGGCCTGCACGAGGTGCCGGTGGTCGTGGTCGACATCGATGACAAGACCTCGTTGGAATATGCCATCCTGGAAAACGTCCAGCGCTCGGACCTGAACCCCGTCGAGGAGGCGCAAGGGTATGAGCGCCTGATGGCCGAGTTCAAATACACCCAGGACAACCTATCCAAGATCATCGGCAAGAGCCGCAGCCACATCGCGAACATGATGCGCCTGATGGACCTGCCGGACGCGATCCGTGCACTGTTGGTCGAACGTAAGATTACGGCCGGCCACGGGCGGGCGCTCCTGGCCGTCAAGGACCCGGTTCGCGTGGCGCAGCGCATTCTCGACGAGGGTCTCAGCGTTCGCGGCGTCGAGGAGATCGCCCAGGCCGACAATGCCGGCAAGGCGGACACCAACCCGAAGGCCGCGCCGAAGTCCCGGAAGGAGAAGGATGCGGACACCCGGGCGCTTGAGGAGGCCCTGCAGAACGTGCTTGGACTCAAGGTCGCGATCGACCACAAGGGTCAGGGCGGGGAGTTGCGCGTGCGCTACGAGACCCTGGAGCAGCTCGACGGGCTCTGCCGGCGCCTGAACACCTCCGGGGATGGAGAAAACGTAAGAATTACAGTGCTTTAAGTTCGGTCAACGGCGCGCCGCGCGGGCGAGGTCCAACAGGGTCTTGACCGCGATGGCGTCGCCGAGATCGGCCATGCGGCGGCTGTCGAGCAGGCTGGCCTGGATCGCCGCGATGGCGCCCCTCAGGTTGGCCGCCGTCCAGCGCTGCAGGTGCCGTTCCATGGCGTCCTTGCGGCGGAAATGCAGGCCGCGCATGCCCTCCACCACGCTCTTCACGGGACGGCCTTCCTCCACCGATTGACGGGCCGGCAGCAGCGCGAGAGCGTGACGCAGGGCGGCCCCCAGGAGCACGGACGCGTGGGTGCCCTCGGCGGCCAGGCGTCGGGAGCCGATTTCGAGCTCGTTTCCGGCCCCCGAGAAAGCCGCGTCGATCACCGCATCCATGGCGAGTCCGGACACGTCGCTGAGGATCGCATCCACGTCGTCCAGGGTGATCTCGCGCTGGCCATGGGCGTAGAGCATGAGCTTGGCGAGTTCGCCGCGTGTGGCGAGCCGGTCCCCGCCGAGACTCGCGAGCAGGGCGGCGCGGGCCTCGCGGGAAATCGAGAAGCCCGCCTCTTTCAGGGCCTCGTCCACCACCGTTCCGAGATTGCGGCCCTCGTCCGCGTAGCAGGGCAGGGCGAGAGCCCGCTGCGACTTCTCGCACACGGCCCGCAGCGGCGAGGATTTCGGGAGATCGCCGCCCTCGATGACGATCACGGTGTCCTGCACCTTCGCGTCGAGCACCGCGTCCACGGCGGGCGCGATGTTGCGGGAGGTGGACTTGATCCAGAGCGCCCGCTTGCCGCCGAACAGCGCCATGGTGCCGGCCTCGTCCACGAGGCGCGCCGGGTCGGCCGCGATGGTGTCGCCGTCGATGCGGATGAGCTGGAACGGGTCGGCCGGATCGGGCACGGACGCTTCCGCCAGCGCGCGGGCGCGCTCGCTCACGAGGCCGATATCGGGACCGTAGAACAGGAAGACCAGGATGTGCGGGTTGGGACGCCGCAGCACCCCGTCCACGTCACCCGCCTTGATGCCCGGCACGGGGGCGTCAGCCCCGCGTCGCCAGGGCGGCGGCGATCTGCGTGCGCACCTGATCGGCCAGGTCTTTCGACACGCGGATCTGCGCGTCCCGGTTGGCCCGGATGCTGGCGAAGCGCTGCTCGAACCGGTCGTAGGTCGCGTTCGAATAGGCGGTGCCGGTGGTGATCGCCCGCGAACCGTCGAGGGTGGTCAGGGTGTAGCGCAGGGTGCTCGACACGGTGGCCGAGAGCGCCCGGCCCGAGACCGAATCGACGATGGGTGTCGCCAGCGCCTGGGTATAGGCCAGGGTCAGCTTGTACTTCTTCGGCGCCGGGACGCCGGAGCCGTTGAGGTTGAAGATCAGCTCGCTGCGCAGATAGTGCTCGACCTGGGCGTATTGGTCGGGAAACTGGTTTTCCGGCACATCGATGGAGGCCATCACGGCCTGAAGGTTCTCGCCGCTCGCGGTCGGGCCGTGAAGCGGCCTGAAGCAGGCCGTGAGGCCCAACGCCATGGCGGCGACGGCCACGACGCGGGCGACCCTGCGGGGGCTGAAAGACGGGACGTTAAACGACGACATTCACGATCCTCTGCGGCACCACGATGAACTTGCGGGCCGGCTTCCCTTCCATAGCCTTTTGCACGGCATCTAGCGAGAGCACGGTGGCCTCGATGGTGGCCTGGTCGGCGTCCCGGGCCACGGTCACGTCCGCGCGCTTCTTGCCGTTCACCTGCACCGGCAACGTGACGGTGTCCTCCACCAGCAGGGACGGGTCCAGCTTCGGCCATGAGGCCTGGGCCACAAGGCCGTCCTGGCCCAGCACCTGCCAGGCTTCCTCGGCCAGATGGGGCATCATCGGGGCGAGAAGCTGCACGAAGATGCGCCCGGCCTCGCGGAAGGCCTCGGCGAGGCCGGGTTCGGATGCCGGTCCGGTGGGGTTGATCTGCTCCTGGAGGGCGTTGGCCAGCTCGTAGAGATGCGCCACGCAGCGGTTGAAGCGCAGGCGCTCCACATCCTCGCCCACGGCGGCGAGCGCCTTGTGGGCGGCCTTGCGCACGGCGGTGCCGCGCGGGCCCGTGGGAGCGGCGCCGTCGGCGGCCCCCGAACGCTCGGCGATCTCGGACACGAGGCGCCAGACGCGCTGCACGAAGCGGGCCGCGCCCTGCACGCCTTCCTCGGTCCAGATCACGTCGCGCTCGGGCGGCGAGTCGGACAGCATGAACCAGCGCGCGGTATCGGCCCCGTAGGACGCGATGATGTCGTCCGGGTCGACGGTGTTCTTCTTCGACTTGGACATCTTCTCGACCGAGCCGATCGTGACCGGCGCGCCGGTCGTGACGTGCACGGCCCGGCGCTGGGAGCCGTCGCTCTCGATGCGCACCTCGCTGGGCTGCACCCAGGTGCCGTCGGACGCCTTGTAGGTCTCGTGCACCACCATGCCCTGCGTGAACAGCCCCGCGAAGGGCTCGCCGTCGCGCACGTTGGAATGCCCGGTCTGATTCATGGCGCGGGTGAAGAAGCGCGAATAGAGCAGGTGCAGGATCGCGTGCTCGATGCCGCCGATATACTGGTCCACGGGCAGCCAGTGGTCGACCACCCCGGGATCCGTCGGCGCGTCCGCCAGATGCGGGTCGGTAAAGCGCGCGAAGTACCAGGACGAATCCACGAAGGTGTCCATGGTGTCGGTCTCGCGCCGGGCTTTCCCGCCGCATTGCGGGCAGCTCACATGCTTCCAGGTCGGATGCCGGTCGAGGGGGTTGCCGGGCACGTCGAAGCTCACGTCCTCCGGCAGCACCACCGGGAGCTGCTCTTTCGGCACCGGCACCACGCCGCATTCGTCGCAATGGATGATGGGGATCGGGCAGCCCCAGTAGCGCTGGCGCGAGATGCCCCAGTCACGCAGGCGGAAGTTGACCTTGCGCTCGGCCACCGGCCGGTTGTGGCGGGTCTCGGATTCCAGGCGGCGGGCGACCTCGTCCTTGGCGGCCTCGATGGTCATGCCGTCGAGGAAGCGCGAGTTGATCATCCGGCCCTCGCCGTCATAGGCGGTGTCGGTGACCGTGAACGTGGCGGGGTCCTGGCCCGGCGGGCAGACCACGGGCGTGTTGCCGAGGCCGTACTTGTTGACGAAATCCAGGTCGCGCTGGTCGTGCGCCGGGCAGCCGAAAATGGCGCCGGTGCCGTAGTCCATCAGGATGAAGTTGGCGACGTAAACCGGCAGGGTCCAGGACGGGTCGAAGGGATGCACCGCGCGGATGCCGGTGTCGAAGCCCAGCTTCTCGGCCTTGTCGATGGCCTCCTGCGCCGTGCCGACGCGCTTGCACTCCTCGATGAAGGCGGCGAGCTCCGGATTGGTCTCGGCCACCGACCGGGCGAGCGGATGATCCGGCGCGAGCGCCAGGAAGCGGGCACCGAACAGGGTGTCGGGCCGGGTCGTGTAGATCTCCAGCTCGCTGTCGCCGTTGGGCGTCGTCTCAGGTGCCAGGGCGAAGCGGACCAGCAGTCCTTCCGAGCGGCCGATCCAGTTGCGCTGCATCAGGCGCACCTTTTCGGGCCAGCGGTCCAGGGTGTCGAGCTTGTCGGAGAGGTCCTGGGCAAAGTCGGTGATCTTGAAGAACCACTGGGTCAGCTCGCGCTGTTCGACCAGGGCGCCCGAGCGCCAGCCGCGCCCGTCGATCACCTGCTCGTTGGCGAGCACCGTCTGGTCCACCGGATCCCAGTTCACCTTGGCGGTCTTGCGGTCGACGATTCCCGCCTTCAGGAAATCGACGAACATGCTCTGCTGGTGCTTGTAATAGGCCGGATCGCAGGTGGCGATCTCCCGGCTCCAGTCCAGGGACAAGCCCATGGATTGCAGCTGGGACCGCATGCTGGCGATATTGGCATAGGTCCATTCCTTGGGATGGACCTTGTTCTGCATGGCGGCGTTCTCGGCCGGCATGCCGAAGGCGTCCCAGCCCATGGGATGAAGGACGTTGAAGCCCCGGGCGCGCTTGTAGCGGGCCACCACGTCGCCCATGGCGTAGTTGCGCACGTGACCCATGTGGATGCGCCCGGACGGGTAGGGGAACATCTCCAGCACGTAGTATTTCGGGCGCGGATCGTCGTTCTTCGTGGCGAACAGATCGTGCTCGTTCCACACCTGGCGCCATTTGGGTTCGGCTTCCTTGGCGTTGTAGCGCTCGGACCTCATCGTTCTCGCATATCCATCAAGCAAAACAGTCATACGGCTTGCGCCGCTCGGTCGCGGCGGACTAGGACACAGGCACGCGGCGCGGTCAACGGGTTCGCGTGCGCGACAGACCGGCTATGAGGCCGCGCCGGAACCGTCTGACAGAGGATCCCATGAGCGACACCCCATCCGTCGAGAACCTGCACGCGGTTCGCGCCGCCATCGGGCGGGCCGCGTCCGATTCCGACAGGGACCCGGCCTCCGTGACCCTGATCGCGGTGTCCAAGACCTTTCCGGCGGAGGCCATCGAGCCGGTGCTGGCGGCGGGCCAGCGGGTGTTCGGCGAGAACTACGTGCAGGAGGCCAAGGCCAAGTGGCCGGCCCTCAAGGAGCGCTATCCCGACGCCGAGGTTCACCTCATCGGGCCCCTGCAATCCAACAAGGCCCGGGAAGCGGTGGCGCTGTTCGACATGATCCACACCCTCGACCGCCCGTCCCTGGCCGAAGCGCTCGCGAAAGAGATCCGGAAGGCCGGGCGCGCGCCGCGCCTGCTGGTGCAGGTCAATACCGGCGAGGAGCCGCAGAAGGGCGGCGTGATGCCGGCCGAGGCCGACGCCTTCCTGGCCGCCTGCCGGGACGCCTACGGCCTGACGGTCGAAGGCCTCATGTGCATCCCGCCCAGCCAGGATCCGCCCTCGCCGCATTTCGGCCTGCTCAACACCATCGCGCGGCGCAACGGATTGAGCACCCTCTCCATGGGCATGAGCGCCGATTTTGACGCCGCGATCCAGATGGGCGCCACCCATGTACGGGTCGGCAGCGCGATTTTTGGCGGACGCTGAAGACCTTAATCGCCCGGCTGACGAAGATCGGTTTCGCTGAACTCGTGACCCTTATGGAGAAGCGGGAGGCCATAATTCTTGGCGCAGGCATAGGCGAAGCAATCGCCCATGTTGAGCTTCGCAGAGGTGCCTCGTCCCTTGCCGTGTCCCTTGCCATAGGTCGCATAGGCCCGGATGGCTCCCGCGCCGATCTCCGGCGTGATGGAGATGGTTCTCACCTTGAGACTGGTCATGAAGGCCATGACGACCTCCAAAGCGTCTTCGACAGGCACGCTCCTCCGGGCTGCGAACCCGGTGACGGCTTCCATGGTCGCGAGAGGCGAGGTGGTCAGTGGGGTCCGGCTCGCTTCGATGCGGCTGAGGAGAGCATCACGATCCGGTTCATTGAGAAGGATGCCGAGAACCGCTGAGGCATCGAGAAACATCTTACTCGCCCCACAACTCGTCGAAGAAGCGCTTATCGTCTTCCGGCGTTGTTGGCTTGCGGGTCCCCATGGCGTCGGCCTTGGCGAGGACGGGTGCCAACAATTCCCGCACACCGAGCTTCTCGGCTTCCTTCTCGATCTCGTGCCGGAGCGCCGTCCGGATCACTTCCGTTTTGGAGACCCGCCGCATCCGGCTGAGATGGTCAATTTGCTGAAGGATTGCCTTATCCTTGATTTGGAGCGCCATAGGATACCCTTCTTCGTAAGGAAGGGTATCCTCACCGGAGGGGCATCGCAAGCCTCCGCGACTCTAGCCGACGATCTCGATCCGCGTCTCCGGCCCGATCCGCTCCAGCAACCGTCTCGCCTTCGCGGGCTCCACCGCGACGCAGCCGGCGGTCGGCTCGAAGCCCGGGCGGGCGAGGTGCAGGAAGATGGCGCTGCCGCGGCCGCGCCGGATCGGCCCGCGATTCCAGGCGATGTCGATCACGATGTCGTAGAGATGATCCTCCCGCCACAGGATCTCGTGGCCCGTCGGGCAGGGCAGGGGGACCGGGCGGTTGTAGCGCCGGTCGGCGGGATCGTCGGACCAGCCGTCCCGGGGCCCGATGGGCCGGAGCCGGAGGCCCGAGCGCGGCCTCGGCCCGTGATCCGCCCGGTAAAACCCTTGCAGGAGAGGGAAAATTCCTACGGGCGAGGCACCGTCGCCCTCGCGCTTGGCGCGGGTGATGCCGGACCGGCCGAGGGCGCAGGGCAGCACCATCGAGCCCGCCACGAGGCGGCCCCGTCTGCGGTCGAGAGGGCAGGGATGGACCCGGAGGAGGCGGAGATAGCGGCGCGTCATGGGCGGCGGCAGGGGCCAAGTTTGGTGGACGGGAAGGGGCCGCCTCTTGTTGTCAAGGCAGGAGTGACTACTCTATGGCGAAGCGCCGGGTTTTCCCAGAGCCCGCGCCCTTGCAGCTTCGGAAAGGTTTCTGATGTCGAATGCCAGCCGCATCCTTGTCGTCGACGATGATCGGGATCTCCGCGAAACCCTGGCCGAGCAGCTCGACTTCTACGACGAGTTCCAGATCAAGACCGCCCAGAACGCGACCGAGGCCATCGAGACGGTCAAGGACACCCGCATCGACCTCGCCATCATGGATGTGGGCCTGCCCGACATGGATGGCCGCGAGGCCGTGAAGGTGATGCGCCGGGACGGCTTCCGCAGCCCCGTGATCATGCTCACCGGCCAGGGCTCGGACGCCGACACCGTCATGGGCCTGGAGGCGGGCGCCAACGATTACGTGACCAAGCCCTTCAAGTTCGCGGTGCTGCTGGCCCGCATCCGGGCGCAGCTGCGCCAGTATGAGGCGAGCGAGGACGCGGTGTTCCAGATCGGCCCCTACACGTTCCGGCCGGGCTCGAAGCTCCTGTCCACCGATAAGGGCTCGAAGCTCAAGCTCACCGAGAAGGAGACGGCGATCCTGCGCTATCTCTACCGGGCCAATCAGGAGGTGGTGGGGCGCGATACCCTCCTGGCGGAGGTCTGGGGCTACAACTCCAACGTCACCACCCACACCCTCGAAACCCATATCTACCGCCTGCGCCAGAAGATCGAGGCGGACCCGTCCAACGCCCGTATCCTCGTGACGGAGCCCGGCGGCTACAAACTGATGCCCTGACCCCATGACCCTCGAGGACGATATCGGGCTCCTGTCGCGGGCGCCCCTCCTGAACCTGCTCGAACGGGACGCGCTTCGACTCGTCGCCTTCGCGGCGGAGCCGCGCGTGCTCCGGGCCGGAGACATGCTGTTCCGCAAGGGCGACCGGTCGGATGGCGGCTACGTGGTGAAGAGCGGCGCGGTCGCCCTCGATGCCAGGGACGACGGCTCGCCCGCGGCCTTCATCGCCGGGCCCGGCAGCCTCATCGGCCAGGCCGCCCTGTTCACCCGCATCGAGCGCCCCGCCACCGCGACGGCCCGCGAGCCCTCCGCGGTGATCCGGATCAGCCCGAGTCTCATGCGCCGGGTCCTGGAGGAGTTCCCGGGCGCCGCCGCGTCGATCCAGGACGCGATGGCCGAGGAGCTGGAGCGCATGAATGCGGGATTGGAGCGGGTGCGGCGCCAGCTGATGGCGATCGACGGCGGGGATACGCCGGCGGCCTAGGAGGCCTCCCCATCGCCTTCGTCCGGATGGCCCATGAACCGGGCCGCTAGAGCTCCAGCACCGCCGTCACCGGCACATGGTCGGACGGACGCTCCCAGCCGCGGGTCTCGCGGGAGACGTCGATGGATTTCAGGGTTCCGGCCAGGTCGCCCGAGAGCCAGATATGGTCGAGGCGGCGGCCCTTGTTGGCGGCGGCCCAATCGGGAGAGCGGTAGCTCCACCAGGAATAGATCTTCTCGGGCTCCGGGCGCAGGTGACGCATGGCGTCGGTCCAGCCGGCCTCCCCGCGCAGCTCCTCCAGGGCCTTCGTTTCGACCGGCGTATGGCTCACCACGTCGAGGAGCTGCTTGTGGCTCCACACGTCGTGCTCGAGGGGCGCCACGTTGAGGTCGCCCACCAGGATGGCGGGCGCGCCGGTGGGCTTGGCGGTGCCGCCCCAGGCGCGCAGCTCCTCCATGAACTGGAGCTTGTGCTGGAACTTCTCGTTCAGCTTCGGGTCCGGGATGTCGCCGCCCGCCGGGATGTAGAAATTGTGGATCGTGATCCCGCCCGCCTTCTTGGCGTCACGCGCCAGGGTCACGGTGATGTGGCGGGCATCCGCGCGGCCGCACATCTCCATGTTGCTCGTGGCCGAGAACGGGTAGCGCGACAGGATCGCGACGCCGTTATAGCCCTTCTGGCCCATATGGACCACGAACGGATACCCGAAGCTCTGGAGCTCTTTGAGCGGAAACTTGTCGTTCGGGCACTTGGTCTCCTGCAGGCACAGGATGTCGGGACGACGTTCGCTCAGGAAACGCCGCACCTGATCGATGCGCAGGCGAACCGAGTTGATGTTCCAGGTCGAGACGGTGAGCTGCACGGGAGGCGTCCTTTGTTGGTGTCGCCTTCAATAAAGGGAAAAATCAACACGGCAAAGATTAAGCTTGACCGGTAAAAGTACGCTACGTAATAGCGTCTCAAATACGATTTTTAATTAGGTTTTGAATATTATGGCAAGTGGATGGAATGACATCGACGGCAAGGACATTTCGGAGAAGCTCACCGGCACGGACAATCCGGACATCATCCGTGGCTACGCCGGCGACGACACGCTTGAGGGAGGCAAGGCCGACGATCAGCTCTTCGGCGGAACTGGCAACGATTTCCTGAAGGGCGAGGCCGGAAGCGACTATCTCTGGGGCGACCAGGGCGACGACATGTACGAATGGGATGGCGGCAACGATACCATCTACGACGAGAGCGGCAACGACAGCGTCATCGTCACGGGCAAGGCGTCCGAGTACAAGTATGCCGCCGACTGGAACAGCGGCCATCTCACGATCACGGCGAATGACGGATCGGCTTTGACGATCCAGCGATACTTCACGTTCACCCCCAAAAACATCGCCGCATTGCCCGCAGTTTCAGGGCAGACGATTGAAAAAATCGTGTTCGAGGATGGCTCCTGGGGACGTGACGACGTGCTGCGGGCCGTGAAGCCAGCAGGGGAATCGTTCAAGGGAACGGCCCAGAACGAAGTCCTGGTCGGAACGATGGGGGACGACATCATCGAAGGCAATGACGGCACCCATGTCATGCGCGGCGGCCTTGGAGACGACACCTATCTCTGGGGGCCGGGCGCCAACAAGCTCGTCGGGGCCATCGGCGACACCGTCGACGACTACAGCGGCAACGACATGGTGATTTTCGGCTATGCCTTCACCGACCTGAAGTTCGCGACCGATCAGGAGAACGTCAATCTTTGGGTGGCGGCGCCCGATGGGCAAACCCTCATCATCGAAAACTATTTCGATGTGAAGAATCCCTCTGGGTTCACCATCGCGGGTCCCATTGAAACCCTGAAATTCTCCGATGGGTCGATCAAGACGCTGTCCGACATCCGGACGATCGTGACGACGACCGTCGGCGGCGATTCCAAAGACAAGATCAACGGAAGTATCAAGGCTGAACTGCTGGCCGGCAAAGCCGGCAACGATACCGTCAAGGGCAATGCCGGACACGATGTTCTGATCGGCGGCTTCGGCCACGACGACCTGTCGGCCGGCGCCGGCAACGACGTCATCATCGGCGGAGCCGGCACCGATACCATTTCCGGGGGAGCGGGGCGCGACAGGTTCGTCTTCGACGCCGCACCGGAGAGCGGCCCGAACCGGAAGATGATGGACACGATCATCGACTTCCAGCACGGCGTCGACCGTATCGACCTCAAGGACATCGACGCCAACAAGGCGGCGGCAGGCAACAACAAGTTCCGATGGCTGCTGACGGGGGAGCAGACATTCACCAAAGCGGGCCAGCTGCACTACGATGCCAAGACCGGGATCCTGTCGGGGAACACGGACAAGGACGCGTCGGCGGAGTTCATGATCCTGCTGAAGAACAAGCCGGCCGTGGTGACTCTGGCCGACTTCATCCTCTGACGTCGGCGTCACGAACAAGGCCGCCGCTATCGAATAGCGGCGGCCTCTCAATGGGAAACGTCAGCGGAGCATATCCCGTCACGGCATGACGGGATGCGCTCAAACCGGCCGCATCACGCAGACCGGACGGGTGACGCCCGGCAGGTCCACGTTCTCGACCTCGACCCATGCGTCGATCTCGCCCGCCGACTCGACGGTCTCGCGGGAGGCGAGCAGGGGCGCGTCGGCGGCCTTCGTGGCCTGCTCGATGCGCGCGCACTGGTTCACGGTCTCGCCGAGCACCGTGAACTCGAGCCGGCTCTCGTCCCCCACCACGCCGCAGAACACCTCGCCCGTGTGGATGCCGATCCCCACCCGCACGGCCGGGTCGAAGCCCCGCTTGGCGTTCCAGCGCTCGATGAGGGTGAGCAGCGTGCGGCCGCATTCCAGCGCCCGAGCGGCGTCGCTCGTGCTCTCGGTCGGAACGCCGAACAGGATCAACGCCCCATCCCCCGTGAACTTGTCGATCATGCCGCCATAGCGGGCCGCCGCCCGGATGACCCGGCGCCGGAAGGCCGTGATGAAGATCGCGAGGCGTGCCGGATCCATGGTCTCGCCGAA
This sequence comes from Microvirga pudoricolor, assembly GCF_016892705.1. Taxonomy (GTDB): domain Bacteria; phylum Pseudomonadota; class Alphaproteobacteria; order Rhizobiales; family Beijerinckiaceae; genus Microvirga; species Microvirga pudoricolor. The sequence continues at coordinate 1,720,972 of NZ_JAFEMB010000001.1, forward strand.
CGTGGTGGAGGCGCGCATGTCCACGAACAGGAGGGTGATGCGGATGCGCCGCCCGGCCCTCAGGGACGCGAAGGCCTGGTCGGTGAGGATCGGCGCGAGTTCCCCCGGCAGGTAGCGCACGAGGTGGAGCCGCATGGTGGTCTCGCGCACCGCCCGGTCGAGAAGGAAGCGGCCCTGCTGGGCCACCACCACGAGGATGAGCGCCGCCGACACCACCATGATCACCCGCACCATGTTGGCGGATTCGCCGAACAGGCCCGCCAGCGCCGCGAGATCCGTGCGGCGCTCGGCGATCGTCAGGGCCTCGCCCGACAGGCCCAGCACCAGGAAGCCCACCGCGTACAGGCCCGCCACGTAGAGCTGGAGCCGGGGCCGATAATAGATCGCGGTGGCCGCCATGGTGATGGGCACCACCCAGGCGATGGGCGAGGCCGCGAACAGGCTGCCGGGGATCCCCAGCACCACGTGGCCGTAGAGGAGGTTGCCGAAGATCAGGACGGCGTCGACCGTGGCCGCCACCACCGGCAGGGTCTGGATGGCGATGCGCCGGGAGGCGAGCCAAGCCTCGCACCAGCCCGCGAGCCCGAACAGCACCAGGGTGACTTCCACGGCGGCGATCTGGCGCAGCGCGACCGGGTTGGAGATCCGGACCCCGCTCACCGCGGCCAGCACCCCGATGAGGAGCAGGCCCGCCGCCACCACGCGGGCGAGGCCGGCCCGGCGCAGGGCCAGGACCTCGGCCTCCTTCACGAGCCGTTCCGTGGCGTTGTCGAGGCGGTGGCGCTTCCGGCGCCGTTCGGGCTGGGGATCGGACGGGGCGCTGGATGGAGCGGACAAGGGAACGAGACGCTGCCCGAAAGGGGTGGGAGGAAACGGTCCGTTTCGGTCAACCGGGGCCGTTCCTGGGAGACAACCGGCCCGCCGCGTATTAGTTCTCCCCGTGAAGCAACCCCTCCGCCCTCGTCACAGACCGGTCCCGCATGACTGACCCGCTCCCGCCCATCGAAATCCTCGTCGATGCCGATGCCTGCCCGGTGAAGGCCGAGATCTACAAGGTCGCGGAGCGCCACCGGGCGCGGGTGTTCGTGGTCGCCAACAGCTTCATCAACGTGCCCCGCGATCCCCTGGTCGAGCGCGTGATCGTGGGCTCGGGCTTCGACGCGGCGGACGATTGGATCGCCGAACGGGCCCGGCGCGGCTGCATCGTGGTGACGTCCGACATCCCGCTGGCGAGCCGCTGCGTGAAGGCGGGCGCGGATGTGCTCGGCCCCACCGGCAGGCCGTTCTCGGAGGCCTCCATCGGCATGGCGCTCGCCACCCGCAACCTCATGGAGGACCTGCGCGCCATGGGCGAGGTCTCGGGCGGGCCCAAACCCTTCTCGCCCCGCGACCGCTCGGCGTTCCTGTCGGCGCTGGACGTGGCCCTCAACCGCCTCAAGCGGGCGGGGTTTGGCGCAGGCGCTCCCTGAACGCTCCGATATTGGCCGGAGTCAGCGGCCCGATCTGCTTGTGCCGGATGGTGCCGTCGGGGCCGACGATGAAGGTTTCGGGCACGCCGTAGACGCCCCACTCGATGGCGGCGCGGCCCTTGGGGTCGACGCCCACGGCCGAGAACGGGTTGCCGAGCTGGCCGAGGAAGCGGCGGGCGTTGTCGGGGTCGTCCTTCATGTTGATGCCGACCACGCGGATCGACGGATCACGCGCCAAGTCCACCAGGAGCGGGTGCTCCTCCCGGCAGGGCCCGCACCAGGACGCCCAGATGTTCACCACGGTGGTCCGGCCCTTCAAGTCCTCGCTGGAGAAGCCCGGCACGGGGCGGCCCCCTGCCACGAGGCCCTCCAGCGGCTCGAGCCGGAAAGCCGGCGCGGGCTTGCCGATCAGCGCCGAGGGCACCCGGGACGGGTCGCCGGAGCCGAGCCGCACCAGGAACAGGCCCGCCAGCGCCACGAAGACCAGGACGGGCAGGAGATAGAGCAGGTGGGGACGGGAGCGGGCCAGGGTCGCGTCAGCCACGGCGCGACCTCCGGCCGACGCCCCGGGATTCGAGATCCGCGAGCGCCCGCACTTGGGCGCGATAATCGAGCACGGCCCGCAGGACCAGGCCCGCCACGACGAAGGCCGTGACGCCGTAGGCGCCCGCGATGAAGAATGTATAGGGGCTCATGGTCAGGCCGCTCCCGTGCGGATAGGGGCCGGGCCGGCGGGTGCCGGGTGAGCCAACCCGGCATCGAGGCGCTCGGCCTCCAGGATGGTGAGCGTCCGCACCCGGCGGCGCAGGATCTCGGTGCGCATGCCCGACAGGTGCAGGGCAACGCCTAAGAGGGTGAAGCCCACGGCCATGACCAGCAACGGCACCAGGATCGACGGGTGGATGGTGGAGCCGCCCATGCGGAACACGGAGGCGGGCTGGTGCAGGGTGTTCCACCAATCGACGGAGAACTTCACGACAGGGATGTTGACCGCGCCCACCAGCGTCAGGATCGACACCGCCCGGGCGGCGCGGTTGGGCTCCTCAATGGCGTTCCACAGGGCCAGGATGCCGCCATAGATCAGCAGCAGCACCAGCATGGAGGTAAGCCGCGCGTCCCACACCCAGTAGGTGCCCCACATGGGCTTGCCCCAGAGCGAGCCGGTGACGAGGCAGATCAGCGTGAAGGCGGCCCCGATGGGCGCGGCGGCCTTCTGGGACACGTCCGCCAGGGGATGGCGCCAGACCAGGGACCCGACCGCGGAGGCCGCCATGGTGACGTAGAAGAAAAGCCCGAGCCAGGCGGCGGGCACGTGCACGTACATGATCCTGACCGTGTCGCCCTGCTGGTAATCGGCGGGCGCCACGAAGAAGGCGAGATACAGCCCGACGACCAGAACGACGGCCGAGAGCCCGCCGATCCACGGCAGCGCTATGCCGCTGAGGCTCATGAAACGGGTCGGGTTGGCAAGCTCACGGATCATGGCCCCGATGTAGCGGCCCGAAGGCCCGCCCGCAACGAGAGGATTGACGCAAGGAGGCGAATGGCGAGTGGCGAAGGGTGCCTGAAAGCAGCCTTCACCCTCAAAACCTCATCCTGAGGAGGCCGTCAGGCCGTCTTGAAGCCTCATCCCGAGGGAATGGCGGAGCCATTCGTCTCGAAGCCTCATCCTGAGGGCCCGCGCAGCGGGCGTCTCGAAGGATTGTCCAGATCGCGCTGGAAACACTCCGCTGGAGCCCTCCTTCGAGACAGGCCTGACGGCCCTCCTCAGGATGAGGTCGAGGGGAGGATGCCGTTGTCGAGCCGATGCGGCATCGTCCGCCTTCCATCCGCCACCGTCCCCGCCCTATATCCCCCGCATCACTGTTGCGAGACGACCATGCGCGCGCTTTCCCTGAGCCTCTTGTCCTCGGGCCTCCTGCCTGCCCTCATCCTCGGCGCGACTGCCGCGACGGCCCAGGACATCTCCCTCCGGCTGCCGCTCGCCTGCGAGGTGGGCAAGACCTGCTTCGTGCAGCATCTCGTGGACCGGGACCCGTCCCCGGCCACACGGGATTATCAATGCGGGCGGCTGACCTATGACGGGCATGACGGCACGGATCTGCGTCTGCCCACGATGGCGGCCCAGAAACAGGGCGTCGACGTTCTGGCGGCGGCGGACGGGAAGGTGTTGCGCACCCGCGACGGCGTGGCGGACGTATCCATCGCGGCGACCGGCAAGGACGCGGTGCAGAACATCGAATGCGGCAACGGAGTGGTGATCGATCACGGCAACGGCTGGCAGACCCAGTATTGCCATATGGCCAAGGACAGCATCGCGGTCCGGTCCGGCGATGCCGTGAAGGCGGGAGACAGGCTCGGCCGGGTCGGCCTGTCGGGCCAGACCGAGTTTCCGCACCTGCATTTTACCGTGCGCAAGGACGACAAGGCGGTGGATCCCTTCGCGTTCGGGGCGGCGCCGGAGGCCTGCGGCGGCGGGACCTCGCTCTGGGACGCGTCCGCCCGCGCGAGCCTGTCCTACCAGCAGCCCTACCTGCTCAACAAAGGCTTCGCTCCCGGTCCCGTGACCATGGAGGCCATCGAATCCGGCACCGTCGAGACCAGCCTGCCGGATGCCGCCTCGACCGCGCTGGTGGCCTATATCCGGGCGGTCGGGCTGCGCGGCGGCGATATCCAGACCCTCACGCTGTTCGGCCCCGACGGCAAGCCGCTCGCCCAGAACAAGGTGCCGGCCCTCGACCGCGACAAGGCCCAATGGATGTCCTTCGGCGGCCTGCGCCGCCCCGCCTCCGGGTGGCCGCCGGGCCTCTACCGGGCGGTCTACCGGGTGGAGCGGGACGGCAAGCCGGTGCTGGAGCAGGCGTTCGGGATCAACTTGAAACCGTGACGGCAGGAAAGGGCCGGGGGCCTGCAGACCGTTTCAAGCGGCTCGATCGGCTTTTGGACTCCACGTCTTGGACATGTGCCGATGCCCCCCGGCCACGGAAATCGAGCCTGCCATCGGTTTCCACGGGCCCATGAGGCTCTTGCGGAGATTGGACGTCCACGGACTCAGCGCCACATTTTTGTTCAGCCGAGCAGATGTTTGCGCGCCGCCGATCCAAAAACTGTCGTCATGCGCGGCCTTGAGCCGCGTATCCACGTCTTCAAATGAGATTTCTTGCGACGTGTGGCGTGGGTGCCCGGATCAAGTCCGGGCATGACGGCAGGATGTTTGCGTTCCGACAATTAAACGCGCCCGACTTTTCGACCCTGGTCGCTTGGCGACGCTTCCCTCTCCCGTTTGGGAGAGGGGCAGGGGAGAGGGAATGCCGTTTCAGAATAGAAGAGCGGAGCCTCGACCTCTTCCCCTCCCCCTTGTGGGGAGGGTCGAGTCGCGAAAACGACCGGGGTGGGGGTGTGAGCGCTCCATCGAACCAGCGTCGTGCAGACACCCCCACCTCCAACTCCTCCCCACAAGGGGGAGGAGAGGGCCGAACTGCACCGGTGCGAGCGTACCCCACGAGACACCGCGCTCCCTCACCCCAACCCTCTCCCACTCGGGAGAGGGAGAACTCACTCCCCCGCCCTGAGCGCCGCCGCCGCCCCGAAGGTCCCGACCACGGCGCTGACCAGCGTGATCGCCATGAGGATCAGGAACGGCGTCATGAACGGCACCGTGCCGCCGAGCGCCGCGTTGGCGGCCGCGACGCCGAAGATCAGGGTGGGGATCATGAAGGGCAGGACCAGGATCGACAGGATCAGGCCGCCCCGGCGTAAGGACGCCGTGAGCGCCGCCCCGACCGCCCCCAGGAAGGCGAGCGCGGGCGTTCCGACGAGCAGCGTCGCCACCATGGCGAGCATGCCCTCGGGACTCAGCGCCACCAGCAGGCCGAAAAGCGGCGCGGCGATCACCAGCGGCAGGCCCGTGGTGAGCCAATAGGCCAGCACTTTGGCGAGCACGATCACCTCGAGCGGCGCGGGCGACAGGCGCAGGAGGTCGAGGGAGCCGTCCTCCTCGTCGGCCTGGAACAGCCGGTCGAGGCCGAGCAGCGTCGCGAGCACGGCCGCGATCCACAGGATCGCGGGGCCGATCCGCGCCAGCAGGTTGAGATCGGGCCCGAGCGCGAAGGGGATCAGGGTCACGATCGCCAGGAAGAAGATCAGGCCCATGACGCCCGAGCCGCCGACACGGGCCGCGAGCCTCAGGTCGCGGATCAGGAGGGCCCGGAAGGAGCGGGTCATGATCCCTCTCCGCGTCTTCCCTCTCCCCCATCCGGATCGGATTTTCCCGATCTGGATCGTCCCTCTCCCCTTTGCGGGAGAGAGTGGCCCGCAGGGCCGGGAGAGGGGGCGTCAGGAGGTGGGTTCGACCCCTCTCCCGCCTCGCTGCGCTCGGCACCCTCCCCCGCGGAGGGGGGAGGGAAGGCGCGCTCGATCCGGATCTCTTTGGGCGTCTTCAGAAACAACGGCACGTGCGTCGTGGCGGCGATCAGGCCGCCTTTCGCACGGTGATCCTCCAGGAGCCCGCGCAAGATCTCCTGCGAGGCGGCATCGAGGGCCGAGGTCGGTTCGTCGAGGAGCCAGAGCGGGCGATGGGCCACGAGGAGCCGGGCCAGCGCCACCCGGTGCCGCTGCCCGGCCGAGAGATAGCCCACGGGTAGCCGGGCCGCATGAGCGAGCCCCACCGCCTCCAGGGCCTCGAGGGCGGAGAGCGCGGGACACCCCAGGAAGTCCCGGGCGAAGTCGAGGTTTTCCCGAGCCGTCAGGGCGCCCTTCAGGGCATCCCGGTGGCCGACATGGTGAAGGCTCTCGGCCAGGCTGCGCTCCCCGGCTCCGTCCCAGAGAATCCGGCCCCCGGCCGGGCGGAGACGACCGGCCAGCATCTCCAAGAGGGAGGATTTGCCGGCGCCGTTGCGTCCCGTGACGAGTAGGGCTTCCCCCTCGTCGAGAGTGAACGAGACCCCGTCGAAAACCCGGCGCCCGCCCCGCTCGCAAGCCAAACCCCTGACGCTGAGACGCAACCGCAAAACCCCCCGCGAAAAACCACCCCGGAATCGTTCTAATCCGTGTAGCGGGGCGTTTGAAAATGATCTATACCACCCGCGGCTGCGCCGCGCGCCACGGCGTCCAATCCGTCTCGCGCGCTTTTCCCTGTCCGGGCGCCCCCGGAGCGGCGCGCGCATTTCGCGCTTTCGGCCGAACACTGTGTTCGTAACCCAATGCACGCGAGGATTCGCCGTGACCGCTTCCAATAGCTTCAATGCCAGCCAGACCCTCCAGGTCGGCGACAAGTCCTATACCTACTATTCCATCCCCGAGGCCGAAAAGAACGGCCTCGCCGACGTCTCGCGCCTGCCCTTCTCCATGAAGGTGCTGCTCGAGAACCTCCTGCGCTACGAGGACGGCCGCACCGTCCACAAGGCCGATATCGAGGCCGTGGCGGCCTGGCTTGCCAACAAGGGCAAGGACGAGAAGGAGATCGCCTATCGTCCGGCGCGCGTGCTGATGCAGGACTTCACCGGCGTGCCCGCCGTGGTGGATCTGGCGGCCATGCGCGACGCCATGAAGAATCTCGGCGGCGACCCGCGCAAGATCAACCCGCTCGTGCCCGTCGACCTCGTCATCGACCACTCGGTGATCGTGGATGAGTTCGGCACGCCCAAGGCCTTCGACCGCAACGTGGAGCTCGAATACGAGCGCAACGGCGAGCGCTACCGCTTCCTGAAATGGGGCCAGACCGCCTTCGAGAACTTCTCGGTGGTGCCTCCCGGCACCGGCATCTGCCACCAGGTCAACCTGGAATTCCTGTCCCAGACCGTGTGGACCCGCAAGGACGTGGCGTCCGGCAACGAGATCGCCTATCCGGACACCCTGGTGGGCACCGACTCGCACACCACCATGGTCAACGGCCTCGCCGTGCTGGGCTGGGGCGTGGGCGGCATCGAGGCCGAGGCCGCCATGCTGGGCCAGCCCGTTTCCATGCTGATCCCGGAAGTGATCGGCTTCAAGCTCACGGGCAAGCTGAAGGAAGGCATCACGGCCACCGACCTGGTGCTCACCGTCACCCAGATGCTGCGCAAGAAGGGCGTGGTGGGCAAGTTCGTGGAGTTCTACGGACCGGGCCTCAACGACATGTCCGTGGCCGACCGCGCCACCATCGGCAACATGGCGCCCGAATACGGCGCCACCTGCGGCTTCTTCCCGATCGACCAGAAGACGATCGACTATCTCAAGACCACGAGCCGCACCCCCGAGCGCGTGGCTTTGGTCGAGGCCTACGCCAAGGCTCAAGGGATGTGGCGCACCGCCGAGACGCCGGACCCGGTCTTCACCGACAGCCTGGCGCTGGACCTGGGCGACGTGCAGCCCTCGCTCGCCGGCCCCAAGCGCCCGCAGGACCGCGTGACGCTCGACACCTCCAAGACCTCCTTCGAGGGCGCCATGGAGACCGAGTTCCGCAAGGCCGCCGAGATCGGCAAGCGCGTCAAGGTCGATGACGCCAATTTCGACATCGGCCACGGCGACGTGGTGATCGCGGCGATCACCTCCTGCACCAACACCTCGAACCCGAGCGTGATGATCGGCGCGGGGCTTCTGGCCCGCAACGCCGTCGCCAAGGGCCTGTCGTCGAAGCCCTGGGTGAAGACCTCGCTCGCGCCCGGCTCGCAGATCGTCGAGGAATACTTCAAGAAGGCCGGCCTGCAGGGCGACCTGGACACGCTCGGCTTCAACCTGGTGGGCTTCGGCTGCACCACCTGCATCGGCAATTCGGGCCCGCTGCCGGAGAACATCTCGAAGGCCATCAACGACAACGACCTCGTGGCCGTGTCGGTGCTATCGGGCAACCGCAACTTCGAGGGCCGCGTGAACCCGGACGTGCGCGCCAACTACCTGGCCTCGCCGCCGCTGGTGGTCGCCTACGCGCTGGCGGGCTCCATGCTGATCGACCTCACCACCGAGCCGCTGGGCACCGGGTCCGACGGCCAGCCGGTCTACCTCAAGGACATCTGGCCGTCTTCCGCCGAGGTGCAGGAGTTCATCGACCGCACGATCACGAGCGAGCTGTTCAAGACCCGCTACGCCGACGTGTTCACGGGCGACGAGAACTGGAAGAAGGTCACCTTCGAGCCGGGCCTCACCTACGAGTGGGACATGGGTTCGACCTACGTGCAGAACCCGCCCTATTTCGAGGGCATGACCAAGGAGCCCAAGCCCGTCACGGATATCGTGAATGCGCGGGTGCTGGGCCTCTTCCAGGATTCGATCACCACCGACCACATCTCGCCCGCCGGCAACATCCGGGCGAACTCGCCCGCCGGCGAGTACCTCCAGTCGCATCAGGTGCGCGTGGCCGACTTCAACCAGTACGGCACCCGTCGCGGCAACCACGAGGTCATGATGCGCGGCACCTTCGCCAATATCCGCATCAAGAACCAGATGGTGAAGGACGAGAGCGGCCACGTGGTCGAGGGCGGCTACACCATCCACCAGCCCTCCGGCGAGCGGATGTGGATCTACGACGCTGCCATGCGCTACCAGGCCGAGGGCGTGCCGCTGGTGATCCTGGCCGGCAAGGAATACGGCACCGGCTCGTCCCGCGACTGGGCCGCGAAGGGCACGAACCTTCTGGGCGTGCGCGCCGTGATCGCCGAGAGCTTCGAGCGCATCCACCGCTCGAACCTCGTCGGCATGGGCGTGGCTCCCTTCGTGTTCGAGGGCGACACCTCCTGGGCGTCGCTCGGCCTCAAGGGCGACGAGACGATCACCATTCTGGGGCTGACCGGCGACGTGAAGCCGCGTCAGCGCATGGAGATGGAGATCACCTCGGCGGACGGTTCCAAGAAGACGGTCCCGCTGGTCTGCCGCATCGATACGCTCGACGAGCTGGAATACTTCCGCAACGGCGGCATTCTCCAGTACGTGCTGCGCCAGCTCGCGGCCTAAGGCTGCGGGCGTCTCGCGCCCGAACCCTCAAGCCCGCTCCGAAAGGAGCGGGCTTTTTTGTAGGGGATCGAGCGGAGCGCCGTCGCCCGGCAAAACGGGTAGTCGGCCGCGCCCGTATTGCCGGGGCGAGACGCCCATCACCCGCTTGAAAGCCGTGCCGAAGGCGCTCTCGGATTCGTAACCCAGCGACAGGGCGATGCCGGACACCGGATCCTGCGTGCGCGCCAGCCGGTCCGCCGCCAGCCTCATCCGCCAACGGGTCAGGTACTCCATGGGGGCCGTGCCCACGGCGCTCCGGAACGCGAGGGCGAAGGCCGACCGCGACATGCCCGCCTCCCCGGCCAGGTCGCGAAGCGTCCAGCGCCGCGCCGGGTCTTCGTGCACGGCATTGATCGCGCCCCGCAGCCGCTTGTCCGCGAGCCCGGCGAGCCAGCCCGCAGCACCCTCAGGCTCCTCGTTCAGGGAGAGCCGCAGGGCCTGGACCAGCATCATGTGCGCAAGGTGCCGCAGGACCAGCGCGCCGCCGGGCTGGGGCTCGCGCAGCTCCGCCATCATTTGCTCCACCGAGCGGCGCAAGGGGTCGCCGCTCAGGGGCGCGCGGATATGCACGAGAGGCGGCAGGAGGCCCAGCAGGACGGGCGCCTGGTCCTGCGCCAGGGCGAAGCGGCTGCTGACCAGGAGCACGTCCCCGCCGCCGTTCCAGGTGACCACCCCGCCCCGGCGGGCGGAGGCGAAAACGTTGCCTGCCGCAACGGGCGGCAGGACCGGGTCGCTCGCCAGCCGGAACGGACGCCCGCCCGGGAGCAGGAAGCAATGACCGGGCTCCAGGCGGGCCGCCTCGGGAACGCCGTCCACCGAGAGCCAGCACCGGCCGGACACCACGGCCCCGCATTTGATCGTGTGGGGCGGGCCCGGAAACCCGACCGACCAGCGGCCGCCCGCGTCGAGACCCGCCGACATGTAGTCGAGGGGGCGCAGCAGCGACAGGATATCCGAGAGCGTGTCCATGACCCATCCTGGACGATTGCGAGAAAAACAAGGACGATGCAGCATAGATCGTCCCGGAGTGATCGCCTAGCCTCCTCTCATCAGCCGACCCTGCGGGCTATGGCGAGACGAGGAGAAACGGGATGCGGGTTTTCGTGACGGGGGCAACGGGCTTCATCGGCGGGGCGGTCGTGCGGGATCTGATGGAGGCGGGCCATCGGGTCACCGGCCTCGCGCGCTCCGAGGCAGCCGCCAACGCTCTGGAGGCCGCCGGGGCCGGCGTCCACCGGGCCAGCCTCGAGGACCTCGACGGCCTGCGGGCGGGAGCCGAGGCGGCCGAGGGCGTGATTCACACGGCCTTCAACCATGATTTCACGACGTTCCGGGACAATTGCGAGGCTGACCGGCGGGTGATCGCGGCGCTCGGTTCCGGCCTTGCGGGCTCGGACCGCCCTCTCGTGGTCACGTCGGGGATCGGCATCCTGCCGCAGGGTCGGGTATCGACCGAAGCCTCGGACCCGGCCACGGGCGCGGCCGCCCATCCCAGAGCCGCGTCCGAGGAGGCGGCGAACGCGCTTGCGGCCGAGGGCCTGCCTGTGTCGGTGGTGCGGCTCCCCCCGTCCGTGCATGGGGATGGGGATCGCGGTTTCGTGCCGATCCTCATCGGCATCGCCCGCCGGACGGGAATCTCCGCCTTCATCGGCGATGGGGCGAACCGCTGGCCCGCCGTTCACCGGGACGATGCCGCCCGGCTCTTCCGGCTCGCCCTCGAACACGGATCCGCTGGGGCCCGCCACCACGGGGTTGCCGAGGAGGGGATCCTGTTCCGGGACATCGCGGGCGTGATCGGACGCCGCCTCGATCTCCCGGTGCGGAGCTTGACCCCCGACGAGGCTGCCCGGCATTTCGGCTGGTTTGCGCATTTTGCAGGTCTGGATTGTCCGACTTCGAGCCGCCTGACGCAGGAGCGGCTCGGATGGCGGCCGAAGGGGATCGGCCTCCTCGAGGATCTCGACCGGCCGGGCTACGTTCAGGGCTGAACCCACCCTCTCGCCAGGTCCAATGCTTTGCCGGCTTGCGGCATTTTGGCCCCTGCGCACCGGTCTCCCTGTCTGCTTGAATGGTCACGCTTTCGAACCGGGGGCCGTTAAGCGCGCGTTAACCCTCCCGGGCGGAAGCTGATGTTGCGGCTCAGATTTTTTCAAGCGACTGCCCATGAGCGACCTTCTCGTCAGTATCCGCCACGCCAAGCCCACCGACGCCCCCGCCCTGGCGAAGGTGTTCGACGCGGCCTGGCGGGAGGCCTACCAGGGCATCATTCCCGGCGTCGCCCTGGAGAAGATGCTGGCCCGGCGCGGCCCGCGCTGGTGGCGCTCGACCCTGAGCCGGGGCCGCCCGCTGGCGGTGCTCGATATCGGCCAGGGCGTGGCGGGCTACGTCTCCTATGGCCGCTGCCGAGACCGGGCCCTGCCTGCCGGCGGCGAGATCGACGAGCTCTACCTGGCGCCCGAGTATCAGGGCCTCGGCTTCGGCCGTCGGCTGTTCAAGGCGGTGCGCAACGACCTGCGCGACCGGGACATGGAGCGCGTGGCGGTCTGGGCCCTGGCCGACAACGCCCGGGCCTGCGCGTTCTATGAAGGGCTGGGCGGCCGGAGCATCGCCCGGGTAGACGAGCGCATCGGCGGCATCCCGTTAGCCAAGATCGCATATCTGTTCGGTTGAAACCTTCCCCAGGCTTGTTGCTTGCTCCGAGTACGGGTAGTGAGGCCATAAGACGCGTCTTTTGACGACCCGCCTCATGTTCGGAGAAACGCCCTTATGCGCATCGACGCCATCCCGACCGGAAAGAACCCGCCGGACGACGTGAACGTCGTCATCGAAGTGCCGCTCGGCGGCGAGCCCATCAAGTACGAGATGGACAAGGATTCCGGCGCCCTCTTCGTGGACCGGTTCCTCTACACGTCCATGCGCTACCCCGGCAATTACGGCTTCGTCCCGCACACGCTCTCGGGCGACGGCGACCCGTGCGACGTGCTCGTGGCCAACACCCGCGCCATCGCGCCCGGGGCCGTCATCAACGTACGGCCCGTGGGCGTGCTGGTGATGGAGGACGACGGCGGCGAGGACGAGAAGATCATCGCGGTGCCGTCGAGCAAGCTCACCCAGCGCTACGACCGGGTGAAGACCTATACGGACCTGCCGGAGATCACCCTCAAGCAGATCGAGCACTTCTTCGAGCACTACAAGGATCTGGAGCCCGGCAAGTGGGTGAAGATCATCCGCTGGGGCGACGCCACGGAAGCCCATCGCCTGATCCGCGAGGGCATGGAGCGCGCCGCCAAGCAGAAGGCCTGAGCGCGAAACACGGAAGGCCGGGTCTTGCCCGGCCTTCATCTCAGCGCAACGTGGAAGACAACGATGATGGTCCGGCTCGTTCTCGGCATCCTGGCCCTGGGATGCGTCTCGACGATGGCTCATGCCCAATGGGCGCCTCCGACATCCTGCGACCGCTTCGGCGGCTATGAGGCGCAGAACTGCCTCAACAAGGCGATCACTGAAGCCGATAAGGCGCTGAACGTGGCCTACCAGCGTGCGCAGGCGTATATCACCGCCGACACCGACACGCCGGCCGACCAGAAGCCGGCCTGGCAGGCGAACCTCGTGAAGGCCCAGCGGGCCTGGATCGCCTACCGGAACGCCAATTGCCTGTTCGAGCTGATCGGCGCCGAGTGGGACAACCGAAGCGGCACGACGGCGGCCCAGCAGGCCTGCGTTCTCGACATGACGCAGCGGCGGACCAAGGAACTGACGGAGCGGTACACCTCGAACTAGGTGTCCCGGCGCGCCCCTGCAGGGATGTAAGGCCGGGTTCGGAGCCCGGCCTTTTTCATTCCGCCGGAGACGGATGAGCGTGGGTCGGACCAGCGCGGAACTCCGCCCAGGCCTGGCGCAGGATCTGCACCGCCGAGGTCAGGAACAGGCCCGCCATGATGGCCGCCACGGCAAGGTCCGGCCAGGCCGAGGCGCTGCCCCAGACGCCGAGCGCCGCCGCCATGACGATCACGTTGCCGATGGCGTCGTTGCGGGAGCAGAGCCAGACCGAGCGCACATTGGCGTCCCCATCCTTGTAGCGCATGAGCAGGAGCACGCTCGCCACGTTGACGGCAAGGGCCATCAGGCCGATGCCGCCCATGATCTCGGCGCGAGGCAGGTCGAGGAACAGCACCGCATAGGCCGTCGAGCCCATGACCCAGGCGCCCATGACGGTCAGGCTCAGGCCCTTGGCCAGGGCTGCCGTGGCACGCACCCGAAGGCTCGCGCCGATGACCGCCAGGCTCAGCCCGTAGGTGACCGTATCGGCCAGGAAGTCGAGGGCGTCGGCCTGGAGCGCCTGCGATCCGGCGAGCTGCCCGGCGAGCAGCTCGATCAGGAACATGCCGCCGTTGAGCGCGATCACCGTCCACAGCACCCGCTTGTAGCGCGGGTCCACCCCGTCGAAGACCGGGACGCCGCCACCGCAGCCGCAGGTGTCGTGAGCCTGATCGTGAGCCTTCGCGGCGGCCTCAGGGGCGTGATCGTGCCCGTGGTGGTCATGCCCGTGGTGGTCGTGTCCATGATGGTTCGTGCAGCAGGCCTCGGCCATGAAGCGATTCCTTTTCAAGCGTTGGGAATCGGCTTACTCTCTCTAGCGACTAGAGGTTCAAGCGAAAAGTTGAGGCGCCATGCGGGGATTGTCCATCGGCGAATTGGCCCGGCGCACGGGCGTGAAGGTGCCGACCATTCGCTACTATGAAGAGGTCGGTCTCTTGGACGCACCCGACCGTTCGGAGGGCGGGCAGCGGCGCTACAATGCGCGTTCCGTGGGGCGGCTCGACTTCATCCGCCATGCCCGCGAACTGGGATTCGACATGCCGGTGATCCGGGAGATGATGGCCTTGAGCCTCGATCCGGGCCAATCCTGCGAGGCCGTGGATGCCATCGCGACGGAGCACCTCGCGGCCATCGACCGGCGCATCGCCCATCTCACCAGCCTCCGGGCCGAGATCGCCCGGATGGTCGAGGGCTGCGCCCATGGCGAAGTGCGGGAGTGCCGCATCCTCCAGGTTCTGGGCGATCACGGCCAATGCGCCGAGGATCACGTGATCAATCGGCAGGGCTGAGGAAATCGGCCTTGCCGACCTTCACGCCCTTATGGCGAAGGATGCCGTGGGCCGTCGTGACGTGAAAATAAAAATTCGGCAGCGCGAAGGTGAGGAGATACGAATCGCCCCGGAATGTCGGCTTTCGGCTTCCGAAGGAGAGTTCGACGCTCCGTCCCTCACTCCCGTCCAGGGCGTCCGGCGGGATGCTGTCGAGATACGCGACCGTCTTGGCGATGCGCTCCTGCAATTCCGGAAAGGTCGTTTCCGTATCCGGGAAGGACGGCGCCGCGACACCGGAGAGACGCACGCCCGACAGCTTCGAGGTGTCGCTGGCGCGCTGCACCTGGCCCGAGAGCGGCAGCATGTCGGGCGCGAGGCGCGCGCCGATCAGGTCGGCTGGGTCGAGCCCGTTCTCCCGCGCATGGGCCTCGCCCTTGCGCAGCAGACCCGACAGCACGGTGAGGCCCCGGACGAAGACCGGGATGGAGGCTTGATGCATCGAGAGGGGCATGGGGTGTCCTTCCATGGGCCGATTCCGGCGCTGAGACCTTAGCCGCGGGAAGCGGCCTCGGCTTTGAGAAAATCCACGAAGGCGCGCAGGGGCGCGGGCATGTGGCGGCGGCTCGGATAGTATAGAAACGGGCCGGAGAAGCGCGGCGACCACGCGTGCAGCACCTGCACCAGCGCGCCACTCTCCAGAGCGGGCGCCAAAAAATCCGCGAAGGTATGGATGAAGCCCAGGCCCTCGACGGCGGCGCTCAATTCCAGGTCGATGGTGGTGGCGATCAGCGGCCCCGTCGGGTTGATCTTGACACTCTCCGGACCCCGCTCGAACTCCCACGGCAGGGTGACGCCGCTGATGAAGCGGTGGCGGACGCACGGGACATGCAGCAGGTCGCGGGGATGGGACGGGATGCCGTGCAGGGCGAGGCAGGATGGCGCGGCGGCGGTCACATAACACTGCTCCCGCGGGCCGACCGGGACCGCGATCATGTCCCGCTCCAGGCTCTCGTCGTAGCGGATGCCCGCGTCGAAGCCCGCCGCCAGCACGTCGATGAGGCTGTCCTCGGTGGTGACCTCGAGCACGATGCCGGGGTGGGCCCGCAGGAAGCGGCCGACGACGGGCGGAAGGACCGAGCGGGCCACGATGTGGGGCACGTTGAGCCGGAGGGTTCCGGTCGGGCTGTCCCGGAAATGGTTGACCGCGTCGAGGGCGGCGGCGACCTCGACCAAGGCGGGTCCGAGGCGGTCCAGCAATCGCTCGCCCGCCTCCGTCGGCGTCACGCTGCGGGTGGTACGGTTGAGGAGCCGGACGCCGAGCCGCCCCTCGAGACGGCGCAGAGCTTCGCTCAAGGACGAGGCCGAGACCCCGCGCAGGCGCGCGGCCTGCCGGAAGGAGCGGGTGCGGGCGACCGCCGCGAAAGCGTCGAGGTCGCCAAGGTCGAGATCCGTCATTGTTCGAGTTTCCGAACGGCCCGTTCTGGTCATGCCGGATTATCGCACGGCCGAAAAGAGGGCATATGGCTTTCACCCCTCCGGAGACCTGCCATGCACACCAAGACCCTCGGCCGGACAGGCCCCCTCGTTTCCGCCCTCGGCCTCGGCTGCATGGGCATGTCGGGCATGTACGGCCCCGCCGACCGACAAGAGAGCATCGCCACGATTCACGCGGCCCTGGAGGCCGGGATCACCCTGCTGGATACCGGCGATTTCTACGGCATGGGCCACAACGAGATGCTGATCGGTGAGGCCCTGCGCGGCCGCAACCGGGACGACGTGGTGATCAGCGTGAAGTTCGGGGCCCTGCGCGATCCGCAGAACGGCTGGTCCGGCTACGATGCGCGGCCCGCCGCCGTGAAGAACTTCCTGGCCTATTCGCTCCAGCGCCTGGGCGTCGACCACATCGACGTGTACCGCCCGTCGCGCCTCGATCCCGCCGTGCCGATCGAGGACACGATCGGGGCGATCGCCGACATGGTGAAGGCCGGCTACGTGCGCCATATCGGGTTGTCCGAGATGGGCTCCGAGACGATCCGCCGGGCCGCCGCCGTGCATCCCATCTCCGACCTCCAGATCGAGTACTCGCTGCTCTCGCGGGGCATCGAGGACGGCATCCTGCAAACCTGCCGGGAGCTCGGCATCGGCGTCACGGCCTATGGGGTCCTGTCGCGGGGCCTCATCAGCGGGCATTGGCAAAAGGGCGCCGCTCAGGCCGGCGATTTCCGCAGCGTCAGCCCGCGCTTCCAGGGCGAGAACGCGGACCGCAACCTCGCCCTCGTGGAAGCCCTGCGGGCCATCGCGAGGCGCAAGGGCGTGAGCGTGGCCCAGATCGCCATCGCGTGGGTGGCCGCGCAAGACCCGCTGATCGTGCCGCTGGTGGGGGCCCGCCGCCGGGACCGGCTGACCGAGGCGCTGGGGTCGCTGGACGTGACCTTGAGCGCGGAGGATCTCGCGGCCATCGAGGCCGCCGTTCCGAAGGGCTCCGCCGCAGGCACGCGCTACGCGGAGCCGCTCATGGCGCATCTCGACAGCGAGCGGGGCTAGAGCCTCTCGCGCACAAGGGGTCCCGGTTTTGCGGTCGCACGATGCGGCACAAGGGTCCTAGAGCGCCTCGCCCCTCAGGAGGCGGGGCGCGTTCCGGTTCGTGGTGCCGGCCGCCTCGCGGATGAAGAAGCGCTTGAGGCCCGGCATGCGGTCCACGAGGCCAAGGCCCAGATCCCGGGCGAGCCGTACCGGCAAGGCGTCGTTGGAAAACAGGCGGTTGAGCACGTCCGTCACCACCCCCATGGCGGTGATGTCCCGGCGGCGGGCGCTCTCGTAGGCGTCGAGCACATCCGCGCCGCCCGGATCGCCGCCCAGCCGCATGGCGTCGATGACGATCTCGGCCAAAGCCGCCGCGTCGTGCAGGCCCAAATTGAGACCCTGCCCGGCGATGGGATGGATCACATGCGCGGCGTCGCCCAGGAGAGCGATGCGCTCGCCCACGAAGGAGCGGGCAATCCCGAAGGAGAGCGGGTAGGCGTGCGGCCGGGTGTCGAAGGCGATGCGACCGAGCTGCAGCCCGAAGCGGCGCTCCAGCTCCAGCAGAAGGTCCTCCGGATGGGATTCCAGCAGTACCGGCACCGCGTCGGAGCGCTCGGTCCACACGATGGAGGAGCGGTGGGGAAGCCCCGTATCCGGCACGGTGCCGGGATCCTTGAGAGGCAGGATCGCGAAGGGGCCGGAGGGCAGGAAATGCTCCACGGCCCGGCCCTCGTGGTCGCGCTCGTGCGCGATGGTGGCCACGATGGCCGATTGCCGGTACGGCCAGGCGATCCAGCCGATTCCGGCCCGCTCGCGCAGCTTCGAACGCGCGCCGTCCGCCGCCACGAGCAGGTGGGCGGAGAGGGGTTCGCCCTCGCCGAGCGTCACCGCGATCCGGCCCGGCTCGTTGGAAAAGCCTTTCACGCCCGTGGGCCGCAGGCTGACGCCCGCGTTCCGGCAGGCCTCGAGCAGGGAAGCCGTCAGGTCGCCGGACGTGACCATGTGGGCGAAGGGTTCGCCGTCGTCCACGGCGCCGTCGAAGGTGAGGAAGACCGGCCGCACCGGATCGTGCAGGCGGCTGTCGGTGATGGTCATGTCGAGGATGGGCTGCGCCTTCGGCTCGACCTCGGGCCAGACGCCCAAGGCGTTCAGCATCCGCCGCGCCGCCGCCGCGATGGCGAAGGCCCGGCGGTCCCCGTTCGGATCGCGCGCCAGCGCCGGATCGCACATCACCACGTCGACCCCATCGCCCAAGGCCTGCTTGAGGGCCAGCGCCAGGGACAGGCCCGCCAGTCCCCCGCCGGCGATCACGATGCGGGACGCGTCTGCGCTCATGTCTGTCTCCTTCAGGTCCGTTTCGAGGTGTTTCCCATTGCGGCGAATGCGTCAAGCAGAGGCCGCAACACTTATTGCCGTCAGCAAGACCCGCGACCATAGGGCTTGCGAAACCAGTCACAGACCCCGGTTAGATGTCTCCTGCCGCTCCAACTCCCGCAACTTTTCGCGCAGGAAGGCTTCGATCTGATCCTCGATGGTTTCGACCCGGAGGCCCTTCTCGGCCAGGGCTTGGACCAGGTCCGCGATCTCAGGCCGCTTGGGGCCGTAGATAGGCCAGTCATGCAGCAAATGGTGGTCGTCAGGATGGATCATTGGTCTCTCCCGCAATCCCGAGATTTTATCGAAGGGCGCACTTATACGTTGGCATATTGCCAGCACAGCGCAACAATGTTTGCATGGTGCCTAACTTTCCCCGCCTTTGCGCCCAGGCCGATCTCGTCCGCCGCTGGAACTACAGTCGGGAGGGCCTTCGCAATCTGATCCGGTTTGATCCCAACTTCCCCGAGCCCATCACCGCCGTGAACAACGGTCGGACCCGGCTTTGGCTCGTCAGCGACGTCGAGGATTATGAGCGCAAACGTCCTTGGCTCCGGGACGACGAAGCCAAGCGGCGGCGGATCGTTCACGGCTACATGCGCAGCCTAGGCGGGCCTAATTGAAATCTGACTTACTCAAAACAGGCCGCACCGGGCGAACAGGAGGACGTCCCATGAATTGTCCTATGAGTATCTGACCATTCGTCCATTGATCCATTGGTCCTGATTATCAATGAATCCTACTTTGGGTGCGCCTGGGTACATCCGCCCGGCGTACATGGGTTCACACGGCGGGCGGCTTTCCATACATCCGGGGACGAATTTAGAGACGCCCCTGGAGACATTGTTTTCTCAATAAGACCTCGCAATATTAACCTTATTCAAGCGAGGCCGAGGGCATCCAATGAGTAAGAGCACGGACGTTAAAGAGCTGGATGTAGAGAAGCTTCGCGTCAATGAAAAGAAGTGGGGCAAGTCGCTAATGGCAGCCGGGTGGAATGCCATCCCTAACGTGATTATCGAGAAGCAGGAGGCTCTAGGGTTAGACGCCCTCGATATGAACATCATTATCCATCTGTCCCATTACTGGTGGCGTTCCGATAACCTTCCCCACCCATCTGTTGAGACAATAGCGAAAGCTATTGGTGTAAAGCCTCGTACAATCCAGAAACGTGTGAAGGCTCTGCAGGAGTTAGGACTTATTACGCGCCATGAACGGCGGCACACAAAGCGGGGGAGTGATACCAATCTCTATAGCTTCGAAGGGCTGATCAAAGCAGCTCAACCATTCGCAGAAGAAAAATTGGATGAGATCAAAAAGAACACTGAAGCCAAAAGAGAACGGCTTAGTCGGAAGAAGCCTAAATTAGTCGTCAATAACGACAAAGAATAACGAGTTTCGCGGCGTAGCTCAGCAGGATAGAGCACCTTGCTTTCTACGTGGATGGGATACAGCAATTCTATCTACGGGCAGGGAGGTCGTGGGTTCAAGTCCCCCCGCCGCGTTTAGTTTCAACGAGGGATTTTAAGTCCCTTGCGTCCACCAGTTTCGTCCCAAGCAACTCACACCGGCCATTGCTGTGCACCGTGCAGGAGGCGCAGGATCTCGAGACTTTGGGCCTTGGGCCGCAGGCGGTAGATCACGATGAACGGAGTGGCCGTGACCACCCATTCGCGGGTGTCCGGCTCGCGGCCGGGCCGCCCCATTTCGGGGTGATCGCCCAGCCTGTCGGCCTGGTGCAGAATACGGTCGAATTGCGCGACGGCGGCCTTGGGGTTCTGAGCCGCGATGTAGTCGATCTGCGCGTCGAGATCGTCCAGGGCGAGCGGAAGCCAGACGACCTTCAAGCCTCGTCCTCCGAGGCCTCGATCCGCGCCACCAGGGCCGCCCGTTTCGTCGCCCAGCGGGCTTTGACGTCCTCATGCGCCACCCACACCGTGGCGGGGTCATCGGCCATCACGAGAGCCTTCTGAACCTCGGCCCGGAACCAACGATCATGCTCGGCCGCTGCATGGGCTTGGCGTTGTCGTTCCGCCGTGTCGGGCCGCCGGCGCTCGACCGCCTCCGGCTCATGGCCCACGGCATCGACCTCGAAGCGCGGCAGGTGCAGTTCGTCCCGGATGAAGCTCGCGGCGGTGTCGAGGTGACGCCACAGCCGCATCTGGCGCGATCTCTGAGCCGCGACTGCCTTTTCCAGGGCGCCGTAACGCACCAGGACGGCCCAGCCGCCAGGCTGGCCCAGCACCGTGGCACCGTGAATCGCCTGGGCGTCGACCAAGCTCTTGACCGCCTTGCTGTCGATCATCTCTAGCTTAGCAATTTCTCGTACCATGATCTATGCGCTTTATCAGAAAAAGATCAGACAAATATTGGATGGTTGACATGCGTTGTCTAGGGTGTGCTCTGGTACTGTGGCCACGATGCTTCCTCTTTCTAGGAGGAGCTTTGGGATAAATGGATCAACTATCTTTTCCCGCAGCACGCCTCACCAGCCACTCTCACGCCCCCCGGTCGGCTAG
The DNA here is from genome assembly GCF_016892705.1 of Microvirga pudoricolor. Taxonomy (GTDB): domain Bacteria; phylum Pseudomonadota; class Alphaproteobacteria; order Rhizobiales; family Beijerinckiaceae; genus Microvirga; species Microvirga pudoricolor. The sequence continues at coordinate 1,741,912 of NZ_JAFEMB010000001.1, forward strand.
CCTGATCCCAGTCCATGCCTACCGTTAATGGAAGCTTGACGTTCCCGCGCCGCTCCCCGATGGATGGCGGGGAGTGCCCAAGGATGAACCCATGTCCCGCGCCGTTGCCGACCTGCTCAGCCTTCTCGATCTGGAGAAGCTGGAAGAGAACCTCTTCCGGGGCCAGAGCCCGAAATCCGGTTGGCAGCGGGTGTTCGGCGGGCAGGTGATCGGACAGGCCCTGGTGGCGGCCTGCCGAACCGTCGAGGGACGCCATCCCCATTCGCTGCACGGCTATTTCATGCTGCCGGGCGACCCGAAGGTGCCGATCATCTACGAGGTCGACCGGATCCGCGACGGCCGGAGCTTCACCACGCGCCGGGTGGTGGCGATCCAGCACGGCCAGGCGATCTTCGCCATGTCAGCGAGCTTCCAAGTCGAGGAGGACGGCTTTGCCCACGAGGCCGTGATGCCGGGGGTGCCGACCCCGGACGCGCTGCCGTCCGAGGAGGACATCCGGGCCGATCTCGTGCCGCAGATGCCCGAGCCCATGCGCACCTACTACACACGCGAGCGGCCCATCGAGCTCAAGCCCGTGGAGATCGAGCGCTACATGTCCCGGGAGCCGATGCCGCCGCAATTCCACGTGTGGATGCGTGCCACCGGCCCCCTGCCGGACGATCCGGCGATCCACCAATGCGTGCTGGCCTACGCCACCGACATGACCCTGCTAGACACCTCCCTGGTGCCCCACGGCCGAACGGTGTTCGATCCCAATGTCCAGGCCGCGAGCCTCGACCATGCGCTCTGGTTCCACCGTCCCTTCCGGGCGGACGAATGGCTGCTCTATGCCCAGGATACCCCGAGCGCGTCGGGAGCCCGCGGCTTCTCCCGCGGCCTGATCTTCAAGCAGGACGGGACGCTCGTGGCCTCCGTTGCCCAAGAAGGCCTCATCCGCAACCGTGGCGGTTGAGAAAGCGCCGGTTTCCGCCCACAATTTGAGCAAAGCGCCGAACGCCTGTGCAACTGGCACTGCCTCCTGAACGGGCAGACCTGTTGAACGAGGCCGTTTGGCCGGTTTGGCACGGTTCTTGAATAACCCCCTGCGACACACGCGCCGAACCTGGCGCGCGTTCGCTGCAACCGTCCATGGGCTGCCCGCAGCCCAAGAGACCCAAGGGGGCATTTCCCATGAAGATTGTGATGGCGGTCATCAAGCCGTTCAAGCTCGAGGAGGTGCGCGACGCGCTCACCGCCCTCGGCGTGCACGGCCTCACCGTGACCGAAGTGAAGGGGTACGGCCGGCAGAAGGGCCATACGGAGATCTACCGCGGCGCCGAATATGCCGTGAGCTTTCTGCCGAAGCTGAAGATCGAGGTCGCGGTCGCCAGCGAGATGGTGCCGCAGGTCATCGAGGCCATCACGAGTGCTGCCCGCACCGGCCAGATCGGCGACGGCAAGATCTTCGTCACCTCGCTCGAGAAGGCGGTTCGCATCCGTACGGGCGAGACCGACACCGACGCCCTGTGATGTCCTCTCTTTCACCATTCCGGAGTTTTCGTCCGATGAAGTTTCGTCCCGCTCTCGCGCTCGCCCTCGGAGGGGCCGCGCTTGCGTTGCTGGCCTTCGAGCCGGCTCTCGCCCAAGCCCCGGCTCCAGCCGTTCCGGCCGCCCCGCCCGTTCCCACGGCCCCCACCGTCGACAAGGGCGACACCGCCTGGATGATCGTCTCGACGGTGCTCGTCATCCTCATGACGATCCCGGGGCTCGCGCTGTTCTACGGCGGCCTCGTGCGCACCAAGAACATGCTGTCCCTGCTCACCCAGGTCTTCGCGGTGTTCTCCCTCGTGGCGATCCTGTGGGTGTTCTACGGCTACTCGCTGGCCTTCACGGCCGGTCCCGAGGGCATCGGGGCCTTCATCGGCGGCTTCTCCAAGGCCTTCCTGGCCGGTGTGACCACCGACTCCACCGCCGACACCTTCACCAAGGGCGTCGCCATCCCCGAATTGGTCTTCGTGGCCTTCCAGCTCACCTTCGCGGCGATCACGCCCGCCCTCATCGTGGGCGCCTTCGCGGAGCGCATGAAGTTCTCCGCCGTGCTGCTGTTCACGGGCCTGTGGGTCACCTTCGTGTACTTCCCGATCGCCCACATGGTGTGGTTCTCGGAAGGCTACCTGTTCGGTCTCGGGGCGCTGGATTTCGCGGGCGGCACGGTGGTGCACATCAACTCCGGCGTCGCGGGCCTCGTGGGTGCGATCCTGATCGGCAAGCGCATCGGCTACGGCCGCGACCTGCTCGCCCCGCACTCGCTGACCCTCACCTTCGTGGGCGCCTGCCTCCTGTGGGTCGGCTGGTTCGGCTTCAATGCCGGTTCCAACCTGGAAGCCACCGGCGGCGCAGCGCTGGCGCTGCTCAACACCATCGTGGCGCCGGCCGCGGCCGGTCTTGCCTGGATGACGGCGGAAGCGGTCGGCAAGGGCAAGTCCTCGCTGCTCGGCATCGCGTCGGGCGCGGTGGCGGGTCTCGTCGCCATCACGCCTGCGGCAGGCCTTGCGGGTCCGATGGGCTCCATCGTGCTCGGCCTCGTGGCGGGCGTGGTTTGCTACGTCGCCGTGACGGGCGTGAAGAACGCGCTGGGCTATGACGACGCGCTCGACGTGTTCGGCATCCACGGCGTGGGCGGCATCGTCGGCGCCATCGGCACAGGCATCGTGGCGGCTCCCACGCTCGGCGGCTACGGCCCCGGTGGTGCCGAGTACAGCATCGGCGGCCAGCTCGTGACCCAGACCATCGCGGTCGTCGTGACCCTGGTCTGGACCGGCATCGGCTCCGCGATCCTGTTCAAGCTCACGGACCTGATCGTCGGCCTGCGCGTCACGGCGGAAGCCGAGCGCGAGGGCCTCGACCTCGCCGACCACGGCGAGCGCGCCTACAACTACTAGAGCCTTTTTCGGCGAACCGGTTTCCGGTTCGCCGTCAAGAAATGCGAGACCAAAAAGGTCGCCTCAACGCGGCTCGCCTTCCAGAGGCGGAAACGGAAAAGCCCCGACGCGAGCCGGGGCTTTTCTTGTTTGTCAGGGTGTCATCCCGGGCGGCGCAGCCGATCCGGGATCGTTTGACAGAGATGAACGAGAGCCTCGCGCGGTGAGCGATCCCGGGTTCCGCTGGCGCAGCCCCTGGATGACGATTCACCCCTCGCGCACCAGGCGCTTGAGCTTCTCCCGCCGCACGTCTGCGGCTTCCTGGAAGTTCGACGCGCCGAAGAACTGGCCCTTGCCGTCCATCAGGAAGATCGTGGCGGTGTGGTCCATGGTGTAGCCCGACTCGGTCGGCACCTTCTTGTAATAGACCTTGTACGCCTTGGCCGTGGCGGCGATCTCGTCCGGCGTGCCCGTGAGCCCGATGATGCGCGGGTCGAAGGACGACAGGTAGGTTTTCATGAGCTCCGCATTGTCCTGCTCCGGGTCCACGGTGACGAAGACCACGTTGAGCTTGTCGGCGTCCCGGCCCAGGGCCTGCAGGTCCTGGGTCAGGTCGTAGAGGGTGGTGGGGCACACCTCCGGACAATGGGTGAAGCCGAAGAACACCGCGAAGGGCTTGCCCTTCAGGCTGTCGTTCGAGACCGGCTTGCCCTCCTGGCTCGTGAGCCGGAACGGCCCGCCGATGGGCACGGGCGCGAGCGCCTGGCCCTGCGGGCTCGGCCACACGTAGAGCAGCGTGCCCAGGAGCCCCAGGAGCGCCACCAGGAAGACGCTCAGGGGCAGGATCAGGGATCGTTTCGACATCGGGCCCTCCCTCAGTGCTTGTGCTCGGCGGCGGCTCCGGAACCCGCCATGCCGCGTACCGTGTAGGTGACCTCCACCGGGCCGGCCTTCTCGAAGACCAGGGTGCCCTTGAGGGTCTGGTTCTCCTTCAGGGGCTCCTTGAGGTCCATGAACATGAGATGCAGGCCGCCCGGCTTCAGCTCGACGGTCTCGCCGGGCTTGATCGCCAGTCCGCCCTCGACGGCCTTCATGCGCATCACGTCGCCGCTCATGGACATCTCGTGCACCTCCACCCGGCTCGCCAGCGGGAAGGTGCCGCCGACGAGGCGGTCGGGCTGCGTGCCCGTATTGGTGATCCGTAGGTAGCCGCCGCCGACCTTGGCGCCGGCAGGCGTGACCCGCGACCAGGGCTCCTCGATGGTCAGCGGCCCGGCCTTCACGGCAGCCACCTGAGCGCCCGCGAGCTTGAGGCCGGGGGCGGGCATCTTCAGGCCGTGCGGGTCCTGGCCCTCGGCCGGGATCTCGGTCCAGGCCTCCTGACCGTTCGCGCATTCCTGCACCACGGGGAAGAACACCGTCTGGCCGGGCTGGAACGCGTCCGTGATCCGGGCCTGGAACACGAACTCGTCATAATGGGCGTCCGGCAGGGAGCCGGTCCACACGATCTCGGTCACGCCTTCGGCGACGGGCTTGCCGTAGAGCATGGAGGGCTTGGCATAGGGGCCTTGCGCGGTGTCGAGCGCCCAGCCCGCCTTCGGCATCGGCTTGACGGCGATCACGCCTTCGGGGATGCGCACGCGCACTTTCAGGGTCGCTTGCCCGTCGCAGCCATGCGGGATGCGCAGGACCGCCTTGGCGGTGGAATTGACGGCGGCCGGTCCCGGCTCGAAGGTCACATGGGCAAGGGACGGGGTGGCGACGGCAAAGAGCACGGCCGCGCCCAGCGCGCCGGCGAAAGTCTGGGTTTTCATCGAAAAGGTCCTGTGGATTCTGAGTTTGAGCGAGCGGCGATCAAACCCCGCGCGGCGGCGCGCGCGACCCCACAGGCAGGACGAAGGAGAAGAGGGGCGGGGGCCCGCGCTCATAGGACGGCGCAACGAACACCGCCGGCCGCTGCACGAGGGCCAGCACCGCGTCCGCCGGCGCCGGACCGGGCGGGGCGGAGGATCCCTGGCAGCCCAGGATGCAGCACAGGCCCGTATGGGCGGCCTGCCCGGACGGCTCATGGGAGCCCGCCGTTCCATCATAGGCGCAGATAATCCCTTGCGGGTCGATTCCCGGCACCGCGTGGGCGCCGCCCGTCATGGACAACAGGAAGGCCTGGAGCAGAAGCGCGTAGGCGACCACGGCCGAAACGGCCGCGCGCTGCCAGACGGATCGGTGGCCCCTGCGGATCATGAACCGTTCCTTGCGCCGTTCCCCGTCGCCCGTCAACCGCGCGCCTTTACCGCAACCGGGCGGCTTAGGGTTAAAGGACCCTTAACCGGCTCGGCCTAGATTGGGCGACGATTGCCCCTGTCCAGCTTCATTCGAGTCGAGCGATGCGCACGGTCCGCCGGTCCACTTCCACCTATGACGGTCTGCCCGGCGCGCTGCGGGCCTTTCTGGCCCGGCGCGCCGAGGAGCTGACGGGCTTGTGCCTGATCGGCCTGACAGGGCTCGCCGCCACGGCGCTGGCGACCTGGTCGGTGGACGATCCGAGCCTCAACAACGCCACGGACGGCACGGTTCACAACATCCTCGGCTGGCCCGGCGCCATCGTGGCCGACCTGCTCATGCAGCTCCTAGGCCTCGGCGCCATCGCGGCGCTGCTGCCGGTGACGGTCTGGGGCTGGCGGCTCATGCGCTCGGGCGAGATGGGACGGCGGCAGCTGCGGATGGCCCTGTGGATCATCGGGGTGGCGGCCGCCACGGCGGTGGCGAGCACGCTGCCGGCCACCGACCGCTGGCCCCTGCCCACGGGGCTCGGAGGCGTGGTGGGCGATGCGGTCCTGTCCGCCGCCAAGGCCGTGACGGGCTTCACCAGCGGAACGCCCAGCGGCATCCTGGGCTTCATCTTCGCGGCGGTCGCGATCCTGAGCCTCACGGCCGCCTGCGGCTTCGGCTTCTCGGACGACGAGCCCCTGCGCGAGACCGAGGATTTCGACGAGCCGGAGCAGCCCCGGCGCCGCAAGGCCGCCGATTGGGACGAGGCGGACGAGGGCGGCGCGGACGAGCCCGGCTGGGGCATCGTGTCCCTCGGGGCCCTGGCCCACGGATTCATGAGCCTGAAAGGGGCCTTGCGGCGGCGGGCCGAGGCGCGCCGTGCACGGCTCGACGACGAGTTGACGGCACCCGCGCCCCGCTCCGCCGCGGGACCGCGCACGCGCCGCGAGCCGACCTTGGACGGCGCGCCCGCGCCTGCTCGCGCCCGCCCGGCCCCGATCGCGGCGCCGCTCCATGACGAGGACGAGGACGCCAGAGAACACGGTATGTGGGACGACGATCCGCTGCCCACGCTCCACGGCCCGGCGGGAGTCGCGCCCGCCCGCGTGGCGCCCGCGCCGGTGGCCCCGAAGCCCGGCAAGCGCATGGCCCGCGAGGCGCAAGCCTATCCGGACGAGACCCAGTACCAGCTTCCGGCGCTGGGCCTCCTGGCCGAACCCAAGGTCCCCCAGGGGCCGGTGGTCTCCGCCGACGCGCTCGAACAGAACGCCGCCCTGCTGGAGAGCACGCTGGAGGATTTCGGCGTGAAGGGCGACATCATCAATGTGCGGCCCGGCCCCGTGGTGACCCTCTACGAGCTGGAGCCCGCCCCGGGCACCAAGTCGTCCCGCGTGATCTCGCTCGCCGACGACATCGCCCGCTCCATGAGCGCGATCTCGGCGCGCGTGGCCGTGGTGCAGGGCCGCAACGCCATCGGCATCGAGCTGCCGAACCACAAGCGCGAAACGGTCTTTCTGCGCGAGCTTCTGGCGAGCCAGGATTTCGAGACGACGAAGCAGAAGCTGGCGCTGTGTCTCGGCAAGACCATCGGCGGCGAGCCCGTGATCGCGGATCTCGCCCGCATGCCGCACCTGCTGGTGGCCGGCACCACCGGCTCGGGCAAGTCGGTGGCCATCAACACCATGATCCTGTCGATCCTCTACCGGCTCAAGCCCGAAGAGTGCCGCCTGATCATGGTCGATCCCAAGATGCTCGAACTCTCCGTCTATGACGGCATCCCGCATCTGCTGACGCCCGTGGTCACGGACCCGAAGAAAGCCGTGGTGGCGCTGAAATGGGCGGTTCGCGAAATGGAGGATCGCTACAAGAAGATGTCGAAGCTCGGCGTGCGCAACATCGACGGCTTCAACGCCCGCGTCTCCGAGGCCAAGGCGCGGGGTGAGGTCATCACCCGCACGGTTCAGACCGGCTTCGACAAGGAGACAGGCCAAGCCGTGTACGAGGACGAGATCATGGATCTCGATCCCTTGCCCTACATCGTGGTGATCGTCGACGAGATGGCCGACCTGATGATGGTGGCCGGCAAGGAGATCGAGGGCGCGATCCAGCGCCTGGCCCAGATGGCGCGGGCGGCGGGCATCCACGTGATCCTGGCCACCCAGCGGCCGTCGGTCGACGTGATCACGGGCACGATCAAGGCGAACTTCCCGACCCGGATCTCGTTCCAGGTGACCTCGAAGATCGACAGCCGCACGATTCTGGGCGAGATGGGCGCCGAGCAGCTCTTGGGCCAGGGCGACATGCTGTACATGGCGGGGGGCGGGCGCATCACCCGCGTGCACGGGCCGTTCTGCTCCGACGAGGAGGTCGAGAAAGTCGTCGCTCACCTCAAGCGCCAGGGCCGTCCGCAATATCTCGACGCCGTCACGTCGGAGGAGAGCGAGGGCGAGGCCGGGGGCGACACGCCGGTCTTCGATCAAGGGGAATTCGGCTCCGGCGGCGGCGATCTCTACGACCAGGCCATCGCGGTGGTCCTGCGGGACAAGAAGGCCTCGACCTCCTACATCCAGCGTCGTCTCCAGATCGGCTACAACCGGGCGGCCTCGCTCATGGAGCGCATGGAGAAGGAGGGCATCGTCGGGCCCGCCAACCATGCGGGCAAGCGCGAGATCCTGATGGAAACCGCCGGGATGGACGAGGACTGACGCTCACGCCTCCTTCTTGCTCGTGTCGTAGCGCATCAGCAGCGGCGTCTGGGCCAGCGCGAAGACCAGGGTCAGGGGCATGATGCCGAAGACCTTGAAGGTGACCCAGAAATCCGTGGTCTGGGTGCGCCACACGATCTCGTTGAGAGCCGCCAGCACGAAGAAGAACATTGCCCAGCGGAAGGTGAGCTTGCGCCAGCCTTCCTCGGTGAGCTCGAACATGCTGTCGAGGACGATCTGCAGCAGCGGCTTCCGGAAATAGAGCCCGCCCAAAAGGATCAGTCCGAACATCGTGTTCACGATGGTGGGCTTGAGCTTGATGAAGGTCTCGTCCTGGAGGAACAGCGTCAGGCCGCCGAACACCACCACCACGAGGCCGGACACCATCGGCATGATCGGCAGCTTGCGCACGAGCGCGTAGTTCACCGCCAGCGCCACGACGGTCGCGGCGATGAACAGGGCGGTGGCCACGTAGATGCGCTGGTCCTCGCCGTAGCCGAACCGGCCCGCATAGGCGTTGGCGAAGAAGAACAAGCCCAGCGGCCCGAGCTCGAGGGCGAGCTTGAGCAGGGGGTGGAGGGGCTTTCTGGGGAGTGCGGTCTGAGATGTCATGCAGCTTCCTCTAGCCCGGCGATGGCGCGGGCGAAATCCCTGGCGGCGAACGGCTCCAGGTCGTCGACGCCCTCGCCCACGCCGATGAAGTGCACCGGCAGGCCGAACTTTTCCGCCAAAGCCACCAGGATGCCGCCCCGGGCGGTGCCGTCGAGCTTGGTCATCACGAGGCCGGTGACGCCGGCGGCCTTCCGGAACAGCTCGACCTGGCTGACCGCATTCTGGCCCACCGTGGCATCGAGCACCAGAAGCGTGGCGTGCGGCGCGGCCGCGTCGGATTTGTTGAGCACCCGCACGATCTTTTCCAGCTCCGCCATGAGCCCGGCCTTGTTCTGCAGGCGTCCGGCGGTGTCGATGAGGAGCACGTCGGTGCCGTTGGCCCGCGCCTCTTTGAGGGCGTCGAAGGCCAAGCCCGCCGCGTCCGCGCCCTGTTCGCGGGAGAGCACCGGCGCGCCCACGCGCTCGCCCCACACCTTGAGCTGCTCGATGGCGGCGGCCCGGAACGTGTCGCCCGCCGCCAGCATGACCTTCAACCCTTGTGCCCGGAATTTCTGGCTGAGCTTGCCGATGGTGGTGGTCTTGCCGGCACCGTTCACGCCCACCATAAGGATCACGAAAGGCTTCTTCGACCGGTCGACGGCCAGGGGCTTGGCCACGGGCGCGAGGGTCTTTTCCACCTCGCCCGCCAGGATCGCCTTCACCTCGGAGGGCTCGATCTCCTTGTTGTAGCGCCCGGCCGAGATCGCCTCCGTGATGCGGATCGCCGTGGGCACGCCGAGATCCGCCTGCACGAGGGCGTCCTCCAGCTCCTCCAGGGTAGCGGAGTCGAGCTTGCGCTTCGTGAACAGGCCCGTGACGCTCTCCGACAGGGACGAGGAGGTGCGGCGCATGCCTTGCGTGAGGCGCTGCCACCAGCCCTGCTTCTCGGCGACAGGCGCGGGAGCCGCCTCGGCCAGGGGTCCGAAGGCCGTGATGAGGCCCGACGGTCCCGGTGCCTCGGGAGTCAGGGACGCTGGCGGCGTCGGGGGCACGTCCGGCGCCGGGCCGACTGCGGGAGGCTCAGGGTCCGGGGGCTGCGGCGCCGGTTCAGAAGGAGCCGCCGTCTCGGGCGCAGGAGCGGTCTGCGGCTCCGGCCGGTTCTCGCGGGCGACCTCCTCGGATGTGGGGCTGATCCCCTCCACCGGCTGCAGGTCGGCGCCGCTCAGCTCCGGGGCCAGCGGCGGTTCACCCGCCCGGTCCGGTGAGTCGCTCGTGAGCGTGGGGGGGGCGTCCGGCAGGCTCCGGGCCGCGTTGGCGAAGTCGAGACCCTCTTCAGAGGGGGCCGGAGGGGAGGGAGGTTCGGCCGCAGGGGTCTCCGGCGGCTTGGCGTCGTCCTTGGGCGTTTCCGCCTGCCATCCGAAGAGACGGGAGAAGAAACCGGGCTTGTCGGGTTTCGTGTCGGCCATGATGTCCTGCGCGCTGCTTTCGCTGGGCCGCCCAAGGGATGCGCGGCTTGCTTTCCGTCCTTCGCCTCGATACCCGAGGCCACATGAATGCGGAAGAGATAGTGTCCCGGATCCTCTATCGCGATGCCCTGATGCTCGTGATCGACAAGCCGGCCGGATTGCCGATCCATCCGGGCCCGGGGGGCGGCGAGACCCTGTTCCACCACCTGGACGCCCTGCGCTTCGGCCTGCCCCGCCGTCCCGAGGCCGCGCACCGCCTCGACAAGGACACGTCCGGCTGCCTCGTGCTCGGCCGCCACCCGAAGGCGATCGCGCGCCTCAACGCGCTGTTCCGCAACGCTGAGGTCGACAAGGTCTACTGGGCCGTGGTCGAGGGCGGGCCGGACGCGGAGGAGGGCGAGATCGATTTCGCCCTCGCGCCGAAATCCCCCGATCGCGGGTGGTGGATGAAAGTGGACCCGACAGGTCAGCCGTCCCTGACGCGCTGGCGGGTCTTGGGGCGAGGCGGGGACCTTCCCCTCCCCCCTTGTGGGAGAGGGCCGGTCAGCGCTCTCACCCTCCTCGAACTGCGCCCTGTCACGGGCCGCACCCATCAGCTGCGCGTCCATTGCGCGGCGTCGGGCTGGCCGATCCTGGGCGATCCGATCTACGGCACCGCCCCGCGCCATGGCGGCCCCGGCCTGCACCTCCACGCCCGCGCCGTCACGGTGCCGCTCTACCCGAAGAAGCCGCCGATTTTGGTGGAGGCTCCGGTACCGGGGCATATGCGGGAGCAGGTTCACGTTTGCGGCGTCAACCCGGATAGCTTGACGCTTGAAGTGGAGCCGAAGACCTGACAAACTTTCAATCGCTTGCTCGCGGCCTTGGCCGTTGAGCCTCAAGACCGGTCGCAAGTCCGGCCGCCTCCGTGATGGCGATCACAAGCCGCGCGGGGTCGTTCTTTTATGCCGCCAGCAATTCCCGCCCGTCATGTCCCGCGATCACGACCGCGCGCAGGTCGCCACGCTCGACAGCGGACGAGAACCGCACGGGCGTGAATCCTTCCGTGCGGCCGAGCCGGTTCAGTTCGATCAGCACGTTGCGGCGCTGGCCTACTTCGGCGTCGAGATGACGGCGAAGCGCCGCCTCGCCGCGCGCGCGCAGCCGCCGGGCGCGGTCCTTCACGACGTCCCGCGCGACCTGCGGCATGCGGGCGGCGGGCGTTCCCGGACGGGGCGAGAACGGGAAGACGTGGAGATGCGTCAGGCCGCACGCGTCCACGATGTCGAGGGAACGTGAAAACATCGCCTCGTCCTCGGTGGGAAAGCCCGCGATGATGTCGGCGCCGAAAATCACATCGGGTCGCAAGCGGCGCACCTGTTCGCAGAACGCGATTGCGTCGCCGCGGGAATGCCGCCGCTTCATGCGCTTGAGAATCATGTCGTCGCCCGCCTGCAGCGAGAGATGGAGATGCGGCATCAATCGCGCCTCGTTCGCGAACGCGTCGAGCAGATCATGATCGGCCTCCACCGAGTCGATGGAGGAGATGCGAAGGCGCTCCAATTCCGGCACATGACGCAGGATGCTCTTCACCAGCGCGCCGAGTTTCGGTGCTCCCGGCAGGTCGGCGCCGTAGCTCGTGATGTCGACGCCGGTGAGCACCACCTCGCGGGAGCCGTGCTCGACGAGCGTGCGCACCTGATCGACGACCGCCCCCATGGGCACCGAGCGGGAATTTCCGCGCCCGAACGGGATGATGCAGAACGTGCAGCGGTGGTCGCAGCCGTTCTGCACCTGCACGAAGGCGCGCGTATGCCCGCGCAACCCGTCGATGAGATGCAGCGCCGTCTCCTTCACGGCCATGATGTCGTTGACGCGGATCTTCTCGTGCGTGCCGATGAAATCGCGCGGGGCGCTCAACGCGCGCTCCACACCCGCCCAACTCTGCGCCTTCATCTTCTCGTGGTTGCCGAGAACCTGCGACACCTCCGGCATCGCCGCGAAGGTTTCGGGCTCGACTTGCGCGGCGCAGCCCGTCACCACGATGCGGGCTTCCGGCTTCTCGCGGGCGATGCGGCGGATGGATTGGCGCGCCTGGCGCGTGGCTTCCGCCGTCACGGCGCAGGTGTTGACGATGACGAGGTCGTCGAGCCCTGCGTCTTCCGCGTGGCGCTGCATGGATTCCGACTCGTAGATGTTGAGCCGGCAGCCGAAGGTGACGACCTCGACCCCCATCAGGCCGCGCCGACGAACAGGGCAGGGGACAAAACGCCCTCGTGCTCGAGCTCGGTCGGGCCCGTCATCAGCACGTGGCCGTCGCTCTCGCGCCATTCGATCATGAGATCGCCGCCGGGCAGCGAGACCCGGACGTTGCGGCCGGTCAGGCCCTTGCGGGCGCCGGCCACCGCGCTCGCGCAGGCGGCGGTTCCGCAAGCCCGGGTCAGGCCCGCGCCGCGCTCCCAGACGCGCAACAGGATGTGGTCGGGGCTCACCACTTGGGCCAGCGAGATGTTGGCGCGTTCCGGAAAGACCGGATCGCGTTCCAGCACTGGACCGATCGCCCGCAGATCGTAGGCGGCGGCGTCTTTCACCCAGAAAACCGCGTGCGGGTTGCCCATGCTCACGGCGGAGGGGTTCGTCAGCTCCGGCGCCTCGGGCAGGCGCGTGCGTACCGCGATGGCGCGGGTGTCGGGGAAAGGATCCGCTAAGGGAATCTCGTTCCAGGCGAAACGCGGCGCCCCCATATCGACGGTGAACACCCTGTCGGATATGCGCTGCGTCGGCAGAAGCCCGGCCTTGGTCTCCAGCATCAGGAGGTCGCCCGAGGGACGGCTCATCATGGGATCGGCCGTCATGGCCCAGGCCACGCAGCGGGTCCCGTTGCCACAGGCGCCCGATTCCGAGCCGTCCGTGTTGTAGATGCGTAGGTAGGCGTCGGTGCCAGGGCTTTGCGGATCGTGCAGCACCATGAGCTGGTCGAAGCGCGAGCGCGGATCGGCCGCGATGGCGCGCGCCTCGTCGGCGCCGACAAGCAAAGGGGTGCCGCGCAGGTCCAGCACGGTGATCTCGTTGCCGAGACCGTTCATCTTGAGGAAGCGGCGGTTGGCCAGGGATGTCGTCATGGGGTCTATATGGCCCAGAATGCGTCGGATCGCGAGACCCCGCAGCCGCTTCGCCCCGGTGCTGGAGAGCGACCGATCCGATTGTAATACTCTTGCCGGGGCATCGTCCCGCCCTAATTCCCTGCGCTCCGAGCCAAAAGAAAAAAGGCCGCTGTTGCCAGCGGCCCGAAGTTTAGGGAGGAAACGCCCAAGAAGGGCTGCGATAGGGCGACGCCATCGCCATATCGCACTGCAAAATATATGGATTGCCCGTTCTGGCGGCAAGATTAAAAGGGCAGCACCACTGCCCAATTTTTCAGCAATTTTGTTACAAGTCCCCTGCTGCGAGGCCAAACGCGTCGTGCAACCCCGACCGCGAAGGCGGTTTCAGCAGCTATCCGCGCGATGTGAGACGTCACGCCGCACCCTCGCAGGCGCGAAGGAACCTCTTTATGGTGCCCCGATAGAGGCCGCCCGCCCGATTCGGGACGTTCCGGCCATACAAGGCAACCCTCCATGCGGCTCCGCTTCTGCACCTGTCTCGCTCTGGCTCTTCTGTCCGCCCCCGGCTGGGCGCAGACGCCCCCCGCCTCGCCTCCGCCGGAGGCGCCACCGGCGGCCAATCCCGCCGCTCCGGCGCCGGGTCAGACGGCTCCCGCGGCGCCTTCGAGCCAGATGCCTTCAAGCGCGTCGCCGGCCAATCCCGGCGCGGCCGTCCCCGTACCCGGTCCGGCGCCCGCGGCCCCTCAGACCCGCACGACTCTTGCGCCTGGGCCCAACGATCCCACCAATGTGGAAGAGGTTGTGCTGGCGTCCCAGCCCGCGGCGGTCATGACCGGGACCAGCACCTGGGAGGATGCTTTCACGAACCTCAAAGCCGTTTTCCGCAAGATCGAGGACGCGCTCGCCAAGGCCGGGATCCCGCCCAAGGGCCGTCCCGTGACGGTGTTCGTGCATACGGACGACGCGGGCTTTCGCTACGAGGCCATGGTGCCGGTCGCAAGCGTGCCGGAGGGCAGGACGGAGCTGACGCCGGAGATCAAGTTCGGCAAGACTCCCGAGGGCAAGTCCCTGCGTTTCGTGCACAAGGATGCCTACGATGAGATCGACGGCACCTACGAGACCATCACGGCCTATCTCGACGCCAAGGACATCGTGGCCAAGGACGCCTTCATCGAGGAATACGTGAGCGACTTCACGGACGGCCAGGACACGAATTTCGAGGTCAATATCTACGTGCAGCCGAAGGAATAACCTTCAAGCCGACACGCTCCAAGCCTCGCCCGGGCGCAGCGCCCGGAAGCGGTCCGGCACGATTCCGGCCGCTTGCAGAGCGGTTGCCAGTTCCTGCGGCGGCTCGTCCACGCCCTCGTTGGTGAGCCGGAACGTGCCCCAATGATGGCCCAGCGCCTGATCGGGTTCGAGGATCGCGAAAGCTTTCACGGCATCGTCCGGGTTCATGTGCTGCGGCGCCATGAACCAGCGCGGCTCATAGGCCCCGATGGGAAGGTTCGCCAGGCGCGGCTTGCCGAAGCGCTCGCGCACGGCATGGAAGATCTTTCCGTCGCCGAACCCCGTATCGCCGATATGGTAGATCGTGCCCCGCGGCGTCGTGAGCACGAAGGCGCACCACAGCGCCATGCGCCGGTCGTTCATGCCCCGCGCCGACCAGTGATAGGCGGGCTCCAGATGGGCCGTAACGCCGCCGCCCAGATCCACCGATCCGCCCCAATCGCGGGTTTCGACCGGGATGCCGGGATGTTCGGCCCGAATGATCGCGTCGTTGCCGAGGGGCGCGACGAGTTTGGGCTTGTGACGCGCCCAGAGACGGCCGATCGCGTCGAGGTCGAGATGGTCGTAATGGTTGTGGGTGATCAGCACCGCATGGATCGGCGGCAGATCGTCGAACGCGATGCCCGGCGGGTTCACGCGCTTGGGACCCGCGAAGCTGACGGGACTGGCTCGCTCAGCGAAGACCGGATCGGTGAGGATGTTGAGGCCCGCCACCTGGATCAGGAACGACGCGTGGCCGATCAGACTGACCCGCAGGTCCAGCACGGAGGCGGGCGGCGTGTCGCGAAAGGGGCTCGGAAAGCGCTCCGGCCAATCCTTGCGCCCGCCGCCGAGCTGCCAGCGCGCCAGCTCCACCAGACCTTTGTCCTGGGGCTGGCCCGGCAGAAAGAACCGCACGCCGTCGAAATGATCGGAGACCGGGCCCTGGTAGTAGCGGTTCGTGGACCGCGCGGCGGCCATCCAGCCGAAGAGGCCCGTAGCGGCGGCGGCCGGCACGGCGGCGAATTTCAGCAGAGTACGGCGGTTCATGAACGATGCGGGCCTTCGAGCGTCGCCTTAAACGGTGGGGTGCGAAGCCGCATCCTGCAAGACAGGCGATAAGATCCTGGCCTTCTTAACGAAATCTCAAACCTGCTGAAACATTATAGCCACAAAGGACTCGAGGGCGAAAGCAGCAGCGCCGGGCCAGCGGCGCGATCCGGGCGGATAGGCTCCCCGGACTGTGGCGACAGCCTCGCCTTCGAACCGGAGGCATCGTTCATGTGGTTTTGGCCCATAACGATTGCTCTAGACGTGAAAAGGACCCGGACAGGCTGGCAGGTCTCGCTCCGGGTCCATTTCTTAGCCTAGAAAAGAGAGGCGGGCGAAAGCTCGCCTCTCACTCCGGCAATATAACCTTGTTCACCCTGTGCGCCAAGACCGATTCTTGACTCATCCGCCTCAATCCTCTATCGCCTGACCGCAAATCTGTAGAGCGAGCCACTGAGCCGCCGACCAGCCCTTGAGGCTGGAGGTCAACGTCCGACAGCGCGATGCGCCCTCGGGCGCGCTTTTGTTTGGTTCCGTTCTCGATGGTCTCTGCCCTCATCCTGAGGAGCCGCGTAAGCAGCGTCTCGAAAGAGGATCCGGAGAGCACTGCAGACGCCTCGTGCTGCGAGACGAACGGCAAAGCCGTTCTCCTCGACATGAGGCTGCGTCGAGGGATCAGAAAGGCACCATGTCGGACGACGGGTTGAACATCGAGGATGCGGTCAACGAGACCTGCCCGTGGTCGGGGAAACCGATCGCGGCGGATTCGCTCACCCGCTATCGCGACGTCGTCGTGGGGTTCTGCAATCCGGGCTGTCGCGACAAGTTCGCTGCGGCTCTCGACCACTTTGAAAAGGCCATCGCGGATCGCGATGTTCCCCTCCTGGCTAAAGGGATTGAGTGAGCATGTTCGAGGGCCTTTCCGATAAACTGTCCAACATCCTCAACGGGCTGACGCGCCGGGGCGCGCTCACCGAGGAGGACGTGAACGCGGCGCTCCGCGAGGTTCGCCGGGCGCTGCTCGAGGCCGACGTGGCCCTCGAGGTCGTGCGCTCCTTCACCGACAAGGTGCGGGCCCGCGCGGTGGGCGCCGAGGTGGTCAAGTCCGTCTCGCCGGGCCAGCAGGTGGTGAAGATCGTCCACGACCAGCTCGTGGAGATGCTGGGCGCCGAGGCCGAGATCATCGACCTCAACGCCGCCCCGCCCGTCGGCATCCTCATGGTCGGCCTCCAGGGCTCGGGCAAGACGACCACCACGGCCAAGATCGCCCGCCGGTTGACCCAGCGCGACAAGCGCCGGGTGCTGATGGCCTCCCTCGACACCCGCCGACCGGCCGCCATGGAGCAGCTCGCCGTGCTGGGCGGGCAGGTGGGTGTCGACACCTTGCCCATCGTGGCGGGCCAGAGCGCCGTGCAGATCGCCCGGCGCGCCATGGAGGCCGCGCGTCTCGGCGGCTACGACGTGGTGATGCTCGACACGGCGGGCCGCGTGACGGTGGACGAGGCCCTCATGGCCGAAGCCGCCGAGGTCAAGGCCGCCACCGGCCCGCACGAGGTCCTGCTCGTCGCCGACGCGCTTACCGGCCAGGACGCCGTGAACACGGCCCGCGCCTTCGACGGGCGGCTCGGCGTCACCGGCATCGTGCTGACCCGCATGGACGGCGATGCCCGCGGCGGCGCGGCGCTCTCCATGCGTGCCGTCACCGGCAAGCCGATCAAGCTCGTGGGAACGGGCGAAAAGGTCGATGCGCTGGAGGAATTCCATCCCTCGCGCGTCGCCAACCGCATCCTCGGCATGGGCGATATCGTGTCGCTGGTCGAGAAGGCGGCGGAGAATTTCGACCAGGCGCAGGCCCAGCGCATGGCCGAGAAGATGCGCAAGGGCAAGTTCGACCTGGAAGACCTGCGCGACCAGCTCGCCCAGATGGAAAAGATCGGCGGGCTCGGTGGCCTGATGGGCATGCTGCCCGGCGTCGCCAAGATGAAGGCGCAGCTCGAGAACGCCAATCTCGACGACAAGATCATCAAGCGCCAGCGCGCCATCATCGACTCGATGACCGTGAAGGAGCGGCGCAATCCCGACCTCTTGAAGGCTTCCCGCAAGAAGCGCATCGCGGCGGGCTCCGGCACGAAGGTCGAGGAGGTCAACAAGCTTCTCAAGATGCACCGCCAGATGGCCGACGTCATGAAGATGATGGGCGGCGGCAAGGGCAAGGGCATGGCCGGTCAGCTCGGCAAGATGTTCGGGCTCGGAGGCGGCATGGGTGGCGGAATGGGCGGCATGCCCGAGCCGACGCCGGAGCAGATCGAGGCCCTGCAGAAGCAGATGGGCGGCAAGCTGCCCGATTTTCCCGGCACCGGCGGCCTGCCGCCGATGCCGAAGGGCCTGCCGGGCCTCCCCGGCTTGGGCGGCCCGAAGATTCCGGGACTGCCCGGAATGGGCTTCCCGTTCGGAGGCAAGAAGAAGTGAGCGAGACCCTCAGCGCATCCGAGCTGCTGCAGAGCGCTTACGCCCTGGCCAGGAGATTGGAGGAGGCGGATATCTGGAACGAGATCCGCTTCTTCCGAGAGGATGGCGTCACCATCCTCGCACGCGTTCCCGGTGCATACTGGGAGATCGATCTGCTCGAGGACGGCACCACCGTTGTGGAGGTGCTCCGGTCCGCGGGCGAATTGGAGGATGAGACCTCCATCGAACGCCTGATCAGCGAACTCAGCGACAAGACGACACACTAGGAGAATACCATGTCCCTCAAGATCCGACTGACCCGTGGCGGCGCCAAGAAGCGTCCTTACTACCGCATCGTCGTGGCCGATTCGCGCTCCCCGCGCGACGGCCGCTTCATCGAGAAGATCGGCACCTACGACCCGATGAAGCCGAAGGGCGACGAGAGCCGCGTCACCCTCGACGTCGAGAAGGCCAAGGACTGGCTCGCCAAGGGCGCCCAGCCGACCGACCGCGTCCTGCGCTTTCTCGACAATGCCGGCCTCCTGAAGCGCTCCCCGCGCAACAACCCGCAGAAGGCGGTTCCGGGCAAGAAGTCCCAGGAGCGCGCCGACGCCAAGGCGGCCGCGGCCGGTTCGGCCGGCGGCGAGGCTGCGTAAGGCTGATGGGGAAAGGCGCGCGCTCTTCATCCTCCCCTCGAGGGGGAGGATCGACCGAAGGTCGAGGTGGGGTGGAAACACCACGTTCTGAGAGCGCGCGCCACCACCCCACCCCGGACCTCCGGTCCGACCCTCCCCCTCGAGGGGAGGGTGGGCCGTCCGCCTCCGCTGACCTCGTCCTCCTGGGCGAGTTCGGCCGCGCGCACGGCCTTCGCGGCGAGGTGCGGCTGAAAACCTACACGGGCGATCCGCTGGCAATTGCGTCCTACGGTCCCCTGCTGTCTTCCAAGAATCCTACATCCAAGAACCGCGCCTTCACCCTCAAGGATGTGCGCCCCGCGCCCGGGCCCGCCCCCGACATGCTGATCGCCCGGGTGGAGGGCGTGTCGACCCGCGAGGCCGCCGAGGCCCTGAACCGGGTCGAGCTCTATGTCGAACGCGACAGGCTTCCGCCCCCTGACGAGGAAGACGAGTTTCTGTTGGCCGACCTGATCGGCCTCACCGCCCGCGACGCCGAGGGGAAACCTGTAGGCACGGTCGTGGACGTGCCCAATTACGGGGGCGGCGATCTCTTGGAGATCGCGCAAGGCCCCGGTGGCCGCACCGCGCTGCTGCCGTTCACCAAGGATTTCGTGCCCGCCGTGGACATCGCGGGCCGCAGCGTCACCGTCGCGCTGCCGGATGACTTCTTCGCGGCGCCCGAGGCGAAACCCGCCGACGCGCCGGGAGACGGCCCGGGAGACGGCGCGTGACCTTCGCGGCCACGGTTCTGACCCTTTACCCCGAGATGTTTCCCGGCCCGCTGGGCGCCTCCCTGTCCGGCGACGCCCTCTCGCGGGGCCTGTGGAGTCTCGAGGCGCGGCAGATCCGCGACCACGGCATCGGCCGCCACCGCAATGTGGACGATACTCCCGCCGGGGGCGGGGTCGGCATGGTGCTGCGCTGCGACGTGCTCGCGGCCGCCATCGACGCCGCTGTCCCGCCGGACGATCCGCGCCCCAAGCTGCTCATGAGCCCGCGCGGCAGACCCTTGCGCCAGGCGCGCGTGCGCGAACTGGCAGGGGGCCCCGGCGCCATCATCGTGTGCGGCCGCTTCGAGGGCGTGGACGAGCGCGTCATCGAAGGGCGCGGCCTGGAAGAGGTTTCCATCGGCGATTACGTGCTCTCCGGCGGCGAGATCGCGGCCCTTGTGCTGCTCGATGCCTGCGTGCGCCTCATCCCCGGCGTCATGGGCAAGGAATCCTCCGGCCTTGATGAAAGCTTCGAGGGCAACCGGCTGGAATATCCGCAATACACCCGCCCCCGCGAATGGGAGGGGCGACCGATCCCCGACGTGCTCATGAGCGGCAACCACGCCGCCATCGAAAAATGGCGTCGCGCGGAAGCGGAGCGGATCACGCGGGAGCGGCGACCGGATCTGTTGTCGCCTTCATCCTCCCCTTGAGGGGGAGGATCGGCCACAGGCCGAGGTGGGGTGAGATACGCGACATTTCCGAACGTGGTGTTTCCCACCCCATCCCGCCGCTACGCGACGACCTTCCCCCTCAAGAGGAAGGTGATGCTCGACATCCCGGCCGAAACCCTGTATAGCGCCCGCCTTAACTTAAAACAGGACGCCGAAATCCAGCGGGCTTGGGGCTTTCCAAAAAGTCTTTCCAGGACCACGCAACGGCAGGAGCAAGACATGAACATCATTCAGCAGCTCGAGCAGGAGCAGATCGCCAAGCTCGCCAAGACCATCCCGGACTTCCAGGCCGGCGACACCCTCATCGTCAACGTGAAGGTGAAGGAAGGCGAGCGGTCCCGCGTGCAGGCCTATGAGGGCGTGTGCATCGCCCGCAACGGCGGCGGCCTCCACCAGAGCTTCACCGTTCGCAAGATTTCCTACGGCGAGGGCGTCGAGCGCGTGTTCCCGCTCTTCTCGCCCAACATCGACTCGATCAAGGTCGTGCGCCGTGGCGCCGTGCGCCGCGCCAAGCTGTATTACCTGCGCGACCGTCGCGGGAAGTCGGCCCGTATCGCCGAGCGCGCCGAGCGTCCGTCCGACAAGGCCGCCAAGGCAGCGGCCGCGGAATAAGCCTGAGCCAACCGCCAGGCCTTCGGGGAAGCGCGGCTCAGGCCGCGCTTTTTTGCTGTCGGGCCCTTCACGGGGAGCCCTAGGCCGGGCTGGAAAATTTTATTGCGCCGCCTGCCGGTTCAGCTATGCGATACTTTCATCGCGGTGCGCCTTCAGGACCTCTTTTCGGGATGGCGGCGGACCGCTAAACACTGGATCATCCTTTCGAAGACCGCTGGAAGAGAACCATGGCCAATCCCCGCACCCTCTACGACAAGATCTGGGACGACCACGTCGTCGACCGGCAGGACGACGGGACGTGCCTTCTCTACATCGACCGCCACCTCGTCCATGAGGTCACGAGCCCGCAGGCTTTCGAGGGCCTGCGCATGACGGGCCGCACGGTGCGCCAGCCCGGCAAGACCCTGGCGGTTGTCGACCATAACGTGCCGACCAGTGACCGATCGCACGGCATCGAGGATCCCGAGGCCGCCACCCAGGTTGCGGCGCTCGCCCAGAACGCCAAGGATTTCGGTGTCGAGTACTACAACGAGCTCGATACCCGCCAGGGCATCGTGCACGTGGTGGGGCCGGAGCAGGGCTTCACCCTGCCGGGCATGACCATCGTGTGCGGCGACAGCCACACCTCCACCCATGGGGCCTTCGGGTCTCTGGCCCACGGCATCGGCACGTCCGAGGTCGAGCACGTGCTCGCCACCCAGACCCTGATCCAGAAGAAGGCCAAGAACTTCCGGGTCACCGTGGACGGCAAGCTGCCGGAGGGTGTGACCGCCAAGGACATCATCCTGTCCATCATCGGCGAGACCGGCACCGCCGGCGGCACCGGCCACGTGATGGAATATGCCGGCGAGGCGATCCGCTCGCTCTCCATGGAAGGCCGCATGACGGTCTGCAACATGGCGATCGAGGGCGGGGCCCGCGCCGGTATGGTGGCGCCGGACGAGAAGACCTACGCCTACCTGAAGGGCCGCCCGAAGGCGCCGACCGGCGAGGCCTGGGACGCCGCCGTGCGCTACTGGGATTCCCTGCGCACGGACGAAGGCGCGTTCTTCGACACGGAGATCCGCCTCGACGCCGCCAACCTGCCGCCCATCGTGACCTGGGGCACGAGCCCGGAAGACGTGATCTCGGTGGCGGGCGCGGTGCCCAACCCGGACGACATCCAGGACGAGAACAAGCGCGTCTCCAAGTGGCGGGCGCTCGAATATATGGGTCTCAAGCCAGGCCAGAAGATCACCGACATCACCCTGGACCGGGTCTTCATCGGCTCCTGCACCAACGGCCGCATCGAGGACCTGCGCGCCGTCGCGAAAGTCGTCGAGGGCAAGCGCGTGGCCGAGAGCGTCAGCGCCATGATCGTGCCCGGCTCCGGCATCGTGAAGATGCACGCGGAAGCCGAAGGGCTCGACAAGATCTTCAAGGCCGCGGGCTTCGATTGGCGCGAGCCGGGCTGCTCCATGTGCCTGGCCATGAACGCGGACCGCCTGGCGCCCCTCGAGCGCTGCGCGTCGACCTCGAACCGCAATTTCGAGGGCCGCCAGGGCTTCAAGGGCCGCACCCACCTCGTCTCGCCCGCCATGGCGGCGGCGGCGGCGATCGCGGGCCGGTTCGTCGACATCCGGACCTTCGGATAAGAGGTGGCGCAACAGCCCCTCACCGATCCCGAACGGGAATCCCGCGAGGCGCTGGAGCGCGTCCGGCGGGATTCCGAGACCTTCGCGGCGTCGTCCCTGGGGCGCGCGGGCGGACGCTTGCGTGATCATCTCGCGGCCCGGGACGCCATCGGTGACGCGGAAGGCGGCGGGACGGACCCCATCGAGCTGTGGGGCCGCCGCATCGGCCGCGCGCTCTCGGTGGTCGGCTTCATCGCGTTGAGCCTCTGGCTCGCCCATCAGCTCGGATATCTCTGACACGCATGACCGACTGGTCTTCCCTCCAAGCCCCGTCCCTGGACGACTTCGACGCGATGGCGCGGGTCGCTTTCGACGCGCTGCCCCGGGCGTTCCGCCAACTTTGCGGCGACGTGATCATCCGGGTCGAGGATTTTCCCGACGACGAGACCCTCAAGGAAATGGAGTGCGAGACGCCCTTCGATCTTCTGGGGCTGTTTCGCGGCATCGGGCTGGCGCAGGGCGAGGCCATGATGCAGACGGGGCAGTTCCCCAACATGGTCTGGCTCTACCGCCGCCCGATCCTCGATTACTGGGCCGAGCACGAAGAAACGCTGGGCCATCTCGTGACCCATGTGCTGGTGCACGAGATCGGCCACCATTTCGGGCTGTCCGACGAGGACATGGACGCCATCGAGGCCTCGGTGTCGTGAGCGGCCCCGACGGGACGGTGGCCGCCGTCAATACGCTTGCGGGTTACCTGGCGCTCGACACGTTCGAGTCCGCGAGCCTCGAAGTGCGCCCCGCCGATTGCGTCGTGCTGGCGGGCAACAGCGTGTTGCAGACCGCCGAGGGTGCGTTCCGGCTCGTCCGGAGCGGACAAGCGCAACGCGTCCTGATTTCCGGCGGCATCGGGCATTCGACGCAGGGTCTCTGGCGGGAGGTCGTGGCCCATCCGGCCTACCGCGCCATCGCGGCCGAGGGGCGCCCCGAGGCGCATGTTCTCGCCGATCTCGCGCGCGATGTCTTCGGCCTCGCGACGGACCTGATCCTGCTCGACGACGCCTCCACAAATTGCGGCGAGAACGCCCTGTTCTCCCGGCGCATCCTGGAAGCCAGCGGCACGCCCATGGATCGGATCGTCGTCGTGCAGGATACCACCATGCAGCGCCGCACCGACGCCACGTTCCGGCATGTCTGGCGCGATGGTCCCGCGACGACTTTCATGAGCTGGCCCACCTTCACGCCGCAGGTGTGCGTCGCGGACGGCGCGCTCGCGTTCACCTCCCGGGACATCGCCGGACTTTGGCCCATGGAGCGCTTCCTGTCCCTGATTCTCGGCGAGATCCCGCGCCTGCGCGACGATCCTTCGGGCTATGGGCCGAAGGGCCGTGGCTTCATCGGCCATGTGGAGATCCCGCCGGAGGTCGAGGCCGCCCACGCGCTGCTTCTGGAAAGCGTCGGCCCGGGGGTGGGGGACCGGGCGCTTCAGCCGCCGAACAGCCAGTAGCCCGTCGGGTTGTCGGGGCAGATCCTGGGGCCGCATTCGGCGAAGCCGTTGAGCATGTTGGCCAGCACGAGGCCGACGATGAGGCCCATGGCGGCCTTCTCGAAGGTGCCGAGGCGCGGCGTGTCGCGATCCCCGAACTGACGGTCGAAGAGCATCATGGCGGCTGTTGCCGCCGCCGCCGCCGCGAAGCCCACGAAGGCCCAGCTGTAGTAATGGGCGCCGAGGATCGCCGAACCGTAGCCCGCATCGCCCGGCAGGATATGCAGCAGGATCTGGCGGCCCGAGGCCATCAGGCCGAAGAGCGCGGCGAGCAGCGTCATCCCGTAATGGCTCGGGCGCGGTCCGTGGCGCAGATTCAGGACCGGCCCGACGGCCAAGGCCGCGAAGGCGACGCGCTGGAGCTGGCACAGCGGGCAGGGCAGCTCGCTCAGCGTGATCTGCAACACGAACGCGGCCAGCAGGACGAGCGCGATGGCGTAAAGGCCGAGCGCATTGAGCGTCACGGCAAGGCGTGGGGTCATGACGAGCCGCTCCTCAGAAGGACAGGTTCAGGCGGTCCGTCGCGTGGTGGAGATAATCCGCAACGCTCAAGATCAGACCCGCGAGAAACAAAGCCACGGCCACGCGTCGCCCGTTGAACCAGGCCGCCAGCATGGCGGCCGCGAACACGCCGAACAGAAAAGTCTGGTCCATGATGCCCCCGCACGGCCGAACCGCCGCGCTCCCCGGCAAGCTTAGCAGCTTGCGAGCGCGGCGGCACCTGGAAAGACGGGGTGTGGACGGCTCTGAATCCCTACAAAATAAACCGGCTCAGATCCGTGTTCTTCGCCAGGCTCTCCACCTCGCCGCGAACGTATCCGGCGTCGATGGTGACGGTTTCGCCGGAGCGGTCGGGGGCCGTGTAGGAGACGTCGTCGAGGACGCGTTCCAGCACGGTCTGCAGGCGGCGGGCGCCGATGTTCTCCACCGTGTCGTTCACCTGCACGGCGACTTGCGCCAACGCGTCGATGGAATCGTCCGTGAAGACGAGTTCGACGCCTTCCGTGCGCAGGAGCGCGACGGATTGCTTGATGAGGCTCGCCTCCGTCTCGGTGAGGATGCGCTTGAAGTCGTCCACCGTGAGCGGGTTGAGCTCGACCCGGATCGGCAGGCGGCCCTGCAGTTCGGGCAGGAGGTCGGACGGCTTCGACACGTGGAAGGCGCCGGACGCGATGAACAGGATATGGTCCGTCTTCACGGCGCCGTGCTTGGTGGCCACCGTGGTTCCTTCGATGAGAGGCAGCAGGTCGCGCTGCACGCCCTCGCGGGATACGTCCGCGCCGCCGCGTCCCTCGCGGGCGCAGATCTTGTCGATCTCGTCCAGGAACACGATGCCGTTGTTCTCCACCTGGCGGATCGCCTCCTGCACGATGGCGTCCTGGTCGAGCAGCTTGTCGGATTCCTCCGCCACCAGCGGCTCATAGGCCTCGCGCACGGTGGTGCGGCGGGTCTTGGACCGGCCGCCCAGCGCCTTGCCGAACATGTCGCCGAGGTTGATCGCGCCCACCGACGCGCCCGGCATGCCGGGGATCTCGAACATGGGCATTCCGCCGCCGCCCGCCTGCACCTCGATCTCGATCTCCTTGTCGTCGAGCTCGTTGGCGCGCAGCTTCTTGCGGAAGGAATCGCGGGTGGGGGCGCTCGCGGTCGGGCCGACCAGCGCGTCGAGCACGCGCTCCTCGGCGGCATTGTGGGCCTTGGCCTGCACCTGCTTGCGGCGGTCCTCCTTCACGAGGCCGATGCCCACCTCCACGAGATCGCGCACGATCTGCTCCACGTCGCGGCCCACATAGCCGACCTCCGTGAACTTCGTGGCCTCCACCTTGAGGAACGGCGCATTGGCGAGCCGGGCCAGGCGACGGGAGATCTCCGTCTTGCCGCAGCCCGTGGGGCCGATCATCAGGATGTTTTTTGGCGCCACTTCCTCGCGCAAGCTACCTTCCAGCTGCTGGCGGCGCCAGCGGTTGCGCAGGGCGATCGCCACGGCGCGCTTGGCGTCCTGCTGGCCGACGATGAAGCGGTCGAGTTCGGAGACGATTTCACGGGGGGAGAAGTTGGTCATGGTCCTGAGAGAATGGGGTGCGGGAGCTTTTGCGCAAGGTTGGCGGGCAGGAGTTTGAGCAGGCCCGTGCGCACGGGCCGCCAGCCTGCGGAGAGGAGAAGGATGAAGGCCCCGAGCGCCAGGAGCGTCGCCGGGACGGTCTGGCCTTCCAGGCCCACGGTCTTGAAGATCGTGGCCGAGGCATAGCCCGCATAGGCGAGGCCCGAGACCAGCAGGGCGCGGCGGTCGACGACCACGGCCACGATGCCGAGCACGAGAAAGATGGCCAGCACGGAGGCGGCGGTCGCGGGCGTCATGTCGGACCGGTCGATGACGAGTTTCGCGATGATCGGATGCACGATCATGGGCGCCGCCAGCATGTGCAGCCAGAACGCGATATCGGTGCGCCGCGTGACCCGGGCCGGATCCGACATGTCGAAGCGCATGGCCAAAGCGAAGACCGCAAGTCCCACGAGGGGAATGAGGAGGCTGCCGTAGGCCGTCATGAATTCCGGCGCAACGCTCACGACGCCGAAAATGAGCGCCCCGGCCAGGGCCGCGACGCCGACCGCGATGGTGATCGGCACGCGGAACCGAACGTAGTGAAGCGCCGCGAGGATCGCGGTCAGGAGCGCTGCGGCAAGGATCCAGAGGCCGTCGGGCTCTCCACCTTCGGCTCCGAACGCGAGGTTCGGATGGGACAAGGCGCCCTCGACGCCGAACAATGCGCCCCCGAGCGCCAGTCCGGCCCAGAAGACCGAACCGGCGAACAGGCACAGGAGCACGATGCTCGGCAGGGCCTGACGGCGGCGGCGGGTGAAGAACTCCGCCAGGAGCCACGACGCGGCCGCCAGCGCGAGGGCGCCCGCCCCGCCGCCGAAGGTGCCCGCCAGATACCACACCGCCACGGAGAACAGCCCGATCCCGATGGTCACGAAGATGTCGGCGAAGCCCGAGATGAAGCGCAGCTTCTCGTCGTCTTGAGGTTCCGATACCAGGGTGGTGTCGATCTCGCGGGAGATGTCGCGCAGGGCCATGGCCTGCCCGGGCGAGATGATGCCTCTGGCGATTCCCTTGTCCAAAACGTCGTCGGCGATCATGATCCGGCCCTCAAGACACAACATTGCATTCTTAGACGGGGACCCGCCGCGCGGCCAGGGGGCCTATCCCTCCAGGGTCTCGATGACGATGTTGGCGTTGGTGTAGACGCAGATCTCGGCCGCGATCTTGAGGGACCGGCGCACGATGGCCTCCGCGTCGAGGCCCGAATCCGCGAGCGCCCGGGCGGCCGCCAGCGCGTAGTTGCCGCCGGACCCGATGGCCATGATGCCGCCTTCGGGCTCCAGCACGTCGCCGGAGCCGGAGAGCAGGAGGCCCACCTCCCTGTCGGCCACCAGCATCATGGCCTCCAGGCGGCGGAGGTACCGGTCGGTGCGCCAGTCCTTGGTCAGCTCCACGCAGGCGCGGGTCAGCTGGCCCGGATACTGCTCCAGCTTGCCCTCCAGGCGCTCGAAGAGCGTGAAGGCGTCCGCCGTGGAGCCCGCGAAGCCGCCGATCACGCCGCCCTTGGACAGGCGGCGCACTTTTCGGGCGTTGCCCTTCACGATGGTCTGGCCCAGGCTCACCTGGCCGTCGCCGCCGATGACCGTGCGGCCGTCCTTCTTGACCATGAGGATCGTGGTGGCGTGCATGGAGGGAAGGTCGGACAAGGGGAATAAACTCCGGGGATGTGCGGGGCGGGCCGGGGTGTCGGCCCGCAAGGCGTTTCAAGGCGTGACTTAATCATCCTCCCGATAAAAGCAACGCGGGTGGTGTTTCGTCGCGCGGCTTGATAGAAAGCGCCGTTTTCCAATCCACGAAGGATGAGACGAATGCGCGCCGCGAGCGTCAGCCGCCGCACCGCCGAGACCGATGTGGCCGTGTCGATTGCCCTGGACGGCACCGGCAAGGCCGAGATCGCCACGGGGGTGGGTTTCCTCGACCACATGCTCGAACTGTTTGCCCGCCATGGGCTGTTCGACCTGACCGTCAAGGTGACCGGCGACCTGCACGTGGACCAGCACCATACCGTGGAGGATACGGGCATCGCCCTGGGCCAGGCGATTCTCCAGGCGCTGGGCGACAAGAAGGGCATCACCCGCTACGCCGATATCCACCTGCCCATGGACGAGACCCTGTCCCGGGTGGCGCTCGACATCTCGGGCAGGCCTTTCCTGGTCTTCCGCACCTCCTTCCCGACGGAAAAGATCGGGGTGTTCGACACCGAGCTGGTGCGCGAGTTCTTCCAGGCCTTCGCGGTCCAGTCGGCGGTGACGCTCCACGTGGAGACCCTGTACGGCGAGAACAGCCACCATATCGCCGAGAGCCTGTTCAAGGGTCTGGCACGGGCTTTGCGTCGGGCCGTGAGCATGGACCCGCGGGAGGAGGGGCGCGTTCCCTCCACCAAGGGGACCCTGTAAGCTCAAGGCCGGGCCTTCGGGCCTCGGCCCCTGCCTTTGGGAAGAGAAGCGATGACAACCTATACATTGCACCTGCCGCCGGACGCACGGCCGGGCGATCCGTCCGGCCTGGAGGACGCGAAGCTGGTCAAGGACGGCTTCGCCTGGGGGGCATTCTTTTTCAACTTTCTGTGGTTCTTCGCCCACCGGCTGTGGCTGGCGGGGTTCGGAGTCCTGATCGCCTTCGGGCTCCTGCAGGTGCTGCTGAACCTGTTCGACGTCCACCGGGGCTTCTTCACGCTCGCCCATCTCCTGGCCTCGATCCTGCTGGGGCTGGAGGCCAACACGCTCCGCCGCTGGACCTACGCCCGGCACGGCTCGCCCGTGGTGGACGTGGTCAGCGCCGACAACCAGGACGAGGCCGAGGCCAAGGCCCTGGCGCGCTGGCTGGAGCGCCCCGA
The DNA here is from genome assembly GCF_016892705.1 of Microvirga pudoricolor. GTDB lineage: Bacteria > Pseudomonadota > Alphaproteobacteria > Rhizobiales > Beijerinckiaceae > Microvirga > Microvirga pudoricolor. Next base: position 1,770,524 of record NZ_JAFEMB010000001.1, read on the forward strand.
GCCCGCCCCGGCCCGCGCGGTCGCCCAGGGGGCGCCCCGGCCGGGTCCCGCCTTTGCCCGCCCGGCTCCCGTGCTGGGCCTCTTCCCCGATGCGGAGCGCCCGCGATGAGCGTCGCCATCATCGATTACGATTCCGGAAACCTGCACTCCGCCGCCAAGGCTTTCGAGCGTGCCGCCCGCGAGGCGGGCCTGGACGAGACCATCGCGGTGACGTCCGATCCCGATTCCGTGCGGCGGGCGGACCGAGTCGTCCTGCCCGGCGTGGGCGCCTTTGCCGATTGCCGCCGGGGGCTTGATGCCGTGCCCGGCATGGTGGAGGCCCTCCACGAGACCGTGCGCGAGCGGGGCCGCCCGTTCCTGGGCATCTGCGTGGGCATGCAGCTCATGGCGACGCGGGGCCTCGAATACGAGACCTCCCACGGGCTCGACTGGATCCACGGCGACGTGAAGGCCATCGTGCCGGGCGATCCCACCTTGAAGATCCCCCATATGGGCTGGAACACCCTCGAGCGGCAAAAGTCCCATCCGATGCTCGACGGCATCGAGACCGGGCCGGACGGCCTGCATGCCTATTTCGTCCATTCCTACGCCCTCACGCCCGACGATCCCACGGATGTGGTCGCCACCTCCGCCTATGGCGGGAGCGTGACGGCGATGGTGGCGCGGGACAACCTCGTCGGCACGCAATTTCATCCCGAAAAGAGCCAGGCCCTCGGCCTCAAGCTCATCGCCAATTTCCTGAGGTGGCGCCCGTGATCCTCTTTCCCGCCATCGACCTGAAGGAAGGCCGCTGCGTCCGCCTGATCCAGGGCGACATGGACCAGGCCACCGTGTTCAACGACGATCCAGCGGCCCAAGCGGCCGATTTCGAGGCGCAAGGCTTCGAATGGCTGCACGTGGTCGATCTCGACGGCGCCTTCGCGGGCAAGCCCATGAACGCCTCCGCCGTGCGCGACATTCTCAAGCGCGTCGCGATCCCGGTGCAGCTCGGCGGCGGCATCCGGGACATGAAGACCGTGGAGGGCTGGCTGAACCAGGGCGTCGCCCGCGTGATCATCGGCACGGCGGCGGTACGCGATCCCGCCTTCGTGCGTGAGGCGGCGCGGCTCCATCCCGGCCAAATCGCGGTGGGCATCGACGCCAAGGACGGGTTCGTGGCCGTGGAGGGCTGGGCCCAGACCTCCACTCTGTCGGCGGAGGAGCTCGGCCGCCGTTTCGAGGATGCGGGCGTGGCCGCCATCATCTACACCGACATCGCCCGCGACGGCATCCTCAAGGGCATCAACTTCCCCATGACGCTGGCGCTGGCCAAAGCGGTCTCGATCCCCGTGATCGCATCCGGCGGGCTTGCCTCCATGGCCGATATCGAGCGGCTGGTGGAGCCCGATTGCGCGGTGCTTGGCGGCGCGATCTCGGGACGGGCCCTCTACGACGGGCGCATCGATCCGGCGGGCGCTTTGGCTTTGATTCGAGGCGCGAACGGACTCAGGAGCGAGATCTTGTCAAGAACCTCTTGACAGTTCTTCATTTGTTCCTATATAGTCGATTAAAATGGACTGGGGGATGTTCTCGGTCGGCGTCTGGCCTCGGCTTTGTCCGGGGCCTTTCGCTTTTTAGGGGAAGATTTTCAGACCGTAGCCCAACGTTTTGCCGGTTGTGCTGCGGCGGAATTTCTCGGCGATAATCTCACGGGTCTGGTTCGGTTGCGCAGGCCTAAGTACACCTAGACCTATGGGTCTGGCGAATAGATCCGCTAATTGCAGTCCTGATGAATTCGCTTTCTTGTCGGCAAAGCAAATGTCGAGTTCATCCATGGATGCTTTCTTGTAGTTGCCCCTGTCCTTGATCCTTCGAAACTCAAGTTCGAGCAAATTGTCTTCCCTAGTGCCGCGCCTCTCGAACATACAATGAGAGACCTTTGCGGCCTGACCATTCTCCATAAGGAAAGTGTGTGTTCTCTCCATGCAGAATTGAAGGCCGATATGGTAGGGATTGTCCGGTTTTGCGTAGCGCTGCCGCAATTTTCGCTTATCGATGACGCTCGCGATGACCGTAACGTCAGCACTTTTGATGATGCCCGACAACTCATCCATGAAAGTCGCACGAACGCCTTGGTTTTGCAGAAACTTAAAGGGTGCCTGTTGCTTGCGAATTTCGCGCTCGTGCAGGATGACCATGTCGTGCCCAAACCATCGAAACTTGAACTCCTGAACGGCAGGCACAATTTTTTGGACATAGTCCGATTTTTTGAAAATACAGAATGCTAGAACGAAAAGCGGAAAGTCCTCGTGAATCGAGTTGAGGTCGTGGTCGCCGCTCTCATCAACATAGATGACATAATCGGAAAAGGATGGCATTCGGACTTAGACCCATAGGTAGGCAATATGCTGAAAGTTCGCCTCATCCCCTGTCTCGATGTCAAGGACGGGCGCGTCGTGAAAGGCGTGCAGTTTCTCGACCTCGTCGATGCCGGCGATCCCGTGGAGGCCGCCAAGGCCTATGACGCGGCGGGCGCCGACGAGCTGTGCTTCCTCGACATCACGGCAAGCCACGAGGCCCGGGGCATCCTGCTCGACGTGGTGACCCGCACGGCGGAGGCCTGCTTCATGCCGCTCACCGTGGGCGGCGGCGTTCGAACCGTCGAGGACATCCGCAAGCTTCTGCTGGCGGGCGCCGACAAGGTGTCGATCAACACGGCGGCGGTCAACAACCCGGATTTCGTGCGCGAGGCGGCCGAAAAGTTCGGCAACCAGTGCATCGTGGTGGCCATCGACGCCAAGCGGGTTTCGGGCGAGGGCGAGGAGCCCCGGTGGGAGATCTTCACCCACGGGGGGCGCAACGCCACCGGAATCGAGGCGGTCGGCTTCGCCAAGCGCATGGCGGAGCTGGGCGCGGGCGAATTGCTCGTCACCTCCATGGACCGGGACGGCACCAAAGGCGGCTACGACCTCGCGCTCGTGCGTGCTATCGCGGACGCGGTTCCGGTGCCGATCATTGCATCGGGCGGCGTCGGCAATCTCGATCATTTGGTCGATGGCGTGCGCGACGGCCATGCCAGCGCGGTGCTCGCCGCCTCCATCTTCCATTTCGGCACCCACACCATCGGCGAGGCCAAGGACTACATGGCCAAGGCCGGTCTCAAGATGCGGCTGGATCGCGTTCAGTAATGGCGACGGAGCGTCAGCGAGACCGCTGCCGACTAGTTTAATGAAACAGAGTTTCATATAATGGTCGACGTCTTAATGCCGATCCAATGAAATGCTGCTTATTGCCAGAATCTTCGCTGTCACTCTCCTTCTCGCGGTAGGAGCTATCCTGGGTCTCGTCAGTCTTGCCGGGACCGGATATTTTTCCAGCGGGAAGCCGATATTTTTCGGAAGCGACGGCGTTAGGACGCTCCTGTGCTATACGGCAGACGGCTCGATGCGCCTGACCGTAGAGTTCCGGGATAAGGGTCATATCGCCTTGTTACGAACGCTGCAGGGTAAGGATGCCCGTCTGGTCTTCAAGAAAGGACTGTTCGAGGATATCTACTCAGACGGACAAATTCAGATCCAACTTGACCCCGAAGTGAAAGTAGCCGGCATCGATCCTGCGTCCAATTGCGATTGGGAATGATTGGTCTCAGGTCCAGTTCTGGCTGAAAAAACCTTGAGCGTTCAACGGAAAGCCCATGACCCCCTTCACCCTCGCCGATCTCGCCGCCATCGTGGCTCAGCGCGCCGCCGCCTCGCCGGAGGAATCCTACACGGCGAAGCTGATCACGGGCGGACCCGCGAAAGCGGCCAAGAAGCTCGGCGAGGAGGCCGTGGAGGCCGTGATCGCGGCGGTGGCGGAGGACCGGGCCAACCTGACGGCCGAGGCGGCGGATGTGCTCTATCATCTTTTGGTCGTGTTGCAGGGCGCGCAAATTCCCTTAAATGACGTGATGGCCGAGCTGGAGCGCCGCACTGCACAATCCGGCTTGGCCGAAAAGGCCGCGCGCCCGTCTTGAGGGCATCGTTCATCGGGAGCCCCCGGCTCCCGGCCACCGGAGAAGGCCCCGTCATGGACCAGCCCCTCGCGGTGTCCCCGTCCGAGGGCGGGGACAACCTGTCCCCCTACCGGATCTTCGCCCGCGAGGAATGGGCGCAGCTGCGCGCCGACGCCCCGATGACGCTCACCGCCGACGAGGTGGTGCGGCTCCAGTCCCTGAACGACCCGATCTCGCTCGACGAGGTGGCGGCCATCTACCTGCCGCTCTCGCGCCTGCTCTCCCTCTACGTCGCGGCCACCCAGGGGCTGTTCAAGGCGACCCAGCGCTTCCTGCTCGCCGAGAACGACGGCAAAGTGCCCTACATCATCGGCGTGGCGGGCTCGGTGGCGGTGGGCAAGTCCACCACGGCGCGCGTGCTGAAGGCGCTGCTGGCCCGCTGGCCCAACACCCCCAAGGTCGATCTGGTCACCACGGACGGCTTCCTCTTGCCCAACGCGGAGCTGATCCGGCTCAACCTGATGGAACGCAAGGGCTTTCCGGAAAGCTACGACACCGGCAAGCTCCTGCGCTTCCTGGCCGACATCAAGGCCGGCAAGCGCCATGTGAGCGCGCCGCTCTACTCGCACCTGGTCTACGACGTGGTGCCCGGCGAGGAGACCGTGGTGGACCGGCCCGACATCCTCATCGTGGAAGGCCTCAACGTCTTCCAGCCCGCCCGTCTCCCGAAGGACGGCATGGCGATCCCGTTCGTGTCGGATTTCTTCGATTTTTCGGTTTATATCGATGCCGACGAGGACGATCTGCACCGCTGGTACGTCAATCGCTTCCTGCGCCTGCGCCACACGGCCTTCCGGGACCCGCTATCTTACTTTCGGCGCTATGCGGAGATTTCCGAGGCCGAGGCCATCGAGGTGGCCGAGGGCCTGTGGTCGCGCATCAATCTGGTGAACCTGCGCGACAACATCCTGCCGACCCGCCAGCGGGCGAGCCTGATTCTCAAGAAGGGCGCGAGCCACCGCATCGAGGAAGTGGCCCTCCGGCGACTCTGACGGGAGGGCATGCCCTAGCGCAGGAACCCGAACTGGACGACCGCGAACACGACCAGGAAGACGGCCACGTAGACGTTGAGGAAGCGAGGCGCCACGATGGCGGCGGCGGCCAGAACCAGCGCCAGGATCGGCAGGACATTCTTGAGGCTGAAGGTGAGGGTCATCGGCATTCGCTTGAGTGCAACAGAGTTCGGGCCAGGGACTTATTCCACCTTCTCGTTCGGGTAAACACCCCAGAGCTTGTCCTGGTGGATGTAGCCGTCCACGTCCCGGGCCTTGTCGCGGGCGATGACGACCTCGCACCAGGTGCCGTCGCAATCCTTCACGTTGGCGACCACGCCGGGCTGGAGCTGGGCCACCACGTGTCCCTTGTCGTCGCGGCTGTCGTGAAGGGTCAGGAAAGTGCCTTCCTTGGCCCAGGGCTGGACCAGGGCGGTGCGACGCCCCGACAGGAGGGAATGCAGAACCCATCCCTCCGTGCCCTCCGAATCGCGGATGCGCCGCCAGGTCTCGTACTCGGCCACGATCTCCACGGGCAGGCCGGCGCGCTGGTACACCCAGGCGGTGCGGTGGTCCTTGGACGGACCCTCGCGCAAGTTCACCCGGTCGGTCTTGAGGCTCACGTAGCGCGGCACCGGCAGGCCCGTGCCGAGGCGCCCGCCGGGCGGCTGCTGGGCCAGGGCGGGCGGCGGTCCCCCAAGCGTGCCTAGGAGCAGCCCGAAGGCGAGAGTCGCCGCCGCATACGACGCCTGGCGCAAGGACCTCTTCACGAACCTCTTCATGGGGTTTTGTCTCCGCTCGAGCCTCTGGTAGAGAAGCGTGACGGGCGGCCTTGCGGCGGCCCAGGACCTTAGTCGCCCATCGCGGTTAAGAGAGCGTGAAAAACGGCCGGAATCCGCCGGCTTTTTGGGGAACCGTGCACCGATGAAGAAGAGACCCGTCGTCGTCGTCACCCGCCGGTTGCCGGACGTCATCGAGACCCGGATGCGCGAACTCTTCGACGCGCGCCTGAACCTGGAGGACAAGCCCCTGTCCCGGGAGGAACTCGCGGCCGTGATGCGGGACGTGGACGTGCTGGTGCCCACCGTCACGGACGAGATCGACGCGGGCCTGATCGCGGAGGCTGGGACCGGCCTCAAGCTCATCGCCAATTTTGGCAACGGCGTCGACAACATCGACGTGCCGGCCGCCCATGCGCGGGGCATCACGGTCACCAACACGCCCGGCGTTCTGACGGAAGACACCGCCGACATGACCATGGCGCTGATCCTGGCCGTGGCGCGACGCATCCCGGAAGGCGCGGGGGTCATCCCGGGGGACGAATGGGCAGGCTGGTCGCCAACCTGGATGCTGGGCCGCCGCATCACCGGCAAGCGCCTCGGCATCGTGGGCATGGGCCGCATCGGACAGGCGGTGGCGCGGCGCGCCAAGGCCTTCGGTCTGTCGATCCACTATCACAACCGGCGCCGGGTGCCCCAGCGGATTGAGGACGAGCTGGAAGCGACCTACTGGGAATCCCTCGACCAGATGCTGGCCCGCATGGACATCGTGTCGGTGAACTGCCCTCACACGCCCGCCACCTACCACCTCCTCTCGGCCCGGCGTCTCAAGCTGCTCAAGCCCACGGCGCTCGTGGTGAACACGGCCCGCGGCGAGATCATCGACGAGACCGCGCTCACCCGCCTCATCGAGGCCGGCGCCATCGCGGGGGCGGGCCTCGACGTGTTCGAGGAGGAGCCTGCCGTGAGCCCCCGCCTCGTCAAGCTCGCCCGTCAGAACAAGGTGGTGCTCCTGCCCCACATGGGCTCGGCCACCGTCGAGAGCCGCATCGACATGGGCGAGAAGGTGATCGTCAACATCAAGGCGTTCCTCGACGGTCACAGGCCGCCGGACAGGGTGCTGCCGAGCATGGTGTGAGGGGCAAAGCGTCAGAGGATCGCGTCGATCCCTTTCTTGTCGGCTAGAGCCAGAAGCTTGAGAGAGGGGCCGCTCGGCTTCTTCTCGCCGCGTTCCCATTGGCTCACAAGCGATGTGGTGACATTCAAAGCCATCGCGAACAAAGCCTGGCTCATATGTGCCTTCTCGCGGATCTGACGGATGCCGTCGGGATGCAAATCGTCCACGGGCGTCAGGCAAGCGACATCGAAACGGCGCATGGTCATCTTGTCGATGGCACCAACTGCAAGGAGATCCTCAGCCGCCGCGTGCAGAGATTGCAGCGGGCTGCTTCTATAGCGCCTCTCACTTTTCATCATCGATTCTCTCCCATCCTTGTGTCTCGACCAACGACGCGAAGGTCCGGCTGTCGAGACGTGCTAGAGATTTCGCAAAATCCCGAAACGCTTCTTCTTCCTTGATCGTCAGATTGGCTTGGCGGCTTTTTTCGAACAGATGAAGAAAGACGGCGCGGTCACCCTCCTTTAGAAAGATGATCGTCCGATAACCACGTGAACGGCCCTGCCCTTTCCTCGCGACGCGCTGTTTGATGAGACACGCGCCGATCTCCGCATCGACGAGACCCTGCTCAGCCCTTTGGACAGCCTCTCGAAGATCAGCGTCTGCTAAGCGGCACTGGCGCGCCTGCCGTGCAAATTCTCGTGTCTTATATAGCTTCATCCGAACCTCTCAGGCCCGGATCATAGTCAATTCGATACAAAGTTATATAGCACCGAGTGCTACAAATCAAGGGGGGTTCCTGGGATCTTCCTGAGCCGCGCCACCATTTCGCCCGCCGCCCGCGTCCCTTCCTCCCAGGCGCCGCCCGCCGTGCCCCATTGTTCGCGGGACAAGGCCTCGCCCGCGAACCAGACCCGCTCGCCCGCCGGCGTCTTCAGGGCCTCTCGCGCAGGCGCCTTGCCGGGCGGGATCACGGCCCAGGAGGCCCGGGACCAGGGATCGTTTCGCCAGGCGGTTGCGGCCAGCACCTGCAGGTCCCGGATGGCCCGATAGCCGAATTGCCCTGCCATGACGGCGCGGGCGAACCGGGCGGGCGCATGGGGATCGCGGCCGTCGAGGGCCCTGGCGCGCTCGAGGTCGAGTTCCAGGAAATGGAAGGGGGCTCCGTCGATGTTCGTGAGCAGGCCCGGCGGCTCCAGCCGCGTGCCCGAGAGCTGCGTGAGCCGGTCCGGGCCCCGGAAGGGCGAACCCGGCCAGTGCAGGATCACGTGCTCGTAAACCCCTTGCGTGAAGGCCTGGACCGCCTCCTGGAGGCCTGGCGGCAGGCCGGGCGAGAAGCGGATCGCGCCGGCCTGGAGCACCGCCATGGGGGCGGTGACGAGCACCGCCCTGGCCTGGAGCGTCCCGGACGCGGTGGAGACCCGCACGCCTGGACCCGACCAGTCGATCCCGTCCACCGCGGTACCGAGGCGGATCGGCAGGCCTTCGGCCAGGCGCGCCAGATAGGCGCCGAGCCCGCCCGTGATGAACCAGTTATGGGCGTATTCCGAACTTGGGAAATCGTGCAGGCTGACCTCGTCGAGGGGCCGTCCCGACACCAGGCCGTGAATGGCGATCACACGCTGCGCGTGCGGGCCGATAGGCGTGAGAACGCTCTGCGCCGAACGATCCTCGGGACGCTGCGCCCCGAGCGTCATCGCCCGGTCGGCAAGGTCGAAGGCCCGGTCGAGGGCCGCCCGCGCGGCGGGCGGGGCCTGCCGGCCCCTGACGAAGGTGTGGCCGCCGGTGGGCGCGTGGCGCAGTTTCTCGCCGCGCGCGAGACCCAGCTTCACCAGGGGGTTGATCGGCCCCGCGTGGAGCCAATGCGCCCCGAGGTCGACCGGATGGCCCCGGAAAGCCGTGGTGACGGCCCGCCCGCCGATACGGTCCCGCGCCTCCAGCACGGCCACGCTCAGGCCCGCCGCCAGAAGGGCACGGGCGGCTGCGATCCCGGCCGAACCCGCGCCCACCACCACCACGTCGGGATCGGCCGGCAGGTCCGTCAGGTGCGGGGTATGAACAGGCTTCATGCGGGCTCCCTCTCGCCTTCCGGCATAGGCGTTCATAAGTAAGGAACGCCCATCCTTCCAGGCGGCTGGAGGGATGAACCGACAACTTTTCAGGACGATTGCCCATCATGCTCCTTCAAGCGGCCTTCGCGGCGGCCCGCCAGGTCCTTTCGCCGGACCTGCGGCGCATCCTCTGGAAGTCGATCGGCCTGACGGTCGCGCTCCTGGTCCTCATCTGGCTCGTCCTGACCCGGCTGGTCTCCTATTATCTCGACCATCACAGCCTCAGCGCCAGCTATCCGGCCCTGGATGGCTATGCGGAGTTCCTCACCGGGTTCGGGCTGCTCGTGGCGCTGGTGTACCTCATCCCGGCGGTCTCCGCCGTGGTGGCGGGCTATTTCCTGGACGACGTGGCCGAGGTGGTGGAGCGCAAGAGCTTTCCGGGCGACCCGCCGGGCGAGGCCCTGCCGATGGGCCGCGCGCTTCTCTACGGTCTGCGCTTCGCGGGACTGTCGCTGCTGGTGAACCTCGCCGCCCTGATGGTGTTCCTCATCCCGGGCGTGAACATCGGCGTGTTCTTCATCGCCAACGCCTATCTGCTGGGCCGGGAATATTTCGAGCTGGCGGCCGGGCGCTTCCGTCCCATGAAGGAGGCCGGGTGCATGCGGGTGGAGAACCGGCTCACGGTGCTGCTCGCCGGCGCCGTCATCGCGGCCCTGCTCTTCGTGCCGATCGTGAACCTTCTGACCCCGCTCTTCGGCGTGGCCATGATGGTGTACGTCCACAAGGGACTGGCCCGGCGCTCCGACCGATGGGGACTGCCGGCCGGATCGGACGGGACCTCCCTCCCGGGCCGGCTGCCGGAGCCGAGGCCTTAATGGCCCGCCGCTGACGGGGCCGTGGCGGAGCCGGGCGCCCGCTCGGGGTGGAAGCCGGAGTCCGGCCCGCCCGATTGCGGGGCCAGGAGGTCCGGCGTCGTGGGACCGGCATTGCGCTTGAGATCGAACTGGCCGGTCTTGCGGAAGCGGATCAGGTAGGAATCGACCAGGCCCTCGTAGGCCGTGGGCGTGATGCCCAGGCCCTGGAGCGTGCGGCCTTCCCGCAGGGCGGCCTCGGACACCAGGTTGTCCTGCTCCAGCAGGATCGCCTGGTCGCGGGTCATCACCATCTCGTCGGCCAGCAGGCCGAGGGTCAGGCTGTCGAGGGTTCCCATCACCGATCCCTGGAGACGCGCGACGGGGTTGGGCAGCGGCACGATGAGGCGCCGGCGCTCCGTGACCCGCAGCACGTATTCGACGAGCTCCCGCAAGGTGGCGACCTGCGGGCCGCCGAACTCGTAGATCCGCCCGCCCGGCACCGCGCCGTCCACGGCCTTCACGATGGCGGCCGCCACGTCGCCCGCATAGACCGGCTGGAAGCGGGTGTCGGACCCCGCGAGCGGCAGGACCGGCAGCATGCGGGCGAGGGTCGCGAAGCGGTTGAAGAAGCTGTCGCCGGGGCCGAACATCAGGGACGGGCGCATGACCACCGCGTCGGGCCGCGCGGCCAGGAGCCCGGCCTCGCCCTCCGCCTTGGAGCGGGCATAGGCGGATTCGGATGAGGACTCCGCTCCGATGGCCGAGACGTGGGTGAGGCTGGCATGGGCCGGCGTCACTTCGGCGATGATCCGCGGACCTTCGGCCTGGAGGGCGTCGAAGCTCTGGCGGCCGCTCTCCTGGAGAATGCCCACGAGGTTGATCACGTGATCGGCCTTGGCCACCGCATGGGCCACCGAGTCGCGGTTTCGCAGGTTGGCGTGGATTGGGTAGATCTGGCCGACGCGGCCCAGCGGCAGGAAGTTGGACAGGTTGGGCTGGCGCGTGGGCACGAGCACCCGGTAGCCCTGCTGCGCGAGGGCACCCACCACGTAGCTGCCCAGAAAGCCCGAGCCGCCGAAAACCGTGACCACCTGATCGATGGGCTTGCGAATGGCGCCGATCATAAGATGCCTCCTGCCCGCCGCGAACGGGCCTGCGCCCTCCGAGGGGCGGAATGCGGAATTCTGGACTGTCTCTAGTCAAACGTCTCAGGCCTGTGAAGGGGTGCACGCCCCCCAATCGAAAGAACCCGCATTTTCCCCGATTGACGCCGCCCCCGAAGCACCGTAAACGAACCCTCGCCGAACAGGCATGCCCAGGTGGCGGAATTGGTAGACGCACTGCTTTCAGGTAGCAGCGGGTAACACCGTGGAGGTTCGAGTCCTCTCCTGGGCACCATCTCTCTTCGAGAGAGTTGGTATTTCAATAACTTAGCTTACCAAATAGCTCTTGATCAAAAACCTGGGGTGAAAACCTGGGGGACTTTGGGCCGCTTCTGTTCCTCCAAGAAGGCACAAAAAAGCCGCCCATGGGCGGCTCTTGATAAGAGGGTGAGGATAAATCTCACGCGACTTCTGCCCCCAAGTCGGCAGGCTTGATGTCAGACCGGAAATCAGTCTCGTTTTGCGCGCGCCATACCAGATACCTCTGGTAACCTTGTTCAGACGCAACGCTCCGCATATAGTCGCGACCGTACCGGTCGATTTCCTTGGGAGTACGGTGGCCAGTGATGGCCATGATCTGATGGACGGAAAGACCCATCATGATCAGACGGCAGACCCCAGCCTTCCGAAGGCCATGAAGTGAAAACCGCCTTTTCATGCCGGTCTTCAACATCAGCTTCTTGATCGCATCCTGCATCATATTGCCAAGACTACCTTCGGCGTATGGCCGATCTGGCTGGGATAGGTTGCCTTTGTCATGCACGAGGTAAAACGTCTCGCCCAGGATGCCTGCCTCCTTCGCGGCTTCAAGCGAGTCGCGAAGTTCTGGAAACTGCGGCACGTAGGCAGTTACTGGCTTCTTATTGCGAAGTTTGTGCTGAACGAACGAGAGCCGGTCATTGCCGGATCGATCCTTTTCAAGCACAGGGTGGCCTAGCCGGGGCAGATCAGCGCGTCTTTGCGTCGTGTAGTAGGCGAGATCGAACAAAAGCCGTTCCTTGGTCCCGAGCTTAAACTCGCTTTGGAAGAGAGCAATCTCTTCCAAGCTCGGGGTCCGGTGGCCGTCCTCATTCTCGGGATCGAATGTCTTAATATCGCGAGCCCAGTTCCGCCCACCCACAAGCCGAGTATGATTATGAACCAAATAAGATAGGACTCCACTGATAAATTTGTGGCGAGTATTTGCCGCCGAAAAGTTGGTTTGGACCTCGCGCTCTTCTCCTGTGATCTCATCGCGCACTGTTTTCCACTTGAGCTTCCGCTTCATGAGGATCAGCACCGACTCGCCGTTGAAGTCGGAAAGCGGACAATCCCCATACCGCAGGTGTGTGAATCTGGCATGAGGCTCGTCCCAGGTGCTCTCCAAGACGTTCCTACGATTGCGTTTATCGCGGTTGGACATCGCACGATAGGTCGGATCGTTGGCGAAGTAGTCCTGGCACGCCCAACGCCATGTAGCGGGCGCAGCCTTCAACACTTGCGGATTCTCGGCCTTGACCGAGCGGACCTGAAAGGGTTGTCCCTGTTTGGCCGCCAGGAGTTCAGTGTCGAACTCAATGGATGGGTAGGGAGCGCGAATTCGGACTTTTCCTTTTCCAGGGGGCTCGTAGTAAATCACGACCTTGCCCCACTCAGTCGCATACGCATTTGTGTACATATGCGAACCAAGCTTCTTATTGAGCTTTTCAGCCTCCAGCTTCGCCTGCTTGTAGCGTGTCGTCTTGGTCTTCGGATCGAGTTTCGGTCGTGCCATTATGCTGCCCTCTGATCCGCCCATGGGTTGTGGATGCTTTGAGTGCCAGCAGTCTGATTGCGGCGCGGCAATCGGTCAAAACACTCATCAAGCTCGTAGACGCACCATACCCTACGACCGTCAATTTCGAAGGGTTGGGGCATTCTTCCGTCCGCAACCATCTGCTCGAACTTCGTTTCGCCTACCCCAATGTGGGCGGCAGCTTTCTGGCGAGAAAAACCCCGAGGGGAGTAAACACGGGAGGTGTTCATTTGTGCTTCATCGGAGCGCACCGGGTCCACGCTCCTTATTCTAAACTCCCGGTGACCGCCTCAGCGGACGGCGCGTTTGGACAGGTGGTAATCCGCTCTTCCGGTCAAATCTGAAAAGAATCGACAGGAAATACCGAGTTATTGGGCAGCTTACCCCTGTGGGAAGTCTGCGGACCGAAATCCGCAGAATGAAGGCTTACGTACGACCTCAGCGGGCGTCAGGCCGCACGTTGGGCATGCCACTGAGCTTGGAGTTCCACCGCCAAGCAGGCGAGTTCATAATCCTGGCGCTCCTGCTCTTCTCGCAGGAATTGCACCCACTCGCTCGCAAGCAGAACGCTGACTCCGAACCTGAGCTTGAAATGCACTTGTTCGGCTGGGGTGTAAGCATAGATCAGATAGCCTCCGAAAGAGTGGTCGTATTTGAAGGCCAAGCCGTGGGTTCGGCAAAATTTCCGTACCTCACCTGACTTGAATCGAGGACCACACTCATAACTCCAATTAGTGTCTTGGTGTGAGGTCCACAGTTGAAATGATTGCTCGCCGTTGCCTGATGAGCGTTCAAGGACAGAAATATTAGTAATAACTTGTGTCATAATTGAATGAATCTTGATAATTATAAGGATGTACCCTGAAGTACATGATTAAGGTTGCTAGGTAGGTCGCAAAAAGGCAGAAACTCTAATCTGCATATCATGAATGCACATTTGTGATATCTGAGGCTTGAGTGGCTATCTTGCTCGACGTTTATAGCATCGATCAGAATTAGAACGGGCTGCCGTTTATGAATGCGCGAATTTGTGGATCGATCTGAGGAGGGTTCAGGGGATGGAGATGGTCCTGTTGAGACATCCAATTCGCCTCCTTCTCCCTCGCCTCTCGCTGCCAGTTCAACAGTGCCTGACCCTTGAGAATCGCTGCATGGGTTGGTGTTCCTGATTTGCGGCGCACGCCAGCCTTTTTCGTCGGCTTCATGCCTTCAAGTTCAACATGTGCACCGTCGTTGTAGACAAACCCGCTGAACACCCCACCCTCGGTCCGAGCAATGAAGACAAATTGGCCAACGAAATATTGGGTGCCTGGAGGACTCGATACGTGACCCATCTTCACCAGTTCAAAGTGGCCGCTCTGTTGCATCTTCATCGCTTCGGTCGAAACATCCGAATAGACAGAAAGCATTTCAGCATCCATCCCATTAGCCTCGTGCTTCTTTTTGGCCCAGGTCAGGACCGTTTTTGGGTCAACCAGTTGAACAACCCGCCACCATTCCGGTTTCTTCAGGTCGATGTTCCATCCGGAAGTCCAGGCAAACAGCTTCAGGGCGAAGTCGCTCTTGCCTTTGACCCGAGCGGCCACAGACCGATTATCGAAGAACTGAGCCTGAAGCACAGTGATCGAGTCCATGACGGGCAAACGAGCCCACGATGCGTCTTTGGATGAATTGATCAATTTCTTTGACATATAAAATACCCTAAGTACAAAGCAGAACAGTTGTTCTTGTTACACATAAATCGTACAATTTTTGAATGTCTAAAGTCGATATTTTTTTATTGTTTCTCATTAGTATGATCGAGAGATAGATATACTAATATTTACTAATGAGAAACTGAGCTTAAGCTCGTTTCTTCGGCCTTTCAGCCCGTATCTAATATCGCTTTCGCTATCTATCTCCTTCCAGTCGATACAAAATCTAATAGGTCAGCCGCTCCGCACCTGCCCCTGACGGCACTCGCCAGGGCTCATGCGTCAATTCAACAGACGACGGGCTGTTAGCCACCGCGTCTTCGATTGACGGAAAGAGATCAAAGGAGCGAATTCGCTTCCGCTCGGCTGCGCCTCGTCAGGCCCAAAGGACAGGACCAAGTCGAGAGGAAGCCATCCCGTACATTGACAACGTCGAGACATGACGCCGCCCAAGGCCCCAACGCCCATTCGCGATGGGTATCTGGACCCTGGTTCTCCGACCAACTCAAACCATCGCGGTGGATCGAGCGGCATCAGCCTCAGCAGATCGCTCCGGGTCTTGGCCAGGATGACGATCTTCACTCGCCTATGGTCCTTAAGCCGATACTCGATCAGGCTATCCGGCATCATCTCGGCAAGCATCGAGACGATCTGCAACATCACTGCACGGCAGTGAGAGAGCAGGCACGTGATTTCCGCAGAATGGTGCAGCCTCCTATCCCCGGCGTGGGTGCAGACCTTGTGGAACTCAGTAATTTGACAGGCAGCGCTCACAGCGATCTCCTAAAGCAATGGCAGGAGATATCCATCGCAGTGGAGAGTTGTAAAGAGAAAATTTCACCTCATGTCAAAGTATTAAAATAGTAATACGAAAAAACTATACGTTGTGTTAGTGAGCTTAAATCAATTAATAATAAAATCGTAACCGAAAATATTATTTGGCAGACATATGTGTTATTAGAGACCGCATAAATACGTCCAGTGCGCCACACATGCCGATCCGCCCATCGCTGTAACCAGACTGTCTGCGAAACCTGCTGCTGGCGGTATTGTGGCCGCGTGGCTCGCCAAATCCTCCGAGTGAAAGCTGGCGAGGTGTGCCGGTTCGAATTTGCGGTTCCTGGCATGACACAGGACAGCTTCAGATCGTGGCGGATAACAACCCGCAACTTCATCGACTATCGGCGCAGAAAGTGTCCCCTGTGGAAGTCAGTCGGCCTTTACGCTTGGCTGACCCAGGATGGCACCATACGAGGTGTCATCAATCTCGGCTCACTCGCTTCAACAGAAATTCTCGCTGGTTTCAGTTCGCGGTGGCCGACCATCATCGAGCCTATCGAGCCGAACAGGTTGCGTGCAGAGCTTTACGCCATTGCCCATCCATCCGTGATCTCGACCGATCCCAACTTCCGTGGTCGTTATCAGGCCATAAAATTGGCAGTTCGACCTAGCCGGAGAGGTCGAGTGATTAGGGAGAGGCCGGGTTGCTCGTCGTTCGACTGTTCGCGCGAGCCAATGCCGGTGCTGGTTTAGATAAATACCATGCGAATTCTACCCCTGGTGTGGGCCAGCGCCATAATCCCGTGGGTCAAAGAAAAACAATAAGAGGAGCCCGCACCAATGTGTGAAACAGTCTCAGCGATCTATCCGATCTCGCTTGACCAAGCCTTTGAAGCCGCTGAGTGCATGAACCTGTCAGGGCTGGAGACCACTATCGAGGTGTCACCTTTCAGCGGGTATTTCTGTTCCAACTTAAGTTCAGCGACCATGTTCATGCTCCGATTTGATGCACAGAGATGGCCCGCTGATGATCCGGACGTGTTCTTGATGATTACAGCGAGCCCTGAAGTGAATGAGGCTTGGTATGACGACCTCAAGATTCAGATGGTGGCAGTCGAGTTCGGAAGCCTGAACGATCTCCGTCGCTTCGAAATGGCACTGTGGACCTAAGTGATGAGATTGTATGAAATCGACACGGCAGGAGATATCCTCCGCTCCCTCCAGCGTTCCACCCTGACCGGCATATGCCGGTCAGAACTGCTCCAGGCGCTATACGGTGACCCTGAGCCTTCTGAAACAGAGAAGTTGGAGGCTGACAGACTTCGGGCAGAGGTGGCGTTGAAGCTGGCCGATGCCGCTAAAAAGAATGCGGAGGCCGAGAAGGCACGAGCGATGGCACGAGCCGTTCGGGCGTCAAATCACCTAAAAGCATAGTGGCTTTCCCGAGGCGGAAAACAGTAAGACAGATGCCAATCCGCTCGTCTCAGTAGAGCGAGTGATGGGGGCAGCAGTGGCTTACAGAACCAAAACCTATAAAATCTCCTACACCGGGTCGATCCTCTCCTATGGCATTGGTGATTTCAATCGCGATGGACGGCTGGATTTCGCCTTTGGCGGTCCTGAAACGCCGTTTAAGAACGTCACCCGCCCCTTCGAGATCATTTCGGTCACGTCTTCCGGGTCCGTTCTCGATTCGACCAAAATCATGAAATCGGTTCCCAAGGCTGTCCACGCTCGTGAGATGTTTGTGGGCGATCTCAACGGCGATGGCGTCGATGACTTCTTCTCCGCCAATCACGGCTACGATACCCGCTCCGCGCCGGGCGAGCGCAACACCCTGATGCTATCCTCTGGCGACAAGCTCGTGAACGCCTCCGGCAATCTCCCGGCTCGCAACGAGTTCTCGCACCACGTCGGGGGCGGCGACATCGACAATGATGGCGACATCGACCTGTTCACGGGCGGCTCGAACTGGGAGGAATTTGGCCCCTATTTTCTGATCAATGATGGCCGGGGTGGGTTTACACAGCGTGATGAGGGTATTCCCGACCGAATTGGGAAGGGGTACAATGACGCCTCGAATTCGGTCTATTCGAGCTTGCTCACCGACATCAATGGCGATGGCTTCCTCGATCTGGTCGCTGGATTCACCAACGACGCCTCGACGGCAGGCGTTACCTACCTCAATAACGGCAAGGGCACTTTCCTGCCGGAGACCGAAGCCGCCCTTCCCCGTGGGGTCTTTGGGGCCAAAAAGACGTTCGTGACCGATATCATTAGCGTCGATATCAACCGCGACGGCTCCAACGATCTTGTGTTGGCGACGGCATCGGAATCGCACGGGGGCCAGAAACTGCAAATCCTGATCAACGACCGGACCGGCCATTTCCGCGACGAAACCAAGGCCCGGATCAAGCAGGATGGCAAGGGGCAATGGGATCAGACCATCCAAGCCGCTGATATCGACAACGATGGCGACATGGACTTGATCGCTCAGGCTGACCTTGGCACGCCGACGACCCAGACGATGATCTGGATCAATTCGAGCGGTAAGTTCAAACCGGCCCCGGCGTCGATGCTCAAGGATTTCCAGGGCACAATCATCGCCTTGGATTTCAATAAAGATGGGCGCATGGATTTCATGTCTTACCAGCAGGGTGGCAAGGCAAACGGCTGGATTGGCACCGACAAGTGGACTTTCAAAACCCACCTGAACACGTCTACCAAGGCCGCCTATCTCTGGGGTACAGCCTACAAAGATAACCTGAAAGGCGACAGCGGCAACAACAAGCTCGTGGGTGGCGGTGGCAACGACATACTGACTGGCGGCAAGGGTAAGGATGCTTTCGTGTTCGATGCGCTGCTCAAGCGCAACGCGGACACGATCAAGGATTTCAGCGTGAAGGACGATTCGATCTGGCTGGAGAACGCGATCTTCCAAGGCGTCGGGTGGGGCACCCCCGCCAATCCCCGCCTGATGGCCGCTGACCAGTTCAAGCTCTACGGTGACGAAGGGGACGCCAAGATCATCTACAACAAGGCCAGCGGTGGCCTGTTCTATGACGCCGATGGGTCGGGCGACGGCGGGATGATCAAGTTCGCCCAGGTGGCCAAGAACCTGAAACTCACCGCAGCAGATTTCTACGTTATCTGAGCCCATATCCGAGCGAGGGCTGTTCCTGATAGAAAGCGACAGCCCTTCCTATTCCTCCAAGTTGGCGATCCTAGCGCCACCGAAGCTCGACGAGTTCAACCTCTCCATATTTCCGGCGAAGTTCTTGAACGACGAGAAATTCGGATGCGTGAAGCACGCGCACGGACGTGGAACTGATCGTCCAGGCCCTGCTGGCCTCTGATCTCTTGTATCTGAAACGAACCCACGCCATCGGTCTCATCGACATTCTTTTATCCTCCCGAATTACGCAGGAACCGCGCTGAACCGCTTGGCAATCTTCGCAATGGTGGCACGACTACACCCAGTCGCGGCCTGGATTTGGGTCCATGAGGAACCAGCCTGGAGCATCGAGGCAATGCCATTGTTGCGCGCGGTGTTTTCCTTACGCCCCCGATAAAGTCCCTGAGCCATTGCTTTTTCCCGACCCTGTTGGGTTCGGCGCTTTCGGTCCTCGTAGTCCTTACGGGCGATAGCAGCGAGCATGTCCAGCATCATCCCGTTGATGGCGTCGAACATCCGAGCGGTGAAATCATCTGCCTTGGTGTTCAGCATCATCCATGAGGTTGGAAGGTCCAGGGCTACGATCCGCACCTGACGAGCAGCAAGCTCGGTCTTTAGCCTCTCCCAATCGGTAGCGTTGAGGCGTGAGAGGCGATCCACGGCCTCTAAGAGACAAATATCGTTAGGGCGGGCGTCGGATAGTAGCCGAAACAGTTCGGGGCGGGCGAGCTTCGCACCACTTTCATTTTCAATATATGTGGCTGCGATGGTCAGCCCACGCTCCGCAGCGAAGGCTTCGACTTGCTCGCGTGCGCGGGTGGCGTCTTGTTGGTTCGTAGATGCGCGCAGATAAGCCCGGATGAACATCAAAACCTCAATCGGTTTAATTAGGATGGTTCATATATATCCGGTTCAATTTGAACGGTCAAGCTTCCGGAAACTGAACCAGTTCCAGTCTGGTTCATCTCGGCATGTCCAATCTGAACCAAGTTATAAAGAACCAGCATCCTCACATTGACCGGGGAGTTTCTCGGACATTCTTGCGCCTGCTGACTTCAACTGATCCGCACGGGAAGGCTTGCAGCCTTTTCTGCCCTTCTCCGGCATACCTATGTGGACAAGCCAGAGCAGCAGTAACGCACTGCGACCCTCTCATTGTACAAATACGAATCGCTACAGCACGGGAACGCTCGATGAAGGTCAGGGTCAATAGGTATGACCGCGAGGAGAGGCCAAATCTCCAAAGCACTACAACAGCGGTGTTGAAAGATGGTCCAAGAGTGCGACGTGTGGTCAAGCACACAGTTATTCTCGACGAACATACTGGCGAATTTCACCACGACGCTCTCACCATTAAGAGCTATGAATTAAATAAGACGACTTGCACATTGGACCCCGCTAGATCGATTCATCTCGATGGGGAGCAGACACAAAAACTCATAGATTTCGTTGTTGCTGCTCGCAGTGGGGCGGTTCCCGAAAAGGCAGGAGGATATCTTGTTCTCCCCGCAACTAAGGCGAATGATACGCACGTCCTTAGTGCAATTCAAGGTATGGCGGAGGAGGCCGCTGCGGAGGCATTGGCTCTACTCCTTCGGCAGGGCGCCGAGCACCCAGAACGACTGCGGGCTGTGTTGGAGCGCGTTGCAAAAGACGGTGACGAATTTCTTGCAAAGGCCGCTGCGGCCATAAATTTAGCCGTTTACAAACGGGCTGTGGCGGAACTCGAACGGTTGATCGAAGATACTCAGGTACGAGAACATGACCTCCAGCGGTTATTGACTGAGAACCCCTGGATGTTCGGTAGTGAATACAGTCGCCTTTCGAAGTCACGGCGCCTGACACGCGATGAGCAGCAGGATTTTCTGCTGACCCGTACTACAGATGGTTACTTGGAAGTTGTCGAAATCAAGACTCCTCTCGCAGGTGCGGACCTGTTTGCGTATGATAAAGATCATAAAACCTTCTATAAAAAAGCCGATCTATCTAAGGTAATTGCTCAAGTTGAGAACTATCTAGAGAAGCTCGACCGCAGGCGCGATACGATCCTGGCCGATGATGGCCTCGACCCAAACAAGGTACGTGCCAAAATCGTGATCGGACGGGACGGTGACGACGATCAAACGAAGGCGCTTCGGAGAACCAATGGCCACCTATCTCGCATCGAGGTAATAACCTTCGATGGGCTTCTTCGAATTGCACAGCAGGTACTTTCCTACCTCGAAAATCCAGATGAAACTGAAACTCCCTGAAATCTTCCGCTGGGCAAAGCGGGAACTACAAAGTCAGAGTTGAAGATTTCCCCTCGCTGCCTGGAAATGGCTTCCTCAAAACGTACGTGCTCATGTCAAGAAAAGTATCTTCTGCTCAGTCGCTGTTCAACCAGAAGACCCTGGATCAGGCGCTCAAAGGGACTGATTTCACAGCTACTCACGATCAACTTCAGGCCGCTGCCGAATGGGTAAGCCGCGCCCGTAACCCGTCATTCATACGGGAGAAGGAAAGGGCGCTCCAGGGACTCTTCAAGCATGAGATTGTCGAACGGGTGCTCGGCTACCGTCCATATCGAGCAGATGGACCATATAATCTGGCTCAGGAGGAGGCCGCAGGTGCCGGTTCCGTAGACCTTGCGCTTGGCGAGTTCACATCTACGTCGCGTCGAGTGCTTGCACCATTCGAACTGAAGGGGCCGAAAACCCGTGATCTTGACGCTATAATGCCGGGTCGAGCCAAGAGTCCAGTTCAACAAGCTTGGGACTATGCGCTTGATCTTGTAGGTTCCAAGTGGGTTCTCGTTTCGAACCTCGTCGAGCTTCGCCTGTACGCATTCGGGCATGGGCGAAATTCTTATGAATCCTTTGCTCTTGACCGCCTCGATGATCCAGAGGAACTAAAGCGCCTGTGGCTGCTCATTGGAGCAGAAAACCTCCTGTCAGGACGTACGGCTGCGCTCCTAGAGCGCAGCCAGAATGCCGACAAGGAAATTACCGACAGCCTTTACGCAGACTACAAGGCACTCCGTGATCGGCTCATTGATACCCTCGACGAGGACCATCGCCACCTTGGCCGACTGAAAGCGATTGACTATGCCCAGACTATCCTCGACCGACTGCTGTTCATGGCATTCGCCGAGGACAATGACCTTATTCCACAGGATACGATCCGCAACGCACTTGCTCAACGGAATGACTACGTTGAGATCAGGCTCTGGGATATTTTCAAAGGTCTGTTCGCTGCCATTGATAAGGGCAAAAAGCGCAAACGCAACGGCGTCGAGGAGATAGTTATCCACGCCTACAATGGTGGGCTCTTCGCGCCAAACCCGGAACTCGACGCCCTTGTAGTGCCTGATGACCTCTGCCAGGAGTTCGAACGGCTCGCGCAGTATGATTTCAAGCGCGATGTTTCTGTAGAGGTCTTGGGCCACGTATTCGAGCAGTCGATCACGGATATAGAGGCCATGCAGGCGATTGCTCGTGGTGAGGAGGCGCCAGTCGCCACGAAACGGAAGCGAGAGGGAGTCGTCTACACACCAAATTTCGTAACACGCTTCATCGCAGAGCAAACCATTGGCCGCACGCTGGAGGAGCGGTTCTTTGAGCTTCTACCGACGTATTCGAAAGGTAAGAGGTTACCCGAGCCGGGTCAGGAGATTGCCTGGAGAAGTGCAAAAGCCGAGCGTGAATTCTGGGAGGCATACAGAAGTGAACTACGAAGCCTCACCGTCATTGATCCCGCCTGTGGCTCAGGAGCTTTCCTGATTGCTGCCTTCGACTACCTTTCGGCAGAGTATAGGCGAGTCAATGATCGCCTTGCGGAAATTGGGCGGCGGGGATCGGATGCTACATTTGTGACGGGTACGCTTGGTTTGTTCGACCCAGATGCGGAAATCCTCGCTCACAATCTTTATGGGGTGGACGTAAATGCAGCATCGGTCGAAATCACAAAGCTATCGCTCTGGATCAAGACGGCGAAGCGGGGAAAGGTTCTCGACAGTCTGGAAGCAAATATCCGCGTAGGCAACAGTCTGATCGAGGACTCGGACTACCATCATAGGGCTTTCGTATGGCGGAAGGCTTTCCCTAGCATATTCGACCAGGGAGGTTTCGACGTCGTTCTCGGTAATCCTCCGTACGTTAGAATGGAGCTTATCAAAAGCATCAAGCCGTATCTGGAAGACCGTTTCGAAGTAGTGGCCGACCGCGCTGATCTCTACGCCTATTTTTTCGAGCAGGGCGTCCGAATTCTGAAACCCGGCAAAGGTCGCCTTGGCTATATTTCTTCGTCCACCTTCTTCCGGACTGGTTCGGGTCGGCCACTGCGGCGCTACCTCTCAGGAAAAACCGCCATTGAGGTTGTAGTTGATTTTGGAGACCTGCAACTCTTTGAGGGAGTAACAACTTACCCAGCGATTGTGACCCTACGTCGCCTCGTTGCGGGCGAGGGTGACCGTGGACAAGGAGACCTCCGGTTCATGGCAGCGCGAGATCGCTTGCCAGACGATCTCTCCACATTATTTCGGGCGAAGGCGAGATTGATGCCACGTGATCGCCTTGGAGAAGATGGATGGGCCTTCGAGGAGGCAGGGCAAGCCCTGCTTCGAGCCCGACTGCGCACAGGACGGAGGAGCCTTAAAGAGGTCTACGGTGCGCCCCTCTACGGCATCAAAACGGGCTTGAACGATGCGTTCATTGTAGATCGAGAAACGAGAGACCGTCTGGTTCAGGCCGACCCGAACGCCAATACGGTGTTGAAGCCCTTCCTGCGAGGGGAGAACATCAAGCGTTGGCGTGTCGAATCTGATGACCTGTTCTTGATCAATACGCCCAAGGGCAGGATTGATATAGACCAGTATCCATCAATACGTGCCCACCTGCTGCCATTCCAAGCTGCCTTGGATGCCCGCGCCACCAAACAAGAATGGTTTGAGTTGCAACAGGCGCAGTTCGCGTATCAAGCAAGATTTGCACAACCGAAGATAATTTACGGTCACTTCGCGGTTGATCGCATTTTTTCATTCGATGACCAGAGCCTGTTTCCCAACGACAAGGGCTATGCGATCCCAGGTGGAGACTATTTCCTGCTCGCTCTTTTGAACTCAAAGCTCGAATGGTTTCTTTTGAGCGGCCTCGCTCCCGCCGTGCGGGGCGGATACCATGAGATGAGAGTACAGTATGTCGAAGTTCTGCCCATCCCCGATGCTTCCGACAAAGATCGGCAGGAACTTGCGCGGTTGGCTGAAACCTGTCAGCGACTCGCAACTGAGCGTCTCCGCGCCCAAGCAGACGTTCGACGCCGTATCCCTGACCTCAAGCCAGCGGGGGCAGTGGCAAAGCTAACTGCGAAGCTGCACGAATGGTGGAAACTGGACTTCGCTTCGTTTCGTGCCGAAATCCGGAAGACCTTCCGGCAGGACATCCCGCTTGCCGAGCGGAATACCTGGGAGACGTATCTGAAAACAGAGGGTGACACTGTCAGGAGACTTACCGCCGAGATTGAACGTGCCGAGCGCAGCATTGATACTATTGTTTACAAGTTGTTTGGGCTTACGCGCCAAGAAATTGAAATTATCGAGGCGGGAGTTCGATAGAGCGAACTCGTGGTGCGTCTACGAGACCATTCGGTAGGAAGTCCAGAGCATGGTAGTCAGTAATCTCCAGATCGGTGATCTGAGCCTTGCGTTTGGGATCACACTGGTCTGGAGTACGTTTCCTATCCTAGGGCATGGGCTTCCTTGGGCAATGGAGAGCGATCCTGTCGATCAAATCGCATAGCTGAATGTCGGTTCCGTACCTCCCGGCCAAGCGAGCCAGCCGATACTGACCCTTCCGGTGAGGTCAGAGAGGACAATCGACACACACGATCACCCACGGAAATTCGGAGAGCCGTTCGACCATTGCCGTCCCGTCCTTTGGGAACGAAATGAGAACAATGGGCTGACGGTTCCGGGGGGGGCCGGACAAATACGCCCTAAAATTCCTAACTGAGGTAGGCGAGGCAGTTGAATTTGCTTCGCACGACAGCTAAATGATCATCGACTTCGGCGTTAGCTGCACCTCGCGCTGGCCTATAGCCTATGTACGACCTCGGGTCTGACCATGGGACGGGCTTCGGGAATTAACCTTCTCTCAGTTGACAACTCCATCGTGAAGATGAGTTGCAGATTGCCGAAGTCTAGCAATGGAGGGTTCGCCGATGACGAAAAATCAGAAGCGCCTTAACCTTGCTGTAGCAGTGATGACGGTGACGCATCTCATTCTTAAGAATGTGAATGCCCTCGTTGATCTGCTCAGCAAGGTTGTCAACTACAATGGCCCATACGTTCGAAAACTTCGCGCATTCGTACTGGAAAAACGGCAAGCCGATATTTGCGCCTAGTGAAAAGGGCGAGGAGTGGGGCCGAAAGATAAAGCGTCGGGTGGCGAAGCTTTTTAAGTTCGACCACTTTGTATATCACTTCAAAGACGGTTCCCACGTTAAGGCGCTACACAACCACCGTAAGAACACATACTTCTGCCGGGTGGATATTGAGCGGTTCTTTTACAGTATCCGTCGAAACCGGGTTAAGCGTGTTCTCCGTGATATTGGCGTCCGAAAAGCGGAAGAGTTCGCTAAGTGGTCAACGGTGAAAAACCCGTATGAGGGAGGCGGGTACGTTCTCCCCTATGGTTTCATTCAGTCCCCTATTCTCGCTACGCTGGTTCTCGTTTCATCTGCTGTCGGAGACTACCTGCGGAGTCTTAATGCAAATGTCATCACCGTATCGGTGTATATGGACGACATTTGCCTTTCATCGAACGATGAGGCCGCGTTGTGGGAGGCATTTGAAGGATTGAAGGAAGCAGTTGCAAAAGCGGGATTTACGTTAAAGGCCGACAAGACGCGCTCGCCCGCAAGAGTGATCGATATTTTCAACTGCAGCTTGGAGAATGGCACCACCGCAGTGCTGCCCGACCGCGTTACGGAGTTTTTCTCATTGCCTCGTACACCAGCGAGTGTCGAAGGCTTTGAAACATATGTTGATATCGTCAAGTCCCACACGTGGAGGGCAACTCGAAAGCAAAAGCGGCGGCGGTACTTTCGTCGCATGGCAAGACCCGCTCCAGCAGTAGCCGTGCCGCCTACGCGCTCGGGTGGGCCGTAAACATAGTTCAAAGTCTATTGCGGCCCTAGACAGCTTGCGCGTGGATAAAAAAGCCCCGGCGAACCGGGGCTTTTGGATTACGCTGCCTGCTTTGACTTAGCATCGTTGAGCAGGGCGATCACCTCGTCGCGGCTATAAGGCCGCGTGAGGTTAGCCTGCTTGAAACGCTCGGCCTCGTGCGGTTCGTGCCCCATACCGTGAAATGTCTCAACACTACCGTCGCCATAAGTGATCTGATAGTTCGCCCAACCCTTATGACCGGTGACGCCGAACTGAACGGAGACGAAGTTTTCCGGACCGAGCTTGTCGCCGTTAGCCAAAATCCCCTCGTAGTAGGAAGGATTGTCGTTCGGGATGCGCTCCGGGACGAACAGCCCGTTCGAGCCGATTTCATGGTTTCCCCAACCAGCATCCTGGGCCATCTGAATGAGCTTTTGCGCATGTTGTATGCTTGGGATGCGGGCCTGACCGCGCGCGGCCTGGAGCGTTCCGTCGTCGCGTTGCCAGATAAAGCGGAATCCGTCCTCCGGGTCGCCATCGGCGAAAAAGTATCGGCAACGCTGGAAGCACAGCCGGTTCTGACCGGGCTCTCCGTCTGTGACCGAATTGAAAATGTGGACGCGAGTCTGAGGCATGGGATTACTCCGCATGTGGGCGGCCTTGTGATCTCCCAGGAGAAGTCGCTCACCCGTGTTGCGGCGCTGAGCGCCGGACCACTGCGAAATTGCAGGGACCAGTCCAAGTTATGGCGTCCTACTGATCAGTTAAAGACTTACTGATAAGATTTTTAAGGGCTAATCAGCTTGATGGTGGTGCGGATAAGTCTGATCAGTCGCCGAAGTCACAGATAACCTCGTGCCTAAACGTAACCAGAAGCCCTACAAAAAGCTGGGGGAAGAGGTACGGAACCGAGCGGGCAAATACGAGCCAAAAGCCATCCCCCAGGTTTACCTAAGTGCTTGGACATGCTCGATCCTTCACGCCCTCTCCTGGGCACCATCTTTCTCAAAAGATGTGCTTCCGCAATAAGTTAAGCGATGACAAGGGTTTGAGGCGGGTCCGACTGTTCAACAGGACCGCTCAACGATGCCCCTTGCGATGCCTCGCCCCATGAAACGTTCCGGGTCTACTCTGCATCAATTTGTTCAGCGCATCCCAGCCGACGTAAAGTCGAAGGTTCGGGGGATGCAGCTTGCTATCCCGGTCGGGGACACTTTCGTAACGAAGAGCGTCTCAGCAAAGGCTGAGGACATTCGCGTGTCCCTCGGGACGCGAGACCCGCGAGAGGCTAGGGAGCGTCATGCGGCGGCTGTAGCTTACCTTGAAGGTGTGTGGCGAGCTGTTCGGGAGGGACCACGTCGCCTCACCCATAAGCAAGTCGTGGCCCTGGCTGGGGAGGTTTACCGCGACTTCACCAGCGCCATTGAGGATGATCCCGGAAGTCCAGAACTCTGGGCGAGCGTAACAATTGCGAACGTGCGGGCGGATCAGGGAAAATTCGGGCGGGCTGCTTTGAAGATCGGCTCAGAAGAACAGCTCCGGGCCGCGAGCATGGCGGAGCGATTTGGCCCGATAGCGGACACAACACTATCCAAGCATAGTCTGATTGTAGACGCCGATAGCCGAACCCGTTTGATCGAGCAGATCGGCGTGGCAATGCGGGAGGCTAGTGAGGGCCTGTTCTTCAATGCTCTTGGAGACTATGGACCCGACACGCGCACCGACCGCTTCCCAGAGCTAAAGCAACCGGAAGTGCCAAAGCCTGCCGCGCCGGTTAAGCAGCGGGCCGGACGGTTCACGCTAACGGACTTGCTGGAGAAAATGGCAGCCGAGCGGAGCTATGCGCCGAAAACGAAGGCGGAATGGGGTCGAAGCCTCAAGAGCCTTGTGACCCATGCGGGCGTTGATGACCCCGAACAAATCACTCCAGAAGCAATCATCGCTTGGACGGATGAATTGGTTGCGAAGGGCCTTAGCGCCAAGACGATCAATGATGTTCACCTCGCTGCTGTGAGGGCGCTATTCCGCTGGGCCAAAGGGAAGCGGCTTGTGTCCTCCAACCCAGCCGATGAGGCCCCGAAGGTGAGGCGGCGGGATGAAGGTGAGGGCAGGCGTGGGTTCACACTTGCCGAAGCCGAGAAAGTCCTAACGGCGGCGATCAGGGAAGAGAGCCCGGTACGCCGCTGGCTCCCATGGCTGATGGCATACTCAGGAGCGCGAGCGGGCGAGGTGGCCCAACTCCGACAACAGGACGTAAAGCAAGAGCCTGAAACTGGCCTATGGTTCATTGAAATCACCCCGACTGCGGGCCGCCTCAAAAATAAACCTTCTGCTCGCGTAGTGCCGCTTCACCCCCACTTGATCGACTTGGGTTTTGTCGAATGGGCACAAGGGCAGTCACGCGACCGTCTGTTCTACGAGGATCAGGGACGCTTCCTCGGTCTCCGACGCATTCGCGATCACGTGGATGGCTCCGGCCGGAACATAGACGAAATCGCCGCCCTCCAGGATCACCTCCTGCCGCTCGCTTGCATCGCTTCTGGCGTGCCAGAGCTTGATCTTGCCGTAGAGGATGTACCAGACCACGTCGTTCTCGGCGTGATAGTGCGTCGGGTTTGGACCGGCGCCTGGAACGAGAATGCTTCGTCCCATGGTGGCGTGCGGATTGTCGACGGTCTTGTCGCTGATGCCGAAGCCGATCCGCAGCGGCGGCTCGTAGCTGACGTCGGTTCCGATGCTGGCTTGGCGCACGACCGTAACGACCTGCTTTTCGAAGGGTACCATGTGTGTCTCCTGAGGGTTGCGAGTGGATCTATCGAGGCCTTACTTCAGGGCGCCCTTGCACTCCGAGACGCTCGCCGGCAGAGGCGGGAGATCGTCGAAGAGCTGGGGCTGGTCCTTGGCGACCTTGTCGAGGATGCTGCGCTCGGCGAACTCGCCGGCCGACTTGAATCCGGCGCCCTTGATCAGCCCCTCCTTGACCATGTCGTTTCCGGTTCTCAAAAGACCTTCGTCGGTGCACACGGAAATGCGAGGGTC
The DNA here is from genome assembly GCF_016892705.1 of Microvirga pudoricolor. Taxonomy (GTDB): domain Bacteria; phylum Pseudomonadota; class Alphaproteobacteria; order Rhizobiales; family Beijerinckiaceae; genus Microvirga; species Microvirga pudoricolor. The sequence continues at coordinate 1,799,119 of NZ_JAFEMB010000001.1, forward strand.
CCAAGCCATTTGCTTGATGCCTTCGATGGCGTCCGTGATGTTCAGTCCGTCAAGGTGATACGTCGCGATCTTGGCGGTCTCCTCCGGATTCTTCCGGACGAATTGGGTGCCTTCCGCAAGGCCGATCGCAAACTTCTCAAGGAGGCTCTTGTTCTCGGCGATGTACTTTTCGTTGGCCAGGACGCCGATGACATCCGCGACAAGCCCCGGCGCGCCCCGGCTGACGGCGACGGAGTTCTCACCGAGTTCGCGCAGGCTCTGCGACAGATAGGGTTCCCACGGCACGGTTGCGTCGACCAGGCCCTGCGCCAGGGAGATCGGCATGTCGGGGACGGGGACGTTGACGACCTGAACCTGCTTGATGTCGAGGCCGTTCCGGGCCAGGTACTCGCGCAGGTAGACCTCCTGGGTGCTGCCCGCGAGGCTGCCGATCTTCTTGCCGACGAGTGACTTGGCTTCCTTCGAGACGCCGCGATCGGTCCTGCCGATGATGCCGCGCCCGCCCGCCACCGCGATGTAGGCGGCGTCGTTGTAGTAGGGGATCACGCCCTTGAGCATGTTGCCGCTGGCACGGGCGCTGGCAGTGGTGGTGCCCATGTTGGCGCCGCCGAGCTGGGCCTCGCCCGCATTTAGCGCCTGGGTGATCTCGCGGCCGCTGGCAACCAGCTTGAGCCGGACGTTGAGGCCTTGCTTGGCCCAGTACCCGTTTTCAACCGCCGCAAAGGCGGGAGCACTGAAGAGGTTGTTGCCCAAGACGAAGACGATGTCTTTCGCCGGGCCTTGCTGGGCATGAGCGGCAGGTGCCGCAAGTAGCGCAAACGATGCGGCGAGCGCCACCATGGCCTGCCGTGCGATCTGACGTGGCATAAGGATTCCTCCGTTGTATCCGACCTCTGGTCTGCCGCCTGGCTTGTCATTCGGGTCCTGCTCGGCCCGTGTGGCGGCTTCTCAATCGGCTTGGGGCGGCAAACCCGATCCGTGCTCAGCGTCCCTCCCACTGGGGTTGCGTCTTCGCCACGAAGGCTTCGACGCCGATGCGAAAGTCGCGGCTGCCGTAGCTTTCGGCGACAAGGTCGTCGCCTAAGGGGATCCCCGCATGGATCAGGCGGCGAATCGCCTCCTTGGCCGTGCGCATGGTGACCGGGGCGTGGCTGACCAGACGTTCGCAGATATCGCCGATCCGTCCGTCCAGGGCCTCCGCCGCCACGATCTCGGTCAGGAAGCCGCATGCCAGCGCCTCTTCGGCTCCGACGGGGTCCGCCATCAACAGCATCCTTTTGACCCGCGCGGCACCGAACCCGGCAACCAACCGCGCGTAATTCTCCGTCGAGAGACAATTGCCCAGGGTGCGCGCGATCGGGATTCCGAACCGTGAACCCGGTGTGGCGATCCTGAGATCGCAGACGCCCGCAATCGCCAGTCCGCCGCCGATGGCCCAACCCTCGATCACCGCGAGGGTCGGAACGGGGAGGGTCTCGACGGACGAGAGATAAACCTCCATGCGGCGTCAGCCCCTTCCGTCCGAGAGACCTCCAGCGCATCCGCCGGGAGACCGAGCTCGCGGAGAACTTCGCGGGTATGCTGCCCCAGCATCGGGGGCGGATAGCGCACCTCCTGCGGGGTTGCGCTGAGCTTCACCGGAAATCCGAGCGAGTTGATCGATCCCTCGGCCGGGTGATCGATCTGCATCACCATGTTTCTCTCCAGGGTGTGGTCCGCCGCGAGGGCCTGCGCGAAGTCGTTCACGGGCGCGGCCGGGATGCCGACGGCCAGGAGCCTGTCCACCCACTCCGCTGCGGGCCTCGTGCTGAAGATCGGCTGGACCTCGTCGATGAGTTCCTGACGGTGCTTCAACCGTCCGACGTTGTCGCCGAAGCGGGGGTCGTCCACCAGTTCGGGCCGGTCGATGACGTTGCAGAAGCTGATCCAGAGCTTTTGGTTCGCCGCACCGACCACGAAATATCCGTCGGACGCGCGGACGGCCTGATAAGGAGCACTCATGCGGTTTGCGGTGCCGAGCGGTTGAGGCGTGCGGCCTGTTCCCCAGTACTCCGTCACCTCCCAGATCGAGAGCGCGAGCGCGGTTTCGAACAGCGAGGCATCGACGTGCTGCCCGAGGCCTGTCTTTTCGCGGCCGATATAGGCGCTCAGGATTCCGTAGAGCGCCAGCATCCCCGATCCGAGGTCGGCGATCGGAACGCCGCATTTCACGGGTTCTCCGCCCGGTGAGCCGGTGGCGCTCAGAACGCCCGACATCGCCTGAGCGATGAGATCGAAGCCAGGGCGTTGCGACCATGGGCCCGTCTGTCCGAAGCCGGATATGCTGGCATAGATCAAACGGGGGTTGATCCTGCTGAGCGTCGCGTAATCGATCTTCAAGCGAGAGGTGACGCCCGGACGGTTGTTCTCGACGAGGATGTCGGCCGTCTCGACCAGCTTGTAGAATACGGCGCGCCCCGTCTCGCTCTTGAGGTCGATCTCGATGCTTCTCTTGTTGCGGTTGAGAGCCAGAAATCCGGGGCTGTCGTCACTCTGGAGACGAAAGCCCATCGCCCGACGCGTCTGGTCCCCTGTCCCCGGAGGTTCGACCTTGATGACATCGGCGCCCATGTCGCCGAGCAGCATGCAGCAGAAGGGTCCGGCCATGACCTGGCTGACGTCGAGCACGCGGATGCCGGAAAGAGGGAGCGTCATGCGATGACTCCGCTCTGCCGACGATGGGAGCGGATCGTCCTGGGCCTGAAGCGCAGGCAAGCTTTCGGGTTGACGCACTTGGGCATCTCGAACTCCCTCCAGAAATCATGATCCGGACATCGATGCCGTCCGGTTTGCTCCCAGGTCTTCCGCCCGGTTGTGTCTGCCACCCATGAAGACGGTGACGCGGCCTTCACGGTGGGAACCGCGCCGCCGCAACCGTCACAGTCGCGTGAGGCCGAACTGTTCGATGATCGCGATCATGCCGTCCGAGGCCTTCTCGCGATGATTCCGGTAGAGCTGACGGGCCAAGGTGGCGTCGCCCTTCAAGATCGCATTCACGACGTCGCGATGTTCCCGTGTCGAGTCGACCGGCTTGGGACGAAGCCGGAGCGTGAACATCCTGGCACGGTGAGACTGCTCCCAGATTCCCATCACCATCGTAGCAAGACGCTTGTTGCCGCAGAGTTCGACCAGCGAGAAATGGAAGCGCTCGTCCGCCCTTGCCCACGCCTTGAGATCGTCCCGCGACAGGGCTTCTTCCATGTCGTCGCAGGCTTGCATGAGCGGTGCGATTTCCGTCTCGGACGGCCGCCGCCTCGCCAGAAGATCCGTTGCCGTCAATTCGAGGCTGATCATGATTTCGTAGATCTCGCGCATATCCTTCGGCGAGAGCGGCAAAACCTTCATGCCATGCCGGGGAACCACCTGCACCAGACCCTCCTGCTCCAACCGCACGAGCGCCTCGCGGATCGGCGTGCGGGACAGACCCAAGTCATCGGCGAGCGCCTGTTCGAGAACGGCGATACCGGGCGCATAGTCGTTGTCGAGGATCCGCTGCTTGATCTTGGCGTAGGCGACCTGGGCGGATCGTTCCGGCGAACGGCTGGAAAGCGCTTCTGCTGCAGGTGCCACACGTCCCATCGACTTCATATGCGTTGTCGTATCCGTTATGTCTATTCGTTAACGTATACATTATTTTGAGGCCTGCAAGGAAAATTTCCGTGAACGCCCGGCTTAAGGCCCCACGAAGGGCAGCACGCCCTCGAAGACGGAACGAGATGCACCTGCGTCGCCTCAAGACACCGATATGTCATCCATGACGCCGTGACGACCCGATGGGCCGGAGGCGTCCTCAGAGGGAGATCTCTTAGAGGGAGATGTCTTCCAGGCCCGCGCGGACGAAGGCGTGGAACTCCGAGATGAAGGCCTCGGCCAGCAGGGAGGGCGGGCGCTGCTCGGACCGGATGGCCTCCAGCATGATGGGCGTTTCCGGCACGAACGGCCGCACGGCCACGTTCGGAAACATGCTGAAGAGAGCCGAATAGGGGTCGACGATCGAAATGCCGACCCCGGTATTCACCATCGCCCAGGCGTTGATGATCAGCCCGACCTCGATCGCGGGACGGAAGTTGATGCGGGCCTCCGCCAGGATACCGTTGACGATCGGGGCCAAGCCCTGGCTGCTCGTGTAGCTGACGAGAGGGTAGGGACCGATATCCTCCACCGAGATGGCGTCCCGTGCCGCCAGGGGATGATCCTTCGGCATGATGCAGATCAGGTTCCGCCGGACGATATCCTCGATCTTGATCGTCGGAAGTTCGGGTGTGAGAAAGCCGAAGCCCAGATCGGCGGCCCCCGTCGCGACCAACTCCATCACCTCCCGTCGCGAGTGCATCTGAAAGCGGATGCTGACGTCGTTTCGCCTGCTCAGGAAGGCGCCGACCGCGGACGGGAGCAGAGTGGTGCCGATCGCCGGGATGGAGACGATGTAGAGGGACCCGCTCCGGGCTTCCCGCAGCCCCTGGATGGTCCGCTTGACCCCGTCGACCCGGTCGAAGACGTGCTCGATCTGGTTGAACAGGATCCGCGCCTCCGGGGTCGGCTCCAGGCGTCCCCTGATGCGTTGGAACAGGCTGAAGCGCAAACGGTCCTCCGTATGACGCAGGACCCCGGTCACGGAGGGTTGCGAAATGTTCAGCATCTTGGCCGCGCCGGTCACCGTGCCCGACACCATGATGGCGTAGAAGACTTCCATCTGACGCAGGTTCATGAGCGGCGTTGCCTCGGATCCGGTCAAGGAGAGGGCAACAGATTGGCCAAATCCTCCCGGGAATGAAAGGCCGCAATTCAGCCAACACTGCCCGATCCGTGACCACTGGCGCCGACCGCTCCTTTCCTCATGCCGTCTCCGGGAGGTGCCCCGCAGGCCGGATCCATAGCTTCACGCTATCGGTCCGCGACATCTTCCGATTTGCGCGATTTGCAGGCGGCCTTGAAGATTTCCCATGCCCAGAGGCCTTGGGACATGGGAGCTCGCCCGTTGACACGTCACGCCTCCGACCCGCTGGCCGCCCAGATGACGGCGTGGCGGCATCACCTCCACGCGATCCCTGAAACCGCATTCGAGGAGTTCAAGACCTCCGACTATGTGGCGGGCCTCCTGGCCGGGTTCGGTCTCGAGGTCGAGCGAGGGATCGGCGGAACGGGGGTCGTCGGCACCCTGCACCGGGGCGGAAGCCGTACGATCGGCCTGCGCGCCGAACTCGATGCCCTCGACATCGAGGAGGTTCGAGACCTTCCCTACCGTTCCGTCCATCCGGGCAAGATGCACGCCTGCGGCCATGACGGCCACATGGCGATGCTGCTGGGAGCGGCCCGCCATCTGTCCGCCTCCGACATCTTCCGGGGGACCGTCCGGTTCATCTTTCAGCCGGCGGAAGAGAATGAAGGCGGGGGCCTGCGCATGATCGAGGACGGCCTGTTCGACCGGCTCCCGGTCGACGCCGTCTACGGCCTGCACAATTGGCCCGGCATCGACGTCGGCCGCCTGGCCGTCCGGTCCGGGCCCATCATGGCCGCGTCCGACATGTTCGAGATCACGGTTACGGGGCAGGGCACCCACGCCGGCATGCCGCACATGGGTTCGGACGCCATTGTGGCGGCCTCCGCCCTCGTGGCCGCGCTCCAGACCATCCCGAGCCGCCGGATTCAGCCGGCCGAGCCCAACGTCGTCAGCGTCACCCAGATCCACGGTGGGAACACCTGGAACGGCATCCCGGCCGACGTCGTCCTGCGGGGCACTGTGCGCTCCTTCGACCCGGGTGTCCGCGACGGCATCGAGGCCGCCATGACCCGGATCTCGGCCGGCATTTCCCAGACGTACGGGGTTGCGGTCGATGTGGAGTATGACCGTCGCTACCCTGCCACGGTGAACCATCCGGAGGCCGCCCGGAGCGTGGCCAAGCTGGCCGCGTGCGTGTTCGGGCCGGGCAACGTCGTCGAGGACGCCTTGCCGTCCATGGGGGCGGAGGATTTCTCCTACATGCTCCAGAAAAGGCCGGGCTGTTTCGTCTGGCTCGGCGCCGGACCCGCGTCGGACGGCCATGTCCTTCACAACGAGCGCTATGACTTCAACGACGGGCTGCTTCCGTTGGGCGCCCGGTTCTGGACCCGGCTCGTCGAGACCGAGTTACCGCGCGGGAGGCCATAGGCTTACCTTATCGACACGCGCAGAATCAGTATTGGCCCAGACGGGAGAGACGATCTCACATTTCCGGACAATCCAAACACTGGCCGAACCGAAGGGAGCCGCCCGCCATGTACCGAACGAATCCGCTCAAGGAACGCCTGCGCAATCGGGGCAATGTTCTCGGCTGCTGGACGATGCTGGGCAATCCGCACATCACGGAGATCCTGGCCCTGTCCGGCTTCGATTACCTCATCCTCGACCAGGAGCACGGGTTGGGGGATCCAACGTCTCTCTCCCTGCAGTTGCAGGCCGTATCGGCCACGAACGCCACCTCCATCGTTCGCGTGCCCTGGAACGACCACGTCTACCTCAAGCGGGTCCTGGACGCGGGCGTCGAGGGCGTGATGATCCCGAACGTCGAGACGGCCGAGGAGGCCAGGGCCGCCGTCGCGGCCTGCCGATACCCGCCGCTGGGCCGCCGCGGCACGGCCGCCAGCACGGTGCGGGCCTCGAATTACGGCATGGCGGCGAACTACGTCTCCACCTGCGCGTCCAATCTCCTGATCGTCCTGCAGATCGAATCGGCCAAGGGCGTCGAAAACATTGACGAGATCCTCGACGTCGAGGGCATCGACGTCATGTTCATCGGTCCCTACGACCTCTCGGGGACCATGGGCCAGCTCGGCAACATCAAGCATCCCGATGTGGCGCGCGCGATCGAGCACGCGGAAAACCGGATCAAGGCCCGGGGCGTGCCGATGGGAACCGTCCCGCATCCCGGCTGCACGTGGAAGGACATGTTCGCCCGCGGCTATCAGTTCGTGAATGCCGGCAGCGACGTGGCGCGGCTGCGGGACGGCTCGCTCGCCGACGTCAAGGCGTTTCGGGAGACCTATCCCGACCACAAGCTCTCCGCCGCGTAGGAAAGGCGCGGCAGGAGGGCTGAGCGCCCCCGCGAGGAAGCGGGGCGGCAGAAAGCGAAGAGGCCGGCACCAGGCCCGAACGCTCGGCAGAGGACTTCGAACGGCTACACGTGAAAGAAAGTGGAGAGACCCAATGGCCAGCAATCCAGATCTCACCCGCCGGCACATTCTCAGCGGCCTGGGCGCCATGACGGCGGCCGCCACGATCGGCAGCCCCGGCATCGCGTTCGCCCAGGTCAGCGGCGACTCCCTGATCGTCGGACAGACCGGAGACATCATGTCTCTCGATCCGGCCTACCGGCTCGATACGCTGACGGGAATCGTCCAGAAGCATCTCTACTCCTCCGTTCTAAGCCGCATGCCGGACATGAGCGTCGGGCCGGGCGTCGCCAAGTCGGCCGAGCGCCTGTCGCCGACGCGATGGCGCCTGGTCCTGCGCGATGGCATGACATTCAGCAACGGCGAACCGGTCGATGCCGAAGCCGTCAAGTACACGATCGCGCGTCTCAATGCCGAGGAGACGAAGTCTCCGATCCGCAGCTTCTTCGTCAACCTGAAAACGGTCGAGGTCGAATCGCCCAATGCTGTGGTGATCGAAACCGAAGCGCCGGACGCCCTCTTCCAGGCTCGCATGACGAACCTGCAGCTCGTGCCGCCCAAATACACGGCCGGCGTCGGCCTGAAGTTCAACGAGGCGCCGATCGGATCCGGCCCCTACGTGCTGGACCGGTGGCGGCGCAACGAAGAGGTCGTGCTGCTCGCCAATCCGACCTATGGCGGCGAGGCCAAGCCGAAATACAAACGCATCGTGTTCCGTCCGGTGCCGGAGGAGATCGCCCGCATTTCGGCCGTCAAGACCGGTGCCGCGCATCTCGTCACGTCCCTGTCGCCCAATCAGGCCGCAAGCCTGTCGAGCAACGAGGACGTTCAGGTGCTCAAGGTCGAGAGCAACCGCGTCATGGTGGTTCAGTTCAACCCGTTCGCGGAGCCGGCCACGAACCCGCTCTTCCGGCGGGCCGTGGGGCTGGCCATCAACCGCGACGAACTCATCCGCGGGCTGATGAAAGGCTATGCGAGTCCGGTGAAGACGATCTACGCGTCGTCCATCCAGGGCGTACCGGCGGATGCGCAGGGCGATTTCCCCTACAATCCCAACGAGGCCAGGAAGATCATCGAGGATCTGGGCCTCAAGGGGAAGGAGATCGAGCTGGCAGGCGCGGCGGGGCGCTATCCCCTCGACCGGGAGACGGCGCTCGCCGTCGGAGCCCAATTGCGCAGGGTCGGGCTGGATGTCAAAGTACGGACCGAGGAGTACGGATCCTTTGCCACCAAGATCAAATCGAACACGGTCGCGCCCATCTTCATTCAGCCGCACGGCAATGTCTGGCTCGATCCCCTGCCGCAGATCATCGCCTTCTTCTACAGCAAAGGCCATTGGTCGGGCTGGAAGGAACCGGCTCTCGACGCGATGATCGACAAGGCCAACCAGGCGGACGGTCCCGAGCGCGTCGCCCTCGTGGGGCAGCTGATCAAGAAGCTCAGGGATGACGCCTCCGCGGTTCCCCTGTTCGCCCACGAGGTCGTCTACGCGGCCGCGCCCTCCTTGAAATGGCGGCCGCGCGCCGACGATCTCATCATCGCCGAGGAAATCGGATGAGGCCACAGGCGGCCGACGAGGCGAGGCTGATGGCCCGCATCGAGCGGCGGGCCGACCTTTCCCTCGACGAGATCCGCCGCGCGATCCGTCAGCCGAGCGTCAGCCAGACGGGCGAAGGCGTGGACGCGATGGCTCTGTGGACGAAAGACTCTCTCCACGAACTCGGGGCGCAGGCCCGGCTGGTGCCGGGACGCCATGCCCCGATCGTGGAGGGGGAGCTGATCACGGACGCGAGCGCCCCGACCCTGCTGCTCTACGACCTGTACGACGTGCAGCCGGCCGCCGGCCAGACGGGATGGATCGTCGACCCGTTCGCCGCCGCCATCGTTCCCGGCGCCGATGGCCGGGACCGTCTCGTCGGCCGGGGTGCCTTCAACTCGAAAGCGCCCTTGTTCGGGACGCTTGCGGTCCTCAGGACCTTCAAGGAAGCCGGCATCCGCCCCCCGGTCAACATCCGCTTCCTGATCGAGGGCGAGGAGGAGATCGGCAGCCCGTCCCTCCCTGGCTATATCGAAGCGAACCGGGAGGCGCTTGCCGGCTGCGACGCCGCCTTCATCCCCTATTTCGGCACGAACGGCGCCGGACACACCATCCTGCGCCTGGGGTTCAAGGGCCTGATCCTTCTGGAGTTCCGCGTCACGGGGGGTGACTGGGGCGGCCCAGTGGCGGGCGACATCCATGCCCTTCACGGCGCGCTCGTGGCCAGCCCCGCATGGCAGCTCGTCCAGGCCCTCGCGACGCTGGTCGACCGCCAGGAGAGGCTCGCCGTCGACGGGCTCGACGACATCACGCCCGGTCCCACGAGCGTCGAGCGATCGCTGATCGACGAGGTGGCGAAGCTCCACGATTTCGAGGCCTTCCGGCGGGAGGTTCGGGTCGGACGCCTCAAATCCAGCGGGCCGCCGCAGGATCTGCTGGCGGCCCTGATGCATTCGTGCACGCTCAACATCGATGCCCTGGCGGCCGGAACGGTCGAGGAGGGCCACGACCCGGCCACGATCATTCCCCAGACCGCCAGCGCCTTCGCCGACCTGCGGATCGTGCCGGGCATGGACCCCGACCGCGTGGTGGGGCTGATCCGTCGACACCTGGACCGGCGGGGTTTCGGACATGTGGAGATCCGCGTCCGGTCATCCTATCCGGCCTCCAGCACCGAGGCCGGTGAGCCCGTCGTGCGGGCCCTGGCCGACGCCTGTCGCGCGCATGGCGCCGATCTGAGGATCTACCCGCTGCACGCCGGCGCCGCGCCCATGCATCTCTTCTCGCAGGTTCTGGGCCTGCCCTACGCCTTCGGGGGGCTCGGACACGGGGCCGGCGCGCATGGGCCGAACGAATATGTCATGGCTGACGCGATCGTGCCGTTCATGAAGTGCGTGGCGACATTCTTCTACCGCTTCGCGCGCTATCAGCGAGAAACGCGATGTTGACCTACCTGGCCCGGCGCAGCCTTCTGGTGATCGTCACGATCGCGGGCGTCATGACGATCCTCTTCGGCCTGCAGAAGCTGGCCGGCGATCCCACCATCTTCCTGCTGCCGCCCGAGGCCACGGAGGCGGAGCGCTTGAGCCTCCTGCATCGGCTCGGCCTCGACCGTCCCCTCATCGTCCAGTACCTGTCCTTCCTGGCCAATGCGGCGACCGGGGACATCGGCCTGTCGTGGAAGTACAACGAGCCGGCGCTGCCCATCGTGCTCGAAGCCTTCCCGGCCACCATCCTGCTCGCCACGTCGGCCCTCGCCTTCAGCATCCTGACCGCGGTCCCCCTCGGGATCCTGGCGGCCCTCAGGCGCGACACCTGGGTCGACACCTTCGCGAGCGGCATCGCCGTCATCGGGCAGGCCATGCCGGTTTACTGGTCGGGCCTTCTGTTCATCCTGCTCTTCAGCACCACCCTGCGGTGGCTCCCCTCGATGGGTGGGGAAGGCTGGCTCGCCCTGATCCTGCCGGCCGTCACCCTGGGGCTCAACACCATGGCGCGCATCATGCGCATCACGCGCTCCTCGATGCTCGACGTGCTCGGCCAGGACTACGTGAGGACCGTGCGCGCCAAGGGCATTCCGGAATACGCCATTCTGTTCAAGCATGGCCTGCGCAACGCCGCCGTGCCGATCGTGGCGCTCATCGGGCTGCAACTCGGAGGCCTTCTCGGCGGAGCCGTTCTCATCGAAACCGTCTTTTCCTGGCCGGGCGTCGGGCGGCTGGCCGTCAACGCGGTCTATTCCCGGGATTTCCCGCTCGTGCAGTCGGTGGCTCTCATCGTCACGGTCACGTTCTCTCTCGTGAACATGTTCGTGGACGTGCTCTGCGCCACGCTCAACCCCCAGATCCGGCTCAATTGAAGGGACATCCATGTCGAAGAAAGGTCTTGCGGGATTCGGCATCCTCCTTCTCGTCATCGTGGCCGCCATCACGGCGCCGTGGATCTCCCCCTTCGATCCGAACGCCCAGGACATCATCAACAGCCTGGCGGCGCCGATGGCCGAGGGGAGCGAGGGCGGCATCCATCTCCTGGGCACGGACAGGCTCGGGCAGGACGTCATGAGCCGCATCATCTACGGGACGCGCGTGTCGCTGACCGTCGCCTTCGGGGCCGTCGGTGTCTCGGCCCTGATCGGCATTCCCCTCGGCCTCGCGGCCGGGTTCATGAGCCGCACGGTCGAGTCGCTGGTGCTCGTCGCGACCGACATCGTGCTGTCGATTCCCTTCATCCTGCTGGCGCTCGTCCTCATGAGCGTGCTGGGCGCGAGCCTCACCAACCTCATCATCGCGTTCGCGGTCGTACGCTGGGCCCAGTTCGCCCGGGTCACCTATTCCCTGTCGCTGGAGCTCCGGGAGAAGGAATACGTGCTGTCGTGCCGGGCCGCCGGGATCTCCCTGCCGCGGACGCTCGCCGTGCACGTCCTGCCCAACATGGTCGGACCCCTGATGGTGATCGCCACCCTCGAGCTGGCCTACGCGATCCTCATGGAATCGGGTCTCTCCTTCCTGGGCCTCGGCGCTCCGCCGGAGACGCCGTCCTGGGGCGGCATGCTGCAAGAGGGACGCAACGAGCTCGACACGGCCTGGTGGCTCACGGCCGCTCCCGGACTGGCCATCATGGCCACGGCCATCGGGTATAATTTCGTCGGAGACTGGATTCGCGACCGACTCGATCCGCGCCTGCAGGGAGTGCTGCGATGAACGCACCGGTCTTCCAGATGAGCAATGTCAGCATCGACATCGGCGGCCCGCGATCGATCATGCAGCGCATCGCCAGCGGCATCAACCTCGAGCTGCACAGGGGTAGGACGCTGGCCCTCGTGGGCGAGAGCGGGTGCGGCAAGTCTGTGACGGCCCTGTCGGCCATGAACCTCCTGTCGGCCCCTCTGCGGGTCAGCGAGGGCTCCATCGTGCTCCGGACGGAGGACGGCCCGCAGGATATCGCGGGGCTGGACCCGTCGGGCCGGCAGATGCGGGCCATTCGCGGGCGCCGCATCGCGATGATCTTTCAGGATCCCATGACGGCGCTCGACCCCGTCTATACGGTGGGCGACCAGATCTCCGAGGGCCTGCGCCGGCATCTCGGCCTGTCGCGGAGAGAGGCCTGGGCACGGGCCGTCGACCTCCTGCGTCTGGTGGGCATCCCCGCCCCGGAGGAGCGCGCGGGGCACTATCCCTTCCAGCTTTCCGGCGGCATGCGGCAGCGCGTGATGATCGCCATCGCGATCGCATGCGCTCCCAGCGTCCTGATCGCCGACGAGCCGACCACGGCCCTCGACGTCACGGTCCAGGCGCAGATCCTGGACCTGCTGCGCGATCTCGGCGAGAGGCTCGGCATGGCGACCCTCCTGATCACCCACGATCTGGGCGTGGTGGCCGAGAATGCCGACGACGTGATCGTCATGTATCGCGGCCACGTGGTCGAGAAGGCGGGCGTGGGTGCCTTGTTCGACAACCCGGCGCATCCCTATACCCGGGGGCTGATGGCCTCCCTTCCGCCCGCGGACGGAAGGCGGGTCGAGCTGACCCCCATTCCCGGGCAGGTTCCGCCGATCACCGAGGAGATCCAGGGCTGCCCGTTCGCCGGCCGCTGTCCCCATGTCATGCCAAGATGCGGGGAGCGGATGCCGGCCCTCCAGAACCTCTCGCCGGAGCATTCGGTGGCCTGTTGGCTTTACCCGGCCGTCGCGGAGGCCGTCGCATGACCGAGCGCCTGCGCATCAGCGATCTCAAGGTCCATTACCCGATCCGCAAGGGCCTGTTCCGCCGGGTCGTCGGCGCGGTCCGAGCGGTGGACGGCGTCAGCCTCGCCATCCCGACGGGGGCCACGTTCGGCCTCGTGGGCGAGAGCGGCTGCGGCAAGAGTTCCCTCGCCAGGGCCATTCTTCAGCTGCAGAAGCCCTCCGGCGGCCGGATCCTGTTCCGCGCGCAGGGACAGGACGCCGCCGCCACCGACCTGACCGCACTGAGCCCGCGCAAGCTGCGCGCCCTGCGGCGCGAGATGCAGATCGTGTTTCAGGATCCATACGCGGCGCTCAACCCTCGTCTGCGGGTCAAGACCATTCTCGACGAACCGCTGCGGGCGATGGAGTCGCTCGGTGGCGCGGAGCGCCGCGAACGCATCCTGCAGAGCCTCGAGGCCGTGGGGCTGACCGAAGCGGCGCTCGAGCGGTTTCCGCACCAGTTCTCCGGCGGCCAGCGCCAGCGGATCGCGATTGCCCGCGCGCTCCTGTCCCACCCGAACTTCATCGTCCTCGACGAGCCCGTCTCCGCGCTCGACGTGTCCGTGCGCGCACAGATCCTCAACCTGCTCATCCACCTGCAGCGCCGGCTCGGCCTCACCTATCTGTTCGTCTCCCACGACCTGTCCGTGGTGCGGTACCTGTGCGATCAGGTCGCGATCATGTATCTCGGCCGCATCGTCGAGAGCGGCCCGACGGACCGGATTTTCGCCAACCCGCTTCACCCCTACACCAAGCTTCTCCTGGCCGCCGTGCCGGCGCCCAGGCCCCGGCGGGGCCGAAAACCCGTGAGGCTGCAGGGCGATCCGCCAAGCCCCATGAACATGCCCGAGGGCTGCCCCTTTCACACCCGATGCCCCGACGCGACGGACGAATGCCGCACGCAGGTGCCGCAACTGCGGGAGCTCGAGCCGGCGCACACGGTGTCGTGCCACCATGCGGAGCGCCTTGCCGTTCAGGACGGTCCGGCCGGCGCCCAGGCCATGGCCCTCGCCCGCGCCACGGCCTGATCCTCATTGCGGCCGGGATCGGCGCTCCGGATCGGAGCGGGCAGCCCGCTCTCGAGCCCGACGGCGTATAGCCCGGGCCTATACCACGTTCAAATGTTTCAATTTTTCGATGATCTCCTGCTGCGTAAGATGATCCCGAGACCCGGCCTCAGCCGGCCACGACGCCAAGCGCCCGGACGTGAGACGCGACAAGGGCATCCGACGTCCCAGCGAGGGCCGTCTTCGGGAGAAACGAGATGAAGCATCCCAGGTCGTTCCGGCATCTGTTCGGTGTCGCCGCACTCACCTTGAGCGCCGCCTTCACGGGCGCCGTCGCGCAGGATGCGGCCCGACCGGCTCCGCTGGAGACCGTCGTGCCCGGGCAGCTGACGGTCCTGTTCAATCCCGCCTCGCCTCCCACGTCCTTCATCAAGGACGGCAAGGCGACCGGCATGGCGGTGGAGATCGTGGAAGAGATTGCCAGACGCCACAACCTCGCGGTGGAGTTCAAGGCCCAGGCCGATCTCGCCGGGGCCTTGCCGGCCGTTTCGAACCGGCAATACGACCTTGCCGCCATGGGCCTCATGAGAACGCCCGAGCGGGAGGCCGTCGTCGATTTCTCGGGCTCCTGGTACTACGGCTGGTTTCCGCTGATCGTGGACAAGAGCGCCGGCATCGGCGGGTACGGGGATCTGTCGGGCAAGACCGTGGGCATCAACAAGGGCAGCATCCAGGAACGCTACATGGCGGACAACCACCCCGGCATCCAGCTCATGGCGTTCCCGAACGACACGGCCGCCGTCGCGGCGCTGAACGCCGGAAAGGTCGACGGCGTTCTGACGGGAAGCGCCCTGCTCGGCGAGACGCTGAAGCGGTTTCCCCACCTGACGGTCGCGGCACGGACGCCCACGCCCTATCCGAACGCCTTCCCGGTGCGCAAGGGCAACGACGCCCTCCGCAAGGCCCTCGACGATGGGCTGCGCGAGCTCGTCCGGGACGGGACCTATGTCAGGATCTTCGACAAGTGGCATGCGGGGGACGCCCTGCCGGAGCCCATGTACAAGGATTATCCGGGCCTTGAAGCCCAGCGCGCGCCCGGGGTGGCGTCCCCGCGCTCGTAGGATCGCGCGGGATCGCGGGCCGCGTCGGGCCTGCCGCCGCGCCGTGCGATGCTCCCGATGGCGGCTTCTCTCGAGAGAAGCCCGTCAACCCCCCACACCTGCTTCGAGGGATCCATGGGCTCGATGGTCGTTTGTCCAGAGCCGCCGGCGGCTGCGGTCGGCGCCGACATCCTGCACCGCGGCGGCAATGCGGCCGATGCGGCGGTTGCGGCGGCTTTCGCCCAGGGCGCGACCAACCCCTTTCAATGCGGCCTCGGCGGCACGGCCATCCTTCTCGCCATGGACAGGACCGGCGGCACGACGGTTCTGAACGGAGAGGCCGAGACCGGGTCGGGTCCGGTTCCCGCCGGCTGGGCCCGGCACCTGAACGGCCGCGCGGAGGCCATCGGCCGGTTCATCGTCGAAGGAGACGACAATCAGATCGGCGCCCCATCGGTCATGGCGCCAGGGTTCGTCGCCACCTGCGCCGAACTCCTCGCCCTGCACGGAAGCGGCAGGTTTTCCTGGGCCGAACTGATCGCGCCGTCGATCCGCCTGGCGACCGGCTTCGAGGTCTATCCCTACATCGCCGCGATCTGGGCCCGGGAGTTCGAGGAGCGCGGTCCCGCGGCTCCCGGCTATCCGTCCCTCATGGCGAAGTTCGAGCGGGACGATGGCGCCAGGCGCCTCTATCTCAAGGACGGATCGCAGCCGTACCGGACCGGCGATTGCCTGCGCCAGCCCGCCCTGGCCCGGACCCTGGACCGGATCGCGCAGGCTGGGGCGGCGGATTTCTACGGCGGAGCCGTCGGCCGGCAGATCGGCGAGGACCTGGAGCGCAGGGGCAGCCTGGTCCTGGCCGAGGATATCGCGTCCTACCGGGTGCGTCGGCAGGAGGCCCTGCATGCCCGGTATCGCGGCCACGACGTCCACACGTCGCCGCCGCCGAGCCCCGGCGTCCAGCTCGTCGAGATGCTGGGCATCCTGGAGAGGTTGAACATTCCGGCGCATCCGCGCGACAGCCTCGAGGCCGTGGACACGATCGCGCAGGTGATGCGCGCGGGCTTTGCCGACAACCGGGACGTCAAGGCGGTTCTGCTCCCGGAGGCGGATGCCTGGACGCGGCGCGTGACATCGCAAGACCGCATCCGCCAGTGGGCGGAGCGCATCGCTCGAGGCGAGCGTATCGCCGGCGAAGCCGAGAGGCGGAGCACCGGGACGACGCATGTGGTCGCCGTCGACGATGACGGTCTCGCCATCAGTTTCACCCATTCCATCGGGTCCGTCGCCGGAGCGGGCTTCGTTTCGCCGGAGCTCGGCTTTCTGCACAACAACTTCCTCGGCCATTTCGACCCCCGCCCGGATCGGCCGATGTCGATCCTGCCGGGGCGGCGCATCGGCAGCGGAATGCCGACGATCGTCCGCCGGGACGGTCGCACCAAGCTCGTGATCGGCGCCCCGGGCGGCAGCAGGATCATCACGTCGATCCTCCAGGTTCTCCTGAACGTCGTGGACCGGGACATCCCGGCCGACATCGCCGTGGGATTGCCGCGGTTCCACAGCGAGGAAGACCTGCTCATTCATCTCGAGCCCGGCTGGCCGGAGGCCATTCGCACGGGACTCGAGAGCCGAGGCTGCGCCGTGCGCCGGGCCATCGATCAGGCGCGCGTTCAGGCCATCCAGATCGACCAGGACGGCCGCCTGATCCCGGGCGCGGATCCCCGCGGCGGGGCCGTCGGTCTCGGACCCGCATCCGGTTCCCGATCCTCGTCCGGCTCCCGCCCAACCATCGGAGATGAAACCCATGCCTGATCTAACGTTGAACATGACCCTTCGTGCCTATGACCACCTGACGCCTCTCTTCCTGGGCGATGTTCCGACGCCGGGCATCAAGCTCAACCTGGATCATCGCGCGCCCCTGACCAGCGCGTTTCCGGAGGGGCTCGCGGCGGCCGAGGTGTCCTTCAACCGCTATGTCCTGGCTGCCGCGAAGGGAGACGACAGCCTCATCGGGCTGCCGGCCTTCATCCTGCGCGGCTTCCGGCACCGGAACTACATCGTGCGCCGCGACAGCCCCCTGGAAACGCTGGCGGACCTGCGCGGGCGCACGATCGGGACGAATTCCTGGAGCGATACCGGCACCATGTGGGCGCGGGCCGCCATGCGCGACGCCGGGGTCCAGGTGTCGGACGTGGATTGGGTGATCGGCGACCTCGACGAGGCCACGCCGCTCAAGCCGCCGACCGCCCTGGACGTCGACCCTCCCAGGGGATCGCGGGTCCTGCGCTCCGGCGAGACGCTCATGGGCAAGCTGCGCGACGGAAGCATCGACGCCGTCACGACGGCCTTCATGCCCGAGCCGGTCTTCCAGCCCGACGGCGAGTTCCGCCGTCTGGTGCGCAACTACCGCGAGGTCGAGCAGGAGTTCCATCGCCGGACCGGCGTCTATCCCGGCTTCCACATCGTCGCGGTGCGCCGTGATTTCGCCGAGGCTCACCCCGCGGCCGTGATCACGCTCTATAACGCCCTGCGTGCGTCCTGGGATCTCTGGTGGTCGAAGGCCAAGAAGTTCGCGGAAGGCTCGCCCTGGGCGATGGAGGAGGTCGAGACCATGATCCGCGACTTCCCAGGCGACACGCCTCCCTTCGGCACCGAGGCGGTCGCCCACCAGCGCATGCTCGCGATGATCTGCCATGAGCAATTCGCCCAGGGGCTGATCGCGCGGGCGGCCCGCCCGGAGGACCTGTTCGGCGCCTTCGAGCGCCTGGGCACCAGGATCGCCGCATAAAGTTGGACGCCGCCACCAGCCGCGAGGGAGGGTCGAGATGCCTGAGGGGATGCAGAGACTTTGGCGCACGTTCTTCGACGTCGATCAGATCCTCGCCGTCCTTCCCGAGCTGCTGGCCGTCGGCGTTCCCAACACGCTCCTTCTGGCCCTGATCGCCGTCGTGATCGGCTCGTGCCTCGGCTTGGTCGTGGCCATGATGCTGATCAGCCGAAGCGCGTCCGTGCGCCTTCCGGCGCGAGCCTTCGTGGACGTGTTCCGCGGCCTGCCCGTCATCCTGACGATCTATCTCGTCGGCCAGGGCCTCCCGATCGCCGGCATCCGCATCTTCGGCGGCAACAGCTACGCCTATGCGGCGCTGGCGCTCGGCCTGATCGAGGCGGCCTATATCAGCGAGATCTTTCGGAGCGGCATCCAAAGCGTCGAACGCGGGCAGATGGAGGCGTCGCGCTCGTTGGGACTGTCCTATTTCGAAACGATGCGCTGGGTCATCGTCCCCCAGGGCATCCGCCGCGTTCTTCCGGCGCTCACGGGCCAGTTCATCCACATCATCAAGGGCTCGTCCCTCGTCTACCTCCTGGGCCTGCTTCCCGACCAGCGCGAGATCTTCAGCATCGCGTCCGACGCCGCGCACATCTCCGGGACCCTATCGCCCCTGGTTGCCGCCGGGATGGTGTATCTCTGCCTGACGATCCCGCTGACCTATGCGGTCAACGCCTTCGACAGGCGGCTGCGCGAGGGCGAAAGACCCTTGTCCGAGCCGGCTCCCGCGGTGGCTCCGGCACCGGCCCATCAGTCCTAGCGGAAGGAGATAGCCATGGTCTCGCATCGCCCGTCCGTCGGCGTCCGTACCGAAGGCATCACCAAGGCGTTCGACCGCAACCCCGTCCTGCGGGACATCACCCTGACGGTGGATCCCGGGACGACAACATGCATCATCGGGCCGTCGGGCTCGGGCAAGTCGACGTTCCTGCGATGCGTCAACCGGCTCGAGGAACCCAGTTCGGGCCGGATCATCATCGGCGACGAGGATATCACGAGGGCCGGGACCGACATCGACGCCGTGCGCTCGCGCGTCGGCATGGTCTTCCAGGGCTTCAACCTGTTTCCGCACATGACAGTGCTGCGCAACATCACCCTGGCGCTGACGCGGGTCAAAAGGATGCCGACGGACGAGGCCGTTCACGTCGCCGAGGCCCAGCTCGACGAGGTTGGGCTGCTGGACATGAAGGACCGCCGCCCCGCGCAGCTCTCCGGCGGCCAGCAGCAGCGCGTCGCCATCGCCCGCGCGCTGGCCATGCGGCCGCAGGTCATGCTCTTCGACGAGGCCACCTCCGCCCTCGATCCGGAGCTCGTGAAGGGAATCCTGGAGATCATGAAGCGCCTCGCGAAGTCCGGCATGACCATGATGGTCGTCACGCACGAACTGCGCTTCGCCAGGGAGGCCGCGCACCAGGTCGTCTTCCTCGACAGGGGGCGGATGATCGAGCGCGGCCCTCCGCAGCAAATGTTCAACGCACCCGCGTCGGCGCGGCTGAAGGAGTTCCTGTCGCAGATGCTCTGAGGGAATGCGCGTCGCCTCCCGGCGCGCTCCAGCGTCCGAGGCGGACGCGGCCCGCGTCGAGGCCGCCCGCGCCCGTCACGCCCTCAAGGGGAGGTCAGTCGCCCGCCGCGATGGGCGAGCTGCATTTCTCCCGCATAGGTGTTGGGCGGCCGGCGGCCGGGCCGGTTGGCGTCGAGGATCACGTCCTGCACGAGGCCGACCGTCATGCCCATCTCGATGACGCGCTGGCCGGAGCGCAGGCGCCAGCCCTGGTACCAGGCCTCGGGGTTGCCCGGAGCCGGAAGGTCGAAACCGCAGCCCAGGGGGCCCTTCACCCGCTCCTTGTCGCCGTGGGTGGCAAAGCCGATCAGGCGCGGCTTGTCGAAGCGGTAGCAATGGCCCTCGAACGCGTAACCGTAGGCCGCCAGAACGACGAAATCCGTCGGCCCGCCCTCCCGCCGGCGCCTGCGGCTGTCGATCATGCCCAGCAGGCCGACATTCCACCGGCTGTTCTCCAGGTTGAGCACCGCCACCTGGCCCAGGACGGCCATGGCGTCGGCGCCGCTACCGGCGTCGTCGCTGATCTCCACGGTCGGGACGGTCTTGCCGTAGGTGCCCGGATTGACCACGACGATCTGCCGGATCTCGCCGTTCTCGACGACCGGGACGGCTTCGGCGTGGGTGGCGTAATCCGCGTCGTCGTCGAAGCCGAACCGGACCCGGGTCGAGTCCGAGTAGCCGCTGCCGCCGTCGATGACCGCGACGGCGATCACGCCGGTCTGCTTCAGGGAGATTCCATAGACGATGACCTCGTCCGTCGCGAAGCCCGCCGACAGGCCCGGAGCCGGAACGTCGTTTGTGCTCATAATCTGTGCCTCCTCGATGCGAATGATCTGCGGGTCGTGACGGCGGCCCGGTCTAGTCGAAGCCCCGCCAGGCGAAATTGTCGGCGATGCGGTCCGCGTAGCGCGCGCCGCGTCCCCTGAGGGCGGCCTCCACCAGGGCGTCCTTGGCGTCCGCGAAGGTCATGCGGTCGGGATCGAGCAGGTCCCAGGAGCGCATGAGCGCCTCGCCGAGCGTGTCGCGCGCCTCCGCCAGCGCCGCCTTCATGGGAAAGTGCCGCAGCTCGTAATCCGCCCCCGTCATCTGCAGCTCGCGCTCCAGGTCGCCCTGGGAAAGCTCCAGGCGCAGATGCGCGAAGCTGCGCGGGTCGAGCCGCGAGAGGCCGCGCTCGAACAGGATGGCCTGGTAGATCTCGATCAACGTGTCGAACAGCGCCCCCGCGAAGGGCTTCGAGCGGTCATGCACCTCATGCCCGACATCTCCCATGCGCAGGGAGTTGCTGAAGCGCCGGACCTGCTTCTCCTCGGACAGCTCCGCGAAGCGGTCGAGCTCGTTCATGACGAGAAGGTTGCCCCGCGTCCGGCGCAGGATCCGGTCCATGGCGGTGTCGAAATGCAGGAGGCCGATGAGCGAGACGAAATCCGCCACGGCCTCGTGATAGGCCAGGAAGTCGGAACTCGGCGCCGAATAGCGCGGCAGGCCCAGGGTGCTCATCAGCACCAGGTGCGCGAGCTCGTGCGCGATCACGTCGAAGTTCAGCGCGAAGGGAAAGCGGGTTTCCGTGCGCTCGTCCTCGCCGAGTTCGAGAAAGCCCCAACCGGCCTGGGCGTTGTCCCACGGCACGTGCGGGATGATCTCGAGCCGGGCGAGCTCCGGCTCGAAGAACCAGGGCCAGGTGCGCCCGAGATAGTTCTCGCAGATGTCCAGGACCCGGTGCGTGCACGCGAAGGCGTGGGCCGCCATGAAGTCGCGGCTGCCGGGCTCGAGATGATCGAAATGCCCGTCCGGACCCGGCGCGACCGGATTGAAGCAGGGGCCCTGGAAGGGTGGCAAGTAGGGAGCTTGGTAGGGCTCCTTGGGCAGGGCCGGATCGCGCACATAGGCGCGCCGGCTCGCGGGACCGGCGGTGATCTGTCCGGGCGGGACCGGCAGCCAGACGAGTTCCGGGCGCTCGTAGCCCGGCACGAAGGGCGGCTGGGGATAGACGAGAAAGCGCGTGCCGACGCTGGCCGTCGCCGTGCCGGCATCGGGAGACCAGGTTGCGAATGCATCCATGGGGCGCGAGCTTTCTCATGCGATGCGGGGGCTGCCGCATCCTCGACCTGACGGGCGAAAGGGTAAAACTCTAGCCGCCATGGTGCACGGTTAGGCCCGCCGCATCAAGATCCGCCGCCCAGGCCTCCGTCATGCGAAAGGGGGGCGCGACGACCGTCTCCTCCGGGCGGGATGCCAGGTGGCGCAGGAGGCCCAGCGCGTCCTCCCGCTTCTGGCGCACGGCGTGAATCTCGATCCACGCCCGCAGGGCCGGCACGGCGCCCCGCAGCGGGTCCGGCAAGACACAGGCGGCGTCATCCAGGAGGGCCGCATAGGTCCGGTCGAGGAAATGCAGCCGTCGCGCCGCCGCGTCGAGGGCCGCGCGCAGGCGCCCGTCGATCACGCCGTGCCGCTCGGCGCGGCGGAAGGTGAGACGCATGTCGATGAGCGCCTCGCCCAAGGCCTGTCCTCCGAGGGCAGGCGGCATCATGGCGACCGCGACCTCGTCGTCGTCGGCCAGGGGAGTGGCCCTGTACCAGCGGTAGATCAGCCCGTGGCCCCTCATGCCGAAGGGATGGAGTTCGGCGGCGCGCAGCGCGCCCATGCTGGCGGCGCCGTAGACCGAAACCCCCTGCGCGAGCGCCCAGAGGATTTCCTTGTGCCGCACGGCCGGGACGGCCGCGAAGATGCCGTCGATCAGCACGATCCGCCGCGCTCCTCCATCCTGGATCGCCCGCACGACGTCGCCTCCCTCGGCGGGAGGCCGATAGACGGCGGGCAGGCAAGCCTCGGCCTCGTCGCGGCGGAGGGTGGGGCCCAGGAAGACCACGGTGCGAGGCGTCACGCGCGTGCTCCCGGGTCGAGGATGAGGGGAGGGGCGAGAAGGCGCGCCACGTGCAGGCCGAGCGCCGGGTCGCTGTGAAGCGGCACGACGATGGCGGCCTCGGCCCCGGCCTGGCGAAGGGCGCCGATCACACGCTCCAGCCGGCCGACATCCGAGGGCGTCTCGGGCAAGGGCGGGTCCTCGACCCAGCGCAGGCGCGGCGGATGCGCCAGGTGATCGCGCCAGGCCGCAAGCGCCGGGCGGTCGTGCCCGGCCGGATAATGGCGCCGGGTCACGTCCTCCCGGGCGCCGGAAATGGCCGTGAGGCGGGCCTGGCAGGCTTCGAGCAGCGCCTTTTCCATGGCTCGTTCATGGGTCGTATCGCAGCCCGAGCCCTGGGCCGGCAAGGGTGCAAGCTCCCGGGCCCGGTCCCCTTCCATCACGTGGCAGAGATAGACCGGCAGGTCATGGGCGGCGGGCGCCTGCCAGAAGCCGCACACGAATCCCGCGGCCCCGACACCCGCCAGGAGGCCTGCCCGCTCCGCGCTCAAGAGGGGCGCCGGATCGGTCTGCCAGCGGTCGTGAAAATCCTCCCGCCGGTACGCTCTCGCGATCGCGTCGCGCTCCAGGATCTCGAGGCCCGCATGACAGACGGCGCCCGCGAGGCTGCGCCCGGCCCCGAGACCGGTGGTGACGCGGGGAAAAAAGCAGGGGTGCGGCGAGGGCAGGGTGTAGACCGTGTCCACCAGGGCCATCGGCACCGGCCTGACCCGTCCCGCGAGCAGGTCCCATCCGTCGATCCACGGAACCGGCCGCTCGCGCCAATCCTCCGGCGCGCCGCCGAGCCAGGGCCCGAAGAGCGCGGCGACATCGGGCGGCTGGGCGGAGAACGGGCTGCGGAGGCGGTCTCGGTCCGCGATCCGCTCGGCCGCCCAGGTTTCGACCGCCTCCATGAGACCGGACGCGAGGGCTTGGCCCGGGGCCGTGCCCTTGCCCTGACTGACCGCGTTCGAGAACGCGAGGGGGCGGGCGACCTGCACCACGGGAATTCCGATACGGTCGAGCCTGGTGACGCTGCCCACGCGCGTGATGCCGAAATCCGCCCGGCGGGCGATCAGCCGCGCGAGCCAGTCTTGCGGGCTCTCAGCGGGTGGGCGGTCCCCACGGAGCAGTCCCATGACCTCGGACGCGGCGGGGGGATCCCTTGTCACGGCGGGAGGTCAGGACTGCCGGGCGCGGTCGAGATCGGCGCGGGCCAGGGCGGCGAGCGTTGCGGCGCCCTGTTCCTCGGCCAGCCGGATGGCGCTTTCGAGATCCTGGACGGAGGCGTCGGGGTTCACCGCGGGGCCGCGGGTCCTGGCGCGCATCCTGTAGAGTTCCGGCAGCCAGACGGCGTTTCCGGATGTTTGAGCGTCCTGAATCGCTTCGTTCAGAACCACGAGGGCCCTGTCCTCCTGGCCGGCACGGATCAGCAGCTCAGCCCACAGGCTGCGGTAGACGGGCCAGTCCTCGTCCGAACCGACGGCCTGCTGAGCCTCGAGCCCCTGCAGGAATTCCGAAAAGCCCGTGTCGAACGCGCCTTGCAGGGCCGTCGCCCAGCCGCCGAATATCCTGCTTTTGGCGTGCACTTCCGGGAGGCCGTGCGTTTCCGCCAGAAGGTGCATCCGGCTCGCGAAGGCAGCGGTTTGCGCGAGGTCGCGGCAATAGACGCTGAACAGGGCCGCGTAATCCAACGCGTGGCAAAGGCTGCCGAGGTGATCGATCGACTCCGCCCATTCCAAGGATTGCCGCATGCTCGCCTGCGCGCCCGTCCGATCGCCCATCAGCCAGAGCAGATGGGCCCGCTCCCCCAAGCCGCACACCTTGGCATCGTGGCCCCCGTAGCGGGCGCGGCTGACGCGGCCCTGATCCGGATCGTAGAGTTTCAGGCCCTCGTCGATGCAGTCCATGCACACATCGTGATGGCCGACATGATAGTTGGCCGCCCAGGCGCAATGGAAGCTCTGCAGCCGGATCTCGGGGTCGTTGGCCCGGTCGAGATCGTCGATGAGAACCTGCGAGCGGGTTTTCTTCGTGATCCGGTCGGGCGATGTGTACCACCAGCCCCAATAGAGCGGGAACCAGCGCTCGCGTTCGCCCGCCACCTCCTGCCGGCGGCAGAGGGCGACGCCCTGGTCGTAGACGGCGCGGGCCTCCGGCGATCCCTTGCCCGACAGGGCGATGACCACCGGGCCGCGGGCGGCGAGGAGCTGGAGCGACAGCTCGTCCGCGTCCGGGCCGGGCTCGCAGCGGCCGATCAGATCCTCGGCGAAGGCCAGGAGGCCCTCGGCCTCGCGCACGGCCGAGCGGGCCGAACAGCTCTCGGCGGCCCGCAGGGCGTAGCCGGCGGCGTCGCGGGGCCGGCCAGCCTGGTCGCAATGCCAGGCCATCACGTCGTCGGGCAGCACGGAGCCTCCCTGCCGCGGCGCGAGGTCGGCCACGCGCCCGTGCAGCTCGCGCCGGTCGGATTTGAGCAGGCTGTCATAGGCGGCCTCCTGGAGGAGGACGTGCCGGAACCGGTAGGCGGCGTCGCTCTCCTCGTGGGTGCGGCGGATGATGCCGGAGCGGAGCAGGTGCGCGAGGGCCTCGTCGAGGGAGAGCGCGGGCTCCTCGCGCTCCAGGACCCGCGCCAGCAGGTCCGCCCCGAACTCCCGCCCGATCACGCTCGCCAGCTGGGCGATCCGGCGCGCGGGGCCGAGGCCCGACAGGCGGGCCGACAGGAGATCCTGCAGGGTGACGATGCCGCTCTCGCGCAGGGCCCGGTCCCAGTCGCGGGCGTCGGAATCGCCCTGGAGGAAGCGCTCCTTGAGCAGGATCGCCAACTCCTCGGCGAAAAGGGGAACGCCGTCGCTCTTGTGGTGCACGAAGGAGGCGAAGCCCTGCGGCGGCGGACCGCCCCACAGGGAGGCGATCATCCGGGGGGCGGTCTGCGCGTCGAGCCGCCCCAGCGCGACGGTCGTGGCGTTCGGTCGCGGCGGGACGCCCTCGTCGTCCTGGCGGCTCGTCAGCAGCACGAGAACCGGAAGCCCCGCGAGCCGGTCGGCCGCCTCCGCGATCAGGCTGCGGGTCATGGTGTCGGCCCAGTGGGTGTCCTCGACGACGATCACCTGCGGCCTGCGCGCCGCCCAGGCGGCCAGGACCGTGAAGGCGGCATCGAGGGCGAGCCGCCGCGTCTCCTCGCCCGGCCGGTCCGCCAGCCGGTCCGCCGGGCGGTTGCCCGGCCCGCCGCTCAGGAACGCGATGACCTCGGTCTCGTCGGGCTCCAGCGCCACGCCGCCGTGCCGCATGAAGGCGTCCACCTCCTCCACCGAGAGCGACGGCGATCCGGCCGTCTCGCCCCGGATGAGGCGATGCAGGGAGTCGATGAACGGATGGAGCGGTCGGGCATTGCCCCGGGGCAGGCATTGGAAGACCCGCACGTCGCCGGTCCGGCCTCGCCCCGGGGCTTCCGGGGCCTTCACCTCCTGGCTGAACTCGGCCACGAGGCGCGACTTGCCGATCCCGGCCTCGCCCACCACCGTGAGCACCTGGCCGCGCCCCTCGCGGGTCTCCGCCCAGGCGTGGCGGAGCCGTTCGAGCTCCGCGTCGCGTCCCACCAGGGGCGTCATGGGATGGCGCGAGGAGGCGAAGCGCACCCCGTGCGACCGGCGTCCGGTCGGGCGCCAGATCTGCACCGCCTCCGCGAAGCCCTTCAGGGTGCGCTGGCCGAGGGGCTCGAACGCGAAGGCGCCGCGGGTCAGCCGGAAGGTCGCGTCGGCCACCACCACGCTGTCGGGCTCGGCCTCGGATTGCAGGCGCGCCGCGAGCGCGGGCGTGATGCCGATCACCTCCCAGCCGCCCGGCAGGGCGCTGTCCTGGAAATCGGAGATGATCACCATGCCGGTGGCGATGCCGACGCGCACCTGAAGCAGCGGGCCCTTACCGGATTCCTGGAGCGCCCGGCAGCGGGAGACCAGGTCGAGCCCGGCCGCCACCGCGCTCTCGGCCGCGGTTTCGGAGGGGGCCGGATAGCCGAAATAGGCCGCGCCGCCGTCGCCCCGCAGGGTGTCGAGATGCCCGCCCTGTTCCTGGATGGAGGCGGCCGCAAGACTGTGCACCCGGCGCTGCACGAGGCCGAATTCTTCCGGGTCAAAGGCGTGAAGGAGCTGCGTCGAGCCCACGATGTCGTAGAAAAACGCCGTGACCTGGCGGCGCTCGCCGGCCAGCCCCGAAGGGGCCCTTGGGAACGATCGGTTTTCGCCTGCGGAAATGGCCATCAACTCCGCTCCTGACGGCAGACGTCCATTCACATTAGTCATAAACCTTACCCTAGGAGAACATTTAAAATCCCCCGTTTCCCTTCCGCTGTGCGCATCGGCACGGCCCGGATGTCGCACCCCCTCGGAACGGCCCGCCAAGCTGGAACGGCCGGGCTCGTCCAGCCGTTGAATCGTCTGACATTCCCGTGAGGAGAGTATGATGGCCCTGTCGTTCCGTTCGATCGCCGTCGGGCTCGCGGCCCTGGCGGCGGGCCTCGCCGTCGAGTCGTCCGCGGCCCCGGCCCAGGCGCAGGTCTGGTACGGGCCGGGCGACAACCCGGTGGGACCCTATTACCGGGGCGGCTGGGGCGGACCGGGCTACGGCTACCGCCCGGTTTACCGGGGCGGCTACGGTTACGGGCCCGCCTATTACGGTTACCGGCCCCGGCCCTATTGGCGCGGCTACGCCCGTCCGGCCTATTACGGCTATGGGTACGGTTACGGCGCTCCGTATGGGTATTATCGGCCCTATGACAGCAGCGGCGCCGTCGTGGCGGGTCTCATCGGCGGCTTGGCCCTGGGCGCCATCGCCAACCAGCCCCGTCCGGCCTATCGGCCCGCCTATTACCGGCCCGCCTCCCGATGCTGGTACCAGCCGCGCCGGGTGGTAAACCGCTATGGCAACGTGGTGGTGCGGCAGGTTCGCACCTGCCGCTAGGGATTGGACGCCGTCTCCCGCAAAAACCCCGCTCCGGCGGGGTTTTTTCGCGGTTGCCGCCCCGGCGCGGACAGGTTACAGCCTGTCAACCTCTCCGGACACGGATCTGATGACCATACGCTTTCATCGCGGCGATCTGCCCGCCGATTACCGGCCCGGCCCGTCGGTTGCCATCGACACCGAGACGCTCGGCCTCAACCCGCACCGGGACCGGCTCTGCGTGGTGCAGATCTCCACGGGTGACGGCACGGCCGATGTGGTGCAGATCCTCAAGGACGGGCCGAGGCCCGAGACCTTGCTCCGGGTCCTGTCCGATGAGAGCGTGCTGAAGATCTTCCATTTCGGCCGCTTCGACATCGCGGTTCTGTTCCATGCCTTCGGGGTCCTGGCGCAGCCTGTCTACGACACCAAGATCGCCTCGCGGCTCGTGCGCACCTACACGGACCGGCACGGCCTCAAGGAGCTGGTCCGGGAGCTGATCGGCGCGGAGATCTCCAAGCATCAGCAATCCTCGGATTGGGGCGCCGACGCGCTCACCCAGGCTCAGATCGAATACGCGGCGTCCGACGTGCTGCACCTGCACGCCTTGAAGGAGAAGCTCGACGCCATGCTGGCGCGGGAGGGACGCACCGAACTGGCGCAGGAGTGCTTCGACTTCCTGCCCACGCGCGCCCGTCTCGACCTTCTCGGCTGGCCCGAGATCGACATCTTCGCGCATAGTTGACGCACGCTTAAGCTTTCTCGCATAAATTGGAATTGGTCATAACTTCGCCATCGCGATGGCCCATGGCGCCGGTCCTCACGCATAGCGCGAAAAGGGTCTTTTGCTGGTGACGGTCTTTCAGGGCACCATGAACGATACGGTTCGGCCGCCGCTGCCGGCCAAGCGCCTGCGCGCGTTCGCACAGGCGCGCCGGCACTCGCGCTGGGTGCGGTTCGCCAAGTGGGCCATTCCGGTGGGCTCCGTGCTCGCCATGGCGGCTGTCGCATTCGTGATCGTGTTCGATCCCTTCCGCAACATCCTGCCCGGGCTCACCGTCGGGCCGATCACCGTGTCTGGCACCCAGGTCACCATGGAGGCCCCCAAGCTGTCGGGCTTCCGCAACGACCTGCGGCCCTATCAGGTCACCGCCACGGCCGCCACGCAGGATGTCCGCCAGCCCAATCTCGTGGAATTGAAGGACCTGCGCGCCAATCTGGCCACCGACGACCAGGGCGGAACCGCCCATCTCCAGGCCAGGACCGGAGTGCTCGACACCCAGAAAGAGCAGATGAAGCTGGACCAGGACGTCCATGTGCGCACGGATGCGGGCCAGGAGGTGAAGCTCCGCTCCGCCTTTGTCGACTTCAAGGCCGGCACTGTGGTATCGACGGAGCCTGTTACAGTATCCCTCGGCAACGGGGTCATCGAGGCGAAAGGGATGCGGGTGAGCGACAACGGCACGGTCATGCGGTTCAAGGGGCGCGTCCAGACCGTGTTCCGCACGTCGCAATTCGGTCCCGAAGCCAATCCCGCCGGCCAGCCCGCGGCCGGTCCCGCCTCCGCGCCCGCCCCACAAGCTCCGGCCCAGCCGGCCCAACCCGTAAGTCAGCGTCCATGATCACCATGAAATACGCCGCTCTCCTGGCCGGCGCCTTCCTCACCGCAATGCCGGGCCTGCCCGCGCCGGCCTGGGCCCAGGCCGAGAAGGAGCGGGCGGCGGGCTTCGGCAATTTCGGCTCCAGCAAGGAGCCCATCAAGATCGATGCCGACCGCCTCGACGTGTTCGACAAGGAGGGCCGGGCGGTGTTCACCGGCAATGTGGTGGCGGTCCAGGGCGACAGCACCATGAACTGCACCCTCATGACGGTGTTCTACGAGCAGAACCGCGAGGGGGCGGGCGGCTCCATCGTGCCCACCTCGCAGGGCACGGACGACAGCTCGATCAAGAAGATCGACTGCAAGGGCCCGGTCACCATCGTGTCGAAGACGCAGGTGGCCACGGGCAACGAGGCCACTTTCGACCGGCAGGCCAACAAGATCTATCTGACCGGAAACGCGGCGCTCAGCGACGGTCCGAACGTGACCCGGGGCGAACGCGTGGTCTATGACCTGAACTCCGGCGTCGCCAACGTGGAGGCCAAGCAGGGCGGGGGCGGGCGCGTCCGGGCCCTCTTCGTGCCGGGCAGCGGGTCGGACCCGGCCGCCGCGCAGAAGCCTGCCCCGAACCAGAAGCCTGCGCCCGCACCGGCCAAGCCTCAGAACAACCGGCAGGCACCGACCCGTTAAGGGGCATTCCGCCTGACATTGTGCGTCTTTCGATCAGTGAACGACCCGTGAAACCTTTCTTCAACCGCCGCCCTGCCGCCGCCGCCCGGGTCTCCGACGCACCCGTCGCGATGCCGTCCGTGGGCCGTGCGTCCGAGCCGGATGTCCGGCGCATGCACCCCCAGGCCGTGTTCGGCGGCCCTGGAATCCTCGCCGTGCGCGGCCTCCAGAAGAGCTATCGCGGCCGCACCGTGGTGCACGAGGCGGCCCTGAACGTCAGGGCCGGCGAGGCCGTGGGCCTGCTCGGCCCCAACGGCGCCGGCAAGACCACGATCTTCTACATGATCACGGGCCTCGTCTCGGCGGATCTGGGCGAGATCAGCCTGGACGGGCACGACGTCACCAACCTGCCCATGTACCGCCGGGCGCGACTGGGCATCGGCTACCTGCCCCAGGAGGCCTCGATCTTTCGCGGCCTGTCCGTGGAGGACAACATCCGGGCGGTGCTGGAGGTCGTGGAGCCGAGCCGCAAGGAGCGCGACCGCAAGCTCGACGCCCTGCTGGACGAGTTCAACATCACCCGCCTGCGCAAGGCGCCCTCCATCGCGCTCTCGGGCGGCGAGCGCAGGCGCTGCGAGATCGCCCGGGCGCTCGCGGGCGAGCCGACCTTCATGCTCCTCGACGAGCCTTTCGCGGGCATCGACCCCATTGCGGTGGGCGACATCCAGAACCTCGTGCGACACCTGACCCGGCGCGGCATCGGGGTGCTCATCACGGACCACAACGTGCGCGAGACGCTCGGGCTGATCGACCGGGCCTACATCATCCATTCGGGCCGGGTGCTCACGGAAGGCCATCCCGACGCCATCATCGCCAACGAAGACGTGCGGCGGCTGTATCTGGGCGAGGATTTCCGGCTCTGATCCCCTGGGCGGGTCGCTCGCCAGCCGCAAGAGTGTTTTGACGCCGCGGGAACGGCGCTGTAGACAAGCACGGCAGGCATGCAAGAATCATGCCGATCCCCTCAGGATGCCGCATGGGCTCGATGCAACGGTTGGAGCTTCGCCAGGGCCAGACCCTGGTCATGACCCCGCAGCTTCTGCAGGCCATCAAGCTGCTCCAACTCTCGCATCTCGATCTCGCAAGCTATGTCGGGGCCGAATGCGAGCGCAATCCCCTCCTGGCGCATCCCGAACCCGGTCCCGATACCGGCTCGGGCGCTCCGGACGGCCGGACGGGCGGATCCGACCTCGAATGGGGCGGCGAGCCCGGCGCAGGAGCGCAACGGGACAGCGAGGCGCCGCAACCCCCGGAACAGCACCCGTTCGAGCCGTCGGACGCCTTGCCGCCCACGTCCTTGAGCCTCGGGCGAGGGGGGCTGCAATCGGGCTCCGGCCGTGCCGGATCCGGCGACCCATCCCAGGGCGGGGATTTCGCAACCGCGGTCGCGGCGCCGATCGGGCTCGCGGAACACCTGGAGCGACAGCTGGACCTCTGTGGCGGCGAGGGACCGGACCGGCTCATCGCCCAGCACGTCATCCACAGCCTGGACGAGACCGGCTACCTCGTCGAAACAATCTCCGAGATCGCTTCCCGCCTGGGGGTCCCCGAGGCCCGGATCGAACGGGCCCTCGCCCTGGTCCAGGGCTTCGACCCGCCGGGCGTCGGGGCCCGCACCCTCGCGGAATGCCTTGGCCTCCAATTGAAGGACCGCAACCGCTTCGACCCCTGCATGGAGGCGCTGCTGACCCGCCTCGATCTCGTGGCGAAGCGCGACCTGGGCGCGCTTCGCCGCCTGTGCGGGGTCGACGACGAGGATCTCGCCGACATGCTGGCCGAGATCCGGAGCCTGGACCCGAAGCCGGGCTTGGCCTTCGGGTCCGCTTCGCCGCAATTCCTAGTGCCCGACGTGCTCGTGCGCGCGGCCCCCGACGGCACGTGGGTGATCGAGCTCAACCCCGAGACCCTGCCGCGGGTGCTGGTCGACCAGACCTATTACCTGCGCCTGTCGCGCGCCGCCCGCAGCGACGAGGATCGGGCGTTCCTGAGCGAGTGCCTGCAGAGCGCCAATTGGCTCAAGCGCAGCCTGGATCAGCGCGCCCGGACGATCCTGAAGGTGGCAGGCGAGATCGTGCGGCACCAGGACGGGTTCTTCCGCCACGGCGTCTCGCACCTGCGCCCGCTCACCCTCAAGACCGTGGCGGACGCCATCGGCATGCATGAATCGACGGTCTCCCGCGTGACCGCCAACAAGGCCTTCGGGACGAGCCGGGGTCCTTTCGAGATGAAATATTTCTTCTCCGCCGCCATCGCGGGCGCGACGGGCGGAGAGGCTCACGCATCGGAAGCGGTGCGCCACCGCATCCGGCAGCTCGTGGACGCGGAGGCCGCCGACGCCGTGCTGTCGGACGATGCAATTGCCCAAAAATTGAAGCATGAAGGCGTCGACATCGCGCGCCGCACCATCGCCAAATACCGGGAATCGCTGCGAATTCCGTCATCCGCCGACCGGCGGCGCGCCAAGCGGGCGTAGGGTGGGTCATGAACCGAGTCAGGAGCGCAGGCGTTTGATTTGACCAGCAACTCGATGAGGCCGTCAAGACTTGCAATGACGACCGGAAGACGCATCATCTGTTCGTCGGACCGGCGGATCAGCCCCGGTCCCAGCAGGAGGAAACGATGACGTTACGGGTGTCCGGAAAGAACCTCGATATCGGCGAGAACCTGCGGGACCAGGTCCAGCAGCGCCTCAAGGGCGCCCTCGCCAAGTATTTCGACGGCAGCTATTCGGGGCACGTCACGGTCACGAAGGACGGGACCGGCTTCAAGACCGACTGCGTCGTCCACCTGACCTCCGGCATGACGCTGGAGGCCTCCGCGGCCGCCCAGGACGCCTATGCGAGCTTCGACCAGACGGCGGAGCGCATCGAGCGGCGCCTGCGGCGCTACAAGCATCGCCTCAAGGACCACCAGCCCTCGCCCAACGGGCGCGGCCAGGGCGTGGAAATCCCGTATTCGGTTTTCGAGGCCCCCACCGACGAGGCCGTGGAAGAGGAAGGCTACCACCCGGCGATCATCGCGGAGACCACCAAGGCCCTGCATCGATTCGCCGTGAGCGACGCCGTGCAGGAACTCGACATGACGGGTGCGCCCGCCCTCGTGTTCATTCATGCGGGCTCCGGGCGGGTGAACGTCGTCTACCGCCGCAGCGACGGCGCCATCGGCTGGGTCGATCCGCCGCTGGGCCAATCTTAAGTCTGATGATATAGGGCCGGGCGAGCAGTACGCGGCCACAATTTCCGGCTATAAGGCCCGAGGTTGCGGAGCCCGAGCCCGCGCGATTCGGATGACGATTCGGCGAGGCCCTGGAACCGCGGCTTGGACCGGGCGATTTGGCCCAAGACTTGCTTGAAAAGGCGCGAGGCCATATCGGCTTCACAACCCATGTAGCTCCATCGATGCCTTTGCTTGACTTCCTTGACCCCAAAGCCGTTCTTCCTGCCCTGAAAGTCTCGGGCAAGAAGCAAGCCCTCCAGGAACTGGCCTCCCATGCCGCGGCCCTCACGGGCCTGGACGCCAGGAGCATCTTCGAGGCCCTGCTGCAGCGGGAGCGCCTCGGCTCCACGGGCATCGGCGACGGCATCGCCATTCCGCACGGCAAGCTGCCTGGCCTCACCCGCATCGTCGGACTTGCGGCCCGGCTCGAGAAGCCCGTCGATTTCGAGGCCCTCGACAGCCAGCCCGTGGACATCCTCTTCCTGCTGCTCGCCCCCGAAGGCGCCGGCGCCGATCACCTGAAGGCGCTCGCCCGCGTGGCCCGGGTCCTGCGCGAACCCGGCCTCGTCGAGCGCGTCCGCGCCACCCGGGACGCCGACGCGCTCTACGCCGTCCTGTCGGAGATTCAGGCGCCCCGCGCGGCCTGATGCGGTCGCGCGACCGTTTTCACAGGCCTTCGCCGGACGGGCCCGTGCGCGCGCCACGCCTGGGACGGCGCCCTGCACCGTGTCAGGCCTGCACTCGCTGATGACCGAACGGCAGGCCCCGGCCACACCCCTGTCCTGTCGAGATCAGGGCGGTGAACGGGGTGTGTGGGCCGGGTCTTCACAAAAACTTGTCATCGGCGGTCCGGCCCTTTAAGCCGCCAGCACATTCCTGAGCCCGGCCGGACGGCCCGGCCCAACCGGACCTTTTCATGCGTTCCCTTCAGCTTTTCGGCGACCGTGACCTTCGCATCACCGAGATGGATCCTCCCCCGCCGCCGGGTCCGGGCGAGGTGCAGGTGCGCGTGCGCGCCCTGGCGCTGAACTATCTCGACGTCTGGGGCTTTCGCGGCATGGCCTTCGCCAAGCGCAAGATGCCCCAGGCCGTGGGCGTGGAGGCGTCGGGCGAGATCGCGGCGGTGGGCGCGGGCGTGACCCGGTTCAAGGCGGGCGATCCGGTGACCATGTACGGGGCCGAGACCTGCGGCCATTGCAAGGCCTGCCGGGAGGGACGCGACAATCTCTGCGAGAACGTCGCCGGCATCATGGGCTTCCACATCGACGGCTTTGCCCGCGAGCTCGTCAACCGGCCCGAGCGCCTGGTGATCCCAGTGCCGGAGGGCGTATCCTTCGAGGAGGCCGCCTGCGCGCCCATCGGCTTCGGCACGGTGCAGCACATGCTGTTCGACAACGCGAAGCTGGAGCCGGGCGAGTCGATCCTCGTCCATGCGGGCGGATCGGGCATCGGCACGGCGGCGATCAAGATGGCCAAGGCCATCGGTTGCGAGGTCTACACCACGGTGGGCGACGACGAGAAGGGCGAGAAGGCAAAGGCCCTGGGCGCCGATCACGTGGTCAACTACCGCACCGAGCGCTTCGAGGGCGAGGTGCGGCGGCTCACCAAGCGCAAGGGCGTCGACGTGGTGTTCGAGCATGTGGGCGCCGAGACCTGGAACGGCTCGCTGCTCTGCCTCAAGCGCGGCGGACGGCTCGTCACCTGCGGGTCCACGTCGGGCGTGTCCACCACCATGAACCTGATGCAGCTCTTCCAGCAGCAATACCGGATCTTCGGCTCCTTCGGGTGCCGCATCGAGAACATCGCGCAGTCGCTGGACAAGATGGCGGGCGGCATGACGCCCGTGATCGACGCGGTCTTCCCCCTCGATGAATTCCAAAAAGGCCTGGAGCGGCTGGAAGGCCGCAAGGTCTTCGGCAAGGTCGTGGTCACGTTCTAGGGGCGGCGCGCGTGTTCGGTCCTCCCCATAAGCGCTCCCGCGGCCTCGGCTCGCGGATCCTCGAGGCCGCGATGGTCGGGCTCGTGCGGGGCGTGTTCGGCTTCGCGCGGTTCATCGGGCCGGAGCGCTCGGCGAATCTCGGCGCGGCGCTGGCCCGCACGGTCGGGCCATTCCTGCCCGCACACAAGACCGCGCTCAACAACATCCGGGCGGTCTATCCGAACAAGCCTGATGCGGAGGTGAAAGCCATCGCGCGGGGCGCCTGGGACAATCTCGGGCGCACGGGCGGCGAGTATCCTCACCTGTCGCGGCTGTTCGACTTCGACCCGGACAGCCCTGTCCCCGGCCGCACCGAGGTGGACGGGATCGATCACTTCCTGGCGCTTCGTGACGATCACAAGCCCGGCATCATCTTCTCGTCGCATCTGGCCAATTGGGAGCTTCCCGCCATCTGCGCGGCCCGGTTCGGGCTCGACGCCACGGCGGTGTTCCGCGCCCCCAACGACCCGGCCATCGCCCGCGTGCTGCACGAGATCCGCAGCGAGACCATGGGCGGGTTGGAAGCCGCGCGCCAGGGCGCGGCCTTCGCCATGCAGGGCGCGCTGGAAAAGGGCGGCCATCTCGGCATGCTCATCGACCAGCATTTCACCCGCGGCGTGATCGTGGACTTCATGGGCCGCCCCGCCCTGGTGAACCCGATCCTCGGCAAGTTCGCCCGCCGCTTCGACTGCCCGGTCCACGGCGTGCGGGTCATCCGCCTGCCGGGCCACCGCTTCCGCCTGCAGCTGACGCCGCCCCTCGACCTGCCTCGCGACTCCGACGGGCAGGTCAACGTGCAGGGCGCCATGCAGGCCATGACGTCGGTGGTGGAATCCTGGGTGCGCGACACCCCCGAGCAATGGCTGTGGATGCATCGCCGCTGGCGCGTGAAGCCCGCTCCCGCCGCACCCTCAACGTAACGTGAGTGCTGGCAGGCTTGATTTCGTGGCCCATGGCGTCAAGGTTTCAAGCATGAAAGTTTGGCTCGCCCTCGGGGCTGTCCTCCTGGCACAGCCCGCTCTGACTTCGCATGCCTCGGCGGAATCCACCCGCGCGGTGGTCGAGCTTTTCACCTCGCAGGGGTGCTCGTCCTGCCCGCCCGCGGACGCCGTCCTGGCGGAGCTGTCGCGGCAGCCCGGCATGATTGCCCTGTCGTTCCCGGTGGATTACTGGGATTATCTCGGCTGGAAGGACACCCTGGCCCAGGGTGCCTTCACGGCGCGCCAGAAAGGGTACGCCAAGGTACGCAGCGACTGGCAGGTCTACACCCCTCAGATGATCGTGAACGGCAGCCAGTCCTGCGTCGGCTCCGACCGGGCCCGGATCGAGGATTCCATCCGCACCGCCACGGCGGGCCTCGCGGCCCTGCCCGTCAACGTCGCCGCGACCGAGACGGACGGCACGATCACGGTCAGCGTGAACGAGGCCGCCGAGTCGGTGACGCCTCAGAAGGCCGACGTCTGGGTGCTGCCGGTGCTGCGCTCCCACATGGTGTCCATCAACCGTGGCGAGAATCGCGGCCGCGCCATCACCTATGTGAACGTGGTGCGGGCCATGAACCGGGTCGGCGAATGGAACGGCGGCACAGCCCAGTACAAGGTGCCGGTCTCGCTCGCCCGCAAGGATGCGGACAGCTACGTGGTGCTGCTCCAGACCGCCGACGGCACCCGGCCCGGCGCCATCCTGGGGGCCACCAAGGGGCCGGGGCTCTAGGGCGGATCGGTCATCCCTTTGCATGATCCGACATGCGCATATATGATGCGCATCGGTCATCGAGGGCGGATGCTCATGCCAAAATCCAAACCGAAAGTCGTGGATAGTCGGATCAGACGTCCCACGAACGTGACTCTTCCGCTTGGCTTAGTCGCGGAGGCCAAGGCGCTCCAAGTCAACGTGTCCCAAGCCTGTGAGAGCGGCTTGGCCCAATCGGTGGCGGAAGCTCGGCGGGCACGCTGGCTCAACGAGAATAAAGCTGCCATCGAGGCCTATAACGAGCGTATCGAACGCGATGGGTTGATCCTCGATGCTTATCGTCGCTTTTGATGGCTCAGTTCGATCTCTACACGGGTGTCGGCCGGTCGGGTGGGGCGGTCGTCGATCTGCAGGCCGGTCTTCTCGACCGACTTGCGACACGGATCGTAGCACCTTTGATCCCGAGAGCGGACATGGAAGCGATCACAGGCCTGACGCCAGCCGTGACGGTCAACGGCAATGAATTCATCGTTGTTCTCCCCGAGATGGCTGCTGTCCCGTCGCGGGAATTGCATCAGCGGATCGGATCGCTTGCGGACGACCAGGACAGGATCAAGCGAGCGCTCGACATCCTGTTCTTCGGAATCTGATCCTTCACCTCACGCCTCGATCACGATCACCTTGTTGGGCAGCTCGTCCTCGTCGTCGAAGCCCGGCGGCGCGTGTTCGGCCAGGATCGCGCCCGCCCTGTGCACGGCCCGGATCAGGCCGTCGGCCGCGCGCCCCTCGCGCAGGGCGGCGGTCAGGTCCGCGATGATCTCGGTCCAGACCGCCTGGCCGGCCCGGTCCGCGACGCCGATATCGGCCAGGATCTCGGCGTGGTGCTCGAGCGCCGCCACGTAGATCAGCACCCCGGTTCGGCCCCGGGTGCGGGTCAGGCCGCGTCCGTTGAACTCGCGAAGCGCCGCCTCGTGCGCCCGGGCCCGCATGACGAAGCCTGGAACCAGGGCGGCGTGGAGGCGGGGCCAGGTCGTCGCCAGGCTGGCCGCCAGGGCGACCGCGAGCTGGGCCAGGAAGATCCGGGTCGGCCCCAGCTCCGTGAAGGCGATGAGCGGCCAGGGGGTCAGGAGGGCCAGGACCAGCGCCCACAGGGCCGGGATCGAGCGGTAGCGGCTCGCGGCCTCGGCCACCACCACGACGATCTCGCCCGCCGTCGTGGCTTCCGCGTCGCGGATCGCGTGGGCGAGGCGGTGCCTGTCCTCGGGTGAAATCATCTACCAGCTCCCCGAGGCGCCGCCGCCGCCGGACGAGCCGCCCCCGCCCGAGAAGCCGCCGGAGCGCCCGCCCGACCCGCCGAAGCCGCCGCCCCGGGGGAATCCCCCCGGGAATCCGCCTCCCATGGGTCCGATCCAGGGCCCGCCGGAGCGTCCCGGCACCGGCGCGAGCCCTCTGTTGCCGAGAGCGGACCGGAACATGATGAACACGATGATGGCGATGAACAGGAAGGCGAAGACCATCTCGGCCGGATCGCCCGTATCCTCCCGCACCTGCGCCCGGCGCTGCCACTGCTCCGCGTCGCCCGTGAGGATCGACAGGATGGCGTCCACGCCCGCATCGATGCCCCCGAAGAAGTTGCCCTTCTGGAACTGCGGCGCGATCGCCGTGGTGATGATCACCTTGGAGAGAGCGTCGGTCAGGGCGCCCTCGAGGCCGTAGCCGACCTCGATGCGCACCTTCCGGTCGGTGGGAGCCACCAGCAGCAGCACACCGTTGTCGGTTTTAGCCTGTCCGAGCTTCCAGGCCCGGAAGAGCCGGTTGGCATAATCCTCGACCGACGTGCCGCCGAGGGACGGGACCGTGGCGACCACCACCTGGTCCGACGTCTTGTCCTCGTAGGCCATGAGCTTCGCCTCGAGGCTCTGGCGCTGGCCGGGTTGGAGCAGGTTGGCGGCGTCCACCACGCGGCCCGTGAGGGGCGGGAAGGATTGGGCGAAGGCCGCGACGGGAAGGAGGAGGAATAGGCAGGCGACGATCAGTCCCGCGAGGGCGCGAGCCGCTTCATATCCCCCAGCCGTCATCCCCGGACTTGATCCGGAGGCCGACGGGTCCACGTCGCGAGACGTCCGATTTGAGTACGCGGGTGGCCGGGTTGATCCCCGGATCAAGTCCGGGGACGGCCATGACGGCCGTGAGTATGGCCGCTCCGTCTCATCCGATCGCTTCACGCCTTAAAACTTCACTTCCGGGGGGCGATCGGAGCCGGCGGTGGCCGAGAAGGTCTCCATGGGCTTGGCGTCCGGGTACATGAAGGCCGCGATCCAGCGGCCCGGAATGGTGCGGATCTCGGTGTTGTAGGCCCGCACGGTCTCGATGTAGTCGCGCCGGGCCACCGCGATGCGGTTCTCGGTGCCCTCGAGCTGCGATTGCAGGGCCAGGAAGTTGGAATTCGACTTCAGGTCCGGGTATCGCTCGACCGTGGCGAGCAGGCGCCCGAGCGCTCCCGAGAGCTGCCCTTGCGCCTCCTGGAACTGGCGGAACTTCTCCGGGTCCGTCACCGTCGAGGCATCGACCTTGATCTGGGAGGCCTTGGCGCGGGCCTCGGTCACCTGGGTGAGCACCTCGCGCTCCTGCTGGGCGTAGCCCTTCACGGTCTCGACGAGGTTGGGGATGAGGTCGGCCCGGCGCTGGTACTGGTTCTGCACCTCGCTCCAGGCGGATTTAGCCTGCTCCTGGAGGGTGGGGACATTGTTGATGCCGCAGGCCGAGAGACCGAAAGCGAGCGCCATTCCGAGGAGGGCGGCGCGGATTCGTGCCGGCACGATCTGAGGCATCATTGGTGTCTGTCCCTTTAAGTCGAAATCGCCGTGGCCCGCCTTCGGGGCGCGACGCAGGCGGCACCATAGCATGGTGTTTCTCCCGCACCACATGGAGCAGGACCGGCATTCAACAAGTTGGTCTGGCCTCGCGGCCGCGTTTGAGGCATGGTCCGCCTCGCGCGGGACTGAGGAATCGCCCGCCGACACCGCGCCGGAGACGCGCCATGAACTTCCTGCCCGACACGGCCACCTTCCTGACCTACTCGCTCGCCTGCGTGGTTTTGTTCATCACGCCCGGTCCGGACATGAGCCTGTTCCTGGCCAAGACCATGTCGGGCGGCCGCAAGGCCGGCATCGCCGCCATGCTGGGCGCCATGGCGGGCTGCTGCGTTCACACCCTGCTGGCCGCCCTCGGCCTCTCGGCCCTGCTCGCTGCCTCGGCGACGGCCTTCACGGTGCTCAAGGTGGTGGGCGCCCTCTACCTGCTCTGGCTCGCCTTCGACGCGGTGCGCAACGGCTCGGCCCTCAACCTGAAGGACCAGGCCAGAACCGAGGTCTCGTTCTGGAAGACGTTCATGCTGGGCGTCGGCATCAATCTCACGAACCCCAAGATCGTCCTGTTCTTCGTGACCTTCCTGCCGCAATTCGTGCAGGCCGGAGACCCGTACGCGCCCGAGAAGCTGGTCTTCCTCGGCCTTTATTTCGTGGCGCTCAGCATCCCGCTCGCCACCCTGATGATCATGGGCGCCGACCGGGTCATCGCGGCCCTGCGCCACCGTCCCAGGATCATGCGCGGCATCGACTTCACCTTCGCGGGCCTGTTCTCGGCCTTCGCGGTCAAGATCCTGGCGACCTCGGCCCGATAGACGCCCCGCGCCCATCGCACAGCCGGTGCATATCTGCCCCGCAGGCGGGATCCGAGACAAAGGCCGGAACCTGACCTAAATGGGTCTCGATCCGGCCGATGACCGTGCCCGGTGAAAGACCGCGATGGATCAGCCCCACCCCCACGACCTGCGCCCCGTGATGAGCCACGCGGAAATCCGCACCATCATCCTGGGCCTCATGCTGTCCATGTTCCTGGCGGCCCTCGACCAGACCATCATCGCCACGGCCCTGCCCACCATCGGCAAGGAGCTGGGCGACCTGGAGCATCTGCCCTGGGTGGTGACGTCGTACCTGCTCACCGCCACGGCGGTGACGCCTCTCTACGGCAAGTTCAGCGACACCCACGGCCGCCGCGTCACCATGCTGATCGGGATCGCGATCTTCATCCTGGGCTCCGTGGCCTGCGCGCTGGCGCCGAGCATGCTGGTGCTCGTCCTGGCCAGGGGGCTCCAGGGCCTCGGCGGCGGCGGGCTCATCGCGCTCGCCCAGACCATCGTGGCCGATATCGTGGCCCCCCGGGAGCGGGGCCGGTACCAGGTCTATTTCGCCAGCGTGTTCATGACCTCGAGCCTCGCCGGTCCCGTCCTGGGCGGGTTCTTCGCGGAGCATTTCCACTGGTCCATGATCTTCTGGATCAACCTGCCGCTGGGCCTCGTCGCCTTCGCGATCGCCTGGCAGGGCCTCAAGCGCCTGCCCCGCCACGACCGTCCGCACCGCCTCGACCTCCTGGGCGCGGTGCTGCTGGTGGCCGCCACGGTGTCGATCATGCTGGCCCTGAGCTGGGGCGGCCTGCGCTATCCGTGGGGATCAGCCCCGATTCTCGGGCTCGTGGGCCTGTCGGCGGTCCTGTGGGCGGTCTTTGCGGCCCGCATGAGCCTGGCGTCCGAGCCGCTGATCCCGCCCGGCGTGCTGCGCAACCCGGTGGTGCGCATGGGCACCCTGTCGGCCTGCTTCGGCATGGGCACCTATATCGGCCTGACGATCTACCTTCCGGTCTATTTCGAGGCCGTGCGGGGGCTGACGGCGAGCGAATCGGGCCTGGCGCTCATCCCCCTCGGGGCCGGCACGGTCACGGGCGCAACCCTGTCCGGGCGCGCCATGGCGCGGGTCGCTCACTACAAGCGCATCCCGATGGGGGGGCTCGTCGTGGCGGTCGCCACCACGGCCCTTCTGGCGGCCTTCGCCAACGGCCTGCCTCTCGCGGCGGTCGAAGTGATGCTGTTCGTCCTCAGCGTCGGACTCGGCACCCTCCTGCCGGTCACCACGGTGGCGATCCAGAACGCGGTGTCGCTCCATGAACTCGGCACCGCAACGGGCACGGCGAACTTCTTCCGCTCCCTGGGGGGCGCCATCATCGTGGCCTTGTTCGGATCCATCGTGATCGGCCTGACGGGCGCCACCGGAGCCGCGAGCTTCGAGGCCCTCGGCGCCTCCGCGGCCCGGAGCGGCGTCGATCTCGGGGACGTGTTCCGCTTCGTGTTCGCGGCGGGGGCCTGCGGCTTCCTCCTGGCCTTCCTGTTCCTGGCGGCCATGAAGGAACTCCCCCTGAAGGGCAGCGCCCGCAAGGCCGCCGAGGCCGCCATCGCGGACTAGCGCCGGGACGCTTCTCCCCGGTGAATGCTCCTATTTGGAGCGCTGCGTTTTACGGATCAGCAGCGCGACCGCGAACAGGACGATCAGGATCGAGACCGCCATGCCGAAATAGCCGAACGCGCCCGCCGCGTGGTCGGCTCCGGGCGCGGGTGGGCGGGTCTCGGACCCCGCGTCCCCCGCCGGCACGCCCGGATTGCCCTGAACCTGGACCGGATGGACCAGCCCGTCGAACCGGACCGGGGCGGCGGGAGACGGGAGGACGGTCATCGGCGGGCTCACCTCGATCGCGGGACGCGGGGGGTTAATGTTCCGGGCGGCCATCGGTTTCCGGCCGGCAGCGGGTTCGGGGCCTCGGGACGGCCGGCGGGGGACGCGGGCCCTGCGGCTTCTTGCCTGGGGACCGAGGGTGCGGTTTTCCGGCCGAAAGCCTGTGGAGCACCGGGCCGCCCCTGGCACTTTCCGGGGACCTGTGCTGTTAGAGCTGGGCAGGCAGCGAGGGAGCGCG
Source organism: Microvirga pudoricolor (assembly GCF_016892705.1). Taxonomy (GTDB): domain Bacteria; phylum Pseudomonadota; class Alphaproteobacteria; order Rhizobiales; family Beijerinckiaceae; genus Microvirga; species Microvirga pudoricolor. Next base: position 1,841,412 of record NZ_JAFEMB010000001.1, read on the forward strand.
CGGGGAGCGGATGAAGGCTGGAATCGACATGGGGGCGATCTCCACCGGCGGCGGTCAGGCCCTGCTCGACCTCGAGGAGCTCCTGGCCACCCGCCTGCTCGTCCAGGGCAATTCGGGCTCGGGCAAGTCGCACCTCCTGCGCCGCCTCCTGGAACAGAGCGCGCCCCTGGTTCAGCAATGCGTGGTGGACCCGGAGGGCGACTTTGTCACCTTAGGCGACAAGTTCGGCCACGTGGTGGTGGACGCCTCCCGCACCGAGGGCGACCTCCAGCGCATCGCCGCCCGGGTGCGCCAGCACCGGGTCTCGGTGGTGCTCAACCTGGAAGGCCTCGATGCCGAGCAGCAGATGCGCTGCGCGGCGGCGTTTCTCGGCGGCCTCTTCGATGCCGACCGGGACCTCTGGTACCCCATGCTGGTGGTGGTGGACGAGGCCCAGCTCTTCGCGCCCGCGGCCGCCGGCGAGGTGTCGGACGAGGCCCGTAAGGTGTCGCTCGGCGCCATGACCAACCTCATGTGTCGGGGCCGCAAGCGAGGCCTTGCCGGCATCATCGCGACCCAGCGCCTCGCCAAGCTCGCCAAGAACGTGGCGGCCGAGGCCTCGAATTTTCTCATGGGCCGCACCTTCCTGGACATCGACATGGCCCGCGCGGCGGATCTGCTCGGCATGGAGCGCCGCCAGGCCGAGATGTTCCGCGACCTGGAGCGGGGCCATTTCGTGGCCCTCGGACCGGCCCTGTCCCGCCGGCCCGTCCCGGTGCGCATCGGCGCGGTGGAGACCTCGGCCCGCAGCGGCTCCTTCAAGCTGATGCCGCTCCCGGAGCAGCCCGCCGAGGATGCCCGCGACCTCATCTTCAAGGCGGGCCAGGACGAGCCCGCCCGCCCGGCTCCCGCCCCGCGTCGCCCCGTGGCCCCGCCGCCGCCCGGCACCAATGATCTCCTGGCCCAGCTCGTGCGCGCCCGTCCGGCCGCCGCTCCCGAGCCCGCCCCGGAGATGACGGAGGAATCCAAGGCCGAGCGCGAGGCCGTGCTCGATACGATCCTGCGCGAGATCCTGGACGATCCCGAGGCCGCCTTCCGCACCGTGGCGGTTCTGTACCAGGATTTCCTGGTCCGCTGCCGCATCCGCCGGGTCTCCGGCGAGCCCCCGAATCTGCCCGCGTTCCGGCGTCGCCTCGCCGTCGCCCGCGCGGGCGTCGACACCGCCACCGCCGAGGGCTCGGAATGGGGTCGGGCCATGACCTTCGCGGCGGATTTGTCCGAGGACATCCAGGGCGTGTTCCTGCTCCTCGCCCGCGCCGCCCTGGAGGGCGCACCCTGTCCGCCGGACGGCGAGATCGCGCGGGCCTGCGGCAGCCGCTCGCCGGGCCGGGCCCGGCGCCTCGTGGCCTATCTGGAGAGCCGCAACATCGTGGTGACCCGCAACGATACCAGGGGCCTGCGGATCATCGCGCTCCCCGATCTCGGCTGGGAGACCGGACCCGGCGACCCCAATGCCTTCGAGGAGCCGCAGGCCCCGGATCCACAGGACCTTTTCGCGGCGGGGTGAGGGGAGGCTCCTGGGAGACCGGGACCGGCGCCCTAGTTTGATGGGGTGGCCCGGCCGTTTCGGGCCGGATACCCCTGTTGCGATGTTCCACTTTTTCGAAAACCGCATCGATTTCACGAAGCGCCCGCCCCAATCCGCGCCGCCGGACAACCTGTGGGGCTTCTACTGGCACTTCATCCGTCAGGCGAAAGGCCTGTTCATCGCGGTCTTCGCGCTGGGTTTCGTGCTGGCGGTGGTCGAGGCCGTCGTGCCCTATCTCATCGGCCGCCTCGTCAACGCCCTGTCGCGCACGAGCCCGGAGGGCATCCTTCGGGATGCCGGCCCGCTGCTTATCGCCATGGTGGCCATCATCCTGGTGCTGCGGCCGCTCTCGACGATCCTTTTTCGCCTGCTGGTGAACCACTCGATCTCGGTGTCCTTCACCAGCATGGTGCACTGGCAGAACTACTGGCACGTGGTGCGCCAGCCCTTGAGCTTCTTCCAGGAGGATTTCGCCGGGCGCATCGCCAACCGGGTCATGCAGACCGGGCGGCCCCTGCGCGACACCGTCCTGTCGGTGGCCCGCGCGGTGTGGCAGATCCTGATCTTCGGGGCGGCCTCCATCGGCCTCATGGGCACGCAGGACATTCGCCTGGCGCTGCCCATGGCGGGCTGGTTCGTGCTCTACGGAACGCTTCTGGCGGTCGCGCTGCCCCGCATCCAGAAGCGTTCCCGCGAATCGAGCGAGGCGCGCTCCGCCGTGTCCGGCAAGGTGGTGGACAGCTTCACCAACATCATGACCGTGAAGCTCTTCGGACGCCGCGCCGACGAGGACGCCTATATCAGCGACGGCTACCGCCACTTCAACGCGATGTTCCTGCGCCAGCAGCGGATCAACACCCTCTACGTGGTCTGCCTGGTGTTCCTCAACGCGGCGTTTCTCGTGGCCACGGGCGGCATGGCCGTGTGGCTCTTCAGCCTCGGGCGCATCGATCCCGGCACCATGACGACGGCCCTGCTCCTCGCCACCCAGATCGTGTCCATGTCAGGCTGGGTCGCCTACGAGGTCATGGGCATCTTCGAGAATGTGGGCACGGTGCAGGAGGGCATGAAGACGATCTCGCGGCCGCTCACCCTGCAGGACCGGCCCGGTGCCGCGGCCCTGCAGGGCCAGCGCGGCGAAATCCGGTTCGAGAACGTGTCCTTCGCCTACGGGTCCGGCGAGCCCGTCATCCGCAACCTGAGCCTGACGGTCCGGCCCGGCGAGAAGATCGGTCTCGTGGGCCGCTCGGGCGCTGGCAAGACCACCCTGGTCAACCTGCTCCTGCGCTTCTTCGAGCCGCAGGAGGGCCGCATCCTCATCGACGGGCAGGACATCGCATTCGTGACGGAGGAGAGCCTGCGCGCGGGGATTTCGGTGGTGACGCAGGACGCCTCCCTGCTTCATCGCTCCATCGCCGAGAACATTCTCTACGGACGTCCCGAGGCGGATGACGACGCCATGCGCGAGGCCGCCGCAGCGGCCCACGCGGCGACGTTCATCGCCCGCCTCGTCGACAACAAGGAGAGGCGCGATTACGAGGCGCATGTGGGCGAGCGCGGCGTGAAGCTCTCGGGCGGCCAGCGCCAGCGCATCGCCATCGCGCGCGTGATCCTGAAGGACGCCCCGATCCTGGTGCTCGACGAGGCCACCTCCGCCCTCGATTCCGAGGTCGAGGCCGCGATCCAGGACTCGCTGGCGTTCCTCATGGAGGACAAGACCGCGATCGTCATCGCCCACCGGCTCTCCACCCTGCAGCTCATGGACCGGCTGGTGGTGCTGGACGAGGGCCGCATCGTCGAGGAGGGTACCCACGCGGCCCTGCTGGAACGCGGCGGCCTGTACGCAGGGCTCTGGGCGCGCCAGTCGGGCGGGTTCCTGACGCCGCGCAAGCGGGCGCGGGGCGAGCGGGTTTAGGCGTCTTTGGAGACCTGACGCACAGTCTCATCCTGAGAGAATGGCGGAGTCATTCGTCTCGACCTCATCCTGAGGGCCCGCTTAAGCGGGCGTCTCGAAGGATGGTCCAGCGGAGTGCTGCCGGTGCCAACTGGAGCCCTCCTTCGAGACGGCCTGACGGCCTCCTCAGGATGAGGTCGAGAGAGGTCGAGAACGCTTCCTTGGCACGATGCCTGTTGATCAAGCCGCCGAACGGGCCGCGTCGTCCCCAAGCTGCAGCCCGAACAACCGCGCGAATTGCCTGTGTCCTTCGGGCGTGATCCGCAGCGCCCGGTTGTCACGCTGGCGTTCGATCCAGCCGTGGTCGAGGCAGTGGCGGCACAAGGCCGCGCCCACAACTCCCGCGAGATGGGACCGGCGTTCCGTCCAATCGAGGCAGGGCTTGCAGAAGATGCGCTTGGACAGGCCTGCGCGTTCGAGGGAGACGCCGATGGAGGCGAAAAATGCCCGGCCGTCCGGCGTCACCTCGCCGCCGTCGGGGCTCAAGGCCACATGGCCCCGGTCCTGGAGCGCATCGGCCATGCCGACGCCGAGGCGCCCGGCGAGATGGTCGTAGCAGGTGCGCGCGAGCTGGAGCGCAGGATCGCCCGGCACGCGGGCGCGGCGCGGACGGAGATCGGCGGCCACGTTGGCCATGGCCTCGATCATGCGGCCGACCTCCGGCGAGGCGAGGCGGAAATAGCGGTTGCGGCCGAGCGGCGTCACGGCCAGGAGCCCCAGATCCGTGAGCTTGGCCAGATGGCCGCTCGTGGTCGAGGCCGAGACGCGGGCGAGATAGGCCAGTTCCTTGGCGGTGCGGGAACGCCCATCCATGAGGGCCAGGAGAATGGCCGCCCGGGCGGAATCGGCCACGGCGGCGGCCACGGAGGCAAGGTGATCGGTGCTCATGGGTCCAGTTTAGGCCGCCGCCACCGAAACGCCATCGCGAACGCTTCGGCGGGGGGCGAAGGATCCTCAGGCTTTCGCAGGGGCATTTCAGGGCGTAAGGAGACGCGAAACGTAACCCAGAAGGATTTTGCCCGTGCAGAACGACCGCCTGAGCCTCGATGAAATCGTCCGTCACGTGGAGGCCCGCGCGGCGGATTACTGCGCGTCGAGCGACCGGATCTGGGCCATGCCGGAACTGGCCTTCGAGGAGCACCGCTCCGTGGAGGAGCAGATCGCCATGCTGGAACGGGACGGCTTCCGGATCACCCGCAACGTCGCCGGCATGGCGACCGCGTTCATCGCGGAGGCCGGAGGGGGCGGGCCCGTCATCGCGGTCCTCGGTGAGTTCGACGCCCTGCCGGATCTCGCCCAGGAGGCGGGCGTCACGGAGCACAAGCCGACCATGGCCGGGACGCCGGGCCATGGCTGCGGCCACAACCTCCTCGGCTCCGGCTCGGCGCTCGCCGCCGTCGCCCTGAAGATGGCGCTGGAAGAGGCCGGGATCGCCGGCACGGTGCGCTATTATGGCTGCCCGGCGGAGGAGAGCGGATCGGGCAAGACCTTCATGGCCCGCCACGGCTCCTTCGACGACGTGGACGCGGCGTTCTCGTGGCATCCGAGCGTGGTCAACGAGGTGCAGACCACGAGTTCGCTCGCCACCGTGCAGGCCTATTTCCGCTTCAAGGGCCGCGCCGCCCACGCCGCCGCGATCCCGCATCTCGGCCGCTCGGCCCTCGATGCGGTGGAGTTGATGAATGTGGGCGTGAACTACATGCGCGAGCACATGCCGTCCGACGCCCGCGTGCATTACTCCATCACCAATACCGGCGGCGATGCCCCGAACGTGGTGCAGGCTTACGCGGAATCGCTTTATCTGGTGCGCTCGCCCGAACTCGCCGACGCCCAAAAACTGTTCGAGCGCGTGAAGAGGATCGCCGAGGGCGCGGCGCTGATGACGGAAACCAGCGTGTCGGTGCAGATCACCGACGCCACCTCCAACGTGCTGCCCAACAAGGCCCTGCAAGGCGCCATGTACGAGAACATGCGCCGTCTCGGGCCGCCCGCTTTCGACGCGGCCGATCGGGCCTTCGCCGAGAAGCTCCAGAGGGCCTCGCTGACGGACGAGGACATCCTGGCGAGCGTGAAGCCGCACGACGTGTCGCTTAAAGTCAAGGTGCTGCACGACGGGATCCTGGCCATGCCGGAGCGCGAGACCGTCATGATGGGAACGACCGATGTGGGTGACGTGAGCTGGGTGGTGCCCACCGCCCAGTGCCACGCGGCCTGCTTCGCCATCGGGACGCCCTTCCACACCTGGCAGCTCGTGGCCCAGGGCAACCTGCCCGCCGCCCACAAGGGCATGGTGCTGGCCGCCAAGGCCATGGCGGCCACGGCCGCCGATGCCTTCCGCAACCCGGACCTCATCGCCCGTGCCAAGGCCGAGCTGAAGGAGCGCACCGGCGGCAAGGCTTATGTCTGTCCGATCCCGGACGATGTGACGCCCGAAGACCTGCGGGGCAAGAAAGCCGCGTAGGGCTTCGGCGCTCCTGTCTCCTTCACGTCCACGAGATGCCCTGGTGGTTGCCTGGGCATCTTGCATTTTGGCAAGTTATCCTTGGCGATGCAGGGATCGATTGTGCGCCCTTGCAAGCATATCTTGAGCCCACACGCCAAGGAGGGCGCCATGCAGCTCACTGGAATTCATCATCTCACCGCCGTCACGGCGAATGCGCCGGGCAATCACGACTTTTACACGGGGGCGCTCGGCATGCGCCTCGTCAAGAAGACCGTCAACCAGGACGATGTCAGCGCCTACCACCTGTTCTATGCGGACGGGCTCGCCTCACCGGGCTCGGACCTGACCTTCTTCGACTGGCCCGTCGGCCGCGAGCGCCGGGGCACCCACAGCGTCACGCAGACGGCGCTTCGGGTCGGCGGCCAGGAGGCGCTGGAATGGTGGACGAAGCGCTTCGACGAGCGCGGCATCGCCCATACGGGCATCGTGGAGCGGGATGGGCGGCTCTGGGTCGATTTCGAGGATCCGGAAGGCCAGCGCCTCGGTCTCGTGGACGACGGCGGCGCGGGTGACGCGCATCCGTGGGACCGCAGCCCCGTGCCCGAGCGCTACCAGATTCGGGGCCTGGGCCCCATCACCATGAGCGTGCCGAAGCTCGACCGCACCGCCCGCGTTCTCACCGAGGGCATGGATATGCGCGCCGCACGGGAATACCGCATCGGAGAGCGCAGCATCCACGTGTTCGAGATGGGAGCGGGCGGTCCCGCCGCCGAACTGCACGTGGCGGTCGATCCCGGCCTGCCGCCGGCCCAGCCGGGCGCGGGCGGCGTGCACCATGTGGCGTTCCGCACGCCGAACGAGCAGACCTACCAGGAATGCTGGGAGCGCCTGCAGACCCTGCGGGCACCGTCCAGCGGCCCGGTCGACCGGTATTATTTCAAGAGCCTGTACTTCCGGGAGCCCGGCGGCATCCTGTTCGAGGTCGCCACCGACGGACCGGGCTTCGCCACGGACGAGCCCCTGGCCACCTTGGGCGAAAGCCTCGCGCTGCCGCCCTTCCTGGAGCCGCGCCGGGCCCAGATCGAGGCGGGTCTGAAGCCGCTCTGACAATCTCGGGAGGGCCGCCCTGCTCGCATGGCAGGGTGGCCTCATCCGGGATTCTACCATCCGCGCACCTGTCCTCGATGCTGTGAAGGCTTGCACTTGCGGGCTTGGGACGTGTCGTAGGGTCAATCCTGCTGCGCCCGATCGATCATAAAAGGGAACATGTTTTGGCCTTCAAGCTTCACGTTGTCATTTGCAGCACCCGTCCCACCCGCATCGGCCCGTCCATTGCCGGGTGGTTTCACAAGGAGGCCGTCGCCCATGGCGGGTTCGATGCCGAATTGGTCGATATCGCGGCTTTCAATCTTCCGGTTTTCGACGAGCCGGAGCATCCGCGCCTGCGCAACTACCGGCACGCCCACACCAAGGCCTGGAGCGCCAAGGTGAGCGAGGCCGACGCCTTCGTGTTCGTGACGCCGGAATACAATTTCGGGCCGCCGCCGTCGCTGGTGAACGCCATGAATTACCTGGTGACGGAATGGCACTACAAGCCGGCGGCCTTCGTCAGCTACGGTGGTATCTCCGGCGGCCTGCGGGCTGTTCAGATGGAAAAGCTGATGCTGACCACCTTCAAGATGATGCCGATCCCTGAGGCCGTCACCATCCCGATGGTGTCGCAATATTTCGACGACGAGCAGAATTTCAGCCCGAGCGAAATCACGCAAAAATCCGTGAAGCCGCTGTTGGACGAGCTGGCGCGCTGGACCGGCGCCCTCAAGCCGTTGCGGGCATAGCCCAGCCTCGCGGCTAGGCTCTTGTTTTCCAAGTTCCGGCCTCTCAAGCTCCCGCCTGCCTCAGATGACGAACAGGTCCTTGTGGGTGATCGAGAGGCCCTTTGCGAGCTTGGCGACCTGAACGGCCGCCAACGCGCCGGTCCCGTCCGGGTCGTACGACAGGAGGCCCGTCTTCTTGTCGTAGAGAATGCGATCGGACGCGTCGTGCGCCTTCGCTCCCGTCCAAAAAGCCGCTTTCTTGATCTCGGCGGGCTTTGCCGGCGAGCCTTTGCGGGCGAGAGCCGCGAAGGCCTTGTGACCGAGATGGATCGCGTCGTCCGCAACCGAGAAATCCGTGATCCGGTCGACATTCCCGGGGCCGGGGGCGGTGTCGAAGACGAAGATGTCTCCTCCGGCCTTACCGGTGAGCGTGTCGTTGCCAAGCTTGCCCGCAAGCCTGTCATGCCCGTCGCCGCCGACGAGATTGTTCTTGGCCTTGGTGCCGTTGAGAATCTTGTTCTCGGGATTAGGCGGTAGCGTTGGGGGCAGGGTTGGAGTGCCCTGCGTTACGGGTGTCACGGGGATTTCCGGAGTGACAGGCGGGGTAGGGGTGGTCGGCGGAGTGGGATCGGTTGGAGTGGTCGGCGGAGTTGGATCGACAGGCACCGTGGCGGTGAGGTCCGCCAGGGACACATCGCCGTCGGAGAACCGGAACGTTTCCACGTCCCGCACCGTATCGCTGCCGTCGCGGGCCGCCAGGAAATCCACGATGCGAAGCGACCCGTCGGCATTCTTCGTCACGGCGTACTGCGTCCGGGTGCCCGAGAGGATCATCGTATCCTGGCCGGAAGCACCTTGGATTATATCGTCGCCCGCTCCGCCCGTCAGAACATCCTGGCCAGCCCCGCCCCAGAGCACATCGTCGCCGCCGTTCCCGACCAGGGTGTCGTTGTGATAGCCGCCGTCCAGCCTGTCGGCGGCGTTCGTGCCGGTCCAGGTCAGTCCGGTGACGTGCGCCGGGCCCGAGAAGTTCGCATGGACCACCGCGTCAGCGGGTTTGCCCTGGGTGGTGAAATCCAGGGGCGTGAGCCCGTAAGAGGCCGGATCGGCGCCCTGGTAATAGGCCCAGAGCAGCGCGCCATCGAGCCATTGGCCGCCGTAGTTCTGCATCACATGGTACAGGGCCTCATAGCAGTCGCGCTGCTCCTGGAGGTCGACCGTGCTCCCGTACGGGATCCAGCCCGGGCTGAGGTTCACGCCGTCGTAGCTGCCGTAGCCGATCTCCGTGAAGATGACCTTTTTGCCCCATTGCTCGGACAGGTTCTTCCACGTGTCGATCACGGAGGTGGCGCCGTAGACGGCGATGGAATTCCAGTTGACCGACGGCTTGATCCAGGTGTCGATCAACTCAGCGACGGTGGGATGGGTGCTGTTGGCCTGCCCCTGCGCCATCATGCTGAAATACGCATCGACGCCGATATAGTCGAGCTTGTCCCAGAACTGGATTTTCAACGCCTCGCTGTCGGTGCCCGCATAGATCACCTGGCCGCTGAACACGGCCCGCACCGCATCGGCGATCTCGCCCCATTTTTGCGTGTAGCCCGGCTTGGAGGGGTCGGTCATGCTCTTCATCTCGGTGCCGATGCAGACCATGGAGACGCCGGTTCTCTCGGCCACCTTGGCGTATTCCACCATCATGGCCTTGTAGTTGGAGAACCAGAGGTCGGGGTTCGTGGGCGCGATCTCGGCGCGCCACGTACCCACCTCGTCGTTCACTTCCACGTGAGGCTTGAGCACCACCTTCAGGCCTCGGGACAGGCTGTCCCGGATCGCCTCCTCGACCTGGGCGAGGGTGTCGCTGCGCCCCGCCATGATCCCCATCGTGTTGCTGGTCTTGTCCGGCATGAAGAAGGCCGGCACGATCGAGATCGTGTTGGCGCCCGCAGCCTTGATCTGATCCATGGCCTCGCGGCCGCGGCCGGCCTCCTGGTAGCGGCCGCCCCAGAAGGCCGGGAGGCTGATGCCCTCCCACGTCATGGTGTCTTCGCTGCCTGCCATGGTGGTCCCGTTCCAGTGATATGCCGCAGGGCAGGATGCCCGTCGGCTTGTGACGCGCACGAATCGTAGTCGAAATAACGTATCGTTATATCCGGATATCTTCCATCGTGACGGGGTGCGGCGCGATGTTGCGCGTGTGCCCCAGCGCACAGCCCGGCCGGGACCCGGTCACTACGGTCCCGGCCTTTCGGAAGGTCGGGGGACGGACGCCGCAGCCGGGATGAGCGCGAAGCTTCGCGATATTGCCAAGGGTACCGGGCCCGCGTACCGTAAGGTCAGGCCTCGGACGCCCCGGTTGTCGCCAGGGCTGGTGCGCCACAGATCCAAGAGGCGGCGTTCTTAAGACTCAGGACAATCCGTTCGTTCAGGGGACTCTCGATGTGCCTTCTCCGGACCGTTGGTGTGCTTGGTAGCGTTCTCGTTTCCTCCGTTCTGGCCCTCGGGACGGCCCAGGCCCAGGGCGGACCGCCCCCGGCGCCGTCCGTGACCGTGGCCAAGCCCGTCGTGAAGGACATTATCGAGCGGGACGATTTCATCGGCCGTTTCGAGGCCGTCGATCACGTCGACATCCGGGCCCGGGTGTCGGGCTATCTCGACAAGGTGCATTTCCAGGACGGTAGCTTGGTCAAGGCCGGCGACCTGCTCTTCACCATCGATCCGCGTCCCTACCAGAACGCCCTTCAGGAGGCGCAGGCCGCCGTGACCTCGGCGGAGGTGCGCCAGACCTTCGCCCAGAGCGATCTCGACCGGGCCCAGCAGCTGCGCCAGACCGGCAACATCGCCGACCAGGTCTTCGACCAAAGGCGCCAGGCCTTCCTCACCGCCAAGGCCGAGCTCGACCGCTCCCAGGCGGCCCTGCGCCAGGCCCAGCTCGATGTCGGCTTCACGCAGATCAAGTCGCCGCTTGCGGGCCGCATCTCGCGCAAGCTCGTCTCGGAGGGCAACCTCGTCACCGCCAACCAGACGGTCCTGACCAACATCGTGTCGCTGGACCCGATCCAGTTCTACTTCGACGTGGATGAGCGCTCCTACCTCGCCTATTCGCGCCAGGACCAGGGCGGCACCAAGACCTCCACGCACGGGGCCCCCAACGAGGTGTCGCTCACCCTCACGGACGAGCGCCAGGGCACCCGCAACGGCAAGGTCGATTTCGTCGATAACCGGCTCGATTCCGCAAGCGGCACGATCCGGGCCCGCGCGGTGTTCGAGAACAAGGACCTGTTCCTGACGCCGGGCCTCTTCGGCCGCGTCACGCTGGGCGGCTCGGACCCCTACAAGGCCGTTCTCCTGCCGGATGAAGCCATCGGCAGCGACCAGGATCGGCGCATCGTCTACGTGGTGGGCGAGAACAACCAGACCGCGATCCGGCCCGTGCGCGTGGGACCGCGCATCGACGGCTACCGGGTGATCCGCGAGGGGCTCAAAGGCGACGAGACCGTGGTGGTCAACGGCATCGTCCGGGTGCGCCCCGGCCAGCCCGTCAGCCCGCAGATGACCATGCTGCCGCCCGTGCGGGAGCGCAACGGCACCTGATCCCAAAGGCCCGATGAAGTGTCGGGCCTTTTCACTTCCTTCGATCCATCGCGATCCAGCCCGGCGGGATTGACCTATGCGTTTCGCCCATTTCTTCGTCGACCGCCCCATCTTCGCCAGCGTGCTGTCGATCGTCCTGCTCATCGTCGGCAGCGTCGCGTATCTCGGTCTTCCGATCGCGCAGTACCCGGACATCACGCCGCCCACCATCGTGGTGCGGGCGACCTATCCGGGCGCCAACGCCGAGACCGTCGCGGCCACCGTGGCCACGCCCCTGGAGCAGCAGATCAACGGCGTCGAGGACATGCTCTACATGTCCTCTTATTCCACCGGCGACGGCGCGATGGCGCTGACGATTACGTTCAAGCTCGGAACCGATCTCGACACCGCCCAGGTGCTGGTGCAGAACCGGGTCGCCATCGCGACGCCTCGCCTGCCCGAGGAGGTGCGGCGGCTCGGCATCACCACGCTCAAGAGTTCGCCCGACCTGATGATGGTCGTGCACATGCTCTCGCCCGACGAGACCTACGACCAGCTCTACGTCTCGAACTACGCCCGCAACAACGTGCGCGACATCCTCATGCGCCTCGACGGCGTGGGCGATCTCATCCTGTTCGGAGAGCGGCAATATTCCCTGCGCGTGTGGCTCGATCCCGAGAAGCTCGCGGCCTCGAGGCTCACCGCCAGCGAGGTCGTGCGGGCGATCCAGGAGCAGAACGTGCAGGTCTCCGGCGGCGCGCTCGGACAAGAGCCGACGCCCTCCGACGCGGCGTTCCAGCTGACCGTGAGCACGCAAGGCCGCTTCGAGGATCCGCGCCAGTTCCGCCAGATCATCGTCACCTCGACCCCGGACGGGCGCCTCGTGCGGCTGCAGGACGTGGCCCGGGTCGAGTTCGGCGCGCAGGATTACGTGACGAACTCCTATCTCAACGGCAAGCCCGCGGTGGCGCTGGGCATCTTCCAGCGGCCGGGCACGAATGCGCTTGCGGCGGCGGACCAGATCATCGACACCATGGAGCGCCTCAAGGCGGATTTCCCGCCCGGCATCACCTATGAGATCGTCTACAACCCGACGGAATTCATCGCCGAGAGCGTGAACGAGGTCTACAAGACCCTGTTCGAAGCCGCCGCCCTCGTGGTCGTGGTGGTGCTCGTCTTCCTCCAGAGCTGGCGCACCGCCATCATCCCCATCATCGCCATCCCGGTCTCGCTCATCGGCACCTTCGCGGTCATGTCGATGCTCGGGTTCTCCATCAACACCCTCACGCTCTTCGGCATGGTGCTGGCCATCGGCATCGTGGTGGACGACGCGATCGTGGTGGTGGAGAACGTGGAGCGCAACATCGCGCAGGGCCTGTCGCCCCGGGAGGCCGCGCACAAGACCATGGACGAGGTCGGTACGGCGCTTGTCGCCATCGCGCTGGTGCTCGCGGCGGTGTTCATTCCCACCGCCTTCATCCCCGGCATCACGGGCCAGTTCTACCGCCAGTTCGCGCTGACCATCGCGGTCTCGACCCTCATCTCGGCCTTCAACTCGCTGACCCTGTCGCCCGCCCTGGCGGCGATTCTGCTCAAGCCGCACAGCCACGAGGCGCCGCGCAACCCCATCGCGCGGTTCGGGAGCCGTCTGGCCGGCGGGTTCAACCGGGGCTTCGACGCGACCTCCAACGGCTACGCGAAGACCGTGGGCGTGTTCGTGCGGCACAAGCTCATCGTGCTGCCGATCTATGCGGGGCTTCTGGCCGGCACGGTCTGGATCGCCAACCACGTGCCGCGCGGCTTCATTCCAAGCCTCGACCAGGGCTACGCCATCGTAGTGGTGCAATTGCCGGACGGAGCCGCCCTGTCGCGCACGGACGCGGTGGTGCAGCGCGCCTCCAAGATCATGCAGGAGACCCCCGGCGTGAAGGACGCGGTGGCCTTCGCGGGCTTCTCGGGCGCCACCTTCACCAACGCCACCAACGCGGCCGCGATCTTCGCGAGCTTCAAGCCGTTCGAGGAGCGCATCGAGCGCGGGGAAACCGCCGAGAAGATCATCGGCGATCTGTTCGGCCGCATGCAGCAGATCGAGGAAGCCTTCATCATCGCGATCCCGCCGCCGCCGGTGCGCGGCCTCGGCAACTCGGGCGGCTTCCGGCTCCAGCTCCAGAACCGCACAGGCGACGACGTGCGCAGCGTTCTGGCGGCCGCCCAGCAGATCATGGGCCAGGCGCGCCAGAACCCGAACGTGTCGGGCGTGTTCACCACCTTCTCGGCCAACTCGCCTCAGGTCTTCCTGGCGGTGGACCGCCAGAAGGCAAGCATCCTCAACGTTCCCATCTCCAACATCTTCGAGACCCTGCGCATCAACTTGGGCACGGCCTACGTGAACGACTTCAACGCCTTCGGGCGGGTCTATCAGGTGCGCGCCCAGGCCGACCAGCGCTTCCGCGTCGACCAGGCCGACATCAACCGCCTGCGGGTGCGCTCCGCCACCGGGGCGCTGGTGCCCATGGGGACGCTGGTGGAAATCCGCGAGATCTCGGGGCCGGACCTCATCCAGCGCTACAACATGTATACGTCCGTGTCGCTGCAGGGGGATGCGGGGCCGGGCGTCTCGTCGGGCACGGCGCTCGACACCATGGAGCAGCTGGCGCGCCAGAACCTGTCGCCCGGCATGGGCTTCGAGTGGACGGAGCTCGCCTTCCAGGAGCGCCAGACCGGCAACACGGCGATCTTCATCTTCGGGCTCTCCGTGCTGTTCGTCTTCCTGGTGCTGGCGGCCCAGTACGAGAGCTGGTCGCTGCCGCTCGCGATCATCCTCATCGTTCCCATGAGCGTGCTCTCGGCCCTGCTCGGCGTGATGCTGCGCGGCATGGACAACAACATCCTGACGCAGATCGGCCTCGTGGTGCTGGTGGGGCTGGCTGCCAAGAACGCGATCCTGATCGTGGAATTCGCCAAGCAGGCCGAAGAGGAGGGGATGAGCCCCATCGAGGCCGTCATCGAGGCCTGCCGCCTGCGACTGCGGCCGATCCTGATGACCGCCTTCGCGTTCATTCTCGGCGTCCTGCCGCTGGTCATCGCCACCGGTCCCGGCGCGGAAATGCGCCAGGCGCTCGGAACCGCGGTGTTCTCCGGCATGATCGGCGTGACGGTCTTCGGCCTGTTCCTCACCCCGGTCTTCTACGTGGCCCTGCGGCTCCTGGTCCTGCGCTTCGGGCGCAAGCCCAAGGCAGCCCCGCCGCAGGACGCCACGGAGCCGGCGCCCGCCGAATGACGGCGGATGCCCTGGGCAAGCGCGCCGGGAGTGCTATCTTCGGGGCTCCCGTCTGCTCTCAAGGACAGCCATGAACGAGGCGCAAGCCAACCAGATCGCCCAGGCGATGACCGAGGCCGGCCTCGTCGGGGCGTCCGAGCTCGACCTTTTGAGGGATTTCTGCGGCCGGCTGATCGAGAACGGCCTGCCGATCTCCCGCGCGAACGTGCTCATCGACACCCTGCACCCGATCCATGAGGGCCGCGTCTTCCGCTGGCGCTGCGACGAGAGCGATCAGGCCCCCATGGTGGAGTACGGCCGCTCCACGCAGGGCGGACAGGTGGCGCAGAGCTGGCAGCGCAGCCCGTTCTACGCGCTGGTGCAATCCGGCGAGAACCTGATCCGCCGCAGCCTGAAGGGAGACGGCGCGTTCGACTTCCCGATCCTCGACGACCTGAAGGCGGAGGGCCAGACCGATTTCGTGGCCATGATCCACCGCTTCGCGGCCGACGGCGTGATCGGCGAGATGGATTGCGTCTATTCCTCCTGGGCGACGGACCATCCCGACGGCTTCTCGGACGCCCAGGTGGACGCCCTGTGCCGCCTGGTGCCGTCCCTGGCCTTGGCCGCCAAATGCACCTCCCTGGCGCGGATCGCCGAGACCCTGGTCGAAACCTATCTCGGCCGCGACGCCGGGCGCCGGGTGCTCAGCGGCCGCATCGAGCGGGGCGTCACGGACCGCATTGAGGCGGTCCTATGGTTCAGCGATCTGCGAAGCTTCACGCATATCACCGAGACGGCCGAGCCTGAGCAGATCATCCCGTTCCTCAACGACTACGCGGAGGCGATCATCTCGTCGGTCCACGAGGCCGGCGGCGACGTCCTGAAGCTCATCGGCGACGGCACGCTGGCGATCTTCAACGCCGACCGCTCCCAGGACGCCTGCCGCTGCGCCCTGCATGCGGAAAAACTCATGCGGGCCCGCGTCGCGGACCTGAACGCCGAGCGAACCGCCGAAGGCCTGCCCGTGACGGAAGCCTATCTCGGGCTTCACATCGGCGAGGTGTTCTACGGCAATATCGGCAGCCACGAGCGGCTCGACTTCACCGTGGTGGGGCCCGCCGTCAACGAGGCCACGCGCATCGCGGCGCTGTGCCGCTCTGTCGAAAAGGACGTGCTGATCTCCTCGGCTTTCGCGGCCGCCGCCGCCGAGGCGGAGCGGCAGCGCATCGTCTCCGTGGGCCGTTTCGCCCTGAAGGGCATCAAGCGTCCGCGCGAATTGTTTACCCTCGAGCCCGAAGACGAAGCAAGCCTTCAGATCGTCCAGGCGCGCGGGTGACCGTTCGACAATTCCCGGTCGATGTAATAGGCCGCGCTGATCAGCGACAGATGCGTGAAGGCCTGCGGGTAGTTGCCCAGATGCTCGCCTTTCGGCCCAAGCTCCTCCGCATAGAGGCCGACATGGTTGGCGTAGCCCAGCATCTTCTCGAACAGGAACCGCGCCTGGCGCAGGTCACCCGAGCGGGCCAGGGCCTCCACGTACCAGAACGAGCACATGGTGAACGAGCCCTCCGTGCCTTCAAGCGCATCGAAGGTGCTCTCGCTGGCATCGTAGCGGTGCACGAGGCTGTCGCGGGCCAGGCGTCGGGTGATCGCATCGAGCGTCGAGAGCCAGCGCGGATCGGTGGGCGAGATGAAGCGCACGAGGGGCATCATCAGAGCTGAGGCGTCGACGGAGGTGCCGCCTTTATACTGCACGAAGGAACGTTCCTTCTCGTCCCAGAACTCCTCGTGCACGCTCCGGAAAATGTCGTCCCGCAAGGTGGCCCAATCGGTCATCGGGGCCGGGAGTGACCGTTTGTCCGCCAGACGCAGGGCGCGGTCGACCGCGACCCAGCTCATGACGCGGGAATGCAGGAACTCCTTACGGCCGCCCCGGAATTCCCAGATCCCCTCGTCGGGCCGGCGCCAGTTGTCGCCAAGCCAATCGACCATGTGCTGGACGTTGCGCCAGCCTTCATAGGAAATCGGGATGCCGTATTTGTTGCTGAGATAGACCGAGTCCATCAGCTCGCCGTAGATGTCGATCTGGAGCTGAGAGTAAGCCGCGTTGCCGATCCGCACGGGCTGCGAATCCGCATAGCCGGACAGGTGCTCCAACTCTTCCTCGGGAAGTTCATGATGGCCGTCGATGGCGTACATCAGCTGGAGCGGGCCCTGGCCGCAGGGCTCGCAGGCGCGTTCGTGGATCCAGGCCATGTAGGCGCGCGCCTCGTCCATGAAACCGAGCCGGATGAAGGCGTAGACCGTGAAAGATGCGTCGCGGATCCAGGTGTAGCGATAATCCCAGTTGCGCGTGCCGCCCAGCGTTTCCGGCAGCCCGAAAGTCGGCGCCGCCACCATGGAGCCGTACTTGTGGCTCGTCAGGAGTTTCAGCACGAGGGCGGACCGGTGCACCATCTCGCGCCAACGTCCCTGATAGGTCGAGCGGCCGATCCAGTTCGTCCAGTAATTGGCGGTTTCCTTGAAGGCGCTCGTCACAAAATCCGGCGCGGCGGCCGGCGAGTCCTGGCCGGGCTCCACCTCTTCCAGAACGAAGGCGGCCGAAGCCCCGCCTCGCAGTTTGAATTCGGCGACGGCCGCGCCATCCTGCACCTGCATCTTCGCGTCGGGCGACCGGAGACGAAGGATGGGCTGCGCATCGGTGTCCGGCACGAACACCAGGCCTTCCGAGGTCTCCTCGACCTTGTGGCCCACACGGGCATAGCCGAAGCGCGGATCGAAGGTCATGCGAAAGCCGAGTTCGCCCTGGACGGATTTGGCGCGCCGGACCAGTTTCTTGCCGGGCGAACCGTCCGAGCGGACCCACATGAAGTCCGAGATCTCCGCCACGCCGTCCTCTTCGAGAAAGCGGGTCAGGAGAATGTTGGTGTCCGACAGATAGAGCTGGCGCGGATGGGCGTCGTCGAGGGCGGGACTGATCTTGAAGCGCCCACCTTTCTTGCGGTCGAGCAGGGCGCCGAAGACCGTCGGGCTGTCGAAGTGCGGCCAGCAGAGGAAGTCGATGGAGCCGTTCGTGCCCACCAGCGCCAGGGATCGCATGTCGCCGATCACGCCGTAATGCTCGATGGGCAGATCGCGGTCGGATTCGGTCATGCCCATCTCCTGTCGGGGTATGTGACGCCATGCGGCGCGGTCAGCCGTTATCCTCGAAGCCGGGATAGAGCGTCATGCCGCCGTCCACGAACAGCGTCGTGCCGGTGACATAATCGCTGTCGTCCGAGGCCAGCCAAAGGGCCGCCTTGGCGACGTCTTCCGGTTCGCCGATGCGGCCGTAGGGGATCAGTTTGAGAAGACGCCGGAGCGCCTCCTCCGTTCCCCAGGCCTCCTTGTTGATCGGGGTCCGAATGGCGCCCGGCGCGATGGCGTTCACGCGAATGTGCTCATGCGCCACTTCCTGGGCGAGGCTTTTCATCATCAGCATGACGCCGCCCTTGGAGGCTGCGTAATTCACGTGGCCCGCCCAGGGAATGACCTCGTGGACGGAACTCATGCAGATGATCTTGCCGCGCGCCCGCGACACGTTCGGGGTCTCGGGTTGACGCAGGAATTGCCGCACGGCGGCCCGGCAGCTCAGGAACTGGCCCGTCAGATTGACGTCGATCACCTTGCGCCAGTCGTCCAGGGACATGTCCTTGAAGGCCGCATCCTTCTGCAGGCCCGAATTCGCCACCAGGATGTCGAGACGGCCGAACCGCTCGACGGTCTGGGCTACCATGGCGTCCACGGCGGCCTCGTCGGACACGTCCGCACCCACCGCGAACGCCTCGCCGCCCGCCTGCGTGATCTCGTCGGCCAGCGTCTTCGCCGCATCGCCTCCGGAGCGGTAATTGATCGCCACCCGGACCCCGGCCGCGCCCAGGGCTTGCGCGATCCCGGCTCCGATTCCCGACGATCCGCCGGTCACGAGTGCGGTCTGTCCCTTCAACGTCATGGAGCCTCCCTGCGGTTCGTTGGATCGGCCGTGAAGCGACGGGTCACGCGTTCCGTTCCACGGGCTGCCGGCGTCTCGATGCGGTCCGCCGACACGAGAGGTAGGGCCGGAGACCGGATGATCAAACGGTGGGAGCCGTTTTCGCCGGGTCGTCCGACAGGTGGATGTGGCAGCAGCCGCTGCCATGTCCCGGGGTCCACGTCCTGTTCTCGAACCGGATGCCCGTGGCCTCGAAGAGCCCGCGATCGAAGGCGCCGGCGATGCGGCACAGGGTGGCGAGGCGATCCTCGCTCACGCCCGCTTCCACCCACGCGTCCTTGAGCGGACAGCGCTGCACCTCGAAGCTGATCCCATCCGCCCTGCGGCTCACATGCGTGGGGTACATGCGGCCGCCGTCCGGGCTCACGGCCAGGAAGGCCTCCCCGATGGCACGCGCGTCCGTGGGGCCGAAGCCTTTAAACGCCAGCGCCGCCACCTCCTGGCCGCGTTTCTCCACGGCCTGAATCATCACGTCCTCGGCGGCCTCCTCGCCGAAGCGCCCAACGAGTTCGTCATAGAACAGGCGGTAGAGGTCGGCCCGGTTGCGGAAGGCAGATTCCAATTCGCGTGCGAGCGTTTCCGCCCGCGCCTCGGGTGTATGGGTCAAGTCTGGCTCCCCGGTTGATGATTCCCGCCGGATGATAATGCCGTCCGCGTCGCGAAGTCCCGAACCAATCCCTCATAGGCCTCGAAGGGCGGAAAGGTCTCGAAGGAATGGATCGCCGCCGTGGAGGCCCAGGGCAGTTTCGTGCTCGTGTAGGTCTCGATGAACGGCGCGGCGAAGCCCTCCGCATCGTCCAGCATGGTTGGGCGCAGGTTGACGAACATGTCCATGCCCTCGGGCCGCGTGAACATCCAGGTCAGGCAGCGGCCGCAGAAGTAATGCCGGGTCGCGCCGTGCAATCCGCCGATGACGAGCTCGCCCTGGGTGACGTGAAAACCCTCGCTCGGGATCGCGGCGCTCAGCGAGAAGGCGCTGGAGCTCATGCGGCGGCACCCGTCGCAGTGACACGCCATGGTCAGAAGCGGCGGCGCGTCCACGCGGATCCGAACCTGGCCGCACCGGCATCCTCCGTCACGGGGCAGCTTCCAATCGGCCATCGCCGAGCCCTCCCATAGCCTCCGTCCGGGAGATAGGGCGAGTCCGGGCGGTGAACACCTGATCGTCGGGGATGCTTATTCGGCGGGGGTCATGCGCAAGGTCTGCTCGGGTGCTGAGACCCGCTCGGGACGGAACACGAAATAGGCGAACAGCAAGGCGCCTGCCATCACGACCAGAGACGACAGGCCCGCGATGGGTTCGGCGCCCGCATGTCCGAGATGAAGCGCCGCGACGGCCGCGTTCAACGTGACCGTTCCGAACGCCCAGACGCCGACCTGAACCAGGGCGAGGCGTTTCACGTCCAGGGCGGGGCGTCGCTCGTAGTAGAGCCCGAACAGGAACATCGAGACCCAGCCCAGCAGGTTGACATGCGCGTGAACCGGCATCAGCGAATGGTCCTGGGACGCCGCCATGCCGATCCCCATGCCGATGCCGGTGATGATGAAAAGGATTGCGAGCCGAAAGCTGAGGGTCGATGCCTTCATGACGGGGCCTCCGCGGCTTTGATCGGGGCTCAGGGACGGCCCATCTGTCGATTGTCGAGGCGCAAACTATTTGCCGCGGTGCGCCGGAGCACAATCGCTCTTTCGAAGTAGGAGCCCTATCCGATTTCCTCCCAGCGCTTCATGGGGGGCATGAAGGTGCGATGGCTGTCGCGATAATAGCATGCGACATCGCCGATGAGGATTTCGGCGAGGTCGTCGATTTCGCGCACGGTCCGGTCGATCTGGTGATATTCGGGTCCGCCGGTCGGCAGGTCGGCCAGGCTCCGCGCCAGCAGGTGGCGAGCCGGCCGCAAGGCTTCCAGGAGCCTGTCGGCGACCTGCCGGTTCATGAGACGCCTGGACCGTCTCGAGTGATCATGCCGCATGGAATCACACCTCGATGTTCTTATTTTGTTCTAGTTCAAGTTGACGCTAAGGCAACAACGGACCCGGGATTTCCACCGGTTTCCACAGCCCGCGAGCCAAAAAAGAGGTCATGAGGCAGAGTGCCGGAATCTGTGGGACTTACAGTATAATCGTTGCCTCTTCAAAAAAGACGACCCATGGATCGCTTGAGTATTCGATTGAGGATTGAATAAAGCTGGTTCAGTTCGAGAAAGGGATTGTTTAGCAAGGCCGCCGCGCTAGCTCATGAGGCCGGATCGAGAGCGTTTTACTGATCGTCGACCCCGACAGAGACGCGAATAACATTTGAGGCTCCATGTCTATGCTCGGATTATCATCCGTTAAACAAGCCATATGGGCCACGCTGCCGGACGCATGGGCCGTTGGGATCCAATATCGCAGAGCCCATGGCCGGTTCCCGGATCTCCGGCGGCCGGCCACGTTCACGGAGAAGGTCCAGTTTCGGAAGCTCTATGACCGCGACGCCCGGATGCCGCTCTTCGCCGATAAGGCGAAGGTCAAGGACTTGATCTCCGCCATGGTCGGCTCGCGCTACGTCATTCCGACCCTCTGGACGGGGCGCGATGTCGAGACGGTCGATTTCGACGCGCTGGCGCGCCCGTTCGTGATCAAGCCGACCCACTCCTGCGGTCAGGCCATTTTCGTGCGCGAGACCGACGTGATGGATTGGAACGAAGTCCGCGCCCGCTGCCACGCCTGGATGGACAGCCTCTACGGATCCAGGACCCGGGAATGGCTCTACGGGCACATCGAACCGGCGGTCATGATCGAGTCCATGATCGGAGACGGGCAAACGCCCCCGGCCGACTACAAGTTCTTCGTGTTCCACGGCCGGACCCAGCTCATCCAGGTCGACATCCAGCGCTTCGGGGACGGGCAGGAGCGGGCGATCTACGACGCGGAGTGGCGGCGGCTTGCGGTGCAGTCCACCTACCCGGACACCCGGCATGAGGTCCACCGGCCTGAATTGCTGGCCGAGATGAAGCGCGTGGCGGAGGCCATCGGGTCGCCCTTCGACTTCGTGCGCGTCGACCTGTACGTGGTGGCCGGCCGGGTCTATTTCGGCGAGACGACCTTCTACCCGGCTTCGGGCTATGCCCGGTATCGTCCCGACGGGTTCGACGCGGAGCTCGGACGGCATTGGCACATCGACGCGAAAGCGCCGCCTGCACGGGAGCAGACGGCGTTTTCGTTCGGGTGAGAGCGTCCGAGCCGACGCCTGGGCGGGTTCCAGGCGGATCAGACGTCGAGATTGGCGACCGACAGGGCGTTTTCCTGGATGAACTCGCGGCGGGGCTCCACCACGTCGCCCATGAGTTTCACGAACAGGTCGTCGGCATCCGTGGTGTCCTTCACGCGCACCTGCAGGAGCGAGCGCACATCCCGGTCCAGCGTCGTTTCCCAGAGCTGCTGGGCGGTCATCTCGCCCAGACCCTTGTAGCGCTGCAGCTGCAGGCCCTTGCGGCCCGCGCCCAGCACGGCGTTGAAGAGCGTCAACGGCCCGTCGATGGCGGTCTCGTCGGCCTTGCGGGCGAGCACGGCCGGGGTGCCGTACACGTCCTGCAGCGAGCTGGCGCGCTCGTCGAGCTTCTTGGCCTCCTGGCTGGCGATGAGCGCCGCGTCCAGGGTCGAGACCTGTTTCACGCCGCGCACCGTGCGCGAGAAGACATAGCCACCGTCGCGCACCTCGCCGCTCCAGCCGCGCTCCAGCTCCTCCGAGATGGCATCGAGGCGGGTCGCGATATAGGCGGCGGCTTTGGGGCCTTTCTCGGGATCGTCCACCACCTCGGGGCGCAGGGCGCCCGCGATGGCGGCCTGCTCCACGGCCTTGCGGTCGTAGCGCGAATGCAGGCTCGCCAGAACCTGGCGCACGAGGCGTGCCTCGTCGATCAGGCCTTTCAGCTGATCGCCGCCGAATTCGAGGCCGGAGGACAGGCGCAAAGCCGCGTTGTCGATGCCCGCGTCGATGAGGAAGTCCTCCAGCGCGCGCTCGTCCTTGAGATAGATACCGGTCTTGCCGCGCGTGGCCTTATAGAGCGGCGGCTGCGCGATGTAGATGTGCCCGCGCTCGATCAGCTCCGGCATCTGCCGGAAGAAGAAGGTGAGGAGCAGGGTGCGGATGTGCGAGCCGTCCACGTCCGCGTCGGTCATGATGATGATGCGGTGGTAGCGCAGCTTGTCGGGGTTGAACTCCTCGCGACCGATGCCGGTGCCGAGCGCCGTGATCAGCGTGCCGATCTCCTGGCTCGACAGCATCTTGTCGAAGCGGGCGCGCTCCACGTTCAGGATCTTTCCGCGCAAGGGGAGCACCGCCTGGAAGGCGCGGTCGCGGCCCTGCTTAGCGGAGCCGCCGGCGGAATCGCCCTCCACGAGCAGGATCTCGCACTTGGACGGGTCGCGCTCCTGGCAGTCTGCGAGCTTGCCGGGGAGCGACGCGATATCGAGCGCGCCTTTCCGGCGGGTGAGCTCGCGCGCCTTGCGGGCGGCCTCGCGAGCGGCGGACGCTTCTACCACCTTGCCCACCACGGCGCGGGCCTCGGCGGGATGCTCCTCGAGCCAGTTGTTCAGGGCCTCGTTGAGCACGTTCTCAACGGCGGGACGCACCTCGGACGAGACGAGCTTGTCCTTGGTCTGGGACGAAAATTTCGGATCGGGCACCTTCACGGACACGATGGCGGTCAGGCCCTCGCGGCAATCGTCGCCGGTGAGCGAGACCTTCTCCTTCTTGGTCATGCCGGTGCTGTCCGCATAGCCCGTGACCTGACGGGTCAGCGCGGCCCGGAAGCCCGCAAGGTGCGTGCCGCCGTCCCGCTGCGGGATGTTGTTGGTGAAGCACAGCACGCTCTCGTGGTAGCTGTCGTTCCACCACAGGGCCGCCTCGACGCCGATGCCGTCCTTCTCGGACCGGATCACGATGGGGGCGCCGATGAGCGGGCTCTTGGCGCGGTCGAGATACCGCACGAAGGCCTCGACGCCGCCCTCGTACATGAGCTCCTCGCGCTTATGCTCCGCATGGCGCTTGTCGGTGAGCACGATGCGCACGCCCGAGTTCAGGAAGGCGAGCTCGCGCAGGCGGTGCTCCAGGGTTCCGTAATCGTACTCGACCATGGTGAAGGTGTCGGTCGAGGCCAGGAAGGTCACTTCCGTGCCGCGCTTGCCCTCCGCGTCGCCCACCACCGCGAGGGGCGCCACGGAATCGCCGTGCCGGAACTCGATCTCGTGGGCCTTGCCGTTGCGGTAGATGCGCAGCTTGAGCCAGCTCGACAGGGCGTTCACCACGGAGACGCCGACGCCGTGAAGACCGCCCGACACCTTGTAGGAGTTCTGGTCGAACTTACCCCCCGCGTGGAGCTGGGTCATGATCACCTCGGCGGCCGAGATGCCCTCGCCGGCGTGGATGTCGGTCGGAATGCCGCGGCCGTTATCCGTGACCGTCACGGAGCCGTCGGCGTTGAGCGTCACGGTCACCTCGGTGGCGTGACCGGCGAGCGCCTCGTCGATGGCATTGTCCACAACCTCGTAGACCATGTGATGCAGGCCCGAGCCGTCATCGGTGTCGCCGATATACATGCCGGGCCGCTTGCGGACGGCATCGAGGCCTTTGAGGACCTTGATGGATTCGGCGCCATAGGCATCGGCATTCACGTTCGCTGCGGGTTCGGCCATAAGGGGTCCTTCAATCGGGGTCTCGTGGCGCGGCAGGTATCAGGGTTGCGCGCCGGGGTGTTTGATTCGTCAGATCAATTATTTAGGGACGATTGCTTGAAATTTCACCCCCACGCGCCTACGCGCGCGTGAAAAGACGCACCCGATTCCTCACTTTTCACCGGAATTCCCGCTAACGGGCCGCAATTGCCGCGGCGGCCCCCACCATGATGGCTCCCGTGCCCTTGTTGAGCCTGCGGATCGAGCGGGCCGAGGTGAAGATCCGGCGCACTCGCGCGGCCAGCACGATGTAGCCCGCGAACACGACGCCCAGCACCACGAGCGTGGCCGCGACGAGTTCCGCATAGCCCAATGCCGTAATGCGATCGAGATCCAGCAGCGTGGGCAGGAGGGCCATGTAGAACATGATGGTCTTCGGATTGCCCAGGGTCAGGGCCACGCCCCCCAGCAGGAGCTTGGCCGGGCTCTCGCCGGCCGTATCGCCCCGGGTGTCGAGGGCCTCGGCCGGAGCGGTCCAGAGCTTGTAGGCGATGAAGAGCAGATACGCGACGCCGGCGTATTTCACCGCCAGGAAGACCCCGTGGAAGGTCTGGGCGAGGGCCGCCAGGCCCACGATGGCGAAGGTCAGCCAGACGACATCGCCGAGCGCGATGCCGATGCTGAAGGCCACGGCGCCGCGCGGACCCCGCCCCAGCACCCGCGCCACGATGGCGGCGATGCCGGGTCCGGGCGCGGCGGCCGCGATGAAAAGCGCGGTGGCGAAGACGAGAAGGCCTGCGAGATCCATGGCGACCCTGCTTGAAATACCATGTCGGGCATCATAGCCGAAGCCCCGGAAAGAACCATCAACGATTGGTGATGGGTTCGATCACGCCAGGCCTCACCTGCAGCACGTCCGCCCGGCCCTGAAGCTCCGCGAAGAGCGCCGGATCGGCGCCCGTCATCCAGACTTGGCCGCCGAGCTTCTCCAGCTCCGCGAACAGGCCCGCCCGGCGCTTGGGGTCGAGATGAGCCGCGACCTCGTCCAGCAGAATGAAGGGCGCAAGTCCGCTCATGGCGGCGACGAGTCTCGCATGGGCCAGCACGAGGCCGATGAGCAGGGCCTTCTGCTCCCCCGTCGAGGCGGTGGCGGCGGGAATGTCCTTCGGACCGTGGCGCACCAGCAGGTCGGTGGCTTGAGGCCCCACGAGGGTGCGCCCGGCCGCCCGATCCCGGGCGCGGTAATCGCGGAGGATCGCCCGGTAGCGGTCCTCCGCGTCCACGGCGGGCAGGGAGGCGATGAGCGCGTCGATCTCGCCCTCCAGGCTCAGGGTCGCGAAAGGGAAGGGCGAGGTGTCGTCGCGGGTGGCCAGGATCAGGGCGGCCAGGCGCTCCACGGTCTCGCGCCGGGCGGACGCCACCGCGACCGCGAGCTCCGCCACCTCGCGCTCCAGGGCGTCGAGCCAGAGACTGTCACTGGCATTGTCCTCCAGCACCCGGTTGCGGGAGCGCAGGGCGCGCTCGAGAGCGTTGACGCGGGCGCCGTGCTCCGCGTCCACCGCCAGCACGAACCGGTCGAGAAACCGGCGCCTGTCGCCCGCCGAGCCGCGGAACAGGGCATCGAGGTCCGGGGTCAGCCAGACGACGCGCAGGTATTCTGAGAACGCGGACGGGGAGGAGGCGGACGAACCGTCGATGCGGCAGATCCGGGCGGCGCGCGCCTCCGGGTGGGCGGCCTCCAGGCCGGTGCCGAGCCGGTGCTCGCCGAAGGGCGCATCGAGGCCGATGGATACCGCGAACGAGCCCCGGCCGCCTCCAGGCGCCCCCTGGCGCGCCATCTCGGCCAGGTCCGCCCGGCGCAGGCCTCGCCCCGGCATGAAGAGCGAGATCGCCTCCAGCACGTTGGTCTTGCCCGCGCCGTTCTCGCCCACCAGGGCCACGAGACCCTGCGAGACGGCGAGGTCGAGGCTCTCGTAGGTGCGAAAATCCTGGAGGATCAGGCGGGTGATGCGGGAGGCGGGGGGCGTTTCGGGCGGCATGCGGGTTCCTGCGGCCTTCATGCCCGGATCGGGTGCCGGAGATCAAGCGCGTTAGGGTCGCGCAAGGGGAGGGTGTCATCCCGGACGGCGCAGCCGAACCGGGATCGCCGGACGGGTGAGCGCGGGAGCTTCCCTTGTCATTCCCGGCCGGAGTGTGGCGGAGGGAAAGGGAATCCGGCTCTGCGCCCCATCCTGAAAACGGTCCCGGATCGTCGCTCCGCTCCGTCCGGAATGACGGAGGGTCAGACCCGCATCGGCATCAGGACGTAGAGCGCGTTCGCGCCGTCGCGGTCCTGGATCACTGTGGGCGAGCCGGGATCGGCCAGCTTGAACAGTGCGGTGTCGCCGTCGAGCTGGGCGGTGATGTCGAGGAGATAGCGGGCGTTGAAGCCGATATCGATGGATCCGGCCTCGTAATCGACCTCGATCTCCTCGGTGGCGCTGCCGGAATCCGGGTTGTTCACGGACAGGGTCAGCCTCCCGTCGCCGAGGGCCAGCTTCACGGCCCGGCCGCGCTCGGACGAGATGGTGGAGACCCGGTCGACCGCCTTGGCGAACTCGGCCCGCTCCACGGTCAGAAGCTTGTCGTTCCCGGTCGGGATCACGCGCTGGTAGTCCGGGAAGGTGCCGTCGATGAGCTTGGAGGTCAGCACCACGCCGTCGAAGGTCATGCGCACCTTGGCGGAGGACAGTTCGATGCGGATGGTCTCGCTGCCGTCCTCCACGAGCTTGACGATCTCGGCCACGGCCTTGCGCGGGATGATGACCCCCGGCATGCCCTCCGAGCCCTTGGGGGCGGGCAGCTCCACGCGGGCGAGGCGGTGGCCGTCGGTGGCGACCGCGCGCAGCATGGGCTGGCCCGACACCTCGATGGCGTGCAGGAAGATGCCGTTGAGGTAGTAGCGCGTCTCCTCCGTCGAGATCGCGAACTGGGTCTTCTCGATCAGGCGCTTGAGGTCGGCGGCGGGCAGTTCGAAGCTGTGAGGCAGGTCGCCCGCGGCGAGGTCCGGGAAGTCGCTCTCCGGCAGGGCCTGGAGCATGAAGCGCGAGCGCCCGGAACGGATCTGCATCTGGCCCCCGTCGCCGGCCATCTCCAGGGAGACCTGGGCGCCGTCGGAGAGCTTGCGCACGATGTCGTAGATCACGTAGGCCGGAACCGTGGTGGAGCCGGCCTGCGCGATGTCGGCCGGGATGGTTTCCGTCACCTCGATGTCGAGATCCGTCGCCTTGAGGCGCAGGGTCTCGCCATCGGCGCGCAGCAGGACGTTCGACAGGATCGGAATGGTGTTGCGGCGCTCGACGACGCGGTGCACATGCCCGAGCGCCTTCAAAAGGGCGGCGCGCTCAACGGTTACTCTCATAGCCCAACACCTGTTGTCGTTGGAATTATTGGGTCGCCCGGCGCTACAAGCCGGGGATCAGCGGGGCAGCAAGATTGGCGAAGGTTGGGCCAGAAAGCAAGGCGCTGAGCCCTGCTTTCCCACCAGACACTTAAGCCCTTCCGATCGAGGCGCCGGCCTATTCCTGCAGCATGCGCTTGAGGAGCTCGACCTCGTCGTTGAGGGCGTTGTCCTCGCCGATCTGCTTCTCGATCTTGCGCACCGCGTGGAGCACCGTGGTGTGGTCGCGTCCGCCGAAGCGGCGGCCGATCTCCGGCAGGGACCTGAGGGTAAGCACCTTGGACAGGTACATGGCGATCTGCCGCGGGCGCACGACGGCGGCAGTGCGTCGCTCGGACAGGATGTCCGAGCGCGAGACGTTGTAGCGGGAGGCCACCAGCTTCTGGATGTCCTCGATCTTCACCCGCTTCGGCTCGCGGTTGCGCACGAGGTCGCGGATCGCCGTCTCGGCGGTCTCGATGGTGATGGACGAGTTGGTGAGGGTCGCGTGGGCGAGCAGGCGGTTCACGGCGCCTTCCAGGTCGCGGCCGTTGGCCGTGATGGAGCGGGCGACGTAGGACACCACGTTGGGGCTCACCTCGAAGGTGGGATGGATGGTCTTCAGGGCTTCGAACCGGGTGGTCAGGATCGAGGCACGCAAGGCCTCGTCGAGGGCGCCGACCTCCACCACGAGGCCGCCCGCGAGGCGCGAGCGCACCCGCTCGTCCAGGGCTTCGAGATCCGCCGGGGGGCGGTCCGACGCCACCACGATCTGGCGGCCCGCATCGATGAGGGCGTTCAGGGTGTGGCCGAATTCCTGCTGGATCTGCTTGCCCTGGATGAACTGCACGTCGTCCAGGATGAGAAGATCGATGGCGCGCAGCCGCTCCTTGAAGGCGAGCGAGGTCTGGGCCTTCAGGGAGGCCACGAAGCCGTACATGAACCGGTCGGCGGTCAGGTAGATGACCCGGCGGCCTTGGGTTTTGGCCGCATGCCCGATGGCGTGGAGGAGATGGGTCTTGCCGAGGCCGACGCCCGCGTGGAGGTAGAGCGGGTTGTAGATGGCCTGGCCGTTCTGGGCGACCCGGTCGGCGGCCGCGTGGGCGAGGGCGTTGGAGCGCCCGATGATGAAGCTCTCGAAGGTGAGGCGCGCATCGAGAGGGGCGCCGCCGAACTCGCCGGCCTCCGCCTTCTCTTCCGGCAGCGCGAGGGCGGGCGCCTTGATGTCGCCGGGAGGTACGGCCGCCAGGGAGGCGGCCGGAGCGCGGGGCGTCTCGCTGGGCCTGCGGGCGAGGGCGGGATCGCGGCTCGGCGAGCTGCCGGACGAGCGCACCCCGATGGTGACGCGCTCCACGTCCGTGGCCTCGGCCCGGTAGAGGGTCAGGACCCGGTCGGCATAATGGGACTCGATCCAGCTCTTCAGGAAACGGGTCGGCACCGTCAGGAAGGCGCAGCCGTCGACGACGGCGTCGAGCTCGAGACGGGCGAACCAGCTGGCGAACACATCCTCGCCCAGCTCGGCCCGAAGGCGGCGTTTGACCCTCGCCCAGTTCTCCGATGCCATCTGCGCTCCCGACATGTCGACCCCGCTCTCGTTCGGGGCGGAATGGGTGCGATGATCCTCGCTGCGATACATTCAATATCCCTCCACGAGATCCCGTGCCGACTGGGCCCAGGATCCCCACGCCACTACCAATGCTGAAATCCAGAGGCGTTCGTGCCTCATGGAGTTCAGGTCTGGCGCCCCCAAACTGTACTGAAGATTATCTTTTGATGGTAAAGATGAAGTGCCTCGTTATGGACACTTCACGAGCAGCACTCATGCAGTTTCAAGTCTACTCCTGCCTGGGCCGAGAACTTCTGTTTGCTTCTTGATTTGTTGAAACAACGCTCCGTCCCCATATCCGAGCTTCTAAACTTGAGATTTGAGTGAATGACTTCACGGCGACCCCCGTGAAGTGAATTGACCTTACACAGGGGGTCTGGGGGTGGCAACAGAATGAATCGATGTTGCGCCGCCCAAAGGCCGGTTTGACGCACCGCAAATTCGTCCACAGGTTTTCAGCCGGCTCTATAAAACCCTGACTCTTCAACTGATTCAGGGTCTGACCACAGGCTGTCCACCGTCCGCAAAAAAGGTTTTCTCGCAATGTTGAATCGGGGATGATTCGAGCCGGATTCGGGGTCGATTCCAATGCCTCGCGGAAGCTTGCCTGCTAAGCCCCTGAAGACGCTCCGCGTTTTATGCGCATTCGCAAGCTGTGCCGTTATCACACGCACCCCCGGAATGGCCCGCCAAGTCAAGGCTTCGTGTGGATAAAAAATCCCACAGGTCTCTTGGTCTCCGGGCCCGAAAATCAAGGGCAGGCGCATGAAAAAACCCGGCCTTGCGGGCCGGGTTCGAATGCTGGGTCAACGCAACCTGAACGAGAACGATCAGGCGCTCAGGGTCTTGATGCGGGCCGAGAGGCGCGAGACCTTCCGCGAGGCGGTGTTCTTGTGCACGATGCCCTTCTGGGCGGCGCGCATCAACTCGGGCTCGGCGGCGCGGAGAGCCGCGACGGCGTCGTTCTGGTTGCCGGAGGCGATCGCCTCCTCGACCTTGCGGATGAACGTGCGAACGCGGCTGCGACGCGAGCGGTTGATCGCCGTGCGCTTGACGATCTTGCGGGTCATCTTCTTGGCCGAGACAGTGTTGGCCATGGCCAAAGTCCTCGTAGGTAAGCACCGATGCGACGAGCCTTGCGGCTCGTCTGTGAGCCTTGGCGGCGACCGGCGGATTGCAATGGAAACCGAAGAGCCCGCGGATCGCGCGGGCTCATGTGAGGCGGCTTATAGACTCGGGTCCGGGAAACGTCAACAACAACCGGCTCTTCGCGTCAAAAAAGCGACGTCGCCAGCCCCGACAGCCCCTGACGCCAGGGATTGGCCGGGTCGAGAAGAAGCCTGAGCGCCATGAGGGCCGAAATCGCGACGAGCAGGGGGCGGATCAGGCGGGAACCCAGCCTTATGGCGAGCCGGGACCCGATCTGGGCGCCGAGAAGCGCCGTTCCGGCCATCACGAGCCCTGCCGGCCACATCACCGCTCCCGTGGCGGAAAACAGCAGGAGGCTGCCGAAATTGCTGCCCAGGTTGACGAGCTTGGTGTGGGCCGTGGCCCGCACGACCCCGTAGCCCAGGAGCGTGACGAAGCCCAGCATATAGAAGGAGCCCGCGCCGGGTCCGAAGATCCCGTCATAGAAGCCGACCGCCACGGGCAGCGTCGCCCCGAAGGTGACGGCCGTCATCCGCGCATGGGCATCCTCGTCCTTCAGGCGGCGGGACAGGGCGAAATAGACCGCGATCGCCACGAGCAGGACCGGGATCACCAGATCCAGGACGGCGCGGGGCAGGACGCTCACGCACAGGGCCCCGATGATGCCGCTGGCGAAGGCCACGAGCGCGAAGGGAACGGCCTGGCGCCAGACGATCAGGCCCCGGCGCCCGAACGCGTAGGTGGCGGAGGCGGCCGAGCAGACCCCCTGCACCTTGTTGGTGGCGATGGCCTGGGCGGGGTCGAGCCCGCAGAGCAGGAGGACCGGCACGGTGATGAGACCGCCGCCGCCCGCGATGGAATCGACGAAGCCCGCCAGGAAAGCGGCACCGCCCAGGAGCATGAGGGTGTCGAAGCCCAGATCGAGCATGACGAATTCTTCCCGGCCGGGCCTGTCCGCTCTTTTACTGGTTCTTGAACCCGGGGGCCCGCTTCTCGACGAAGGCCTTCATGCCTTCCTTCTGGTCGGCGGTGGCGAACATGGCCTGGAACAGGCGCCGCTCGAAGCGGATGCCCTCGGATAGGCTCACCTCGTCGGCCCGGTTGATGGTTTCCTTCGTCATGATGGCGATGGGGAGCGACATCGACGCGATGGTGTCGGCGGTCTTCATGACCTCCGTCATGAGGTCGGCGGCCGGGACCACGCGGGCCACGAGGCCGGAGCGCTCGGCTTCCTCCGCGCCCATCATGCGGCCCGTAAGGCACATCTCCATGGCCTTGGCCTTGCCGATGAGGCGGGTGAGGCGCTGGGAGCCGCCCATGCCGGGCATGACGCCGAGCTTGATCTCGGGCTGGCCGAACTTGGCCGTGTCGGCCGCGATGATGAAGTCGCACATCATGGCGAACTCGCAGCCGCCCCCGAGGGCAAAGCCCGCCACCGCGGCGATCATGGGCTTGCGCTGGGCCGCCACCCGGTCCCAGCCCGAGAACTGGTTGGTGGAATAATTGTGCGGATAGACCAGGTCCGCCATCTCCTTGATGTCGGCGCCCGCGGCAAACGCGCGCTCGGACCCGGTCACGACGATGCAGCCCACATTGTCGTCGGCCTCGAAGGCGTCGAGGGACTGGATCACTTCGCCGAGCAGGGCTGAGTTCAAGGCATTCAGGGCCTGGGGCCGGTTGAGGGTGATCAAGCCTACCTTGCCGCGGGTCTCGACGAGGATCGTTTCAAAAGCCATGGGCGCCGCCTCCATTCTGATTCCCGTATGGGTTAGGGGAGGCGGCCAAGCTCGGCAAGTGACCTGCACAAGAAAGAGGTGACCTGCACAAGAAAGAGGTGACCTGCACGAGAAAGAAGTGACTTGCACGAGAAAGAGGTGGCCCCGGACGAAAAAATCGGAGCCCCTGTGAGGATAACGTCGCGCGGGCCTGCAGACCCCTTGGGGAGGCCTTAGGACGGCACGACCTTGCGATAGAGATGCCAGGTGGCGTGGCCCAGAACCGGGAGCACGATGGCCAGCCCGATGAAGAGCGGGATGAAGCCGATCACCAAGGCGCCCGCGACGATCAGGCCCCAGAGCGCCATGGTGCCGGGATTGGCCAGCACCGCCTTCACGGAGGTCTGGATCGCCACCACGGCGCCCACGTCCCGGTCGAGGAGAAGCGGGAAGGCGATCACGCTCATGGCGAAGACCGCCACGCTGAACGCCGCGCCGATGAGGTTGCCCAGCACGATCAGGGTCCAGCCGTTCCGCGTGGTCAACACCTCCTGCAGGAACAGGCTCATGGATTGAGGCGCGTGCCAGCCGAAGAGGGATTGATAGAGCGCCTGCGCGATCACGAGCCAGAACAGGAAGATGACGGCGAGCAGCACGCCCAGCGCCGCGATCGACCCGATAGAGGGCGAGCGCAGCACCTCCGTCATGTCCTGCCAGCGCACGGTCTCGCCCCGTTCCCGGCGCCGGCTGAGTTCATAGAGGCCGACTGCCGCCAGGGGACCGACCAGGGCGAAGCCCGAGGCCAGGGGGAAGAGCAGCGGCAGGAGGTTGTTGCCGAAGGCGAGGCCCGCGAAAAAGATCCCGATGATCGGATAGAGCAGGCAGAGGAACGCCAGGTGGGACGGCATGGCCCAGAAATCCTGGAAGCCCCGCCGCAGGGAATCCTTCAGGTCCTCCACGCCGATTCGTCGGACCGCGATCCGGTCCGGGGTCTCATGAGCGCCCGCGATGATGTGAAACTTGGCCATGTGTCTTAAACTCCATGAACATCGTTCAAGGGGTCGCGAGACCTGAGGCGAGGCAGTGGGCGGTCCTAGGAGTCGCAACCTGCACGTCACATGACTATAGGGCAGGGGGCGGTTTTGTCGCCCCCTCGGCGGGAACACGGTTTCGGGAGGGATGGGCGAGAGATTGGCAGGGCCACATTCCCTCCCCCTTGTGGGGAGGGTCGAGTCGCGAAGCGACCGGGGTGGGGGTGTGGGCGCCACGCTGGTTCGATGTGGCGCTCACACCCCCACCTCCAACTCCTCCCCACAAGGGGGAGGAGAGCCGCGCTGTGCTGCCAAAGGGGTTCAGGATTGGCAGACGGGGCAGTAGAAAGTCGAGCGGCCCGACTGCACGAGGCGCGAGACCGTGCCGCCGCAGCCCGGCGTCACGCAAGGCTCGCCCTCCCGGTCGTAGACCTTGAACGAATGCTGGAAATAGCCCAGCGACCCGTCCACCTGGGCATGATCGCGCAAGGTCGAGCCCCCGGCCAGCACGGCCTCGTTCAGCACGTCGCGGATCACGCCCGCGAGCCGGTGGGCCTGCTCGGTGGGCTCGCCCGCCTTTGTGGCGAGCGTTCCGGCGGCGGCTTCCGGGTGGAGACCCGTGCGGAACAGGGCCTCGCACACATAGATGTTGCCGAGGCCCGCAATCAGCCGCTGGTCCAGCAGAGCGGCCTTCAGGGGCGTGCGCTTGCCCGCGAACAGCCGCGCGATGGTGTCGCCCGAGAGCTCGTTGCCCAGGGGCTCGATGCCCATTCCGGCGAAATGCCGGCAGGTCTCGATCCCGGGCCGGGGCACCAGATCCATGAAACCGAAGCGGCGGGCGTCGTTGTAGGTCACGCGGGCGCCGTTCGAGAGCTCGAAGATCACGTGATCATGGGCGCCGACGCCCCCGTGCTCGTGGTGGAACTCCCCCGGCATGCGGGTCTCGCCCCCCTGGCTCACCAGGAAGCGCCCCGACATGCCCAGGTGCATGACCAGGACCTCCCCGGACGAGAGATCGGCCAGGAGATACTTGGCCCGCCGCCCGAGGCTCCGGACCTCCTGCCCCTCCAGCCGGGCCGCGAAATCATCCGGGAAGGGAAACCGCAGGTCCGGGCGGCGCTGGGTCACGCGCTGGAAACGGGCACCCACCAGGGCGGGCTCGAGACCCCGGCGAACCGTTTCGACTTCGGGCAGTTCAGGCATCAACGATCTCGTCGTTCGGGAGAGCCCTTCACATAGCCATCCGGGCCCGCTTCCGCTATGGATCGCGACAAAACGCGTATGAGGACCATGAGATCATGACCGACGAGACCACGCATTTCGGGTTCCAGTCCGTGCGGCTCGACGAGAAGCAGGAGCGCGTCAACGAGGTGTTCCACTCGGTGGCCGGGCGCTACGACCTCATGAACGACCTCATGTCGGCGGGCCTGCACCGGGTCTGGAAGGATGTGCTCCTCACGACCCTGCGCCCTCCGAAGACCCGCCCCTTTCGCCATCTCGACGTGGCGGGCGGCACCGGGGACGTGGCTTTCAAGATCCTCGACGCCGGCGGGCCTCAGACCCACGTGACCGTGCTCGACATCAACGGCGAGATGCTGAATGTGGGCCGCGAGCGAGCGGGCGGGCGCTACGAGGGCCGGATCGATTTCGTCGAGGCCAATGCGGAGGAGCTGCCCCTCGAGGCGAACCGGTTCGACGCCTACACCATCGCGTTCGGCATCCGGAACGTGCCCCGCATCGATGCGGCCCTGCGGGAGGCCCATCGGGTGCTCAAGCCCGGCGGTCGCTTCCTGTGCCTCGAATTCTCGAAGGTGGACGTGCCGCTCCTCGATAAGATCTACGACGCGTATTCGTTCAACGTGATCCCCAAGCTCGGCGGGATGGTCACGGGCGATGCGGAATCCTACCGGTATCTGGTCGAGTCGATCCGCCGCTTCCCGACGCCCGCCGCTTTCTCGGCGATGATCGAGGAGGCGGGCTTCCGGCGCGTCACCCACAAGCCCCTGACGGCGGGCGTGGTCGCGATCCATTCGGGCTGGAAGATCTGACGTGATCGGCAGCACCGTCCATCTCGCCCGCAACCTCCGGGCCGGGTTCGTCCTTGCGCGGGAGGGCGCGCTCTCGCTGGTGGATCCCAGCGCCCTTCCGCCCTCCGCGCGGGTGGCCCTGCGGGTCGCGCGTCTCATCGAGCGGCGGGACGTCGGCGACGGCGCGGCGCGGCTGTCCACGGCGCTGACCCGGCTCGGCCCGTCCTATGTGAAGTTCGGCCAGTTCCTGGCCACCCGTCCGGACATCGTCGGCGTCGCGGCGGCCCGCGACCTGGAACGGCTGCAGGACCGCATGCCACCGTTCCCGCGCGCCGAGGCCGTGCGCATGGTGGAGCTGGCCCTGGGGCGTCCGCTGGATGCGATGTTCCTGGATTTCGGCGAACCGGTGGCGGCCGCCTCCATCGCCCAGGTCCACAAGGCCCGCGTCCGCACGCCCGAGGGCGAGGAGATTGTGGCCGTCAAGGTCATGCGGCCCGGCGTCCGCGAGGGCTTCGCCCGCGACCTCCAGGCCATGCGAGCCGCCGCCCGCCTGTTCGAGCGGGTGGTGCCCGATGCCAAGCGCCTGAAGCCGCAGGAGATCGTGGAAGCGCTCGCGCGGTCGGTGGCGGTCGAGATGGACCTGCGCCTGGAAGCCGCCGCCGTCTCGGAGCTCGCCGAGAACACCCGGGACGATCCCGATTTCCGTGTGCCCAAGCCCGAATGGGACCTGACCGCCCGGGACGTGCTCACCACCACCTGGATCGACGGCATCCGTCTCAACGACATCGCGGCCATCGAGGCGGCGGGCATCGACCGGGTGGCGCTCGCCCGCACGGTGATCCAGTCCTTCCTGCGCCACGCGATCCGCGACGGCTATTTCCACGCCGACATGCACCCCGGCAATCTGTTCGTGGACGATCTCGGCCGCCTCGTGGCGGTGGATTTCGGCATCATGGGACGCCTCGGCATGAAGGAGCGCCGCTTCCTCGCCGAAATCCTGCTGGGCTTCATCCGGCGGGATTACCTGCGCGTCGCGCAGGTGCATTTCGAGGCCGGCTACGTGCCGCCGCATCACTCCGTGGAGGATTTCGCCCAGGCCATCCGGGCCATCGGCGAGCCGATCCACGACCGACGCGCGGACGAGATCTCCATGGCGAAGCTGCTGACGCTTCTCTTCGAGATCACGGCGCTCTTCGACATGGCGACCCGCATCGAGCTCGTCATGCTCCAGAAGACCATGGTGGTGGTGGAGGGCGTGGCCCGCAACCTCGACCCGAAACTCGACATGTGGGGAACCTCCGAGCCGGTGGTGCGCACCTGGATCGAGCGCAATCTCGGGCCGCTCGGCCGGGTCGAGGAGGCGGGACGGGGCCTGTGGACGCTGGGCGGTGTGCTGGCCAACCTGCCGGACCTGGCGCTGCGGGCCGAGCGGATCCTCAGGCAGCTGGAAGACTCGACCTCCAAGGGATTCGAGCTCCGGCCTTCGAGCGTTCACGCCATCGGCCGGGCCGAGGCGCGCGGCCACCGCTGGGGCAACATCGCCCTGTGGGTGATCGCGGCGCTCTTGGCCGTTCTGGCGTTTCACTAGGATCGCGCCGTGTGGATTTGGATTTGCGGACCCTACGCGGGGGACGGCGCGGATCGCGGGCAGCGGGCCGCGAACCTGCGCGTCCTGAACGAGGCGGCCCTTCAGGTTTTCGCGATGGGTCATACGCCCTTGATCGGCGCCAACATGGCCTTGCCGATGATCGAGGCCGCGGGCCTGGACGATGCCTCGCACGGGATCAGGCTGCCCCTGTCGCTCGCGTTGCTGGAACGCTGCGACGCCTGCCTGCGCCTTGGTGGAGCATCGGCCGGCTCGGACAAGGAAGTCGCCCGGTTCGAGGCGCGGGGCTTGCCTGGTTACCGTAGCGTCGACGCGATACCCGCCGCGCATTGAACAAGGCCGGGTCAAGCTGTACATTCTGTACAGGAGAAAGCCTATGGCCGATGACAAGATCCGGCAGGACAAGACCTGGACGGTGCAGGATGCCCGCGCCCATTTCGGTGACGTGATCGATGGCGCCCTGAGGGGCCAGCCGCAGCGCATCAGCCGCCGGGGCAAGGATGCGGTCGTGGTCGTGTCGGAGGAGGAGTGGCGTCGTCACGTCAAGCCGGACAAACCGAAGATGAATTTCCGTGAATTCTTAGGAACCTTCCCGTTGTCTCAAGAAGAATGGGAAGAGGTCGCCCCGAGACGTCACGATCGGCGCAACAATCCGTTCTCCGAGGTCTAACCGTGTATCTCCTCGACACGGATGTCATTTCGCGAACCTCACCCATATCCATCGGCGGATCGCCAGGCTTATCCGACTGGCTCGATGCCAACGGCCAGGACAGCTATCTCAGCGTCGTGACGATCGGTGAAATGGAGTACGGTGTCGCCCGCCTGATCGAGAGAGGCGCCACGAAGAAGGCCGCAGCGTTACAGGCTTGGCTCGAGAGCGTACTTGAGTTGTTCGCCGAGCGATGCATCGACTTCGATCTCGCCGCTGCCCGGAGAACGGGCGAGCTGCTGGCGAGAGCCGAGGCCGGTGGTCATCATCCCACCTTCGAGGATACCTGCATCGCGGCAACGGCCGATACGCGCCACATGACGGTCGCGACCTTCAACATCAGACACTTCAAGGCTTTCGACGTGGCCTACGTGCAGCCTGGCTCCCTCTCCGAAAGCTCTTCACGATGAATCCCTCCCTCCAGGCCAAGCGCATCCTCCTCGTCATCGGCGGCGGGATCGCGGCCTACAAATCTCTCGACCTGATCCGCCGCCTGCGCGAACGCGGGGCCACGGTGCGCTGCATCCTGACGAAGGGCGCGGGGGAATTCGTCACGCCGCTGGCCGCGTCCGCCCTGTCAGGCCAGCGCAGCCATACGGACCTGTTCGACCGGGAGGACGAGGCCGATATCGGGCATATCCGGCTCGCGCGGGACGCCGACCTTATCGTGGTGGCGCCTGCCACCGCGAACCTCATGGCCAAGATGGCGGGCGGCCATGCGGACGATCTCGCATCCACGGTGCTACTCGCCACCACATTGCCGATTCTGATCGCGCCCGCCATGAACGTGCGCATGTGGCTGCACCCCGCCACCGCCCGCAATCTCGCTGCTTTGACGCGCGATGGCGTGCATAGTGTCGGGCCCAATGAGGGCGCCATGGCGGAGGCCGAGTTCGGGCCGGGCCGCATGGCCGAGCCGCTCGAGATCGCGGCGGCGGTCGAGCGCCTCCTCGCACCCTCCGGTCCTCTTCTGGGCAAGCATGTGGTGGTCACGTCGGGCCCGACCCATGAGCCCATCGATCCCGTGCGCTACATCGCCAATCGGTCCTCCGGCAAGCAGGGCCACGCCATCGCGGCGGCCGCGGCCGCGGCGGGCGCCCGGGTCACGCTGGTCTCGGGTCCGGTCGCGCTGCCCGATCCGCCGGGCGTCACCACCCTGCATGTGGAGAGCGCCCGCGAGATGCTCCAGGCCGTGGAAGGCGCGCTGCCTGCCGATATCGGCATCTTCGCGGCGGCCGTCGCCGATTGGCGGGTGGCCGAGGCCGGAACCCACAAGATGAAGAAGGACGGCAACGCCCTGCCGCCCCTCGCGCTGGTGGAGAACCCCGACATCCTCGCCACGATCGCCCAAAGCCGCGAGGGACGACCGCCTCTCGTGGTGGGCTTCGCGGCCGAGACCCGGAACGTCGTCGAGTACGCGCGCCGCAAGCTCGAGAAGAAAGGCTGCGACCTGATCGTCGCCAATGACGTCTCTGCCGAAACCGGCGTGATGGGGGGCGACAGCAACACGGTGCATCTCGTGACGCGGGACGGCGTCGACACCTGGCCGACCTTGTCGAAAGCCGACGTCGCCCGACAATTGATCGCGCATCTCGGCACGCTGATGGGAGCCGCCCCCCGATGAGACATGTTCTTCGCGTCCAACGCCTCGCCCACGGGGCCGGCCTCGGGCTGCCCCGCTACGAGACGGCGGGAGCGGCGGGGCTCGATCTCCTGGCCGCTCCTCCGGCGGACGAGCCTCTGGTCCTGGCCCCCGGACGCCGATCCCTCGTGCCCACCGGCCTCGTGCTGCAGCTGGAGCCCGGTTTCGAGGCCCAGGTGAGGCCCCGCTCCGGCCTCGCCCTGAAGCATGGCGTGACCGTGCTCAACGCGCCCGGCACGATCGACGCGGATTATCGCGGCGAGGTGAAGGTTTTGCTCGTCAATCTGGGCCAGGAGCCGTTCACGGTCGAGCGGGGCATGCGGGTCGCGCAGCTGGTGGTGGCCCCGGTCACCGCCGTCGCGGTCGTGGAGATCGAAGCGGCCGATGCGACCCCCCGGGCCTCGGGCGGGTTCGGCTCCACGGGGCTGGCGGAGCGCGCCCCATGAACCTCCTGTCGCGGCGTTCGCTCCTTGCCATCGCGGCCGTAACCGACATCGCCCTCTACGGGCGCACCATGCCGGTCTCCGCTAAGGCCCTCGCGGCCCGGCATGAATTGCCGCCGCGCCACCTGGAGCCGATCCTCCAGGCTCTCGTCCGGCAAGGAATCCTGAAAGGCCTGCGCGGCCCGCGCGGGGGTTACGAACTGGCCCGGGAGCGCCGGCGCATCACGGCGGGCGATATCGTGCGCGTCGTCATGACCATGGAGGAGGATGACGGAGCCGCTCCCATTCCCCAATCCCGGCTCGTCGACCGGGTGATCGATCCGGCGATCCGGAAGGGATCGAAGGCTTTTCTCCAGGAGCTCGACGCGGTCTCGGTGGACGACCTGTGCCATCAGGCCAACACGG
Organism: Microvirga pudoricolor; assembly: GCF_016892705.1. Taxonomy (GTDB): domain Bacteria; phylum Pseudomonadota; class Alphaproteobacteria; order Rhizobiales; family Beijerinckiaceae; genus Microvirga; species Microvirga pudoricolor. Next base: position 1,881,464 of record NZ_JAFEMB010000001.1, read on the forward strand.
TTGGGGCGGTCGAGAACCGGGAGACATCTGATTTCACGATTTAATTTGTATATTAAGACGAATATCGACAATCGGCGGTAATAGCATTAAGCTCCTCCCAGAAACCTGGAGGAACCCCATGGCTGAGCCTGCCCGCAAGCTCGAAACCGCTGCCCATCTCGGATCCAAGCCCGGCCGAGGCCAGATTTATGGCTCCATCACGGACACCATCGGCAATACGCCCCTGGTGCGCCTGAACCGCCTGCCCAAGGAGCATGGCGTCGATGCCGAGATCCTGCTCAAGCTGGAATTCTTCAACCCGATCTCCTCCGTCAAGGACCGGATCGGCGTGAGCATGATCGACGCGCTCGAAGCCTCCGGGGTGATCAAGCCCGGCACGACTCTCATCGAGCCGACCTCCGGCAACACGGGCATCGCACTCGCTTTCGTGGCCGCCTCCCGCGGCTATCGCCTCATCCTCGTAATGCCCGAGACCATGTCCCTCGAGCGTCGCAAGATGCTGGCCTTCCTGGGCGCCGAGCTGGAGCTCACCCCAGGGCCCCTGGGCATGAAGGGCGCGCTCGCCAAGGCCGAGGAGCTCGTCAATGCGATCCCCAACGCGATCATTCCGCAGCAGTTCCGCAATCCCGCCAACCCGGAGATCCATCGCCTGACCACGGCGGAAGAACTCTGGAACGACACGGACGGCCATATCGACGCCTTCGTGGCCGGCGTGGGCACGGGCGGCACGATCACGGGCGTCGGCCAGGTGCTGAAGCCGCGCTTGCCGAACATGAAGATCTTCGCCGTCGAGCCGGAGGATTCGCCGGTCCTGTCGGGCGGTCAGCCCGGCCCGCACAAGATCCAGGGCATCGGCGCGGGCTTCGTGCCGGAGGTGCTCGACCGCTCGGTGATCGACGGTGTCGTCACCGTCGGCAACCAGACGGCGTTTGAGACCTCGCGCAAGCTCGCCAAGCTCGAGGGCATCCCGGGCGGCATCTCCACCGGAGCCAACGTGGCGGCGGCCCTGGAGATCGCGGCCCGTCCCGAATTCAAGGGCAAACGCATCGTGACCGTGGCGCCGTCCTTTGCCGAGCGCTACATCTCGAGCGCACTGTTCGAAGGCATCGGCTAGGGGCTTGCGGCCCGGCCGGACGACGAAAGGCGGCCATTGGCCGCCTTTTTCGTGCGTCAGAGGCTGCAACCTCCACGCCCGGACGGTGTTTCCTCCCCATCAAGAGGAGACACCCATGGCTGCGAAAGAGGACAAGACCCAACCTCACCGGCACAACCTCGACGACGTCCTAAACGAGCGCGCAAAGCCGAATGCCGAAAAGCCCGGCGGGCCCGAAGGCAACGAAACCCTCCGCGAAGCCTGGGATGAGCCCGGCGGCGACGCCTACGCCTACCAGCAGGCGATGGGCGATACGGGTGGACGCGGCGAGGGGCATGATGCCCTGACAGCCGCCGAAACGCCCGAGACGACCCGCCACCTCAACGATGCCACCATCAAGCCAGGAGAGGCGGACGCGACCCGCGAGGCCATCGAGCGCGCGACCGCAGTCAACGGCAAGGAATAGCGCCATGCCGAAGAAGAACGACAACATCATCGGTCAGAGCGAAGGCCCCATCCTGAACGGTGGACACCAGACCCCGCAGCAGGCCGAGATCGTCAAGCAAGAGGGCGGGGGTCTCACCGACCGGGAGCGCCGCCACACCCTGGAGGGCCCGTCGCGGCGGGACGATCCGGCCATCGGCGGCTCCTCCAACGGTCACTCGGACCAGATCGCGGCCAACGGGCCCGAGGAGGGACGAAAGGTGGCTGGAGGTCTCTACGAGACGGAGCAGACCCAAGGCCAGGGCGTCAGCGAGAACAAACCCCGGCACCGCCCGACCTGAGGCAGAGCCCGACAAGGATCACCCCATGGCCCATGCAAGCTACGGCAACCACAGCGAAGACCCGACCGCTTCCGCCAAACCGGCCGATTCCAAGCAGTCTGAGCCCAAAACGGCTGGGCGGGCCGCTCCCGACCTTCCGGCCGCAGGCCCGCACGGCAAGGAGCACCTGGTCAACGAGGACGCGACCCCCGGCGCCGGCACCCTTCCGGAGGCGGGCGACAAGGACGGGACCGATTCCACCAGCAGCTGAGCGAGGCCCACCATGACCGACGACCGCAAGAAGACCGAGGCCACCGAAGACGACATCAGCGCGCCGCGCCTGACCCCGCAGGGCCGCACGGACCCGGACGGAGACGGCGAGGATTCGACTTCTCCTCAGGGCGGCGCCAAGACCGGGCAGCCCAGCAAAGCCGAGGGCTGACCTCACGAAAAAGGCCGCTCCTGGGAGCGGCCTTTTTATCTGTGTGCGTGCTGGCCTGAAGCGTTCCTGCCTCAGGCGCTCAAAGCTTCCTTCGAACGCTCGGCGCGCTTGCGGTCGTTCGGATCGAGGATCGTCTTGCGGATGCGGATGGACTTCGGCGTCACCTCCACCAGCTCGTCGTCCTGAATCCAGGCGAGCGAGCGCTCCAGCGTCATGCGCATGGGCGGCGTCAGGCGCACGGCCTCGTCCTTCGACGTGGTGCGGATGTTGGTGAGCTTCTTGCCCTTGAGCACATTCACCTCGAGATCGTTCTCGCGGTTATGCTCGCCGATGATCATGCCCTGATAGACCTTCCAGCCCGGCTCGATCATCATCGGGCCGCGATCCTCCAGGTTCCAGAGCGCGTAGGCCACGGCCTCGCCCTGGTCGTTGGAGATCAGCACGCCGTTGCGACGCCCGGCGATCTCGCCCTTGTAGGGCTGATAGGCGTGGAACAGGCGGTTCATGATCGCGGTGCCGCGGGTGTCGGTCATCAGCTCGCCCTGGTAGCCGATGAGGCCGCGGGTGGGGGCGTAGAACACGAGGCGCTGGCGATTGCCGCCGGAGGGCTTCATCTCGACCATCTCGGCCTTGCGCTCGGACATCTTCTGCACGACGACGCCGGAATGCTCCTCGTCCACGTCGATGACCACTTCCTCGACGGGCTCGAGCAGTTGGCCAGCCTCGTCCTTCTCAAACACCACGCGGGGACGCGACACGGCGATCTCGAAGCCCTCGCGGCGCATGGTCTCGATCAGGATGGCGAGCTGCAACTCGCCGCGGCCCGAGACGTAGAACGAATCCTTGTCCGAGGCTTCCTCGATCTTGAGCGTGACGTTGCCCTCGGCCTCCTTGAACAGGCGGTCGCGGATCATGCGGCTCGTAACCTTGTCGCCCTCGGTGCCGGCCAGCGGCGAATCGTTCACGATGAACGACATGGTGACGGTCGGCGGATCGATGGGCTGGGCCTGGATCGGAATGTCGTTCTCGGGCGCCGAGAACGTATCGGCCACGGAGCCTTTCACCAACCCTGCGATGGACACGATGTCGCCTGCCTCACCGACCTCGATGGGCTGGCGCTCCAGGCCCCGGAAGGCCAGGATCTTCGACACGCGGCCGGTTTCGACCACGTTGCCGTCGCGGTCCAGCACCTTAATGGACTGGTTCGGCTTCACCGAGCCCGACGCGATGCGGCCCGTGACGATGCGGCCCAGGAACGGGTTGGCCTCGAGCAGGGTGCCGAGCATGCGGAACGGGCCCTCCTCGGTCTTGGCCGGGGGGACGTGCTCCAGCACGAGGTCGAACAGGGGGGCGAGGCCCTGGTCCTGCGGGCCTTCAGGGGACTGGGCCATCCAGCCGTTGCGGCCCGACCCGTAGAGGATCGGGAAGTCGAGCTGCTCGTCCGTGGCGTCCAGCGCCGCGAAGAGGTCGAACACCTCGTTGATCACTTCCTGGTGACGGCCGTCGGGCCGGTCGATCTTGTTGATCGCCACGATGGGGCGCAGGCCGATCTTGAGGGCCTTGGACACCACGAACTTGGTCTGGGGCATCGGGCCCTCGGCGGCGTCCACCAGCACGATCGCGCCGTCCACCATGCTCAGGATGCGCTCCACCTCGCCGCCGAAATCGGCGTGGCCGGGGGTATCGACGATGTTGATGCGGGTATCCTTCCAGACCACCGATGTGGCCTTGGCCAGGATGGTGATGCCGCGCTCCTTCTCGAGGTCGTTCGAATCCATGGCGCGCTCTTCCACGCGCTGGTTCTCACGGAAGCTGCCCGATTGCTGCAGGAGCTTGTCGACGAGGGTCGTCTTGCCGTGGTCGACGTGGGCGATGATGGCGATGTTGCGAAGCTTCATGGGCGTCTTTCAAAGCAAAACAGCCCGGGTCGAACCGGGCCGCGCCTTTGCGGCACAGCTGGGATTTCGGAACCGGGCGGGAATTCTGATGCGCTGCAATATAGTGATATGGGTGCGGCGGCAATAGGGCAGGCGGGCCGCAAAGGCAAGAAAGGGCCAGTTCGGAAGGCCCTGGGGCGTTGCGCCCCAGGGCCCAGCCATGGATCGGACGCTACTCGGCCGCCTGCCGGGTTGCGGGCCGGGTCGGCACGTTCTTCATCCCGCCCAGCACCTCCTCGGCCGAGGCCTGGTGGTTCGTCACGGACGAGGTCCACTGGCCCCAGACGCTCGGGTCGATGGCGTCGCCGTTGCGGCCGAGGTTGCCCAGGCGGCGCCGGTCCTCCTCGGTGAGCACCTGCTTCGGAAGCGGCTCGAGGTGGCGCACGTCGTCCGCCGAGACCCCGATCATCTCGCCGACGCGGGTGCCGTAATCGTCGTGGACCAGGAGCAGGTGCCACACCATGCGCTCCTGCACGTCGCGCTCGCACTGGCCCAGCAGGGTGCCCATGTTCAGGACGAGGTCGTCGCGCTCCCAGTCCATCATGGTGCAGTAGCGGCCCCGGGCCTGGACGTAGTCGTTGCGCCGCTCGATCACGGACCGGGTGAGCTGGCCCCGGATCTCCGGCGACCGGTTGGGATAGGTTCGGGGCGATTCATGCAGGCCGTTATGGATCGACGGCTCGAAGTTCACGTGCGGGTTCTGGCCCGGCGCGAGATCCCGCCGGTAGGACATCTGGCCGCCGTTGAGGTTGGTGGACACGTGGGCGTTCTTGGCCTGGTTCACGGGCAACTGGAGATAGTTGGTGCCCACCCGGTAGCGCTGCGTGTCCGAGTACGAGAAGGTGCGGCCGACCAGCATCTTGTCGTCGGAGAAGTCGAGCCCGTCGACCAGCACGCCCGTGCCCATGGCGATCTGCTCGTTCTCGTTGAAATGGTCCTCCACGTTGCGGTTGAGGGTCATCACGCCCACGTGCCGCAGCGGGAAATCCTTTTCCGGCCAGATCTTGGTGTCGTCCAGCGGATCCCAGTCGAGCTCGGGATGGTCGTGGTCCTCCATGATCTGCACGAACATGTCCCATTGGGGATGATCCCCGCGCTCGATGGCCTCGTAGAGGTCCTTGGAGGCCGAGCCGAGATCCTGGCCCTGCACCTTCGCGGCCTCGTCGGCCGTGAGGCTCGCCAGCCCGGAGCGGGGGTGAAAATGGTACTTCACCAGAACGGTCTCGCCCGCCTCGTTCACCATCTTGTAGGTGTTGACGCCAAAACCTTCCATGTGGCGGTAGCTTGCCGGAATGCCGCGCGGGCTGAACAGGTGCGTCAGCATGTGCATGGATTCGGGCGTCTGGCTCATGAAGTCGAAGATGCGGTTGGGCTCCTGGCGGAACGTGACCGGATCGGGCTTGAGCGAATGGATCACGTCCGGGAACTTGATGGCGTCGCGGATGAAGAACACCGCCAGGTTGTTGCCCACGAGGTCCCAGTTGCCGTCCTCGGTATAGAACTTCACCGCGAAGCCGCGCGGATCGCGCGCCGTCTCGGAGGAATCGCGCCCGCCGATCACCGTGGAGAACCGGATGGCGAGCGGGGTCTTCTTGCCCGCCGTCTGAAACAGCTTGGCGCGGGTGTACTTGGAGGCGGGTTCGTCGCCGATCTTGCCCGTCACCTCCAAGTCGCCGTAGCACACGAAGCCCCGCGCATGGACGACGCGTTCGGGGATGCGCTCCCGGTCGAAATGGGTGATCTTTTCGAGGAACTGGTAGTTCTCCAGCGTGGCCGGGCCCCGGCTGCCCACCGTGCGCTGGGACTGGTTGTTGCTGATCGGGTGGCCCTGCCGGTTCGTGAGAATCTGGTCCGGGGTGCCCGTGGGGGCCTTCGCGTTGTCGTCCATGGTCGATCTCCCTGGGCTTTGAGGCCCTTTGGCTTTGAGCGAAACCCGCAAGGCCCGGCCGCCCCTCTGTAGGGGAAGAGCCGCCAGACCCGCGAGAGCCCGATCCGCAACGGATCGGAGCAACCGCGTGGGAGCCTATATAGAACCCAGATCAGAGCATTTCTAATGACAGAGAGGCGTCAAAGCCCTGATTTTTCAGCAACATGATTGCAAAGGACGCAGGCTCTCGCGCCCGCGCCGGAAGCTATGCCGCGCATTCTCCCTCTCCCGGCCGGGAGAGGGCCGGGGTGAGGGAATGCGGGGTCTCGCGAGGCAGGGCATAGCCGGTGCGCGACAGGCCCTCTCCCTCCTTGTGGGGGAGAGATGGAGAGGGGGGTGTGAGCGCCACCATCTCCAGAGCGTGGCGCCGCCCCGCATTTCCGACTTCTCACCACCGCAAGTCTGGCCTGCCCGATATCTGTGAGGCGCGCGCGTTGCGCTTCCGCATTCCATTCTGAGCGGTCGCGCCCTCACCCCTGCCCCTCTCCCGCCCGGGAGAGGGGATGCTTGCCATGTGCCTGTGATGTCAAAGAGCAAGTACCTCTATCCCGGGCGCAGGCTGCGTCCAGGCGTGTGATCCAGGAGAGGGGCGCGCGAGAGACGTCCGGCTCGGCTGGTGTGAAGTGGTTGATGAGCCGGATGGCCCCTCGCGCACGGAGTTTTCAGGCGGACGGTGGGGCACCCTGGGCCGAGACTTCCGGGGCGGGGGTTTGCGTCTCTCTGCCAGGGAGCATGTGTCCCCAGCAGCAAGACGGCCGGCCCGCGGCTCGGTCTCAGGTCAGCCCTGTGCCGTCACCGGGCCCCCTGGCATGCGGGTTTGCGACACCCTCACCCAGGACCGCTCGGCCGGTCCGCTTGCGACGCCTCGCGAGCGCGCCCCTTGTGACCAACCGATGCAAGACAGTTACATCAAGCATGGCCGTATGTCAAGAACAAACACAGAACAAAAAGGCATCTTCTCAACTCTCGGGTGAGTGATATAGAGTTCTATAAACCACTTCCATTTGAGTTGATCATGGAAATTTTAACTGTTGTTTTGGCGCTTGCCGTGCTCGCCATGCCGTTTCTGCTGATTTTCGCTATCTACAAGTGGTGGGCGGTGCGGCGTGAGAGGAAAATAAAAGAAGCCCAGTTGACTGCTGTGATCCAAGCGTTGGAAGTCCGTTTCAAACCCGTGACTGACATCGAGATGGAAGTGAAGCGCTTGGAAGGGGAGGCCAAGTCCCTGCGGTTTGATATTGAGACTTTGCGGGCGGATTACAAAACCAAGCGATCATCCTATGACCTGCTCCTGAAAGAGGTCGCGATCTTCGATGAGAAAATTGCGTTCGCCGAGATGGGAGTCTACGAGCCCCACTTCGATTTCACCGACAGTGAGGCTTACAAAGAAGCCATACAAACCATCCGTGAGAATCAAAAGATCATGGTCACTCTCGGAACCGCTGTCGTCTGTAAAACGCAATGGACGGTCGATGGCAGTGCCTCGAAAGGCAAGACCATGACCAATCGCGCCATCAAGCTCACGCTCCGGGCCTTCAATAATGAATGTGAAGCATCCATTGCCAATACCCGTTGGAACAACGTGAATGCAATGGAGAAGAGGATTGTTCGGGCGCAAGAGCAGGTCGACAAGCTCAACGCGTCGAACTCCATCTCCATCACGAAAGAGTACTTGGGCCTTAAGCTGAAAGAGCTTTATCTGACCCACGAATACCGCGAAAAGCTCAAGGCGGAGCGGGAGGAACGCGCGGAGGCGGCCCGCTTAGCCAAGGAAGAGCAGAAGCTTCTTCGTGACATGGAAAGGGCCGAGGAAGAAGAAGCTCACTATGAAAAGCTGCTTGCCAAGGCGCGATCCGAGGCCGCAACGACGACGGGTCATCAGCTTGAGGTATTCACAAGCCAGATCAAGATTCTGGAGCGCGATCTCGCGGAAGCGCATGCGAAGTTCGAACGCGCACAAGCCATGGCCGAAAAGACCCGCTCCGGTTATGTTTACATCATATCGAATATGGGATCGTTCGGCGAAGAGGTGATCAAGATCGGATTGACGCGGCGGCTCGATCCTGCCGACCGCGTGCGCGAGTTGGGGGATGCCAGCGTCCCATTTACGTTCGACACCCATGCCATCATCTACAGCGAAGATGCCCCAGCTCTCGAACGGGCCTTGCACAACGAGTTCGAGAAGACGCGCGTAAACGCTCAGAACAATCGCAAGGAGTTTTTCCGAGCCTCAATCGACAAGGTTGAAGAAGCCGTGAGACGGTTGGCTCCGGATGCAGCGTTTTTCAAGGACATTGAGGCGCAGGAGTATCGAGAGACGTTGGCGCGGCGGCAGATCATGTTGCAGCAAGCGATCGTCCCCGAAGTCAGGTGTCTACCCGAGACCATCTGAGCTAGACTCGGCGTGCTTCTCGACACGCCCCACGGGGCCCGTCTCATCCGCGCCTTCGACGCTATCCGCGACACCGGCCTGCGTCGCAAGGCGGTGGAACTCGTCGAGGCCATCGCGCGGGTCGGGACCCGGGCTGAGGCGTGAGGAACGCGGCGTGGCCTCATGCGAAGCCGGCCGAGAGGCTCAGCCGCAGGGCTGCGCGGTCCAGCCGCTTGTCGCGTGTCCAAAGCCTCGCGCCCACCGTCAGTCGCGTCGCCGCAAGAAGGTGGGCGTCGATGAAGCCGATGCCGATTCCGTGAAGCCCTTCCCGTTCGATCAGGCCCATGACTTCCTCGTCGGCGGCCACCACCGCGCGCGGCAGGAGGCCGAGGAGTTCGAGAACGGTATGGCGGTTGCGAAGGGTGCCAAGGGCCAGCTCGCCCAGGATGAAGGGATGCAGGACGACCCGACCCGCTTCGAGCTGGCGAACCAGTCCGTCATCCCCCAACCTCAAATGGTCGATCCAGACCGAGGTGTCGACTAGGATCATGCCGGACGGATCATTCTGGAAGGATCAGGCGGGATCGGAGGAGCGTCGCGGAGCCGGCTTCAGATCCGGTTCGCTGCCGCCGAGGCGGGCGAGGCGTCGCGCGCTCTCCCGCTGGATCAAGGCTTCGAGCGCTTCCCGCACGAGGGCGGATTTTTCGCGCAGGCCGGTCATGGCCTGCGCCTTGACCACCAGGGCATCGTCCAAGGCAATCGTCGTGCGCATCGTGATCCAATTCCGTTCAGGCATGGAATATGGCATCGACCGATGCGCGAAACAATGCCCCGAGCCCTAAACCCGCTCTAGCCGCCGGTGCGGCTCCGGTGGGAGCGTCACCGCGATGGCGTCTCCGGGCCGCACTTCGCCGCCCTCTAGCATCACGCCCATGATGCCCGTCTTGCGCACGAGGGTGCCGTCCGGGTCCCGGTCGAGCACGGCCTTCAGGAGGCCGGGCTGGAAGGCGTCGATCTGGGCGCAGGGGTTGCGCAGGCCGGTGATTTCCACGAGAGCGGATGCGCCGAGCTGGAGTCTCGCGCCGACCGGCAGGCCGAGCAGGTCGATGCCGCGCGTGGTGACGTTCTCGCCCATTTGGCCCGGCGCGACGGAATAGCCCTTTGCGGCCAGCTCGTCGAACAGCTCGACGTGGATCAGGTGCACCTGGCGCAGGTTCGGCTGCGTCGGGTCGACGGCCACGCGGGAGCGATGCTTCACGGTCTCGCCCGCATGGGCATCGCCCTCGACGCCGAGCCCCGCGAGCAGGCGGATGCTGCTGGCGTTGGGCTTGCTGAAGGAATGGGCTGGATGGCGGTCGTCATGGCCGGGCTTGACCCGGCCATCCCTGTCTTACGGCGTAGCCCGCGGATCCCCGGGTCGAGCCCGGGGATGACGGTGAAGGACGCTTACAGCCCGAGCTTCTTCTTGCGCTGCGCGAGCGTGCGCAGGCGGAGCGCGTTGAGCTTGATGAAGCCTGCGGCGTCGCGGTGGTCGTAGGCGACGGCGCCTTCCTCGAAGGTCACGAGGTCCTGGTCGTAAAGCGAGTACGGGCTCTCACGGCCAATCAGGTGGACACCGCCCTTGTAGAGCTTGAGCTTCACCTCGCCGGTGACGAATTCCTGGCTCTTGTCGATGAGGGACTGGAGCATCTCGCGCTCCGGCGAGAACCAGAAGCCGTTATAGATCAGCTCGGCGTATTTCGGCATCAGCTCGTCCTTGAGGTGAGCAGCACCCCGATCGAGCGTGATCGACTCGATGCCGCGATGAGCCAGATGCAGGATCGTGCCGCCGGGCGTCTCGTACATGCCCCGGCTCTTCATGCCCACGAAGCGGTTTTCGACGAGGTCGAGGCGGCCGATGCCGTTGAGGCGCCCGAGTTCGTTGAGCTTGGCCAGCAGGTCCGCCGGGCCGAGCTTTTGGCCGTCGATGGCGACGGGATCGCCCTTCTCGAAGGTGATCGAGATGACGGTCGGGGTATCGGGGGCCGATTCCATGTCGTTCGTGCGCGAATAGACATAGTCCGGCACTTCCATGGCCGGATCCTCCAGCACCTTGCCCTCCGAGGAGGCGTGCAGGAGGTTGGCGTCGACGGAGAACGGCGCCTCGCCGCGCTTGTCCTTGGCGATGGGGATCTGGTGCTGCTCCGCGAACGCGATGAGCTGCTCGCGGGAGCGCAGGTCCCACTCGCGCCAGGGTGCGATCACGGTCACGTCGGGCTTGAGGGCGTAGTAGCCGAGCTCGAAGCGCACCTGGTCGTTGCCCTTGCCGGTGGCGCCGTGGGAGACGGCGTCCGCCCCCACCTTCTCGGCGATCTCGATCTGCTTCTTGGCGATGAGCGGGCGGGCAATGGAGGTGCCCAGAAGATACAGGCCCTCGTACTGGGCGTTGGCCCGGAACATCGGGAACACGTAGTCGCGCACGAACTCGTCGCGCAGGTCCTCGATGAAGATGTTCTCGGGCTTGATGCCGAGAAGCTCCGCCTTCTTGCGGGCCGGCTCCAGCTCCTCGCCCTGGCCGAGATCGGCCGTGAAGGTCACCACCTCGCAGCCATAGGTGGTCTGGAGCCACTTGAGGATGATCGAGGTGTCGAGGCCGCCCGAATAGGCGAGCACGACCTTGTTGACGCGCTTGTCGGCCATGGCAAGGATTCCGGAAAATGAATGACGCTGCGGGGATTAAACGGGAAGCCCCGGCGGCGCAACGGGCAATCGCAGGACGCTATGCTTCTCCCGCAGTCCTGACCGGAGACCGTTGACCTGCCAGGACTTCAGGGGATGGGATAGGGCGATTCGCGCCGGGATGCGTCACGGCGCCCCCGCCTTCCATCCGCTCCAGCCAGAGACCCGGCCATGCCCCGTCCCACCCTCGAATTCTGGTACGATTTCGCCTCCACTTATTCCTACCTGTCCGCCATGCGGGTGGAGACGCTCGCCCAGGAGGCCGGCGTGACCCTGCTGTGGCGGCCGTTCCTGCTTGGGCCGATCTTCGCCGCCCAGGGCCTCACCACGTCGCCCTTCAACCAGTTTCCGGGCAAGGGCCAGTATATGTGGCGGGACCTGGAGCGGGAGGCCGCGCGGCTGAAGCTGCCCTTCTACCGGCCGCAAACCTTCCCCCAGAACAGCGTGGGGGCAGCCCGCATCGCCCTCGTGGGAGTCGAGCCGGGCTGGGCCCCGGCCTTCACCCGGGGGGCCTTCGCGGCTCAGTTCGGCGGGGGGCGGGACATCGGCGACCCGGCCACCCTGGCCGACGTGCTGGAGGATCTGGGCCTCGATGCGGATGCCGTGATGGCCCAGGCGCAAGCGGAGCCCAACAAGCTGCGCCTGCGCCGGATGGTGGAGGAGGCCCAGGCGCGCGGCATCTTCGGGGCGCCCGCCTTCGTGGCGGAGGACCGGGAGATGTTCTGGGGCAACGACCGACTGGAGCAGGCCCTCGACTGGGTGGTGGCCCAGGCCCGACGGTCGGGGCTGCCGGTGTGAGGCGCGCCCCGAATGTCGAAGTCAGGCTTCAAGGGCGGGCCAGCGGCGATGTCAGCATCGTAAAATATATAACATTGTTGAATCGGAGAAGATGCCATGATACTGCCTCTCCATGATGTACCGCCCCGATATCGACGGCCTGCGCGCTGTGGCTGTATTGCCAGTCCTTCTGTATCATGCAGGATTCGCAGTCTTTAGCGGCGGTTTCGTAGGCGTCGACATTTTCTTCGTTATCTCAGGGTACTTGATCACAAGTATCGTCTATACGGAAATACAAGAAAAGCGCTTTTCTCTACTGTCTTTCTACGAGCGACGTGCGCGGCGTATTCTCCCGGCACTGACTGTTGTGATTGTGGCGTCGGCCGTCGCGGCGCTTTATTTGCTCGTGCCCGGAGATTTGGTGGCGTTCGGGCGGAGCCTGATTGCGGTCGTATTGTTCTCGTCGAACATCCTCTTTTGGAGTGAAGCCAACTATTTCGACAGTGCTGCAGAACTCAAGCCGCTGCTCCATACATGGTCGCTGGCGGTCGAGGAGCAGTTTTACATCGCCCTGCCGTTTCTTTTGATCCTCTGCGCCCGCAAGCGCGTGCCTGTGTCATGGGCGATTCTTGGCTTCGCCATTGTGTCTTTCGGGGTCAGCATTTGGAGCGTTCGCTACGCCTCGACCGCGGGATTCTACCTGCTGCCGTCCCGGGCTTGGGAGCTGTTGATAGGCTCCTGTCTCGCCCTCCAGATCGTGCCTCAAGTGCGAAGACCAGGCTTTCGGGAAGCTGCCGCAACTCTCGGCTTGGGGTTTATCCTCGTGGCCGTATTCATGTACTCCAAGGAAACGCCCTTTCCGGGCTTGTACGCCCTGCTGCCCTGCTTGGGCGCAGCTCTCATGATCCATGCAGGAACCCACGGAGGGAGCCGCGTTGGCACGGTTTTGAGTTGGGCTCCGGTCGTGTTCATAGGCAAGATCTCTTACTCGCTCTATCTCTGGCACTGGCCGATCATCGTTTTCGCCAAATATTCTCTGGCGCGGGATCTCACGGCTCTGGAGGGCTCCGCAGCATTGGGTCTTTCTTTTATGGCCGCCATAGCCTCTTGGGCCTTTATCGAGAGGCCCTTCCGTGAGCGCCGCTGGTTGGCATCGCAAAAGAAGATCTTCGCGGGCGTCGCGGCGTGCAGTGTCTTTTTGATTGGACTCGGCGGATCTCTTGACGCGACGCGGGGGCTTCCGCAGCGATTTCCGGCTTTGCCGCAGACGATTGCTGGGCCTGAGCATTGGAACCCGAACACCTGCTTTCTCATCCCGGGAGACGAGTGGAAGCCCGAGACCTGTACGATCACGGGAGTTCACCCGACCCGCGCTCTCCTTTGGGGAGACTCGCACGCGGCGCATTATGTCCCTGGGTTCATGCATCATCGAGGCGCTTTTGCCGTCAGTGTCATGCAGTACACGAAATCCTTGTGCCAGCCCGTCTTCAATTTTCCCCTGCCGGCGGAATTGAGGTGCGATTCCTTCAATGATGCGGTCCCGCGCATCATTGCCGAATATGGAATCAAAACCGTCATCATGTCTGCCGGCTGGGGAACGTATGGCGATCGGAAGCTTTTCGACAAACAGCTCGCTTACACGATCGATCAATTGCACAAGCTTGGCGTCAAGGTAGTCTTTATTGCGCGTGGGCCTGTATACAATTTCTTGAGTCCCCTTCATGAGCTGAAAGCAAGGGGAATCGAAAACCAGATCCCGGCTGATTACTATGCATCAAGTCCGATGACTCCCAGTTTCAATAATCCCTTCCGGAGAGTGGCCGCTAAAGCAGATTATTTCTTTGATCCGCTCGAAACAACATGCCGAGTCAAGGAATGTCTCTTCATTTCGAAGGGACGCTTATTAACAATCGACTCCGGACATCTTTCAGTTGATGGCAGCGCTTACGTTATCGATGAATTCATCAACAAGATGCGCTCTGCCGGCGATCCTGCCGGTCTTTTACAGTCATCGGCAACAGTGATGACAGGGGCAAGGCCGTAAGGCGCCGGACCCCATGTTCAAACGGGCTTCCTGCGTCGAGGGCCCTTCAGAATGCGCAGATGACACCTTCCTCGAACAGGCGCTGAAGGCTGCCGGTGTGTGGCCGTTTCGTGCGTCGCTGTCGCGAAGCCCCGAGGACTCTCTCAAACCGCTGGCGGGCCGCCGAAAGCGTTCGGGCCGGAAGTGCCGCGCCTGAAATAGATCTCGGTGATCATCCAGATATCGTAGGCCACAAGCGCCAGGATCGCACCGGCGGCCTAGACCGGTTGGATCAGGGCAGGCTTGAGAACGAGGCGCAGAAATGCCCGTCGACCCGTGCGTCCTCTCCACTGGAACAGGGTAGAAGCGTCCACACATAAGGTTTGCCGCAACAAAAATATCGCTATAACGTATTGTAATCTGACAGAATACACCTCACCAATCCAGAAGCTTGAGCTCGGAAGCCTTGAGTTTTTCGCTCGTTTAGGATAAGAGAGGCCCCATCCACGAGTCTGACGGGTTGCAGAGGGTCGAGGGTGCGTGCTACGCGCCCCTGACGCGTTGCCTGAAGGCTCGCGGACCACGCGTTTTCATTCGTCGACGCTACGCCGGCCCGCTTTCGAGCGGCATGCCCGGAACAGGGCCCTGAAGGGGCGTTCCTGGCAGCGGCGGTTGAAAACGCACCTGTCACACCAACCGCCGGCGATGCCCCTTAAAAAGAGGGCCATTCAGGAGAACATATGTCTGCAGCTTTGCAACAGCCGAGCCGTGAGGATTTCGCGGCCCTGCTCGAAGAGTCCTTCCGCACGTCCGAGATCAACGAAGGCTCGGTCGTCAAGGGTACCGTGGTCGCGATCGAGAAAGACGTCGCGGTCATCGATATCGGCGCCAAGACCGAAGGTCGCGTCGCCCTGAAAGAATTCGCCGGCCCCAATCGCGACCAGACGATCAACGTCGGCGATGAGGTCGAGGTCTATGTCGAGCGCATCGAGAACGCGCTGGGCGAAGCCGTCATCTCGCGCGACAAGGCTCGCCGCGAGGAAAGCTGGGTCAAGCTCGAGAAGGCGTTCGAAAACGGCGAGCGCGTCAACGGCACGATCTTCAACCAGGTCAAGGGCGGCTACACGGTCGACCTCGACGGCGCCGTGGCGTTCCTGCCGCGCTCCCAGGTGGACATCCGCCCGGTGCGCGACGTCACCCCGCTCATGGGCGTCGCCCAGCCGTTCCAGATCCTCAAGATGGACCGCCGCCGCGGCAACATCGTGGTGTCCCGCCGCACGGTTCTCGAAGAGAGCCGCGCCGAGCAGCGCTCCGAGCTCGTGGCCAATCTCGAAGAGGGTCAGGTCATCGACGGCGTGGTCAAGAACATCACCGAGTACGGCGCGTTCGTTGATCTCGGCGGCATCGACGGCCTGCTCCACGTCACCGACATGGCATGGCGCCGCGTGAACCATCCGTCCGAGGTGGTGAACATCGGCCAGACGGTGCAGGTCAAGATCATCAAGATCAACCACGACACGCACCGCATCTCGCTGGGCATCAAGCAGCTCCTGGCCGATCCGTGGGAGGGCATCGCCGCCCGCTACCCGGTCAACGCCAAGCTCAAGGGCCGCGTGACGAACATCACCGATTACGGCGCGTTCGTGGAGCTGGAGCCGGGCATCGAAGGCCTGATCCACGTCTCCGAGATGTCCTGGACCAAGAAGAACGTCCACCCCGGCAAGATCATCTCGACCAGCCAAGAGGTCGAGGTCGTGATCCTCGAGGTCGACCAGGTGAAGCGCCGCATCTCGCTGGGCCTGAAGCAGACGCTTCAGAACCCGTGGGAGGCCTTCGCCGAGAAGCATCCGGTCGGGTCCGAGGTCGAGGGCGAGGTCAAGAACAAGACCGAGTTCGGCCTGTTCATCGGCCTCGAGAACGACGTCGACGGCATGGTGCACCTGTCGGACCTGGACTGGAACCGTCCGGGCGAGCAGGTCATCGACGACTTCAAGAAGGGCGACATGGTGCGCGCCCAGGTTCTCGACGTGGACGTCGAGAAGGAGCGCATCTCGCTGGGCATCAAGCAGCTCGGCGGCGACCCCTTCGCGGAGGCCGGCGAGTTCAAGAAGGGCCAGATCGTCACCTGCGAGGTGATCGAGGTGAAGGATGGCGGCATCGACGTGAAGATCGTCGACACCGACCTGACCACCTTCATCAAGCGCAACGAACTGGCCCGTGACCGTGCCGACCAGCGCCCCGAGCGTTTCGCCGCCGGCGAGAAGGTCGATGCCCGCGTCACGCAGTTCGACCGCAAGGCGCGCCGCGTCACCCTCTCCATCAAGGCCCTCGAGGTCGCCGAGGAGAAGGAAGCCATGGCGCAGTACGGCTCGGCCGATTCCGGCGCTTCGCTCGGCGACATCCTGGGCGCGGCCCTCAAGGCCCGCACCGACAAGAAGTAAGCAGGGCGGGCCACGGCCCGCTCCTCCGGATTCCGGTCCGGGAACCCCTCAAGGAAACCCGCGCGAGCGATCGCGCGGGTTTTTTGTTGACGCGCGGCGCCTCCTTCCGGTCCAAGGACGCTCATGCTGCCCCGCTTCCGAACCAAACGGCTTCTCCTGCGGCCGCGCACGATGCGGGACTTTGCGGATTGCCTCGCCATGGACCGGGATCCGGACGTGACGCGCCACGTCGCGGGCCCCTGGGGCGATCCGGAGCGGCACGAGCGCTTCCTGCGGCAGCGGATCCGGGCGGATTTCGGGCCAGGCCTCGGCTATTGGACCGTGGCGACGGAGGGCGCGCCGGACACCTTTCTGGGCTGGGTCATGCTCATCCCCGAGGACGGGACCGGGCCGGAGGTCGAGATCGGCTGGCGCTTCTGCCGGCGCGCCTGGGGCCGGGGCTACGCGACGGAGGCGGCCCGTCCGGTCCTGGCGCACGGATTCCGGACCCTGGGACTGGCCCGAATCGTGGCGGCCATCGCGCCGGGCAACGCGGCCTCGATCCGCGTGGCCGAGAAGATCGGGCTGAGGCCCGCGCCCGGTGGGCAGGCCTATGCCGCCACCTGCGACGACCATGCGGGCCGGGGCTAGGCGCTCCCTTGCCTCCCGGCCCGGCGCCCTATCTCCCTTGAGATGCGCGCCTTTTTCCGGCACAGGGGATCGGATCCGATCCTGACGTTGCGGAATTTGGTTCAGCAGAATCAGTTTCCGCACTACGGTGCGCCCCCACAGATGTCCGGCCGCGCCGGCCGCCCTTGCTAGAGACATGCCCATGCTGGATGCCGAAGCCATCGCCGACCGCCGCCGCCTGCGCCGCAAGCTGACCTTCTGGCGGGTGGCCGGGATCCTGGCGCTCATCCTCGCCGTGGGCGTGGCCGGCTTCTTCGCGGCCGGCCGGCCCGGAGTCGAGCGCGGGCGGGCCCACGTGGCCCGGATTCTGGTCAACGGCGTCATCACGGGCAATCAGCGGCTGGCCGACCTGATGCGGGACGTGGGTGAATCCCGCGCCGTGTCCGGGGTGGTGATCTCCATTTCCAGCCCCGGCGGTACCACCACGGGCTCGGAGGAGCTGTTCCGCAACATCCGGGCGCTCGCCGCCAAGAAGCCCGTCGTGGCCTTCGTGGACGGAACCGCGGCCTCCGGCGGCTACATCACGGCCATCGCGGCCGACCATATCGTGGCCCGGGATACGTCGCTCGTCGGCTCCATCGGCGTGCTCTTCCAGTACCCCGACATGACCGGCCTTCTCGACCATGTGGGCGTCAAGGTGGAGGCGATCAAATCCGCGCCTCTCAAGGCGGAGCCCAGCGGTTTCCGGCCCACGAGCCCCGAGGCCCGCGCGGCGCTCCAGGAGGTGGTGAACGATACCTATGCGTGGTTCAAGCGCCTCGTGCAGGAGCGCCGGCGCATGACCGAGGCCGAGCTCGCCACGGTGTCCACCGGCCAAGTCTTCACGGGCCACCAGGGCGTGCCCCTCAAGCTCGTCGACGCGCTGGGCACCGAACGCGACGCCGTGGCCTGGCTCGAGCGTGAGAAGGGCGTGCGCCAGGACCTGCCCGTCCGCACCTGGGAGCCGCGGGGCGACCGGGACTTTTCCCTCTTCGCCATGGCGGCCTCGGGAGCCGATCTCTTCGGTCTGGGAGGGCTTGGAGCGACGTTGCGTCAGGCTTCCGCGGCCGCCGACAAAGCTCGGCTTGACGGTCTCCTGGCCCTCTGGCAACCTACTGAAAAATAAAGCTTCATCAAAGATCTAGCCGCCTCATGATCAAATCTGAACTCGTGCTCAAGATCGCTGAGCAAAATCCGCACTTGTACCAACGCGACGTCGAGAACATCGTGAACGCGATCCTCGACACCATCGCGGACGCGCTCGCGCGCGGCGACCGGGTCGAATTGCGGGGCTTCGGAGCCTTCGCGGTGAAGAAGCGCGACGCCCGCACCGGCCGCAACCCCCGCACGGGGGAGGCCGTGTCGGTCGAGGAGAAGGTCGTGCCGGTTTTCAAGACCGGCAAGGAGATGCGCCTGCGGCTGAACGCGGGCGCCAAGGCGTCTCTTCGATAAAGGCATCCCTTCGCTGACGGCGTCCCAGCACTGAGGACGTCCCTGCGCCGGGCGCGGACGGGCCGGATCCCGCTCCGGCCGACGCAACCCAAAGCGGCCCTCGGGGCTTGTCCCTGGGCTTCCATGTCAAACCCCCGGAGGGATCTCGCATGATCCGCTTTCTCAAGGCGTTGATTCTGCTGCCCATCGCCATCGTGGTCGTGCTGCTGGCGGTGGCGAATCGCGACCCCGTCACCCTGTCGCTCGATCCGTTCTCGGGCGACGTTCCCGAAATCGCCTTCCAGCTCCCTCTCTTCGCGGTGATCTTCGCGGCCGTCATGCTGGGCGTCGTGATCGGCGGCGTGGCCGCCTGGCTCGCCCAGGGCAAGCATCGCCGCGCCCGCCGCCAGTTCCGGCGCGAGGCCAACCATCTACGCCACGAGACCGAGCGCCTGCGCGCGCAGGTGCCGGCCAAGGGGCCAGCTGACGGGCCCGCCACGGCGTCTCGGGGCTCCGGCAATCTTCCCGCCCTGTCCTCGTCCCAGTCGTCCTTCTAGCGACCCCTGTTCCAGAAAGCCGCCATGCACGTCATCACGTCCGCCGAGATCGATCGGGTTCTCACCTTCCCGGCCCTGATCGACGCCCTCGCCGAGGCCTTCGCGGGCGACATGGAGACGCCTGTCCGGCATCATCACGAGGTCGAACGGGCGGGAGGGCCCGGCACGCTCCTGCTGATGCCGGCCTGGACCGGTCCCGGCGCCCGGGCCGGGTACCTGGGCGTGAAGATCGTGACGGTCTTTCCCGAGAACGGGACCAAGGGCCTGCCGAGCGTGCTGGGCACCTACCTGCTCATGGACGGCGAGACCGGCCAGCCCCTCGCGGGGCTCGACGGCACCCGCCTCACCGTGTGGCGCACCGCCGCGGCATCGGCCCTGGCCGCCCGCCACCTGGCGCGGCCGGACGCCTCCCGGATGGTGATGGTCGGGTCCGGAGCCCTCGCGCCGTTCCTGATCCGCGCCCATGCGAGCCAACGCCCGATCCGGGACGTGGCCCTATGGAACCGCAACGTCGCCAAGGCCGAGACCCTGGCCGAGGAGCTGCGCCGGGAGGGCCTGCCGGTGCGGGCCGTGGCGGATCTGGAAGCGGCCGTGCGCGAGGCCGACCTCGTGTCCTGCGCGACCCTGTCCAAGGAGCCGCTCGTGCGGGGGGACTGGCTCAAGGAGGGAACCCATCTCGATCTCGTGGGCGCCTTCAACCTCTCCATGCGCGAGGCCGACGACGAGGCCCTGCGGCGGGCGGAGGTTTACGTGGACACCCCGGCCGCCCGGCACGAGGGCGGCGACGTCGCCCTGGCCCTGAAGAGCGGCGCCATCGCCGAGAGCCATGTCAGGGGCGACCTGTTCAGCCTCTGCCGCGCCCCGGTCCGCCGCAGCCCCGGCGCCATTACGCTGTTCAAGTCCGTGGGAACAGCCCTGGAGGACCTGGCTGCGGCGATGCTGGTCTGGCGCAGCCAGCGGTGATCGGCGTAAAAGCCTCCCATGGATCACATCATCAAGATCTGCGGGCTCTCGACCCCTGAAACCCTCGACGCCGCCCTGGGAGCCGGGGCGGATTGGGTCGGTTTCGTGCGCTTTCCCCGGAGTCCGCGCCACGTGAGCCTGGATTCCGGCCGCGTCCTGTCGGCACAGGCCAGGGGCCGGGCCCGGCGGGTCCTGCTCCTGGTGGACGCGGACGATGCGGCCATCGCGGAGGCTCTCGAGGCCCTCGATCCCGACCTGCTCCAGCTCCATGGGCACGAGACGCCGGAGCGGGTGACGGCGATCCGGGCACGGTTCGGGCGTCCCGTCATGAAGGCCGTGGGGGTGGGCGAGACCGCCGACCTGGAGGCCGTGACGCTCTACCGGGCCGTGGCCGACCACGTTCTCCTCGATGCCAAGCCCCCGAAGTCGCCCGATGCCCTGCCGGGCGGCAACGGGCTGCCCTTCGACTGGCGCCTGCTGGCCGGACTCCGGCCCGGAGACGCACTTGACCCTGGCGGCCCCTTCATGCTGTCAGGAGGACTCCATCCCGGCAACGTCGCCGAGGCCATCGCGCTCACCCGCCCGCAGGCCGTCGACGTCTCGTCCGGCGTCGAAATCGGGCCGGGCCTCAAGGACCCGGACAGGATCGAGGCTTTCGTGAAGGCCGCGCGGGCAGCCTTCGCGGCGGCTCCCCCGGCTCCCGTGGCCCAACAGCAAGGCATCCCGTCGTGACAGCGCAGGCACACCCCAACTCCTTCCGCACCGGCCCGGACGAGCGCGGCCATTTCGGCACCTTCGGCGGACGCTTCGTGGCCGAGACCCTGATGCCGCTGATCCTCGAGCTGGAGAAGGCCTATAACGACGCCAAGGCCGACCCGGCCTTCCATGCCGAGATGCGGTCCATGATGACCCATTACATCGGCCGCCCGAGCCCGCTCTATTTCGCCGAGCGGATGACCGAGCATTTCGGGGGGGCGAAAATCTACTTCAAGCGCGAGGAGCTGAACCACACGGGCGCCCACAAGGTGAACAACGTGCTGGGCCAGATCCTGCTCGCCCGCCGCATGGGCAAGAAGCGCATCATCGCCGAGACCGGCGCGGGGCAGCACGGGGTCGCGACCGCCACCCTCTGCGCGCGCTACGGCCTGGAATGCATCGTCTACATGGGCGCCGTGGACGTGGAACGGCAGAAGCCGAACGTGTTCCGCATGAACATGCTGGGCGCCAAGGTCGTCGCGGTGGAATCGGGCACCCGCACCCTCAAGGACGCCATGAACGAGGCCCTGCGCGACTGGGTCACCAACGTGGCCGACACCTTCTACTGCATCGGCACGGTGGCGGGGCCGCACCCCTATCCGGCCATGGTGCGCGACTTCCAATGCGTCATCGGCGAGGAGACCCGTGAGCAGATGATGCAGGCGGAAGGCCGCCTGCCGGATTCGCTCGTCGCCTGCATCGGCGGCGGCTCCAACGCCATGGGACTGTTCCACCCCTTCCTGGACGACCGGAATGTGGAGATCTACGGGGTCGAGGCGGCGGGCCACGGGCTCGACAAGCTCCATGCGGCCTCCCTCACGGGCGGGCGTCCGGGCGTGCTGCACGGCAACCGCACCTACCTGCTCATGAACCATGACGGCCAGATCGAGGACGCGCATTCGATCTCGGCGGGCCTGGACTATCCCGGCATCGGCCCCGAGCATTCCTGGCTGCACGAGATGGGCCGGGTGACCTACATTTCGGCCACCGACCAGGAGGCGCTCGACGCCTTCCAGCTCTGCTCGCGCCTGGAGGGCATCCTGCCCGCCCTGGAGCCTGCCCATGCGCTCGCCAAGGTGGCCGAACTCGCGCCGGCCAAGCCCAAGGACCACCTGATGGTGGTCAATATCAGCGGGCGCGGCGACAAGGACATCCCGCAGATCGCCGAGATCCTGGGAACGCGGCTCTGATCGGGCGCGTTTCGCGCGCTCAGTCCTCCATCATCATCTCGACGAACAGGCCCGGATCCTGGAAGAACTCGCGCATGAGCCGGAAGTGCCGGGTCTCCTCGAGGGTCACGGGCCCGAGGCCGTGGGGGGTCAGGCCGAGCAGCCGGGCGCCAGGAAGGGCCATCAGGAGCGGCGAATGGGTGGCCATGATGATCTGGCACACGCCTGAGCGGTCCATCCGCCGCAGCAGCTTGAGGAACTCGATCTGGCGCGAGGGCGAGAGGGCGGATTCCGGCTCGTCGAAGATGTAGAGGCCCTGGCGCTGGCAGCGCTCCTCGAAGAAGCGCAGGAAACCCTCCCCATGGGAGTGGGACAGAAAATCCGGCGGCCTCTCGCCCGCGTCCAAGGCCGCTGTGTCGAGATAGCGCGACACCGAGAAGAAGCTTTCGGCCCGAAAGAACCAGCCGCGGGTGACCTTCGGCAGCCATCCGGCCTTCAGGGCCTGGGCCAGGCTCCCGCCCATCGCCTCCACGGCGCCGGAATGATCGACCGGCCGGTATCCGTTGCCGCCTCCCGCCTCGTCGAAGCCCGCAAGAGCGGCGATGCCTTCGAGGATGGTCGACTTCCCGACCCCGTTCTCCCCGACGATGATCGTGACGGCGCGGTCGAACGCGAGCGAAAACCCGGCCTGCCCGAAGATCGGCAGGCAGAACGGATAGGCGGCCCCGTCGGGCACCCTGTCCGGGTCGAGCCACACCCGTCTCAGGTAGGGAGCCGTCAACTTCGTCAACGGGGCATTTCGCTTGGACATGCGAGGGCGGACCTTCGGCTGGCGGCCCGTTGCCCCGTGCGGACCGGATGCGGCACGGGGTTTCACGGGGTAGGGCGATAAAACTTTTATCAATCAAACGGCCTATGCTAAAGACCGCGCCCATGACGAACCGCATCGACACGAACCGCATCGAAGCCCGTTTTCAGAAATGCCGCCAGGAAGGGCGCGCCGCCCTCGTGACCTATGTCATGGCGGGCGACCCCGATCCCGAGACCTCCCTCGACGTCCTGAAGAGCCTGCCTGGGGCCGGGGCCGATATCGTGGAATTCGGGCTCCCCTTCACGGATCCCATGGCCGACGGCCCGGCGATCCAGGCCGCGGGCCTGCGGGCGCTCAAGCAAGGCCAGGACCTCGCGGGCACGCTTGCCCTCATCCGCCGATTCCGGGACGAGGACGCGAGCACGCCCGTGATCCTCATGGGCTATTTCAACCCGATCTTCATCTACGGCGTCGAGCGGTTCCTGGTGGACGCCAAGGCGGCGGGCGTGGACGGCCTCATCGTGGTGGACCTGCCGCCCGAGGAGGACGACGAATTGTGCCTGCCGGCGCTGCAGGCCGGGCTCGCCTTCATTCGGCTCGCCACCCCGACCACGGACGACAAGCGGCTGCCGGCGGTTCTCGAAAACACGGCGGGCTTCGTCTATTACGTGTCGATCACGGGCATCACCGGCATGGCGACGCCCGATTTCGGCAAGGTCTCGACGGCGGTGGAGCGCATCAAGCGCCACACGCCGCTCCCCGTGGTGGTGGGTTTCGGCGTCAAGAGCGGCGCTCATGCGGCATCGGTCGCGCAAGGCGCGGACGGGGTCGTGGTGGGGTCCGCTCTGATCGACGCCCTCAAGGGCACCCTTGATGAGAACGACCGCGCCACCTCGCGCACGGTCGAGGCCGTCACCACATTGGTGAAGGATCTGGCCGCCGGCGTGCGCTCGGTCTCGAAGAAGGCGGCCGCTTAGGTGTGATCGCAGGCAACCAGGTTTCATCGCCGGGAAGCCGATCCTCTCTGCCCTCATCCTGAGGAGGCGCAAAGCGCCGTCTCGAAGGAGGTTCCAGAGAGCACTGGAAACGCCTCGTCCTTCGAGACGCCCGCTGCGCGGGCCCTCAGGATGAGGCTCAGGGAAGTGCCACATGGCGCCGACCCTGAAAGGAAGGAAAAGACCATGAACTGGATCTCCGAAGTCGTTCGGCCCAAGATCAAGACGCTGTTCAAGCGGGAGACGCCGGACAATCTCTGGATCAAGTGCCCGGATACCGGACAGGTCGTGTTCCATAAGGACGTGGAGGCGAACCAGTGGGTGATCCCGGGCTCCAACCACCACATGCGCCTCTCGGCCACCCAGCGCCTCGCGCTCATGTTCGATGACGGCCAGTGGACCGACATCGCCCTGCCGGAGGTCACGGCCGACCCCCTGAAGTTCCGCGACCAGAAGCGCTACGTGGACCGCCTCAAGGAATACCGCGCCAAGACCGGCCAGGTGGATGCCTTCAAGGTGGGATCCGGCGCGGTCGAGGGCGTGCCGATGACCGTGGCGGTGCAGGATTTCGGCTTCATGGGCGGCTCGCTCGGCATGGCGGCGGGCGAGGCCTTCATCAAGGGTGCCGAGACGGCCCTGGAGAACCGCACGCCCTACGTGCTGTTCGCCGGCTCTGGGGGCGCGCGCATGCAGGAGGGCATCCTGTCGCTCATGCAGATGCCCCGCACCACCGTGGCGATCCGCCGCCTGCGCGACGCCAAGCTGCCCTATCTCGTGGTGCTCACCAACCCGACAACGGGTGGCGTGACGGCGTCCTACGCCATGTTGGGCGACGTGCATCTGGCCGAGCCCGGCGCCCTCATCGGGTTCGCGGGCGCTCGCGTCATCGAGCAGACGATCCGCGAGAAGCTGCCCGACGGGTTCCAGCGCTCGGAATACCTGAAGGACCACGGCATGGTGGACATGGTGGTGCATCGTCACGACCTGAAATCCACGATTGCGCGCCTGTCGCGCCTCTTCACCAAGGCGCCCGTGGCCGAAGAGCTAGCAGCGTAACGAGCGGCGTAACGAGACGGTCGGGGGCAGGGCGATGGATTCCTCAGATGCGCTGATCGCGCGCTTTCTCGCCCTGCATCCCAAGACCATCGACCTGTCCCTGGGCCGCATCCAGCGGCTGCTCGGCCAGCTCGGCCACCCGGAGCGCCGGCTGCCGCCGGTGATGCACGTGGCGGGAACCAACGGCAAGGGCTCCACCATCGCGTTCATGCGCGCCATCCTGGAGAGCGCGGGGCTGGCGGTACACGTCTACACATCGCCTCACCTGGTGCGCTTTCACGAGCGCATCCGCCTCGGACGCATCGGCGGCGGCCATTACGTTACGGAAGACAGGCTCGTCGAAGCGTTCCGGCGCTGCGAGGCCGTCAACGCGGGCGCGCCCATCACGGTGTTCGAGATCACCACGGCGGCCGCGCTGCTGATCTTCGCCGAGGAGCCTGCCGACGTGCTGCTCCTGGAAGTGGGCCTCGGCGGACGGTTCGACGCCACCAACGTCATCGACCACCCGGCCGCCTCCGTCATCGCGTCCATCGGGCTCGACCACGCGGAGTATCTCGGCACGACCCTGGAGGGCATCGCCCGCGAGAAGGCCGGCATCTTCAAGCGCGGCTGCCCGGCCGTCATCGCGCCGCAGGATTACCGGGCCGCCGACGAGGTGCTGCGCGCCGAGGCCGAGCGCGTGGGCGCCTCTCCGGTGCTCGTGGGCGCGCAGGATTTCTCCGTGCACGAGGAAGGCGGCCGGCTGGTCTACCAGGACGAGGACGGGCTCCTCGACCTGCCGCTGCCCCGGCTCGTCGGCCGGCACCAGTTCATCAACGCCGGCACGGCCGTGGCGGCGCTCAGGGCCGCGGGCTTCAAGGGATTCGAGGCGGCGGCTTTCGAGAACGGCCTGCGCACCGCCGAATGGCCGGGCCGCCTGCAGCGCATCGTGAAGGGACGCCTGTCCGAGATCGCCCCCAAGGATTGCGAGCTGTGGCTCGACGGCGGCCACAACCCCGACGGCGGACGCGTGCTCGCGGCCGCCATGGCCGAGCGCGGCGAGCGCAGCGACGCACCCCTCGTCATCATCGCCGGCATGCTGGGCACCAAGGATTCGGAAGCCTTCTTCAAGAACTTCTCGGGCCTGGCCCGCGAGGTCATCGCGGTGCCCATCGCGGGCCAGATCGCGGCGCGCCCGGCGGAGGAGGTGGCCGCCATCGCGGCGAGCGTGGGCCTGACTACCAGGGTGCAGCCCAGCGTGGCATCGGCGCTCGCGTCCCTGCACGACTACGTCTGGCCGCACCCGCCCCGCGTCCTGATCTGCGGCTCGCTCTACCTCGCCGGTGAGGTGCTGGCCGCGAACGGGACCCTGCCGCAGTAATCTGCATCGAAGAGCCCGCAACGAAAAAGGGGCCTTCCGGCCCCTTCGTCGAAATGCAGTCGCAGAGGGTCAGGCCGAAGCCTGAATCCACTTGGTCAGGTCGCCCTTCGGGGCAGCGCCCACCTTCTGGGCCACGACCTTGCCGTCCTTGAACATCATCAGGGCCGGAATCGACCGAATGCCGAGCTGGGACGAGATCTGAGGGTTCTCATCCACATTCAGCTTCGCGATCTTCACCTTGCCGGCCATCTCGTCCGAGATTTCCTCGAGGGCCGGGCCGATCATGCGGCAGGGACCGCACCACTCGGCCCAGAAATCGACCACCACGGGCTCGGCGGAGTTCAGCACATCCTGGGCGAAGCTCGAATCGGTCACCTTTACGGTCGCCATACGTCACCTTTGTCGTTTGACGCGACTCAACGATCGGAGCCGCCGGTCATGGCCATAACGTAAGAACCGGGTCCCCTGGAATCAAGGAAGGCCAGGTTTCTCACAGGCCCATCGATCTCGCGGAGCCGGCGTCCTCACGCGGCTGCGATCCGGGTGAGCGCGCGGTCCAAGTCCGGCGCCCGCAACTCCTGGATCACCGGTCCGGAGGTCCAGACCAGGAAGGTCCGAACGGTCTTGTCCGGATAGATGTCCTGCAGCAGGAGCCGGTAGAGGGCGAGCTGGGCCACATAGGCGGCCGGAGGTGGCTCGCCGGGGCGAGGCGGACGCGCGGTGGTCTTGAAATCCGCCACCAGAACCTCCCGGTCCAGCACCGCGAGCCGGTCGATCTGGCCCGAGACCATCAGGGGACCGGAGGCGGTCATCACCTGGCCCGCGATGGGGGCTTCCGCCCGGGAGGCTGGGCCGAAGAGTGGATTCAGGGCCTCGTGGGCCAGCACGTTGAGGGCGTTGGCCACCACGGCTTCGGCGACTCCCGCGGGCAGGCGCGGGGCGCGAGCCTTCACATAGGCCCGCGACAGGTCCACCCATTGCGCCTCGGGCCAAGCGGGGAGGCGCTCCAGAAGGGCGTGGACGAGGGTTCCGCGCAGGCGCGCCTCGGGCGCGTAGGGACCGTCGCCGGGCCGGGTGATCCGGTCGGCGGCGCCAAGGGCGCCGGAGGGCCGGATGGGCGGAAGCGGTTCGGGCTCCTGGGGCACGGGCCGCGTGAGCCACTCGGGCACCGTGACGGGTTCCGATGGCGCCGCCGGCGGTTCGGCCGGCCGGGCGCGGGTCTTGCCGTCGCGCCAGACGTCGATCTCGCCGTAGGGCGCCACATCGCGCACGAGGCCGCCCACCTTCGCCACCAGGCCGCGCCGGATCATCTCGCACCAGGCGTTCTCCGGTGCTTCCTTGGAGCCCATCCAATAGGGCGCGATCACGAGCCGGTCCTTGGCCCGGGTCATGGCCACGTAGAGCAGGCGGTTGTGCTCCTGTCGGCCTTTCTCGTCCCGCTCCTCGCGGGCCTCGTGCGTGACGGCGCAATCGTGCTTGGCGCCGGGGGACCAGACCGGCAGGCGGTCCGGCCCGTCGTTCAGGAGC